>OY782831.1:0-1787500 GCA_963678375.2 Cloacimonadales bacterium (SeqCode)
TTTTTGTTGTTGAGAGATATCTTCAGGGAGAGTGAAAGAAGCTGATTTAAGAGCTTCTACTCTGACATCAGTATCTCCAGCAAGGTTATCATCTAGCTTATAAAGTCTGTCATATAAGCTATTAAGGTGTTTCAATCTTCCATTATGGGCATTATGTAGAGCTAAAGCCATTTCTGAAGGTGTGATTTTAGCTGACCAAAGAGGTTTTTCTTCCTCAATTTTAGTTTGGGTTAAGATGGTTGTTGATGTTTTTTTAAATAAATCAAGTATATTCATTTTTTTCTCCTTTAATATTTTAAGAGCTTTTACACGAATTAACGCGAATTTAAGCGAATTAACACGAATTAATACGGGCAAGATGCCCACGTTCCCAGTTAATTAAGATGCCGACAGGGATGTTGGCGCTCCCAGTAGTGTTACCAGACATCAGAAAATTGAGTGGCCAGACTTGTTTCAACTGTTTCATAGCTTTCTTCTTGAGAGTTAATTCTAAGGCAATTTAC
Source organism: Cloacimonadales bacterium (SeqCode) (assembly GCA_963678375.2). GTDB lineage: Bacteria > Cloacimonadota > Cloacimonadia > Cloacimonadales > JAFGVF01 > JAEKNW01. Next base: position 504 of record OY782831.1, read on the forward strand.
TCCTCCTGCTAAGGCATCAGGACCGTCATCGTTAGGATAATCAGGGAAGCCGAGTAATTGGTCTTCCAGTAGTTGTGTTTCTGCTGTTTTTTGTTTAGGAAAGAGAAGCCAACCCCATTCGAAGTAAGGTTCAAGTCTTTCTATACGAAGTTCTTTCTTTTCTTTGTTTTCAACTCCTGAAAGAGGTAGCATATAACCCATAACAAGAGCAATATCAGGGATGTAGTCCCAGATAACCTTTTGCCAGAAGTTAGACTCCATATAAAGACGGGCATTATATCTACTATGAACCGAATAGAGATATTTAAGCATCTCGATAATAGAAGCTTTTCGCAAGTAACAATCTAACAGGTAATACTTCTTTTTGTAGAAGCCAATAGTCATGGAGGCTTTATAGTCTGAGGTAGATTTTTCACCTAAAGAAGGGTCAGTGTAGTTAACTATTTTCTCAAAAGTGATGTTTTCGATATCTTCAGGTGAGTAATATCTAAACCAGGCTTCTTTGAACTTAAGTCCTTCGACTACTGGATTCATGCGAAAGTGTCTTTCAAAGCCAAATCTGCCGATAGCTTGTCTGATTTTGATAAGTTTTTCTTTAGTGTGTTTTTCTTGCCATGTTGGATTGAAGTGTCCATCATCAACTTTAAAGATAAGCATCTTACGACCAGAGAGATCTTCAGTTTCTGTTGATTTCTTAAAGAGGTTTAAAGCTGATTTCTGGTGAGTAAGATTACCAAGCCAGATGATATAGCCTTGTCCATCTTCGAGAGCTCCATAAGCTTCTTCAGTAACGAATTGAAGTTTTTCCTTAGCAATTCTTTCATTAAAAGATTGATGGTCTTCTAAGTCATCGATGTCTATATAGTCTGGTCTGTGTGTCATATTAATAATACCACGAACACCTGATTTATAACCAAGAGCTATGAAACGACAGCCAGTTTTAATAGTAAAATCAGACTCTGAAGATGTTGATGCTAGGAGTTCTCCGAAGTCTTGCTTTATTCTTTCATTAAAGAGGAATTCAGCTCTAATAGCTGCAGTTCTTTCAGCTGCTTTATCATCAGATTTAGCAATCTTGACATTAAAGAATATTTCTTCCTTAAGAGCTTTCCAGATAGGTTTGATAATAGATAACTGAGTTGTTTTACCCATACCTCTAAAGCCAGCAATAGCTGTAATTTGCCCAATAACTTCAGTCTCTTCATGAGCAATTTTATGAGGAGTACCTGACTTACAGCGGATATAGTGAGGAAAGTAAGTTTCGGCAAAGAAGAAGAAGTCTTTTTTAGCTTTATCAATTCTCTTGGCTTTAGCTACTCTATCATTAGGCAGAGGTGTAGAGAACTTCTTAATATTAGCTATTAAGAGCTCGAGTTTCTTATCAAATTCTTTTACTGTAATTTGCTTATTCATCAGACATCCTAAAGTTGTTACCTGAAGCATATTTTCTTCTTAGATCATCTGAAATTTCTCTAAGATACTTGCCCCAGAGCATAAGAAAATCTTCATCTCTTATCTTATTCTGAATGCAATGAGTAATGTCTTCTAACATATTAAAGATGTTGGAAAGCATCATTTTTTCAGGAGATAGTTTCTCTGCTATTTTTGATATCTTTGCTAAAGCATCAGCAGTTTTAGGATCTGTTAACTTTCCTTCTTTCATGGCTTTATTCATTTCAGAAAAGAGAGACTTAGTCATTTCGATAGTTAAGCCAATGGTACCTGAGGCTCTGATGGCCTTATCCCATTCATGTTTCTTTTTCCAAGCATAGATTGTCTGCTGAGAGACTTTTAGAATAGTAGCAATCTCGTTTATTGGCTTACCTTCCATGATGTAGAGTCTTTCAGCTTGTTCTTTTACAATACGTTTATGAGCCATTGAACTTACTCCTTATCTTATTATCGTAGTATTTGCTAATAATGTTTGAGATTTGATTTTCATCTTCAGGACTTATAAACAAATAAGGTCTGGCAGGTATTTTAACAGACTTCTGGAGCTTATAGAGAGCCTCTACTTTATCCTTTCCCAGGTTTCGAAAGATTATACCTTTACGGATGAATGTATCTTCCCACTCAAGAGGCCTTTTAACCTTAGCTGCAGGTGTTAGAGGTATTGCTAAATATTTTGCCCTTTTAGGGGTGATTGTTCCTCCTTCCTGGTGGATTCGGGCATAAGTAACATTGGTACCAACCACAACAGAATCACCTCGGACTACATAAGTTATCGAACTTAGAAGATTACCACTATCAGTTAGAGTAGCCTTGTTTTTAAACTTATTGGGGCTAGCAGGAGTTATTTTATTGAGTCTGATTCTAGACTTGATGTTCCTGGTAATTACTTGGCCAATTGCTTTTAAAAGTTGTTGATCTTGAATCATAGCCAGTCTCCAAAATAGACTTCTTTAGAAGTGATATCATCATCAAGAGCATCCTCTTTCATGATAAGTATTTCACCTTTTTGAATCTTAACTAAATCTTTTAAAGCTTGTTTCTCTTGTTCTTTGACTGCTTCTGGGATGTCATTAGAAGCAAACAGTCTGTAGCATTCAGCTTTAGAAAGAATTATGCAGAGTCTGTTAATTATAGCATTTGAACCAGGTAAGGGCATTTCATACCTAACCTGAAGAAAACTATCAATGTAGCTTGATTGATCCTCTAACATTGAGACTAGCTGATCATCTGTAATATCTTGTAAAAGAAGGTCTTTTTTAGACCCAAAAGAGTCTTTTAAATTATCTATTGTACCGTACATTTTTTTTTCTCCTTATATTTTATTAATTAATGCGGATGTGGGCATCCACGTTCCCAGTTAGTTAAGATTCATCATGAATGAAATTAACCTGGTAGGTTATAAATCCAGGGAAGATAGCAAGTCTTCTAAAGCCATTAAAGTATAAGAATCCCTTAGCGAAGCTTCTTTTATTAAGTGACTTACGCATATCATCAATAATATTAAAGATTGCTGTAGGTTTCTTACCTTTAATATGGTTGGTAGTAACATAGATTGCGACATTGGTTCTGATAGTGTTTTGTCTGCCATTTGGATTAGGGTCAGCATCAGAAAGTTCTACAAAAGCAGAAGGTGGAAATAGTGTGTATTCACTAATGTTATCATACTGCCCTTCATAAGGTTCTACCTGCTTAAATAGTTTTCTTTCCTCTGTTTTCAGGTCTTTCAGTTTTGCGATTAATTCTTCTAATAAAGTACTTAGCATTATGGCTCCTTTTGAATTTTATATAGAAGAAACACCCCCTGTGTCCCCCTCGTTAAAGGGGATTTAAGAGAAATGGCGGAGAGAATCTCCACCGTCCGACAGAAGAGTCAGTGTTCCCAGTTATTGGAGCCATGATATCATAGAGTTAATAAATTACTGAAAAAAGTGGGTATTTTACCCCATTTTTTTTATAAAAATGATTAGCTGTGATATGGTGGTGTTGATTAATAGAAAGTTTAAGGAGGAACAATGTTCTTCGATAGTATTAAGCAAGCAGTAAAGAATGGTAGTAATGTAATACTAGAGTGCGATAACTTCACCAATAGCAGTATTGAGGAATTAATATTTTTAGCAGCTCAGTCAAAGAGTCATATCACTATTACAAACTGTAGCAAATTATCGACTACCGAGATGGAAGAGATGTCTAACTTAGGTAGTAATTTAATTACTTTTGATATGAGGAAGGTTAAATGAACAAATGGTATAAGATAGTTAATAAGGTAGAGCATACTGATGTCTATATCTATGATGAGATAGGCTTCTGGGGTACTAGGGCGTCTGATTTTGTGAAAGAGATTCGGCAGATTAAGAATGATATCATTCTACATATCAATTCACCAGGAGGGCAAGTCTTTGATGGATTGGCAATTTATAATTCTCTTAAGGCTCATACTTCAAAAGTGACAACTAAAATTGAAGGGATAGCGGCTTCAATGGCTTCTATTATAGCCTTAGCAGGAGAGACTATCGAAATGGCAGAGAATAGTATGTTTATGATACATAATCCTTTGGTTAATGTTACTGGAGACTCTGAGGAACTTAGAAAGAATGCTGAACTCTTAGATAGAATTAAAGAACAGATAGTTAATATTTATGTTAGTCACAGTAATCTATCTGCAGATGAGATAGGCAGTCTGATGGATCAGGAAACCTGGTTAACTGCTAAAGAAGCAAAGGAGAAGGGATTCATTAATTCAATAGTAGAGAATGTAGTAGTTAGTAACAACTTTGGTCATCAATTCGAAGGAAAACAAGAGTACCAAGAGTGGATAAAAAACAATAAAAGAGAGGAGAATATGGAAGAATTATTTGAAGTATTAGGTGTAAAAGATAAGGCTGAAGCAGTTGTTAAAATTGATTCCTTAACCACCCAAGTAACAGCTTTAAAAACAAAGAACAAGAAACTGGAAACAGAGGTTACAGACCTTAGAAAAATCAATGTCGAAGCTAAAATCAATCAAGCAATAAGTGAAGGTAAGATTACCCCAGCACAGAAAGACTTTGCGACAACACTCATTAATAAAGATGAAGCTTTGTTTGATGAGTTTGTTAAAAATGCTGGTAATAGTAAGTCAGAACTCACTAAAACAATCACCCTGGGTGCAAATGCTGATGAAGAGTTAAGCTGGGATGTATTAATGAGGGATCCTGAAAAGGCAGAAGATTTATACAAATCTGACCCTAAGCTATACACAGAGCTAAAAGAGAAATACATGGAGGATAACAGATAATGTCACAGGCAAGTAACACAATTTATGGTGATTTAATCACTACCGAGACTCTTAATGCCATCAAACGTAAGAGTAAAGATAACAGATATGCAATGAGCTATCTTTATGATGTATCAAAGTTTGCTAAGAAGGGTATGAAGGTGATTCATGTTCCTTACATCACAACTGAATCAGGGCAGACTGTGGGAATTGGTGAAGCTTTCGCAGCTCCTTCAGGTGCAGGTGAAGGCTCTATTGATCTAATAGTAGATCAAAAGGCAGGTAATCCTTTTGTAGTGCAAAGAGATACTGATTATCAAACAACAGTAAAAACTTTAAAAGAAAAGTCTGCAGATGCTGGTTCTAACATCTTAACCAAAGAAGATGTTAATATCTTAACAGGTTTGATTGGAGCTATTCCTGCAGGGCAAAAGGTTGATTTTGCAGGTACTACAGCTAATAAAATTACTTTAGATGATTTCATCAACGCAAGAAAACATCTTAATGAAAAGAATGCTCCTATTTCAAAGAGATTCTGTTTAATTGGACCTGAACATGAATCTCAATTGTTCAAAATTGATCAGTTCATTTCTGCTGATAAAATTGGACAGCAAAGTAAAATGCCTATTCCAAATGGTTTGATAGGTAGATTGATGGGTTTTGATGTGATCCTATTAAATCATTTCCCAAAGGTAGATAAAGCTGGTGCTATTAACTCTACTGCAGTAAAAAATGACAGTACTCCTGTTATCTTCGGTCACAAGTATTGCTATATGTATGGTAATCAATTAATGGAAACTCTATCAAGTACTAATGACTTGTCTGCTACTGATAGATATGTACCTTATAGAACATTTGGTAGAGGTAAATTAGAAGACTCTTGGGTTTACCAGGTCTCTGATAAAACGACTGTAGACCCAACTTCATAAGGAGGTAGATTATGGGTATGGCACCAACTGCATTAGATAAACAAGTTAGTGATTTCCGGGAACAGATAGCAGTTTTTAATCATGGTTCTAGCTGGATAGGAGATGGTTCTTTTAGTGATATAGGTGAAATCCCTCCTGAAGTATTGTTAAATCAAGGAGAATTTGAAGGTTTTCTATCTTCAATGTTTACTCCAATCTCAGATTTGGGAGAGAATCCAGGTAAAGAAGAATCTAAGGTAGCTAAGTTTAAAACTACAAACTTCTTAATTGAAGGTAAGCGTACTAACACAATCGAACTGACTTTAATAGGTCTTAGTCAAGCTAGAAAAGACTGGCTTGAAAGTCAGTTAAATAAAGAAATTAGGACTATTGCTTTATGGTCAGCTGATAAAGCAAACTGTTTAATCTTCAATGGTATGAGATGGAGCTATGAGCGAAGTAATGAGTTTAATGGCTTATATACAGCTACTATAAGCACTGAATACTCAGGTCCTACTAAGGATAGGTATTTTATTATTAAAGATATTCCTGAAACTGCTGTGTAAATCAGTAAGGAGTAGAGATGTCAGTATGCGAACACCACAAGAGTTTAGTAGGAGATATTAAAGATATCAAAAAGAAGTTAGATGGTAATGGAAGACCTGGAATATTAGAGAGATTAAGCAGAGTGGAAACTAAGCTAAATATAGTCATCTGGTTGAATGGATTAATGGCTGGAGTAATGATAGCTAGTGTTTTGAAACCGATAATAGGGGGATAACCACCCCACCTTGGAAATACCAAGTCACCCCTCCACAGAGGGGAATTAGAAGGAGGAAAGAGTGGATTTACTAAATCATCCTGCAGTAGTATCTGCAATAAGTGTGGTAGTAACAATGATCATTATAGGAGTAGTTTATCTGATTAGAAAGAAAATGCTTTCTATCGATAGTGTACTTCCTACTGTTCAAAGAGTAATAGAAGCGATACTGGGTGCTTCCAGGTATGAACATCCAGCATCACAAATAGAGAAGGATATTAAGAATATCCCTTCTGCTGAAATGGCTAAATTAGCTAAGAAACTAGCAACGGATAATCCAGTGCAGAAAGTATATGATATTGTGACAGAACCTGCTAGAAAAGCAGGAGAGCAAGATGGCTCAAGCTGGGTTAAAAACTTAGCTACTGGATTAGGTCGAACGGCTATGACTGGTCTTGCTCAAGGATTAGCTAAGAAACTGTTTTAATCATGGAATGCCTGCAGGATGCAGGCGTTCCTAGTAATATAATGGAGAAATAAAACATTCGAGAGTAGTATAATAGGCTGGGTAGGTGGAAAGAGACTTTTAAGAAAAAGGATCATTCCACTTATCCCAAAACATAATTGGTACTGTGAGCCATTTGGTGGAGCAGGTTGGATTTTATTTGCTAAAAGCAATGATGCGAAAGATTGGAAAATAGAGAATAAACCAAATTACCGAGAGATATTTAATGATATTAATGGTGATTTGATAAACTTCTGGAGATATATCAAATACCACCCAGATGCTTTTCATAAGGAGTTAGAACAATACATGGCTTCCAGAGAGCTTTTTAAAGAAATGATTGAAATGAAACCTAGAACAGACTTAGAGAGAGCTGTATTCTTTTATTATAAGCTGTCTTGTTCTTTTGGTGGATTATCTCGTTCATTTGCTTTAAGAGGTGGTTCTAACATTATCCCTCTATTCAATAAAGATAAAGTTGATAAAGCTTCTAAAAGGCTGGCTAATGTGGTAATAGATAATCTTAGCTTTGAGAAGTTAATTACTAAGTATGATAGGGATTTTACCTTCTTTTATGTTGATCCTCCTTATTATGAGAAAGAGAAACTTTATGACAGAGATTCTGTTGATGCTTTTACTAAGCATAAGGAACTTAGAGAGCTTCTTGGCAAGGTAAAAGGCAAGTGGTTACTCTCTTATAATGATCATCCTAAAGTAAGAGAATTATACAAAGGTTATGATATCCAGGAGGCTGAAACACTTTATTCTCTATCAGGGAAAACAATACCAAAGACAGAGATTCTGATAAAGAACTATTAAACAAGAGCAGACTGCGGTCTGCCTCATCTCTTAAGGAGAAAGCAATGATGAGACATAAAAAAGCTGAATATATAGAATTAGCAAGAAAAATGCTTGTTAGACATGAAGGGTTGAAGAATAAACCTTATCGCTGTACTGCAGGTAGGCTAACTATTGGTGTTGGTCGCAACTTAGAAGACAACGGAATAAGAAAAGTTGAAGCTTACTTCATGCTTGATAATGATATTGATGAAATAAGAGACAGTCTTGAAAAGAAGTATAACTGGTTTGAGAGACTTAATGCCGTTAGAAAGGCTGTTGTTATTGATATGGCTTTTAACCTAGGAATCTCAAGATTTGGAGCATTTAAGAAGACAATTGCTTTGATAGAATCTGGAGACTTCGAAGAAGCTAGTAAAGAGATGCTTAGATCAAAATGGGCTGTGCAGGTAGGTTATAGAGCAAAAGAACTATCTGAGATGATGAGAAGTGGAGAATATAAGGAGATAAGATGAAGGTATATACAAATATAAATACTTTGGTTAAGGTAAAGAGATTGTTAGATGGAATAGGTTTGAATGGTGTCCTTGATGGAGAAGCTAAAGCCAATAAGAACTTAGATGAACTGTTAAATGATTTGCTAACAGGTGGAAAAGCTATTGAATTCTTACAAACAATTACCAGAAACAATGATGTTGATTTTGGAGAAATGGAGCCTGAGGAGGTGCAAAAACTGGTATCAGATTTTTTTACAGGTATCATCAAGTTCTTACCAGAATCAGTAATCAAAAAAATGGGGATTCTAACAAAAACACAGGGAATATCTTCTTAGACTATATCTATATGCTTAAAAGATTGGATTTATGGTATGATGATATTGAACTTGATGAAGCTGTTTATCTGTTGGGTAAATATAGAGATGAGAGTGTTTAAAGAAAGCACCTCATTTTCTTCAAAGACTTACTTCTCAAAATGGGAATTAAGCGAGAGGACAAAATATCCACCGTTCGAAGTAAGAAGGGAGTTAAGAAGAAATGTCAAATAGTAAGCTAAAATTCAGTTTGATGATTGATATAGACAAGGCTCGTAGAGCTATCTCATTAATTCAAAGTGAGATAAGTAATGTCCAAAAGTCATTAGGAAGTGATATTACACTGGATGTCGATGTAAGTGAGGCTGAAAGCAATCTAGAAGATCTTGATGGAAAGACTGTTAATGTTGACGGAGATGCTTCAGGAGTAGTTGCATCTTCTTCAGATGCTCAAGGTGCTATTGATGAAGTACCAGATGAAAAAGAGACCAAGTTTGTGGGAGATGGTCAGCCATTGCTACAGACAATGAGCCAGATAACTTTAGCATTAGGTGGATTATCAATGCTGTACGGTAAAGTCAAATCCGCATTAGGTGGGTATGTGAGTGCTTCATATACTCAAGAAAAGGCAGAGCTAGACATTATAAATGCTATGAGAGTTAAAGGTACTGCTACTGAAAAGAATGTTGATTTAGTTATGAAATTAGCTAGCGAGACTCAAAAGCTAACTACTGTAGGTGATGAAGAAAGTATGCAACTTCTTACTCTTGCAACTAATATGGGGCTTGCTACAGATAAGATGGAAGAAGCTTTGCAAGGTTCAATAGGATTGGCTACTGCATTTGCATCTGCAGGACTAAGTAGAGAGACTGCCATGAAAGGAATAGCTCTTGCTTATGAAGGTGAGTTTACCCAACTCCAGAGATATATCCCTGCATTGCAGAGTGCTAAAGATGAAACTGAGAAGATGGTTATATTACAAAAAGCTATGGCCGATGGCTTCGAGTTATCTAAAGCAGAGACAGAAAGTGGTTCAGGTGCAATGATTCAATATCAAAACTTAGTCGGTGATCTGAGAGAGAAAGTTGGTGATTTTATAAATCAAGCTCTAACTCCTTTAATAAAGGTCCTTACTAAAATCGTTGGCTTCTTAAATGATTACCCAGGTCTTGTAAAAGTGTTAATATCCGTATTAGGCGTACTTGCTGTTAGGATAGCATATCTTACAACAAAACAAATAGCCCTAAATGCAGCTAAAGCTGTTGGGGTTGCTTTGACTGGTAATTGGGTTTCACTTGTAGCAGCTGCTGCAATTGGTGTAGGACTTTATGCCTCCTCAGTAGTATTTGCTGAAGAAAAACAGACTAATTTTAATGAAGCTATTGATGAGTCTAACAGAGGTATAGAGAATCAAGAGGAGAGGTTTAAAAGACTTACAAAAGAAGCTAGAGCTTATGCCGATACATTAGATTATGCAACAGCTAAGAAAGATTTGCAAAATATTAGTGAATCTATAGATAAGCTTTATGCTTCGGTAGGAGCTGATAGAGATAGTGAGATAATATACTTTCCTAATGATGATGCTGATGAATTCTACAATAAACTGAATGACCTGGAAGCCAAAGAAGCGGTCTTAAAACAAAAGATAAGAGATGCTGATGTTCAAGCTACAAGAGATTATTTTGCTGAGAAGGAACGTCTGCAGTATGAGGCAAGTCTTTCAGGTATAGAACTCTACCAGTATAAGATAAGTCAGCTACAATCTGAATATGATGCTCTTGGAAAGCTTGATGCTGAAAATGTTGAAGCTAAATTAGATTTAGACAGACAGATGTTAGTATATAAAAAGCAAATTGCTGATGAAGAAAAGCGAATCAAATCAGAGGCACAAGTTGCAGAAAGCATTGAGGAAGAAAAGTCTAAACAAGCTTTGATTGATTCTCTCAATACCAAGAAGTTGGAGATGGTTCAGTATTATGCCAACCTTCAGCAATTATCAGCAATAAGTTATGATAAGATGAAAGCTGACTTTACTAAATATCTTAAAGAAGTAAAAGAAGCTTATGGTGAGGATAGCCAAGAATATAAAACTACAAGAGATGAATTGATACAGATTCAAAATGCTACTCAAATGAGAATGATTCAAGATAAAGGGACCTTTATATCTAGAATTAATGCTTTAGATCGTGATTCTAACAGCAAACTCTTAAATCAATATGAAAACTTAATGGATGAACTAAAAAGACTATATAAAGAAGATAGTGATGAATATGAAGAGTATAGAAATAAAATTAACCAGCTATCTTCTAATGAAGCTCTATCAAAATTCGATGAAGAAGATGATGGACTTGAGGATAAGATAAAGAAAATCAAAAAGTATTATGACTTAAATCATGACTGGCTTGTTGAATCAGGGAAAACAGAAGTTGAAATTGAAGAAGCCAAAAGTAAAGCTATCCTTGCTGTAAGAGTTCAACAACTCCAGAGCTCAGTTGCAATAGGTGCAAAGCTGATGAATGCTTATCAAGGTCAATCTAAATCACTATTTTCAATTGGTAAAGGCTTATCAATAGCACAAGCAACAATAAGTGGTTTCGAGGCTGCAGCTAGAGCATTTAAAGATTATCCTTTCCCATTCAATGTGATTGTTGCTGCAACACAGGGAGCTTTAGTAGCTGCAGAGATTAGCAAAATTAAAAACACAAAATATATTCCTAAAGCAGAAAAGGGTGGTCTAACAGGCTTACTTGTAGGACCTTCACATGCTAATGGAGGTATCTTAATAGAAGCTGAAGGAAAGGAGTATATTACTCAAGGCAAGAGAGTTGATGAATTAGGAGTTGGTTTCTTTGACTTCATTAATTATGCTCCAATAAATAAGGTTAAAGAGGCTTTAACTGGAATACAATTGCCCACGATGAATATCCCTGCTGTTCCTAAAGTAGCATATGCTTCAGGTGGTGTGGTCTCTTCAGGAAACTCTTTCATTAATGATCTAATCACTGAAATCAGATCTTTAAGACAAGAATTTAGAGAAAAGAATATGACTGTAAATAACTACATCTCTGCCAATGAAGTAATTGATAAAGCTGATAGTGCTAAGTTTAATGAAAAGAATGAAGAAGGAAGTATTGTGAGGAGCAGATGGTAGATTATAGAGTAGAGTTCGTTTCTGCTGAATTTGGCTTTAATCCAGTAGTTTATAACTTCAATACTGGTTTAGTTAATATTGAATACTCTCCTCAGAAGGTAGCTATCAATAACAATTTTGACCAGGAACCTGATAGAGTTGAAATTGAAATTATCCTGGATGATTGGCTTAAGGCTAACCTGGTTAATGGTCTTGAAGTTAGAAATGCTATCAGTAGCTATGATATTAAGGTTTATAGGGGCAATATCCTTGATTTTAGAGGTGCTGTGCTTTTAGAGGGACTTGGATTCAAACATCCAGACAAAGTGCTTAAATTTAAGGCTTATTCCTATTCTCATTTGCTAAGTTTAGAAAAAGATGCTAGCTACTTCCCTGCTAATAGGACTTTAGATCTTATCATGAGTGGGATAAGTCAGAAGGTAGCTGAAAGGTATAATAGATCTTCTAATTTCCTGGATAAAAACATTATCTATAATAATACTGAGCTGACTGATTATCCCTTCTATGAGATAGCTTCTTTTTATGAGACTGCCTGCTTAGAAAGGACTTCAGATATTGGTTATGATAGCTATACTCTTCCTTTTCATAATAATGCTATAATCATTAGATTTAGGAGGATTGACTGGGTAATTAATGAATATGAAGGCTCTTATACTCTTACTAAGCAAAGCTTTATTGCTGAGATTTCAAACAAGGTCTGTATTGATATGGATATCCAGAGTGAGAAGATTGGAGATTACTCTTCTCTTGATAGTGCTAGAAATGCTATTGAAACAGCTAAAGAAGATTATCCTGAACACTATGAAGACACTTCCTGGATTGGCAGGAGAGAGTATTCCTTCCTTGAGATATATGGAACTACTTACAAGGTTGCTTCTGATAACAGAACTCTTACCATTTCAGGCAAAGTATTTCCAACTTCTTTAATCTTAAAATCTGATAATAGAAAGTATCTTACTGCCTTAAAATGCTTCCTGGTAATTCATAACTTCACTATTATCAAAAGAGAGGCTGATGGCTTCTTAAGGATAGTCAGAAATCACTGGGGTAATACTGATCATGGAGATCTAACAAGTGATGTAACTGAATGTGAGGAGATTAGAAATTTTAAGCAGATAGTGCCTGATTTTAGCTGTTTAGATGCTCTCTACAATTCTGCTGAACCATTGATAATTCTCTTAACTGACTATTATACTTCAATTGCTAATAAAGCAATCAAATATAAGCTTAAAATAGATGATATAAACAAGAATAACCTGTCTGTCTTTGATATAATAAGAGTTAAGGAAGAACAGTTATTCCTTACAGAGCTTAAAAGAGACTATATCAGAGATGAATACCAGGCAATAGCATGGAGGACTAATGTATAATAAAGAAGTAAGATTTATCAGAATAGCTTCCAGTGTTTCAATGCTTACCTTAGAACATGCTGAAGTAGATTATTCTCCTCATAAGAAGTACTTAATTGATAAGACTAATGCCTATGATCCTACTATAACGATCAGGAGAGAGCCTTATTATGAAGATAGCTTTAAAGTTGATGCTATCCTAAATACTGATCAATATAACGAGCTTAAGGACTACCTGATGGAAGAGGGTAAGCTTTATATTGAATATTATGATGAAACTGGTAAGAAGCAATTCCCTGTGATTATAGAGAAATACCCTAGTCAGGTTGATGACTTAAGATACTTTACTGAAGTAACAAGAATCGAATTAAAAGCAATATATAAAGAACTATCTCCAATAAACTATGATGAGGCTCCTGGGTGGGGTAATTCATGGGGTTTAAGCTGGGGATTCTAAAAGGAGGACAATATGACTGAGACAACTAATTATGGCTTAAAAAAGCCTGCTGAAGGCTCATCTGGATGGGCTGATGATGTGAATAATAACTTTGATGTAATCGATAATAAAATGAAAGCTAATGAAGGGATTGGAGAGACTTTAAGTGAGCATTTATCAGGTACTCCAGGTAAGCATACTGCAGAGCAAATAGATTCTCAAACTGCTGATGTATTGGTAAATGGTAGTTTGGAAAATCTGCTACTAGCTATTGTAGGGACTACTAATCCTAGTGAGTTTACTAGGAATTTGAAGGATTTAAAGGATCATATTCCTTCTTCAGGTACTAATCATAATGCACAGAACATTTCTTGTGCCTATGCACAATGGGGGCTAAGATATGGAAACAATGTTTATCTATTATTGGGCTTGATATTTGGAAGAATGCCTTATATGTATGATTTAAGGTATGTAGCTGATAATACTTCTGTTGATATTCAAGAGAGTATTCTAAAAAGTTATGCTGAGCTTGACTCTAGTCTTAGAGGATCTGTTTCAACTGGATTAGCAATAGAAATTCTGAAAGATGAAGGTGACTTCTATGTTCAGGAGAACACTATCACTACTAAAATATATAAGAAATTTGAAGAATATGCTGGTATTACTAAAGAGCATTTGGATAAGATTAATATAGGTGGTTTAACGGTTGGTTCTACCTATAAAATTATTGTATGGTTTAAGAGAATTGATGCATCAGGACCTGAAGATCCATTATAATATTTCATTAAAAGTCTGCAAAATTAAATGAGAAATTTCTCTTCTTTTTTTGCGGACTTTTATCTTTTTACATTCATTTTAAACAATTTCTCATTTATTCTTGCGGACTATTAGAATAGTATTTAACTACTTTTCTCGTTTTTTCTTGCGGATTTTCTCTTTTATTTTTGCGGATATTAGCGGCTTACCTTATTGTTATACAGTACTTTATTTTATCAGAAGCAATAAATTTTAGAAAAATGAAAGAAATATCTTTACAGTTTTGAACCATTGTTCATTATGACATCATAAATCTTAGGAGTAAATATGCCAAGACCAAAAATCAAACGCATGGTAGCTAGTCCTCCTCGCTTTAACAGCTTTAAACCAGTAGGAGTAAGAAGAGCTAATCTAGAAAGAATAGTGATGACTTTAGATGAAATAGAAGCTATAAAGTTAGCTAACTATGATAAGTTGGGCCAACAAGAAGCATCAGAGGAAATGAGTGTCTCTAGACCTACTTTTACCCGCTTGCTAGACTGTGCTCAGCAGAAAATAGCAGATTTTCTAATTAATGGAAAAGAGCTTGTAATAGAAGGTGGAAATATTCACTTTAGAGAGAATTTTTATGAATGCCTTGATTGTGGGCATAAGTTCAAAAAAGATATAGAAATTGATGTCAAACAATGTCCTTCCTGTGGTTCAAATAGTCTATTAGACTTTGCTGGTAGATTCGGGCATGGTCGCTGTTGCCGCAGAAGAGGACGTAAATAGGAGGAAAAATGCCTTTTAGAGATGGTAGTGGTCCTAATGGAAGTGGACCAATGACAGGTAGAGGAATGGGTAATTGCAATCCTGACCGTAATATGGTGGATGGATATGATCATAGGGGTCGTGGATGTGGTAGAGGCCGTGGAATGGGAAGAAGAAACGGCGGTAGAGGTTTAGGTTACCGCCGTGGTTATGGATTTGAAAATTTTGAAGACAGTCCAGCTTCATATAACAAATCCTATTTAGAAAGTATAGTAAATTATCTATCAGACAAGTTAGATTCTTACAAGAAGAGATTAACTGACTTAGATAATAAATAGTAGTTGCTTCGACACGATGTTACAAGCAAGTATTCAAGTAACATCAAAAACTAATAAAGACTTAAAACCCGCAATCGAGGTATAAATTATGTTTAGAATTGCCATTGCAAGTGGAAAAGGTGGAACAGGTAAAACAACTGTTTCAACAAATCTTTCACACTATTTAGCCCAAAGTCAAAACGTATTATTAGCTGATATGGATGTAGAAGAGCCTGATTCACATATTTTTGTAAAAGGCCAATTAAGGCAAGAAAAAAAAGTTTTTAAGGAGGTTCCAAGTCTCTTAGAAGACAAGTGTATATCTTGTGGTAAATGTAAAGAAGTATGTGCCTTCAACGCCATTACTATGCTAGGCAAGAGAGTTCTCTTCTTTAACGAGCTATGCCATAGCTGTTATTCCTGCCTTGAACTATGTCCTAAAGATGCAATTATAATGAAAGAACAAGTTCTAGGGAGTTTTACAGAGATAAGAGATAAGAATCTAACCTTTCTTGAAGCTAGATTGGATATTGGTCAAGAACAAGCTGTTCCACTTATTAAACAAGCTTTTTCATACATTGATCAGAATATTCCACACCCAATAGGGATTATTGATTCCCCTCCAGGATCATCTTGTCCAGTTGTTGAAACTGTAAAAAACTGTGATTATGTGTTTCTTGTTACAGAACCTTCACCCTTTGGGCTCAACGATTTAAAAATAGCTGTGGAAACAGTCAAGTTACTCAAAAAAGATTTTTCTATAATAATCAATAAAGATGATGGTGAAGAAAACATCATTAGAGATTTCTGTAACAAAGAGAATTTAGACTTATTAGCAGCAATTCCTGAAAAGCAGTCTATTGCAGAATTATATTCAAGTGGAACCTTAATATATCAACATGATCAAGATTTCTTGAATGAAATAAAAAAAATAGAAGAAAAAATTACCAGCCTAATGAGGAGGAAATAATGAAAGAAATTGTAGTAATTTCCGGCAAGGGTGGTACTGGTAAAACTACTATAACTGCAGCACTAGCTTATCATTTAAAAGACAAATGTATTGTAGCAGATTGCGATGTAGATGCAGCTGACATGCACTTAATATTTTCCAATAAAACAATTGAAAAAAGAAAGTTCTACAGTGGCAAAGAAGCTGTCATCAATAGAGAATTATGTAAAAACTGTGGATTATGTCAAGACAAATGCCGTTTTGATGCAGTTATCTCTTTAAGTAACTACAAGAAAATAGACCCACTTTCTTGTGAAGGATGCGGTCTATGCTCCCATATCTGTCCTCATAATGCCATAACTATGGTTGATAGATTTGTAGGAGATTTCTTCATTTCTGACATAAGAACCAACACGAAGATGGTACATGCTAAGTTATTACCAGGAGGTGAAAACTCGGGTAAGTTAGTAGCAGAAGTAAAAAAAGAATCAAAAGTGCAAGCAGGCAAAGAGAATAAAGAATATATTATTGTTGATGGTTCTCCTGGTATTGGTTGTCCAGTAATTTCATCATTGAGCGGTGCTAATCTAGCACTATTAGTAACAGAGCCAACTATGTCTGCTTTGCATGATTTAAAGCGAGTTGTTGAGCTACTTAAGAAATTCCAAATACCTGCAGGTTGTATAATAAATAAGGCAGATTTAAATAGGAATATTTCACTAGAGATACTAGATTTTCTGGAAGATAATGAAATTGAACTATTAGCTGAGTTTTCCTATAGTAAGAATTTCATTCACGCTGTTAAAAGTGGTCAAGCCATAAACGAATATGACCCTTACTATACGAAAGATCAAATCACTAAAATATGGAATAAACTAGAAGTATTAGTAAATAAATAAAAATACAAACAATGGAGAAATAATGAAAATTGCAGTAAGTACAAAAGGAAAAGACAAAGAAGCAAAATTAGAACCTCGCTTTGGAAGAGCTAATTTCTTCCTTGTATTTGATACAGAAACAGAAGAATATTCTTGCATTGATAATCAAGATATTCAAGAAGCAGCTCACGGTGCAGGTCCACAAACTTCTCAAAAGATTTATGATGCAGGTGTTAATATAGTCCTTACAGGGAATGGACCTGGTAAAAACGCTTTCCAAGTCTTAGAAGCAGCTAATATTGAAATGTATATTTGTAAAGAAGATATATCTGGTGAAGAAGTTATAAAAAAGTATCTAAACAATGAATTAGAAGCATTTAAAAATTAAATAGAAATTAATTAGGAGAAATTATGAAACTTATCGTAGCATTACCAACCGAAAACAAGCAAATTTGTGCCCACTTCGGCCACTGTGAAGAATTTGCATTTGTAACCGCTGAAGATGGAAAAATTACAAATATTGAATGGGTTACACCACCACAACATGTGCCTGGTCTTTATCCTAAGTTTGTAGCTGAAAAAGGTGCTAACATCGTTATTGCTGGCGGAATGGGCAATAAAGCTCAAGAATTATTTAAGCAAAATAATGTTGATGTCTATTATGGAGTTGAAACAGATAGTCCTGAAAACATTGTTAATACATATCTCAAAGGAGAACTCGTAGCAGGTAAAAACCTCTGCGATCACTAAACTTAATACTCTCTAATCCAAATAGCGGGTGCCAAAAACACCCGCTTATAGATTATTTCAAAGTTACATTTTATAAAATTCTGTTTTCCCAGAAGGATAAATCAATTCAACAGTCTTACCGTGAAACTTAACAACAACTTTACTTTGACCATCATTCTCTAGTTTCCATTCTTCATTTTCAGGGCTATATAAGAGACTCATATAATCACCTACATTTTCACCATCAAGAGCAAGTAAGTCAAATCTATTTTTACTTGCAATAAGTTCATACTTCCCTTTATTTGTGGTGATTATTTGAGAATCTATATCTCCCACTTTCATTGCTAATGGATTATCTCCTGTCCAGAACTCTATCAGGTTAAAAAATGCTGCATCAATGAATGTTGCAGTAGAATATACTGGTAAAATTACTAATCCCCAAGCTACAGCGCTTTGCACATATTTATCGCCAACTGTACCATTCCAATTGTAGATTTTTCTAGTTAGAGTAAAATTACCATAACACCCTGATATTAAGATTGATACAAGAATAAATAATACGATTAGTGAGTTTCTTCTAGTTTTCATTTCATCTCCTTTTACTTGTTTTATTTAATTATATTATGATGATTTTATTAATAAATGCAACTTTAATATTAATAATAATTATAACTCTTTAATAAATTCCTTGACTTATCACCTAGCTATTTTTTTAATCTTAAATAAAAATTAATGGGAGTTAGTAATGTTAAAAAAAATTAGTTGTTTATGTTATCTAGCAATATTTTCGCTACTAGTTATTAGTTGTCAGCAAGGAGAGAATCAGCTAGAAAAGGATTCAGCACAAGATCAAGCTGTAAATGAGTTAGAATTTAACACTTTCAGTGAAGATTATCTTCCAGGTTGGTGGAACAACTTAAAAGAAGCTAATTTTTTGTATTCTTATGATTATTCTGATGGAAGCGATAAAGCTTCTATCAAAGATGTAGCAATAAAAACAGCACAAGCAAAACTCCTTCATTATAAAAAAGATTATGTAGTTAACTTAACCGCTTTAATTCTTAAGGAAAGCAATTCTAAAGATAAATTTAAATCCAGAATCATAAATGCAAAAAGTCAAAGAGTTTATGAAAAAGATTATTCTCAATACATGAAAATTGAAAAATCAGATTTTATAGATAAGGAGAATGGCTATAGATGCTTTGTAGCAGTTAAATTACCCGTTGATGCAATACAAAGAGAGTATGTTAATATCTTCAATAAAGATAAATCATACGCTAAAGCTTTTCAAACTTCTGAGACATATAGATACTTATTAAAACAAGCTGGAATTAATGCTGAATATAAGGATAATATAGTTGCTAAGCAGGAAGCAAAAAAAGAGATTAAAGAATCTGTAAATAATGTAAAATATGATGCTGACATTGTACCAGCTTGGTTCAAGATAAGCTATAATAATAAGAAAGTAATGGTTAACCAAACTAGTCAAGAAAATAGCCAAGAAAAATCAATTCAAAAAGCTAAATTAAGGTGTGAAAAGCAAAAGATGCAAACTGCTAATAATTTTGCAAGAGCTGAGGCTGAGAAATACCGTGAACTCTCTCAATATAACGAGGTTGAGTTTGCTAAACTTAAAAATCAAATTTCTCAAGAGGTTATGAAAGAAAATTACCCAATCGCTGAAGAGTTTACTAAAACTATTCGAATTGGTAAGAATACTTACAAAACTTACGCCCAATATTCAATTAAGAAAAAGTCTATCCAAGAAACAATTATAAAAGTTCTTAAAAGTGATGAGGTGCTCTATTCAAGACTTAAAGCAAGCATGGCTTTTGACGAACTTGAAGCTGAGGAGTTTTAGTCCTAACAATCAAGGAATAATATAATGAATGTAATTAAAGTACTTTCCGAAAATGTAACAAATCGGATAGCTGCGGGAGAAGTAATTGAACGACCAGTATCTGTTGTAAAAGAACTGGTTGAAAACTCTTTAGATGCTGGAGCAAAATCTATTTATATAAAAATAGAACGAGGTGGCAAAGAGCTAATCCAGGTCACTGATGATGGTAAAGGAATGTCAAATGATGATGCCCTTCTCTGCCTAGAGAGACACGCTACAAGCAAGATAAGGAATGTAGATGATATTGTTCATATTAGCAGTCTAGGTTTCCGTGGAGAAGCTATACCTTCAATTGCCTCTATAAGCAGGTTTAATCTGATCACGAAAGATGAAGATTCCGATGTAGCTGTTGATATCTATGTTGATGGTGGTAAGCTTAAGGATGTTAGGAGAACAGCAGCTAATACAGGTACAACTATTACAGTGAAGAAAATTTTCTTTAATGTTCCAGCTAGAAGAAAGTTCCTTAAAAGTGATATAGTTGAGTTCAAGCACATTTTAAATTATGTTCACTACCAATCAATACTTTACCCAAATGTCTCATTTATTTTAGTTTCAAATGAAAGGGAAAAATTAAATTATCCAGCTGTTAGTAATTACAATCGTAGAATTAAAGAAGTTTTTGGTAAATCTTTTCAAGAACAACAATTTGTTGACCTTGATTATCAAACTAATCAGCTTTCAATAAAAGGTTTTATTGCTGGACTTGAGGAATATCATAAAGGCTTTGAACGCTATAAGTATCTCTTTATCAATGGCCGATATATTAATGATAAAGTTGTGATTAAAGCTCTTAAAACAGCCTATCAACCTTTCATAGCAAAAGAAAGATATATGCAACAAGGAGTACTACCACCTTACATCCTCTTCATCGAAATAGATCCCGAATTAATAGATATCAATGTTCATCCTGCTAAAAGGGAAGTTCGCTTTAGAAACTCACACCTCGTTTATAATGCAGTAAAAGAGTCTATTACCAATAGACTAAACAAACTACAGGATGAGAAGTTCAAATCTATAAGGAATCAGTTTGGAGAAGGTTTTGCTCGTTCAAACCGTGAATATGAAACAAAAAGCTATAATACTAATCTGCATACCTCTTCTCAAAGCCAGAATGACTATCAAGACTTTTCTAGAGATAAACAACAAACTCTTCCTGAGAGATCAACAAGTAATCTAAATCAAAGCACAAACACCCCTGGTAATGACAATTATACAAAAACACCAACACCTCGTTTTTCAACATACAAAAAAGACTTTAGTGAAATTGTTCAACCTAGTATTTTTGATCAAAACAATCAGGCAATAGAAGTTGAAAATGAAACAAAACAAGCGAATATCCATAAACAAGAATCAAGAATTGATCTTCCTGTTATCAGTGAAATTGAAGCTGTTAAACCATGGCAGTTTCAAGACACTTTTATCTTCATCCAAGTTGGTGATGGTTTAATGGTTATTGACCAACATGCAGCTCATGAAAGAATTCTATATGAGAAACTAATAGCCAGAATGAAAGGTGCTGAAGCAGAGATTCAAAAACTCCTCTTCCCTATTGTAATTGACTTACCAAACTATATTACAGAGAGTTTAAAAGAACTAATTGAGGAGAACATTGAAGATTTCCACAATATAGGATTTTCAATAAAAACTTTTAGTGGTAATTCAATCGTGATTGATGAAATTCCAGTTGAATTAGAAGAATGGTCTGGTGGAGAGATTTTCTTAGAAATATTACAAACACTTGAACAAGAGTTTGAAGAAACTGAAGATTTCAGAGATAGTATTGCTAAATCTGTGTCTTGTAAGGCAGCTATCAAGGCAGGCAAACCACTTACACCTAGAGAGATGATTAAGCTAATAAGTGATTTATTCGGTTGTCAAGTACCTTATTATTGTCCGCATGGACGTCCCTTAATTATTAATTATTCACTAGAAGACTTTAAAAAGAAATTTAAAAGAATTATCTGATGAAACCAGTTATTATTATTCAAGGCCCAACCGCTGTAGGAAAGAGTTCATTGGCATTAGAGATTGCTCAGAAACTCAATCTAGAGATAATCTCAGCTGACTCACGCCAAGTATATAAATATATGGACTTAGCAACAGCTAAACCCACCAAAGAAGAGCAAAAGTTAGTAAAACATCATTTGATAGATGTTATCACACCTGACCAAGCCTACAATGCTGGCCGCTTTGCTCGCCAAGCTACCGAAATTATTGATAATTCTGACCTAAAATTCCCGATTATCTGTGGAGGTACAGGTTTCTACATCTCTTCCTTTTTAGAAGGATTGTGCGATATACCTGACATAGACCCAGAGGTCAGAGAAACTTTAAGCAAAAATTGGGATTCTCTTGGTAGTGAGAACATGTATAAACAACTCATCTCAATTGATCCACAACTTGCACAAAAAGTGGCTAGCAATGATAAGCAAAGAATCATTCGAGGCCTAGAGGTCTATCATTCAACAAATAAAAAACTTAGCGCTTATTGGGAAGAACAAGGACTGTTAGAACCCAGAAAAGTTCTTAATATCCTTATTCTTGACCAAAGAGAGACTATTTACCAAAGAATCAACAAAAGATATGAGCAAATGGTTCGATCTGGTCTTCTTGATGAAATTAAATCTCTTTTAGATATGGGCTATGATGAAAAGTCTCCAGGACTAACAGCTGTTGGTTATAAGGAACTACTCCCCTACATCTTACATAAGGCTGACTTAGCAGAATGTATCAACTTAGCTAAACAACATTCGCGAAATTATGCCAAAAGACAGCTTACCTGGTATAAAAGAAATAATTTTAATCTTGTTTTTTTCAGAAAATCGATTAATTATAATAATATAGATTCTTATATCAAGAATTTTATGGACAATTATTAAATATCGGAGATTATTAATGGAAATTATTGCCAATGTATATGATTTTAACATTACAAAAGAAGACTTTGACTGTGCTAAGGTAATATTTACTGAATGCCAATGTGAAGAAAATATTTCAAATAAAAAAGCTATAGACTATTTAATAGATAGATTTTTGCTTCTTAGAGAAGCTGAAAATCATGGTATTGTGGTTACAGATGAGGAATGGAATGATGAACTCTTTGAAGCTGCACAAAGGTTCGAATCTAGAGAGCAATATTTAGAATATCTTGATAATCATAATGTGTCTAGAGTTCGTTATGAAGAATTTCTAAAAGAAACAAGCCAGATTAATAAGTTCTTAGATACTTTTAGTGATTTTGTTAAAGATAAAGTTACACATGATGTATCTACCTTTGCTGATAAACATACAGAACTCTTCTCCTGTTGCCCTCAAGCACATGTCTTTAATATTCTTTTGCAAGATGCAACTGACGACAACTTTAAAAAACTAATGCAGATTAGGAAGCAAATTAATACCTTAGAAGATTTCAAATTAATGGCTGATAAACATTCTGAATGCCCAGCTGGTGTAAAATGTGGAGATATGGGATTTGTTAATGCTGATACTTTTATTAAAGAGCTAGATGATGTTATCTTCTCACTTCCCCTCAATGAAGTAAGTCTTCCTATAAAATCTAAATTTGGTTACCATTTAATCTTAGTTACTGAAAGATCAGATAAGAGTAAGTTAACAGATATTGAAAAGAAAGACTTCATGCTAAACTGTCTAATTGATAATAAGTATGAACTCTATCTTCACTCTTATGTTGATATTTTAAGAAAAGAAGCTGAAGAAAAAGGAAAAATTACAATATTCTAAGTTGTTTTGTAGCTAGAATTTAAAATAGGCAATGTTATCATTGTCTATTTTTTATATAAAAAGATCTATCTAAGTAGAGCGGTTAATATAATTATGGATATTTATATATTGGACCAGCTTTGCTCAATTGAGATTAGAAAATCATTCATTATCTTGGTAATTTTGATAATAGCACAACTCCTTCATTGCTATTGTCGCCATGAATTATCGGGATGGAATTGGGAAAGTATCAATCAAGAAGTAGTAATAAAACTAATTGACTATATCAAAAGAACAATATTGTCGCTAGAGTCGGGCTAAGATAATTCTTGGGTTAATAAAATCAGGGTCTTTAACCCTGTCTATTAAATGACATCCTTTTGGGCTATGCAAAGATTATGTCCTCACACGTCAGGATTAGATAGATTTTGATTTCCCTCAAATAAAACCAGAAGAAGTTTGTAATAAACTTTACTTAGTATTTAACTCTTTTTCATAAAGTATTCAATTGTATATTTTACATCGGGATCGAGATCAGTTAATTTATTCAACATCCACTCTAAGTAAGCTCTGTCACTTTTAATTACATCTGAAATCATCTGACCTCTATACTTACCAAATCTCAGTTTATTCATCAAATTCGGTTTCTGAGTAAGTTCAACAAGCTGATCAGGATTTCTACCATCCAGCAATCTTTTGAGTAGAAGAAAGAGCACTACTATATCACCCATTGCATCATGGGCTTTAATCTGAAGATTCAATAGCTTCTCTATCTCAGCTTCTTCTTTATATAATCCCCTGTGATATCTCAGATATTGCATTGCATGAGATTCTAGATTAGGTGCTAGATGTTTTGTAACTTTGAGAGTATCTATCAATTTCATTTTATTGATAAAACCCTCTTTTTCTAACATAGCTAGATCAAATGGAGCATTATGAATTACGAGATAATTATCTTCTGTATTCAATTCTTCTAGGAATTTATAAACTTCTGTATCAGTTAATTTGGGTTTCCCTGCTATCATTTCAGGTGTGATATGATGCACTGCCATAGCTGAAAAGCTGATAGGTTGATCTGTATGACAAAATGTTTCAAATGGTTCTAAGTTCATTCCATCGAAAACAATATAAGCTAATTGAATGATTCTATCCTGTTGTGCAAATCCAGTAGTTTCAGTATCAAGAATTATAAAACTCATTATTCAACTCCAGTTTTTTTTCTTCTTTTTACATGTTAAAAAGCTTGCCAAAATTTGACAAGCTTTATTATCATAAATAGCTATTTTAGTTTAATTTTTGATAGTTTTCTCTGGTTACTATTTGACTAATATACATCTTTTTAAAGACCATACTAATAACTACATTAGTCTCAACTTTATCAGTTTGAAGATAACCATCTGGAGATAATGAGAAGAAAGTATCAACCTTTAACTCTTTAACCATCATTTGATTAGGATCAACATCTAATGATAACTTATAAGGAATAGCTGTTTCTTTCTCAATCCATATATATCCATCACTTTCAATAGTTTTACCATCGCTTTCAGTCTTCATATCAATAAGATATTTCACATACTCTTTTCCATCAATAACTTCATTACCTATATTTTCCACAATAAAATCATCTGTAGTTTCTGTTTTAAAGACACCTAGATCATCAGAAACAACTTTCATACTAAGATATCTTTGAACAGAATCGTTATCTTCTGTCAAATCACCATCATTATTATATGCTTTAACTAATGAATTAATAACTTTTCCATCTTGATTAGTATGCGAAATAACGATAGTTTCTTCTTGTTCTACATTTCCCTTTTTGTCTTTTGTCTGAGAAATATAAGTAGTTTTTTCAGGGTATATGTTCAATGACTCACTCTTTAAATCGACTGCTTTTAACCATAAAGGATCTGTTATTTCACTTGTCCAAATAAGAATGACAGTCAATAATAGAGCCATAGTAATTATTATTTTTTTCATATATTTTCCTTTATTCTCTTTATCGCTTTAACATTATCAAAAACGTTTTTATCTAGTAATTTATAAAGTGGATCTACTCCAGCTTCAATAGGTCTTGTCTTAGTAAAGAAAGTTATCTGATTCTTTCCACTCTTGAGTTTAAACCATCTATTCTCTGGATTAGCTACAACTTTATTCATTTTTCCATTAACTATTTCTGGACTAAAAGCTAATACTTCTATCCAATCGTTGAGAGGAATCTCTTGTTCATTACCAATAGAATCAGCTTTAATCTTATAGCATTCAACTTCCATATCAACTCTATAGCGGTCTTCTTCTTTTGTAACTTCAACTGAATTTACATTATTGCTATATAGTATTATATCCTCAAACATCTCTTTTGCAAGATATTTTAATGAATCAGGTACTTCTTTATAGATTTCAGTTAAGAATTCCTGGGAGTTGATATAAGGTGGATTTTGATAACCATATTTATCTACGACAGACTTTAAAGCAGTATTAACTGCTTCTTCACCAATATATTTTTTAAGTCCGTACATGACAACAGACCCTTTATTATAATGGATATACTGTTGGTTTTCAACTTGTGATAATGGCATTTCTTTAGAACTTTCTGACGATCTACCTGTTACATAGGAATGTAATTCATGTTTCAAGAAGTCTCCCATCTTGACTTCTCCGTATTCTTCTTCCATAATTGAAAGTGCAGAGTATTGGGCAAGAGCTTCACTCATAAGAACAGCTCCCTTAACATCAGCCCCTATCACGACATGAGCCCACCATTGATGAGCTAGCTCATGAGCTGTAACAAAGAAAGGATAATCTTGATTCTCTTTGCCATCTAATCTAGCTATAAAGCCAATTCCTTCTGAATAAGGTACGGTATTAGGAAATGATTGTGCAAATGTAGCATATCGCGGGAACTCTAAGATTCTCATTTGCTTGTGAGGATATTCCATGTAGTTTTCAGAATAATAACTTAATCCCATTTTCAATGCTTTCATCATAGAGTTTAAATTATATTCATGACCAGGGTGATAATAAATTTCTAAAGAAACTTCTTTACCAGAATCAGCTACCCATTTATCCTTAGCTATTTCATAACGAGCAGAAGAGAAGGAGAAGAATTTTAAGATTGGGTGGTCCATTTCATAACGATATTGCTTTCTTCCCTCTTCTTCCCAGCTATCAACTAGATAGCCTGGAGCAACAGCAATTTGATCTGCTGAAGTACCCACCGTTGCAGCAAAATTAACCCAATCTGAATCTTTAGAGATATATGTATTTCCTCTTGCATTTATATCATCTGTTTCTGCCATTCTTTCTTTAGGTGGAAGATTATATTTTTTTCTCACTTCATTAGAACTTAATTCATAGTAATCAGCATAAGCAAAAAGAGGCATGAAGGTAGAACTATTGAAAAAACTACCGTTTGCACAGATGTTTGTATCTACTTCATAACCTTTATGTTCATAGTAATCTTGGAATGAAAATTTAAAAGATTCCTGTGGGGCAAGGGGTTTATTCAATTTAAGCAGATAGAGATTATAGTCTTTGTCATATTTCAAAAGTTCAAACTCTCTGTCAAGTTGATATGAGAAGTTATTTTCACTTTGGTTAGTAAAAAAGAGTATAGAATCAATTAGCGAATCTGTTTTATTCATCAGGACAAGGTCTCCGCCAACCTTTAAATCTAGTTGGTTAGGATATATTTGCACATCTAAATCAACGTCGGTAACCCTTGCTCCTTGTAATTTCTCTAAATACTTATATTCCTTTTCAAACTTCACACTTGCTTGCCTTCTTTCCTCTTGTGTATAATAAGTATTAAGTATATTAGTATTATGGAAGATATAAGCTCCAGAACCAATGAATACACATGCAAGAACTAGAAGAGCAATAATTTCGCTAACATTCCAGCCTTTGTAGAGCTTAGTCCAACGTGATTTCAATTCTAAATCATTCCCTCGTCTATAAAGCCTAATACCTAAGAGTAACAAGATAAAGGCAAAGCTTAACCAATAAGTTACATGAGTAAAGTATTTTGGTAAAAATGAGCCAAAACCATTCATATCTGAGTAGGTTATACTAGGAATATTAAACATCTGCCAAAGGGGATGTTCTAGTCCTAGATAAGGAAGATATTCAATCAAAGTAAAGAATCCAAAGAAGAAAAAGATACCAGCCATCCTATTAGGCATAATATTCTGGATTAATACTGCTACAGCAGAATACATCAGTACTGGTAATAATAGAAGTCCACCATAAATTAGATAAAGTGAAAAATCAATATGATAGAATTTAAAAAAGAGTTGGTAACCTATTCCAATCATAGAACCTATCACCCACATTATTGCAATTGAGAGAGTTAGTGTTGTTATGTGTGAAATAGCCTTGATAGCATTGGAGATAGGTGCACAATCTTCAAAATAATAACAATTTGAGTTTCTGGACTTCCATACTAGTTCACTAGAAAATATTGCTATATAAAGAACTGAAAAAGCCAAGACAACACCTTTTAAGTTTTCAGTAATAATATAAGTTACAGGATGAACAGCTGTGTCATAGATTACACTATAGTTTGATAAAGAACTGAAAATAAAAAGAACAAAGACAATACTAAATACTTTAAAGATGACCGAACGTGTTAGAATCTTAAACTCAACTTTGAAATAATTATAGAACTGTTTTAAGTATGTGACAAAGTTCCAGTTAAGTGACACAATGCCATAGTGGATATAACTTGGTTTTTCATTATCAAGCTTATCCTTTTTTTCTTTTCTTTTAGTCCTATCCAAAGGATAAGAAAATTTATATAGTTTGAAAGATATCAGATAAATACAAAGTCCGATTCCTAACCATAACAAACGATTATACATGAAGTAAGAAGAAAAAGGTAATAGTTCTGTATTTCTTTGGGCAATAGTCCAGTTTTCTGTCATTAGACCTAAGGTTGATAAACCAAACATATCGAATATTGCTGTAATCTCTTTTAAATCTAGTTTGCTATTAAAAGCCATTACTCCTGTATAAACTAGATACATTAGAACAGCTGACATATTCACGTAGAGCTTTTTCTTACTGAGTATAGCAACAAGAGTATAAAAAGAAGAAGCAATAAAAATATTGGTTACTGTTATTTTTAAGAAGGGATTCAAGTAAATGAGAGCATTAAAAGGTTGGAACTGCTTAGAATCAAGCCATGGTGAAAACTGAGCAAGCATTAAACCTAATTGTAGAAAGAAGAATACTCCAATCACTGTTGTAAAACCTACAAAGAGTCTTGCAAAGAGTAATTTAACTTTACTAATTTGCTTGGTATAAACTAGCTGAAAAGAATTGTGACTAAAATCTTTAAGTAAGATGTCGCTTAGGTAACCACCAATAAAGAGAATCAATACCAGATTTAAACCAGCAGAAATCATCATAATGTTAATTGAGCTGTTAGTAAAGCTTTGCTCAGCTCCTGAGTTCATCGTTTGAACCCTTATACCTGTAAATGCTCCTGAAAAAGCATTCATTATTAAGAATCCTAAACTAAAGAAGATAAAAATATAAACATAGGTTGATACTCGTTTGAGAAGATATTTATACTCGTAGGCAAGAAGGCTTAAAAACATTATTCACCTCCAAATTTATCACCTTGGTGAGGAATAGTTTTGAAGTAAACATCTTCTAGATTAGGCTCTTTTTGTTCAAATCCAGAAAGAGGAAAGTCTGAAAAAACAATAATCCTGATGTCTCCCATATAAAGATGAGAAGATATCACTTCGAATTCGCTGGAGTACCAATCAAGTTCATCCTTTTTGATAAGTTTACGCCATATCTTGCCTTTAAGTTTCTCTGTTTCTTCTAAAGGAGACCCTTTCAAGATTACTTGTCCAAAATTGATAATTGCCATATCAGTACAAAGATCACTAACATCATCCACGATATGGGTTGAAAGAATAACAATTTTATCTTCTCCAATTTCAGATAAGATATTATGAAAATGATTTCTTTCTTTTGGGTCAAGTCCAGCGGTTGGTTCATCAACTATAACAAGTTCTGGATTAGCTATCAAAGCTTGAGCAATTCCTAATCTTTGTTTCATTCCTCCAGAAAAACCTCCGACCCTTTTTTTCCTTTGATCATAGAGATTTACTTTAGTTAACCATTCTGTTACTAAGTTTTTTCTTTCTTTACTATTGGTTATTCCTTTAAGTACTGCATAGTAATTGAGGGTATCCCAAGCTGTGAGGTTAGGGTAAAAATCGAAGTTTTGAGGTAAGAAACCTAGTTTCTTCTTTAAATCATTTTGCTTTTTATGAATGTCTATATCATCAAAATTTATTGAACCTGAATCACTTACTTGTAGTGTTGCGATTGTTCTCATCAATGTAGATTTACCTGCTCCATTAGGACCTAATAAACCAAACATACCTTGATTGATTTCTAGGTCAACACCTTTAAGAGCATGAGTCCCGTTTGAGTAAGTTTTACTCAATCCTTTAATTGTCAGTTTTTTCATATGAACTCCTATTTATAATTATTTTTTTTGTTTTAAATAGAAGTCGTATTAGTATTGTAGTTTATCTTCCCTAAAAATTAATCCAATTTAGTAAAACTATTCTTTTTCAGTCAAGAACTTTCTTTAAAAAATTAATGGTCGGGATGACTGGATTTGAACCAGCGACCACCTGAACCCCATTCAGGTACGCTATCCTGACTGCGCTACATCCCGACATAAACCTCAGTAAATTTCTTTATTTTTTTGACAAGTCTTTTTATAATCATGAGAGCTTTTTAGGTAAAGTAATAGTAATAGTTGTCCCAATATTGAGTTCACTTTCGATTTCTATATTTCCCTTGTGATAATCAATAAGCTCCTTGCAAAGGATTAACCCTAAACCTGTTCCTTTTTCATTACTTGTCCCCAGGTTACTATTATTAAGATCAAAATTTAACATCTTGGCTAACTGTTCTTTGTTCATACCTACACCGTCATCATCAATAATAATAATAGTTGAAGTATCATCTTGCTTAACTTTGAAAGAAATCTCACCTTTTTGATTGGTAAACTTAACTGCATTTGATAAAAGGTTCCTTAAAATTGTTGAGAACATTCTTGAATCTGCATAGGCAAAAATATCTGATGGGCAATCAATGAAGATGCTAATATTTTTTAGTTTAATCTGAGCACTTAATAGCGATATTGCTTCACTAATAGTATCATCCACTTTTATACTTGAAGGCTCAAATTGTAGGTTTTCAGTTTGAATTCTTGCCCAGTCAAGTAGATTTTCCAAAAGAGTATGAGCTGAAATAGATGATTCATTAATCATAGCAATCATTTCATCTACTTCATTTGGATTAATTTCTCTCCAAGAGTCTTTCATTAAATTAGTAAAACCAATAATCGCATTAAAGGGGTTTTTTAAATCATGTGCAATAATTGAGAAGAGTTTATCTTTAGTTGTATTAAGAACTCTTAGTTTATCCTCTGCTTGCTGTATTGACCTAATAAAGTCATTAACACGAGTAGTATCTTGGATTACTGCAACCCTCACTTCTTTACTCCTATAAATATAGGGGCGAGAACTAATTTCAGTATCAATTACTTTATTTTTTGATGTGATTAAATGGCTTTTAATTACTGTTTTCTCGTTAGCTAAGATCATTTTTTGAATTTTCTCTTTCTCACTTTCAGGTGATAAATCTAGAATATTTGTTACTTTTGAATTTGAATCATAGAACATTCTTTTAAACTGATTATTTGAATCAATTATATTTCCTCTATCGTGAACAACAATAGCTTCAGAAGAAGCATTAGCCAAATTTCTTATCTTCGTTAAATTATATTTATCCTTGAAGTACATTAAGATAACTAGAATAATAATAATTATCAGAAATGCAGTAACTAAGATAAGCAGTCTTTGAGAATAGATTTGCTTTTGCTTTAACTGGACATTTTCGACTTCTTTCATATGATTTTGAACTATAGAGTGAAGCTTAACCAACTTTTCAGAAGACCTTTGATTGATTAATGAATCAGTAAGAGTAGTATAGATTTCATAATATTTTTTACTTTCTTGAAGTCTTCCTAATCTGAAATTTAGTCTTACTAACCAGTCTGCATAGAAGTGAGCATTTTGGGAAAAACCTTCTTGATAAGCGAAATCAAAAATCTCATGAAAGATTGCCAAAGCTTCCTCATTTCTTCCTTGTTCAACATAAAACTGAGCTTTTTGAGCTAGGAAAGTACCCAATGTAAAATAATCTCCAATTTGTTCAACCAAGATAATACTATCGTTTAGGAATTTCTCAGCTTGTTCAAGATCATTAATATGATGAAAATAACCAAAAATAGCTAATCCTGCGTTAGCTTTAAGCATTACAGCTTCTTGAGGAACAATTTCATCATAGGTATATTGGTCCCATATTTCTTTATAAAGCTGATAACCTTTCTCAAACTGTCCAGAGAGAGTGTAATTCTTTCCAAGAAGATATTTTGAGTGATAAACCGCATAAGTGTTATTGATTTCTTCTCTTAACTTCAAACCTATTTCTAAGTTTTTGAAAGAGTCTTCAATTTTACCCGCTGAAAGCTGACACAAAGCAATATTGTTATGCATGACAGATTGGCCATATCCATCTCCTAGATCCTGCATCATCTTTAACCCATTGCGATAATATGGTTCTGCGATATCATATTGTTCTAGAGCAAAATAGACATTTCCTATGTCAGAATATAACCAGGCCAAATTTCCTAAATCATCTTCCTTGAGAAAAAAACTACTAGGTTCTAACAGATACTCTAAAGCGAGATTATGCATTCCAAGTTGATGATATAGTTGTCCTATTCGGACATATCTCCCGTATTTATCAGACTCATTTCCTTTTTTATCTTCTAATATTGCTAGCTTTTTAAGATATTGAATAGCTTTAACAGGATTGGAAACTTTGAATTCATTATACCCTTCTTCATAAACTTGATAGAGTGTTGAATCCGGGTAGGAACCTGCTTCATATTCCGCTATTTTACTTTCAATATTTTTATTACTCTCAGGAATACAGAACAAAGACAGCGCTATACTAAAGATAATAGTAATTAGTAGTTTTCTTTTCATTATCCTCTCACGTTACTTTTAAGCTATATGTGTTTTTTAATCTTCTTTTAGAGTTTTATAAACTGCGTTTAATAAATCTTCTGAAGAGAATGGTTTACGTAAGAAGAGTATTCCTTCAGAAATTAATTTTTTTAGTTCATCTTTCTCTTTAGTATAACCACTAGTTATAATAAATGGAACTTTACTATGGATATTTTTAAGCGATTTATAGAGAGAGTATCCATCACCATCAGGGAGTACTAAATCAGAGATAATTAAGTCAATTTTATCGAATTGGTCTTTAATTATTTCGGATGCTGAGGTAATATCTTTGCAAGCAACAACTGTGAAATTATTTTTTCTTAAAATTTTCAACACTACATTGCAGATTAAATCATCATCTTCGATTAAGAGTACTTTTTCCTGCTTACCTAAACGAAGACTCTTCTTCTGCTTAGTTTCAACAATATCAGTAACAGAAGATTCTTGGAATATTGGTAGATAGATTTTAAAGACAGTTCCAAAACCAATATTACTTTCAATATCAATAAATCCATTATACTGTTTCACAATTCCTTGAACATTCGATAAACCCAAGCCGGTTCCTTTACCTTGTGCCTTAGTAGTAAAGAAGGGTTCGAATATCTTTTCAATATGTTCTTGCGAAATACCAACCCCTGTATCAGCAACTGAAAGTTTTAGATAAGATCCCGCTTTCCGGTTAAAATTATCCTTAAAGTCATCAGCTTTAACTTCAATTTCTTCGGTAGATATCTTGATAGTTCCACCATCTGGCATTGCATCACGAGCATTTAGACAGAGATTCAGAATGATTTGCTCAAAGTGAATTTCGTCTGCTTTAATCTTCACAGGATTACTTGATAGTTTTAGATCAATAGCAATATTCTCACCTATCAATCTTGCTATCATTTTTCTCATATAAGAGAGAGATTCATTAACATCTAAATCTATGAATTCTACTTCTTGTTTACGGGTAAAAATGAGAAGTTGTTTAGTTAGAGAAGATGCCTTATTAGCTGCTTGAATAATTGTTTCAATATTCTCTATGTAGACTTCATTACTTTCTCCATAATCAAGGCATAGTTCTGCATTACCTATAATTACCTGCAATATATTATTAAAATCATGAGCCATACCCATAGAAAGATGACCAATAGTTTCTAATTTTGAGCGTTGCTCTTTGCTTTTTCTTAATTCTTCTAGTTCAGTTATATCAGTAAATATCTCGTAAAAGCCATCAATATTACTATGGTGATATATTGGAATAATCTTCATTTCATATTGTTTTTGGGATAGCATCAATTTTTTAGTGATGATTTTTCTTTTTATAAAAGCTTCTTTAAAGGGTAGTTGAGGTTCATAGGATGATATTATCAAGTCTGGCTCTGATGTTTTCCCTATTTCAATGTTAGGAATAAGATCTCTTGCCATATAATTATATTCTTCGATTAAGCCATTAAGATTGATTCTAATTGCAGGCAAGTGAAGTCTAAACAATAGATTATTATCCATCTCGGTTTTGAGAAGAGAGTTTTCTTTGTCTCCATTATTAACTTCTTTAGTAGTTACCTGCTTATTTTTTTCCATAAGCAGGTAAACTACTAACAAAATTAGTATAGAATTAAGTACTATTAAATAAATTTCCATAAGCAAATCTAAAATTTGAATTCAACAGTAAAAGAAAAGGTTTTAGCAATCTCATCTTCACCTTTAATCTTACCATCATTATTCATATCAGAATAACGTTCTTGATAATTACCAACTAAGTAAGAGTTTCCGCCTAACTCATAAGAGATTTTACCAGTAACAGTAGCATTCTCATTTCTGAACTGCTTAAAGTTAATATACTTTTTGTTCCTTTGAGCATATTCTATAGAAGCTTCATTGATTTTGGGAATCATAGAAGTATCAGCTCTTAAACCTGCCCAAAGAGATTTACCACTAGTAACATCTTCCCCATACATATCTTGATAAGCTAAATCAAAGTAAAAAAGCTGTCCGATATTAGCAGTAATCGCTCCATACCAACCAGTGGAAGCTTTTAAACCATCAAGAATTGAAGTTTTGGTATAAATTTGTTGACCTTGAACAAAAGCTCTTTGATCATCATAAAGGTAGTCAAAGAAACCAGGGATAAACTCGTCTTCAAATCTTCGTCCTTCTAGTTTCATATCAAAGATAGCAAATTTGGCTCCAAAACCTGGGAAGATAAATCCTTGACCATAGTCAATAATTTTTGCATATTCAGCATAATGGTATAACTTAAAATAATCATAATCAACTAAGGGTAGTCTATAGTCTGTACCAACTATTGTCACATCTTCTTCTTTATCATAGATAGGTTTAGTATCTAATTGAATATCATCATCAAAGGGGTCATAGATATTATCACCATCAGCATCAATATCATATCCATCTGGAACACCATCATTGTTGCTATCTTGTCCATCCCATTCTCCATCACCATCGTTATCAACTGGATCAGGGAATCCATCTCCATCAGTATCCACTGCATAGTTATCATCATCGGGGAAGGCATCAAAGATATCTGGTACATTATCACCATCTTTGTCATCAAATCTCTCATATTGATCTACATCGTGAGCAAAGGAAATTCCGAAATCAAGTTGGCTTAAGAGAGGAAAGTTAGATACTTCTAAAGGTTTAAAATGAGCTCTAGAAGCAAAAATATCCATTTTTGTAAAATCAGCAGCAAACATTTCCATACCGAAACCACTTAGTTCAGTATTAAAACCAAAATAACCACCAATTTTCTTAGTATCAGGATAATTTAACATGTTAGTATATCCATTAACTATTAAGCCATTTGCTAAGGTATATGAAGGGAATGATCCTACTAAAGCGTAAAACGGGTCTTGACGATGAGCATATCTTAAATAGAGAATTTTATTTACATAGTCTTGCCATTCATCCCAGTCTTCTTCTCTAATATCGCCCTCGCCTGTGATTAAAAAATCGATATCTAAACCAATTCCAAACTTCCATAGGACGATTTCTGGATTTAATCTGATTCGGGTATATGTTTCTCCATTAATAGTTGTAGCTCCAACAGAACCACCCATTTGGAATCCCTCTTCCTGAGAAACATCCATACCACCATCTTGTGCAAATAGTACAAGTGGGAACACAAATAAGAAAAGCATTATTATCTTTTTCATTACTACCCCTTAAGTTTTATTATTATGGGTTTGATTTTTAACTAATAATATTATTCAGTCAAGAAATAATTATAATTAATCTCCTATTTCCATCTCTATCTCTAGCTCTTTTTTCATAATTTTCATATTTTCTAAGAGTGCATCTGTAATAGGAACTCCTTTTTCTCTTATCTCTTTATTCTTAAAGTATTCTTTTTCACCAGCTATCCAGATTTTATCTTTGCTAGGTGCTACTTGAGAATTCTGTAAGGTGGTCATAATATCGCCAGTAATTTTCTTAAAGTCATCAATTTCAGTGAAAAAGTCAATATTAATGGCTAAGAAGAAATGCCCCAATTTATAGGGAACCCTGTTGCCATCTTTATCAAAACCATGCAAACCTTGTAAGTAGGCTCCATTTTGTAAAGCAGCACAAAGTATTTCTACCATTACCCCTAAACTATAGCCCTTATGTGAACCAGTTTCTTCATCAGCTCCACCAATTGGTAACATAGCTGCTTGTTTAGAAATAAGGTCTTTAAGTAATTGCTTGGTATCAGTAAATGGATTTCCTTGTCTATCGATTGCCCAACCTAGAGGAGTTTCTTTCCCTTCTCTATCCAATACCTCTATCTTACCTCGTTGTGATATTGAAGTTGCACCATCAAATAGAAATGGATAGTCTAAATTAGAAGGAGCACCAAAGCAGATAGGATTTGTTCCCAGCATTGGGTCAACACCATTAGTTGGTGCTATGGAAGGTCTTGCATTTGTAAAGGTTATTCCTATCATATCTTGCTGAGTTGCCATTGAAGCGTAGTAACCAGCAATCCCGTAGTGAGTTGAATTTCTTACCACTACACAACCTATCCCATACTGTTTTGCTTTATCTATGGCAGTCTGCATAGCACGATGTGAAATAACATGCCCCATTCCGTGGTTTCCATCCCATACTGCTGTAGCATACTTGTCTCTGATGATATCTATTTTTGTTGTAGGAAACTGAATGCCTGCCTTAATTCTATCATAGTACATTTTACAACGGCCTATCCCGTGTGATTCAATCCCTCTTAAGTCAGACTCAATTAAGACATCTGCACATATTTTTGCTTCCTCAACAGGTACTTGTAATTTAGTAAATACTTCAATCATAAACTTATGAAGTTTTTCAACTGGTATTCTTAACATTTCTCCCCCTAATAATCTATTTATATATTGCAATAAAGATGATTAAAAGGAAAGATGTCAAGTTTTTTTATCTTGTATTTCGGGCATAAACCCGAATGGTGCAGTAGAGCTTTAGTAATACTTCGCTAAAGCTATGTATCACAAGTGAAGAGTGCATATTCTTTTAGCAAAATAGCTTACAGAATTCGGACGCATATAATATATATATTCGGAAGAATTATGGGAGTTAGTTTTGCAAAAGAACATAGAGCTGTTCTCAAAGATCTACTGCATTATTTGGGATAAACCTCGAGAAACTATTCAACTATCAATACACCTTATCCAATAGCTTATCCTTGAAGTTGACTACAAAATTGCACATCTAGTGGTTTTATTGACATTATTATATCTGTTAGATGAGATAAACTATCTTAACCAACACTACTTACTGGGATGCTTGAAACCCTTTTCATACATCCTAACAGAAGCAAATAGGAGGGTATTTCAATCTCTTAAGTTCTCTCTCACTGATATTTAGATAAATAATTCCTTGAGTAAATACAGCCTAATCTAAGCCTACAAGTGCTCCATCATTATAACTCTCCCCATTTGTTCCCAGAGTTTTATGGAAAGAGTAGCAATAAAGGAATAATCTAGCACAAATATCACGATTAACTTGATAAGTTAAGTCTAATCTAGTTCCAATAAGTGATAGATATCCACACCCTTATTTTTTCCTTTAACGTACTCATTACAAATAAATTTAACTTTAGCTTGGGCTTTGATATGTTCCAGGGTAAATTCTGAGATAATTATTTTATTTTCGCTTGGATACTTTTTATTAGATGCTTCCAGACGAGCTCCTAGATTGATTACATCTCCGATTGCAGTATAGTCGAATACTTGTTCTGAACCAAGATTACCAACAACAGCTATACCAGAATTGACTCCAATACCAATTTCAATAACATCCTTGCCTTCTTTTTCCCACTTAGCTTGGAGTTGAGTTAATCTCTCTCTCATTATCATAGCAGTTTTACAGGCATTATAAGCATGATTTTCATCTGCTAGAGGTGTGCCAAAAAGGGCCATAATTTCATCACCTACAAATTTATCAATAATCCCTTTATTCTCAATGACCACCCTAGTCATTTCAGTCAGATATTCACGTAACATAGCTACAGTATCTTCCATAGGATGAGATTCTGTATAGGTAGTGAACGAGCGTATATCAGAGAATAGAACAGATATTTCTTTGTTAGCTCCACCATATTGTAACTGTTTTGGGTCAGAAATAAGCTGATTAACTAATTCGGGGGCCATATAGTGCTGAAAGGCTGATTTGATTTCACGTTTCGCTTTACTCTCTTGAATATATTTTTCAATTAAATTATATAAGTAAATTGTTATAAGAGGGAGAACTATCTCTAATTTAGGAAGGATTATATTAGCATATTTCAATAAAAGTAATGTAATAAAATAATGACAGATTAGAATTCCTGCTAATAAAGCTAGTGATTGATAAGCATTAAATTTTTGAAAAAGGTAGTTAATTATGATTAGAAAAATCAGAAGAGATAGATAAAAGATATAATGATTGAGAAATAATAATAGATCATCAGCTAAAAGAGAGTCAAGAAAATTTGCATGGACTTCAACTCCGGGCATTATTCCGAAAGGTGTGTGAAAGTTATCATGGTGTTCTTTCAAAGTGGAACCAACCAAGACTATTTTATTCTTAAATGCTTGTTTATCTATCAGTTTTTCTAAATTAGTTTTTTTTACTTGCTCAGTATCAATTCCCATACTTGTAAGCTTTTCATTTAATTCTTCATCTAACTCAAAATCAGAGAAAAAATCTAACTCTTCAGAGGTCAACTTGTTCGATAAATCAATCAAATCAATAAAAGAGTAATAGATGGACGCCGAATTAACTGACTTATCACCAGAGAAAGCACCTGCCCTATTTCTGTAATTAATAGGTGTTATATAGTTTAAGTAATATGGTATAGTCTGTTCAGCACAAGATATTATTTTATCTTTCTCATTAACAGTTATCGGACTATTTGTATAGAGTGAGAATGCTTTAAGAGCAAGAGAGTAGATATCTTGCTCATTAAGCGTATCCATAACTTGGTATTTTCTGAGAAAATTATCAGTATCAGTAAAATTAGAGACAAGTCCTAGCTTAGGATTTGCTTGCATGATACGTCTGTTGGGAAGAAGAAGAAAACGATTGTTACCTTCCTTTTCAATTTTACAGGCATGAATAACTTTGTTATTAGCAGAGATTCTTCCCAAATCTAAGTCATCATCTTCTAATTTTTTATTTACTTGACTAACTAAACTTTGATTCTCTTCTCCTAATAAAGCTAATTGGGCAGTTTCAGGAAATTGGACATCGAAGACAATTACTTGTCCACCCGCTTTGCGAATGTT
Source organism: Cloacimonadales bacterium (SeqCode) (assembly GCA_963678375.2). Lineage (GTDB taxonomy): Bacteria > Cloacimonadota > Cloacimonadia > Cloacimonadales > JAFGVF01 > JAEKNW01. The sequence goes on from OY782831.1 coordinate 39,782, forward strand.
TTCAACTAGTTTGATGTACAAAGCTCTAGGAAGAGGCCATTGGATATTTAGAGTTCTCATTGTTTCTTCATCAATGGCGACAATTGCAACTTTATCAGTAATAGCAATATGACCTCTTTGTTGCATAAAGAGGTCATATAATTTTGCTTCAAATTGAACAAATATATTAGTAAAAGAGCTCAAAAAAGTAATTACAAATACTATTATAGCTACAATTACAAACTTATATTTTCTCACTTTCATGATTAAAATTTTTGTACTATATTAAGATACCAATTTACTGCTGAATAGCCTGATTCAGTTTGGTCATAATTTCTATCTTTAAGAGTCAAAGAAGAAGTAATTGAAGTCAGTTTAAATGGATAATAACTAAGTCCAAAAGATGTGGAAGTATAGCTATTATCAGAATCACTATCTTCAAGATTCTGGTTATTAGTCATTCTATAGTCAAAGAATGGCACAAGTTTAAGGAAGTCAATATTGTATTGAAGATTCAACCTCATTGATTGCCTATCCCAATCTTGCTTTTGATAATAGAAAGTATCTTCTTTAGCAGATGAGAGATAAGCTATATGACCTGTAGATTTTGTGAAATTATAGCTCAATAGAGTTTTTAGAGGAATAGCAGTCATTCTAGCATTGTATCTTACATAAAAACTGTTGTTCTCAAACTCATACATATCTCTTAGGTCATCTTCATCTAAGCTATTCTGGTAATCAAAATCTAAACTAAAAGGCAGATATGGTACTTTATCAAAAGAGTAACCAATACCAGCCCCATAAGCTGTTGTTCGATATTCTTGAGCTTCGTCGGTAATCTGAGTTAGAGGATCATCCTCATTTACTTCAAAGATATCATTATTCTCTATGCTTGTTCTACCTTTATTAAAGTTTAACCTCAATATTGGAAACTTGTCTTTTCTAAAAACTGAGTTTAATTGATAATTACTATAAACATTGGTAGTAGCTAAGTTTTCCGAGAGATTATCACTTACACGATTGTAGGAAAAATCAACAAAAACAGTGTTATGGAAGTTGATATTATCAGCAAAAGTAAACTCATGAGTATCTGTATTTACATTTTTTGCAGAAAGAGAATTGAAGGAAGAACCAACTCTAGAGTAATTTATACTAAAGAGATTCCCAGAAATATAAAGACTTGAATAAACCTTATAGGCTAAATTTGATGTTGTTAGGCTCAAAGGTTCAGTATTTTTGTTAATTACAAAAAAGCCATCAATTGATTCAGGGTCAAATGGCAAATCTCCTCCAACATCATTTTCTAGTTCATCCTCAGAAATAGCTCCATCAATAATGTTTGAGTTATAAGCACTGATAGCAAACTCAGCTCCAAAATTAAAGAGTTTACTTGGAGAAGATAATTTCACATCTGAAGAGAAAACTAAATTATCAACTGGATTTATAATTTGCTTATCCTGGTCATCCTCTCTTGTAACTGAAGATGGGATGTAGTAATCATTATAATCTAAAGAAGATATCTTGTCTTTGTTCTTGGCGATATTTAATCCAAACTGGAAAGCATTTTTGTTTCCTAGAGCCATTCTGATAACACCAGCTTGTCTCTTAAAAGTTCCTGGTATTACTTGGTCCTGTTCTTCTTTAGTGGATATTGCTCGGGAAGAAGAACCCCAAAAAGATTCAAGCAAGAAATATTTGAAATGTAACTTACCACCAAAGCCCCTGATATTTGAATTATTCATAGTAAACTCAGAAATATACGGAGTCTTATCTCCTAGATAAAAATCTAGATGAGGTACTTTAAAATCAAAGGAATAGCGATTAACAGATTGTCTGTCGGAGTTTTCTAAAGATGATAGATAAATTCTGGAATTAATCCTGCTATATCTATTATGACCACTTGCTAGTAATATTGCAGAATGAGTATTTGAAGAGGATTCAGAAGAAGAGTTAGCAGTGTCATCATAAGAAAAGCTGTTAGTATTTCCTTTATAGTTAACACTTCCTCTTAGATTATAAGGTAACTGATAAGTAAACATCTTTTGCTTAACTGATACCCTTTGTAGCCCAGTATCAATCATCTGACCATTTATTTTTTTTGCTGTTATTTGAAAGTTAAAACTCTCTTCAATATCCTTTTGATTATATACTAATAAAGTTGGAGTAATTAGGAGTTTCTTTGTTTGATTTCTACCATTAATGTAGAAGTTGATTGAATCAAAATCAATTTCATCCTTTATGGTAAAAATTGAAACTGAAAGAGAAAAATCACTTCCAAGTTCAACATCTTGTAAATCACTTAAAATTACTAAATCACTTGATTTTTTTTCTTCAATCACCTGTACTAGAATAGGATTTAGGGTAGCTTGTTGACTTGGGTAAGTAATTTTATCATCTTCAAGGGTTTTGACTTCAATATAGTATTCTAGACCTCTAGCAAATTGAGATATTGCAATAGGTACCTTATATTCTCCATTAACTCCAGACTGAAGATCAACTTCGATACTGTTATAAGCCACTTCTCCCCTTTCACGATAGTAAACAAAAAACTCTACAAGTTCTTGCCAATTACCATCAATGAAAATATCTAGATTGAGAACTGAATCCTTATAAGCTACATATGGTTGATTATGCTCAATAATCATCTCAGAATATAATGCAACACTTAATACAAATAGTAATAATAGTATCATTTTTCTCATCTTATACCTCCTAATATTCTAAGATAATTGTCTTTATGGAACCATCCTCATTTTCGAAATTGATTCTCATGGTGTTTTCATAATCAGTAGATTCTAGCTCATCATTAACTTCAGCAGGTACTTCTTGGGTTTCGAACCTTTGGATTTGACCATCCTCAGTAGATGTAACTGTATTACCCTTAGTTACCAAACTTTTCTCTTTAGTTTTTTTGTTCTCAACTTCTACTCTTCCAGAAAATCCTACTACTTTCGTAATACCATTCTCTAGTTGGACTAAAAATTCTGTACCTCTAACAGAAGCAATTGTAGATGTAGTTGAAACAGAATATTTTCCAGCTATTTTGTTATTAACTGTTGAAAGGATTGAGCCTCCCTTAAGCTGTAAGTCTTTATTCAATGTCTCATTGTCCTCTTCGGCACTAATCACTACTTCACTGTTTGAAAAAACACGTATATTACTTGAGTTATCAACTAGTTTAATCAATGCTAATGAATTAGCATCAGTAGAGACCTTATCCATATTCTCTAATAGAGTACCTACCTCACAAACTAGCTCCTTTCCTTGTCGTTCTAGAGTTAGTTTTCCTTTGATTTTTAATACTACCGCAAGAGGAATTGAATTACTGCTTGTTTCATCTGTGTTTTCCACAGATGACTCAGCATTTTCCTTATTTGAAATAGCAGAATCGATTTCATCTGCTTTTGTGTTACTAATTGGTATAACCATTGTTGGATCAGAAATAGCTAGGGCACTTGTTGGATCTGGGGGAGTTAGGATGGTAAGATTTGGAGCATCTAAACCATTGTCAGGATTAGCACCAAGGTCTTCCTTTTCTTGATTATCTTCTGGGGACTTCTCAGTTTCTGGTTTTGGTTGATCTGTAATTTCTAATATTTCTCCATCATTACGAGAAATTAACCTCTGATTTGCACCTAAAGAATGTGTTTCCCCAGATATTTTATTCAAGACATCTACATTACCTTCAACTACACTCACATCTGTTCCTTCCTCAGTAAGAGAAACTTCGAAAGCAGTACCTCTTACTGAAGCAACTGTTGAATTAGTTTCCACAGTATATGAACCAGTGATTTTATCTTTTAAATCGTTTAATATCTTACCACTATTAAGAGTAATTTTTGTATTTAAACTATCTATTGCTGATATATTTATCGAGGAGTTAGGAAAAACTCTTAAGGAACCATTAGTAAACTTGTAGAAAATTAAAGCATAAGAATTATTCCCGGAACTGATTGTAGTATTATTAGATATTGAATCTCCCACTTTATAATTGACTTGTAAGGAATCAACAGTAGAATAAATATCACCTTTAATCCTAGTGAAAACAGCAATATCATTTGCTATTAAAAAACTTGATAAAACCATAAATAAAACTATTAGAATTCTTTTCATTATCTCCTCCCTACTCTACACTAACTTCAATTTCAAAGGTGGAAAACAAATCTCTAATTCTATCAACAGCTTCTTTACCATAGATTGTTTTACCATTAAGTTGGATTCCATCTTTTGGGAGGTATCCTGATTCTAAAAGGGCAGTTATTTCTGCGATGTTTAAATTTAGTAAGTTGTTTTCTAATTCTTCTTGGAAAGCATTGGGAACTTCACTTGTAGGAGCACAGGCAAACTGGAATACATGGTAAGAGCTTGATAGATACTGATCAAAGTCTTCTTGATTAAGACTTTCCTCACCAATATATTTTACCTTTGCCTTCCAAGCGTAATATTTACCTTCTTGGAAGTTATAAGATGGGTTATATACAGTCATGTTATTCACCCATTCTTCTTCTACAACTCTACCATTAAACTCCAAGTTAGAGGGATCAAGTTCATATGGTTGGTCAAACTCTTTTATTTGAATAACATAAGCGTTATTATAACCAGAAGATGTCCAGTTAAATATTATAGGCTTTGCGAGTAATGGGATATTGGTTGATCCAGCTAATACACCAGGAGATATAATTCTTACTGATTGAATACCTCTTACTGAGAAGGAAATTATGGTGCTATCTCCTTGATAAAGAGGGTTTTCAGGAACTAATTCGATTTCAATCCGATACTGACCATCAGGGAAACGGCCTGTTTCTAATAAGAAATCCTCAAACTGACTATTATTTTCCATCACATCATCAAATGAGAAGTTATTATCAGCTTCAAAGAATCTATTATCATTTGAAGTTATTACATCTCTATTAGTAACATTAAAAGATGTACTAAATTGATTAGCTTGGGAAAAGCCTTCAATTGGACTTAAGCTTGTTCCTGTAAGTTCATTACCGTTCCAAAATAGCTTTATATTCAGATCATATTCAGCTCTATCACTAACATCATCTGGAGCTTTATCTGGAGTCGTGATATTGAGGTTAAAAAGGATAGGTTGCGAATATGGTTGGGAAGGATCAAAGTAAGATACTTTCAAAATATTGAGATTACTTTGGGTTGAACTTCCAGTAACTAAATAAGCTGTCTCTGCAAAAATAGTGGTAGTTAGAACAAAAAGTAAAAGAAAAATTAAATTTTTCTTCATAACTCCTCCTTAGAAAGAGATAATTCAATTATTGTTTTTAAAAGAGTTTCAAAGTTAATTCCTTTAGCTTTAACAGCCATAGGTGTTAGACTTAGAGCAGTCATACCAGGTAAAGTATTAATCTCAAGAAAGTAAAAGTCTTTTCCATCATATCTAAAATCTACTCTTCCATATACTTTACCAGATATTCTTTCAAAGAGATTATAAGCCATTTGTTGGATTTTGCTAGAAATATCTTCTGATATTTGAGCAGGGCAAATATATTCTGTATTTCCTTTAGTATATTTATTTTGGTAATCATACCAGCCATTTTTTGGTCTAACTTCAACAACTGGATATGTTTGGTTACCTAATATTGTAACAGTTAACTCTTTCCCAGGAACAAACTCTTCTATTAAAACTCTATCATCATAAAGAAAAGCAGAGGTCAGAGCTTTAGGTAAATCTTTGGAATTTTGGACCTTAGTTATTCCAAGTGAAGAGCCTCCATTATTTGGTTTAACTATGTAGGGGGGATTAAAAGCAATTTTTAAGTTAGTTAAATCAGTTGTTTTTTCAACTAAAATATCTTTAGCAACATTAATTCCTAAGTCTTTAGCAATTAGCTTAGAAAGATACTTATCCATGGCAATCTTACTAGCAAAAGACCCAGATCCTGTAAAAGGTATTTTTGCCATTTCAAATAAAGCTTGAATATTACCATTTTCTCCATCCCCACCATGTAGACCATTAAAGACAATTTCAGCTTTAAATTGACGAATTGCTTGGAGAAAGTCTTCTATTGATGAGAATTTACTGGGGTCTATATTCTTACAAATATAGTTTTCTTTTGTCAGGCATTTAAGTATTTCTTTTGAGCTGTTTAGTGATACTTCACGTTCACTTGAGAACCCGCCTTCAATAATGACAATTCTTTTCATATATCCTCTTATGTAATTCTACTTTTAATGATAGACAAACTATAAAGAGAATATAAAAATAGTCAATAATTAAAGTTTAATTCGATAAAATACTTTCAAATCTGCCCCTAGCGATGCTTTAAACCTTGCAATTGAATCTGTGTTAGCCCCACATAAATCAAAAGTGCTATAATCACCCTTTAAGAATTGACTAATCTCATGGATTAAGAGGGTAGATAATCCATTCGAGAGTTCCTTTAGGTCAGTAGCTGCCAACCAAGCATAAGCAGTTTTATTTAACTTATCTAGTATGCATAACATTGTAGAAACAATATGCTGATTAGCATTTAAAATATTAAACTGTTGAACATGACCAAGTTCGATCAAGTGAGATAAAAAACCTTCTAGTACTTTTTCATCAATATTGAAATTCCAGTCTTGTCTCTGCTTAGTAGCTTGGAGTAAACTTAAAAATCTAGAAATATCTGTCTGCTGGTTGAAAGTATAAGGTAATTTTTCAGCTTTTCTTAAAGTGGCTCTTTGTCTTTTAAAATGATTATCAGTATTATAGTTCTTTAGGTAAAAAACATAAGTATAAAGAGGGGTAACCGTCATACCAGACCATAGAAAACCTCTAACATCACTAGTCGTTGGAGATAGATTTTTACATACTTTAAAATAGTATTTATGATAATATTCAGCTATTTTTTTATTAATCTCGAGTATTTGAAGTTGATTTTCATTTTCGTATTTTCGTTGAGGTAAAAAGAATTCTATTGGCTGATAATAGACTATTTGGGGGTTAATAATATTAGGTATTCCTAACATCTTTTTTTCAAAAGAAGATGTAATAGCAACAATATTATTATTTGAACGATTAGTAACAATTAGGTATTTAACATCTAGTTTAAAATATTTATTAATAGATGATAAGAAGTCAGGATAGAGATAAACATTAGTGATTTTATGGTTATCTGGTAAATCAGTAATTTTGTAAGACTTTACAAGTAAATCCATGCTAGCCAATTAATTTACGAGTAACCTCTAACAACTCTTTCATTCTAAATGGTTTGATAATATATTCAAACACCCCATCTACCATAGCCTTATAAGCACTATCAACAGTGGGATAACCTGTCATGATTACTATTTTTAGATTTGGATCTTTTGAAAGTAGTGACTCCATAAGTTCAATACCTCCTATATCAGGCATAACAAGGTCAATAATCGCTAGAGAATACTGACCTGCTTCAAAAGTTTCAATTGTCTCTAAAGCTGTATTTGGAATTTGCACTTGATAACCATTTTTGGATAAGTATTGACCAACCACATCACGTAATAACTGGTCATCATCAACTATCAATATCTTTTTACTCATATTTCTCTCCATTTATATGAACTTAAACTATATACATAATTTAATTGTTAAGTAAGATTTGTCAAGATTTTAAATTCTAACTTATTCAAAGTCGAGTTTTAGAATTACAGGTCTGTGATCTGAAACAATTGAAAAATAATTACTTATAATCTTATCATATTTAATTGTATAGCAAGCTGAAAGTGGCCTACCAAAGCTTTCAAGCAAGTTTTTGTTAATAATAATATGATCCAAGTGGGATGGCCAGTTTGGGTAAGAAAAATCAATTGGATCAAGTGACATATCGTAGTCAGCAAAGAGAAAGTCCTCATTATTTAGAAAAGCAGGAAACACATTTGTAAGGCTTGGCTCATGAAATTGGTCATTGAAATCACCAAGTAAAATAACATTATCATCGCTAAAGTTTTCCACGACATAATCATGCAATTGGTTCAATGCCTCCAATCTTCTCACTTCCTCATCCCAATCATCCCAGTAATCAATCTCATTATCTCCACCTGCTTTAAGGTGGTTGTTGATAATTATAAAATCAATATTTTTCCAGGTTATATCAAGTACATAGGGCTCACGTGGGAAGAGTCTGCTATCTTGTCTAAATATTTCATATGCATTATTAACTGTAACTCTTTCTTTATTATAAATGAATCCTAGAATTGGATTATAATATGACTCTTCATCATTTTCATCATAGACATAATACTCGGAAGCAATGACATCATAATCATTCAGATAAAGGTCTAAAAGATTGAAGTCATTAGTATCCGTAATCTCTTGAACAGCTATAACATCAGCATTTAGCTGAGGTATTTGGTACTGTAGTTCATTTATTGTATTATCAGCAGCAAGTGGAAATTCTTTTAGATTCCAGGTTAGAAAAGAAACAACATTTTCATTGTATTCACTAACAATAGCATCATTAGTAACTACATTATCTGTACCACAGCTGGCAATGACTAAAGTTGCCATTAAAAAAATGACAACTTTAATCACTAAGATATTTTTATTTAATTTCATCTAATATTTTACTCTCTATACTAGCTTCATCAAGTCCACAAAGTTGGAAAACTTGACCTGAGTTTCCTGAGAAGGCATAGTTATAAACCCCCAACTTAACTAATTTGGCTTGAATTTGATTTTCTACTAAAGCTTCAGCAATAGATAATCCTAAACCAGAGTTTGCATTATGATCTTCTACAGTAAAGATTATACCAGTTTTTGCTGCATCTTTTAAAGCTTCAACATCGATCTTTAGAGGTGAAGAGATATTCCATACTTGAAGATTTATACCTTTAGCTTTCAGTGAATCTGCAACTTTCACAGCAGTATTGGCTAATGTTCCTGTAACAATTATTGCTGCTTTGTCTCCACTTCTGAACTTATCAGCTCTTCCATATTGGAATACATAATCTTCCTTGAAGAAAACATCACCTTCTTCATCAGTAATTGGATCTAGCTTTGATCTACCCATAGCAATAACTTTATTACCAGGATTAGTAGCCATGTAGCGGACTGCCCTATCTGTTTGATTAGGGTCAGCAGGTACAATTACTTGGAAACCGAAGATATTTCTCATTGCTCCTATGTAATCTATGCACTGGTGAGTTTTCCCATCCTCTCCCACATCTAGACCGACATGTGTAACTACAACATTTAGATTACCGTGATTAATATCTGTTAATCTAAGCATATTATAGACTTCGTCAATACCAAAGACTCCAAAATCTGCCCAGAAAGTTTGGAAATTACAAGTAGAAAGAACCCCAGATACAACACAAGTATTATGTTCCATTATACCTGATTGGATAAATCTCTCGGGAGTAGTTTTAGCAAATTCTGCGGTTTTAACACTTCCTGCTAAATCACAATCAAAAACAACTAATGGTGTTTTACTATTTTTATTAGCATTTTCTAAATCGACCAAGGCATTACCCCAGGCTGATCGGTTATCTGTTTTCTTACTATAAACTCTATTTTCACTAGCACGAATATCAGCTTTAAAGTTGTTAACTTGAGGATGTGTTTCTGCTTTAAACTCTTGTCTAAGTTTAGCTAACTTATCCATATCATTGTTAAGATTTAATTCAACTAAAGCATCCACGAGTTGCTCATCATTTAGGGGAGCACCATGATAACCTGCCTTATTTTCCATAAATGAAACACCTTTACCCATGATTGTATTTGCTAATATCATCACAGGAGCTTCATTGTCTCTTGAATCATATAAGGCATTACTAATTTCAGTAAAATCATGTCCATCAATTTCAATAACTTCCCAGCCATCAGAAAGGAAGTTGTCTCTAATATCTTGGGGCATTACTTCAGAAATATCTCCTGAGATTTGCAGTTGGTTATAATCAACAATCACTGTAATATTATTCAATCCAAACTTAACAGCAAAACGTCTTGCTTCACTGATTTGTCCTTTTTGTTGCTCACCATCACCCATGAAGACATAAGTATGGTTTTCAATTCCTTTAAGCTTTGAGGCTAAAGCAAATCCGCAAGCAGCGGATAGACCTTGACCAAGATTGCCTGTTCCCCACTCAACACCTGGAACAGTTCTTTCAATATGTCCTTCAAAGATAGAACCAGCTAATCTGAACTGAGAAATTGCTTGATCAATGTTAAAAAAGTTTTTATGTGCTAAAGCAGAATAAACTGCTGGTGATATATGTCCATTACTAACTACCACAAAATCTCGGTCATCATCTTTAAAATTATCTGGGGTAATGTTAGCAATTTGGTAAACAGACATTAATAAATCAATTGTTGACATAGACCCACCTGGATGTCCAGATTTCGCTAATGTTGTCATTTTTAATATTGAAGCACGTGCTTCATTAGTTGACTTCTGCAAGTTTTCAATTATCTCTTTGCTGAAAGTGCCTTCCATAAAGTTCTCCTACTTTATAATATTTTTTCTTAAACAAATTTGTTTTCAACCACTTACTTGTCAATAGATAATCTTAAACTAGACCTATTGAAGCAAAAATCTGAAAGCAAATAGCTTTTTACTGGATATGAATGAACTTTGATACTTGTGTTTCAGTATCAGCATCAAGTTTAATTAGATAAACACCTGAAGCGTGCTCAGAAACCCCGGACCATTTAAACTGGTGATTACCCTCAGTTAAAAGCAAATCATTAGCTATCTGTGTAACCTTCTGTCCTTTAAGATTATATACTGAAATAGATACTTCAGCTTTACGAGATAAGTCAAAGCTAATAAAGCTTCCATTACGGTGGAGTGAAGATTTATATGGATTCGGATAAATTTTGATATTTCCCATATTAGTATTCATCGCAACATCTTCATTGGAGTTTGAAGTATTGAGAAGTAAAGTTACTTCTGTTACAGAATTTGCTTCTACTTGAGTTTTTACATAAACAATCTTCTTATTATCAACATTAACTATTTGAATAATTGTTCCATTTTCAACTTCAACTTCAGCATTAACATCTTGCATTTCAAATTTTAGTAGAATATCATTAAAGGCAATATTATGAAAATTAATAATTTCTGCAGTGTTTTCGGTTGCAGTACCATTATTTGGCAAATCATAATTTATTTGAAAATTTTCTCCAGAAGAACCAGCTGTAACTGATGGAAATGGGTCTAAAATTCCATCATTAACTTTGATAATTCTGTATTTTCTATTACCATCACAAACCGCACCTGTTGCGAGATTATATGGTGGTTGATTAATATTTCCTTCATCATAGTGGATGTGTCCACTGAGAGCCATTTCAGCATTCATACTATATAAATTTATCTGATCCGAAAAGTCATAATGATAGAATAAAACCTTGTTTTCCTCAGAAGAAGATAGCTCAGTATTGAGCCAGTTTATCTGATTATAAGTAAAACTTTCATCTCCAAATATACCGGGTAGATAGTCATCATAATTAATGTAACTTTCTAAACCAATAAACTTGATACCATCATAAGTAAATGAATAGTTTTGAGTCCGATAAGGATATACCCCATTAGGTTCTTCTAAAATGTCCCAACCAAAAAAGTTATGCCAATTAGTTCTAGAGGAGCCATCAGGCATTGGTGTATCCTGCCAACCACCAATATCGTGATTTCCAGAAACTAAGTAAACAGGAGCTTCTAATAATCCTAACATATTTTTAGCAATTGAATAATAACGGGCGTCTAAATAGTCTTCTAGTTCTCCTTCATTAACAATATCACCAGTAAAAAGAACGAATTTTGGGTTGAGAGAATTGATATCTTCTATCACAGTTAAAAAGTCTTCAACTTCTGTCATATCATTATAATAGTTACTATCATGAGAGAAGAGATGGGTAGGTAGGTGTGTATCAGTAATATGGACAAAATACCAATCATCTTCAGGTTCAGATTCAATTTTTACAGCATCTTTAACATGATCTTCCACTAAACCAGTTGCTGTTACAACTAAATCAAAAAGTTCATAGAAGGCAGGTTGTGGAGTTTCTACAGTTAAAATATGCCAATTGCTAACTGAATCATAGTAGCTACTTTCGATATTTAAATCTATGCTATAATCTTCATATTCAAGGGAAGCTTGCCAACCACTTGTAGCTACTGGAGCTGAAGCCCAAATCTCGAAACTCTCACCAGGATGAGTAATTTGAGGTATAGAGATGATAGGCCTTTGTACTGTAGTAAGAATATCTCCCTGTTCAGAAGAACTTATAGAGATGTTCAAGTTACCAAAATTGAAAGAACCAATCTCTTGACCGTTAAGAGAACATTCGAAGGCATAAAAAGTAGTGTTCCCCATTCCAATGGGGTTAAAAGTTAAGTTTACTAAAATACCAGATGAAACTGAAGAAGCAGAGCCGGAGTAATCTAAAACTATAGTATTCGCTGTACTTGAGTAATTAGTACTCGTTAAAATTGCAGAGGAATAATTTACTCCAGTAAATTCTACCATGTTATTATTGTAAGATAACTCAATGTGAAATGAATCTATTTGCAAGTCATCTTGATGAAATATTTGCAAAGGAACATAGAATTCTTCATTTTGTGTTACAAAAATATCGTCTGTTGCAATAGTTATTGGCATATCTCCCATGACCAAATCATCATTGCTTCTCGGATTCAGATAGTAATCTCCATAAGAATAACTTACTACTCCAGTTAGTGAAGCTATGACACTGCCAACAATAGCATCAAAACCTGTATTCATTAAACTAATAGCACCTGTACCAATTCTAGCAGTCCCTGTACCATCATTAATTTTCAGATTTCCATATTGATCATAAGATTCAACAATTTGGGCCTGCTGTATTTTGACTAATACACCTTCATAAGCTTCATTGCTATTAAGTTGACCTGTTGTTATAATAGTTGGCTGAACTATATTTCCACTGGATAGAATATTAAGATTGGATATATCTGTTAACTCTGTTAAACCCCAGTATTCAGTAACTTCACCTGTTAATGAAACTTCGTCACCAACATTTAATGAGTAAGAGTGGTAGATATAGATTCCTTTCCAAGCCCCACCTTCAGGCATAGAAAGAAAGAAACGATTATTGCTGTAATTATCAGCAGTTACTATTCCAGTAACAGAAACTGTTTGCCCTTCATATGGAGAAGGATAAGTACCATCAGAACCAGGATTATTGGTGTATTGCAAGTCATATATAGTTAGTCCGAACATATTGGATGTAACTAGTAACAGGATTATTATTATCAGTTTATTCATAAAGATCTCCTAATTTTTACAAGGTAAAATTTACAGCATTTTAGTCAATAACTCTTTAAAATTTCTTTTGATAAGAATGGCAATATGGCAAACTTCCTTTCTTGTCATAATAGTCTTGATGATAGTTTTCTGCTGTATAAAAGTCCCCTGCTGGTTGGACTTTTGTTACTACATCAAAACCTTTATCTTTAAGAATGCTTATTAACTTCTGAGCTGTTGCCTTTTCTTCTGGTGAAGAATAAAAAATCACTGATCTATATTGTTCACCAATATCTGGTCCTTGTCTGTCAAGCTGAGTTGGATCATGGATTTCGAAAAAATACTTAGCTAGCTCTTCATAAGATATTTTTTTAGGGTCATAAACTACTTCAGTAGTTTCAATGTGCCCTGTACCACCTTTTACTACTTCATAGTAACCAGGGTTAGCAAGATCTCCTCCCATAAATCCAACACTGCTGTCTATAACACCGTCTAACTGCTGAAGATAATATTCAACTCCCCAGAAACATCCTCCTGCGAAATAAGCTTTGGCAGAAGTAACTTTTTCCTGGAAAGATAAAGAGACAGAATTAACACAATGCCTAACATTCTTTTCAGTAAAACCTTCCCCTACAAAAACATGACCTAAGTGTCCCCCACAATTAGCACAAACTATTTCAGTTCGAACTCCATCTTTGTCTGCAACTTCTTTAACTCTACCAGGGATAGCATCATCGAAACTGGGCCAACCACAATTAGAGTGGAACTTTGCTGAAGATTCAAATAGTTCTGTACCACATTTCTTACAGTGATAAGAGCCATCTTCAAAATGATCAACATACTTACCAGTAAAAGGTGCTTCAGTGCCTTTATCTTCTATAACAAATTTTTCAAGATCAGTTAGTTTATCATCTTTACTATACATAATTATTGCTCCTATTATCATGAGTAATATTAAAATTATCCTTTTCATATTTACCTCACTTTTAAAGAATAATATATTGTAATAATTACAAAATGCAATTTTTAAGTAAAGGGAGCCTGTAATACCATGAACTTTCAACTAGTATCAAATTATAATTGTTAATGAAGATGAATTAAAATGGTCTTGTGTAAGTTCAAGTAGCCTATATGGTTTATAGATATCATTACTATTGTGTGTTGATTGACTCTAAATCTAATGAATGCCTAATAGATACCCAGTAGAGGCTTTATAGACACCTAATAGAAAAGCTAAATAAGAATATATTAAATTTCCCAAGAACAATATAACAAGATTGCGGGGATGGTATCAAAAAGTTTTAAAATATGTGGTTTATTACGAAAATTGTCACAAGACCTAAACTTTAGTTATTACTCCAACTAAGACTTTTCACCTCTTTGTCGTTCAACGCTTTTCCATCGTTTATGTACCCAAAACCAGAGGTGGGGATATCTATTGATCATCTGGGACAGAGAGTTATTCAAGCTCTTCATAACATCGAAATCAGTCATCCCTTCTTGATTTGGATAGAAAATCTTCTCAAATCTAAAGATATGTTTTCCATCAGGGGTTCTGATATGGTAAGCAGGCATAATAGGCAAATCAGCTTTTAAAGCGATTCTTGCAATACCCATAAAGACAGATGCATCATAATTCATAAATGGCATTATTTCTCCAGATTTCCGAGCATCTTGATCATGAATAAAGAAAATCATTCTATTATCTTTGATGGCTTTTAAAATTCCTCTTAGAGCTCTTTTCTGATAAATTACATCAAGGCCATACTTTGCTCTAAACTGAACAAAGTAATCATTGAAGAAGGGGTTTCTCTGTTTTTTTGCTATTGCACTAAGATTAATTTCTCGTTTCAAGAGATAATAACCTAGAATTTCCCAATTACCATAATGACCAGTAGCAATTAGAACACTTTTATTCATTTTGATTGCTTCTTCAAGATTATCTAAGCCTTCAAAATGAGCATTTTCAACTAATTTATCTTTATCAGCTTTGAAAATTTCATAGACCATTAGTCCAAAATGTTTATACATAGACTTAGTATAAGCAAGGATTTGACTATGGCTTAACTGAGGAAGAGACCTTTTCATTTGTCTTATGACTAGCGCTTTACGGATTCCAAATCGAAATCCAACATTTACAGCTATAAAGTTCATTAATCCTTTAACACTTTTATCGCTTAGGATTCTAAAAAGCCAGAGAAAGAAAGAAAGGCCTATCTTTTCAAAGAAATTCTTACGAGATTTATTTTTCTTTTTCAAAATTACATACCTTTTCGATTGATATAGCATTCCCTTTTGTGTGCTTTCTTGTTTGATTTACTATTAGTTCACCGAGTAAACCGATTGAGAAGAATTGAATCCCTGCCAGAATTAATAAAATTGATAGAAAAAGAGCAGGTCTATTTGAAAGTGGCATACCCATAGCGTACTTCATTATAGTAAGATAGAGCCCTAATAATGTACCTACTATAGTGAGAATTGAGCCAATACCCCCAAAGAGATAGAGGGGTGACCGGTTAAATTTAGTAATGAGCTTCACTGTAAGGAGATCTAGAAAGCCTCTTAAATAGCGTTCAAAACCATACTTTGATTTACCGAATTCTCTAGCTCGATGATGTACTGGTATCTGCCCGACTTTGAAGCCCTTTGCATCGGCTAAAGCAGGTACATACCTATGCATCTCACCATAGATATCTAATTCCTTAACCAGGTCTTTACTATAAGCTTTAAAGCCACAGTTGTAATCATTTAGCTTTAACTTAAATGTTTTAGAAGTTACCCAATTAAAAAGTTTTGATGGTAGCCTTTTACTAATAGGATCGCGACGTTTAACTTTCCAACCAGTGACAAGGTCATAACCCTCTTTCATCTTTTCTAAGAAATTCCTTATTTCTATAGGATTATCTTGTAAATCTGCATCCATAGTGAAAATTATATCTCCAGAGACATTGTTAAAACCTATGTCAAGGGCATAAGCTTTGCCAAAATTTTTTCTGAATTTTATAACTTTTACACATTTATCTTTTATAGAAATATCTCTCATCACTTGATAAGTTTTGTCACTGCTCCCATCATCTATAAAAATGATTTCATAGTCATAAGAAAGGCAGTTTTCAACTATCTCTTGATAGAGCTGAGGTATGGATTCTTCTTCATTTAAAGCAGGTATGACGAAAGATAATTTCATTTTATCTCCTATTTTAAAAAATCAAAAAAAACTTTGGTAGAAAGCTTAGCAAAAAGTCCAGGCTTCTTAAGGATTAAAGTTTTAAAGATATTTAAGACATTTAATTCATCTAAAGAAATATCTCTAAGGTAGTCGAAATATTTATCTAATTTACTATTATTTGCTTGAACTATTTTTTCTTTTATTATCTGCTCAATATTCTCTTTATTCTTATTCTTGGCATGCCATTTCTGTTGATATGACAATAGTTTCTTATCATCAATTCCCTTACTTGTAAAAGCTTTAGCTATAGTTTCTCCACAAAGAAGTCCTGCAGATATCGCAGTGTCAATTCCACCACCACTGATTGCATTAGTTTGATAAGCAGAATCTCCAACCAGCATAATTCTGTCTTTCACTAAGACAGGATTGCTTTTTCGGACTGGTACTCCCCCACAAGTTACTCTAAGTGAGTTAGAATCAGGAAAATATTCTTTGATATAGCTATCAAGGTATTCCTTAGCTGTCTTTTCTGC
The DNA here is from genome assembly GCA_963678375.2 of Cloacimonadales bacterium (SeqCode). Classification (GTDB taxonomy): domain Bacteria; phylum Cloacimonadota; class Cloacimonadia; order Cloacimonadales; family JAFGVF01; genus JAEKNW01. The sequence continues at coordinate 56,666 of OY782831.1, forward strand.
TCGTTCAGGATTAACACCTAAACCCACATTAGCTGTCTTGCTTCCTTTAGGAAAGATCCAGATATAACCACCAGGAGCATATTTATTATCAAAAATAAAACTACATCTACCATCAGTTATTTTTTCATCGTAGAGCAAATGTTGAGCACAGGAATCTATGTCAGATAGAGCTAGTTGTTGTGACATCCCAAACCACCGACCTACTTGGGAATCTATTCCATCACATCCTACAAGAAGTTTTGCTCGGATATCATGACTTTGATTTCTCACTGAAAGAATATATAAACCTTGCCTTTTGTCATATTCAGCTTTAAAAACATCATGATTTAACAGAAGTTTTGCTCCATTATCTAGAGCTTTTTTAGTCAAAAATTTATCAAATAGTTCTCGGTTAAGGATTAGTCCTTGATTTGGACTATCAATCAAAATTGATTTCTTGTTTGGTGGAATAATTTCAATTGATTGGATTTGACTAGCAATTACTGATTCAGGTATTTTACCTATCTCTTTCAAAGCTTTATTCATTATCCCTTCAGCACAGCGAACTGGAAGGCCAATTTCTCTATCACGCTCTAAAATGACAGTATTCAGCCCACTTTTAGCACATTGATAGGCAGTAACAGAACCTGCAGGTCCTCCACCAATAACAGCTACATCATAGATTTGATTAGTCTGATACATTGACTATTGCTCCCATTGGACAGCTTGAAATACACTTTTGACATCTAATACACTTTTCTTGATCTATTTCAACTAAATCCTGACTTATATCAATAGCAAGATGAGGACAGATTGCAACACAGCAACCACACTTATCACAGCCTTTATTATCAATTATTATTCTCATTTGCTTCTCTATAATCTACGACTTTTGCTTGTCCATTATTGGAAATTTGCACTATCAACTCATAGATTTTATCGTCATGTAAATTATTCCTTGTTGCTGAATCAAAAGCTAATTTATGGTGGTTACCCTTTAGATCATAGTTTTTCACTAAGATCATAGGCTCGGGATTATTATGGCCAAAAGGAAGCATAAAATCTAATTGTTCTATCGCATTGTTATCAAGTTCACTAATATCAATAACAGCATCAATATCAATTGTTTTGTTATCTTCAATCACCTGTTTTTGAAGTAGGAAGTATTCTTTATAGAGTTCAAGGAATCTATCTAGATTCTCTTTGTTCATGGTAAAACCACCCGCCCGAACATGTCCTCCATATTGAATTAGGCTCTCTTCACAGTATTTGAAGGCATCAAGAATACTGAAACCCTCACTGCAACGCCCTTCGCATATAATTACTCCATCACGCTCTTTAAGCATTATTACAGGTTCATAAAGTGTATTAACTAAAAAAGTTGCACAAGTTCCTAATAAAGGGTTTGGAATTCTATCATCAGTATCAAAATAAACCAGCCCTGTACCATCATAGTCTGCTAATAATTCTGATATTATATTATTAAGAGCATAGAGATTCTGTTCATTTGCTTTCTTTTCGTTTTGGATTAAAGCAAACTCATCATACTTTTCTCTATCATTAGCTAGCATGAATTTCAAACCATGATGCTTGCCTTCTATCTCTCGTCCATTTGCTATCATACGATAACTATATGTCAAAAAACTTAGTTTATCGTAGTAGTTTTGAATAGGATTACAGATAGATTTTAGCATATCAATAGTGTTATCTTTCATTTGGTCCCAATTTTCTAAAACATGCCTTACTATAATCCAATTAACATCTGCCATAGGGACTCGATCAGCTAAAGAGCCTACTGCTGTCCAGAAGTAATAGGCAGGTTTTACTTCTTTATCTAGCTGCTTTGCCAAACCTCTAACAAGCATGAGAGAAACTCCCACACCGGCAATCATATCATATGGATAAGAACAGTCTTGACGTTTTGGATTAACAACAGCTCTTGCTTGTGGTATATTCTCTTGATCAAAGAGATGATGATCTGTTATAATTACATCAACTCCAAGAGCTTTAATCTCTTCAACCTTGTCCTTCGAAGAAATACCATTATCAACCGTTATTAATAAATCAGCTTGTTTTTGTTTAAGAAACGATAAACAGCTGTCTTGAATACCATGATGATCAATAAGTCTGTTAGGAATATAATAATAGTGATTTTGAAAGCCACAGCTCTCAAAGAAATCATAAAGTAAGTAAGTTGATGTTACTCCATCAGGATCATCATGTCCAAAAATCACAATTCTTTCATTGCTATAGAGGGCACTTAGAATTCTTTCTACGGCAATATCAAGATCTTTTAAAAGAAAATCATCAGGTAGATCTGCTATTGTCTTTTCATAATCATCTTTACTTTTCTTGCGATTAGTTAATATTTGATTAATAAAACCATCTTCACTATCACTATATAACCATTTTAATTTCATTAATATTTCCTTGTTAGTTTAAATCTTCCTTAATAGGTATTTCGCGAGGTTCTTTTCTAGTATACACTTTTCTGAAGATATCAAAGCCAGACACCCCAATCATAAACATACTAGATCTATCCTCAATACCATGAGTATCAACATCTCCACGTATCATATATTCAAAAGCAAAATCTAATTTATCAATTCTTGATTTTAGTGGAAGAGAAAAGCCTATTGTTGCACTTTTCTCATAAATCTTTTCATTATTATAATCGAAAGGTAGTTCTCTCAAAGAGAAACCAGTTCTGATTGGAATAAGTTCATAAAACTCTTTTCTGCCTAATTTTGGTTCATAGGCAAAACCAATGCCAGCTTTCCAAGAATTATGGTAGTCTTCACCCATGAAATTATCCCAAATCTCATAGTTAAAATCTCCAGCAAGTTTAAAGATACCTGCCCACTTTTTAGCTACACCAAAAGCAATTTTATGTGGGAGATTAAACTCTACATCTTGCATTTCTTGATTTGAATGAATCGTAAAAAATTCTTTTTCAGCATCAATTTTACGACCATATTCATAGTTAGCTCCCAGCGACCAGGTAGCACCCTGTTTGAGAAGCCCTGTACTAAATCCAATATCGGTAAAAGATACTTTTGATTTATTCTTAGTATTAAATACTCCACTTCCTGAATCTTGGATTAACTCTTGTTCACGATGTCCTATAAAAATATTAGGTCCCAAAGCCACACTCCATCCCCCAAGAAGCCTATAGCCATAATAAGCATCTAACTTATATATATATGAAGAAAATAAGTTTTGCTCAATTAGAGTGTTTTCCTCACCGTCTATGATATAATTAACTTCGACTTCATTTTCGAAATTACCAGATTTCCATGAGTTAAACTGGAAAGCGAATTTATGTTTATTATAAGGGACAACTATACTGAAAAAAGGGAAGTCGACAGCATCATCAGTATAAGATGAATTTACATCAGTATTATACTTAATGTAGCCCAATTTCACTCCAGTATAAAAATTCACAGTATTGGCTGTGCTTATCAAGGCTGGATTACCAAAACCATGTGCTAAACGTAAGCCGTCACCTATTCCTACATCTCCCATTCCTTGACTATAGATATCATTACCTGAGTATTGATAAGGTAATCCTGTAATTGAAAAGATTGAGTTACCTGCCACTAGTCCATTAACTTGTAAGCAAATAACAATTATCAATAAGGTATAATACCAGTTCTTTTTAATCATTTATTTCTCCATTTCAAATTATTCCATTTATTAAATATAATTCCTCATCATTTGTCAATAATCTTTTTCTAAAACAGCCAGAAGATAAGAAAAAAAATCAAGATTTCTTATCCGATAGTATCACTTTACTGCGCAAGTGTGTCGAAATACTTTTCAATACGAACTTGTAATTTCTTTTGCAAGGATCTAACAATTGCAGCCTTTGATTTAGAGATAGCTTCATCCTTATTAATTCCACCAGAACGGCTTTTTTCATTAAGTGAGATCACTATTCTGCCATTGTAATCTTCAACGCTTAAATCAAATTCATATTTCACAAAGTCTTCTTTTCTACCCAAATCTACATCTTGATATTGATAATCACTAATCACATTAAGCATTGCTTCTGAATCAGTTATGGAAAAGTTCATCTCATTAATAATTTCTTTTATAGTATTAAAGATGATTCCTTTTTCATCATTTTCAACTTTTATAGAGAAACTGATCTGAGAAGCTAAATCCCTCATTAACGAGTTAATCTTAGGGAATTTATTTTCAACACCAACAATTTCATAGTCCATAGGGGATATAATCGCTAACTGATCAAGTAAAATCTGATTCTGATAAGCAAATATTGAAGCTACCCCTAAGAAAGCATATTTACGGATAGCATCTCCCGCTTGTTCATATTTATCCATATAGAATTCTGTCATTTCATCAGTTTGAGTAATCTTTTCATCATAGATATCAGCAGTTCTACTTCTATGAATATAAGCTAAGGCATATACCTTACCCAAGTTATCAGTATAGGTCTCACCAATTTCTATATTTATTAAGTTTTGTTCTGCACTGATAAAAATATCTTTTGTGTTTTCCGCAAATAAAGAAACCTCATCTTCTTCTTTACTTGATTCTAGCTCTGACCATCTTTCAGAAAAGTGAGTGTTTGCTTTTACATCTGTCTTGAAAATCCTTGCAACACTACCCATAGCATCAGCCTCTGCAGAACGTCTTGTTGATCCATAACCTACTGCAGCCAAATACATACCCTCTGGGTACTTGATTTTTGGATTATCAACCCATTCAGGTTTATCTCCAGGACGAGATATCTTGTTTGAGGAGCAAGACATTAAAAGAATAAATAACAGTGATAATAAGAGTATTTTTCGCACCATACACCTCTATTTTAAGTAATATGACTCTAGTAAGTTGAGTCTATTTTGTTTAATCTCATAATTAGTAAACAAATCAGAATATTCAATACTTCCATAGCGGTTATGAAAGTTTACTTTTATATTATACAGACCAGGCTCGATATCAAAATCTCCAATATAAGCATAACCTGGGAAAATAAGACAGGATCTTAAGTCTGCTGCTTCGCTTGCTTCAGTAAGTGCAGCAGTTCCTAATTTAGCTAGAAAACCTCCTAACTCACCAGTCTCTTTTTCAATCTTCTTTTGGGTTGCTATTGAAGCAATTCCTTTAATAACTGTTCTTGTCACGGCCCTAATGTAAGCCATTCTAGCCTTAACAGAAAAAGTCTCTTTAGCTATTCTATTGACTGATTCTATTTTCTCGAGTTCACCAACAGTTTTCCCATTAAGCTCAACTGAGATCTTGGTAATTTGACTGTCTTTTTCTTGCATTCTTGGGACAGCAAACTTAAAATAATAACCAGCTTCTACACCAGGAAAAAGGAACTGTTCTCCATTAGCCTGTTTTCCATCATCTACGAAGACCGTAACTAAGTTTTCTAAAGTTGCAACACGATATGTAACAGGGTACTTTTCAGGAGCTAAACCAGTAAATGAAATCAAGCTAAGCTTTGCTTTATCAGATTTCACACTACTAAAATCTGATAGATTAGGTTTTGAAAAATTGTAAATATGTGCTTGAAGTTTAAAGGCTTCATCAATATATCGGTTATCAATTCTTACATCATCGAATCTGTTCTCAGCTCTATATAACAACATACTTAAAAATCTTGCTAAGGATGAGTTATTGAACTGAATACTTTCAACTTGGATTTCAATTTTATTATTGTCAGACTCATTCAATTTCTCTGCATATTTTTTATACTTATCTTCAAGCAAGTTGAGTTTCTCATTTACTTTTCTAATCTCAACAAAAGCAGATTCTTCTTGATTCAAATTTAGATAATTAAGTGCTTTGAAGATATTTATATAGATATCTTCATAATCCTCTCCAGAATAGGCAAGAGTATTATCATTTAATAGCATTGAGCTAGCAGCTCTTGAAACTGACTTAGTAAAAAGTTCACTAATAGCTTCCTCTGCCTTTGTTAGGTGAAAGTTACTTGCATTGAAGTCCTTATCATAATGAAGTATCAGTCCTTTGTATAAATGATATAGAACTCTATCTTTTTCAGGAAAACAGTCATCCTTATTATTTTCAATAATTTGTAAAGATCCTTGAAAGTTTCTATTCTGAATATTAGTGAGTAATTCTTCTTTATATGCATTTCTAGTTCTTAGATTAGAACATCCAATAAATATTAGAAATGATAGAAGGATTAAAATATGTTTGCTATAACTCATAAATCTCCTTAGTGACAGACCCCTAAATAAGAAAATAGGTAACCTGTCGCCAAGTTACCTTAAAATTTATAGTTTAAATTTACCTTTAGAAACAACTTTTTTAAGTTTTTTCTCTCCAATCCAAACAGTTTCATTAGACTCTGTATTAACTAATTGAAGATTAACTTGATAATAAACTACTCTTTGACCTTCAATAGCATCGACTATAGATTTTATTGAACCTTGTAAAACAAAATCAGCTCCGAGTTCTTCAGCTAGTCTTTTAGCAGTTTCTTCAGAAGCATAAGATTGTTGTTGAAGTCTTTCTTCTCTTATCTCCTCTCGTTCGTCCTTGCCTGCTACAAATCTAACTTTACCAGAATTTATTAATTCTCTTTGCATATCTTTAATGAAAGTAGTAGTTTCGATATGTTCGCTAGTTAGATTACGTACTGTACCAACCGTCACAATAGGTTTCTCATCGTTTTCAGCGACAAAGTTTAATAACCAGTTTTGGGAGACAACATCTCTAACCATCTCTTCAGATACTTGGCGTGAATCAACATCATTCCATCTTCCACTTAGGTCGATTTGCTCATCAACTCCTCTTCTAGAAACTTCTCTTCTAGAAGAACATCCTACAGCAAGTAGAAGGACTAATAGAGCTGAGATAATATAAACTTTCTTCATTATTTCCTCCGATTATTATTTTATATACTATCAAAGTAAGTAATTACTTTCTCGTCAATATCTTTTTTATTTTTGTTCTTTATGTATTGTTGTTTAAAGAAATTATATTGATTTTCTAAGATTCTCCGGTAAATATAAATAACCACTGGAGAAAAGAGAAGTGAAGATACTAAAAAAAGCAATATGAAAGAAGGTATTGAACTTAACACATCAATTCGATTTACTAATAATGGAAAGTTAACCACTAGGACTTTTGGAAATAAGCTTCTTAAATAGATAAAGATATTTAAGAGACCATGCTTATAAATTAAGAGAGATAAGGTGATGAAAAGTAAGTTTACTAACCATGATTTTATATAATAACTTTTCATTAGCATAAAGGATTCCTTGAGCTTAGAAAGAGCATTTATTTCACTACCCCCTTTATAGAAAAGAAGTATTTGAATTCTCAACATCATTGTGATACTTGAAGTTACTAAAATCAAGAGAATATAAAGAGGTTCTTGGAATCTATTTAGACCAGTAATATCATAAACTAGGTTAGTTAAGAAATTCAAATTCCAAAGTGGTATAAAGTATATTATTCCAAAGCAAATCATCCAAGCAAAAAGTGACATAAGGGTAATAAAAATGCTTATATTATCTTTATCTTTGTAAGGAATTACCTCAATATCATCTTTCTTCTTTAGACTATTTATAATCTTATGATCAATAGTAACAGAAATATAGTTCCAAATCACCACTATTGCAAAAAGTAAAGAGCAAATCAAAGGAATATTCTGCCATGAATAAGACATAGTAAAAAAATAGTTATCTAGTAGCTTTCTTTCATTAACAAAAATAGATAAATCTTGTGGTTGAAGCATAATTTGGAGACCATTCCAGCCTCCAAAAAAAACTAACTGGATCCAGAGTATTATCTTTGAAAATAGAAATCTATCTTTATTATTTATTGCATCTTCATTATTATAAAGCAAATATCTTCTCCTTCATAACTTTCAACTAAGATAACTAAAGGCCTAGGTTTGTCAATTTATTATTGATTTTTTTTATTATTGACAGCTTAGTTTAACTTAGATTAATATCATTACACTAACAAAAAGGAGATATTATGGAAAGAACAGGATTCCAAAAAGTTGGCATCTATGTTGATGTAGCAAACATAGCTCAGAATGGTGGTTATGGTATAGCTTACGATGTTTTACGAGAATTTGCTTGTCGTAATCATGGTACAGCTGTAAGATTAAATGCGTACTTGGCATACGATGAAGAGAGAGCTAAAAATGATGCAGAATATCGTCGTCATTCGCTCAATTTTCATGCTAACTTACGTGATTATGGCTATAAAGTTATTGTTAAATCTGTCCGATTTTTCTTTGATGAGCTAGGTCATCGCTATGCTAAAGCTAACGCAGATCTTGATCTAGCAGTTGACGCATTATTACAATCAAATCATCTAGATTATGTTTTATTAGTTACTGGTGATGGAGACTTTCTACAAGTTATTAGAGCCCTCCAGAACAAGGGTTGCAGGGTTGATGTATTAGGCTTTAAAAATGTATCATATTTATTAAAAAATGAAGCAGATATTTTTGTCTCGGGATTTTTGGTTCCTGATTTATTACCAGTTCAAGACGAATATGGTGTTCCTCTAAATAAGGAACATTGGGGAGAAATTGGTTCTTATGTTCGCGGAGTTTGTTATACTTATAATAAAGAGAAAAACTTTGGTTTCTTTAGAGTATTAAATTCAATTAATGAAGGTTTATGGATTACTGATTCTCGTAAGGAGCATTCCCCTTACAAATCGATTTTCTTCCATTCATCTAACCTACCAGAAGGTATTGAAATTGAATTACCTAATCGTAATCAGATTTTTGAATTCAAACTAGCTCAAGGTGATAAAGGCTTTCAAGCTGTAGATATTCGAGTTGGTTATAAATACAGTTTTAAGTAAATTATTAAAAAAGAGAAATTATTATAAGTTTAAGAAGAGTAATATATAGACTAAGATTATTAAGTGAGTTAAAAAATAGCTCACTTTTTTTTTGAGATATAATGCAGGATTTTTTGAATGATCCAGTCTAAAGAGGTGAAGACATAAAAGAAACCAAAAAAGGAGTATATGATGTTTAAAAAAACTGTATTAGTTCTTGCCTTAATGGCAGTCTTGTTAGGAAGTCTTTTTGCTCAACCAATGAGATACCAGGCTAAAAGAGAGTTAGGTGAAGAAAGAGGAGTTCATTCCCAATATAAGAATAATCACGGAAGAATGGGAATGGGAATGGGTATGCATAACCCTAATGGTGGAAAGAAAATGCATAAAATGTTACCAGGAAGAATGGTCTTAGCTATGGCAGATGAAATAGATTTATCTCAAGCACAGATTGATAAAATTAAAGATATTCAAACAGATTTTGGTAAAATGAATAACTCAAAGACAGCTGAGATTGAGAATTTACTAATCGACAAAAGAGCTGCTATGCGTGATCATAATTTCAAGGAAGCTAGAAAAGTTACAACAGATATTTATGAAATTCGTCAGGATTTAGCAGTAGCAAAAATTACTGCAATGGAAAATATCTATAAAGAATTAAGTACAGAGCAAATTGAAAAGCTAAAGAATGAATGTTTAATGGACTAAAATAAAAAACACTCTCTCTCAAATCTAAAGAGGAATGCCTAGGCATTCCTCTTTATTTGGAAAAGACAAAAGAAGATACTTCTTCTCAAGTATTGTTTCAATGTTTGAATTTTGTTTTAGGGGATACTTCTAACAAGTCTGAAACCTATAATCCAAGCTCTAGTTGCATAGTTCATAGAAGCTCTTGCAATGTTTGTACAGGCATAAGAACTTTCTGCAAAACTACCTCCTCTAATCATACGTTGATCCCCTGTTACTGGACCTGTCGGATTTACTTGAGGAGTATTAGGATAAGGAGCATAATAATCCCAACACCATTCCCAGACATTTCCTGACATATCATAAATACCTAGTTCATTAGCTTGCTTAAGTCCAACACTGCAATGAGAAGTTGCATTATCACTATACCAGCCAACCTCATCTAAATTGTTAGAACCACAATATGTGTAATTTTCAGATTGATTACCTCCTTTAGCAGCAAACATCCATTCCATTTCTGTTGGTAATCTATAACCACTTGCATTAAAATTACAAGTGATATATTCTTCATTAAAAGTATGATTTTGAATAAAAGGAACCCAATCGTCAGGATTACTTCCATAATTTTGGTATGTGTAACAGGGAGTCAAACCCTCAGAAGTAGATCTGCGATTGCAGTAAGATATGGCATCAACCAAATTGACGCTATCTACTGGCCGATTAGGTTTTGAATAATAGTTTGGATAATGAGAAGGATTAGTTCCCATAATATTCTGATAATTAATTTGTGTCATCTCATATTTATCCATATAGAAAGAAGATATGGTTACTTGGGAAGATCCGTTATTGAAGGTGCCTCCTTCAACATATTTAAAATCAGGAGGAAAAATCCAATATTCAAAAACTCCAGTTTCAGAATCAAAAAGACCTGGTTTAAATGCCTTAGCTTTCAATATTGTATGATTACTACTTACAAATATTCCTGAAGTATAAACTGTTGAGTTTGAGTTAGGTTCACTTCCATCGGTAGTATATCTAATCACAGACCCAAAAGTTTCACATTCAATTCTAACATTAAATGTATCATAACCGTGTCCTCCAGGATGACCAAAGCTAGGAGTAGATACTTGTTCTTGGTGAATACCACGGACACACCTAAAACCATTCCCCCAGTGCAAAGTAGTATTTGCAATAAATCCTCGATGATTTATTAAACAATTGTCATTACCATATTGCCATCCTCCTCCTTTAATTAACTTAGAAGGATTTGTTTGATCTGTAGTGGGATTAATCTGGTTTGTGTTAGATAGACTTCCTTCATGATCCCAACACCATTCCCAAACATTTCCACTCATATCATAAATACCTAGTTCATTACCATCTTTTGTTCCTACTTCATGAGTTCCATAATCAGGATTTGAAGTTCCACCTGAAATTTGCGAAGCATTACCTGAAAACCAAGCAACATCCCACACATTATTACTGCCACTATATGTATAGTCTAAAGATTGGTTTCCTCCTTTGGCTGCAAACATCCACTCCATTTCGGTTGGTAACCGATAACCATTTACACTCCAATCGCAAGAAATATTAAGAGTATTGTTTGAGTCACTATTCCAGTCGGAAGGCCAGTTATCCGGATTACTCCCATAAATCCCATAACTGTAACAAGGAAGCTGATTCTCTTGAATACTTCTTCTATTACAATATTCTATTGCATCAAACCAGCTAACATTTTCCACAGGTTTATTTCCATTATCTGCAAAATATGATGGGTTATTTCCCATAACTGCTTGATATCCTGCCTGTGTTACTTCATATTTATCAATTAAGAAGGGAGATAGAGTAACATTAGCAAATCCATTGTTGAAGGTTCCTCCTTCAACTTGAACAAAGTTATCTGGTACTATGAAGTATTCTGCTTCTGAAATAACTGATGGATATAAACCATCTTTGTATGCTCTTGCTCTTAGGAGTGTAGAGTAGTTTATTTCTATAGATGATGAGTACAGTAAAGAAGATTCGGTTGGTTCACTTCCGTCAGTAGTATATCTAATTTCAGCCCCCAAGCTAGAACAGGTAATAATTATATCCTGTGAGTTAGTATATATACCTGATGACAGATTGAAGTTTGGAGCTTCAACTTGTCGATCTAATGTATTTCTTGCACACCTAAAACCAATATGAATAAAAGGATCAGTAATTGTAGATTCGGTTCTGTAATCAATAAGACAAAGATCCTCTGAACAATTCCAACCACCTCCTCTCATCACACGTGAATCTCCTGTAGGAGCACCAGTAGGATTAGTTTGTTGAACATCAGAATATTCTCCCATAAAATCCCAACAAAACTCAAAGACGTTTCCACTCATATCATAGAAACCTAATTCATTAGCTTGTTTTGTTCCAACGCTATGTGTTCCATAATCAGGATTTTCACTTCCTCCGGTAATATATAATGAATTAGCATTAAACCAAGCAACATCCCAAATATTGTTACTACCACTATAATTAAACCCCGAACTTTGATTACCACCCATAGCAGCAAACATCCATTCCATCTCAGTTGGTAAACGATAACCGTTAGCATAAGCATTTAAGTGAACATTATGTTGCTTTGAATTATGATCATCCCAGTCATTAGGCCAATCATCTGGATTAACACCGTAAGAATCATAACAATAATATGGATTTAGGTTTTCTTGAATACTTCTCCGGTTACAGTATTCTATTGCATCAAACCAAGTTACCTGCTCAACAGGTCGATTTAAGTTACCTGTAAAGTAAGATGGATTAGTTCCCATAATCTCTAAGTAACTAGACTGAGTAACTTCATACTTATCTAGGTAAAATGAGCTTAAAGTTACATCTGCTGTACCATTATTAAAAGTAGCTCCTTCTACAAGAATAAAACTCTCAGGTTGGATAAGAAATTCTGCTTGTCCAATCATTGATGGAATCATATCATTCTTATAGGCTTTTGCTTTGATATTTAGGGATGAATATACATCAATAGGACCGTAATAAATATCTGAGTTTTCATTTGGTTCTGAGTCATCAAGTGTATAACGTATTGTTGCTCCAGGAGTAGAAGTTGAGATTATTACACTTTGAGAATCGTTGTAGACTCCAGCAGGAGGATTAAAAATTGGCATAGAAACTTGTTCATCTAAAGTTGATCTTGCTAAACGTAAACCAACAATCGCATTTCTTGATGTTGGTGTTAAAATACTCCTATGAAATACTCTTGAATTTAAGAAAGGATTACTCCAACTACCTCCACGAATGCATCTATGTGAGCCACTACTTGATCCATGAGGATTAGTTTGATCATTTGTGGGATATTCACCATATAGATCCCAACATAGCTCAAAAATATTACCACTCATGTCATATAAACCTAACTCATTAGGAGCTAGTAATCCAACTTCATGTGAGCTACTAGATGAATTTTCATTATACCAGGCTACAGCGTTTATGTTTTCACTTCCACTATAAGTATAATTATTTGAGAGATTCCCTCCCTTAGCAGCGAACATCCATTCCATTTCTGTTGGTAATCTATAACCATTATTTTGAAAATTACAGGCAAAATTTACCTGATTTAGAGCTGTAGAATTCCAACCTTCTGGCCAAGCTGCAGGATCATAACCATAATCTGCATATGAATAGCAGGGTGTTAAATTCTCTTCCACACTTCTTAAATTACAATATACTAAAGCATCATACCAAGAAATCATTTCTATAGGGTGATTAGGATTATTACCATTATCATAATTATAGGACAGATTTTCTCCTATCAATGCTTCATATTCAGATTGTTTTAATTCATAATTAGATATGTAATAAGATGAAAGTGTGATGTTAGACGTTCCATTATTAAATGTTCCTCCTTCAACTAAGACAAAAGTAGTTGGGATTTCATTAGTAACAGCAGCAACGTAATAAAATCTTGTTTCATTACTTAGAGGAGCTGTCCAAATATTACCAGAGAAAATGCCCGACAAGTCTTCTTCAAAATCGGTTAGGGGCTTAGTAGATGAATAAACTTTATAAGAGTTTATACCATTAACTTCATCCCAAGTAAGACTTAGAGTGTTATTATCAGTATTAATACTTATTGAGGTTCCATCAACAAACCGATTAGAATGTTCAGTTGGAAAGGAAATTGCTACGTTGACTTGGGGTGTCTTTTTGGCTTGTATAGTTGAAGGACACATTAATAAAAAAATAATCATAAAAAAATAATAACAAGAAACACGAGAAATTTTCATATATTCCTCCAAGATTGTGGTTTCCTTTTCAAATATGCTTAATATTAATAAATATCTTGCATTAGTGCATCATAATAATTTTACTTTATGCTTATACTTAATTAATTGTCAAGTTTAAATTGAAACAGAATTATTTATCGGTTTCTTTGATAAGACTGCACTGGTTAAGTTAACCTCTTCCAACTAGCTTTCTGATTGTCAAAACTTTTAATTTTTGCGTGATGCTTTTTTAAAAATTTCATCCAGCAAATTACTGATAATAGATTTGTTGTGAATTTATGATATAGAAAATATTCTGCTCTTATTAATTATTAGGTTTATTTTCTGAACAAAAACTTGTTATTTTTAACTGAAATCTGCAATAATATCATCAATTACCTTTAACAAATCTCTCTCTTGTTGTAGTTTTTTTCCTACATTTCCTAGCAACTGCAAAGGATTAATTAAATCTCTTATCCTTCCTAGTAAGTACCAATTATCTGGGAGTTTTGTCTCTGCATAAGAATTATAAGCCTGGGCAAAAAGTATTTTATCATGTTTACTAAAGCATTCTTTGTAGCGGAAGAACTGTCCTACATCAGCTAAAGAATGTCCATTTGTACAGTATTCCCAATCTACTATATAAATTTCATCATTAGAAGCTAGAATCATATTAGCTGGACGAAAATCTGAGTGAACAAAGCTCTTTAATCGCTCGATATCATCTAGAAGATTGTGATTGTTCATAAGAAAGTTGTGAATCATCTTTATTCTCTTTTCTCCTACAAGATTCTGAGTTTTTTTGTTGCTAAGAAAGAGATTAAACCAAGTTGAAAAGGGAGGTAGTTCAAATTCTTGAACTTTAAATATTGGTTGGAATGAATGTATTTTTGCCAGGGACTGTCCTACTTGGATTATATGTTCTTCTTTAATTTTCTCAGTGCAAAGAAAGTGTGAGAAATTCGAACCTTGGATAAACTCATAGAGAATAAAATACCTCTTATTGTTTTGTGAATAATCTAGCATTTTGGGTACTTTTATAATTGAAGCTAATTCTTGATTTAAAGCTAGCTCATTAGCAACCAAAGCAGAATCTTGACTAGTTACTCTGAGCAAATATTTACCTGTCTTAGTCTTCAAGATAAAATTGCTATTTCGGCAACCAATTTCTATTAGTTTTACCTCATCTATTTCATTGTGCTGGAAAATAGTAAATATTTCTTTTATTTGACTTTTATCTAGATTAAAATAAGGACACGATCTTTCCCAGTATATATCCATAAGTATGTTTAAAGGCTGAGTTAAACTCAGCCTTTACGCCTATTAAATTACTTATAAATGAACATTTAATGATTTTAAAAGATCAGCTAAAAGTTCTGGTTTGGTATTAACATCAGATTGTCTAATAAAATCTATTCTTTGTCTAAATCTATCAGCTACAATAGCTTTATAATTTTCAATATTTTCTCTTTTTGTAGGATCATAACGATCATAATAACCGGGAAGTATTTTTTCAATAGATTCTCTTGTAGGTATTTGAGCCCCATTTAGTAATGGCCAGTCTTCCCATTCTATCTTGTCCATTAAGATACCTGACTGTAGTGTTAAAGAAGTAGCAAGAGGAATTTTCTCTAAATCTTCATCTGAGCTTTTCCAATAACCTATTGAGTTAAAACAATAAACATCTGCCCCACCTTCAATAACATTGATGAAGGCTTTAACATCTTTCCAAAGTTCATACACTCGGAAAGGGTTAGCAAATGGCTCGAAAACAAGCTTATTAAGTTCTTCTTCAGTAACGTTTTCAGCTCTATTTCTTTTCGTCATAAGAGCAGTACCCATTGATACAGCCAAATGTTTATTAGTAAATCTTATTACAGGAGGAAGTATTGTATCTTTCATCAACCAAGCTAGTGCTTTAGGGAAGCTACATTTGTTAACCCAATCTCCTAATAAATCTCTATCAAACAAAGCTCTACCATTAGAGTTTCTCAAATCTAAACCAACTGGGGTTTTTACACCATCAATATCAATGATTGCATGGTTCATAAGTGATAGGCAGTATTTCCAGTCTTTATGATCAGGTTCCCTACTGTCAGTTTTATCAAACAAGCTTGGTTCCCAGACTCTACAAACTTGTTCTTCCACATCAATTTGGAAAGCATCGTCATGTAGAACAACTTTTTTGAAACCTTCAGGAAGTGTTTCACAGTTGTTTTCACTGTTGGTATGGGAGGATTTTCCTGTACCAGAAAGGCCATAGAAAGCAATAGATCTTTTGCCTAGACCATGGTGTTTTGCATCGTAGCATGTTGTGAAATCAATTTCTTTAATACCACCATGGCAAGCAGCCATTCCTAATCTCATTCCAGAAGTCCAGGCTAAAGTTAAAGTACCTTTCTTTCTTTCTCCAAAGTACTTCATTCCAAAGTTAAAAATAACATTTTCTTTTTCATCAACAAGGGCTAATTGAGGAGCACCAACATTATGGTAGTAAGGATCATTACTTTGCCAATCATTATAAGCAATAATAATAATATCTTGAATTGGCAATTCTTTACTTTTCTTATATTGATCTTCAATGCATTCATAAGGAATAAAGTTAGTTAACCAATTAAACATGTTTGCAGCATCAGATTCTGTAGTTACATAAGTAGCCTTTATCATTAAATCAGAATCTAGACCAATAATAGCTTCTCCTTTAATCAGCTCTTGCTTTTGCATATCAAAGATAGCTTCTCTTAAGTCACCTTCAACCTTATTCTTTTTTGAAATATCTAATCTGTGATAGAATTTTCTAGCTTTAGCAGTTCTACCGATGATTTTCCCATGACAGTCATCAATAATCTTAGCCCCCTTAGGTAAGCCAACTTTCTTAGCAAATTCTGGATAAATTAAAAAATCTGTTTCTGATACTCCAGCTTGCTTTTTAGCCATTTCATAAGCTTGAGCTACTGTTACTTTTCTCACACGTGAATTATTAACAACTGTTTCTGCAAGAGCTCTTATTTTAGACATATCTTGCAGATTATCATAATACTTAGCACTAGGTTTACTAGCCATGGTTCCTCCCGAACTCCATTTATTTTTTATATAAATTTTTTGTTTGAAATAATCACACGGGGCATTAAATAGATTCACAAATGACTTGTCAAGCATACAAAAATTTTAAGCAAATAAATCACTCCTAAATATTTATTTAACAGAAGCTTAACTAATTCTTAACAATTATTACTTTTTTCCAAAATTGGAATATTGGGACTTTTTAGATAAAAAAATAAGAGGTCAAACTTATAAGTTTGACCTCAAAATTTTAATTTAATACTATATTTAGGCAGGAACTATATTGATATACTTTCTACCATTCTTTTTAGTAACAAATTGAACTTTTCCTTCAGATACAGCAAAGATAGTATGATCTTTACCAATACCTGTACCTATACCAGGATGGAATTTTGTTCCTCTTTGTCTGACAATGATATTGCCAGCAATTACAAATTCATTTCCGTATTTTTTGACACCGAGATATTGAGGATTACTATCTCTTCCATTCCTACTCGAGCCAACACCTTTCTTATGAGCCATTAGGTCCTCCTATCTTTTTATCTCTGTAATTTTAATTTCAGTGAAATTCTGTCTGTGGCCATTTTTCTTCTTATATCCTTGTCTTCTTTTCTTTTTGAACACAATGATTTTTTTGTCTTTTTTATGACCAATAATTTCTGCTGTTACAACAGCTCCTGCAACATTCGGAGTACCAAATGTTATATCCTTCTCATCCCTAAGGACAAGTACGTCGTTTATGCTAACTTTATCGCCAGCACTTTGATCAGCAAGGTAAGGCACTTTAACAACAGCGTCTTTTTCGACCTTAAACTGATATCCTTTAAAATGAACTATAGCGTACATTTTTTCTCCTTTATTTATATATAAAATAAGTTCTTAAACTATAAATTTAATTCTCTATTATTTGTCAAGTACTATATTGATCTGTTATATCTTCATGGTTTTTTCCTTGATATACCCTAAAGTCATGACGATGCAATTTTTCATTAGATACAAACTCAACTTTAAATTTATAGTTCGAGTAAATATAATCAGGGTTGTCCAAGATAAAGGCTCTAATAGCAGGATTTACCTCTACTCTTAGTTGGTCTTCTTTGATAAAATATTCAGCCCTATTGAGCCACCTACTAATATTAACTAAGACAGCATCACAAGAGAGAATTCTTCCAGTGCCAAAGCAATAGGGACAGGATTCAGAATATGAAGATATAATCGAAGGACGGATTCTTTTACGGGTAATTTGTACTAAACCAAGTGGTCCAAAAGGATAGGCTTTATTTCTTGCTCTATCTCTTTTGAGCTCTCTTTTTAATACTTCTAACACTTCTTCTCTTGATCTATCTTCCCCCATATCAATGAAATCTATAATAATTATTCCGGATAAATCCCTAAGACGAATTTGTCTTGCTACTTCTTTAGCAGCTTCTTTATTAGTTTTAGTAATTGTATCTTCATATTTTGATTTTCCTGTAAATGAACCTGTATTAACATCTATAGCAACTAAAGCTTCAGTTTGATCTATCTGGATATTCCCGCCTGATGGAAGGTATGATTTAGAATTGAAAATTGATTTAATTTTCTTCTCTATACCAAAAGCATCAAAAATCGGTGTATCTTCATTATACCATTCGATTCTATCTAGCAAATCGGGTGCAATATCAGAAATCTCGCTTTTAATTTCTTTAAGAAAATCAACATCATCAATAACGACCCTGCTAACTTCATCTCTAAAAAGATCTCTTATCAAGGTATTTTGAATTTTGTTTTCATCAAAGATACAGATAGGAGGTTTGGCATATTTTATTTGTTTTTCAATAACTTTCCAGGACTTAGTCAGGGCTCGATATTCTGCAGTTAATTCTTCGTCAGTACAACCTTCTGCTTCAGTCCTAACAATCAAACCATGGTCTTTTTCTTTAAGATTATAAAGAAAGCTCTTAAGTCTCTTCTTCTCTTTGAAAGATTGAATTTTACGGGAAACGGATATTTTTGTTTTGTTGGGGAAAAAGACTAAGAATTTACCAGGTATAGAGATTTGACCAGTTAGCCGAGCACCTTTCTTATTAATAGGTCCTTTCTGTACTTGAACAATAATCTCTTGTCCAGGATGTAGATATTTTCCAATTTTGGAAGAATCGTTGGATTTATTGGTAACCTTTCCATCACCTTCAACTTCATCTAGGTAATCTACCATTATGTCGGTATAATGTAAGAAAGCTGTTCTTTCTAGACCGAGATCAATAAATGCTGCTCCCATTCCTGGGAGTACATCTTTAACAATACCTTTATAAATATTTCCAACTATATTAGAAGTATTGGGTTTTTCTACTATAAACTCTAGTAGTTTACCATTTTCTAATACAGCTATTCTTTTTTCTAAAGGTGTAACATTTGCTACTATTTCTAAATTCATTGTAATCCTTTTACAGAATTACATCTCAGCTAATTTTCAAACTCCATTGGTAGAATTGCTTGGAGTGGATGTTGCTTGAAATTTTCCATTAAAACTTTTTGTTGGTAAATAGTTTCTGAAGTTTTTTTAAGTAAAATATTTTTTACTTCAGTAACTCCTAAACGCTCTGTAAGCATATATTTGAAAAGATCCTTTCTTTTCGGATAATTTTCTCTCACATACTCTTGAACATTAGCCAATTTTGATGCTTCCAATACAGCATCTTTTAAAGAACCAACTTCATCAATCAATCCCTTCTCTTTAGCTGACAAAGCATCCCATATTTGACCTTGAGCTACTTCCTCGACATCAGCAAGGGTGGCAAATTTACCTGGTCGTCCCTCCATCACTATCTTCTTAAAAGATTCATAAACTGTGTCAGCAGAACCTTTTAAAGCGATAAGTTGCTGATCAGAGACTCCGTTTAAAGTATTTAGCCAAGTAGATTTTTTCCCAAATTCCAATTTGTCATGTGTAATACCTATCTTATCTTGAAGATTCTTTGCATCTGGAACCATCTGAACTACGCCAATAGATCCAGTAATAGAATAAGGGTCTGCAAATATTTTATTACTTGCCATGCTTATCATATAGCCACCTGAGGCTGCTACGTCGCCCATAGACACAACAACAGGCATTCTCTTATTGAGTCTTTTTAAAGTTTGTAAAATTTCTTCAGATTCTAAAGCACTACCACCTGGACTGTTAACTCTAATAACACAGGCTTTGATTGATTTGTCTTTCATAATATCATCCACTTCATCTTCTATCCATTTAGAAGTGAGTACTGAAAAATTGCCTTCTAATGGCATAATTGAGCCATTGAGATATAAAACTGCTATTTTATCATATAATTTTTTATCGATTTTTGATTTAAAAGCTGACAGGTATTTTTGATAATTGATTAATGTACCAGATTTTTTTTCTTCTTCTCTTAAATAATCAGTTTCGAAAGCCTTTTCCTGTATTAAACCTGTCATAATCACTTCGTCGGGTTCTAAGAACATATATTTTTCATTGTTTATTATGCTCTCTAATACTATTGAAGATACATTTAATTCTTGTGAAAGCTGATTTATATAGAGTTCATATCTTGCTTTTAAAACTCTACTTAGATTCTCTCTGGTCTCTTCAGACATTGAATCTTTTGAATACTGAGTACCGTAATCTTTATATTTTCCTGCACTTATTATGTGCATTTGAATACCAACCTTATCAAACAAATTCTTATAGTATGCCATGTTTACCCCAAACCCTTTAAGGAAGACACCAGCAGAAGAAGATGCTGAAATAGTTACCTTATCAGCAGCTGCTGCTAGTAACATATCGGTATTAGATGCCATTGTTAAAAAAGCAAAAACAGGTTTGCCTGATAACTTAAAATCTTCTAATGCATCTATTATTTCGTTAAGTGATGCATAACCCATTGCTGCTAACTGTGGTCTGATAAGAATACCATTAATTCTTGGATCATTTTTAGCTTTTTTAATCGCATCAACTATATCAAATACTGTAGCTTGTGTATCAAAAAATGTGGAGTTAGAAAAACGTGAATATTCAGCTATTGGACCCTGCATGTCTATTGAAAGAAGAGAACTATCTTTGATATGTACAATATCTTTGGAAGAGATTTTACTTAATCCAAAGATTAATAATCCAAAGAATCCTATAAGAATCAATATCGATGTTAAACATCCGAAACCGAAATATGCACCTTTCTTCATCTCTCTACTCCTAAAAACCTTAAGTTTTGTAAAATATTTTTTAATAATTCTATTATATTATATAAGTTAAGGGTGTCAAGGAAAATTATTCTACTCTTGGCATAATATGATATTTTCATTTATTTAAATTTAATATTATCTAATTGAAAGGTTTAGAATGTGGATTTTCTTTAAATATGACTTCAGAGATCTTTTGGAAGGCTTTAATAAAGCTGGATGGATAGCTTTTTTATTACTATCTTAGTACAAATAATATTATATATATTTCATAGTTTTAATTATGAATCTACTAAACATGCAATAGCTTATAATATAGGTGTAGTAGTTATTAATGGGCTGATTGTAGCAATTATTGCTCATATAATTAGCTCAATATTTACAAAACCTTATCCTGATAAAAAAAAAATAGCATTTTTGTTCAAATGCTACTTTAGACTAAACTTATTTAATTTTTTCCCACCAGAGATAAGGACTCCCTTCATTGATATTTTGATCAACTAACCACACTTCATTATATTTCCAATTATCATAAGAGCTTTGAACTAGTGAGTTAAAGTTCTCTTTACTTTCATGGTGACAGTTTTGAATACGATCTTGATAAGAATAGAAAAAACCAGATTCAAAGTTATTATCATTTGATAACCAGTAAACAGATTTAATATTACTATTTTCACTGTAATATATCAAAGGACTTCTTAATGAGTTAGCTTCATTCAATTTTATATAAGTATTACTAAGAGATGAGTTTATTAAGGAACCTATAATTCCAGATATATCAATTTTTTCTTCACTTAATATCATGAATTTATCAAGTATGATGTAGCAGTTATCAAAACTTGAATCTCTTGAAGCATTAACAAAAGCACCACCGCTGTCATAAGTGTCACCTATTGTCCCAATCTCTACATTGGTAGTACAAAATTGAACAATACTGTTTACGGCTCCACTACTCAAACCCGATACACGACCATGTGTATTAATTTTTCCACTTATCTTGCACTTCTCGACTGTACTATTAACAATGCTAAAAGATAATATGCCCCCTGTACCATAACCATTTAATAGAGCATCTGAAATAATTAAATTTTTTACTGTACCATCTCTTATAATACAAAAGAAACCTAATAGAGCTTCTTCATCTGTGGAATTCTGTTTGAAGTTATAAATTGTATGAAATTGCCCATCAAAATGACCATTAAAACCATCAATACCTCCAATCCCTGACCATGAGCCATTCTCGCAGTTTTCATTGTAATCAGACATATCAATATCTTTATCTAAAACAATCCAAGGGACATTGTTGCTCCTATCATCACCATATAAATAATCTTTTACCCATATCAAGTCATCTAATGAGTCAATTCTATATGGAGCATTTTCTGTACCTTTACCTGGGGGGGGTACTTTCAAGATATATTATCGATATTAAGAAAATAACAATAAAATAATGTTTCATTTTGTGTCTTCTCCATTAAAAAGTTAGAGGGTATGGAAAAGTGAGTTTTGTTGAAAAAAGTGATAAAGTTCCATATTCAATATAAGCTAACGTTGATGCAGCAGAAGCTGTTGCTAATGAATCCCAATGATGGTCATAATGACTAATCTAGGGCGTTAATGGTACTCCTGTTGAATTACAAGCAGTCCTTACACAATGGCAACTATTTTGCTGGTTAACTTGAGCTCTTACTCATTATCTACCATATTTGCTAACTGTTTGGATCATATGGTAATGCAAACACAGTATTACCAATATTACTGTTCTCAGCTACATAAATTGAATATCTGAAATTATTTAACCCACACTCTATTTTAGCTTTTCTTACGATAATATCCATCAAATCTGCATCAATAAATTTGTCATTATTAACATAGTATACCTGTTCATAAGAGACCATTGTATAAATCCAAGTATTTCCTTGAACCTGCTTACAATACTCTTCCATGTTATAATTTTGTGGATCAACAATATATTTTGTACTTCTTTCACTATCAGTAAGGTCACTTCCCATATTGTTATCTCTGTGACAGCTTGCAATTACTAAAACTAGTAGTGCTACAAAACAAACTTTTTCATATTTTCTCCATTTAAGAATTACAATATATATTTTAATGGGTATTAGTCAAGTTTTTTCTCTCACATTTCTAGATTAACTTCAATCTAAATGATTCGACAATCTTTCTTACTATAATACTAATAAAATCGAGCAAATTCTATTCTTGCTTGCTTGTTTCCTGCACAAATTATTAAAGGAATTATAAGTATGTAATAATCATGACTATCAAAAAGATTCTAGTTGAAAACAAGATTAGCTATGAAATGAAAGCTCCTTTGTTCAAGTGCATGCAAAGATGCTTTCACTCCATAATTTTTTTTATAATGCAAAAGATATAAAAGTATAATTAATTTTACATGATGCACTTTATTACTGATGTTTGTTATTGCTTTAGTTTTGAGAGTGATTAGCAAAAATTATAGTGGGTAATGAATGAGCCAAAAAGTAAGCTCTAAATCTAATTAAAGGATTGAATAATGAAATTTAGTAGAAACAGGTTTGTTGGTTTCTACTTTTGTTTAAAAACCTATACTGGATTTTGCTAATACTGCCGTCTATATCTCCATCCCTAAAGGACTTAAGATACTTTGAAAGGATAATTATTGCTCCTTTATTGCTACTCTCTTGTTAAAGAAACAGGAACTTATTGGGTTAGTAATAATCATCTATTGACTTAGATTTTTGGAGATAAAGAAACTATGGTTTGATGGCAGCTTTACTGGAGGTTGTTTCAAAGCATTGATATTTCTACCTTTAAGATTATTTCACTGCAAAACCCCTCACTAGGAGGGGTTTTGCATATTATTAAATTAATTATTTTAATTTATTAGAAGCTTGTTTCTAATCTTTCGTTTAATTCTCTAAGACGAGCTAAACGAGATTCTACGATATTAAGAACTTTAGGAACGCTAGTGACTTTAGTAGCTTGTTTTAAGTTTGCTTCAGCTTCTCTATAGTATTGACTAGCTTGTTCTTTTGCTTGGTCTCTTTGATCAGCTAAAGTTTGAGCTTTAGAACCAGTAGCTTTAGGAATTTCGCTGTTTAGTTTTGCAGCAGCTTGGAATTTATCAATACCTAAAGTTTGTTTAATTTGTGCTGATAAAAGATATGGAGCGTAGTTGTTAGGAGTAAATACCATAGCTTTTTCAACATTTTGAATTGCTTTAGCATAGTTTTCATCTTCAAGATAGAGGTTAGCTAAACGGGTATAGACAACTCCATTTGTATCATCAATTTTTACAACATCATTATAGGCTTTAGTAGCTTTTTGTTTGTAACTTTTCGCAGTTTTAGTTTGACCAGCTTTTTCAGCGTCTTTAGCAGCTGAAAGATACATATTAGCTAAATTAAGACGAGCTGTGATATTTTTGCTGTCTTTTTTAACAATTTCTTCATAATTCTTAATAGCCTGTTCAATTTGACCAGTTTGTTGATAAGCTGAAACAAGGTTGGAAATTATAATATCATCTTCAGGAAAGAGTAAAACTGCTTGTTCAAGATAAGGAATAGCTTCTTCATAGTTCTGCATATCATAAAGAACGTTTGCATAACGGTAGATAGCATCTTGATCTTCAGGATCGATTTCAATAGCTCTTGATACAGCTTCTCTCATATTGTTTAAGTCATTAGCTCTTGCATATAAATCAGCTAATAATAACCAGTCGTCTTTAGTATTTCTAATTTCAACAATTTTTCTAGTAGGAACTGCAGCTTCTCTATATTTACCTTGTTGAAGATAAACTTGAGTTTGTGCGTCAAGATAAGAAATATTTTGTGTTGTATCTTGTTCTACAAGGTAATCGAAGTAGTTAAGAGCTTCATCATATTGCTCTTCTTTAAGGTTGATTAGACCAAGATAGTAATATGGTTCAGTAAGTGAAGGATCAATTTGGGAAATATTTTCAAAAGATTCTCTAGCTACATCATAGCGTCTTGTATTATAAGCTTGTTTAGCAATATCGATAAGTTTAAGCATTTCAGTAGTAACAAAATCATCGATTTTACCCATAAACTTTTCTTCTAAGGTAGTTAAGCGTTGTTCTTTAAATTTAAGTACATTAGCTCTACCCGCAGAGACATCACCAGTTCTAGTTGAGTAAAGAGTGTACACAACTTTATACTGAGGGTTTCTAACTTCTTCCACAGTCATTGTGATAACTAAATCTGCACCTAATTCTTTTCCGATATCAAGAATTTCTTCTTTATCTAATTCATCGACTGCAATATCACCATAATCGAAAAATACAGCATCAATTTTCTCTTGTTCTACAAGAATAAAGTTTTCAGTATAGTCAAAAAGTAACTGGATATCTCTTCTTTCTAAGAATTTTTTAATGTATCCACTTCTGTTATCTAATTTTTCTATTGGCAATACAGCAACTTTTAAAGCTCCATCAACCTTTTCAGGTTTTTCACGGTCTTCAAATGAACTTACATTCATACTACAAGCAAATAGAAATGCACTCAATATTAGTACTATGAGTTTTCTCATATATCCTCCACGATAATATTCTTTTATTTAAAAAAAAATAACTTTCTATTATAAGTCAATACTTTTCTTTATTTTTTTTATGTTTAGTCAATTTCTACGATTGTTCCATGATAGAAAGGTTGAATCAAATTTTCGTCTAATTCTAAGATTAAAGCACCTTTTTTGTTAATTTTAAGCACTCTCCCTCGAAAGAGTTGAAATTCAGTATCAAGTGAGATAAACCTATCCTTTAGAAAATCACTTCTGTTATAATAATCTTGGTATTCAACGAATCCATGTTCAATAAAAGTAGGGAGTTGATTGTATAATTTGTCCAAAAACACTTTCAATATATAGTAATTATTTACTTCTAAGTCTAGGTAATCTCTTAAAGAAACTGCAATATTGGAAAGTTGTAGAGGCATTTCAGAAATGTTAGTATCAATACCTATTCCACACACAAGATATTTAGCCCAAGAGTAATATGATGTTAAGATCCCGCAGAGCTTTCTGTCTTCAAGCATAATATCATTTGGCCATTTAATTTTAAGTTTTTCTTTTAAAGATGGATAAATTTCTGTTATTGTTTGGTGAATAAGGACAGCCATAAAAAGAGTTATTGAGCTATCTTGTCCAAGATTATAGAGACCAAGGCTAAACCATAGTCCTCCTGGTGGCGAATACCAGATATTATTTCTTCTTCCGCTACCAGATGATTGTTCATCAGCTATGACTAAAAAGTTGCCTTTTGCCAAATTATCTTTGATCATAGATAAAGCAAAAGTTGAAGTAGAATTCAATTTCTTTTTATGAATAATTTCATCAAAAAGAGGATGTTCGTCTAAAATCACTTAGTTCTCCTTAAAGTATTAACATGGCATCGCCGTAACTGAAGAAACGATACCGAGCTTCAACAGCAATTTTGTAAGCGCCCATAACATTTTCATAACCTGCGAAAGCAGATATCATCATGATTAATGTTGATTCTGGCATATGAAAGTTTGTCACCATTCCATCAATAATATTAAATTTTTTTCCTGGATAGATGAATATGCTAGTCCACTTATCACCATAAGCAACTTGATTACCTTCTGCAAAACTTTCAAGAGTGCGTGTAGAAGTAGTGCCAACCGCAATAATCCTTCGACCTTGTTTTTTTGCTTGATTAATAACCTGAGCAGATTCTTGACTGATGCTGCAATATTCTGAGTGCATATTATGGTCTTCAATATTGTCACTTTTAACTGGCCTAAAGGTACCTAAACCAACATGCAGAAGAACTTCCACAATCTCTACTCCTTTTTCTTTTAAAGCAGTAAAGGTTGCTTCTGTAAAATGCAAGCCAGCAGTAGGTGCTGCTACAGAACCTTTAATTTTAGCATAAATTGTCTGATAGGTTGAGCTATCTGAGTTTTCAGCTTCCCTTTTAATATAGGGAGGTAAAGGGATATGACCAGCTTGACTTAAGGCAGACCAAAATTCACCTTTATAATCAAATTTAACTAACCTTGAACCTTCTGTTGAGAGATCTACTACA
Organism: Cloacimonadales bacterium (SeqCode); assembly: GCA_963678375.2. Classification (GTDB taxonomy): domain Bacteria; phylum Cloacimonadota; class Cloacimonadia; order Cloacimonadales; family JAFGVF01; genus JAEKNW01. The sequence continues at coordinate 83,696 of OY782831.1, forward strand.
GTCCCTTTAAAATCATCATTAACTTGAATGATAGTACCAATTGGGCACTTCCTACCAGGTTTTACTAGACATCTCCATGTATCATTAACTACATGATTTAGTAAGAATACTTCGATCTTAGCTCCTGTTGATTTACTTCCAATTAATCTAGCAGGGATAACTTTAGTTGAATTAACTACTAGAACATCTCCTTTCTGAAAGTAATCAGCAAGATCAGTAAAGTTCTTATGCTTAACCTGACCCTGTTGCTTATCTAAGACTAAGAGTCTGGAACTACTTCTTTGTTGAAGTGGATACTGAGCAATTAGCTCTTCTGGTAAGTCGTAATAATATGAACTTTTTAATAATAAATCTTTATCTTTCATAAACTATAATTTTCCACCTGTTATAAATATTTCTTCACCTGAAATCACTCTATTCTTATCAGATAAGAGGAAGTCACAACTTTCAAAGATGTCTTGTGGTTCAACCAACTTCTGGAGAGGAGTATTTTCTAGTTCCTTAGCAAAATAATTTTCTCTAAACTTCTGATATTCTTCAGAAAAATGACTTTGGTCAGCATTTACAGGACCTGGCGAGATTACATTAATCATTATATTATCTTGTCCATACTCTAGGGTTACAGTTCTTGCTAGATTACCTAAAGCCCCTTTAGAGACAGCATAAGCTGATCCGTACTTCAGTCCAGTTCTACTAATATTTGAACCAATAAGGACAATTCTTCCTTCTCTTTTTTCTTGGTAGTATGGTAAAAGATGTCTAAGCAAGTTATATATTGAGAATAAATTACTCTTAACAACAGAATACCACTTTACAGGATCAGTTTCTGCTAATGGAAGAAAATCACTTGACCTTACAGCTGATGTATGAATTAATTTACTTGGTATTCCTAGCTGACTTTTCATTAATTTATTTATTAAAAATGAGACCTGCTTTTCGTCAGTAAGATCACATTTTTCAATAATTAAGTTACTAGGATAGTCTTGTTTTAGCTTTTCCAGTCTCCAGATATTATGGTGTATTAAAGCAATAACATGGTAGTTCCTTTTAAGATACTCCCCTGTGAGAACAGAAGCAATCGCACCATTAGCTCCTGTAATTATAATTGCTTTATTTTCCATACTTAAACCCTTTTATAAATCTTTAAAATTTTAATTAATTATCCTTAACACTTTTTTTTAATTCTTCAATTGTGTCAATAATCTTGTGAGCTAAATGGAATTTTGTACCTTTAAATTCAGTTACAGAATGTTTACTGATTAAATAAGCTTGTGTATAATCACTCTGAGAAACCGAGATATCATTAGCAATGATTAAATCTAAGTTTTTCTTAACTAGTTTTTCTTTTGCATTTACAATAATATTTTCTGATTCTGCTGCAAAACCAACTAGAATCTGACCAGCTTTTTTATTTTCACCAAGATACTTCAGAATATCTTGAGTCCTTTTTAATACTAAGCTCAAATCTTCTTTTTTCTTGATTTTTTGTTTTTCTTCAGTAAGTGGAGTATAATCTGCCACAGCAGCAGCCATAATAATAACATCACTCTGGTTAGCTTTTTCTTTAACTTTTAGAAACATCTCTTGAGCTGAAAGAGTCTTATAATGACTTTCTACATAGTAAGGTATTGCTTGGTTAATTGAAGCATGCACAACTGAAAGATCTCCACCCCTAAGATAAACTGCTCTGGCAAGGGATAAGCCCATTTTTCCAGACGAATGATTTGTTATAAAACGCATTGGATCTATATTCTCTTGATTAGCACCTAGTGTTATTAAATAAGAGTCTTTTAATTTCATATCGTATTCTAGGTAAGTAATAATGGCTGGAATAACTTCCTCATTAGCTGGGTATTTACCTCTACCTTCATATCCACAAGCAAGAAGACCTTTTTCAGGAACTAAAAAATTAATCCCCCTAGATTTCAAGATAGCAATATTATTCTGAACAGCAGGATTGTTATACATATTGACATTCATAGCTGGGACTACTAGGATGGGGTTATGGAAAGCAAGAAATGTTGAAGAAGCTAAATCATCAGCAATACCATTAGCCATCTTACCAATTATGTTAGCAGTCGCAGGAGCTACAACCATAATGTCAGCCCAATCTGCTAGGCTTATATGAGCAATCGGCTCAACTAAATCGAACTGATCAGTATAGGTTTCTTGCCCTGTTATGGCTCTAAAGTTAATCTGTCCAATAAATTCTAAAGCACTTTTAGTCAGTATTGTTCTGACTTGAGCTCCTAACTTCTTTAATCTGCTAGCTAAATCAATAGCTTTATATGCAGCTATACCACCAGATACAAGCAGAAGAATTTTTTTATCTTTTAACATTTTTACTTTCCTTTTAAGTTTATCTATTAAAGAAAAAAAGACTTTGACTAATGTCAAGAACAAATTCATAAATCGAATAACGGATTCAGCTCTCCTTTTGCTTGAACAAACATTACTATTGACAAATAATCTAAAAGATAAGAAGATGCAAAAAAATATAAGGTTTAATAGATAATGGCAAATAGTAAAAAAATAGAAAAAGAGTTGAAGAATCTAAAAAAAGAGATAGAATACCATAACAATCTCTACTATCATGACAATGATCCTGAGATAAGTGATTTTGAGTATGATAGCTTAGTGATTCGTTTTAAAGAGCTACTGCAAGAATACCCACAATATGCAGCTTTAGGCAAAATATTAGACAAAGTTGGTAATGACTTACTTCAAGATGGAGAGACTATTACTCACAAAGAAAGAATGTATAGCCTAGCCAATGCCTACTCTTTAAAGGAAGTTATTAACTTTTTCCAGAAGATATATACCAACTATCCAAATTATAATTTTGATCTAGTTTTAGAACAAAAGATTGATGGTTTTTCTATAAACCTCTTTTATGATAATGGCAAACTACAATACGCTACAACTAGAGGCGATGGTTATAAAGGAGAAGTCATTACTAGCAATACCTTAACAATAGCAGATATTCCACAAGAGATTTCTTATAAAAAACAACTGGAAGTGAGAGGTGAAGTTTATCTTTCTCTATCTGAATTTATAAGAATTAATCAAGAGAGACAAGACAAGGAGCTAAAAACCTTTGCCAATCCTAGAAATGCTGCAGCAGGAACTATCAAACTAAAAGATAGTTCAGAAGTTAAAAGAAGAAAATTAGCTTCCTTTATATATTCTTTAGGAAAACATGATTCAGAACTTGATATTCAGCAGGATAAACTCCTAGATTTCCTAAAGGAACAAGGTTTCTCAGTCAACCCTAACTTTAGTCGTGCTTTTTCAGTAGAGGAAGTGATAGCATATTGTGAGAAATGGGACAAAGAAAGAAGTAACTTAGATTATGAAATTGATGGAATTGTTATAAAGATAAATAATAAAAACTTACAGAATGACTTAGGTTACACTATTAAGTCTCCTAAATGGGCTATTGCCTACAAATTTAAGGCTGAAGAGAAAGAGACAAGACTAATTGATGTCCAATTCCAAGTTGGAAGAACAGGAGCAGTGACTCCGCGAGCCATCTTAGAGCCAGTTTTTCTAGCAGGAACAACCGTCAGCCATGCAACCCTACATAATGCTGATGAGTTAGACAGATTAGATATTCATCATAATGATATTGTCAGAGTGATAAAATCTGGGGAGATTATCCCAAAAATATTAAGTGTAAATGTTAATAAACGAGATAAAGCAGCAAAGAAAGTAGTTTTTCCAAGTAATTGTCCGGTCTGCAATAGCCAGTTAGAAAGAGCTGCTGAAGAAGCAATATGGTACTGTATAAATATTTCCTGTCCAGCAAAAATCCAAAAAAGTATAGAACATTTCACATCCCGTGATACAATGGATATTGAAGGTTTAGGAGAGGCGGTTATTACACTTTTTATTAACAAAGGAATGATAAAAACAATAGCAGATATATACAGATTAGATTATGACAGAATTAAGACTTTTGAAGGTTTTGGTGAGAAATCTGTAAATAATCTAAAAAGCGCTATAGAAAAATCTAAACATCAAAACTTAGATAAATTAATTTTTGCACTTGGCATTAGATTTGTTGGGGCCAAGATAGCCAGAGTTTTAGCAGAGCATTTTGGCAACTTAGATAATTTAAGCAAGGCTGATAGTGTTGAATTGGAAGCAGTTCCTGAGATTGGTGAAAAAACAGCTGCTTCAGTTTATGATTTTTTCCATGAACCTAAGAATATTTCTCTTATTAATGATTTGCAGGATATTGGTTTAAACTTCACTTATAATAAAGCTGAGGTTGAATCTAATAACTTAGCTGGAAAGACTTTCTTAGCTACAGGGTCCTTGGAGAATTATAGCAGAAAAGAGATTCAGGAACTTATTACATCTAATGGTGGTAAAGTCATATCTAGCGTTAGTAAAAATCTGGATTATTTAATTATTGGAGCAAATCCTGGTTCTAAGCTTGACAAAGCGCAGTCCTTGAAAAGTGTTACCATATTATCTGAAGAAGAGTTTTTAGGAATGATTAATAAATGAACTTTTTAGAATTTTTTGCTCAATATATAAAAATTATTAATGATAAGTTGATGCAAGTTCCTTATATATCTCACTATTTGAATGAGATTTTATTCGGACTTATAATCATTTTTATCATAGTAATGTATTCAAAGTCAAGAATATTACAAAAATATCTTATGAAAGAGATGTTATCGCCTTTCATAGTTACCTTGGTTACAATTACATTTGTCTTGCTCTTAGATGAGATGATTAAGCTGCTTAACCTAATAATAGAGAAAGATTTGGATTTTATGACTACACTCAACATATTTTCCTTAGCTCTACCCTTCTTACTTGCACTTTCTATCCCTATGTCAGTCCTAATGGCTACTATTTTAGCTTTTGGAAGATTAAGTGTTGATAGTGAAATAATTGCTATTAAGTCAGGAGGGATAAATATTTTTAAATTAGTGCGACCTATTTATTTCTTAGCCCTTCTCCTTTCTCTTTTTATGGTTTATTTTAATAATAGGATATTACCTGAAACAAATCATAAGTTTTCTAATCTTAGAATGCAGGTTTCAATGAAAAAACCAATGAAGATTATCACCCCTGGAGAATATATTGATTTTGGTAAATATACTGTCATTGTAAAATCATCAACAGAAGAAGAAATGCAAGGGATAATTATATACGATCGCAGTAATACTCAGTTTCCGAAAACTATTGTAGCTAATAGAGGAGTCCTAATCCCAATTTCTAGCAGTGCTAGCCTAAAAGCTATTCTGTACGATGGTGAAATGCATGAACGAGATGCAAAAGATGCTGCTAAATACTCAATAACCAGCTTTGAAGAATTTACTTTAAATATTTTTGGTTTAGATGAGCAAATGGAAATTGGTGAAAGAGAATTTCGATCTGATCGTGAAATGTCTTCAGAACAGTTAGTTCTTGCTATAAAAAAAGACCAAGCAAATATTGAGCGCTACCAAGAAAATATTGAGAAAATTGAAAAAGATATTGAACAATATCAGAATGAGCTAAAAAGTGATCCAGATAATCGAGTGATTTCACAGAAAATTTCTAGTAATAAAAACAAACTAAATGTAAATAAACAGGAAACTGATTATTCAATTGAAAGAATTAGAAGCTTTAAAGTAGAATATCATAAGAAATACGCCTTAGCTTTTGCTTGTCTAGTCTTTACCTTGATGGGAATTCCTATTGGCATCATGACCAAAAGTAGTGGTATTGGAACTTCTTTCTCAGTAAGCTCTCTGATTTTCCTAATCTACTATGTTTCATTAATTGGCGGTGAAAGATTAGCAGACAAAGGAATGTTAAACCCTTGGTTATCAATGTGGATATCTAATATTATTTTCTTTATAACAGCGGTAATACTTACATATACGGCTAAATTTGAGCGCTCACTAGTTGATTTTAGCAGATTAGACATCAAAAGTCTTTTTAGAAAAAAGAGGAAGCAAAAATGAGAACTTTAGATAAATACTTAATAAAAGAATTTCTTAAGACATTTGTTGTAATGTTCTTAGCTTCATCTATACTCTTTATTGTAATAGATATTATTGATCAGCTTTCCAAAATGCTAAAACATGGGGCAAGTCTTAATCAAGCGAGTCTCTATTATCTTCTTAGGTTACCCTACTTACTTACCTTAACATCTCCAGTGATAATGTTGCTTACAGGACTATTCCTAATGAATAATCTCGCCAAATACAATGAATCAATAGCTGTTAGGGCTGCTGGGATAAGTATTAAAAGAATGCTATTTCCCTTAATTATAATTGGTCTTATTGTTAGTGGAATTATTGGCTGGTTCGGAGACTATGTCCTACCTAAAGCTGAAGAAAGAAGACAAATACTCTATCAAGTTGAGATTAAAGGCGGGGATGTTAGAGACAAAATGCTGAGAACTAAAATATTCTTCCAAGAAGGTGATGATACCCATAACTATGTAGCTTTTTTCAATGGACACACTCAGGAAATGAAAGTTGTTGATAAGACCATAATAGCAGCAGATTTCTCATCTATCAGTTACAGAAGTGAAGCTGCTTCAGCTACATGGGACCAAGATGAATGGACCTATAAGCAACTCTATCAACGTGATTTCTCTGCAGGTGAGTTAATTAAATATCAATATGATGAAGACTACAAGGGTAAAATAATGACCATAACACCTTTAGAGTTTATACGATCAGGTAAGCCTACAATGTCTATGAACTATAGAGAACTAAGTGCTTATATTGATAGATTGAAAAAGCTCAATGATAACTATTCGGAAGAATTAGTAGATCTTTATATGAAAATATCTTTCCCTTTCGCTAATTTAATAATCCTCTTCTTCTCCTTCCCTATTGTGTCAAGTTCAACCAGAAGCAAAAACCGAGGCTATATCTTTATGTTAGGCTTACTGGTCTGCTTTACCTTTTTAATAACTTTAGAAATTAGTAGATCTTTAGGTTATAGCGAAGTTATCTCCCCCCTCACAGCTGCCTGGGCACCAAATGTAATTTTTGGTTTGATTGGTCTATATTTCTTACATAAAGCAGAGGTCTAAATGCGTATTATTGTTAAAAAATTCGGTGGTACTTCAGTTGGAGACATTAGGAAAATTCGTAATATTGCTCAGAGACTACACCATGAAATGGAAAAAGATTGCCGTTATGTAATTGTTGTTTCTGCTATGGGAAACACCACAGACCAACTTACTGATATGGCTTACCAACTGAGCAAAAAACCTTGTAAAAGAGAATTGGACATGCTACTAACAGCTGGGGAGAGAATAAGCATGTCTTTACTTTCTATAGCCCTACAAGAGTTTGGAATCGTTTCTATCTCCTTTACTGGATCACAGTCTGGTATTATTACTAATTCTAAACATGGCAATGCTAGAATAATTGATGTTACAGCTTTTAGAATTAGAGAAGAGTTAGTCAGACATAAAGTAGTTATAGTTGCTGGATTCCAAGGGGTTAGTAGAGAAAAAGAAGTCACTACTTTGGGGCGTGGAGGTTCTGATACTTCTGCAGTTGCCTTAGCTGCTTACCTTAAAGCAGAGAAATGTGAAATTTATACTGATGTTGATGGCATCTATAGTGCAGACCCAAGAATTGTTAAGGATTTTCTAAAACTAGATGAGATCTCTTATGATACTGTTTTAGAAATGGCTTATGGTGGAGCCAAAGTTATTCACCCTAGGGCGGTTGAGTTCGCTAAAAAATATGATATCCCTTTAGAAGTTAAATCTTCATTTACTTTTGAAACTGGAACTTTTATACTTAAGGAAATACTTACTATGGAAGAAAAAAAGATTACGTCTTTAGCCCAAAAAACAGATTTGATTAGATTTGTTGTTGAAGCAGATTCTATCCAACTTCTCCAAAGCTTGAATACTGCAAATATTGATATTTATGATTTTAACATCAATGGGAACAACACTATTATTGTTCAGAAAGAGTATTATGAAGATTCACTTGAACCCTTGAAAGAATTTAAAATTTTAGAAGAAAGCGAAGTACAGTCAATATCATTAATCGGTCATAGAATTATTAATGATATTGACTTCTTAATGCAACTAATTAAAGAAGTAAAACAACTTGATACAGAGATTAAAGACATTAAAAAGAATGCTGTTGGTATAACATTGATTGTATCCAGTAAAAACATTGATAGACTTTTAAACAAATTACACAAAAATTATATAAATTAATGGAGAAAAATGATTAATGAGTAAATATATAGTTACCAGTGCCTTACCTTATGCCAATGGTAAGTTGCATATTGGCCATGTAGCAGGAGCTTATCTACCTGCAGATATTTTTGTTAGATACTTGAGATTAAAAAGAGAAGATGTAATATATATCTGTGGCACTGATGAACATGGTGCACCTATTTCAATAAAAGCAGAAAAAGAAGGATTAACTCCTCAAGCTATAGTTGATAGATACCACAAGTCTATCAAAGAAAGTTTTGATGGACTTAATATAGAATTTGATAACTTTTCAGGTACTTCAAGAAAACCTCACTACGATCTTTCTCAACAATTCTTCACCGAACTACATGAAAATGGATATATTACTAGTAAAATAACTAAACAGTTTTATGATGAAGCAGAGTCACGCTTTCTTCCTGATCGATATGTAGAAGGTATTTGTCCTCACTGTGGTGCAGAAGGCGCAAGGGGTGACCAGTGTGATGCTTGTGGAAAACTAATAGATTCAATAACTTTAATAAAACCTATTAGCAAAGTTTCAGGTTCAACTCCAGTAATTAAAGAAACAAAACAATGGTATCTTAATCTACCAAAATTTACTGATCAGCTAAAAGAATGGTTGGACACTAAAACATACTGGAAAGAGAATGTTCGCAACTTTATCTTAAGTTGGTTGAATGAAGGTCTTATAGAGCGTGCTATAACCCGTGACATCAACTGGGGTGTACCTGTCCCATTAGACGAAGCTGATGGAAAAGTTCTATACGTATGGTTTGATGCACCAATTGGCTACATTTCATCCACTATTGAATGGGCTCAAAATCAAGGTAAACCAGAACTATGGAAAGATTATTGGCTTGATCAGAGTACAAAACTTATACATTTTATCGGAAAAGACAATATTCCTTTCCATACCATAATGTGGCCATCTTTCGTCATGGGACAAAACGAGAGTTATGTTCTCCCTCATGATGTCCCAGCCAATGAATACCTTAATTTAGAAGGTGATAAAATATCTACTAGTAGAAATTGGGCTATATGGGTTGATGAGTTTATAAAGTATTTTGATGGTGAATACCTTCGCTATGTTTTAGCTGTAAATGCCCCAGAAAAACAAGATAATGACTTCTTATGGAAAGACTTTCAAAACAAAATTAACACTGAACTAAATAATGTTCTAGGCAATCTAGCCAATAGAGTATTTTCTTTTTCTAAGAAACACTTTGATGGACTTGTTGAAAAACCTAAGCAGTTATCTGAAGCTTCACAGACTACCCTCAAGCAGGTTAATGAGCTTAGTTTAGAAACTGACCATTGTTACCAGAGTTACCAAGTTAGAAAAGCTGTTAAGACTATTTTGGATATTGCAAGGTTAGGTAATAGGTATTTTGATGAAAGAGAACCTTGGAAAGCAATAAAAGTTGATAAAACTTCTGTTCAAGAAACTATCTATACATGTTGTGAGATATTGAGAGTGATATCTGTTGTAATGACTCCTATCCTACCAAACTTTATGTCTCAATTAAGAGAAATAATGGGAATAAAGCAAAAGCCTTTATGGGAAGAGCTCACTAGTAATCCTTATCCTTTGCAGCTTGAAAACATAAGAAGAATCTTTCAAAAGGTTGAAGATAATCAGATAGAAGAACAGTTAAAACTTCTCCAAGAAAATGCTCTAGCTAATAAAGAACCTGAAAGAATTAACTTCAAAGAGCTTAAACCTGAGATTGAATTTGATGATTTTATGAAGCTTGATATAAGAATTGCTAAAATACTTACTGCTGAGAAAGTTAAAAAGACAGATAAATTACTCAAGATAACTGCTGATATTGGGGGAAAAGAAATTGAACTAATTGCCGGATTAGCAAAATCTTATTCTCCAGAAAATATTATTGATAAAAAAGTTGTAATGCTGCTAAATTTAAAACCTAGAAAGATTAAAGGTATTCTTTCACAAGGTATGATTTTGGCAGCAGATGATGGTGAGACTTTATCAGTTTTATTAGCTGACAAAGATATCAAAACTGGTTCAGAAATAGGATAAAGTATTTACAATGAATATCCTAATGATCTTAGAAACAGCATTCCCACCGGATTTACGCGTTGAGAATGAAATAGATGCTCTGTTAACAGCAGGACATCAAGTTACTATAATAGCAGGTTTTAAGAAAAAGGTAAACAAGCTTTCTTCTTATGGCAAAGCTAGAATCATTAGGGTATTCATTCCTAAGCTTATTTATAAGAGTTCAATTGGTTGTTTAAATTTCCCTTTTTACTTCAACTTTTGGCATAAGATAATCAAAAAGGAGTTGCTTACAGGTCAGTATGATGCTGTTCATGTTCATGATCTCCCTCTTAGTCAAGTTGTAATAAAGTTAAGAACACAGCTAACCAAAAACTTTTTGATTACTCTTGACCTACATGAGAATTACCCAGATATGCTAAAAATAGCTAAACATACTAATTCTTTTTTAGGAAAATTATTCTTTAGTTATAGGCAATGGTTAGCTTATGAGAAGCTAATGGTTCAGCAAGTAGATAAGATAATAACAGTTGTAGAAGAAATGCGAGACAGAATAATATCTCTAGGAGTAGAAGCTGACAAGATTATTGTAGTCTCTAACACCTTCAATAGTAGCAAATTTCCTACTCCTAAACGTCAAATCATGGATAAAGACTTCATACTGTTTTACGGTGGTGGAGTTACTATTGATAGAGGCTTACAGTATGTCATCCCTTCTCTTGCTAAAATAGCAGAAACTATACCACAATTAAAGTTATGGATTGTAGGAGATGGTTCTTATTTGCAAAATCTTAAAGACCAATCTAAAGATTTTAGGGTTCAACACTTGGTTAAGTTTTACGGAAGACAACCTTTTCCCGACTTGTTAAAACTTTTAGCTAAGGCAAATATTGCCCTTATTCCCCACCTTAAATCTCCGCAAACAGAATCAGGACTTCCCCATAAGCTCTTTCAATATATGGTAACTGGTATACCAATTGTAGCATCAAATTGCTCACCCTTTATTAGGGTCTTAGAAGATAATCAAGCTGGACTTATCTACAAATATGATGATATTGACGATTTCTCTCAGACAATCTTGAAGTTGTATTCTAATCCAGAATTACAAAAGTGTCTGGTTAATAAAGCTAAACTCATTTTGCAGGATAAGTACCTATGGGAATATGATGCTAAAAGGCTTACTAAGATTTATCAGGCTGATACTTGCCTTTAAAGAGAAGAAGCATAGCATAAATTGCATGATCAAACTTCTTTAGTTTAATATTCTCCCACATAACCCTAAGAAGACTCCCTTTAGAAAATTTCCAGCTTAATCTGCAATCAATACAGGCTGGATTATCACAGAAAAAGAAATAGGGATTTCTTTTACCCTCGGTTAATTCCCAATCAAGGGTCTTTTTCATATCAGATACTATAATATCAGCATTCCCTACTTTGCCTTCATACAGGAATGCCCCTATCTTTTTGTACTGAGGTAGCAATTTATTGAAACCAGCTACACAACCACCAGCCCAGTTGACCAAAAACTCCTTAATATTATTACCTGATTGATAATGCACTCCATACTTTAATCTCTTTTGTTGATACCCAAGCAGGCCTATAGCTACGTGAGTAGTACCGACTCCTACTACTTTGTCATGGTGACCTAAACGAATGTTTTTAGCCCCCCTTTCAGCCATTCTTCTCAGTACATCATAAGCATAGCTTTCTGGACTATGATTTTGAGCAAATTCATCAGCAAGTTTTCCGATAATAGCAAACTTTTGGATTGGGTGTTTGGATCTTCTAACTAGAGGGTGCTTGAGCATAGCATTAGCAACAGCTCCAGCATAGGAAGGTGTGTTATCGTCAGTAATATAAAGATGTTTTCTCAAATATTTATGAGATTTAACATTAACAAAAGAATCAGTAACAATAGTCCCTTGTTCTCCAATTACTTCTAAAAAAGCATCAATTACGGTGCTAGCACCACCTTCAACCCAGCCAATTGATTTCAACGATATCTTAAGATTTAAGATATCCCCTGCTTTAATACCTGCTTTACTAATATCATTTATTATCTCTTCTTTAGTTATTGTCTGCTTTTCCATCATAAAATTTCCTATTATCAATTCATTAATAGCTTGTTTTTAAGCACTTTTTGCTAGAAAAGCTACTTTTTATTACTATCAATCAGTTCTTGCTTAGCTAGAATATTTTTAGCCATCTCTACCATTGGAGGACCAATAAACTTACCATTCTTTACTGCAACACCTTGATTATTTTTTTTAGCTTCTTGATATAACTCAAGCATCTCTTTTGAATCTGCTAACTGTTGAGCACTTGGTGAGAAATACTGGTGAACAAGCGGTAATTCTTTTGGGTTTAAGACTAACATTCCCTCAAAACCTAACTTACGTGCAACCTGGAGGTTTTTCTCTAAATCAGCTAAATCATGTACTTTAATATGAACAGTATCAATTGGAACTACATTATTAGCCCTAGCTGACATTGCTATCATAGCACGTGGAGTTAGAATACTTAATCCTTGAGAATCATGAATCCCTTCCAAATCAGTTACAAAATCTTCACATCCAAAAGCTAAAGCAACAACCCTTGAAGAAGCCTGACAAATTTCTTGAGCATTTAATACAGCTGCGGTTGTTTCTATTAAAGCTATAATCTTATAGGTTCCAATTGCAATACCTTTTTCATATTCTATTGTCTCTAATAGTTTATCAAAGAAATAGATATCCTGGCCTGTGTGAGCTTTTGGGTACATAAATCCAGTCACACCAGGAATAGTTAGTTGATAGACATCTTTTAAGAGATAACCACTTTCTCTATCGTTGACTCTAGGGAAGACGTGTTGTCGTTTAAAGACCTCATTACACACATACCGCTCAATAGTATCTCGAGCTAACTGTTTATTACTAGCAGGGCGAACAGAATCTTCAAGGTCTAACAACAATACATCAGCTTGTGATTTGGCTGCACTATTTAACAAGCGTTCATTATGACCAGGTACAAACATTAAAGAACGCATAAGAATTCTAGTTTTCATTATTTCCTCTTGGGGATAAGAACATTTCTTCTAAAAGTTAAGATTAAATCATTATTTTGATTATAAGCTTTAGTTTCAACGTAAACAATTCCCCTATCATTTTTTGATTTAGATTCTCTTACAGATAATACTTCAGTCTCAGCATAAAGTGTATCTCCGATGAAAACTGGTCCATTGTGAATAATATTCTCGTAATTTAAGTTTGCTATTGCTTTTCCTGATATATCAGGAACTGTCATACCCACTACTAAGGAAAAAACTAAAGTACCAACAACCAAGATTTTTCCATGTTGATGACTATTTGCATAATCTTGATTCAGGTGTACTGGGTGGTGATTCATAGTTAACAGAGAAAACAAGTTGTTATCAGATTCAAAGATTGTTTTGGATAAAGTGTGTCTAATTTTATTGCCAACTTCAAAATCTTCAAAGAAGTTTCCAAATGTTGATTTAATCATTTTATACCTCATATTTTTCTTTTATAACAAGATATATTAATGCTAGAAAAGGTTCAAGTAAAAAGTTTAATTTTATAATAAATTTCAGATAATAAGTAAAAGAGGGAGCTTATCAAAGCTCCCTCATCTATCTTTCATCTATATATTTCTATGCAAGCCAACCTTTAAAGGTATCAGCTAAGAATTGCAATCTACCGATGAGAAGTGAGATACGGGCCATAACAGTATAACCGAATGAAGCTCCGAATCCAATCATCATATACCAAATTCCAATTCGGGAGAACTTTCCATAAGCACCAGTATGGGCTTTGGAGAAGAAGAAGTAGAACAATACAGTAATGGTTCCTAAGAAAATCAAGAAGATATTGAAGTTTTCAATTGGAATCATAGCTTGTCTAACTTGCACAAGCACCATAGAGTTCATACTCATAGTAACACCAGCACCAACCATACCCATAGAAATAGCGATAGGGTATCTAGTTAACCAGCCATAGTTTCTTGAGAATCTGAACCAATATAATACACCAAATAGTACTGGAATAATAAATATATATTTATGTTCTACAAAGATTCTTTGTAGTACAAATGGTTCAAAGGCATTTTTATATACAAGTGGTAGTGCATATCCTAAGGAAACACCTACAAGTAAATATTCAGCAAATCTGTATGCAGGGTTATCTTTATACAGAAAGGAGAATATTGATAAGGTCAAAAGAACTGCAACTATTTCGCCTAATAATGTCATGTTTCCTCCTATAAGTTTTTATTTTGATTTCTTTTTTCCAAGAAGTAACCAATGTTACCAAGGATAATGAAAACAATAATTAGAATATGTGCAACAGATTGAGCATTCATACCAAGACGAGCCATTTTGAATGAAGTAGGAACTCTATCAGATGTTATATCAAGGTTTGCTAACATTTTTTCAGTAGGATTATCTAATTGTCCTTTAGAGAAAGTGATATTATTCATAGCAAACATATCAACAAGTTTTTCGTATTCAGCAGCACCTTTCAATCCTGCAGTCATACCAACACATTGTCCTGATTGAATATAAGGATATTGGTCAGCAGCCATAACTGCAGTAAGTCCAACACCTACATTAACACCAAAACGAGGTCTAGCATAAATCATCCATGAAAGACCTTGGTCATTTCCTGAAGTCTCATATACAAGATTCATTTGAGTATAGTTTCTAATTGCAGTATCTCGGTACATTGGTAAGTTTTCGATTCTATTACCGTCAGCATCTGTCTCAACAGCAGCAGCAATATCATCACCCATACCAAGAAGAATAGGAAGATAAAGAGCAGCAGGTTTATAACCAATATTGATATAATCCTTACCTCTTTCAATAACCCTACCAGTTTTTTCAATTTCCTCAGTTACAACAGAAAGAGCTTCTTCAATAAGGGGAGCCGCTGTTGCCATAATAGTGAAGGTATAGAAAGGCACTCTTCTATAGATACAGTGTCTCATAACTGCAACTTCCATAGGGAATAGTTCAGGCATAGTTGCTGCATCGTGATAAACATCGATAAAGATCGCTCTATCTAGTTTGAAAGCATCAACTTCTTCATCTGAGATATCACCGTCGTTATTAAGGTCATCAGCCCTAACATAAGGAGAGTAAGAGTCGATAATCTGATAAAGACTCTCTACAGGAGAAGTTGTATAAGTAACAGATTTAAACGGGAAAGCAAGTGGTATAATAATAGCAACAGCTATAAATATAAACACATATCTTCTGTCTAAGCCTTGTAAGTTTTTAATAAAATTCATATTTCCTCCTATTAATCTCCACCACCGAGGTAGGTTCTTTCGATACCTAACAAGATTTTAAGTGATGTTGCCACAGAGCCAAGACCAACTCCAAGTAAGATACCTCTTTTTGAAGCAAGGTTTGGGACATCCATAATCCATTGTGAAATATCTAAAATATTGATTGGCCAGCTTTTAGAAATTGTCATGCCAAGAGGAACTTGACCTAACATAACTATAATAGCAGCAATCAGAAGCACAGTAGCTTCAATAGATCTTGCACGGAATGATTTATAGGCAGCAGTAGCCATGTAGAATGCTAATAAAGAGAACATAGTAGAACTCATTGGCATCATTAAGTTTCTAAAAATCCATTGTGAGGGAGTTCCTGATTGAGTACCCCAAATAAAACCAACAGTCGAAGTAACAACAAGACCTGTAAGAGTTATAATTGAGTATCCCCATTTAGGAGCTTTCATTTTAATTTTATTATAGTGAACATTTACTAAACTATAAACACCTAAGAAAACAGCCAAAGGTGACATAGTTTTAACAAATTCTTGGTAAGCCATATATACATCATCTTGCATCCATTTAGCAGGAATGAAAGTCCATCCTACGAAAAGGAATCCAAGAGTCATTACAATTGCTATAGGTATATTTTTTTTCATTGTAACTCCTATTTATCTGGGAATATATCAAGTAAGAATGTAATTTTCGAAGTGGAAAGAACAGTTCCCACGATAATGAAAAAGAGAACAAGGAACTTAAAGTAGTCTTGAGCTTTCAAAGTTCCGAGAATCATTGGTTCTTTAGACATATAAGCTGAAGCTGCATAAAGCTCTTCACCAATAAGTGTGTAGTCACAAGTAGTGATAAAGAAAGGAATCTGTGTAACAGAGTCTGTACCAGCAATCTGGATAGCACCAGTAATATTACCAGTTTCAGTCATAAGGAGAGATTCAGCGAAATAAGAACCCATGTAGAAGTTAGTAGCAGTCTTTTCACGAATCATAATTCCGTTAACACCAGCAACATAAGCAAATTGGTCAGTAGTTACAAAGAAAACAGAGTTTTTATCATAAGTATCTGGTCTTCCTGCTTCGATATGAGATTCTTTAACAATCTCTTGAGCAATAGGCATTAAGATATAGTCACGAGTAGGCACAAGAATTCTTGTATCATATTCAGCAGCTTTCTTAGCAACTTTACCTAGAATAGAAAGAGCAGCAAGAGTAGCAACAACACCAATAGAGGACATACCAGGTACGAAAAGAATAGGTCTTCCCATCTCTGTAGCACGACCAATAGCATTATCGATTTCCTGGATACCAGCAATTGGCCTGATATATAATTCTCTACCTTTTTTAGCAAGGTTAACCATAACAGCAACTAAGATTGCAAAGATAATAGAAGCAATCAAACCAGCCCATTTTTCATGATCAAATTGGTTTGAAATAGGTGTGAAGTATTGGAAAGTACCATCTTCATTCTTAGGAAGTTCATAAGAAGCAAAGAGACCTTTATTATTTGTTGAAAACACCTTGTAAGAACGTTGTCTAAGAGTTTCGTCTCTATGGTCTTTAACTATAGAAATCCATTTAGAAGTAGATATATTTCCATCTAGTTTAGCTTGTAAATCATTTAATGAAGTTATATAATTAGCTAACAGTGCTTTATATTGAGCATCTTCTTCAGCATTCATCTCATCAGTTATAGCTTCAATTTCACTTGCGAGAAGCTCTTTAGCTTTTTCTGGGAATCTATCAAGGCTAAGTGATTTCTCAACATCAGAATTATACCAAACTTGAATATCTGAGTTAACAAGGACTTTACCCGATTCTGAATCAAAAGCTAGCACTTGTTCATATAATGATCTTTCATAAGAAATAACATCACTATAGTTGTTCATTTTCCCAACAACTTTAGGAGCTATTGTGTTATAGATAGGTGAACCACTTTTTGCATAAACTTCATAGTTAAATGAATTTAGTTTAATTCCATCTTTCACAAGAGCTTGTGGAATTAAAGATTTAAGGATATTATCAAACTTGAGTTCTTGAGTAAATGTATAAGGTTCAGTTGTTTTACTTTTAGTTCTTACAATAATATTAGCAATTATTGTTTCGTTGTCGTAACCTTCTGGTAGATCTGCCTTGATAATATTGTTTAAATAGAACTCATTTTCAGTAAAGAAAGGCTCATTTTGTCCTTGAATAGTTAACTCTAGATCAAAATCTTTCAATCTCTCAGATTCATTATCAAAGAAGTCGTAGTTAACAATAAGTTTGCTTCCCAACTTATTTTCAAATGAGGTTTTTGTGATTTCAACAGTTGGTTTTTCCCATACTACTACTTGAGTATCACCTTTATCATTTGGTAAGTCATAAACATTAAAAGTAGGAGTTCTTGGAGTATCCTTTACATCTTGGGTAAAGATGCTTTGATATTTTTCAAGCTTATTTTCTTTTACAAAAGTGAAATCACCAGTATCTGCTTGAATAGCAACTGAATATCTTTCTAAATCATTGATATCTAGAGGGAATTTTTGGTCACCATTTATCAAAAATGCTTGGCCTTCTTCCATTGTGACTTCAAT
This sequence comes from Cloacimonadales bacterium (SeqCode), assembly GCA_963678375.2. Lineage (GTDB taxonomy): Bacteria > Cloacimonadota > Cloacimonadia > Cloacimonadales > JAFGVF01 > JAEKNW01. The sequence continues at coordinate 101,789 of OY782831.1, forward strand.
AGATTTCTTTGCATAAATATTTGTTTGCTGATCTAATGGGATTATAAATGGTTGGCTACCTTCATAGGGCATCTCTTCGTTTGCTTCAAAGTAACCAATAGCTGTTTCATGGTTTTCATCAAAAACATAAATTGCTTGTTGACTTGAGTATGAACCTGCTTTATCTTCCCAATCGAAATTTAGGTCAATTGGTTGATTACCATCTAAAATCAAAGATGCGTAAATTTCTGTAGCAGGGGCTAATAAAGGATCTTGAATAGGTGTTCCACTAACAACTTCTGAAGCTTTCAAATAACGTCTGTTCTCATTAATTGGAACAACGCTATAATAATAGGTTTCACCTGCTTTTATGCTAGCTAAAACACTTACATTACCAACAGGATAACCAGCTACTGTTTCTTCATTATACTCAATCTTATCAAATCTCTTGTAATAAGAGCTTTTTTCAATCTGAGCAACAAAATTGAATCTTCCATTAGTTTGTTCTAAGACTTCTAAATCTCTTGGGTAACCATTATTAACAGTACCAAAGTAAGTAGTCTCTTCATTAACTGGCATTACCTTATCATCAATTCTAAGTCCACCAGGTGAAGCTTTATCAACAAAAGGTTTGTAGCCACTATCAAGGTAAGTGATTTCATCGCCTGCAAATCCTACAACAGGATTTAACACAACGCTGCCTAAATAGAATAAAGAATCTGGTGTAATACCACGATAGACTCTATATTCTAAAATTTTTAGTTCATTTGGTAAAGGCTTCCATTTGAGGGTAAGTCCATTACCTAAATCGCCAGCTACATCTTCGATAACAAGGTCTTCAATTTCAGCGTTTTCTGCTGTGATCTTCTCAGCAAAAAGGCCAAAAGAAAAACTTAATGCTACCAAGCATAGTATAACTGACAACCATGACTTGTTACGGTTTTTGAGCATAGATTTCTCCTTATCATTATAAATAAGCTTTATATTAACTAATTCAACAGCATTTAGAAATCCTGTTAAATCATAATTAATAACATAGATTAAGTAAAAACTATCAATTATAACAAATTGAGTAATAGTCACAATTTGTCAAACACTTTTTTATGTATTTCATGATACCAAGGGTTTAATCTTTACCTTGATCAACCCTTATTTACTTGTTATCAGTAACTAACAAGATTTACTTTATATTTATAAGCTATTTCTGAAGATTATTGCATCATAATTTTAATAGTAGTTATTACTTCTTTGCTCATTATTTTTATCTCAGATAATAGTAGAACTTTGAATATAACCCAACTACATTATCTGGCGTTGTATGAAGCTAATATTTCCTCTTCATTACAAGCATCTCCATTTAATACTAGGCTTATATGAAGAGACTAGCAATAAAGGTCCAACATTAGTAAAAATTTCCTTAAAAGAAAGTCGAAAAAATTTAATGGACATAAATGGTATGGTTAAAATAATTACTTGAAGAAAATTTAAAATAAAAGGAAAATTATGAGCAATTCATGTTTATTTGTCGTAGCCACCCACATAGGTAATTGGGATGATATTACTTTAAGAGCCTTGAAGATTCTTAAAGAAGTAGATTTTGTAGTATGTGAAGAGAGAAAATCTGGAAGCCGTCTTCTCCGTCATTATGAGATAAAGAAAGAAATCATGATGCTTAATGAGCATAGTAACAAAGAAGATGAAGATGAAATATTTAATAAGATATTTTTAGAAGGAAAAAGAGTAGCCTTAATTTCAGATGCAGGTACCCCTCTCTTTGCAGACCCAGGTAACAGACTTGTTCATCGTTGCAATGATAACGGCATTCCTGTCCACCCTGTTCCAGGACCGTCTTCACTTATGGCTATGCTTATGATAAGTGGTTTGAAGTTAAATTCTTTCCAATACTGTGGTTTTCTTCCTGCTAATAGAGAAGAAAGAGGAAATGCCTTAAGAAGATATCAAAAACTGACAAACTTAGATTTAGTCTTCTTAGAAGCTCCATATCGTTTAAAACAAGTCTTAAGAGATATGGAATTAGTTCTAGGCGGTCACCGTAAGATAATGTTAGGTTATAAACTCACTCAACCAGAAGAGAAGTTTCTAGAAGGAACTATTAAAGAAATGAGATTCATGACCTCAGAACTTCCAAAAGGAGAATTTGTAATAATCTTACCTTCCGATAAAGAGAGATATTATCATAGAAGTGATAAACGTAACCGTGATTCTGATTATGAGATATGAAAAAAGAAGGCAGAGATTACTTAATCCATCTCAAACATAAGTTTTGTGAAAAACAGATAATCTTCCATGATTTAAACTATAAAAAAAAGTACCCTCTTGAAGTAGAGAAAATCATTAGCTCAGAATGGGATAAAATCAAGACAAATAAAAATACTTATATCTTTAACGGTGCAGTTAGCTGTCTTGATCATTTCCAAATCATAGAAAATGAGCTGCATATCTATTACTGTGAAAGTGATTATCGTTCCTATTTTGGCACTAATATAAAGAATAGTAAGAAATTGGTAGACAGGTCTTCCTTGGCTAATACGTTAGCTGTTTGCACTCTAGTAGAGACTGCTGATAATATGATTATCGTTGGTAAAAGAGGAGCTCATTTAGCCGAAGGAACATCTCTCTGGCATGTTCCGGGTGGAACACTCGAATACTACCCAGATAGAGTTAACCATCCCTTTGAAGTAATGCGAAGGGAATTAAAGGAAGAATTAAACTTAACTTCAATAGATAAGATGATCTGTTTAGGTCTAGGGGAAAATTTAAACTATAAGAAACCTGAGTTTCTCCTCTATACTAAAAGTAACCTTACAGCTTCAGAGATTGAAAAAGACTTACACTTTGCATCCGACTATAACGAACACTCTGAGATTAGATTTATTCCCTGCAATCGAATTGAAGATTTTCTAGCAAAATATGAATTTACTGAAATAGGGACAGCTGCTATTAAATTGTATTTAGAAATGATTTGAGCTTAGAATTTAGGGTTGAGATATTTAGTAAAGAAGAAATTATAAAAAACGAAATAAGAGAAATAATATGTATAATAGAATAGCAGAGATTACTGATTTATCTGCAAAGCAAGTTGAAAGTGTCCTATCCTTAACTGATCAAGGTTACACTATCCCCTTCATAGCAAGATATCGTAAAGAACAGACAAATTACTTAAATGAAATAGATATAAAAAAAATCTTAGAAGAATACGAAAAAATTCTTAAATTAAATACTAGAAGGGAAGAGATTATAGCTACTCTAACAGAAAGAGATCAACTTACAAATAAGTTAAAAGCTCTATTGGACCAAGCTGATAAAATATCTCTTTTAGAAGAGATTTATAAGCCATATAAGAAAAAGCATAAAACTAAAGCAATGTTAGCAAGAGAGAATGGTTTAGAAGAAGTTGCTGAAAAACTCCTTTATTACAAGCAAAAAAGATCCAGTGATTTTCATAAGTTCATTGGGAACAAGTATCCGAATCAATCAGAAATCATTAAGGATGCACTTTATATTGTTATAGAAGATATTGCGAATAACCAGTATTTGAGAGAGGTTTTAAAAGATATCTATTTGCAAAAAGGTCAACTAATTGCAGAAAAAACGAAAGATGATAGTCTCGATTCTGAAAGACTATACCAAAACTACTATTCTTTTAGAAAAGCTCTCAAATATCTAGAATCTTTTCAAATCTTAGCTATTAACCGAGGTGTTAAAGAAAAGATTCTTACTAGTAATATTGAACTTGATTTAGATATTTTATATAAGATTGAAAGGATTCTGAGAATAAACACTAGCTTAGCTTATTATAAAGAACTGCTCCAAGCAATAAAAAAAGCATATTCTGCCCATCTTAGACCATCTCTTACCAGGGAGCTTATGAATGATTTAACAGACAAGGCAGAGAGTCGCTCAATAGAAGTTTTTGCTAACAACTTAAGAGCATTACTATTAAAGCGTCCTTTCAAAGCTAAGAGTGTTTTAGGGATCGACCCTGGCTTCAGAACTGGATGTAAACTTGCAGTTGTTGACCAGTTTGGTAACTATCAAGAATCTTGTGTTATATACCCAGTTCCCCCATATAATAAAGTTAAAGAAACTGAAGCTATTATTCTAGGTTTATATAATAAGTATCATTTTGATGTGATTGCAATTGGTGACGGTACTGCCTCTTTTGAAACTTCCCAAGTAATCTCACAGATTATTCAAAATAATAAACTAGATTCTAAATTTACAATAATTTCTGAATCCGGAGCATCAGTCTATTCAGCTTCTGAGATTGCTCAAGATGAATTTCCAAGTCTAGATCTTACTATCAGATCTGCTATATCTATTGCAAGAAGAGTATTGTCCTTCCTTGATGAAATGATTAAAATACCTCCTGAATCAATAGGAGTAGGTATGTATCAACACGATATTAATGCAAAAAGGCTAAAAGAATCACTGGATTTCGAAGTCACTTCAATAGTCCATCATGTTGGAGTTGATCTCAATACCTCTTCCCCATATCTATTAAAATTTGTCTCAGGCATCACCCCCTCAGTTGCAAAAAATATTGTTCATTTTAGAAAAGAAACAGGTGCTTTTGTAAGTAGAAAAGATCTATTGAAAGTGAAAGGTTTCGGACCAAAAGCCTTTGAACTAGCCTCTGGTTTCTGTAGAGTAGCTAATTCATCTAACCCTCTTGATAACACCATCATCCATCCAGAAGATTATCCAAAAGTGATAAAATTACTTGAATGCCTTGGAGATAAACAGAAATTAAGCTCTTTAACTTATACTGATTTAAGGAAAATAGTTTCAAGTCTTCCTAAGCAGAACATTATCTGCCCAGAACTTTCTCAACATGACATAGATTTCATCTACTCAGCCATTGTGGAACGAGACATTGACCCAAGACTATCTCTTCCAAGTGTAAAATTATCTGATAAAGTACCTAGTATAAAAGACTTCATTGTTGATTCTTTATGGCAGGGTGAAGTTAAAAATGTAACTGATTTTGGTATATTTGTAAGCCTTGGCACAAAAACTGATGGTTTAATACATGTTTCTAATTTCACTAGTAAAAAAGAAATGTATAATAAATATCCCCCTGGCAAGCTTATTAATGTTAGGGTAAAATCACTTGATATTGAAAGAAATAGAATTCAATTAGAAGTTTGCAAGCTTAGAAAGTTAAGTCTTATTAAATTTCATTATATAATCAAAAAGACCTCTGAAAAGAGGTCTCAGACCTTTGACAAAGTCTAAGATACCTTAGGCTTTGTTTTTTTTTATTATAAAAAAAGCATAAAAAACTTGACAATATATAGGATAAGTATATTACTAATCAATAAGTTAGCTTATATTAAAGAGGTATTTATGATTAAAAAGAAAGAATCAGTTCAACCTGAACTTGAATTTGTAATAATAGAGGACTTAGTACCTAGTGACCATCTTTTACGGTATATTGATGAGACCATTGATTTCAATTTTATTTATGATAAGGTTGAACATTTATATAGCACTACAACTGGTAGACCAGCTATTGATCCAGTGGTTATATTTAAAATGTTCTTGATTCAATACATGTATGGCATAAAATCAGAGTGTCAGCTAATGAAAGAAATACAAGTTAATGTTGCATATAGATGGTTTTTAGGTTTTAAACTTACTGATAAAATACCTCATTCATCAGTATTTAGTCAAAACAGAAGGCGAAGATTTACTGATAGTTCAGTATTTCAAGAGATATTTGAAGATATTGTAGAACAGGCATTTAAGCTATGATTTATAGAAGGTAAAGTATTATTTACCGACTCAACTCACACAAAGGCTAACGCAAATAATAGAAAATTTGAATCAATTAAAGTAGAAAAGAAGCCTTCAGAGTTTATAGATGAATTAAATGAAGATGTAAATAAGGAAAGAGAAAAACATAATAAAAAACGTTTTCAAGAAAAGAAGCAAAAGTGGAAGAAAAAGAAATAAAAAAGAGTAAAACAGATCCAGAAAGTGGCTTTTTAACAAGAGAAGGTAAGCCAAAGGGATTTTTCTATCATGACCATAGGAGTGTAGATAATAGATATAATCTAATAACAGATGTACATATAACTCCTGGTAATGTTCATGATAGTATTCCATATTTAAATAGATTAGATTATCAATTAAAAAGGTATGCTTTTCCAGTTCAAGCAGTTGGAATTGATGCAGGATATAACACTTCAGCAATATGTAAAGGAATAATAGAACGTAACATATTTGGAGTTATAGGTCAGAGGGGGCAAAAAAGGTTATTTTAGAAAGAGCAAGTTTAAATATATTAGTTCTGAAGATGTTTATATATGCCCAAACAATTGTAAATTAAGGTATAAATTAACTATGAGACAAGGCTATAATGTATATGAGTCAAATGTAGATGATTGTTGTGTATGTCCATTAAGGAATAAATGTGTGACATCAAAAACAGGCAAAAAGGCAATGACAAGGCATGTTTGGGAACATTATAAAGAAGAGATTATGCGTAACAATAAAACTGAACTAGGTAAAAGTATATATAAAAGAAGAAAGGAGACTGTCGAAAGAAGTTTTGCTAATTCGAAGTAGCTTCATGGTTATAGATATGCAAGATTTATTGGATTAGAGAAGATGAGATTTCAGGCTTATATGACAGCAATATCACAAAATATAAAGAAAATAGCTAAATTACTCTTAAAACCAGGAAATAAGAAGAAAATCTTCATTTTTATAAACAATTTACTTGATTTACTTAAAAATATCATAAAAAACTTTGATATAAGCCATTATAAGACAATATTGACTTAGTACAAATTGTAAATGGATCAATAAGGAAAAATATCAGAAAACAAAAGCCCCTCACAAATTAGGGGCTTTTGTCAAAGGTCTGAGACCTCTGAAAAGAGGTATTTTTCTCAGTCCTTATCGTAAATATCAATAAGAACTCTGTATTCAATGCAATAAAATATCCCTCATAGTTCTTATATCATTCATTTAATAAAAAAGTTTAAAAAGATTAACCGCAGATAATAATTTATTTGTTATTAATAACTTTACTTATATGAACTATTTACAAAACAGGGCTCATTTCTCTAGAAAAATTATTCCACAACTATCTTTTTGAGCTGAAAGACCATTTTTATTTACACTTAATGATAAAGCAGAGTATTTCAGCTTAATTTTGATGAAAAAAAAGAAAATAATAGTTAAGCATTTGCTTCAATTTTCAGAGAATAATTGGTAATTGGTATGGTTTACCAATTGCTCTATATCTCTGTAAGGATTTATTTGAAATACTCAAATTAATCATAAAAAAACATAATCAATTGTATTGCTTTTAGCAAAGAGCTGCTAGAGCTAACTATTTTGTTATTGTGGTAGTTATCAGCTAAGTCCTTAATTGAAGCAATATCTAAAAAATCACTATTCTTGATTTTTGTTGAATTTAAATTATCGTATAGCCATTCTTTAAGTAGCATTAACATGACTTCTGAGTCTCCGCTCTGATAACCAAGACTAAGTTTATTAGAAATATAGCCTTGGGCATAATCTAAATAACGATTAGATGACCAGTATATTTTAGTATCATATCTAGCTATTGGATAATTTCTTAGCTTTGGTGATACTAATTTCATTATTTGTTTATTAAGTAAAGCCTTATGCCTAACTTTAGGGTCAATTGAAAAAAATAAATCAGTTAATACCCTTTGAGCTCCGATCATAATATTAGGAATACACTCGTCATAAAGTTTTTGACTTGGAGCATACATATAGCTATTATGATATCTAAATCTAACACTGTCTAATATATCTCCGTAATGAAAATCCTTAGTCAGATTTATTGAATCAATAACTTCAGTTAGGTGTTTTTGGCAGGATTGTTGAAACACATTTTGAATATCAGTATTAAAATAATTTTGATTATTTGTTTTTAAAACACTAAAATAAGCATCTACATGTCCTGATTTAATACTATTTTTAAGATTTTTTGATAATTTATTATAGCTATATCTTCGCATAAAGCATATAAATCCACCATCAATCATAAAAAGATTTTTTGCATTCAATTTAGATAAATGATCAATGATTGGTATTGAGGTTATGGGGAAAGACATCTCATTTCTTTTAGTATAATTTTTTACTAAATTAACAATATTATTAACATTTTGTTCAATATGATTATTATAAGTTTCATTTTTAAAACGGAATTTATATGCTAATTTTTTCGCAATATCTACATCAGGATTGAGACTATCTCCAAAAGTATGTGTAGTAAAATTGATGTTATAATGCAGTAGAATTGCTAATATTGTTCGAGAATCTACCCCCCCAGACAAGCCTAGGGATAAATTATACTTAGATAAATTCCTGATTAGTTTTCCCAAAGGTTCAATAATTTCTGCTATGTTTATATTTTTATCGTATTTATCAGTTAATGGTGTGTAATAATGGTTCTCTGTTGATAATGACTTTTTTACTAAGCTATAACTCATTATACCACTCACAACTTTAATATTATTGAATAAACTGTTGTTTCTGTAGCTATGATTAAGGTACCAATAAACACCTAATGCCTCATAATCAATTATTGAACCAGTTAATGTGCTTATCCAATGTAAATCAGTACTAAGTATTAAAGAATCGGAATCACTATAATAGTAAAATTTTCTTAAATTAAGCTTATCACAGAATATTCGTATATTATTATTAGAAATTTCAATTATAGTAAAAGCACCTGAAAGGTTCTTATAATCTCCACTCTTCAACATCACAAATAATTCTTCGTCAGAAATTAACTCTAATGAAGAATTATTTACAGGTGATCCTAAAACAATAAGAGTCAAATCTTTATGTTTTAGGCATTTACATGTGCTGATTATACCACCTGCCTCATAAACAATATTACTATGCTTAGCTGAATAAAGGACATTGTTCTTGCAATGTATGTGATCTAATCTTTCAAAATTTTTCTTTTTATAGTTTATAATTCCCAAAAACCAGCTCATTTATTGCTTCCCCCTTAGTATTAATATTTTAGATAAGTATCTATCTGATGGGGTATCAACCGATAAAAAATAAACACCATTTGGTATTATAGGCAAAGGACTATTTTTATTGCTAAATTCATAAATAGAATTACCTTTTGTTGCTTTATTATCCTTTAGAGATATAATCTTTTGACCTTTAATATTATATATACCAATATTGAAGGTTGTCTCACTCTTAAAATTTAGGCTAAGCTTCAACATTGATAATCTGCTAACAGGATTAGGATAATGATAAACTTCATTAATAATATTATTACTATCATTATTATCCTCACAATCCAACAATTCAATATCTTGTATTGTTTTTAAAATGCTATTATTCATTATCATAGTATTGTAATCTAAAGCAGACAATCTTGAATCATCTTGCAATGATATATAATATTTATCTAATTCTATGTATAAACTATCTAATTGTGAAAGGTCTGGATGCTCAAGTAATTGATCCAAAATATGTACAGCTAACTGTGTATTACCATCCTTTCTAGCACAATACGCCTTAAAAGATTCAGTAAAACAAATATTATCATTTGTATTAATATAATCATTTTCTAAAATTGTTAGAACGGAATAAATATCTGAGCTATTTTCAGATATGTTATACAACCTTGCTAAAGATATATCAGCTTCCCCACTGCAATCAGATATTAATTGATTATAAATCTGCTTAGCTTGGGAAAACTGGCCTTCCTTTTCATACACTATGGCTTGTTTTAAAGAAGTGTTTGAAGTACTAAGATTAACTGGATCTGTTAAAAATGGTGAAAATATTACATTCCAGGAAGTAGGGTAGAACGTGTTTCCAATATTGTGTTGATTAGATGACCCCCACCAATTATCTCTACAATAAAAATCCTTAGGGTCATTATCAGAAATATAAACTGAATAACCATTACCAGGTATAATTTCGTTACAAAGATAATCCATTACAGGATACGATTGTCCAGATAGTTTAATCTCAGGAGTATCTAAAGAGGATACTCCAGTGTAATTAATTGAGTTTAATAGTGTACATTTTTCTATAACAGGATAAGAAAGCCTTGAACTATAAATGCTTGCATACTTACTATGATTAACTGAACAGCTCTGTATTAATGGAGATGAGTTATATACCCAAATACCATATCCATTATAATCAAACGATGATGATTTAATAGTAGACTTATTCAATGCAAGGGATATATCTTTTACCAATATGCCGGTAGTCATGTTACTCGTAAAATTAGACCTGTTAATATAGAACTCATTACATTTATCATTTATAATGCCTACATTATTATTGTTGAAGTTAGAATTAGAGATATGAGCTTTACCCTCATTCATTATTGCAATATTACTGTGAGATAATTGAGCATATGAAATGGTAGCTTCACCTGTAGAACTAATGTGAATACCACTCCATGTATCTCTATGATTGTCAATAATTACCTCATTATATAAGTCTCCATTAATAAAAAGAGTACCTTTTACATTAATTCCACAACTAGTATCAAAAATAATATTAGAGTTAGGTTCAATAGCTAAGATTGATCCTTGTGGGATATTAATATTATCAGTAAACCTCAAATTATCATAACCTAAAGTTAAACTATTAAAACTATCTATAGAATCATATGTACCTTTATATAAAACTAAATCATCATTTACAAAATTACTAGTTAGCAAGTCATCATAAGAATAATTGATTAATATTTTAGTCGAATCAAATGCTAAATTATGAATAAAAGCTTGTTCTTCCTCATCATATTTATTCATAAATTTCATTGACACATTAACAGCTTCAACATTATTTTTTATAATAACCACTTTTCTTTCTGGTTCTGAGTTCGAACTGCAAACAATTTCGACTGAATCATTATTCCACTCAATTATGTAATTATCTGACTCTGAGGAGCTAAAGACAGTTTGATAAGTTTGATTTACTACAGATATTTTTAGATTTGAACCATTAGTTAGAACTAATTTGCATGGAAGATTGTTTTGATCGGTCTCATATATGAAATGATCAGAATCTGTTAAAACACGAATATTTGCACTAGGAAATAATATCTCAGAATTAGATTCTGTACCTATATATATATAATTAAGATTATCTGAATTAGAGAATACTAATGACTTTGATGATACTGAAGATTCAATTAATTGAAGCTTAGGACCTTCAGAGTCATTAAAAGCATCAAATATTGAACAATGTTTTACTTCTCCTATAATATTCTGATAATAAGGTCTAATAGCTATATGATAAGCATTTTTGAAAAATGGTAACCTATCATTAATGTTGATGGAGTAATTTTGATTTGAAACAAAGAAAAGTTTTAATCCAACATTTATATTATCAATGACAGCCTGTCCCCCCACAAATATTTCAGGACCAAAACTCTGAGTAATATCAATAGAATTATTAGAATTTACTACATAAGTATATGGAGTTGCTGTATTATCTAGGTATGCGGCGGTATGATTCTGTGTTATGATATCAATAGGAGTATCTCCAAAATTTGTTATCTTGTCAAAAACAACGCTAACATTATTATCTAATCTATAAAAAGTCCTATTATTAGTAACATCATTATTATCATGTAAAATACTAATTGACGAAGAGCTTACTGTTTCTGTACTCATACAATAATTAGCACTGGACTGTGTACATGTTATATTAGAATCAGTTCTTTCAGATAGAGCTATCGGTCTAAGAACATTCTGATCAATATCATTATTATCTATATAATTTTTAAGAAGATCTGTCGTGTTATTCAGATAGTCTGATTCCATAGAGAATAAGCTTTCAGCATCGTCTGTTGTAATTATTAGATTATGAGCTAGAGGAGAACTCATCCATAATCTGTATCGATAGCTATTTTCAGTTGAATTACTCCTAGTCCAAGAATACCCAGGATCAAGTAACAAATCAGAACTATTATAATTTAAAGTAAATGATGATTGGTCTGCATCCTCATGATACCAAGTAGATCTAGATTTTTCATGATTTATATATAACGATGTGTGATTCCCAAAATCATTTAAGTCTGTTAATTTTTCTTTTAAAACTGTTACTTCTGAATTAAATAATAATTGATAATTAAAACTGTTGTGTGTTACAGACGGGTTAACAGTCACACCGTTATAACTTTGAATAATAAAAGCACCCCAATATATTTCATTCATAAAATTTCGCATACCTAATCTATATTTGTGATTAATATTTGAACTTATAATATCTTTTAAATCCATATCTCCACCGAACTGTAAATATCCAAGTGAACCATAATGTGACGTAACGTTATATATATCTGCAACATCATCATATGGTAAAAAATAGTATGATGGATACATCATACTATTTACAGCTTTCAAATCCTTTTTTATTAAATTTTTTTCGTATAAGTTTTCTCCATCATATCTAAATCTAAAAGTAAAATAAGACATTAAAATATTATAACAGTACTCTCTATAATATAATCCTTCTCCATACACCCCTGAATCTTGAATAAGTAAATTTAAGAGTCCAGTTTCATAAGTAACATTATTCCAGTAATAATTATCATTTCCTGCATAATTAAATAATATGTCATCTATAAAATTTAAATAATCATTATTGCCGAGAACAGTTGATGCTAGACCTACAGCAGCAATTAATCTAAGACCAATATTATTAGGCTTAATTGCAAAGAATCTAATATAATCATTTTGATTATCTATATCTATCCAGGGAGCAGTACCTGGATAAGCATCAACGATTTTGCTGGCATAGTACGAATAATTAGAATTAGTTGAGTCTTGTTCCGTTAACTCTGGGTTGTTTGAGAGAAGAATACCAGGTAAACTATACTCAATTCTTCTCTTTGCAAAACTTGTTAGTATATGTAGCTTACTGAGTAGGCTTTGTTGGAATTCTACCTGAGAAGATATGCCTAAGCTAATGAAAAATTGTTCATCATAATGATAATATACTTTATCAACAATATTAGCATATAGTGATATAATTGTTGATAAATCTCTTGTTTTCGCATTACCATCCACAATATAATCAGGATATGTTGGACAAATAAACATAGGGATTACAATATTATCAATACTCACAAAATGAGAGAAACTCTCATCGAATAAAAATCTAACGCATTCATTTAAATTATCATTAGAATCATTATCATCATTAATTAAGGCTTTAGTCGCTAAATTAGAATATTTCCAAACCCTACTTATAGTGTTACTTGGTGAGACATAACTAACATGTGAATAAATATCCCCAAAAATAGGGTCATTTGTGACTCCTGCTTTTATACAGTTTAGATCATTTTGAGAAAGAATTCTTGTTTGTTGTGGTGTTGCTGATATCAAAAAAGCCAAGGCAATAAATAAAAGCGATAAATATAATTTCATACTTCCTCCTTTGAATATCTATTTCATTATTTTTAGTTAATATTAATTTACAGAAATTTATTGTCAATAATAATTTATAGAAATTTATTGTCAATATTAATTTTTTATAACAATTTCCGAGAACTTATGACTAATAGCTATCAAGCTTCCTTTCCCAGTAATTTATCATTTATTATCATCCTTTTTTACATTTTTTCAAATAACTTAGGTGTCGGAAATATTATATATAACACTATAATCTTTTATAAGATTTCTATAGATAATATATTTCAAAAAATTCAGTAAATAAAAAAGGACCCTTGAAAAAGAGTCCTAATATAAAAAAAAGGAGTTTTCTAAGGTTGTTGGTAAATTAGTTGGTCATCTCTATATTCAGGCAAATCAAGATACCAATCAGGATAAGATTGTCCAGATGATTCAGCCCATGATTGGAACTTATGATAAGCATGGTTTATCTTTTTAGTCTCATAAGGATAATCCCAGCTTTCAGCGATATTCAAAGCCCAAGGATGGTTATTTACAGTTTTGTAGAATCTATTTTGATTAATATTAGAAGAATCATCATTAAGCCCGAAAAGAGTTAAATCAACTAACTCTGTAGGAGGATAATCAGAAAGGTGAACCTCATGATCTCTTTCCCTATCGACAAAAATAAATGGATTGAAAGGAATAGACCACTGCCAGTTTTCAATATCTTGAGGGTTAGTAAAAATAATATTTAAAGCAATCTTAACAGGCTCAACATAATTAGTTCCAGCTTGTGTGTTTATAAAGTCTCCATTGTTTTGCAGTATTAAGTCATTTGTATTATTTATGAATCTAATTACTGCATTATCACCTTCTTCTAGCTGAGGAGAAAAGTTAGGATGAGATACAACATTTGAGTATGATAAAGTATCAGTTCCATCGATAATTACATAATCAGAAATGATATTTGAATTAAAAGGAAACTCTACTGCAAAACCATTTTGTTTTCTTGCCCCTACTGCTCGTAGTTCAAATTCAGTTATCAAGTTAGTTATCTCACCTTCTACATTTTTATGGAAGAACATATTATAATCTACTACCATATCATTGAAATCATAGTCTCCTTTTTGTGGCCATAAGTCTTCAAAAACCAAGGTAGAATTTGAATAATTGTTTGTATGGAAAGCCTTGTTTGGATCACTAGGAAAATCATCAAAAATATCTGATATTCCATCTTCATCTTCATCATCTGGAGTATCGATTGGTTGGACATCATCAATGTCTATTGATTCAATTGGGTTTGCAGTTGCATAAAAAACTGCATCATTATAATCATCATCACCTTGATTAAATACTAAATCTTCAAAAGCAAATAAGAGCTTTTCATACTCTGAATCATAAACAAGAATGCTCTGTTGATTATTATTCGGATTAAGATTGGTATTTGAAAACCATGAATTAGTGACAAGATGAGCACCACCACTGAACCAGCCATTATCCATTAATACCCAGCCAATAATAGTACCTGGTTGAAAAATACCTAAAGATATCTTATCTCCAGGAACTAAGCCTCCACCAGAACCTACCATGGAAACATTAGGGAAAATAACTTTAACTGTATCTATATCATCTCTACTTTGAGGTGGGTTACCTTCTTGATAAGTATAGAAGCCTAAAGAGTTTTTGTGTCCAGCACCTTCATGAACAAAGGTTACCCAGACTTCAGCTGCTTCATCAATAACAAGCACGTTTAGCTGGTTACCGTCAGCAAGATAAGTAGGATGATATTGGGGTACGGGTCTACTTTCAGGCAAGGTTGCATCAACTTTGGTTAAAAAAGCTGCTGGGATATCATCACTTTCCATGTTTAAAGGAACCCCTTCAGCATTATACTGATCTAGATAAAATAAATCAGTCTTAGGAGGAGCTATAGGATTTTTATCATTTCTACCCTTATCACTTTGTCCATTACCGAATTCATAGCTAACTCTATTATTAATAATAGGTAGTTCCAAGGAAGACATATATCCCATTAGATAAACACTAGTGAGATAGGTTGGTAAAGTTGTCTTAAAAACAGCAGAACCTGAATTGTTTGTAGAACCAGAATCTAACAACTTACCACCATTATCTGGGGATTTATCATAGACTTTAAAAGGAATGTTAGCGACTCCTTGTCCTTGACCATTAAAAACTTTAACATCAATAGTTACCAGTTCAGTAGTAGAGAAATCAAAATCATCTTGAACTTGAAGATCTTCAAAATCTACTTGATTAGTATTTGCATCATTTGAATCATCATTACTACAAGCAAAGCTGAATAACAAAAATACAGCCACTATAATAGAAAACATTAGTTTATTTTTCATATTTTTCCCCTATGTGCATTATATAGAAATTTTAACACTTTTTATATTTAATACAAGTTTTATTTTAAAATATTTGTACTAAAAATAAAGGGGACTATCAAGTCCCCTTCTTCTTCTCTCACGATTTTATTGTTCTTCGTATATTCTTTCTGGATTTCTATAACCTGGAAGGTCTAAATACCAATCAGGATAAAGGTTACCAGAAGATTCTGCCCAATCTTTAAATAGCAAGTAAGCACCAATTACATTGTTTCTTTCATAAGGGTAATCCCAGCTTTCAGCGATATTTAAAGCCCAAGGATGGTTCTCAACAGATTTATAGAATCTACTTTGACTAACAACTGAAGAGTCATCATCTGTACCAAAAATAGCTAAGTTAGCAAGTGGAGTTGGAGGATAATCAGCCAAATGTATTTCATGTTCTCTAACTCTATCCACATAAATGAATGGATTGAATGGTGCATTCCACTGCCAAGTTGATATATCTTCAGCATTAGCAAGTTTGATATCGAGGGCAAATTTAACACTACCTTGATAAGGTACATTCTTTTCTGTATTGATGAAAGTATCGCCTACAGGTTGAATTAAATCCAATGTATTGTCGATATAAATCATTGTAGCATTTGCACCAGCTTCAAGTTGAGGTGCAAAGTTTGCATCTGAAACAAAAGTAGAATAAGTTAATGGATCTGATCCATCAATAACGGTATATGATTCAACATTAGCTGAAGCAAATGGGAATTGAATAGCAAAACCATTTCTATATCTAGCACCAACTGCTCTTAACTCAAATTCAGTAATGACATTCTTTATTTCGTTATCAGCATTTTTATGATAGAAGATATTATAGTCCACTACCATATCATTGAAGTCATAATCACCCTTTTGAGGCCATAGGTCTTCAAAAGCTAAAGTGGACATACTATAGTTGTTAGTTTGGAAAGCTCTTTCTCCATCTTGTGGGAAATCATCAAAAATGTTAGGAACACCATCACCATCATCATCACTTGGAACTCCAATTGGTGTAATTTCTGAAGTATCAATAGAGTTAGTAGGTTCAGATGTTACAAAGAAAAGAGCATCATTGAAGTCATCATCACCATAATTAAACATCAAGTCTTCAAAACCAACTACTAGCTTATCATACTCATCATCATAAAAAAGTACAGATTGTTGGTAACCAGTATAGTTTAATTCTTTGTCAGAATACCAGGTATTAGTAACTATATGAGGTGCACCATTATACCAACCATTAGCCATAAGCACCCAAGCTACAACGGTTCCAGGTTCAAATTCACCAATATACACTTTGTCTCCAGGAACTAATCCACCACCGCTTCCTACCATAGAAACATTAGGGAATACTACTGTAATTTCATCTATATCATCAGCAGTTTGTGGAGGATTATTAATATCAAAAGTATAGAAACCGAACACATTTCTATGTCCAGCACCTTCATGAACAAAAGTTATCCATAAGTCTGCAGTTTGATTAATAATAACAGCATTAAACTGGTTCGCTGGATAGAGATAATGTGGTTTATTATCTGGAACAGAAACTCTTTCTGGAAGTGCATTATTTACTTTAGTTAAGAATCCAGGAGCAACTGCTTCAAATTCCATGTTACTTGGAACACCATCAACATTGTAGGTATCTAAGTATGTTAGAGTTGACTTATCAGGTGTGATAATTTCTTTATTAGCTCTAGCACTGTTAAAGCTATTTGAACCAAATTCATAGTTTGCATATCCATCACGGATTGGTATTTCAATAGCATCCATGTAGCCCACTACAAATAATGATTTAAGGTAAGATGGTACTACAATTTTGGAACTAAGTACACCGTTAGTATTTGTAAAACCAGAATCCAGTAATTTACCTCCATCTTGAGGATCTTTATCGTAGATTTTAAAAGGAACTCTATCTACACCATTATTACTACCATTTGATACTTTTAATTCTACATTCACATTATCTGTTGTAGAAAAATCAAAATTATCCTCAATCTGTAAATCAGAAAAATTTATCTCTTGAGAACTATTGTTAGTACTTTTAGTTGAGCTTTCACAACCAAAAGTTATCAGCATCAATGTCAACACAATTATTAAAACAATATTTTTGTACTTCATATCTCTCTCCATCCTTAGTTTTAATCTATACACAATATAATGGTATTGTTTATTTTGTCAAATAGTATTTTTATTCTGAAAATACTTTCAATTAATTGGGACAAGTTTCCTTGTTATTACTTGCCTCACAGTCAAATATTTTTTTGTTGTCTTTTAGTAGTACTAGTATTATCTGGGAAATTTTCTATATTTAATATTAATAGTATTAATCCTTGATAGTTACACTCCCTTTAAAAATCCAGTAAATTATGAGGAGATTAACAATCAAGGATTTATACTTGCTAGAGGTTTATGTTTATACAAGAAAAAAAACACAAGTATTTAAAGATTTCTTATGAGAATATCCTTCTCAAACAAATCAATGCAATGCTTGTGTTTCTTATTATATAAGTAGAAAAATACTTATTTTTCTAAGATATATCTTTAATCTCTTTCTAAATTTTTTAGCCCCTTAGCTACGAAGATTAGAGCAATTCCTAGCAGTATTAATGACACTTGCTTTCCACTAGAAGTTACTATGTTGTTCCACATTCCAGATTTGAGATCAGTAAGACCTTTTTCATATTCTGTTTCAAGTTCAACGCTATAAGAAGCAATGGTAGAGTCAGAAAGTGATTCTAAATACATTAAATCTTCAGCTGATAATTCTTCAGTTCCAATTCCTTGTTTATAGTTTAAAGTTTGTTGAATCATTTCCTTACTTTGCTCATACTGGTTATCATAAGAGTCTTTTTCAAAATTATAACTATCTACATCAGCTTTTATAGATGTAAAAGTTAAAAATACGCCTAAGAGAAGGGCTATCAGCCCAATAGAGTTTACTACATTTGAGTAACTATTACTTTTCATTTTATGTCTCCTAATTATTTTTTTGCAATTAATGAAGCCCCTAGAGCCCCAGTAATGATTGGTGTTTGATATGTATATAATGGAATATTTAACATATTTTCTAAAATTGATTTCATTGACTTATTAAAAGAAACCCCTCCAGTAAAAGCCACAGGAGTCTCCCACTTTAATGAATGAATCTGATTAACGATTCTTTTAGCAATAGACTTATGAACAGCTTTTATAATCGTATTGCGAGAATATCCTTTTGCTATCATACCAATTATTTCTGATTCAGCAAAAACAACACATGTAGAATCAATATCAATTTCAGTTTCTGCATGGAAAGCAAGATCAGACAATTCATCTACAGAGCATTCAAGAATAGTAGCTACTACTTCCAAGAATCTGCCTGTTCCAGCAGCACATTTATCATTCATAACGAAATCAATTACTTTATTATTTTCGTCTAAGGTAATGACTTTAGAATCTTGTCCCCCTATATCAATTACTGTTCTTATCTCTGGTTTTAAATAGGATAGTCCACGAGCGTGACATATAATCTCAGAAGAAATTTTATCTCTAAAATCAACTAACTTTCTACCATAACCTGTTGATACGACTCTTTCAACTTTATCTAGCTTATGTTTCTTTAAAATATTATCATAGAGTTTTTGGGCTGTAAGCTTTGGTGTTACTCCAGTTGCAGTATATTTCCAATCAATAATCTTGTTTTCTGAATGATCGAAAAGTACTATTTTACTTGTAGTTGATCCAATATCAATACCTATTGTAAGCATAAAATCTACCTATAAATCTGGGTATAAAGATTATTGCTAGTAAAGTAATTTTCAGCAATTTCAGCTATATCATCAAATGAAACATTTTGCAAACGTTTTTCCCGATTTAGATAGAAGTCATAGCTATAACCCAAGGAACTTAGAATGCCTAAAGAGCTAGCTTGAGAAGCCACACTTTCGTCATCTAATAACCGCTGACCATTGATAAAGTTCTTAGTTAGTTCCATTTCTTCTTTAGTAACATTATTTTTAATAATATCTTTCATTATTTGCTTGATAGAGGCAATGGCTTGTTCTTCCCTATTCCTATCTACTATAGCATAGTTAGCAAAGAAACCAACTTCTGAAAGAGCTGTAAAATCAAAGCCAACACTATAGGCAAGTCCTAGCTTCTCTCTCAGTTCATTAAATAAACGAGAGTTGATTTCACCACCAATAATTTGAGATAAGACATGGAATGCAACGTTAAGTCTATAATCATTAGCATTGCAAGCAAAACCACCTATATGAATTATAGATTGGTCATTATCATAATCAAAGATATGTCTTTTTTTAGCAGGTGGAGAGTAAAGAACTTTCTCTTTAACCTGAGAGCTATATGAGGTAAATTTAAAAGTATTTTCGACAGTTCTTATAATATTATCAAAGTGAATATCACCAATAACAACTAAGCTCATTTGAGATAAGTCTAAGAATTCTTTGTGCCAAGAGTTTATTCTTTTTCGTGTAATCTTGGTAATATCTGATAACTCACCTGTTTTACTTATCAGGTTTGAATTTCTACCGAACAAAAATTGATTGTATTTTTTAACAGCATCTTTAGTTGGGAAGTCATGTATTCTTCTTAAATTAGACCTAACTGATTGTTTAATATTATTAAGATGATGTATAGGGAATTGGGGTTCTCTGATTAAATCTGCCATTAACTCAAGAGCTTCAGAGATGTATTCACTAAAGCACTTTACTTTAAAACCAGAAGTTTCTATTCCATTATGAACATTGAGATTTATACCTCTTTGTTTACAGTAATCTACTAGTTCTTCATAGGAATACTTTTTTGTCCCAAATTGCATTAAAGCTAAGGTAAAGAAGTTAATACCTCTTAATTCTAAGGGTTCACAGAGTTGAGATATCTTTCTAGTTAACGAAATCCCCACAGTCGGTTTTCCTAGGACCTTCTTCATAATAACTTTCATACCATTGCTACAGGTATATTCCATATAATTGTTATTTTCGTTAGAGGCTAACTCTTCACTTTCCCTATTTATTATATCTTTTTCAATTTTATCAAGAAAGTGGTTTTTTGTTCCTAAATGAATAATTTTCAAGTTATCAAGTCTATAAAACTTATTTGCCACATCTAATAGAAGCTGAATATCTAAAGAAGCTAACCTAACAGGATAACGAAGGATTGATTCGTAACCACAATCAAGTTCTTCAACTCCTAAGACACTTGCGAAATTTTCGACATATTCAAAAGCATATTTCCAGCTATGCTCCTGTTCAACTTTGATCTTTCTTAATTCTTCATATGTAAGACCTTGAATTCTCATACTGTTATACTCTTCAATGAAAATTCGACAGATATCTTCTAAACAAGTATTGGATTTAGGAACAATAAGAATAATTGAAAGACCATCATAGTGACCTGATATTGACTGAACCTGAATACTCGTAACTAATTGCTCTTTAATATAAAGTCTTTTGTATAATCGAGAGTTTTTACCTATAGCAAAGCCTTTAGTAACCAATGATAATCCTAAGCCATCTTTAGTTTTTTCACTTATCTCGGGAATAACAAAAGCTAAAATTTCTTGATTAATATCTTCATTCACAAGAGTATGTGTAGAAAAGCCTTTCTGATAAATATTAGGGCAAGCATCAAACTCTAGATTATTGTTAGGTAACCAAGTGGAAAAATATTTTTCGACAATACTCTTTATAGATTTAAACTTAAAGTCTCCACTGATAACTAAGAAACAATTATTTGCCTTATAATACTTTTGATAGAAAGCTCTTAAATCATCTGGAGATGAACTTTCTAAGTTATCTAGATGACCTATAATTGGATTATGATAAGGGCTTTCTTCAAAATAAAACTGAGGTATTTTCTCTACAAAGTCTTCTTCAGGATCGTTAGCATATTGTTTTAATTCTTCAATTACAACCTTCTTTTCAGTGGAAAACTCTTCATCAGAAAAGTTAGCTTTCATAGCTAATTCAGATAGTAATTCAAGTCCATTCTCAAGATACTTGGAAGGAAGAGTTAGATAATGACAGGTAGAATCATACTCGGTATAAGCATTGATATTGGCACCTAAAGAAGATGCCTTTTCCATTATTTTATTATCTGGATAGTTTTGAGTAGATTTAAAAACCAAGTGTTCCATTAGATGAGAGTATCCAGACTCATCACTTTTCTCGTGAACTGAGCCCACTTTTACATAGAGCTGAAGACTTATAATAGGATTAGATTTATCCTTTGCAACAATGATTTTAAGACCATTATCAAGAAAATGGTGCTTTACACTAGGATTTATCATCTACTTATTTCTCCCGCTTGTTACAGAGGCATAGGCGGAGTGATTATGAATAGATTCGAAATTCTCAGACTCAACACTGTATTCAGTAATCCTACTATCTTTTCTAAGCTCCACAACTACATCTCTAACAATATCTTCAACAAATTTAGGATTATCATATCCCTTTTCAGTAACATACTTTTCATCTGATCGTTTTAAGAGAGAATATACTTCACAAGAGGCTGCTGATTCTACAATTTCAATTAACTCTTCAAGCCAAACATATTCTGAATATTTTATAGTAACTGTTACAATAGAACGCTGGTTGTGAGCTCCATACTCACTTATTTCTTTTGAGCAAGGACAAACTGTTGTAATCGGAACCTTAACCCCTATTTGCATTTCAAATTCATCTTGATGAGATGCAATAAAGAAGCAATCATAGGACATTAGGGATTTAATTGCCGAAACAGGAGCAGTCTTATTTATAAAATAAGGGAATGCAATATTCACAAAAGCTGAATCAGCATCAAGTCTTTTTTTAGTTTCCAGAACAAAGTTCTCTATTTCAGAAATCACATTTCTTTGATGATACTCATTTAAAATCTCAATAAAGCGAGACATATGTGTTCCTCTATGATGATGAGGTAGTTCCACAAATATATCTAGATCAGCAATGGTATGCTGAGTTTCATTGGTTCTATCTTCAACTATTATGGGATATTTTACCCCTTTTACACCAACTTTATCAATAGTTACCTTACGGTTATCGTTCAAGTTTTGGATATCAATTGTATTTTTCATTATTCACCATCAATAAATTCATTATATAAGTAATAGTCAATCCCTTTGGAATTATCAGTCTTTTCAGTTTTAAGTGAGGTTGCTTCCCAAGTTTTACCAACTTCATCATAGATATCGCTGTAGATAATAGCTTCAGTGTCATTAAGAGTTTTCAAGTAATCAATAGCTCTATCACTATCAAGCATAAAAAGAGCTGTGGATAAAGCATCTGCTTCAAAAGCAGTTGGAGCTAAAATTGTCACTGAAGCATTTTGGTGACATGGATAGCCTGAAACAGCATTGATTAGATGATGATAGCGTATATTTCCTACATCAAAATATTGCTGATAATCACCTGAAGTTGCAACCGACATCTTGTTTAAATTAGTAAGTTGTGCTATAATTTCTGAAGAATTACGGGGATGTTGAATACCTAGTATTATCTTCTGGGATATATCGCCAAAATATCTAATAGAAGATATCTGATCAACATAACCAGCCTTGACCCCTTGAGAAAGAATCATTTCAACAGTCTTATCAACTATGTAGCCTTTTGATAAAGCTCCAAAGGTGATCTGCATATCAGCTGGAAGCTTTATATAGTCTTTATCATATTGAACTTTAGAAAAATCAACTAGCTGTAATTTTTCTTTAATTTCGGTTGAATCAGGGATTAAACTAGCATTATACTCAGAGTTTCCCCTTTCAGCTTTTTCAAAATCCCATAAATCATAAAGGGGTTTGATTGTTATATCAAATTGTCCGTCTGTAAGCTTATACATTTTGTCAGCCTCTAACAAGAGTTCATATATATCTTGATCTATAGAAACCTTTTCCCCTTTGGAATGATTAATTTTATAAACTATACTTTCTTCATAATCTTCAGAGAATTTATATATTAAATCTTGCATATAAGCAAAAGCCTGCTTTGTAATCTCTTCCCCATTCTTTTTATCGCTTAAGACATATATCTCAGTTCTTAAACTATTCCCTTGCGTGGTCGGAGTATAATTCAAATATTTACTATCGACAAATTCATATTCAACTGTAGCAAATTTATATATGGCTATAATTATAACTAGTGCTAATAATATCAATGATGTAATTTCTTTTCGTGTCATAATTTTCTAATCCTATTTTTAATATTTTACCACTTCAATATTAACACAATATTTGTCAATATAATAAAGGGACTGATTTCTCAGTCCCTTCTATATATTATTTATTTCTTAGAATTATTATCTAGGATTTTTAACCGCAGCTTGAGCAGCAGCTAATCTAGCGATAGGCACACGGAAAGGTGAACATGAAACATAGTTCATACCAACGCCGTGACAGAATTCAACTGAAGAAGGTTCTCCACCGTGTTCACCACAGATACCAACTTTGAGGTCAGCTCTTGCAGCTCTACCTTTTTCAGTACCCATTTGAACTAATTGACCAACACCAGTTTGATCTAATTTTTGGAATGGATCATCTTTTAAGATACCTTTTTCAAGATAGATTGGTAAGAATTTACCAGCATCGTCACGAGAATAACCAAATGTCATTTGAGTTAAATCATTGGTACCGAATGAGAAGAACTCAGCATGTTTAGCTATAGCATCAGCAGTTAAAGCAGCTCTAGGAATTTCAATCATAGTACCTACCATGAAATCAACCTTAGCGCCTTTTTCTGCGAAAACAGTTTCAGCAGTTTCTCTGATTATAGTCTCTTGAAGTTGGAATTCTTCAACAGTACCGATAAGAGGAACCATGATTTCAGGATGTACATCAACCCCTTCTTTCTTAACATTAACAGCAGCTTCGATAATAGCTCTAGCTTGCATAGCAGTGATTTCAGGATATGTGTTACCTAAACGACAACCTCTATGACCAAGCATTGGGTTAAATTCAGCTAATTCTTCAACTTTAGCTTTAACTTCTTCTACAGAAATGCCCATTTCATCAGCCATAATCTTCTGGTTTTCATCCTCATGAGGAACGAACTCATGGAGAGGTGGATCTAACAATCTGATAGTTACACCAAAGCCATCCATAGCTCTGAAGATGCCTTCAAAGTCTTCTCTTTGATAAGGAAGAATCTTAGCAAGAGCAACTTCTCTACCAGCTGTATCTTCAGCAAGAATCATTTCACGAACTGCTTTAATTCTTTCACCTTCAAAGAACATGTGTTCTGTACGGCAAAGACCAATACCTTGTGCACCAAAGTTACGAGCAACTAGAGCATCATTAGGAGTATCGGCATTAGTTCTCACATACATATTTGAATATTTGTCTGCAATTGTCATTAATTTACCGAATGTACCTGATAATTCAGGATCGATAGTTTTGATTTTGCCACTATAAACTTCACCAGTAGAGCCATTAAGAGAGATGTAATCATCTTCTTTATATACTTTACCATCAATAGTTAAAGTTCTTTCACGATAGTTGATTTTTAAAGCACCAACACCAGATACACAGCACTTACCCATTCCACGAGCCACAACAGCTGCGTGAGATGTCATACCACCGCGAGCAGTTAAGATACCTTCAGCTGAATCCATACCTGATAAATCTTCAGGAGATGTTTCGATTCTAACTAAGATAATCTTTTCGCCAGCAGCATATCTTTTCACTGCCTCATCTGAGAAGAAACAGATTTTACCAGTAGCAGCACCAGGAGATGCAGGTAAACCTTTAGCTAAAGTTTTAGCACTTGCAAGGGCTTCTTTATCAAATACTGGGTGGAGAAGTTCATCTAACTTGTTAGGTTCAACTCTTAATAAAGCTGTTTTTTCATCAATGAAACCTTCTTCAACCATTTCAACAGCCATTCTTACCATAGCTGCACCAGTTCTTTTACCAGTTCTTGTTTGAAGTAACCACAATTTACCATCTTGAATAGTAAATTCTAGATCTTGCATATCTTTATAGTGATCTTCTAATTTTTCTTGAATATCATTTAATTCTTTATAAACTTTAGGCATTGTTTCTTCTAATGAAGGGAATTTTGCTTTTCTATCTTCTTCAGAAACACCTGCTAACTTAGCCCATCTGCGTGAACCTTCAAGAGTAATTTCTTGAGGGGTTCTAACACCAGCAACAACGTCTTCACCTTGAGCATTGATTAGATACTCACCATTAAAGATGTTTTCACCAGTAGCTGCATCACGTGTGAAAGCAACACCAGTAGCTGAATTTTCACCCATGTTACCATAAACCATAGCCTGTACGTTAACAGCTGTTCCCCATTCTCCAGGGATAGAATTCATTTTTCTATAATAGATTGCTCTATCATTATTCCAGCTACCAAAAACAGCAAAAATTGCACCCCATAATTGATCCCAAGGATTATTAGGGAAATCTTTACCTGTATTTTCTTTAACAGCTACTTTGAATTTTGCTACTAATTCTTTTAAATCTTCAACTGTTAAATCTAAATCATTATCAATGTTTTTTGCTTCTTTTACAGATTCAATAATCTCTTCAAAAGGATCAATATCTTCTTTTGATTTTGGTTTCATATCCATAACAACATCGCCATACATTTGAACAAAACGACGGTAGGAATCCCATGCAAATCTATCATTACCTGTTCTTTTAGCAATGCCTTCAACAGCATCATCATTTAATCCTAAGTTTAAAACAGTGTCCATCATACCTGGCATAGAAATTCTTGCACCAGAGCGAACTGAAAGTAAAAGAGGATTTTCACTTGAGCCAAATTCAGTTCCAAGAATCTTCTCTAAGTTAGCAATAGCTTTTTCTACTTCAGCTTTTAATAACTCTTTTGATTTGTCTTGACCAACTTGGTTGTACTCTGTACATACATCAGTTGTGATAGTGAATCCTGGAGGTACTGGAACACCTATCAAATTCATCTCTGCTAAGTTAGCACCTTTTCCACCCAAAAGGTTTTTCATTGTGCTATTACCTTCTGCTTTTCCATCGCCAAATAAATAAACGCGCTTCATGTCGGACATTATTCCTCCCAATTATTTTAGGTTTATTTTCTTATCTATTAATACTTTATAATCGTATTTTATCACCTAAACATAACTATTAAAACTTGCAAATCTGTCAATAATTTATTTTGATCCTTTACCTATTTCAAAGGAAGATTTAAAATACGATTCTTTTATATTTTGTGATTTATCTAAGAAGTAATCAATTCCATACCCTTTAATTACAGATAAATTATAGATTTTTAGATTGTGAGGGTATTTACTAGCACCTTGAGCAAGAGGCTGTAATTTGCTACATGGGAAGTCATAACATTCGAAGCAATACCTCACATCTTTTTCTTTAGCACACTTATAGGTATCACACACATTATTCAATACTGGACACTTTCCCTGATTCGCATTGCAACCTAGGCAAGGTAGTTTCTCTTTTGGAATTCCTTGGTCTACTAAAAACTTGAATAAATCTGGATTATCTTTGCTGAGATATAGTTCGCAAATACTGCAATCTAATCCACACTTTGCAACCATTCCTTCTCTTGAGTTTGAATACATTTTCTCCCCCTAATTCATTTTTTTCTTTGCAATCACATAGTCATTTTTAATAGTTTTTCCTTTTAAATGCATAATATGTAATGATTTAATTAATCATACTATATTATTTGTGTCAAGTTAAATATTGGTTAATATTTGCTACAACTATTTAAGACTGTCTAAATAATCATACACTATCCCCACAAGTTTGCTTCTATTCATATTTTTAGGTTATCCCTATATTGTTACTATCTTTATAAACTAGTAATAACTTATGGTGAGAGTAATAATGAAGGGACATTTAGGACAAGATTTCCAGTTTTTTAAAATGAAATTCTTTGATAATTTATTACTACTTTTAAAGTATGTTGCTTTGTAGATTAGAACAATCTCAGTCTGTTTAATGCTAAGATTACCCTACAAATCACTATTTACTACAAAAAATTCGCGATATAAAGAAAAAAACTATTTTTTTCTTGACACATTACCAGTTATGTGTATTATTATACCATAAGTATAGTTGATGATATTTCAAGTAAAGGAGATGGCCATGTTTTTAGCTTTTATGAGATTAAAAGAAAGACTCTTTTTTGCAATAACAGAGATCTTCATCTCAAAGAAAAAGAATAGCGAAATTTATTATGATGAAGATTTACAGAGATATCGGGAAGAACAACATATATGGTATTAAGAGCACAAGAAGAAGCTTGGATATCATCAACTATTTAATAATTATAAGGGATGAGTATGAAAATTGCAGATTTAAACATTAAAAAGGTATTGGATTTAGCAACAGGGTATGGTCAATTTATTCCATATTTATTACAAGAAAATAAAGGAATTTCTGAGATTATTGGAATTGATATTTGCGAGAAATCTTTAGCACTTGCTGAAAAGAATTTTAAAGACCAAGAAAAGGTTACTTTCAGAAAGCTAGATGCAAGTTCTTTACCTTATGAAAATAGTTCTTTTGATGCAGTATCAATAAATAATTCACTTCACCATTTTAAAGACATAGACAGTGTTTTAAAAGAAGCAAAACGGGTATTATCTCCTCAAGGTTATCTAATTGTGAATGAAATGACCTGTGATAATGGACAAAACCAAGCCCAACAAACCCATATCCTATTACATCACTGGTTTGCAGAACTAGATAGGCTAATGAATCGCTTTCATGACAACACCTATACTAGTAGCAAACTTATAAATTTAGTTGTTATTAATGGCTTTGAGCTCATAATGAAGGAAACATATAATCATAATATTGATAATCCGAAAGATGAACGAATTATTGAGAACTATACTAAAATAATAAAAACTACCAAAGAAAAATTAGCTGATAAGCTTCCTAAAGAATTTATTATCAAAACTGAGGGCATTATTGAACATCTACAAGAATATGGATATTCTCCAGCTAGATCTATTATGATGATTGCCAAAAAGAAAGAGGTTTAAATGAATTTAAAAATACAAAAAATAACTGAGAAAAACTATCAAGATACCTATAGGATACTTGGCAATTCATATCCTGACCTAAAAATTCCTCAAGATAAAGCTTTTGAATGGTTTAACAAGATTCTTGAAGATAGTGAGAATAGAGACTTTTGGGGTGGTTTTATCGATAATGAGCAAGTAAGTACTTTTGTTACTAATAATTTCACTATGAATTTCCGTGGGCAGATGATACCAGCTGGTGGAATTGGTATGGTAGCAGTGGAACTACTTCATAAAAAAGAGAAAATCTGCAAGCAAATGATAGAATTTTATGAGCAACATTACAGTAAAAAAGATACTAGTATGCTTGTTTTATATCCTTTCAGACCTGATTTCTATAATAAAATGGACTTTGGTATGGGATCAACTCTGCATGCTTATGCCATTGAACCTAGATATTTCCCCAAATATGAAAAGAGCTCAAAACTTGAATATGCCAAACTAGATAATTTGTCTGAAATAACCGACTTCTATAATCGTTTAGTTAAAGATCAACACGGAGCTATGCTTCGTCAAGAAAGAGAATTTGAAGGTTGGTTGAAAAGTTCCAATATGAGATGTCTACTTTATAGAGATAAAGATGAAATTCAAGGATATATGTTTTTTGGCTTTGCTGAGAGATTGCCTAAAGATAAGGGTTCTTTTGATCTTAAAATCAAGGAAATGCAATTTAAAAGTGTAGACGTTTGGAGACAGTTTTCTACTTTTTTAAACTCACAGATTGACCAAGTCAAACGTGTCCAGTTCACTACATTTGATAAAGACTTCTATCACTACTTTTCAAACACTGTTAATGAATCTAAAGACTTCTATCACATTATCTACCAAAACATTAGTTTTGAAAAAACTGCTTTAATGTACAAAATATCTGATCCCTTGAAATTCTTTGAGAATCTTAATCCAAATATTTTCAATCAAGAAGATATAACTATTAAGTTTGTCATTCAAAATGAGCTCTTTCCAAAAAATAAAAAAATTATGTTGACGTATAACTTTGCCAAAAGCAAAATTGTAAATAATGAAGAAAATATTGATTTAACATTAAAAATGAACTTGGCTAGATTTACTTCTATTCTTATGGGTTCATTATCATTTTCTTCAGCTGTTAAGTATGGATTAGCTGAAATTGATAATATAAAGTACATTGACTGCGTTGATAAGTTGTTTAGAAGTAAAAGTATGCCTGTTGGCTATAATGAATTTTAAGGACTTATCCTCCTCTCATATATCTAAATCACATCCAAGAAAGCCGAAGAAATTCGGCTTTCCTTTCATTTTCTTGGAGGTCTTATAATGACTACTCAAACTATTATTAATGATTATCTTAAATATCTTAAAGCTCTTGGTAAGAGTGAAAACACCTTAGAGTCCTACCAAAGAGATTTATATCAATTCATCGACTTCTTACAAGATAGATACGATAATGAATTATTGCTTAAAGATATTGATAGACATATCATTAGAGATTTCATGGGTTACCTTTATGAAAGATTAAATAACTCTAACAGGACAATTTCAAGAAAACTTGCTGCTTTAAAAGGGATGTTTAAATACTGTGTAACTCACAATTACATTGCTTCAAATCCTACTCTTACTATGAAAAATCCCAAGTTTGAGAAGAAAATTCCTCACTTCTTTTCTGAAAAAGATATGGAGTTTCTCTTGTCACTTCCAGACTTATCTTCTAAGTTTGGTATCCGAAATCTAGCAATTCTAGAAATTTTCTACTCTTCTGGTTTGCGAATTTCGGAAATGATAATTCTCACTTTGAAAAGTATTGATTTTGATAAGAAAATTATAAAAGTACTGGGGAAGGGTAACAAGACTCGATTGGTTCCGATTGGTTCTAAAGCTATTTTAGCAGTAAAAAATTATCTAGCTATTCGACACTCCTTTGAATCAAAGTTTAGCAAGGATATTCTTTTCATATCAAAATCGGGTAAACCCTTAACAAGACTGGAACTATCTGATATCTTGAGTCAGTATCTTAAACTTGTAGGACAAAAGAAGGGATTTTCACCTCATACCTTAAGGCATACCTTTGCAACCCATATGCTTAGTAACGGAGCTGATTTAAGAGCTATTCAAGAAATGCTAGGTCATGCAAATCTTTCTACTACAGAAATATATACCCATGTGTCTCTAACAGATTTGACTAAGACTGTTAATAATTTGCATCCAAGGAGTAAAAAGATTAATGATGATAAAGGACAAGATTGACTTCGATTAAGTATCTAGTTTGTCTTGAACTGATTTAACTTTACCTCTTATTCTGTCCTGCTTTGAAGCTCTAAAATCAATCTTGATAGTTATTCCTAAACGTTCATATTCTTCAGCAAATTTATAGAAGATAGTACGAACTAAGTTCATTACATCATCATATTTACCTTCAATAACTGAACCCATTGGCGTAAGAAGATGTTCAACACTAGTATCAGCATTTATAACCTTTATTACCTTAGTCACAAATGGTGATAAACTAGGACCTATGTCATAAGTTACTACTACTAGTTCACAAATTATATTGGTATTCATTTTTTCCTCTTTGTAATAATATCAAAGTAAGCCTATATCCTTCATTATAAGAAGGATATAGGCAATAATTTATCTTTGTCTCAAAAGTTTTATTTAAAAGCTTCCATTCCAGAAAACTCACGGTAAAGATCAAAAGACTTTAATTGTTTTTCATCATCAGCAGTAATTTCATTAACTACTATCTTAGTAAGCAGTTCACCTAAACCTGGACCTAACATAAAGCCTTGTCCACACATACCAACTGCATTAATGAAATTTGGATATTCTTTAGTTCTTCCAACAATCGGGAATCCATCAGGAGTCATTGGGTATTGTCCTCTCCATGTTCTCCTAAGTTTTAAATACTTAAGACGAGGATAAATATCAAGCATCCTTTTAGTAACAAGTGGTAGAAATTCTGATGTTGAAAGATTATCTACACCAACAATAGGAGGGTCGGGAGTTATACAAAAAACAACTTGTCCTTCATGATTTTGATAGAAATAATAGTTTGCAGAGCCAGGAGCTTTCCGCATATCAATCACCATAGGCTCGAAGAATCTTTTCACTGGCTCAGTAATACCTGCTTCATGATTATCTGGGAAAACGGGTAAATCTAAGTCTAGCTTCTTTCCTATTTCACGAGCATTGTTACCAGAAGCATTTATTACATCTTGGCATGAATACTTACCTTTATTTGTAAGAACTGCAATAATTTTTCCATTTTCAACTTCGAAGTCTTCAACTTTTTCATTAAAATGAAACTCAGCACCTAATTCTCTAGCTCTTTTATGAAAAGCAGACATAGCC
This sequence comes from Cloacimonadales bacterium (SeqCode), assembly GCA_963678375.2. Taxonomy (GTDB): domain Bacteria; phylum Cloacimonadota; class Cloacimonadia; order Cloacimonadales; family JAFGVF01; genus JAEKNW01. The sequence continues at coordinate 133,899 of OY782831.1, forward strand.
ATAAGAGGTGAACAAGAACCATCTTCAGGCGAGAAAGTCGATCCTCTTAGACCTTCCATTTTTATACCAGGCACTAACTTATTATATTGATCAGGTGGAACCCACATAATATTTAAGCCCATACTTTGCAGAGATCTAACCATAGCTTGCAAGGTTTCAGAATCTTTATCATTCCATGCAGGATAAGAATAGCCATTGGATCTCCATCCAATATCGTAATTATATTTTTCCTTCCAAGTTGAGAAAATCTCAATAGATCTTTTACAAACGGAAAGTTTTCCATAATCAGAATGAGTTGCTCTAACTCCACCAATAGCCTTCTTATTGTTAGATTGTCCAGGACCAGTAAGTTCATCTAAAACAAGAACTTTTTTCCCTTTTTCACAGAGAGAAACAGCAGTAGGAACACCAACAGAACCAGCCCCTATAATTATTACATCATAATTTTTTTCCATTTTATTCCTCCCTTTTTCCACCTGCAAAAACACTTAATTGAGCCTCAATAAATACTGGTCTTTTAGTATTTGGAACAACATGGTCAGCAGGAACTCCTTCTTGTCTCATTACTTGTTTTAATAGAACATCACAAGTTTTAGCTCCACAAGGTCCCATACCAGCTCTAGTAATTGCCTTTATTTGATTCATATCATAGATACCTTGTCTGATTAAGTCTCTAACATCTTTAACTCTAACACGTTCACATAAGCAGACCATTCCATCATCTTCCATATTGGGAATTATTGCTTCATCTAGAGCTGCAGTAATAGTTTCTTCCTGAATTCTAAAAGAAGCAACTTTCTTAGCAATTTCTCTATCAACTTCAATTTTTACTGTTTGAGTTTTTTGTTTAGGAAACATTTGCACACTAATTACCGGATAATGACCTAAACTATTACCGTTAATATCATTAACTTCTACAATATCACCCTCTTTAATCATAAAATTTCCTACTTCATAAGGAAGAGTAATAAGTGGATGTTCTTGATCTTTTCTATAATCTACTAAAGTTATTGCCAGTCCAGGACAGATTACTACACACTTTCCACAACCTATGCATTTTTCAGTATAATAAGGTGTCCCCATTAAACCACCATCATCAATTTTTATGGCATTAACTGGGCAAACAGTTGTACAAGGATTGCATGGAATTTCCTGTAAACAGTGAATAATTGGCATAACACCTTCTTCACTCTGGCTATAATTATAAGCTTTTATTTCTCCGGGGTGAGACTTTAGCAAATCTGCTTTATCATACCATTCTTGAGGAACATCTTCTACATCTGCTCCCATTTCTTTGCATATTTTTAAGCCTACAATCTTACCATTAAACATAGCTGATGAAGCTTCTGCTATTTCAAAAGCATCACCTGCTGCCATGACAGGAAGACCAGCTTGTACTGCTTCTTGAGTAAATTCATCTAAGGAATCTAAGCCAACTGCCATTAAGATTGTATCACAAGAAAAACTCTTTTCAGTACCCGGAATTTGCTGGAATTTATCATCTACTTCAACAATTGTTATACCTTCAACTGTCTCTGTTCCATTAGCACTTAAAATACTGTGAGAAGTATAAATTGGAACACCCAGCCTCTTTAGTTTATCAGCATGAACTTTGTATCCACCACAAGAAGGTGCAGCCTCTACAAGTCCTACAACATTGATACCTGCTTGAAGAGCGTGATATCCAGCTATAAGTCCAACATTACCACCACCAACGATAAATAGTCTCTCAGTTGGCTTAACTAAGTCTCTATTAACTAAAGTTTGAAAAGCTCCTGCACCATAAATACCTGCTAGAGTATTGCCATTAAATCTTAAAAACTTCTCTCTAGCTCCTGCTGCATTCAAGATTAATTTAGGAGTTACGATTTTGTATTCATCTTTCTTTAGCACCCCAACTTTCTTATCACTGAAGACAAAAAGAACTGTACTTTCTGTCCATATTTCAATTGAAGGAAAATGGGAAACTTCTTCTGCAAGAAGCTTACCAATATCATTGCCCCTGGTACCAGCTCTGGAGTCAGCTTGAGAACCAAAGAACTTATGAGTTTGGAGAACTAATTTGCCTCCTAGCTCCTCTTTATCATCTATTAGAAGTGCTTTTATATTTCTTTTCCCCATCTCAATAGCTGCTGAAAGACCTGCAGGTCCTCCGCCGATAATCAAAACATCTGCCTGTAACTCTTGAATATCTGACATTTCAATTGGATTGGTATCATTTGGTAAATCAGGTAATCCTTCAGCACTCTCAACAATCATATTCTCTTTGACAGGTGTCATACAGGATTTAACTGGTATTCCATTGGCAATCACAGTACATTTAGCACATTGTCCATTAGCACAAAATATTCCTTGAGCTGTGTTATCTGCGTGGTGATGCCCAAAGACGCGGATGCCGTTTGCCATGAGAGCTGAAGCTATCATTTCTCCCCTACGAGCACTAAGTGGTTGTTTATTCCAATAAAAAGTAACAAAATCGTTAATTTCCGGCATATCTAGTACCGGATGGTTTCTAATTCTTTGTTCAACCATAAATTTCTCCTAAAATTGGATTCTTACTACCAAAAAAAAGTATGAGTTAACAATATGTCAAGCGGAAAACTGAATTTATCGTTATTTCTTAAAGATATTAATTAGACTAGAAGTTAAAAGATTTATTTCTTGACCAAAAAGACCTTTATTCAATAGTCTATTCAAAAGTAATAATAAAAGAAATATTCGTTATAGGAGGTACAGTGGTACGTAAGATAGTTGATAACTTGGTACTGGTTCTTGCAGGACAAGCAGGTCAAGGTATTCAATCAATTGAAACTATTTTGTCATATCTTTTAAAGAGAAGTGGCTATAATTATTTTTCTACCTCAGAGCTAATGTCTCGTGTTAGAGGAGGGATTAATTCAACAGAAATTAGAATTTCCTCAAAGCCTATTGCAGGTTTTGTTGACCGCATTGATATCTTGATTCCCCTTCATAATGATGGCATAGCCCATCTTGAGGAGAGAATTAACCCAGATACTATTGTAATTGGAGAAGAGGATAAAATAGATTTTGAAAATATAATCGATGTCCAATTTACTCAGACAGCTAAAGAGATAGGAAACTCAATCTATTCTAATAGTGTAGCTGCAGGCTTTATCTGTGGACTTCTCAAAGTAGAACTTCATTCCTGCCAAGAATTTATCATAAACTACTTTGCAGATAAAAATGAAGAAATACAAAACAAGAACAAAGAGGCTATTACTAAAGGGTTTGAACTAGGAAAAAACTTTTCTGAGATTGATGTTGATATCAAAAAATCTTCTCAGGTTAAAGAACACCTTCTGATGAATGGTGCTGATGCTGTTTCCTTTGGAGCTCTAGCTGGTGGATGTAACTATATCTGTGGATACCCAATGTCTCCAGCAACAAGTGTTCTTCAGAACATGGCTTGTCATTCTCAGAAGTTCGACATAATTGTAGAACAAGTTGAAGATGAAGTGGGAGTAATAAATATGGCTCTGGGAGCTTGGTATGCTGGTGCAAGAGCTATGACTACTACTTCTGGTGGAGGTATGGCTTTAATGAGTGAAGGGATTAGTCTTTGTGGTATGATGGAATCACCAATGGTAATTCATTTAGCACAGAGACCTGGACCTGCAACAGGTCTTGCTACACGTACAGAACAAGCTGATTTAAACCTCGCATTATACTCTGGACATGGAGATTTTCCAAGAATAATTTTAGCTCCAGCAACTCTCGAAGAAGGATTTAAGCTAACTCAAGAAGCTTTTAACCTAGCAGAGAAGTACCAAGTCCCTGTTTTTATACTAACAGATCAATACTTTATGAACAGCAAGTATAACATACCTGAGTTTGATGTGAATAGTTTAGATATTGATAAACACATTGTGGAAACTAAATCAGATTATCAAAGATATTCATTTACTGATGAGGGAATATCACCAAGAGGAATACCGGGTTATGGTTCAGGAATTGTCTGTTCAGGTTCTAATGAGCATGATGAGAGTGGACACATAACTGAAGATGCAGAAATAAGAGTAAAGATGGTTGATAAACGCCTCAACAAGCACGAATTAATCAAAGCTGATATTGTCTCACCTAGTTTCATTGGGAAGGAGAATTACAAAACCCTTATTGTTTCTTGGGGTTCTACCTTCCATATTGTCTCAGAAGCTATTGAAGAATTAGGAAGAGATGATATAGCACTATTGCACTTTTCTTGGTTGTTTCCACTTAGTGAAAATAGTCTTAAACATATGCAAAAAGCTCAGAAAGTCATTGTTATTGAAAATAATGCAAAAGGACATTTTGCTCAACTTATCCAGCTCGAGATGGCATATAAAATCAATGAGAAAATATTGAAGTATAATGGTCGCTGTTTCTCAGTAGAAGATGTTACTAAGGCAATTGATAAGCTTATTGAAAGAGGAGGAGATAATGGCTAATATATTTGATTTCGATAAGAAGATTGATTTTTCATGGTGTCCTGGGTGCGGAAACTTCACTATTCGTAAGGAATTACTTTCTGCTTTAGAAGAACTAGAGCTGGAAAGAAATCAAGTAGTTTTAGTTTCAGGAATAGGGCAAGCTGCCAAGATGCCAGAATTTGTTAACACAAGTTTCTTTCATGGCCTTCACGGACGTGGTTTACCTCCAGCAACTGCAATAAAAGCAAGTAATCCTAACCTGACAGTAATTGCTTTTGGTGGTGATGGTGATATGTATGGTGAGGGAGGTAATCACCTGCTTCACATAAGTAGAAAAAACCCTAACTTAACCCTCTTTGTTAACGATAATATGATATATGGATTAACGAAGGGTCAAGCATCTCCTACATCGAGTCAAGGTATGGTAACTCCTCTTCAAGTTTTTGGTGTTGCAGACAAACCTCTTAACCCTCTCGCACTAGCAATATCTTTAGATATTACTTTTGTCGCAAGAGCTTTTTCTGGTCATATTGAGCAAACAAAAGAAATTATGAAACAGGCTATAGCTCATCGTGGATTTGCCTTAGTTGATATTTTCCAACCCTGTGTTTCTTTCAATAAACTCAATACCTTCAAGTGGTTTGATGAAAATACTTACTATTTACCAGATGATTTTGATAATTCTGATAGAGTTAAATCATTCGAGAAAGCTCTTGAAGAAAAACCTTATCCTCTAGGTGTTATCTACAAAAGTGATCACCGGGAGACCTTTGAGGATAAACTACGACTATATAAAAGCAGTAAACAAGCTTTATATAAAAGAGATGTTGACTTGAATTTGGTGGCTGAGGAAATTAGAAAAAAGAAATAAATAAACCATAACCAGAATTATACAATAGAAAATAGTGTTAGTCAAATAGTTCTATGTATTATTCTGGTTAATTTATTCAATATTAGGCTTACTAGTATTTATTGCTACTCTCGCAATAACTTACCAGAGCTTTATAAGTTTAGTAGTAATAGAGTATAAGTATATTTGCTGTTTAATGTAGACTAGAGATAGGTGACTCCATCTCTAGTCTAACTAAATCTATCTTATTATAACTACTCTACTTAAGAAGTTAAGTAGCCACTAAATCTTTGCATAGTCTAGCTTCTACTTAGATTTAATCAAAGTATTTAGATTGCTGTTATCCCTAGCCTCATTTTTAATAGCAGTAACCTTAAAGAAAACTGGATTAAAAGCATAATCTCCAGGAGAAACGACATAGTCATTTTCATCAGTTGAACCATCAAAGACGTAAGAACCTTCATTTCCGGTTGCTGAAACATATACATTGTATAAATCAGGAGTTACTGGATTATCATTAACATCTAAAGTAACTTCATCCCAAGCCAACATTATCATTCCTTCAATATAAATTATTTCTATATTTTCAACAGACTTAGGAGTAGCTACATATATATCCCCTGTAAGATTGAGCACATAATTTCCATTATTTGAAGAATAACCTTCAATGCAGATAAAATAATCTGTGTTTGCTTCAAAGCTTATTCCAGTAAGTTGAGCATTAGTGCCATTTCCTCCATCATCATTATAGAGAATTTGAGTTTGGTCAGCATTATAAACTCGCAAGTAAGAATCATAATCTGAATTATTCAAACTGATAGTCACATTATTGTAAGTATTAGGATTGTTAAAGATATAAAATACATCATTAGAATTATTTCCAATTGTATTTGAATAATAATTAGTATTTCCTGTTGCATTATATGGGATTGAAGTTATTGGTATAGCAGACTCAAAGTTATCACCTTGCAGAAACACATTTAACATGTATTGTCCGTTATTGCTAGAATATCCCTCAACACAGATATAATATATTGTATTAGCCGAGAAGTTGATATTCGTAAGTTCAGCTCTAGTTCCTTCCCCACCATCATCATCATAGTATATTTGGTTTTGAGAACTATCATAAACTCGCAAGTAAGTATCATAAGAAGACCCATTAGTAGAAATAGTCACATTATTTAGATTGCTAGTAAAAGACACTTGATAAAAGGCATCATTTGATGAATTTCCAACTGTATTAGTGAAATTATTAGTATTTTTTGAATCTGAATAAGGTAATGATGTTATTGAAATAGGATTAGTAAAATTATCACCTAGTAGTTCTTCTTGCCCGGCTTGAAGATGTAATACTGTAACAGAATAGTGTTGCATTCCTTCATAGATTCCACCCCAAGTCATTGTATGAGTTGAATAATCCCAAGTATTTTTAATATAAATAGTTTGATTAGATGAATCATAACCAAAGCCTACCATAGTATGGCCAGTTACATGAATTAACACTGGTCTATTAGCATCGATTTCAGCCATATATTGTGAGAATGTGAAACCTAAGGTATTCCCCTCAAAACCATAAATTTTCTGATTATAGGCTACATTGACTTCATATCCTCGAGATTCCATAAACTGTTCAAAACCATAACCACCATCTTTTTTTGGTGGGGAGTAGTCTTCACAAGCAGAAAAGCTATACAAAGGGGCACCATTATCATAAGTATAGAAGCGAGTACTAGCATCACTATTACTCCAATATGATTGATTTGTCCCCATGAAATCACCAGTACAATCTGCATTAGTATGCGGGGTCCATCCATTAGTGATATAGGGATCTGGATTCTCTGAGCCATACTCAATCCAATAATTATCAACATGACCTCTAATAGATCTCCCATCTATTCCTTGATGAGTAGCACTTAAAGGACATTCTCCATCTCCACCTTCACCACCTGCTGATTCATTCCAAACAGAGTTATCTAAAGGCATTATACCAGCATTAGTTCCACCAGTATACATATTTGGATATCCATTTCTATCATAATAAGCAGCAATCATTGCTGCTGAAGTTGCAGAGCAACCATAGGACCAATCATAGGCAGGTACATCATCAATAATTACAATTGATCTATTAGTTCTTAAAGAATTAATATCTATAGCTTCTTTTCTTACATAATCCTCTGGTGGTCTTCCTCCAGGAATCCTAACACCAATAATTTCCAAACCTTTGGGATCTGTGAATCTGTCAACAACATCGAGATTGCTAGTTCCCCACATAGATGAGCAAGTTAACAGTAACAAAAAAATGACAATCATCTTATTCATATATACTCCTTTATAGTATATACTTATTTGGATGATTATCATTAATTTGTCAATTATTTTATTTGTAGAGACCTATCATAATACGTCTCTACATATTAATCTGCGTATGCTTGAACCTTAAAGAATATCTTGGGAAGCATATTTCCTATACCGTAGAAAATATATTGATTTTCATAAGTAGAATCATAATAATTTGATCCATCAAGTTCGAATTCAGGAACTTCTGAGACATAGATATCATAGATAACATCATCTATATTATTACCGTTTGTATCTTGAGTAACACTATCCCATGATAGAATCAAATCACCATTTTGGAAGGTAATTTGGATATTTTCTGGTCTATTAGGTTTAGCATCACTTGATGTAGTTAACGATAGTTCTTCTGAGAAAGTCATATTACCAGCAATATCAACTGCAGCAATCTTGAGGTAGTATTGAGAACCTGCTAAAAGGTTTGTAACATCAAAGATGTTCAAGTCACTTCCCAGATTAGCAAGCTGAGGATAATCTAACCAAGAGATATAATCATCATTGCTTCCTATTGGAGATTGATTACCATAATAAATTCTATAACCTAAGAAATTAGTATCTGAAGAAGGAGTCCAACCAATTTGAACAGTTGAAGCAGTAACTAAACCAACTAGAGCTGTTGTAATTTCTTGCGGGAAAATTGAATCAATATTAAGTGACCAATCATCAGAGATACCCTGATTACTGGATGAACCGCTATAAGTATAACCATAGCCATTAATATCTTTAGCTCTAAATTCAAAAGCAAGATCTTCACCATCAACAAGATATTCAGCTTGAACCATGATTTCAAGAACATAATCACCTTCTTCATTCATAAGCTGTTGATTATCTCTTGGAAGTCTCAAGTTTTCAGAAAAAACATTAATCCATAACTCATCTAGATCATATATCCCATTTCCATTAGCGTCTATACGGTATTGAACTGTTGAAGAATCAACACCATAAGCATCACTAATTTTACATGATAAATCAACTTGTCTGTTATTAAAGAAATAATCTACTTGTTCTTGATTAGGAAGAATATCATAGATTATAGGTTCTACTTCAGGTATAACATTAGTGACGGTGTTAGATAATTCTGATTTATTTCCGGCTTTATCAACAACTACCATGCTGAACCAATACCTTTGGTCTGCATCTAAATCTGGAATTAGAACAGAGTTAGTTGAAGAAATACCCAGACTAGGGTCACTTTCAAGAGAATATAAATTATCTTCAATATCTAGCTCTGGATTAGTAGAAAAATAGATTTGGTAAGCCATAAAATCAACTTCAGAATATGCTTGCCACTGGAGGGTAACTGAAGTATCAGTCACCTGACTCGTTATCAGTGACTCCAGTCGATTAGGGCTTTGAGTGTCAATATTGAAGATAAAGTCATCTTCTATACCTTCTTGAGCAAGAGAACCTGAGTAATTATAAAGAAAATTTTGATCATCGCTACATCTTACTTCTACCTTATAAGTAAGTCCATCACTCACACTTTCCAAAGGTATATCTATTTCGATTTGAGGACTATTCTGATAATTATCTAGAGAAATCCAATCTTCATCTTGGTCATATATACCATTATTATTCTCATCAAATCTATAGCCAATTGTTGAGGCATCAATCATCAAATCATCAGTAATCATTAAAGAAATAATCGGATCGCTATTAGCAAACCAGTAGTCTTCTTCTGTAATAAAAGTTATTACTGGAGCTTGACTTGGTGTAGCTGAAATTATCTCAGACCATTCAGAGACATTACCAGAAACATCTGAAGACCTAATAGCAAAATAATATGATTGGTTAGTATTAAGGTTTATGATACTAGTTGATGATGTTTCTTGAGAATACATCAAATTATCGTTGCTTCCATTCCAAAGAAATATTTGGTCATTCAAATCAGGTGTATTCATAATAGAGATTTCATACTGGTTAAAGAAATTATTTTCAATAGGACTCCATTGCAAGCTAACTTGATTACTAGTTACATTAACCAGTTCTAGGTTTGAGACAGAAGCTGGTGGGAGATAATTTCCTACAATACCTGATAATTGAAGATTATCTATTTTCCAGTAGTTAGAAGCAAGAGTATTTGAGGTATATTGCCATCTAAATTTTACATTAGAGTTATTATCAACTTGTGGTAAAGACACCCTATATCTGCCAGTAACTGAGTTGGTGAAGCTTTCAATATTATAATAAGTAAAGCCATTCAAACTATATTGCAGAACAGCAGTAACACCTACAGGAACATCGATTTCTTGATCAAAAGCAAGCTCAACTTCATAAATACCTGACAAATCGAATGTCTGAGAGTTTAATCTTTGGATTCTTGATATACGAGGATTTAAAACTCTCATAGAATAGTCATCTGTAAAATAATTTACTGCTTGCCAAGAGCCACCAGTTTGGTTCCAACCACTTGGAAGAGATCCATTGTGATCAAAATCCTCAGTATAAAGAAAGCCTGCTTGGACTCTGATTACCAATACTTGGGCAACTGATTCATTGAAGTCATCACTTGCTGTTACAGTAACTCTTTCTACTCCGACCCATCCTTGATTAGGACTAATGATGAAAGAATCATCCTGGTGTGATATAGCTATATAATTATTTCCACTGAAAGAATAAGTTAAATCAGAATCCACATCAGTGAAATAATTACTAATGCTCTCAAGAATCTTACTTTCATTCATCAAGACTTGAATTTCAGAAAAAGATTCACTTATCTGAGGTTGGTCATTTATAGAATTAACTATTACATCCAAATCTGTTGAGATAGTGGAATTCATACTTGTTTGTTCTGATAATATTTGACCATCTAAATCAGTAACTTCTTCTTCCCTAACTTGTAGAATTATGCTTTCAGAGCCAAACCAGTCAAGGTTAGGATTTAAACTTAAAATCCCATTATTAACTTGATAATCTATGTTCTGATTATCTAGAATGGAATAAGAAAGAACATTATCTATATCAGAAAAATACTCTGCCAAATCTATAGAATATCCTTGATAATCTTCATCTATTTCAATCAAAGGTAGATCTTGTAACTGGATTGTTTCATCATTTATGTTTTGAACTTGAACACTTATTTCTTGACTAACCTCAAAGCCATAGGTATCTGAAATTATCAAATTAACATTTTGCACACCAAACCAATTAGATTGGGGTGTGAAAGAAATAAGACCATTCTCATAAGTAAGAAAAATCTTATCTTCTTCAGCTAATGATACAAATAAACTATCACCTTGATTCAAATCTCCATCAGAAACATAATCAAGTAAAGTATAAGCTTCATATATTTGATCTTCATTAAGAATTATATTTTCAAATGCTAAATCTATTTGTGGAGCTTGAGGAGTATTTTCAATCTGCAAAGTCCATACTAAAGAAGAAGATAGATTATCTTCATTAGTAGCTGACAAGTTCATAATATAAGTCCCAGCTGAATAATAATCAGTTAGCCAACTAAAGTTAGCTAGTCCATCTCCATTATCTTGAAAATTAGCTCCTAGGGGGAGATTGTCTAATTCTATAGCTAACTCTCTATCTAAAGGATCTAAAACTTGAATATCAATATTTAGATCATCACTTTCCACAAAAAGAGTATCTGTAATAGCTAGTATTTGTGGATTCGGAGTACCTAGATACACTCTACCATCATTGAAACTTGCAGATGGCTGTCCTTCATTTAAAGCTCCTGCAGCAAAACTAATATCTGTCAATTCATCTTCTTCCCCATTAGCGATAAGTGATAATTTTAAAATTGTTCCATTATCTGAGAATGAAGAAAGACCATAGTGAGAAATTCTTATTTCATTATTTACTATATTCCAAATCGGACTATTCCAATCTTCGGTTAACTGACCTTTTGTAACATCAATGATGCTTATTACTTGAGGGTCAAAGGATAATCTAAAATATGCAGAATAGACTTCCTGAGTAGACAAGCCTGTCACATCAATGTCCACAGTGAGAGTATCTGTAAGATTCATTGCAACTTTCGGAAGGGAAAGTTCTATAATAGAATCTAATGATTGCATCTCAAATTTATTCTGACTTTGTAATGCTTGATTCAGATTAGCCCAGAGTAAGATTAACAGAATCAGTGGAATTACTGATTGTTTCTTGGTCATCATAACTCCTATTTCATTAAAATCATTTTTACAGTCTTCTCAAAACCATCAGCCATTTTGATTCTGGTAAAATAAATTCCACTAGATAGGTTTTCTGCATCCCACGAAATATTGTAAGGTCCAGAAGCAAGCTCATCATTGAGTAAACTTGTTACTTTTTGTCCTTTTAAGTTATAAATCTCAACTTTAACTCTTTGTTGTTTGCTATTATAGAAAGATATTGTGGTTGAAGGGTTGAAAGGATTAGGATAATTTTGATATACTTGAGAGCTAACTTGATCAACATTATTGAAATTTTCAGTTGTTGTAGAGTTGTTTTCATCAACAATAATGCTTTGGACTTGGATATCTTCTAAAGAAGCATTGGCTAACTTTCTAAACTTAGCACAAATAGCTTGAGTAGGCTCTTGTAATTCTACAGAGTAGGAAGCTGTTCTTAGAAGACCTGATTCAGAATTTGCAAAAGAAGTTAAACCATTTTGAGTATTTGGTGAAATAAATTCTACGAACTCTATATTTTGTTCATTAAAGTTAATCTGAGAAGCCAAGGAATAGAAATCTTGAGAAATACCCATATTAACATAGATATAATCTTCATCTTCTGTTAATTCATAAGCAACACATTCTGAGAAAGAAGTATTTCTTTCATTGTCCCAGTTTCCAGAAACATCCCCAATAGCAATTCCAGTGAAAGTTCTTGGTGTAAAGGCTGGTGAGAGTAAGAAATCGTGGCTTTCAGGAGTAAATCTCATAATTCCAGCTGGTAATTCTGTTATCATTCCCACGCTGTAACGAGCAATTTGTGCAGCATCGTAAATGTCTACATCGCCATCACCATCTACATTACCAGCAACAATTTGATTCCCATCAAAATTGATTAAACCTAGTGCATAGCGTGCTACCATGGAAGCATCTAATGGACTCACCAACATTTCTGGTAAGTTCCCAGTAAATTCTGCAGTCATAGTATAGTCACCATAGAAAAAATCTTCAAATAAAAATTCACCTAAATCATTTGTTGTATTCTCACCTTGAGAAAAACCAACAGTCGAAATATTAACATCAGATATTGGTCCATTATTGCTATAATAGTTTGTCCAGCCTGTAATATCATAAAGGTTTCTCAAAGTAAAAACACCAGCATCAATAGTTGGTTCAGGAGAACCATTATTATACTGGAAATTATTGATTGTTATGTTTGTAGTCTCAAGATCATCACTAGTTTCATTTACTAGGAATTTGATCATAAATAAATTTCCAGAACCATTGAGATTATCTACACTGAAACCATTTACAGCTACTTCTCCCATTATTTGTCCATTAGTATTTACTGTCCAACTTTCAGTTAAGCAATCACTTGTAATTGTTTCAAGATAAGTAAGAAGTGATGGTGTGAAGCCAATGGTAATTTGGAAAGAATTTAAGTCAAAGTTTTCATAAGCATTTAAAGCCTCTACTGCAAGAGTAAGTGTATCTCCAGCAGCTGCATAATAATCATCTATCACTACTTTTAACTCTCCAACCATAACTTGACCAGGAGCAAAAGATGTAACAGGGTTATTTATCCCATCATCTATTATAGCATAAATATAGTATTTCCCATAAGGAGTATCAGTAAAATCCCATTCATAAGAGAAATCACTATCTTCAAGTAGATTATCCACAATAAGTGTTCCATTTTCATCATTTTCACTATTATAGTAAAGACTGATAAGGGCGTCATTATCATAATCTGAAGCTATCCATTCAATCAAAGTTGATGTAGGATTTATTTCTAAGCTTGCTGGACTAGTTAAAGTAATACTTGCTGGTGTATTTACTAAGTCACAACCTGCTTCTTCAATTCTTGCTACCATTGCCCCTTCATAATTAGCAGTAGAAGAAACATCTTGGGTAACAAGACTATCAACACCAGTAACTTGTCCCCACCAGTTGTTTTGCAAAATTGCTGTTGTTCCACTCAAATTTACAACTGAAACAAAATACTCAAATCTGTATTGAATATTATCTATCCAAGCTCTTGCACCTGGACAGTTCTGAGTATAATACATGTCTAATTCTAAATCTGTTCTCTTTGAGATTAATTCATTGATTTCACCTGTAACAGTCTGGGTGCTCATATCATAATAGGTATAATATGATGAAAAGTAATAAGAGAACTCATCTGTTAAATAATTAATATTATTAGCTGTAATTCTTGTATAATTTCTGTAGTATCTATATGAACTTGAGCTTGTGGAGCAATAGTAGTTATCACCATCTTTCTTGTAAGTTATTCTTTCAAGATACATTGGAGCATTTGAAGGGTTTATTTTATTATATAAATCTTGTGGGAAAGTTGTAGAACCGGATGTAGTTTTCCATTCATTTTCATCCTCAGTATCATAAGAGAAGCTACCAGCTTCATAACCATTATTTGTTATATTAGAATAAGTTATTGATGGTTCTGCCTGATAAATAGAAATTCCACCATAACGATTATTTTCTATATTACAATAAGAAAATTCTGCTGGAACAGTGGAAATACTAATTCCAAATTTATTGTTTGAAATTGTTGTGTTCACGAAAGTAGGGATTCCTGTCGAAGAAGAAATATTTACTCCTGCACCATCATTATTATTAATCTGACAGTTATCAAAAGAAGGACTCATATTCTCAATGGTAATACCATTCCCAGTATTACTATTAAACTTTGAATCTGTGAAAGTTACACTATCTGTGTTATCCAACCATAGACCATGAAATCCACTTCTTGCAATACTAACTCTTGTTCCAGTTATAGTAACTGGAGATAAGGCTTTCATCCCATAATTTCCAGAGTTGCCAATGGACAAGTCTGTCATATTAACTGTTCCCGACTCTACCAACAAACCGTTTTCGCTTGTGTTTTCAATTATCACATCAATGAATCTTGTCATATTGATAGTATCTGCAACCCTAATACCATATTGGTCAGAATTGATTATTTTAAGATTATTTACTTGAAGACCAATACCATCTACATAAACAGCTCTGTTTGCATTATAGATTTCAACATGAGTCAAATTAGATTGAGATTGACTGCTAGCTGAAGTGAAGTTGATACCAGCCCAATCTTTATGACTTGGTTGGTCTTCAAGTGAAATAAATATTACTTTTTCATCAGCAGAACCTAAAGCAATCATTCTTCCTAAAACATTGATATCTATATCACCAATACCATCAGCATCTTGGTCGATTTTAGGGATAGTAATTGTTACTCCTGAAGCTATAGTAAGAGTGACATTTTCATCAATCCATAAATCGCCAGTAACCGTTAAATCTTCATTCCAAGTGGTATTGCTCGTAATGTGTCCATTAATGGCACAAAGTGCAAGTAAAGTATTCAAAATTATACCTATCAATAATACTCTTTTTTTCAAAAGCATCTTAGAAAAGTTAAAAATAAATGATTTTTGTTCAAATCTCATAGTTCTCTCCCAATTTTTTAATTTTCTTAATGTCCAATCAAATAATTTTATTTGATAAGTGTCAAGTATTTTTATATGAAAATATTTATAAGATAGTTTTTTTAAATGTTATCTATACATACATTTATGAATTTAAAGTATCTCAGTTCAAGAAATTGTTAGATTATAAATAAAGCCATTTTTTGATTACAGATGATTTAGCTTTAGATATTAATAATCCCTTTCATTTCTATAACTGGGAGTGTGGATGACCACATCCGCATCTTTTTTGTTATTTCTCTAAGATCCACGAGAGAAAATAATTATACTAGGAACAAACAGCATCCTATTTACCCAAGGAAGAGTAATGTTGTTCCAAATATGTTAAGCTCATTGTTACTATCTCCATAAATTTCCAATATTTTATGGAGATAGTGACAATCAAGGAGTAAGGTAAAATAATCTCTAGTGTAACATAATGATAAAAAATTACCTTTACACGTTTTTTTTCACGAACACTTTATTTGACTCTTAGAGAGTCTTTAATGTCTTTCAAATTTACTAATTTTGTATTAATCATAAACTATTTTATTACTATGCAAATGTATTGCTCAAATAGAGTTACGTTAGGAACTAGAGAATTTTAAAAAAAAAGCTTGCCTGATATTTACGATTAATTTTATTTAATTATAAATTGTCTGAGAACGTCTTACATATTAAGTTATTGAAAATTAGGAAATAATATGAATTCAAAAGAAGCAAAAGCAAGAATTAAAATTAATAAGCTATTAGAAGAAGCTGGTTGGCAATTCTTTGATACAGAAGAAGGAAAAGCGAATATTGAGATTGAAAAGGGTGTAGAAATAACCAGTCAGTATTATGACCAGATGGGTAACAACTTCGAGGGATACAAAAAGGGTTATACTGATTATACACTGTTAAATAAAAATGGTTATCCTTTAGTTGTCCTGGAAGCGAAACGTGAAGAAAAAGATCCTATGGATGGCAAAGAACAAGCTAGACGCTATGCTAAAAGTTTGAATGTTAACTTTGTGATTCTTTCAAATGGTAACTTACACTATTTTTGGGACTTAAGAAAAGGTAACCCTTATGTGATTACCACGTTTCCTACTGAAGATTCATTAAACTATTATTCTCGTTCTAATCCAAACCCAAAGAACCTTGTAGACGAAGTTATAACTAAAGAATACATACTAGAGACACAATACCCAACATATAAAACAAATCCTGAATATCTTGATGAATCTAAACACAAAGATTTCTTTGAAAAACATTCTGAGTTTAGACTATTAAGAGACTATCAAATAAATGCTCTAAAATCTGTCCAAGAAGCAGTTAGAAATGGTTCTGATAGATTCCTCTTTGAAATGGCAACTGGTACAGGGAAAACTTTAACATCAGCTGCTTTGATAAAACTATTCTTAAAAACAGGAAATGCCTCTAGAGTTCTCTTTTTAGTTGATAGATTAGAATTAGAAAAACAAGCAGCTACTAATTTTAACAACTATCTAAAAAATGATTATACTAGTGTTGTCTATAAAGAAAAGAAAGATGAATGGAATAGTGCTAGGATTGTAGTGACAACTGTTCAAAGTTTGTTACATAATGATAAATATCAAAAATTATTCTCTCCAACAGATTTTGACTTAATTATTTCGGATGAAGCACATAGAAGTATTAACGGTAATGCAAGAGCACTTTTTGAATACTTCTGTGGTTATAAGTTAGGATTAACAGCAACACCTAAAGATTATCTAAAGAATGTTAATGCAGAAGAGCTCAGAACAAACGATTCAAGAGCTTTAGAAAAAAGATTATTATTTGATACCTATAAAACTTTTGGTTGTGAGACAGGTAATCCAACCTTTAGATATAGTCTTCTAGATGGGGTAAAAGATGGTTATTTGATAAATCCTATAGTTGTTGATGCTAGAACAGATATTACTACGCAACTTCTTTCAGATCAAGGTTATTCAGTAATGATTAAAGATGAAAATGGAGAGTTGCAAGAAAAAGCTTATACTCAAAAGTCTTATGCAAAGAAGTTTTTCTCCCAAGAGACAGATATTGCTTTTTGTCTAAGCTTTATAGAAAATGCTCTAAGAGACCCAATAACTAATGAAATAGGTAAGTCAATAGTGTTTTGTGTTAGTCAAGACCATGCTAATAACATATCTATGATTCTAAATGAGATAATAGAAAAGAAATACCCAGGTAAGTACAATTCTGATTTCGCTGTTCAAGTGACTTCTAGAATTACAGATGCTCAAACTATGACTGTGAACTTCTCAAATAAACATTTGAATGGTCGGACTTCTTTTCTTGATGGTTATAAATCAGATAAGACAAGAGTCTGTGTTACTGTAGGTATGATGACAACAGGCTATGATTGTCCTGACTTATTGAATGTTGCTTTAATGAGACCAATCTTTTCACCTTCTGACTTTGTGCAAATAAAAGGAAGAGGAACTAGGACAAATACTTTTAAGTATGAGACAAGAAGAAATGGAATAACAGAGACTATTAAACAGAATAAGACCAATTTCAAGTTGTTTGACTACTTTGCTAACTGTGAATATTTTGAGACTAAGTTTAATTATGACCAAGTAATAGAACTACCTAAATATTCATCATCAATTAAAGTGGATAATAATGACAATAATGATGATAAGATAAGTATAGATAGTTATAACTCTATAATAGCTGACCCTATAACTGAGCTAATAGAAGAACAGATAGGTTTTAATGGAATGAAGATTGATAGAAAGCTATATGAGAAGTTTGAAGAAGAAGTAACTAACGATAAAGATCTTATTGAGCTTCTTGAAAATGAAGACTTTTCTGCGATGGAGGATTATATCAATGAATACATCTTCAATAAACCATCTGAGTTTTATAACTTAAGTAAACTTAGAAATGCTATAAAAGTTGATAGAAGAGTATCACTTAGAGAAATGATACTAAAAGCCTTTGGTCTTATAGATAGGTTTAAAGGAAAACATGAAATGTTAGATAGTGAGTTTGATAAGTTTGTAAGTATATACCATCCAGACAACAAACATGTTCATGTTGCTAGAAAATTCTTTAAAGCTTATATTACAGACGAAGAGATTAGAACAATTGTTAAGAAGAAAGAGTTTGGTAGGTTTGCTACTAACTCAAAGATAACTATAGATGATATAAGGGAATTAAACGGTTTCAGAGAGATAATCCCTG
Organism: Cloacimonadales bacterium (SeqCode); assembly: GCA_963678375.2. GTDB lineage: Bacteria > Cloacimonadota > Cloacimonadia > Cloacimonadales > JAFGVF01 > JAEKNW01. Next base: position 152,320 of record OY782831.1, read on the forward strand.
AATATGTGAAAGATTATGTTAATATAAATCAGTTTATGTAAGGGAAGTTAATGAGTATTTTAAAGCCAAAATATAGTAGTGAACACAACAGAAAAGAATTATACAGTAATAATAATATAGTTGCTAAATTGCAAAAACAAGCAGGTGTGTATGTTTTAGTGTTTGATCAAGAAGTTGATAGACTCCATGGAACAGATTCAAATGATAAAATAGCATATATTGGAAGTGCTGGAAATTCAAACTCACTTTTAGTCAGGCTAAGACACTTTTATAACTGTGCCCAGAACTTAAAAAATAATAGTTCAAATGAACCAGTAGAAGGTCATAGTGCAGGACAAATGTATCTTAGATATTTGAAAAAAATATATGGTGATGTAGAGAAAACACTAAAGTTTAGATTTGAAACTTTAGCTACAGAAATTGATGCAAAAGATGAAGAAGCAAGATTACTGAAAGAATATTTAACGAAATATGGAGAATTACCTCCTTTAAATAACCAGTTACCAAGAAGATAAATTATGTTAGAAACTACTACTAAAAGAAAAATAGATAATGCAAGAGACATATTGGTAGGCAAAGTACCAATACCTAAGTCACAGATAGATTTAATAACCATAACACTTATATATAAGTTTATGGATGATATGGACAGGCAAGCAGAAGAGTTTGGTGGAAAAGCTAGCTTTTTTGTGGAAGAATTTGAAAAGTATGCTTGGGCTAAAGTGATGGACCAATCACTTGGTGGTTATGAGAGATTACAGCTTTTTGATGAAGGGCTTATCAAAATGAACCAAAATCCCCATATACCTGCTCTATTCAGAGAAATATTTAAGAATGCCTTCTTACCTTTTAGAGATCCTGAAACTCTCAACATGTTCTTAGAAGAAATAAATGATTTTGATTACAGTCACTCCGAAAAACTAGGCGATGCCTTTGAATACTTACTTTCCATTATGAGTTCACAGGGAGATGCAGGACAATTCCGAACTCCTAGGCACATTATCGAGTTTATAGTTGATGTAGTAAATCCAACTAAAACAGACAAAATACTAGATCCAGCTTGTGGAACAGCTGGCTTTTTAATCTCTGCCTATAAACATATCATGATAGAGAATACAGAAGATTACTATGGAGATTTGCTTAATAGTGATGAAAGAAATACTTTAGTAAATAATATTGTTGGTTACGATATATCACCTGATATGGTAAGACTCAGTTTAGTTAACATGTTTTTACACAAATTCCCAAACCCTCAGATATATGAATATGATACATTAACTAATACTGAGAGATGGGAAGATAGCTTTTCTTGTATCTTAGCTAACCCTCCTTTTATGTCTCCTAAAGGTGGAATAAAACCACATTCAAAGTACGCTATAAAATCTAAGCGTTCAGAAGTACTTTTTGTTGATTATATGATGGAACACTTAACTGAAGATGGCAAAGCTGGAATTATTGTTCCTGAAGGTATTATCTTCCAAGGGCAAAAAGCTCATAAAGAACTACGTAAGAAGATGGTCGAACAAAACTATCTTTGGGCTGTAGTCTCACTACCAAGTGGAATATTCCAACCATACTCAGGAGTAAAGACCTCAATCCTACTATTTGATAAAGCAAGAGCAAAAGCAAGTGATAAAATAGTTTTTGCTAAAGTAGAAAATGATGGTTTCTCTCTGGGCTCTCAAAGACAAGCAATTGCTAAGAATGACCTACCTAATATTATTGAAGCCCTTAAACTTGACCTATCAAACATGGACGCAGAGCAACTAAAAAAACTTAAGCAAATTACTGTCGTTGAGAAATCTCAACTAGCAGGAAACGACTATAATCTGAGTGGTGATAGGTATTTTATTCAAGCACATTCAAACGATAATATCGATTTTATTGAACTTTCTGAACTAATGAGAGATAAAGTAAAAAGTCTTAACCCCAAAAATTATGAAGATGAAACATTTGAGTTACTTAGTATTCCTGCTTATGATAAAGGATTTGCTGAAATAATAAAAGGCACAAAAATAGGCTCATGTAAGAAAATAGTTTATCCAAAAGATGTTCTTTTAGCTAGAATAATACCACATATTAGAAGATCGTGGGTTGTGGAAGAATCTCCAAAACAATTACAACAAATAGCATCGACAGAATGGATAGTCTTCTCTGATAACAGAATTATACCATCATACTTACGAAACGTACTTGTTTCAGATAAATTTCATAACTATTTTATGCAAACAGTGACTGGTGTTGGTGGCTCATTGAGTAGAGCAAATGTGAAAGCTGTAAGTCAAATCAAAATTCCTCTCCCCCCCCTCGAAGTCCAAGAAGAGATTGTTTCAGAAATCGAAGGTTATCAAAAGATAATTGATGGAGCAAAACAAGTTGTAGAAAACTATAAACCACATATTGATATTGATCCTGAGTGGGATGTTGTGGAGTTGGGGGAAGTTTGTGAACTTAATCCCCAAAAAACAGAAGTAAGAGATTTAGATGATAATACTTCAGTTTCATTTGTTCCTATGGCAGATTTGCAAATATACTCAATGAATTTTGAAGTAAATAAAACAAGATTATTAAGCGAAGTTTATAAGGGTTATACATACTTCAAAGATGAAGATGTTATTTTAGCTCGAGTAACACCTTGTTTTGAAAATGGAAAGATAGGTATTGCAAGTTCTTTAACTAATGGAATCGGGTTTGGATCAAGTGAATATTTTGTATTCAGATGTTCAGAAAAAATAAAACCCCAATGGGTATTTATTAACTTGATAACACCAAAATTTAAGAAACTTGGGATATTAAGTATGTCAGGAACTGGTGGACTCCAAAGAGTATCTAAAAATTTTGTTAAAGATTACAAGATCCCCTTACCATCAGTGAGAATACAACAGCAAATTGTTTCAAAAATCGAAGAAGAACAAAAGTATGTAGATGGGTGTAAAAAGCTAATTGAGATTTATGAGCAAAAGATAAAAGATAGAATAGATAAGGTTTGGGAGGGTTAGGTATGGAAGAATATATATATAATTTATCTCGATTTTATCCAATTACTATCAGAGATCAAAGTCATATTGATTACATAGAAGGATTAAAAAGGTCTTTTTTGGATAATATAGAAACATGTAATTATCAGTTTGCTTTTTTTTCTTATCATTTGTTATTTATGGGTTTTATCTATTATTCTATTGCTACTTTTAGGGAGTTGCGTCAAGACCATTTTGAAAGATGTTTATATTTGTTTACAGGAAACAAAGATAAATTAAAACTGTTTAATCAAACAGGAAAAATATTTGACTTTTCTCATGAAAATGAAAGTACTATTATTAGATTACTTTCTATATTTAACTGTAATAAATTAGCTATAAACAATTTGAAACAACTTATAAAGAAGAGAAATGATATAGGACACTGTAATGCAAAAAATGAGTTTGTAGATTATAATGGTCTTGAAAAAGAGTTAGATAAATACTTGAATATAGCTGACCATATACATGAAAGCTTAGTTAATATTAAAATTAGTAACTTTAAGGGTTATATTACAGATGCTTTTTCTGCTAAGTTTTATTTAAATCACGAACTAGATAATTGTGAAGAAGATGATTATTTAAGTGAAAATGATGTTATTACTGAACTAAATGAGAATTATATTCCTGATAACTACATTTCGGAAAATGACATAGAAAAATTGAAAAACATTAACTTAGCAGATTTAACCAAGATACCCGAATATGAAAATGTAAATAAAATATTTTGTTTTATAGTAAAGAAATGGAAAGAAGAATTCAATTTGGAGGAAAAATGAAAATAAATATTCTAATCGCTACTAAACAGTTTTTTCCAAACCCATCTTTAGAATTAGTTTATCTTTTGAAGCAATTGCAAATGTAATAGATGCGAAAGCTACAATTATTGATATATCGATTTGTTTATTTGACTATAAAAGAAGGGCTTTTCAATTTAATCAATAATTTGAAGATTTCTCGATTGTAAAAGACGTAGATAGTTTAAAAAATCATACAGAACTTAGATTTAATGATTATAAAAAGAAGGCAATAAAAACGGCTCTTGTTCAAGTCTGGTGGCAAGATGCCACCAGTCCATAGCTGAGTGTTTCCACAATGCTGGTTGCGGGTAAGGTTACCCGTATTCCCAGTTATGGACTGACTACATCACTACTGTCAGAAATGTGTGGAAGCAAGGACGCTTCCACTCCACACACGAAAATAGTGGAATAGACTATTTTTTTAAACAGTCTATTCCACCTTTCCACTTAATTATTGCTTAGCAAATTTATCTAATTTTTCCTCAAATAGTTCTTTAATTTCATTCATTCTCTTTTCAGTTTCAGCTTCATAGCGAAGAACTAGTACTGGTGTGGTATTTGAAGCACGACATAAGCCCCAACCATCTTTAAAAGTAACTCTAACGCCGTCTATAGCAATAGCTTCATATCCTTCTGAGATAAAGGCATCTCTAATTTGGTCCACTATAGTGAATTTCTTTTCTTCTGGGACATGATAATGAATTTCAGGTGTATTAAACATCTTTGGTTGATCTTCTAAAAATCTACTAACAGGAATATCTTTTTTGGCAGCAATTTCAGCAAATCTACAACATACATAGATTGCATCATCAAAGCCTAAATATCTATCACCCAAGAAGACATGTCCAGACATTTCTCCCCCAACCTTGATACCTCGTCTCTTCATCTCATTTTTGATATTTGCATGTCCTGTCTTATACATGACTGGATTTCCACCATACTTTGCTATATCATCATATAGATTTTTTGAGCATTTTACATCAGCCAACACTGTAGCACCAGGATTTTTCTCTAGATAATCACGAGCTATAATATTAAGAATTTGGTCACCATATAGCATATTACCTTTCTCATCAATAACACCAATACGATCAGCATCACCATCTAAGCCAAGTCCAATATCAGCTCCTATTTCTTTCACTTTAGCGATTAAGTCTTTATTATTTTTAAGGACAGTTGGATCTGGATGATGGTTTGGGAAAGTTCCGTCAGGTTGGCAGTAGAGTTCAGTTACCTGGCAACCTAAATCTCTTAAGATACCAGGTAAGAAAGGTCCCCCAGCACCATTTCCACCATCAACAACAACCTTAAGAGGTCGTTTCATATCAATATTATCAACAATATATTTATGATATTCTGGTATGACTTGTCTATCTTCTTTTAGACTACCATTACCTGTAGCAAATTGTCCTTTATCAATTATATCATAGATGTGCTGAATATCTTGACCATATACACTTGCAAGTCCTAAATTAAGCTTAATCCCATTATAGTCTGATGGATTATGACTAGCAGTAATCATAGTTCCAGCATCTACTTTATAATACCAAATTGCAAAGTAGAGGATTGGTGTAGCAGCAAAACCAACATCAATAACATCGATACCAGTTTCTCTAGCACCTTTAATAAAAGAAGCTTTGTAATCTGGAGTAGTAAGTCTTGCATCACCAGCAATGACTAGAGTCTTTTTATCTAGATTTCTTAAATAAGTTCCGAATCCTTTACCAATTAAATATAAATTTTCTACACTTAAATCTTTATCTACTAGTCCACGTATATCATATTGTCTAAAAATACTTCTATTGAGCATACTTATCTCTCCTTTGATTTTTGATAGTACTTCTTAATATCTTCTTTGATTAAAAAGAAGGCTTTAGCTCTATGGCTAATTTGATTTTTTTCTGAATCACTCATTTGAGCGTAAGTTTTGTTAGTTTCTTTCACTTTAAAAATTGGATCATATCCAAAACCAGATTTACCAATTTCTTGCTTAGTTATTTCCCCAGGGACAATTCCAGTAGCAATAGCAATAAGACCTGTCTTATCAGCTAAAGCAACAACAGTTCTAAATTCAGCATAACGGTCTTGTAGACCTTTCATTTCTTCTAACATTTTATTTCGGTTATCTTCATAAGAGCAATTTTCACCAGCATAACGGGCAGAATATACTCCAGGTCGGTTATCTAAAGCACGGACAAAAAGTCCTGTATCATCAGCTACTGTTAAAAGTCCAGTGTATTGAGCATTCTCAACAGCTTTTTTAATAGCATTATCTTTGATAGTTTCTTTATCTTCAATTACTTCAGGTGCATTAGGGAACTCAGTTAGAGATACTATTTTGTATTCAGTAAGAATTTCTTTAATCTCTTTAATCTTATCTTTATTTTTGGAACCTATAAAAATCTTCATTAAGCTTTTTTCCATATCCATTTTCTTATTTTCTTTAAAACATTTTTATCTAGGAACTGATCAGATTTATCTAAAAGAGTTCTTATTAGATCAATAATATTCTCTTTCCCTGACCAGTTTTCGATTATAACATGGTCTTTAACGTTATTTAAAAGATTATCCAGAGCAAAGATAACTAAAAAAAGATCATCAGTATAACCAATAAAAGGTATAAAATCAGGTATTATATCAATTGGAGATATAAGATAAGTTACAACTGCGGCTAAAAAGACTTTCTTGCCAGCTGGTACTCTTTTATCAAAAATAAGTCTACTTACAAGAATAAACAAATCAGGTAAGAGCATTAAATATTGAGCAATTTCATTTCCAGCCTTTCCTGTTCTTTTTCTGGTCCATTTATCTATAGTTGTCCTCATTTTTTCATAGAATTTAAACTTCTTATCTCCTAGTAATTTAACTTCTTCAAAATCTTTCTGATTAAATTCACTTTCTGAGCATTCTATTATTTCTTCAATTTCTTCGTTAATAACTTTTTTTTCCTTTACTGTTTCATCTTCCATCTCTTCTCCTCAAAATCATTTGATGTTATCTAAGTCATCTTTTAGTTTTGAAATTAATTCATCATCTTCAATATCTGGATGCCATTCATCATAATCATCAATTATCTTCCTACCTCTTTTGTGGTCCTTTAACTTGGAGTTAATAACCTTAATAAGAATTTCTTTACTTATTCTTTTAAAAGAAGTTTTGATGTCATTTTTAATTATGTCAAGTTCTAAAACATTAACAATCTCTTTGGTTAGCTTTGTTTCTCCAGAATCATATATTTCCTTAAGGCAATAATATTTTAAAAATAATTCATAAGCTTTCAGAGCTTTACAACGAGAATTTTCTGTCATAAAGTTTTTACCAAGTTGAGGAATATCAGCATCTGTATAAATATCTTTAATTTGTACATTTCTAAGCACCAGGAAAGATTGAATAAGCATTTCAATAATTTCTGGTCTAAATATCCTAAAATCTGTTATCAATCTTCTTGCTTTATTTCGCTTTAAGTACTTTGCTTGATTTCTGAAAACAGCATATATGTTATCACTCAAGACCCAAGCAGGGATAATCTCGTTATATGCTGGAGATAAATCCTGGTGCTGTTTGAATGGCTGACTAATAAGAGAAAATGGGAATTCAACTTTTTGGGGTAGAGTTGTTACTCCCGTTGCTATAATCGAATAAGCTGCTTTTCTATAATCTGCCGGGAATTTTATATTACAGCCAAGTCCGTAAAATACACCTTCACCTGGAAAAAGTTCTTGATCTGGTAGTTTAGATGTATGATTAGAACCTACATTAGCACCATAACCCACATTCCCACGACCTTCAATCCATAGGCTTCCAATTAGCATTGACTGATGATGGAAACCAATAAATGGACCAAGTATAGAAGCAGTTACTTCTCCCTCACCTACAGATGTATTAGGTCCAATAATAGAATTTTGTACTTTCCCATGTCTCTCTACTCCAGAATATTCACATAGAAGAGACTTCTGGATTATGCTCATAGATTCTATGTTTACACCCCACTGGCAGAGGGTTTCTTCTAAGATTGCCCCATCTCCAATATGAGTAATTTCTTCTACTTCAGACAGAATAGTAGAGTTTGAAATTCTGCTAGTATTATCAATCTCTGCACTAAAACCAATATATGAATTAATTATCTTCCTATTGTTTATCAGTTTAGCATTTGCTGAAACTATCCCAAATGCTGATGAGACACTTTTTGCATAGTCTGAAACAAGTTCTAAATATTTACTGTATATGCCATCTTTTCTATTTCCAGTAATTAATTCACCAATATAGTTAATATCCTGTTCAGCGTAGAGAGGAATATCTCTTCCCCCAACTTCTGAACCAACTGAGATAATAATACCGTTACCAAAATTATTTTTCTTATCAGCATAAATAAAATCATTACCGATAGCAATTACATTTTCGCTGATATAGTATCTATGAATTAGTTTATTATCCTTAATTAAGCAATTTGAATCAATAAAAACATCATTTAAATTAGAGTTATATATACCGTTTGAATGGTAGTAATCACCAAATATCTTAACTTTCTGACCACTATAATTTCCTAAGAATATTCGACCTGAAAAGTGGTTATCTCTTATAAACTGTGGATTAAAAACTGGCTCAACGAAGACCTTTGACCAGTCTTGACAAGAGTTACCCTGGTTTTCAAGTTTAGTAATTTCAGTTTTAGAAATTGGTCTAACAATCTTAGCTAACTCATTAGTAGATAAATTATTCTCTGCTAATTCTTCCACTATGTTAGGTAAGTAAAATTTATCTCTAAAATTCTCAATTAATTTGTTTAAATCCATTTTTTTCCTTACTTATTTTAAAATTTCATCAATCTCTTGTCTTTCTTTATCATAACCTTTTTTACCCATTAATGCATAAGTAGCTATCTTACCCTCTTCTACACCCGGTTGATCTAAAGGATTGATTTCTAATAGTGCACCAGTGAAAACTGTCATAATTTCATATAGCATTATGAATTCACCTAAGTTCTTTTCATTAATTTTTGGAAAGATAATATTACAGTTTGGTCTATCTGATTTAGAAAGAGCAATCTCAGTTGCTGTCCTCTCTGTATTTAGAAGTTTTGAAAGTGATTGCCCACCAAGGTAATTAACCTCATCTCGCTCAGGATAAATCAGTGGAATATTATAGTCATGTTTGAAAGAATCTACTGTTAGGAAGGTAGTTACTTTATCATTTGGTCCTTCACGATATAGTTGGACTTGCGAATGTTGATCAGTTGTTCCTAGTGCTTTCACAGGAGTTTGACCAACAAATACCTCTTCTTGATTAAGATTGTACCTCTTTCCTAATGATTCTGCCCAAAGCTGACGATACCAATCTGCCATATCATAAAGAGCGTTTGCATAAGGCATCATAACGGAAATATTCTTCCCTTCAGTCATATAAAGATAGTGAGTTAAGCCCATCAGATAGGCTGGATTCTTATGGATATCAGCGGTAGCACAAAGGTCACGCATGGTTCCAGCTCCTGCTAAAAGATTATCAATATCAATTCCCACGAAAGCAGAAGAAAGTAATCCAACATCAGTTAATACAGAGAATCTACCACCAACATTATCAGGGACTTCAAAATCATAATATCCTTCTTTGCGAATGACTTGTCTTAAAAAACCTTTTTCTTTATCAGTAGTAATAACAATATGTTTTTTATAATCTTTTGGGAAAGCTTCTTTAAGGATTTGGAGTATAATCAGAAATACTGACATGGTTTCAGCAGTAGTTCCAGATTTAGTTACTACATTGAAAAGGGTTCTTTTTAATTCAATTTGAGAAAGTATGTCATAAACTAAAGTAGGGTCAACATTATCAGCAACATATAGTTTCTTACTAAGGCTTTTTTCAACTCTGAGTGCTGAATAAAGGGCTTTATTACCTAAAGCTGAACCACCAATACCTAAAACTACAATATTATCAAAGTCTTTATCTATTTGATTGATATAGTTATTAATTCGTTCTGTATTCTTTTCTGGTAGGTCATAAAATCCCAATAATTTGTTTTCTTTTTGCTCTAATATTGAATTGTGTGCTTTATCAATAATATCTTGATAAATAGTTAAATCACTGTTTAGACCAGTTTTAATTAGTTCATTCTTAAAGAGATTGGTAAAGTTAAAACTTAAACTCATGGTGTTACCTTCCTTATAATTTTCTCAATTATTTCTACGTTCGTAAATGATTCGAAGTTCTGTAATTCTAATAAATCTTCTTCTTTTAAGTCTAAAATTCTTTTTTTGACATCCAAGAAAGCACTTGGAGCAATACTAAATGTAGAAATTCCCATAGCAAGTAAAAGTGGTATATATCTAGGAACTGATGCCATTGCACCGCATACAGAAATTGGGATATTATACTGATGAGCAGCTTCAGCAGTTTTTTTAATCAAGTAAAGAACAGCAGGATGATGAGGAACGTAATAATCTGAGAGAAGTTCATTTGTTCTGTCCACAGAAAGTGTATATTGAATAAGATCATTAGTCCCAATACTAAAGAAATCTACTTCTTTTGCTAAATCTTGACTACAAATAGCAGCTGAAGGTATCTCAATCATAACTCCTATTTCTATGTTCTCATCAATCTCATAACCCTTATTTAGTAGGTTACTCATAATTTTCTTAACAAATTTTTTAGCTTTGAGGAAATCAGTCACACCCATTACCATTGGAAACATGATTTTTATCTTACCATAGATAGAAGCTCTTAATATTGCATTAATTTGAGTTCGGAATATGTTTGGGTGGCTTAAAGAAAACCTTAGTCCCCTATTACCTAAGAAGGGGTTCTCTTCCTTAGCAGAAGTAACAATATTAGAGAATTTATCACCCCCTAAATCAAATGTTCTAATAATAAGAGGTTTGTTACCCATCTTTTCAGCCATTTTCTTATAAATATTAAATTGTTCCTCTTCAGAAGGAAGAGTATCTTTATCCATAAAGAGAAATTCGGTTCTAAATAATCCAATACCATCTGGTGAAAGGGTAGCAGTATGGGTGATTTCTTCTGGTACTTCAATATTAATTAGTAAGTTAACTCTTTTGCCTAAAATCTTATTTGGCTTTACTTCAATTAATGAGAGTAGATCTTCTTTATGTTTATTTAGATCATCTAATTTTTCTCTATATTGGTTAAGAATATCTGGTTTAGGATTAATAATAATCTTACCTTGATTACCATCAATAATAATCAAATCATTATTCTCAATTTGAGAGAATAAATTAGGTATTCCTACTACGCAGGTTAAATCAAATGATCTTGCGATAATTGCATTATGAGAAGTCTCTGAACCTTTCTCTAGATAGAAACCTTTTACTCCTTCTCTTGCTAAGTGAATAATTTGGCTAGGTGTTGTTGTATAAAAAAGAGGAATATCATCACGATTGAATCTATTTTGTTTAAAACCCTTACGGCCAATTAGAATATTAAGAATCCTATGGCTAACATCGGTATAATCAATAGCTTTTTGAGCAAAGAAGTCGTTGTCTAAGCTCTCGAAATAAGCAGATACTTTATTAAAGTGTTGATGGATAGCTTGCTCAAGTCCAATTAAGTTCTCTTTCATCAAACTAATAACCTGTTCTTTCATCTCAGGATCTTGTAAAATCATCTTATGAGAATCAAAGATTTCTTTGTTTTCTTGATTTACCGAATATTCATCAATAAGATTATCAGTATCTTTAATGACCTCTTCGAGAACTTCTTCAAATTTAGTAATTTCTTCAGTTACTTCTTCTTTGTATATGTCTCTTTTCTTTATTTCTAATCTTTTTTGTTTAATAATTTTAGCTTTCCCGATAGCAATACCGGGGGCAACCCCAATTCCATTTAATGTTATCATTCCGACTCACCAAACCGTTCGTTAAATAATTTTTCAATTTCTTTAAGTAAATAATCTTCATCTGGGCCATCAATTAATAGATTCAGCTCTGCCCCACATTCAGCAGCCAGCATCATAACCCCCATAATACTCTTACCATTAACCTTCATTCCTTCTTTTTCAATATGGAAGTCGGAACGGTATTTTGTAGCTGTTTTAACTAGCATTGCTGATGGGCGAGCATGAAGCCCTAATTTATTCTCAACTTGTATTGTTTTCTCTATCATCTTGAAATCCTTTTATCAGCTTTATTATTTTTGACTAATATTAATTTTACGTAAGAGTGATTTTCTCTTTATCTCTTCTTGGATCTTACTAGTATAATCTTCGGCAGCATCATAACCATAGTTCTTCAAAATGAAATTCATTGCAGCAACCTCTACTATAACAGATACATTTTTACCTGGTGATACCGGAAGGTAGATTATTGGAATATTCACACCTAAATGTTCAACAAAGTTATTGATTAAACCAATTCTCTCATAATCCATGTTTTCACGCCAAGGCATCAATTCTATCTGCATATCAATCTTCAAGTTTTGTCTAACTCTTTGTATACCAAACATTCTTTCAACATTAACTAACCCCACCCCTCTAATCTCCATGAAGTGTCCAAAATCTTTAGCTGGATAACCCCAGAGATCATCATCAATCACTGTGATTTTGACTGTATCATCTGAAACCAAGCTATGTCCTCTATGAACAAGATCTAAAGCACACTCACTCTTACCGATACCACTCTTACCTGTTAGCATTATTCCTATCCCATAAACTTCTATCAGAGTCGCATGAATTGTCATCTCTGGAGCAAAAAGTTTATCTAAATATTTTGATAAAGCATGATAGAAATTAATTGTAGAAAGTCTTGTTGAAAAGACAGTTATACTCATCTCATTAGCTAGATATTCAACTATATAAGGAAGGGTAAGCCCTTTAGTGATTATTAAGCATGGTATTCGATAGGTAAACATATTCTTCACTCTGTCATAGATTTCATCTTCTGAAAGAGATTGAAGGTACCTAATTTCAGTCTCTCCAAGAACTTGTATTCTATCAGCAGAGAATCTATTGAGGAAGCCTGCTAAAGCAAGACCTGGTCTATTGATATGAGGCGAAGTAATACTATTGTTAAGTGATTTTTCATCTGTGATTAGACTTAGGGCAAACCTGTTTTTGTTAAGTTCAAAAAAATCTTTTAAAGTTATCTCTTTCATTAGCTTAGTTCCGTTATTAATGAGGGTGTACTATTAAATAAAGTACACCCTCTTAAGTTAAAAATTATGGTTGTAAAAGTTTGAAATGAGTATCATCTTTTTTAACTAAAACATTGATTCTGTCTGTTTCAACATTTTTGAAAATATAATACTCTTTCTTTTGAGCTTCAAATTCTTGTAAGGCTTCATCTACAGTGAGAGTGTCTGGGACAACTCTTTTAGTTTTTACTAACTTATGGTTCTCTTCAGCAACACCTTTTTGATAGAGGGCTGCTCTTGAGAAGTAAGGATCAAAATTATCTTTTAATCCCTTTTTGTGATGGTCGGTTACTTTATCTTTAAGTTTCTTGATTTGGGCTTCCATTTTTTCTACTGTTTCATCAATAGCAATATACATGTCCATAGCTTCGCTATTACTCTGCAATGTAAATTTAGAAGCATGCAAAACAACTTCGCATTGATTCCTACTAGACTCTACCGCAAGGGTAACATGAATGGTGATAATATGATCAAAATATCTTTTTAGTTTGATCAAACTTTCTTCAACATAGTCTCTGATTGCATTAGTTAATTCGAAATGGCGAGCAGTTATTGTAATATGCATAAAGCCTCCTACTTTGTTATATATTGTTGTATTCTTTCAGCATGGTAAGAGCTTCTTACTAAAGGAGCGGATTCAACAAAGATGAAACCTAGCTCTTCACCATATTTTCTATAATTTTCAAAAATATCTGGGTGAACATACTCTTTAACAGGGATATGATCACGACTTGGTTGGAGATATTGGCCGATTGTAACTACCTGTACCTTATGTTCATATAGGTCCCTGAGAAGTTGTTTAATCTCATCTTCGGTCTCTCCTAAACCTACCATAAAACCGCTTTTAGTTATAATCTCAGGATTAATATCTTTAACTTTTTTAAGTAGTTGAAGAGATCTATTGTAGTCAGCCATTGGTCTCACTTCTGGATATAGTCGCTTAATTGTCTCAACATTATGATTTAGGACAGTTGGTTTGGCATCTATGATTTGCTTGAGAGCTTCCCAATTGCCTTCTAAATCAGATATAAGTGTTTCTGTTGTAACATTAGGAGAGCATTTGTCATGAATAGCATCAAGTACTTCGACAAATTGTGATGCTCCTCCGTCAGGTAAATCGTCTCTAGTAACTGTAGTTACAACTATATGTTTTAGTTTCATCTCATTAGATAACTCTGCTATGTGAATAGCTTCTAAAGGATCAGGAGGAAGTAGAGCATTAGTTTTATCAACTGCGCAAAATCTGCAGTTTCGAGTACATACTTCACCTAAAATCATAAATGTAGCAGTACCACGATTAAAGCATTCACCTTGATTTGGACATCTAGCGGAATTACAGACTGTATGCAGATTAAATTTTGACAGATATTGTCTAACTATGTTTGCTTGTTCATTGCCTAATCTATTAGCTTTCAACCAGTCAGGCTTTCTAAGTTTATTCATCGACATTACCAACCTCTAATTTATATTTATATTATAATCAAATTTTATGAACAGACAAAGAAATTGTGTCTTCAATTGACTCCATTACAATTTCTGATAAAGTAGGATGAGCAAAGACTATCTTCTCAAGATCATGTACACTAGCCTTTTTGCCTATTAAGATGCCACCCTGGGCTATGAGTTCGGATGCTTGCAATCCAATAATATGCATACCAACAATTCTCTCAGTCTTACTGTCAACTATCGTTTTAGCGAAGCCAAAAGTATTTCCCATACCCATAGCTTTACCACTAGCAGTATAAGGGAATTTACCTACTAATATCTCGCCATATTTTTCTTTAGCTTCTTCTTCAGTAAGACCAACTGAAGCTACTTCAGGGTTAGTAAAAGTACAGCGAGGTACATTCACATAATTAATTGCATCAATATCATGCGGATTATCTTCTAGTTCACTCTTAATAATTTCAGCAACTAAAAGCCCTTGTTTGGAAGCTGTATGAGCTAGAAGCTGCTTCCCATTCAAATCACCTATAGCATAAAGATTATCAACACCAGTTCGCATATACTCATCAACTACAATCGATCCTTTATTTCTTTCAAGTTCAATATTATCAAATTCAATATCACAAGAAGGCGAACGCCCTATACTTACTAAAACCTTTTCAGCGTCAAGAGTCTTATCATCAGTAAGAACCAGCTTAATCCCGTCTTCTGTTTCTTCATAAGACTTAACGCCCTTCTTAAGAATAAGTTTCATTTTATTTCTTTTAAAAGCCATCGCCACTCTTTTAGAAACCTCTTCATCCTCACCAGCTAAGAGTCTAGGAAGGAACTCAACTATAGTAACTTGGCTACCTAATTGCTGGAAAATAGAGGCGAATTCACAACCAATAACACCACCACCAACAACAGCTAGTGATTTAGGGAGTTGATCTAATTGGAGTATGTCTTTAGAACTAAGAATCTTTTTATGATCGAATTTCATAAAAGGAAGTTCTGTTGGTTTTGAACCAGTGGCTAGGATAACAAAATCAGCAGTTACTTCTTCTGCTTCTGAACTAATATGAAAGAGATCATTTTGTTTACTAATCTTGGTTACTAGAGACTTAACAAGAGGTAACTTTTGTTTATTGAACATAAATTCAATCCCACCAACCAACTTTTCAACAACTTCATCTTTTCTTTTATATATCTGAGAAAAATCTATCTCTGGATTATTTAAATTAATCCCAAACTCTTTAGCTTCCTTGATTTCAGAAAAGAGTTCAGCAGTTTTAACTAAAGTTTTTGTAGGAATACAGCCCCAGTTAAGGCACACTCCTCCTAATCTTTCTTTTTCAAAAACAACAGCTTCAATATTATATTGTTTCAACCTTAATGCGGTAACATAGCCACCAGGACCGCCACCAATAATTGCTACTTTATAGTGTTTCATTAG
This sequence comes from Cloacimonadales bacterium (SeqCode), assembly GCA_963678375.2. Taxonomy (GTDB): domain Bacteria; phylum Cloacimonadota; class Cloacimonadia; order Cloacimonadales; family JAFGVF01; genus JAEKNW01. The sequence continues at coordinate 168,159 of OY782831.1, forward strand.
TTTCTCCTTAATCTACTATTTAAAATATTTAATTCATCACGATATTTAGCTACAATTCTTCTTGAGACATTCAAACCATCACTTTTGAGCATTTTAACAATATCTTGATCTGTCAAAGGTTTGGATTTATTTTCAGCATCTACATATTTTTGGATAAAAGTCTTTACTTTCTGTCTGGAAATAGACTCAAAATTATTATCAAGACCTGCAGTAGAAGTAAAGAACTTCTTAAGAGGATAGATACCGAAAGGAGTATCAGCATATTTATCCTTAACAACCCTGGAAATTGTTGATTCACTTACTCCGATATCTTCTGCAATTGAAGAATAATTAAGTGGTAGTAATACGCCAGTTTGGTTATAGAAGAAGTCGTACTGGTGTTTAATGATAGAAGTCATCACTCGTTCTAATGTCCTAACCCGCATATACATTGATTTAATCAAGAACTTTGCAGAATTAATCTTATCTCTAACGTAGTGTACAGTTTCTTTATCAACACTAGCAGAGTTTATTAACTTTCTATATCTTGAATTTATTACTAGGTTGGGAGAATAAGAGTCATTTACTATCACTTGAAATTCATCACCTACTTCTCGAACAATTACATCTGGGGTGATGTATTTATCGTTGCTCACTACTAGTCTAAGTCCAGGTTTTGGGTCCAGTTTAGCAATCTGGTCTCTCAAGAAAGTTATATATTCCAAGGAAACTTGATATTTTGCAGCTAATTTCTGATAACGTCTATGGATCAAATCTTCAAAATCATTTTCAAGTATGGATACCAATAACTTGTTATTCTTCTGTTCCTCATCTAACTGAGAAATAAGACATTGAGACATATTGCAGGCTGTTAAACCTTTAGGGTTTAATGACATAATTATCTGATGTATTTCTTCGGCTCTACTGATATTTATTTCATATATTTCTGCAACTTCTTGAATAAAATCTTTATCTCTTATAAAGCCATATTGATCCACAGAATCAATTAGATAAGTTGCAAAGTCGTATTCATCTTCATTCATAGGATAAGAATATAACTGCAAAAGGTATTCTGCCATTTTATCTTCAGGAGCTTTTAAGTATTTCTCATAAAGCGGACCATCATCATCATCTTTGTTATATGAGTAGTCTTTATTATGGTTAGTCATTTGATGAAATTCATTCCATGAATCCAAAATTTCAGTGAGTTCTTGAGCTTCTTCTAAAGTTTTTGAAACCTCATCATTTTCTTCGCCCATTTCTTTTTCTTCAGTAACTTCTTCATCTCGAATAACATCATCATCACTGTTCGAATCATCTATATCCCTCATCTCAAGCAATGGATTTTTCATTATCTCCTGTTTAAGATGTAGTTCAAGTTCCATTAATGGTAAAGTTAGCATCTGCAAAGATTGAAGCATCTTTGGTTTGAGTGCTAGCTCTTGTTTCTGCTTTATCGTTAATATTTGATCTAACATGTATCTATCTTACCACTGTATTACTTTGAAATCTATCACCTAAATAGAGTTCTCGTGCTTTTGGGTTATTTATCAGTTCATCAGATGTTCCAGTTACCATAATTTGCCCTTCAAAAGTAATATAAGCCCTATCTACAATTTTTAGAGTTTCTGTAACATTATGATCTGTAATCATTATTCCGATATTTTTTGATTTTAATTTGAGTATAATATCTTGAATATCATTGATAGAAATTGGATCAACACCTGCAAAGGGTTCATCCATAAAGAGGAATGAGGGATTAGTTACTAGAGAACGTGTTATTTCTAATTTTCTTCGCTCTCCACCAGAAAGAGTATAAGCTTTTTGTTTAGCTACTTTTGTTAAATTCAATTCAGCTAAATAATCGTCTAACATTTTCTTTCTATCTTTTTTAGCCACATCTACAGTTTCTAATATAGCTAAGATATTTTGTTCAACTGTTAATTTATGGAAGATAGATGGAGCTTGAGCAAGATAGCCAATTCCTAGCTGGGCTCTTTTATACATTGGTTTGTGAGTAATGTCAGTATCATTGAAAAGAACCTTACCTTTGTTTGGCTTGGTTAAGCCTAAAATCATGTAAAAAGTAGTTGTTTTACCAGCTCCATTAGGACCTAGAATACCAACAACTTCTCCTTGTGAGATGTTTAAGCTCAAATCATTGACAACTCTTCGCTTACCGTATATTTTAACTAAATTTTTAGCTTCTATGTGATTTATTGTTTTATCCATATACATAAAATAATGAATTTGAGCTTACTTGTCAAGAAATTTAAGCAATTTTTTTTCCAAAAATAGAAAAATATTTTTTTATCTTTCTATAAGTGTAAATTTAGTATGAGAATAGCTAGTTAAAATGCACCTTTCAAGCACCTAGTTTTATTAACATATAACTGATTTTTACTGACAAAATAATTATGATAATTGCTATTTTGGATATATTTTCGCATTACTAGCAATCTACTATAGCAATTGCTAAAATAGAGTCTTCACGTTTTATCCCCAATGCTGCAGTAGGGCCTTAGTTATGTTAATACCCTATTTTCATATTTCCTCCAATGTTACTCTCCTTATGTTTTTCTAGGTCATGGTGGAGAGAGTAGCAGTCAAGGAGTAATATTACTTAAAAAAACTAGAAAAAAAATTGAGGAAATGCTATAAAAGTCAAATTTAGCATTTCCTCAAGTAAATCTTAAATGTAAGTTAAATGTGTGTTTTAATGGTTAAGCTAAACACTAGTCTTTAACATCAACAAGAATACTCTGATTGAATTTATCTTTCCCCATCATCAAAGAAGCAGATAATGGCGCAACTTCTTGGATTTTCTGGGTTATAAAATCAGAAAGTTCTTGAATTTCCCATTGGGCATGTTTATCACTTCTCAATCTACTAAAGTGATAAAGCTCTCTCAAGTTTGCCTTCATAACAACTCTAACTTTGTGGGCGTTAGTTAGGATATATGGAGCAATTTCTTCATCTAATTTAGAAAAAAGACCAGATATTTTTTCATAAGCTTCTTGGAAAACATCTGTTTGCTTCAAAAGCTTGAGTTGTGGTGGAATAACATAACCATCACTTATTTTATATTGTGATTTTATTATTGTAGCCATTCTATGTCTCTTTAACTGAGCATAGCAAGATGCTGAAATATCAAATTGGAATTCAAATTCTGCTGATTCGAAAGCCTTAATAGGTAAATGATAAGCTTTCATATTTTCAAATATAGATTTGAACATGTTTTTTAAGTCAGGATAAGAAAGAGATGATAGGTAGTTTTCTATCTTCTCTATTGATTCACCGCAGTTTTCAAACATATAATAAGCTAAAATCTTGATATCAGTCTTAGGAGTATAGAAATTAAGTTTCCAATGATAATCATTATCTATATTCGATAAGGCTGGTATATTGCCTTGGAATTTTTCATAGGCTTCAGCATCTGTATACTTTATAACAGAAGGGGCTATTGATTTAACCTGCTTAACTATTAAATCCTTAAGGAGTTTACCTTCAGAAAGACCGCAACCATCTAATCTTCTTAACAATCGTTCCAAACTTCTGGCATTTATAGTTGCACCCATTTGAGTTAGTGTAGCTAAAGGAAGAATATAACGTGCATCTTCTTTTGCCTTCCCCTCTAAGTCTCTTTTTGAACCAGAAAAGTTTTGCTTAATAAGATTATCCTTAGCTGCTTGAAACATTTTTTCGTAGCTAGCGAAAAGGAAATCCATAAGTTCAACATACTCTTTTCTTAATTGATCTGTAAGGACATCAGGAATATAGTAGGCTGAAGTAAAAGTGACGTAACGCTGTGATTTTTCGGTAAAAGAAGCTAGACGTGACTTCTGGATAAATTCAGTAAGATAACGAGAAACATCTAAGATATCTAAATTAAATACTACATGTTCTGCAATAGAGCTATGCCCCATCTCGAAAATTATACTATCGTTAGACTTTCTAGCCTTTTCTACCTCTCCCAAAGCCTGTTTACGAAGAGCTGAAACATCTTTCTTGCTTCTTGAAATTCGAGCATAAGCAGCTGATATTACCTCAGGAGTAGCTTGGGTTTTATCTAGCTTATCAATTAAACTTTTGTCAATATTATAACCAGCGACATTAATCTTCATACTCATCCTTTAATATTTTTACAGTAGCACTTGCCCCTATCCTATTAGCACCAGCTTTAAGCATATAAATAGCAGTTTCACGGTCTCTTATTCCACCCGCAGCTTTTACACCTATTTTAGGGCCTACAACTTTTCTCATTAAAGAAACATCTTCGATAGTTGCACCACTTTTATTAAAGCCAGTAGATGTTTTAATAAACTCTGCACCAGCTTTTTTAGAGAGAAGAGCTGCTATGATTATTTCTTCATTCGTAAGCAGACAGTTTTCAAAGATAACTTTTAAGATTGCTCCCATATCAGCACAAGTTTGTGAAATAGATTTTATTTCTTCAAGCACTTGAGAATATTTTTTATCTTTTAACCAGTTTACTTTGAGAACCATATCGATTTCATTAGCACCATCGTAAATTGCTTGTTTAGTTTCTGTAATTATTGTATCAGTCAAGGAATTGGATAAAGGGAAACCAACTACTGAACAAGTTAAGACTTTTCGCAAGTTTTTAGCAACAAGTTTGACATATAAAGGATTAACACAAACAGATTTCGTAAGATAATAATCAGCTTCTTTACAGATTGCATTTACAGATTCTTCATTGGCTTCAGGTTTTAAGATAGTATGATCAATATATTGTGCTAAGTGATCAAAATCACTAGCTATTTGATCTTTATTATTTGCTCTACAAACTCTACAATCTAAACATACTTGATGTTGGCCTCCACATTTACAAGGTTTAGGATCGGTTATACCTAGAACTTCAATAGCTATTTTTTTAATATCTTCCATAAGACCTTCCTTTATTACTTTTTAACTGTACCTGCTAATTGGCCACAGGCTCCTTTTATATCATTTCCTCTACTATCCCGCTGGATAATAGGGCATTGAAGTTGTGAAAGTTTAGCCTTGAATTCTTCAATTTCCTTTTCACTTGGAGATTCATAATCAAGTCCCTCAACAGGATTCCAGGCAATTAAGTTTAATTTGCATGATTGATCTCCTAGGAATTTCAACAAAGCTCTAACATCATCATTCCCCATATTAAAATTCTTAATCATAACGTACTCGAAGGTAATCTTATAGGATGTTTTATGTCTGAAATCCAATAAGGTTTTCTTCAAGTCTGATAAAGGGAATACTTTATTAACTGGCATGATTTCATCTCTTTTACTATCTAATACAGCATTTAGAGATACAGCTAACTTTACTTTAATATCTTCGTTAGCTAAGAGGTTTATTTTGGGAATAAGACCACAAGTTGATATTGTGATTTTACGCGATCTTAAGTTAACTGCTTTTTCATCTGTAAAAATCCTAACTGCTTGAACAACATTATCATAGTTATCAAGTGGTTCACCCATTCCCATAAACACAACATTTGTCAGCTTTCTATCTTTGATATATTTCTTTGCTAATAGTAACTGACCAATAATTTCTGAAGTTTGGAGATTGCGCTTGAGCCCTAATTTACCAGTCGCACAGAACTTACATTTTCTGGAACAACCCACTTGAGAAGATAAACAAAGGGTAGCACTCTTTTCTGAAGGCATTAATATCATTTCTATCACTGAATGATCCCATAATTCTAAAAGAAACTTAACAGATCCATCCTTAGATTTATAAGATTCTTTGACTTGGGGAAGATTTAATCGGAAATGTGATTTAAGTTTATTCCTAAGTTCTTTTGACAGATTTAACATCTCAGCAAAGTCATAAACTTGTTTATCATAAACCCAGTCTAATACTTGACTTGCTCTAAATTTACTTTCACCTAAGTCCTGTATCCTTTGGTAAAACTCAACAGGAGTTAGGTCTAATAAATTAATACGATCCTGGGATTGAGCTGATATCTTCATCATCTGGCACATACTTTATTTTTGCTTTCTTTTTAAATTCTTCTAAATCAATCACTTCCATTGATTGATCTTGGGCTGAAAGATAAACTTTCTTATTATAATAATCATTCTTGAAGACATACCACATCTGTTTATGAAGTAGAGCTTTAGTTCCTATAACTGGGAAATCTTTTGCTACTTCTTCATAATATTCTTCTTCAAATTGTAAACAGCATAATAACCTACCACAAGGACCGGAAATTTTGGAGAGATTACCAGCTAAATTTTGGTCTTTAGCCATTTTTATTGTAACTTGATTAAACTTTCTCATGAAAGATGCACAACAATAAACCTTTCCACACATACCAAATCCACCTAGAAGTTTGGCTTCATCTCTTCCAGTTGTTTGATGCAGTTCAATTCTTGTCTTAAAAATGTTTGCTAGTTCTCGAACAAAGAGACGAAAATCAATTCTTCCATCTGCAGTAAAATTGAAGGTAAGTTTGTTACCATCATATTGATAAACAGTAGAAATTAATTTCATTTCAAAATCATACTTAGCTAGGATTTCTAAAAATGTTGCACTAGCTTTTTCTTCTTTATTCTGGATAATAGTTAAAGCTGATAAATCATTATCCTCAACCATTCTCACATATTTATACTCTTTATATTCACTCTTCAATCTATCAATCTGTTCTTGAGGTATGTTAGTACTCAGAATACTACAAAAATCTATTCCACGTTCTACCTCAATTATTATTGAATCGTCAGGCCTTAATTCTAAATCCTTATCAACTTTGATATAGGCAATTTTCCCTGATCTAAATTCAATTTCAATATATTTTGTCATTAAGCTTCCTCATTTAAATATTGTTTTAAGAGTTTATGTTCTATTTTGCTAAACTTAACTTTTTTGTCAAACTTGATAATTTCTAATTTTGATCCTCGCACTTCTTGATATTGACAAATATTTTCATCTGTAGAATTGCTAAAGGCAAAAACAAGGGAGTAATCCCGAATTTTGGTTACTTTTTTATCAATAAAAAAATCTGATTCAATAGATAATCCAGCTTCAAATTTTGTCCATTCTCCAACATAACACCTATTCAGACACCCTCTGAAAGGTTTCATTGTATAGGCTTGAATAATAGATGCAACTATCTCTCCACCTATATTACACTTTTTACCAATTGCGACTCCATTTCTAATGCTAGTTGATGCGTTTATAATAGAATCTTTGCCAATATAAGCTGGACCTTCAATAGTAGCATTTAAGCCAATGACAGCTCCCTCATCAATGATGATTGGACCTTGAGTAGCATCTAGAACAGCTCCATGCTTTAGTACTGCTCCTTGGCCAATCCAAACATCGTAAGGATTTATCACAGTCACCCCTTGTTCTGTTTCAGAGTAGTTGTCTTTATCATAAAAGAAGTCTGTATAATCTTGTTTGATGCATTCCTTAGTTGACTCCACTATCTCATCTAATGATAGCCATAAATCAGCACGGGTGATCTCCTTTTTAAGATGTTGAAAATCTTTTTGAAGAAATCTACTACTATCACAAGATTCATCTTTATCACTGAAAATTTTAACTGCAAGGAAGTCCCGATTTTCATTCATGAGAATTGATTCATTCCCCATCTTATCAATTACTTCAGCTAGTTGCTCATTTATCTTTAATCTACCATTTATAAAGCAGATATTACCTTGAGGAATTTGGTTTATTTCCTTATCATTATGTCTTTCTTTATATAATTCTTCTAACTTATTATCTATTATTAAAGAAACCTCATCAATACCAAGGTATCCTTCAATTTTCTGACGAAGTTTGAGTACTCCCGCTCTAATATCCAATTGAGATTTTAGGGGAGCAATTTCAGAATACTTTAATTTTAAATCATCAACTATCAAGTACTTCATTATGTTTCCTTTTGGCAATTTTTTGTTTTTTTCCATGCCATACAAACCAATTAAACTGGCCAATAAATATTGTTAATATATTAAAAATCGTCTGAATCACCATCCAAATAGGATAGAACCAAATCAATCTTCTGTTTGTTTTAAATATTGGGTAAGCAAAATAGAACATTTGTAGTTCCCCTACAAACTTTAACGATAATGCTATAACAAAGACCCGCCAATCAATGAAAAGAGTTAGAACTATTCCAACATAGAAGATAAATAATCCTGCTAAAATTAGGAAAAACTCAGTATTCATTTTAAACATAAGTTTAAGATTAGAAAACCACCTACTATGCTGGTTAAAGAGTTTTTTCCAACTTGGTATAGCTTTAGTCTTAACAAAACTATCTTGAGCAAAATTGAATTTAATCTGCATCCCTTCTTTTCTAACTAACTGTAAGAAATTACAATCATCTCCTGAGATTAAATGATTAATCTTAGCAAAGCCTCCTACTCTTTCATAAGCATCTCTTGTATATGCTAAGTTTTGTCCTATGGCAGTGAATTGCTTTCCTAGAGCAAAACCACCAGCTAAACCGATATATAAACATAGCAAATCAATGTGTTCGAATTTCTGAACAAAAGATGCTTTTTTCCAATCAATTTCAGTAGATGAATAACCAGCTACCATTGAAACGTCATCAGTAAAAGCTTGGACCATTGACTCTATCCAGGTACTTTTAGGGAAACAATCAGCATCTGTTAAGAGCAAGATTTCCCCCTTTGAAATAGCTATTGCTTGGCTAAGAGCATTTTTTTTAGGACTTATAGCTAGTTCCCTGTCACTAACATTAAAATATTTTATAAAGGGAAATTTGCTTGAAAATCCCTGTATTATTTCTTCAGATTTATCTTCGGAACCGTCATTAGCAATAATCACCTCAAATAATTCATTTGGATAAGTTTGATTAACTAACAGAGTTAACAAGCGCGGTAGGGTCTTCTCTTCATTTCTACTTGCAATAATTACTGATACCAATCTTTTTTTAAATGATCTTTTGTTTTTTAAGTGTGAAAAAGACCAAGAATACATTACTGATAAAAGAAAATAAAGAAATCCAGCTATCAAGGTAATATAGATAACTACTGTTGCTATCATTTAGGCTCCTAGTTATTTAGTTCATCTACGATTAGAGGACTTGGATCATCATAACGATAGAGAGGAGGGAAGTTATACTTGAGTCCAGGTCTTTGCAATTGTGGTAATCTTAACCTAGAAGAAAAAACCTCTTTAATACCCTCTTTTTTATTAAGAGTTCTAAAACCTGTTTCAGGATTAATATATTCTTCAACAATAGAGTTTGGTTTAGTAAAATCATAACGAGAATCATTTGCAGGAGGCATTTCTCCCCCGTTATCATTGATAATTAATCTGGAGAGAATTCGTGCAGCTATTGGAGCACAAGCATGTCCACCACCAATCCCATCACCAATACCATCTATTTTATGACCAAGACTGTCAAACTGAACAGTTAAAGAATCTCCGCTGAGGGCAGAATAATTATCAAAACCTGTCCAAATACCCAAGACATACTGACCATTCATACCAATAAACCAAGCATCCCTATAATCATCTGTTGTACCTGTTTTACCAGCTGAAGTCCAAGGGTAAATTTCCCTATTTTCTGGTTTATGAAAAGAAGAACCAGCAGTTCCACCAGGTTTGGTAACTGATTTCATTAAATCTGACATTATATAAGCTACATCAGGCTCACAGACATGAATAGTTTCTGTGGTTGAAGATTGAAGCAGATTACCATATTTGTCATAAACTCGATCTATAAAAATAGGTTTAACTCTTCGCCCTTGATTTGGGAAAGCTGTATAGGCAGTAATCATATCAATTGGTTTTAATTCAGGTGTTCCCAAGGCTGAAGAATAGTAGGGAGGTACTTTTATTCCAAACTTATCTGCTTTCTTTGAAACAGTACTCTTACCAATATCGTACATTGTTTTTACAGCATAAATATTATAAGAATTTCTTATAGCTTTTCTTAGAGTGATATATCCACCTTTACTTCTAGTGTAGTTCAAAGGTCGATATAAATATTTTCTCTCTAGTTTTTTCAGCGAATCCACATAAGTTGAATCTGCTAGTAAAGAATCTGGAGCATCTTCAAGATGTGGGATTTTATCCCAACCAAACATTCTTATTCTGAAATCATCATCTCTAATAACCGTAGAAGCAGTATAACCATTTTCAATAGCAGCAGTATAGATAATAGGTTTAATAGTTGAACCAACCTGTCTGCGAGATTGCATTATTCTATTGAGTTTTGAGTGTTTGAAGTTCCTACCACCTAACATAGTTTTTACTTTACCAGTATGAGCATCTAAGAGAAAAATTCCTCCTTGCAAATAAGGAGTTTTAATATCAGTTACATCTGGATCATAATCAGCATATTTTATCTCATAATTTAGTTCATTTTCAATATTAGTTAATTGTTCATTAAGCAGAGTGTCTGCATACTGAGTTAAATCCCAATCTAAAGTTAAATGAATAGATAAACCATCTTCATAAAGTGCTTTCTTACCATATTTCTTGGCGATTTCATTTCCTATATAATAAAGGTAGAAAGAGTCAAGTTCATCATAATCACGATCAATGCAAACTAAAGGACTAGCCTTCTCAGCCAAATATTCTTTTTTGCTGATTTTGTTAGTTTTATACATTCTATAGAGAACCAAGTTTCTTCTTTCAGTAGTTCTCTCAACTCTTTTTCTTGGATTGAAGTAGTTTGGTCTTTGTAACATCCCAACCAAAGTAGCTGATTCCGCGATTGATAATTCTTTTACATCCTTACCAAAATAATACATAGATGCTCTTCCAACACCATAAACACCTTCACCGATATAGACCTTGTTGAAATAGATTTCCATTATCTCTTCTTTTGAGAATTCCTTTTCAATCAAAAGAGTAACCATCGCTTCTTTAATCTTTCTAATCCAAGAACGTTCATGACTTAAAAAGAGGTTTCTTGCTAGCTGTTGAGAAAGAGTTGAAGCTCCTTGAGAAGCAGAACCCCTTTTCAAGTTTGTGATAGCGGCCCTGAGAGTACCAACAAGATCAATACCAAAGTGTTTGTAGAAATTACTATCTTCAGTCGAAGTAATAGCGTCCTTAAGATGTTGAGGTAAATCATTATATTCAACTAAGGCTCTTTGTTCAGTAGCAAAAGTATGAATTATTTCCCCTCTACAATCATAGACCTTGGAAGGTAATGATATATCATAATTAATCAATTCGGAAGGAGAAGGTAAATTGTTAGCATTTATCTTAAATAAATAATATACACCATAAGCAATTCCTACAGATATTATGCAGAGAATTGCGAAATAAATAAATACTAACCTGATAAACTTTTCTCGTCTATTTTTTAATACTTTTCTTTTCATTAAAGCTCCATGTTAATCTTTGCTTCAAGACAATAGCTATCAGTCCGGTTATAGTCCCTGTTCCCAGTCCTAATAGAAGTAAGAGTGGCGTTAACTCAAATATGGAATTTGAATAGATAATTATTATTCGAACAGTGACCAACTGCATAATATTATGGGTTAAAGCCCCTAGGATACTTATTCCTACCCAACTCAAGCCTAACTTTAAATTTCTAGCAAGTAGCATAATCATTATCGATGTCATTCCACTTGCAAAAGCAATTATTGTGGTTGGCATTAGCAGTGTTCCGACAATAAAGCCAGATAGCAATACTTTTCCAATCAAAACAAGGATTGCTGACACATCTTTATGGTTCATGAGAAGTAAAATTATTACAACATTTGCTAAACCAATCTTGAGAAATGGGAAAGGTTTTGGTATCAAGGATTCAGCAATTGCTATAGTTGCAGAACAAGCAGTATAAAAGCTTAATTCTAATAATTTATCTTTTATGTTACTGTTACCATTGTAATCAAAGCCATCACTTCCTTTATTTCTCATTGTAAAATATTACTTCTCTTAAACTTGGTCAAATCTTTTTATCTTAACACTTGTTGAGTCTTTTACGGATAGATTCTATAAATCATTCTTGGGAATGGAATTACTTCTCTGATATGTTTTGTTCCGGTCATCCATTGAACTAATCTCTCCAGTCCAATTCCAAAGCCACTGTGAGGGACTGATCCATATTTTCGCATATCTAAATACCATTCATAGGTTTGAATATCTAACTTTTCTTCTTCCATTCTAGCTAGTAAAATATCGTAATCATCTTCACGCTGAGAACCACCAATTATTTCACCAAAACCTTCTGGAGCAATTAAATCAGACCCTAATACTAGTTCTGAGTTATCTGGATCTTGTTTCATATAGAATGCTTTTATCTTTTTAGGCCATTTTTCTATAAACAAAGCAACATCACTACCTTCGGTTAATAAAGCTTCTTCATTAGCGCCAAAATCTTCACCATGGTTAATATCACAACCTTTTCTCTTAAGAAACTCAATTGCTTCATAATGGGTCATAACCCTAAAAGGTGCATCAGCTTTCTTAAGCTGTTCAACATCTCTTTCTAAAATCTCTAGTTCTTTAGGACACTTGTCCAAAACTGTTCTAATTACATGTCTAACTAAACCTTCTTGGATAGCCATATTCTCTTTATGATCCACAAATGCAGCTTCAGCATCCATCATCCAGAATTCAGTTAAATGTTTGCGAGTCTTCGATTTTTCAGCTCTAAAAACTGGGCCAAAATCATAAACTCTTCCTAAAGTCATGATTGCAGGTTCAAGATAAAGTTGTCCAGACTGTGAAAGGTAGGCTGAACCTTGATCAAAGTATTCAACTTCAAAGAGAGTTGTTGATCCTTCACATGGGTTTGGAGTCAGAATTGGAGAATCAAAACGAGTAAAAGAATTCTCATTAAGATATTGACTAATTGCATGATAAACAGTGTGTCTTACACGGAGATTAGCCCATTGTTTAGGAGCTCTAATCCATAAATGTCTGTTTGATAATAAGAAATCAGGTCCGTGTTCCTTTTTGCTAATTGGATATTCTGGTGCTATGCAAATTGGTTTGAGATCTGTCACATCTAACTCATAAACACCAGGTTTCTTAGGATGTTCTTTTGGCCTTCCCCATATTTCAACAGAAGATTCAATAGTTAGAGTTTTTGAAAGTTCAAACTTCTCTTCTCCAATTCCTGGTTTATAAACCACTGTTTGAATTGCTCCTGTTCCATCTCTAAAGATGATAAACATCAATTTACCGCTTTTTCTAATGTTCCTAACCCAGCCACGTAGATGAATCTCTTCACCTAAATGGTTCTTTATATCTTTAACAAATATTGATTTCATAATTATTTAACTCCTCAGAAAATATAAATTTATACAAGATAATTATATTTTTTTATTGAGCTGATTATGTCAATATTTTTATTAGCTAGACTCTGAATGAATAATTTTTATAGCTAAAACACACTATTTGCTAAGTCTTTGGTCTAATTCTCTTTTAGTCCAAACTTCTTTTTCAGATAAAATTCTATTAACCCTTCCTAATTCTCCCCCATAAGCAGTAACTATATAGTATAATCTATTAGCAGGTTAGAAGTAAAGAGCCCAGTTATGAATAAATTCAGGACTTTCCGAAATGGCTAAGAAGTCATAATCGTTAAGGGGGTAAGATACTGACTCTTATAATTTATATAACAGCAAGGTGTTCCTGATATTCCAGATATTGTCTGTAGTTCATCCTTCATTGTCTCTATCTCTATAAGTCATTGGAAACTTATTGAGAGAGTAACAATCAAGGAACTACTTAGGCAAAAAACTTAGATTTTTTTTAATCTCCCAGATTTATATCTAATCCTCTAGCTGTAGCTATTATATCACTATCTAAGTCTATAAGGTTATACTCCTTAATAGCTTTTTTTATTTTAACACTAGTCAGATTTGGATGAGTATAGCAGACCATTTCACCAAACTGTTTATTTAAGACCATTTCAAAGGCTTTTCTACCGAACTGTGCTGCTAAAATTCTATCGAAAGCATTAGGGATACCGCCTCTTTGCAGATGTCCAAGCACAAGTAGTCTAGTTTCAACACCTAATTCTAATGCATCAATTTCACAGACTAATCTTTCACCAGCACCTTTAAGATGAACTTCATGAGATTCTACACTCTTAAAGCCTTCATTTGACATTTCTCCACCAATAGGTTTAGCTCCTTCAGCAATGATAATAACAGCAAAGCCAGGACCATCTTTAATCCTTTCAACTAAGCTTTCTTTTATTTTATCCAAGTTATAAGGTATTTCTGGTATCAAACATACTTCAGCACCTCCTGCAATTGCAGCATGTAATGCTATCCAACCAGCATATCTTCCCATAACTTCTAAGACAAATATTCTATGGTGTGAAGCTGCAGTAGTTACTAATTTATCTATCGCATCTGTTGCTATTTCAACAGCGGTTTGGAAACCAAAAGTAAAATCCGTAAAAGAAAGATCATTATCAATAGTTTTAGGTATTCCGATAATAGGGCAGCCTTTTTCAAAGAGTCTTTGTGATATCCTTTGAGATCCATCTCCTCCAATGTTAATAACACCATCAAAGCCTTCATATTGGATTCTTTTGATTAAGTCATTAGACCGATCTACTGTTGTTATTTTCCCTTTTATATCTTTCACTGGCCAAGCGAAAGGACCACCCTTATTAGTAGTTCCTATAATAGTCCCTCCCTGGACATGAATTCCAGCAACTCTTTCAGGAGTAAGTTCAACAAGTTTCATTGGGTCTTGCAAGATACCATTAAAAGCATCTATTGAGCCAATTACTTCCCAATCATCACTCTCTAGTTTAGACCTCTTAACAATAGCTCTGATAACAGCATTTAAGCCTGGGCAATCGCCACCACCAGTAGCAACTAATAATCTCTTTTTCATAACTACCTCCGATTAATTTATCTTTGAAAAAATGACTCTCAAAAGTCAAGTTTTATTTCGATTGTTCAAATAACTTGACACAATTTAGCATGCAAAAACTATAAGCTCATGAAAATTATACCTATCTACTATCATTTAGTAAGCAATAAAAGAAATCCTTTAGTTGAAAATCTATATACCTACAAAGATATAGCTTCTTTCCGAAAGGATCTAGAGGTGCTTGTAAAAAAATATGATATTTTAGACCTTAATGCAATTAAATCTAATAAAAGAGGACTTGTTTTAACTTTTGATGATGGTTTTTCTGAGTGCTATAACATCATCTTTCCCATATTAAAAGAGTTTTCTATACCTGCTTTCTTTTTTGTTAATAATGACTTTATTGATAATAAGGATATGTTCTTTAGGGCAAAAATCTCCCTTCTTATCTCAAGACTAGACTATCTTAGTCCTTTCACTCACCAGCAGTTATCTTATGTTCTTGAGTGTAAAGTTACCAAGATAAAAAGCCAGATCTTAGCTATTAAGAACCATGATAAAGATAAAATCAACTCATTGCTAACTATTGCTGATATTGATGTTGCAAAATACTTAGCAGAGAAAAAACCCTACTTATCAACTGAAGAGATTAAGGAAATGATAAATGCAGGCTACTATTTAGGTGGGCATACTAGTGATCATAGCAGATTGAAGTATTTCAATAGTCTAGAACAAGAGAAGAGAATTGTAGATAGTGCGCATGATATCAAAACTAGATTTAATTTAAGCTATTCTCTATGTTCTTTACCCCATAATGACCAAGGTTTAAAAAAAGTAGTTTTTCAGAATGTAAGCAAACAAATTGATTATCTTTTCGGGGGATATGGTTTAAATCATCAGATAGAAAATAATTATCTACAAAGAATCTCTAACGAACATTCATCTTTAAGGATTGATAAATTCATTAATAGATGGAAAGTACTTCATCATATAAAAAGAATTATCACATAGTTAAAGAAAAATCTTGAATCTTTATAAGACATATTTATTGTGTCTTCAAACATAAATTTAGAGGAGTTATTGATGCTCGATTTATTAGCAGGAAAAAGAAGAAGTCATTTTGCAACAGAATTAAATATAAGTAATAGCGGTGAGAATGTAACTCTCATGGGCTGGGTTCATCGCCGAAGAGATCTTGGAGGATTAATCTTTATTGATTTAAGAGATCATTCAGGAATAATTCAAATAGTATTTAATCCAGACAATGAAAAAGTTATAACTAAGGCACATAAATTAAGAAATGAGTATGTAATTGCTGTTTCTGGGGTAATTACTAAAAGAGATAAATCAAACCCTAACTTAGAAACAGGTGAGATTGAAGTAATTGCTGAAGATTTAGATTTATTAAATGTATCAGAACCACTTCCAGTTCAAGTTAATGAAAATCAAATTGCAGATGAAGATTTACGTTTAGAGTATAGATTCTTAGATCTTAGAAGAAAAGTCCTAAATAAAAATATTATTCTAAGACATAAAATTATCTGGAAGATAAGAGAGTTCCTTAGTAGTCGTGGGTTCTTCGAAATAGAAACACCTATTCTAATGAAATCCACACCTGAGGGTGCAAGAGACTATCTAGTTCCTTCAAGAGTTCATCCTGGTAATTTCTTTGCCTTACCACAATCTCCACAAATCTATAAACAACTCTTGATGATTTCTGGTTTTGATCGTTATTTTCAAATAGCTAGATGTTTTAGAGATGAAGATTTGCGTGCTGATAGACAACCTGAATTTACTCAGCTTGATATGGAAATGTCATTTGTTACTCAAGATGAAATATTCGAAATTAATGAAGAGTTATTTAAATACATCTTTAAAGAAGCTATTGATATTGATATAGAAATTCCATTTAAACGTATCCCCTACCAAGAATCTATGGACAAATATGGTTGTGATAAGCCTGATTTAAGATTTGGAATGGAAATCACTAATTTGTCAGAAATCCTAGCAAACTCAGATTTCAAAGTATTTCAAAATGCTTTTGCTAATAGAGGATCTGTCAGATGTATTGTAGCGCCAGCATGTGCTTCTTACTCAAGAAAAATGATAGATAACCTTACAAACATAGCCAAGCATTTGGGAGCTCAGGGTTTACCTTTCTGTAAAGTAACTGATAATGGTTTAGATGCAGGTATAACTAAATTCTTATCTGAAGAAGAAAAAAAGAAGATTTTAAAACTAACCAAGGCTGAGCCTGGTGATCTGATTCTCTTCGGAGCAGATAAAAACACCACTGTTTATAAAGTTCTTGCAGGTTTAAGAAATCATTTTGGTAAAGAGTTAGAGTTATATAATCCGAAAGAGTTTAATTTCTGTTGGATCACAGACTTCCCAATGTTTGAATATGATGAAGAAGCTGACAAATGGGAAACCATGCATCATATGTTTACTATGCCAAAAGAAGAACATCTTCCTTATTTTGATGATCCAAGCAAAATTGGGCAAATACAAGGTCAGTTATATGATTTAGTTTGTAACGGTATGGAACTTTCTTCTGGCTCAATTCGTTGTCATCTTGCAGATATTCAACAAAAGATATTTAATATTGCTGGCTTTGACCAGGAAGAAATAGAAAAGAGATTTGGCTTCTTTGTTAAAGCTCTTAAATATGGAACTCCTCCTCATGGCGGTATTGCTCCAGGTATTGATAGACTTGTTATGATTATGACTGGTGCCGATTCAATCAGAGATGTAATTGCTTTCCCGAAAACCTTGAAAGCAGTTGATTTGATGAGTCAGGCTCCTTCTCGAGTTGATCAAAGACAATTAGAAGAATTAGCTATTAAAATAGATATTAAAAATCAAGAGAAATAATAGAGTTACCCTCTTGTCTTTAATCAGAGGGTTATCACTTTGCTAGGAGTATAGATTGAATAGATTTAATATTGTAGTTTTGACTTCAGGGAAAAGTAGAGGTTCTAACCTGCTAGCTATTGCTAACTATATTAAAAAAAAGAGGCTTCCAATAAGTATTCAAGCTGTTATTGTTACAAGCAAAAAAGCTCCAGTTATTGAAAGATGCAACCTGCTTGATATCCCTGTTGAATTCATAAGTTGCAAGGACATGGATCAATATCAAGAGCAACTTTCTGATTTTGTAAAAACTAAGAAGATCCATCTTATTGTTCTTGCAGGATTTATGAAGTTATTGCGGGAAGATTTCATTGCAAATATTAAAATACCTATCATAAATATTCATCCTGCTCTTTTACCAAAATATGGAGGTAAGGGGATGTATGGGATGAATGTCCATAAAGAAGTTTACGAAAATCAAGAACACTTCTCTGGAATTACCATTCATAAAGTCAATGCCCATTATGACCAGGGTCAGATTATTTTTCAACAAAGAATAAGAGTACATCGTTCAAAAAGCCCTGAGATTATTGCTCGCAAAGTTTTAAAACAAGAACATAAATATTATGGTAGAGTAATCTACCGATTCTTAAAAGAATATTATGAATAAAATTGCTATAGCAACTTTTGGTTGTAAAATTAATCAATATGAATCAGCTGGAATAATAGCCCAGTTTGAAGAAAACGGTTTCCAGCATGTGTCCTACAATCAAGATGCTGATGTATATGTAGTAAATTCATGTACTGTAACTAATAGAACAGACTTTAAGTCTAGAAATGCTATTAGAAAAGCTTTGAAGAAAAAAGAACTCAATCCCAAGATTAGTGTAATAATTACTGGTTGTTTTGTCCAGCGGAATAAAGATGAAATACTAAAACTTGGAGACATTGACATCATTGTTGATAATCAACATAAACACATAATTTACGACCTTTACTTGGCACAAGAAAGTTCATTTGATGATATAATGAAGTTTAAAGATTTCAGTGAAATGAAAGCTACAGAGATGTATGATAGGTCTCGAGCCTTTGTTAAAATTCAAGATGGTTGTAATTTCTTCTGCACTTATTGTGCTATTCCTTACGCTCGGGGTTATTCAAGAAGTAGGAAGAAAGAAGATGTACTAGACCAGATATTAATTCTAGTCAACAATGGTTATCATGAAGTTGTCTTAGGTGGAATTAACATGGGGCTATATGGTAAAGACCTTTATGAGAATTACCAACTTGCCGATTTACTGTTTGATATAGAGAATATTGAAGGACTTGACAACATTAGACTTTCTTCAATAGAACCTCAATTATTTACTAGCGACATGCTATCCTTCTTTAAACAAAGTAAAAAGATAACACCTCATTTCCATATTCCTCTCCAAAGTGGCTCAGACTCAATTCTTAAAGCAATGAATCGTCATTATTCAACTGACGAATTTAGATCTACCATAAACACTTTAAGAGAAATCTTCCCTTATGCAGCTTTTGGTATTGATGTAATAGTCGGTTTCCCAGGAGAATCTGAAGAACTCTTTCAAGAAACTTACGATTTCCTTGCCTCATTACCAATTACCTACCTCCATGTCTTTACCTATTCTAGACGAAAAGGAACACCTGCTGATAAAATGAAGAATCAAATTAATGGGAAAATAAAAAAAGAAAGAACCAATAAACTGATAGACTTATCTAAAGCTCTGACAGATAAATATATAGAAAAAATTCTTCATGATAAAATCCTCTTATCAGCAATTGTAGAAGAGCAAAATGATGACTTGTGGACATCTCTATCTGATCATTTTGTCAGAATTTATTATCAGGGCAATAATCTCAAGAAAAAAGAGAAAATAAAGGTTAAACCTCTCAGTAGATTTAAAGAAGGATTAAAGGTAGAAATAATTGATTGAAATAAAGAACTTTAATATTGCTTTTGAAGATAATCCGGTACTTACAGATATTAATATTGAAATTCCAGAAAACAAATTTACAGTTATATTAGGTCACAGTGGGTCAGGTAAAAGTGTCTTAATTAAATCTATCATAGGTTTATTTAAACACTTTTCAGGTCAGATTGAGTTGGATAATAAACTAGTAAATTATCATGATAATGATGAGATATATCAGCTTCGTAAGCGTGTTGGGATGTTATTTCAATCTGGAGCATTATTTGATTCAATGGATGTATATCAAAATATTGCCTTCCCCCTTTTTGAGCACTCGAAAATGAATGAAGTTGAGATAGAGAAAAGAGTAACGCGTTTGTTAGAACAAGTAAATCTGCCTAATATTGCTACTAAGTATCCTGCTGAGCTTTCAGGTGGAATGAAGCGACGAGTTGCTTTAGCAAGGGCTATAAGTATGGAACCTGATTACCTTATCTATGATGAACCCACAACTGGTTTGGATCCAGTAACAAGCAAAGGCATTGTTAAACTGATTGCTAATCTACATGAATCAGTCATAAAATCCACCTGTGTTATTACCCACGATTTTCTTTCTTTTGCTCATTTATGTCAACATCTGATAGTATTAGACAAAGGGATCTGCCTCTATTCTGGCGAATACTCTTCTGAGGTTATTCAAAAAGAAGAAATTCGTCCTTTGGTCAATATGTAATTTTACTTGATAATATTCTCCAAATGTTTCTTTAAGACCCTTATAAGATTTTTCACGTTAATTGGTTTAGTTAAGAAGTCTACCATTCCTGCTTTTAAACATTTTTCTTTATCATCTGAAAAGGCTCCAGCAGTTAAGGCTATAACTGGTGTATTATTTCCCGACTTTTTCTCAAGCTTTTTAATTGCTTTAGTAGCTTCTAAACCATCCAGTTCGGGCATTTGAATATCCATTAATACTAAATCAGGATTTTCCTGTTTGAAGATATGAACCGCCTCCATACCATTCTTGGCTTCTTTAATATCAACATTCTTCAGTAGTTTTTTAATTAAAGCACGTATCAGTACCATGTTCATTTCAACATCTTCAGCAATCAGAATTTTTATTTGGTTATCAGCTTGGAGTTCTTGGAGTGGTTTATCTGTTCTATTTACTTTAAAGTCAGGCTTAATATCTCTATTACAAATATTTTCAATGCTTGAATAAAGCTGGCTCATCAAGATAGGTTTTGTCATAATATGATTTGCTTCAATTTTTCTTGAGATTTCTACAATATCAATTCCATCATTAGGACAGTAGCTAATAATTGTAGAGCAACTCTTCAATTTTTCATTATCTTTTAAAGCATGTTTGACTATACTAAAGTCTTCTTTATGGATTAAACTTTCATCAAACATTATAATATTATAAGCATTTGAAGTAATAAGATTTTTCAGTTCATTAAATTTTGTGGTCTGGGTAACAAACATTCCCCAATATTCTAGTTTTGCTCTTAGTTTTTCTAGAGAGTGAGAATTTCTTTCAGCAATTAAAATCTTTAAACCTGCAAACTTTCCTCTTTTTGTAAGTTGTCCTTCACTATATTCAGTATCTATTGCAAAGTAAAATTCACTTCCTACACCCTTTTCACTATCAAAATCTATATGAGAACCCATTTGACTTGCAAAATAATTGGATATGACAAGACCTAAACCTGTACCTCCATAACGTCTTGTTATAGAACCATCTGCTTGAGAAAAAGCCTTAAACAAAAGTTTGGAATCTGCTTCTGAGATGCCAATTCCTGTATCTCTTACAGAAAAGATAAATCTCCCTGATTTGTCTGCTAGTGGTGTAAATTTAGCACTGAGTTCGATTTCTCCTTCTTGAGTAAACTTAACAGCATTATTTAATAAATTTACCAATATTTGCTTTAATCGTAGGGGATCAACCATAGCTTTTTCAGGTAGATTATCAGGTATATTCAAAATAACATCCAATGATTTTTTGCAGGCAGCAAACTTAATAATATCAACAGATTGTTCTAAAATATCGCTTATGGATGTACTTATTATATCAAGTTCCATTTTCCCTGCTTCAATTTTTGAGAAGTCCAGTATATCACTGATTATTCCAAGTAGAGCTTTACCTGATGTGTTAGCATTTACTGCAAATTGTTTTTGACTTTCAGTAAGGTCAGTACTTAAAAGTAGATCTGTAAAACCGATAACCCCATTTAAAGGAGTTCTTATCTCATGACTCATATTAGCTAAAAATTCAGACTTTGCTTTTGTTGCTGCTTGAGCTACTTCTTTTTCCTTCTCTAATTCTTTCAGGGCTTTAACCCGTTCAGTTGTGTCTGAGAAAATCACTGCAAACTTATCTGCTTCTGGACTAAAAGCTTTTACTTCAAAATACTTACCAATTGCTGAAGAGAAGTTTTCATAATTAATTGATTTCCCTGTTTTAGCAACTTGACCATAAGTATCAATCCAGTAATCCTCAGTATCAGGTAATACTTCTTTTACTGTTTTTCCAATTAACTGACTGACTTTCAGATTGGTAAAGTCTTCAAAGGCAGGATTAACATCTAAGAATCTATAATCTATCGCCTTACCATTTTCATCATAAATCATCTGGTGAAGTGCAAAACCAGTTGTCATATTCTCAAAAAGTAATCTATATTTCTGCTCAGAAGCTCTTAGCTTCCTATCCAGTTTTTTCATATCGGTAATATCTGTCATCACAGTTAAGAAGAATTTTTTCCCGTTTGACTCAATAAGTTCACCAGCAAATAAACCCTCAATAGTTTTACCCTTATTTGTATTAACTTTCATATGGATGTTACTAAAATTGCCATCTTTGATTAGTTTTGCAGTAGCTAAATCTAATTTTGAAAATTCCATAGTTAAACTTAATTCTCTGGTTGTTTTACCTATAACCTCATCCTTGCTATATCCTAGTACTTCACAAAAGCTATCATTTACATCAACAAATTTCCTTTCCGGAAAGCTTGATAAGGCCATCAAAGCTGGATTATTATCAAATATCTTATTGAATTTTTCCAAAGCTTCTTGTTCTTTTGAAATATCCTTAGAAACAGCAAATAAAGAATCTTCACCATCCCATTTTCCTACCCAAGTTTGTGTTTCGACAGGTACCAAGACACCATTTTTGCTGAGTAATGGTAAAGGACAGAAATTATCCTTATTATTAATCAAATAATTAGTAACATCCTCAAGCCTATATCCTTCTTCATTCTCGTGTAAATCAAGTATTGTCATTCCTTTTAGTTCTTCAGGACTATATCCCAGCTTTTTAACTACTGCATCATTAGTAAATCTAATATGACCTGTTAAATCTGCTATAAAAACCATATCCTTAAGTGTTTCAAAGAACAGTCTAAAATTCTCTTCACTAGTTCTTAATTTCTCAGCCATTTCTTGTTCTTCAGTAATATCTCTCCAGATTGCCAGCACTCTATCCTTAGCCTTCAACCTGATCTTTATTAGCGAAATTTCAGCAGGAAATTCTGTCCCATCATAACGAAGATGAATCCATTTGAAGGTCTGCCTACCTTCATGTAATGCTCCTTTAATATATTTCTTGGCTTTTTCAGAAGATAAAGTTCCATCAGGTTGATATTTAGGAGATATATCTCCAGGCGTTTTCCCTATTAGCCATTTAGCTGGCGAACCTAGAATCTTAGCAGCAGCTTCATTGACATCAATAAAAACTCCGTTTTCAATAATACAATAAGCATCTACCGTTTGTGTAAACATTACCCTATGCTTTTCTTCACTATCCTTTAACCTGATTTCAGCTTTTTTCAAGTCTGTAATATCTCTATAACGCCATACTCTACCTACAATATTACCATCTACCTCTTGTGGAAATGAGTACCTTTCAATAATTCTGCCATTTTTAAACTCAAGTGTATCAAAAGTTATCATTTCTGGATCATTTTGAGCATTTTCTATTGTTTTTATAAAAGCTGTATAATCAACTACCTTATCTTGTAAATCAGGTAATATTCTTTCATCAATCCTAATCTCTAAATCAGCTTCAGTTATACCCCAAATTTCTAGGAATCTATGATTCCATTTAGTTATAAAACCTTTATTATTAATAATAAGAATACCATCTTCTGTAGATTCTAAGGAGGCATTCAAGAGAGATAAGGAGTAAGATAAATCAGCTTTAGTCTCCTTCAGCTCATTAATATCTGCTTTTAAAAGTTCTGTATTTTCTAGAAAAGTATTAAAACTCTTAGCCATAACCCCAATCTCATTTTTGGGATAATCTTTAATTGGTTCAACTTTTCTATTCCCTTTGGCTAAACTTTTCAGAGCTGAAGAAACTTCAATGACTGGACGGGCAATTACTCTTCCTAAGATTTTGGCATATATTTTTGAGATTAATAATGTAAAAATGATGATAATGGCAGTCATAAGCAATAATCTTTGAAAAATTGGCTTGGTAATCTCGTTCCTTGCTATCAAGGATATGGCATACCACTCATCTCCACTTAGCTTATGAGATTGGACTAAATATGACTTTCCTGCATTATTATGTGTTAAATTAACAATATCATTATAAAAGATTTTTCTATGAGCATTTATAATATCTAAATGCAACTGTTTAGGGTGAGGACTTACGATAGCATGATATTTCTCATTTACTAATATAAGCTCTTTTGTTTCAAACAGTGATTGAGACTCAAGTGTTGCATAAAGAGTGTCTAAACGACAATCAACTCCCACTACACCTACAAAATTATCAGAGTCATAAATTGGCTTGCTAAGTATAAATATTGTTGAATCACCCTTAGTTAAAGAAGTGAAGCTGACACTATATTCTCCTCGACTTAAATCCCTAGCATTCCTATACCATGTCTGCTCCTGAAAATTATCTTTAGAAAAATAATCATTAAACAAGAGTTTATTACTTTCATAGCCAACAAAGATACTATTAATGTTATTGTTACTTACTGCAATTTCAGCTAGAATATCTTCCAGCATCTGACGCTCTTCAAGAGAACTATCAGCTTTAACTAAACAGGGAGAGTAGGTCATTATATCAACTATGGATGAAATATCCTTAAAATAGTGCTCTGTTTGTGTAACAACTGCTTTTGTCTCCTGCTCAATCATTACGAGTGAACGGTTGATATTCCTTTTGAACATATAGAAACCTAAAATGATAATGAAGATAATAATTAGAGAAAAAGCAGTAATGAGAATTGATCTGAAGATATCTTCCATAATGCTACTTTTGCTTACTGTTCTTCTTATTTTCTTCTTATGGACATCTTTTCGAGAGAGATATCTTCTAAATCTAGTCATTTTAGCTCCCTTATGTTACATTGCAAAGTCATTCTAAAGATAAATTATAAACTTGTCAAATTATATTTTTAGACTTTTATCTCTATTTATCTCAGTCAGCGTAAAATTCTTGACAAATATGGGCTAGAAGGATATTAAGCAAAAAGTGTCCCCGTAGCTCAGTTGGATAGAGTGTTTGTCTCCGGAACAAAAGGCCACGTGTTCGAATCACGTCGGGGATACCATTTTCTTGAAACCCTTTGAGATCATTAAAAACAAAGGCTCTCTCCAAAGTAGAGCGGGAAATGTGATAAATAATTTTAACCCTTCTGTTTTTATTATTGGGGTATCAATATCTATTTAATCCCGAAAGGATGTCATTTAATAGGCAGGGTTCGTTAGACCCTGTATATATTAGCCCAAGATATATCTTAGTCCTGGCTTGTGATGGCATAGTTTAAACGAAGCCACAAAGGGCGATATTATTATTGATCTTGCTGATGTGGACATCCTCTTTTAGACAAAAACAAACACATGAACTCAATTATGCCCACTCTACTAGAGAGAGCCGTATTTATTATCATGTAATTATTAATAATATGATTACGTTACACAAATGGATTGGGTTATGTAAGCAGGTAACATTTTTGTTTGCAATCCTACCACTGAAAATATCTATCAGCTCTTGGGTTGTTACAGACTTATTTGTCTTGTATTCTTTTTGCATGAGCCCCCCTTTTTTATTTTTGTCTCACTTTTTTGATTTTTTCATCTTCTTAAAATCCTCTGCTGTACTAATGAATTTTAAATTTTAGCTTCAGTGATAGTTCCAGGTGTATACAGGAGGATTTAATATGGAATAGAAGCATCATTGTTCCCATCAGAGAGCTAAGATGCTCTCTGTCCATACCCCTCCAAAGACAATCATTTCAAGGGAATAACTTGATAATTTGACTATTTACTAAGAATATTATTGACTAATTTCTCAATAATGTATCAACTGGTTTTAATATAAAAAGATAAAAACAAGGGTTATTATGACTAACAGTATAGACAGAGAAAGAGCTGAGTTTGGGCGAAATGAAACTGTTATAGAGAAAGGCTTCTATATTCTACCTTCTCAACTATTTTTTAATATAAATGCAAAAGCTAAGAATGACTATAATATAGCTTTATCGTCTTATGTGAAGCAAAAAGAACACAGAGTAGCGGTTGATGCTACTGAACTGGATACCAAGTTTGAAGTGATAGTGGCGAGACTGACTGAACTTAGACGTAATATATATGTTATTGTAAAAGATTTGGAAGGCAAATAATGGATAAGAAAAATAAACAAATTGAGGTTCTTGAAAAGACTATTACTATAACTAAAATTGGTGAAGAAGACTACATTTCATTAACAGATATGCTAAAAGCAAAAGATGGAGATTTCTTTATTTCTGACTGGCTTAGAAATAGAAATACTGTTGAGTTTCTTGGAATTTGGGAAAAGGTACACAACCCTGATTTTAATTATGGCGAATATGCCATAATTAAAAGTCGAGCAGGATTAAATAGCTACAAAATTAGCGTGAAAGAGTGGGCAAAAAAAACTAATGCTATTGGATTAGTTGCTAGAGCAGGTAGATATGGCGGAACTTATGCTCATAAAGATATAGCTTTCGAATTTGGTATGTGGATTAGTCCTGAATTTAAAATATATCTTATAAAAGAATTTCAAAGACTAAAAGATGAAGAGCACACACAAATTGGTTGGACAGCTAAAAGGATGCTTTCAAAGATTAACTATAAAATACACACTGATGCAATAAAAGAAAATCTGATTCCTGATTCTCTTACACCTAAACAAATATCTATCATTATGCTAATGAAGCTGATGTTCTTAATGTAGCACTCTTTGGAAAAACAGCAAAACAATGGAGAGAACAAAATCCAAACGTAAAAGGTAATATTCGTGATTATGCTAACGTCTCTCAATTAGTTTGTCTTGCCAACTTAGAAACTATTAATGCCCATCTAATTAATCAACAAGTAGAACAAACAGAGAGACTAAAGATGTTAAACAATATTGCAATTCAACAAATGCATTTATTAACTGCAGATTTTAGAGTAAAAGCAATTGATAGTTAATATTTTTGAGTGTGTCATAGGCTAAGTATAAACTAATGTTTATTAATTAAATAGAATTGTGTCCGCACTGCGGACGCAATTGCAAAAATGCAGTGTGCTTATTTCAAAAAATTATAAAGAAAAAAGGTATAAATGATCAAGAAAATAACCAGCCTGCGTATGGCAGAAAAAAAATCAATTGAAAAGTTTGTCCTGACTTTTCTGCCCAAGGCAAGTGGGTTGGAGTTATACTGAGAATCTACCGAATAAGCAAAACTAAGTGAAAGTATTAACTAAAAACCTATTATAGGGATAATATTATGAAAACATTAACAACAGAGAGATGCATTTTAAAGCAAATCACCACAGATGATATTCAAGAAGTATATGAGATTTACTCTGACCAATTAGCAATGAAGTATATGCAGTCTGATGCTATTAATTCCATTGAGCAAGCCCAAGATTTGATTAATAAATGGAAGCAACTATTTACTAATGGACATGGCTACAGATGGGGTATCTTTTACAAAGATAAAGCTGATAAATTGATAGGAACTATTGCTCTTCACTACTGGGACAAGAAGTCTAATAGAATTGAATTAGGAGCTGATTTGCTTAGAAGTCAATGGAATAAGGGATTAGCTTATGAAGTCACAAAAGCAGTAATTACTTTTGCATTTATAAGTTTGGAAGTTAATCGCTTAGAATTACGTTGTGATCCGAGAAATATTGCATCGATTAAGATAGCTAATAAGTTATCCTTTACCTATGAGGGAACTTTACGTGATTATGTCTATGTTGAGGGGAAGGGTTATCTTGATGAATCTGTCTATTCACTCTTAAGAAAGGAGTATTTATAAAGAAAATTTTCCGTCGATTATCCCTTGATTGTTAGTATCTTTATTAACTAGCAGAAAAATATGGAGTAGGCAATAATGAAGGACTTGCCAATATAATCTATCCCAGTTTCCCAATATTAAGAATACCTGCCAACTTGATTACGTATAGCAATTTGACTGTCTCAAAAATGGGGGTAAGCCAATAAAAGAGAAAATTCTTGACACATTTTCAGGGCTATTCTTTTGTTACCACTAGAAAGAGTGACAGGTGCAATATGAAAATAAATAATTTAATTAAAGAACTGACAGACATAGGATTAACAGAATATGAAGCGAAAGTATATGTTAATCTTCTGAAAAGAGACAGCTTTACAGCAACAGAAATCGCTAGTGCTTCAGGTGTTCCTCGTTCAAAAGTTTACGAGATATTGAAACAATTATGTGAAAAGTCTTTTGTAACAGAAATTTTAGGCAGAGTTAAGAAATATACTGCAGTTTGCCCTGAAGAGGGTTTTGCAATCTTGAAAAAGCAACAAGAAGAAGCCTTCCACAAGAAGAATAAGCAGATGACCAAGTTATCAAAACAATTGCTTGAGTTTTATGGTAATAGAGAAGACTCTAATGGACCTTTAGACTACATTCAAGTTTATCGTGATAAGAGAGCTATAAATAGTAAGATATTATCAATGATGGAGGCTGCAAAAGAGGAAGTACTCTTCTTTAATAAATCGCCTTACATTTCCAGAATAGAAGATAATAAAAGTGGTCTGGAGTTAATGGAAAGAGGTATTGATGTAAGATCAATCTATGAAATGTCTGATTCTAGTAATCCTTCTTTTAATGAAGCTATGTTAGCTTTCCATCAAGCCGGAGAAAAAATTATGATAGTTCCAACTTTGCCTCTTAAGATGGCAGTATTTGATAGATCATCTGTACTTTTGATGCTCTTAGATAAACTACCAGAGTCTTCAGCTTTTACAACTATGATTATTGAACACAAAGATTTAGCAAATATGTTTATAAGTATTTTTGATTTTTTTTGGGAACAAGGTGTTAGCCCAGATTTTTTAAAAGAAAAAGAAAAAGAAAAAGATAAAAATAAGGAGTAAAAAGATGAAAAAAATTTTATTTGTCTTATTGCTAATAAGTATCGGCCTAGTTAATGCCGAGTGGAGAATCAATGAAAGTTTCGAGGGCGAATCTTTTAGTGAGGGATGGACTATTGTTAATAATGACCAAGATTCTCACCAGTGGGCTATTGAACAAAACAATGCAGCTCACTTTGGAATTCAAAATGCTAGAGTTTTTTCCAATTCTGAAGAGAATGATGATTGGATAATTACTCCACAAATCACAATTCAGCCAGGAGAAGTCTTCAAGTTTTGGGCAGCTTCTGGTACAGAAGCGTCAGCTGAGTTTGTAGTTAGAATTTCTACTAGTGGAAACTCACCTGCAGATTTTGACACTTATCTAGGACCTACTGAAAGTATAGGCGAAGGATATACTGAATTTTCCTACAACTTAGCTTTATACACAGGTCAAACTGTTTATATTGGTATTCAGTGCGTTTCTACAAACATGCTCAAAATGTTTGTTGATGATGTTAAGTTAGGTTCACCAGAAGCAAATGACCTAAGTATTGTACGTTTCCAAGCTGATAGAGAAACTTATACCAGCATTGAGTCTATTGAACTAACTACATATATTGAAAATTGTGGAACTGACAATCAAACAGCAACTATTACTTATTTTGCTGAAGATACTGAAATTCATTCTGAAACAGTGACAGTTAATGCAGGTCAAGAACTTGTAGTTATGCATGAAACTGATGCCTTCATGGGACTTGAAAACTTAACAGCGTCCTTAAGTGCAGATGATGATATTACTAATAATGAACAATCTACCCAAGTTATAGTTATGAGTCTTGACTCTTTAGTTGAAGATTTTGAGGGAGATACTTTCCCTGCTGAATATTGGGGACTTGAATCAATACTAGGACTTGATTGGACAGTTACTCAATGGGGAACTTACCAAGGTAATGGTACTGGATATCTAGCTAGAGCAACAGATGCCAACTGGAATTATTTAACTTCTAAATCTCGTATGATTACACCAGTTCTTAATATTGTAGATGGTGACTCTTTAAGTTTTGTAGCAAAAAATTGGGATAACTCATCTGTAGATTATATCCATATTGAATATTCTGAAAATGGAAGTGATTTTACCTTATTAGAAAGTGTTCAATTAAACGAAGAATATCAATATTATAGTGTTGATCTTTCTTCTATTGCTGGTATATATTATATTGGTATAACTGGAGAAACTTCTGCAACTAATTATGGATATTGTTATATAGATAACATTCGTGGTCCACTCAGATACTTTGGTGAAGCAGCTGAAATGGAAGTAGATCCAGAAAGTATTGACTTTGGACAACTTTACGTACACGAGAGTCTTACAGATCAAGTAAGTATTACAAATATCGGGGTTGAAGACCTTATTATTAATAGTGTTGAAATTGTTGGTGCCCAAGCTCAAGCATTCACATGTTCATTACTTGAAGATAGCTCAATTTTCCCAATAACTTTGACACAACTACAAGAATATAATTTCACAGTAACTTACAGTCCTCTAACCGGAGGAACTAGTGCTGCAGAATTATTATTTAATACAAATACTGGTGCAAATGAAAGTCTTCCATTACAAGGTTCAGCTGAAGATGTTACTCTTTATGCTCCCTTCTTTGAAGACTTTTCAACAATGCTTCCTTCAAATTGGTATGGAAGAACTGGTTTACTCACAGAAAATACACAACTAATTGATGAAGAAATAGAATGGATAGCAGATGGTTTCAGCAATATGGGTACTGAAGGTTCTGCAAGAATATCTACTTTTGGTGAAAACTTAGCAGATTGGATGATAACACCTCCTATTGATCTTGGTGATACTAATAATCAATATCAACTTGAGTTTGATATTTCAATGACAGATTGGTTCGGACAAAATCCTGTAGCTTTGAGCGAAGATGATAAAATTCATATTGTTCTTAATGATGGATCTGGTTGGTCTGAAAGTAATATTCTGCTTACTTTTGATTCTAACTTATTTATATCACCTGTCGGTACACATATAAATCTACCTTTAGCAAGTTACACAGGTATTATTCAAATAGGTTTTTATGCTGAATCTACAGTCATTAATCCATTTGTTAATGCCTATATCGATAACTTTGCCATCCGTACTGCACCTCAAGAACCTGAATTGACCTATTCAACTCAAGCTCTTGCTTTTGGTTCAGTAAGTTCACTTGAACCATCTTCATCTCAATTTGTTGAAATCATCAATACTGGTGCTGCTGGTTTAGAAATTACAGATATTTCATTATCCGGTTCAAATCCTGATGATTTTGTATATACAACATCTAATGAACTCCCTGTTACTCTGGGTATGGGAAGAAGATTCTATGTTTTCGTACAAAGTTATTCTCAAACAGCAGGTTATAAAAGTGCAGATTTAACTATTGAAGATAATCTTGCTGATAATGACCTTGTTGTTGAACTTACAGCAGATGTTATTGATACTTCAATATCAGAATTCCCTTGGAGTTTTGGCTTTGAAGATGGATTTTTCCCTCTTGGTTGGAAAAATGATGATAATCAATGGTCAGTCCTTGCAGGTTCAACAACTGCTGCGGAAGGTGTATACACTGCTAGTGTTAGCTATATTCATTATACTGATGCTATTCTTAGATCTCCTGCAATCATTCTTCCAGAAAATGAGCCAAAACAGATGCATTTTAAATGGATTGATAATGATATGGAATATTTCAGAAATCGCATAGCCCAACATGATACTACATTTTGTGAAATTTCAGTTGATGGAGGACAAACTTGGGAAACTCAAGCTTTCCTATCAGCTGCAGAACCTATGAGTGCTTATGCTGAACAGATTATTGACCTTCAAGCTTATGCTGGAGAAACAATTTATGTTCGTTGGAGAGATGAGACAGATAACACAACAAATGCTTATGGTGCTGCTGTAGATGATATTTATATTACTGATAGAGTTGCTAGCCCAGTTTTTGATATTGACCTAGATGTCTTTGATTTCGGTTATGTTCTGAATGGTGCTATTTCGGAACCTATCATAGCTACTATTAGCAATATTGGTGACGATAATCTTGTTATTAATGAAATTGAACTTGCTGGTAATCATGCAAGCCACTTCTCTTTTGAAGAGCCTGTCCTACCTGCAATAATTACTCCTAATAACAATATTCAAATTATGATGTTCTTTGAACCGACTCAAGATAGATTGAAAGAGGCTTATTTAAGTATATCTGACAACGCCAACAGAATTGAACGCCAAATACCTGTTCGTGGGGTTTCTTATGAACTAGCAGCTCCTAGAAACTTAACAGTTGACCCTATCAATGAAGACACAGCAGCACTTCTTACTTGGGAAGCACCAAGTGGTTCAGGTATGGATAGTGAAGATTTTGAAGGTTATGAATTCCCTCCTGCTGGTTGGACACTTCAAGAAGTCAACAATACCTACACATGGATGCAAGGACCACCTCCAGGGTCAAGCATTGGTAGTCACACTGGAGATTATTGTGCAGGCTTAGTCTGGACTACTACTCATCAAGATGAATGGTTAATCTTGGAAGATGTGCTTGTTACAGGTGATCTAGAATTTTGGAGCTATGCAATGCAAGGTTCTGAAAATGGAGATCACTATACTGTAAAAATCTCACAAGATAATGGACAAACCTGGACTACTTTACTAGATCTTTCTGAAATGGAAGCTTATGGTTACGACAATGAAAACAATCCAATTTTCAATGAGTGGGATACTCCATACCAAGTTGATTTATCCCAATATCTCAACGAAAATGTTGATATAGCTTGGAATGCTTATGATACCGAAGGAACAGGTTTATGGAGTGTTTGGTTTATCGATGATGTTAAAATCGGAAACTCTCGTCCAGCCTCTACTTTCAGACAAAATCAACTACCAAGTGTCAGTGGATATAAAATATACAGGAATGATAATCTGATTGCTGAAACTGATACACCAGAAATTAGAACTTATACTGATGATTTCGAAAGACCTCAAGCATTTGAGTATTACTTAACTGCTGTCTACGATAATAATGATTCTGCTCCAAGTAATGCCGTAGAGGTTATGTTGACTGATATTAACGACATAACACCATTAGCAACAGGTCTTTATAAAAATTATCCTAATCCATTCAACCCGGAAACTTCTATTCGCTATTCTATGGAAAATGATGGCCATGTTATTATTGATATTTACAATGTCAAAGGACAAAAAGTTAAAAGCTTAGTTAACGACAATGTTAAGCAAGGCTCTCATACAGTTATCTGGAATGGTAGAGATTCTAAAGGAAAAGCTGTTTCTAGTGGAATGTACTTCTATAAAATGAAAACAGGTAACTATTCTCATACAGAGAAAATGCTCTTGATGAAATAGTATCATATGACCTTAAGATTAGAATAGTTTTTTAACTCATCTTCCTTGAGGATAAATAATATAAATATAGGCACAACCGCTTGGTTGTGCCTTTTACTTTTAGTTATTATCAAAAATATCGAACTGTAGTAACCTTGGACTGCTTTTTATCACACAATTAACATAAAACTTAAATTAAAAAAATATTTAGACTTTTCCTTAATCATAAACAGATTTAATAATCTGGAAACAACTCATCTATCCAATGGCAATAGAGAGTAAAATCTTTACCCACATTTCTGGCAAAACCCTTTGACAGCTTAAATCTAGTATTTTTTGCAGGGTCTCTATATTTTAGTTTACTGTAGTCTTTTTCTGATAATTGCACAAGCTTACAATCACAACCAAAATTATTCAGAGGGAAATATTTATCCCAAAATTTATCATCAATTGGCTTAACTATGTTATCAAACTCAATATCCAATCCTTTTTCCCGACATCTCTCTCCTGTTTTATATTGCAAGTAAGGATATATATCTTTCTGAACCTGATAATTCTGCCATTGTCCTGCTAATCTTGTTTGCTTGATAGAGAACTTTAAGGCATGAATAATATAATGTAAGTTAGTAGCTTCATATTCATTAAGAGTAAATGAAGAGATAAAATCAGCAAAAGTTAGCTTATTGAGTTGTGCTTTTTTTACTTTTCGTTTTATCATATCAATCATTGTTTGAGTGTGCATTGCCGAGAAAATGGCATTATCTCCTCTAAATCTAAAAAGTGCTGCAATATCTTGTCTGCTATAATAATAATCTATATCTGGACTGTAATTGATTGATTCGTCTTTTATAAAATAATCTTCACGAACTTTTATATACTCAGATTTGATAATTTCTCTTAAATCTCCTGAAAGTGTTAAGTATAACTTAGTCGGATATGCTTTATTTAGTATCTCGTCATAATCCTTACAATCCAAGATTTCCCTTTTATACTTTTGTAGCTCAACTTTTGTATTTACTAATTTATCTAGATACATAATATCTTCTTTCAAAATAACCTACCTATGAGGAAGTGGTTTAGAACCCTCCCAGACCACTCTTCTAAAGTTGATTGGATCAGTATTTCCTTCTGAGTTAATCAAGAGGACTTTAGAGTTAATATCTAATTTCAGTTTCTTTCTTAAATCTTCCAAATCAGGATCTAGCATAATATGTTTTAATGTTGCTAGAGTAACTGCTCCTGATTCTCCACTAACCACAAAGGGATCACTTTTTAGAGGTACTGCATACATTCTCATACCCTCAGCAGCAATATAATCTTTTGCAGAAATAAAAACATCAGCAGATTCAGCTAGTACATCCCAAGCAATA
This sequence comes from Cloacimonadales bacterium (SeqCode), assembly GCA_963678375.2. GTDB lineage: Bacteria > Cloacimonadota > Cloacimonadia > Cloacimonadales > JAFGVF01 > JAEKNW01. The sequence goes on from OY782831.1 coordinate 202,812, forward strand.
GGACTTGGATCACCACATGCTAAACCAGCCATAATTGAATCTAAGTCTCCTGGGAAATTGTGGGGCTTACCGTCCCCAATTCTCATACTCTCATACAAACAAGCTGCTTTATTAGGTTCAACCACAATACATCTTGGTGAGTTTTCACCTAATATAGCATGATAATGGCCAAGAATAGATGCGGCTAAAGCTCCTACACCAGCCTGCACAAAGATATGACTTGGATATAGTATTCCTTGCGCTCCAAATTGTTCTTGAACTTCTGCTACAATAGTAGTGTATCCTTGCATTATCCAACTAGGGATCTCTTCATAGCCTGGCCAAGATGTGTCAGAAATAATTTCCCAACCGTTTTCTTTAGCATCGATACTTACCTGATCTACAGCATCATCATAATTACCGTCAACAACCTTAACTGTAGCACCATAAGATTTAATAGCGTCTATTCTAGCTTGAGAAGTATTTCTATGAACATATATTACAGACTTATGTCCTAGCTTACTAGCTGCCCATGCTACCCCTCGTCCATGATTACCATCAGTGGCTGTTGCGAAAGTTATTTGACCTGTTTTTCTCTTTATCTCGTCTGAGACAAGTTGATCATAAGTAAAATCATCTTTCATAGCTAACCTTTTTTTCAAGAAACGGTAAATCGCATAAGAGCCACCAAGTACCTTAAAAGAGTTTAGATGGAGACGGCAAGATTCATCTTTAACCCATATTCCACCAACACCGATATAAGATGCCATTTTTCTTAAACATTTTAAAGGTGTTATTTCAAATCCAGGTATACTATCGTGAAATTTCCTAGTTTTATTACTAATTTCCTTAGGAAAAAGTTTTTCTGAGTAAAAAACTCTATTGCGATTTGGATGAGTATTTTCTATCCATTTAATCTCTTGCATTATTCCTCCGCTATAATATCTTTTTTAAAATCATGTTTTTTATACTTGAAAGTAGTCAATATAAATGTTGAAAATTATTACAGATCCCAAAACTTCTAAAGAAACGTAAATAAACTTTAAAAACTTGTTTCTAAACCAAAATGAATTAACCCATCATATAATGAATTCCATCCATCATTGTAGCCCAAGGCATACTCAAATGTTAAATTGCCTAATATAGTAGCTGTTCTTAAACCAAGACCCAAGGAATAAAGATGTCCTATTTTTGTAGTTTCTCCAGCTGAAGCTGTCTCTAAATAACCAAGATCTCCAAAGATAAAAAGATTGTTATCAAGTCCAAAAAGATAACGTAATTCAAGATTATTCCAACTTGTGAAATAACCAGCAAATTGCTCTTCTTGAAAACCTCTTAATGAAGTAAAACCACCTAACTTAAAGCTATTATATGAAGTTAAATCTTTCTTAGTAGAATACTTAGCATTAAACTTATTATAGAGTACGAATTTCGGTTTTATGGAATAAGCATAAGCTAGATAGCCTTGGCTTATATTATAGTTAGATTTATCTTGCGAACTCATATTGTAATCAATAGAAAATCTTGCTTGATAACCTGATCTTGGATTGTTTTGATGATCAAAAAAGTTTTGTTGCCAGAAAACACCTAGAGCTGAAATCTGTTCTGCTTCTTCCTGGCTAGATGAGGATATAACATCGTAACTTATATACTTAGTATAGATACCAATATCGTGATTAACAAAGTCGTAATTAAGAGAAAAACCTAGCTCAGAAAGAGTAGCTACAGTATCATACTCAGTCCTTTTAACATCAAAATCTGCAGAAAAATAATAATCTTTTAAACCTGAATCGTGATAAGCAAGAGCTAGATCTGTTCTGTTTTCTTGAAGTTTATTCCATTTGAACTGCAATCGTCTATCAGATCCAAAAAGATTATTAAAAGAAAAATCTAGAAAACCTGAAAAAGGATAATCTGAGTTTTTACTATTATAACCTGCGATACCTGAAATGGTAGTCATCTTGCCCTCTTTAATATTTACAAGAAGAGTTTCATAATCAATAGGGTTAATTGAACAGCTTTTGATATAATTCTTAGCTGCAATTCTGTTCTCTCCCTGCTTAATCAATTGAGGTGTTACTAATTGCCCCCTGTTAAGTCTTGATATCTTTATTAAAGAATAATCCTTAGATACTCTATTACCCTTGAACTTAAAGAACTTATGTTGAAAAGGCTTGTTTTCAATAATTCTGAAGTTTATTATAGCTCCAGAATCTGTTTCTACAATATTATCAACCGAAACTTCCGTGAAGAAATAACCTCTAGAGGAATATTGATCAATTATAAGTTGTTTTATCTTAGCAATATCATCAATAAACAAATCTTGTTGAGCCAGCATTTCTGTAAAAATGAGATCTTTAATAGCGTAGTTGCCAGTAAAGGTAATTTCACTTATCGTATTTAAAGGTGATTCTTCAATTCTTATAACAATTTTGATTTGGTCAACATCAAGAGGAATAGCCTCTATTGGTTTTACATTAACGAATCTATATCCTTTGCTTTGGTAAAATTTTTGGATATTTTGGACTGATTGATTAGCTGTTTGATAGTTAAAATCACTACCATTTTGGAAAGTTAAGAGATTATATAACTCTTTATCTGGAACGAAATTATTGCCAATAATTTGCGTCTCTACTATGGTAACAGCTATGACTTGATAGGGTATTAGTAAGAGAAGAAGAATAAAAAAAACTTGAACAAATCTATTCATTGTTAATAATCAGTTTTGATTAACTGATAAAGCTCATCCACCAATTCACTTTCAGCAACTTTCTTGACTATTTGTCCCTTTTTAAAGAGCAAACCTTCATTCACTCCACCTGCTAAGCCATAATCAGCTTCTCTAGCTTCTCCAGGACCATTTACGACACAACCCATAACAGCTACTGTGATAGACTGATCCTTAAACTCCTCAAGTCGCTTTTCTACTTTTCCTGCTAGGCCAATAAGGTCTATTTTAGTCCTTCCACAAGTAGGACAGGAGATAATTTCCATCCCCTTTTTAAGTCCAAGTGCTAAAAGTATCTCTCTAGCAACGAGAACTTCATCAACTGGAGATGAAGTCAGTGAAACTCTGATTGTGTCACCGATTCCTTGATAAAGCAACATACCTATTCCCATCGCAGATTTTACTGTACCACGTGTATATGTTCCAGCCTCTGTAACCCCTAGATGAAGAGGGTAATCTACTCTTTCACTTAAAGCTTGATAGCACTTCACCATTAAATCTAAATTGGAAGATTTAACTGAGATTTTTATATCTGTGAAATTATTATCTTCTAGTATATGCACGTGTTCTAATGCGGATTCTATAATAGCTTCTTGACCAAAACCATATTTTTCAATAATTCTCTTTGAGAGAGAGCCTCCATTAACTCCTATTCTTATAGGGATCCTTTTATCTTGTGCAGCTTTTATAACCTCTTGAACCTTCCATTTTTCACCAATATTACCAGGATTCAGTCTTAGTCCATCAATACCATTATTAATTGATGCAAGGGCTAATTTATAATCAAAATGAATATCTGCAATAGTTGGAATATTAACCTGTGGAAGTATTTTCTGTAAGGCCTTAGCAGAATCAAGATCAGGAACTGCTAATCTTACTATTTGACAACCTGCATCTTGTAAGAGCTTAATTTGCTCTATAGTGGCTTTAATATCTGCTGTGTTAGTATTAGTCATTGATTGTATAGAAATTGGAGCATTCCCACCAATATGGAGATTTCCCAGTTTTATCTGTTTAGTTTTTTTTCTTATAATCACTTTTCCCTCCTTAGTCCAAGTTATTCCTCAATAATCTAGATTAGTCCCCATCTCCGTCTAAAGAATAATTCAATTGAGAAAGACAATATTACAATCAACAAGAGATAATTGTTAAACAATATTTTATACTCTTTATATAACTTTGTAGGTATTTTTTCTCTTGAAAGAGCTGATTTTATGGACTCAATCTGGGAAGACTTATAATAAGATCCACCAGTAATTGTGGAGATTTGGTTTAAGGCAACATTATTAAAATCTTGATGAGTGAGTTCAAGAGAATTATCAAATATGATAAACTCACCCTCTTTAGTTTTTTCAGTATCCATATCAGTAACCTTATAAGTGTAATTACCTGCAGTTAAATCTTCTAACTCATATCTATACTGATCACTTTTCCAAAGCAAAAAGTCACTTATAAGATCTTGATTTTCATCCTTAGTAACCTCTATTTGAAGATTCTTTTGAGAAATAAAATCTCCCTTTTCATCCAGAATCGAAGCAGTTATTTCAACTGTTTCACCAAAATAATAACCATCTTTATTAGTAGATACAACAAAGTTTTCACCACTTTTTGAAGACAGCCATTGAACAATATTTAGTATTAAGGTGTTAAAGTCATCTTTGTCTGCCCTAGTTGAGAATCTCCAAAAATCAGTAAAAGCAAAATGTAGAATTTTAGCAGAGTTTAATCTCATCACAGTAATAGCAGGTGATCGATCCATATTATCAAGAGTGGCAATCTCTTGACCACTATTTTTAATCTTATAATAGTGATATTTTACAGGAGGTAAATCATCAGCTGTTTGAAGGTAGCTAGCAAAAGTTGTATAGTTTTTGCTAGTATAACCTGGAATAATCTTAGCTTCATATACCCTATCAATACTAGTCTTGGTTACTGGGTAGAAATCTTCAAGTCCTGGGATAATCTCTCCAATCAAAAAGAGACTAAGTCCTTTGTTAACTTTATTGTTTAGAAGTTTGGTTTGGTCAGGATTAAAAATAAGTCTATTTTTATTATTAATTATCAAAAGCTGACAATCAGCAACAATGTCTTCTAGGTTAACTTCTTCATTAGCTTGCCAGATTTTCCTATCTTTCACAGTTATAAATTTAAAAGAGAAGTTATTGTCGAGCTTTATGGCATCTTTGATAAACTTTAAATCCCAGTCAGCTGAATCAGTGATTAGGACCAAGTTTTTCTTATTATCACTTACTTTTAACACCAACCTAGCTGAATCTAAGTTTTCTTCACTTGAATTTAATTTGATAGTAAGTTTGTATAATCCTACTTGATCAAATTTCAGATAAGAGATTTTTTTAGCAATATTATCATCTGAAATATCTATAGTTTCTCTTTTAATAACCTCATTATTGTTTAATATTTCTAAGCTTAAATCTTGCTTACCTTGTGTATTAATACTTATTTCAAGTGGTGTATCTTCATTCAAGTAAGCAGTTCTGTTACTTCTAATATTTAGAATTTTAGCTTGTAAATCTTTTTGAGGATTAGTAAATTCAAATGTATTTATCTTGAAAGGATAATTTCTTAAGAGAGTAAATCTATTATCAGAATAATAGCCATCTGATAAAAGAAATATTTCATCAGGAGTTTCTGAATCTCTTACATACAAGTCTTCTATACTAGAAATCAAATCAGTATTATTGGGATTACCCTCCAGAGTCGAAGAGAAGTTAAGATATTCAAGATCAAAATTTGCTTGTAAATCAGCTTTAAGCTCTTCTAAAAGATTTGAAGTGCGCATTGCTTTACTTTGTCCTTCTTGAAGTAAATCCATACTAGCAGATTTGTCATTCAAGATTATGGCTTTGGGTTTCATATAAGTCTCTTTAGTAACTTTATAGATAGGAATTAAGAGAAATAGCAGTACTATCCACAAAGTTATGAGTCTAAGAAAAAACAAGAAAAACCTTCTTTCAAATGTTAAATCAGGATTAGTCTTTCTGTACAAAATCCAGGAAAAGAAAGCTGAGATTAATAAGGCTATTACAATCATTATTATTTATTATCTAGTTTAAGCTTAACTGAGTGTGGATACCAAAGGAAAGAGATTTAGAGTTCTTACCTGGAATGATAGTATCTGCAACTTGTAGAGATATTCCTGTTTGGAAAAAGTTTCCTTTGTAACTAACACCATAAGCAGTAGAGACAGCATTATCTCCATCTCCAAATTTTATTCCTAATTGGAATGGAACTTTTTTTAACCATTTAAGTTCTGTTCCTATAGAAACACTATTTCGACCAAGATTATAATTATTATCACTGAATGTGTGATTATAATCTAAAGATAAATCCACATTACCAAAATCATATAAACTTCCCAATCTATAAACTACAGGTAGAGTAGTAGTATAACCATCAGTGTCTTTTAAATCATTCTCATCAGATAAAATATCTTCTTCTAAATCAGAGATATATGCGTCCTCAATCCAATATCTATTCTCTCTAATTCTAGTCTTTCCAGTCCATGTTATAAAACCTAATAAGTTATCAAAGCCCATTCCGGCTGATAAATTCTCAGTGATTTGTGAACTTAGGGATAAGTTAAACTTAAGTCCGAATCCTCCAAAAGCTTCTCTTTGTAAAAGATATGCCTCAGAAGCAAGCCCTTGGTTAATATCGGCTAGATAATCAGCTGTAAAATCGGCTGATTTGATATTTGCAATACCTGTTAAAAGACTAGCTGATACACCATAGTCAATTTCAGGTAGATCGGAATCTGCTAAAACAGGGAATATCTTGTCTAACTTCAAACCACCTATTCCAGCAGTGATATCTGTATATGATAGAAGATTATAGTCTAAATCATTCTTGTTAAAATGATAATTATCAGATTCATTTCCATAAAGGCTAATTCTAATAAACTCTTCAGAAATCTTAGATGTTGTTAAAACATTCAAACCAAGACTGAATGCAAGATTTTTATCGGAAATACCAAAAATAAGTGTTCTAAATGAACCGTCGATTACAAAAGAGCCATCTATTTCGTTTAAAATGTCTTCTTTATCTTTGTTGGTTAAATATTTACCTGAGATTCCATTCATATCTAAATTAAATAGGTTATTAGTTAAATTGATATTTGTATTAAGAATAGGTAAATCCATGTAAGATTTTTCACCAATATTTGCTGGATTCCAATGTAAAGCTTGTGCTGCCTTTGCTCTTGAGAAATAGCTATCTGCAAAACCTAAAGAGAATGAATCTGTTAGACTGCAGAGATTTAATATTGATGTAGTTAGTATTAAAGTAATAATGACTATTTTATGTTGTCTTTTTATCATTAATCAATCCTCACAGAAATGTTTAAATTGCCCTTAACCACTAGATTATCGGTAGGTAAAATTGTTACTACTCCGTTACTATTATGGAATTTAACTCTTGTTCGCATATATACTTTATCATGAAGAAAAAGTTCTAAGTCCTCTTCACTCAAAGAAATTTCATAATCTTGCAGATTACTTGTGACTTGGATGTCATAATCAGTGAACTGTAACTCGGCTAAGGTTAGATTTTCTTCGTCAGGTTCTAGTTCTTGTGATGATAAAAAGATATCTAGTATTCCTCCAATAGGAAAAGTATTTTCCACTGTTAAGTTAATAGAACCAGAGTTTACTCTTTCATCTATCAAATCCTGATTATCTTCACTAATTTCAATTTCATATAGTTTGTCAGGATAAATAATATAGTCATCGTTAAAGGTTGCCTTGAAAGGTATCTTAATATTATATTCACTTCTTATTGTATGTTGATTAGAAACAAAACCCGGTAGCTCATCATCTAAGTTATAAACTTTGTAGGTTGGATTTAACAAGGCAATATTATCAGGCATTAATCTTAGCATCTGGTTAACTCTTTCATTATTTATTACTTCAAAATGGGTAATAACTTCTTCCCCCTCTAAGTTACTTGCTTGAATGACAAAGTCAACACCTTCCAATTGATCAAGGTGAATAGTATCAATGATCATACCATCACGATAAGCGGTTAATTCTCCCATAAGTTCAAACTCAAACCCAATCTTGTTATAAACATCAAAATACAAAGATATTTCGTCTAATATAACAGCATTTTCAACATCAGAAGGATAATCAATATCTACATCAGTTTGGGTGTCTAAAGTATGAACATCATCAATATAACCAGTAAAGGATCTAAAATAAATATCATCATCAATAACTAACTGCACATCGCCTAGATTACTAGCAGTAGGTTGGTCAGAATCTGCAATTACATCAATATCGATTAACCAAAATTCACCATCAATATCTTGATCTGTTATAGTAACACCTGCTAAGTCTATTATATAACTATTATCTATAAAATCACTTGGACTAAGCTCTAAGCTTAGAATTTGTCCGTTTTCGTAAAGTAGCTGATTAAAGTCAATATGTAGAAGGTTAAAATTATTTACATCTCCAGTGAAGTTAACATCCATCTCTCCAGACTCGAATTCTCCATCAATAATTCTGAAAGAGGTGTTCGTGTTAATTGATTGAATTTCAAATCTAATCTGAACAGGAGTATTACTCAAAACTCCAACATTTGGAGTTGAGTCTAAGATAGTTTTATATAAATCTGGTGTTGTTTCTTCCAATTGATCATCTACAACTGCGAAAAGGCTATCATTTTCTATGATAATATTCTCACCCTCTAAATCTGATGCTGGGAATTCATCATTCATCAATGGAATACTGGTCAACTCTACATCCCAAGAAGGCATTTCAAAATCAGTTATCCCGCAAGAAACTAAAAGTATTGTTAATAGAACGACTATAATTATATGTTTCATTTCGCCTCACTTATTTTGACTTTATTCTAATATTAATGCAGTCTGTGTCAGTGTCAATAGTTAAATTAAAAATTTTATCTGTATAGTGTTTCTCTAACAAAGTTAAACCATAATTACCATGCCCCTTCAGTTTTGATATATGTTTCTTCTTTAGAATAAAATTATCTAAAGTAGGATTATTATCTATGTCTTTTATAATATCCATAACAAGTAAATGTGACTGAACTAATTCTCCAAAAGCCTTATGGTATGGTCCGGCGATTATTGCTTTAGAATCAATGCTATCAACTTGAACTCCCATTTTAATTACTTTTATAGCAAATTTCTGAAAATATTTGAATAAGTCTACGCAAATTTCTACTCCCTCTTCTAAGGTCAGTGGAAAGTATTCTCCCCTCCTGTATAATTCTTCTAACTTGGTATCTTTTAAGACAAGAGTAGGATAAATTCTGACATATTTTGGTTTTAAGTCAGCAATAATATGCTTTGTTTCAACAAGACTTTTATCGGAAAAGCCTGGCAAACCAGGCATTATTTGAATACTTAGATCTAGATTATTATCTTTTACTAGCTTACATGCTGCTATAGCTGTAGCTTGGTTATATCCACGTTTACTTTGTTTAAGTACAGAATCTGAAAAATCTTGTATTCCTAATTCGATAGTCCTCACACCATACTGTTTGGCTAAGTTAATATCTGCTTTATTTAAGCAATCAGGTCTAGTTGAGAAACGAATTCCTGTTTTACTATTAATAAAAGGTAATAACTTCTTAAATTGCTTCTCTTGCCATGTTAAGTCTAAAGCTGTGAAAGTACCACCAAAAAAAGCTATTTCTTTATCTTCATGATCATATTTTCTGCAGAAGTTACTAATATCAATTAGATGATCATCTAAGTCAAAATGGTCTGATCCTGTAATTAAGTATTGATCACAATAAATACATCTAAAGGGACAACCTTTGAGAGGAAGAAAAACAGGATAAATTTGCATTACTTAAGTTTGAGCTTTTGACAGGCTATTTGGGCAGCTTTTTGTTGGGCACCCTTTTTGTTAGCCCCTTTACCCTTGCCATAAGAAATTTCATTAATAAAGACTTCTACCATAAATTCTTTTTGGTGATCTGGTCCTTTCTCTGAAATCACTCTATAAATTGGTGGTTTCTGAAACTTACCTTGAGTGTATTCTTGCAAAATGCTCTTGTAATTAATTAGCTCTTCCCTATTTACATAATCTTCAAATTTATTAAGAATAAATTTCCTAATAAACTTTCTAGCAGCACTCATCCCCCCATCTAAATATATTGCACATATCAAAGATTCCATAGAATCTGATACGATTGAAGGTTTTAGACGGCCACCACTTCTTGCTTCTTCGGCACTTAACAAAAGATAGTCTCCTAGGTTTATCTCATTTGATCTCATAGTTAAGAATTTCTCTGAGACGATTTTAGACTTTAGTTTTGATAAGTTGCCTTCTTGTTTTTGTGGGAAAAGAACGAATAATTCTTGGGCTATTACTAATCCTAAAACGGAATCACCTAAGAATTCCATTCTCTCGAAAGGGGAAAGTTCTGTATTAGAACGTTCTTCTTTCTTATAATAAGAATCATGAGTTAAAGCATTTCTTAATAGTATTATATTCTTAAATTTATATTGAACAATTGTCTGTAATTCTTCTAGTTTATTATCCCAGCCAGCAACACATCTCTTATCTACCTTTACAAAGTGGTCAATTAAAGATTTTATTAGTTGTTTCATAAAGCTCCTCAGCTCATAAGAAACTCTGAAAAAAGTAGCAAAACTACTTTTTTCACAGTATCTAAATGAAAAGGGGGAATGTATTTCCCCCTAATTCTCTATATTATTTCACAAATTTCTTAATTACAATAGCAGAGTTATGGCCTCCAAAGCCAAGAGAATTACTTACAGCAGCTCTGACTTCTTTTTCGATAGCCTTTCCTGGAGTATAGTTAAGATCGCACTCAGGATCTTGATTCTCATAGTTCAATGTTCCATGAACTTTGCTATCTCTAATTGAAAGACAGCAAACTATTGCTTCAATCCCAGCTGCAGCTCCTAGCATGTGACCAACCATTGACTTAGTTGAGTTAATTGCTAAGTTTGCACCATGGGAACCAAAAACTGTCTTAATAGCAGCAGTCTCATTTTTATCATTAAGAGGAGTAGATGTACCATGTGCATTAATATAATCTATATCCTCCGGGCTTAATCCACCATCTTTTATAGCAAAATTAATTGCTCTTGCAGATCCTTCTCCACCTTCAGCTGGAGCTGTCACATGGAAAGCATCACAAGAAGCACCATATCCTACTAACTCACCGTAGATTTTAGCACCACGAGCTAATGCATGTTCCAACTCTTCTAAAACAAGCATTCCTGCCCCTTCTGACATTACAAAGCCATCGCGCTCTTTATCGAAAGGTCTACTAGCCCTAGTAGGCTCATCATTTCTTGTAGAAAGTGCTTTCATTGCACAAAATCCTGCCATAGACATTGGATTAACTGCACCCTCAGCTCCACCACTTACGATAATGTCTGCATCACCGTACTGGATTGATCTAAAAGAAGTTCCGATAGCATGATTTGCACTTGCACAGGCAGATACAACATTAAAATTAATCGCTTTAAGATTATTTTCTATTGCAATATGCCCCGCAGCAATATTGGAAATCATTTTAGGAATGAAAAATGGACTAACTCTTCTAGCACCTTTCTTAAAGTACTTTTCAGTTTCTTCTTGGAAAGTCCAAATACCACCAATACCAGCTCCCATAACACAACCAGCTCTTTCAGGATCAAATGAACCAGGTGCTAGGCCTGCATCACTCATAGCTTCTCTTGCCGCAACTAGGGCAAACTGAGTATATAGATCTAATTTCTTTATCTCTTTCTTATCAAAATAATCTTCAGCATTGAAGTCTTTAATCTCACCAGCAATTTTAGATGTAAAATCGGTTGTATCGAATTTTTCAATCAAACTGATTCCTGACTTACCTGCTAGCAAGTTTTCCCATAAACTTGCTACGTTTAACCCTACAGGAGTAACAGCACCCAGTCCAGTAATTACAACTCTTCTTTTCATAAATTTTCCTTAGATTTTATTAAACAATTTTGAGTTAAGCCTTCTCTTCTCAGAAAAGCCTTAACTCAAATTAATCATGCTATAATTAAGCTAATCTTTCTTTTAGATAATTAACAGCTTCACCAACTGATCTCAATTTCTCTTGATCTTCGTCTGGAATTTCGATATCGAATTCTTCTTCAAACTTCATTACAAGTTCTACTGTGTCTAATGAATCAGCACCTAAATCTTCAATAAATTTAGCTTCATTAGTAACTTGACTCTCTTCAACACTCAATTCGTCAACAATAATTTGTTTTACTTTTGCTTCAATATCCATTATTTCCTCCATGGTTATTTTTCTTGTTTAAGATATCATTTACATGATAAGTCCACCATCAACATTGATGGTTTGACCTGTTATATATTTAGCTCCATCAGAAGCTAAGAATAAACATACATTGGCTATGTCTTCACTTTGTCCCATCTTTCCCAGAGGGATAGCTTTTGCATAGCTATCTACTACTTCTTCACTTAGAGAAGCAGTCATATCAGTTTCAATAAATCCAGGTGCAATTGCATTAGCTCTAATATTACGAGAAGCTAGTTCTTTTGCTGTAGATTTAGTAAAGGCGATAACACCACCCTTAGATGCTGCATAGTTAGCTTGACCAGCATTACCCATAATACCAATAACTGATGCTATGTTAATGATAACTCCGCTTTTCTGCTTCATCATATATCGACAAATCTTCTGGGTACAATTGTATGTACCTTTTAAATTAACATTTATAACTGCATCCCATTCTGATTCTTTCATTCTCATTAAGAGGTTGTCTTTAGTGATACCTGCATTATTAATCAATACATCAAGACTACCCAAATCTTTATTTATTTCCTTTAAAACAGTGCTTACTAAGTCAGCATTGGTAACATCTAAAACATAACCAAATACTTGGTGATTATTCTTTTTTAGTTCATTAACTGCATTATCAACAATCTCTTGATTTATATCTAGAATAACAGTCTTTGCTTCCATTTCAGCAAACTTTTTAGCAATACCAAATCCGATACCACGACCTGACCCAGTAACTAATACAACTTTATTTTTCATATTAAACATAATCTTTAATCACCTCGATAGCATTTTCAACATCATCAAGTTTATCAATATTTACAACTGATACATTTTTGTCAATCTTCTTTATCATTCCACTAAGAACTTTTTGAGGTCCAAACTCTACAAACAACTGAACCCCATTGTCTATCATATATTCAACAGATTCAATCCAACGAACAGAAGAAGTAACTTGTTTAGCTAAATTCTCTTTAATATCAACAGCTGAAGTATGTGCTTTAGCATCAACATTAGAAACAAGAGCTACCTTTGCATCATTAAAAGTGATTTTCTCCATAGCTTCTTTTAACCACACTCCAGCTTTTTCGATTAGGGGAGAATGGAAAGGTCCACCTACTTTTAAAGGAATGGCTCTTTTAGCACCTTTCTCCTTAGCAAGTTTCATAGCCTTCTCAACCCCTTCTTTACTGCCAGATATCACAGTTTGTACTGGTGTGTTAAAGTTGGCTGGAATAACAATACCTTCTGATTCTGCTTCTTTACAAACTTCAGAAACAGCTTGACTATCAATTCCCATAATAGCAGCCATTGCAAAAGGTTTACCTTCATTAGCTTCAATCATAAACTGTCCTCTTCGGTGAACTAAATACATAGCATCACTTAGAGATAAAACTTCGCTAGCTACTAATGATGTGAATTCACCTAAAGAGTGTCCAGCAACAAATTGAGGATTAATATCTAGCTTTTCTGTCAGGGTTTTCCAAGCTGATATTGAATGAAAAAGAATTGCTGGTTGAGTAAATTTAGTATCAGTTAGATCAGCTTCTGGACCTTGCGACATGATTCTAAATAAATCAACTTTATTATCATTATCAAATTTATTTATAATTTCTTTTAGTTGAGGGTTCGAGTCAATGAAGTCCATAGCCATACCGACATATTGAGCTCCTTGTCCCGGGAAAACAAAAGCAATTTTATTGTTCATACTTATCTCCTTATTAAGATTCAATTTATCAAATAAATGAATTTAATTCATTTTCTAATAAAAAAAATAAATACTAGTATCTAATTAAAGCAGAACCCCAAGTGAGTCCAGCACCAAACGAGACCATCAACAGAAGATCTCCTCGTTTTATCTTACCATTTTCAATTGCTTCAGAAATGGCAATAGGAATGGTAGCTGCAGAAGTATTAGCGTATTTTTCAATATTAACAATAACATGATCTTTATCGATTTTAAGCTTTTTACCAAGGGCTTCAATGATTCTCATGTTAGCTTGGTGAGAAATAAGCCAATCAATATCAGAAATTCTAATGTCATTTCTCTTAATGAGTCTCTCACAAGATGATTGCATAGACTTTACAGCAAGTTTAAAAACTTTATTACCATTCATATGAACAGTGTGTAGATTTTGCTTTACTGTTTCTTCTGAAGCAGGCATAGCTGATCCACCTGCAGGTTGGATAAGAATATCGTCGTGAGAACCATCAGCTTCTAAATCTCCGTCTATAAATTCTGATATATCGCCCCGTTCGTTGCGTGAGATAATTGCAGAACCTGCCCCATCTCCAAAAAGTACACATGTATTACGATCTTCCCAATTGAGAAAGCGAGAAAGAAGTTCAACACCAACAACAAGAATATGTTTATAAGTGCCGTTTTCGATAAATTGTTTGGCAACATTTATACCATAAATAAAACCTGTACATCCTGCAGATAAATCAAATGCAGGGATGCCTTTGAGTCCTAATTTTTTCTGAACTAAACAAGAAGTTGAGGGATAGGCGTGGTCTCCTGAAATTGTAGCAACAATTATTAATTCAATATCTTTATACTTAACGGAAGACTTTTCAATAGCATTCATTGCTGCATTATATGCTAAATCGCTAGTATTTTCATCTTTTGCAGCCACTCTTCTTTCAAACATGCCAGTTCTAGTTCTGATCCATTCATCAGAAGTATCAACAATCTTCTCTAAATCGAAGTTGTTAACAATTTTTTCAGGAACATAGTGTCCGAAAGAACTAATTTTAGCTTTATACTTCATCTTTTTTCCTCTCAAAATATTCACTTGACCTTTGGATAAAATCGGTAGCTGCTAATCTGCTAGCTAGCTTTATTGCATTCTTGATAGCCTTACTGTTTGATCTTCCGTGAGAGACAATAGGGATACCTTTAAGTCCGATTAATAGAGCTCCACCATATTCAGTATGGTCTAATTTCTTCTTGAGATAGTTAAATACAGGAAGAGAGAGGAGAGCTCCAATTTTAGCAACCCAGTCTTTAGCGAATTGTTCTTTTAAAATCTCGAAGATAGCCAAAGCAGCACCCTCGACAGTTTTTAGCATAACATTTCCAGTAAAACCATCACAAACAATTACATCTGTGATGCCTTTTAGGACGTCTTTGCCTTCAATATTTCCGATAAAATTTACATCAGCATCTGAAGTTAATAGTTTATGAACCTCTTTAGTGAGTTCATTACCTTTCTTATCTTCTTCACCAATGTTGAGAAGTGAAACACGTGGATTATCAATTTTATCAATAAATTGAGAATACATGCTCCCTAACTCAGCAAACTGAACTAAGTGCTTAGCGTCGCAATCAGTATTTGCTCCAACATCAAGAATAATTTCACTTCCAGATTTAGTTGGGAAAGTTATAGCGATAGCTGGCCTTAGCACCCCCTTTATTCGTCCTAAAACGAATAAAGATGTAGCCATCATAGCCCCAGAGTTCCCAGCAGAAACTACTCCATCAGCGAGACCTTCTTTATGGAGTTTCATAGCTCTAACCATAGATGAGTCTTTTTTCTTTCGAGCAGCCTCTGAAGGCGAATCAGTCATTTCTATAATTTCAGTTGCATGAACGATTTCGATTCTGTTCTTATCGTAATAGTATTTAGAAAGTTCATTACTTAGAATGTCTTCATTCCCCACAAGAAAAACTTTCTCACAAAGATTTTCTTTGATAGCTAACACAGCACCTTCCACTTCAGGGAAAGGTGCTTTGTCACTACCAAAAGCGTCTAAAGCTATTTTCATTTATTCAGCTACTATTACTTCTCTTTTATTATAATTTCCACAGTTTTTACAAATATGATGTGGTCTTGTAGGTTCACCACAGCTTGAGCAAGTTGACCAAGTTGGCATTTTAGCTTTGTAATGAGTTCTTCTCTTATCTCTATTACACTTTGATGTTTTTCGTTTTGGTACAGGCATTTTTCAGCTCCTTATCTATTAATTTTTATTCATATATTTATATTTTTTCTATACGAAATGACAAATTATTTTCATTTATCATAGTGTCAAGCATATTCTTAAAGAGTCTTTTAATGAGTAATTATGACAGTTTTTATCTAAGCTTGACTTTCTAGTCATATTATAGGACTATTAATACTTGTCAAATTATATTTCCCACTCTTCTAAAATAATCTTCTCTTTAGCAACTTCATTACTAGAGATTTCATAGCAGTCTTTTATTCTAGTGATTGTTGTTTTAATCAAGTCTTGATCATCACAATGTAGCTGGCCAATTATTTGCCCTTTTTCAACCTTATCACCGATTTTCAATAAGAGTTCTGCTCCAGTAGCATAGTTGAGCTTATCATCTAATTTTTTTCTTCCAGCTCCAATCGCAACTAAGGCATATCCAATGCTTTTACTATCAATGCTTTTTACATAACCTGTTTTGTCACTTATAATTTCTGTAATTTTGTCTGTATGAGGCAAAAGTGAATAATCATCTATAATCCTTGAATCGCCACCTTGAAGCTCAATAAACCTCCTAAAATAATCTAGTGCTTTTCCGCTATCAAGGGAATCCTTAATCATTTCTAGTGCTTGTTCTTTACTGGAGGCAAGCTTACTCATTAGAAGCATATTAACTGCCAATGATTTAGTAATGGCATCGATATCAGCTAAATCTGCCCCTTTAAGATATTCTATTGTTTCTTTTATCTCAATAGCATTTCCAACTGCTTTACCTAGAGGACTATTCATATTAGTAAAAGTTATTGAGACCTTTTGTCCGAAGGCTTGACCAGTTAATTTGAGATACTTAGCTAATTCTCGTGCTTGCTCAATATTCTTCATAAAAGCTCCAGAACCAACCTTTAGATCAACTGCTAAGTTCTGAGCTCCCTCAGCAATCTTCTTACTCATTATACTAGCTGTGATTAAGGGATAACTTTCTACAGTACCGCTAACATCCCGCATTGCATAAATAATCTTATCTGCAGGTACTAGTTCCTTACTTTGTTGTATAATAGAAAGATTACTTTCATTAACCATTTTTTTAAACTCATTACTATTATAATCTGTCCTAAAACCAGGGATAGACTCTAATTTATCCAGAGTTCCTCCAGTATGCCCTAATCCTCTTCCTGAAATCATAGGTACTTTTACCCCTAGTGAAGCAACTAGAGGAGCAAGCATCAAAGTAATCTTGTCTCCCACTCCACCTGTTGAATGCTTATCAACTGTGTTCATTTGAGTAGGAAAATCAACTCTTACACCACTATTGATATAGACATCAGTTAAAGAAACTATTTCGTCAGTGGCCATACCTTTGAAGAAAATTGCCATAAGCATTGCTGACATTTGATAATCAGGAATTTCACCTTTTATGTAAGAGTTAACAAAATACTTCATTTCAGCTTTACTTAACTCTTTTCCATCTCTCTTCTTTATAATTAATTCAACAGGATTCATTTGTTCTCCTTTTATTATATACTTCGCTTTGAAAGTTTCTTTATCTTATATTTATTTAATTATTCAATTTATATTTATAGATAAATTATGTCAATATTCTTTTGTATTATCTTTTATTATAATTTAGCTTGAAACTGTTTATTAAAAGTGTGAAAGAGTGATTATCTAGTCGAAGAAAACACTGGAAATCTTAGAGCTATTGAAGTGTTTTATGCAAAAGAATAAGCTTAAATTGAGTAATTACTCCCTTCATTGTTACTCTCCTAATAGAATACTAGAAATTTATGAAGATAGTTACAATCAGGCATTTAAGGACAAGGAACGGGAGTCCCAAATATATAAATTCACAACTCAACATTTTTTACTTGACACTAAATTTATTATTATTAAACTATAATAAAATTATTTTAAAAGGAGAAAATAATCATGCATAAGGATATCGAGTTGGTTACCAGAGCTCAAGAGATTTTGAGAGAAATTGCCAGAGGTATTAATCCACTAACCAAAGAGAAAATAGAAGAATCAAATTTTGTTAATAATCCCAAAATGATAAGATGCTTTATGTTCTGTGCTGAGCAACTAGAGAAAGCAAAAGTATTACCAAAGAATACAAATTCTCATTTTATAATAACACCACAGCAGAAAGCTAATATAAAAATAGACTCAGAAACTATTGGTTTTGCTCAATTCGCAAAACTAGTTAATGAAGTTATTGATGAATCTGTAAGTAAAAAGTCCTCAGCCCATACTATTATTCAAAGTTTAAAAACTCTTGGAATCCTAGGAGAATTTATCAACAGTAGAAACAGGAAAGAAACAACAGTGTTAGCAAATTCTGCTGATTATGGTTTTATTACAGTGCATAGAGAACTTAATGGAAGAGAATTCGACCAAGTTGTGGCTAATAAGAAAGGACAAAGATATTTGATAGATAATATAGAAATGTTAATGGGAGAAGTTGATTAAAGTCAAGTAGTCTTTTTATGTAAGTTCAAGGAAGGAAAATCCTGTTCTATCGCACCAGGAAAATAATATCTATTCTATAAAAGAAATGCGGATGTAATCATCCGCATTCATAGTCAACTTCCTCATTCCTACCATGTAGAAAGAGGTAGGCATTTAGAATCCATTATCAATCAACCATTTACTTAATTCATTTTCTCTATGTTTTTTATCCTGACAATCTGAATATTTACCTAAATGTTTTTCTGCTACGATTTTACCATCAAGCATAAAAATGACTCTTTCAGACTTATTAGCAACTTTTATGTCATGAGTAGCGATAAAGAGAGTTCTCCCTTGCTTGTTGATATCAATTAAAATGTCCAAGATATTTTCAGTTGATTTAGAATTAAGAGCACCAGTTGGTTCATCACCAAATAAGATGAGAGGATTATTTATTAGAGCACGACAAATACCAACTCTCTGAAGTTCTCCCCCAGAAGCTTGGGATAAATCTTTATTAGAGAGGTGAGATATAGATGTTTTAGACATTAAATCTTTTGCTCTCTGATCTATTTGCCTTCGATTTTTCTTGTTAGCCTGATAGCCAGTCAATATTATATTATCAAAAAGTGATAAATTCTTCAAGAGATTAATGTGTTGAAATATAAAACCCATTTTTGTAAGTCTCAACTTTGAAAGTTCTTTCTCTTTAAGTGAGACTATATCTTTGCCGAGAAAAGCAATTTGACCTGAGCTAGCTTTATCCATTCCACTTATACTGTAAAGAAGAGTTGATTTACCTGAACCAGAAGGCCCCATTATCGTTACAAATTCTCCTTCTTTTATCTCTAAGTTAATATCTTTGAGAATATGTATCTCATTAGCTTTCTTTTCATTAAATTTTTTATTAAGATTTTTTGCAGTAAGTATAGTTTTCATGATTTCTCCTATTGGGTAATTCTTCTTACTAAGTTTTCGCTAGACAAAGACCGAAGGCTTATGACAGTAGTGATTGAAACAGTTATGATTAAAGTTAAAGGGACTATGACAAATATGAAAGTAGGTTCAAGATCAAAATTGAAGTTAGCAATACCAATCATGCTAGAAAAGAGTGTTATCAATCTTTCACCAAAAGTATATGTTAAAAGAACACCTAAGATAACTCCAAATCCTAATAGAAAGATTGTTCTAAAGATATACTGAAGCTGGATTGACTCCTTACTAAAACCTTGACTAATCATAATTGCTATTGATGAAACATCCTTATTTACAACCATTTTAAGGAAAAGAAGGGTAATAAATAGTGTAATGAATAATCCTGCTAGACCAGTAATCATAGCAACTTGTTTTACCTGATCTATAGTATTTCCAAAAGTCTGTTCTAAATAACCAGGGATATCTGTGACTCTCGCAGACGGTAACACTAGCTTATACTCATTAAGTTTTTTATCGATATCTATTCCATTTTTTAGATCTACAAGAATAGTATACCAGAGGACATTATCAGGATTGTAGTCTAAATGGGCTTTCGCACTTTTACCACCATTAGTTATATCTTGATAAATACCTGTTATTGTAAGTATTTTTTCTTGTTCTCCTACCATAACTTTGAGAGTATCGTTTAAATCTTTTTGGAGCTCATTAGCATTTAAAGCAGAAATGGAAATCTCCTCTATATTGCTAGGTGCATGACCTTTTAGATAACTTAGTGGGAAGTTTTGGCTATCACCACTTTCTATTGTAATAGTTTCTTTACTTCCATCTGCAAGTATTAAATCGTACTTGCTTGTTATATAATTAGAATATATTTTAACATCTTTATCTAAAGATAATGACTTATTTATTAATTCATAGTCTTCATTTATATCAAGAGAATTCCGCAAATCTATTCTAATATCACTTTTACCAATTCCCATATAAGTTATAAAGTTTGGGGAATTAATGGTATTATAAATATTAAAAGGCAGGATAATAATGAATACTGCAAAAATGAATATAACTAATAGTAACCAGTAGAGTTTGAATTTCTGAACAATCTCTCTTAAGCCCAGAAAGAACTCTACATTCCAAAACTTATTGATCCTTAAGGAAAGCAGAGGATTTGTTGTACTTTTTCCCTCGCTCCTACTTAAATTAATAGCAGCTACTGAAGTTATTTTACCTATTTTTCGGATAATCAATCTTAATGAAATTGCTATTAGGATTATTATTAGATTTACAGCGATAAATGGTAGTATCAAATTCTGCCAACTTGTAGGTGCTTTACCAGTATATAGAAGTAGATTTTTTAGCAATAAATCATTCGTTGTGAAGGAAACAGCATAGCCTACAAGAAGAGCAAGATAACTCATTAATAGATACTTATAATTATATATATTCTTGATTTTATTTTGGGGTATACCTATAGCTTTCATGACACCTATTTCTCTTAAATCTTCTTCAATAGAAGATAATATTACAAATCTAAGACAGAGAACTGCTATCAGCATTATTATGAGACTTATAATTATCACAAGCCCAGCAACTAAGCCATCAGAAAGTGAATTTAAAAGCTTGAAAAGATTAATACTAAGTGTAGGACCAACCTTAGGCATGTCTGACATTTGATAGTCTCTCTCAAAATCACTTAAATCATCTAAGTTTTTCAATCTGTATTCAATTAAATATTCTGTTTGGGGAAATGTCTCCATTATCTTTGCTTTATCATAACCACTCACAAGAAATCTCTTTGAATGAATAATGGCTGGGTTCATTTGTGAATCTCTTATAAAAGAAACTATTTTGAACTTGAATACTGATTGACCAGATTTCAAGACTAGCTGGTTGCCAACTTTTAATTTGTACTTTTCTCTGAAATAAATTGGTACTGCAACCTCACCAGTATTAACCTTAATTACTTGATTATCCAAATCTAAAAGGTAATCAAAATTAGAATTTTGTTCTACAAAACTGATATCCATAACACTATTATCTAAAACTTCCTGTTCTTGTCCCCAAAAAAGTTTGCTTCCTGGAACAGATATCATTTCTACTAACTGATATCTTTCTACCTTAGAATTATTTTTACTCCATGCTTCTAATTCTTTTTGAGAAAAAATACCACTATGCATTTGAACAAAGTGCGGTGTTTTTGCCTTTACAAAAAAAGCATCTAATGAGGATGACAGATGAATTATTAATGATGTACCATTAGCCATTAATAGTGCAGATAAAGCTATAAAAAAGAAAATCACTAAGAAAATGCTAGGTTTACCTAGAAATTCCTTTTTTAACATTCTAAATATTAACATTCTTTCCTTCCTTGTGAATTAGGGATCTACTTAATAGTGTTAAAGCAATCCAAGTAAACCCTGATATAATTAACATGATGGCAATACCTCTTGCCTGTGTAAATTCAGTTATTCTTCCTATTAAAGTTATTAGTGTTGTCTTGTGATTCATTAAAGGTATAAATACTTTCTCTGCAAACCACCCAGACCCTAAATATGCCAATAAGTAACCAATTTGTGACACAAATCCTACCATGCCCCAAACTCTTCCCTGACCTTCATTGACAATATTCTTCCTTATTATCACTTCTGCCCCTGTATTAATCAAGGGAAGTAGCCCAAAAAAGAGAAAGAATATTGTAGTAATGACGAGCAGATGTGTAAAAATGCCTAGAAGTGACATCAATATACCAGCAAACAACAAAGAAGACAGCAATATATTTTCAACCTTGATTTTGCAAGAAATAAATCCGATCACAAGACTAGTTAATAACATACCTGAAGCACTTATTGAATATATTAACCCCACCTTCTCAGCTGAAGTTATACTTAAGAGCAAAGGACTTAGTAAACTTTGAATTATTCCTACAAAAAAAGTAACAAATGAAATGATGAATACTATTGTCACAATAAGCTTATTTGCAATAAGTAATTTCCAACCATCATGCAAGTCTTGCCAGACATTGCTTTCAATTTTCCTGCCTATGGCACTCATACTTCTACCAATTAGCAATACTCCAGTTACTGCTATAAAAAAAGAAGATATATCTAAATACAAAATCAACTTCATTCCACCTGTACTAAGCAAGAAACCAGCTAACAAGGGTGAAATTAAATGTTGAGCAGAATAAGCTAACTGTACCAGGCCACTCACTTTCGCATAATCTTTTCTAGCAACTAAATCGGTTACTATCGCTTTATAAGCAGGATTTTGAAGAGCCATAAAAAGTGAACCTAGAGCAAGCCCTAAATAAATTCTCCACATAATTATCTCTTGGTTTGATATTGTGAACAAGATAATTAGTACTCCTATTGCAGAACCTAGATCTCCAATCATTATCAAGGATTTACGACTATATCTATCAGCTAAGACTCCCCCAAGAGGTCGTAAAAGGATTGCAGGTAAAAACTGACATAGCAAAATGGAAGAAAAGTTAATCAAACTTCCACTTTCTTGGTAAACATAGATACCTATTGCGAAAGCTGTCATTCCATTACCTATGTTAGAAATTAATTGGCCAAGCCAAATTAGTATGAACTTATTCAAAGAGTGCTTCATTATTAACTTATCCTCTAGAATTGATATAGAGCTTGAATAGAAAAAGTAAATCCATAAGCAAAGTTTATTTTATCATCTTCACCATACATTTCTCTGTTTTTGAAAGTATAACCACTACTTATTTTCAGGAGGGATAAATCTAGTTCAGTATATAGAGAATTATAATGATAATCAAAAACCTTATCCTTATCTGCTAGATCAAAAGCTAGATTATTATTAGATAATCCTAACGCTAGACCTGCAAAATCCCCCATCGCATCTTTCTCAGAGAAAAAACGATAGTGCAATGATAAATCAAAGATTAAATCTCTATTATCTCTGAACTTATCAATTCTTAAATCTCCCTTCAATCTAACCTTCTCCTTTGGAGCAAGAAGAAACTCCAAGTTAGGTCCAGTTATAAAATCAAATTTAGAGACCAACCAAGGAGATTGAGTCTTCATTCTAATTAATGGTAAAGGTATAATAGGAAGAGGTTTTCCATTTGACATCTCAATACCAAAATCACTAATTCCTAGGCCAGTACCAAGAACAAATTTAAAACTTTCTTTGCTAATAATTTCATAACCCCACACCGAGGCAAATTGAAAAGTATGAAGACCACCAGTAATAGGTTGATCTGATTCACTCTTCAAAAGATTTATAAACTTATGTTTCCCTTTCCATAGCTCAGCTAAAAAGTCTATAGTATGATATTGATCAGGATAATTATTTGATAAAACATCCTTAAAAAAAGGAGTCGAATAAATACCAATCACTTGGAAATCCCGAGCTACTGCTAAAATGCCAAACGAAGGAGAGAATATTTTCTGAGAACCATAATTATGTTGTTCATATTGAATCAAAGGGATATAATTAACTTTCTTACTAAATGCTGTTAATGAAAGAGTCATAGCAATCATTAAGGTAATTATTATATATTTCTTCATTTATTTATCCTCTTTCTTTAATATTTCTTGGAAGAATTGTAGAGCATTATCATAATCTATCATTATCTTCATCTTCTCTTCACTTGTTCCTAAAATTATTGCTAGCATTAGTACAAAGTTCTTCATTATAGCCCTTGAATAAAGCACTGCCTCTTCTTTATCTTTCTCTGTAAAAATATAATTTAACTCTTCTGTGACACCCTTATCTAACTGAAAAGTTAAGAGAGCAATAACTTCTGCAGGACCGACAAAATGACACTCACCTTTTGCTCTTCCCTCTTCAAGAATAGGAGCAATTACTTCAAGATAAACTTTTTTATCATACTTTTTTAATCTTTCTTTTAAAATTACATTACTATCATTCCTTCTTATCCTAAGATACTCAGCTAAAAAAGATGACTTATTTTTGCCTATTCTTCTCATAATTTTAATAACCATATTCACTCTGCTAACGAAATCAGCATTAGAATTATCTAATACGGAACCTACTGCTTTCATAATTTCTTCATGATGTTCCATTAATAACTTTTCTAATACTTGATCTTTTGTTTTGAAGTGGTGATAAAAAGCTCCTTTAGTCATACCACACTTCTCTGCTATTTCTTGCACAGATGTCTTTTCAAAACCTTGTTGAACGAATAATCTCTCTGCAACTTTCATAATATCAGCTATTGTTTTAGCTGTTTGTTTTTCTCTTCTTTTCATTTTATCCTCTTTTAAAATATTTATTTTCAAGATATTATAAACATACTTAAAGTATTTTACATACCCTTAGTATGTTTATAAGGCAAATATTTTTTATTGAAAATACGTGTCAAGTTTATTTTTCTTGACAGCTTGATTACTTCCTTATATAAATGATTTAGTACGTAATTAAAATAAAAAGAAGGTTTTATGAAAAAATTAACTATTACTTATATTGTTTTCTATTCTCTTATAAGCATATTTTCACTTCCTTTTACCTCACTTCACGGACAATTTAGAGAAAATCCTCCCTCTCCTACTAGTCTGCGCTACCCAGGACTTAATGCAAATCAAGTTACAGAGTCTCCAGTTTTTGCCTGGCAAGAAGCTAGTGGTAGTCTAACTGGTTATAGATTCTTTTTAGGAAGCGATGGGCAAGGGCAGACAAGTCCTAGTAATTTAGTAAATGGAGTGGATTTAGGCAATGTTTTAAGTTTCTATCCAGATATGAATTTAGAGTTAAATCAGACTTATTATTGGCAGGTAATCCCATATCATGTTGATAATGGTGATGCCCTTAACTGCCCTATTTGGAGTTTTCAGACCAAACCTAGTGCTTCTGATAGCATACCATATAGAAACTTTATTAATGATATTAATGGATTTACTGGTAATATTCTCATGTCTAATGGTCAAGGTATCCAGAATTCTTCTGGCATCGTCACAAGTGCTTTATCAGGTAGTTTCCAGACAAGCAATGCTATTGGAGCAAACTCATCTAGTAACCAAGTGGCATTTTATTATAGATTAAGTGACTTTCAATTAGGTGATAGTGCTAGTCAAGATCCAAGCTTCTTGACAAGCTATATTTCATATGATAATATTAATTTTCAAGAAATAAATCTATTGTCCTGCTACGATGATAACTTAAATGATCAATATAATAAAGTAACAATTGACTTAGCTAACTATCCTGGAACTTTCTATGTAAAATTTACTTATAATTTATACCATTTCTATTATTCTTTTTTTGGTACTAGTAATAATCCTAAACTATATCTTGATAACTTCTTTATTAGAGAGAATATTAGCCAACCTCACTTAAATGTTTCACCAGAAACCTGGGATATTGAAAATGGATTAATCAATTTAACTTACAACCAAGATGTTGTTATTACCAATTACTCTACTTTTGAACTATCAATAGAAAACTTAGCAATTGCTGTAAATCCAATTTCACCGAATAACTTTTTCTTAAATAGTTCCCAATCTGATATTACTTTACCTGAGGGATATTCATATTCATTTTCTATAGACTTTTATGCTAACGAATATGGTTATACGAATTCTGCCGTAACCTATGAATTTTCAGAAGATGGAGGAGTTTCTCCTGGTGAACCAACTCAAATTCTGATGACTTTATCTGCTGATTGTCCAAATCCTCACATTAGTAGTTTCCCCTATCAACAAGATTTTAGCCAATGGCCTCCCTTTGGATGGAATTATGGTACTTGGGAACAATATATTGATGTAGATGAAACTACTTGGGCTGTTTGTCAAGAGACTCCAGCATCTACAATGACTATGGGATTTGCTAGTCCAAGCTTCTATTCAACTTTGCCATTGAACTTACAATTTAAATTGCTAGTTCCAAATAATGTTAATTTTAATATGAATTTTAGTGTAGATATTGCAGAATATAATCCTAGTCCCAATTCCATAGATTGGAATACTTTTTATACTTTTAACTGCCAGGATAACATCACTTATGTATATGAACAAGGTGTACTTATCAATAAGTATGTAATTAAAAATATGCATATACCTGAAGAATATATAGGTTTACCTTTTATAATCAGATTCTCTACTTCTTTCTTTAGTGAAAATGCACCAAGAATAACTGAATTTAGACTTTACACTTCTCCTCAAGATGTTTATGTTAACCTTGCGAATCCACAGCTAAGTATAAGCAGGGAAAACTCTCACAATGTCCTACGTTGGGAACATATTCCTTTCGCAGAATTCTATGAAATTCGAGCATCAAGTGATCTATCTAATAATGCTTGGGAACCTATTATCATTACCCCTTATCAAGGTTATATTTATGATCTTCCTGAAAAGTACAAGTTTTTCCGAGTAAAGGCATGTAGTAATTCTCTACCATAGACTTAAACCCAGATAGTGGAGTAGAGCTTTAGTAATACTTCGCTAAAGCTACGCATCACAGGTGAAGAGTACAGATTTTTCTTGCGAAATAGCATACAGAATTTTGACGCATATAATTTATATATTCGGAGAAATTATGGATCTACTTTTGCAGAAGAATATAGTGCTATTCACAAAGTTCTACAGCATTATTGGGTTAAATAGATTAAGCCCATGGAAATCATGGGCTTAGTTTTTATGATAACTTATTTACCTGCTATATTAACTCCAGATATTTTCATCCAAGGAACAATACAGGAACCGAATACACTTTCTCTTTCTTGAGATATTGAGACAATATTATTGAACATTTCTACTATATTAGCCGTAATCATCGCTTCATTTATAGGGTATTTAATTTGACCATTTTCAACATAATAGGAATTTTTAATTACTCCTGAGAAGTCTTTATTCTTATTTGGATTACCTGAAGATATTCCATGAATTATTACGCCTTTCTTAATAGATTTAATCATATCTTGTAAATTATCAGAACCTGGATTAACTTCAAAGCTTTGTGATGCGATATTATTCATTGAGAAATCGCTACGATTAGCTACATATTCTGATACAATAAAGTTTTTGAGTATTCCATTTTCAATTATAAAATCATCTCTATTTAGATAACCTTCAGGGGTGAAGATTTCTTTATTAACGAGGTCTGGATGGTTAGCAAAGGTTTTGATACTTAATTTATTATCAAATATCTTTTGGTTCATCTTGTTTAAGAAAAGAGAATTTTTATCTATTAAAGAAAGTCCTTGAACTTCAGCAAAAATATGATTTAATAACTGACAGAAGACTTGAGGTGTTAGAATTATTTGACCTTGGAATTTATCAGTAAAACTATGTGGATTCATCTGTTTTATTGTGTCTTGATAATCTTGTTGGAATTTACTTATTCCAAGTATTGATTGTGGTAAATCAGTACATGGTTTATAAGTGTAATTCATTGAAGAGTGTTTCCCTTTCTCTGCTGCAGCAAATAGTGAAAGGACATGGTAATAGCCATTAGTATAGTTTATTTCGGAATTTGAGTTATTCATATAACAGACTTCTTCTTTATGGAAAACAACAGAAGTTGTATCAGTTATCTGAGGGAATTTCTTTTCTTTTTCTTTATCAAACTCTGCCAAAAGTTTATACATAGAATCAGTATCAGGTCTATCTAATCCGAACTTCTGGTTATATATCATACCTTTTGCCATACCATAAGCTTTATCTGGATTTGATTCTGAAGCTGATTTAAAAGTTTTGTTAGCGTTATTATCAATATCTTCTTCAGATGAAAATGTGAAAGTATGCACTCCCCTTCTATCATCTTTAATAACCTTCATCTCTACTTCAATTGCGTCTACATCTCTAAAAAGGTCAATACCATTAAATTCTTTTTGTAGTTCGGAAGAAAAGTCTCTCTTTACTTGCACTGAAGCCTTATCAGCACCAAGAGCTACTAATTTATCTAAGCTAAGTTTAGCAATATCTCTAATCTTCATTATTTACCTCCAATATTAACTTTACACTTGATTGCAGGTCCACCCATTCCGACAGCAATTCCTTGTTTCTTTCCACAGGTTCCACTACCAGACCAAGTTAAATCATCTGAAATCGCTGTTATACTTTTTAAGAGTTCTACTGCAATTCCAGAAATAGTAGTCTCTTTTATTGCCTTAGTAATCTTCCCATTCTTAATTTCATAACCACGAACTACACCAAACATAAACTCAGAAGTTTTGTCTGCTTGTCCATTATTTGGATTAATTAAATAGTAACCATCTTTAATCGATTTAATCATATCATCTAACTTATCTTTTCCTGGGACAATCATAGTATTTCTCATTCTAATTATAGGTTCATC
The DNA here is from genome assembly GCA_963678375.2 of Cloacimonadales bacterium (SeqCode). GTDB lineage: Bacteria > Cloacimonadota > Cloacimonadia > Cloacimonadales > JAFGVF01 > JAEKNW01. The sequence goes on from OY782831.1 coordinate 231,406, forward strand.
ACTATACTGACTTGCTCTTGCGTTTCCAGTTGCTTGAACACCATAAGCAGCTGCAGAAGCTTTATTATGCATAAAACCTCTCAGGATACCATTTTCAATAAGATTTGCTGTAATTGGTTGGACTCCTTCATCATCTACAAAAACAGGTCTTGGACACAATTCACCATTATATGTATGTGGAACATCAATTAAATTAACAATTTCCGAAGCTACAGGTTTATCCATCAACTCTTCCATTATTGAACCACCACGAACAATATCTGCTTCAGTAGTATGTCCAATAGCTTCATGGGCTAAAATACCTGCCAATTGAGAATCTAAGATAACATCCTGCAGACCTGACTTAGCAAAAACAGCTGTTTTCTTGTTGATAAGATGTCTATAAGCTTCATCGATTTCCTTATATAGCTGATCTAAGTTTTGATAATAATCTTCAAATTCTCCTAAACCACCAATACGACAAGTTTCAGTTATCATACCATCATCACTTGGCATAATGAAGGAACATATTATGTGGGCTCTAGGTATAATAGTATGAAAATCTGAATTATCAGTTGTAAGTACTCTTTTATCTGTTTTCTCTTCATTAACTACTATTCTAACAGTAGGTATATCTTTATATTTCTTTCTGATATAATTTGATAACTCACTTATATAATCAATTTTATCTCTAGTAGTAACTTTGTTTTGACTAGTAGATAAGTCTTTAATCAGTGAAATTGGTCGGGAAGGAAGCAGTAAATCTTCATGATTTTGCTTCAAATTAAGAAAATTTGCATTTTTTTGAGCTTGTTTTATTGTTTCTTTTATCTTTTCAGAATTCATTTGGGAAGTAGAAGCAAAACCCCAACCAGTTCCTGATAAAGTACGAGCAGAGAAACCTTTATTCTCACTGCTTGCATTATGCACTAGTGTTCCATTTGAAAGCATTAGAGCAGAGTTGTTGTTAATTTGGTACCTTAATTCTCCATAGCCATCTAGGAGAGACTTTAACTCATGTAAATTCATATTTACTCCTTATTTTAAGTCTTTTTTATAAACTCTAGGTATAATATTTGCTATTTATAGTTTTATGTCAAGAATTAATTTCACTTTCTTCTTTTAGTGAGAAAAAAATAAATAATTTCTTGACGTCTTTTTTGAAAGTCTTTCATATATTAGATAAATTAATAATTACATATATAAAGTAAATAACAGCTAGATGCTATTATCAGAAATTTGATATAATCATCACCAAATATAATAATAATTTCACAGAAGATCAAATAAATCGTTAACCAAAGAAAGTTAAAGGAAATATGACTTACTCAACAAAAATATATTTAAGTAGATCAGCAATTAAGAATAATATAAATTTTTTACAAAAACATTTTAGAAATAAAGTAAGAATATCTTCAGTAGTAAAAGCCAATGCTTATGGTCATGGAATCGAGCAATTTGTTCCAGAAGTAGAAAAATGTGGTATCAATCATTTTGCTACTTTTAATTTTGAGGAAGCAAAGAGAGTTAGAAAAATAGTTAAAGCTGAAACAGATATAATGGTAATGGGTTGGATTGCTCCTGAAGACTTAAAAGAAGCAATTGAAGGCGGATATGAGTTTTTTGTTTTTGAAGCAACTAGATTAAAGCAGGCTATAGAAGTAGCCAAGCAAATCAAGATAACAGCTAAAATTCATATAGAGGTTGAAACGGGGTTAAACAGAACTGGTTTTAATCATGATGATTTTCAAAGAGCTTTAGATTTAATCATTGCTAATCTTGAATATTTACAGATAAAGGGATTATGTTCACATTTAGCTGGGCCAGAAAGTATAGCTAATCATGTCAGGGTAAAGAGTCAGATCAAAAAGCTAAAATGCTATAAGGCTGATATGGTTAAGGCTGGATTAATTCCAGAATATTGTCATATTGCTTGTTCAGCTGGAGCAATATCTTATCCTGAAGCAAGGTTTGATATGGTAAGAATTGGGATTATGCAGTATGGCTTTTGGTCAAGTAAGGAGACTTATCTTCGCTTTATGAGCACTAGAACAAAAAAACATGATCCCCTAGAGCGAGTTATCTGTTGGAAATCACAAATCATGGCAATTAAAGAAGTAAAGATTGGTGAGTTTATCAGCTATGGAACTTCCTATGTAGCTTTTGAACCTAAAACTATCGCTATAGTGCCAATAGGTTACTCAAATGGATATAGTAGATCACTAAGTAATCATGGGCGAGTTCTGATAAATGGTATTCCTTGTCCAGTAATAGGTTTAGTTAATATGAACATGATTATTGCTGACATTACTCAATTGTTCTCTGCAGCAGTGGGAGATGAAGTTGTGATTGTCGGTCAACAAAAAAATCATACTATAACTGTTGATTCATTTAGTGAGATTAGCCAGCAAGTTAATTACGAAATCCTAAGTAGGATACCTCGGGAAATACCCCGAATCTTAACTGATTAAAGAAACTTTGATTAGATAATATGAGCAAAGAAAAATCCCTACTCTAGCTAGAGGAGGGATTCCAGAAGTTAATCTGATTATTACTTTTGCAAAACCATTTTTCTTTGAATAGTAGCTTTAGAAGTTTTAATTCTGTAGAAATAGATACCGGAAGCAACATCTTTGTTATTAGAATCTTTACCATTCCAAATTATACTTTGCTTTCCAGTTGAAAGTTGATTATTTAGCAAGGTATTTACTAATTGACCACGTAGGTTATAAACTTGTATCTTAGCTAATCCAGCTTCACTCATAGCAAAACTTATAGTAGTTTCAGGATTAAATGGATTTGGATAATTATAAGCTCTTAGTGAAGATATAGCTTCTATCTCATTTTCATTGTTAGAAACAGGATAAGTTTCTAAAACAGAGATATCATCAACCATAACAAAGTTCCCTCCATTTGAAAGGACTTGGATAGCTACCTTGACTATAGAACCAGCTGGTAAATTATAAGATAGCTGTGTCCATTCTTCCCCTGCTTCAATAGGACTATCATTAAGAGTAATAAATTCTTCAAAGTCAGGTTCATCGTAAGCATAGAGAACATTGAACAACTCTCCATTTTCATAACTTCCTAGAACATTAAGTGTTAATGTCATTTGCGGTTCTACTTCTTCAGGTAATACAATAGACAAATCTATCGGCGGAGTAATCAGCCAATCATCATTTGCAACTTCGGTAGAATTTGTGAAAGCTACTGCCATTTTGCTACCAGAATAAGCCTCAATTTCTCTGACATAAGGTAAGGTTGCATTTGGATTGAAGATCATGAAGGACTTTGGGTCTGCTTGATTTGGGTAATCATAATTAGCAAAAGAATTGGTTTCTTGATTATCATTATCAATAGTTTCCCACTCACCAAAGCTAAGTGAGAAATCTTCATAGTCCTCAAATTGGTCTAGGAAACGAACTTCTCCATTGCTCACATTGAAATAATAGTAACTATCATAAGTTTGGAAATTAGTATAAACTCTTACTTTAACTTCATTCTGTCCAACATGATCCATTGTTGCAGTTAAATTATAGTTGTAAGGTTCAGAAAGATGAACCTGTTGTGTAGTTCCATTAACAAATATTTCAACCATATCGATGTTCATTTGGTCAATAGACATTGCTACATCTAAATCTAAATTAATCTCATCACCTACCATAAAGTATTGATTATTCATTAAGTTACTAAAGGTAACTTGAGGAGTGTAAGCAGAGTCATCAAAGAAGTTGAAGTTTACTATCCCTCCAGTCTTAGTAATATTAGTTAATCCTTTATCTACATCATAGTTGCCCCATGATGGAATTGATGGATAGCTAGTATCAGTAAATGAAGTTGCAGAATAAGTAGGGAAAGGTGCACTTGAGCTATTTGTTCCACCCGAAGCTGCAACAATATAGAAACCTTGATGAGAAGTTGCATTTAGATTATTTTGATTAAGATGTGACATTATCCAGTTTTCATCAACATGACAGATTAAAAGTCCATTGCCTGGTACTGAAGCATTAAAGCCAGTCTGTTGAACATTTTCCATTAGCATATACTCACCATTTACAGGAGTTGTAAAATAATAAGCTACAGGGTTAGTTGTGGAAGAAGGAAGAGAGATATCTCCATCATAATAAAGTTCTTGTGGTTGAACCCAACCAAAATATTTTTTAGACCACATATTATGATGAGCAGGTCTATCCCCACTACCATTATAAGCACCAGACCCCATTATATCCCATTCTCCTGTTCCATCGTGACTACCGTTAGCTTGATAGTCTGTATCATAAAAGTCAGGAGTTCCTAAATTATGCCCAAATTCATGAGCTATAACACCTATCCCAGCCATTGACCAGTATTGCTTTTCTGCTTGCATGGTATAGTCAGCTATTTGAACACCATCTAAATTAAGATAATATCCAGCAGATGTAAGGGAAAAAGAATGAGACCAGATATCTGAAGTATCACCTGTAGTTTCCTGTCCTCTACCCTGATGATAAATAGCTACACCATCAACTCTTCCATCACCATCATTATCAAATTGAGAGAAATCAACTTGAGGGTCAGCAGCTTGGACTGCATCACGAGCAAACTCAGCCCATCTTTCTTGAGGTCCATAATAATCATGATTATGAGGTACATCTACCCAACCAATAACTGTAGTATTTACCGTTAGTTGACCATAAGAAACTTCCAGATAGTATTGCTTAAAAGAACCAACACCACTATAGTTGTTTTGATTCATCATATTATTAAAATTAGCTTGTGTATATGTAGGATAAGTATCAGCGAAATTAGCTAAAATAAGTATCATATTATTCTCACCTGTAGTAGGAAAACCACCTAACCTAGTATTTCTAATTTCTTTAGCAAGATTAACTTGCCCCTGACTATAACGAAGTTTCTTAGGTAGATTTCTGAGAAATTCAAGCTCTTCTGGTCTTCTATTTTCAGGGTCATTTGCTTGAACATCAGAAACCACCAAATCTCCAACCCTATCTTTTATTGCATAGTATTTACTGTTGTTTTTGTTCAACAGTGTATATCCATCTGATGTCTCTGTCCAGTTAAGTCGTTCATCTCCTCTAACATTAATTTCCAGGGTTGAACCATCTTCTTGCGTGTAAGTTGTTAAAAAAGGTGCTGCTGGTACAGCAAACAAGCTATAACAGACCAGCATCACCAATCCTATAAATATAGTCCTCTTCATATATCATCCTTCCTTTATATATTTTTCTTTTATCCTCTATAATATAATTACTATTTAGAATATGCAAAATATAAGCCATTTCTCCTAAATAAAAAACCATTTCTAAAATTAGCTTGTCAAACTGCCAGCTAATTTATAAATGTCAATTAATTATGAATGAGGTGAATATGAGCTATCAAGATGCATTAGAAAAAGTATATGAAATGATTAAAGATAGACCTAAGGAAGGTAAAGTAGCTTCTTATATCCCTGAGCTAGCTAAGGTAGATCCAGACTTGTTTGGAGTTCATTTATTGACAGTTGAAAATCAACATTATCATATCGGTAAGAATGAACATATATTTTCCGTTCAGAGTATCGTAAAAGTCCTTACTCTAACCTTAGCTCTAGAATTTGAAAAAGATAAATTATGGACTAGAGTCAATATGGAGCCTTCTGGGAACCCATTTAATTCTGTTGTTCAGCTGGAGTACGAGAATGGTATCCCTAGAAATCCCTTTATCAATGCAGGAGCTATTGTTATATGTGATATTCTGCTAGACCACTTAAAAAATCCTGCCGATAATTTTCTAGCTTTTGTTAGAAGATTAACCAATAATAAAGAAGTCCACTATAATAAAAAAATAGCTGAATCAGAAAAAGCTACTGGTTTTCGCAACTATGCCCTTGCTAACTTTATGAAAGCTCATCATAATGTTAATCATGACATTGAAGATGTTATGGATTTTTATTTCACTATTTGTTCTCTAGAACTATCTTGTAAAGATACTTGCAATGCTTTTATTCTCTTTGCCAATAGGGGTAAACTTCTCTCAGGAGAAAGAGTTATTACATTAAGTCAATCTAAACGAATTAATGCCATTATGCAGACTTGTGGTTTTTATGATCAAGCAGGTCTTTTCTCATATAAAATTGGTTTACCTGGTAAAAGTGGAGTCGGTGGAGGTATTGTTGCTGTTCATCCTGGTAATTATGCTATCACCGTTTATAGCCCGAGACTTAATACTAAGGGTAATTCAGCCTTTGGTATGATCTTTCTGGAAGAATTTACTACAATTACAGAAGTTTCTATTTTCTAATATAAACAGTCCAAAGAACATATAACCTTCTCATCTTCAAGAAACAGATATAGAGAAAATAATTTATTTCAGTAAAATTATTTTTTTAACAGTCAATGAATAATACAGTATTGAAATTCTTTACTAGTCCTTTATTGTAACTGACCTTAATAAGTAGTAGAATTTCATGGGGATAGCAATAATCAAGGACGCTTTATACTATAAAATATGAGTTATCCTTAATAAATAAATGTAGCAAAAATTAATCTTTAGCTTATACTATTAAAAAAAATAAGAGGTGAAATAATGATAAAATATACAATAATGATTATTATAATGTTGTTAGCAACTATGTCTTTGTTTGCTATGGGACATGAAAAACGAGAAATTGATAATATCAAAGAACAACTACATCAAAAAGGATTTTATGATTTTTCTGCCCAATCTATTGAGGGAAAAGAAATTTCAATGTCTGATTATAAAGGGAAAGTCCTTGTAGTAGTTAATGTGGCTAGCAAATGTGGATTTACTCCTCAATATGAAGGGCTACAAGACCTTTATGAAAAATATGAGAAAGATGGCTTAGTTATACTAGGCTTCCCATCAAATCAGTTTGCTAATCAAGAACCAGGTTCTAATGAAGATATCCAAGAGTTTTGTAGTCTGAATTATGGAGTAACTTTCCCAATGTTCAGTAAAATAGATGTAAATGGTGATAATGCTCATCCTTTATATGTATATTTGAAATCTCAACAATCAGGCTTTCCTGGTGATGCTATTAAATGGAATTTTACTAAATTTTTAGTTGATAAATCAGGAAATGTAGTTGAAAGATATGCCTCAACTACCAAACCAGCTAGTATGGAAGAGGATATAGTTAAGTTGTTGGAGAAGTAGTATTAGTAAGATTATAAACTGCTATATTTATAAATAACCCAAGTAGTGTTGTAAATTTTTAGGTAAGTTAAAGATATTTTAGCAAAATAACTTAGAAACTTCGTATGCATGTAATATTATTTTCTGAGATTGATGAAGATAACTATTGCAGGCTAATATAGCTTTTCATAGCGAGGAAAAATTTATTACTTTATTTGGGTTTAATTCTATCTAAAATGTCTATTAGAAAAAGCAATACCTGATCCTGTTTTTAAATATCTTTCAAAAGCATTGGCTTTTGCTTCATCTACAAAAGCAGTGTAGTTAACTAATTTCCAAGGCCTATATTTTGAAGTGTGATAAGATTTACCATGATTATGATCAGCGATTCTTTTCATAACGTCAGTTGTTCTACCTGTATAATAGTGATTTGGATAATTGATACTTTGAATGATATAAACATAAAACATATTACCTTCTTGTTTAAAATCTTCTTGTTTAAAATCTTCTTGTAATCATACTTCGCACAATGTAATTAATAAAAGATAATTTCCTTGGTACACCATACGAAGCTTTTTGAGCAAAGCGAAATAAAAGCGAAATTATTATGTATTATAGTCCTACTTCGCGTGAGGCTTCGTAGGACATACTTCGCACAATGTAATTAATAAAAGATAATTTCCTTGGTACACCATACGAAGCTTTTTGAGCAAAGCGAAATAAAAGCGAAATTATTATGTATTATAGTCCTACTTCGCGTGAAGCTTCGTAGGACATACTTCGCACAATGTAATTAATAAAAGATAATTTCCTTGGTACACCATACGAAGCTTTTTGAGCAAAGCGAATAAAAGCGAAATTATTATGTATTATAGTCCTACTTCGCGTGAAGCTTCGTAGGACATACTTCGCACAATGTAATTAATAAAAGATAATTTCCTTGGTACACCATACGAAGCTTTTTGAGCAAAGCGAATAAAAGCGAAATTATTATGTATTATAGTCCTACTTCGCGTGAAGCTTCGTAGGACATACTTCGCACAATGTAATTAATAAAAGATAATTTCCTTGGTACACCATACGAAGCTTTTTGAGCAAAGCGAATAAAAGCGAAATTATTATGTATTATAGTCCTACTTCGCGTGAAGCTTCGTAGGACATACTTCGCACAATGTAATTAATAAAAGATAATTTCCTTGGTACACCATACGAAGCTTTTTGAGCAAAGCGAATAAAAGCGAAGTATGGTGGAGCATAGCGGGTTCGAACCGCTGACCTCTACACTGCCAGTGTAGCGCTCTCCCAGCTGAGCTAATGCCCCACAACATATCTCAAAAAATTAAAAAATAAATTTTTGTCAATAAATATTTCTTCTATTCGTTGATTTCTCGCGAGTTTAAAACAATTCCTCTTTCAGAATTTCTGGCAAAATCTATAAATTCTCGCTGATATTCAGTCAAATGGTCTAGTTTTTCCCCTTCAGAAATGGCTTGAGAAACATTTAAACCAGAACGATAGAAGATTTTAAAGATCTCTTTAATCTCAGCAATATCTTCAGCAGAAAAACCTCTACGTTGCAAACCAACACTGTTAATTCCACCCAAGTGGTAATCAGTTCCTTGCCCACGAGTAAAGGGAGGAATATCTTTTTTAATTTGAGAAGCACCACCGACAAATGCATATCTTCCAATTTTCACAAACTGGTTAGCTGCACACATACCACTTACAATAGCATGATCAAGGACATGAACATGTCCAGCGAAAGTAGTTGCAGAAGATACTATAACATGCGAACCGATTTGACAATTATGAGCAACATGTACATAAGACATTATCAAATTATGGTTACCCACGTTTGTATCTTCTTCAAGACCATTTGAAGCATTAATAGTTACATACTCACGAATTGTATTATTATCACCAATATTAACTCTAGTTGGTTCGCCTTTATATTTTAAATCTTGAGGTTTAGTCCCTATACAAGCAAAAGGATAAAATTCATTAGCATTACCAATTGTTGTATGGCCGTCAAGGACAACATGAGACTGTAAAATATTGTTATCACCCATAACAACATTTTCAGAGATCACGCAATATGGTCCGATAATATTATTTTCTCCTATTTTCGCTCCATCTTTTATGATAGCAGTAGGATGTATCTTAGACATTTCAGCACCTACTTCTTCATTAATTTTGCTAAGAAATCACCCTCACAAACTTTTGTTGAGCCAACATAAGCATCGCCATGCATCTTTGTGATAGTTGATTTAAGCGAGATTACTTTCATTTCAAATCTTAGGATATCCCCTGGTAAGACAGGTTTTCTGAATTTAACATTATCAATAGAAGCAAAATAAGCAACATAGTTTTCTGGATCATTAAGCTGATTTAGGAGCATAATTCCGCCAGTTTGAGCCATTGCTTCAACAATTATTACTCCAGGCATAACTGGGTGATCAGGGAAATGACCTTGGAAGAAAGGTTCATTCATTGTAACATTTTTAATTCCAATGATTATTTTACCAGGTATGAATTCAATTATTTTATCAACAAATAAGAAAGGATATCTATGAGGAAGTATTTTTTGAATAGCATTAATATCGAAAACAACATCTTCTGTTCTTTTCTTTTGGAACATCTTTTGAAGCTCATTTTTTCTTTGAATAGAACGCAACTTCTTAACTAATTCAACATTAGTTTTATGTCCTGAACGAGCTGCTAGAATATGGCCTTTTATTGGCATACCCAGCAAGGCAATATCACCAATAACATCTAGAACTTTATGTCTGACAAATTCATTAGTATATCTTAAAGAACTAGTATTTAAAATACCTTCTGAAGTAACTTCAATATCTTTATGATAGTTGAAAGTATCTTTAAGATTGCTTAACTCATTCTCAGTCATATTAGGTTCACCAATAACAACAGCATTCTCAAGGGAACCACCTTTAATAAGATTCTTCTCTTTTAAATAGAGGATTTCATTAATGAAACAGAAGGTTCTAGCTTTTGAAAACTCCTCTTCAAAATAAGACATATTAGGCAACCAAGTATATTGAGTACCTAAGTAAGGATGGTGATAATCAATTAAAAATGTAACTTTCAATTCATTTGAAGGTACTATAACTATATCAACATTATCTTCTGGAGCTGAGAAATTTATTGGTTTATCAAATTCAAAATACTCTCTTACTGAATCTTGTTGCTTCACCCCAACTTGTTTAATTAGTTGAATAAAAGGATAAGCTGATCCGTCTGCTACAGGCGCTTCGGGTCCATCAATCTCTATAATTAAATTATCTATATCCATGCCTTTTACAGCAGCTAAAACATGTTCTATTGTACCGACAGAAGCATCTTTGATACCTATAGTTGTCCCTCTTGAGATATCAACAACATGGTCAATATCAGCAGGTATCACAGGTTTACCAGGCATATCAACTCTTATAAAGCAAATACCATCATCAGGTCCAGCTGGCTTAAATGTAATAGTTGAAATTATTCCTGAATGCAAGCCGATACCTGTATAAGAAATTGTTCCTGCAATTGTTTTTTTAAAATCACTCATAATTATTTCTCTTTATTCTCTTTCTTAATATTTTTTAAATAGTTCTTAAACATATCAGGCAACTTAGTTTCTGCAGCCATAATCCTTCTCTGGAGAGCAACATCTCTGGCTGGGTATCCAAGTACTTTAACATCATCTTTCAGAGTTCCGTGGATACCAGATTTGGCTCCAGCCATAACTTTGTTACCAATTTTTACATGATCAGCTACACCTACTTGTCCAGCAAGATATACTAGATTACCTACTTGTGTAGATCCAGCTATTCCTACCTGAGAGCAGATAATAGTGTTTTCTCCGATTTTCACATTATGGCCTATCTGAACTAAATTATCTAATTTTGTATTTTTTTCTATTACAGTTGAACCGATTGTGCCTCTGTCTATACATGTATTAGCACCAATTTCAACATTATCTTTTATAATTACATTTCCTATTTGAGGTACTTTTTCTTGTACCCCATTATATAATATGTAGCCAAAACCATCTGCACCAATAACAACACCAGCATGGAGAATAACATTATTCTCTAGTACCATATTATCATAAATTGTACAGTTAGGGAAGAGATAGCAATTATTACCAATCACTGTACCTTCCTTAATTACACAATTAGCTTCAATTGTAGTATCATTTCCAATCTTTACATTTTCTTCAATGACTACATAATCTCCGATTGAAACATTCTCACCAACTATTGCAGTCTTTGCAACCGAGGCTTTAGTTGAGATAGTTGATTCTTTTGACTGCTTATCCATTTCTAACCAGAGTTTAACCAAAACCATGAAAATAAAATATGGCTTTTCAACTTTAAGTAAGTTTGAGTATTCATTTAGATTATCATCAAAATCTGTATTTACTATTATTAAACCAGCTTTACAAGATTTTAATTTGTTAAGATAAGCCTCATTTTCATAAAAGCATACTGAGCTTGAATCTGCATCTTCTAGTTCTGCAACACTGCTAAGAACTGTTTCAAAACGAGAGACATAATCTCCTTTTGCTTGTGAGATTATGTCTTCAATTTTTAATTCATTCTTAAATATCTTCATCTGATCTGCTTATTTTTTTTCTGAACTTGATGATTCAGTTGTTCCACTATTATCATTATTTGTTTCACCACTGTTAAGTCTAGCAATAACTTTCTCAGTGATATCCATATAATCTTTGGCGTATAAGACATTACCAGCAGTAATATCAAGAACCATATCATAGTTATCATCAATAGCAATAGACTGGATTACTTCGTTAATTCTATCAAGAATAGGTTCTAACAATTCAGCATTTCTGGCAGCAGCAGTACCTTCTTGCCCAAAATACTGTTCCATTTTTCTATTCAATGCTTCATCTTTAGCTCTAATCTTATCTTCAGCATCCTTTTTGCCTTGTTCATTTAAAATAAGTTTTTTGTTTTCGTATTGAGCGACCATACCTTCTAGTTCTTGTTGCATGGCTTCAATTTCTGTTCTCCAAGCTTGACTTTCAGAATCAAAGATTCTCTTGGCCTCTTGTACATCTTCTGCTTCAACCATTATTCTTTCAACGTTCACATAAGCAAGGTTAGTTGCATTGACAATAACAACTGATAAACTAAGAATCAGCATAGTTAACAATATAATTTTTTTCACATTTCCTCCATGAAAATCATTTCTAAACTTTATCTAAGACAATATTTTTATTTTTCTATAGTAGTCAATAAAATAATCTATTAATAATTTATTCTAGTTAATAATAATAGTACAAAGATAAGACTTGAAAAAAATATTTCTTGCCATAATATTAATTATTTGAGAAAATAGCATTTGCTCATTAATATTACAGAATTTTTACAGAATGGAGGACTAAATGATTAATATAGAGCTTTATAAAGATGATATAGAAGTAAAACGAATTGAGATTGAGACTTCAAGTCCCATAAGAGAAATTGTTAATGGTTTTGTTGAAAACTATGATGATGTTCTCTCATTTAAAATAAATAGTAAAAAATACCAGAATGACAACTTTATAGTAACAGAAGATTGCCAAATCAACTGTATTACTTATAATCATATTGAGGGCAAGCGAATCTATCAAGATTCAGCAATATTTATTTTAACGAAAGCTATCTACAATCTCTTTGCAGATAAGGTCCAGCTAGTAGTTGAACATTCCATTGATGATGGTGTTTTTTGCGAACTCTTTGGTTTAGACGATTACTCTGAAAGATATATCTACTTGATTCAAGATGAAATGGAAAAGATAGTAAAAAAAGGTCTCTGGATTGATAAGTTAAAGTTCTCATGGGATGAGGCAAAAGAAATTCTCGTTAGACAAGGAAGAAAAGATCTGATAAAAAACTTAGATTACTATTCAGATAGAGAGATTGACCTCTATAAATGTGGTGAATACTACGATTTTTATTCCCGTCCTTTAGCTGATAATACCAAAAATGTACCAGTGTTTAAAGTTGATTATCAAGAACCAGGTCTTATCCTAAGATTCCCACAAAGAGGAAGTTTTACCATGAGAGAAAACATCCACTTCTCTGAAAAAGTCTTTGCTGCCCACCAACTACACGACAAGTGGTTAAACAACCTTAAAGTTCATAACATTATTGATATTAATAAACTCATTGACAACTATGAAATAGGTAACTTTATACTTCATGAAGAAGCTCTTCACGAAAAAAAAATAGCTAATATAGCTGAAGAAATTGCCCAGACTAATAAAAAGATTATTCTGATTGCTGGTCCATCTTCTTCAGGTAAAACAACTTTTTCTCATAGATTAGCTGTTCAATTATTAGTTTCTGGTTTGAAACCAATTGTTATAGGACTTGATGATTACTTTATGAGTAGAGATAGAACTCCAATATTACCTAATGGTGAGTTTGATTTTGAATCAATCCATGCTCTAGATCTTGAAATGTTAAATGACCACCTCAAGCAATTGCTAGACGGTCAAAAAATCGAACTCCCTAAATACAACTTCGGAAGAGGGCTCTCAGAAAAAAGTGGAAAATATGTTAAGCTAACTGACGAGAATGTTATTGTTATGGAAGGTATTCATGGTTTGAACCCAGAGTTAACTGCTCAAATTCCTGAAGATACAAAGGTTAAGATCTATGTTACAGCCCTTAATCAACTAAATATCGATAACCACAATCGAATTCCAACTACAGACTGTAGGAAAATAAGAAGATCAGTTCGTGATTATTATTATCGAGGTTATAGTGCTAATGAAACTCTTTCGAGATGGCAATCTGTTCGTGATGGAGAAAATAGGAATATCTTCCCCTATCAAGAAAATGCAGACTATATTTTCAACAGTGGTTTAACCTATGAACTAGGATGTTTGAAGAGCCATGCTTATAAAGAACTAAAAAAGATTCCTCAAAGCTCCCCTAATTATACTGAAGCTAGAAGACTCTTAGTTTTACTTGGATTTATTAAAGATATTCCTGAAAAGCTCGTTCCTAATAATTCAATTTTAAGAGAATTCATCGGAGGAAGCGTTTTCGTAGGATAGAAATATGCCAGCAATTTTAACTATAAACTATAAATTAAGAAATACAGATAGACCTTGGTTTCAGAAAAACTTTATGACCTATACAGAGCTTAGTAAATGGCTTAGGGAGGATTCTATTATAATTCTCCCTGGGCATGTTTTACAAGATGAAGAGCTTGAAAAGAAGTTGTTACTAACCAAGCTAGCCTTACCTAGAATAGTGATTTTTATTATAACAGATGGAGATATGAGAGTTAATCATAACTTGTTTAATTTCGTCAGAGAAAACTGTTTGGAAAAAGAGATTAATTCAGCTATTATAAACCCACATAGGATAATCGATAATAGAGTTAGTCTGAATCAAGTAATAAAAATATTAACTTAGAAATACTATTGCTTTTTTTTAGAAATAATGTATTATATCTATATGTATATTAAGAGATAGGGGTGTAATGAAACAAAAGAAAAGCCTACTTAGATTTTTTAGAAATAATAGAAAACTAGTAGAATTAGCTAGAATTTTCTTTATTATTATTGCTTTAATTTTAGTTAGTGCCTTAGTAATTACAATATTTGAACCAAGTGATTTAGATCCAAAAGTAAATATTAAATCATTTTTTGATGCAATTTGGTGGACTATTGTTACTATAACAACTGTGGGCTATGGCGATTTTTTCCCTGTTACTGTTGTTGGGAGAATTATTGGTATTTTTATAATAATATCCGGTTTTATAATTTTCTCTACTTTTACAGCTTATATTGCAAGTAATTTTATAGATAAGAAAATTAAAGAGAGGAAAGGTTTGAATAAAATAAAATTGAGAAATCATATTGTTATCTGTGGATGGAATAATAGTGGACGCAGAATCCTCAAATTTTTGGTTGAACATAGCCACGAAAATCCTGTTACAGTAGTACTGATAAATGAGTTAGATGAGAGCCGAATTTCAACTATAAAAAATCATTATGAACTAGTTGATATTAAGTTTATCAGAGGAGACTTTACTAATCAAGAGATTCTAAACCGAGCAAACATTAAAGAGGCTAATCAGATAATAATACTGTTTGATGAAAGCTGTAGTGAAGGAGTACCATCTGATGAAAGAACAATTATTGCTGCCCATAATATTAGTTTTCTCAAAGTTAAAGGCCAGATAAATCTTCAATTACGACATGAGAAATACTTGCCAAGTATCCAGCGTGATAAAATTCAAAATGTAGTGATTTATGAAGATATTGGTGGGGATATCTTAGCAAATTCCACTCTCCACCCTACAATGCCTAACTTTCTTCAAGCTTTGATAAGAGGAGATGAAGATAATAGTTTCAAAGAAATGAAAATCCCTAATGATTTTGTAGGTGGAACATTTAAAGAACTTTTTGATTATCTAAGAAGTGAAAAAAAAGTCATTCTTATTGGACTTGTAACGATTCAACCTGAGTTTTCAATAGATGATATACTATCTGATAATACTTCCAGTATTGATCTCTTTATTAAACAACAGTTTCAACAATCTAACAAGAAAATTAATTTCTTGAATCAAAATGATAACATAAAAATTAAACCAGAAGATGATTATATTATTGATGCCAACGATATTGCTATAGTTCTGTGAGGTTACCGTGAATAATAAATCCTACTTAAAAAATATTAAGTTGTTTACTGATTTGTCCCAAGATGAGTTAGATATTATTGAAAACTCTCTCAAACTTGTTCACTATAAAGCTGACGAAGTTATTTTTGAAGAGGATAGTTCAGGTAATGAACTATTTCTCTTGTTTGAAGGTGAAGTTTGTATATCTAAAAAAACTTCATACATCGATCAGCAGATTAATATTAACAAGACTCTTATTCGACTTAATGCTAAAGATTATCCCTTCTTTGGAGAGGTTGGTTTGCTTGGTAAACAATTAAGAACTGCAACTGCGAGAGCTATTACAGACTGTAAGCTCTTTTCTATAAGCCATAATGACTTTGTAAAAATTATTAAAAACCATCATCACATTGGGGTTGTTGTTTTGTGGGAAATATCTCAGAAACTAGCTCAAATTCTTGAAAAAAATGATAATGATATTCTAAAATTAACTACAGCTCTAATATATGCTTTGAGATAATTAGAAACTACCTATATTGGAAAATCCTTAACTTCTTATCACGACTCAACATAAAAATATAATCTTGATAAAAAGAAACATCATATAAATAATGACCATCATTATACGAGTTTGCATGATCTAAAGTACCATCAGAGTTGATTCTATAAATTTCTAAACCACCTTGACCCAGGATGACATATAACTCATTACTATGTATTTTAATCCTTCTTATTGTATATGGAAAATATAGTACATCTTTTTCTTTTATTTTCCCTGGTGTTGAAATATCTAAGATATTAAGTTTTCTTTTTGATACTGCAAATAATAAGTCATCATAAATTTCTAAATCATCAACTTCAAAAACTTGATAATTCTGACCAAATGGCATGGGATGTTTGATGTTGGATAAATTAACACTTGCAACTCCGTGAACATTACCGACATAAATCAGTGGCCACTTAACAGCTAAGGTATTAAGTCCCCAGTCTTTATGATAGTTACTCACTACAACATTTGCTAGATTTGTTCCCATATCATAAATCGTTAGTCCATTATCTCCATGAGCCAAATACATTAATGTACCATCTTGAACAACTTCATTACCATTATAAGCCCTAACATCAATCTTTCTACCAGTGGTTAATAATGAATCAATATCTCTTTTTGAACTTGTAATAGAATTTAAAGTAACTACAACTTTTTTGGAGGTAAGATTTTCGATATCTTGTATAGGTTCATTGAATCTGTAAGCACCATTTAGGTTAAAATTATATATATCAAACATTGAATATACAAATAACTCATTACCATTACTCACTGAGAGAATCTTGTTATTGAGCTCAACAATTTCTCCAGTGACATCAATTTCTCTGCCAGTATCCCACATATACTTGTAGAAATCTGCTCTTAGGTAAGAAATTCCGATGATAAGAACTATTAATATGAAAACTTTCTTCATTTATTTAAGTAGTTTATTAATAATATCTATAGATTTTATGCCTTCTGCATCTGCAGCAAATGATGGTAAGACTCTATGTCTTAACACAAGAGGGGCAACAAACTTAACATCTTCTTCTGAAGGTGTCAATCTACCTAGTAGGGCAGCTCTAGCTTTTGCAGCTAAAACAAGGTATTGAGAAGCTCTAGGACCTGCACCCCAGCTTATTAGCTCTCTTATATCACTTGAACATACTTCTGAGTTAGGCCTGGTTTGTCTAACTAGTTTAACAGCATATTCATAAACATGTTCACTAACAGGTATATCTAAGATAGCTCTCTGAATAGCTAAAATTTCTTGACCTGTTACTATAGGTTTAATAGCTTTAGTCTGGGTATTAGTTGTGACTTTTACGATTTCTAATTCATCTTCATAGCTAGGATAATCAATTATAATATTGAACATAAATCTATCAAGTTGAGCTTCTGGTAACGGATAAGTTCCTTCTTGCTCTATTGGATTTTGAGTAGCTAGTACCAGAAAAGGTCTATCTAATTTGTATGTTTCATTACCATTAGTGATTTCATATTCTTGCATAGCTTGTAATAATGCAGCTTGTGTTTTTGGAGGAGTTCTGTTGATTTCATCGGCTAGAATGATATTAGCAAATATTGGCCCTTGAATATATTCAAAATATCTCTTACCATCACTTTTGTTTTCTGATAGTATGTCTGTACCTGTAATATCTGAAGGCATTAGATCTGGAGTAAATTGAATTCTGCTGAATTCAAGATTTAAGGCCTTAGCCAAACTTGAGATTAAAAGAGTTTTAGCTAAACCAGGTACTCCTTCTAAGAGAATGTGACCATTAGCAAATAATGCTATTAAAATTTTCTCAATTACATCGTCTTGACCAACTATTACCTTTTTCAGTTCTGAAACTATATCTTCTTTTATTTTACTTAGTTTTTCTATTAGTTCTACATTAGAATTACTCATTTTTACTCCTATCAATTAAATCAATTATTCGGACTCCAATAATACTAAGAGACATTATCCCGAGGAGAGATACAACAGTCCCAGTTAGTAAATGGGCTACTGCAATTAATGAACCAGCATCTGCAAAGTTCATGCCCATTCCACTAACAAATATTATACTCATTAGTAGCTCATTACTACCTATCTGACCAGGAGGTTGAGGTAGTATATAAGCAAGATTTAATAATGTATATCCAAAGAATATCATTGCAATATTCAAGGATTCAAATCCGAACGCTTTAAACATTAAATAGAAATACAATCCGTCAAGTAATATTCCTAACATTGTTAAAATAATTACTTCAAAGAAAGTTTTATTATGATTTTTAAAGAGGGCAGTTCCCTGTACAAAGAGTTCAATTATTGAATAAACTTTCATTTGATACTTATTGGGAACAAAGAAAAAAACTTTCTTTAACACATAAACTAACTTTTCTTCAGCTACGATTGCTGCAATTAATAGCCCAACACCCATCATAAAAACTATTAGTAGGACTGAAACTAACCACTGTAGCAAGGGAACCATTTCAATATCTAAAATTGGGATCATTGCTAAAACTATGAATATGCCAACTGTATCAAAGAACTTATCAATAAAAATTGAAGGTAAAACTAAAGAGATTGGAGTATTTGTTCTTTTTTTAATTATTATTGCTCTTGCAGCTTCTCCAGCTCTAATTGGTATTAGATAGTTAATAAAATTACCACTTAATGCCCAAAGATAGGTATCTTTCAAACTAAATTTTCTCAGGGGATATAAAAGCCTATTCCATCGCACTGATCTGATAAAATACGCAGCTATGTAACTTATAAGACTAAGAATAATGAAGTTTATTTTTAAGTTCTTAAGGTTATGAGCTAGTTGAGAGAAATCAAAAAAATAAGCCCAAATTGATAAAAAAACCAAACCAATAACTATACCAATGACAATTGATTTTTTATACTTCATCATCTTTTTGCATACCTACTTATCAAGCATTTTTGAAATTGAGGAAAAAGTATCAGTCAATGGTATAGAAAAATCCCTTTCTAAATCCTCTATATCATAGAACCAGTTATGAGTTAATCGTTCCATGAAATTTCCACCAAATACCCAATTCAACCTATAAAACAAATTAGCTATATTCCTTCCAATATAAAGATTTACTTGTAGAATAGTTTTATAATCTTTTCTACTTATCTGATTACTAACATAGTCTATCAAATCCTTCAAAATTACTGGTTCTTTATCAGCAACATTGTAGTTTTTACCGTAAATGTTTTCAGCATAAATCGCTTTAGATATTATACTTGTAAGCAGATTAATATCACATAAATGGATATATATTCTGTCATTAATTCTGGGTAGTAACCTGTACTTTATAAGCTTCATCAAAGTAGTAAAGAAACCCCTAGCCTCTTTGCCATAAATTATTGCAGGTCTTAATATAACAGCTTTTAATCCTTTTAACCTATTTCTTTCTATTAAGGATTCTATTTCTGCTATCATTTTTGTTCTATGTCCAAATATTATCTTTTCTGATAAGTCATTACTTGGCAACTCAAAAGGAGAGTTTCCAAATATAACTACTGAAGAACAATATATCAATTTTGACCCAGCTTTCAGGCAATATTCAATCACCTGTTGGGTAGAAAATACGTTAGCAATTCTTAGATATTTTCTACTCTTATTATGATTAGAATGAAAGTCTGGAATGTGAATGATAGTGTCATAATCATTCATCTGAAAATGTTTTTTTAGTGTTTGTGTATTAGAAAGATTTAGTGGTATTAGAATGATCCGGCTATTGATTGTAGCATATTTTTGAGGATCATCACCTTCTGGATAAAAGGCATAGTATTCGCAAGATTTATTGCTAATACTAGCACTATATTTAGCTCCAATATAACTTTGTAAGTTTGTAATTAAAACTTTTTTCTTCATTTATTTTATCATGAAAGACAACAGCCTTTTCCACCATGCTCTATGTCTTCTATGTTTACTTCCTTCTCCTTTTACTTCGACATAGAAAGGTTCAATTTCTTGGTTATTATAAACCTTCAATGGATTTTCATAGAAAAGTATATTAGCTGTCTTTTCATCAATTTTGTCAGCTACTTTGTAATATGCTTTTTTTAATATATAATCTGAGTGACGACAATGATCATCTGAAGCAACAAAATGTGCATATCCTTTATAAAGAAGTTTCCAAGCGATGTATTTAACTTTTTTCCCATGGTAGCCTAAAAGACTAGAAGCATTAATCTGAAGTAAAACATCTCTGTTCATAAATTCTTTTACTATATGAGGATGGGCATGCACATAACTGTATCGTTCTGGATGAGCTAAAATTGGTTTAAAATGATTCATTTGAAGTTCATAAATAAATTTTTTTGAATTATCACTAACATCATTTAGTGAAGTTTCAAAAAGGACATAATCAGAATCACCTAAAGTGAGTCTTTCATCAATTACTTGTTGAATAAGACTATCATCACAATATACCTCAGCACCTAAAACAATCTCAGTACTTATTAAGAGGTCTTTAATTTTACCTTTAAGCTTTTCAAACTCTTTCTGAATATTATCTTTACTATTAGCATATTTACCTAACATATAATGAGGGGTGAGAAATAACTTCTCAACCCCTGCTTCTGAAACTATACGAAGATGTTCTATTGTCTTATCTAATGAATCAGACCCATCATCAACGTTTGGTAATAAATGTGTATGTATATCAATTACTTTCATCTTTAAGGTAACCTTTCTTTAACAAGACTGATTAATTCAATTAAAATATCATTGTTTTCAAAGTTTTTTACCATTTTGTAGGAATCTGATAGTAACTTCTCTGCATTCTTTTTAGCAGTTTCTACACCAAGAAGATTCGCATAATTTGCTTTATTGCTGGATCTTTCGATTGAGTCTTTGTCCATGATTTCCAAAGCACCCATATCTTCTAAGATATCATCAATAATTTGATAAGCTAAGCCTAGGTTTAGTGCATAATTACCTAAAGTTATCATAACATTTTCCTCTGCTTGGCAAAGGGTACAAGCCATATCAGTTGCTGCTTGTAGAAGTGCACCAGTTTTTTTCAAATGGATATATTTCAGAACATTTACTTTAATGGTTTTTGTTCTAGACTCAAGATCAACTGTTTGACCACCGATAATTCCACTTGTAGAAACAGCTTTTGCAAGTATTCTAACACACTGTAAAGCATGCTCTTTATTTTTTAATTCTGTTAGGACTTCAAAGGCTTTAGTAATGAGGGCATCTCCGACAAGAATAGCAGTTGCTGGATCATACTTTTCATGGTTACTAGCTTTACCTCTTCTACTTGCAGAATTATCTAAACTAGGAAGATCATCATGAACTAAAGAAGCAGTATGAACCATTTCTAAAGCAATTGCAACTGGCATGATTTTTTCAAGGGATTTAGTACTCTTTCTTCCCTTGAGCATCTCATAAACAGCAAACAATAGAATAGGACGCATTCTTTTACCTTCTAAAAGAAGAGAGTATCTTATTGCACCGTTTAAATACTTTCTATTTTTATCTTTATCATCAAAGTATTTTGCAAGGGCCTCATCTACTAATTTCTGTCTGGTTACAAAATATTTTTGTAGTAGCACTAACTTCCTCCAATCTTTAATATCTTAAGAGTATATTTCTCTTAGGATATTGTCAAGAATTATTTAATTATTCTTTATCTTCAGATTCATTTTCAATAATAGAATCATCGTCTTCTTCTTTGCGAATTCGTGTTGCATCAAATACTTTATCATCTTTTAACAGATTGATTAATCTAACACCTTGGGTGTTTCTACCAATTGAAGAGATAGATTCTCCAGATTGTCTGATAATCATACCGCCTCTAGTAGTAATCATTAAATCATCATCATCTGTTATATCAAGCAGTTTAACTAGGTATCCATTGCGCATTGTTGTTTTAAGGGTAATAAATCCTTTCGTACCTCTATTAGTAACTTTATACTGAGTTAGACTTGTTCTTTTACCATAGCCATTTTCACTTATAGAAAGAACTGTTTCTTCTGAGTTTTCTGCAACAACAATCATAGATACTACAAAATCATCTTCTCTAAGTTTGATACCACATACACCTTGTGAATTTCTTCCTAAAGGTCTAGCAGTTACTTCTGAGAATCGATTACAGTATCCATTATGAGTAGCTAAGATAATATCATTACTACCATCAGTTAGTTTTGCTTCTAATAATTCATCACCATCTACAAGTTTAATAGCAATGATACCATTGGTTCTTGGGCGAGAGTAAGCACTTAAAATAGTTTTCTTCAGCAAACCATTACGAGTTGCCATAACTATATAGTGAGAATCATCAAACTCTTTTACTGCCACAATAGCTTTAATATTCTCTTCTTTAGCAATATTAATCAAGTTAACAATTGCTTTTCCTCTAGCTTGTCTTCCAACAGAAGGAATTTGATATACTTTCAGCCAGTAGCATTTACCAAAATCGGTAAAGAAGAGAATATAATCATGAGTAGATGCTGTGAAAATATTCTGAATAAAGTCAGTATCTTTAAGATTTGATCCAGAAAGACCTCGACCTCCACGACCTTGTGACTTATATAAATCAGCTGGCATTCTCTTGATATAGCCTTCGTTACTAATAACAACAACTACATCTTCTTGTGGAATTAAGTCTTCCATATCCAGGGTAAGTTCACCATCAATAATTTTTGTCCTTCTTGGATCAGAATACTTTTCCTTAACTTCAAGAGTCTCTTCTTTAATTATATTCATTTGCAGTTCTCTGCTTGCTAAAATCTCATTTAGTCTATCTCTTAAAGCACTTAACTCTTTATATTCATTTTCAATTTTATCTCTTTCTAAGCCAGTTAGTTTTTGCAATCTCATATCCAAAATAGCTTTAGCTTGAATTTCACTTAAGCTGAACTCAGACATCAAATTATCTCTAGCATCTTGAGTGCTTTCAGAAGCTCTGATAGTTTTAATAATTGCATCAATATTATCAAGTGCAATTCTTAAACCCTCTAGAATATGTAATCTAGCTTCAGTTTGAGCTAACTCATATTTTGTTCTGCGGATTATAACTCCATGTCTAAAGGAAATAAAATTCTCTAGCAATTGTTTCATTGGAAGAACTTGAGGTACTCCCTCCACAAGCGCTAAATTTATAACTCCAAAGGTATTTTGTAATTGAGAATAAGCATACAACTTATTCACAACAACATTGGCATCAGCAGTTTTCTTAACTACAATAACTAATCTCATGCCATCTCTACCAGATTCATCTCTGATATCACTTATGCCTTCGATTCTTTTATCTTTAACTAAAGAAGCAATTTTCTCAATGAGCAGAGTCTTATTTAACATATAAGGTATCTCGGAAATTATAATGCTTTCTTGGCCTGTCTTCTTGTCAGTATGAATATCAGCTTTACCTCGAACTTTCAGTTTTCCACGTCCAGTTTCGAAATATTCTTTTATACCTGAACGTCCTACTATATAGCCACCAGTTGGAAAATCTGGTCCTGGAATTATTTGCATTAAATCAGTTGCTGATATATCTGGATTATCAATAGTCTCAACAATAGCATCACATACTTCACCTATGTTATGAGGAGCCATATTCGTAGCCATACCAACAGCTATACCAGAGGATCCATTGACTATTAGATTTGGTAATCTACTTGGGAAAACTTCAGGTTCTTTTCTTGTTTCATCATAGTTACTTCTATAGTTTACAGTATCCTTATCAAGGTCAACCATTAAATCAACTGCTGTCTTGTGTAATCTTGCTTCTGTATAACGCATAGCAGCAGGCGGGTCGCCGTCAATAGAACCAAAGTTACCTTGTCCGTTTATTAGAGGATATCTTAAATTCCAATCTTGGGCTAATCTAACTAAAGTTGGATAAACAACTTGTTCACCATGAGGGTGATAATTACCTGAAGTATCACCAGCGATTTTAGCACATTTCCTAAAATGCCCACCAGGTGATAAGTTTAATTCATTCATAGCGAATAAAATTCTTCTTTGTGAAGGTTTTAAACCATCCCTTACATCAGGCAAGGCACGAGAGACAATCACACTCATAGAGTAATCTAAATATGATGTCTTTAACTCATCTTCTATCTGTCTTATAATTATTCTTGGATCATTTCTATTTTCCATTAATTAATCTCCTAATTTAGATATCAAGGTTTTTAACATATTTTGCGTTTTCTTGAATAAAATCTCTTCTTGGTTCTACTTCATCGCCCATAAGAATAGAGAATAACCTGTCAGCTTCAACAGCGTCATCAATTTTTATTTGAACTAACAAACGATTCTCAGGATCTAATGTGGTTTCCCAAAGTTGATCTGGATTCATTTCACCCAAACCTTTATATCTCTGGATGTAAACACCTTTTTGACCTAGTTCTTGCCATAACCTATCTCTTTCATCTTCAGAATACACATAATGTTTTTTGGCGCCCTTTCTGAGCATAAACAATGGTGGTTGAGCTATATATACTCTTCCATGTTCAATTAGAGGTTGCATATATCTATAGAAGAAAGTTAAAAGAAGAGTTGCAATATGAGCACCATCAACATCAGCATCAGCCATGATAATTATTTTACCATAACGAAGTTTTGTAATATCAAAATCATCTGCAATCCCTGCTCCAAGAGCTAAAATTACTGGTTGAATTTTATCATTATTTAATACTTTATCAATTCTCGCTTTTTCTGTATTAAGCATCTTTCCCCAAAGAGGTAAAATTGCCTGATACTGTCTATCTCTACCTTGTTTAGCTGAACCTCCCGCAGAGTCTCCCTCAACTAGAAAGATTTCAGTTTCTTCAGGATCTTTACTAGTACAGTCAGCTAATTTACCAGGTAGTGAACCTGATTCTAAAACAGATTTCCTTCTGGTTAAATCTCTAGCACGTCTTGCAGCTTCCCTAGCTCTTGAAGCCATAATTGATTTATTACAAATTGACTTTGCTTCATTTGGGTTCTCTTCAAAGAACTCAAGGAGTTTTTCATAAACTATTGAATTAATGAAGCCTTCAACTTCAGAATTTTGTAGTTTAGTTTTTGTTTGTCCTTCAAATTGTGGATCACTTAGTTTAACACTTATCACACAAGTAAGACCTTCTCGTATATCATTACCACTTGGAGTAATCTTTTCATTCTTTAAGAAATTATTTTCTTTGGAATAAACATTTACAGCACGTGTTAATGCAGACTTTAGTCCTGAAAGGTGAGTACCACCTTCTATAGTATTAATATTATTGGCATAAGAATAGATGTTTTCTTGAAAACCTTCATTGTACTGAATTGATAGTTCAAATTCCATATCATCTTTTGCACCTTCTACATATACAGGGTTCTTAAATATCGGTTTCTTATTTGAATTTAAATACTGTACAAATTCATTAATACCACCTTCATATTTAAAATCATGTACTCGTTCAGTTTCTTCATCTTTTAAGGTTATTCTTACACCTTTATTTAAAAAAGCTAACTCTCTAAGACGAGAGCTTAAATAGTCAAAAGAGAACTTTACTGTTTCAAATATTGTTGTATCTGGTTTAAATATTATGGTAGTACCACTTTTATCACTTTGACCAATAACATCTAACTTAGTTTGTGGGATACCTTTTGAGTATTTCTGAGAATATATATTCCCATTCTTATATATTCTTGTTTCCAAATATTCTGATAAAGCATTAACACAAGAAACACCAACACCATGTAAACCACCTGACACTTTATAAGAGTCATTGTTAAATTTACCACCAGCATGAAGAACAGTCATAACTACTTCAGCTGCAGGAATACCTAATTCCTTATGAATATCAACCGGAATACCACGTCCATTATCCTGCACTTCAACTGATCCATCCTTGTGAATAATCACGTTGATTTTATCACAGTAACCAGCTAAAGCTTCATCAATACTATTATCTACAACTTCATAAACTAGATGGTGTAGTCCTCTTTCACTTGTTCCACCAATATACATGGCAGGTCTTTTTCTAACAGCTTCAAGTCCTTCAAGAACTTGAATATTTTTTGCTGTATAATCTTGATTTGACATATTAAATCCCCAATTAGTTGATTTTTAATAAGTTATAATATTTTATAGTAGAAATATCATCTGAAAATTCCCACCGCTAAATTTGTAATATATCTTCAAAAAAGTTACAAATTATTCAACAATTTATCTATATTCAATTTATCAATAAAGATATTTTTTGTCAACAGATTTTTCACTTTTTTTAGTCTTTTTTTCCCTATGAGATAAATCCTTTGATAACCCTTTATTTATAGGTATTTAGCTGATATTATTATTCAGTATATTTCTATTATTTTTATTAAATTTTTCAACTGTTTTTGTCAAAAATTTCTAGTAATTATCACTCAACTAAAAATTCTAATTTAAAATCTTTTATTGACAACTTTTTACTAGCTCTTTATTATTAATAAAAATATCATGAGGTGATGTAATGAGTTATAAAGATGAATTAAGAGAGCAGGCTTTAAAAAGGCAGAAAAGAGATTATATTAATAAAATGATTTTACTGATTATTGCTCTAATAGTCGTTTTAGGAATAATTTATTATCTAGGTGATAGTAGTCAAGAGATAGCAAAATCACGAAATAATACTAATAATCCCAAAGTTGAAAGAGTTGAAGACATTAATGAAAATAAATAATCATAGTTTAAGATTATTATTATTTATAATATTATCTATCACTTCTATCAACTTATTTGCTGATGAGATTATTGAGCATAATATTGACTTTGAACATGAAGGCAATCTCTGGATTTTACCTTCAGAGATGCATGACTCACTTTATGTCAGAATTGAATTTGCTAAAAGTGATACTGAAATGATGCAGGGCTTAATGTATCGTGATTCAATGGAAACAGACCAAGGAATGTTATTTCTCTACCCCTACCCGCAAAGGATGAACTTCTGGATGAAGAATACTCACATACCCTTGGATTTAATTTTTATTGATGAAGATGGATTTATTGTAGATTTAGCTGAAAGAGCAGTTCCTTTTTCAGAGCAAAACATCCACAGTTCGGTCTTTAGTAGATATGTACTAGAGGTAAATGCTGGCTACTGTGAAGAAAATTATATAATTATAGGAGATAGGGTGAAATGGGAAAAATTAGAAGATTAAGTGTTTTACTTTGTTTAGTGGTGATTTTAATTTTAGTTTCTTGTAACAAAGTAGAAGTCAAAGAAATAGAAAAGACAGAAGAAGCTGAAAACGCTTATGAAATTTCGGATAGTTTGAATCAACATGAAGTAAACATTGAGACCAATCTTCTAGAAGAAACTCCTGCTGGAAACCATCCTCCCAAATTAAGCATAATAATAGATGATTTTGGAAATTATAACAATTTTATGTTAGATTCTCTTCTAGTAAAATTTGGGGAATTACCTAGTGAGGTTGCTTTCGCTATACTTCCTAATCTCCCTTACTCTGAATTTGTTATGGAGTACTTTCAACATTCTGGTAGAGAATTACTTTTGCATACCCCAATGGAAGCTTTGAACGATAAAATAAATGCTGGTGAAATAGTAATTGAGATTCAAGATGATCCGATTACTATTATTAATAAGCTTAATTCTATGCACGGCCAGCTCAATAAAGTTGTTGGATTAAATAATCATATGGGTAGCAAAGCCACATCAGACAAAGAAGTTATGACAAGTCTACTTGAATGGTGTAAAGAGAATAATCTCTTTTTTGTAGATTCAGCAACTAGTCCAAAGAGTCTTGCTTATGACCTAGCTAAAGAAATTGGAGTTCCTACAGCAAGAAGGAATATTTTTCTTGATGTCCCTGATGCTTCTATTGAAACTGTTAACAACTATTTAAATAAAATGAAAAAATACTTTGAGGCAAGAAAAGACATCTTAGTTATTACTCATGCTAGCAGTTTTGAAAGACTAAAAAATCTAAGTCGCTTCATTAAGGAGTCCCAGCAACTTGGTTACAAATTAGTACCTCTTTCTGACTTCTTAATCTACCCTGACCTAGAAAGTATCCAACCCTCCCCTATTTTATCTGGACAAGAAGATAAAGCTGTTTTATAGCTTTTTATCTCTTTTACTATATTCTAAAGCTAAACCTCCACCAGATGTTTCTTTATACAAAGAGGGAATATCATGTCCTGTTTGTTTCATAACTCTTACCACTTCATCAAATTTAATAAAGTGGGTTCCATCTGAAAAGAGAGCATAAATTGAGGCAGACATTGCAGACCTTACCGCAAAAGCATTTCTCTCAATGCAAGGTATTTGAACTAAACCACATATTGGGTCACAAGTTAGGCCTAAATTATGTTCTAAACCGATTTCAGCAGCATATTCTATTTGTCGGATTGAACCTCCCATCAACTGAGTAGCTGCAGCTGCTGCCATTGAACAAGCTGTTCCTATCTCTCCTTGGCAACCTACTTCAGCCCCAGAAATTGAAGCATTATGTTTTACCAAGTTTCCTACTAAACCAGCAGTTGCAAGAGCTTTTATTATCTCTTCTTCCCTCAGATTCATATCTTGTTGGAGAAAATATAGCATACCAGGAAGTACTCCTGATGAACCACAAGTTGGAGCTGTTACTACTTTACTAGCAGAAGCATTTTCTTCTGCAACTGCTAAAGCAAAAGCATATAGATAACCTGATTGTTTATATTGTTTTCCCATAATTTGTGCTTTTCTATGATATTGATAAGCTTTGCGAGAAACACCCAAACCACCAGGTAAGACACCTTCAGTAATGAGTCCCCTTTCAACAGCTTTCTTCATAACATGCCAAACTTCTGCAAGATATTCACTTAAATCATAATCTTCATTTTCAAAAACATATTCCCAAAATGACTTACCACTTTTTTGACAATAGTGGATTATTTCTTCCATAGAATGGTAAGGGTAAAATGATTCATACTTAACAACATCTCCTTGGTAAAGAAGTGCCCCTCCACCAATGCTATAAACTACTTCCTCATTAATTAGCTTTTGGTTTTCATCATAAGCTTGTAGTTTCATACCATTAGGATGTTGTGGTAGGAACTCATTTGCTTGCCAAATAATCTCACACTCAAGAGGTTCAATTATGGAAATAATTGCTTTATCTGTTAAGTGCCCTTTCCCAGTAGCAGCTAAACTTCCATAAAGAGTTATCACTACTTTCTTTGCTTGCTTATTTTCTTCTTTAAATCTTAATGCAGCATTACTTGGTCCCATAGTATGACTACTAGAAGGTCCATAGCCAATTTTATATAAATTTTTTAATGAATCCATTTTCGCTTCCCATTTTTTTTGTCATACTTTTCAAAGCCTTCATATCGTCAATCAAAATATTGAGGGTAAGGTTAGGGCTAAATAGAAAAAAGAGCTAAGATTACCTTAGCTCTTTAATCAATTTATCTAGATTATTATCTATTATTTCTTTTTTAAGATTCTACTAAAGACATGTGAATCATTATGTTTTGAATGGAAGTAGTCTAGAACAATTGGACTTGCAACAAAGATTGAAGAATAAGTACCAATTAAAGTACCTATGATTATTGCAAAAGCAAAATCTCTGATGACTATACCAGCAAATACATATAATGAAACAGCAGCAATAAGAGTAGTTACAGATGTAATAATTGTTCTGCTTATAGTTCTATTAATAGCAATGTTGAATACATTATCTAAATCTTGACCACTTTTTCGCTTTCTCATATCTTCTCTAATTCTATCAAATACAACAATAGTATCATTGATAGAGTAACCAACTATAGAAAGAATAGCAGCAATAATTGCAGCAGAAAGATCCAGGCCTAAAATACTGAATACTCCAAGTACGATAAGTACATCATGGAAAAGAGCAATAATTGCAGCAATACCAAAATTGAACTGGAATCTGATACCAATGTAAATAACCATTAGTATTAAAGCAATAATAACTGAGTTAAATGCTTTACTTTTGAGTTCTTTACCAATTGATCCAGAAACAATTTCAATATTAGTAGCCTGATTATCTATTCTATAATTACTTATGTTTTTATTAATAGCAGAAAGAATATCTGATTGACCTAAGCCTTCATCACTTCCTTCAATCTCTTCAGCTTCTCTAGTTTTGATTAAGAACAAAGCTGAATTTACTTTATTTTTTTCTTGGCCATCTTCACTTATAACATCTGTTTCAGTAATTTTGTAAGTAAGTTTTTGAATAACAGCATCTGCAATTCCCTCTTTTTCAAGAGCAGTTCTAACTTCATCTACACTTATTTGCTCTAAATCAGCTTTGATAGGATCAATTTTGACCATAATCTGCTGACCACCAGTAAAGTCAATTGACCAGTTAGGACCTTTGAAAACTAAAGCTGCAATACTTACTAAAACTAATATGGTTGAAATAATATATGTTATTTTACGGTTATGTATAAAGTTAAATTTTTCCATTTATTTCTCCCTTAGATACTTAGCTTGTCTTTTTTCTTACCAACAATGAAGGTATTAAACATTGATCTCACTAACACAATAGCTGAGAACATTGAACCTATGATACCGATCATCAAGGTAACTGCAAAACCTCTAATAGCTCCACTACCAAAGCTATAAAGAACAACAGCTGCGATTAGTGTTGTTATGTTTGCGTCAGTAATTGTAATTACAGCTCTATTGAATCCAGCTTCAATAGCTGAATTAACTGATTTTCCAATCTTTAATTCTTCTTTAATTCTTTCAAAAATAAGTACGTTAGCATCAACAGCCATACCTATTGTAAGAATGATACCAGCTATACCAGGCATAGTTAAGGCAGCACCAAACATAGTTAGCATTCCTAAAATAAATAAGATATTAAAAATTAAAGCTATATTAGCATAAATACCTGCTACTTTATAATAAACAAGCATGAAGATAAAAATTACAGCTAAGCCAATAATACCAGCCATCTTACCTTTCTCTATACTATCTTTACCTAATGAAGGACCAACTGTAGACTCTTGGGCTATCTTTAATGGGGCTTTTAAAGAACCATTGTTAAGAATATTAGTAAGGTCTTCAGCTTCTGTAACTGAGAATGAACCAGTAATAACAGCTCTTCCACCAGGAATTCTACCTTGAATATTTGGAGCTGAATAAACTATATTATCTAAAACGATAGCAAGCTGTCTTCCGACATTATCACCTGTAACCTTAGCAAATAGATCTGCACCTTCTCTATCAAATTCTAAATTGATTTCTGGTGAACTTGAAGATCTTAGCTGTGTAGATGAGGATTCTGCAAATCTCCAAGAAGCTTGTCTTAATACTGAACCATCTAATTCTGGTTTTGAATTAATAATAACAAATGGAACTCCACGACTTGCTCTCATTTCTTCATCAGACTTCATTAATGCTAGTTGATGATTTCCAGATAATACTCTATTCTTTGCAAATAGTGAATCAGTAAAAGGTCTCATAAAATCAACAAATTCACTACGAATAAAACCATTAGAAACTATGTATGTTGAAAATGGTTCTTTTGCTTGTTCTTCTGTTGGATCTGGGATATTAGCATCTTTACTGATTTCTTGAATTTTGGACATACTGTTTTTGGCAAAATATTTATCAATTTCACCAATTGCACGTCTAGTCCTAAAATCATTAGCCACAAGCTTAAACTCTAAAAGAGCTGTTTGGCCTAAAAGTTTTTTAGCTCTTGCAGGATCTTTAACTCCTGGTAATTGAACTATAATCTGTTTTGTTCCTTTCTTTTGGATAACTGGCTCAGTAAGTCCAAATTTATCCACACGGTTTCGAATAACTTCAATATTTGAATCTAAAGCCTTCTCAATCTCAGATGTTCCTTCTAATTCAGAAGTGTCCACTTCTAAAACAAAGTATGAGCCACCAGCTAAATCAAGCCCTAAGTTTAACTTCTTTTCGGCAAGATTTAAAGGTGAGTCATTATCGAACATCACATATACAAAATATGCAGTAGCAATTAAGAAAACTGCTATCAAGATTCTGTTAAATGTTGAATTTCTCATCGATAACTCCCTCATGTATTAATAAATTTTTATAATATATTATCATTTTATTTTTAATCAGTGCAATATCTTATTTTTATATTAATAAGTCAAGCATTTAATTGAATCACCATATTTTTTTCTTGATCTTGAAAAATAGACTTTAATCATAATGACAAATAAATACTGCAACTTTTTATATTTATAGAATTAGTCTTCTTTCTTGTTGGTAAAACCTATAGATTTATTATTCTCAGGCAACCCTTTTATCTCAATAGCACCATATTGCTTTTCATAGTTATCAATATTCTTCTGTAGAGAGTTTAGAAATTGTTTGGCGTGTTGTGGTGTTTTTATAATTCTACTAAGTATTTTAGCATCGTGCAGTCCTGGTAACATTCTACCAAAATCAATGATGAATTCTGATTGATTGTGTGAGATTACAACTAGATTAGAATATACTCCCTCTCCTACTTTCTCATCTAATTTTAAATTAATTTGCTTCTTATTTTGCATTTGTTCTCCTCTCGAAATATTCAATTTGTTAATTTTCTAAGAAGATGAATACCTGTCAATATTTTTTATTATAAAAGCAAGCATATTCTTTCTAAGATTGTTCAAATTATTATAATGAGTTAGGTTCAAGTTCAAGTTTAATGGAAACGAAAAACTATGAACAGATGGCATCCTTACCATCAAAATGGTTTGAAAACAGAGTTGTTCCTCACTCTTACAGGGCTTTTTTACTAGCTCTTGTGTTTGAAACAAATTATCTTACTGATACTATTTCATCAGTACTATTTTGTGAATTTGAGATTTTCCCTCTACTTCAAGCTTAACAAAATAAATACCAGAGCTTACACTAGCAGACTGTGAGTTTTTTCCATCCCAGACATAGTTATGATAACCACTATTAAATAAACCTTGATATAAACTAGCTACCTTCTGCCCTTTCAAATTATAAACTGAGAGGTGACCATAAGCTTTCTTAGGAAGAATAAAGCTAATCTTAGTCTCTGGGTTGAAAGGATTAGGATAGTTTCTAAGTCCAAAAGCTGATTCACTTGCTGGAATAACTTCTTCTTCTTGATTAGAAACACCTATTGGGAGCATTGGTATATCTAGATTTAATTCTAGCGACTCCATTATCATAACATCTGATATTATTACATCTTGATAATCCCAGCGACTTGCCTTAACAGAATAAGTTCCAGCTCCACAATGATAAGTGTAATTACCTAAGCTGTCACTAAATTCAGGAAGCTTATCCATTATCTCTATCCTAACACAATCTAAAGGCTCATTAGTGCTTGCATCATAGACATTACCCCTGATTCCACCTATATAGGCAGAGCCAAACTCATAGGCTCCAATATCTACTACTTCGGGATTACTTCCGTTTGCTGTAGCTATTCTTTTATGGTAGCGTATATCAAAATCTGGTAAATCAGGACGATAAGCTCCAGCATCTCTGCAAGGTGATAAAGGAGATAAAGAGTAATCATGATTTAAAGTATCTGCAAAAAGTGGGTTTGCTACTAAATGATTTTCTGTATAGTAATATGATGGGTAATCGATAATTGGAATTGTCGCAAGATTATTAAAAAATGAGGTAATATATCCACCAGAGTTTCCTCCATAACTATTTTGTATATCAATTATATTATTTGTAAAAATTGCTGCAGAGCTTCTACTAGCACTTATCAACCAAGAATGGTTTACAAATGTATTATTATATATATATGGTGATGTATCATCAGTCAAAAATAGTAGACCAGTAGGTGTCTCTGCTGTTTGTCGTACTAAATTGTTAAAAAACCTGATTTGTCCATCGGGAGCCAATGATGAAGGTTTTTCAAAATCCATCACACGACTAGCTTCTTCATTAGTTTCAATTATATTATTATAAATATATGCTTTATTATTGTCTCTTGTATCAGCAGTAACTTCAACATTTCCAAATAGATAGTTATCTGACACATAATTTGTTCCATACCCTCCAGAATATAAATTTATTGGGTCTAAGTCAACCTCAGTCTTTATTAAAGTATTTTTCCTTGCAAAAACTACATCAGTTGAATCACCAGATGAACACCCCCATCCTCTTTTACCATTATAGGCATAATTACCATAACTGCTTATTCTTCCATAGTTAATTTCTCTAGTTTTGGCAGAATTTACTACTGAACCAAAACTATCATAAGTATTAAAAAGGAATAAAGCTTTCAGGTCTCCCCCTAAAGTAGTATAATTTGAAGGACCATTAAAGTAACATCTTGCAATAACAAGATTATAAGATTCTTCAAATGAATTATCATCAGAAGGTCTAATTGATAATGGTGTAGGATTCCCATGAGGTAGTGGATATATGTTTGTAGTGATGAATCTACATTTATAAACAACTAAATCCATATTCAAGTTTCTTGTTCTGAGACCAACACAATTATTTTCGAATGTGCAGTTTTTAACATTAATTAAACCATTAAGAAAATTAATTGCACCTCGATGCCCTCCATGTATATAATTGGGGGTTTCATTGGGGACATAATTTCCAATAAAGGTATGTCTGATTTCACAATACTCGAATGATGAAATAGGAGCCTCTGGTGTTAAAGCAATACCTCCCCACTGGTATTCACTGCCATCTTGATATTTATCAAAAATAATTGGGTCTTCTGGAGTACCGATAGCATTGATTGTCCCGTTAACAACTATCATCTTAGCAACTGGCTGTGTGGTATTACTGTAACTCCAATCAAAAAGAGCAGGATAATTCATGTCTGCTCCACTAACTAAAATTTCAGTTCCAGGCATGATAGTAAGAGTAACACCAGAATCTATATAGAGAAAAGAAGTAACTATATAAGGATCATTATGATGAGGATACCAAAGAGTATTCTCTGTGATATGACCTCCTACTTCTATGGAAAGAAGAGGAAAGGTAATAAGAGCTATGATAAACAATAATATATTTTTCTTCATTTTAACTCCTTAATATCTTGGTTCAGAAAACTCCAAGTTTGAATTAGCATTATACTCAGTCCTTTGTAGTATGTATGTAGTATGTATATTTATCTCAGCTTGATATTACAATAATATATATTTAAAATTTCTATGTCAAGAGTTATTTTATATAATTTTAGTTTATGATTTTGAGACTTTTCAATCATCAAGTTACCCTATCCATCAGTTTATTCTTAAAGAAGTCGATAATATTGCACATCTTTAGGTTTTCTTGACAAATCTTCTTAATATCAATATTATAAATAAAGCATTTTTCAAGTGTATTTTGTAATTTATGTTTTAATTTTAGTATCAAACAAGTCCTCTTATATCACGAAGGGATGACATATAAGAGGCTTTATTCGAATATTAGAGATATAGTAATGTAAGCGAGCTAGAAATCAATTCCAAAATGTAGGATAATATATAAAAGTGTGCATTAATTATACCATTTGTAAAATCAAAGCACTATCAATCAGTCATTTAATCTGAACTGTCTCGTCTAAAAACTTTGTGGTAATTCATTCAGTTACTTTATCAAAATATGCAGGAGTTGTAGCTTTAGTTGCATTTTGAAGAAGACCATTCTCATTAAAGTCAAGACAATGAATTTTAAGGTTCAAATTCCTTATAAGCTAGTTGTACAGATGCATCCTTGTTTTGCTTAAGAATATTCGACTAATTATTAAAAATTAATAGATTTATCATACCTATATAGGATAACAATCTTAAAAAAGTTCTTCTGTACATAATTTCTTATTTAACAAATATTTTCTTTGTTATTGTTTGTAGATTTCCATCTATCTTGCATTTAACAAAATAGATACCGCTTGCTAAATTTTCTGGTAAATTAAGGCTAATCTCTCCTTTTGGGGAAGAATGGGTTTCTTTTGTAAAAACTCTTTGCCCTTTGATGTTATAAATCGATATTTGGTTAATATTGATAGAGCTATCTGATTTAATACTTAATAAATCAGATACCGGATTAGGATAACATTGAAGATTTACTTGTGCAATCTCACACTCTCCTTCATAAGTAGGAGTGGTATCATGATAACGAAATTCTAGATATGGTTGGTTAGATGTGGAGGCATGGCTAATCCCAACATAATCACAACCATCATCATAATCTGTAATATAATCAAAATAGAGCATTAATGGGAAATCTGTTAATTCAATTGAACTTCTAGCCAAAAAATATGCTTGAGTTACATCGAGTTGCTTCCATCCGTTACTAACATTATCACTGATTACTCCTATTTCCATAAAGTTTGTTGCATTGAAACTAGAGGATAAATTCTCAATATTAAAATCACACAAAGCAACTTTTAGCCCATGATTTGAGTTCCCATAAAAAGATGGCCAAACGCCTGTAAAAATATCGCACATTGTCTCATTCTGATGCACATTCAGAGTTATTGATTCAATTACCCAAGTTACTGGATGGTTTTCAAAAGGAAATCTGTAGTATTTTCTAACAGATCCCTTCTCTTGAGTAAAATAGTTTACATAATCACCAACAAAGGAAAAACTATGAGTTAAATAGACATTATACAAATCGTCATGCCAGCCTTCTAGGTCAAACATAACTTTAACGATATTGTAATCACTATCTTCCTCTAAATACACTATCTCTTCAACATACTCATCCTCTTTTATCAGGGCTGATAATAAAGAAATTATGAATAGAATAGTTAGAATGAACATTAATCTCTTTAGACTCATACTTCCTCCTTACTTTACAAATATTTTTTTTGTTATTGTTTGTGGATTTCCATCTATCTTGCATTTAACAAAATAGATACCGCTTGCTAAATTTTCTGGTAAATTAAGGCTAATCTCTCCTTTGGAAAAATATTTGGTTTCTTTTGATAAAACTTTTTGCCCTTTGATGTTATAAATCGATATTTGGTTAATATTGATAGAGCTATCTGATTTAATACTTAATAAATCAGATACCGGATTAGGATAACATTGAAGATTTGTTTGTGCAATCTCACACTCTCCTTCATAAGTAGGAGTGGTATCATGGTAACGAAATTTTAGATATGGTTGGTTAGATGTGGAGGCATGGTTAATCCCAACATTATCTCCATTACCATCATAATCTGTAATATAATCAAAATAGAGCATTAATGGGAAGTCTGTGAATTCAATTGAATTTTTAGCCAATAAATATGCTTGTGTTACATCAAGCTGTTTCCATCCATCACTAGCATTATCACTGATTACCCCTATTTCCATAAAGTTTGTTGCGTTGAAACTAGAAGACAAATTCTCAATATTAAAATCGAATAGAGCAACTTTTAATCCATGATTTGGGTTTCCATAGAATGATGGAAAACCTTCTACCCAAGGACCACATGACGAATAAAATTGGTGAACTTTCAAAGTTACTGATACGATTTCCCAAGCTTCTGGAGGGTTTTGAAAAGGAAATCTATAGTATTTTCTAATGGAGCTCTGCTCTTGAGTGAAATAATTTACATCATCACCAACAATGGAAAAACTATGGGTTAAATAGACATTATACAAATCGTCATGCCAACCCTCTAAATCAAACAATACTTTAACGATATTGTAATCACTATCTTCCTCTAAATACACAATCTCTTCAAAATAATCATCCTCTTTTATTTGGGCTGTTAAAAGGCAAATTGAGAATAGGGTAATTAGAATGATCATTAATTTCTTGAGACTCATACTTCCTCCTTATTTAACAAATATTTTTTTTGTTATTGTTTGTAGATTCCCATCTAGCTTGCACTTTACAAAATAGATACCGCTTGCGATGTTTGTTGGTAATGCTAGATTAACTTCACCATTTTTTGTAGATATATTATGATTAGAATATACTTTCTGACCTTTAATATTGTAGATATTGATTACTGAAATAGGCTTTTCGCTGATATTTTTAATAGTTAATACTTCAGATGTAGGATTAGGATAACAATTTATAAGTGGGCTTATAGATTCATTTTCACTTTCATTATTGGAAGTAGCTCTTACATATTGAAAAAGTAATTTAGGCTTATTGGAACTACTAGCTGTAGCAATAGATAAATAATCATCTTCCCCATCTGAATCAGAAATTAAATCAAAATATAACATTAAACAAAATGCTGAGTAATTCAGCTCATCTCTAGCGGTTAGATATGCCTGAGTAACATCTAACTCTTTCCACTCGTGGATTGGATTATTACTTATAACACCAATTTCTTCAAAAACAGAGGGAGCAAAGGTTAAAGCAAGATTTTCCATATCAATTTCTAAGAGTGCTACTTTTAAGAAAAAAAAGTCTGCATTATAAAAGGTGGGGTATTGATTAATTTGCCCATTTCCACAAGAAGAACTTTGATAAATTTTTAGTGTTACAGATAAAATCTCCCAACCTTCAGGTGGGTCCATGAAAGGAAACTCATAAAAACGACGATAGCCTCCTTTATTGTTTCCAAAAGGAAAACTAACATAAACATAGTCTCCGACATTAGCATCTTGCTGATTATTGTGATTATATTCATACCAATCATTGTAATATTCATTGTTATAAATCAGAATTTTCTCAATATTAATATCTTTTGTGATTTCTAGATATTGTGTTTCTTCAATTACTTCTTCTCTTGTTAAAGATAGTAATCCAATTGTAGAAAGGACCAGCAATAATAATAATAAAATGTTTTTCCCTCTCATTCAATCCTCCTTCAGGATAATTTGTGTCATGTGCTATTCTTGTTTCCTTACTCTCTAATATAGTTTCGATAAACAAACATAGTAGTTTATCTATAATTACACTCAGGATTATATGTAAAAATATTTTATCTGAAGATATATTACAATTTCTTTATAATAAAAAAAATATGTCAAGAATATTGTGAGCTTATATTTGATTGTTTAAATGAGACTGTTCAATCATCAAACCACCTTCCCCAAAAACTTATCCCTAAAGAAGTCGTAATATTGCACATCTTTAGGTTTTCTTGACAAATCTTCTTAATATCAATATTATAAATAAAGCATTTTTCAAGTGTATTTTGTAATTTATGTTTTTAATTTTAGTAAGAAACAAGTCCTCTTATATCACGAAGGGATGACATATAAGAGGCTTTATTCGAATATTAGAGATATAGTAATCTAAGCGAGCTAGAAATCAATTCCAAAATGTAGGATAATATATAAAAGTGTGCATTAATTATACCATTTGAAAAATCAAAGCTCAATTACTCCCTCATTGTTACACTCTTAATAAAGAGCCAATAACTTATAGAGATTGTTATAATGAAGGAGTAAAACTTAATATAATTATCTTATTATTTGTTAAAATTATCTTTTCATAATCTTGTTTTGTAACTCTTTACCTTGAGTGAAAATAATTTTATAGATACTTATT
The DNA here is from genome assembly GCA_963678375.2 of Cloacimonadales bacterium (SeqCode). Taxonomy (GTDB): domain Bacteria; phylum Cloacimonadota; class Cloacimonadia; order Cloacimonadales; family JAFGVF01; genus JAEKNW01. The sequence continues at coordinate 271,041 of OY782831.1, forward strand.
AAGTAATCGTAGTTCAGATGATATTTTTTTGAAAGCTCTTCCAGATTATCTAAAACTTCTTGTTCACGATCTAAATCTTCTACTTGAGCTTTATGTTGCTTAGACTCCAAGGCTAAATCCAATCTCTCTCTAAGTAGTGCTACTAAAGTTTGATCAATTGAATCAATCTTATCTCTGATTTCTACGAGATTCATACTCAGACTCCTCCGCTAACCTTATTAAATATAAGTCTGCAAGCACAAGCGCTGTAACAGCTTCAATAATAACTGGAACTCTTAAACCAAAGCAAACATCATGCCTTCCTGGAATATTAAACTTAACGACTTTATCTTCTTTAAAGCTATAACTTTCTTGTTGTTTACCAATACTTGAAGTAGGTTTGACTTCTACAGAAAACTCAATATTATTACCATTACTAATACCACCGATTATACCAGCAGAGTTGTTAGTCTTAGTCTTTCCTTGACTATTAATAATCATATCATTATAGTCTGATCCACAGGATTTTGAAGCTGATTTTTCTAAGCCAAAAGTAAGTGATTTTACTCCCGGAATACTGAATATTGCGTGGGCAAGCAGTGATTCAAGTGAATTAAAGAAAGGTTGACCTAATGCAAGAGGAAGATTAGAAACATGGCAATGAATTTCTGCACCTAAAGAATCCTTATTATCTATAGCCCATTGGAGGATTTCTTCATAGTTTCTTTTATCAGCAACTTTATATACTTCTGCAGTGATATCAATATTTTTTATAATTTCTTTAGCAACAAAACCGGCAGCAACTAAAGGTAGGGTTAATCTACCAGAAAAGTGCCCCCCACCCCTGATTTCATTATATCCGAAAAATTTTCTATGTGCTACAAAATCTGTATGATTAGGTCTGGGGATATCATTCATCTGGTCATAATTGGAAGATCTTACATTTGCATTAGCAAAAGATATCAAAAGAGGTGATCCAGTGGTTATATTTTCTTTCATACCTGACTTAAAATCAGGGATATCTGCTTCTCTACGGCTGGTTGTTCCCTTAACTGTCGGTCTTCTTCTTTGTAAAAAAGCTTGTAATTTATCCTCATCAATCTCTATTCCTGGAGGGACTCCATCAATAATGACTCCAATTTCTCTTCCGTGAGATTCTCCAAAAATCTCTACTCTGAATATCTTACCAAAACTATTCATAGTCTGACTCCTAATTTTTCCATATCTTTAATAAAATCTGGATATGATTTATTAATACAATCATAATTATCGAGAGTAATTTTACACTTATCTAAAGCAGAAAGTATTAGCCCTGCCATTGCTATTCTATGATCATTATAAGTTTTAATAAACCCACCTGATATCTTACTTGGGAATATTGTTAAGCAATCATCTTGATATAAATATTTAGCTTGCAAACTAGTTAACATATCAATAAGGGCTTTTAATCTGTCTGACTCTTTATTCCTCAACCTATAGCAATTAAACAACTTCGATGGACTAGTAGCAGTTAAGGCTAATGAAACTAAAACTGGTGCTAAATCAGGACTAGAAGTTAAATCAAAACTAAAACCACGAATTATTGATTTTTCAATATTTAAGCTACTTGAATCTGAAAAATGATAATTACCACCTATCTCATCTAGTAGATTTAAAAATACTCTGTCAGGAGAATAAGGAGAATCAATAATATTGACAATTCTTACATTTCCTCGAAAAAGTCCAAGAGCTATTAGATAACTCATTGAAGACCAATCAGATTCAACAATAAGCTCTTTTACCTGATATTGCTGTCTGCCAGGTATTCTGTAAAAATTGTTATCTTCAACCAAATAATCAATATGACACCGTTTCAGGTAATCTAAAGTAAGATCAAAGTAAGGTCTGCTTACCAAGTTTTTAATTTTAATGATTGAATCTTCAGAAAGGATAGGCAAGGTAAAGAATAATCCTGAGAGAAATTGAGAAGAAACTTTCTCGTTTATTATATACTCTCCTCCTTGTAGTTCACCCTTGATTGTAATTGGCAATAAATCATTATCAGTAACAAGTCCTATTTGTTTTGAAAAATCAGTAATTGCTAATTTACGATCTCTAATACTAGCGTGACCATCTATAAGCACTTCATTAGCAAAGAGTCTTGCTAAACTAACGAAACTACGTGCTAAGAAGCCAGATTCCCCGACATTAAGATAGAGTTTCTCCCTTTTTGTGTAATCTTCCTTCTTGACGATTATTAGGTCATCTCCAAGCAAATTATATGAGAGATGTTTAAATTCTTTAAGAATGTTTAAGGCTGATTTAACATCTTGGCAGTGGGATATGTTCTTTATTAATAGTTCTTTATTTTCAATCTGTAAGAGACAACAGATAATTGCTCTTAAAGAAGAACTCTTTGATGCAGGAGCTTTAACTATTTTTTTTTCGTTATTAATCATTTTCTCGTAATAAATTCTTTATAGTGTCTAAATCCAAATTCACTATCACAGGTTTAGCAAAGTCCTGAAGAAGGATAAAAGTAATTCCTTGACCCTCTCTTTTTTTATCACTTAGTAGAGCTTGACTTATCTTTTCCCAATTTATAATAGAAGTATCAAATGTATTAAGTTTAAGTAAATCAGATTCGATTTTAACAAAAAGATCTTTAGGCAAAAAGCCCAGTTTATATGAAAGTTGACAAGCTTTGAGCATACCCCATAAAACTGCTCTTCCATGAGGGATTTGATATATCTTCTCTATTGCATGGCCTAGGGTATGACCAAAATTCAGATAGCGTCTCTGCCCCTTATCATCTTCATCACCAGCAACAAACGAAAGCTTAATAGCGATTGATTCTTTGATTAAGTCCTCAAAAGCATACTTATTATTATCACTGAGTTCTGTTTTGCTAAAGGATATAGCTTTCTTATAATAACTTTCTGATGCTAATAAACCATGTTTAATAACCTCAGCCATTCCATTTGCTACTTCATCTTGTGGTAAGCTGGCTAATAAGGTAGAATCAATATTGATTTTATCAGCCTGCTTGATAGTTCCAAACTGATTCTTATAGTCCTGTGAATTGACTCCATTCTTTCCACCAATAGAAGCATCAACCATAGCTATCAAAGAAGTAGGAATAAGAGCTAACTTACATCCCCTCTTAAAGATAGCCGAAATAAAACCAGCCATATCACAGACTATTCCTCCACCGAAAGCTATAATCGTAACATCTCGAGAATATTTGAGTTGTAATAGTCTTTCTAGGATAATATTAATCTGCTCTAATGTTTTTGATTCTTCTCCAGGCAGTATGCTATAATAATTAAATTTGGTTATTTCTTTATGATAAAAGTTTAGTAAGTTCTTGTCTGTTATAAGAAAGGTGTTACTATCTTTATAATCTTGCAAGAAGTCTTTAGTATTTTGATAAGATATTCGCTGTTGATAATCTTCAAGCCAAGTCATAGAACCTACTTAAAGAAATCAATTATTGGTCTAAGTTCATTCATCAAATAGGCAAATTCCTCAAAACTTAGTTGTTGGTCAGGATCACTAAGGGCTTGAGGAGGATTTGGATGAACTTCCACCATTAATCCATCAGCTCCAGCAGCTATAGCTGCTTTACACATTGCTGGTATTAAGTTTCTTTTCCCTGTTGCATGGGTAGGATCAACAATAACCGGGAGGTCTGTTAACTGCTTCATTATTGGAACAGCTGAAAGATCGAGAGTATTACGAGTATAAGTCTCAAACGTTCTAATACCCCTTTCGCAAAGAATGATTTTTGAGTTTCCTTCTTTAAAGATATATTCAGTACTATGCACCCATTCTTCAATAGTTGCTTGAAAACCTCGCTTCAGAATTACAGGTTTTTTACTCATCCCCACCTCTTTGAGAAGTGGGAAGTTATGCATAGACCGCGAGCCTATTTGAATAATATCAATAAAATCTAACCTGTTATCTATTTGCCTAGGATCGAGTATCTCAGTCACTATAGGAACATTTGTTTCCTGCTTAATAGTCTTCAGAATTTCTAAAGCTTCCTGCTGTAGTCCTTGAAAGGAATAGGGAGAAGTTCTAGGCTTAAATGATCCTCCCCTAAATATGTTTGCTCCACTTTTTATTATATGCCTAACTGTTTCATAAGCCATCTGATAGCCTTCTATACTACATGGACCAGCTATCAATAAAAAGTCAGAAGCAACTTTTACTTTCTCAATATTATATGTTTCTTCTTTATTTTGTAAAATCTTATTTTTTGTCATATTCTATACTTTCTTTAAATAATTGCAATTGCCTTTCGCTTTGATATTGCCAAAATTCTCTACCAGAAAAGTATCTATCCCCTGGTACTTGCTTTGCAAGTGGTATTTCTTGGTGAGAATAAGGTAAATCAATCACATATTTGAATTTACTAATCCCAGTTTCCTGAGAAAAATCTTCTCCCTTCATCCCGATTGGTGAAGTATTAATCAATAAATCAAAATATAATTCAGGTGTAATTTGGTCAATAATTTCTATCTTTTTTCTTTCTGCTTTCATTTGAAGTAGTCTTGCTTTATTTCTAGCTGTAAGAGTTATATCATATTCTGAAAAAACTCTTAGTGCTAGTTCAGCCATTGAACCAGAGCCATAAATCAAGACTTTTCTTATATTTTTCTCAGATAGTTTTTCTTTTATCTTCATCATAGCATCATAGTCAGTGTTATAAAAATTATAATTAGCCTTTGTTATCATTAGATTACTAATTTCTTCCTTATGAAATAGTTGAGGAATTGTCTTCTTAAAAGGCATGGTCAAAGAAAAACCATAACAATTATCACTGAGTAATTTATTATTCTTAACAAGATCAAAGAAAGCTTCTAAATCTGTATCTTTCAAGAATATTGGAAGATAGATAGCATCAATATTATTCTTCTTAAAGTGACTATTATAATACTCAATGCCAAGTGAAGAATAGACATGTTTGCCACCAATAAGACCTCCCCATTTGCACATACTCCCCTTTATAAGGTGTTGATAATTTTCCACACTTTGAATATTTAACTGTCCTTCAACTGTTTCATTTCCTTTGCTGGCAATATAGCTTCCAGCAGAAGTAAAATAAGGATATAAAGACCTTTGCAAATGACCATATTCACCCATTACTAACCAAAGAATATTTCTCTTGTAGTCTAGGCAAATATCATATAATTGCTTTAGTTCCTTGATTGACTGACATTCTTGAGCTAGTTTAATCATATATGGTTTGTAAGTTTCTGCCTTCTTAAGAATTGAGATTATTTCTTCATTATTTAATCTGAAAAAATTATGGTAAGAAAGAAAATATTTACCAAAGTTAGGAGAAATATCTATGTTTTCCTCAATGATATTAATTTCCAAATCATAAAAGATATTATCATGAGAGCCTAAGTCCTGATAATATTTTAGCTTTTCTCTAAAACTTCTCTTTGATTTACCTCCCTCTTCAATGCTACGATCTGTGATAATAACATTATAATCTTGCAAGTCTCTTAAGTAGTTGACTAAGTTTGGGGATAAATCAACTCTGAGCTCAATCCATTTAGCCCACTCAGGGATATTTAACAAATCAGTTTTCATGGTTATTGAATAAATTAGCATAGTAAATTCTCCATTGAGAATCTTTTGTAACAGTAAATGTTAAGTCAAGAAATAAGTAAATTAAATTTGGATTGTAATTATGTTCGATTATTTTATAGTTAAAAAATTAATGGAGAAATTATGAGACTTAAATTTTTTTCAAAATTGAAGTTTTTGACTATCTTTGTCATGACCTTAGCTTTTTCTAATCTTGTTCTAGCTATTGACATAAATACTATAAATGACTTATGGAATGTCAGAAACAACTTAGGAGAAACTTATAATTTGCAAGGTGACTTAAACTTAGAGGCTACAAACCCATCTAATATATTAGCATATCAGAATAATACAAATTATGCTGAAGGAGATATCATAAGTTATAACTCATTTGCTTACTATTGCTTAATCTCTCATAATTCAGGAACTGCTTTTATTCCAGGAAACTGGCAGCAAATGTGGGAAGTTAACAAAGGCTGGGAGCCTATAGGTAATGAGATAACTCCATTTTATGGCAGATTCAATGGAAACAGCAATAAAATTTATAACCTTTTTATTGATAGAAAGGCTTCACCAGTAGCTAATAATGTTTATCCTTCTGATGGAGAAGATTACGTTGGATTATTTGGTGTAGTTAGTAATGGTGCATCTTCAACAAGTGGAGCTGGAACAAACTATAATGTATACATTAAGGATTTAGGTCTTTTAAATCCAAATGTATCAGGAAGAAGAGCTACTGGATCTCTTGTAGGAAGAGTAATATTGCCTAACACAAGTCCATCAAGAACTCATATAGCATTTATAGAAAACTGCTTTGCCAAAGCTGATGGCACAGGAGGAAGTGCTCAAGTAAGTGGTTTTGGTTCTACAGGAGGTCTAGTTGGAGCAAATAATAGCGTTAGAAAATTAAGAGTACCAATAATCAGATTTTCTTATGCTGATGTTCAAGTATCAGCTACTCATCCATTTAATATAGCTCAAAATCCCTATGATGAGATTGAAGATGCTTATTTCAACCCATATAACATTAAGTATGGAGGTCTTGTGGGATGTAATGAAAATGGTACAACTCAAGATTCTTATGCATTAGGTGATGTTTCGGGAGGTGATAGAGTAGGAGGACTGGCTGGTTGTTCTATTGGTGGCGCTATTTTTAGAAGCTATAGTACAGGAAGTGTTGTTCGTAATATTGCCCCCGGTAATTATCAAGGTGGTATTGGAGGTGTAGTAGGTATATCTTCAGGATATCTACCCCCTGCTTTAGGAGGAACAAATTCTTATGGTTCTGTTGAGGATGCTTACTGGGATACTACTACTTCTGGCATTTCTACTTCAGCAGGTGGCACTGGCATGCCTACTGGAAACTTCTCGAATCAAAGCAATTTCAATAACTGGGATTTTACTAATGTTTGGCAGATTACGGGAGTTTATCCTACTTTAAAGAACAGCCCTATCACTAACTTCCATTTCAGGACTACCGAAACAGGTAATTTTTCCTCTTCATCTATTTGGGCATATTCAGACGACCAAGTTTCTTGGATTTCTGCCGTTAGTTACCCAGACCTCACAAATTCCATAAGTATTAAGGTCAGAAACAATCATACAGTCAATATTTATGATAATTGGTACATTACTAATACTACTATTGAGAGTGGAGGAAAGATAATCATATCAAATGGTGATACTCTTTTTGTTGAAAACTCAAGTGGTGATGATTTAATAATCCAAGGTGATTTAGACATTAATGGCAACTTAGTTTTAGGTCAATCTGCTTCATTACGCGGAGAGACAGGTTCACAAGTTTCATTTTTAGGAAACTCCCTAATCTCCTATTCCTCGGGAGTTGCTAGTCTTTACGATGTCATTATAGATAACCCTAATGGAGTTTCTTTTTCTGAAACTCTTAGCATCAATGGTGTTCTGTCAGAAGAGAATGGGTTTTTATCCAACTCTGCTTCAACATCAATTATGGGTCTTTCATCTTCTCAAGTTAGATACCTAGATATAAGTCAAGACACACTTCCTATAGAGAACTTTGGAGTATCTACTTCACTTACTGGAGCTTATCCAAGCTATATCAAAAGAGAATGGAACATTCAAGGATTTATCAATTCTGCAGTTGAAAGTGAAAGACAAAGAGAAGTCACTTTTTTCTGGGATTCTAGCGATGATAATGAATATGATTGGCTTACTAGTGGTAAAATGCCTATTCTTTTCCAAGGATTAACAAAGATAAATCCTCTTAGTTATAATGTTGCTTCAAACCCACGTTGGGCTACTTATAGTATTACTTATGACCAAAACAATAAGAATAGTAAGGCAACATATAATATTGGTTTGGAAGACGATCAAACTTTACCTGTAACTCTTTCTTCCTTTACAGCTGATATTTATCAAGATGAGTTCGTTAGACTAGTTTGGATAACCGAATCTGAGTCTAGTTTAAGCGGTTACAATATTCTTAGAAATACTGATAATGAAGTCAATAATGCAATAATAATCGACTTTTTAGAAGCACAAAACTCTAATGAAACCTATACTTATAGTTTCATTGATGATTCTCAGATGAGTGCTGGTGATTACTATTACTGGTTGCAGACTTTAGAATACGATGGATCAAGTCAGCTCTTCGGTCCAATAATAATTCAATTAACTTTCCCTGAGACCAGTGATGCAGTTGAAGTTCCTATCAAACAAGGAATTACTTCTATCTATCCTAATCCCTTCAATCCAACAACTACTATTGACTTTTATGTAGTCAATGAAAGCAAAGTAGATATCGAAGTGTATAATATTAAAGGACAGAGAGTTAACAACTTTGATTTGGGGACTAAAGCTCCAGGTAAGCATTCTTTAATATGGGATGCTAGTGATAGCAATAACAAGACTCTTACTTCAGGAATATACTTCACAAAAATAAATATAGGAAACAATACTTATACTAGTAAAATGATTCTTAAAAAATAATTATATGATAACTTAACTTACTCAGCCCTTGTCATCAAGGGCTTTTCTATTTATCAAATCTCTAACTACTTCTAAATTTACTCCTAATATTACAATAATTATACCAATGATTTGCCAAGAATTTAAAGTTTCTTTAAAAATTATGTAAGCCAAGATTGAAGCAATAGCAGGTTTTAGAAAGAAAAATGAAGAGCCTACAACTGTTGAAACACGTTTTAATCCAGCGAAATAGCTTAAATATGCTAAACCAGAAACAAATATTCCTAAGTAAGCAATAAAGAATATATTCATACTTGTGAAATTGAAGCTGATATCAAATCCAAAAATAAGTGATATAATTGCTAATAGTAAAGAGCCACCCAAAAAAGAAATTGAATTAGTAACCACGTTTCCATATTTGTGTATATACTTTTTTGATATTACTGTGTAGAAACCAAAAGATACAGATGAAATGCAAGCAAAAATTATACCCAATGGAGCATTTAGCACTTCATTATTAGAAACTTGATGATTTAGTATGATTGTAGTAATACCTACTAAGCCAATGATTAAACCAATAATCTTATATATAGATAGTTTCTCCCCTAAAATGAAGTAAGAGAAAACAGCAACAAACACTGAATTGGAACTTATCAATATAGCTGAGATGTTTGCTTGACCATAATAAATAGCAAGTTGTAAAAACAACATTGAAACTGATACATTGATGAATCCAGGTAGGGATAATTTAAGCACTTCTTTAATATTTAGATTATACTTCTTATCCTTCTGCTGTTTATAAGCAAATGGTATCATAAATATTCCGCCTATAAGAAATCTATAGAGAGTTACCGCAAAAGGAGATATGTCAGCTCCAATCAACTTTCCCGTGACTTCTAAGGTTGAAAACAGTATTATAGTGAATAATATTAAAATATAACCCATTTCAGCTCCAGTTTATTTTATGCCTCTTATTCTTATTTCTTTGATTTTCTGTCAATTTAATTAATTTTTTCTGTTTTTTTATAATGATTTCTAAGCATTGGATATCAGTTGTAATATTACTAAAAAACTAGCTCATATTAGCTAATTTGAAATTTTCCTTGTCAAGATATTGACCTCAATTTTAAATGAAGAAAAATATTAAAAAGAGGTTATCATGAGAAAGATAATAGTTGCTGGAAATTGGAAAATGAACCATTGTTATACTGAAGCTACAAGTTTTGTTAATAACTTATTACCAGAATTAGCAGAGGTTAACAAAGCAAATATTGAGCTGATGATTGCACCAAGTTTCTTATTTATTGAAAAATTAAAGATCTTAGCTGATGAATCATCCTTGAAAATTGGATGTCAAGATGTTAGTTCTCAAAGTGAAGGTGCTTATACTGGTGAAGTTTCTGCTCAAATGTTATCCTCTGTGAACTGTGATTTTGCCATTATTGGTCACTCCGAAAGAAGATCTTATCATAATGAGTCCAATGAGTTGATTAAAGAAAAACTTATAAGACTTTTTGAATATGATATCAGACCGATTGTTTGTCTGGGGGAAAGCCTGAAAGAAAGAGATAAAGGAATAACTGACCAGGTTATTATCAATCAATTAGAAGGTTGTTTTACAGGTATTGACTTAACTAAACATCCTGAAGTGATAATAGCATACGAACCTGTTTGGGCTATTGGTACTGGAAAAACAGCAACACCAGAAATGGCAGAAGAAGTCCACTCTCTAATTCGTAAGTGGTTAACTTCAGAATATAATCAGAAATGTGCTGAAGCTATACATATCTTATATGGTGGTTCTATGAAGGCATCTAATATAAAAGACCTTGTAAGTCAACCTAATATCGATGGTGGTTTAATTGGTGGTGCTTCTCTGAAAGTAGATTCTTATCTTGAGATGATCAAAATAGCAAGTAAATTATAAAATATTTGAGGAATAAAATGTTAGATTTAAAATTCATAAGAGAAAATGTAGAACTGGTAAAAACAGCGATTAAAAACAAAAATGAAAAAGCTGATATCGATAAGATTATTGAACTAGATGAGGCTAAGAGAATTGCTCAGTTTAATTTTGATCAAAAGAAAGCTGAACAGAATAAAGTTTCTAAAGAAATTGGATTAAAAAAGAAAAATAAAGAAGATGCTTCAGACTTGATTAAGCAAATGGGGAGTGTAGCTCAAGAGATTAAAGATTTGAAAAATCAATTAACTGAAGCGGAAACTGCACTTAACGAAGCAATGATGTGGGTACCAAACATGCCACATACTGATGTTCCGGTTGGTAAATCTGAAGACGATAATCAAGTAATCAGAGAATGGGGCAGTAAAAGAGTCTTCACTTTCCAACCTCTTGATCATGTTGAAATTGCTGAAAAGAATGGTTTATTAGACCTTGAAAGAGGGGCTAAAATATCTGGTTCTGGCTTTCCTATTCATACAGGTATGGGAGCAAGATTAGAAAGAGCATTAATTAACTTTATGCTTGACTACCATATTTTACATCATGGTTATAAAGAAATCATGGTACCATCTATAGTAAATCCTACTTCAATGAAAGGAACTGGTCAGTTACCTAAGTTGAAGGACGATATGTATTGTATCTCAGAAGATGATATGTATCTTATTCCTACAGCAGAAGTACCTATTACAAACTTCTTCTCTCAAGAAATCTTAAAAAATGATGATTTACCTCACAAGTTTGTTGGTTTCTCTAATTGCTTCCGTAGAGAAGCTGGTTCTTATGGTAAAGACACTAGAGGACTACAGAGACTTCATCAATTTAACAAAGTAGAGATGGTAAGATTTGTTCACCCAGATGAATCTTGGAAAGTGTTAGAAGAAATGGTTAATGACGCTGAAGATATTTTGAAAGCATTAAATCTTCCTTATAGACTTTTAAGATTATGTACAGGTGACACAAGTTTCGCTTCTGCAATGACCTATGATTTAGAAGTCTGGGCTCCAGGAGCAAATAAATATTTGGAAGTATCTTCAGTTTCAAACTTTGTTGATTTCCAAGCACGTCGTGCTTCTATTCGATATCGGGATTCTGAAGGTAAGGTGCAGTTTGTTCACACACTAAATGGTTCAGGTCTAGCAACACCGAGAACTATTATTGCTATCTTAGAAAACTACCAAAATGCAGATGGTACTTTTGAAATACCTGAAGTTTTAAAACCATATTTGCCCAAAATTTAATAATTACTATATTTAATTGCAATCCCCTTCTTAGCAAGGGGATTTTTATTATTATCTAAATTCAGTAATATTAATAACTTATTATATGTAATCATAAATAACTATTTTAGTTTATCATTTTTTTCATTGACATTTATTTTAGTATTGGCATATATGTAATTTATAAGCATAATAATTAAATACAGTAGGAGACTTTTATGTTTAAGCATTATCTTATTTTTGTATTATTGGTTATACCTACTTTATCTTGTTTTGCTCTACTTGGAGGACAAGGTACTGAGGAAAATCCATATCTAATAACTAACTATGATGACTTAATTGAACTTTCCAATACACCTAGTTATTGGATAACTAATAGTTACTTTATTCAAACTAATGATATAGATGCAACAAATACATGCTATCTTAATAATGGCGAAGGTTTTAGTTCTATAGGTTTTCATCCCAATTACTTTAATGGTAACTATGATGGACAAGGTTATAGTATTTCAAATATATACATTAATAAAACAACTTTATGTGCAGCACTTTTTGGTTGGACTGAAAATGCAGAAATTAAGAACACTAATATTATAGATATTAATATAAGCTGTCCCCTATATTCAGCTGGAATAATCGGAGTTGCTTATTCTTCAACAGTTATAAATTGCTCATCATCAGGCTATATAACATCAACAAATTCGACTCCACATTGTGCTGGAATAGTGGGAGTAGTTGTTGGTGATTGTAAAATTTTAAATTCTTACTCTTCAGTTACTATTGATGGGAATGCTGCTTTAGGAGGAATTACTAATCTATCTACTGGTTTTCTTGAAATAGAAAACTGTTATTTTACAGGAATTATCACTGGGAATACTAAGATTGGGGGAATAATTGGGCAGAATCATCTTCCTGAGCATGTTACTATTAGAAATTGCTATGTGAAGGCAAGTATTACATCTGGAGCTCCAGAATTATCAGGTGTGATTATTGGTGACAATAAAAACTCCACTATTACTTCTTGTGTTTATCAAGATAATGGTAGTCTCCAAGGTGTAGGAACAGAAAGCCAAATTTCTGATTTACCAGAATCAAGTATTTTAGCCCTTAGTGAAAGTGAAATGAAAATGGCAGACTCCTACATAAATCTTGGCTGGGATTTGAATACAATGTGGTTACTTGACGATACATCCATAAATAATGGATATCCTTATCTCTACTGGCAACAAACAGATCCTTATGAGATCTTTTTAGTTGAAGATGACAACCAATGTGATTTTACTGCTAATCAATTAAATACTGACATTCATTTTATAAACCCTCTTCCTAATGGTTCTCAGCTAATGATAAATCAATTGGGTTGTTCTAATACTTCTTTAAATGGAATATCAAGCTCAAATCAACCTCTTGGAAATAACTTTTGGAGGATTAAAACCAATTACCAAGATACTATAAGTTACCAAATAACTTTCAATCTTCAAGAGATTGCAACTAGTTTTAATAATAATGAAGTAGCTGTCTATAAGAGAAGTAATCCTAATGAAGCATGGCAGAATGTCATAGATTTAGGAGCTCTTGTCAGCTGTCATAATAATAAAATTACTGTGACCGGTTTGACATCTTTCTCAGACTTCATACCAGTTTTGGAAGATAGTACCCTGCCTGTTGAGCTCTCTTCTTTTAATGCTAATCTAATCAATAATAGTGTTCAACTTACTTGGCAGGTTGAATCTGAATCAAATCTAATTGGTTACTATCTTTTAACAGGCATTACTAATAATATAGATAGTGCAAATCTAGTCCCTAGCCTAATTCATGCAACTAACAGCCCACATCATCATGAATATAAGGTCCAGCATAACCCCGAAATTTCTCCCAATATTAACACAGCCTACTACTGGTTAAAAAGTATTGAGCAGAATAATAACGCTACATATTACGGACCTATAATGGTTAAATTCAATAATAACATTGATAATCATCCTCAAGTAGAATGGGGTTCTAAACTCTTCACTAACTACCCAAATCCTTTTAATCCTACCACAACAATTACTTTTTCTGTTAAAAAACCTCAGAATGTAAAAATATCAATCTATAATCTTAGAGGGCAATTAGTTAAAACTATTTTAAATCAGTTTGTTTCACAAGCTCAAAAAAAATATAAGATAATTTGGGATGGAACTGATATCAATAATAATCAAGTTGCCTCTTCTAACTATATACTCAGAATGAAACTTGAAGATCAAGAATTTTCAAGGAAAATCCTTATGCAGAAATAAAGGTCATAGAATAGTAATTCTTTTCCTTGACACAATTAACACTGTTAAGAAACATGCATTTATGAATAATAACAGTGAAAAAACTAATGTAAAAAAAATGATTCTTGAAGCTGCAAAAGATCTCTTCCTACAGCATGGAATTAATAGTGTATCAATGAGGAAAATTGCTAATAGAATTGGCTATTCTCCAACTACATTGTATATCTATTATTCTAATAAGAAGGATATTCTGAAGCACTTAGCCCAAGATTACTTTAGTAATTATTCTAAAGACTATGAAGATATTTTAGCTAATACTGAGCAATCAAGTTTAGATAATTTAGTCGCCTTTATTAAGCTATATATCAGCAAAGCTCTTGCTAATCCAGGAATGTACAAATTAATGACAAGTCTGTTCGCTGAAACAGATAATGTCCACCTAGGAATAGCTAATGCTGGTAGAGGATATGAGATTTTAAAGACCTTAACCTCAAGATGTATTGAAGACAAAGAGATATCGGACGGCAATGTGGATTTGAAAGCACAAATTCTTTGGGTCAATACACATGGTCTCTGTTCTTTACTTACTAAACGACCAAGTTTTCACTGGGGAGAAATTGAACTATTAATTAATAGCAGTATAGATACTGTAGTTAAAGGCTTAAAATAGTTTTTTTTTACTCCATTAGTTAACACTGTTAATTTAAAAACCCTTTAGGAGATATTATGAAAAAAGTAATACTTTTACTTATTGCCTTAATGGCTTTGGGTATGTTATCAGCTCAACCTATTAGCTCTCTCTTTGAATCTTTTGATGCTGAACAAGCCATGCCTGATGGTTGGTCAACAATTATCGAATCACAAAATACTGCAGCTGATGTCTGGGTACATACATCAGATTATGATGCTTATTCAGGTACAAATTTTATAAAAATGTATGGTGATACTGAGGATGATCAGGATTATATAATGTTGGTTACTCCAGAATTAACTCAACTTTCTACTAACCAGCTTTCATTCTATGCTAAAAGTAGCTGGGGACAAGATACTGATTCATTAAGAATTGGTTCAATGACAAATCCAGCAGATATTTCTACATATACAGAAATTGCTGTTTTCCCTTTAACTTTTGAATATCAGCAATTTAATGTTTCTTTTGAAACTGAGAATACTGACAATCATATTGCATTCTTACACATGCCTTTAGGTAGTGTAGGTTATTCTGCTTATATTGATGATATTTCTTGGGAATCAACAGCTACTGTACCAAATCCTGCAACAGTAGTCGCACCTGCTAATGGTGCTGAAGATGTTGTGATTAATTATCACACTCATGGTCTTCAACACCCACTGGTATGGTCTTCAAATGGTGGTAATCCAACAAGTTACATCCTTAATTTTGGAACTAACAATCCACCAGACAACTTAATAAACAATGTCAATATTGGCAATGTAAATGAGTATGTAATTTCAGAAGGTTTAGAATACTCAACTCAATACTTCTGGCAAATTATACCAACTAACGATTCTGGTGATGCTCTAGATTGTCCTGTTTGGAATTTCACAACAATGGACAATGTAGTTATTGACTTTAATCAAGTTGATGAGTACAGTCAAGGATTTGAAACTGCTGAAGTTGGTAGTTTACCACTTGGTTGGGAGTTTGAAAATTTAAATGATGATACCTCTTGGTGGGAAGTCATAGCTAACACTCAATGGTCACAAAACTCACATAGTGGTGATAAAGCAGCACATATTAGATTTTCTTTTACAGCAGCTCATGATGACTGGATGTATTCACCAGCTATGGATATGATAGCAGGAAACACATACACTATCTCATTCTGGTATAAAAATTCTCCTTTTGAAGATTCTGTTGAAAAGATGGATTTCTATATTGGTGATTCACCTGCAGCTAGTGAAATGAATACTCAATTATGGGATAATAATAATATCATCAACTCTGAATATCAGCAAGTTACTGTAGAATATACACCAACTGAATCAGGCATTAAATTCTTAGGATGGCATGCATATAGTGATGCTATTCAAATGGTATTATTAGTTGATGACATTATGGTGATTGAAGAACCTGTGTCTAACAATAGTGATATTGCACAAATAGGAACATTATCTCTTTCAAATTATCCTAATCCTTTCAATCCAGAGACAAGAATATCATTTTCGATTCCTAAAAACGAAGTTGCAAGTCTAAGAATATACAACCTCAAAGGTCAAATAGTAAAAGAATATAATAACCTTACCTCAAAAGATACTCATATCGTTTGGAGAGGTACAAATAACCAAAATAAAGCGATTCCATCCGGAATCTACTTAACTAAATTAGTTACAGGACATAGTCATCTTGTTAAAAAAATAACACTCCTTAAATAGTTAAGTATTTCACATCACTAAAAGGCTGGTCTCCCACCAGCCTTTTTTTGTTGATTTATAAACAGATAGTATAGTAGAACTTTATTAAAGAGAATAGATTATTCTAGCAAAAACCCCTTCCTAGAGGGGGATACAGGGAGTGATTCGATAATGGACCCATATAATATATATTCGGAGAAATTATGGATCTTACTTTTACAGAACAATATAGATCTAATCACAAAGGTCTACTGCATTATTTGGTTCATATTGCTTTACTATTACTATCTCGATAATAAGTCGATAATTTATAATGAGAGTAACAATGAAGCAAGGAAAGAAGGGAAGAAAAAGGGCTTCTCCACAAAGGAAAAGCCCATATATTCATACTTATCTATAAGACAAATTTATCTATTAATCAATAGGATATCTTACATTTAATTCTTTAACTGCTCTTACATCATCTACCCGTCTTACCGGAGTATTAAACGGTGCATGGTGTAAAGCCTCTGGGTCTTTTTCAATTTCATGAGCAATTTCAATCATTGCATCAACAAATTTATCTAAGGATTGCTTAGATTCAGTTTCAGTTGGCTCTATCATTATAGCTTCACTGATAATAAGAGGGAAGTAAATAGTTGGTGCATGGAAGCCTTTATCCAGAAGTCTCTTAGCAATATCCAAAGTAGATACACCATATTTTTTCTTTTGGATAGTTCCATCAGCAACAAACTCATGCATACAATACTGATCAGCATGGCTAATATTATAGTAATCTTTGAGTTTAGTTTGAAGATAGTTGGCATTAATAACTGCGTTTTCACCAACAGATCTAATTCCTTTAGAACCTAACATTTTGATATAAACATAGGCTCTTACATTAATCCCAAAGTTTCCATAATATGTATGAACTTTCCCTATTGAAGTTTCTTCATGACTATAATCTAAGAAATAGCCATCATCATTTTTAGAAACCATAGGTACCGGTAAGTATTTAACTAAATGTTCAACTACCCCAACTGCTCCAGAACCAGGTCCACCACCACCGTGAGGGGTTGAGAATGTTTTATGTAAATTGTAGTGCATAACATCAAAACCGATTTTACCTGGTTGTACTATACCAAGTAAAGCATTGAAGTTTGCACCATCCATATACATAAGACCATCAACTGAATGAATAATTTCAGCAATTTCTTCTATCTTGTTTTCGAAAAGTCCAAGTGTATTAGGATTTGTAAGCATAAAACCTGCAGTATTTTCATCAACCATACTTCTTAATTGTTCTACATCTACCTTACCTTGAGAGTTGGATTTTAACTCTTTAACTTTAAATCCTGCTAATGAGCAAGATGCTGGATTAGTTCCATGAGCTGAATCTGGCATAATGATAACATTCTTGTGGGTATTGCCTTTAGCTTGGTGATAAGCTGAGATTATCTTAAGACCAACAAATTCACCTTGAGCTCCTGCAACAGGTTGTAGGGTAACATTAGCCATTCCTGAAATCTCTGCTAAATCATGCTGGAGTTCATGCATTATCTGCAAAGCTCCTTGCACAGTTTCATGAGGTTGCATAGGATGAAGATTTGCAATACCAGACTGACGAGCAACAGCTTCATTTATTTTAGGATTGTATTTCATAGTACAAGAACCTAATGGATAGAAGCCTTTTTCAATGAAGTGGTTCTTACTACTAAGCTCAATGTAATGTCTTAATACATCTAGTTCTGAGCATTGAGGTAACTTTGCATCTTCTTTACGACTTAAGTTTTGTGGAAGGATATCTTTTAGACTAATATTAACATCATTCTTTGAAATGTTAAATCCTTTTCTACCTTGTGAAGATTTTTCAAAAATTGTAGTAGACATTATTTTACCCCCTTAAGAACATTGATAAATCTATCCATATCGTCTTTTGTTCTCTTCTCTGTAACAGCTATCATGAGCTGGTTATCAAATCCGAATCTTTTCATATCAACACCAGCGTAAATGTTATGATTTAAAGCATAATCGATAACCTTTTCTGCAGACACAGGTGTTTTTACGACAAACTCTTTAAAGAAAGTAGCTTGTGGATAAGCTAATTCGAAGCCATCAATTTTAGAAATTTCTTGAGCTAAATAATGAGCTTTTGTCATAGATTGAGTAGCTACTTCTTTAAGTCCTTCTCTACCCATTAGTGCCATATAAACAGTTGCTGCTAGAGTACATAATGATTGATTAGAACAGATATTAGATGTCGCTTTTACTCTTCTAATATGTTGTTCACGAGCTTGTAAAGTTAAGCTATAAGCTTTATTACCAGCTTCATCAAGTGTTTCACCAACAATTCTTCCTGGCATCATTCTAGCTCGAGATAACTGAGTAGCGAAAAAACCAAATAAAGGTCCTCCATAGTTAATATTATTACCTAAAGCTTGACCTTCTCCCACTACAACATCAGCCTTATATTCTGCTGGGGAGTTTGTAATAGCTAAGGCAATAGGATCTGTTGAAGCTATAAACATACCTTTCTTTGTTTCATGAATTATTTTTTCAGCTGCAAACATGTCTTCAATATTTCCATAGAAGTTAGGGCTTTGGACAACAAGACAAGCTAAATCATCATTACTTTTAGCTTGTAAGTCATTTATATCCATATGGCCATTAACAGCTTTAACATATTCTATTTCAATTCCTAACCCTTCGGTATAACGTTCAATAACATTCTTATAATTTGGATTAATAGTAGCAGCAATAAGAGCTTTATTCTTTCTAGTGCTTCTAATTGCCATTAAGATCGCTTCTGCAATTGCTGAAGCACCATCATACATACTAGCATTAGCAATTTCCATACCAGTTAACTCACAGATCATTGTCTGATACTCGTAAATAAACTGTAAAGTTCCTTGGCTTACTTCAGCCTGATAAGGAGTATATGCAGTATAAAATTCAGGTCGAGAAACTATAGTATCAACTGCTGCTGGGATAAAGTGATCATAAACACCTGCTCCTAAATAAGAATCAGAAGCTTGGGTACATTTGTTTGTATTAGTTAATCGGAAGACTTTTCTAGAAATCTGCTGTTCTGAATAAGCAGGCTCTAAATCTAAATCTTCTTTGAGAATAAATTTCTCAGGAATAGCAGTAATTAACTCTTTGAAAGAGGAAACACCAATCTCTTGGAGCATCTCTTTACGTTCTTGCTCAGTTGTTGAAATGTAAGGCATATTAACTCCTTAATTTTAGTTTATTTTTAATAACTAATACATTTGGAACCACATTTCTGTCAATAAAAAGTGAAACAATTTTATAATTACCTTATAGACTGTTATTTACAGATTTAATTATCAGTCCATGAAAGCTTTCTAAAACAAGATATTTTTAATAAACCAAGGAGCCTGTAGCAGATATTATTACAAATTATTATGACTACAATTTGAAGTGGTCTTTTGAATATTTAAAAATTACATATTTATCCTTGACTAATTAAAAGATAATGTAATAAATTGATAAAAATCATTCTTAGGAGAGAGGGATTGGTAATGTTAATTAATAATATGTTTGAAAAAATAGTTTTAAAGTATCCCCAAAGGACTGCTCTAGTAGACTTAAATAACTCATTATCATATGAAGAATTGAATCATAAAGCTAACCAATTAGCCCACTATTTAATAGACACGGGACTTAAACCTCAACAAGCTGTTGGTGTCCTTGCTCATAGAGATAATAATTATATTATTGCAATTCTTGCTGTGATAAAAGCTAACTGTTTTTATGTTCCTCTTGATCCAAAGTATCCTGATGATAGACTAGAGTTTATAATAGACAATGCAGAATTAACTTACATTATAGGTTCTGAAAGTAAGCTCTCTGGAATCCTCAATAATTTTGATAATAAAAAAATATACGTTGATAATCCCTCACTAAGTACCTTTCCTCTCACCAATCCCGACTTGGATCCAATTGATTCCTCAAGTAATATTTATATTTTATTCACCTCTGGATCCACTGGAAAACCTAAAGGTGTTGTCATCAATCATAGAGGTGTTATTAACCTAGTTAAACATTTTCAACAAACTTTCAATCCCCCTATAGGCAATTATAACAGTTGTCAGAATGCAAGACTAAGCTTCGATGCTTCCACACTAGAGATTTGGTATAATTTACTTTCTGGAGCAACTCTTTATTTCACACCTGAGAAAATTCTGCTTCAACCGAACAAGCTACGAGACTGGATTGTCGAAAAAGAGATTAGAGACATTTTACTTATCACCCCCATTGCAGAAATGTTGTTTGACCAAAAGTTTCCAGCTGATTGCCCTTTTAAATATCTATATCTAGGTGGAGATGCTCTCAAAAAACTACCTCCTGCAGACTTTAAACCTCAGATTGTCAATGTTTATGGTCCCACTGAATGTGCCTGCATAACAGTATTAGATACTATCCCCCATGATTATAAGGGTCCCATCACTATTGGGAAAGCAATCATTAACACTAGAACCTATATATTAGATGAGAATTTGAAGCAAGTAAAAGCAGGACAATTAGGAGAACTTTGCTTAGCTGGTGACAGTGTTGGTAATGGTTATTGGAAACTCCCTCAGCAAACAGAACAATCATTTGTTAAAAATCAGAAAGTTAATGATGTCTTACATGAAGAAGTTATTTATCGAACTGGTGATTTAGTGAGGGAGTTAGAAGATGGTAGAATTGATTTTCGAGGTAGGATAGATTTTCAGGTTAAAATTAGAGGTTTGAGAATAGAGTTAGACGAAATAGAAAAGGTAATCCATAATCATAAGAATATTGATCAAGCTACCGTTTTAGCTGTTGGTGAGGGAAACGAAAAGTTCCTAGTAGCTTATTACACCAGTAAGGATGGTGAGAAGATTGATCAGAGTGAGATAGTGGCAAAATGTCAACAAGAACTTCCTGATTATATGGTTCCTCAGTTTTATCTTCACTTAGCAAAACTTCCACTAACAGCAAATAAGAAAGTAGATAGAAGAGCTTTAGAAGATTTAGAGTTACCTAAAGAAGATAAGGCAATAATAGCACCACAAAATCCAGTTCAGTCTGACATATTAGATGTATGGAAAGAATACCTAGAACTTCAAACTATCAGTATAGATGATAATTTCTTTTATATTGGGGGGCACTCACTTAAGGCAGCCCAAATAGTTAATGAACTTCAAAATAGAGGATATAATCTTGAATTAGCTCAGTTTATGAGCAATTCCACGATTAAAGACCTAGCAGAAATAATTAACTCAACTTCTGAGAATCAACAAGATATTGAAATTATTCCTAGAGATAAAGACTATTATCCAATCACGAAAAATCAAGAAGATCTTTGGTATCTGAGCCATTTAGATGATTCTAAGAGAATATATAATATATTAGTTAAATGTGATTTCATAGATAACATTGATGAAAAGATATTGATAAACAGTCTCCACTTATTATTTCAAATATATGAATCTTTCCGTTCAAGCTTTAAAGAAGTAGATAAGAAGATATATCAGTTTATTCAGGCTGAAGCAGACTTGAATTATGAACTAACAAGTATAACTAGTCAAGACGAGCTTAACAGGCTCATATCAGAAATGCAATCAAGCATGATTAGACCTAATCAATATCCACTATATGAAATAAAGCTAGTGAAGTTTAATGATAAGTTAATTATGTTGTTGAATATTCATCATCTAATCTTTGATGGCTGGTCTATGCAGGTTTTTATCAATAAGCTTAGCGATATATATCATTTATTATCACCAGAGCTTGAAGAATCAATAGAAGTAATACGCAGAGTTCAGAATGTTGATTACGCTAATTGGTTAAAAGATAAAACTAGTAAGTTTGAAAGAGACCAAAAATATTGGCATGAGCAACTCAAACCTTATCCTCCAGATTTGCATTTAATTCCTGATAGAAAAAAGCACAAGTATCTTAGTCCTAATGGCAAGAGGATTTGGTTTAGTATTAACAATGACCAATTAAAAAAACTATCAGACTATGCTCAGAAAAACTCAGTTTCTCTTTTTTCTCTCTTATTAACATTATACCAGCTTGTACTAGGTGAGAAATCAAATAGAAGTGATATAACAGTTGCTTTCCCTTATGCAAGCAGATCTAGTAAAACAGAAGAGACATTAATTGGATATTATACTAATATGGTTATTGTAAGGTCTTTACTTAATAATAAAGACTTAAAGGAGCTTCTTCCTCAAGTACATAAAAAGGTAATGGAAGCTATAAGCCATAGCTCACAACCTTTTGGTGACTTAGTAAAAAGTTTTCATCTACCAATTGATAAATCAAAAACACCTCTTTACCAAGCAATTTTTGTTATGCAAAACTGGCATGGGAATCATAAAAACTCTATCATAAAATCAGAAAAAGAATTAGGTAGTAATACTTCAAAGACAGATATAATTCTTAATGCTGAAGAAATTGAATCTGGTATGGAATTTTGGTTAGAATATAATACTGATTTCTATGAAGAAGAGTTAATTAATCAGCTAAAAAATAGATTATTAGATTTAATTGATAGGTTAAATCCCCCTAACATACTTTCAAATCACAAGACATGCTATATATTGACAGAAACTAGTCTAGGTATAAAATCTGCTGAGCTTCTTCTTGAAAAAGGTTTTCATATTTATGGGATAATTTCTCCAAGCAAACAGGTTAGAAACTGGGCAAATCAGAAGGGAATATACTCTGAAGATTTGAATAAAAGCCAATTAACTCAACTCTTAAAGAAGTATCCTTATGACTATCTATTCAGTATAGTCAATAGCATCTTATTAGACAAAGAGATTCTTGCTAGTCCTATTAAGCTAGCTATCAATTATCATGATTCTTTGCTTCCAAAGTATGCTGGTCTTTATGCTACTTACTGGGCGATTGTGAATAATGAAACTAAGCATGGTATTACTTGGCACAAAGTTGATGAAGGTATTGATACTGGTGATATTATTATTCAAGAGCAAGTAACAATTGATGCTGAAGATACTTCTTCTAGCCTCAATATGAAGTGTTATCAAGCAGCTTTGATATCATTCTCGTCTCTACTTGATTCAATTAATGATAATAATATGAAACTATACCAGCAGGATTTAGAAGAGAGAAGCTATTTTGCCAGTGATTACAGAACAGATTACTGCTGTGCTCTTACAAATGATACTTCTATTAAAGAAGCAGAGCTTCTTTATCGAGCTTCATTTTTTGGTGAGAACGAAAATCCAGTAGCTAGTTTAAAAGTAAAATTCAATAATAACTTTTATCACATCAGAAAAGGTCATTTTAAAACACTAAAACATGTTAATCAGAATAATTTAGATATTCATGATAACTATTGCGAAATATCTCTTAAAGATGGAATTATAGTAGTTGATGAGCTAGTAAATTTACTTGGGGATCCTTTTGAAATAGGTAATGTGCCAAAGGGCATTGAATGGCAAAGTCCAACTGAAGAGGATATAAAGAACTACTATAATGGAGTAAGGAATGAGCAATATTGGCTCAAGCAATTAGCAAGTTATGAACCATTAGAATTACCTAATAGTCAATATGATACAGCCACAAGTTCTCAATATTTGTCTCTTGATAACTCCGATTTAGCATTATACATACTGTTCTTAGCTCGTTATTCCACTCAGAGCAGATTTTCTCTAGTGATTAGCAAATCTGAAGAACATCCTCTTTGGATGAATAAGCTACTCTTGAATGTTAAGGTAGATTTTAATCTAACAGTTAAAGAGAATCTAGACAGGATTCAAAAAAGTATTAAGAAGATGAAAAGGCACAAGGCCTTACTTAAAAGTATCTTTTATCGTTACCCAACTTATAAACATTTGGCAGAAATACTCTCAGACTTCCAGGTCTTAGTTAATCAAGCTTTATTCTCAACCTTCAAAGAAAATATGAATACGACCCAGCTCTTAAAAGAAGTTTTACTTGTTGATGAGACAGACCTAGCTTTGATAGACCAATGGAATTCAGTAAAACTCACTATTCCTGAAGAAAGTTCTTATATAGAACTTTTCAAGCAAGCAGTTAGTAAATACTCATCAAATATAGCAGTTGAGTATGCTGACCACCAACTTACATATAAAGACTTAGATAATCAATCAAATCTACTAGCTAATTATCTTTATAAAGAGATTGGTCAAGGTAATTTTATAGCTATTTCAACAGAAAGAAATCTAGAAATGATAATTATCATAATTGCTATTTTAAAAAGCGGAAATGCTTATCTTCCTATAGATCCAGATTATCCACTGGAAAGAATTAAACACATCTTAGAGAATTCAAACTGTAAAACAATATTTACTGATTTTAACTACCCAGCTCTAAGCAATGTAAAAGTTCTTTCTGTTAATAATTATCATGAATACTTATCTGAAGAGACAGCTAAAGTATCTATCGAAGCAGAAGATATTGCATACATCATCTATACTTCAGGAACTACTGGTAAACCTAAGGGTGTTACTGTTAACCATAAGAACTTAATAAATCATAACTTAATAGTTCAAGATAGATATAATATTACCAGTAATGATAGAGTACTTCAGTTTGCTTCTATTAGTTTTGATATCTCAGTAGAAGAGATTTTCCCATGTTTCCTAAGTGGAGCAAGTCTTGTTTTAAGAGATCCAGATATTAATAAGTCAGCATCTCAGTTCTTAGACTTTATTTCCTCTAAGCAAATTACAATTGTTAATTTACCTACTGCATTTTGGCATCAGATTGCTAAGTCTCTTCCTGAACATCAAATTTATAGTGAGGTTAAAACCCTAGTAATAGGTGGAGAAAAAGCATCTGAAGATATATATTCTCATTGGCAGAAACACGCCCCTAAGAATATTAATCTATTTAATACCTATGGACCAACAGAGGCTACTATTATCGCAACAATTGATGAAGGAGTAGATGATACTATAGGCAAGGTTATGCCTAATACTTCTATTCATATACTTGATAGATTTTTGAAAGCAAGACCAATTGGCACACCTGGGAAGATTTATATTGGTGGTTACGGAGTTACTCCAGGTTATTATAATAATGAAAAACTGACTAAAGAGAAGTTTGTTGAAACTAGCACTTACGGAAGAATATATGATACAGGTGATTTAGGTTACTTTTACAAGTCTGGTAAAATAAAATTCTTAGGAAGAGATGATGACCAGATAAAGCTCAATGGATATCGTATTGAATTATCTGAAATTGAAAACAGCATTAGCCAACATTCTAGCTTAAAAACTGTTTTTGCTGATGTTAGAGGTAAAGGAAGCAACCGTAAAATCATCCTTTACTATCTTAGTAATACCGATATAGATAGAAATTATTTCATTACTTTGGCTAAAGAACAACTTCCGGACTATATGATACCAAATGACTTTATAAGAATAACAGACTTACCTCTAAGTCCTAATGGTAAGATAGATAAGAGACTACTACCAGAACCAGAAATTCATGATAAAATAGTAAACGTACAAGCATTTAATCTATATGAAATGAAGATATTACCTCTCTTTCGAGAAGTTTTAGGTAAGCAAATTGGACCAGAAGATAACTTCTTTAAAGAGGGAGGAGACTCACTCAAGGCCATTGAGTTAATAGTATCATTAGAAAAAGCCATGAAGATGAAAATTAATTCATCATCCCTCTATCAACATTCAACAGTAAGAGACTTATCTCGTTTCCTCCAAGAAGAAAAACAGGCTGACTTTTCTATAATAACACCACTTCAAAGTGGTAATAAGGATCTTAAACCTCTGTTTTTAACCCATACAACACCTGGAGATGTCCTTGGTTATGTAAATCTTATACATGCTCTAGATGATAGAATCCCAGTTTATGGTATTCAATCACAAGGCTTGAGTTCTGATGTATGTCAAACTTGTTTCAGAGATATGGTTACTAAATATACTGATGAGATATTACAAGTACAAAAGGAAGGTCCATTCCATATAGGCGGTTGGTGCTATGGCGGAATCTTAGCTTTTGAAATTGGTGTTGAGTTGAAGAAAAGAGGTTTTGAAGATGTTCATCTCTATTTAATTGAAACTTGGGGACGTCCAAACACAAAATTTAGACAGATAAGCTATCAGTTAAGGAGATTATTTAATGCCATAATTCTCGGACCTAAATTCTGGCATAGTTATCTTCATAACAAGCTAAGTAATTTTTCTAATATTCATAAAGTATTAGAAGAAGATTTTATTGATAATATAACAGAGACTTTGGGGGGAAAATCACAAGAGGATATTGATAAATTAAAAAGAATCTATCGCTTTAATATCGATGCTCTTAATCAACATGTCATGTCTAACTTAGTAGGAGAGATAAACTTATTTTTAGCAGAAGAGCCCCTTGAAGGTTTAATTCCTGATCCTAAGTATGGTTGGTCTGGTATGGTCTCAAATATAAACTTCTATAGTGTCAAAGGTTCTCATACAACCGTACTCAAACATCCTTATGTAAGTGATATATCTAGTGTTATCTCTAATATGCTGACTGCAACTAAGAAAGTAAGTAAGTAACAAAAATTACTAATAGGTACTCTTCATAAGTCCTTGATTGCTACTATCCAAATGAAGTCGTAGAAATTCATAGTGATAGTTACAATCAAGTTATTTTTGCTATAATGGCTATTAATTATTAATAGGAATTATAATCGAGAATAAGGTTCCTTTAGCTCTATCTGAATGAACACTAACTTCTCCATGCAAATAGTTTTCGGTTATCATCTTAATACTATAAGTACCAATTCCTCTATTTTGTCCCTTAGTAGAAAATGATCTGTGGAATATTTGCAGTCTTACATCATCAGGCATATATGAGGGATTATGAACAGAGAAGACTACTGAAACATCATTTAGATTTTTGCATTGAATAGTTACAATGTCACCATCTGTGGAAGCTTCAATAGCATTTTTAAGCATATTTATTAAAACTCTTTTAAGCAATACATCCTCTGAATTGATAACTATGTTCTCGGATGAAGATTCTATCTTTATATCTGAATCGAATATATAATGCTTGCATGTTGCTATAACATCTTCTACTATTTCACTTGATCTGATTTTCTTAGATGCAGATTTCCATTCTCCCAGATCAGCACTTCTTATCTCTTGTTGAGCAGAAATTTCTTCTATCAATTGATGAGCAGTAGGAGTAAGTAGTTTGATTAATTCATCTTTCATTTCTGGATCATCTTCCATGCTGATTAAATCTGCATTAGAAACAATCGCTGAAGCAGTGTTTCGGATATCATGCAAGAAGGTCTTCTCAATAAAAAGTGATTTATTCATTGCAGAAATGTCTAAAATTGAGAACATAAATAGCTCTTCTGAATCCAAAGTAAGAGGTGAAGATGATACTTCCAAATCTAAGGCGTTTATCTGTTTATTATCATTTATTAAGAGCTTACATTCTTGAACATCTTTTTTGCCAAAATGAGAGTTTCGGATAGATTTTACTGCCCCACAGTACTTACAAAATTCTGAATTACCACAGCCAGCTTGGTCTGCCCAAGCATGTTGGCAGGAAAAGATTTCACCTGGTCTTGCTCCTAAAACATCCCATTTGTCGCTAACCTCTAAATCGTCTGATAATTTTTTATTATAATAAACTGCTTGTCTTTCTTTGTTAAGAATAATAATCCAAATTGGTAAGTCATTTATTACACTAATAAGTTCTTTGTGTTTTTTCACTAACTTATAAACTCTTTTGATTTCTTCTTCATCTACTCTATCACGAAAATTATATTCTTGCATATTTAATCCTTAGTTTTCTAAGTTATAATTTGTAATTTATTCAAAAAGTAGTCTTTCTCTAATCTAGGATTCTGAAGTTTTATAAGTTCAGTATAATCATAATTCCCTTTAATAAAACCTGTTTCATTACAAAGAGTAATTGCTGAAATTATATCTTTTTCATCATTATAAATAAGAAGTGAAGTTATTGCATTATTAATTATTTTGCTATTAATTTTACAGGTAAAATTAAGTGTTTCATTCTCAGACTTGTTTAGATTAATTAGCTCAATAGTCTTCATATCAATCTGAAGACCTTTACCAAGAGCTTTCACAATTGATTCTTTCATTGTCCAATACATATAAGTAATAAATTCTTTTGATGAACCTGTTTGATTCTTAACAATTTTTTTTTCCTGAGAAGTTAAAATACTATTTAGAAATGAGTTAAGTTTTGGGATATATTTATTAACTTCAATATCAATTCCTAAATCATTCCTAAAGCCTATAGCTAAAGCTAGATAATTATCAGAATGAGATATAGAAAAGAATATTCTATCCTCTTTTTCCATAGGTTTCCCATATTCATTATACTTATACTCTATATCTGAGGGTGAGATATCAAGAAAATATGATAACATGAGTCTGCGAATTAGATAAGATAAAAGTTGGTATTTATTCTGCGGAGCTTTATATTTCTCAGCTAGCTTTCTTTCTTCAAGAGTAGAATAACTATCAGCTTTTTCCAATAAATACTCGTATTTATCTAAATTAAATAATATTACTAAGTTCTTTCTTTTATCTATCAAGCTTTTTCCTTATAAAAAGGAGACATAACAAAGTATGTCTCCCAAATTTAATATCAATTACCAAGAACCTGAAGCTCCACCACCGCCGAAGCCACCGCCTCCGCCTGAGAAACCTCCACCAGAGAAACCACCGCCTCCCCGGCCACCTCTTCCACCACCCATAAGGGAACCGAAAAGAAGTAATGGGAAAAGTCTTCCTCTAAACAATAGAGAAATAATAATCAAGAAAATAATATAACCGATAGAAGAACCTTTCTTCTCCTGTTTTCTTGATCTTCGGATATCTTCTTGACTAATGCTAGTCTTTCCTGTCATTATATTATTGATTGTTATTAAACCTGCTTTTATTCCAGCAAAATAACCACCATTTCTGAAATTAGGGATAATATCTTTTCGCAGAATATATCCACTCATTCCATCAGTTAATTTATGTTCTAAGCCATAACCAACTTCAATCCGTACATCTCTTTCCTTAGGTGCTACTAGAATAATTAATCCATTATCTGATGAACTTGAACCTATACCCCACTCTTCAGCTAATCTGATAGTATAATCTTCAACTGCATAGCCTTGTAAAGATTTCACAGAAACTACAACTGCCTGGATATTGGAATCCTTTTCTAGTCCCACTAATAATGAAGTAAGTTGATTCTCCTCAGACTTATTAAAGATACCAGCATCATCGACTACTCTACCTGAGAGATTTGGGAAGGAAACAGCTAGAATAGATAGTGTTAATATCAGGAGGGAGAAAGTTAAAAATACTCTTTTTGACATCTTATATCTCCCTTACATGGTCTGATAGTTCATTAGTATCATCGGATTTAATTGGGAAATTTTCTGATAATACCTGGCCAATTTCTGTAATAACCTCTCTTAATTCAGTAGCAAAGTTATTAGTTCTAATGCCTGTTATAATCCTATCAACTTGCTTCTGCCATGACTGGTTAGAATATACTTGTGCAATTCCTGTATCTGCTAGTATTAATACCTTTTTTTCCAGATTGGAGACAAATATTAAAACACCTGTTCTATCACGTGTTTTACTCACACCATATTCAACAAAACATAGCTGAGCTTTTTCTTTAACCTTCTGTTCTTTGACCGATTTAGGAATAATAAGTCTATCAACAAATGGAATATTTGCGAGGAAATAAAAGATAATGATTACTACAAAAGCACCTAATCCGATTATAGAAGTAGTTAAAATCGGAGAATTACTCCAGAACATATTCTTAATTAAAGTATCTATTTGTGGAAAGAATATGAGAGATAAGACCATAGAGAGAAGTCCGATAATTACAGCAAAAGTAAGTTCATAAACAGCATATTCACTACTCTGCTTAGCGACTACTACTGCAATTTCTCCTGAAGTATTCTTCTCAGCGTTAGCAACAGATTGAGCGATTAAATCTTTCTCTTTCTTACTTAAACTTGCCATTCTTAATTACTCATATCTATTTCTGGTGCAACTTCAGCACCTGCATTAGCTTTAAAGTAAGCTTTTTCAGAGAAACCGAAATTGTTAGCTAAAATTACTTGAGGGAAACGCTTAATGTAAGTATTAAATTCTTGTGCAGATAGATTAAATCTTCTTCTTTCAGTTGAGATTCTATTTTCAGTTCCTGCTAACTCATTTTGGAGTTGCAAGAAGGATTCATTAGCTTTTAAGTTTGGATAGTTCTCTGTGAGCATCATTAAACGCTGGAGAGTACCACCCAAAGAAGCTTGAGCTTCTTGAAATCTTTCTATAGCTTGAGGATCATTTAAGTCTTTAGCATTTAATTGCATAACACCACCCACACGAGAACGGGCTTCAGTTACTGCTGACAAAGTTTCTCTTTCGTGTGAGGCATAACCTTTTACTACCTCAACTAGGTTAGGGATTAAATCCATTCTCCTTTGATACACATTTTCAACTTGAGACCAGCTTGCGATAACTGCTTGTTCTTTTTCAACCATGCCATTATAGATTCCTCTTACATAAGAAAATCCTATAAAAACAATTAACCCAATGACAATTAATGTTATAATTAAACCTTTTTTCATTATTTCTCCCATTTTTGTTATTTAATACTTATTTAAGGTAAAGACAAAATCAGTCAAGATTAATTTTAGTATTTAATACCATGCTTTTTGCATATCATTTTAGCTGATATTCTTCCTGATTCATAGATTGTAGGTAAACCAGAACCTGGATGTGTTCCGCCACCGACTAAGAAACAGTTCCCTAACTCTTCAAACTTGTTATGTGGCCTGAAATATAACATTTGATTAATACCATGACCTAGATTAAATGTTGCCCCTAAAAAAACATTATAATCATCTTGCCAATCTTGAGGAGTTATCATCTTTTCTTGCATAATATGGTCATCAATATCAGTTAAACCTACTTTATCCTTTAAAATATTTATTATTTTACTTCTGAAGTCTTGAGCAAAAGCAGACCAGTCTATCCCACTCTTTAAGTTAGTGATTGGCACAAGAATATAAAGAGTACTATGTCCTTGTGGTGCTAAGGTTGGATCTGTAACTGAAGCATTCTGGACATATACAGATAAGTCTTCACCCACCCTTCTGTAAATACTAATATCATCAATATTATCTTTATAGCTGTCAGCAAAATAGATAGAATGATGAGGTAAATCATACTTTTTATCTAGTCCTAGATACAACATAAATGTTGAGCAAGAATAATCTTTTCCTTTAAGTTTTTGAGGAGACCACTTCTTGGAATCCTTGTATAGATTTGAAAAAGAATAAGCGAAATCAGAGTTTATAACAACATCTTCAGAATATATTTTTTCACAGTTTTCTAAAACTACTCCTAATACTTCTCCAAAATTAGTTATTAAAGATTTAACAGCAGTCTTGTAGATTATTGTTCCCCCCTCCTCAATAAAAATCTTTGCCATTGCTTCAGAAATCTTATTTAAACCCCCTTTTACATGATAAATACCATGTTCATGTTCAATATAAGGAACCATTGTGAAAAGAGCTGGACAAGACCACGGAGACATACCTAAGTATTTGGCTTGGAAGGTAAAAGCAATCTTTAAATCTTCAGACTGGAAATATGTCCCAAGAGCCTGATGCATAGTTTTATGTAATTGAAGATAAGGGAAAGCATATAAAATATCAGCTTCTATCATTCTTTGAGGATAAGAATAATCTTTCTTTAAACAAGGATACAATCTCCGATAACGTTCCTCCTCATATTCCATAAGATTATCATAACCAGCTGATTCACCTGGGAAGTATTTCTCAATCTCAGCCTTCATTTTATCCTTTTCTTTGTAATGTACCATTGTTTTATCTTTAAAAACTAGAGAGTAGAGAGGCTCTAAATCATAAAAATCTAAGTAATCATCAATGTTTCTTCCTGTTTCCTTAAAAATCTCATCTAAAAAGTACTTCATCATTAAAAAAGTTGGACCAGTATCAAAACGGTATGGACCAAGCTCAATTGCTTGATTTCTTCCTCCAGGACGTGAATCTTTTTCATATATAGTTACATCAAATCCTCGTTTTTGTAATAATATCCCTGCAGTAAGGCCTCCAGGTCCAGCTCCAATAATAGTGATTTTTGGACGCATAAATCCTCCACTCTAGTTTTTTATTATATTATAACTTATTTAGTTGATAATACAAAAGATTTTTACTGGTCTAATATTCATTTACTCTTTTTAGGAATATTTGATAAATTATTTTAATAAATCACCAGGTATTTTATCTGTAATCACCTTTAAAAATTTGTTCTAAAATCATACCAATTAGTTAGCTGAAAAGCTAGTTAAAAATATTAATAATTTTCTAATTGACAAGATTAGTAATTCCATATTTTTTAATATCATAGATTACTAAAAATGATAATACAAAAATTTGCTTTACTAGGTTTAAAGCACTGAATATTAATACATTAAGAAGACTGGGAGAATAACGATGATTAAAGCTGTTTTAAAGAGAACAGGAGAATTAGTACCCTTTGATAAGGATAAAATAAATAAGGCCATTTTAAGAGCAGGATTAGCTACTTCAGAGTTTGGTCAGGAGACTTCTGAACAACTCACAATGAAGGTGGTTAATCTGATTCTACAACTCCATAATGATAAGATCATTTCGATTGAAAAAATACAAGATATTGTTGAAGAAATTCTACTTTCATCAACATTTAAGAAAACAGCTAAAAGTTATATTATCTATAGAGATCAACATGCTAAAATTAGAGAAATAGTATCAAAATCTAATGTTGACCTCATCGATCAATATCTTAAAAAATTAGATTGGCAAGTTAACGAAAATAGTAATATGGCTTATTCTCTTCAAGGTTTAAATAATTATATAGCTTCCGAAGTAAGTAAAACTTACTGGTTAAATAAAATCTACCCTTCTGAAATTAAAGATAACCATACTCAGGGTGATATTCACATTCATGATTTAGGCTTGTTATCAGTTTATTGTGTAGGTTGGGATTTATATAATTTAATAAAAGTGGGGTTTACAGGAGCTGTAGGGAAAATCGAGAGTAAACCAGCAAAACACTTCAGGAGTTTGCTTGGACAAATAGTTAACTTTTTCTACACTCTCCAAGGTGAAGCAGCTGGAGCTCAAGCTTTCTCAAGTTTTGACACACTGCTAGCTCCTTTCATTAGATACGACAAACTTTCTTACGCTGAAGTTAAACAAGCTATGCAAGAATTTATCTTTAATATCAATGTTCCTACTAGAGTTGGTTTTCAGACTCCTTTCACCAATATAACAATGGATTTAATTCCACCTAAGATTTATAAAGATCAAAATGTAATAATTGGTGGCCAATTGATGGAAGAAACTTACGGTGATTTTGCTAATGAAATGATAATGATAAATCAAGCTTTTTTAGAAATTATGACTGAAGGAGATGCCAAGGGAAGAGTTTTCTCTTTCCCTATTCCTACATATAATATTACTGAAGATTTTGATTGGGATAATCCTGATTTAGATTTACTTTGGGAAGCAACAGGTAAATATGGAATCCCTTACTTCTCTAATTTTGTTAACTCTGAGATGAGTCCAGAAGATGCTCGTTCTATGTGCTGTCGTCTTCGTCTTGATACCCGTAAACTAGAAGCAAGAGGTGGTGGTTTATTTGGAGCTAACCCACTTACTGGTTCCATAGGTGTTGTAACAATTAATCTACCGAGAATCTCTTATCTTGCTAAAAGTAAAGATGAATTCTTTAATAGATTAAGTGAGAAAATGGACTTAGCAAAGAAGAGTTTAGAAATTAAACGTAAAGTTCTTGAGTCTTTTACCGAATCAAATCTCTACCCTTATACCAGTTTCTATCTTCAAGATGTCAAACAGAGGTTCAATCAATATTGGAAAAACCATTTCTCAACAATTGGTTTAATTGGAATGAATGAAGTCTGCTTAAACTTCTTAGGTGAAGATATTACTTGTAAAGAGGGGTCTGAGTTCGCTATTGAAGTAATGGACTATATGCGTGATAAACTAATTGAATATCAAGAGGAAACTGGCAATAATTATAATCTTGAAGCTACTCCTGCAGAAGGAACTACATACAGGTTGGCTAGACTTGATAGAAAGAAATTCCCTGAAATCATAGTAGCCAATAATGACCCTTATTCAGATAAACCTTTTTATACAAACTCAACACAATTACCTGTGAACTTCACTGACGATGTTTTTGAAGCACTTGAGCTTCAAGATTCCTTACAATCAAAATATACAGGTGGAACAGTACTTCATATTTTTGGTGGAGAAAGAATTAGTAATATTCAGTCAGTTAAAAACCTGGTCAGAAAAGTATGCTCCAATTATCATCTTCCATATTTTACATTTTCACCTACCTTCTCTGTCTGCCCAGAACATGGTTATATAAAAGGTGAAGAAAACCGCTGTCCTATCTGTCAAACTGAAACTGAGATTTATTCACGTGTAGTAGGTTATCTAAGACCAGTTAAGCAGTGGAATGAAGGTAAACAAGAAGAATTTAAAATGAGAAAGACCTTTAATGTAGGTTAGTATAATTTTATTAATTCCCACAATTAATTATTACTTGTGGGATTTTTTATATTGACATTCTCTTATCATAAGAAACAATGCATTTATTCAATAATAGGGGTATATATACTTGAAAAAAATAGTAATGTTAACTAGAGATGGTAAGTTTTTTGGACAGACTAGAAAGCCATGGGTTTCAGCAGACTTAAAGTTAATAGAAGAGCTGATAAGTAAAGGTGGTTATGAATCTCTCAAATACACATATCATGAAGTTTTTAATAAAGATATTGACCTTTCATATTTACCAATCTTTTATACTTTTAGTCAAAAGACCAATCTTCGTCATTATATTGGTGATATTATTCATTACTTGTATATGAAAAATTATAATCTGATACCTGAACTTCCCCTACTCCTTTGCCATGAAGATAAAGGATATCAGGAGATTTTAAAGAAAATGAGGGGTATAGAATCTTTAAATAGCTTGTTCTTTTCTTCTAGCGATGATCTAGCAAACTATAATATTGAATATCCCATAGTGTTAAAAACAATTGACGGTTCTAATGGTAATGGTGTTTTCTTAATTAAATCTGAATCTGACTTAATGACGACATTAAATAAGTGGGAAAAAGTAACATTCTCAGAAAAGATAGATCTCATGAGAAGAGCTCATTTAAGATTTAAAAAATTCAACGAGTACCCAGATTACAATAGTAGAGTTGATGCAATTCAATATGAGAAGCATATCAAACCAGAGCGTTCTTTTATTTTACAACCATTTATACCAAATCTAAAGTATGATTATAGAGTTTTGGTGTTATTCAATCAGTTATGGGTTACTAGGAGATGGAATAGAGATAATGATTTTAGGGCTTCTGGAGCTAAGAAATTTGATTCAGATTTTACAGCTGAACCAGCACTATTAGACTTTGCAATGGATATTTTCAGTAAGTTCAAAACACCTTCCTTATCTATTGATGTTGCTTATGATGGTAAAGAATATCATTTAATCGAATTCCAAGCACAACACTTTGGGGTCAATGTTATAGTAAAAAATAAAGGTTATTATTATTATGAGAATAATGAATGGAAGTTTAAAGCTGTAAAACCTCACATAGAGAAAGCAATAGCTGACTGTCTTATAGCTTATCTAGACAATAATTATTAATATTTAGAAAAACTCAATCTAATTGCTCTCTTAGAAGTTTAACTGTTACCTTTGTACCTCTACCTAATTCTGATTGAATTTCTATTCTTCCACCATGCTCAATTATGACTTTTTCAGCATAAGATAAACCTAAACCTGTACCTGTATCTTTTGTTGTGAAGAAGGGATTAAAGATTTTATCTAATTTGTTTTCTGCAATACCTTCCCCATTATCTGAAATAGAAATAATGTAGTAGTCTTCATCATTACTAAGACTTGCCTCAATCTTTCTGTTATTATTTTTTTCATCCATAGCTTGGATAGAATTCATAATTAAGTTAACTAAAACACCAGAAATCTCTTTAGGATCAATACGACAAACATCATCATGAGTAGTATATATCATCTTAAGTTCAACATTATTTTCCTGCAAAGTTCCTTTACTTAGGTTATAAGCATCCTTCATAACTGTTTTTAGTGAATAATCAAGGAAGTTCATTTTCTTCTTTTTAGAGTATTCTAAAAGAGCATTAATTTTGTCTATTGCTAACCAAGAGTTCCTTTCACAAATACCATAATACTTATGTCGCTCCTCTTCATTTTTTGTTTTGTACATCAATTTAGCAGCAGTAATTATATTCGTAAGAGGATTCTTTATTTCATGAGCAATTGAAGAAGCAATCTGTCCTGAAGTAGATAATTTTTCAGAAACTATTAATTCTTCAGCTCTTTTTTGGCTAATTTCAATTTCTTCTTTTAATCTAGAACCTTGTTTATGTAAGTTTTTCTTTAGTTTTTTATTCATTCTAACATTGTTCACTAATAAAAGGGTAGTAAAACCTAAGACTATTCCCACTAAAGTAGTAACAAGTGTCTCTCTGCTATTTTGTAAGGATTTTACTTTTAGTTCATTTTCTAGCTCTGCCTGTTGGAAAACTAGTTTTTGTGTTTCTAATTGATTATTAAGTTCAGCAGTTTTTTCAGCAATGTCATTGGAAAAATCTTTATCAATAGATTTATAGAAGTCAGTAATCATATCATAAGCTGTCTTTGTCTTGTTCTGTTCGAAATAAAAACGAGAACGTTCCATAATATAATTAAATTTCAACCAAGACTGATTAGATTTATCAATAAATTCCTCTACTTTAACAAAAGCTGAATTAGCTTTATCATACTCTTTTAGATTTAGAAGATATCGTGCTTTAGTAAGATAAAAATTAGTTACATACAATTTGTTTTGGATATTATCAATATCAGCTTCTGCTTTATCTAAGTAGTATTTTATCTTAGGGTGTTTACCTGTGTATATTACATCATAAGCATGAGCTATTTTAGTAAAATTATTAATAGATCTCTCAGGGTCAAAAGATTTAGCGTATTTATTGACATCTAAATAGCCTTCTTCAATCTTAGTTAAATTTCCGTTACTAATTTGAATATTATCTGTTTTTAGAGTCATAATGTGAGAAATGGAAGTCTGCAAATTTAATTTCTGAACCTTACTTAGTTCATCTATATGGTTTTTTGATAAATTTTTTGAAATATCAATTGCTTCATCTAAAAGTTTGTTAGATTGTTCAATATTTCCTCTATAGTAATGAAAGTTCTGCATAGTCGATAGCAACTTAATCCTAGCTAACTCTCTAACAGCAAAGGCGAAGTTATATCCATCATTTTCTAATTCTCTATAAACTTCTAAAGATTTCTCAAGAGCTTTCTCTTCTCCATAGAAGTAATTTGTTATTAGTAAGAAAAGATGGGTAAACTCAAGTTTCAAATCATCATTTTGATTATCCTCAAAGTATTTTTGACTTCTTTCAAGCCCTTCTTTTAAGTGATCCATATCTTTTAAGAAATATGCATTAGTTAGATGTCTTTGCATATTGATAATCATAAAACGTTTCAAATGAGCTAGGTTTTCATTATCAATAAATTGGAAATGTTTTTCAAAAGCTTTTTTTGAGTCTGGAAAATGTTCTGGAAAAACAAAAGCAACTTTAAAAATTGATGCATTTGTTCTCATTGCACTCTCTAGAGAGTCCAACTCGGCAAAAATTTGACTTGCTTTGTTAAAATTCTTGATTGCGAGGTTAGGTTGCATAAGTGAATTCTGCTGATAGATAGCTAAATCCCAAATCTTATCACCTTTTTCGTAAGAGTATGGAAGGGAATCAATAACTTTTTTTAAAGAGTCAACAACAGTGTCTGCATTTATTATCTGAAAAACTGCAAGTAAGATTACTATATTTAAGATCTTTTTCATTAATAAGTTACCTCTTTTATGAAAATAAAAAAAGCTATTATTAACGTCAAGTTTTTTATGGTAGCCCTAGAGTATTTGCCTTATAATTCTATTCCTAAATCTTTGATTTTCCTTGACAAATTGCTTTGCTGAAGGCCTAAAGCTTGAGAAGTCTTAGAAATATTACAATCGTGTTTCTTCAATTGAATCTCTAAGTATTTCTTTTCGAACTCAGTCTTTTTATCAGAATAAGAAATTGTTTCATTCCAGAAATCACTTTGTTTTTTATGGGAATTATGGAAGTTTGAGACTAAAGAAACATCTATCGTTTCCTCTTCTGAAACAATGTAAAGTCTTTCTATTAGATTTTTTAATTCTCTAACATTTCCTGGGAAATTTTGCTTTTTAAGGTAGTCAAGAGCTTGATTGGAGAATTTTTTTGCAGCTATTTTCATTTCTTGAGCATTAATTCTTGAGAAGTAATCAATTAGTATTCCGATATCTTCTCTTCTTTCTCTTAATGGTGGTACTCTTAGTGGAAGGACATTTAATCTGTAGTAGAGATCTTCTCTGAACTGACCTAGCTTGATTAGCTCTTCTAGATTTTTATGAGTAGCTGCAATTATTCTAGCATCAACTTTTATTGGTAAATTAGAGCCTACTCTTTCAAACTCTCCTTCCTGAATCACCCGTAGTATTTTTGCTTGAGCAGTCATACTCATATCACCAATCTCATCGAGAAATAAGGTACCTCCATCAGCTTCCTCAATCTTACCTTTTTTTGGTTTATCAGCACCTGTAAAAGCACCTTTTTCATAACCAAATAACTCACTTTCAACAAGTTCATTAGGAATTGCAGCAGAGTTAAATCTTATAAAACTCCCTTCAGTTCTACAAGATTTGGTGTGAATAGACCAGGCTACCAACTCTTTTCCTGTCCCACTCTCACCTTGAATTAGGACTTTTGAGTTTGTTGCTGCAACTTTATTAATCAGGGAGTTAAGTTTCTGCATCTCAGGAGAATCCCCTATCATCTGATATTTTGAATCTAGATTCTCTTCTAAATTAGCTACTCTATTGTTTATTCTAATGTGTTTAATTGCTTTGTTAAGTGTTACTTTGACAATTGGAAGAGACAGTGGTTTTTCCAAGAAGTCATAAGCTCCTACCTTGATGGATTTAACTGCAATAGGAATATTACTATGACCAGATATCATAACAACTAAAGCCTCTTTATTGAAACTTTTGATTTTTTCTAAAGCATTAACTCCATCCATAACAGGCATTTTAACATCAAGAAAGGTTATGTCTGGAAGAAAGGATTTATATTGTTCAAGAGCTTGTTGCCCATTATAGGCCACACTAACCTCATGTTTATCTTCTTCGAAAATCTCTTTAAGTAGTTTTACTATATTTATTTCATCATCAGCGATCAGTATTTTCATCAAAAATCTCCATAGAGAATCTAAATTTGGTGCCAATTCCTTCTTGGCTATTTACATAAATTGTAGAGCCATTTGCTTCAATAAATTTTTTAACTAAGGCTAAACCAATACCACTTCCATTAGTTTTTTGTGTGAAATAAGGATTGTATATCCTATTAATATTTTCACGGGAAATGCCAATTCCATGGTCTTCTACACAAACAATTATTTGACCATGTTTTTCTCTAACAGATACCTCAATTGCTGTTCCCCTGTGGCTAGCATCTATTGCATTTTGTAGTAAGTTAGTTATTATTTGATAAAAATGATCTTGATCAAAGTAGACCATTCTATGGGACTGATAATCTTTATTAATAACATAATCAGCACTATAAGAATCGATTATACTATCTAAAACTTTTGTTGGAGAGAATGAACTTTTCTCAGGGACAACAAGTTTAGCAAAAGTTGAAAAGTTTCTTGATATTGAGAGAAGGTTTTGGATTTCGTTATGAATAACTTCAGTAGCTTGAGGGAAATAATCATAAAACTTTTCTTTTTCTTCATATTTTTCTTCCAATCTTTGGAGAGTAAGCTGAATAGGAGTTAATGGATTCTTGATTTCATGGGCTAAAGCTCTTGATAAATCCTTCCAAATTGCCTGTTTCTCAGATTCTACTAGCTTTTCTTGGGTGGAAGTTAATTCTTTGGACATTGTATTGAATGATTTTTTTAGTTCTCTCATCTCTCTGATACCAGTCTCTGGTAATGAAATATCGTAGAATCCTTTTTGGATCAATTCAGTAGCTTTCTGTAAATCAATAATTGGCTTACTAAACTTCATAACTATTACGATAAATAGGGCGAAAGCCCCAAAAGCAATAGCAATAATTATCATCCATGAATAACTTTTAACTTCTATTAAGGTAGTTGTGGTTAGAGCTTTTAAACTGTTCATATTATTAATCAAATTACTTGCTAAGAGGGAATCTTGAGCAGTTTCTAGTCTCAAGTTTTGAACAAAAGGTTGGGCATCTATATTATCAAAAGATGTTTTTATGGCCTCTTGTTGATTTAGAAAATAGTTGTTTATAAAATATATACTTAAGCCAAAGACAACAACAAACGTTATAATAAAATAGGATCTTATCCCTGGTTGATACTTCATTTATCCTTCCAAAATTAATTTCTAGCATTATCGAGTTTTATTCTCTCCTTTAAGCGAGGGCTTTTATTTTTCCATAAAAGCATTAGATTAAACTCCTTATCCATGTCTTCAAAATAGATTTTGTCTAAATGTGCATAGATATCTAAATCATAATCCGAAACACTTTTTAGTCGTCTAAAATGCCATTTTATCTTTGAGAGTTCCTCAACTAAGCACTGATAATTTTCACAGACAATTGATTCATTTGTTGAACCTTTGATTAGTAAATAACTATCAAGAAGGGGGTCATAAGTAACATTATGACTAAACTCTTCCTCTTCTAAAACTACACCTTTACTACTTACTGAAGTATGAAACCAAATATCAATGCTCTTTCCTGTTTTGAAGATTTCCTCAAAATCATTCTCAAAGGCACTATCAAGGTTGAGTTCAATTCCAATAGCCCCTTCTAAGTAAGTAAGTCTTAAGGAACTAAATCTGGCATCATTACCTTCATAAGAAGATAATATAAGTAATCCGAAAGTTATTACTCCTTTCAAAATGTAGTTTCCAAAACTCTCAAACATTCTTTTTTCCTCATCTAGCTTGTTAAAACATCTCAAATAATCACTCAAAAACTCTTATAATCCTATTAAACTATTTTTAAAATAACTGACAAGTAAAAAATTTTATATTATCCTAAATAGTGGAGTTGAATTTCAAACAGCACTATTTGGGAGTAAGGGAAGCCCAATCCGAGGATTATGGATTGGGCGTGGAAGGATATACTAATACGACTTGTCTAATTTATCTTAAAATTCTATCCATGGACCAACAGAGAAGGTCAAGCCGGTGCATTGTGTATCTGGAGAGTTAGATATACCATATTCATAACCTCCTGATTTCCAGCCTGAGTAAGGTGAATAACCTAAAACATAAGCAGCTTCAGCTCTTACACCAACCCATGAAAGGATAGGGACATATATGTCTGCACGTGGTTGGAAGATTATATAATCTCTGTTCATTACCATGTGATTATTACCTGATTGGTTAAAATCATTGTTCAAATCTGTCCAATCATAGTCTCCGTTTGTTTGTGAAAACTCTACATTATGAGTTCCACCACCTAACAAGAAACCAATACCTGGTTGGAAATATTTAGTAAAATATATTCTTTTATCTAAAGTGACTCCTGCGAATCCATTATAATACTTCATTTCTCTTACAAAATTCTCTTTACTTTTTAGATTATGCCCTTCTTGATTTGACCCTGGGAAAACACCTAGCCCTTCAGCACCAATTTGAATATTCTTAGTTTGATCTCCTTCATGCCAAGACCATTCTCCACCTAGGTAAAATCCGTTACCAACATGAATTCTAAAGCCAAAACCATTCATGAAGATACCATCATCATCAAGTTTATCAAACTGCATACCTGTAAAGAGGTCATTTAAATCTTCAATATCTTCAATTTGGTAATAACGAGGAATCCAGTTGATTGCAACAGAATTCCAGTCAACATCATCTTCCATAGTTTCTATATCAACAGTAATATCTTCTTCTGATTTTGGTTTTGCTTCAAAAGTATATTCTTTTTCTATGTGCTCTCCTGCAGAAAATATCTTCATAGTTGCTACATCGCCAGGTGAGTAGGATTTTAAAATTTCAGTAAAAGCTTTATTATTAGTTACTTTTCTGCCATCAATTTCATAAATGATATCATTTGCAAAGATCTTCTGTCTGCTTGCAGATGAACCAGAAACTACTCCAGAGATTAAGACACCATAAGTTAAGTCATAATTTAACTCTCTAACATCTTCTAATGTTAAATCTTTAGGAAAAACTCCCATATAAACTTTGCTTGAACTATTTTTAGTAACTGTAATAACTACTGGGTTTTTCTCATCTGACATTTTCTCTGCTAAATCTTCCATTTCTTCAGCAAACTGTTCCATTCTTGCTTCAAACTTCTCCATGTTTACTTCAACTTGGGCTTCTTGTGCGAACATAAAAGTTAATGTTAAGGACATTAACACAGTAATAATTAAAAACTTTTTCATTTTATCCTCCAATTTTTTATTCTCGTACAAAGCATAAGTGCACAGAGTGTTCCAAAGTTTTCCAAAATACATATATTACTTATTATCAATACTTTATGAATATTTTTGTGAAATAAACATAAGTTATAGATGTGGAATTTTATATCATTTTGATATAGCGAAATATCATTTTGATATAAAGACAATAATATTATATGATTGATTCCTCAAAGTGTGAATAGTAAATAAATAGTTTAATATAGCAGTGTTTGTAGTAGATATTTTTCGCTAAGTTATTCCTTCATTGTTAGTATAACAATAAAACTTCCATACTTTGTGAGGATAGTAATAATGAAGGATCACGAAAACAGTTGAAAAGAATAAATCATCACATAAACGAAAACACAATGAAGAGCTTATATATCTATTTTTTAGTCTTGGGAGCACTTTTAAAGATATAGCTTCCACTTATACTCTCAAGCTGTTTAATCTCTTCAATTTCATTATCTTCAGTAAAAGTAACTTGTAATTTATTTGAAGATGATACATTCCGTGAATATTCTTTACTGTTCTCTCTTTCTTCTTCAGAGATTATTTCATAAAGGACACTTGTTTCAGCTAACATAGATTTTGGTTTCTTATCTTCAAAGAAGATATCTATCTTTTCAGCTGTAAGCCAATTATTATAATCTTGTCCTTCTTCGAAAGAAAAATCAAGTCGGCAATCATTAATAAATTCGACATGAGAAAGGTTATTTTCAACAAAAAAGAGGTTAAAAGTCTCAGCCAAGCCAGTACCAAAGTCTGTTTCGATACGGGGTTGTCCAGAGAAGACAGCTTTACCATCTTCATTATAATAAATAAGAAAGTTACTAAAAATTTCAGCTTCACTTAAACTTGTATGAACATTAAACATAGCAACAATTTTATCAAAATTAGCATGATATTCCATCTTCTCGGCTGAGATTGTCAGGGAGTCTTTTTTATTCTCAATTAAAGGATTAATATTCATAAATCCATAACCGTCTTTACGATGATATTCAAGGTAGCCTGATTTGGCAGTTATATTTTCTGATAATTCTTTTGCAATCACATCCTTAGAAGCGATAATTTCTTCAATTTTGCGATTATATATTAAAGTATCAGCTTGAAACTCTCGTTTTAATTCACTCCTAGCATTATATTCATAGGCTATAACGTTACCACTAAATTGGACAATCTCCTGAATATTATCATAGTAAGCATAATCTGAAGTGATAGTTAGAGTATCTTTTTGGACAACTACATTGTTAAAAAGCTTAGCAGTCTCTGTTTGTTCTACAATT
Organism: Cloacimonadales bacterium (SeqCode); assembly: GCA_963678375.2. Classification (GTDB taxonomy): domain Bacteria; phylum Cloacimonadota; class Cloacimonadia; order Cloacimonadales; family JAFGVF01; genus JAEKNW01. The sequence goes on from OY782831.1 coordinate 315,243, forward strand.
GTTCCTTTATCACAGAAAAATTCTATCTGCCCATAGATGAAGTTAACATTCCCGTTCATATTAAGAATATACTTGTCATTGTTCTTATTTAAAACAACATTATCAGCATTCCTGATTTTATAACTTTTATCTTCAAGGAGTTGATTACTCAGAGCTATCGTTACGCTTACTGCGATTAGAAAAATCGCCAAAAGTTTTTTCATCAGCTACTCCTTGTCCTGAAACTTTTTCCATTTTAGTCATTTCTAATTTAGAGTTCGTTATCAAATTATAACCGTTTAAATATGTATTTTCATCCCAGTAATCAACTTCTCCTGGACATGTGATTCTATCGCTTGTTCTATCCCATAATGCCAAATCAGTCTCAATTCTTCTTAAGTCTCCATATTTAAAGACTACATTCCCGATTCCTTTAATAATATTTGAACGATCATCGATAATTGTTGAATCACATATAACAGTAGAAACAATCCCAGTATCTTCTTCAATAGTCATTATATAAACAGAATCAGCAATGGTTCGTTGATCTTCGTAGTATCTAGTTATAGACCTAGCTTGGAGAAGATACTCCAATTTATTGCCATTATACTTTTTAAGTTCCACCCCTTTACTGTTTTCATCAGGAGCATTTCTATCCATTTCAGCTTGAGGTAATTCAGAGCTAGTCTCACAACCTGCAAAGATAATTGCTGTGATAACTAGCAGACTAATCAGTATACTTTTCAATAGATTTTTCATACAAACCTTGAGCTTGCAAAATTAAATCGATTACTTCTCTCACTGCTCCCTTACCTCCATCTTTCTTGCAAATAAAGTCAACATAAGGTTTTATTGCATCTTCTCCGTCATAAGGAGTAGCTGCAAAAGCTGCCCGAGTAAGTATAGGATAATCATTCCAATCATCACCGACATAGGCTAAATTTTCCCAACCAAGTTTAAGATCATCAAGTAATTCTTGCATCTTTATAGCTTTGTTTTCAATATTTTGATAAAAGTGTTTTATCTTTAAATCTTGACAGCGTCTTTCTAAGACTGAAGAAGTTCTACCAGTTATTACAGCAGGAATCAGACCTGCCCTATTTAGCATCATAATCCCCATACCATCTCTCGCTGAGAAGTTTTTTTGTTCTAATATTTTATCATCATCTGTTTGTATATAAATAATACGACCGTCAGTTAAAACACCATCACAGTCAAAACATACTAATTTTATTTGCTTTAATTTATCTTGCATTCCATATCCTTAAACAGTCTGTAAGTAATTGTTCCATCTTATCCAAAGCAAGCATAGATTTTGCATCACTTAAAGCTTGGTCTGGGTGAGGGTGAGTTTCTATGAATAGGCCATCAACTAAACCAGTAGCTAGTGCAGCCTTAGCCATCATCGGGACATATTCAGGATTACCTCCAGATATTTTCCCTAATGAAGGTTGTTGTAAGGAGTGAGTAACATCATATATAACTGGAAAATTTGATTTATGCATAAGAGCAAAGTTTCTGAAATCAACAACTAGATTATGGTAACCAAAAGAAGTTCCTCGCTCAGTCAGCATAACTTTTTCATTACCTGTTGAAGTAACCTTTTGAGCAGCAGAAATAGCATCTTGACCAGCCATGAATTGTGCTTTTTTAATATTTACAATTCTCCCACTTTTACCAGCTTCTATCAAGAGATCAGTTTGACGAGATAAAAAAGCAGGAATCTGAATAATATCTGCAACTTCCGCTACAGCTGTTATTTCATGACTTTCATGCACATCTGTAACAATTGGTATTTCAAAATCGTCTTTAATTTTAGCAAGTAATTTAAGTCCTTGGTCTAAACCTAGTCCGGTGAACGAATCAAGAGAAGTACGGTTTGCTTTCTTGTAGGATGCTTTAAATACTAGAGGAATATCTAAGTTTACTGATATTCTTTTCAACTCTTCAGCTATCTGATAAAGCATGTTCTCAGATTCAATTACACAGGGCCCAGCCAAAAGAAAAAAATTATTACAATCTTTTAATCTATTATACATTTCATTTCCTTGAGATATAGTTATGTAGAGTAATTTTTCATTAAACACTAATGGTGTTTTAGAACTTTGAGAAAAATGCAGAATAATATAGTGCTATTCTCAAAGGACTATTGCATTATTTGGAATAAAGGTTTGTAGTCAAGAACAAATTAGTAAAGATGTTATTATTTTGTAATTGTTTGACCTTGTTTATACTTGAAACATTCTACAATGTGATCATTAACTAGACCAACTGCTTGCATAAAAGAGTAAATTATTGTTGTACCTATGAAGCGGAAACCCCTATTTTTCATATCTTTAGTAATTTCATCAGAGAGAGCTGTTGAGGCTGGAATATCATTGATATTTTTGTATTGATTTAGCACAGGTTTGTGTCCTACAAAAGCCCATAGATAGTTTGAGAAAGAAGCAAATTCAGCTTGAATCTCAAGTACTTTTTGAGCATTATTAATTACTGCTCTTACTTTAAGTTTATTACGGATAATTCCTGGATCATTTAAGAGAGATTGTTCCTTATCTTCGGTAAAATTCGCAACTTTTTGGATATCAAAATTAGCAAATGCTATACGAAAATTCTCTCTTTTCTTGAGAATAGTTAGCCAATTAAGTCCGGCTTGCATTGTCTCTAAAACTAGAAATTCGAATAGTTTCTGGTCATCAGTAAGGGGATTTCCCCACTCATTATCATGATATTCAATATATAGAGGATGGGTAAGGCACCATTCACATCTTTTCATTGTATCCTCATAGCATTTTTAGTACCCTAAGGGCATTCTTATAGAAGAGTTTCTCGATTGTATTTATCGATACATTATGTTTTCGTAAAAATTCAGCAAAATCTTGATAAAAACCTGGATTAGTTACCCCTTCTAGGTATTTTGAAATACCATCAAAATCAGAACCAATTGCCACAACATCATCACCAAATTCAGAAATAATTACATCAAGCATGTGATAGATAGCTGAATAGCCCTTTGGATAGCCAGGAAATAATTTTATCTCCGATGTTTTCATAAAATCAGGATAGAAGTTTAACCCCATTACCCCTCCTAAGTTATCAATCTCACGAATCATTTCTTCTGATAGATTACGTTCATGAGGAAGGACATTCCGATAATTAGAATGGGAAGCGATAATAGGAACATCTAGAAGTTGGAGAAAGTCCCAAAATCCTTGATCGGACATGTGGGAGACATCAAAGATCAGTCCTAAATCATTTACTTTTTCAGCAAGCCTTCTACCTTGTTTAAGGACTCCATAAGGTTCTACAGCTGAACCAACATAAGGAAGGGATCTATTCCAAGTAGGGGCAATTATTCTTACTCCTAGCTCTGCATAAATATCTAATAAGTCTAGGTCATTTTCAATGAGTTCTAAACCTTCAATAGAGATTAAAGTTCCATATTTGTCTTTGTTATTTTCAAAGTCTTCACTTGTGTAATATTGATATAAATCACTATCACTCTTGATATCTTGCTTAATCATAGAAATCATCTTTAGGCTGTTATGCAGTGGATTTGCTATACCTAATTGACCGATAAAAAGTGATTGAGTTTGTAACCTTACATTACCTCCAACCAAACTCTCTTTAGTAATGTCCTCACTAAACTGTATTTCTTTATCTCCTTGGGAAGGTAAACGAAAATAAGCTTTTCTTAACCAAGGCAGAGTTGAAAACATATCTTTCTTCATATATGTATCCGCATGAAGATCAATCACAGGAATCATTCTTCCTCCTAATGTTTAGAAAACTTAAACATATCTTTAGTAAATCCAAAAGCTATGTAGTAGTTAACACTTGATTCAAGATCGTATGAAATTGCTAAACGGAGTGGACCTAATGGGGTTTTATAACCTAAAGTTAAATCCAATGCTTTCTGGGAGGTTAAGGATTCACCAGACTCTTTTAACTCACCTTTATAGAGAAATTGACCACTCATATTTAGTATATATTTGTTTTTATACTTATATTGCAAGCCTAATCTGTTGATTTGAAAAGCTTCTTCATTTAAACCATGTTTATCAATACCTGTAAAAGAATCTATACCTCCAATTTCATAAGGAGAAAAAGTAATACCTAAATCTGCATTTCTGAAGAGCCCACTTTCAATACCAGCTTGAAGAGAGAAGTCTCTAGATATTGGGAATGCTTTAAAGAGATCTAAATAGACTTTTTCATAAGATTCATCTGCAATAGGGCTATCAAAAGCTTTTTGATAACTTATCATTATTCTATTACCTGAACTTGGAAAGTACAAGTCATCTACACTTTCATGATAAGCCTTGAGTCCAAGTCCTGAAGACTTGAACTTTCTTTGATCTAAATCTAAGTCTGCAACATCTTGATATAGATTTGACCTAAAACCAAACAAGTAGCCTTCTCCCACAAGTATATCTTTGATAAAAAAGCCTATCCCTAAATTTAATCCATATTCTAACTTCTTAATTCTAACACTTTTATCACCTTCTTCATTATAATAATAAAGTTTGCTTTCTTCAATATAAGGGAAGAGATGATAATAAGCACCATATAAATCACCAAAATTTTTCACATAATCTAATTTTAATGAGTTTATTCCTCCAAGTTGAAGACTAGCAATAAACTTAGAATTTTTCTGTACTTCATTGTTTAGAGTTGTAGTTATTCTAGCTATCAAGTCATCGGAAGTATCATAAATGGCATCAAAACTAGCAAAACTGTTTCCTCTCTCCTTAGTAACAATCTCTAAATCATACTTTCCGTTTTTATACTTAATCTTCGGATAAACCCAAGTGAAGTTCTTAGTGTTATAACATTTCATTGAAGCAGATAATATTTCATCATACTTATAGAAATTATTATTATCCAAGCCAGCATATAATTTAACTTTGCTACTATGAATATTATTATTTCCTGAAACAGTAATTTCATTTATAAATATTCTATTTGGTGTTCTGTAAGCCTTTCTTGGTCTTTTCTTTTGCTGCTTATCTTCTATCAAGCCTTTTAGAGCAGTTATTTGCTTACGTGCAGCATCTTCTCCATCTTGGATAATTTGCTCGATATCCTCAAAACTAGAGTTATTATAATTTTCCAAGTCAGGTGTTATCAAGAGATCAGTCTTTTTAATGGATTCTTCAACCCATACATTCATATTGATATTAATTGTTTGGTTTAGTATTGCAATAAAATCAGCACATTCATCTTTTTCTTTGAGAGGAGTATTTACTTTGCTAGCTATTGTATAATCTGCCCCCATATCTATTAAGGCTTGTACAGGAAGATTATCTTTAACACCACCATCAACATAAGGTTGTCCATTTACAAAAAAGGGTTCTAATAAAGTAGGAAATGCCATTGAAGCTCTGACAACATCAATCAAGTTACCATCTCGAAAAGTAACACTCTCTCCCGAAGTTAGATTCGTAGCATTACACCTAAAGGGGATGGGATAATCATCAAAACTATCATAATAGGCTCCAGTGTTCAAGTACTTGGCTAGCTTCTGTAGCATATTGTTTCCAGAAAGAATTGATATAGGGATGTTTAAAGATAAATCTTCATCAATATTGAAGCTTACTGCTCCATAATCTAACCATCTCTTCTCTTCAATAAAAAGATCTTTTCTACTTATAGAATCGTCAATGTTGCTTCTAAAATCGAATTGAAGAAAAATATCCTCTATCTCTGCCCCAGAATAACCAAGAGAATAAAGTGCTCCTATTAAAGCACCAAAACTTGTACCTGAGACATAATCAATTTCTAAACCAATCTCATCAATTACTTTGAGCAAACCAATGTGAGCAAATCCTCTAGCTCCACCACCACTCAAAGCCAAACCAATTTTTTGATTCTTAGCGTTCAGATTGAATAGATGAAAAAGCAGTATTACTAAACACAGAATTTTCTTCATAGATTAATCTAAAACAATAATATCCACTGAACCAAAAACAGCATCTGCATTTATGATAAGCGCTGTTTCATTGTTTGATGCCCATTTAAGCTTAGAATCTTTATATACTTTCCCAAAAACAGCATCTGCTTCTATTCTTACAGGTGTATCACTAGTAACATAAATGATTGCTCTTCCAAAGACAGCATTAACATCAACATACCTGTCTTGGTTAGCAACATCAATACTGGTCAATCTAAGGGAATCAGTGGAAAACACTACATTTAATTCTTCTGCAAACTCATCAGATATTCTTTCCGAATACCCATGATTCATTCTTCTTTGAAAGTTACTCCTTCTTCCGCCAAAACCACCAATAAGTAGCTGAATTCCAAAAATTATTATACATATTGAGACGAAAATAGTACCTAAAGGGAACTTAATACTTGGGAAAAATGCCTTTAATACTAAAGACAAACCCCAGAGAATTAATAAAATTCCCCAAAAAGCATTTGAAAAGAAAAAGTTCATCTTCATTCCTCCTCCAGAAAATTATATTTTTTATGTCATAAAAATAAGAGACACAATAATAAATCTATAATTGTGTCTCATTTATTTTCTGTCAAATATTATTTAATTCTATTATACCAACTTGAGAATAATTGATCTTTAGGAATGTCAATAATGTCATTAATTTTAAATCTATCCCCTGCTACTTCACCTATTACAGAACAAGTGAAGTCTTGGCATATATCTGTAATTGCAGGTATATTCTCAGCTACGGTAGAAATAACTATTCGAGAATGAGCTTCTCCAAATAATTCTTCATCTGGTCTATGTTCAAAGTCTATATCAATAATTGCACCTTTTACTTTATTGTTAGGTAAAAAACAAGATTCAGCAATAGCTACAGCAAGTCCACCATCTGAACAATCATGTGCTGATTTGATAAGTCCTTTATCAATGAGGGTTAAAACTATTTCATACAATCTTTTTTCTTTTGGTAAATCAACACAAGGAGCATTTCCTAATATTTTACCATGGACTTCTTTTAGATACTCAGAGCCTCCTATAGAGTCTGCTTTGTCTCCTAAAAGAATGATAACATCTCCGTCATCTTTAAAATATTGATCCATAATTTTATTGTTGTCATAAACTAAACCAAGCATTCCAATAGTTGGTGTTGGATAGATAGCAGCTGTTGGATTTTCATTATAGAATGAAACATTTCCACCAGTAACAGGTGTATCAAAAGCTCTGCAAGCATCACCAATCCCTTTTATTGCTTCAGCGAATGTCCAATATACTTCTGGTTTATAAGGGTTTCCAAAATTTAGACAGTTAGTAATCGCCAGAGGTTTAGCTCCACTACAAACAACATTACGAGCAGATTCAGCTACTGCACCTTTAGCTCCTTCGTAAGGATTTAACCAGCAATGTCTTCCATTACAATCAGTTGAGAGGGCAAGTGCCTTGTTTGTATCTTTTACTCTTATAAGACCTGCATCAGAACCAGGTTCTATCATAGAATTGATCTGGACCATATGATCATATTGATTATAAATACTTCTTTTAGAGGCAATATTATAAGATGATATTAGAGTCAACATAGCTTCATTATAATCTACTGGTTGTGCAATACTAGATAAATCAGCATTTTGTACTTGGTCAATATAATCCGGTTTTTTTCTTTCACGATCATACTGAGGAGCATCACCACCCAAAACAAGCATTTTAGCAGGTAATTCTGCTTTTACAGTATCACCTTCTTTAACTCTTAACATACCATCATCAGTAACCTTACCTATTATCTCAGCATGTAAATCCCACTTTTCATAGATTGCTTGAACTTTTTCAACATTTTCTGCTTCTACAATCATTAACATTCTTTCTTGAGATTCTGAAAGCATAACTTCATAAGGAGTCATACCACTTTCCCTTTTAGGAACTAAGTTAACATCAAGTTCAATACCAACTCCTGTCTTACCAGCCATTTCACTACTTGAACATGTTAAACCAGCTGCTCCCATATCTTGAATTGCTACAATAACTCCTGCTTCAATGGTTTCTAAAGTAGCCTCTAGCAAGAGTTTTTCCATAAATGGATCTCCAACTTGAACAGCTGTTCTCTTTTCTTCAGATTCATCTGTAAGTTCAACAGAAGCAAAAGTAGCTCCGTGAATACCATCTCGGCCTGTTTTAGCTCCAACATACATAACATAGTTACCTGGACCCTCAGCTCCAGATTTAGCTAAGTTTTCGTGTTTTAGCACACCTACAGCCATTGCATTAACTAAAGGATTTCCAGTGTAACTATCTTCAAAATAAACTTCACCACCTACATTTGGAACACCAAAGCAGTTTCCATAATCAGCAATACCGTCAACCACACCATGCATTAAGAATTTAACATTAGGGCTATTAGGATTACCAAACCTTAAAGAATCAAGTACAGCTACAGGTCTTGCTCCCATAGTAAAAATATCTCTAAGGATACCTCCCACACCTGTTGCAGCACCATGATATGGTTCAACAGCTGACGGGTGATTATGGCTTTCAATTTTAAATGATACTGCTAGACCATCGCCAATATCAACAACACCAGCATTCTCATCCCCTGCCTTAGCTAACATAGCTTGACCATCTCTAGGTAAGGTTTTTATAAGTTTGATTGAGTTCTTATAACTAGCATGTTCTGACCACATAACAGAGATAATACCTAATTCTGTAAAGTTAGGCTCTCTTTTCAAAGTATTCAAAATTAATTTCCACTCTTCTGGATTAATCCCATGTTCTTGGACTATCTCAGGAGTAATTTTCGGTTCAATCATCTATTTTACCTCTTTCTTTAATATATCAATTAAGCAGTTTATATTTTCTTCAATTATATTATAAGCAATCTTATATTTCTCTATACTCTCTTGATAAGGGTCTGCAATATCACCTTCCCCACCACAAAATTCTAATAGAGTAAAGACTTTATGACCATACTGAGGAAACTTCTTAGCAAAGAATTCTTTGTGCTTATCCTCCATAGTAAGTATCAACCAGCTATCTCTGATAATAGTTTCAGTTAGTCTTCTTGAAATATGGTCTGTAGCATCAATACCTGCTTCAAGAAGTAGAGCTGAAGAGTTTGCTGAGATTATCATACCGTCTTGAAGCACTCCTGCTGAAGCAGTCCTAAAAGGTAGATTATCATCATCAATCTTCTTCTTAAGAATGTATTCTGCTATAGGAGAGCGACAGACATTTCCAGTACAAACAAATAGTATCATTGACTTGTTATAACTTTGCTTTATTTCATAAAAAGGTACTGAAGCTTCTCTGATACACTCAATATCTTGGTCAATCTTAATTATTGTTGATGGGGCTTCATCAGATAGTCTAAAATGTTTAAAAGGGGTGAAACCAAAATCAAACCAGTTTTCATAGTTTTTTACAATATTCTTTAAATCAGTTTCAGCTGGCATACCATTCTGATTAATACTGGAACTAACAATAGCTGTCCCAATTTTATCAATAAAATAGCAGAGAATAGGATTTTGGGGAAGCCTAAATGCAACAAATCCATCCTGGGCAACCTTGCTGAATCGAGGGTTGGAACATTTTAAAACAAAGGTAACATTCCCAGGAGAGTATTGCTCTAGTAGTCTAATAGTCTGTCCATTAGGATTATCAATTGCATCTATAATAGTATCAAGTTTAGATACTAATACTATAAATCCTTTAAGAGAATCGCGTGTTTTTAAACGTGATATCTTATTGAGAGCTATATCACTATCAATACTAGCACCAATACCGAACATATATCCAGTATGATGTAAAAAAACTGTATCAGTTTGATAAGATTTATCTATCATCTTATCTACATGTTTAAATTTAATATCTTTATAAAGCTTCAAATTAGCTCCTGATAATTCTTATGTTTTTAATTGCTTATCATATTATTTTATGAAATATATTTTTGGGTTTACTGGGTTGCCATTCTTTCTTAATTCAAAATATACTAGGGGTCTTCCTTCAGAATCTGTTCCTGAAAATCCTATTATATCACCTTGTTTTACAAGATCACCTTTAGATACTTTGAGTGAGCTATTATTTGCATAAACAGAAACGAATCCGTTTAAATGATCAATTATAGCTAACTGTCCGCGCGACTTAACTAGTCCGCTATAAATAACTTCACCATCATAAACAGCAATAATTGGGCTACCAGGTCTAGCATTTATTTCGAGCCCTTTGTTAGTTACTTTGGACAGTTGATTTAGTTTAGCTCCAAAATCTTTTATTATGTTTCCTTGACAAGGTCTTTTTATTAAAATATTATTTACTAGTTTTGAGGCATCAACATCTTCTTTGGCTCTAATCATATCATCAATGAATGTTTCTAACTCTAAGGCTTCTCTTTCTAGTCTTTCTTTCTCTGTAAGAAGCTTTTTACGTTGTTTAAGAACTTCTGCTTCCTGTTCACTTAGATCTGCTATTTTACTCTCTAATCTATCAGTAACTTTCTTATACTCTTCATACTCTTGATCTACTTGATCCTGCTGTTTTTGCTTTGATTCAATCTTATCATTGATATCTGAAAGTTTATCTTCATTCTCAGCTATAACATTCTGAGTATTTAAATAATCAGTATCTAAATCAAAGATAACATCTTCTTGGTAGTTCATAAGGGCTTTTAATAGTATTTTTTTTCGAAGATTATCATTATTCGTGCTAGGGATATTTAGAAGAAAAAGTGCTATCAGTTCTTTTTCATAACTATTTTGCAGACTTTCAAAATTTGATTTTGTTTTTTGCGATTGAACTCTTCTCTGACTTAAATCACTTTCAACATTTTCAGCTTGATTTACCCACCATTGGAGATTATTTTTAAGATAAGTTTTGTCTTTAATTAACTGTCTCAACTTCCTACTTTTTCTTTCTTTTTCTTTACTGGTAAGAGATTTATCATTCTTAATTGCATTTTCCTGGTCTTGTAGTTCTTTAATATCTTCTTTTAAGTCTTCAATCTGTTTTTTCTTTGACTTTAGTTCATTCTCTTTAAGAGTTATTTCATCATCATTAGAGGGCTGATATCCTTTGAGGATGGGAGTGGTTGACAAGATCAATAAGATTAAAACAAGTCTAAACATTTATTTCTCCAAGAAGTTTTGATGTTTAAACTTTGCAAGAAGTCAGGATTGTGTCAAACATATTTTCATCTTTTCTTTTTTCTTCTATTAATCAGCTTTTTGTGATTTGCAGATTTATCTTTTCGTCCCCCTAACTGCTTAATATTTGTAGGGCTAGATCCTGGATAAAACTCAGCAAGTAAATTGAGCATTCCAACAGACTTCAATGCTTCAATAACATACTTTTTATTCCCGGGTATGAACCATTGTACAAGGGCCTTTTGAAGTCTAATGCTCCTTCCTTTAGCCACAAAAATAGACTTACCGGACTTGATATCTTTTTCAGTATAATACATAGCAGTACTTGGTGTCATAGGAGTAGGATAAAACTCTTGTACTTGTTCTAATTTGAGATTGTTCTTTTTAAGATAAAGGGCTAATTTAATAGCATCTTTAGTGTCCGTACCTGGGTGACCTACTATAATATAAGGAATAATCTGCTGTTTTTTATCTACCTGAGTGGAAGCTTCAAAGAATTGCTTAGAAAAGTCTTCATAGAGACCAATATTGGGTTTATTCATAAGTTTCAGAACCTTAGGAACTGTATGTTCAGGAGCTAGTTTGAGATGTCCACCAATGTATTTCTTTGCTATTGTTTTAATAAATCTTGGTGATTTTAAAGCTAGATCAAAACGAATCCCAGAAGCAATAAATAGATTGTTTACTCCTTTAACAGAACTAACTTTTTCTAATAGATCTAAGTAGGAATCATGATTTGTATCCAAGTTTGGGCAGACAATGGGATAAAGACAGGAAGATCTTTTGCAAATTAATCCATCTGGCAATTTACAAGTCATTCCATACATGTTAGCTGATGGCCCCCCTAAATCAGATATGGTACCGTGAAAGTATTGTTTCTGACTAAGTTCCTCAGCTTCATTAATGATTGATCTAGGACTTCTTGAACTAACCTTCTTACCTTGATGATAACCTATAGCACAGAAATTACATCCACCCCCACAACCACGATGGACTGTAATAGAATCTCGTATCTGCTTCCAAGCTTTTAAACTTTTCCCATGATAAATAGGATGAACATCTCTCATGAAAGGAAGAGAATAGATATTATCTAATTCATCTGTTGAAGGCGGAGCTGCTGGTAAATTATGCTTAAGATATCGAGCTCCATACTTCTGATAAATTATTGAGCTAGCATAGTTTTCTTGAAAAATCTGGGTAAGTTTAAGAAAGCTCAGCTTATCTGAGCAAGTTTCAGCTTGAGGAAGTAACTTGTAAGGTAAGGAATTATCAATTTCTGGAACTGTTACCAGCGTTCCTTTAATATCTTGAAGAGCTTCAATTGGGAAACCAGCATTTAGTTTATCTGCAACTTCTTGAATAATCTTCTCTCCCATGCCATAGACCAGCATATCTGCTTTTGAATCTATTAAGATAGAGTTCCTTATTTTATTACTCCAATAGTCATAATGGGAAACTCTCCTCATCGAGGCTTCTATTCCACCTAAGATTATGGGTTTATCTTTACTGAATTGTTTAATTAAATTTGTATATCTTAATAGGGCTCTATCAGGTCTGATACCAATTTTCCCATCAGGGGTGTAGGCATCTTCTGAGCGAAGCTTTTTTTGGGCAGTATAATGATTGACCATGGAGTCCATATTGCCAGAAGTAACTCCCCACATAAGTTTTGGCTGACCTAAATAGCTTATGTCATCAAGATTACTGATATTGGGTTGAGGGATTATACCAACCTTATAACCTCTAGCTTCAAGACTTCGGGCAATAACAGACGCAGCGAAACTGGGATGGTCAATATATGCATCACCAGATACAATAATAATATCTAACTGATCCCACCCCCTCGCTTGCATATCTTTAGGGGATATTGGCAAAAAGTCTTTTACAGCCTCTGTCAGCATAAAACTAGACCTTTTCAATTTTTGTGAACTTTTCCTCTCTACTGAGCATCAACTCTAATTATATTTATAGCCTGAACACCTCTTGGGGTTTCAATTGTATCAAATTCAACTCTTTCATCTTGGACAAGAATCTTTTGTTGCATAGGATTAGGAGTTACGATACTCTTCCAATGCACGAAATATTCTACATTATCTTCCGACAGAATAAAGCCATAACCTTTATTCTCATTAAACCATTTCACTTTACCTTTCATTAACTACCTCTTTCTTTCTATTTTGTATCAAGTTATTATTAACTAACATCTAAGTCAATAAAAATTAAATATTTCTGTATATTTACTAACTTAAACGAAGCATATAAGAATAGTTACAAGTAAATGATAGTTTGTATCAGCTTTAGGTAATTAATATTTGCTAGTTGTTAATATTGCATTATAATTATTATAAATATAATATGTAAGGGAGATAAAAGATGAACTCTTTAGAGAATCAATTTAAAATTGAACTATTTAAAAGATTTTTACCACGAATGTGTAAATTTATTAATCAAAATAACACTTATGCCTTTAATCTGAAGTTTGATAATGATATATTAACTATCAACAATGTAACTATAGAAATTGAGTATCATGTAGGCAAGCTTGAAGCTCATTTAGAAGCAGAACATGAGGTGGTGTTAGCAAGTTTTGTTCTTCCAATGAAACATAAAGAAGAGTTCCCTTACTTAGAAGGATTAGAGGTTTTTGTAAGCGAGATTATCAACAAGCTTAACAAGAAAAAAATGTTAGATAATATTGGAGATATGCCTGTTAGTCATCTTCTATATGATTATTCTATAAAGGATTTCGTACAAATCCATTCTAATTAGTTTGCTCTTATGCAAATCGTTTAAGGGATAATCTGATTATTTTACCCTATTATTTGTAGCCTTGACTGGCAAGTTTGAATAATAATATCAGGCTAACTAGCGAGACTCTTTTACTCCTATTCGTTGACATCCATCATATATTGGACATTCACTACATTTAGGTCTAAGAGGAGTACAGAGATTTTGTCCAAATGCCACAAAATATGAATTAAAGTGGATCCAGTATTTAACTGGTAATTCTTTTCTTAAAGTCATTTCTGTTTCAAGTGGATTTTTAGTTCTAATCATTCCTAATCTGTTAAAGATTCTATGTACATGAACATCTACGCATACTGCTGGTTTTTTAAAGGCTATAGCCCTAACTAAGTTCGCAGTTTTCCTTCCAACACCTGGTAACTTTACTAAGTCATCTATCTCATCTGGTATAATATTATTAAACTCTTCTTTTAATACTTTAGGGAGAGCCTTTAGATATTGAGTTTTATGCTTATAAAAACCTACTGGATAGAGAATCTCTTCTAAGTCTTTAGCAGGTATTTTATTCAAATCTTCAGGTTTATTCACTTTTTTGAATAGTTCTTTTACAACTTTAGTAGTAGTACCATCTTTAGTTCTGGCACTTAATATAGTAGCAACAAGTATCTTAAATGGATCTTTTGTTTGGACTTCTATGAAATCAACAACAGGTGTAGGAAACTCTTTAAAGCGAGCTTCTAGAATTTTATACATCTTATCAAACGTCATTTTTACCTCTTTTTTCAAACTTCTTACTAGATTCAAAAGTTGTCCAGAAAATTCTTACTTTTATTGATTATATTGAGTTTAGACTCTCTCAAAGAGAGTGAGTTTTCTTATTTGGTTGATTATTAAGCAAACAGTAAATTTTGTTAACAGTTCAACCAAGATAGTATATTATTTGGGTTAAAATAGGCATAAGAAAAAGCCCTGCTGAGCAGGGCTAATTATCTGAGACTATATGGGCATTTTAGCTCACACAGTTCTTATTTATCTTTTGAGTAATCTATTTCATCATTATGGCCTTTTTAGTGGATTGGAACTCATCTGATACCATACGGTAGAAATAAACACCTGATGATACAGGTCTATTTTCATCATCAAGACCATTCCAAACTATAGTATGATTGCCTTGTTTATAATTATCAGATACTAGTGTTCTAACTTTTTGTCCTTTGATATTATAAACAATAATTGAAACATTACTTGCCTTTCTCAAAGAGAAGTTGATAGTAGTTGTAGGGTTAAATGGATTAGGAATATTTTGACTTAAGTCGTTCACAGCAACAACTTGTACATCATTAGATACAGGGACATTAACATTCCAAGTAGCAATAACAGTAAAGTCATAATCTGCCGCATAGCACTTAACTTGATATTCACCTACGCTATCAAAGACATAATCCAAAGTATCACTAACAGCACCTTCCACTACTTCATTATCGATTTTCCACTCATAAACTAGTTCACTATCAACATCAAGTACATCAACACCAAAACTTACAAAGTTATTAGTTGATTCAAAGTTTGTTGTTCCAGGGAATTTTGCTTGAAGAGAAGGTCTATCGTTGACTGGAGTAACAGCTACTAAGAATGATACAGATACAACTATATCAGTAACACCATCTTCAGCATAGATAGTTACAGACTCTGTTCCATGCCAGTTATCAGCAGGAGTAACAACTAAGAAACCATCTTCATTAACATCAAAAGATAAGTTTTCTGAATCAGAGAATGAGAATTCTAAGATATCATTATTAGGATCTTTAAAGATATTATAAAGGTCGATAGTTTCATCTGAATGGTCTTCTTCGAAAGTAATATCATTTGGTTGGTTAGTTACAAATGGAGGTAACTGACCAATCTTAGTTGTGATGAAGAGAGCCATTTCATTTTCTAGAGGTCTAGCCGCTTGTGGATACTGGTTGTTATAAGTATATTCTAAACCAACTGTACCAGAATGGTCTTCTATACCAACTGTAGCATACTCACCATGAGAGTTACCACCAGCAGTATCGATATTATTAACAACTTTATATTGGATTTTTATAGGAGCATCACCTGTTGATGAACCATAGTATTCAGGGTCATAAAGAATAACCTGGAAAGTTTCTTCATAGCTGGTATTATAGTGGTTTTTCCACTCATTCCAAGTAACAACGAAGTAGTTTTCAGCTTGGTCGTGAGCAATAAAGACTTGTCCACTGCCACCAGTCATTAGGTCATCCCAGAAAGGAGCAATCATTGGAGATGCACCTAGAGGACCAGGAAGTCTCCAGTTTCTAAAGGTAGCTTGTTCAGTCTCACCCATAGCCAACCAACCGTTGGAGCAAATCGAAATTTGGTCATAATCTCTATCATAGAATCTGAATGTAAATGGAAGATCAACAACTTGAACTTGTTCTTGGTTATCCCCACCGTCAGGTAAAGGTACTACAGTACCAACTCCACCTTCGCTTGGGTCGAGTTCAATCCATTCATATACAGGACATTCGCTATATTCAGTATCATAAGAATCGAAGATATAGTATCCATAGGCATCAGGACCTAATGGATCAGTTACAGAAGCAGTACCAACTTGAAGACTGAAGAATGCAGATGTTTCGAATCCATCATCTTCAACAGTGACTATCATTGGTACTAAATCGCCAGGAAGTAAGTCATCAGAAGCAGTAATATTGAAACCAACACTTCCGCTAGCACCAGCAGCCAATGTACCAAGCAAAGCTTCATCCATGTTGATAGTAATTCTATTATCAGTAGTTGATAAATAAGCGTCTGCTAGACTTAAGTCTCCATTACCTAAGTTAGTAACTTCAACATTTATTACAGAAGTTTCACCTGGAGCGAAGTCAGTATTTACCATTTCATAATCCACAACTTGAACAATAGGGCTATGAATTGGGATTAAGACTTGTCTTTCCCAGCTATAAGATGCATTTGAGAAAATAATTCTAAAGGCAATATCATTTTCATAAGCAGAATTAGGAACAGTGAATTCAAAGTCACTTGTATTCTCAGCATCTGCACCTTGAAGAATTGCACCGAAATCTGCTGTTGCATTATTGATTACTATACCATTTGAAATAGCAGATATAGTTGCAGAAATATTAGTTACATCAGCAGAACCAGCATTAGTAGCTTGAACTTTCAAAGCAAAATCTTTACCAGGAGTGAGGTAATCAATTTCTTGACCATCATCATAAATAGTAATATCTGTTGCATTAAGAACAGGAGCTTCAAGACCGAATGTTAAATCATGCTGTTGAGGTTGATAACCTTCTTTAGTTACAGTTAATAACCCTTCACCACTGGCATCAGTAGGAATATCAAAGAAGATTTCACCATAAGAATTAGTATAACCAGTATAGTAGTCTTCTCCAATCATAATAGTTGCCCAGACATCTTCTAATCCAATACCTTCTTGGGTAGTTTTTACTTTATATTGGTTAGTTCCGGCAGCTATATTTTGAATATATTCAGTATCAAAATACTTAGGTTGTTCTTTATAAACTCTTAAAGATGAGTCACCAATCAAATTACAGATAGTTGAGAAGAAGTTAACTCTTTCAGGTTTTGAAATAGCATAAGCTTCCCAAAGATGGAATTTACCGCGATTATTAGCAGCACCCATAGTCCAACCATCTTCTTGGAAGAGGTAACCCATGATACCACCGTTTAGGTTGTTATTAAAAGTTGTATGAGTTCCAGAAGTTGCGAGACCGATTGAGCAGACACCACCAGTTGGTGATGAGCCTGAACCAGAACGAACTACAGCTTCGGTTACAGAAGTACCTGAATAGAAAGTACCAGTTGAGCAGGTTAAAATAACACAGACAGTTAGTTTATCTACATTATTTAAAGAAGCAGCTTGAGAAGTTCCCCAACCATCCATTCCAATCCAACCACGGTAATTCCAAAAGCCAACACCGGCATTCATTCCACTTGAAACAAGTGAAGGAGAAGGAGAATTACCAAAATGTTCTATAAAGGTATATTCATCATTATACTCACTCATTATTTCTTTAACAAATAGATTGGTAATAATAGTAGATTGTCCTGAAGGAGAAGTATCAGCCACTAATAAAGTTCTAGTATAGTAAGTTGTGTCAGGAATAGTAGTAGCTTTTTCATACTTAATAGTTTTAGTAACTAAAGTTGAAAGATCAACCAAATTTTCAATAGAAAGTCTTCCTAGGAAAACATCTTCAAGATCATCATTACCTTCTAATAAGCCATACCAGTGGTCTCCACCAGCACTATAAGATGAAATTGTATATACTGGAATTGAGAAAGAACCAGAGCCGTCACCAATGAAAGTAACATAAGCAGGTGGGTTTTCCCATGTATCATAAGCATCTTGGATATAAGACTTAATAGAAGAAGTTGAAGTACCAGTTTGAGTTGTACTAGCAGTATAAACAGTCCAACCTTGTTCTTTTCTCCAGTTGAAAAGATTACTTGCGATTGGGTTACCTTCTAAAGCTGCTGGATAAATATACAGAATAGTAGGATTCTGGTAGTCATTACGAGAAGTAGGTTCTTTGTAGTTTAATAACGTAGAAGCAAAGAAGTTTTCAAAACTTGTATCTGCCTTCATAAATGATCTAGTAATCTCATTTACAGATGGTTCATTTTCGAAAATAATTTCGATTTCTGCTTTTTTAATAACCTCTAAAGTATTTGTAGCATCATTGTATCTAAATGGGTGAACTATGAAATTAACTATTCTCTTATTTCTTAAGATTGCAGGTTCCCCGATTTGTGCTATAGATGTGGGATAATATACATTTTTTGTATATACTTCATTATTAAAAGTATAGATTTCTTGTTCATTTTCTCTAAAAGGTTTAATATTAATATTTTCTACTAGTTCAGAGTCAAGAACTCTAATATTGATGGTAGGTTTCCCACTATTAGGAATTTCAATAGTTGATGAGTAGAAAGGAAGTTCAGGAGAACCGACATCAACAGTTGTGCTAAGAGATTGAGAGCTTACATAGTCATAAGAAGCAGCCCCAATATTTTCTTGCTTGATTTCAAATTCTGGATTTTTAAAAAGGATGTTTAAATTTGAGCGGGTTTCATTTTCGACTCGAAACTGTCCATATGCTAAGATAGGTGTTAGCAGTATTAAAAGTCCGAATACTACACAAAAATAGTTTTTTTTCTGAGTCATACATTACCTCTATTAATTTAGTCTGTATATGTTCTTAGTATTAAGTCAGCTTAAGTGGCTTTTGGTTGTCAGTTAAACTGGGTTTCATGTAACAGGATTTTAATATGTAAATTTTGTTCCAAAAGTTCAATAATTTCAAAAAACAATTAGCTTTTATTATCTATTTCTTCTTAGCAAATTTATTAGTGCTCTTTTATGCTTGTTAACTATCTTCTTTAAATCAGTATTATTAGGAAGGAATAAAGAAACTCCGTTAGGAGTTATCCCACTAACCTCGATAGTAAAGGCAAAGGTGGAAAAGTTCTTGTAAAAATAGTCTCGAGCGTAACCATATTGACTTGTATGTCCAGTAAAAACTTCATAGTTATCCTCTTTAAAGAAACAGGGTAAGTCTGCAGCTAAAGCATCAGCAATTTCTTTCATTTGATCCCAATCCTGACTCTTTTCATCTTCCCAATAATACGGAAAGAAAATCATTTCTGGATAGGTTCCATTTGCTGAAGAGTGATAAAAGAAAGCAAAGTCAAAATTAAATCGTTCCGCTACTTGCATAACTGCTTGAGTTTCTGATTCTGAAGCAGGACTTTCTCCCTTGAAGTAGGGACTTTCTCGGTCATTCAAATCTGCAAGTTCCCAGTTGCTTGGATAGTTTTTATTCAAGTCAACCCCATCTGTTTTAAGATCAAAGGTCCCATTTTCATTGCTGTCTCGGTTATTTTTACGTTTTAACGGGTATTGACCAGAGTTAACAATCTTAAAAGCTTCTGGATTTATTGTAGGTATTACCACAAAATAATAGGCAGAAAGTAGGTCTGAGTAGGACTTATCGCTTGTTAAATCCCTAATCAATGACATTGCGATTTCAACCCCAATTGGTTCTTCCCCATGGTGCTGACCAATAATAAGGACTTTCTTTACATCTTTTGGGATTTTATGCTCCCATAGCTTTTTCTTTTTATTCTTGATTTTAGGAGATTTATGGATATGAAAAGCATACAAAGGTAGCTTATCAACACTTGAATTACCAATCACTTCAATATCTGAAATTAATCTATTGCCTTGGTGATGATTAAGTAAAGAATCTCCCAGTGTCTGCCACTTATGATAGTCACTATCTAAAGGATATTGATTAACTGAGGATAAAGGCGACAGCAAAAGCCAGAAAAAAGCTAAAAAGAAAAAGCTTTTCATTAATCTTCTGCCCACCTTGTTGTCGCAGTAAACACTTGCTTACCATCATCACAAGAAATTATTTCATGATGATACAGCAAAGTATCAATGAGATAAGTTTTTATTGATATTTCTTGCAAATATTTTACTTCTTGAATAAAGTTAGTGTCTATTTCTTGAAGACTATAGTGTTTATCAAAATGCTCAGCTAGTGAATCTAGAATCATATCAATATAACAAGTATTATTCATATGACCATTCATATCGATATCAGAAAATCTTGCTTTTTTGCTAAAGGTGTTAACTAAGTTATGTCTATTAATATCAATTTTCTTAAGATCTTCAGAGAATAGCTGTAAATCATAAGACATTACTGAAGATAAATTAATCTTACTCAAAGGGATTATCCTTCGCTTAACTACATCTATAACAACCCAATCTGAGACTGCCTCAATGATAATCTTATTCTGAGAATCTGTGACTACAAAGTTCCTAGTAGCTATGATTTTATTATGTTTATGACTCCAAGTATGAATTTTAAATTTTTCTAATGACTTGGGTAATCTATTAATTTTTACTAACTGCTTGGTAAGTACCCAAGCTCCAGAAGCTGACATTAAGTCATTAAAACCTATCTGCATGGATTCAGAATGCAAAGCTGCAACTTCCTGTAAATACTTAAACAAATCTGAAATTTTAATAGTCTGAAAATAACTGGTATTATAGGTCTCTACTGCAAAGGATTTTGCAAAAACTCTACTATCTTTTAGTGATTCTATTATTGTCAAATCTTTCCTCCCATTCTATCATTAACTGTTCCCAAGTCTGAGCATTTAGGTGTTTCAGACTTGTAAAAGATACTCCTAATAACCTTACTTTGCGATTTGTATCATAAGTATCGATTAGAATACGTCTGCATTCTTTTAATAATTCGTTATAATCTGCAGTATAAGCAGACAAAGTCTTACCTCTTGTTAGTGTATCAAAGTTGTCATATCTCAACTTTAGTGTTAAAGTCTTAATTTCTATCTCTTCCTTCTTTAACTTTTCTACCAGTCTTCTTATTAGCCTTTCCAAATGCTGGAATAAGACTCTTAAATCCTCTACATCTATTCTGAAAGTAGTCTCTTTTCCAATCGATTTACGAGTATGACTTGTTGTCACTTCCCTATTATCAACTCCACGCACCAGATAATAGTATTGATAGCCAATTTTACCAAAGTTATCTATTAACCAACTTAATTCTTTCTCAAGTAAATCAGCCCCTGTGTGTATGCCATATCTCTTAAGCTGTCCTGTAGTAGATTTACCTATTCCATGAAACTTACCTATAGGAAGTGAAGATAAAACTCTTATTGCATCCTTGGGAGTAATAACACATAAACCATCTGGCTTGTTTAAATCAGAAGCTATTTTCGCTAAAAACTTGTTATAGGAAACTCCTGCTGATGCTGTAAGATTTATTTCAGCTTTGATTCTAGCTCTAATCTCTTTAGCAAGTAAGGTAGCAGATGGCATTCCCATTTTATTTGTAGTTACATCTAAATAGGCTTCATCTAAGGACATAGGTTGCACTAAATCAGTATATTCCCTAAATATAGCAAAAATCTGATCAGTTGCTTCTTTATATGCTTCAAATCTAGGTCTTACAAAGATACCATGCGGACACAACTTATGAGCAGTAGTAGCTGGCATAGCTGAATGTATCCCATATTTTCTTGCTTCATAAGAACAAGTGGAAACTACTCCCCTCTCACCCACTGCACCACCAACTATAACTGGTTTGCCACGTAATTGAGGGAAATCCCTCTGTTCAATTGCTGCAAAATATGCATCCATATCTACGTGAATTATCTTACGTATTATATCTTTTCGTGGCTTAAAATGATGGCTCATTGCTATAATAGTAGCTTACAAATTAAAAGTTATCAAAATCCAAGATTGCCGAAGGTGCTTTCTTTTTATTATCTCTATACTTCTTGACTAAACCTTGCAAGAACTTTCTAAGTAACTGATCCTTACAGGGTTGATAATGATGATTATCTTTAGCCCTAAACAAGGCAGAGAGTTGATTCTTGGAAAATTTCATTCCCTCTAACTCTAAAACCGCTAACATATCAGTATCTTTATAGTTTAAAGCAATTCTTAGTTTTCTCAGAATTTGATTATTATCAAGCTCCATCTCCATAGTAGCTTGCTTGCCATTCTTGGCTTCTCCTCTTCTATAAAGAATTAAACCATTAAGAAAGGCTTCAAGTGTCTTATCATCACATATTTGAAAATTATCATCATTATCTTTGGCACAGTAAGAACAAACTTGATCACGAGTCATCTTGAGTCCGCCAAGTTTGAAGATATCAATCAGCTTGAAATCATTATAATCTAAAGCATATCTAATTTTCTTTAAAATAAAGTTATTATCCATTTCACTTCCTTTGTTTTTTTCACTAATTAAGGAAGACTATTATTTTAGTCAAGGTCTTTTAGAGATTATTACTTTAGCCCTGGTAATGCAATATAATTTTGACTTTGCCTTCCTTTTAGTCCTTAATTCTCACCCTTTCTTTGGACAGCATCTAGCAAATCATCTTATATAATTTGACTTAATCCTTGATGGTGCAATAGAGCTTTAGTGAAGAGTGAAGAGTGAAGAGTGAAGAGTGCAGAAGAATATAGAGCTATTCACAAAGATCTACTACATTATTTAGCTTAATTCTTAGTCATCTAAAATACATCATTGCTACTCTCCCTATAATTTCCTAGGATTTTGTGAAGATTGTAACAATAGAGGGGTAATAAAGCTCTTTCTTTAAAATCTATTCCATTGAACTAATGATTGAAACAATTATAAGTCTATCAGTTTGCAAGCAGAGCTGATAGACTAACTGGGAATGCGGATGACTACATCCGCTCTTGTCTTTAATTGAATAAAGACAAGCTTTTAAGCTATAAAATTTCAAACTTTTCTAGCTTATTATTTTTGTATTTTTCCAGAAAATGAAGAAGAAGCGGATGTGGTCATCCGCACTCCCAGTTAGAAAAAGTGAATTTAGCGGATGTGGTCATCCGCACTCCCAGTTAGAAAAAGTGAATTTAGCGGATGTGGTCATCCACACTCCCAGTTAGAAAAAGTGAATTTAGCGGATGTGGTTATCCGCACTCCCAGTTAGAAAAGAGAACATTGCGGATGTGGTCATCCGCACTCCCAGTTAGGGGTTTGAGTTTAGGAATAGAAAATCAAACTTTTCAATAAAAAAAAATTAGGTTTTGAAATTTATCTCTTTTAGTCTTTTGTTAGAATATACTAACAATTTTCTTGACATTATTTCATATCCTACTTTTTTGGTATAAAATAATTATTATAAAAAAATGGAGTGGCTATGAAAAAGTTCACTATTGCCCTAGCAGGCAACCCGAACAGTGGTAAGACTACAGTTTTTAATGCTCTAACAGGTGCAAAGCAGACAATAGGCAATTGGCCTGGAGTAACTGTAGAGAAGAAAGTTGGGACTTATGTTGACGGGGATATAGCTGTTGATGTAGTTGATATGCCAGGTATATATTCATTTTCTGCCTTTTCAGAAGATGAGAAGGTATCTAGGGATTATATTCTAAGTAAAGATGCAGATTTAATTGTTCAAGTATTAGACGCGTCTAATCTTCAAAGGAACTTATATTTAACAGTTCAGCTCATAGAAATGAATGTTCCTTTAGTAGTAGTTTTGAATATGATGGATACATTGAAGGATAAGAACATGACCTTAGATGTTAAGCATTTTGCAGAGCATTTAGATTGTGTTGTTGTAGCTACTAATGCTAGTAAAAAGGATGGTATTAGCAGGTTAAAACAAGTAATTAGTGAACACATTGGTAAAGTACATCCTCCTAGATTTAATATAGCCTACGATGATGTCTTAGAGAAAGAAATTAAAGATATAGAAAAAGAGCTAAAGCAAGATGCTGCTAAATTTAAAGTTGATAGCCGTTGGTTAGCCCTTAAAGTTCTTGAAGAAGATCCAATTGCTGAAAGATTTGTGAGTAAGGACATCACTAAGCTAAGAGACCAAGCAGTTCAAAGAGTAGAAAAACACACAGGTGATCCAATTGATGTAGTGATAGCAGATGGCAGATATGGCTTCATTAGAGGATTAGTAAAAGACGTTTTAGTAATCAAAACAGTTACTAGAGAAACAGTTACAGATATTATCGACAAAATAGTTATTAATAAATATTTAGGAATACCTATTTTCTTATTAGTAATGATGGGAGTCTTTTATCTTACAATGAATGTTGGTGCTCCTTTCATAGACTTTTTTGATGGTTTGTTTGGAACAATCTTTGTTGATGGTTTTCGGGTAATATTAACCAGTTTATCATCTCCAGAGTGGTTAACTACTTTATTAGCTAATGGAATTGGAGGTGGACTTCAAACTCTTTCTACTTTCATACCTCCTATCTTCTTTATTTTCTTATCTTTATCTATCTTAGAAGATTCAGGTTATATGGCTCGTGCTGCTTTTATTATGGATAGATTTATGAGAACAATTGGTTTACCGGGTAAGGCCTTTATTCCTATGCTAGTAGGCTTTGGTTGTACAGTACCGGCAATTATGGCAACAAGAACTTTAGAGAACAATAGAGATAGGATGCTTGCTATATTAATGAATCCATTTATGTCTTGTGGAGCTAGATTGCCAGTTTATACCCTACTGATATCAGCATTTTTCTCAAGAACAGCAGGTTTAGTAATGTTTTCTATCTATTTCAGTGGAATAATATTAGCTGTTCTGTCAGGATTTTTATTTAAATCTACTATTCTAAAGGGTCAAGCAGCTACTTTCGTAATGGAACTTCCCACTTATCATATACCTACTTTTAACGGTGTTATGCTACACACTTGGAACAAATTAAAATCATTTATGATTAAGGCTGGTAAGGTAATTCTCTTGATTGTTATCTTAGTTTCTTTTGTAAATTCAATTGGTACAGATGGTTCCTTTGGTAATGATGATTCATCCAAATCTGTTCTAACTTGGCTTGGTCAAAAAACTACTCCAATCTTCAAACCTATGGGACTTACTGATGATAATTGGCCAGCAACTGTAGGGCTCTTCACAGGTATTTTTGCCAAAGAAGCAGTAATTGGTACAATGGATGCTCTCTACTCTCAGCGAGACCCTAACTGGTCATCAGAACCTACAATTGATGAAGATTTCTCTTTCTGGTCAGGCATCAAAGATTCTTTCTTAGCAATTCCAATTGGTTTTGGTTGGATGGAAGCAGACGAAGAAGAAGAAAGTTCAGCCTTAGTAGGTTATGTACAAGCAGGCTTTAATAATGATAGATTTGCAGCTTATGCTTATTTACTATTCATCTTGATCTATGCTCCTTGTGTTGCTGCCATAGGTGCTATTTACCGTGAAACTAACTTAAAATGGACTATCTTTGCAGTTAGTTATCTAACTATCTTAGCCTGGGTAGTAGCAACTTTATTCTATCAGATTACTACCTTTAATGCACATCCTGCAATTTCGATAATGTGGATTGCTATTAGTCTAGCCTTATTCTTAGTATTTTTCATCTCCCTAAAATATAAAAAGAAACCATTGTTATAAAATAGTTTCTCCTAACATCCCAGATAAAAAGACCTTCTCTTGTCAGGAAGGTCTTTTTTAAAGCTCTGTCTCAAGTAGAGTTGGTATAATTGAGCTAATATATACAGGGTCTCACTAGCCCTGCCTATTAAATGACATCCCTTGAGGATTAAATAGATATTGATTCCCCAATAATAAAAACAGAAGGATTAAAAAGCATATATCACATTTCCCACTCTACTTTGGAGAGAGATTTATTTTCTAAATCCAAGTTCATTCAAGGATGAATTATTCTTTCTCCAATTCTTCTTTATTTTGACAAATAATTCTATAGTTACAGCTTTGCCCACAAACTTTTTGAGTTCTCTCTGAGCATCGAGTCTTACTTTCTTGATTGAAGCTCCCCCCTTACCAATTATAATAGGTTTCTGAGAATATCGTTCAATCCAGATAGTTGCAGCTATATTCACTCTCTCTTCATCTTCTTGATAAGAATCAATCAGAATAGCTGAAGAATAAGGAATTTCATCAGTATAATTGAGAAATATCTTCTCTCTGATAATTTCCTGAGCAAAGAATCTCATCGGTAAATCAGATAAGTTTTCTGGATCATAAAGAGGTGGAGAGTAAGGTAACATATCAGCAAAAATATTTAATAGCTGGTCTGTTTTATCACCTTTAAGGGCAGAAATACCCTCAGCTCTATCGAAAGACTCTCTGAGCAAGTTTAGTTTTTCTTCAACAACATCTTCAGTAACTAAATCAATCTTGTTAAGTAAGGCTATTTTGGGAGTCCTAATTGACCTCAATTCTAGTAATAGTTCCTTATCGTAATCAGTAGGGAAATGGTTGGCATCAGTTATAAATACAACTAAATCAGAGTCTTTTAGTGAACTTTTAATAATATCAAGCATTCGGTTATGGAGTTCATAGCGAGGCTTTAAGAAGCCAGGAGTATCAACAAAGATAATCTGTTTTTCTTGGTCAGAATAGAAACCTTTAAGGCTCTGTCTAGTTGTTTGTGGTTTGGAAGATATAATGGAAAGCTTTGTTCCAATTAAATGGTTCATTAATGTGGATTTACCAACATTAGGTTTGCCGATAATGGCAACAAAACCGCACTTGTATTTATCTAAATCTATCATTTGTCCTCTTTAGTAGTTATAACATAAAGTTAAGATCGATACATCATCTGAATCAATAAACTTTTCTGTCTTGGTGTTGCAGGAAGATACCTTGCCCTTCTTCTATCTTCTTTTAGATAGAGATCATAAAAATAGGTATAATTATCAATAATATTGAATTGAATATTAGCTTCATACCTAACGTTATCTAGACTTAATTTCCCGACCACAGAAACTATTTCAGAGACACCATCATCAGCTAGGAAGTAATTCCAAGTTTGCTTCTTGCTATCATAGCCTAAAACATTATTAACTGCTAGGCCTATTGTTTTATTACTGTAATCAATATCTGTAAAGTTGCTATGGTCCCAAAATGAGTTTGGGAGAATAATTAAAAAAGATTGCTTAGCTTGATTAATCTTTACTTCTTTAATATTTACTGAGTCTTGAACAACTACACTTGTATTTCTGCTTTCACTTTTAAAAGGTAAATCAACTAAATTATTAACTATTATAATTATTGCAATAGCAGTGATTGCAGAAAAGACAAGGAATGTAATTAACATCCTTTTGGATATCAAGGATTTATACTTGATCTTTTTTTCTTCTTCTATTACTTCTGATAAATCAATTTTACTCATATCTTACTCCTATGAGAGTACCAGCTGTTGCATCAGTAATCTTTACCCTAACAAACTTTCCAATAAGATCTTTGCTTCCTGGGAAAACACATATTTTGAAGTCATCTGTTTTTCCAGAGACTTCTTCATCAGATTTTTTTGATATATTTTCTACTAAAACTTCAACAATTTTACCAATTTGCTTTTGATACTTTTCAAGAGTAATCTTTCTCTGCATTTCTATAAGTCTTTGCAATCTTTGAAGTCTAATTTCTTCAGGGACTTGATCTGTGAATTCAGCAGCCTTAGTTCCTCTTCGAGGTGAGTATTTGTACATAAAAGCATAATCAAATTCTATCTTTTTCATCAGATTATAGGTATCCATAAACTGTTCTTCGGTTTCTCCAGAAAATCCTGCAATAACATCAGTAGTTATAGCAATATCTGGCATATGCTCACGAAGCTTCAAGATTCTTCCATAAAAATGTTCAGCAGTATAACCACGATTCATTCTTTTAAGTATATCACTGTTACCACTTTGCATAGCAAAATGAATATTCTTACAAACCTTATCAGATTCTTTCATAGCAATAATTAAGTCATCTGAGAGATCCTTAGGATGGGAGGTTACAAATCTGATACGTTTTATAGATTCAATCTTATTAATTTCTCTGATTAAGTCTGGAAACTTAATGCCCTCATAATTGTAAGAATTAACATTTTGACCTAGAAGAGTAACATCAGGATAACCATTTTCTCCAGCTTGTTTAACTTCTGTTAAGATATCTGCTATAGGTCTGGATCTTTCTCTTCCCCGAGTATAAGGGACAATACAATAAGAACAGAAGTTGTTACAACCACGCATTATAGTAACAAAGGCGTTTAATTTCCCTTGTCTAGTTGGATATATTTCATTATAGATTTCTTCTTGATTGAAGTCTGCTTTTATTTTATCTTCAGTCATATCTAAAATATGAGGTATCTCGCTATATTGGTCAACCCCGACCACAAAATCAATACCATCTTGAATCTCAAGCAGTTCTTCTTGAAGTCTTTGAGCCATACAACCTATAACTCCAATTTTTAAGTTGGCTTTTGTTCTTTTACGAGATTTTTCGTTAGCAATCCTTCCTAGAACTCTTTCTTCTGCATGCTGTCTAACAGAACAAGTGTTGAAAATAATCACATCAGCTTCATCTATCTTGCTAGCTTCTTGATAACCATTATTGTTTAAGATTGTTGTTACCAATTCACTATCAGCAATGTTCATCTGACAGCCATAAGTTTCAATATAAAATTTCATTCATTCCTCTATACTTTAATAATTGGAGTTGGTTTGTGTTGGTCTGCTAAAAAAAGCCTTACTTCAGATTTAATTTCTGATAGGAAGTCAGACATTTCTTTTCGGGCTAATTCTGGAGTGTTATTTTGCTCAGAAAGATGAGCTAATACTAAGTTGTTAAGTCTGTTATGAATAATTTGGCTAACCACAGCAACTGCTTGTTTGTTAGAAAGATGTCCTCTTGAACTTTTTACTCTCTGTTTTAATTCCCAAGGATAAGAACCTGTTAAGAGAATTACTTCATCATGATTACTCTCAAGTATTAAGGTTGTAACTTCTTTTATTTTCTCTATGAGAAGCTTAGTAGCAAAACCTAAGTCAGTTGCAATTGCTAGCTTTTGTTCAGGATTATTAACCTGTTGAAAGATAAAATTACTTGAATCAATTGCATCATGAGAAGAAGCAAATGATGTAACCTGAATATCTCTGATGGAAAATTCATCACCAACTTTGAAAAAGACAGGTTCTTGTTTAAGTTTACCTATTTTCTTTTGGCAACTAGCATAAGTTTGCTGAGTAAAATAGATAGGAATGCCTAGTTTTCTACTTACAATTCCAGCTCCATTAACGTGATCACTGTGTTCATGAGAAATTATTATTCCATTTAATTTACTAGGTTCAACACCAATTTCTTGCATTGCAGTAAATATCTTTATGGCTGATAATCCAGCATCTAATAAGAGATAGGTATTATCTGTGAAAATTAGATTAGCATTACCCTTACTCCCACTGGATAATACGGAAGTCCTCAACATTTTTTAACCTTTATAATAGAATTTTTGATTTAGCTTATCGAACTCAGACCATTTTGAATTATCGGAACTTGCTTCAATAATCTGCTTTACTCCAGTAACCTGAGCATCCATATTATCAGCTAGATGTAGCAAGTGGGCTTCTAATGTTTGAGGAAGTCTTACGGAGCCTTTCTCATATTCACCATGATGAGCTAAAACCATGTGCCTTAACTTCATTAAAAGTTCTTTAGGAAATAAATCAATTTGACTTGCATGGTCTGTTATCATTCTATCAACTATGACAAAATGTCCAATTAAACGCCCTTCATCAGAGAAATCAATACCTATTGCAGAATCATATTCATAGATTTTACCAAGATCATGAAGAATAGCGCCAGTTATAACTAGGTCTCTATCAACAGGATACATATCACAGGCAAAAGCACAAATCTTTGTAACTGCTAGAGTATGCTCTAAGAGTCCACCTGCATAGTTATGATGCCAGCCTTTGGCTGCTGGAGATGAGATGAAAAGATTTAACAACTTCTTGTTATCAAAGATAGCTTTCAATAATTGAGCTAAAAAGCTATTTTTAACTGAATCAACGAATTCAAAAAATTGGTCTGTTAACTCTGTAATATCTTTTTTGGTAGAAGGTACTAACTCAGTTAAGCTGTACTCTTTTTCTTCCATATTAAATACTTCATTTATGGTTATCTGAATATTTTTATTATATTTAATTACTAGACCATGAACTTGAATAACATCGCCCACTTCAAACATTTCTGAGATTGGGGCAGCATTTTTCCATATATTAGCAACGACAAAACCTGTTTTATCTGCAAGCTTTAATCGTAAAAAATAATCTCTAGCTCCTTGTCTTAGATCTTTTTCAACCACCATATAATAACTATCAATCTCTTGATTGATACAGTTGGCTAAATCATTAACATTTATTCTATTCATTTTATTTTACTCCTTAATAATTAATAATTTGGTAAGAGGACTTTCAGTCTTATCTTGATAAGAAGCCTTTAGGAAGTATATTCCGCTTGCTAAATCCTTGGGAATGCTTATCTTGCTGCTATCATCCTTAAATTTACCTACTTTCTGTCCCCTAATATTATATAATGATACATAGTCAATTTTCCCATTCTCATTAGTTTTATAACTTAAATATTTTCCACTATTTACTGGATTAGGATAAATCACTAGAGGAGAAAGACTAGCAGCATCATGATCTTGATTAGAAACTAATATATTGTTTTGTAGATTATATCTGTTAAAACTTATTATTTCATTTGTATCTTCTCTGTATATAATAACATTTGCAAACTTTTCACCGTTTTCCTCTGTGTAAAGACTATCTACACTATCTGTATCATAAGAAAACTCGAAGTAACCTTCACCTTCCTCAATTAGACGTTGGAAATCAGCATAGATATTAGTAATTTCACTAACTATAAATTCATCACCCTCTTCCGAATAATGTTTAGTCTTTTGAGAGATAAAAGCATCGATAGCTAAGTCATCAGTAAAGCTATCAAAGACATATCTTGGTCCATAATTAAAATATGAATAGTAAATAAGTGTTGAACCTTCTTCTTCTACCCCTTCTTGGCTAATATCAAAAACCTTAGGAATGTAATAGATATTATTTTCGATATTTTCTTCCATTGCAGATAAATTAAAACTATTAAAGTACTTGTTTCCATTTATCACAGTGAGTGGGTTTAAATTAATTCCCAAGTTTTGATAGTAATTATAAGCATATTCAGAATAAAAAAGCTGGTCAGAGCCATCAATACCATAATTAAAAATCATCCAGTTTGTCTGAGCTAAATCCCTTTGAGTAGCTAATAACCCATCTGTAATCTGGTAGTTTGAAGACAAAAAATTCATAATAAGGGCTAAATCAGAATCTTCCTGAAAATTACAAATCTTAAACATATCATTACCAAGAACATAACCGTTACTTTCATTTAATAAAGTAGTTGATATTTTATACTGAGAGTTCTCTACTGGTAGTTGTAGTAAGACAGGTTCATTATCTTCTGAAGAAAGATCACTCAAGGCTGGTATGTCTATTTCAAGATATGTGTAAGTAGTATCATAAACTTCCGCATCAGGGTGCTGTATCTCTATTTGCATCACAGCATTTTCCAGATTTTCCTCAGAATAGTTTCTAATGTTATACTTATAGATCCATAAGTCTTCATCACTATATTCTAATCCTACATCAAGAAGTTCTACTCGTATTGAATCAGCTACGATATCATAGTTTAAGTTAAGATAACCATCTACAGAATACAACAACTCTTGCCTAACATTAATGTCATAAAAGCTATTGAAAGCTACTTGACCATCATTAATAATCTTGTAAAAACTATTAGTTCCTTGACCATGTGCTGAAGCCATAAAGTTATTAGCAAAGTTAGTAGCATTATCTACTATAATCCACATTCCCTGGCCTGTATAAGGACTAGACAGTTGAAAATCATTCCAACCACTTTCAGTGATTGTTATATTTTGAAGATTTAGTTGATCTATTTGTTGACCATAGAGAGGGTCAAATTGAGAATCTTCATCATAAGTAAAAGCTCTGAGACTTATTGGATTATCAGGAATAGTTGGGAAATAAATGTTTACAGCTGTAATTGTCATTGAAAGAACATTAGGTCTAAAATCTTCACCAACAATCTTTACTGCCCATGTATCTGAACCATACCAGTGAGAGACAGCAGTATCATTTTCATAATAAGACATAGAATAGTCTCTTTGACTAGTTACTACGTCTTCTGTTGGGATTCTTTCTATTGAGTTTAATAAAGTAAAATTAAACAAGCTTAAGAATAATAGTGTTTTAAAAAGTGTCTTTAAGTTCATCAATCATCCTTCTGGAGTTAACTACATCTGCTGCAATAGCATGTTTTAAGTCATCAATACTGGAATACTTCATCTCATCGCGAAGTTTTCTCACGAAGCTGGTCTCAACTTCTTCCCCATAAATATCTTTATCAAAATCCAAGATATAGGATTCAATTTTCTGGTCAAGAGAATTACTGACTGTTGGATTCTTACCAATATTTGTAATACTATAAAAGACTCCCTGCCTAGTAAGTGTCTGTGATAGATAAACCCCATCAGGGGGAGTTAATTGAGCAGCTGTTAAGGCTTGAATATTAATAGTTGGGTAGCCTAAAGTTCTCCCTAATCGCTTACCTTCAATCACTTTACCCCAAAAAGAAAACCTTCTACCTAGATATTCACCAGCTTTAAAGAGTTGACCTTGTTTTATGAGCTTACGGATTATTGAAGAAGAAACAATATTACCTTCAATGATAAGGGGATCTACCTGAAAAGTCTTATATTTGAACAAAAATTCATGATTCTTGATAAAATCATAATCCCCTTGTCTATTTTTACCAAACTTTGTATCATAGCCTAGGACAATAGCTTTAGGGTGAAATTTATCTATTAATTCATTCTTTAAGAATTCATAAGGAGACATATTAGCAAATTCTTTTGTAAAGTTAACTAATTCAATATGATCAATACCACATTTATGCAGTAGAGATATTTTCTGACTAGTTGTGGTTAGGAGATAGGGGTCTAGCTTTCCACCAAGACTTATCTTTGGATGAGTTTGATAAGTTACTATCAAAGGTTGGCAATCATAGTCTTTTGCCACTTGAATAAGCCTAGTCAGTAGCTTGCAATGTCCTAGATGTACTCCATCAAAATTACCTACAGTTAATACTATATCTGCCATTATTTGAATACCTTTTTAGCCTGTAATACAGACTTATCAACTCTTGCGATTCCTTTGGTTTCATCCTTGAATTTAACTATTACTAAGTCTGCGTCCGCTTGGTCAGGAACTTGTATTTCCCTCCCAAACCAGTAATCTGAGTTTTGTTTTTCATTAAGTTGAATAACTGGACAATCAATAAAACGTTCAATTGGAAGTAAGAATTGCTCCCAGTTATCAGAAGTAATATCATCTAAGTTGATAGCATCTGCAATATGACTATCAGATACAGACAAACGATCTAACTTTATAGTAGTAGCAATAGTACCATACATTTCAGCAATCTGCTCACTTAAGCTCCTGATATAAGTACCCTTACTTACTTTGCATTTATATGTCAAGATGGGAAAGGAGTAGTCTATAATTATAAAATCAGATATGGAAATAGGTCTAGGATTCATAACGAAATCTTGTTTTTTTCTAGCTAGTTTATAAGCTCTTTGTCCATCTACTTTTATTGCAGAGTAAATAGGGGGAATCTGTTCTCTTAAATTTTCTACTTTCGCTTTGAGAAAGTCTTCATCGATTGGAAAATAATCAAGATTTTCTTCCACAATAACTTGTCCAGTGGAGTCACCAGTATCAGTTTTTATTCCAAACTGCAATTGAACTTGATAACTTTTATCATAATTTGTGAGATACTGAGCTATTTTAGTAGCTTTACCTACTAGGATCTGCATCAAGCCTTCAGCAAAAGGATCTAGAGTACCTGCATGACCAATTTGTTTAATATTTGTTATTCTTCTTAGCCGTCTAATTATATCAAATGATGTAATTCCAACCGGCTTATTTATTAAGAGGATTCCTAGTTTATCCATATATTTTAGTTTTTATTTCAGCTAACACCTTTTCAAGAATCTCGTCAATCTTGCCCTTAGCAGTAAAACCTGCAGCTTTATCATGTCCACCACCACCAAAAGACTTAGCAATCACTTGAACATTATGGTTTTCAGACCTTATTGAAAACTTAAATTCATCACTTGTTTTTTCCCAGTAATAAAGGACAACTTGAATACCCTTAACACCTTTAACCCATTGAGTCATTTTTGAAGTGGCAGAATCAGCTAAGTTATTACTATCAAGAAAGTCTCGTGAGGTATGATAAAGAAGAGTCTTATTATCATGATGCAAACTTATGGTTGCAAGACTCTGACCAATCATTTTAAATTCTCTGGCTTCTTTTTCATAAAGAAACTTTGTAGTTATCTCAGCTGGAACGATACCAAATTCTAGTAGTTCCTGGCAAACCTGAAATACCTCTTGGTTAACATTGGTATTTAAAAAGTTATTGGTATCATTTATAATTGTGGTATAGATAGACTTAGCAAAGTAGTTTTGAGTAAGCTTATCAAGTTTCTTTAAGTCATTTTTAAGAAGATTGAAGATAATAATTCCTACAGAAGCAGCTTGTGTATTGATATAGTAATCTGCTTTTTCAATAACCTTGGTTATTATATGGTGATCAATGACTAAGACTCTTTTAGCTTTTTCAACTAATAGTTTTGCTTCATTGATTCTATCGAAACCATGGCAATCAATTATCATCAAGTTATCATAAGACATATCACTGGTCAATTGTTTAGTATTATCTTCTACTTGTAAAAAAGCTAACTTATCTAAACTTTCACCTTGTAAAATGATATCTAATTGGATTTGCTGACTAGAGAAAAAACTTTTAAGCCCTAAGCAAGCAGCTAGTCCATCACCATCTGGATTATTATGAGTTACTATGGCAAAAGACTCTCCACCTTTAACTGCTTCTTGCATTTCATTAAGTTTTTGGTAGAGATCTGATAAGGTATTAATCTTCTTCTGATTCATTCTCTTCTCTATTTATTTTGTCAAAAATTGATTCTATTTTCATTAGATTATCTTGTGATTTATCATAATAGAATCTAATATCAGGAATGATTCTCATAATTTTTGCATCAGCTATATGTTTTTTAAACTGACCAGATGCTTTAGTTAAACAATCAATCATTTCTTCTTTTGATAAATCAGAATCATTATCATAAAAATAGATTTTTGCTTGGCGCAAATCAGGAGAGATTTCAACGTCTGAAAAGAATACACTTTTCAGACGCTCATCTCTAAGACTATATAATACAACAGTATTGAACAATTTCTTTAGTTCTTTCTGTAATCTTAATATTTTAATAGATGCCATATTACAACTTTTGTTTTTCTTCTACTTCGATGAAGGATTCAATTACATCACCTTCTTTAAGGTCATTAAAGTTTTCAAAACCGATACCACATTCTGTACCAGCTTTTACAACTTTTACATCATTTGCGAAGTGTTTTAGTGAAGATAATTTACCTTCATAAAGCATAACATCATTTCTATAAATACGGGCTTTACCTGAATTTTCGATATAGCCTGTTTCAACAGCACAACCAGCAATATTTCCAACTTTCTTGATTTTGAAAACTTCCTTAACTCGAGCTGAACCTGTTGCTTTTTCCACAAGTTTTGGTGCTAACATACCTTCCATAGCAGATCTAAGTTCTTCTATAGCATCATAAATAATATGATAGAGCTTAATTTCAACACCGTCATTTTCAGCTAGCTTCTGGGCTTTTCCGTTAGTACGGACATGGAAACCTATGATTATGGCATTAGATGCAGAAGCTAAAGAAACATCAGCTTCATTAATACCACCCACAGACTTACGGATAATCTGAACTTTAATTTTTTCTGTTGATAGTTTTTCAAATGAATCGCATAGAGCTTCCACTGAACCATCTGTATCAGCTTTAACTATAAGATCAATTGTAAGAGTTTCATTCTCTTTAATTCTATCAAAGATATTATGAAGACTTGCTTTATTTTGGAAGTTCTCTCTTTCTCTTCTAATTATAGTTCTTTCTGATGAAATATTTTTAGCAACTTTATCAGATTCAACAACGTTGAGAATATCACCAGCTTTAGGTACATCGTTAAGGCCATAAAGTCTAGCTACATCTGAAGCACCTAGTTCTTTAAGTTCATTGCCTCTTTCATCCTCAAGTTTTCTAACTTTACCATAGGTTGAACCACAGATAATTGAATCACCTTTTTTAAGAGAACCTTGACGAAGTAGTAAGGTAATTATAGTACCCATACTTGCATCTTTTTCAGATTCAATCACAATACCTTCACCAGGAATATCTGTTTTAGCCTTGTACTCTTCAACATCTGTAGTAAGAAGCATCAAGTCTAATAAATCATTAATTCCTTCTCCAGTATGGGCAGAACATTTAGTCCACAGAACATCTCCCCCATAGCCTTCCAAGTAGATACCTTTTTCAAGAAGTTGTGATATTGTTTTATCCACATTCACATTAGGAAGATCAATCTTATTGATAGCAATAATAAGAGTTACTCCTGATGCTTTTGCATGGTCAATAGCCTCAATAGTTTGAGGCATCACCCCATCAGTTGCGGCTACAACAATAACTGCAATATCAGTAACATTTGCACCACGAGCTCTCATTGCTGAGAAAGCCTCATGACCTGGTGTATCCAAGAATGTTATCTTTCTATCATTATAAGTAATCTGATAAGCACCTATATGCTGAGTAATTCCACCAGACTCACCAGCAACAACATTTTCATTTCTGATATAGTCCAAAATGGAGGTTTTACCATGGTCAACATGTCCCATGATAGTAACAATAGGTGGTCTCTCTACTTCTTCAGCATCTTCAAAGACTTCTGCATCTTTATAGATGATTTCTTCACCTATTTCATCTTCAAACTCATAATCAATACCAAATTCAGTACACATAAGTTCTAAGGAGTCACGATCTAATCTTTGATTGATAGTAACCATCTGACCTAAAGCAAAGAATTTTGCAATAATATCAGTAGCTGCTACACCAAGAATATTAGCAAGTTCACTTACAGAAGTAAACTCAGTAATTCTTACTACTGCATCCTCTGGAAGTTGTTTCTGTTTTGCTTCTTTATGGTATTTTTTAACTTTCTTAGTTTTTTTAAGAGTCATTTTAATATTCTTGGAAATTTGAGATTCATCAAGTTCCACAGGAATACTAGTATATTTATCTCTTTTCTTAGCAGATTTTATCTTGTTCTGTAGATGTCTGCTTGTATCACCAAAGTCTTTTGATGATTTCTTATTCTTACCAAATTTTTTAGAGATTTCTTGCTTTTTAGCTAAATCATCTGCAGGAGCTATACCTGGAGCAATAACTGATGATTTTATGCTATGAGAATCTCTTTTCTTAGTATCGAACTTACGTCCACCATCTTTACCAGCGAAACCTGGCTTCTTGTCGTAAGGTGGTCGTCCACCATCTTTATTGAATGGTTTTCTCCGATCTCTGTTCTGGTTGTCATTACGATAACCACCTCTTTTATCTCTATTATCAGTATTTTTTTGTTGGTTAGCCTTTCTTTCTTCCACATTGCTTGCATGATAGTATGAATCTTCTGTAGCAGGCTGGCTCTTTTTCTTAAGCTGAGCTAAGATACTAGCAGTACTAGCCATAGGTATTGCAGCAGTAGCTGTATCATCTTTTGTTTTCTTAGCTGAAGAATGATCTTTATTACTTTCTTTTTTATGACTAGTGCGTGCTTTATTTTGATGTTGATTATCTCTTTTCTCACCAAAAGCTCTTTCACTTCTCTTAGTCTCAGTCTTTTCTTTCTTTGCAGGAGCTGTTTCATCTTTACTAACTGATTTAGCAGCTTTAGCTCTTTCTTCTTCAAGTTCTTTCTTTTTTTCTCTTGCTTTATCTTCTTGTGCTTTTAATTGTCGTTGTGCATCTTCTTTATCATGCTTCTTGTTAGCTGATATTTGATCATTAAACATAGCTCTAATCTTTGTTGCCACGTCGTCATCGAGTAAACTCATATGACTCTTTACGACAATACCTAAATCAGCTAAAGTCTTTTTCAAGGCAGAAGCAGAAATTTTTAACTCTTTAGCAAGTTCATGTACTCTGGTATTAGACAATATTCCTCCCAATTAGTGAGTTATTAATTTCAATATTCCATTCGAAAAGTCTGTATCGGTTATTACAATAACACTCACGGGTTGATGGCCAATACTTTCACCAATACTTTGCATTGATCTTATCTGAATTATAGGGCTTTTCGAATCATTAAATTTAGTAATTTTTTTCAAATTATTTTCCGATATGTCTTTACTTATTATTATTACTTTTATCTTTCTATTCAAAGTCTTGAGCATACTTATTCCAAACTTCAATTTACCTGCTCTCCGGGCAAACTGAAGAAGTCTTATTAGTTTCTCTTCTGTTTTTTCTGCAACCTCTTTAATCTCTTTTGTTTCCATATAGATAACTTTTCTATACATTGGTTATTGTCACAAACATAATATCCTCTTCCTGGTAATTTTCTTTTTAAGTCGTAGGCAATGTTATTATCGATTACTTGAAATCTAATCATATTCTCTTGATAATCTTTGCTTCTACAGACAACACAGGTGCGGATTGGTTTGTGAGATTCACAACACAACTTAGAAAGCCTCCGCAGACTCTTTTAATTTTTCAGCAGTCTTTCTACCGATGTTTCCTAAGTTACATAATTCATCTACAGTTGCTAGATAAATATCTTGGACAGAAGTATAACCATGCGACTTTAAGATTTGAGCTGTATTTGGTGTTACACCGTCTAGCTCCGTAACATGATTAGTAATTCTTCTCTCTTCAGCTAACTTTGAATTATACTCTTCTTTTGTAAATATATCAATATTATAATTAGTTAACTTGGCAGCTAATCTAACATTTTTTCCTTTCTTACCAATAGCTAGGTTTTTATTTTTCTCTTTAACAATTACTCTAGCAAATTTTCCTCTTTCAGAAATAATAACACGTTCTACTAAATCCTTGCCGATAGCATTTGCTACATACTCATCGCTATTAGGATTAGAAACAACTATATCTATCTGCTCACCATGGAGTTCTTTTCTAATAGAGTCTATTCTTAGGCCTTTAGTACCTAAGCAAGAACCAGCAGCATCAATATGGTCTTTTTCGGTATAGACTTCTACTTTTGTTCTAATTCCTGGTTCTCTAACAATTTTTTTAATTATAATATCACCATTGAAAATTTCTGGTATTTCATTTTCAAATAATTTTTTAACAAACTCAGGGTTAGTTCTTGAAAGAATGATAGTAACACCTGATTCTTTTCTGCGAATATTAGTAACATAAGCCTTGATAATATCACCCTGCTTGTAATATTCTTCTTCGATTTGCTCTTCAGGTGGAAGTAAGGCTGTAGTATAGCCAATATCTACTTTTATACCACCGAAACCTTCTGATTTAACTTTACCAGTAACAATAGTATGCTTCTGGTTTTCAAAATGGAGAGATGTTTTATTGGCATCTTCACTTTTAATCCTCTCCTGAATAGCCTTTTTAGCATTCTTAATAATTTTTGGGCCAAATTCATGGAAGTGCATTTTAACTTCTACAGCATCACCAAGTTCAATACCTTTACCATATTGCTTCTTTGCTTCAGCTAAAGAAATCTCACCTAGTTCAGAATCCATTGGAACAACTATCTTCTTAAAGGTTGCGTAAATATCATTTGTTGCAAAGTCAAGATGAATCTTTAACTCATTTTCAGGTGATAGCTTTTTAGAGATTGTAGAATACAAACTCTCTTTAATTATTTCGGTAAGCATCTCTTTATCGAGTTGCTTAAAATTGGCCAATTGATTCAATACTACTAATATGTTAGAACTCATCTTATCTCTCCTTCTCATCTGAAAAGTCAAATATTGTTCTTGCTTTTTTTATTGAAGTAAAAGGTATTACAACCTCTTCTTCATTTTTTTGAACAATTTTGATAGCTTGTGGGGTTACTTCTGTTAAGGTGCCTTCAATAACTATTCTATTTTCTTCAGCTTGATATTTCACCTTAACCTTTTCATTAATAGCACTTGCGTAGTGTTTTTTATACTTTAAATCTCTCTCTAATCCAGGTGAAGATACTTCTAATGTATACTTCTTCTTATAAACATCTAGTAGCTCTAACTCTGAACCAGCTAATCTGTTTACAGCTATACAATCTTCAACAGCTACTCCACCAATCTTAGTTATATATATTAATGCTACTAAACCATGATTAGTCTGCTTTTCCTCGACATCATATAAAGCCACACCAGCTTCTTTAGCAGCTCTTTTAGCAACATCTTCTAATACTTTTTCTCTTTCACTTATCATCACTATACACCTTTAATAATAAATTAAAAACCACTGTTAGCATTTCGTCACAGTGGTTAGACTTCTCATAAAATCATTTATGTCAATATTTTATCTGTTTTTTTATTCTATTTTATTCATACTTTTACAGTTTTATTTTATTCTTCTCAGTTGTCAAGATGTTCTTTATTTTTTTTAGTTATTGACCTTTGTAGGGATTAATGAAGATTTGCTACATCCCTAATGAAAACTAACTTCTTAAGTATTTCATAATTTTTCTCTCTAATATTTTAAAAACTCTTCACTGAGAAAACCCTCATCCTTTAAGGCATAAACAAAGAAATGCCAGCAAGAATGCTGGCGTTCCCAGTAAAACCTCTACTTCATCACACAAGCCTTTGTAAGCACAGAATGGCCATTACCATCACCAGCTTTAATTAAATATATTCCACTAGAAACATTTTTGCCTCTATTATTCTTTAGGTCCCAGTGTAAACTATAGGTTGGATTATCAGCTTTTAAATTATTATAAAAACTCTGACCTACTCTTAAATCTCTTACTTTCTGGCCCTTTATATTATATACTCCCACTTTGATATTTTTTGCTTTAGCTCCTGGCAAAGTAAATTCTATAGTGGTTACTCCTTTTAAGCCATTATTAAGCTGAGCTGGATTAGGATAGATCATGATATTATTTTGCACAGCTTCTATTTCATGATTATCATTATTAGCTACAGGACTTCCATATTCGAAACAACCTAAGTCCACAGCTGAGCCATAGACTCTTTCACAACCATTTAAATCCATAGCAGTCATATAAAAGCCTGTTGTATCAGGTATTCCTGCATCTATACAAGGTGAGTCTTCAGCTAAGAAATAAGATGACCATAAGCTTTCATCACCTCCTACAAAACCAGGATCTTCATCAAGCATATTATCCCCCCAATTAAGAATCCATTCCCCATCATAATCAGTTACTAAAGCATCTAATCCACCCCTAACTAAGCTGTAATCTATATCAAGGGCTGAAATCCCTGGAGTGGGAGGCTCACTAGCTCCGAGCAGATAAATCTCGCAGGGAGTATTGGGATTATCAAAAATTGAGTTGCGAATTTGCACATCTCCTCTAACACCCAATATTGGCCAGTTATTTGTATTATTAACTAAGGTCATATTATTAACCTTCATTTGAGGTAAGTGTTCTCCAGTAAAACCAATTGTTGTAAAATTCCAATCTAAAGGAGTATAAGAACAATTTGCTACTAATAGATTATTAACTGTTGCAAAATCATTACTTTCATTTTCACTTGCATCACTACCATACTGAAAAGCTCTTCCTCCAGGAATAACAGAGTTAGTTACTGCAATATTTGAGATTCTATAACTGCCTTTATCAAAAGCTATTGGTATAGAGCCAGGCTGACCCTCTACCTCCATTGTAACATTAAGACTATCTGCCCAAACATTATGCATAATTCCTTGGCTTTCAGCTATTATAAATCCATTATAGTTATAATTTTTTAACTTGATATCTTCTAGCAATATACTATTTGAATAAAAGATAACAAAAACACCATCAGTATGGATATTCTCAACATTAAGATCTTTCATTTCTAAACTCTCAACATTGTTTGCCCTTACAATCCCAGCCCAGCCTGCTCTTGAATATAAATTCTTACAGCTAAAACCTGATATTGAAATATCACTGTTATCTTCAAGATAGAAAAAATTACAAATCTGATTTTCTCCGTCTAAGATTGTATCAACTGAGCCAGCTCCGACAAGTTTGGTCCCGCTATCCATACTGATTGGAAATATCTCTCCAGTGGTATCAGGAGAGTATAATCCTGGAGCTACATGAACAATATTATAATCTCCATTTCCACGAGCTTTTAATAATGAGCTTGCTTTAGAAATTGTCTTTAGTGCTTGAGCTGGACTCAAGCCTGAGTTATTATCATTGCCAGATGGAGAAACATAAAGATCTGCTTCTATCCTCTCATAGACATATTCATTATAAGTTAACTCTCCATCCCATTCTATTACATCTGAAACATAATAGTAGTGAGAGAAATCATCTTCAGGAGCTACTGATATTTTATCAAAATAGAGTCCGTTTAAATAAGCAGGATTACTATTTACAGGTTCAATATAAACATCTCTGCCCTTACCGGCACTGTTATTATAAACAGAAGAAGGATATGCTTGAGATAATTCTAATTGGTAATTTATTCCCACACTATAGATACCTCCACCTTTTTTACCCCCATTATTGTTAAATATCTCACACCCAATTATCATTGTATTAGACTCATACAAATATAACCCTCCTCCCTTTGAAGCATTATTATTAAATATTTTACAATACTCAATTGAAGAAAAGTTTAGATTTTCAAAACTGCACCCTCTAAAGGCTATGCCTCCTCCAATATAATTCCTACCTTCATTTTCATTATGATGATCTTTTAATGTATTTCCATTTGTTATTGAGAAACCAGAAATTTTTACTACTCCATAAGGTGGTAAATATATATCATGATAAGCTGAAAGTACGGTATCCTCATCATTCCCGTCAATGATAGTTGAGTCTATATAAGCTTCATCACCTGATGTTAGAAATAGAGACCCAAGAGTAAGACTTTTCTCTAAAACTTCAACATTTTCAATATACCTTCCTGGGTGAACTAAAACTGTGTCATAATCTACTGCTGCATCTACGGCAGATTGGATAGTGTTGTAAGTAAAATCTTGGTTTAAGCCAACTTCTAAGACTGTAGCACTTAATCCTATACACAGGACGAGTAATGTTATAATCAATATATTTGCTTTATACATAAATCCTCTACTTCATCACACAAGCCTTTGTAAGCACAGAATGGCCATTACCATCACCAGCTTTAATTAAATATATTCCACTAGAAACATTTTTGCCTCTATTATTCTTTAGGTCCCAGTGTAAACTATAAGTTGGGTCATCTACTCTCAAGTTATTATAAAAACTTTGACCTACTTTAAAATCTCTTACTTTCTGGCCCTTTATATTATATACTCCCACTTTGATATTTTTTGCTTTAGCTCCCGGCAAAGTAAATTCTATAGTGGTTACTCCTTTTAAGCCATTATTAAGCTGAGCTGGATTAGGATAAATCATAATCTTATTTTTCACTGCTTCTATTTCATGATTATCACTATTAGCTACTGGAGAACCATATTCAAAACAACCTAAGTCCACAGCTGAACCATAAACTCTTTCACAACCATTTAAATCCATAGCAGTCATATAAAAGCCTGTTGTATCAGGTGTTCCTGCATCAATACAAGGTGAATCTTCAGCTAAGAAATAAGATGACCATAAGCTTTCATCACCTCCTACAAAACCAGGATCTTCATCAAGCATATTATCCCCCCAAACAAGTGCCCATTCCTCATCATAATCAGTTACTAGTGCATCGATACCACCCCTGACTAAAGAGTAATCTATATCAAGGGCTGAGACACCAGGTGTTGGTACTTCAGCTGGGTCCATCAGATAAATTTCGCAGGGAGTATTGGGATTATCAAAAATTGAGTTGCGAATTTTTACATCTCCTCGGATTACTAGAGCTGGCCAATTATTGGTATTATTAACTATGGTCATATTATTTACTTTCATTTGAGCTATGTTCTCTCCAATAAATCCTACGGTAGTTGAATTCCAGTCTAATGGAATATAAGAACAGTTGGCCACTAATAGGTTATTTATTGTGACAAAATCATCATCACTTAATGCATTTCCATACTGAAAAGCTCTTCCTCCAGGAATAACAGAATTAGTTATGGCAATATTGGATATCCGATAACTTCCCATATCTATAAAAATTGGCATAGATGCCCCTTGTCCTTCTACTTCTAAAGTAACATTGAGACTATCGGCCCAAACATTATG
Source organism: Cloacimonadales bacterium (SeqCode) (assembly GCA_963678375.2). Lineage (GTDB taxonomy): Bacteria > Cloacimonadota > Cloacimonadia > Cloacimonadales > JAFGVF01 > JAEKNW01. Next base: position 359,754 of record OY782831.1, read on the forward strand.
AATAATCCCTTGAGATGCTGCTATAGCGAACCCATTATAATTGTAGTTTTTTAGTAAAATATCTTCAAGCAATATTTTATTTGAATAAAATATAGAAAAGGCACCATCAGTATGAATATTCTCAACATTAAGATCTTTCATCTCTAAACTCTCAACATTATTAGATCTTACCACTCCTGCCCATCCTGCTCTTGAATATAAGTTCTTACAGCTAAAACCTGATACTGAAATATCACTGTTATCTTCAAGATAGAAAAAATTACAAATCTGATTTTCTCCATCTAAGATTGTATCAACAGAGCCAGCACCGACAAGTTTTGTCCCTCTATCCATACTGATTGGGAATATCTCTCCAGTGGTATCAGGAGAGTATAATCCTGGAGCGACATAGACAATATTATAATCTCCATTGGCACGAGGTTTTAAAATTGAGCATGCTTTGGAAATAGTCTTTAGTCCTTGTACTGGACTTAAGCCTGTGTTATTATCATTGCCAGATGGAGAAACATAAAGATCTGCTTCTATCCTCTCATAGACATATTCATTGTAAGTTAACTCTCCATCCCATTCTATTACATCTGAAACATAATAGTAGTGAGAGAAATCCCCTTCAGGAGCAACTGATATCTTATCAAAATAAAGTCCGTTTAAATAAGCAGGATTACTATTTATAGGTTCTATATAAACATCTCTACCCTTACCAGCACTGTTATTATAAACAGAAGAAGGATATGTTTGAGATAATTCTAATTGGTAATTTATTCCCACACTATAGATACCTCCACCTTTTTTACCCCCATTATTGTTAAATATCTCACACCCAATTATCATTGTATTAGACTCATACAAATATAACCCTCCTCCCTTTGAAGCATTATTATTAAATATTTTACAATACTCAATTGAAGAAAAGTTTAGATTTTCAAAACTGCACCCTCTAAAGGCTATGCCTCCTCCAATATAATTCCTACCTTCATTTTCATTATGATGATCTTTTAATGTATTTCCATTTGTTATTGAGAAACCAGAAATTTTTACTACTCCATAAGGTGGTAAATATATATCATGATAAGCTGAAAGTACGGTATCCTCATCATTCCCGTCAATGATAGTTGAGTCTATATAAGCTTCATCACCTGATGTTAGAAATAGAGACCCAAGAGTAAGACTTTTCTCTAAAACTTCAACATTTTCAATATACCTTCCTGGGTGAACTAAAACTGTGTCATAATCTACCGCTGCATCTACGGCAGATTGGATAGTGTTATAAGTAAAATCTTGGCCTAGTCCTACTTCTAATACTGTAGCTGTAATATTAATGCTGGCTATTAGCAATATTAGCATTAATATGTTTATTTTATACATAAGATCTCCTATTTACTAAAATGAATACAGAGAGAGGCTATCCTCCCTCTGTATAATACTATTGATTAACTACTTTTTCTGTCAACTATTTCATGTGAAAAATACTCATTATCGATACCTGTAGGTATTTGACTATAATCTTCACAATTATCAGAATCATAATAACTATTAAGATTCATTTCTTGAACCAAGTTAGGATAATCTGTTGCGAAAATACTGCATACGATTATACTAACAACAATAAGAATCATTACTTTCTTCATTTTTTTCTCCTTTCTTTTAAAAACTAGTATTATAGCTTATCGATTATAACAGTTTCACATTTAACAATTATAACTGTATAATCATCATCATCAGATACTATGGTATATTCAAGCCCTTGAATCTCTTCCCAGGTTACAACTCTCAATCCTTCATAATTTTCTTGACTGAATATCGGACAAAAGAATAAAATAATAATAAGAAAAATTAATTTAAATTTTATTTTTTATACCTCTCTATAATAATAGACGAAAAAAATGGCTAAAAAATGTCTACTTTGATTTAATATTAACTCTTGCATAATGTTATAAAGGAACAGCGTTATGGACGAACTTATCAAGATTTGTTTTGAGAAAGCTAAATACATAGCTATGAAGTATGTTAAGGATGTTGATATTGCTGAAGATATCGCCCAATTAGCATCTATTCAGCTATACTTAAACAAGGACAAGATAGATAATTCAAAAGTTAACAGTTGGTTATTTACAGTTACTCATAACCTTTGTATGGACTTTTACAAAAAGAAAAAGAATAATAGAGAGATTTTAGTTGATCCTTTAGAGTTAAGCCAACATTACTCCTATGAAAAAAATAAGATTCACGAGGAATTAGATATTGATGCTTATGATTTTATTTCGGCTTCAGATAAAAAGATATTAAAGAAATACTACAACGAAAATGTCCCTCTAGCAAAACTAGCTCAGGATTTCAAAATTAAATCATCTTGTCTTAAATCAAGAATCTACTCCTTGTCCAATGAAATTAAATTGTTCCATTTGATAACGAGTGACGTTATCTGCTTTAAACCTATTCCTGCCACAAAGTTAACTAAAAACTTAAACAAATTCATTTCTGTGCTTCTGAAAGCATTAAGGAACAATGACCTCGGTTCAATGAAAAGATATTGTAAAGATGCTATTATTCATCAATCAATAGCCAAGATAAAAATAAAATCCTATGAAACTTGCAAAATTCAGATTGATGGAGTCAATGAATATCGACTAATTATTGCTTATTTGGATTTTCAATCTAAGATTGGGATATTTGATATTCGCTTTCTAATAACAGATTCAAGGAATATTCAAGTAGTGGAGATGCCAATTTTCCATAAACAAGTACTTATAATTGATAAAAAATATATAGACCCTAAAAATGCAGAAAAAGAATTACTTACGCGTAAGGGTCTTTATAATAATAAGCTTGGTTCGGTTGAAGAGATGAAGGAAAAAAGAATTGTCAGAGTCATTCAGACAAGAGGTGATATTGATGAGAAATAGTGGAATTATTATAGACAGGGAGACTATAAAGCAGATTTCCAAGAAGGATATTGTAGGTGCTAGAATTAACCCTTTTCAAGAGCAACTCCTTTGAAAACATTTAACTTTTGCAAATGTAAGAGAGAAATAACTAATACAGGCAAGAGTGCTGGTAAACCGACAGAAAAGCTTGCAAAAACTAGTAATAAAATAAAGGAAGTAATTATGGCGACAGACAAAGAAATGATAGACTATATTGTTGAGCAAATTCATGATGCAGGTCAGATAAGCTATAAAATGATGTTTGGTGAGTATGGTATTTATTCAGATAAAAAAATCTTTGCTCTTGTATGTGATAATAAGTTATATATAAAACCAACAAAGGCTGGTAGAGAATTTATTGGAAATGTAGTTGAGTCTCCACCCTATCCAGGAGCAAAGAACTATTTTCTAATAGAAGATAAGCTCGAAGATAGTGATTGGTTAAGTGAGTTAGTTGTCAGATCAGTAAGAGAGCTTCCATATCCAAAATCTAAAAAGAAGATGAAGAAATAATGGGTGAGGTAAACCCACCCATTGAGGAGAATGCTACTAAGCGTTCTAGCATTTTTCTGAGATTTCTTGTTATTTACTTCATCAATATCATTTTTGAAAGTGATTTATTTTGTCCATCAGTCTTTAATTTAGAGAAATAGATACCTGAGCTTACTATCTGACCTTGTGAGTTTTCACCATTCCAGACAACATTATGATTTCCAGAAATTAATCTCTCATTAACAAGAGATTTAACTAATTGTCCTTTGAGGTTGTATATCTCAATCTCAACAAAAGAATCCTTTGCTAAAGAGAAAGATATACTTGTTACTGGATTAAATGGATTAGGATAATTACCTTTGATAACTGTTTGAGCAGGACTTATATTTTCATTTTCTTCATTTGCAGTAGGTCCATCACTATAAATAAAGGATATGTTAGGATAGTTTTGACTTAAGAAGCAATAGCTTCCTGTCTCAGGTGGATTTTGAGGATCAGGATTCAAATCATCATCAAAGAAAACAAGACTAACATTTTCTTGAGAAGCTGACTGACTACAAAGCAAGTTGTTATCACCAATATGAATTCCAGAGTCTTGACGATAAATCATAATAACTAAATTTTGTCCACGATAATTATAGACTTGATCAAACTCTACAGCCATCATAGATTCAACATATTCATTTGTTACCATTTCAATAGGCCCATTATATACTTGGGTTAAATTTTCATAACTTTCCCAACCTGCATCAAGGTTAGTATTAACTGTTTCACCTAACCAAATAGTTATTTCAAGTGGTTCAGGGGAATATTCGTTTGCATAGTAATAAGAGAGTCCAGTAATCTGACTCTGATTAGCTTGTAAATCACTAATATCTGAACTTGGGTAAATAGTTTGAGTCAGATTATATGGCCATAGCATATTAAAAGGAAGTCCTAATTCAACTTGATTATCAGTACCAAGGTTAATAACTGAGTCATTTTCATCCCGTATGCAAACTTGGTGTATTTGAGAAGCATTATCAAAAGTGTAAGGATCCCCTGTAAGAGAGCTTTCAACATGGATATTCTTAATACCTGCTTGTTGTGGAATATAAGTAATTGAAATTTCCTCATTCATACCAGGAATGACGAATCCACCTTGATAAGAAGCTAAAATCTCACCACTATCACTATCAACAAGATCAGCTACATAACCATCTATTGGATAAGAACCTTTATTTATGATACTACATGTAACTTCATTACTAACACCTACTTGTAAAAATTCTTCTACAGTGATATCAGAAACAGCTATGCTGTTATTAGGTGTTACTATTGGAGGATGGGTAATATCATCCATATAGACTGAGGAAATCTGATCTCCCATAAATTGATAAGCAATATAAATTTGCTGATCAATATAGTTTGCTAAAGAATAAGAATATTCTTGGTATTCACCATCAGTAAAATTGATTTCATCTAGTAAATCAGTAAAATCTTCAATATTGTTACTTTCGGTAGAAACCCAGACATCTAAAATAGCGGTATTAGGCTCAAAAACGTCTGCTTTAGCATAAAATGAAAGAGTAGATTCCATCTCACTAGGAGATAACATGGGGGTAATTAACCAGTCATCTTGAGGACCATAAGCACTTATAGAAACAGAATAATCCCCTGAGTTTGGCTCAGATGTAGATACTTTCCAGAAAGGAAAGCTTCCATTATCAATAATCTGCCAATAGTCAGGTAAAAGGCCATCTTCAAAAGACTCATCTGATTCTACTACAGTACCAAATTCAACCAAAACACTAGTCGAAGGTTGAGATTCACCATTGTTATAAAGACTTGTAACATAGTACTCACTTGTTCCTATAAGAGGTTGGAAATCAAAAAACATCTGCCCTGTGTTAAAGCCAACTAAAACATTATCCTTGTATATATTAAAACCATAGAGTAAGTCATCTCTTTCATTTCTTTCTTCAGGTTCTTGCAAATTAGTTAACCAAATCTCATCTAAAACAAGTCCAGAATCCTGACTATTAGTATGTCTGAATGCAAAGAATAGTTGGCTTTCTCCATAATTACTTAAATCAATATCAATTCTTTGCATCTCATTATCAGAAACACTTCCACTATATATTACATCATCAAAGTCACTAACGTCAATGCCTTGGCTATTAACTAATACTTCAAAATCTTGATTCATTCCACTATCTAAAGATTTTACATGGAGAATCAAATGAGAGTCTTCTGTAATGTCATAAGGAATTGTTATTAGCCAGTTATCAACATCTTCTGGATTACCAGTATTAGACATATAGCTTACAGCAGCCCCAGTATTTAAAAAACCAGCCTCACTAATTTCTTGCCAGCTTTCACCATCACCATCATTATCGATATTTTGGAAATTCGTTGGAATACCCCAGTTTAAGTTAAATGAATTACTTACTACTGATTGTGGACCAGACCATGATAATTCAACAAAATCAGCCCCTACATTATATGTTAAATCAGTCGGAGGAGTTAGTTGTTCATTTTGGGCATAAGCGCCTACAAAAGCAATACAAATCATTAATACTATAAAAATTCGTTCTTTCATAATGTCTCCCTTTTTTATTTTCTGATACACTTTTTACATATTGCTAAATATCTGTCAAACAATAATTTATATATTTTTCAAGTCAGTATTTTATAAATTTTCTGTTATTTTACTGTTTCCCAAGTGTAATGTAATATTTTTTTGCAATACAGTAACTTACATACTTAGCCCTTTTTAATTCTTCTTAAATGTAAAATATCTGTAAAATTGTTTGACATATAAGTGTATTTTCAGAAAATGAAAAAAAATGATTGGAGAAATCATGGAAAATATTAAAAACAGAATATTCGAAACCTGTGATAAACTATACAGAGAATTTGGTGTAAAGAAAATAACTGTTAAACAGCTATGTCAAGAAACAGATATTAATAGGGTAAATTTTTATAAGCTTTTTAAAGATAAGTATGATTGCTTTTTTCAATGGTGGCTAAAGCAGATGGATAAACATACTGAGGAAATGATCGAAATCTTTGATTCCGATGCCTCTTTTACCAAAAAGATTGATAGGTTTATAACACAAAAGAAAAGTCACCACTCAGGCTATTCTCAGCTCTTTTATAGAGATCTCAATATTCTTAGACCAAATGATAATCCTATCTGCCAAAAGAAAATTGAATATATTAATCAAAGAATGATACAATTTATTATTTCTGAATCTGAAAAAATGGGAATCAAGCAAAGATTTACAGCTGACAAACTACTCTGCCTCTACAAAAGAGTAATGATTGATACCATGAGTGACAAGGAGTTTTCCAGCTTCTATTCTTCAGTTGATGACCAATCAGAAGACCTACTTAGATTCTTTTTCTTTGGAGTAATTGGCCAATAGGATTTCTTAATAATTGCCTTAGAGCAGTTTCCCTTTATATTTATATTAGTAAAAAAATTATAACTTAGGAGCATGATATGACCAGGAACAGCTTATTGCTAACACTTTTACTTTTTGTAGGTTCTTTCTCAACTTTACTTGACTCACAAACCATTATTGAGGTTCAAAAAACAGATCACAAGTCACTTAATAAATTGGAAGATCTCCAAGTAAAACTCTGTTTTGAGATGGATGATTATGTGATAGTTTCTCTTCAAGAAACTGCAGATCTAGATGCAGCTAAAATACCTTATAGGCTTTTGACCAGTGATAATAATACTTCACCACTTTATATAATTTCAGCTAAAGCAGGTTTTCAACTACAAAAACAAGCTTATTTAGATGAGATATTAATTAATGATAAGATTAGACTTGAGAAAGCCCAAGGAAGACCTAATAATCTCCTTCCACAAGCAGGAATTAAATTTGTACCTGTCCGAATAAGTTCTAAACTTTACCGTAATAAAGCTTCTTCTTATAGTAAACACACAAGCTTAGATACCAATATTACTCGTGATCTTGATCAAGTTCTTGGGTCTGTAAATGCTGATTCAATAGCCTCCTACATACAGACTTTAGAAGACTACGGTTCTCGCTTTGCTCTATTAGACAATAGAAGAGAAATATCAGACTGGATAGCTAGTCAGTTTACTCGTTTTGGCTACACAAATGTAGCTATAGATTCCTTCTATGTAAATAATTACAACACTTGGCAGTACAATGTAGTTTGTATTGAAGAAGGATCTGTATTTCCTGACCAATATGTAGTAATTGGTGGTCATCATGATTCAATAATTACTCCAAATATAAATGAAGCATATACTTATGCACCTGGAGCAGATGATAATGCTAGTGGAACAGCTGCTGTCTTAGAAACTGCTCGTGTTCTTAAAGAAAACAATATTCAACTTAATAACTCTCTTAGGTTTGTTACTTTTGCTATGGAGGAGTTTGGTCTTTTCGGAGGTTATCATGATGCAGAGTATTTAGCAGACAATAATGTTAATGTTCTTGCCATGCTCAACAGTGATATGATTTCAAATTCTCCTTCAGATGATTATATCTTTACTCTAAGAGATTATCCTGGAGCAGAAGCACTTACAAATCTAGCTCTTACTAATAGCTCAGAATTGGATATGACTACTTTAGCCCTTGATACTTCTATTACTGGGTCAGATAGCTGGGCCTATCATTCTAATGGTTTTAAAGCAATTTTCTTTGCTGAATATGAGTTCTCTCCTTATTATCATTCAGACCAAGACATAAGTGAAAACACGAATCCAGACTATGCTGCCCAATTTATCAAGCTTGTAGCATCTACGGCTATCTCTGTTGGAAATACTATGCCTTCACCTGAGAACTTCACCCTTGAAGATACTGGTTCTGGCGATTCTGTTAACGCATCTTGGGATGAAGTAAATTTATGGGGTGTAGACTACAAGCTAGATGTTAAAAATCTTGTTACTGATGAAATTAATACAATTTTTGCAACTACCAACTCTTATACAATAGAGAATTTGCAAGATAATACCCCCTATGAAGTAACACTATTCACCCACTGGGGAGAATCAATATCTTTTGGTGAAACAAGATTTATCACCCCTCAAAGTACCCCAAGAATTGTAGAAAACTTTAGTCATCAACCAGGACTTAATGAGATTAGCTTTTCTTGGAATGCTAATAGTGAGTTAGATTTAGCTGGTTACAAAATCTATCGTAAATCGGAAACTGAAGCTGAGTATTCCGAAATTGCAGATCTAAACCCAGAAATAACAAACTATATTGATACTAGCACAGAAGATATCATTTGGTACAATTATACCATTACAGCCTATGATAATGATGATAATGAATCTACTTTTTCCAATATCATAAGCAGCAGACATTTAAGTTTTAATTCAGGGATTGGTCTTATTGATTTTACCTCTTTCTCAGAGGCAAATCTGCTCTTCCCTCCTCAATCCTCTGTAGAGAATTTCTACCAAGAAACTCTTAGTAACTTTGACTATGACTTGATACTAGCTGATGAAGTAGAAGATTTAAAGATTGAAAACTTTGGTATCTATTCTACCCTTATTGTCTTCAAAAATTCATTCTCGACTAATAGCAACTCTCAACTTGTTTCCTTTCTAGATTACTATACTGAGCTAGGGGGTAACTTACTTATTTCTGCTTCTGACCCAATGCGTTTCCTTGCCTTAAACAACGATACTTATCCTACAAACTTCACTCAAGATCAGCTAGCCTACGACCTTATGGGAATTACTCAAGTTGATAACAATTCAACTGCTAGATTTGCTAGAGCTCAAGCTATATCATGGGATATACCAGATTTAGAAGTTGAGCCTTCAAAAATCTACCCCACCTTTAACGATAGACTTTTCAATTTAGAAGCTTTTTCTACTGCTGATGATAACTCTGTACAAAATATCCTTAGCTATCAATCAGATTTAGATAATTCTCCTCAAAATGACTTCGATGATTATATAGTTGCGGTTAGTAAAAATCTAGCTAATTCTCAAATAATTGTGACTTCTATACCACTCTACTTCATCAAAACTCAACAAGCCCAAGACTTCCTTACTACAGCCTTGACTTCCTTTGATGAAAGTGTTAGCAATGAAGATAATCAAATTGAACAAGTCACTTCTTCTTTAAAACTTACTAGCTATCCAAATCCCTTTAACCCTACTACTAGCATAAGCTTTAATTTAGATAAGCAAGCAAATGTTGTTCTGAAGATTTTCAACATAAGAGGACAGTTAGTTTACTCTCATAGAAGGAATAAGCTTGCTGTTGGACAACATACTATCACTTGGGATGGACAGGATAATTCTGGCAATAGACTTTCTTCTGGACTTTATCTTTATAAACTACTTACAGATAATGGATTGACTGAAACTAAAAAGATGGTATTAATGAAATAGCTGATAGAACTAGTATTTTAACTGGGAAAGCGGATGACCACATCCGCCTTTGGCTTTTCTCAAAGCCAAAATATTGCAAAGTAATATTTCATATTATCTTGCTAATGTTTTCTCTTTTCCTGAAGGAAAAGATGCGGATGTAGTCATCCGCACTCCCAGTTAAGGTTAACTGATTGAACGGATATTTCCACTTTCCTTCATTGATTCTGTCCTCATAAAATACTAGAAGTTTTTTGTGAGAGTAACAATCAAGGAAATAAAGTCAAAAGCGGATGTGGTCATCCACCCTCCCAGTTATGAATATTTTAACACCTAGTTTAGCACTAGCTTGAGCTAGACCACTTATTTAACCAAAAATAATTGATAATTCACGTTTAGCATTATCAGGTGAATCAGAAGAATGGACTGCATTTGCTGTTATTGTATCAGCATAGAGAGCTCTTATAGTGCCAGCTTCTCTTTTAGCGGGGTCTGTATCTCCATTTAAGAATCTTAATCTTTTGATAGCATCTTGCCTTTCAAGTTTCAGAGCAATAGTAGGTCCAGACATCATAAATTTCTTTAAATTTTCAAAGAAAGACTTGCCTATATGGTCTTGATAAAATTTATTAATTCCTTCATTATTGAAGGTAAAAAATTTGATATCTTTGATAATAAAATGATCTTTTTCAATAATTGATATAATCTCGCCAATATTTTTATTTTTCACAGCATTTGGTTTTATAAGCAATAGCGTTGATTCTAGCATAAGATTCCCCTATACAAAAAAGAGGGCATAATAGCCCTCAAATTTTAAATTAATAAGTTATCACTTTAAGACTCAAGGAAGTCTAAGGTTGCTACTTTAATAGAGACGTCTCTATCGAGGACTTGAGACATTTTAACTTTATGGTCTAAGATATTTTTCCATACATCTAAGACTTCATTTTGTTTGAATTCTGTACCGCTATACTGTTTAAGCATATCGATATAGAAAGTATCTCTATCGTTTTCAATCAGTGTAATGATATATTTAAATCCTCCACAGGTAAGATCATAATCTTTATATCTCACATCAATAACGCCGTACCCTAACTTCAGTAAACTATCAAAATTAATCTTGAAATTCTGGATAGTATTAGTATTATCAGTCATACACCCTTCTTCGTTTTATTATTCTAAGATTAACCAATCTTGATCAATTACATTAAATGAATTAAGGTAATTTTCTTTTAGTGATTGATAACCTTCTACAGTTTCTACTTTAGTAATAAGATTGTTGATTTCGGTAAGAGCTTTGGTTCTGTTATCAAGTTTAGCTTTTGCTGCAACTAATTTTTCCCAGTTGTTAACTCTTTCGGTAATTTCATCTTTAGCTTTTTGACTTGGATTTCTCATCTTATCATGATTTTCAACAGCATTTTCTAATGAGCTTTTATTGTTTGAAATAGCTGAAGAGATAATAGAATCAAAGTTTTTGTAAAACTCTAAGTAAATAGCAATATCTTGATGCCTGAAATTCTCTTTGATATAACTTTCGAAAGAAGTGAATAAGTCTCGGTCTGAATCTGTAATTAAGCTGACATTTAAGTCAAAATCTTCAGGATTGATACTTGCTTTAAAAGCATTGATAGCAGAATCTCTTTCTTGACTTAGACTAGGAAGTTTTTCAATATTTTCATCTAAGAAGTTTGGTCCTAATTCCATATATTCAGATTTTGGTCCTACTTGATAGATTTCATCTTGCATATCATAAATAATTTGAGCACCTTTTTCACCGAAGTTTTCTGTTGTTTCAGCTACTATAGTTGAATCTCTATTTAATTTATAAGAGAAGTATGTATCTTCAACCTTAGTAAGGTCAACTAAGTTGATATTACTGAAATTCTTAATTTGATTATATGACAATTGATATTGACCATCAACAGGTTTTAATCCTTTAACAAAAGTAATAACTTGAATAATTTCATTGTTAAACTGTTCTTCTAAACCTGGAGTTACGAAATCAACAAGTCTGCTTTCAGCTAAATCATAAAATTCAAGGAATTTATCATCTTCTAAAAAAGTACCTAAGTTTGGTAAAACATCGTAGTCAAATTTTAATTTAACTAGGCTTACATCATTTACATATTTATCAAATTTTGATAAGTAAGCAACTTTGACAAGAGGTCTGACTTCATTTTTTAAGAAGTTGATATAATCTTTTTTCTTAGTAAAAGAAAGGTATTTCTTAGCAAATTCTTTTTCAAAATTAACATATTTCAAAAAATCATTAACGCCAATAGAGTAGTTAAGTTCTGTTCTGTTAAGATCTTCAATTTCACTAAGTTTCAATTCTTCCAACAATCCTGTTTGGTCATACGCCTTCAAGATACTATTCACGTTATTCTTCATTTCTCTAATTTTCGGTTGTGCTTGATTAGCTTGAGTAAATGGCACAATAAATACAATTAAAATACCAACGATCATTACAATCATTAAGTATTCTACTAAAGAAAATGTATGGTCCTTGGTTCCTTTAGCCATCATTCCTCCATTTAGAATTTCAATTTAAGCAATTTCACTATCATAGTCCATTTTGTCAAAGTATTTTTTAAATCTTTTTTTTAATGGTCTCCTTAAGATGTGGGAATTTTAGATTAAGATGAGATTAAGCCCAATTAATTCACAAGCCCTTTGTGATACATGCCTTTTGGAGAATCAGCCCTGTATCCCCCTCATAGAAGAGATTTGGTTCTATTCTGTCTAAAGATAACTAATAAATAAACTACTACCATTAGGGTAACAAGAGGAAGTTGAATAAGTGGACCATAGCTAGCCAAAAGACAATAAACAATAATGAAGACAAGACTTGGAATTATTCTTAACACAATAGCAAATAGTGTCTTTAATATATTACCTTGTAAGAGATGAGTAACCAATGAAATGAAAGCAAAATGAATAAAAACAGTAGTTATAACATAATAAAGTAGAGCTGTTTCAAATCCTGAGAAATGTCCTAGGTAAATAGCTAAAGATTTAAGTGATAAGTTAATTATCATATAAACAATCTCCACTTGTGGAAGTTCTAGTACATAAGGTAAGCTAGAGATAGGATTAACTAGTAAGGTTGTTGCAAGAGAGAAGGCCAAAATTGAAACTATTGGTAAGGCCTCATTCCATTTTGATCCTAATATTAGTGGAACAAGGTTAAGTACATAGATAACTAAGATGAAGAAGAGAGGGAAAGCATAAAGAGTAACTATAGAAAAAAACTTATCTATTCTCTCTTTTATCTCTTCTTTATTCATAAAGGTAAAAGTTGGGAATAAAACCTGTCCCAGAGAATTACAAGCTAAGACAACTGGTTGACCAATCAACTGGTTGGCAAGATAGTAAATACCAATAACTATTGGATTAAAGAGAATACCCAGAATAATAACAGGCAAATCATTGATTAGCATTGATATTACATTGTTTGAAGTTGCAGTAAGTAAGAACTTCTTGTTAGCCCTGTAGCTAGTAAAGAAATCTTTTAGTAAATTTAATGAGAATATTTTCTTGAGAGTCTTCTTAACAAGATCATATTCCAAAGCAATTAATAAGATAAATTCTACTAAATTACCAAAATAGAAGATTAAAATTAATGTATAGATATCTAATCGAATGTATAAAAATAAGATGATTAGCAGGGAGTAAACTACAACATTAATTGTTTCAATAATTGATAAAACTTTGAATCTCAGTGTTTTTTGATAATAGGCTCGGAGGGCAATTCTGAGAATCTCTAAAATTATTAAGGGACTTAAAGTTACTATTAAGTCAGTTAGTATCTGGCTTTTATAATATTTCCCTATCTGTGGGGCGATAAAAACTAGGATAAAATAAGTTAAAAGAGAAACAATCAAAGAAAATTGGAATAGTTGCTGGAAAAGACTTTTCGTTTTTTCCTTTTTAACTATTAGAAGGTCTTTGAAACCTAGAAATGAGATTGAAGTAAAAATCCCTAAAACAAGAGAAAACTCTCTAAAAATACCTAAATCTTCTTTGGTGATTTCTTTAGCAACAAGTAGGAAGACTGCAAAAAGAATTATTTTGCGTAGAATTGCTGTAAAAAAAGACCATTTAAAGGACTTTAGAGTATCTCTCTTCATTATCTCTTATTTGCTTGAATGAAGTCCAAGTCTGTTACCTTCAGTATCATGAAAAATAGCATAATAGCCATGTCCCTGTAAGGAAGTCTTTTCCAACTCTACTTTTCCTCCTGCAGCTTCAACTCTTAACAAGATATTATTTAGGTCTTCCCCACCTGTGAAGTAAGGTAAAAACCCAATCTTTGAAGGAGTTAAGCCAGGTCCATAAACCAAGGCCCCAGTAGCACCTTCAGTTTGGAAAATACCCATTTTATATTCCCCAGCAGCATCTTGTTTGATTTCTATTTGAAAAATCTCACTATAAAATTTACAAGCCCTATCCATATCTAACACTGGTATGTCATACCAAGCTAATTTACCAATCATCTTTATCTCCTTAAAATTAATTAATTAATTTATTTATTTTCTAATTCCTTGATACCAGTTTGAGACACTGGTTCTAAGGTATTGTCCTTCAGCTATTGTTATTTCAGCTGGTAGATAAGTAACATTCTCAGCTTCACTATTAAATATTTCTTGATAGAAACAGAGTGAAGCAAGATAAGTTCCTTGGATGGAAGGATGAGATCCATCTCCCATATAAAGGTTAATTTCATCATTATCTTCATAAACATAATTAAAAACTTGACCGACTGGGACTACAAGAGCATCCAGTAGTTCTCCTGCTTGTAAATATGCTGAACTTAACCCTTCAATTTGACTTTGGTCATACTCCCTCGCCCAAGTCATAAAAAAGCAAGTTTGAGCTCCTGATAAATCTATGAGGCTGTCTAATTTACTAGCATAAGTTAGAAAATTCTCTGTATCAAGGATAGGCATTTGACTTTGTTCTTGAAGAACCACTATATCCCAGTTTCCATTCAAGATAGCTTCTTGAGTTGTAGCATTTTGAAAATGATTCTGTAGAGTAAGACCTCCACCAGTAATTGACTCTACTTCAATATTCAAGTCTTCTGGGTAAGATTGTGCCACCGATCTAAACATATAGGCTAAGCCATCATTATAGTAGGTATAAGAATTACCTAGGAATAGAAAGCGTTGCGGAAGAGGTTCATTAATCTCCCAATCTACAGTAATCTCAATTGAACCAGAAATATCATTTAATACTAAAGTTAGATTAACTTGAGAAGTTTGACCTGGTAATACCTCAACTTGGGTTTCTCCATGGGCTAGAATATAATCGTTAGAAAATAAGTCCACTTGTAAATTCCAAATACCTGGAGCTAAATCTGTAATAGTTCCACTAGCTGAAGTAGCTGAGATTAAGAGATTTTGATTGATAGTAACCTCATCTTTACTCAGACTGACCAAGGCTTGAGTAATAGTAACATCCATTTCTAGCAAAGGCTCTAAAGAAATATCGAGGGGGATTTTTCCTGCTTGCTCATTCCCTCCCCCAGTAGGAGAGTTGTCAGTCTCACAAGATAGAGAAAAAAGCAAGAAAACAAGCAAAATTATATAAAGTATCTTTTTCACAATGTATCCTAGGATTGATAGAAGTCGGGTCTTCGATCTGTAAAAGCATTATTATGCTGAGTTACTTGTTTGTCAAGAGCATCAACTGGGTTGATTCTAGTGAAATTAATCCCTTCTTCTGTTTTGTTCATAGCAGTGAGAACTTCTCCTTTAGTGTTCAAAATCTGGCTCATTCCAGTGAAGTATAGTTCTTTATCGCCATTTACTTCTGTACCAATTCTGTTAGAAGTGATAGAAAAAACTCTATTTTCCAAGGAACGAATAGTCATGGCTTTTTGGCACCAAGGTAGTACTAAGTTTGAAGGATGTGCTATAATTTGAGCACCACGTAAGGCTAAAGTTCTAGCTGATTCAGGGAACTGCCAATCGAAGCAAACCATCATACCTACCTTAACTCCGCTTTTAGCAGGAAATACCTTAAATCCACTGTCTCCAGCTTCAAAGAAGATTTTCTCTTCAAAGAAAAGATGAGTTTTTCTATAGGTAAATATTTCACCATTAGGGTTAAAGAGAGAAGATGAGTTATAGACTTTTCCGTCAGCTAACTCTGGGAAACCAATTACTAAGCTGCAATCTAATTCTCTACTTAATCTAGTAAATAAATTTGCTGTTTTGCCTGTTATTGCATCTTCAGCAACCTGTAATACTTGTTCTTTGCTAGTAAAAACATAACCAGAAGTAGCAAGTTCAGGTAAAACTATAAGGTCAGCTTCTGCACCTTGCAACATATTTTCTAAATAATCTAAATTTTTATCAACCTCTAACAACTTCGGCTCAAACTGTAAAACACCTACTTTATACATACACTGCTTCCCCTTATAGTTTCCATGGTAAAAGATAATCTTTAATCTCTTCATTATAATATCTATCAGTCATCGTCGCAATAAAATCTCTCACTTTTTCTGGATGAGAAAATCTTTCCCTATACTCTTCATTTTTATGATTCAAAAACTGTAAGAATATCTTAGACTTGAGATTATTTGTCTTTAAATCATTCATATATTTCTCAAATAAGATGTCCATTGATCTGTTAATTATTTGATTAGCATGCTTAACATTTTCGTCAGTGTAGATATATTCATAATTAAATTTCTTCAACTTCAGCAGATAATGAGAAGTTTCTTCATCAAAAGCAATGTGCTCTTTTTGGTAGCTATTGACAATAACACTCTTAACAAGAGTATCAATGATCTGAGAGTTACTAGAACCCAAGAAATCTGTACAATCCTTAGGAAGTTGGTCGCTTTTAAGAATCTTAAAACGGACAGCATCTTCAATATCTTGACCAATATAGGCGATTGTATCTGATATTCTTACCACACAACCTTCCATTGTAGCAGGCATCCAATTAGCATTTTGATCCTGACTTTTCTTTGCTATGTAGTCTGTTATATCAGCTTGTTTCTTATCTCTTTGAGGTCTTAAAACTGTGTTATGAACCTCTCCATCATGGGATATTATACCATCCCTTACTTGGAAAGTAAGATTCATACCTCTTCCCTTTTTAGCTATATGATCAACTATCTGAAGAGATTCTATGTTATGGTGGAATGAACCAATTCCATGAGCTCTACAAACTCTTGATAACGCTTTTTCACCATCATGACCAAAAGGACAATGTCCTAAATCATGTCCTAATGCTATTGCTTCAATCAACTCCAAATTAAGCTTGAGTGCTTTACCTATTGTTCTAGAAATTTGGGAAACATAAGTAGTATGGAGATTTCTATTAGTCATCTCTTCATCAATTAAATTGGTGAATGAGAAAACTTGGGTTTTACCATGGTATCTTCTGTAAGCTCCACTGTACAAAATTCTGTCACGGTCTAAAGCAAAATTGGTGCGAATATGCTCTTTTGGTTCTGCTTTTAAGCGATAAGCATTGCTATCTTTAAATGCATAAGGTGAAAGATACTCATAAGTACTTGCTACTATTTCTTTAAATATTTCTTTTTTGTTCATAATACCTCACAGTTAGGTTACTTTTTGGTAATACATAAATCTTGGTTCAAAACCTTCAGCTCTCTTTACTTCTTCGAAATAAGTTTCAATATGTCCAGTCTGCTTTTCAAAAGTAAAGCCATTGTCAAAAAGAGAGATAAAGTCACTTCTTTCTTTGAAATGCTCAATTATCCATTCTGAATAACCAGGATGATCAGTTGCTATTTCTACCCTGCCTCCAGGCATAAGCATCAAGTTTAGTGTATCAATAAAATCTTGGTTAATTAGACGGTATTTATGATGTTTTCGTTTAGGCCATGGATCAGGATGTTGAATGTAAATAACAGGAATTGAATGCTTTGCTATTACCTTGCCTATTTCCTTATCAACATAATGATTTAACAATTTCACATTATTATCTATATTAAGATCTAACTTCTTCAAAATTGAAGTAATTCTATGTGGATTAAGTTCTATTCCAACAAAGTTCACAAGTCTGTTTTCTCTACATTTTTGAGAGATAAACTCTCCTTTACCAGAACCAATTTCAATATGAACAGGATTATCGTTTTTAAAAATCTCTGTAAAATCTAAAATTTTGCCTTCTTGAACCTCAATAATGAATTTATCTTTTCTCTGCTCATAATCAACTGGTTTTCGTATTTTTCTTCTTCCCACTAGCTTAACCCTTCTCTTTTATCTATAAATCATCTTCTTCTTGGTCAGTATTAACTATTATGTCAGTTTGAGGAAGTTCAAAAAATAACAATCCAATAGCAATGGCTAAACCAATCATGAGGAACTGATCAAGTCCTCTAGAAATAATATCGCGAATAATTTCTTTAGTGAGATTCACATTATTAATAGCTAACAGAATTACTATCGATAATGTATTCAAGACTAACCCACCAGTTATGAATATAATATTTTTAAGCTTAAATCCAGATATTACAAAATAGGATAAGTAAGAAATTCCCATCAAGCTAACGAAATAAATAAAATTCATCACATACAAGGAAAAAGAGTTGTAATATGACCTATCTGTCGGGGATATTGTTCCTACTGTAATGAAAGTTGCAATTAAAGCTACTATAAAACCTAAATAAGCTTTTTTGTATTTATAGAGAATAATATAAAGCCCGATAGGAATTGCCAATAAAGAACTCTTGAAAGTAGCAGTCAAATAACTACTGGGGGGGATTCTACCTGTAAGAGAAAAGATGTAGTTTATAAGTAATAAAACTAGCAATGGAATAAATAACAAAGCTAAAGACTGTAATATTGGATGTATATTTTTCTGCATTTGAATTTTCCTTAAATATATTATTTATACCATTATAGTTAGTTAGCTATTTATGGCAAGTATTTTTAGCTAGCTTAGTCTGATAAATTAAAACTTACTTAAATCTTTTCACTCTTTTGCTAATGATTTCTTTAAACCTCATTTGGGATGGATTATCAATTACTTTCTCTTTTTTAGGGAAAGTCTTATCGAAGTTATTAGCTTCTTCTGAATCAATATCGAAAGCCTTATCTTCAATGAAAGACCCTGAGACATTATCTAAGGCAGATTCTGTGAGAGCTAGAACCTGTAAAGCTGGGTTGTAATAACCATCACTAGTGTATATATCATAGTTTTCACCAGCTTCAAAGCCAAAACGGGTATAATAGTCCGGATCACCATAAATTGCCACGATACTATATCCTAACTGTTTAGCACGCTCTAGAGAATGTTTAATTAGAATACTACCATAACCTTGTCCTTGATAACCTGGTGCAATACTTACAGGTCCAAAAGTTATAATAGGGATATCATGATAATCTCCTCTAATTACAGCCTTTGTATAGATAATATTTCCAATAATCTGTTTATCAACTTCTAAAACAAAATCTAAATCTGAAATAAAAGCAGGAGAATCCCTTAAGACATGAACTAAGTAATGTTCGTCGCAACCTGGTCCATGAATATTCCAAAAGGCTTGGCGAGTTAAGTTCTCAACTTGTTGATAATCTTTAACTTCTTCTAGTCGAATCTTTAGTGCTTTTTCCATAACATTTCCTTAAAATAACCAATATCACGATAATTACTTATGAGTAAGCATTTCGTTTAAAAGAGCTCTTAATTTATCTTGATCAATTGGTTTAGTAATTATCTGATCCATACCTGCTTGATAACATTTCTCAGTCTCTTCTTTAGTTGCTCCAGCAGTTAAAGCTATTATAGGAGTCTTCTTTACTGCTTCTTTCTCTAACTGCCTAATCTCTCTTGTTGCTTGCAAACCATCCATTACTGGCATTTGTACATCCATTAAGATAAGATCAAAATCAGTTTTCTGGAAAGCATCAACAGCCTCTTTTCCATTAATAGCAGTTTCAATGTTTGCTTCCGATATGGTATTTTTTATTATTGTTTTAATCAAAACTAAGTTTAATTTAACATCTTCAGCAATAAGAATGTTTTGCTTACCAATATTAAGGGTTTGATTACTCTTTTCAATTGGGTTTGCTTTTACCACTTTTCTTTTTCTTTGGCCAAAAATCGAGATAATATTTTCTTTCAATTCTTGAACTTTTAGAGGTTTTAGCATATTGTAGTTAATCTTTAACTCAGCAAGCTCTTGTTTAATAATTCTATCCTCTATTGAACTATGTAAGAGGATGAGAGGTAAATCACAATACTTCTCGAATCTACTTCTCATTTCTCTAATTGTCTCAATACCACTTTTTCCGGGCATAATTAAATCGAAAATTGCTAAATCAATATCCTTATTTTCTGATAAGACCTGTAAAGCTTTTTCACCTGAATCAACACTTACATAATCTATTCCCCAATGACTTAGATTTCTTTCAATTATTTCACGGTTATATGGATTATCATCAACGATTAGAATAGTCTTTTCCTCAAAATCTTTAATAAGGAATCTATTTTCATTCCTAAAGTAATCGGTCGTGATTGTGAAGTAGAAGTCTGAGCCAACTCCTTCAATACTCTTAACTTTAATCTGACTACCCATCTTATTTACTAGCAGATTTGAGATTGTTAAGCCAAGACCAGTTCCTCCATATTTACGGGTAATTGAACCATCAGCTTGAGAAAATGCAACAAAGAGTTTTTCTAGTTGATTTTGAGGTATACCTATTCCTGTATCAGAAATTGAAAAAGAACAGTTTCCTTTAAAGTTATTCACTTGAGCAAAATCAACTTTTAGTTTTACTTGCCCTTTTTCAGTGAATTTTATAGCATTGTTTAAGAGATTGATAAGAACTTGTTTTAACCTCACAGAATCAGTTTTAATGAGATCTGGTAGATTGGGATCAATATCTACAAAGAGTTCAATCTTCTTTTTATCAGCTTGATATTGGAGAATATCTACAACCTCATTGAGAAGTTTATGAATATCTATTTCATGAATATCTAAATCTAGCTTTCCAGCCTCAATCTTAGAGAAGTCTAAGATATCATTTATTATGCCTAGTAGAGCTTGACCTGAAACATTAGTATGGTAAGCATATTGTTGCTGTATAGGGTCTAGTTCTGTGTTCATGAGAAGATCAGTAAAGCCGATAACACCATTAAGGGGTGTTCTGATTTCATGGCTCATATTAGCGAGAAACTCTGATTTAGCTTTATTAGCTTGCTGCGCTTGGAAAGTTGCTTCTTGGAGAGAATTTAGTATTTTAATTCTTTCGCGTTCCATATCATTTCGTATAAATATATCACCTAATATATTTACAACTATCTGCAAGAGTTTCAAATCTTCTTCAATTATATCTAGGCTATATTTTACTGAATCAAAACCAAAGTAGCCAAAAAAGATATTATTTCTAACAATAGGAATGCATATTCCAGATTTTAGTCCTAATGATTTATTGAATTTTTTAAATGGAGAAGATTCATCTAAATTATCAATGTTTTTAATTAGTATCCTTTCTCTCTTTTCAATAAATTCTGTAAATCCTTGATGATCAGCTAAGCATATCTTTGGTAAGCTTTTCTGTATAGATTTAACTCCAGGTTCGCACCATTCATAAGTATTATTAAGATATTTCTTATCTTCAGAAAACAGTAAAATAAATGTATGACTTGCATTTAATTCCTCTCCCAGTTTACTAAGCATCGTCTTCATTTTTTCTTGATAATTATCTAAATTAACATCAATGAAATCAGCTGATATTTGTGCTATTGTCTTTTGATATTTATTCTGAGCTTTAACTCTCTCTTCAGCATTCTTTCGTAGGGAGATATCTGTTCCACTTCCTTGATAACCTATAATTTCACCTTTATCATTAAACTTTGGTAAACCAGATGTAAGGAACCACATGACATGTCCATCTTTATGTAGAATTGCATTTTCAAAGTTTACTATACTCTTCCTTTGAGACATTAGTTCTAGGATTTTTTCCCTATTTTCTTCCAAAGCAAAATCTGGAAAAAGATCATAGAAATGCACTTTTCTAACAATTTCAGACTTATCATAACCTAAGATATTTTTAATATTTGAGCTAATATAAGTGTAAAGTCCTTTAGAATCAATTTCCCAGTTAACGGTTCTAGAATGATTTATAATTGATTCGTAGCGACTTACAGTGTTTTTTAGTTTTAATTCAGTTCTTTTCTTTTCTGAAATGTCTCTTGTAACAAACAAAATTGCGTATGGTTTTCCTTCATTATCTTTTATAACCTCAGCATTTGATTCTGCAAAAAATCTTTTTCTATTCTTTCTAATCATCTTGTATTCGCTAGTTCCACTAACAACACCTTCAATCAGTAAACTTATATTCTTCAAGGCTTTTTCATGGTATGAAGGATGAATGAAGTTGAGTAAGTTCTTTCCAATTATTTCACTTTTGGCAGAATACCCCCACATCTTTACTGCTTCTTTTGAGGCGTAAGTAATAATCCCTTGCAAATCAGAAATAGCTAAACCATCCGGTATTGCTTGAATGATGACTCTTTGTTTTTCTTCTCCTGCCTTAATTAACTGATTTAACTTTCGGAGTTTTCTATTCCACCAAATTAAAACTATAGCTACAAAAATTATTAAAAAGAAGATAGAAGATATTAGAAGATAATTAACAGGTTTCTCGACATTAAGCCTTACAAATTTATCAATAATTGCTTCTTTTTCTAGGAAAGTAATCGACCTTATTCCTTTGTTAAGAATTTCAACTAAGATTGGTTCTGACTTTATTATTCCCATTCTGATGTGATTAGCATAACCTGGAATTTCGTTATTTATCTTTAGGTTATAAAACCCTTGCTTTTTTAGTCGATAAGAAGACATTAACTGAGAAAGAACTGTTAAATCAGCTTGTCCAGATTCTACCGCTTGCAAGCAGTCATACTCAGTATCTTTGTAAATAATATTAAGATTAGGAAAGTCTCTTCTTGTCCATTCATCAATCATTGTATTAGCTACTGTGGCAA
Source organism: Cloacimonadales bacterium (SeqCode) (assembly GCA_963678375.2). Classification (GTDB taxonomy): domain Bacteria; phylum Cloacimonadota; class Cloacimonadia; order Cloacimonadales; family JAFGVF01; genus JAEKNW01. Next base: position 382,503 of record OY782831.1, read on the forward strand.
TAGTTCTATTTTTTAGCTTAGTAATATCGCTTATTGATTGAAAATCACTTTTAGTAATAATGACATTGGGTTCAATCAAAATAGGATCTGTAAAATAGAGCCACTGTTCTCGATACTCAGTTTTATTTAAAGCTGGGATTAAAGTAATCTGGCCTGTTCGGGATAGTTGAATTGTCTCAGTCCAATCTTTTGTTGGAATTCTTTCAAATCTAATGTTGAGCCTATTTTCTAGAAGCAGTAGAATATCAGGAAAAATACCAGCATAATTATTATTTTCATCAACATACTCATAAGGATACCAGTCAGGATCAACTGCTATTTTTATTGGTCCTAGCTGTTGTAAATACTCATGTTCAGCTATAGTTAAGTTAACTTCTGATCCGTAAATCTCTGATACTATTATAATATTTATAATTATGATTATAATGACCAATATTTTTTTCATTTTATATTATACCCTTATTTTGAATCTAAATTGAAATTTTGAAATCAAAAATATACTTGTCCAAACAATTTGTCCATAGTTATTTTATATTTCTTTTTAAAAGTGATTTAATCTTTGAAGATAGCTTTGATCTCTGGATTGTTAGGATCGAGTTCTTTTGCTTTTCTCCAGTTTCTTATAGCTAGATCTTCTTTACCTTGCCGGTAATATATTGAACCTAGTTTTATATAGGCTAAAGCCATATCAGGTGCTAGTCTAATTGCTTGACGGCATTGATCAGCTGCTTCTTCTAATTGGCTGTTATAGAATAAATTAGTCGCATTCATTATATGAATCAAAGCTTGGTTATTAGTTTTATAAGTTTCAATTTTGCTTTTTGCTATATTTAATTCTTCTAATTTTTTCACATATTCATCTTGAGTAACACCCACCATAACTTCTAAGGTGTCAATTACAAAAACAGTATCTCTAACTAATTTTTCTACATAAACAGTATCAATCATAATCTGAGGTTTAGCATCTTCTAGTCTAGCTCTCACAGGGACTTCTAAAACTGATGTTTCTATTTTTGGTTCAACGTGTTCTTTAAGATCATCTTCCCAAGAGTTGGAAGAGCCTAGTTGGAAACAGAAACCTAAGAAGTGGTTACCATAAGGAAGATCTAAATCTGAGAAGAGAGGATAAGAAAAAGCATAATCAAGGGATAAACGTAAGCTCCTACTTTCAATCATTCTTTTGGAATTAAAAGGATTACGGTATGATTTTACATAATTTTTCTCTAATAATTTAAAACCTAAACCTGTTGTAATGTCCTTGTTATTTAGACCAGTTCTGATCGAAAAGTTCTCTAGAGGACGATATTCACTTGCTAAAGCAAAGAAATATTCATTTTCTTCTAAAGTAAAATTCTGGATTAATTTACTATCCAGCATTACGGAAATTTTAGGTGTAATATTATAATTTAATCCAGCTCCGAACTCTCTGTTTATTCTCTCTTCACTAGAAGAGTCTAAAGCTAAGTCAGTCCCTAGTATATTTTTACTCACTAGACCAATTCTCACAGCTTGAGAGAGATTAAAACTGGTTCCAATATCAAAATCAAAACCTGATGTTGAGTTTGCATTATCTATGAAAAGAGGATCATTCTGCGTAAACTCATTAGTTTCATAGCCTACATCATAATAATTTAATCCTATACCAAGATTTAATGACTTATTGAAAAATGAAGAACCCCAGTGCAAACCAGCTCGTATTTCATGATAAATATTAGCAGAAAATATATCACCCGAAAAGGCTGTTGTACCTAAACTAGCTAGAGGGAAACCAAAAGAAAAGTAATTATAAGATAAATCATCATTTTCTAAATCATAAAGATATATTCTGGAATCTGTAAGAAACTCTAATTGTCTGTTAGCTAAGAGAGCAGGATTATAAACTGATGCAGAAAGATCTTCAGAAGAAGCAATCCCAGTTCCACCTAGACTAAAGTTTCTTATTCCACCTAACTGAAAATCTAAACCATTAAGTATTTGGCTAGTAATGAAGAGAGTAAGAACCAAAGCAATTTTTAATTTAAACTTTTTCATTATGCCTCCTACTTTGCGACCGTGATAGTATTTCTATGAATTTTATTGCCATATTTAACTTGGCAAATATATAATCCTGCATTAACAGGTTTATTATCACTATTTTTCCCATCCCAAATAGCTACCTGATAGTTTTTCCCAGTATCATTTTCAGCTAGATAAAGTGATGTAGTTATTTTTTTTATCTCTTTACCACTTCTGGTAAATATTTGACATGTTACATTTTTTTCAGTCGGAATAATTATCCTGCTATAATCGTTAATCCCATCGAAGTTGAGAGAAATAATATTGGGTATCACTTCCACTTTTTCTTCTTTTAAAACTCTTTCAACAAAAATATTGTATTCTTGATTTCCTTGGAGAGCGGTTGGTTGATTTTTATCTTCAGCACTTAGTTGAATATCAAGGTTCTGGCCTGGATAATAATTATCATCTATCTGATATTGTAGAATGAAACCTAGTGAATCTGGATTACTATTAAAAGTATCTCTATCCAAGTTGTAGTTTTCGATTGATCTACCATTCAAGATAAATGTTATTGATTCCTCAGCTATACCTACCCCCTTATCCAAAATAGCTATTTCTAAATAATCATGAATGGCTATATCAGCACCTGCATTTGGATTAATCAATAAAAAATAAGGAGAAAATGTATCAGGGATAATTGTGAAACTATAGGTATCTTCATAGTTGTTACCAACATTATCAGCTATAGAAAATTCGATATCAACATGTTTAACCCCAAAAAATCCTGAAGTACTATACCAGACTTCTAATCTATTATCATGCAAAGAATCCTGATAAGAACTAATATAATTTCCATTAATAATAAGAGAGAAGCTTTCTTTATCTATGCCAGAGAGATCATCCTTTAAGGATAGGTATAAAATTGAATTAGCGTAGCCTTCACCCCCGTCTGACGGTGATGATATTTCAAGATATGGAGCTTGAGTATCGTTTTCAGTCGTAAAAGAATATAGTTTATTGCTAGCATTGTTGTTAGAAGAAGTGTCCATTGCATAAATCTGAACTCTAACTATCTCTCCATAAGCAAAATCTGTAAGAGGATCATAAGTTAGACGGTAGCCTAAACCATCTTCTGTAGCAATCGCTGTAAGGTCATAATCTTCAATAGTATCATTATTAACTTTAAAAATAATTGAGTTTTGATCAACATCAGTTTCAGTATCAATTATTGTTATTGATATTGATGTATCAACTGGATTATCACTGCTATCTTCTGCAGGAGTAAGTCCAGTAAAAATTGGAGGTGTTTGATCATCATCAACTACTGTAAAGGAATAGTTATAATTTGTAAGAGTATTTGGAGTAATTGCTAAGTCAGCTACAGAAACTACGAGAGTAACTTGTTGGCCATACTCAAAATCTGGACCAGAGTAACTAACTTCATAAAACATGGTCCCAGGAATTTCGGTAGTTTCCGGCTCTACAATTTGATTATTTACTTTCATCTCCAAACTTTCAATATCAACACCCAGACCATTATCATGAATTTCAAAATATATTTTACTATCCACAGGGACCCCTGTTGCTCCTGGTTCAGGATCGAAATTTACTAAGCTAGGGGCTTCTACATCTGGAGTAACTCTAAAAGTATAGTTGTTTTCGTATGTATTAGCAGGTTCCTCAAGGTCTGAACATGAGATATATACATTTACCAACTGATTAAAATCATATGCCTCTTCAAGTAGATATAGGACATCAAAACCAGAAGCTATTGTAGCAATATTCAAATCTTCAGTAATATCGTTTCCATCGATTAGTACCTGAATAGAGTTCCTATCCACTCCAGTTTTATCATCATAAATCTTAAAAGAAAGATTAGCATCAATTGGTATATTTACTGAAGCCTCTTCAGGATACAAATCACTAATATAAGGAGCTTCAGTGTCTAGTGACGTTGTAAAAGTATAAATTTCACTTGGCATTGTATTAGCTGGTGTCTCTAAATCACTCACCTGAATTTCAACATTAACCTGCCCAACTAACCTTTCTGGAGGATTATAGATAACTCTGTAACCGTTATTTAAAGAACTTATTGAGGTATTTTCACTATCCGCAATTTCAACATCATTGATTTTAATTGAAAGGCTTTCTAAATCAATCCCACTTAACAAATCGAAGAGATCCACTTTGAATTGGGTATTAGATGGATTATCTAAACTAAATTTCTCAGGAAAGTGATTAGCTGTATAGGGAGCTTGATTATCTGGGACAACAGTAAAAACAGAAATTGTATCAATACTATTGGCATTATTAGAAGCATCTTCAATATAAAAATAGATCTGTTTTTCACCATATGTTAAGAGTTGATTATCAAGAGGATTATATGTAACTCTCAGATTACCATTAGCTAAGGTTTCTATCTGAGAAAATGGAATCAAGTTTTCATCATCTAAATTGAAAATCAAGGAGTTTTGATTTAAACTAGACTCACTATCAGCTACTTCAACAAAGACAAGATTACTTCTAGCAACTTCTTCCCCATATGCAGGTTCAATAATTATAATCGAGGGGGCAGAATTATCCTGTCCACAGGTAAATGAATAGTTAAAAGTAGACATAGTATTGGGTATGGGAGCTAAATCTTGGCAGTCAATAGAAACAAATACCTCTTCTCCAAAAGTAAAATTGCTAGGAGGATCAATAATTATTCTAAAGTTATTAACCTCTCCTAAATGAGAGAAGTAAGGAGATCCTGAATAGTAGTTTGTTCCATTAACATTAACAATAATTGAAGATAAGTCAACTCCTTCTCCTAAGTCATAGACATTAAACTCAATATTAGTATCTACAACTACTCCCTGCTCGTCAGGTGCAGGTAACCATTGATTTGTGAAAGGAGGGTCAGTATCTTCACGGGTGAAGAATCTATAGTTTGTTGTAGGTATTTGCCAACCTTCATTATCTGAAGCATTAATTGTAACATTGATAATTTGATCATATCCAAAGTAAGACTCAGGTGCAATAGTGATTCTATAAAAGTTACCTGAGCCACTATAAGATAAATTACTACTATTTATATCATAACTTGTTCCAGCTATATTAACCTCAATTGAATTTAAATCTATCTCTTGATTATCAGAAAGAGAAAAAGCTATTGCCTGATCAATATCTACATTAGTTGCTCCATCAATAGGTAAAAGGTTCCATACCCAAGGAATTCCACCATAGATAGAATTAACTTTTCCCTTACTACTACCAGCATTAATTGATGCTATAAAAATATCTGCTTTGAGATCATTATTGAAATCAGCTAAAGCAATTGATGAGCCTAAGTTTGCATTTGCAACTTGTCCATGATATATTTCATCATAAGTAGCAAGGGCTAAATCATAGTCAGCTTCAAATTGATTACGTCCATATAAAATATGAACCAATCCACTTTCATTACCATTGTTAGATAGTGCTTGAGGTGAACAGATAATTAAATCTTCAGGATTAGTGGGTATTAGATTACCTATAAAGAGTTTGCTTGCAAACTTATTATCCTGAATTGTCTGGTCAGTAATTCTTACATTTGCACTATTATCATTTAATATTATTTCTCCAGGTAAAGAATTGCTTCCATATAAAATATAAAGAGTATTTGAAATAGCTTGAGTAGAATAATCTGTCATAGCAATATCACCAAAGCCATCACCATTAATATCTCCTGCTGCAATAGTTGAACCTAGTCTTGACGAATGAAAAGCTCCCTGAATTTCCATATCTATAAAATTATCATCAGTTAGCGAAATCTCTTGATAAGGAAAGAAGGTTCGACCTTTGAGCAGATAAACCCTACCATTATTAATCAAACTTTCTTGATCTACTCCCGGAGCGCCGACTATTAAGTCTTGAAAGAGATCATTGTTCATATTATTAGTAGCTAAAGTTCTACCTAGATTATCATTTATCGATAAACCTGAGATATAAGATATGTTAGTTGCTTCAGCTAGATTAACATTCTGAGAATATGTTTCATGAGACCAAACAAAATATACAAGTCCACAATTGTTAAGCTCAGCACTATCAGCTTCTGGAGCACTAATAATTAAATCATCTTTACTATCATTATTTAAGTCAGTAAATAAAACCTTTTGACCTAAATAGTCATTAGTTGATTGGCCGACAAATTCATGCTGAGCTGAGTCATTATTTAGATCAATTGTTGTTGGAAGTGACTGACTTCCATAGAACAAATAGACTTTACCTGACTGTAGAATGTTGTCATTATTGCAATAAGGAGCAGAAATAGCAAAATCTGTATAGGAATCACCATTAAAAGAACCAGTTGCAATACTATACCCAAGCTTATCCCCGCTTGTTGCTCCTAGAATAGTAACATCAGCCAAATCAAAACTTAAATCCATACTGACGTTTTGTTGACTTTGCTCACTACCCCAAAAAATATAGACTTCTCCAGCAGAGTTTCTTCCAAGAGGATCTGCTGAAGGACTTGAAGCAATAATATCATCGATACCATCTCCATTAAAATCTCCAGACATTATCTGATAACCAAACTGGTCAAAGGCATTTCGACCTTGAATATCATAGTTTCCTTGCCAAGAATTAAAGTCAAATTGCTTGTTAGCAACAAGCAAGCTAACTAACATTATCAGATAAACGGTAAGCAAAATAGTCTTCTTTTTATGTATAAATAACTTCATTAAGGTGCTCCTATTATTTATAAGATGATATTATTTAAGCAAGACTAATAGTCAATAAAAAAATATACTTCTCTACCTTTATAGACTTATTTGAATAATTTAGCATAATCTACTTATTCTAATTGTAATTTTAAGTTAACTTTTAAGCAAATAATTATTAGATTTTTCGGAGATGCTCAGTTTGATTTAGTTTTTTGTTGATAAACAAGCAAAAATCCCCCCCTTCTTGAGAGAAATTTCATTGATGATATCTTCATTGTTTCTCTCTCTATATTTTCCTAGTATTCTATTGAGAGAATAACAATAAAGGAATAGACACCCTAAATTTAATTAGTATCTCTTATGTCAAAACCTCCTAGTATTAGCCTATTATTGATTTCTAAAAATCAACAATTGTTCACATATTTTTATTATGTAGCTTTTAAGAAGATTCATATTTTAGTCAATTTTCTCATTTTATTGACACATTTTAGCATTAATCATTTTATACTTTATCATTTAGTAATATTATTAATTACAAAATAGATTTCCTTTAACTATATCAATTATTAACAATAAGATATACTTATTCTTTTGTTATACTAATAACACTACTATTTTTTTACAATTAATAACTAGTTAGGCTATAAAAGTGCAAAATTTGCAAAACAATCTTCTTCTAGCAAAAAAGTACTTGCCAAATTTAACTATTATCATATTATTGCCATAATAGGGGTAAATCTAATGAAATCATATATATTAATATTATTATCTCTCTTTTTTTTCACTAGCACATTGCATGCAGATACTGTAAAAAACTCTTTAGGAGAGCTAAAAGCAGAAAATGAATTAGCTGAAAGAATAGAAAAGAACTTAAGTAACTTTGTTGATAGATCGGTAGTCTTTGTTGACATAGATCTGAAGTATAATCTATTTGATCCTGCATCAGGTGACTTACGACTTGACCAAAAGTTGAGTTTACCTGGATTACCTGTTGGGAAAACAGACACTTCAATGCCTAACATAGACTTAACAGATTATGCTCCAACAGAAATCACTAAACTATCTATTATGGTTAGGGTTCCTGAAAATATTCAAGAAGACATTTTGAAAGAGATTGAAGAACTTGTTACCAGCATATCTTCAATTGATGTCAACGGTAACGACCAAGTCAATATAGTCGCTGATTTACCAGTTTTAGACCAAGCAAAAGGGACTTTTTTTAGTTTTAGTAATATTATTATCTTATTAGGCTTTTTGCTAGCAATGCTAATCGTTAATAATATCAGAAACTCTACAAGAATAATTGCTAAGTCCTTAAGAAGAATAAAAATCTCTAATCTTGACCAGTTAAAAATTGGTGATGGAATTGATTTTAGAATGAGGTCTACCCCAGAAGCACCAAGTAATAATCACTCATCCACAAACTATCAAAAACCAGTTCAAGTCAAAATTTTAAAAGATGATGAAACTGAAGAGCATACAAATCTAGACTTCTTAAACGAGTTATCTAATAGCAATTTCCTATCTATTGTTAAAGAGGAGAATCCAAAAGAAATTGCATTGATTCTGACTCAAGTTGAAGCGAGTAAAGTAGATTATTTCTTTAAATTTTATGACGGTCCAGTTGATGACGTACTTACAAATATAATAGAAATGGAAAGTGTTTTACAACTCGATATGAAGATAATGGTTGTGGGTATGTATCAAAAATATCTTGAAGCCTTAGATAAAAATCCAGTTAAAATTAATAATGTTAAGACTATGATTAATTTCATAAACTCCTGTTCATTAAATGTTGCTCAAACACTCTTCAACAAGTTAAAAGAGTTGAAACCTGAGCTAGCAGAGGAAGTTAAAAAGAAGATCTTCCTTATGGACGATATCTTAAGTCTCAAAAATGTACAGATTGAGCAAATTAACAGTGAATTTAGTCATTTAGAAATGGTACAATTCTTAAAATGCATTCCTGATAAAATTAGACAAAAATTCTTTTCTCAACTTTCTGAAAGAGCCGTAATAATTCTCAAAGAAGACATGGAAGTAATTGGAAATATTCAAGAAGATGAAGCAGAGAGGATTATTAATCATTCTCTCCAGAAGATACGTTATATTTTAAATTATTAAGGATAAATTATTTATGAAAATTTCTACTTTTATTGGTGGATTTCTCTGTGTATTAATTTTATTTATTGCTATTAATAATAAAGGAGATCTCTCCTCATATTTAGACCCAATAGCTCTTTTAGTAACATTTGGTGGTACTATTACTTCATTAATCAGTACTTATTCTGCAACATCACTTGTGAGAGCCTTGAAAGACTTCTTCAAGAATACTCCTCAGGATCATATTTCGCACGATGAATTAGTGGAAACTATAGTTACAATAAGTAAAGATTCCCGTTCGGTAACAATAAAAGAGATCATGGACTATGATGAAGTACAGAAATTTCCTTTCTTTAAAGATGCACTTAAGCTTATTACAGATAACCTCCCAGCTGAAGAAATACCCCGCCTCTTAGAAAAAGAATCCTATTCTATACTCAACAAGCATAAAAATTCTGCCAAGATATTTTCAGTTGCTAGTAATATAGCCCCACTATTTGGAATGATAGGTACAGTTATTGGACTAATAGCAATGCTAGGCAATATAACAAACCCAACTGTAATTCCTAAAGCTATGAGTCTAGCCCTTGTTACTACTCTTTATGGATTAATTATTTCGGTTGTTCTTTTTAGACCAATGGCTGGTAAGCTGGCTACAAAAGCAGAGTATTCTTTTATGAGTAGAAAAATAATCATAGAAGGTGTTATAGGAATAATGAATAAAAAGAATTCAGAATTAATAAAAGCTGGCCTCGAAAAAATATATGTTTAATTCTTTGAATGATAAAGATAAAATAAAAACAAGCAAATACGATATTGCTGAAGACCATCAGAATCGCCAAGGAAATGAATTTGATAGTCCTGAGAGTGATTTTTCTGGATTTTATGTAAGCTTAGTACCTTATTCAGATATGATGACTCTATTATTAATATTTTTTGTTTTCTTTTACCTAATAAAAGATACAGAAATTGGCTGGCAAAATGTTGCTGAAGAGCAATCAAAAAAGATTCTCTCAGAAAACGAAGTTGCTGTAGATTCTACTTTATATGAAGAAGTTGCAGATTTAAATGAAAAAGTTATATCTATTCCGGGGGAAATATTATTTGAGAGTGGAAAAGCTGATTTAAAATGGGACTCTCAATCTACTCTTTTAGATATTGCCCGAGAAATACAAGCCATTATTAGTGATGGTGATAGTTGGAGTATTAGAATTGAAGGTCATACAGACAATATTCCAATATCCACAACTAGATTTGCTTCCAACTGGGAATTATCAACAGCTAGAGCACTCAGTATTGTAAAATTCTTTCTGAGAAATAACTATTTTTCTGCTGACCAATTGCAGATAATGGGTTATGGGGAGTTTAAACCACTAGCCCCAAATGATACAGAAATAAATAGAGAAAAAAATAGAAGAGTTGAAATTAAGCTTAGTAAGCAAAGAAAAGAGGAGCTTAAATGATAGATTATTATTCTTTTTGGAAGTTAAACCTTCCTCCTTTTCAAGATAATAACGATCCCCGGTTCTACTACAAAAGTAGTGATCACTTAGAAGCTTTAGAACGACTTCACTATGTTACTGAATCAGGCTCTATGAATATGGGAATGCTAAGTGGAGAAGTAGGTACTGGAAAGACTATAACAAAACTAGTTTTAATTGATTCATTGAAGAATGATAATCCTACAAACATGATAGTAAACATCAACTCAACTTCATATAGTTATGCAGAAATAATGAAAGAAATTCTCTACCAATTAACAAAAGAAGACCCTGATAAACTACCTTCACGTAGATACTCACTAGAAATAAAACTAAGAAAATTGCTTCAAGATAGAATTAATAATTCCAATAATAGGCTCTTTCTTTTATTTGATGAAGCCCAAAAAATTGCTTCTCGTGATTTAGACTATTTAAAAGATTTAACAAATATCACCTTCGGTTATGATAGCCCTATAATTATAATATTTATTGGACAGCCAGCTTTAATCAAGAATGTTGAAAAATTACCACAAGTTAACCAAAGAATTGGAATGCGGTATCATTTAACCCATCTCAGTGCTGATGATACAAGCCAGTATATTCAACATAGACTGAAGATAGCTGGAGCAAAGGAAGACATTTTTGCTTCTGAGGCACGAGCTTTAATCCATAGTAAAACTAAAGGAATACCTCGAGAAATTAACCGTGTTTGTAAGATTTCTATGGATATAGCATCCATGGAACAGATTAAACTGATAGATAAAGATTTAGTAGAAATAGTTTTTCAAGATTTAGAGAACAACGGACAATAAAAATATGGCAGATAAAAAAATATCTATTGCAGAATTAAGGTCAATGAGAGCTGCTTCCCAAGCAAGTGAAATTGATAAGAACGATCAATCTTCTAAGGCAAGTGAGCAAGAAAAGAAATCTGTTTTTGTCAATCGAAGTACTAAGAAAGAAAACCTTCCTGACAATATTGACCGCAATACCAAAAGCAATCATACTAGCAATAATGCTCTTCCATCTGCAAAAGATAATATTAAAGAAGAAACACCTAAAAAGAATAAAATTAGTGATAGAGATATTGGTTCTTATGGCTCTGATTTCATGAAGGGACAAGACAGTGCCAATAAAAAAGATCAGCAAGCTATAAGCTCTAATCAAATATTAGGTTATCAAAATAACCAACAAGCTAGTCCTAAGAAAAATATCTTTGAAGATGAGATAAATATCATGGACTATTTAGAAATAGCTTATCGTTATAAATTAATGATTATCTTAATAACAATTGCTGTAATTTTAGCTGCCTATATTTATTCCATAAACCAGACTCCTATCTATAAAGCAGCTACTAAGCTACTGATTAATAACGATATTATGGAACTTAAAGTCATTAATCAGAAGCCTGTACTCAAAGAACAAATGAAACTTTCAACCTGGATTCAAATTATAGAATCTTCTGATGTAGCAACTAGAGTGTCACGCTATATGGATGGTAAAGTTTCTCCAGGTGCTATTAAAGGTTCTATTGAAACTTCTACCTTGAGAGATGAAGAAAGAGTCATTAACCTTACATCTAGTCATACTAATCCTAACATAGCTGCCCAGATAGCTAACTACTATTACTATGCTGTCAATGATTATGATATGTCTATAAGAAATGATAATTATGCTCAGACTATTCGTTATCTTGAAGAGCAATTAGAAAGAAACAATAGAGAGCTCGACTCACTGAATGTTACTATTGAAAATCTATATAGAAAACATAATTTCAAGAATTTCTCAGGCGATATCGAAGATAATTTTAAGAGGTTAAGTTCTTTTAAAGATATCCTCTCCAATACTGAGGTTGAACTTGAATCTGAAAATGCCAATATTAGAGCTTTGAAATCTAGACTTAAGGAAGAAGATTCTGAATATACCACAGAAACAACTTATAGTGAGCCCTTGAAAATGAGACTTCTCAACTTAGAGGTTGACCTAGCTCGTGCTTTAACTTCTTATGGAGAAAATCATCCTAAAGTTATTGGTATTAGAAGAAATATAGCTAATATTACAACCCTAATTGAAGAAGGAGCTGAGCAAAATGTTCAGTTAAAAAGTGTGGGTAATAACCCTTTAAAACAACAAATATTATCAGATTTAATCAAGTCTGAAACTAAAGTAATCTCGCTTTCTCAGAGAAAGATAGCCCTAGAAAGAATAATCAAGAGTATGGAGCTAAATCCAGAGGTTTCTTCTTTATTAAATGACTTACACAGACAAAAAGATGCTTTAAGTGCAATTATCATAAATTTACAAACTCAACTTAGTGAGATGAGATTAAGCTCAAGCATTGATGCCTACAGAATTGTTCAACTTGAGCAAGCTGTTGTCCCATCAAGACCATCTAATAATAAACTTAAGCTAAACCTTTTAATCGGAACAATACTTGGTTTAGGACTAGGCTTTGGGCTAGCTATGCTTCTAAATATGTTTGATAACAAGATTAGAACTGTCAAGACCCTTGTTCAACATTATCCTGAAGTACCAATAGTTGGTACAGTACCAAAACTAGATTTCAGTCCAATGGAACTAGATATATTAACTCAAAAAGATACTAGCGAAAATAATAAGTTAAAAGAATCTGTTCTAGCAGTCTTCAATGAGATAGCTCTCAATTTTAAATATATGATTATGAACAAAGAGAACAACCTAGTTGGTATTATAAGTTCAATCAAAGGTGAAGGCAAATCTACTATTTCTAACTACCTTGCTGTTGCTTTAGCTAGAAATAACACCAAAGTATTACTTGTTGATGCCGACTTCTACAATCCAAGAATTTCTCGTTATTATGATTTCCGCGATTATCCAGGTTTTTCTGAGGTTGTAACTGAGCAAATTAATTTAGAAGACGCTATAATTGAAACTCGTTACGAGAACCTCTACATTCTTCCATCAGGTAAGCTCCCTCCAAGTGTAAATAAACTTTATCATAGTGATAAATTTGCTGACTATATAAAAGCTATTAAATCTAAAGCTGACATAGTTATTATAGATACTCCAGCCTATATGTACTTTCCTGAAACATCTATTCTAATAAGTCATTTGGACTATACTTTACTAACCTGCAAAATGCACACAACTACTCTTAAGAGCGTTAATCGGGTCTTTAAAAAATTGAGTATTGTTAATGCATCTTGCTCTGGTTTCGTTGCTAATGGAGTAATAAATGATCTCTTTGACACTGCCTATTATGATTACTATTCTTATGGTTATGAGTATTACTACTATACTTTAGAAGATGGAAGCAAGAAGAAGAAAAAAAGATTAAAACGTAAACCTGACTATTATGATGATGATAGTAACAATAATAGCGACAGTGAGAATATAAAAAATATTTTACCTAGTAATAAATCATATAAAAATGTTAAGAAGAAAAGTGTTTTCGAAAAGACTAAAGACATTGTTAAAGATTTCTTAGGATTATCAGACTATATTGACATTGAAGATGATGACTATGATGACGTTTAAACAGAAAGAAAGAGAGAACCTTTCCCGCGGAAAAATAGCCTCATATATAATCTCACTAATAATGATAATTATTATCATAATTATGATACTACTAACCTTAAGAGGTTGTTCACAAGAAAATGATTCTATATATGCAGGTATTGGTGGATGTGTTAATGATCCTGGCGTTTATCCTGTGCAAGTCAAAACAACTCTTTTTGAACTAATTATGTCTGCTAAAGGAGCTAAGAAAAATGCTGACCTTTCTAAGCTAAACCTAGACCAAGAAATTACTCCCTGGGAAGTTTATTGTATCCCTTGTAAAGTAACAGAAGAAGTAACGTCCCCACCTGAAGAACCTGTAATCCAAGTTAAACACCCAGAAATGCCCCAAGTTAAAGAATTTACTCAAATTAATATTATCTATGCTGGTTTACCACGTACTTATATCCTAATAACTATATATCCGGAGCAAGAATTGCTTCTAGCTGGTCACCTCCCTTGGTTTACAGCAATACCTGATGCTGTGTCAGGGACAAAAACCTTATACGAAACATATCTATATGAAGGAACTAGTGGCTTAGTTAATGGAATTCAAACTATAACTAACAAGAAGATCGACTACTATTTCTGTCAAGATAGACCTGCATGGATCAAATTCATAGACCATTTAGGAGGCATCAAAGTTGATATCCCTGAAAGCTTTGCAAAACAGTATTATGTGAATCAAGGACTTCATATCATAGATGGCTATACATCTTGGTTATACATTACTTTTATATCTAAAGATATGCGAAACATTGACTATAAAACAGGCTCTCATAATAGAATTAAGAGACAAAAAGATTTCATGTTAGAGCTTTATAAGAAGTTTACTCAACAAGACTTCTTTACTTCTACTAATATTGGAAGACAAATATTACAAGATGCAGAAACTAATCTAACTGTTAAGAAAGCTATCCCATTAGCTATGAAAGTAAAGAATATGCAGAATAGGAAAATTGAGTATTTTACTTATCCTGGTATCTATAAAACAATCAATGGCCAAGTTTACTGGGAAACTAAACTTCAAGAATACCAACAAAAACTTCTTGAACTCAAAGAACTTAAATATTAAGTATTGACGACTTTTCTTGATAAAACTATCTTGACTATATTGATAAAACTATGGAGTTAATTATGAATGTAAATAATCTCAAAATATATCTTTTTCTCCTTCTGATTCTTTCTATGGCTTCTCTTTTTGCTCAGATTGAAGATAATGAAGGGATACCTGTCATAACTAAAGAAGATATTGCTAGAGGCTTAACATCAAGTGATCTAGAGCCAAATGATTCTTTATCGGTAATAGAAACCGAGAAATATATTCTTCAAAAGGGTGACATAATATCAATTGTTGTTATGGGGCATGCCGAGTTTACTAAACAATCAATAAGGGTTTTACCAGATGGAGGAATTGAATATCCTCTCCTAGGGAACATTAAAGCTGAGGGTATGAATATCTCTTCATTACGTAAGTTAATTGAAAAGAGACTTCTTCCTTATGTTACTATCCCTGTAGTCACTATCTATGTAGAAAAAATCTATGGTCATAAAGTCAATATAATTGGTTATGTTACAAGTCCAGGAGAATATCAGATATATGAGCCCTTGAAGCTAACTGATGCTTTAGCCTTAGCTCGTGGTATTAAAAACATCCGTGATGTAAAAGAAATCAGATTAATAAGAAAAAGTGGTGAAATTTTTGATGTAGAGATACGTGACCTATGGTTTTCTAGTTCTGTTGAAGCATCAGAAGACCAACTTCTCATCTTTGAAGGAGATACTATAGTAGTTCCACCACCTCGTGAGTTCCCTTGGCATATCTACACTGCCCTACTAGCCACTATTTCTCTAGCCTTAAATATTTATTCAGTTACTAAATAATGTATTTCCCTAGCTTATGAAAAAAATAGTCTTAGTATTAACTCTGATTTCTTTGTCAGTTCTTTTACAGGCTATCCCTTTTTTCTATCTACCTAAATGGCAATATATTCAGGTTGATAGTACTCAAGTTATCTATGATGTAACATATAAAGAAAGGGCTAAACTTGTAGCCTCATTTTTACAGTTTATTATCACTGAACAACCAGAAATGAAACCTTTACTGAAGACTGATAGAATTATCATTGATGCTAAATTTATGTCTGATAATCTAAATTTTGATTTTTATAACTTTGTAGAGAGTTCATTCAAAAAGAAAGATCAGACGAAATTAGATTATGACCCTATCTCCTTAAATAATCTCCAGCAACTTACCGAGATCCCTCTTTCTCTGAACTTTACAGAATTTAAAAAAGATTTACTCCAATATACATATAATCTGACTGGTGGTAAATCTTTACAAGGGGCCAAAAAAGCTCTTTACCCAGATTGGTTTGAGAATCCTAAAGAAGAGACTCAAACCATAGATTTATTAAGATCTTTTCAAAGGAAATTTGAACTAAAATCTTATGATAACTATCGTGATTTTGCCCTCAACAATCAAGATTTCACAATCAACCAGTTACTAAATAGTTCTTATCTAAGGAAGCAACCTTCGCAACTATATTTAGGAGTACTAGCTCAAGACTATTTTATGTTTGAGTTCGGTCTTAGTAAATGGCAACAAATAGTAAAAGATGTTGAATACTTTGATAATATCTTTTTTCCATACTCATCGGCATTCAAAAAGCATACAGGTTTATCTTTAGCAGAGTTTTATCGCAAAACACATGATTATTATAAAGCTAAATTTAGATCTGATATTAGCTCACTTCCACCTGATGTTAGCAAGCCATATTTGTCTGAAGAGAACTATCTTAAGAATACTTCCTACACTCACCCTCATTTATTAAAAAGTAATGAGATAATCGCTGTCTATTCCAGCTATGAAGAAAGTCCTAAAATTATTAAACTTGATGAAAAAGAAGAAATGACATACTTAGCAGATCTTGGATATACTAATACTGATAAAATTACTTTCACAGAACCTTATGTCTTGTGGAGTCAGAATTTCGCTTATCCTAACTTTGATAATTTTGATTTTTCAAGAATAGCAATCTTAAATATTGAAACTAATGAGAGACGATATCTTGGAAATAATAATATATACCAACAACCTGTCTTATCTCCTAATCATCAACTAATAGGACTTGTCTCTTACAATGCAGATTTTGATCAGAGTGTTGAGATCTTAAGTTTCAGTGATGGCTCCTTGATTGAGGCGATTCCAAATCCCAACTGTTACTCTTTTCATGATCTTGTTTGGTACGATAATAATAGATTGCTATATGTGATTGAGAATTTTTTAGGCCAATCAGCTATATATAGTTATAACTTGGATAATAAAAGGCAAGAGAAAATTACACCTTATTCAATTGATCCAATAAAAGATTTATCAGTAGCTAATCAGAAGATATTCTTTTCATATCCAGTAAATAATGTATATAATATATGTTCTTTATCTCTAGGTGATACCTTAGCTTATCAAACATTTTACCCAGAGGTTAGTGCAGGCCAACCAACTATAAAAGATAGCCTATTAGTATTTTCCTCAATGAGATATTGGGGTAATCAGCTAAGAAAAGTTGATTTAGACCAAGAATTCTGGACTCCAATTTTCTGGAATGACTTCCAAGATCTAACGAAAGAGTGCTCTCATATCCTAAAATTAGATAATGGTAGATCTTTTACTTCAAAAAAAATCAACCCTTTCTATAATCTAATAGATTTTAAAAGAGTTCGCCTAAGTTATGACCAGAAAGATCTATTTCTTTATACCATCTCCCAAAACCCTATGCGTACTTTTACTATTCATGCTAAGACACAATTTAACTTTTCGAATCAAGGGATAAAGACTACAGTATCAAATATTATGTCAAAACACTATCCTAATATTTTATCTGAGATATCTCATGCAAACTCTAACTTTACCAGTGATAAATTTGAAGAAATAACTTATGGTTCATCCTTAAAACTACCATATCATTTTGGTCTAGCTTCTTATAAGGGCTACTTCAATCTAAACCTAGGATTTTATCACTTAGATCGTTATAAAGCTAGAAATATCTTAAATTTTATTAATGATGCTGATTTTAAGATAAATTATTTCAAAGGTGATCTTAGTTTCAACTATTCCAAGATAAGAGCTAAAAATCACTTTTATTCACCTTTAGGACAAAACTATTTACTTAGTTTTAAGAAATCTCTAAAAGTGAATAAGGCTCAACAGTTC
Source organism: Cloacimonadales bacterium (SeqCode) (assembly GCA_963678375.2). Taxonomy (GTDB): domain Bacteria; phylum Cloacimonadota; class Cloacimonadia; order Cloacimonadales; family JAFGVF01; genus JAEKNW01. The sequence continues at coordinate 400,523 of OY782831.1, forward strand.
TATGCTATGGCTGATTATTCGTTCCAAGGCTTTAGAAAGAGCGATTCCATTCTCTTAGAAAACTCATTCATTGCAGAGAAAAACAGTAATGAATACCAGTTTGGTAATATGTTTTCTAACGTTTATGGTTATACAGACTTACCTGAACATGATAGAATATATAAAACTAGTTTTAAGTATTATCTACCCTTATTCTACCCTGAACGAGGTATAGATAATATTATTTTCTTAAAAAGAATCTATACTGCTTTTCTAGCTGGATATGCTAAATCGGCTATAACTAAAGATAATAAAACTACTTACCAAGAACAAAATGCTCTAGGAAATGAAATCATCTTTGATTATAACTTGCTTGATAGTATAGAGTTTAAACTTGGCTTCAGATATACTTATACTTTTAATAGATCTTTCAAACATCAGTTGGACTTCTTTATCCCCTTTAGTAAGTTTTAACCTAATAATGCAGTAGACTTTTGTGATTAATCCTGAACCCATTTTTTTAGGGAAGCATCAAGCATCGACCTTTGTTTTTACCCGTAGAGATGTAACAATTACATCTCTACGGATTTATCCAAAATGTGTATGTGAAGTTTTCAAAAGGTCTATACCTTAATTCACCTCAATTTTTTTATTATCGAATCTTTTTCTATCTAAGTGATTTAGTATTTTCTTTCTCATTCTAATAGCATCAGGAGTTACTTCCAAAAGTTCATCATCACCAATATATTCAAGTGCTTGTTCTAAAGAGAACTTCCTTGGAGGAGTCAGTTTAAGGGCATCATCACTTCCTGAAGCACGAACATTAGTTAGCTTTTTCCCTTTAATAACGTTTATTACAAGATCTGAATCTTTAGAATGCTGCCCAACAATCATGCCAGCATAAACCTGAGTATTAGGAGGAATAAAAAGAACACCTCTTGGTTGGAAATTGTTCAAAGAATATCCTAAAGCAACACCAGCCTCCATGGCAATTAAAGAACCATGATTAGAGCCAGATATTTCTCCTTTGTGCAATTCATATTCAAAGAAACTATGATTTATGATACCTGTACCACGGGTAACAGTCATAAACTCATTTCTAAAACCGATAAGTCCACGAGCTGGAATAGTAAATTCGCAACGAGAATAACCATCCACAGCAGAATTCATATTAACTAATTCACCCTTTCTTTTTCCCATCATCTCAATTACTGTTCCAACAAACTCTTCAGAAACATCTACAATAGCTAGTTCAATAGGTTCATGAACTTTTCCATCAATTTCTTTTAAAATAACTTTCGGTTTAGAAACCTGGAGTTCATAGCCTTCTCTTCTCATGTTTTCGATTAAGATTGAAAGCTGAAGTTCTCCTCTACCTTTTACTACAAAAGTATCAGCTGAAGCTGTCTTTTCAACAACTAAGGATACATTTGTTTGTAGTTCTTTTTGTAATCTTTCCCATATCTTTTTAGAAGTTACCCATTTACCCGATTTCCCTACAAAAGGAGAATCATTTACCATAAATTCCATAGCAATAGTAGGTTCATCAATATCTATCGAAGGTAAAGCTTCTAAATTATCTTTATCAGAGATTGTTTCACCAACATCAATAAAATCGGATCCAGCAACAGAAACAATATCTCCAGCATAAGCTGTGTAAACTGATTTCTTCTTTAAACCATCAAATGTGAATAGTTTAGATACTTTAAATGAAATTACTTTTTCATCTCTCTTAATTAAAGCTACCTCTTGCCCTACAGAAATCTCACCATTATGGATTTTACCAGTACCTAACTTACCGATATAATTATCATATTCAATAGCTGAAGTAAGCATTTGCAAAGGCTTGTTTCTATCACCTTGTGTGTCATCTACACTCTCTAAAATAGTATCTAAGAGAGGAAAAATGTTATCTGATTCATCTTCCAAATTTATTTTTGCATAGCCATCCCTAGCTGAAGCATACACAACTGGAAAGTCTAACTGTTCATCATTAGCATTAAGTTCCATAAAAAGTTCAAATATTGCATCAAGAACATCATGAGGTTTAGAGTTTGGTCTATCAATTTTGTTAATAACAACTATTGGTTTGATTCCTAATTCTAAAGACTTTTTTAATACATATTTAGTTTGAGGCATAGGACCTTCGTAAGCATCTACTAGTAGAAGAACAGAGTCCACCATCTTCATTATTCTCTGAACCTCTCCTCCAAAGTCAGCATGACCCGGAGTATCGACAATATTTATCTTATAATCTTTATAAAAGAGAGATGCATTCTTTGAGAATATTGTGATACCTCTCTCCTTCTCTATATCGTTAGAATCCATCACCCTTTCTTCAATTTTCTCATTAACACGAAAAACACCTGCTTGCTTCAAAGCTGCGTCTACTAAGGTTGTTTTCCCGTGGTCAACATGAGCAATGATGGCGATATTCTTAATTTTCTGCATTCAATTTTTCCTTTTTATAATAATTTTACAAGGGACTCCTATTTTTAACTAGTAAATCAGTCAAGATAAAGTGAAATTATTTTCATAAGTATCAAGCAGAGTCCTATAATATCTAATAAAGTAATAATTTTATTTGACAGTAGGACTAAAAAATATTATTATCTCTAAAAATAAAGAAACCGCTGGAGGTAAAGATGAAATTAGTCTCCTTTGACAAAGTCAAATTAGAAGATGTGAATGTAGAAGGTGCTGTTGGAACTAAAATTAGATGGTTAATCTCCAAAAAAGATAGCGCACCTAATTTTGCTCTCAGAATGTTTGAAGTACAGCCTGGTGGTAACACTCCTTTCCACAGTCATGCTTGGGAACATGAGGTATTTGTCCTTGAAGGTGAAGGTGAGTTAGTTCTTGCAGGAGAAAAGAAACCTTTCAAAAGATATGACGTTATCTATGTTGATCCTGATATTTATCACCAATTTAAAAATACTGGTGAAACTGTTATGAAATTCCTCTGCATCGTTCCTCATGAAGATGCGCCAAAAAAGAAGAAAGAAGAAAGTACTGGTAATCCGTTCGCAGCCGGAACTGCTAACAATTGTTAATAAATGGAGTTTAAAGTGAATAAAAAATTAAAAGAATTCTATAAAAATTTAGTTACTGCTCAAGGTCCATCTGGTTTTGAATATGCAGGACAAAAAGCTTATTATGATTTCGTAAAAGATTATTCTGATAAAGTTGAATCAGATATTAATGGTAATGTTGTTGCAACTACCCAAGGTAAAACTGATTTCTCAGTTATGATTGCTGGTCATGGTGATGAGATAGGTTTTATGGTTAATCATATAGATAGTGATGGTTATGTATATGTTAGAGTCTTAGGTGGACTTGATGTAACCTTATTACCTGGTCTTAGAATTTCTATTGTCCATGAAGGCCAAATAGTTAGAGCTATCTTTGGGAAAAAAGCTGCCCACATGGTAAAAAGTGGAGATAAAGCTCTTGACAAAATTGAAGAACTTTGGTTAGATATTGGAGCAAAGAATAAAGAAGAAGCTGAAAAAAGAGTTTCTATTGGAGATTTTGCTACCTTTACTCCTGGTTACGAAGAACTAACTGATGACATAGTAGTCAGCAAAGCAGCTGATAATAAAACAGGTGTTTTTGTTGCTGGTTTAGTTCAATACTACCTAGCTAAAGAGAAGGAACAACTTCTAACAACTGTTCACAGTGTATCAACAGTCTGTGAAGAATCAAATGGGAAAGGTGCCTATACTATTGCAGATACTCTAAAACCAACTATTGGTATTGCAGTTGATGTAACTTTCTCATCAGATCATCCAGGAGTTGATAAGAGAATCTTCGGTGATGTCAAAATTGGAGGAGGACCAGTTATTGCTATGGGATCTTCTCTAAACCCTAAAGTTTGGAAAATGCTGATTGAGACTGCTAAAGAAAAGAAAATACCTTATCAAGTAAGTGTTGATACTAATAGAACTGGTACTGATGCTGACTCTTTCTTCAAGCTAAATGGAGGAATTGCAACTGCAGTAATTTCTATTCCAAATCGCTACATGCATTCTCCTAATGAAGTTATTTCTTTAAAAGACTTAGAAAACACTGCTAAATTAATTTTTGAATTTGTGAAAAAGATAGATGAGGATATTGATTTATATCCTTTCCATCTTAACTAAACCAAGATAAGATACAGTATGACCCTCATAAATGCCAATATGAGGGTCTTTTTTATTCTTTATACTCTTATATATGATCTTAGCTTAGCTGTTTTAATACAGTTTGTGTACTATAAATGTGATTAAAACAGACTCCAGACTAGTCCTTGATTGTTACTATCTTCTAGAAGTTCTAGGAATCTATGGAGAGAATATCAGTAAAGCTAGCAAGGAAGGGAATTAGGGGAGAAAAAAAAGATTGACACATAATAACATGCCTTGATAGTTAACTTTTGAGTTTTAATTATAAAGCAAGGACTGAAAAATGATAGAAGTTAAGAATTTAACCAAGCAATTCACCCAAAAGGATGGAGATTTGTTCACAGCAGTAGATAAGGTCTCTTTTGAAGTAAATAAGGGTGAGATAGTTTGTTTGCTAGGCGTTAATGGTGCTGGCAAAACTACAACAATGCGTATTTTATCCACAGTATTTGAACCTACTTCAGGTACTGCTGAGATTGAAGGATATGATATAGTTAAACAAGGACATGATGTTAGAAGGAACTTAGGTTTTCTTTCAGGTGATACAGGTCTATACACTCGACTTAAAGTTAGGGAATTTCTCAGATATTTTGGAGATCTCTATGGTTTAGAGCGAAGGGTTACAGATAGTAGAATTTCGGAAATGGCAGATATGTTAGATATGCAAGAATTTCTAGATAAAAAAATAGATTTTCTATCTACTGGTATGCGACAGAAGGTCTCAATAGTACGTTCAATAATCCATAATCCACCAGTCATGATACTTGATGAGCCAACCTCTGGACTTGATATCTTAACAGCGAGAAATATTGTTTCTTTTATAAAGAGGTCAAAAGACGAAGGTAAAAGCGTTCTTTTCTCAACCCATATAATGCGTGAAGCTGAAAGGCTTGCTGATAGAATTGTAATGATTCATCAAGGTAAGATACTTACACAAGGTAGTCTAGAGGCTCTCAGACAAGAGACTCAGCTATCAGATTTAGATGATATATTTGTCTATTATGTGAATAAAATGACCGATGAAGAGGTGGCAGATCATGAATTATAAAAAAGTAAGAAAAATATATTTAAAAGAACTATTAGAAGTCTACAGAGACAAACGCACCCTCTTCTCAACAATTCTTTTACCTCTTATTCTCTACCCTGTTCTCTTTATTGGTGTATCATCTTTGATGAGTCGTCAAACTCAGAAAATGGAAGAGGAGACTAAGGTTATAGCCCTTGAAAACTTCGATGATTATGCAAACTACAATAATCAAGAGCTTAATTATATTGTAGATAATATTCAACAAAAACTATCAAGTAATGAAAGAATCAAGATATTTAATGGAAAAAATGAGATAGATACTCTCTTGAAAGAAGGCGTTATTCATGCTATTGTGAAGTTAGATTCCGTATCATTCTCACAACCGCAAACTTATTTCTTTGAATATAAATATGATGGTTCATCCGATAAAAGTAATCTAGCTTTAAAAGATGTCAAATCTCTTATTGGTAACTTTGAAAAAGATTTAATTAGGGTTAGACTAAGTGAAATTACAGATCTTGCAGAAAATGATGCTTTCTTAAACCCACTTTCCCAAGAAGCTAAGATGACTAATGTGGCTTCATCTCAGCAGATGTTGGGCATGGTAATGGGCAGAGTTCTCCCTTATCTACTAATAATGCTACTTATTAGTGGTGGAGCAGTTGTTGCTACTGATTTAGTTGCTGGTGAGAAAGAAAGAAAAACCCTTGAAACACTTCTAGTATCTTCGGTGACAAGAAATGAAATAGTAATGGGTAAATTCTTTACTATTGTTACAGCTAGCTTGGTTAATGTCTTTGTGAATATGGTTTCTATGTATTTCTCATTTAGACAGATGGTTAGTCAGGTAGGTGGTTCTATGGTTGGAGCGAATATCCCTCTATCTTCATTTATCTGGGTTCTACTATCTCTATTACCAATAGTTTTCTTATTTAGTGCTATTTTACTGACAATTTCAACTTACAGCAGAAATATGAAAGAAGCGAGAAGCTATGAAAGTCCAATTATGTTAGTTGCGATGATGCTAGCTATGATTTCTATGTTCCCTGGCTTTGAGATGAATAAAGGATTAGCATTTATCCCAATAATCAATATATCACTTCTCTTTAAAGAGATTATGCTATCAGGTATCAATTATGTTCACTTTGCTTTAACTGTAGGTTCTACAATAATATTGAATATTATAGCTATCATTGTAACAATAAAAGTCTTTGCATCCGAAAAAGTTCTTTTCAGGACCCAGTCTGAAACTTCGCTTTCAGGTATCAAGAAGAATAAAGGTCAATTACTTACTCCAGCTGTTGGTATCGTTTTCTATATGATAATGTTGGGACTACTTTATTATGTTGGTTTCGGTTGGCAAAGAGAAGCTTATAGTGATGGTAGTATTGATCAAGAAGTTCTAATGAATGGAGTTCTTAAAACACAAGTTTTCATCATTGGGCTTCCAGTACTTCTCTTTATTAACCTCTTATTTAAGAAAAAGAAAGGCGAAGATAAAGCTCAGGTTCGGGCAGAATCACGCAATTTCTTAAGATATAAAGCATCAAAAATATCTAATTTTATTATAGTGCCATTACTGGCTATACCTACTATCATCATATCTTCTGGATTAACCAACATAGTCAACTATTTTTATCCAATACCAGAAGAGTACTTCGCAGGTATGATGGAACTCATGACAGGTCAACAGCTTCCTTTACTTGTTGTCTTAGGTGTTATTGCTCTTGCTCCAGCTATCTTTGAAGAGCTTTTATTTAGAGGTTTGTTACCACGTTTCTTCGAAAAGAAAGGAGTTTGGGCAAGTATTATAATCACTGGGATTCTCTTTGCAGTTTTCCATTTAGATTTCTATAAATTATTACCGATTACTTTCTTAGGTATTTGGTTAGGTTACCTCCTCTACACTAGTAAATCAATTTATTTACCTATGCTAGCTCATTTCCTTAATAATGCCTTAGCTATCTTGGTTGGTAGAGAACTGATACCTATGAAATACCTAGAAATATTAGAAGGTTATAGTATAACTTCAATTTCTATCTTGACAGCTTCTGTAGTCGTTTTTATTGTTCTAAATATTGTAATATACAAAATTAATAATGGTTTCGAGGAGATAAAATAATGTGTGGAATAGTTGGTTATTTAGGTAAAAAAAGTGCTGTGCCAATTGTCTTAGCTGCCCTTAAAAAACTTGAATATCGCGGATATGATAGCTCAGGCATAGCAATCTATAATAATGATCAGTTGAAAATATTTAAAGAAGCAGGAAAGATTATAGAGTTAGAATCTTCTCTACCGCAACCTGAACATACTATGTCTCATATTGCCATAGCTCATACACGTTGGGCTACACATGGAGAGCCTTCTAAACTTAATGCTCATCCCCATCATGATAAACATAATAACATTGCTCTAGTCCATAACGGAATCATAGAAAACTACAAAGAACTCCGAAAAATACTTACCGAACATGATGATTTTGTGGAAGGTGAAACAGATACAGAAATTTTAGCCCATGTAATTGGTTACTTTTATAAAAAACACCATTCTTTGGAGGAGGCTGTTAGAGCTTCTCTTCATCTGGTTGAAGGTACTTACGGTATCGCAGTTTTCTGCAAAGATAATCCTAAACAAATGATAGCTGCCCGAAAGGGTTCTCCCCTCATTTTAGGTGTAAGTGATGATGCTTACTTCCTTACTTCTGATGTAAATGCTATCCTTACTCACACTAATAAAGTGATTTATCTTAATGATAATGAAATTGCTGTCCTTAACGAAGATAATTATTTAATATCAACATTAGACAATGTTCCGGTTGACCCCGAAATAGCAACAGTTGAATGGGAAGCTTCTTCTGTAGAAAAAAATGGTTTCAAACACTTTATGCTCAAAGAAATTTTTGAACAAGCTACTACTGTTAGACACGCTTTTCGTGGTAGATTATACGACAGTATGGCCACTGCCAGATTAGGTGGTTTAAATATGATTCCAAGTGAACTTAGAAAAATTAAAAGACTTCAGCTTCTAGCTTGTGGTACTTCATATTATTCTTGTTTATTAGGAAAATATCTAATCGAAAGAATGGCTAGACTTCATGTTGAAGTTGAGTATGCAAGCGAATATAGATACAGAAACCCAATTATTGAAGATGACACCTTAGTTTTTGTTGTCAGCCAATCTGGAGAAACAGCTGATACTTTAGCAGCTATGAAAGAAGCAAGTGCTAAAGGAGCAAAAGTCATGGGTATAACCAATGGTATCGGTTCTACTATTGCGCGTGAATCAGACGGAGGTGTTTATATTTATGCAGGTGCTGAAATTGGTGTAGCCTCAACAAAAGCTTTCACATCACAGGTCACTATTCTCTTCTTACTGGGTCTCTTATTTGGAAGAATGAGAGGTATCTCCCCTGTTGAAGGTATTGAATATATCAAAGCATTGAGGAAAATTCCTCAGCAAATTGATGAAATTTTAAAATTAAATGACAAGATTAGAGAAATTGCAAAAAAGATTAAAGATTCTACAAATGCTCTTTATTTAGGTCGTGATCTCCACTTCCCAGTTGCTTTAGAAGGTGCTCTAAAACTCAAAGAGATTTCTTATATCCACGCTGAAGGATATCCAGCTGCTGAAATGAAACACGGACCTATAGCTCTTATTGATGAAAATATGCCTGTAATTGCTATTGCACCGAAAGATGTACTTTATGATAAGATTATTTCTAATCTGCAAGAAGTTGTAGCTCGTAAAGGAAAATTATTTACCATTATAACTGAAGCTGATGAACAGATTGAAGAGATGTCTGAAGAAGTCTTACTTGTACCAAAAACACTAAGTGACTTGCAACCAATTTTAACGGTTATCCCACTTCAGTTGTTAGCTTATCATGTGGCAGATCTCCGTAATCTTGATGTTGACCAGCCCCGCAATTTAGCAAAAAGTGTAACTGTTGAATAAGCTTCTCTATTAATCCATGGAAATTTGCTATGAAATAGATATTAGATAAAAAATTTGCATCGTTGACTATTTGGTTTAAATTGTAAATGTATTAATTACTTTATTACAATGTTTTATCAACGCTTGTAATCAATTTTATTTATATAAATGTACTTGGAGGAAAAAATGATTAATCGAGCAAAAGAATTTATTAATGTGTTGGATGTATTACAAAAAAACTTAAAAAACAGAGATTCAAAATTAAAGAAATGTCCTGATTTATCAAAAATTGATTGCTTTTTATTGCAATTCCTTTATAATACTAAAGGTAAGGTGATAATGAATGATCTTGCAGGCATCTTAAATGTTTCTCATAGTAGAGTTACAAGATTAATGGATAATTTATGTAAATTAAGATTAGCCAAAAGAGAACATTCTGAAGAAGATCGAAGGCAATGGTATGCTGTCTTAACTCCTGAAGGTCAAGAAAGAGCTAAGGAAATTTCTGATAAAGTTATAGATCATCAAAGAGATGTGCTTAGCTTAGTACCTGAAGAAAAATTAGACGATATTTTAGAAAATCTCATTATCTTTACTAGAGCTTTCGAGAATGTCACCCAAAAAATGAAAAAAGAAGGTGAACTCAATGATTGTTAAAACTATATGGAATGGAGAAATGGAATTTGATTCTGAACTTAATGGTCACCATATGACCCTTGATGCCAATGCTGAAGTTGGTGGACATGACAAAGGCCCTCGTCCTAAAGGACTCCTACTTACAGCATTAACTGGTTGTACAGGTATGGATGTCGTATCAATTTTAAAAAAAATGAAAGTAGAAAATTATGAGTTTTGGATGGAAGCTGATGCTGATCAAACCAGTGAACACCCAAAACATTATAGCAAGATTTATCTTACCTACAACTTCAAAGGTAAAGATTTACCTCTAGCAAAAATTCAAAAAGCAGTTAAGCTTTCTGAAGAGAGTTATTGTGGTGTTTCCTTTATGCTAAAAAAAGCTGCTGAACTACAAACAAAAATAATGATTAATGGAGAAGAAATATGAGAAAATTACTGGTAATTATTACTTTAACCTTCCTCCTCATGACATCTCTAAGCTGTGCTCAAGAGAAAAAAGATGTGGATAATAAAAAATATGTATTAAGCTGGATTGAAGACTATCAACTAGCCTTAGATAGAGCTTCAAATGAGAATAAAACCATATTAATCAATTTTACTGGTTCTGACTGGTGTAAATGGTGTATTAAGCTTGATGAAGAAGTCTTTTCTCATAAAGAATTTGTTGATTATGCTGAAGATAATTTAGTTATGTTAAAAATTGACTTCCCAACCACTTTCAAACAACTTCCTCAAGAAGAACAGACTAAAAGACAACAACTACAACAAAAGTATGGGGTTCGTGGTTACCCAACTATACTTCTTGCAGATGCCGAAGGTGAAGTAATCGGACAAACTGGTTATCAACCTGGTGGACCACAAAAATATATCGATCATCTTAAAGAGATGTTAAAATAAACCCTAAGCGTTAGTATAATTAACTCCCTCAATCAAAGAGGGAGTTTTTTTTTGATTAATGATGAGCCGATAATGCAGTTGACCTTGTGGGTAGTTCAATACTCTTCTACACTCTTACCTAAATTTTGAATTCACTAATGCAGCTTATCACCAAACTATCTTACTATGTTATAAGTTTTTAATTGTTAGCTAAGCAAATAGTTCTTTACCTCTTTCAGATAAATAAAGACAAATTTACTAATATCTTAGATAAAACATTTGACAATAATTAATCAAAATACATTCTTGTAAAAAAAATTATAGGATAAAGTATGAAAAAAAATAAGCTAGGCCCCTATTTATATATTCTACCCGCAATGATAATAATTATTGCTTTTAGGTTTATACCAATTTTACTCTCTTTTGTAATTAGTTTTTTTGACTGGAAACTTACTGGAGTAGAGAAATTTGTTGGACTAGAGAACTATGGAAAACTATTCACGGATCCTGAATTTCTGCAATCAATGACCAATACTATCTGGTTTGTAGTTATGGTTGTACCAGTAACTATAGTCCTATCGTTATTTTTTGCAGTACTATTAAATAATATAAAATGGTTAAGAGGTTTTTTTCGGACTGCCTATTTCTTGCCTTATGTTACTTCCATGGTTGCAGTATCTATTGTCTGGAAAATTATCTTTCAACAAAGAAGTGGTTTATTCAACTATTTTTTAGAGGGAATTGGCTTAGAACCTCTCAAATGGCTTAATGAACCAACTGGTATTTTTACCCTACTCTTCCAAAACTTTGGTATTACTATTCCTGATTGGATGGGAGGACCTTCTTTAGCTCTCTTTTCAATTATGATAGTAACAGTCTGGAAAAGCATAGGTTATAATACTATAATTTATCTTGCTGGACTCCAAAACATTGCTAAAGAATATTATGAAGCATCTTCTATTGATGGAGCAAGTAAAGTAAAGCAATTCTTTGGTATCACCATTCCCTTGGTTTCACCTACGACTTATTATGTCTTGATGATGACCACAATTGTCACTTTCCAAGCCTTCTCACAAATATATTTGATGACCGGTACTCCAGCTGGGGGACCACAAGGAACAACATCTTTAATTGTTTATTACATCTTTGAAGCAGGTTTCATTGATCTAAACTTCTCTTACGCTAATGCTATCGCTTTGGTACTTTTTGTTGTTATCCTATTACTTACACTTATCCAAAAACGCTTAGAGAAGCATGTTACATACGAATAGAGGAGAATCAAGATGAAAAATACACCATTCAGCGTTTTAATTTATACTTTGCTTGTTATACTGGGTATTGTCATGGTTGTCCCCTTCTTATGGATGATTAATACTGCCCTTAAAGATCAAGTTGAAATTAATGATGGAAATATAGGTTTCAACTGGGTTAATAATTCAACATATATACTAGACCAAGATCAACCTGTTAGAATTAGTAGAGCTTTGGAAATTGGTGATTCTGTTTTAGTTTGTACCTTTACTCCTGATGGAGAAATTGCTAAACATCCTGAAAATCTTAATCGTGAAATTGCCTATAACTTAGATTATAAATATAGATTTGAAGACGGTAGAATAGAGAATCGCACTAAAAGAGTTGTTCTATCTGACCAAGCTAAACTTGAGTATAAAGTTGTACATAAAGATGAGATAAAAGAAGAAAGTTTTATTAAGCCATTCTTCGGTAACTTTGTTAGGGCATGGAAAAAAGTTCCTTTTGGTGTTTATTTTAAAAATACCATTTTTGTTGCTCTTATGACACTTATTGGAGTCTTGTTCACTTCTTCACTAGCAGCCTATGCTTTTGCCAGAATGAACTTCTTTGGTAAAGATTTCCTTTTCTATCTCCTGATAAGTATGATGATGGTTCCACAACCAATCTACCTTATTCCTTCCTATATTGTTTTAAGTAATTTGGGATTAGTAGATACATATTTTGCTTTGATTGTACCTTGGGTTGCCAACATTTTCACTATCTTCCTCTTCAGACAGCAGTTTAAAACAATTCCTCAAGAACTCTTTGATGCTGCAGCTATAGACGGATGTTCTATGTTTGGAACTCTCTGGAGAATTGTTTTACCACTTTCAAAACCAGTAATTGCAACTGCTTCAATCTTTTCAGTTATTGGTTCTTGGAACTCTTTTATGTGGCCTTTAATCATGACTGATAGCAAACACTTACGAGTCTTGCAAGTTGGTCTTAGTTACTTTAGTCAAGACTCTGGAACCGAAACAGCCTTATTGATGGCAGCATCCACATTTAGTATCCTTCCACTAGTATTCTTATTCTTCTTAGCCCAAAAGCAAATTATTGCTAGTACAGCTAAATCAGGTCTTAAATAGAAATTCGGAGATAACATTTTATGAGTAAAAAGAAAAACAACACTAAAGGGTTTGAAGTCCCAAAAAATGCTAAAATAAAGTCGGAAATATTGAAACCCAGACAAATTATTGATGTTAAATTTAATGCTATTATAGCTTTTATAGTTTTCGCTTTTGTAATGATTGTCTATCAAATGACTAATTCACCCTCCCTAGCCTTTTGGGATGCTGGAGAATATGCCACAACAGCAAAAATATTTTCAGTTTTACATGCACCTGGAAATCCAACCTATATAATTCTTGGAAGATTCTTAAACATCATCGGTTTAGGTATGTCCTCACCACAAGTGATTAGCTTTCTCTCCTCTCTTTGGGGAGCACTTGCAGCAATGTTCACTTATCTGTTCACTATTAAGTTAGTAAGTATGTTTGAAAATAGAAGCAAAATAGCGGTACCTATTGGTATTATTGCTAGTCTTCTAACTGCTTTCTCTTTTACTTTTTGGACTAATAGTGTTGAAGCAGAAGTTTATTCAGGATTAGCTTTCTTCATTAACTTTATAATCTACTTACTCTTAGTATGGTTACAGAAATCAGAAGATTTATCCCACCAAAACTACTTGATATTCATTATTTATCTATTTTTCTTAGGCTTTGGTGTTCACCAAACTGTTTTACAAATTGTTCCAGCGGTACTATTGATTGTCGTCTATCCAATAATAAAACCACATTTCTCATCAAATTCATTCTTTACTCAATTAGTATTTTGGATAATTGGACTTTTCATTTTCTATTTTATAGTAAACTCCTATGCACCAACTGTTTCTCAACCAATTTTTGCACTAGCAATTACTTTTGTTTTAATGTACTTCTTAAGAGATAAAATAAACTCAACTGCTTGGATGCTAGCTCTAATAGCCATTATCATAGGATTCTCTACCCATCTCTATATTCCGATAAGGGCTTCATTTAGACCTTTTATCAATGAAGGTGACCCTCAAACTTGGGAAAGATTTATGGCTTTCTTCAACAGAGAGCAGTTTGGAGGAACTAGTATCATGGATAGAAACGCTAGTTTCTTAACAACACAATTTGGAACTCACTTTTTAAGATATTTTAATTGGCAGTTCTTTAATACCAATATGTTAAGCAAATTTACACCATTTTCAAAAGTACTTCTAGATAACATTTTCATACCAATTACCTACTTAATTGGCTTGCTTGGTATGTTCTTCCATGTTAAAAAGAATAAAGCATCATTTATCTATTTGACCTCTCTCTTTATCATGGGCTCAGTAGCTATGGTTTTTGTTATGAACATACCTTTAGAAACTCCTCGACCCCGTGATTATTTCTTTGTTACAGCCTATAATATCTGGACTGTTTTTATGGCTATTGGGCTGATCTATGGACTAAAATCAATTATCAAAGGTAAGAAGCTTTATCCACTTGTAATTATCTTAGCCTTTTTATTTCCTACTATAACTCTTTTATCAAACTATCATAATGTTGATAGATCTCGAGAGTATTATGCAGCAGAGTATGGTATGAATTTCTTAAATTCATTGGAAGAAAATGCCATTATTTTTACAAATGGTGATAATGATACATTTCCCCTTTGGTATGCTCAAGCTGTTGATGATCCCTATATTTTGAATAATCAACCAAACACTATCGCTAAAGCCGATGATGTCCAACCTGATTCTTTAGCTAATGCTCTCATGGCAAAAGCTATGGATTTCAAGAATAGAGAGTGTTTTGGTATAAGAAAAGATATTAGTGTTGCTAATTATTCATTAATGAATACACCTTGGTATATCCGTCAACTAAGAGATAGAGAAGGAATTCACTTCTCTATCCCCGATAATCAGATTGAGAATCTTGTAACACCTGAACGTTTCTCTCGTCCGATTACTTATAATATACCTGTCAATAATAAGATTGTTTCTTTCACAGTTAAGCAAGAAGACTTATCTCTTGGCTACTGGAGAGGACAAGATAAAGCTACTATGCAAATCATAAAAGATAATTTAGGTAAGCGTCCTATATATTTCGCTACTACTGTTGGTGGTCAATTCTTAGGTTTAGATGAATATCTAGAAAGTCATGTTATGGTAAACAGATTAGTAAGCTCTAAAGTAACACAAGAAAATATGGTAAGAGAAGATAAATATGTTCATCTTTTAGAAAATGTATATGTTGTTGACTCTATTATGGACAACGAAACATACAAAGATGAAGTTGTAGCTCGTTTAATTGCTCCTTACATTGGACATTTTGCTGAGTTAGCTAGATTCTATATTCGACGAGGCCAATATGAGGATGCTATTAGAAACTACGAGAAAGCCCTTAGAATATACACTTCTATAGAAGATAACACATCTAGATACATAACTCAAATTGTTAACGGTATCAAAAGAAATATTGAGATATTAGAGCAAGAGTACAAATAAAAGTAAAATAATGATTTATGGAATAAATTATGCATCGTATGTTAGGTGAGTTAAGTGGAGGAATTATGAAAAAAAGATTAATTGTTTTATGCTTATTAGTATTTGCTATTGTTTTATTTGCTGGTAACAAGAGTTCTGATAATGTTACTAACTTTAGGGTAAGCCCTGAAGCTGTAAGTGATTTAGCTGTGATCAGTTTTACCTGTAACACTAATGTTCACTTAACTATTGAAATACTTAACCACGAGGGCGAGGTAGTATCTACCATTGCTTCAACTTTCTTTAATGTAGGGGATTATTCAATTGAGTGGGATCGAACCGATTTCTCTGGTAACCTCCTAGAACAAGGAAATTATACTGTTCAAGTTAAAGAAAATAAACGTTTTGTTACCAAAAGAAAAACACTAATACTTAAATAATTTAAGACACAACTCGATTTAAGTGTAGGTTATCCTACACTTTTTTTTATTCTGAATTTTAGATTAGTTATTTTACTCACTTTCGAATTCTCTTCTAATAATGCTCAATTTATTAATAATATCAATTCCTTGTGGACAGTGACTTTCACACTTACCACAAGCTATACATGCAGAAGCCTTTTCTTCTGAAGTAAAGCCTGATTTATACATAAACTTAGCTTGTTTTATGTTATCAGACAAATAACCATTGTTATATATAGTGAATATTTCTGGGATATTTACTCCAGACGGACAAGGCATGCAGTACCTACATGTAGTACAATTAATTTTTAGCTTTGACTTAAAGACTTCCTGAACTTTTTCCATTATTTGGTTTTCTTCTTCTGAGAAAGAATTAACAATACCATTATTAGCAATCTCTACATTCTCCTTAACTTGATCTAAAGTACTCATACCACTTAAAACTAGCCCCACTTCTTTTTGATTCCAAAGCCAGCCCAATGCCCATTCAGCTGGGGTTTTTTTCTCCTTACTATTTGCATATAGTTCTTTGATTTCATCTGCTAAGTTATTTATCAAAGAACCCCCTCTTAGTGGTTCCATAATTATCACATCTATCCCTTTTTCAAATGAATACTTAAGTCCATCATAGCCAGCTTGATATTTAATATCTAAATAGTTATATTGAATCTGACAAAACTCCCAAGCATAATCATCTACTATAGTTTTAAAAGTAGGAAAATCATCATGAAAAGAAAAGCCAATATGCCTAATCTTTCCATCAGCTTTAGCTTTTTCTAAAAAATCAAGGACGCCTAAGTCTTTAATTTTCGTCCATGATCTTTTATTTAAAGCATGCACTAAATAGAAGTCAATATAGTTTGTTTGAAGTCTTGCTAGTTGCTCATTAAGTATTTCATCCATTTTTGCCCTGCTATCAACTAACCAAGTAGGAAGCTTGGTTGCAAGTAATACTTTGTCCCTATAACCATCTCTAAGAAATTTACCCACAAAAAGTTCACTCATACCTGCTTCTCCCATTCCAGAACCATGATATGGCCAAGCAGTGTCCACATAATTGACTCCATTATCAATTGCAAACTTAATCATCTCACTTGCACGTTCTTCATCTATTTTCGTAGCATCTTCATTTATGGTTGGCAACCTCATAGCACCAAACCCCAAAACAGATACCTCTTCATTAGTATTTCTTAATCTACGATATTGCATATCAACTCCAATATTGTTTTTTATTATTAATTATTATCATACAAAAAATCAGTCAAACTATTTCTCAATTGCTTTTCTTATTATCAAGAACTGAAGTTAATAAACTATCTTCTAACATTTCTTGTTGTTTTTTTATTGATATATCATACATGCTTTATTTAACTACTTCTGAACGGTTTTTCACAACTTTAAGTGGACTTTTTGTCTTTTTGCCATTCAAAAGCCCAAATTTTAAGAAATTAATTGACAGAAAATGCAAATTCCAATATTATGTTTATTAGATTTAGTCTAAATAGAACAGTTTGATTTTAGTAGGTATTACAGATTATTTTCTAAAAAATTTACTGTACTATTTGGGGTTAATATAATTTTCCACTGTTTAATGTTATTTATACTTTATAAGGAACGATAATGATACTATTTAAGAATGCAACTATCTCTGCAGGGATAACCAAAGAGAGAAAAGTTGATATTTTATTCGACGAAAAAATTGTTGATGTACGCGAAGATTCTATTACTCCCCCAGAAAACACAACAATCATTGATCTTGATGGAAAAATCGTGTTACCTGGTGGGATTGATGTTCATACTCATTTTAGATCAGATCATAAAAATTGGCAAAATTACTTCTTTAATGCTTCTAAAGCAGCTGCTCGTGGAGGCATTACATATATAGCTGATAGTTCAAGTAATACAGATTCCCCACTCACTGAAGGTTATGATTTCTCTTCAATTGCTAAATTATATGAAAATAACTCATTGATAGATTATGGTATATGGGGTTTGATTAATAGTGACGATTATCCTTACTATAATGAAGAGATTTCAGAGTTATCTAAAAATGGAGTAGTTGGAATTGAGTTTTATCTCTACAGTAACAACAATACAATTTCACCATTAGATTATGAAGAAATATTAGAATTATTCACTGATTTTTCCAACTCACAGATTCTGTTCGGTGTTTTTCCTTTAGATTTTCCAAATTACTGTAAGAGTAAAAATGCTGACCCACGCGACATAAGCAAGTATCAATTCGAAGCTGTTAAAAAACTTTTTAGGAGATCCCAAGAGACTCAAGTACATCTTTTTAATATTGTTTCTCCGGAAATTGTTGATTTTGTTATGAATTCTACTAAAAAATATCACTGTACCTATGACATTAATCCACATTATTTTTTAGCAAATAAAGATAGTGCTTATTTACCAGGGATACAAGAGAATAACTCTAATCTATCTATTGACAGCTTAATTCAAACTGGTAAAGTTCCATCTATCTCATCAGACAGTGGTTTTATTAATCAAGACTTAAATTATACTGAAGAGGATTTCACTGGAGTAGTAAACTACTTAGATCTTCAATATATGGTCCCTTATTTATTCTCAGAATATTATCTATCAAAGAGAATGACACTTGGTAACCTAGAACGGATGTTGGCAGGTAACCCATCAAAAATATTGGGTATTGGCCACCTTAAAGGTTCTTTTGACAAGGATAAACATGCTGATTTCGTTGTCATTGACCCTAAATTAAAAGAGACGGATATAGACTCTTATTCTTCATTCAAAAATGTAGAAATAAATTGTAAAGTAACTCAAACCTACCTAAGGGGCGAGAAAATATATGATATTTCAGAAGGTATTCGAGATGAAAGAGGTTTTGGGAAACTTATCAAAAGGGATTTCCAAGCTACAACGCTAAATTACTATTAATAGGAGTTAGTAATGCAAGAACAATTAAGAAAATTCCTCAAGGAAGTTATTGCAAAGTATCAAGATTATAAGTTTATCTTTAATCATAAATCTTGGCAAACAGATTTCCTTCGTTTTTACCAAAGTCAAGTTAACTATAACATTAGTAAAAATAGTGAAGACCTTTGGGTAAACATTTATCATGGAAAGAAATCATTATCTTTCTCTATATCAGATCCTGATGTTAAGAAACTTAATTATAAATTAGAAGAATCTTTTGATTTAATTAATAAGCTTCCTAATGATGAAGATTTCATTGATATAGAAAATGACTTAGAGAAGACAAAAGAAATAACTAAAGCTAATAATATCAGTAAACTATCACTTGAAAATAAGATAGATGTCTTAGAAAAGTTTGCGACAGTTGCTAAAAAACACGGTTTTAAAGTATTTGGTACCTTCATCTGTAATTATGAAGTTACCACAATGATAAACAGTAATGGAGTAGACAAAGTTAATTATAACTCTCCGATAATGCTAG
Organism: Cloacimonadales bacterium (SeqCode); assembly: GCA_963678375.2. GTDB lineage: Bacteria > Cloacimonadota > Cloacimonadia > Cloacimonadales > JAFGVF01 > JAEKNW01. Next base: position 419,835 of record OY782831.1, read on the forward strand.
AGATTAAAGGTGTAGCTGATAAAAATATGGTTACAGTTTTAGAATCATTAGGTGGAGAAAACATTGATAATCTCAACTTTGATTCAGCAATAGAGAGCTTTGAAAGAAAACTAATAGCAGGTAAAGCTGAAATCGTAGATTTAGATCCAGACCATTATGAAGTTATCCTTGCTCCCCGCTGTATTGGAGAATACTTAAGCTATCTAGGTTCTTCTTTTTCTGCGGGTGCTCTAGATAGAAAATCATCTTTCTTTGAAGGAAAAGAAAATGAACAAGTTTTCCCTAGCAATATCACTGTGTATGACGACCCACATGATGCTGACTTAGTCAATTTCGACTATAATGGAGAAGGTCACAAACTAGATAAGTTAATGCTAATTGAGAATGGAATCTTTAAAAACTTTCTTGTAGGTAATTATTATGGTCTCAAGTTGGATATGCCAATCAATGGTAATGATGGCTCTTGTCTGGTAATGAAAGAAGGAGACAAAAGTCTGGATGAGATGATTTCAAGTGTAAAGAAAGGTATTTATATCTCAAGTTTGCATTATATGAATTTCATTAATGTTAAAGAGACTTCTCTTACTGGTTTAACCCGTGATGGAACATTCTTAATAGAGGATGGGAAAATAACAAAAGTAGTAAATAATTTAAGATTTACAGAAAAGATTTCTTCTGTTTTAGAAAATATCACAGATATTGAGAATAAGTGTGTTGTAATTCCTTTCTCATCAAATTATGGAGCTTTTGGTATTTCATCTGTTAAGATGCCACATGTTAAAGTTGGTAAGTTCCACATAACTTCATCTACCAAAACAATATAGGAGAGTCTAATGAAAAAACTAATCTATGATATAATTAATAAATTAAATAGAAGAGATATTCAATTTGGTGATGTGAGATTTACTTCTTCTGATAGCCAAACTATCTACTTTGAAAAGAAGAATCTAAAACATATTTCCAAATCCACTGATTCAGAAGCATTAGGAATAAGAGTATTAGTAGATGGATGTTGGGGTTTTGCTGGCACAGATGTAATTGATGCAAGAAAGGTTGATTCTTTGATAAACCTCGCTATCAGTAATGCTAAACACTCAGCAAGGTTTAGACACACACCTGTGGCTTTCAAAGCTATTAAACCTACTCAAGGGTCATATTACTTCACTCCTCAAGAAGATCCATTTGCTATGGATGATGACCAAAAAATTGACTACTTCCAAAATATTGCCAATAGATTAAATGAGAATCCAAAAATTATCCATTCTTCAGTTCATGTTGATTTCTATAGACAGTACAAAGTTTATGCTAATACAGAAGCTACTTTTGTTGATAGTCTAGTGTATGATACAATGCCCTCTATGTCAGTTATTGCTGTAAATTCTAATGGAATGCAAACAAGAACCTGGCCTGGTCATATGTCTACTAGAAGAGGTGGCTTTGAAGTTGTAAGAGAAGCTAAGTTAGAAGAAAATATTGATAAAATAGTGAAAGAAGTTATAGATCTTTTAGATGCTCCTACAATTGAAGAAGATAAAGCTGATATAATTATTGGTGGTGGTCATCTAGCTTTGCAACTTCATGAAAGCGTTGGACATGCAACTGAGGCAGATAGAATTTTAGGTATGGAAATTTCCTATGCTGGTAAGACTTTTATTAAACCTGATATGCTAGGAAATTTCAAATATGGTTCTGAACATGTAAATATTTATAGTGATTCAACTGACCCTCGAGGTATTGGTTATCACTTAGTTGATGATGAAGGTGTACCTGGTAGAAGAGTTGATATTATTAAAGATGGTATCTTGCTAGATCAACAAACTTCTCGTGAAATTGCACCTCAGTTAGGTCTAGAAGCTTCTTCTAATATGATGGCATCTTTTGCAGATGATTTCCCACTAGTTAGAATGACTAACTTCTGTTTGGCTCCGGGTAAAGCTGGTTCTTTAGAAGATCTCATCAAGTCTACCGAACGTGGTTATTATATTGATTTCACCAAAACTTGGTCTATTGACGATAACAGAAACAACTTCCAATTCACTACTGAAATTGGTTATAAAATTGTTGATGGTGAGATTGTTGGTATTGTTAAAGAACCTACCTACTTTGGTATTACACCAGAATTTTGGGGTGCTTGTGATGCAATTTGTTCTGAATCAGAATGGAGATATCATGGAACTTCTTATTGTGGCAAAGGCGAGCCTGGTCAAGCAATGCATCTTTCTCATGGTGTTGCACCTGCCAGATTTAAAAATATCGTATGTAATGTAAAAGCTTAATTCATACTAAATATATGAAAAAGGGATGAATAAAATCATCCCTTTTTCTTATTTATTATGATTTATTATTATTTAAGTTTCTCTTTTAATTTTTCTAACATATCAACTGTCATTGTTTCTAGGTTATAAGTTGGATTCCAACCCCATTCTTGTCTAGCTGCAGAATCGTCCATGCTATTTGGCCAGCTCTCAGCAATAGCTTGTTTCATAGGATTTACATCATAGGTAAGAGTAAAATCTGGAATATGTTTTTTAATTTCATTTGCTATGATTTCAGGATCAAAACTCATAGAAGCAACATTAAAACAGTTTCTATGAACAAGTTTCGCAGGGTCTGCTTCCATAACTTCAACAGCAGCTTTAAGAGCATCAGGCATATACATCATATCAAGGTATGTGCCAGCTTGAAGGTTTGAAGCATAAGTCTTGCTTTTTATTGCTTCATAATAAATTTCTACTGCATAGTCAGTTGTACCACCACCAGGTAGGGTAACGTATGAGATTATTCCAGGATATCTAACACCACGGGCATCGATTCCGAATCTTTTTACATAGTAATCAGCTAATAATTCACCAGCTACTTTTGATACACCATAGATAGTTTTAGGGCGCATGATAGTATCTTGTGGAGTATTATCAAGTGGAGTTTCAGGACCAAAAGCACCAATAGAGCTTGGAGTAAAGACGGCTACTTTCTTCTCTCTAGCAATCTCTAAGCAATTGAACAAAACCCCCATGTTTAAGTCCCAGCCAAACTTAGGATCAGCTTCTGCTTTAGCAGATAACATTGCAACCAAATTATAAATAGTATCAATTTTGTACTTATCAACTAATTCGTTTAGTTTTTTAGCATCTAAAGCATCACATACTACAAAAGGACCACCTTCTGTTACAGCAGGACCACAGTTACTATGAACGTCAGTAGCTACAACGTTGTTAGCTCCATATCTTTCTCTAAGGTAAGGAACTAGTTCAGAACCTATTTGACCAGCAGCACCAAGAATCAGAATATTTTTCATATAATTCTCCATTTGAAACTCATTTTTCATTTCTTTTTGCAGGTAGGGGATTATTTGTCAATAAAAAAGATAATTTTTAATCGAATCTCAAGGCCAGACTATAAAGTTATTATATTAAGTTAACTATACAGACATTATTCATAATAAATAACTAGAATAAAATTTATTATATTTATAGAATTTGGTAAGCTCTTAATAACTTATCATCACTTCTCCCTCTTACAGGGCTTTTTTACTAGCTCTTGTGTTTGAACCAAATTATCTTACTGATACTATTTCATCAGTACTATTTTGTGAGTTTGAGATTTTCCCTCTACTTCAAGCTTAACAAAATAAATACCAGAGCTTACACTAGCAGACTGTGAGTTTTTTCCATCCCAGACATAGTTATGATAACCACTATTAAGTAAACCTTGATATAAACTAGCTACCTTCTGCCCTTTCAAATTATAAACTGAGAGGTGACCATAAGCTTTCTTAGGAAGAATAAAGCTAATCTTAGTCTCTGGGTTGAAAGGATTAGGATAGTTTCTAAGTCCAAAAGCTGATTCACTTGCTGGAATAACTTCTTCATCTTGATTAGAAACACCTATTGGGAGCATTGGTATATCTAGATTTAATTCTAGCGACTCCATTATCATAACATCTGATATTATTACATCTTGATAATCCCAGCGACTTGCCTTAACAGAATAAGTTCCAGCTCCACAATGATAAGTGTAATTACCTAAGCTGTCACTAAATTCAGGAAGCTTATCCATTATCTCTATCTTAACACAATCTAAAGGCTCATTAGTGCTTGCATCATAGACATTACCCCTGATTCCACCTATATAGGCAGAGCCAAACTCATAGGCTCCAATATCTACTACTTCGGGATTACTTCCGTTTGCTGTAGCTATTCTTTTATGGTAGCGTATATCAAAATCTGGTAAATCAGGACGATAAGCTCCAGCATCTCTACAAGGTGATAAAGGAGATAAAGAGTAATCATCACTTAAAGTGTCTGCAAAAAGTGGGTTTGCAACTAAATGATTTTCTGTATAGTAATATGATGGGTAATCGATAATTGGAATTGTCGCAAGATTATTAAAAAATGAGGTAATATATCCACCAGAGTTTCCTCCATAGCTATTTTGTATATCAATTATATTATTTGTAAAAATTGCTGCAGAGCTTCCAATAGCATTAATTAACCACGAATAATTTACAAAAGTATTATTATATATATATGGTGATGTATTATCACTTGTAAACACTTTTCCTGTAGAAATCCCCCCTGTTTGCCGTACTAAATTATTATAAAACCTGATTTGCCCATCGGGTTGGGAGGTGTTAAGTCTGTCAAATTCCACCGTACTACTACCGGTATAAGATGTCTCCATTATATTATTATAAATATATGCTTCATTTCCCTCTCTTGTTGTAGCAGTAATTTGAGTATACCCTAGAAGATAGTTATCAGACACATAATTTGTTCCATAGCCTTCAGAATATAAATTTAGAGGATCTAAGTCAACCTCAGTCTTTATTAAAGTATTTTTCCTAGCAAAAACTACATCAGTTGAATCACCAGATGAACATCCCCAGCCTCTTTTACCATTATAGGCATAATTACCGTAACTGCTAACAGATGCATAATTAGTATCTTTACTTTTGTCTTCCTCATCTCTTGCATCAAAGTCATCAAAATTATTGAAGAGAAACAGAACATTCTGATTGCCTGCCATATGAACAAAATCCGAAGTTCCAGTAAAATAACAACGAGCAATAACTAGTTCGTAATCTTCTTCAGGCGGGTTTTCATCTGATGTTCCAATGACCAATGCTATGCATGAGATAAATGGTGGAGGATAAACATCATCACTATAAAAACTACAATTATATACTACTAAGTCCATCATAAGATTGCCAGTGGCAAATGCTATGTAGTTATCACTAAAAGAGCAATCACTAATATTGATTAATCCATTACCAAATTCAAGAGTTGCCCAAGCACGTTCGTTAGGTGCATAATCACACAACATTCCATTATTGAACTCGCAATATTCGAAAGTTGAGATTGGGGCATTAGCAGTAAGATAAATCCCACCCCAGCGATAATCACTATCTTCTTGATATTTATCAAAGATGATTGGATTCTGAGGAGTACCGATAGCATTGATTGTCCCGTTAACAACTATCTTCTTAGCAACAGGCTCTTGATCGTTATTAAGCCCTCCCCACTCAAAATGATGAGAATCAGAAATTACTCCACCACTAACATATATCTGAGTACCAGGTAAGATAGTTAAGGTAACACCAGAATCTATATAGAGAAAAGAGGTAACTACATAAGGATCATTATGATGAGGATACCAAAGAGTATTCTCAGTAATATGACCTCCTACCTCTATGGAAAGAAGAGGAAAGGTAATAAGAGCTATGATAAACAATAATATATTTTTCTTCATTTTAAATCCTTAATATCTTGGTTCAGAAAACTCCAAGTTTGAATTAGCATTATACTCAGTCCTTTGTAGTATGTATGTATATTTATCTCAGCTTGATATTACAATAATATATATTTAAAATTTCTATGTCAAGAGTTATTTTATATAATTTTAGTTTATGATTTTGAGACTTTTCAATCATCAAGTTACCTTTTCCATTAACTTATCCTTAAAGAAATCGATAATATTGAAGGCTCACTTATATGGAACGACACAGTATAAACCACTAGACTATTAGGTCCTTATTAGGTCTCTACTAGGTCTCTATTAGGACTCTATTAGGCTTTTATTAGCTTTCTTATTAATAGATTCCTATTAGTAAACTAATATAAATTCAACAATCTTAACATAGTTACATAATCATTCTACAAGTTAGGATTGATTAATTATTGCTTTGTAGCGATAACGTAAAAAGCTAATAAAAGCGATACTCTCTTTCTGTAAAAGTGTGGAAAGAACAACTTTTCTTTTTTCTTTAGGGTATGACGCTACTTTTTTTTGAAGAGTCCTTAGAGCTATTTTTCTAGCCATACATAACTGTGGCTCATTAAGCTTAAGAACAGTATAGATCATATACATAGCCCTTTGAGGATCTTTCTCGGAAGGCAAGATTCTTCCATCTTCATTATCATAGATAAAATATTCTTCAATATCTTCAAGTTCAGTGGGGTTTAAGAATAGTTTTTCATTATAAAGATTAGCTTTGGCATGTCCACAAGTATGAGGTTGGTCATCTAAACAGAAGTCTTGGCAGTCACCATTACAAGACACAGTTAGGTTTTTATAATCGAAGATTTTACCTGGATATTTGCTGGTATCTTTGGGTCTAAGATGTTCAATATGAGAGTTTTTCATAGTTATCTTACCTTCACAGTAAACACAAAGAAAATATTGTTCATTACGGAGGATATGGAGTTTTAACTCTCTTTTTTTCTTAGATTTATACTTACCCCAATCTTTTAAATGTTGGGTATCAACTTTAAAAAATCTGGGGGGTTTAGTCTTTTTTACATACTTCATTCCATAAGTTCCATATCAAAGCTTAACTCTTGGAAAAAGGCTGAGTTTTCGCTTTCATGTTCCAATATTTCCTCTTTAAGTTCTTTAGCTTCATGACTATCTGCTTTTCCTTCAGCAAGAAGCTTTCGGTATTTCTTATGGAGTTCTAATAATTCAAGAGGGAAATCTGGGGCATCCATTATAGTTCTAACTATTGCATTTATATCCCTATCTAGAGGTGGCTTAATGTACTTTTTTACTTTAACAACAGAGTTTTCATTATCTAGCTTAATAATATTCTTATAGTAAGTAGCGGATACAATTTGAGGAGAGTGAGTTGCCAAGATTATTTGGCTATCAAGTGCCCATTTATCAAGATCTTTGGAGATATGGTATAACCATTTGGGATGAAGAGCTATATCAATTTCATCCATTAGAACGATGGAATCTTTTTCAATAAGGTATTTTAACCAGATGAAAATACTTAATCTTTTTAATTCACCATGACTTAAATCTTCTGGATTTAGTTCCTTTTCTTCAGAGGTTAAATAAAATTTTACATCACTCATTTCGTCAGTAATCTCAATTCTTTTATCATCAAAAAAGGTATTAAGGTCCTTGATGAAAGCATCATAATGGGATCCAAATTTATTTGTTCTGAGTTTTTCCTTATTATCTTCTTGGAAGGCCTTTTTACAAGCTTTGATAATCATTTTCTTAGAAACAAAATCATAGGTATAGTAATTCTTCAAATCCTTCTTAACCTTTCTGATCCTATCGTTATAATTATTGGCGACATAGATTTCATTACCAAATTTGTCGTAATCAAAATAATGAGTAGTGCTGGTGTTATTAAGGAGAGTTTGCTTATCCTCTCGAGACATAAAGAGATATATTTGAGTGTCAGGTCCATTAAGATAGGTGACATGAGAAAGTCGATCTAAAACTGTGTTATCAACATTGGATTTAAGCAAGAGAAGCAATTTATTGTCAGAAAAGGTAGTAATATAATTAAAGCCTTCTGCCTTGAGTTGGTCTTTTTGTTTCTGCATTTCTTCATTTAACTCACTCTTACGTTCTCTCATCGATTCTAAATTATTTTGAATTATATAATTATCACGCTTTTTGATATAAGCAGCAAAGTCTTCAAAGTCTTTCAACTTTTCTGAGTGTTCAATTTTGTGATATATATCATAATCTTTACTTTTGGGAAAGAGAACCTTAGGATTAAAAGTAAGGGCTAATTGACGCAACTTATCAGTAACTTCTGATGATTGTTTAAGTTCTTGATAAAAATTGATGAATCGGGTTGAATGCTCAAGATCTTCCTTATGAAGTTTAATATCATTATCCAAAATTTCTAAGTCACGTAATAAATTACAATTAAAGAGATCATTCTCAGCAGGAAGAACCATATATTCCAGTTCAATTTCCTTATCACCAGAAAGTTCAAATCTAGCAATTCTATTCTGATACGCAGAAGGATAAGTCTCAGTTTCTAAAAGATTAATTATATACTTATGGAGTTTCTTATCACGAAAACAAGATAACATTATGTAGATAAATTGCAAGAGAGTACTCTTTCCACCACCATTTATACTAGCAATTGAAAAGACTTTTGAATATTTATTCTTTGTGAAGTCTATTTCTGCATTTTGGAAATTTCTAAATCTATCTATTTCAACTCTTTTAAGAAACATATTTTACTCCTTCTTTTGTGAGTGAACTTTTTAATAAGCTTATGAAGCAGGTAATTTCGCAAAGAAATACTAAATTATTGATAACTAATATATACTCTCAGCAATAATTCTCTACATCATCTGGGATAATTAAGCTTATAATCATATCTTTCTTAATTTTGTCAATGGAAAAGATAAAACTATTTGTTGTGAAAATTTTGAGGGAATAAAAAAAAGAGGTTGTTTCCAACCTCAATATGTCAATTTTGTTATAAACTTATTCTGCGTTTATTTTATATTCTTTAGCAAGGTAAGCAGCTATTCTAGCTTTTCTTCTAGAAGCTGTTCTCTTGTGAATAACATTACTCTTAGCAGCTTTATCTAACTTAGAATAAATTGTATTAATAAGTTCTTTTTTCTCTTCTAAAGAGATGTTTGAATGCATCTTTTTATCAAGAGTAGATAAAGTTTTCTTCACATAATGATTTCTCGCAGCTCTTTTGGCTTCCTGTCTTAATCTCTTTTCGGGAGACTTACTATTTGGCATTGTTCCTCCAATTAATCTATCTTTTATTTTTTGATAATAATTTTCTATAAGTGAAAAAAATGAATTAGCATATTCCTGTCAATAGTTTTTTTACTATTTTTTTATTTATATGAAAAACAAGTAGTTAGAAACGTTTAATGTTCAATATTTTCAGATAATATTTGTTAAGATTTCATCAAGTTTTCTAATTTGCTCAAGTATGGAATATTTCTTGTTATCCGTTCTTACTAACTCTTCTTTTTTCTTCCAGTTGAAGAAATACTCTAAAAGAGCATCTTGTACAGCTTGAGGGTCATTGTAATCTATACAAGTGCCAGCTTTACAGTCCTGGATAATCCTATTAGCATCACCATCCTTAGGACCTATACAGAGAATTGGAACTTGTGAACCTAAATATTCAAATAATTTAGTAGTTAGCATTCCTTTATTATGAGGATAATCATTAATCAACAAAATTAAGAGATCTGAATTTATCATCTCAAGAATAGCTTCTTGGTGAGGGATATAGTTTTTTATTCTAACATTAAATTTTGTGTTGAAAGGATTTTCAAGATAAGTCCCAACAAAAGTTAACTCAATATTATCATGAATTTGAGGAAGATTATTCAGCCCTGTAATCACGCTGTTAATATCTTGAGCCTGAGTTACTTTTCCAATATACTTAATTCGAAATTTATCACTTGCTTGTCTTTCATCTAAAGGAAAATCAGCTGGATCATATGAATTAGTAAAGGTAACTTTATTCCCTGGAGGTAAATCATTATTTATATGATCTGAAACTATTAAATTTAAATCAGCCTTAGCTATAACTTTTCTTTCTAAGTAACTATTAATCATGTGTGATATCTTATTTTGCTTAGCTAGTTTTAAATAATAAATATCAGCCCAAGGATCTCGAAAATCAGTAACCCACTTAAGCTTATATTTTGCTTTAAGCTTTAGTCCTATCAACTGACTTGAATGTGGAGGTGAAGTAGTTATAACACAGTCATATTTCTCTTCTCTGACCAGTTTTTCAGCTTCTTTATAAGCAAACTTGTTCCAGATAAAACGAGCATCAGGAATAATCAGATTTATTCTTATCCAATATAGCAAGCGTTTAAAAAAACTATCATTGCTTTCTAAGTTAAGACTACCATAAGGAAGCCCGTGTTTATCATTGGTTACTCTCTGATATAAGTTCCCAAAAATAGGAGTCTTTGTTCTAATTATCTTAATATCTTTAGGTAATTTTGCCATTAATGACTTATCAATTACTGGATAGTCACCATTTCGAGTAGTTAAAACTGTAATATCCCAGCCCATAACTGGCAAGTATTTCAAAATCCTTAGCCATCTTTGTACACCAGCTCCCCCGCAGGGTGGGAAATAATAACTAATCAATAACAACTTTTTCATAATTTTTCTATAAGTTCTATGAATGGTTGCCAGGAATACTTGCTATTTTCTTTCATAATTGTCTGATAGCTCTCTTTTAAATCAAATGTCTCATAAAAATCAATGATTGCTGCAGCAAGAGCTTTGGCATCATTAACAGGCACTAGACTCCCTGTCTTACCCTGGTTAATAACTTCTGGAATACCTCCAACCGATGAAGCAATAACAGGTAGACCAAAAGCATAAGATAGTTGAATAATACCACTTTGAGTAGCATGTTTATAAGGTAATACAGAAACATCTGCTTTTAGGAAGAAGTCTTTAACCTCTTCATTAGAAATATATCTATTTTGGAAATCAATGGATTTGCTTATACCATTCTTAACAATTATTTCTTGATATATTGATGCATCGCCATAGACCTCTCCAGCAATAGTCAGCCTTAGCTGAGGTATCTTAGCAAGAACTAGAGGCATTGCTTCTAAAAGAATATCTAATCCTTTATAGGGTTTTACATAACCAAAAAATAAGAGATTATATTGAAAGTTAAAATTATCCTTTTGTTCAGAAGCATAGAAATCATAAGTAGGGTGGTCAATCATAACAACTTTATCATCTGCTAACTTGGGGAATAATTTAAAAAGACTCTTAGTAACACTATCAGACATAGTTATAAAGAAGTCAGCTTTTTTCATAGCATACTTTGTTAGCATATCTCCAGCTATCCATTTTTCATGAAAATCAATATTATCAATATTATAGACCACTTTGATTTTAGATTTTCTTTTAAGTTTGCTAATAATATAGCCAAAGGCAGGAGCAAAGAAAGGAATCCAATACTTTAGAATTAAGATATCTGGTTGGTAGGCTAAAATAGATTTAATCGTTTTTTCATAGGTTAGGGGATTATATGGAATTAAGGAAGATTCAATAGGCAGTTCGATAAACATCTTAGACTTTTCTATTTGTTCTTTCCCTGGAAATATAAGTTTAGGGTACTGTTTTTTAAAAGAAAATATTTTGATATCATGACCTCTTTCTTGCAATTTATTGGCTAAGATAGCCATAAATTGAGCTATTCCACCTCTAAGAGGATAAGCAGGTCCTAAAAAAGCTATTTTCATTCTGGTAAACCTATTAAACTGACAATTTCTTGATAAATATCATCAACCGAAATAGTTTCTAAGCAAATCTCATCACAAGAGTTCAAATGACAACTCTTACAAGGTTTATCTGGTTCAAAAATTGTGCCTAAACCATATAGTTCAAATTCATTTTTATTATATATATTATTCAAGAGGATTACTTTCTTTTCTAAAGCAATACTGATATGTATAGCCATAGTTACATTGGTAACAACTAACTCGCAGCAATCAATCAAACTAATCAGTTCAGCAATAGGCTTGACGCCAAAATATAGTGCTTTTCCTCTAGAAGAAATCCTCATATTCATTTCACTATCATATTCATTACCAAAAATAACAGGTGTAAAACCGCTTTTGTTTAGTTTTTTGCAGAGTTTAACCCAGTTACTTTCACCCCATAATTTGGTTGAATAGTCTTTACTGGAACCAGGGTTAAGACCTACTATTTTCATTGTTGGATCAATCCCATAACGGTAAACAGCATTAGGTTTATCAATGATGTACTTATCTTTATTATAAGTAAAACCGCACATTTCAATAACTTCTTGAGGATAGGATTTAGTATTATCTTTATAAATATCATCCCAAAGCCCTGTCTGCCATTTATGACATGCATCTTTGTCTACAGGTTGGCAATGCCCCCATTCATCCATAGTATAGCCTTTCAGATGATCAGTTTTTAGAGCAGCAGCAAGAGCTATTGCTTCTTTATTTTTATCTAAATTATAGACAATATTAAATTGTCTTTCTTTTAACCAAAGGATATTATCTGTATTCCATTGAAGGATAGTATTAACATGAGAAGTTGGGACAAACTCAGTCGTTTTAGTTATCCAAGTAATATGAGAATTAGGAAATGATTTTCTGATTGAATGAAGAATGGGAGTGGTTCTCAAGACATCCCCACTAGCCCCTAATTTTATTATCAATATTTGCTGTTCTAAGGGTTGATATTCAGGACAATCACAACAGTGATAACCATTTTCTTTATGAGGCTTACAAGGCATATCTCCTTTAAAGTAGAGACAATCATTATTTATTTTCATATAATCTCCGTTTAGTTGAATAAAAGCTCTTTAGCTTGATTAAAGCTAACATATAAATATGAACGCTTTATCATATCAATTAAAGCAGCATACTGTGGTAAAGAAGCTAGAACTGAAGCATTTCCTAAAACAATAATCTGCTCTCTAGAACGAGAAAGTGCTACATTGAGTTTTCTGTCAACTCTTCTATTTGGTGTAAGCGACTGAAGCAAGCCTAACTGGTGGTGATAATTAACTGTTAGAGAGTATATTATTATATCTCTCTCAGACCCTTGATATCGTTCTACTGTATCAATAGTGATTTCTTCTTCTCCTCTAAGTTCAGCAGTTTTCTCTTTAATCAGATTGATTTGTGATCTCCAGTTACAGATTACTCCCACGCTATCAGCTTTAAAGTTATTTCCATAATTCTGTTTTATAGAGGCTAATAATTTACTTACAGCTAGGGCTTCAAGCTCAGAAACTTTGCTAGATTTCTTATCAGGAATATCAATGAAGATACACCTACTATTCTGGAGGATATTAGCTGAGAATGGATCTTTTTGGTTTTTATGAGTATTAAGAAAGCCTTGATTTTTTTGTCGTTCAATCCTGCTTGCTAGTTTATTATCGTAATTAATATTTATCAATTGAGCTATATCTTGGTGCATTCTATAGTGATATGTTAGGGTATGGTAGGCCTTAGTCCAACCTTTAGCTTGGGCATTAGTGAAAAGTCTTTCAAATAGTGATTGGCGAAAATTATCAATATTCAGATGACTCAAACTAAGATCCTTACATTTTTGATTATCATTATCTTGAATACTTATTGCAGGAAGTTGATTTTGGTCACCAATTAGAATAAATCTCTGAAAGTTATGAGTTATTCCAATTAATTCTGGTTCAATAAGCTGAGAAGCTTCATCAACAAAAAGAGTATCAAAGGATATTATATTATGAAGGGCTTCCTTATTAGCATGATAGGAAGCTACTGTGGAACAAAAGATTCTGTATTTATTTAGCTGAAAAGAGATATTCTGTAGTTTATCTTCCTGACCACATAAACCGGTAAGGCTATTAATCTCTTTATCATTTTGACTACCTAATCTAAGATATTTTAAACCACCTTCATTTAACTTTAAGCATACTTCATCAATAGCTCTATTTGTAAAAGCTAAGATTAACATTTTTTCACAACTATTATCAGCTAAATGACTGATGCACTTTAGGAGAAATGAAGAAGTCTTACCAGTACCAGGAGGACCTTGCAAGAGGAAGTAATCTTGGCTTGCTAGAGCCTTTTGTATTATTGGATTCAGATATTCATCAGCAGCAGTATAAGTAAAGGCAGAATTATATCGTGGTTCTGTTAAGCCAAGTAATAAATCACGATTTACTTGTGAAGAAGTTATAAAATCTGCTAGTGAGGATATCAACCCATATAGATTTGTTGAGCTAGTGTCCGCTTCGATAATCCAGTTTTCTTCTTTTGTAAAAAGATTCTTATTTATCTCTGCATTTTTTGGTTTTAAGCAAACTCTTGTAGCATCAATATAAGATAAACTACACTTGAGTACTTGCGAACTCACCCTTTCTTCGAAAAGATAGAGAATAACTCGATCCCCCTCTCTTAAACTTAATGTCTTACTTTCTTCATGTCTTGAAAATATTAATAGATTATCTTCTTGATTTTCGAATTTCAAGTTAGTTAATACTCTTGCACTTTCCTTTTTTTCTAGCAAAGTTGACTTCCAAAGACTACTAAAAGCTGACTTGACTGAATCAACACCAGCCATTTTTGTGTAAGCACCTGTTTTAGTAGCCCAGATTTCTCTAAAAAGGAAAGCAAGATACTTGTTAAGATAGTTCTTTTCTTGGATAGAAAGTTTGTTAAGTGAGTCTTTTATTACAAGAAATTTTTCAAGACTGAACTTGGGTATTCTATTGCTGTCAATATCATTGAAATATGAAACTATATCTACTTCTTCCTCAGCAATAGCTTTGAACTCACTAACGATGCAATTTCTGATCATAAGGATATGTTGTTCCATATAGGGAGCTGGAGGAACACTACGTAACTCTTTTTGCTTATCTTTACTATAAAAAATCATAGAAGAACCAGTTCGACTTTTGCCATAAAGTGAAGTTAGCAACATATCATAGATATAAACTTGTACAGCATGGTTAATCCAAACACCAAATTTGGGCACACTTCCACTCTTTAGCTCAAAAATTGAACGACGATTTATATCATCAGTTTCATTTTCCAAAAGTCCATCTAAACGACCAAACAAGCCATATTCCGGAGAATAAAAAGTTGGTTCAGTAGTGACTCTTATATTCTTAATCTTTCCACACAAGTTTTGAAGATTTTGATAGTGATTACCCTTGATTTCCTCCATAATATCAAGTAAATTCTTAACTCCTAGACTTAGTGAAGTTAAGACTGAGGAGTGAACACATTCCTTGAAAAGCTGAGTAAAATCAGTTTGGTTACCAGCTATCATTTTATCTAGCATTTGATTAACAAAATTACCAACTACTATGGGTGTTGATATAGCAACCTTGTCAAAAAGAGAAGTCACTGCTAGTTTATGATAGGCAGTCTTATTTTGAAAACATTTGGCAACAGTAGTTGCATCTAGTAAGAAATCAGGTTCCAAAACTATCTTTGTGGTAGATTGAGTGAAATAAACTTTATCATCATTACTATTTTGCTTTATATTATAAAATATTAGCTGACATCCTTTCCAGACTAGTTTAGCTATAGAGCCTATTTTCTTGCCATACAAATAACTATTATGATGATTATTAGAATCTTTGATATCCCAGGCCAATACTTTGATAAGCTCTTCCCCATCTTCTTCATAACCTTCAATTTGACTTTTGAAGGAATTATCATCTTGTTGAATTAATTCAAAATCTGTAACTTTCAAACTTATCTGATCTATTTGCTTATGATTACTTTTCTTCTGCTTAGTAAAGCTATCTAAGTCAATATTTCTAAGCTGATTATCAAAACTAGCTAACCTCTTATCAGTAAACTGACATATCATTTCATACAGATACAATACTATACTTGTTACCTTATGTTCCGAATAGTCTTTAATCTCATTATGAATGACCTTGTTTAAAAATATCCTGATTCCATTGAGATTTGCTTGTAAATCATTATCTATCTTATAATATTCGTTAGCATAGGTAAAGCGACTATACAAATTTGGAAAAGATTCCTTAAAATCCTTAGAAATATCTTGATAAAAAGATTCAAATAGATTTCTAAGCTTTAATATTCTGCTTGGAAGATCACTTTGTTCATCATTTTTAATTTCTTCTATCCAATCGAAATAGGATATAATTTTCTCATTATCTAATACTCTTAACATTATTTTTTATCCGTTTATTGTTTATTGTAATAATTAAGATTAGCAATAGATAGTCAATATTTTTTTGATTTTACTTTAACCCAAATAATGCAATAGAACTTGGAGATTGGTAATTTTGTCTACGATAGTTCAAATTCAAACAAAAAAACTGGTAGTAAAATTACTACCAGTTAATGAAAAAACTTACGATATTATTTTATTTCAAACTAGCTAAAGCACTATTGTAGTCTGGTTCTTGCACTATTTCAGGAACCAGTTCTGTATAAGTAACTTTACCTTCTTCATCTACAATTACGACAGCTCTGGCCATTAAACCAGCCATCGGTCCATCTACTATTTGCACGCCATAAGCCTTAGAGAAATCGTCTCCTCTCATTTCACTAAGAGTAATCACTTTGTCCAATCCTTCCGCGCCACAGAATCTAGCTTGAGCAAATGGTAGATCTCTAGAAATACACAATACTACTGTATTTTCTAAATTATTTAGTTCAGCATTAAATTTTCTCACAGAAGCTGCACAAACGCCAGTATCAAGACTTGGGAAAATATTTAAAATAACTTTCTTACCTTTATAATCACTTAATTTTGCCTGACTTAAGTCATTTTTGACTAATACAAAATCTGCTACCTTATCACCCACTTTTGGTAAGTTTCCACTTGTATTTATTTCATTACCTTTTAATGTAATTTTAGCCATCTTTAATCTCCTTTATTTTTTTATCTAATTTTATAATTAATATAAAGTATTTAAGCCAAATGTCAAATTATTATTTGATTCTCCTAGTAAGGAAGTTATTTGAGTGTTTATAGTGTAGCTTATATTTATCATTGACACTAAAAGCTATAAAATTTTAATGCAAAATATAAAATGAATGGAGATTTAAAATTGCATAAAATTCTATATTTAGTAATGTTGGTCCTAGTTCTTAGCGGATGTAGCTCTTTCATACCCTTGATTGAAGATACAAATAATTTCTATGATAAGAGCGAAAAAGTAACTTATCCTAGTGAAAAGTCTTATCCAGATGAGCTTCAAGAAAGTAGTAATTCAGACCTCTCTCAGAATCAAATTGCAAATAGTGAAGTCATTGAACCAAGTGAAATTGATCAAAAGATATATAAATATGAGACAACAATTGATTCACTATATCTTGAATTAGCTGATAGAGATGCTTTGATTGACTCATTAATTTTTGAGATAAGCAAGTATAAAGATAACATTATTATTACTGACCTTGGCTTCCCCAGAGAAATTGAATTTGCAGGTGAAACCATTGACTTAACGATTGAAAGAAATCTGGAGAGATTTGAAAAAGCTTATAACAGTGAGTTAAAATCGGCTGTAAGATTCATACCTAGGTCTGGACGCTATTTTGCTCTTATGGATTCTATTTTTACACAAGCTGGTGTGCCAACCGACACTAAATATCTTGCAATTGCTGAAAGTAGGCTAAGTTACCGAGCCCACTCTCCTATGGGTGCTGATGGTATATGGCAAATTATGCCCAATACTGGCAAACATTATAAAATGCTGATAAATGACTTTGTTGATGAAAGACGTGACATCTATAAATCAACCCAGGTAGCTGCTCAACTCCTAAAAGATACTTATCGTTATTTTTCCCAAAAAGGAGCTGAAGATTGGCTTCTAGCTTACTGTGCCTACAATGCCGGAATGGGAAATGTTAATAAGGTTCTACAAGCCCAAGGTGGAAGTAAATTTGCAGACCTAGTCTTTAGAACTCAAGAAACTAATGAGTACGTTTGGAAAGCAATTGCGATTAAATATATCTTCGAGAATGAAGCTGAAATATTCGGAAGTAAATTTGAAAGAGAGCCTAATATCTTAGAAGACACAAAAGTAATAGAGGTTACTCTTAAAGGTCATTATAAGCTTGATGAATGGGCTAAGGCACAAGGGACAAACATTGGTTCTGTATATGAACTTAACCCTTGGATCAAGATTTATAGACAGAGTAGGCAAAAATATTCTGCAATAAATGATGTTGTTCTTCCAGCCGGAAATCACAATATATTAGTACCTATAAACTCTCAAGCGGATACTCTCAAAGTTGCTGAAATTGAAAAGCAATTCCTTAATAGTAATGCGGGTTTCTTTACCCATCATATAGTCAAAAGAGGAGATAACCTCTATAATATTGCAAGAAAATACAAGACTTCTGTAAGCAAAATTAAACAACTCAATGGTATGACATCTAATATGATTAGACCTGGTCAAAAACTAAAACTTTATGGTAATGCTAGCTCTAGCAAGGGTGTTTATACTGTTCAAAAGGGAGATTCTATTTCGGGAATATCTTCAAAACTTAAGGTTAGCCAGAAGCTTCTTATCTCCAAAAATAATTTAAAAAAGAATAAGAATGGTTTAGTATTAATCTATCCTGGACAGAAACTAAACTACTAATTTGCATCTTAAAAAACCTTCTTTGCTAGATAATTTACCTTGCTTATTTTTTTGACTATCCCTTCATTGTTACTTTCTGGATAAACTTCTAGAAATTTATTAGGATAATAACAATGTAGGATCTACAATTAGCTAAAATAATTAGAAATATCATATTTTTGGAAGATTTTTTGCAGGGAATCTAATCTTATATAGTCTTAAAATAAAAATAAACGAAAGAAGGTTTATTATGAGAAAAGAAAAACTAACAGACTTAGCAATTAATCAAAGTGGATTTATCTTTGATCCAACAACTGGTTATAGTTATAATGCCAATGAAACAGCTATTTGGATAATCAATCAAATCATAGCTGGTGCTGACATGGAAAATCTAGTAAATCATCTAGTTGAAGAGTATGAAGTTGAAAGAGATGAAGCCGTTTCCGATATTGAATACTTTATGCGTGTTTTAGAGAATTACTCTTTAGTGGATCGTAGTCATGCCTATTAATCTAGACCATCCCGACTTGGTTATCGCAGTTTCTGGTTTAAAAACTGGTGATAATCCTCAACCTGGTGTGCCAATCATTAGATCTATTAGAAAAGCAGGTTTCAAAGGAAAGATTGTTGGACTAATCTATGATAATTTAGAATCAGGCATATATTACCCCGATTTAGCTCAAGAAGTCTATCAAATGCCATATCCCTCCGAGGGAAAAGATGCTATTCTTAGTAGGATTGATTATATCTTATCACAAACCAAGATAGATGTTCTTATTCCTACACTTGATTCAGAAATCATTGGTTATATTAGATTAGCTAAAGAATTAGAAACAAGAGGAATCAAGACTTTTCTACCAAGTGAAGATCAGCTGCTACTTAGAGATAAATCAAAGATTTTTAGAACCTTCCCAGCCCAAGGAATCGCTGTCCCTAAAACTGAATTCCTAGTTGATGCAAGTAAAGTTTTTGAGATTGAAAAAGAGATTAAATTTCCTCTCTTTATCAAAGGAAATCTCTACGAAGCTTATCAAGCAAATACTATTAATGAAGCAATTTACTATTTTAACTTAATTAGAGAAAAATGGGGTTTACCTGTTTTAGCCCAACAAAAAGTTGTAGGTGATGAATTTAATGTTTCCTTAGTTGGTGATGGACAGGGTAATATTTTAGGAATGATTCCACAACGAAAACTTATCATTACTGATAAAGGGAAAGGTTTTGGTGGCGTTGTTGTTAATAATCCAAAACTTAATGAATTTACTAAAAACGTAATTGCTACTTTGAAATGGCAAGGACCATGTGAGTTAGAATTGATTAAAGATAATGAAGATAATTTCTATTTAATTGAAATTAACCCTCGCTTTCCTGCTTGGATTAGATTAGCTGAAGGAGCAGGACAAAATCTTCCAGCAATGGTTGTAAAGTTGGCACTTAAGGAAGAAGTTCAAGCTTTTACTCAATACAAGACTGGCACGATGTTCATTAGGCATGCTGAAGATATAATCGCTGATATAAGTGAAATGGGACAATTATCAACAACTGGGCAGTTAATAAGAGGAGAAGAATAATGCGTAAAAAATATAATCCACCCAGAATATTAAGAAACCAATCTGGTCTATCAAATAAAATAGCCCATAATAAAAATGCAATTAATTTCCAAGATAGAATTTCTGGAATACCAGTTAAAACCCTTACAGAAAAATTTGGTTCACCTCTATTTGTTTACTCAGAAGCAAAAATTAGAGATTCTTATCGAGAGTTAACTTCCATTCTCAAACAGTTTTATAGTAACAGTGAAGTATCTTGGTCATATAAAACAAATTATCTTGGAGCAATTTGTTCAATATTCCATCAAGAAGGAGCAAAAGCAGAAATAGTATCTATTATGGAATATGAAATGGCTAAGCACTTAGGAATAGAAGGTAAAGATATAATATTTAATGGTCCTGGTAAAAGGAAGGAAGATTTACTTAGAGTTGTTGAAGATGGTGTTACTATTCATATCGACCATTTCCACGAACTTATTCTTTTGGAAGAAGTTGCTCAAGAATTAGATATTCGCCCCCAAGTTGCTATCCGAGTAAATATGGATACAGGTATCTATCCTCAGTGGCAAAGATTTGGTTTTAATTATGATAATGGAGAAGCCTACAGAACTCTACAAAGATTGATCCAAGGTGATAAGATGGATTTGATAGGGTTACATGCTCATATTGGAACATTTATGCTAGATGCAAATCCTTATTATATCTCTGCTACAAAGCTGCTTGAATTAGCCCAAAGCGTGAAAGACAATTTTGGAATAATAGTAGATTATATCGATTTGGGTGGTGGTTTTGCTTCTAAAAATACCCTCCACAATCAATACACTCCTGGTGAATTCTCATCACCTTCTTTTGACCAATATGCTACTGCTATCGGTAAAGCTTTTAATGAATCCAAGTTTGCTAAAGATGAAGAACCTCGTTTGATACTTGAGACTGGAAGAGTTTTAGTTGATGAAGCTGGTACTTTAATAACTCAAGTTATTGGTAAAAGAGACTTGCCTACTGGAGAAAGAGCTGTCGTTATTGATGCTGGTGTTAATATTCTTTTCACAACTTGGTGGTACAACTTAAAAATACTTCCTGCTCAACCAATATCAGGTACTTCAATGCCAACAATCTTTTATGGTCCATTGTGTATGAACATTGATATAGTTAAACATTCTACTCCTTATCCTGATCTCAAAATAGGTGATCAATTAATAGTTTTCCCAGTTGGTGCTTATAATGTTACTCAGTGGATGCAGTTTATTGAATACCGACCTGGAGTATGTTTAATCTCTGAAACAGGACAAGTTGACTTAATTCGCGAAAGAGAAGGCTTAGAGGATATTAATTCTAGAGAAAAAATACCAGAGTACTTAAGGATTATTTAGTGACTACTCTTGTTAATAATATAAAGAATTTACTTTTATCAATTATAAATGCCTACTCTTCTATTCTTTTCAGTGAAAAGATGGAGGTAGGCTTATTGATATTACTCGGGACACTTATAGAACCTCTTACAGGAATTACTGGTGTTTTAGGCGGTCTTATAGCTATCTTGTTCGCCAGGATTCTTTCTTTTGAAGATTGGACTTCAACAAGTGGAATTCATGGCTTTAATTCTATGCTTATCTCACTGGGGGTAGGCTTTTTTATGCCTAATGAACTCTTTTGGACATCTTCTTATTGGTTGGTCTTATTTGGAGCTTCAATAATTACCTTGTTGCTGTTCATTACTTTAAATTATCTAACTACAACTTACCTTAATATGCCCTCTATGAGTTTATCTTTCTCAATTGTTGCCATCCTACTATCTTTTTTTATAATGCGAATTGGACAAGTGACAGCAGTACAAGATAGATTTATTTTGTTAAGTAATGACCTAATGACTAGCAATTTACTTACCTACTATTTACAAAGTTTAGGGAGTATTTTCTTCACACCATATATCTTATCAGGCTTACTAATAGTACTTGCTTTGCTTCTGACTTCAAGAATAGGTTTTCTTCTTAGTTTAATGGGTTTTGGTATAAGTTTCTATTTTGTCTCAATGTTCAATACTGCATATTTAGAGACAATTGGTCTTTATCAGATTTCTTACACAGCCCTAAACTTAATGTTGATAGCAATTAGTATTGGAGGTGTCTTTTTCATACCCTCCTTAACGTCTTATATCATTGCAGGTTTCTCATGTGTCCTTGGCTTCATCATTACTTATGCTTTCCAGTTCTTGTTTGAGAACTATTATGTTGCTCCTTACGCATTTCCTATGAACATAACCGTTTTAGTTATAGTTATTGCCCTCCGTTTAAGACTGCAAAATAAGCATCCTAATATTGCTAATTTTGGGATATTTATTCCTGAAGAGAATTTAAAATATTACTACTCAAAAATTAGAAGATTCTATCAGGCTGATGGACTACAATTCTACTTACCTTTTGTTGGAGAATGGAAAGTTACTCAAGGTAATCATGGTGAAATAACTCATAAATTACAATGGGCTTATGCTTGGGATTTTGAAATCATAGATAAAGATGAAAAAAAATATCGGGGTCAGGGAGAAAAGACTCAAGATTATTATTGTTATGGTAAACCAATCTTAGCATCTGCTCCAGGCTGGGTAGCTAATTATATAGATGGAATTGAAGATAATCCCATTGGACAAATCAATACTAGAGAGAACTGGGGTAATTTTGTAGTTATAAACCATGGATTTGGTGTATATTCAATGTATTGCCATATTAAAAAAGGGACAATTAAAGTTAAGAATGGTGAATGGATTGCTAAAGGAGATAAAATTGGCTTAGTTGGTAATTCTGGTAGATCTGCAGTCCCTCATCTTCATTTTAATATTCAACGAGGTGCTGAACCTGGTAGTCAAACAATTAAATCCAATCTCTTGAACTATAAGCAAAGGAAAGAGAAATTATGCTTTAATGCTTATGGTATCCCAGAGAAAAATGATATAATTTCTGCCTTAGCTCCTGTAAACTATCTGCAAGACTTATTACATTTAAAAGTGGAAGATACTTCAACGTTTAAAGTTAAATACGGAAACAAAGAATTTATTGAGAAATGGACTGTTGAAGTTGATCTACTGGGAAGATTCTTCATAAAATCAGATCGTAAATCTTCTTTAGAGTTCTCAGTCTATGATGGAATATTTAATGTTTTAGATTTCAAAGGAAACAAGCAAAGTGCCTTGCAAACCTTAGCAATTCTGATGAGTAGACTTCCCTTATACCAAGAGGAAGAAGGTTTAGAATGGACAGATTTACCTCCTTATTCTATTTTACTTAAACCCTTCTGGGAAGATAGCTTAATGCTCATTCAATCACTAACAAACATCTCTAATATTAAGAGTAAGTCAAAAGTTTTTATGGTAAACAAAACAATATCTGTTGCCACACAAACAGAACTGAATATAATGGGCAAGAAATTAAAATCATACCATGGTAATATAGAAATAAAAGATTTGATTGGTATAATCAAGATAGAATTAAATATTGATGATAAAAATATTATGCAAGTTGAATTGCTTGAGGAAGAAAAATGAAAAAAACTTTATTAGTTGTTATTATATTATCTATTAGCTTAGTTGTTATTGCAGGAACTAAGGTTGATGAATTAGTAGAAAAGTCTTATGAATATGAAAATAATGGTGATTATCAACAAGCCTTAACTAATATGTTCGCAGTTACCCATCTAGCACCTTCAGATGCTTATTATAATCTAAGAACAGGCTGGTTATATTATTCACTTTATAACTACACTGATGCTCTCAAGTACTATTCTATAAGCTACAGCATTGACCAGAATTTTGAATCACTTGAAGGCATAGTTTTAACCAATTACATGCTTGGAAATTGGCAAGAAACAATTGATAATGGTATGAAAGTTATTAAATTTAATCCAAAATCTTTCTTAACCCTAGCCAAAATTGCTTATTCATATTATGCTCTAGAAGACTGGACAAAAGCGGCACTATATTATGAACAAGCTTGTGATATTTACTCTTATAACATATCCTGCTTAGGTTATTATTTGAGTTCATTAGTAAAATCAGATCAAACTAGTAAAGCAAAAATAGTCTTCCAGAAGTTAAAGAAGTTGAATCCTAGTAATGAATTTATTGAGATGTATGAGAGTAAACTTAAGTAGATATTTCTTTCTCTTTTTTTTATTCTCTTTTATTTCTCTCTTTTCCACTAGTTTAGAAGAAGCTAAAAGAAACTTTGATTTAGGTTATTATGTTATTTCTCAATATCTTTATCAAGATTTATTAGATTCTGGGAATCAGGAAAAGGAAGTATTAATAGGATTAAGTTCGAGTTTACTTTATCAAGAGAAATTCAAAGAAGTTATTGAATTTAGTAAGATTTATCAATGTGATGATGCAAGATATT
Organism: Cloacimonadales bacterium (SeqCode); assembly: GCA_963678375.2. Lineage (GTDB taxonomy): Bacteria > Cloacimonadota > Cloacimonadia > Cloacimonadales > JAFGVF01 > JAEKNW01. The sequence goes on from OY782831.1 coordinate 444,122, forward strand.
ATAGAAACTTAGCCTATTCATATTATATACTTGCTAGATATTATCCTGCTTATTTCTATTATAATAAAGCTAGTAAGCAGGCAAATAATTCAGATTTAGATCTTTTGGGAAGAGGATGGTCAGCATATTTTATAGGAAATTCAGGCCTAGCCTATCCCGACTTAAAGCTTCTAAAGGTAAAGAATGATACTTTGTCACTTAATTATTTAGAAGATAATTGGAGAAATAATAGTCTTTTCTTATCATCTACTAAAGCAAGTGATACTTATAATCTAAACTTTTCCTATACTTGGATTAAGCCTCAATACTCTTTGGGGATTAACTGGAATCATAATTCGGGAGATGATGATAAAAGGGATTTGATAAGCCTGCAAACAGCTTATAGTTATAAGAAAATAGCTTTCAAATTAGCTTCGTTTTCAGCTAAAGGCGACTTTAAGAAATTATATGATGGTTGGGGTATAGCTATGCAATCTTCTTACATTATTCCTTCTGCTTATTTTCATAATAATTTATCCTTAATGACTGGATATTCTTACTATGAATCATTATCAGCTCAAGAGATAAGAGCTAATTATCTGCTAGATTTTTCTAAAATTGATATTGCTTGCGGTGTAAGTTACCTATATTTAGACTATATTACTCCTGATTATGATAAAGAAGATCTTCTCTATCATGCTAATCTTACCTATAATCCAAATTACAATATATCATTGTCTTATAGCATCACATTTGGTCAAAGTAATTTCGCTTATAACAAGTTTTTATTACCTTATGATAATTATGATATTGAGAAGATAAACCAAGCTCTTTCTTGCCTTTTTAACTTGAACAATTACACATTGCTTATTGGTTATGCAAATGAAGATCTAGAAAGAGATTCTTATAGCTTAGGATTCGGATATGTATTTTAGATTTCTTATATTATTTCTAATTTCTTTCTTGTTTATAGGCTGTAATCTTAGAGAAGATGATTCTCTGCCTGCTGGTGTATCCCCCTTTGATTTAGTAGACCAAGCAATCTATATTAATTCTCAAGGGAAATATCCAACAAGTAGTGATAGTCTTTGGATAAAGGTAGAACTTATAGAAAGTAATGATTTCTCATTTATAGATAATTTTTATAACTTCACTAACACTTCCCACTCCTACCTAATCCAACTTGTGAATAAGCAAAATGAAATGGTCGAATCTACTGATTTTACTCCAATAATAGCTATTCCAACGGATAATTTCACATATTTAGGGCTTAAGTATCAAGGTGCTTACTCACGTTTTTATCCTTATCCTAAGTCTGATATTATTAATGGTTTCGGAGCATACTTAGAGAATGATTTTTGTTATTTTATCCTTAGTGATAGTGGTTTTTATCAAACAGTTTATGAAAATGAAGCTATGAGTTCAGTTAGTTTAGTCATTGAACCTTCTGATACTGATGATATTAATTTATCTCTTTATCAGGCCCAGTTTATTCTTCCTAGAGATTTACTTCCTCTAGGAGTTTCTCAAATCACTTTAGAGAAAATATCTTCATCTTTTTTAGCAGAATATGACCTCAAGCTCAGTGATTTCCCTGTATCCTTTAATATGGTACTAAACAATCCAGGACAAGACCTCTACCCTATATTATACATACCTGTAGGACCTGATTTAGACTCTGCTAATTTAGTTGTGAAGCAGATTCTTCCTAATGGAAGCCAGTTAATTTTCCATTATGATGAAGAATTAAATAATCCTGACCAATATACCATCTTTGGTAATTGCATAATTTTACTTGTCAATAATCAAGGTCGTTTTATTATAGAAAAAAATGTTGGAGAAAATTAATGAAGAAACTTTCCCTCTTCTTGTTCATAATATTTCTTATGACTTCTCTGTGGAGTCTTAATGTACTTAAAAAACCAGAAATTAATCATAAATCACCTCTTAGAGATGAACACCTTGTAAGCTATATCTATAGTCTAGCTGACAGCTTAACTTACGACTTTGTCGAAACTTATAAAGCTGAATATAGCTATCAAGATGCAAGCTTAGAATCTGTACTTGTAAAGCAAAATATAGATGATAACTGGTTAGAAATCGAAAACTATATTTATACTTACCAAGAAGATAGAATACTTCAAGAAATCTATCAAATTTATGATAATGGTTGGGTAAACTATCAACAAGAGAATTATACCTATAATGAAGAAGATTTAATTCTTACCTATCAACAAGACTTTTGGTCTAATGACATCTGGGAACCATATTTACATATTGACTATATATATGATAATGAGGGTTTTCTTATTAATGAAGAATGGACTTACTTCTCTTCTGCCAAAGAAATTGATGCTATTTATGATGTAGCTTATGAATATGATAGTCAAGGCAGAGTAGAAGTTGAGACTTGGACTTACTCCACAGATGATGTTAACTGGAACAATTATATTAAAGGTATTTATCAGCGTAACGATAGTGGTTCAATTATTCATGAAGACTGGCAATCATGGTCTGAAACAACTTGGCTAAGTTATCTTCAATATAACCATACTTATGATACAAATGGCCTTATAGATTACACAGAAGGGATAACTTTTGCAGATAATCAATGGCTGTACTATGATAATTATCAGTATTACTATAACAATAATTTAAATACTAGTCAGCTTATATCCAAGTTATGGGATAATGAGAATCAAATATGGAACAATTCTTATAAATACGATTATAATTATGAAGAAGTAGTAAGTAACTCAGATAATGATGTTATTGCTAATGATTTTATTGTTTCTCTTTATCCTAATCCTTTTATTAATGAAGTTAATTTTTCTTCAAAAAGTCTAATCGAGAAAGTAAGTATTTATAATATTAAAGGACAGAAGATATCTTCTACCCAAGTAAATTCTGCTAAAACTTCAAATCTTAAGCTTACTAATTTACCTAGTGGAATTTATTTATTTAAGTTTGAAAATTCTCTGGGAGATGTAACAGTAATTAAACAGATTAAGATTAAATAAAATAAGAGATTCTTGTAATACCAAAAGTAGATTAGCTGACTGTTACCTTACTTGCTTGTCTTATAAAAAAGGAGTTAAATGAAAAAAGCACTTATACTTGCTCTTGCAATATTTATAATATTCCAGCTTATTGCTTGTAAAGATAATTCTTTTGCTTCTATGAGGTATTATTCTTCTTTAACAGCTACTGACTCAGTTTCTCCTGATAGTTTAAACATATACTCTGCCAAAAGTAACATTGATTCAACTACTATATCCGATACCCTGGATATTGTAGATGTTAGTAGGAAGACTGAGTTACTCCAAGAAGCTGAAAACAAAGAAAATATAATATCTAATGAGGCTTATTATCCAAATCCTTTTAGTCCTGAAGCTAACATTTATTTTTCTCTTCCTAAAAGTGCTATGATTCATGTGAAGATTTATAATTTTAATGGCCATTTAGTAAGAGATCTAGTTAAGAAAGAGTTTTCTCAAGGACATCATAGCTTAGATTGGGATGGAAAAGACAATGATGGGAATAGCTGTCTTAGCGGAATCTATTTTTATAGAGTATCTTCCCCTGAAGGATATTCTAAAATACGCAAGTTATTTTGGATGAAATAGAAATTAATATGAAAATACATCTAACTACACTGTTATTACTATTAGCTGTTCTGCTAAACGGAACAAGCTTAAAAGAAGTCTATGATAACGCTGAGGGTACAGATTTTTATGACAAAGTGCTGATTCTAAATACTGGCCAAGTCTATACTGGCTCTCTACTTATTGGAGGGACCTATAACCATATTCCAGGAACCTTTACAGATACTCTGGGTTCTAATGTAAGTATTATAGGTAATGGTGCTATCCTTGATTTACAGGGAGGCTTTATCACTATTCAATATACTGATAAAAGATTAGATATTAGTGACTGCGTAATAATTAATGGTGGTGTAAAATTTAGGGGTTCTACAGAGGGGACTAGTCTTATTCCTCAAGGTTCTGTTTCTTATGTTACTTTCTATCAAGCTGAAGATTATGCAGTCAGGATTCATTCTGCTGGAGCTGGAATAAGCATTACTAATAATATCTTTGTAGATTCTTATTCAACTGGTGATGATTTTGTTAATTATACAAGTGAAAGTCTTGAATGGCTACCTACTGGACATAATCTTGTATCTACAATTTTCATAGAGACTTATGGACCGCCTATAGTGTCAGATAACTGGTCATATTTTAGTGATTGGCGTGCTAATGAAATAGCTATGAATCATTATGGCCTTTTCTGTGACTATGGCTGAGTTGCTCCAGCTGCTTGGCAGGATGCCAGCTCTTATAATAATGTTTCCATGCTAGATCCATTATTAACAGATCCTGATAATGGAGACTATACTTTGCAGGCTAATAGCCCAGCTATAGGATATGGATGCCAGACTTTTGCTTTCGGAAATAAAAATACATCAAAAACTAATCAAAGAAGAGATTTAACTCCTGATAACAGAACGACTTTATCGGGAACTATCTCAGAATCTCTACTTTTAACATCTTTAGATGTTCAAGTTATTGATAATGTTCTAGTCCAAGAAGGTGTAACCCTTGCCTTCTCTCCTGGTGCCATTATAAGCTTTAATGAATTCTATCACTTTGATGTCCAAGGAAGTATCTTAGCTCAAGGGACTGCTGATGCTAGGATTACCTTTACAGCTTCCGACCCATATCTTTTTACATATGATAATGATTTAGCAGGATGTTGGAACGGATTTAAATATTATCAGACTAATGATAATAACCCAGCTTCACTTTTTCAATATGCTATTTTTGAATATGCAAAAGCTCTTGATGAAGAAGAAAATGGATTTACTAATGCTGGAGCAGTTTTTAACATCTACAACTTTGATAATATTAGAATTGAAAACTCAATTTTCAGAAATAATTATGCTCATTATGGTTCTATTCTAGCCTTAAATAAAGATTCTAACATTGAGTTTATTAATAATCAAGTTAATAATAATAAAGCAGAGCTAGGGGGCTCTTTTGCTTTAATAAATTATTCAAATCCAAGAATTATTAACAATACTATCTGTAATAATGAAGTCTTGAATACTGATGATTTCCACTCAACTGGAATAATAGAATCTTATATTTCTAAACCAATAATCTATAATAATATTATTTATCAGAATATCGATAACTTCTTCATGGACAATCAGTTATTTTCAGCTAAAGCTTATCATTCTAGATTCAATGGACTTGACTTCTCATTTGGCACTAACAATATTTTCCTAGCTCAATTAAATTATGAAATAGATGAAGCAGGTATTTATTATTTTAATTCAAATTCTCAAGTCCTGAATTCTGCAACTTATGAACTACCCTTCAATATTGACCTTCCTGTCCATGATATCTTAGGTAATACTAGATTTGATGATAATGCTTTGGACTTGGGTACTGTTGAAGGACAATATGTTTCAAACGATAGTAATGTTCATGATATTCATTCTGATATTAAACTCTACCCAAACCCCTTTAATCCAGAAATTACTCTCATGTTTCCTAATAATCTTAAAAGGAGCAAGGTAATTATCTATAATATCAAGGGACAGATAGTAAAAACTTATAATAACATTACCCAAAATAAGCTTGTTTGGGATGGTAGGGATGAAAGACAAAAGAAAGTTGTTTCAGGTATTTATTTCTTTAAATTTCAATCAGATAAGCATGAAACTATTAAGAAAGCACTCTTGCTCAAGTAACTTAAATTTAAATAATATAGTGCTCTTCACAAAGGTCTACTGCACTGTCTGGGTTTAAACTCTTCTGTAACTCCTTCATTGTTACTAACTCTACTAGAACCCAATAATTTATGAAGATAGTAATGATGAAGAACTAGTGAGTATCAATATTACTCGAAGTTGGAATAAAATAAAAGAGGCTGAAATACTTCAGCCCCATATGTAGATTTGATTATAATTATTCAGAAATTGCACTTACAGGACATGTAGAGATACATGCACCGCAGTCAATGCAAGTTGCTTCATCAACAACTGCTTTGTCATCAACCATTGAAAGTGCTTGAACAGGACATACATCAACACAAGCACCGCATCCAATACAAGTAGGTTTGTCAATTTTAACTGCCATAATAGGCCTCCTAACATTTTTATATCTTTACTTTTATTTGATTAGTATCTATGTCAAGGAAAAATTAAACTAAATATTTAAGGGAAGACTAACTTTTTCTCCAGTTTTTGCTGATTTATAAAGAGCTTGGATAATCTCTAAGGATTTTCTACCACATCTCCCATCTGTTGACGGTTCACATTTACCAAGCAGAACATCGATCACATTGCGGTAATAAGGGATATGACCGAAACCATAAACACTTGTTGTAGAGTAAGATGCTTCTTCAACCATCTTATCATCATCATCATAATCTTCAAATTCCCATTTCTCGATTTTATTGATTGCTACACCACCAATTTTTACAGTTCCTTTTTCACCAAGAATTGTGATTGAACCTTCAAAATTCTTTGGATAAGTCAGCATTGTTACATTCATAGTACCAATAACACCATTTCTATATTTAATAATTACAGAGCCAGTATCTTCTGCTTCAATCTTTCTTTCCATTGTAGCAGTTTCTGCCATAACAGAATCAACATTGCCGATTAACCAGTACATAGCATCAACATAATGACTTGCTTGGTTCATGAAAGCACCACCATCAAATTCCCAAGTTCCACGCCATTTAGCCATATCATAATAGTTTTGTGGACGAGTCCAAAATACGTTAGATTGAACCATATATATTCTACCAAAACGGCCCTTATCTATTGCTTTTTTTAATAGTTGCATAGTAGCATTAAGTCTGTTTTGCTTTACCACAAATAGATGTACTTTATATTTATCACAAGCATGAATTAGAGAATCAGCATCTTTTATATTAATAGCCATTGGTTTTTCTGTAATCACATGGATATTTCTTTTGGCTACTTCAATACCTATTTGAGGGTGAATTCCACTTGGAGTACAGATAGAAACAGCATCAAGTTCTTCATTCTCCAACATTTCTATATAGTCTGTATAATAGCTATTTAAATTGTATGTTTCTTGAGCTTCTTTAGCTCTCTTTTCAATAATATCACAGCAAGTTACAAATTGAGCTTCTTCAATTTGTTTAATAGATTCAAAATGATTTTTAGAAATTCTTCCACAACCAATAAGACCTAATCTAATTTTTTTCATTGATACTCCTCTATTCAAATACTCAGTATTTTTATAAAAGTTTATTAATATAAACTTGTCAATAAGTTTTTACACATTATCAATATATTTTGATATTCTAATGAACATCTAATTCTTTTCTTCTATGTTTATTCTGGTTATACCATTCGATAGTTCTTTTCAGTTCATCTTGGGTTGAGTATTTTTGAATAAACCCATCTTCCCTAATCTTTTCAGAATAATATTCAGTTGAAGTTGCAAATTTCTGCATTCTATCGCTATTGATTGGTAAATCTTTGTTGAGAACTTTTGCAATAATATCAAAAAATTTCCCAACAAGTAAGACAAATCCTAAAGGCACTTTACAAGCAGGCTGATAAAATCCTTCATGGGATGCTATTATATCCATTAGTTCTTTTACAGAAATATAGGGTTTATCAAGAGTATTATATATTTGAATACCTGGCTTTAGGCGTCCGAAAGACCAATAGGTCATATCAATCAGATTTTCCAAAGATACCATAGATTTAATGTGTGAACCATCACCAATAGTTACCCAAATTCTCTTGTTTTGCATAGAAATTAGATTATACATATTAGCAAAATTGTTAGGTCCATAAATAATAGAAGGGCGTAAAAAAATGATTTCTAAACTTCTGTCTTTTGCGACATATTTTTCAATAACCTTTTCACCAGCAAGCTTACTTGCCCCATATTCATTATCTGGGCATAATGGACCATCTTCACCACATGGAACTGCTTTGTGTCCATAAACAGAAACTGTAGAGTAGTAAATTATCTTTTTAATACCTTCTTCTGCTGCAAACTTCATAACAATTTCAGTACCATATTCATTATTTGAATAATACTCTTCTTTAGATATTCCGAAATCATGTTTTGAAGCTGCACAATGAATAATCATATCAATACCAGTTTTCCTGAAAGAAGCAAAATCATCAATATTTCTTATATCACCAACTAGAGTTTGTGGATGTTTATCTCTTAAGCAATGCTCAGTAATATCTATTCCATAAACCTGATGGCCTTTGTCTTCTAAAAACCACATTAATCTAGAACCCACAAATCCAGTTGATCCAGTTATTAATATTTTCATATCTCCTCCTATCTAATAAAGCAGATTAGCGTTTATCTTCGCTTTTTAGTCAGTAACTTACTATATAAATGGTCAATATCTGCAATCAACCTTTGAACTGAGAAGTTACTGAGAGCTACATCATGAGCTTTTTCTCTTATATTGTCTAATTCTTTAGAGTCAAATACGTTAATTATTTCGCTTAGTTTCTGTGAATATGCTTGAGTATCATTCACATCAAAGTAGAAACCTGATTTATTATCCTCGATAAAATCAGCAATTCCGCCAACATTAGTGGAAAACACTATTTTTCTATTAGCCATTGCTTCAATAATTGCTACTGGTGTTCCTTCATTAAGTGATGTTAAAGCAACAATATCCATTTCATGATATATTTCTTTAAGATTTCTAGTAAATCCTGTAAAAACGAAGTAAGCTTGCAAATGTTTTTCAGCAACATAATTAGCAATATTTTCTCTCTCTTCACCATCTCCGACAATAACAAATTTCACACTTCTTTTTGTGCTTTTTATTACTTTTTCAGCAATATCAACCAACATTTTTTGATTCTTAATAGGAACAACTCTGCCAATACTTCCTACTAAAATATCATCTTTAGCAAGATTATATCTCTCTCGAAAATCTGATGTAAAATCAGCTTCCGGCCTTACATTGGCAAAATTAAAGCCTAATTTGACGATCTCAATTTTCTTTGCAGGAGCTATTTTAAATTGAAGCAGCTCTTCTTTCTGAATCTTACTTATAGCAATTATTTTAGAAGATATTAAGGCTAAGAACCTTTCTATATTTATAAATAATTTGGACTTAAGGGGACTAAAATATCCTTGAAAGACATTTCCGTGGAAAGTATGAATAATAACAGGAACACCACACATTTTAGCAGCAGCTCTTCCCAGCATTCCAGCTTTGGCATGATGAGTATGAACAATATCAGGTTTATATTTTCTGATTAGTTTAACTATCTTAAAAAAGGCTCTGATGTCCTGTTTAATGCTTAGTTCTCTAATTAGTTCAGGAATAAACACATTTGGTTCATCGTCTATAAGATAGCGCATATCTCCTTCTGATTCACCTAAAGAGCCGTGCACCAGTAAATGTTCATATTTATCTTTATCTAATAGTTTGGCTAAATTTGAGCAGTGAAGAGGGACTCCTCCAACACTCAATCTTGTAACAATTCTTAATACCTTTATTTTACTCATAGTACACCTTATAATCCTTAATAATGTGGTTTAAGACTTCTTCAACGCTTATTGCTTTGATACATTTATATCCATAAGGGCATCCACGTTGATTACAGGGACAGCAGGCTTGCTTGTGGAAAAAGTTATGTCCTATTGAAGAAATAGTTCCTGATATAATTGGCAAGTTAGGTCCCATTAGAGCATAAGTGGGAATTCTTGAGAAAGTAGCAATATGCATAGGTCCACTGTCATTACCCACAAACATCTTAGCTTTTGATATAAGTTCCTTAGTTTCTAAGAGGTTCATCTTACCAGCTACATTTAAGATATAGTCACTAGTAATAACTTCATATTTGGGGGCATCATAGTCTGCTCCAATCAAATAAATCTTTTCAACCATACTTAAATCAAGCATTTTCTCAGCTAACTCCCTAAATCTCTGTAAATCCCATTGTCTTCCTTCAAAATCAGCTGAACAATGAAAAACTGCATAGTTTTCTTGAGTATCTTTTAGTTCTGTATAGTCGATTTCTAAAATATTAGAGATAGGTTTTAGAGAAAAATACTCTAATATTGAATTTGGGCGTTGTGATAAATGAACCCTACCCATATCTGTCCACTTTTGAGAAAGAGAAGATGGTTTAGCTCCAAGAGTCTGCAGTTTAAATGAGTTTATATATCTGTTTGAGAAGGTTAGATCATGTAAAAATCCTATTAGTGAAGCTCGTGATAATAAAGCTATTATTGTGTGTTTTAGACCCCAGCCTGGAATAATTATCAAATCAAAGTTTGCTTGTCTTATAGCTTTAATTGTTGACTTATAATCTTTATGATAAATATAGTCATCAACACTTACAAAACTTTTTGATAAGTCAGTAGCTATATTACTAAAGCAAGCTGTAATCTTATTAAATTGTCCAGATTCTTTTAATCTTTCTATAAATGGAGTTAAGCAGACAACATCTCCAATTCCCATAAGATCTAATATTAGTATGTTAGAAAATTCCCTTTTATTACTTTTTATCAGAGATTTGAGTTTATACCACACCCAAACTATAATCATAATTAATATTTTATTAATTTTTTTCATAAATAGCTATTAAATCCTTCGTTAGCTTTTCCCTAGAGAAATTATAGATAAGATCTTGAGGTATTTTTTTTATCTGTTGTTTATCTAATTGCACAAGAGCTTGATATATTTTTGTTTCATCATTAATGGGAGCCACAGTGCCTAAGGAGAAATCTTCTATAATTTCACTTACAATACCATCTAAAGGAACTAAACCTATAATTGGTTTACCTAATCTTATGTATTCAAATAGTTTGCCAGAATAGACATATTTTGAATTAGGATCATCGTTTATGCACATTAGTAAGTAATCTGCTCCCAAAGCATATTCTAAAGCTTCTTGATGAGATTTATAACCTAAATACTTGTAGAAAGTATAATTTCTTTCTTTCACATAATCAAATAACTCTTGATACCCAGTACCAATATGTACAAATTCTGTGTCTTCCTTATGCTCTTCTCTATACTTAGATAAAGCATCTAGGAAAGCAATGGGGTTGCCTTTGAACTGATAAAACTTTCCCATATATAGAATGGTTCTTTTTTTATAAGATTTAGCTTTAAGGGTATTAAAATCATCTTCGTCATACCCATTAGTAATCAAGGATACTTTGTTTTTAATTTTAGGATAATGCAAAACATATTCATCTAAAATGGGTTTGGTAACCGAAACAATATGATCTGCATGTCTAAGAACTAATTTATCACAAGATCTCATAATATTTAGTCTGTATTTGTTAACTTTCTCTTCTAAAAGAGGTTCAAAAGACCAGGAATCACGGTAATCAGCTAAGAAAAAGATTTTATTGCCAAATCTAAGTTTTAAGAGAAGTCCAATTAAAAAAGCAGAAAAGGGATAGGCTGTAATATAGATATTTTTGATCTTCTCTTTTTTTATAATTTTAACAGCTTTAGAGTAAGCAAAAGGAAGCCATCCTATCTGCTTATCTATGGGAAAAAGGAAGTCATTTATAGTTTTTAGAATCTTCCATTTGATACTTTTCTTCTTAGATGTGCTTTGATATCTAACCTGATCAATTTTTGTTAAGTTCTTAGCTTTAATTCCCCAGCTTTCAGTTTTGTAGATTTTTGTAGAGTTTGGTATTTCTGAAAGTAAGCTTTCATCCAATACTTCTTTGACAGGTTCCTTTGGAGTTATCACATAAGTTTGATAATCCATTCTTGCTAAATATTTGAGGAATTTCAATGGTCTCTGAACACCACTCTCTCCAGTGGGAGGAAACTCGTTTATAAGCATGAGAATCTTCTTATTTCTTCTCATAATTAGTAATTATTCCTTGGTAAATATTCAAGAGATCATGGTTCCTCATAGCATATTTCTTAAGTACTGAATGAGCTGCATTTACTTGCATTTCTTTTCTTTGGATAGGGTTGTCAAAAAGGTATTGTATCTTGTCAGTTATCTCTTCAGGTGAACTCTTGTGAACCAAGAAACCATTTTCATTTTCTTCGATAATCTCATTTGGTCCCCATGTATTAGTTGCTATTGAAGGAACTCCACAAGCCATGGCTTCTACTAAACCTAAACCAAAAGGTTCGTAGAGAGATGGAAAGACAAAGACATCGGCAATGTTATACCACTTAACCAATGATTTTTGAGGTATATTATTAATCAACACTAACTTATCTAGTATTCCTAACTCATCTGCTAGGTTTTTTAGTTGGTCTTCCAAAGGTCCACCACCAATTAAAACTAACTTTAACTTACTTATATTTACTTGAGAAATAGCTTTTATTATATCCTTGTGGGCTTTTCTTTCAATAAAATAACCAGTAGATAAAACTATGAAGTCATCTTCTTTTATATTAAGTTCTTGTCTAAAGCTCTGAGAGTCAACCCTACGAAATAAATTATAGTTATAACTATTTGGTGTTGCTATAATTTTAACCTCAGGAAATATTGATGTCATAAAGTCAGCAAAATCTTCAGAAACCCCTGCAACACAATCTGCGTTAACTAATGCTTTTTTATAGTAACTTACTACCTTGGCTGAGAAGGGATATGCTTGCCCTAATTCATAAGAATTTGGTAAACATTTGTAGGTATCCATACCATGACTTGTAATCATGTAAGGAATGTCCCACTTCATAGCTAATAACATTGCAACATAGCCAGAGGGAAAACCATTCTGTGCATGAATTAAATCAAAATTCCCTTTCTTAAACTTTCTCATTAATTTCTGTGCAACAAACCAAGGTTCATGTTCAACAAGATAGTTTTTTGGTAAGCCCCAATGCAGAGTCACAGATTTCTCACTATTAGATAAAGATTCTTGTTGAGTATTACTTATGACATTATTAATTTTACCTTTATGATATCTAAGCAAGTTCCAATAACTCAAATGAATATTAAAGTGGGCTTCTATATTTCCATTTTTTTTTAAATCAATGATTTGATTCTGAATGAAAGAAGTATCATAATTATTCAGATAAAGAACTTTCATATTTACCTCTCTTAAAATAATAGATTAAATAACCATTACTCATAATCGAATTTATTATGAAAACAAAAGTTGTTGCATAAGCTGCACCAATTATTCCATATTTTAAAATTAACACATAGTCTAAACCTATATTTAAAATACCACTGATACTTGTTATTATTACATTAATTTTTAGTTTGTGAATTGCTGCAATAAAGTTACCTGCAGGAATTCTAAAAGTGCCAGCGAAGAAAAACCCAATCAATAGAACTCTCATTGCTGGTATAGAGTCAGTATATTTAGCAGAAAAAAGTATTCTCACAACTAAAGGAGTAAAAATGAATAATACTGCAGTCAATAAAAAGTTTATTAATGCTAATTTTTTGACAATTTGGATATACTTGCTTTTGATATATTCTTTATCATTAACATTCTTCCTAATATATGGATAAACAAAAAGAATAACAGACTGAGGAATAAAAATTAAGTTTGAAGGTAATAACGTAGCAGTTTTATAATGTGCTACAAGTAAACTAGAAGCAAGAATTTGCCCAACCAAAAATGTATCAATCAAGTAGAGAAGTCGAGAGATCAGGTTATTTGCTGATGAAATAACAGAGAACTTTATAAAATCTCTTTTTTCTTGTGTTTGTAACTTGGGCAAATTAATTATCTTATCTTTATCTAAATATCTGCAGAGAAGATAATCAAAGAAATAACTGCTTAATTGGGATATTCCAAGACCTGTTAAAGAAAAGAAATAACCTAGTACTAACAATGAAGTAGAGCGATATAAGGCATAGAACAATACTGAGTATGAGAATGCTCTGTTGCGTAAAGTGGCTCTAAAGTAATTTTTATAATTATCTGCTAATCCTAAGAAAAACATGGAAACAGCAAGTATACTAACCAGCTTGCTTGTATTAGGTATATGAAAATCATAAAAATATAGAATAGTTAAACTAACTAAAAATAGAATCAAGTTTGCATAGAAATTTAATTTATTACCGAATAGGAATAGTTTTCTAGCTTTATTATCACTTTGTTCTTTGCTGCAAAACTGCAGAATACCTACACTCGAACCTGCTCCTTGCAAAAGAGTTATTAATGTAAAGATATTTAAAGCGTAGGACCAAAAACCATATACTTCTACATCTAACAACCTAACTAAAAAGATTGATGAGAGCATGAAGAAGAATTTAGAGAGAGTGTTTGCTCCAAAAATATGAAGAAAACCCATGGATAATAGTTTCTTCAAGTAGATAATGCTTTTATGTAGTAGTTTTTTCATAATTTTAAGCAGACTTATCATTTCATATCATAAGAAATGACTATTCACTTTTGAGTTTCATGTCAGGTAGATTAGTTAATTTTAACATAAAACTAAAATTAATCCAGAAAAAAGTGCTTAAAGTTAACTGGGCTATGAAAATATCAGTTAAGCCTGCAAACATTATTGATAGCATACTTACAAAGAACATATACATAAACTCATCTTTCCCTTGTATTACAAATTTTCTGAAGAACCTGAAAATGTTTATGAATATAATATAGAAATAAGCTAAAAAGCCAAAAAAGCCAGTTTCTAAGAGTAAATGTAGATAGATATTGTGGGAATGAGGAGCATATAGAAAATCCACTGGTATCATAGTTCTTGAAATAGTAGCAAAAGCTCTGAATCCAATACCAAAGAAGAAATTACTTGCGATTAATTTAATACTATTGTACCAGCAGAGCAATCTCACTACTGTTGACAAATCACCCTGTATACCTTGACCAACTCTATCAGTCATAGATGATGGGATAATAAAAGGAATTATGAGAAGAGTAACAATAAAAAACTTCCGATATTGTTTAAAACGTAATATTATTAAAATAAATCCAAAGAATACAGCCAAAAGTGCCATTCTTGTATATGTAAATAGCATACCTAATAGAATTGCAAATACCAACACAAGTGTTATAAGCTTTTTCTTTTGGTTTTTTTCTGTCAATAGAAAGCCTATCCCATTAAAGAAATTAATTAGATAATAACCATTAATTGTCATAGCCGTAACCCAAGTTGACCCTATCCTTTCAGAAGGATTGCTCAACGCAATGAATATCCCTAGAAAGCCAATAAATGCACTAATAATAATGTTTATATACATTATCTGTTTAATACTTTTTAGTTTTAAATCTGAGTTATAAATAGATATTAAAATTACTATCGGAATGAGTATAGTTGTGCAATAATAGAGTAAAGATCGTTCATATTGCATACTCTTTAAATATGCTTGTGTACCTGATAATAATAAAACTAATAAGACTATAGGATGGGGAATTTTAAAGGAAACTTCCCTGTTTTGGGCCATATAAATTAAGATAATGACAATTATGAAAAATGAAAATGGAATAATAACATGAACTATTGGATATAACAGTAATAAACCATAGAATATGCAAAAATTCCTTATAGAAATTTTAAATAGTAATCCAATAACTCCAATAATAATCAATATTGAAAATAAGATAGCTAATTTAAACGAAATATGTTGTAAAAAAATCCCACAGGTAAGACTTATTGCCCCCATTATGAAGAAAAACAAAGTAACTTGAATATTGTTACTAACACTTAGATTTTTCATTATTTCTTTAGATTATGAACTTTTTTCTTTAACTCTTCATTATTAATAATCAAGTCGTAAATAAATACTGACAACGAACTAATAAAGAGAGCTAGCACAAAGCTAACAATACAAATCATTGCTCTTCTAGGTTCAGACCTTAGTCCTGCTTCTCGTGGGTGCTCAATTAAATTAATAGTAGGTGTATCATTTATCTCTTGAAGGATAGCTAGTTCATACTGTGGATAAATCGTTTCTATAATTTGCTTATTGATCTCTAGTTCCATTTCAAATTTTACCTGTTCAATAGCTAAATCACTAAGTTTACCCATAGATATGATATATTTATCAACTGTCATATCTTTTTTTGATTCGAGGTCGAGGATTTTATCTTCTAATATGGATATTTGAAGATTTAGATCTGTATAAGCAGGATTTTTTTCTCCGTACTTAATTTTTGCAAAATCTCGTTGTGCAATTAGTAACTCTTTTTGAGAGATCATTTTAGCATAATTCTCAATTATTGAGGCTGCTTGTTCATCCAAGGAAATTACATTATTATCATTATGATAACCTCTAATTTTTTCTGTTAAAAATTGGATTTGTTCATCAATCTGATTGATTCTTTTTTCAAGGAACTTTCTTAGATTTTTGCCATTAGTTTCTCTTTCATTTGAATTATAATTTTCTATCATTGAAACATATTTATTAGCAATATCCATACTTAATTTTTTATCTTTAGTATTAACTTTAATTATGTAAAAATTTGTTTCCTCATCTATTGTAATTGATCTAATCTTTTTCAACGATTTAAGGGCTATATCCATTGCCTTCAATTCGTCTTCTTCTTTTATTTTAAAGTAATCAATTATATTAAACTCATTTATAATTTTCTCTGAAAACTCTCTTGAATTGAGTATGAATAAAACTTGGAAAATTTCTTCAGAGCTTGATAAACCAGAAATATTTGAAGCAAAACTTCCTAAAATACCTGAAAAGCTAGAAGCTAAACCGCCTTGACTACTTGACTTTACTTCGATTACAGCAGTACTTGTCCATTTTTCTGGAGTGAGCAAAGAATAAGTAACAGCAGCAATACTAACTATTGAAACAAAAACAATAATAAAAACCTTATGTTTTAAAATTGACTTTAATAAATCAAACAAATCTAAATCTTTCATTATTTTACCTTTATGATGTCAGTTATAATTTCACACATTTTCTCACTCACTTTTTCCCCAAAGATACCATAACTTGGGAAGACAGGATTAAAAGACATAATTTTCTGAGTTAATCCTTCTTCTATCCTAGTTACAAGTAAATTTACACCTTCACGAACAGTCTCCACCCATTCAGTTTCGCTTCTAAGAGTGATACAAGGTCTTTTAAGGATGCAAGCTTCTTTCTGAATACCCCCTGAATCAGTAACTATTTTATCAGCATTTTCTTGTAAGATAAGAAAATCTAAATAACCTTGAGGTTCAATTAATCTTATATTTGATAAGTTTGCAGTAAGATTAGCCTCTAATATTTTTCTAGTTCTTGGATGAATCGGGAAAAGCACTTCTTTATCTAAATTATTTAGTAATGTTAGAATATTAATTAATTTTTCAGGGTCATCAACATTGTAGGGTCTATGGAGAGTTAGTAGATAATAATCTTCTTTTGTTAGTTTAAGTCTATTGATAACATCTGATTTTTCTTTAGCAATGGCAATATTTTGAGCAATTGAATCAGTCATGATATCACCAGTCAGATAAGTAATCTTAGAAAGTCCCTCATTCTTAAGGTTTTCTACTGCAGTAGGAGTTGGTGCAAAGAGATAGTTAGAAATTCTATCTGCTAAGATTCTGTTAACTTCCTCTGGCATAGAACGATTAAAAGATCTTAAACCTGCTTCAATATGAACAATAGGAATCTCTAATTTCGCAGCAGCCAATGCTCCAGCAAGAGTTGAATTTGTGTCACCATATATAACTAATAGGCAATCTTTTACTTCTAAGAGAATCTTCTCAATCCCTTTCATCATCTCAGCTGTCTGATAAGCATGAGAACCTTGATTAATATTTAAATTAAAGTCTGGTTTGGGGATAGCTAGATCTTCAAAGAAAATCTTCGACATCTTCTCATCATAATGCTGTCCAGTATGGATTATTAACTGTTGTGCATGAGATTTAATCGCTTTATATAAGGGAGCTAGTTTCACAAATTGTGGACGTGCTCCTACTATATGGATAATTTTCATCTGTTATTTCCTTAAGATTTTTTTCCAATCTCATATTCTTTGAGAAATCGTCAAGTGATTTTATCACCCATAGTCTTGATATAGTCAGCACCTCTAAGTTTTTATCCTTTTTTTTTAAATAGAGATAGTTAACAGGGTGATTCAAGTTTAAGTACAAAAGCTTGTAATAAATTGCCAGTATTAAGTTTAGTCTATTCCTTCATTATTACTATTTCTATTAATCATCGGAATTATATCGAGTTAGTAAAAATAAAGGCATAATTTAATGGATTGTTAATTACAACTAAACAGTTTTCAAATGTTACCTAATTTAACATAATGATTAACATCAAGATTAATTGCCTTATATAATTAATTTTACCTTTATATATATTATAAAGCGATAATTTACAAACATTATCTTGACAAAACTTTATTTGAAATATTTATGTATTTATGTAAGCCCCCAGAAGGAGATTTTATGAAAAGTTTTAAAATTTGTTTATTATTAGGATTTGTAGTTATTTTTTTTTTAGTTAGTGGATGTCAAGATAAAGCAACAAACTCGAAAGCTTCTGAGATTACTGGGACAATTGAAGTTGATTTTGAAGAACTTTATAATAACAATATAATACCAGATAGTCTAATCATCTCTTTTGGAAACAGTAATAAAACTAATTACTTTACATATAAGCATTTACAAAGTCAAATGGAATTATATATAAACATAGACTTTGATGCACAAACAGAACGCACTATTAATACAACTCTTTACTGGGGTGATTCTAATCGAAGTGCATACTCAAAATTTAGGATTGATGAAAATAATTTTATTGGCAATCTTAAGGCAAAATACTATCATCAGAATGTAATTCTTACTCTTGACACTAACCCTGCAAGAAGTGTTACTGTTTCTGATTTCTATAATTTCACAGCTCTAGATAAATTCTTCAAAGAATATAAAATTGAAAATGTTGAGGCTATTGCTGATCAATATTGTAATACACCTATGAACTTCTTGATGGAACGCAGTATTTTATGGCATCTTTTAGATGAAAATATGATCCCAGTATATCCTTATCCTTTTGGAAATTATTATAATCCAGTTTTAACTTGTAATAATGCCTTTGGATTTTATGATCAGTATATCAAGACCGATAATCAAGATTATTTAGCCTGGTTCTATGTAAACGCAGATTGGATAATAGATTATAAAGATAGTGATTCTTTTCTGAAGTACGCTTTTGAGAATACACATGAAACTGTAACTTTACCTTTCGGTTGGACATCTGCAATGGCTCAAGGTCAAGCATTAGCCTTGATGTGCATAGCCTACCATAATTCAAGAGATGAGAAATATCTTCAAGCAGCTGATGAATTTTTTGTGACTATGCATACCAATAATGCTACTTCTTGGAATTTTTATATAGATGATGAAGATTATCTATGGTATGAAGAATATCCAAGTAGTGACTTCTGTCATGTTCTCAATGGTAAATTATTCGCTACTTGGGGCTTATGGGAATACTATTGCATTACAAGAGATAATGATGCTTTGAGACTTTTCCAGGGATCTATTGCCTCTGTTATTGACCATTATCCTCTATGGGATATTGATGGTGTTGATGGTTCACGTTATTGTAAACACACCAACACTGTTTCCAGTTATCATTGGATTCATAAGGCACAATTAATGGAATACTATAACATGTTCAATATTAATGAATTTAAAATTTTCCATGATACTATTACTAATCAAAGAAATAAGTAATTCACTTCTTATTGAAAATACTTACTAAATCTCTTTTTTTGAGAGAGTATTGAAGTTATCAACACTCCTCAACTTCTTCGGTTTGAGATTCATGGGTCAATTTTATAAGTGTTTAAACTTCTTACTGGCTAATGCCTTCTTACTAGTGTTTTATTGGGTATTCTTATCTTAAGCATAAAACTAATAACAAATTACTTGACTTTATCCTTATTCCTATTTTATGTAACTAAAAGTCTTTAAGGAGCTGAATATTAAGAGAATTATTTTCGGATTAGCAATGTTACTAATAGCTACACTTGCTTTTGGTCAGATGCAGTTAGCACGACTTCACTACACAGGTGGTGGGGATTGGTATAATGATCCAGAAGTCTTACCTAATCTAGCTAAGTACGTTAATAAAGAGCTGAATACTAACTTTTCTCTTGATGAAAAAGTCATAAAACTCACAGATTCTGAACTTCCAGATTACCCCTTTATATATATGACTGGTCACGGAAATGTTAAGTTTTCTAATAGGGAGATTGAAAATTTGAGAGAATATCTTTTAAATGGTGGTTTTCTCTATTGTGACGATGATTATGGACTAGACAAATCCTTCAGAAAAGAAATTAAGCGACTATTTCCCAATAAAGAATTAGTAGAGCTACCCCAAGGGCATGATTTTTTTAAATCTTATTATAACTTTCCGCAAGGTACACCGAAAATCCATGAACACGATAATAAGCGTCCCCAAACTTTTGCTATTTTCGATGATTTTGGAAGATTAATGCTTCTATACACTTATGAATCAAATATCTCTGACGGTTGGGCAGATTATTCTACTCATCAAAACTCAGACCAAACACGTGAGAGAGCCTTACAATTTGGAACTAATATCTTATATTATCTTCTAACAAAATAATTATGAAAATTATAGTAATTTCAGATACACATATCAAGTTTAATGAAAATAATGAGGATAGGGAAAGAAGAGAAAGAGTAACATCTTTCTTGCAAAATCTTCCTTCAGATACTGACTTGCTAGTTCTCAATGGAGATATCTTTGATCTTTGGTTTGACTGGAATAGTGTAATTATTGCTGGTTACTATGATTTTATCCATGAGCTCAAAAGCGTGATGAATCGAGGTATAAGAATTGTAATGTTAGCTGGTAATCATGATTTTTGGTTCAATGGCTTTTTAGAAAGACTAGGAATCGAAATCTATCCTGATTACTACATTACCATTGATAACCAGAAACAGATTTATATTACTCACGGAGATAAACATACATCAAATGATTTTAGATACTTTATCTTTCGTAACCTTCTTAGAAATAGAATAACAAAGTTAATTTTCAATCTAATTCACCCTGAGTTGTCCTTAAATATCGGCAAAAAACTCTCTCGATCTAGCAGGGATAGACAAGATTCACCAGAGATTACTAAGAGAAAGAATCAAGGTCTTGTTGATTTTGCTGAGAAAAAAATTAAAGAGGGTTATCAAATCGTAATTATGGGTCACGCACATAATCCACAAAAAAATGAAATCGGTCAAGGCTATTATCTTAACAGCGGAGACTGGATTGTTCATAATAGCTATATAGAAATTATTGCTGGACAAGCCCAGCTTAAATATTTTAACAATAAAAAATAAACGGAGGATTTAATGAAAATTCACAAAATATTACTACTTAGTCTGATATTGATTAGCTTTAGTTTAACACTTAGTGGAAAAAACATTAATGCAGTAATTGAGACCAATTTAGGAGACATAGAAGTCGAGTTAACAAAGGACCTAACTCCTAAAACTGTAGATAATTTCGTAAAACTTGCTAATGAAGGCTTCTATGAAGGAATCTACTTTCACAGAGTTATTCCTGATTTCATGATTCAAGCTGGTTGCCCTAACACACTTAATGACAATAGAGCTGATGATGGGAGAGGCAATCCTGGATATCAATTTGAAGATGAGACTTATTCCAAAGAAGGTGCGAAAAAACTTACTGGTAAGGTAGCAAGTGAACAAGAAGCAATTCGCTTATATCAAGAAATTCTAGCACCTTATATGCAAAGAAATGGTGATAAAGCAGATAGTGAAATCTCTAATATCATGAAAAATGTTGCTGAACAACAATCAGGTGCTCCAATTATGGCTAAAACTTATGAATACTTCTATGATAAGACTAACACAAGCCCACTTTTTTCAAAAGGTAAATTAATTGCAAGTGTTGACTATGGTACACTTTGTATGGCAAACTCTGGACCTAACACTAACGGCTCCCAGTTCTTTATCGTAACTAAAAAAGATGGTGCAGCATGGCTTAATGGCAAACACACTGTCTTCGGTAAAGTCACCAAAGGGATGGATATTGTTCACAAAATCGAGCAATTACCTCGTGATAAAGCCGATAATCCACTTGAAAAAAATCAAGCTATCATTGAAAAAGTAGTAATAAAATAATGAAAGCCCTATATACATTTGTAGATAGCCATGGTGCAAAGGTCTATGTTGTTATCAGTAAAATTCGCAAAGTCTCTTTATCTTTAGGAAGTATAATCCTACAATTTGATAACGGAGATAATGAAACTTATGATGTAGAAAATGGTACTGAAGTTCTTAGAGAGATCCTAAACTCTTTAGAAGAATTCTACAAATAATTTACTTAATGAGGGGAGATTAGTTCTGCTAATTTCCCCAATTTTTATTATGAACTTAAAGATAAAAGCACAAATACAAGCTATCATTGATTCTTCTAATGAGAAATGGGATTTAATAAAAAATGACCAAGCTTATGTCCTTGCTGTTTCTGGAGGAAAAGACTCACTTGCCCTCTTAACTATCCTTTCTGACTACCTAGATAATTTCAGATGTGTTCATATTGCTATCCAAACAGATTCAGATCTCTCCTTTACTCCCTATGTAGAAAAGTTTTCATCACTTGAAGTGATCCAAACAGTTATTATGAAAGAAGTTATAGCTTCAAAGAAAAATCCATGTTTCATTTGCAGTAGAAGACGTAATCAAGCAATCTTCGAATATGCACATAGTAAAGGGATTAAAAAAGTTATCTTCGCTCATAATCGGGATGATGTTACTGAAACTCTTTTAATGAATATGCTTTATTCGAGAAAAATATCTACAATGCTACCCAAACAAGAGCTCTTTGGGGGTAAAATTCAAGTTGTTAGACCCCTCTATGAAGTCCCTGAAATTCTCTTAAGCAACTACGCTAAAGATATTCCTTCAATTAAAAAATCATGTTTCTATGATGGACACACTAAAAGGCAATATATCAAGGATTTACTAACAAAGATAAGTAGAGAACACCCTGACATAAATGCCCATGATAATCTTTATAATTCTATCTTAAACTTAGACTTAGATCATCTTCCCAGCTTTTTTGAAAAGAAGAAATAAGGGGAAGAACTGCTTATTTGTCGGAGTCGGGACATAATATCAGTCATCTTCAGTCTATCAACTAAAGAGAATAATAAATCAAGCTTGTTTGGGGGCAGAGAGAATCTCCATCATCCACAGAAGAGGCAAACATCCATTCAAAGACAGAATAAATCTCCACTATCCTACTAAAACCAATATGTTTAAACCAATAAGTCTACAATCATTTCCAAGCCTTTTCTATCATCTTCATCAAAAGAATTAAAGTCTTTACTATCAACATCTAAGACAGCAATGATTTCCTTACCTTTGAATATAGGAATAACAATTTCAGATTTTGAACGAGAATCACAAGCTATATGGCCTGGAAACTTTTCAACATCTGTAACGATTATACTTTTCTTTTCATTAATACTTGCCCAACAGACACCTATATCTTTCTTAAGAACTAAACAAGCTACAGGACCCTGATAGGCCTGAACTGTTAATTCTCCATCTTTTAGAAAATAGAATCCTGTCCAAAAGTAATATTTAAATTTATGATGTAAGACTGCACAGGTTGTAGCCATTCTAGCATGTATATCAGTGGTTTTCGTGAACAATTCTTCTAATTGCTCTGCTACTCTTTTATATCTTCCTATTTTATCCATATATTACTCTCCTATATGATTATTGCTAAACTGCTTGATAAATTCTTTAAGCTCGTGTGTTTTTGGAGATCTTTGTTGCCTAACATAGAAACCAGAAGTACAGACGCCTGTTAGGAGAGCTTGGTCTGGATTCAAACCATTAAGAAGTCCATAGCAAAAACCTGCATTGAAATTATCTCCAGCCCCTGTTGAAAGCTTTGGATTTGGAGTATAAGGTCCATCTTGCCAAATGCCTCTATTTTCATACCCACTACAAGCACCTTTGATATCATGAATAACACAGGAGAATATCCCCATTTCTTGTTTTATCATTAGGGCTCTCTGGGCTAAATCAGACTCCTCTTTCTTAAGAATTTGTGAGATTAGTTCAGACTCATTTTTGTTTAATCCTAAGACTACTTTTCCTACTTTTTGCATATTACTAATATAATAAATTGCTTCTCTTAAGTCTTGTTTATCACGCTTAGTAGGATCACTTAAATCAAAATAGATATAAGGTTTATGGTCTGTTTTCTTTAGCATTTCTGTCATACCTTCAATAATACCATTCATACCAAAAATAAGAGTCCAGTTATTAAAAGCTAGCAAATCACACTCTTTAACAAGTTCAAGTAGTTGTTTCTCCCCAACTGTATTTATGATATTAGTCCAATTTATCCTATCCATACTTGCGATTTTACCTAGCATTATCTTACCATCATTAAACTCTAAAGCATCAGTGTGTCCTGGATCAGATAGTGAAAAGCTCTTTCTACATTTATTAGAAAATTCTTGAAATAGTGGATGAATTTCATTTTTACCAATTCCTCCTATAAAATCAATACTATTACCAAGTTCAGCTAAGCAATTACCCATTATTGGAGCATTTCCTCCCAGTTTAATCAGTTTAGGAACTATTTCAATATTCATACTTAAACCAGCATATTTAGCAACTTTTTTAGCATAGTCGGAAATAGTTTTAATTGGTCTATAACTTGTAGCAGTTAATCTTTCTTCTACTACTTGACAGATTTCATCAATAAAGCCATCAAATCCCACTAAAATCTGATGTTTTTGCTTGTCATTAGCTTCTAGAATTTCAATTATTTCTGTAGAGTTACTCATCACAACACCTCATGTTATTAGATAGTTTACTCTTAAAAATAAGACTATTCTTTGTCAAATCAAAAAATCTAGTTATTCTGTTATAAAAAATTACTGAGGTCAAATATGTTGAAATTCTGGAAATACCTTGAGCTATTCTTAGTCTTTGTTATTCTTCCCCTATTAATGAAGTATAAAATTATACCTCTTCCACGCTTACTAACTCTCTTACTTGTCTTCCTATTTGTACTCTTTCTTTCAATAAAATTCAAGTATATAGATAAGAACTGGTATAAGATACCTAAACTAAATAAGCAATATTGGTTAAAAATGACCTTAATTTACTTAGGAACTTTTATCTTCTTTATTGCTTATATCTACTTTTTTCTAGACGAAAAACCCTTTATTTTGTTAAGAGAAAGACCTCATTTAATGCTGATTATATCAATCTTTTATCCTCTGATTTCTGCCTTCCCTCAAGAATTAATCTATCGTCCCTTTTACTTTCAACGTTATAAAGATATACTATCAGATAAAGAGATTATAATTTCTAATATGTTTGCTTTTAGTTTCCTGCATATAATATATAATAACTTTCCAGCTCTAATACTTACTTTAATTTCAGGTTTAGTTTTTACTCTTAACTATTATCGTCAACGATCTCTAATGCTAGTAACTATTGAACATTCTATCTTAGGCCTAATTGTTTTCTTTACTGGAATGGGTAGATATTTTTATAAGTAAAAAAAGGGCTGAACAAGTCAGCCCAATAAATATCTCGGATTACTATTATCTTTAAGTTTCTTATTTTTTTACTTCAACTGATCTACAAGAAACAGTAACATAAGATGTGAAAACAGTGATTAAACCATCAATGAAAGTTTGTTCTGTTTTAATTTCATAGTTTTCTGCACCAGCAGCCATCTGATTAGTATTTACTTCATTAATTGGAATAAGGCCAAATAAAACATACCATTGACGAGCAGTTTGAATATTATTACCTTGAGCTCCGTTTCCTACTTTGTGGATATGAGTTGAACATGCAACCATACTTAACAACATAATAACAATAAGTGATGTCATAAATAATTTTTTCATAAGATCTCCTTTTAATTTAAAACTGCGATAGAGGCAAGATAAGTCTCTATCATATGAGATATATCCGGATATTTATCTTCTATAACTAAAACATTTGTATCAACATAATTATTCTCATCAATTGCAATCACTGCCTTTAATATTATATATTCTTGAGATCTAACTATGAACTGATGAAAATTTTTACCTTTGTAAGTAAAATTGCTCTTAGAAATTATCTCTTTCCCAGCAAAAGTAGGCTCAACTTCCTTTAAGTAATTAGTGAAATTCCCATCCATATAGGCTTTGATAGTTATCATTCCAGATAAATTTGCATTTTGGAAGAATAACATATTCTCTTTACCTTCAGAAGCTTTATCATCAACTAACCATTCTTTTAAATGGGCAACTTGAACAGTTGGAGATACCCTTATTTTGTCTTTTACTAATAAAGAATCATAGTTTAAATTAATGGAATCAAGGGACTTATCACTAGGAGTCTTGTTACAAGCAAGAGACAATAAAACAACGAATAAAACTAGCATTATATATATTTTTTTCATATTTCTCCATTATTATATAATTAATATCTAATTATTTATTGGTAATCTTGGTTGTCAATAAAAAAAGTAGAGACGCATCATTTTTGCGTCTCTACATATTAAACATTTATTTTAATATAGTTTAGTAAACACTAAACTAAGCTATCATAATCTTGATATGACTATTTCATTAATACCATTTTACCAGTTTTGATGTCATTCCCAATTTGCAATCTAAGATAATACACACCAGAAGCTACATCTTTACCGGACATATCTTTACCTCTCCAAGTATACTTATAATTATCACTCTTAAGATTTGTATTTACTAGTTCATTGACTAACTGTCCTTTAAGATTATAAATTCTTGCTGTAACAGCTTGAGTTTGACCTCTTGTTCCAGCTCCTACCGTAAAGGAAATAGTAGTTTCAGGATTGAAAGGATTAGGATAGTTTCCTTGGTAAGAATTTACCAACTGAGAGATATCATTATTATTTGAAACAGCTTGACTTGTAACAAATTGATTAATACCTGACCAACCAGAATCTCCAAAAGAGTTATGGGCTCTTACTCTCCAGTAATATCTAGTTAAAGGATCTAAATCTGTTACAAGATATGTAGCAGTTTCAATATCTGAAACTTCAATTAAATCAGTATAGAAATATACATTCTTACATACTTGTAGAGTATAACTTTCGGCAGCAAAAACTTGTTGCCAAGATAGTTCAATACTTTCATAATTAATGTTTATTGCATTATTAACAGGTTCTTGAAGAGTAACATTATCCG
This sequence comes from Cloacimonadales bacterium (SeqCode), assembly GCA_963678375.2. Taxonomy (GTDB): domain Bacteria; phylum Cloacimonadota; class Cloacimonadia; order Cloacimonadales; family JAFGVF01; genus JAEKNW01. Next base: position 471,259 of record OY782831.1, read on the forward strand.
GTGCAGAAGTGAAAGATCCAGTAGTGAAAGAATAAACTGGAGAATAATCGCTTGTTAGCGGACCATTGAGAGCCTTAACCCTCCAATAATAATTAGTATAAGCATTTAAATTATCTATTTGAACGCTTGTAGCTTCAACTTCTTCTGAATATATAGTTGATTCAAAAGATTGGCTTTCTGATATTTCTAGATTATAAGCAGTTGCACCCATAACTTGCTGCCAGCTTATCTCAGGATCTGTAGCTATTGAATTTGCATTATCTTGAGGATAAAGCAATTCGGGAACAGCTAAATCAGATATAACAGTCAAAGGTTTATTTATAAGGTCATATTTACCAGTAGCTATTTCGGTAACTTTCAATAAGACTTGATCAGAGTTCACTTCTGGAATCTCCCAGTTATAAGAACCAGTATTAGCATTTACCTGAGCAATTAATTCCCAGTTTTCACCATTATCAGTACTATACTCTAGATCTATTGTGGATACACTATTTCGTCTTATCCAAGAAATATTATTAATCCCACCAGCAATTAGTGATTCGCCATTGTTTAAAGAGGTGAAAAATATATTAGAAATATCAACCTTAAAAGTAATTTCTTCTGGTCCGACAACAATATCATATACATCAACACCAGTAAAATTACCATTTGTTCCAATTGCTTGAGGATATGAGTCATAACCAAAATGGTTGTTATCATCATCAAATGGAGCTGAAGTAATTATACCACCACCATTAGAGTTACCCCCAGGACGGTAGATATATACTTCATCAGGAGGACCACCAGCATTACCTTCACCAGCATAAGTATTATTGATTTTGTAAGCTAACAAACCCTGACTTGGAAGAGCAGATTCAAATAATGGATCAATTCTTCTATATTCAAAATAGATGTCTTCTGCATAATTCCAAGATTGTATTTTGAAAACTTGATTTTCATTGGAAGAAACTGGAGCAAGAGTATAAGTCCCACTCTCTTCAATCTTTGGTATTTCAGGTATCCAGTTTGTATAGTAATATTTCATATATGAGTTCATATGTTGAGGAGGGTTTGTGTTTCCAGCCATCAAATCCCACATTCCTACTGGATCTCCGTCAGTTTCATACCGGTATAAATCAGGTGCACCTAAAGAGTGATAAAGTTCATGACACATAACACTATTTCCACTTGAGTTTAGATGAGTCTCTAACTGGAAGTTAAAATCCCAAACTCTGTTACCATGAATATAAGCATCAGCATAATATAGAGTCCAACGGTGTGGCCAAAGTAATGATGCCCAGTTGTTTGGACTACCCTTAATTATATAAATCACATTATCAACATAACCATCATTATCTCCATCTATTGGTAAATCTTCTGGTATCATTGATTCTACATATTCAGCAGCATTAGCTAAAAGAGTATGTTCTCTATAACCACGTTCTTCACCGTGATCACCACCTTGGTAACCAATTGGGTTAGTAGCAGAATATGCTTCATAATAACCTCTTGGATTTGGGTCCTCGTAAGCTACTATGGTATTCTGAGGAGAAACTGGTGGGAAAAACTCACCAGTAACAGCTAATTGACCGTAAGAAACTTCTTGGTAATAGTTATAAGTTGAATTAGCATCCAAAGAAGGGTCGTTTAACATGTCATCATAAAAAGAAATATCTGTAGTAAAATCACTTTCCCCTTGGAACTTTATAAAAATCACAAGATTAACAAGCTGACCTGTAGTTGGAGTTCTCTCTTCAGCTCTAGGATTGTTTGCATAAAATTCATCTCTTCTAGTTTTCCATTCTTTTGCACTAATATTGATTCCAGCTTGTATTCCTTTTTCTGCTGGGATAGACTTACCTACTAAATATTTAGTAGGAATTATTTTATTATCAGCTTTTTGAGCATAAACATAAAAGCCATTTTCATCTTTCGTAATAGTATATCCTTCTTTATCATGGAACCAATGGTGGTATTCATCACCTGAAGCAAATATCTGCAGTACTTCTCCATTAGGTTGTTGTACTTCCATGGCAACATCTTTTACATAAGCAGAAAACAACATTATTGGCAATAAAACCAATACTAAAATCATAAGTCGTCTCATATATCCTCTTTTGTTAATTAGTTTTTCCTTCTTTTATATATTAATTAAATAACAAGTTGCTGTCAATTAAAATTACTCAAGAGCAGATTAAATCATTTAAAAAGCAATATTTTAGGAGTAATTTGCATGTTTAAGCAATAACAAAGAAAAATTACTTTTGCTTTAAAACTAAATTTAAATATTCTAGGAAATCTTAGTTTTTATGGATAATTATTCAACTGTATGTTGTTCCTTAATTGTTACTTACACAAGAAAGTAGTAGAGTCTTTTGGAGATAATAATAATAAAGAGACTATATTAGGATTAATTTATTGCTTTTTTTATTAAATTAACCATAATATATGAAAATGTTTAAGGAGTAAATTATGCCTAATTGGGAAGAAATTTTACAAAAAATCACAGATATGGCAATCCAATATGCACCTAAAGTATTATTAGGAATTGTTACACTTATTGTCGGATTTTGGGTTTCAAGGATAATAACTAGAATAGTCCACAGAGCTTTGGAAAGATCAAAAGTAGAAGTAACACTACTTGAATTCTTGACCAATATTGTTGGAATTATACTCAAAGTTTTAGTAGTAGTGAGTGTTGCCACAATGATTGGCATTCAGATGACTTCATTTATAGCCATATTGAGTGCTATGGCCTTCGCTATTGGTCTCGCCTTCCAAGGATCTTTAAGTAACTTTTCAGGTGGAGTATTAATCATCATGCTTAAACCTTTTAAGAATGGAGATTTTATTGAAGCTCAAGGACACATGGGAGTTGTTGAGTCAATCCAGATTTTTCATACAGTACTCAAAACAGTAGATAACAAAAAAATTGTTATTCCAAATGGACCTTTGTCCAATGGAAACATAGTAAATTATACAGCACAAGAAACCAGAAGAGATGAATGGGTATTTGGGATTGCCTATAGTGATGATTTTGAAAAAGCTAAGAAACTTATAATGCAAGTATTAGAAGAAGATACAAGAATTCTCAAAGATCCACCTCCTTTTGCCAGAGTAAGTGAGCTAGCTGATTCTTCAGTAAATATAAAGACTCGTGCCTGGGTGCCACTTGCAGAATTTTGGAATGTCCATTTTGATGTAATAGAAAAAGTGAAAAAATCCTTCGATGCTAATGGTATTAATATCCCATTCCCTCAAAGAGATGTTCACATAATTCAGAAGTAAATCCTAAATTTTATAAGAAACTCCTAGAAAGTGGGAGTTTCTTATTTGTAATAATGACCATCCAAATAGTCGATAAATGCTAATTTATGACTATTCAAATGGTCATTAACTTTTTTAAATCTTATTAGGTCACTTTTTAACCCAGACAGTGCAGTAGACCTTTGTGATTTGCCCTATATTATTCTGCAAAAGTAACTCCCATAATTTCTCAGAATATATATATTATATGCTTCTAAATTCTGTAAGCTATTTTGCTAGAATAATCTGCTCTCTTCAATAAAGTTCTTCTACACTATCTGGGTTTAAGCTCAAACCTAGAACCAGCTTTATAACCATCTACGGCAGAAGAAATTATTCCACCTGCATAACCTGCTCCCTCTCCGATGGGGTATAAACCCTTAGTATTAGTACTTTCTCCTCTATAGTGATCTCTTAAAATTCTTATAGGAGAAGAGGTTCTAGTTTCTGGTCCGATCAGAAGTCCATTATCAACAAAGCCTGCATACCGCTTGTTAAGATGCTTCATTCCTGTAACTAATGCTTTAGTTATGTAAATTGGGAAAAGCTGCCCCATACTAGCACTATAAATACCAGGTCTGTAGGTTGATTTTACAAGTTTCCCACTGAGTTTATTTTTTAAGAAGTCGCGTCCTAACTGGGCTGGGGCGTTATAGAATTCTTTAAAAGCATTCTTTTCAATCTGTCTTTGTAGTTTCATACCTGCTAGTACTTCTTTTCCGAAATGCTTAGGTTCAATAGATGCCACAATAGCTGAATTGCCATATCTTCCATCTCTTTCAGAATAACTCATTCCGTTAGTAACTATACTATTAGCTTCAGAAGAGCCACAAACAACTGAACCTCCAGGACACATACAGAAGCTATAAACACTATGATCTCCAGCTTTAGCTGTTAAACGATATGTTGCAGGTCCTGTAACATTAAAATCACATTTCTCACCATAGAATAGATTATTAATATACTCTTGACTATGCTCTATTCTAAAACCGATAGCAAAAGATTTAGCTTCCATGGCAATATTATTACTATTCATCTGAATAAAGAGTTCTCTAGCTGAATTACCTATACCTAGCAAACATACCTCTGGTTCAATCTTCTGGTTATTAATGGTAAGAATTATTTTATCATTTGAACTTTTAATGTCTGTGAGTTTATGGGAAAAGTGAAAGACAGCTCCATTCTCTTCTAAATAGGCTATAATCTTACTTGTAACAGCTTTGATTCCATCGGTCCCTAGGTGTGGAAGTGCATCAATAGAAATTCTTTTATCTCCACCAAACTTAGTAAGATAATTATATATCTTATCAGAATACATGTCCCTATTTCGAGCTGTTAGTTTGCCATCTGAGTAAGCACCAGCTCCACCTTCACCAAACTGAACGTTTGAATCTGGATCCAACTGATTATGCAACCATAAGTAATTTACTTTCTCATCACGGGCTTCAATTCTTTCACCCTGTTCATAGAAATGTGGCTTAAAACCCTGTTCAACTAAGGCTAAGCCTGCGAAAAGTGAAGAAGGACCACAACCAATTATTACAGGATTAAGGTCTGATAGAATAATTCTTTCGACTACTTTTTCTTTCTTCTCTTTTAACTCCACAATATCGGGATGATGTGGAGCTTTTCCATTAAATTCTGCTTCAACAGTGAAGTTGAGCCAGACATTGTTCCTTTTTCGACTATCAATTGATCTACGTGTGATATTTATAATTCTAAAATCTGATTCAGAAATTTTTAATTTATGTGCTATTACTTGTGCTAAGTCTGGATGATGGGCTAATCGAGTTGAGATATTCTTGATAATATACATTTTTTCTCCTTAGAGATGATTAGGTTATAATAAAAAAAGGGCACTCGCTTTGAGTGCCATAAAAGTATGGTGGCAAGACCCAGACTTGAACTGGGGACACAAGGCTTTTCAGGCCTCTGCTCTACCAACTGAGCTATCCCGCCGTTGTAATATCGATTAATTTTATATGGTGGCAAGACCCAGACTTGAACTGGGGACACAAGGCTTTTCAGGCCTCTGCTCTACCAACTGAGCTATCCCGCCACATCATTTATAATGAGTAAAACCCTTTTATAAACTAGCTCTTATTATGTCAAGAAAAAGTTCATATTATTTCTTTACTCTTCTTAATAATATTGAGATACCATGACCTAATTTATATTTAATCACTAAGTTAGAAGTAAAGATCACGTTCTCCCTTAGCCACTCTAGCTAACTTTTCTTTAAGCTCTATCTTAATCTTCTCATCTTCCATTTCTTCTACTTCTTTATTAATCTGTTCATTTACTGCCTTAATTGTCTCTTCAGTACCATAATCATGGATATATTCTGATACTGTTAGTATAGCATTTGGAGTACAGAATTTCTTAACAAAACCAGGAATAGCAAACTCCATAAAATGCTCGCCTGTTCTACCTAAACGGTAACAAGCTGTACAGAATGAAGGTAAGAATCCATGGCTAGCTAATTCTCTAATCACATCATCTAATGAACGTTGATCACCTAGAACAAACTGACTTTTCTTGAAGCTTTCCTCATCCTTATGAGAGTAGTCTCCAATACCAATACTAGATCCAGCATCTATCTGAGAAACACCAAAAGCAATAACTTCATTTCTGATTTCAATTGGTTCACGAGCTGTAAGAATTAAACCTGTATAAGGAACAGCAAGCCTTAGAATAGCCACTAATTTTTTGAAATCATCATCTGATACTGCATATGGAGGTTGCTCTGTAATCTCTGTATTATTAGCGGGTTCAATTCTAGGGAATGAAATTGTATGAGGCCCAATCTTATATTTATTTTCCAAATGAATAGTATGATAGAGAAGTCCCATGACTTCGAATCGCCAATCATAAAGCCCCATCAGAGCTCCTATACCTAAATCATCGATTCCTGCTTCCATTGCCCTATCCAAACCATATAAACGCCATAAATAGTTGCTTTTCGGTCCTGATGGATGGAATTTTCTATAAGATTCTTGATGATAAGTCTCTTGGAATATCTGATATGTGCCAATACCTGCAGATTTAACAGTCTTGAAACCTTCTACATCTAAAGGAGCTGCGTTGATGTTAACTCTACGAATCTCACCTTTTCCTTCTTTAGTCTCATAAGTTTTTAATACTGTATCTCTAATGAACTCAGGTGAGTACATATGATGTTCACCATAGACCATGATAAGTCGCTTATGTCCACGAGACTCTAAGGCTCTCACTTCTTCTTCTAATTGATTCATTGTTAGGGTATTCCTATGAGTTTCTTTATTAGAAATCCTAAAACCACAATAAGCGCAATCGTTAACGCATTCATTACCTACATAGAGAGGTGCAAAAAGGACAATTCTATTGCCATAAATCTTCTCTTTCAATGCTCTAGCACCCTTGTAGATTTCTTGAATTAACTCAGGGTCTTCACAATTAATCAGAGTTGCTGTTTCCTCTGGACTTAATCTGTTCTTATCTAATGACTTTGCTATAATTTCCTTAACTCTGCTTTTGCTTGGGTTCTTGGTCTTATCTAGAATATCAAATATCTCTTGTTCAGGAATAAAGGATTTTAAACCTTTAGTGTCAATTTTTACCATTTTTACCTCTATATTTTTTATATTTTTAAGCTTGTTGATTTTACGTTAACAGATTGAATTTGCCCCAATTTACCAGTGAATGCCCCTAGTTCATCATTTGTTAATTTGATAATAATAAATATGATTGATATGTTCTGATCTGGCATTGGATAACCAACTCTTAGCATAATACTATCAGCCAAATCATGTAGAATTGTTGAAACTTGTTGAAAAGATTTCTCTCTATCATGTACTGTAATTGTTACAGTTCTTACTTTTTTCTCCATAAAAAAACTCCGCCTTCAGGACGGAGTTATTATATAATTATCCTATAAAATAATTTACACTTACTTCTCCATCCCTTGAATTTAGTATTTACCTTAATCTCAGGATTTTTGAATCTTACATCTTCCAAACAAGCAGATTACTCCTTTTGTTTCGAACCATATATTTAATTTAATTACTTTAGCTTAAATGTCAATAAAAAAATCTCAATATCTAATTTTTTCTTTACATAATAAGCAAATAAGTATTAAATGAACTAATAAAGGTGGTAGTTATGATAAAAATTAACAAGATTAAACTTATAGAAGATAGACTAGGAGACCTTTCGAAATTACTTTATAAGTTCAGACATGAATTAGCACAGCTGAAGAATAGAAGACTTTCTTATAGTTTACTTGATGCTAAAGAAGAACTTTCAGACTATTTTACTCCTGAATATGAAGTATATTTAGCAGATAAAGCTGGCAAAGCAGTAGCTTACATCATACTTAGAGTTTTTGATAATACTGTCTGGCTAGAGCAATTATTTGTCCTTGAAGCAGAAAGAAGACATAAGTATGCAACAAGTTTATTAAAAATAGCCAATCAAAAGGCTATTGATTATGGTAAAGAAACTGCTTTTATTAATGTTCATCCTAACAACCATAAGATGATTCAATTCTTAGCTAATAATGGCTATGATGTTCTCAACCTTATAGAAATAAGAAAACTTTATAATAAAGAGAAAATCGATTCAAGAATTAATGTAGGAGAAAATAGTTTTAAATATTAACAAAAAACATAATAGCCTATTATTCAAATATTGACTTCCTTAGAACTACCTCCACTTGAGATGTAAGTTTCTCTTGGTCTCTAAGAATTGTCAGAGTAACTTTTTCTCCAACCTCTTTCTTCTGTAAATAATTAACTAGGTCAGAGGATTCACTTATTGTCGTTTTATCAATTTTAAGTATTATATCTCCTGTTTGAAGATTTGCTTTTTCAGCAGGAGAGTTTTTGATAATTTTAGTAATAAGAACTCCAAGGCTATCATTAGAATCATTCCCTTGTATTTCAACTCCAATAACTTTATCTTCCTGAGATTCAAATTTAAAGATGAAGGTTTTGCTTTCTTCTAAGAGTTCTTCTATCTTAGATTCAAAAAGTGATTTACCATGTTTATGTTTATCTGCTAAGATTAGTTTTGTTTCTAATTCTTGCTTATGTCTAAGATATCCTAGATAAACTTCTTCTCCAGGTTTATAATTTCTCAGTAGTTTATCGAACTGATCTACAGACAGTAATTTATCTTTATTAATAGAAATAAGAATATCACCAGATTGGAGTCCTGACTTATCAGCTGGTGAATCTTTTACTACATTATGAATATAAAGGCCTGTAACTGCTTTCTGTTGAGAATTATCTTTTTCACTATCAATTTCCGATAAATAGAGTCCTAAATAAACATCAGCAGAGATAGAGCTAGCTATCATGATAAACATTATAAGAAGATAGGAAAATCTTTTATTCTTCACATCATCCTCACATTTTACGGATTACACCCTTAGAAGAAGACTGATTTTGAATTTCATTAATCATAATAACACCCTGTTTATCTTGAGATTTGTATTTTCTTATCATATAAATTTTCCCTTCTTCAAAATCATCAGGATTAAGATATTTGATAGTTTTTATTTCACCATCTTCATCTGCAACAGTAGCAAGTTGTGAGTCTGTGTTTTGGTCATTTTGGCTAGCTAGTTGACCTAAACCTTCAAAGCCTTTAAATTCTTGCGATTCAGTCTTATTATGTGATTCAGCTACCTGTTGATTATTATTAGTTTGCTCTTGAACAGGTACACCTCTTATGACATAATTTATTTTATTAGCTATATTTGGGTTAACAACAAAACTAATGGCTAAAAAGAACATTGCCAAAGCAGAAGAAAAGGCAATCCTATAAGGTATTTTAAACTTATTATAAAAGAATTTCTTTTCTAACTTTTCCTTCAAGTCATATTCTAGATACTTATCGGTAATCTCAGGTATTTTAAGATTAAAAAGTTTATCTTCAAATTTTTCCATCATCTTTTCCTTCCAATTCTATCATTATAGCTTTAAGTTTTTGCATAGCTCTATGAACTTGCACTTTTACAGCACCCTCTTTTTTACCAAGAATTTCTGCAATTTCTTGGTTACTCATTTTTTCGAAATATCTTAAAATTATCACGTTTTGTTCTTTATCATTTAGCTTCTTAATTGCGATTCTTAAATTATCGTAATTAATTTCTATGTCTTCGCTCAAAGGACTTATCTGGTTTAATTTAACCTCTTGAACTAACTTTTTTGCCCTTCCATTCTTTCGATAGTAATCAGTTACTTCATTTATAGCTATACGATATAGCCAGCCTGAAAATGCACCTTTATACATATATTTAAACTTATATATATTTTTAAGAGCTTTGAAAAAGACATTAGATACTATATCTCGACGCACTTCCTCTTCACTTACCTTATGATATATAAATCTATTTATCAAAGGAAAGTACTTTTTATACAATTCATCAAAGGCATTAATATCCGTTTTCGCTCTTAATACTAAGTCTTTATCTTCCATATTTTGTGTCTCACAATCTATAACGTAGTTTTTTATATTAGTTACACTTCAATTATCAAAATTATTTATTCTTCTATAAAATTATATTAAAAAAAGTCAATATCTTTTCTTGACTACTTTTGACTAACCCAAAATATGATAAAATTAGATGAATAGCGAAATTAGGAGAAGGAATGAAATTATATCTAATCATAGTCTTACTAACCTGCTTCACCTTGTTAGGAGGTGAAATCTTTACAAAACAGGATTCTTTATTACTGGACCAAGCTCTTAGCAAGCTAGAACTAAAATCTCAAGATTTAATGTTTCTAAAAGATTGGTCTGATGAAACTTATCTAAAAAATGAGATAATTATCAATTCTATTAATAATCCCTACTTCTTCCTTGATTATGCTAGTCATTTAAAGTCCATTTCTAATCCTGAAGACTTTAATAAAGTTGCTTATAAATTTCTAAATAATAATAACATAGAACTAAACTATCCTCAAGCATCAAAGCCAATATTAAAGGAAAATATAGAGATAACTGAATTAATAGACATTATTGCTACATATATAGAAATAAAGAAATTCCATTTTGAGCAAATATTTACTAAAATCAGTCTCGAAGAAAAGCAAATCTTAAAGAATTTTAGCAAATCTCTTTTTAACCAAGAAACTGACAATGAAACTGAGAATGAGATAGATATAACAAGTTTAGATTTTGAAGCAATAATTAATAAAATAAACTGGTATATTTTCTATCAACCAGTAGTTATCGAGAATAAAGATTATCTTCCTAATAATCTTACTATCAACTCTTTGTTTGATTTTATTCATAGTAATATTGATAAGGTCATGTGGCAAGAAGAGAATGTTATACATCAGACAGATTTAGGAGAAATTATTGTTGGTTCTATTTATGATGACCACCACATTATTGAAAACGCTATAGCCATTATTGAGCCTGCTGGAAATGATAGCTATACATTCGTAGAAAATAATCAAGAAAACTTCTTTCTCTTTGATGCTTCAGGTCAGGATAGATATTTATCAGAAAGCTCTCTCTTCTCTGCAAACTTTGGATTTTCTTATGCTTATGATTTGATGGGAGACGACTATTATTCAGCTCTATCTGAAGCATGTTCAGCTAAGTTTGGTTTTCAAGAATTCATTGATTTTGCTGGTGATGACTTTTATACAGGTGATTCTTTTGCCTGGGCTTCGTCTGTCTTTGGTTCCTCCTTAATGATAGATAAAGGGGGAGATGATGTATATTCTAGCGGACAATATGGACAAGGTTTTGCTTGTACATGGGGCTTTTCTCTTCTCTTAGATGAAAGCGGAACTGATACCTATATTTGTGGGACAAAAGAGTTCCATGCCCCTTTAGTTCCTGATGATTACAGAAGTATGGGACAAGGAATGGGTTTTGGAATGCGTCCTGATTTTGCTGGTGGTATCGGTAGTCTTATAGATAAATCAGGCAATGATAGATACTTAGGAGGTGTCTATGCGCAAGGTGTTGGTTATTGGTACGGATTGGGTATTTTAATTGATGATGCTGGTAATGATTTTTATAATGCCGTTTATTATCCCCAAGGTTCTGGCATTCACTTGGCAGCAGGATTATTATATGATAAAGCTGGTCAGGATAGCTACTATTCCAAGCATGGTCCTGGTCAAGGAGCTGGTCATGACTTTGCATTAGGTATCTTCATTGATGCTCAAGGCAATGACCATTATTCTATCGAAGGTGGAAATGGTTTAGGTCTTACAAACTCTGTCGGTATTTTCTTGGATAAAGAAGGAAATGACAGGTATGAAAATGCAACTAATAGCAATTACGGTTATGGTAAAGCTGCTCGCTCATCAGGCAGTATTGGAATATTCATTGATGCTTCTGGAAAAGACTTTTACCCGCATGAGACAATGAAGGATAGCCTAGAATGGCAGCAAGGTCTAATAGGATTTGGAGTTGATTTAATAGGATCTCAAGAAGAAAAAGCTACTATCCAGATTGAACAGTTACCAGCAGATATTGATTCTCTAGCATCGATAGATGAGATTTTTGCTTATGCTTCTGAATGGGAAGTTGGAAATGTTGTAAATCGAGTGCGTAGAGCTAGAGAAATCTTACTAACTCGGCAGGCAGAAACAGTTGATTATATCATTGATCATAAAATTAATACTCGAGACACAAAAGAGTACAGGGCGATAAATGAGTTTTTCAAAAGTAGTCCAGTTTCTCAAAAAAGACTTCTTGAACCTTTAACTTCTCAAGACACTATAGCTAATAAAAACGCAATCGCATTAGTAGCATCAGTTGAGCTAGAAGAATTTCTACCTTTGATTATAGCTTTTTATGAATCGAATAAATACATCCCTAGTTGTATATCAGCTTTAGCTTCTTTTAAGAATGATGAATATATCCCTTTAATAAGCAAATATTATGATTCTCCAAACGAAAAAATTAGATTCATAGTTGCTGGTGCTTTAAAGACAATAGATAGTGATTTAGCTAGACAAGAATTAAACAAAATGAAAGAAGATACTTCGTTTTTAGTAAGAACCTTAGTATTAGAGCATTTTAAGAAGATTAAGTAATTACAAGTAAGTTAATAATAAATTAAAAAATAGAATTAGATAAATAGAGGAAAGTTTTATGTATGAAGAAAATCCAATTTCTGGTCATCAATCGTTAGGAGAAGAGATATTTTCTTCCATAGTTCATGGTATTGGAATGTTTTTAGCAATAGCTGGCATGGTAGTTTTAATAACAAAAGCAGTTTTAGTAAATCAACCAATAATGGTTGTTGCTTATGCTTTGTATGGTTTTGGATCAATCTCACTTTATCTATCTTCTACCCTCTTCCATAGTATTACTCATAGAAGAGTTAAAGCAATTTTTTCTATTTTTGATCAATCTGCTATCTATCTTTTAATAGCCGGTACCTATACCCCTGTTACACTTGCTATGAGAAATGCCTTAGGCTGGACGATTTTTGGTATTATTTGGGGTTTAACTATTATTGGAATTATAATTCAATGTCTCACTAAAGGTAAATCTAGTCATATAACAAACTCAATTTATCTGATTATGGGCTGGTTATTCCTAGCTTTCCTTTACTGGATGATGCAAGTTTTACCTACTTCCTTGTTTTTATGGTTAGCTATTGGTGGTGCATCTTATTCATTAGGAGTTGTTTTTTATGCTTGGAAGAAATTACCTTATCATCATCCTATCTGGCATATCTTTGTCTTAGGCGGAACTATCTGCCACTTCTTTGGCTTATTAGAGTTAGTGGGATAAGCTATATATTTGCTGATTTCTAGGCTCTCTCTAGCCAAGTAAGTGATATCATAAATTATGTATACCCACTTTACAGAAGAGACAAGTGTTTTTTAAACATAAAAAAAGGGTTGCACTCGCAACCCTTTCAGTTTTTCTAAACTTTTATTGTTTAGTTACCTTCAACTCTTGTTCCAGCTGTTGGGAAGTTGTAATGAGCCTTATTTTTCATACTAGAGCTAGTTCCACGAGTCTTAGCCTTGTCAGTATAATCAACATATTCTGATTGGTTAAGAGAAACAGAAATTTCATAAACTTCTGAAGAGTAACCAGCATCATCAACTATTTTGACATCCCAAAGACCAGGTTCAACTGTCCATGCATAATCTTGGTCAGGACCAATAGAACCAGACATATAATCAGGACCCCATTCAGTATCAGAAGAAGGTGCAATATAAACTTCAGTAATATTATCTTGAGTTCCATTAACGATAAATATAGCTCCACCTTCAGCTGTCACTTCTACATCATAAGCTGTAGCAGCAAAGAAATCATAAGTCTCATTCCCACCAAAGATATAAAGGCCATTGTAAGAAACTTCTACATTTAAGCCGTATTCATCACCAAGAATATATTCTTCGCTTGAGTTAGCACTTAAACTGTTTAATGAACCACCATCTAATCTGAAAGTTATTGAACCACTAGTTTGATTATCAATATTTAATATCTTTTCTGCTGAAATAGTTGCATAAGCCATATGGTTATCTTCAAGATTGAAAGCATCTAAGGTCACGAATGTATTATTCTCTAAATTATAAGTAACACGGTAATTATTAGCTTCTTTTAATACTAATAGAGAATCTCCAGGTGCTAAAGGTGAAGTAAGTTCATTATTTCCACTAGGACTTTGGTCAGCTTGATAAATTAAAGCTGAATTGATATCAATATAATGGTTGTTTTTAAGAACTACAATTCCACCTTCAGACATAATATCTACAGTAGTTGTTTGATTTTTGTTAATTGTTACAGTTCCATCTTCAGTAGCAACATAAAGACCACTTACAGTATAATCCATAGAAATCATATCAACATCATCAACAAAAATAGCATTATCAAAAGTGTATGACCATGATTCATTAGCTGTTAAAGTGCCATCAACATCATCAATCATGACAGTAATATCCGCATTGGTATGATTCTTGAAAGTAACTCTAGTTACAGCTGCAGAACTATTATCATCATCATCACTACATCCAACAAACATTAAACCTAAACTAAATACAAGCATTAAAATAAGTATTTTCTTCATTTTAATCTCCTTCTTTTATATTGTTTTTAAATCGCTGATTAAATACTCTTTTTCTTCAGAATCTTTGATGTTTTCTGCTTCGGTATAAGCAAGTTTTAGATATTCTTCTTTCTTAGAATCATCTCCAAGCACTTTATAAGCTCTAGCGATAGATTCATAAGCATAACCTAATTCAAAACCTGAAATATTATTCTTCTTGCATAAATCTACATTTGCCAAACCATGCTTTAAAGCAGATTGACCCATATTCAACTCAGCATAAACTCTAGAAATTTGCCATTCACCAATAGAAAAATTCTTAGCTTTCCCAATTTGCAGCCAATGATATAGAGACGCATGAGCAGTATGAATCAATAAGACATCTTCTTCTGCAGTACGGTTTTCTTTATCTAGAAGCTCCCAAGCATCATTAAAAAGCTTAGTAGCCATATAGTTATGAATCTTTTTCAATTCTTCGTTTTCTTGTTTTTCCATTAATTAACTCCTTAAACATAATAATAATCACATTCAATATCTTGTCAATTTTTTTTATTAAATATTATATTTTATAAATAGTAAGAAGATATGAAAGCAAATGAGCTTTATGCTAAGCTGAGAAGATTAAGGTTCATATCATTTTCAACTAATGACTTTTATTGTTTAAATGAATAAATCATGTTTTGCCAAATAATGCTTTGTATTGTTTAGTTAACTGAAGCTCTATCAAAGAATAGCTAAATATATTTTACTGCTTCATTGTAATTCTATTGTTTATAAGCCTAATGGAAGCCTAATAAAGTCCTAATATTTACCCAATAGACGCCCAATAGACAGATATTACACAAGAGTAAATACATTATTTTTCTATACTTACATATTTGAAATAATCACACAAGTCTCAGAAGGAAAATTGAATTTATAAAAAAGACTAAATTTTATTTGCTTATATTTTTGTAATTATTATAATATTATAAAATTAAATTAAGATAAAGGAGTATTTATATGTACGAACAAATGAACATGCCATTATTAGGAGATAAGTTTCCTGAGATGAAAGTAGTTACAACTCGAGGAATCAAAGAATTACCTGGAGATTATAAAGGTAAATGGTTTATTTTATTTTCTCATCCAGCTGATTTCACCCCTGTATGTACTACAGAATTTGTAGCTTTCCAAGAAGCTTATGATGAATTAAAAAAATTAGACGTTGAACTTATCGGAATGTCAGTTGATCAAGTATTCTCTCATATTAAATGGGAAGAATGGATCAAAGAAAATATTAAGGTTGAGATTAAGTTCCCTATTATTGCAGCTAATGATCAAATAGCTCTCAAGCTTGGTATGCTACACCCTGGCAAAGGGACAAATACCGTACGAGCTGTATTCATAGTTGATCCTGAAGGTAAAACAAGATTAGTTTTATATTATCCTCAAGAAATTGGAAGAAATATCCAAGAAGTAGTTAGAGCTGTGAAAGCTTTACAAATCTCTGATAAAGAAAAAGTAGCTATGCCTGCAGATTGGCCAAATAATTCAATAATCAAAGACCATGTTATTATTCCTCCTGCAACTGACGTTGAAACTGCTGAGAAAAGATTATCAGAAAAAAAATATGAATGCTATGATTGGTGGTTCTGTCATAAAAAACTAGATTAAGGTACTTGTTAAGATAGACAAGAAAAGGTAAAAACAAGAAAAGGCGGAAAAAACTTCCGCCTTTTTTTTTTAAGAATATTTTCTACTTTTTAGGTAAAGCCAAGATTTCTCTTGCTTGTTCAGGGCTAGCAATAGGTCTGCCAATTTCTTCAGCAATCCTTCTCATTCTAGCAACTAATTGAGCATTAGAATCAGCAACCACACCTTTATGATAATAGATGTTATCTTCAAAGCCTACTCTGATATGTCCGCCTAAAGTCATCGCCATCATTGAAGCAGGAATATGATATCTTCCAATTCCAGCCACAGCCCAGCTAGCTGTAGGAATAAGTTCCTTGAGATGTTGAGCCATATACATAACGTTTTTAGGTTGACCAGACATTCCACCAGGAACACCTAGAACAAATTGCATATGAAGCGGGTCAGTGGTTATTACACCTTTTTTAACTAGACGGGCAATATAGTCTATCATACCAGACTCATAGACTTCAACTTCAGGAACAACATTGAATTGTTTAAAAGCTTCAGCTAATCTTTCAATATCAGCAGGAGCATTCATAAACACTTCATTACCGAAGTTAAGGGTACCACCATTAAGTGTTCCCATATCAGGTTTTAGTTCTAAAGGAGCAATTCTGCTATCAAAAGAAGCTCCAACAGCACCACCTGTAGAAATCTGAATAATAACTTCTGGGCAGGCCTGACGAATAGCATCAATAGATTCTTTAAATCTTTTAACATCTTGAGTAGCTTGAGCATTATCATCTCTCACATGCAGATGAATAACTCTAGCTCCAGCTTCAAAGCAAGCTACAGCTTCTTTGGCCTGTGCTTCAGGTGTATAAGGAAGATTAGGCTGATCTTGAGGAGTAGTTTCTGCTCCTGTTATTGCAGCAGTAAGAATTAATGGTTCCATTAATTTACCTCTCTATTTTTTATTTTTATATTTATTAATAGAATGATTTTATTGCATCCAAAGATTCTTTAATCATATTAGCAGCATGGTTAAGTTCAGCTTCTGTATGACGATATGCGATATATCCATGATGGTAAGGTTGTAAGAATACACCTCTTCTGATAAGCTCTGTATAGAATTGAACACGAGCTTTCTTATAAACTTTATCAGCATCAGGAACAAAAGTTAAGTATGGCATTAATGCGCCACCGGAGAAGTTTACAGGAAGTCCTGAATCTGAAACTATCTTACTAACATCAGCTGCAAACTTATTACCTTTAGTCTTGATTTCATCCAAAACGTTATACTTTTCAAGGAAATCTATTGTTGCTAAAGAAGCAATTTGTGCATCACTATTAGGGAAGTAAGTAGATGATAAGAAAGCTCTATCAGCAAATACCGACATAAATTCTTTTTTACCAACTAAAGCTGCAATAGCATAACCATTAGCCATAGCTTTACCAAAGGTAGATAAATCTGGAGTAACACCAAAGACCTTTTGAGCTCCACCCATTGAATAACGGAAACCCGATCTGATTTCATCAAAAATTAATACAGAACCATATTTAGTAGCAAGTTCTCTCACACCTTCTAAGAAACCAGGTTTTGGCATTTCTACTTCATGACCTAATGGATGGCCAACAGGTGTTACGATAATACCAGCAACATCATCACCATGCTTTTTCATTAAATCTTCTAACTCATCTAAGTGATTATAAGTGAATTCAAGAGTATCTTCATAGTTTTTTTCTAATACTCCCCCCTTGACTTCTACACACCAATCATGCCAACCATGATATCCACATCTAATAATAATCTTTCTTTCAGTATAAGCACGAGCTGCTCTAATTGCTGCTGTTGTTGTGTCTGAACCTGTTTTAAGAAGTGCTGCCATTTCACAAGATGGAATATGCTCTTGTAGCTTTCTGACTAATTTGTTTTGAATCTCTTGTGTAAGCGAGAAACAAAAACCCTTTGTTCTTATCTGTTCTATTACAGGATTGTCAATTTCTTCTTCACAATGCCCTACAATAATTGGTCCATAAGCACAAAGGAAATCTAAGTATTCATTCCCATCAACATCCCAGACCTTGCCACCCTTTGCACGATCAAAGAAGATTGGATATTCACCAGGAACAAAGTTGTAAGGTCTTCTTATACCTGCAACTGCACCTGGAACTAACTCTAAAGCTTCTTCATAAAGCTTCATTGATTTGGTCAAATTTAATTTCTCTGACATATAAAACTCCTGATTACATATTTTTATAACTATGACCAGATTTTAATATTAAAGATTTTCTGTCAAAGGATTTAAATATTATGTGTAGTATGTTAACTATGAAGAATAGCTAATCATCATAACAAAATTCCACTATTTTGTTTTATTTCGAAACAAGAATATAAGAATTCTATTAATCATAAAATACTACGATTTCATACGCATTGATTAATACATGATAGTAAGTTGATAAAGGAGCCTTAAGGCTTCCTATTGTATTAGAATTCTGGGAGTCCTCCTAAATTATCAACTTTTGTCGAATTATTTTCTGTCTTTATAAATCTTCTTCCATTTATTATGACAACAATGACTTCTTCTCCTTTAGACCACCTTTCGGAATTTGATTCACTATAAACTGTTATAAACCTTATTCCTCTGTCAATTTTTTTGATAACATTTTCCCTGCTTACGATTGAAGTTTCTCCAAGTTTTTCTCCTTCATCTTTCATGATTTTTACCTTAGTTATTCTCTCATGTCCAATATCATACTTAACTTTATAAATACAATAATCAGCCCATTTACTCATATTTACCTACCCTAAATTGTTATTAGTTAGTTTATCGGGATTAGATACAGGTGTTTTTTCACCGTTAATAATTCGAATGTGATGATTAGGATAGTTTCCCTTTTCAATTTCTCTTACAAATTGCTTGCTTGTCATGTCCTTTCCGTTGTAGTTATCATGAAATTTAACATTTCTACCTGAGCTTGTTTCTTTAGTAACAGTAACTCTTTTTGGTGCCATATGCACCTCCATTTTGCTTATTTTCCTTTTGAAACTGGATGAATATGATAAAAATCATTTGACGATTGAAGTTAGTTCTTTTTTCTTGTTTCTGACTAAGGAAAACTAGAATTAATATTCTAACTCCGATTGTTTTATCCAGATCCAAACTGATTCTTTTTAATTTAAAATATCTAGCGCTCTTCTTGTCAAGAGTTTTTTAGCAGACACATCATTTAACTGCTATAAATACCATTTTTATGCTAAATTATTTTTCAAGTCATTCTTTAATTTATTGACAATAAATGCTTTTACTTAATAATCAAACTTCATTCCAGTTCTTTAATCTCAGTTCGAATTTAATTTAAGACATCAGTTGATAGTTTCTCTGTATACTCTATATATAATATTGCTTCCTAGATTTCTCGGGTTTTGTGTCTCCAGAATTTGCGACTCAAGTTCAATTTAATTTAAGGAATAACCTTGATTTGTATAATTAAAATATTCAAGTTTTTTGAAATACGTTATTACATTAATTGTTTATCGTTAAAATGTTCAAAAAAAGCATAGTTAATCAGCATTAAAGACAATATGCTTCCTCCAGATATGAACTTGATCAGAATTTATTTATTGATTAGTATTAACAACGGGGATATAGCCTTCATCTTTATGCTTATGCTAAGTTTTAGTGTTTTGTGATTACTCTTTCATGTTTAGGATAAACTAAAAAGCCCTGCAGCAACAGGGCTTTATTCGTAAAAAAATTAGTTATAATTCGTGTTAATTAGTCTGAAAACAACTTACTCCTACATCTCCCAAAGGGTAGTAATTCCCATGCCACCACCAATACAAAGTGATGCTAGACCTTTTTTATTACCACGTTTTTTCATTTCGTGAAGAAGAGTAACAATAATTCTTGCACCTGAGCAACCAATAGGATGTCCAATAGCGATTGCACCACCATTAACATTAGTTTTTTCAGGGTCAACAATGATTCCATCTTCAGCTAAACCCTTAAATACAGAGAGAGATTGAGCTGCGAAGGCCTCATTAAGTTCTAGTAAGTCTATATCTTTCATATTCCAATCAGCTTTTTTGAGTGCTTTTTTAATAGCAGGAACAGGACCAAAGCCCATGATTGAAGGATCAACACCACCAGAAGCATAATTAACTAATGTAGCAAGTGGTTGATAACCTAGTTCTTTAGCTTTATCTTCGCTCATAAGGACTAAGATTGCTGAACCATCATTAATACCTGAAGAGTTAGCAGCTGTTACACTACCGTCTTTTTTGAAGGCTGGTCTAAGTTTCGCTAAAGCTTCTTTAGTAACACCAGGTCGTGGGAATTCATCTTTAGTAACAGCAATTGGATCTTTTCTTCTTTGTGGCACCATGATTGGAACTATTTCATCATTAAATCTGCCTTCATTCATAGCTTTTTCAGCTCTGTTTTGGGATTGTGTAGCAAAGGCATCCTGTTCTTCTCTAGTAATATTCCATTGTTGAGCAAGATTCTCGGCTGTAATCCCCATATGGTAACCATTGAAAATATCATATAATCCATCATGAACCATAATATCAACTAGCTGTTTATCACCCATACGAGCACCCCAACGAGCATCTTTCATAATATATGGAATCTGACTCATATTCTCTGTACCACCAGCAATAACAATATCAGCTTCACCTAAAGCTATCATAGCAGAAGCAAGAGTAACAGACTTCATTCCTGAACCACAGACTTTATTAATAGTATAAGCTGGTACAGTGTTTGGAATACCTGCATTTATTGAAACCTGACGGGCAACATTCTGTCCTAATCCAGCACCTATAACATTACCTAGAATAACCTCATCAATTGTAGCTGGATCTAATTTTAAATCAGCAAGAATTGCTTTTAATACTTGTACACCCAATTCTACAGCAGAAACATCTTTGAATTGACCACCAAAGTTTCCGACTGCAGACCTCTTAGCAGCGACAACAACTGTTTTTCTCATAAGTCACCTCTTGTTAGTTTATTTTTTCTTGTTAGTTTATTTTTTCTTGTTAGTTTTTATTTAATTAGCTGTTTCATCTCCATCTTCAGATTGCAACTCCTCGATCATTTTATAAAGATCTTGGTCATCAAAAGTATAAGTTTTATTACAGAAATGACAGTTAGCTTCTAGTTTTCCTTCATGTAAAAGAGCTTCTTGAATATCAACTAAACCAAGTAGCTTAATACCATCCCAGAACTTTTCTTTACTACAATCACATGAGAAAGAAGGCTCTATTTCATCAGTTATTGAAAAGTCAAAACCTTTAAGAACAAAGTCACGAACTATTGTTTCTATATCTTTTCCCATATCAAGTAAATCAGAAATATTTGGCATTTTGTTAACGTTTTCTTCAAGCTTACTTATTACTTGTTCTTTAGCAAAAGGCATCAACTGAACAATAAAACCTCCTGAACTCTTAACAGATGCATCAGGGTTAACAAGTAAACCTAATCCTACTGCAGAGGGAAGTTGTTCAGATTGAACAAAATAATAGGCTAAATCTTCTGCAACTTCTCCAGAGACAAGTTCAACCTGTCCAGAAAAAGGTTGTCTTACATTTAAGTCTTTAATAACTGTTAAAGTTCCATTCCCAACTGCCTTAGCAATACTTAAGCCATAAATTGTTGTTTCAGCTTCAAGTTCAACATCAGCTTGTTTGACATAACCCTTAGTTTTCCCCTTATTCTTACTGACAACTGTTGCACCCGCAAGTGGACCATCTGAATCTATTTTTAAGGTTACCGAAGACTTATCATCTTTGAGATCCATCCCTAGCATAATACCTGCAGAGAGCATCCTTCCCAAGAAGATTGTCGCTGTCACGGATAAGAAATGAGATTTAAGGGCTGTTTGGACTGTTTGAGTAGAGTTTACAGCAAAAAATCTTATCTGTTTATCGGCTGCAATGCCTCTAATTGCTTTATCTTTCATTAGAATTATACCTCGTAATAAATTTAGTACTAATAAAATGATTTTCCTAGATATGTCAATAAAAAAGGCATATAAAATTTTATTCTTGACACATTAAATACTAGTTTGAAATTTGCATCAAAATAATAGCAGGAGATTTAAAATGGAATTTTCAAATGATCTATATTATACAGAGTCCCACGAATGGGTTAAAGTAGTCGGTAAAGAAGCCTTTATTGGTATTACTGAATTTGCAGCTCATGAATTAGGTGATATCGTATATGTTGAACTTCCACAAGTGGGAGATGAAGTTGAAGCCGGTGAATCTATTGGTTCTATCGAAGCTGTGAAAGCAGTTGAAGACATCAACTCTCCTGTAACAGGTGAAGTTATTGAAGTCAATGAAGAGCTTGAAGAATCACCAGATTTAATCAACAAGTCACCTTACGAAGATGGTTGGATTTATAAAGTACTTTTAGAAGACGAAGAATCAGTTAAAAATCTTCTTAGTGCTCCAGAATATGCTAAATTAATCGATAACTAATAAATTATCTAATAGAGACTGTAGTATTTAGATTTATAAAAGCAATATTACAGTCTCTATTTTTTTAAACAAAAGTAGAGAAAATGAGTTTAACCCAAATATCTGAAAATCCTTTCCTAATAGTTATATCTGCTCCTTCGGGAGGAGGTAAATCTACTATTCTTGAGCGCGTTCTGAATGATTTTGATAATATTCGCTATTCTATTTCCTCAACCACTCGTAGTCCTAGAGGCCAAGAAAAAGATGGAGAAGACTACTTCTTTATGAGTAATGAAGAGTTTGAAAAGAGAATAGCTGATAATGAATTTCTTGAATACGCTAATGTTTTTGGCAACTATTACGGAACTTCCCGTAAATTCATCCAATCATGTTTTGATCAAGGCAACTATGTCATTATGGATATAGATGTTCAAGGTTGTTTGAAGTTAGAGAAAACTGACTGCCCTTTAGTGAAAATCTTTCTCTTACCTCCTGATGGTCAAGAGTTAGAGTCAAGACTCAGAAAAAGAGCTACTGATAGTGACCAAGTGATTGAAAAGAGACTGAATACTGCCAGACAAGAGCTAGAATTAATTGAGCATTATGACTATCTAGTGGTAAATGATGATTTAGAAAAGGCTGTTTATGCTGTGAAAAATATTATCTGGGCTGAAATGCATAAGGTTTCCAGATATAAGGATATATATCATTCATTCTATAATATTATTGACAAATAATTGATTGATTTTATTATTGTTTATGAAAATAAAAAAGGATAGGAAAAGACTATGATAAACCCAGAAATAGAAAAATTTCTTGAAGATAGTGACATGTCTTATATGTTTTGCTTATTAGCAAATAAAGAAATAGAAAGAATGAACAAGTTACCTCAATCTATCAAAGATGCTTTTAAGAAAACTATTACTGAAGAAGCACTTGAACACGTTGCTAAAAATTATATTCCTGATTACATGTTTGAAAGCAATGAAGCTATGATTGAAAAAAGAGATGAAATGCTTAACATGAACATGGACGACGACGACGAAGATGATGATGAGTATGCTAAACTTAATAATTTAATGGGTAATACTGAAGAATAAATAAATTAGAGCTACTCTAGCTTAGAGTAGCTTTTTTTACATCATGAAATCATACAACTTAGAACTATTAAAAATATCAGGTTTAGATTTTATTTTTAAACAAAATATTATAAAAGAAGACCCTATTCCCATTAAAACAGCAATTTCTCAGAGCAAAAAAACAAACCCATCTTTACAAAACAATGAAGCACTTTCCCTTGATATTCTTCAACTTAAGTACAAAAACTGTCAAAAATGTCCTTTGCATGAAAACAGGACTAACTTTGTTTATGGAGATGGAAACGCTAATGCTGATCTTATGATTATTGGTGAAGGTCCTGGACAAAAAGAAGATCAAGCTGGTCATGTCTTTATTGGCCCTGCAGGGCAGTTACTTACTAAAATGCTACAAGCTATTAATATCAAGAGAGAAGATGTTTATATCACAAATATAGTCAAATGCCATCCTCCTCATAACAGGGACCCCTTTCCAGCAGAAAAAGAGGCTTGCCTTACTTACCTAACAGAACAAATACAAATAGTTAAACCCAAAGTTATTCTTTTGCTTGGTAAGGTTGCAGCTTCAACACTTCTCCCCCATCAAGATAATGCTTCACTAAGCTCATATCGTAATAAAGAACACTATTACCAAAATATTAGAACTTTTGTCTCTTATCACCCTTCTGCCCTATTAAGAAATGCTAGCTATAAGTTACCAGCCTGGCATGACTTACAGCACATTCAGCACTATTTAGATAATCTCAAGTAAGAGAATTATCATTCTAGCTAAATATTTTCTTCTAATGAAATCTCTATCTTGACATGTAGTGATTCTATAACAATCTTATTCATATTTTAAGTTAAATTCCTTAAGTATAATCAAATTCTTCTTAATTGTCTATTTCTCTATTGTTACTCAACCCTTAGAATCCTAGGAATAAATGAGGAGAGTAACTATGAAGAGATAGTAAAACAAAAAAAACGCCACCTTTACCAAGTATTTTTGGTTTTACAGTGACGTCATATAAAATTATTTCAAGTTAATCCTGAATGATAACTAGAAATTAGTTAATAGCTTACTTCAGCATTAGGACCTTTCGTACATCTCTTTGATTACCAGATTCCAAAACCAGATAATATACACCTGAACTAACTCTATTACCACTATCATCTTTTCCATTCCATCTAACATTAGCTGTTTTGCCAATTTTTGCATTAGAACTAATCTCTTTTACAAGTTGGCCTTTAAGATTATAGACTTTTATAAGCTGTTTGTTTTCTTTTGCATAGAAAGTCATATGTAAGTTTTCATTGAAAGGGTTTGGATAAAGAGAAGAGAAACCAAAAGCTGGATTGACCTGGTTATCATTGTTATCAACAACAAGATTAAGCTGGTAGTTTGGAGTCATACTTGTTAACCCTAAATCATCTGTAGCTTCAATCCTATACGAAATATCGTTATTCCCATTAGGATTATATTGAACATCCCAGTCAACACTATATATATCATCTTCAACATTGCTTAAGAAAACGGATGTTGAATCACCATTAACATTATAGAATAGCGATACAGAAGCGAGATTATTCTCAGGATCTGTTACGCTACAAAGTATCTCCAAAGGTAGCTGATCATTTTGGATAGATGTTATTGCTTCAAAGTCTATTGCTGGTGGTAAGTTTTCATTATTATCAGCTGTATAAAGGAACTTAAATGGTTGGGCAGAACCAATAAAAGGATAATCCTCTGAATTACCATGTTCATCAGCAGAATGAAGGTAGTATTCAATCATTTGACCTGTTTCAAATGGTCCAATTTCTGTAGACCAAAGATTATCTCCTTGATATTCTAGAGTAGCATATTCCCAGTTTGTTGCTGAATCATCTTTGTAATATACAATAGTAGAATCAGAATAGATCTCTTCACCACTCAAAGCTAAGATGATTGCTTCTATGGATACTAATTCATCATCAACATTTCCAAATTTGGGATAATGTTGAATTGAAAGCATATTTCTATCAGGAATTTCATGAGTTCTACAATGAAGGGCATCTGTTGATTCCCAAGGATTATAAGTATTGTTTGTTACACCAAATATTCTATAACCAGGCATAGCATTTTCATAAGTTTCTATAGCTTCGTCATCCCAAGAAGAACCAGTTTGAGGCACAAAAACCCTGTCATTAAGAATAAGTGAGTTAGTATATGGTTGATCGTTAGGAGTATAAACTCTGATTACTTCGTATGGATAACCCCAAGAAGAGTTTGTAGAGGCAAAATAGTTAGCTACTTCTTCAATTTCATCGTACTGAGGATGGGATTGTGGTACTTCTCTAATAAGAACTTTATCTACATCTAAGAATTTACCCCAGCAATCAATATGGTCAATATATGTATTGTTTGGATCTTGTATTACCATATAATTCGTAATACCCATATATTGCTCCATTGTAGTATTAACTAGAGTCTGATTATTGCCATTTTCAGTATAGGCAATATGAGCTGAAGCTGCTATACCATAGCCATCAGTCATAAAATTACCACCAGTCTGTTCAATGTTCATTGCATAGTAAGGATAATTATAGTTTTGAGCAAAAGCTTGAGGGAAATCATTATCATTTGGTCTTGGACGATTATATTCAAAGTTCAAGACACTTAATTCATTATTACCATTAACAATAAACCAAGATGTATAATCACGAGTCCAATAAGAATCACTATCAGCTGTTATATAGGATAGATTATCATTATTTACTCCAGCAGAATCAAAAGCACTTTGGGCTTGATTTTGATCCCATGTATCTTCAACAATACAAATCACCTCAATTTCTTGTGATAGAAGTGCTACAAAACTTGTAGGAATCCCTAAAGGATAACGAATTATGACTGCAGAAGCAGGTTCAAACTCTGCTACAGCTCTAACAGGAACTTCTGGTGGGTCGGTTGGTGTAATTCTTTGTTGAAAAAGTAGGTCTAGTTTAGCATTATCTGTCCAAACAAAATCATCAATCATGAGTTTGTCAGAAAAAGCTTGAGTACAGAATATTGTTATTAAGACTAATAACACATTTTTAGATAATTTCATCATTAGCATGTCCTCTATATATAAATCACTTCTAGAAATAGGACAAACACATCCTCTTAAGTCCTATTATCTATTACAGAACTAGTCTTAGAAGAAGAACAAAATGTCAAGAGTAAATTTCATTATTTCATTAAAATCATTTTCTTGGTTGAAGAGTATTTACCAGTTCTAATCTTATACAGATAGACACCCGAAGCAACACTATTATTGTTTTGGTCTGTTCCTTTCCAAACAATATTATAGTTTCCTGATGCTTTATACTCATTAGTTAAAGTCTTAACTTTCTGTCCTTTCAAATTATATATATCAAGGATAACATGGCTTGCATTAGGCAGAGTGAATGAGATAATTGTTTCTGGGTTAAAAGGATTTGGATAGTTTTGTAGCATCAAATTTGAAGGTATGATATCTATTTCTGAGTTATTGGTAGCATCTGATCCAGAAAAGAGAGTAAAATCATCAATAAGTAAAACAGCATTGCTAGAAGTAATATTTTGAATAGCATATCTAAGGGGATATCCACTGAATGGACTTGATATAAAATCATATCTTGTCCAAACTGGGGGTACTTCTAAGTAATCTATATTGGGATGATAGGAATATATCAAATCTTCTATATCACTACCGCCAAGTGAGTAGTTAATTCTAATTTTAGCTAAGGTAGAATCTGGGCTATATGATTTAGCAAAAAAGGATATTAATGACATACCACTAGATACCATCCTTGGAGAGACTAACCAGTCATTATTAGGAGAATCTTCATTCGGGAATGAGGCTAACATCTTTTCTCCAGTCAAAGCTGTTATATCTGTAGCAAGAGGAAATGTCTGACTGGGATTAAAGACCATATAAGACATTGGTAGATTTTGATTTTCAAAAGTAACATTTTCCAGTCCAAGAGTTGCACTCTCATCTAGATCATATTGAATCCAGTTCTCTACCTGCAGAGAAAAATCAGGGTTATCTTCAAAGCTATCACTCAATATTGGTTCACTAGTTGGATAAAATAGCCTTGTAATGGTATTTGATGGTATTGAACAACCATCAGGGTCAGAATAGATAGCTACTAACTGATAAGAATATTCATTTGTATAATTTACATCATAATCTAGATAAGATGTAGTGGAAGCTGGGAAGTAATCATAGCTATATAATCTGTCATTGCGATAAAGATAATAACCAACACAGTTAAAATCATTATCTGGTTCTTCCCAAGATAGTTCAATATGATCATGTTGGCAAGATACTTGAAAATTTACAGGAGGTGTGTATTGGGAATTTCTTTTGTAATAACAGTTTAATTCATATAAACCCATATAGTTACCCTTACTATGGTCAATATAAAGATAATAATCACCAGTGCTGGGTATAACAACTTCAACTTCAGACCTATCATCTGAGCTGTTTGCAATGCTAAATCCATCACTATCTTTTACACTCACATAAGGTTGCAAATCGTAAATACTGACATTAGTTGCACTTACATAAAGAGTATCATTAACGTATAAATTTTCTAAAAGATAATAATCAACATCACCAGAAGGCATTAATAAAAAGACTTGATTTTCGACCGGTAAAGAAATATACATTGCATCATAAAGACTTTCATTAAGTTCGTCATCATAAGCTATACCAGCAATTGAAAATTCAGCAGTTTGATTGTTGAGATCATTTCCAACTAATAAACTAGCACTTTTAGGTCCTACTGAAGATGGATCGAAAGAGAGTTCAAGTTCAATAGAATCATTATAATTTAGGGTTATTGGATAGTTAGTTGTATCATTAATTATCTCAAAGTCTTGATAATCAGAGCCTATGATATCAGGCTGTTGATTTATAACAAATGGGACTATACCTTTGGAGTATAAAGTAATTGTTTTAGTTACTGTTCCAAGGTCTATATGAACATCATGAAAGTTACAGTTTGTAGGAGTTGCTACTATTAGACTTGCGATTTGAGGATATTCAAAATTTAGTTTAATATTTGGATAACCATCTACTAATTCTGAGTATAAAATTGGTGATGATAGATCAACTGAATGGATTTCATCATTATATACAATAGTTCTTGTATAAGTTGAAGTAGATGCAGAGAACTTGCCATAATAATCATAGTCTGATGGAAGACCATTCTTATGGACAGCTATTACTAAATTCTGGCTGTTATCGTAATCGAAAGGGATATCCAAAGTGATATCGAACCAACCATAGTCATTAGTGGCAGGAATAAATCCTTCAAAAACTTGTGTCAGTTCTGCAAGCTCTAACCACTGAGTATCATTTATAAATTCATTAGCTTCCGTATGCCCCATATAGATAGTAAGGTTAGCAGCTTTAAAAGTATAAGAATCTTGCTTAAACCAAGAAATACTTTGTATAAGCTGATTTTCAACACCAATTTCTTCAGAATAATAGATTGTTTGTGAATAGCTATAAGGAACTCTATCAATAGGTATGTTCATATGGGTGGTTCCATAGCCTATTACTACACTATTTCTGCAATTATTAGGATTTTCAATTTCGTTAGTTTCAACATCTATTTCTGTAGTGTTTAGCAGTGAAATTGGTGTTAAAACCATCAACAATACAAGACGAGTAAGTATCGATATAATAGTCTTGTTCATTTTTCCCTCTTCATAACCTATAAAAAAGTGATAAATCGTGTAAAGTAAAATAATTTTAATTACAACTATCTTACTAAATTTATATAAATAATATACTATCTAAAAATAAAATAGTGATTTACTGATTAATGTCAAGTTATTTATGTTACTTTATAAAAATTATCAAAAAAAATAGCCCTGCACATGCAGGGCTAAATTGTTTGTAAATGTAAGCTTTTCAAAGCTTATTTTCACTAAATCTATACTATTTCATTAATATCATCTTCTTAGTAGAAGAATATTTACCATTTCTCATTTTGTAGAAGTAAACACCTGAAGATACATTGCTATTGTTTTCATCTTTACCATTCCAAACAATGTCATGTCTTCCTGATGTTTTATTTTCATTAACTAATGTCTTAACCTTTTGACCTTTTAGGTTATAGATATCCAAGCTTACATGTCCAGGATTTTGAATAGTAAATGAGATTGTAGTTTCAGGGTTAAAAGGATTAGGATAGTTACCTAAGAGAGTATTATTAACCACTGCAACATCTAAATCATCATTATCTGTAGAAGCGACAAACATATCACCAGTTCTACCAGGATTTCCTCTGTGCATAATCCAAGCAGAGAAAGCAGGTCTCTTCAAATCAATAAGATTCATTGAAGCAATATTTGAAACTGCTAAGTTAATGTTGCCATTACCGTCAACATCACCAAGAGCAGGAGCAAATTTTAAGTTATCATTAAAGGCAACTGGGAAATTACCAGCTTGACTACCATCTGCTTTGATAGCATGAAGATTACCGTTAACATCACCAATAACAGCACACATTCCATCTCCGTCTAAGTTTGCAAGAAGCATATTACCTTCAATGGAAGCTTCAAGATAAACTGGGAAGTTATAGATTGGGTCACCGTTTGTATTGATAACATAGAAGAAACCGTCAAAGGTTGTGAAAAGAATTTCTTTATTTCCATCGCCAGTAAAATCATATACTAAAACATCTTGTTTTACTATCTTATTGAAAGTATGTGAGAATTCTACAGAACCATCATGATTTATAGCTTTAATGATACCTTGTGAAGAAACTGTAGCAATAATTTCAGGATGACCATCATTATCAACATCAGCAATCACAGGAGCTGCTTCAGTGTTAGTTCCAATTGAGTAAGGGAAACCAGCAATATTTTCTTGAGTTGCATAATCGATAGCTAAGAAGTTTCCTGCAATAGTTTGCAAGATAATTTCTTTGTTACCATTTTGATTAAGATCAGCTAGAGCAGCATTAAAGACAAAGTTACCTGGGAATTCAACAGGATAACCGTCATGTTCACTACCATCAGCATTGAAGATATGAAGGGTACCATTCATAGTACAAACTATAGCTTCTTCAATACCATCATTATTAACATCAGCAATCATAGGTACTGCACGAGTAATTTGGTTATCAAGTGAGATTGGTCCATATAGAATAGAACCATCATTATTAAAAGCGTAGGCTTCTTTATTATTATTAACTACAAAGAGGTTAAGATTACCATCATTGTTTAAGTCACCTGCAGCGACAGGGAGAGCTATGGTAGCTCCTGTTTCACCAGGGAAACCTGCAAGTTGTTGCATATTGCTATCAAGAACATTAACATTGCCTTCTAAATCACCGAAAACTACTTCACCATTTCCATCACCATTGATATCTACAATCATAGGAGTAGATTGAGCTTGTCCGGTTAATGGGAAAGGCCAGTTTGGATAACCTAAAGAAAGAGAAACATTGAAAGGTATCTCTTTATTATAAGGTATTTCTTGATCTTGGTTTGCTTGAACAAAGAGAGTGAATTCAATCGGTGCTGTTGTAACATCAGAAGCTGTAGAGAATTTGAATGGAGCTTCATCATTCCAAATAAAGTTTCCAGCAACAATATTACCAATAACCGCAGTTGAATCTTCGATTACAACACCAGGATGATCACATCTAAGTGTAATAGTAGTATTTTCAGAAGTTGCCCATGAGATACCTGTTGATAAGTTTTGGAAGTTAGTAAGTCTAACTTTTAAATTAACAGTTTCACCAGGATTAGCAACACCATCATTATCACCACTAAATTCAGTTATTTCTTTATCCACAACAGTTATTTTTGGAACTAAATCATATAAAGCAGCTGTGTAAGCATTAATTCTACCTGCACCTAATAAACCTTCATAACCAGGATTTAAATCATCTA
Source organism: Cloacimonadales bacterium (SeqCode) (assembly GCA_963678375.2). GTDB lineage: Bacteria > Cloacimonadota > Cloacimonadia > Cloacimonadales > JAFGVF01 > JAEKNW01. The sequence goes on from OY782831.1 coordinate 502,647, forward strand.
TATAGTCAGCAGTTGATTCTAATCTTTGTCTAAGAGTAGTAGGAGTTAATTCAGGGTGAATTGCTTTTACTAGGGCAGCTATACCTGAAACTATAGGAGATGCCATTGAAGTACCTTGAGCACTTGCCCAAGCATTATTTTCGATTACTGTTGCAAAAATACCAACACCGGGAGCTGAGATATCGATTGGTTCACCATAGTCTGAGAAATCAGCTTTAGCATCATTTTGGCTAGTAGCAGCAACGTTAAAAGCATTAGGACAGTCAGCTGGAGCGTCAATATATCCAGCACCGTGTAACTGATTTGCATTACCAGCAGCAGCAACTACGAAAGAACCATAGTTTGTTGCGTAATTAATGTATGTATTTGCATAATTTAAGTTATAAGCTTGGCCACCCCAAGATGCATTAATAATATCAGCACCTAAGTCAGCAGCATAAGTAATTTGTTGGTAACCATTAGAAATACCTTCTGAGTTAGAAGTATTTGAAGCACCTTTACAGTTGAGGAGTTTTGCATTGAAAGCAGGACCAACAGTACCGATACCATTATCACCTTCAGCAGAAGCACAACCAGCAACATGAGTACCATGATAATTATGTTCCCAGTTTTGCATTGGGTTATTATCATTAGAAAAGAAGTCCCAACCCATTAAATCATCAGTTTTACCGTTATAATCATTATCAGCACCATCACCAGTGAAAGTACCGTTATCCCAGTTGATATTTGCACCAGCAGATTCGTCTGGGTTAATCCAGATGTTTTCTTTCAAATCTGGGTGGTTCCATTTGATACCAGAGTCAGTGATTGCAATTAGCATTTCTGAGGAATCTCTAACAAAGTCCCAAACTTCATCAGTTTCAGTTTTCATGATGTACCATAATTGGTTAAACATAGTATCGTTAGGAACATATTTGGTATAATTAATAGTAACATAATCAGCCCATAAAACATTTTCATTTTTTCTGATAGTATTTAGAGCTTGTTCAATTCTGTTGTTGTCTTTGATAGTAATTTTATAAAGACATTGGATATAAGTTCCATTATCATTAAATTCTTTATGTTTGATATCAGGGTTATCTTGTTTTATTTCTATTACTTCATAATCTTTAGCAAAATCATTAAAAGAAGGCATATGAGTTTGAACTATTCCATTCTCATAATTAACTTCGATTGTGCCATCCATGTTTCCAATTGATTCCATCTTGAAACTTACCATGATATTATTATCTTCGAAGACATCCTCTATAAACTTGTCTGCAGATAATGTTAAAAATGCGGTAAGAATCGTAATTAAAATAATCACTTTCTTCATATTTTCTCCTCTATATAAATTATAATCACTTTCAAAAGTCTTTTTTTCTATACAAAAAAATTAGCTATCTGGTGTCAAGTATAAAACTTATTTATCCTCATATATAAAATAACTAGCTTGAGTAAGAGAGTGTTATAAAAATTAATGAAGTGATAATTAAAGCTGATTAATTACATAAAAAAGAGATTCAAATACATCATTGAGAGTTAATTATAAAATTGGATTGCAAAGAAGTGGAAGCTTTTATAAACTTTTGCTATTTATAACTTTCTATAAAGAAAAGAGGGAGTAATGACCTCCCTCTTATAAATTTAAACTATCATTTAGAATTCGTAAGATAATTTTAGACTTGTAGTATTTCTAGTTTTATCTTGATAATCTGTAGCGATGATGTGCTCTAGAGCAAGATTAGCTGTAGAGAAACTATTTTCCATAAATCTATAATTAAGAATACCTCCGAAGCTAGTTTCATCTAAGAGGTCTTCTGCATTTTGACTCATTCCATACTGACCTGAAATTGATAGGTCATCAATAACTTGATATCCCGCTTCCAAATGTAATACAGTTGGTTTTTCGTCTTGATATTCATCTAAAGTCATAATATATTCTCCAAAAAGATTAAACTCTTTCCAAGCAAAAGTAGAAGCTATAGTCATTGCACTTAATTCTTCATCTTGTGCTATTTCTGAGAAAATAGATGAGTTCATCAAGTTTGAGATATAAGAAGTACTAAGCATAAAACTGCTATCAGAATAATCATGAGCAAAAGCAAGATTTAAAACAAAAGCATCAATATTAGTATCTTCTTCCTGACTATCTTCATCTTCTTTATAGAAAGAAGTAGAGAGGATTGTATGATACCAAGTAAATTCAGCTTTTAAAGCAACTTCTTGCATTTCACTAAAGGTATAAGTCATAGGATCTGTAATAAAGCTTGTATTATCACCACTAGCTGAAGTAGGAAGATAAAATTTACCAAGGGTAATATTCAAAGGATACTCTTCCATGATTCTTACTGTAGCATAAGCTTCATCCACTTCCATATAATCCATTGAATCATCATAAATAGTAGCAATAGTTGCTGAGAAAAAATCAGCAGGTTCTATACTTACTGATAGATCAAAGTTATTAAGATAAAGGTTTCCATCTGAAGTGTCATCATCTGAAGAATACTGGTAAGAGCCACCAATTAATCCATTGATTTCCATGTAACTTACAAGGGCTGGTGCTGCAAAGCTACTAGCAGTCAACACTACAAACAACAAGGTAAATAAAATTGATTTAATTTTCATATTAAATCCTCCACATTAATTTTATAATCTTGATATTATAACATAAATGTTAGTATAGGCAAACTTTTTTTGATTTAATTTCAATATTAATTACTACAAAGAATAAAATGATTGGATTAAATAATTTTATTGACATAACTAAGGGGTAATTAACCTTAACATAATATTAGTTTGTAGGAGATTTCTAGAAATGAGTATAAAAGATAATTATAATTTTATAGTAAAAAAGATAGAAGATGTTTGCGAAGCTAAAGGTATCAGACCTGAGACTATTAAGTTAGTTGTTGTTACAAAGACACATCCTGTTGAGGTCATTAATGAAGCTTTAGAAGCAGGAGCAAAATATATAGGTGAAAATAAAATACAAGAATCTCAGGATAAACTTCCAGAATTAGCAGGAAAGTATGAGGAGTTTCACTTTATAGGCCATCTTCAAAGCAACAAGATTAAGCATTTAATGCCCTTAAAACCAAGTCTTATTCATTCAATTGATAAGTTTTCAACCGCTGAGAAGTTATCTAAATACTGTCTTAAGAATGACCTAGTTCAAGATATTCTTATTCAAGTGAATACAACTGAAGAAGATAGCAAATCTGGCACAGGAGAAGACCAAGTAGTGGACTTAATCAAGAAGGTTGGACAACTAGCAAATTTGAAGATTAAGGGATTAATGACAATAGGTCTTTTTGCTGAGGATGCAGAAGTTACCAGACCTTACTTTAGAAATTTAAAGAGGATATTTGATTATGTTAAGTCCTTGCAAATAGACAATGTTGAAATGCGATATCTATCTATGGGAATGACTCACGATTTTGAAATTGCCATAGAGGAAGGTGCTAATATTGTAAGAATTGGATCTGCCATTTTTGGTGCTAGGGATTATAGTAAAAAGGAGAAATAATGAATATAGTAGAATCTTTATTAATACCAATTTCAATAGCAATTCTAGCTTATCTTTGTGGACTCTTTTCAACTGCAAGAATATTTGCTAAAACATTTAAATATCTTAAAATAACAAGAGTAGGCACTGGCCATGCTGATACTAGAAATATTTACTCTAATGTTAGCAAAGCAATGGGAGTACTTGTTGGTATCATTGATATTGCCAAGATGTATCTTTTCCTATACATAGTTAAATATATTATTATAAGTGTTTTTAATAAACCTGAATTAGCAAGTGATAATCTCCTTTTTATTTATGGTTTCTTCTTAATTTTAGGTCATTGTTTCCCCTTTTATAACAAGTTCAAAGGTGGAAGGGGTATCTTTACTTATGCTGGATATCTAGGTTTCTTTGCTCCCGCAACTACTTTAATTGTTGGGATTATTTCTGCTATTATAGCTTTAGTTTTTGGTCAATACCGAGCTGCTAAATACTTTATGGTCGGTGGACCTGTGATAGCATCACTTATCATTTCAACAATAACGCAAGTTACTCCAGGTTTAACGATGAAGATTTTTATAGCTGCAATTTTGATGATTGCTGTTAATTTTATTGTTTCAAGAAAAAGGAAAGAACTCTGATGAAACTGAAGCTAAAAAGACAATCTTTGCTATTTATTCTTTTACTAACTAGCCTCAATTTTTTTGCCTATCCAGCCATTAATTATGACTGGCAACAACCAGCTAGAAACGTCTCCCCAATTGGAATTGCCCTAGGAGGTATTAATCAAGTTTATGCTGAGGATTTTGCAGTTGCCTATGAGAATCCTGCTCTTTTAGCCCTAAGAAATGGATCATATTTTTCTGCTACTTTTAGAAGTAATAGAATGGATAATGAAGCTATCAGCAATGTTTTAAACCCTACTTATCTTTTAAGTGATAAGCAATTCACTTATTATACCTTTTCTTTACCTAAGTTTGCTTTATCCTACCAACCAATCTACAATATAACTGAAACTTTTGAAAATAGTTTTATCTCGGATTATCACGACTTATATTTAAATGCATTCACTCTATCACTTGCTGCTCAAGATGATGATTATACTAAGTTAACTTTAGGCTTTAACCTTAAGTTTATTGAAGGAAGGCAAATATATCAAAGACATCGCAAAGAAATTGGCTATTTAGTTCTAGAAGATTTTGTAGATGGGACTGTAGTTGGTTACTCTTCTGATATTGGTATGACTTACCGTCAGAACAGTATCTTGGTTGGATTGACACTAAAAGATATTGTTTCCCAACTTTACTGGAACGATAGAAGTAATGATCACTTAAGGCAAAGATACTCACTTGGTATGGGATTCTTTAATGAAAATTCAACTTTCCAATTAGCTACTCAGGGTAGATTTAATAAACAAGAAGAGCAAACATACCATGTGGGCTACGGCTATTCTTTGAATTACGGTTCATCAATGAATCAATCTTTAGCATTTAAAGCAGGTATGTATAGTGATAAGTTTGAAGAAATGGATTCTATTAACTATACTTTTGGACTTGGCTACAGTCTATCTATGTTTAGAATAGATGTATCCTTAGTGTCTGCTGGTTTTACAATGGACAATACAGATTATCTCTTTTCTGTTACTGTAGGAAAGTAATATGTTTTCTCTCTCATTTCTTAATTCCAGTTTACTCATTGCTAGTTTAAGTGCTCTAATCCCTATATTAATTTATTTCTTTGCTAAAAGAAGACCTGATAGAGTAATCTTTAGTTCACTTAAATTTATCATAAGTAGTAAGGAAGAAAGAAAGAGTAAGATTAATTTGAAAAACATTCTTCTTTTAATCATTAGAACTCTTATAATCTTATTTTTAACCCTCTTATTTGCCAGACCTATACTAAAAACTTTCCTGGGAATAGATAGCAACTACCATGCTCCTACTACAATTTCTGTTATAGCAGACAACTCTCTGAGTATGGACTACTATTCTCAATCTACTCAAAGGCTAGAGCTCTTGAAGGAAAAACTTAAAGTTATAAATTCAAAATTAACTAATGATGACTACCTTAGAATTTATACAAAAGATAGCTTTATTACCTCTCAGAAGTTTATGCAAGGGTCAATACCAGACTCGCTAATAGCGAAAATTAATGTTACCTATAACCCACTTCCTCTTGACTCATTAATCTCTCAAGCTATTAATAACAAAGAACGAATTCCTACAGCTAATCACGAAATCTACCTCTTCACCGATGGGAATGAACCAATAACTTTATTAGACTCTTTAACTAATATCAAATATTCGATAATTGATCAACAAAAAGAATGGAATAATCTTGCAGCCAATATCAATAGTAGCCAAGTTGTAAGCAATAATAACATTAAACAACTTAGTATAGACTACACTATCCATAATTATGGTACTAAAGACCTTCAAGACAGATTAGTTCGATTAAACTACAATGATAGAAGCTTTGACCGCTTTATTAGTATTGAAGCCAATAAAAGTTGGCAAGGAAACTTCACAATTCCTATTGAAAAAACTGGTTGGCAAAAAGGATTCATCGAAATTCAAGATGAGTATTACTTGCAAGATAATCGAGGTTATTTTAGCTTCTATTTTAATTTAAACCCAAATATTACTATTATCACAGAAGAAACAAATGTTTCTTTACCTTTACAAACAATGATTAGTATTTTCGCAGGAAACCCCGAAAACATCAAGTATGTAGCTCAGAACAGAGTCAATAACCAACTGATTTCTTCAACTGATATCTTCATTTTTTATAAACTAAACTCTCTTGCTAGTAATATCCAATCTCTTCTAGATCAATTAGATAAAGATAAACGTGGTTCCTTGGTTATTTTAAGTCCTGATTCGGACTCCTCTGTTTCTAATTATGTAAAAAGTAATTTTGACATAGAAGTCTCAAAAGGTCTTTCCAGAAACCAGTATCCTGACTGGACCAATACATATAATGAGATAATGCAAGAAATTTCGTCAAATCAGTTTCAAGAAATGAGATTTAATGATCTTGTTAAAGCTCAAATTAATAGTAAGAATAAAAGTATTCTTACTGCCAACAAACAACCGCTAATTGCAACTAATAACAATACTTATCTTCTCTTCTTTGATGATAATAACGACTTTGTTACCTCTGCCTCTTATCCTGTATTCATGAATAAATTATTTGAAAAATTAAGCAATAGTAACTTAGAAATTAAATCTTATTATCAAGGTAACAGTATTGACTTACCGAAAGGTGCACTTGTAAATAATAAAGAAGTATTTAGTTCAAAATTTATTTTCAAGGATTTAGGAATCTATAAAGTTGTTACTGGATCCAAAATTGCCTTTTACGCTGTTAATCAATCAGAAAATCAACTCATTGAAAGTATCAATTCAAGCAGTACAATACCAGATAGATATATCAATATCACAGGTGATTTAGAAAGTAATTTATTCTCTGAAAGTGGAAGCTTTGAACTACTTAAATACCTTCTCTATGCAATCCTCTTCTTGTTTTTAGCTGAATTACTTCTGGTTAAGCTTGGTAAATGATTCTAAATATTTCCACTTTTTTCTCCTTGATTCTTACTCTGCCCATGAAATATTGGACTTTTTAGTAGAGAGTAACAATCAAGAAACATAATGGTTTAGTTAAATTCTCCGAATATATATATTATATGTGTCTATAGTAGAATCACTCCCTGTATCCCCCTCAATGATGGGGATTTTGATAGAATAATCTGCACTCTTCAGTAAAGTTCTTCTACACTTGCTGGGTTAAAGGCAAAAGTAAATACTTATCTTTGGTATCTTTCTATTAAACTTATGATTTTTCTATTATCTAATGAAGAAATATAATCTTGAGGTAATCTTATATCCCAGTTACCTTCAGCAACTCCAGGTTTATTCATCCGATACCCTGAGTCAAGCTTAAGCATATCCTGTAAAGGGATAATTGCTACTAGACAGTTAGATGCATAAGCTACTTCTATCAAATCAAAAGATATACTTTCTTCACTAAGACTGAAATCGTAAGTTTCTCTTGCTTGTGCTAAGAAATCAAACAAATTTTGCTTAATCAAGTTATGATTGTTTGCATAGTCTTTCCACCAACCTCTACTAGTATTATTGTCATGGGTCCCAGTGTAGATGAAGGTATTAAGGGGTAATTTAGACTTATTAAAATCCCAATCGTCTAAGGAATACTGGAGAACTAGCATCCCAGGAAAGTTAAATTGCTCTTTGAGTTGAGTTACTTGAGGCGTTAAGGAGCCTAGGTCTTCTGCAATCAGATTAAGATCTGCAATTGCTTTCGCCAGGGCAAAGAAAAAGTCTGCTCCAGGTCCATTCATCCATTCCCCTTGTTTGGCATCATATAGCTCTGTAGGAATACTCCAATAACGGGAAAAACCGATAAAATGGTCAAGTCTAAGCACATCACAAATTTCTAAGTTATATTTAATTCTATCAATCCACCATTTAAAATCTGTATCCTTATTCTTCTGCCAATCATAGAGTGGATTTTCCCAGATTTGTCCATCATGGTTGAATTCATCTGGAGGACAGCCAGAAATAAACTGAGGCTTATAATCTTGATTAAGCTGAAACAAGTCTTTATTAGCCCAAATATCAGCAGAATTATATGATACATAGATAGGTATATCACCAATGATCTTTATTTGATATTGATTTGCATATTCTTTAAGATTCTTCCATTGTTGATAGAAGATAAATTGAACAAATTTATGGTAGTTAATTTGGTCTAGATAGCGATTTTTAAGTTCTTCTTTAAAGGCTAGACTTGGGTTTTTCTCATTTTCCTTCCACTCACTCCAAGCTAGTCCATCATTCTTTTTATAGAGAGTGATAAAGAGTGAATAGTCTTCTAACCACTGCTTTTGGCAGAAGGAAATAAAGGCTTGATCTTTGAGTGAGAAATTATGATAGGCTTTGCTAAGTAGCTTGTCTCTTTCAAGTTTTAAATTAGGATAGTCAATCTTTTCGGCATAAGAACTAGTATTTAATAAGTCTCTTTGACTAAGCAATCCATCTTCAACAAGTAATTGTGGAGAAATCAAGAGAGGATTACCAGCAAAAGAACTCAGAGGTGAGTAGGGTGAATTGCCTTTTTCTGGTATAGTTAATGGAAGAATTTGCCAATAGCTTTGTTTCAATTCAGCAAGCAGGTCGATAAATTTATAAGCTTCATAACCAAAGTCACCTATCCCCAACTGATTAGGAATGGCTGTTGGATGAAGAAGAATACCAGAACTACGTTTTATCTTCATAGTTTACCTTGGTAGGCGTAAAGTAAAAAATCATCTTTTCTTTCCCATGATTTAAAAGCAAAATTTTCAAGACAATCAACCCTAGAATGGCTAGGGACAATTATGCTAACTGCATCTCTGTTTTCCTTAAAAGCTTGAGAGATTATCCTATTGAGTAAAAGAGAACATTGATCTTTTGTAGAGTACTCTAGTAAAGTTATAAAAATGTTCTCATCATTATCAATTACATAAGTAACCATGGCTTCTATTTCTTCTCCATTAGCGATAATATAAGATAAAGACTTGTGGTATAGTTGAGTTAGGTATTTATCGGAAACATTAAAAACTTTCCAACCCTGACAAAGATAGCCATCTATTTCTTTATAGAATTTGGATTCGAGAAGAAACTTAGTGAATTCTTCCAGAGAAGGCTGGCGTAAAGAATCAGTATTTGATATGAATTTATGTTTATCCAACTTGTCTAACTCCAACTCTAAATAAGACCATTCTTTTATTTTAGAGAAACCAATTTTCTCATTTAAAGCTATTGATTCTACGTTATCAAAATAGGTGGAAAATTTTAGTGATTTGCACTCTTTATCTATAGCTATTTTTATTAGATGATTAGCAATCTTTTTACCAATTCCTTTGAGTTGGAGTTCATGGTCTTTACGAAGACCTTCCAACCAATAATTACCGTCTCCATGAGAAGCTAAACGACCAAAACCAATCAGCTTTTCCTCTTGGAAAAGACCAATAAAATAACTATTGTCAGCTTGAACCCACTTATCAAAAATGTTTGGAATATAATCATCGCCTTCCCAAATAGATTTACATATCCTTATTACTTGCTCTTTGTCTTCTGATGTTAGTTGTCTAAAGTATTCCATTAGTTCCTCCTCCTTAAGATAGAAATAAAGAAAACACTTCCAATTAAAGTTGTGATTATCCCGACTGGTAACTCTCCGAAAGGACTAACATGATAAGCCAGAAAATCACATAGAAGTAAGAATGTACCTCCAATCAGCATAGTAATGAAGTAATTATTTCTTAAGTTATCACCGCACATCATTCTTACAATATGAGGTATTATTAAACCTACAAAACCAACTATACCAGCATAAGAAGTTACTATTGCTATTAAAACTGAAGTTAAAATAAAAATTTGCTTTCGTATTTTGGCGGTATCAACACCTAGGGAATGTGCTGTTATCTCACCAGTTGCGATTATATTGAGACTATTTGATAAAAAATAAAGATAAATTAAAAGAACTATGGCAAGTCCAACAAGTGCTAAAAATATATACCATTCTAGATTGGTAAAAACATGGTTCAAACTCCCCATCAAGGTAGACATTATTAGAGTTATCTGATTCGGGAAAAGATAAATATAAAGGGAGATAATAGCTGAGCAAATCATAGAAACTATTATACCTGATAAAATAAGTTTTACAGTATTAATGCCTGCCCCAGTCTTAGCTATCAACCAAACAAGAGTCATTGCTAATACTGCACCTATGAATCCAAATAGAGGCATAAGATAAGTAAATCCCATTATATAAGCAGTAATAGAAAATAAGGCTGATCCAGAGCTTGTACCTAGGATATAAGGTTCTGCTAAGGGATTATTTAAGAGCATCTGGTAGATGTTCCCTACTGCAGCTAAAACTATTCCCGTGATTAAAGTTAAGATAAACCTGGGTAATCTGATAGCTTGTAAAATCTCAGGGGAAGGTACTTTATAGTATAAATAAAGAAAAGAAACAGCAATAAATAATGCTGTTAAAGCTAGATGAAAACTAAGTTTATTGCTCTTTATCATAACTTAAAAACCAAGTATTAAACTTCCTTAATGCTTGACTTGAACGAGGAATTGTTCTCATTACAGTATCGATATCAATATCTTCAACTGTGTATATATTTCCTTTTTGTACAGCATTAATATTCTGCCAACCTCTTCTATTAACTATATCCTCTTTACTTACATAGGATAGGGCTATAATTACATCAGGGTTTGCTGCTACAATATCTTCATTTTTTGAGATAAAGAAGTCTTGATTAGTATTTGCAAAAATATTATCCCCTCCAGCTTCGCTAATTAACTGACCAATGAATGATTTGTCAGTTACAGTACCTAAATTAGATGAAATTTCAAAATAAACTTTTGGTCTCTTGTTGGGAAGTTGTAGACTAGCAAGAGATTGCTCAAAATCATTAATGACTTTGTCAGCATTTTCTGTTAAATCTAATTTCTTAGCTATTAATCTAACATTGTTATAGTAGGCTTCTAAAGAATTAGAATGAATTCTTATAACTTCAATTCCAAAGGGTTTGAGTTTATCATAAAACTCTTCTTGTTCAAATGCTGCAGTAAATATAATCTTTGGTTTTAGTGAAATAACACGCTCAATATCAATAGAAGAAAAATCTCCAACAGATTCTACTTTAAGTAATTCTGGAGGATAATCACAATATTTTGTTCGGGCAACTATCTTATCTAAACCACCTAATTCAGCAATAATCTCAGTAACTTCAGGCGATGTTACAACTACTCCTTTATTTACATGTGATGGACCCTGTTTGCAAGCTAACAGACTAATCACTGCAAGTAATAAAAGAATACATAACTTAATAATACTATTTTTTCTGTTCATAGATAGTTTCCTCAGTTGAATGATCAAATATTAATTTATAACCTTGATCTTCAATTCTCTTAATTATTGTCATTTTAGCTGCTACTGTGTCTTTTCTACAAACATCATAAGCAGAGGTTATTGCAGGTTTTAGATAAGTTTCTGAGGGTATTATATCACCAGCATAAATATATTTTTGTTCATCCCTATTTATAACAATAATCTGCATCCCCTCTGTATGACCACCTACAAGCTCTAGATTTATACCAGGGAATAACTCAAGATTTCCATTGATTAGATTTACTTTTCCGCTGATTTCTAGTTGCTTTAGATTTCTGTTAAAATCATAGGCTGCCTTGTTTAGAATATCAGGGTTCTTAGCCACTTGCCACTCCTTGAGCTGTATATGATAGCGAGCATTGGGGAAGGTTAAGTATTCTTCGTGATTAGCATCCAAACTGACAATACCACCTGCATGATCATGGTGGAGATGAGTCATGATTACATCGGTTATTGATTCTGGACGATAACCATGCTCAGCTAATACTTGTTCAAATGATTTCATCTTTGGTGAAAATATCTTTAATTCTTTGGGACTTAGTTTATTACCTAGTCCTGTATCCACTAAGATTAATCTGTTCTCTAACTCTATAAGCAGTAGGTTTAAATCTAGTCTCATTCTGTGTTTATCATCTACGGCAAGAAATCTTCCCCAGATAGCCCGAGGAAGATTTCCTAAAGATGCACCAGCGTCAGAATAGAAATGACCGGCTTTTATAATCTTTATATTTAACATATATTATCTATTCGGCATTATTATCCGATTGTTTTTTTGGTTTGCGATATGGTCGTTTACGTGGTTTATAAGTTGATTTTGGACGACTATCTTTCTGTTGAGGATTATTTTCATTCCTCTTGCTGTTTGGAGTCTTAGCTCTGTTGTTATTATTCCTTTTTGAAGGTGGATTATATGATCTTTTTCTAATTTTAGTTTGGTCATATCCTTTTGGGAAAACAACAATACGTTTATACTTTCCATCACCTATTGTAAGAGTACTAATCTCAGGTCTGTCTTCTATATACTTATGTATAACTCTCCTGATATTCCCATCCATTGGTTCCAGAGTGTAAGGTTTTTGATTGTCAACAACCCTATCTAAGACAGGTTCATATTTTTTAATCACCTGTTCAGCTTGTCTCTCTTTATAATTATCAACATCTAAGTAGATTCTTTTGGCTTCTGTTCTACTTTCAAAAATTCTGTTTACTAAATACTGCATTGTATTTAGAAAACGTGATTCTTTACCTATTAAGAAGCCTGGTTCTGAAGAGCCTACAATATGATAGTTGAGTGAATCTTTAGTTTCACTCTCTTCAATATCTACAAATTCTACTCCCATTTTATCTAGGAATTGCTCAAGGAATTCCAATATTTCCTGTTTAATTCCAAATGAAGTTATTTTTACTTGAGCCTTTTTAGAGCCAAAAAGACCTAGAAAGCCACTTTTTCCCTCTTCAATAACTTCATATTGCACATCATTTTTGTTGATTTTATTTTTTTTGCAAAATTCATCTATAATTTTATCAACTGAATTACCAGTCAAAATCTTTGCGTCCATATTATTGTCCTCTAAATTTTTTGTTAATAAAGTGCTGTTGAATGATTGAAAGAATGTTAAAAACAGTCCAATATAATACTAATCCTGATGGAAGATTACGGAAGAAGAAAAACATCATTACTGGCAAGATATAAGCCATCATTTTCTGACTTTGCATCATTGCTTGTTGCTTTTCATCTAAGTTGTCTGCATTTTGAGATTGGACACTTGTCATCATTCTTTGTTGTAAGAACATAAAAATACCCATGATAATAGGTAGAATGTAGTAAGGGTCTGGAGTTGATAAATCTTGTAACCAGCCAAAGAAAGATGCGCCTCTTAAGGCAATAGAATACCTTAAAGTAGGATAAAGAGCAAAGAAAATAGGCATTTGTACAAGCATAGGTAAGCAACCACCTAAGGTTGATACGCCATGTTCTTTCTTGACCTTACTCATTTCTTGCTGCATCTTCATAGGATCACTTTTGTACTTCTTTTGAATCTCAGTTAAGTATGGTTGAACCTTCTGCATTTTCATACTGTTTTCAAAAGACTTATGAGTTAAAGGATAGAGAAGTAGTTTGATTAATACAGCAAAAATAATGATAACTATACCATAATTAGGAATAACTTTAGCAAGATTTTTCATCACAATTTCGAAAATCTTAGAGAGCCAATGCAACCAAGTCCATGACCTTTCAATAACTCTATCAAAGATCAGGGTAGAGTCATAAGTTTCAATATAATCCTTTTCCACAGGTCCTAGATAGAAGTAAAAATGTTCAAATTCGTTTTCAAAATCTGAGTCTTCTACAATGAAATCAAAAGCAGGACTATCATTCTGCATCATTCCTTTAAATTTCTTATCTGCTACAACTTTATCTGCAAAGAGAGAAATAACAAAGTACTTAGACCTTGCAGCTACCCATTTTACATTATCAGTTGAACTTTCAAAGTTATTTGACTTTAACTTAGCTAAAGGTTCTTTAAATATTTCGTTGGTGTCTAAAGCTATTAACTTATAATCTTGAGTTTTCATTTTGAAATATTTCTCAGGATTACTTTTCTTATAGGCTAGATTTTCTGTATCTGCAATGCCTGGAACTTTTATTTCATAATCTTGCTTAAAATTGGGTGAATTAAAATATAAGTTGAAATTTACTTGATAGTCTTTTGCTATTCGATATTCTTTAGCAAAAATAGTTTGATTATTCTCATCTGTTAAATAAAATTTAACACTATTGTTATCAACTTCCTTGAAATAAATCAAGTTAGATAAATCTTCCCCATCAATATCAACTATGCCTAAATTTGCTTTTTCTGGTATTAACTGAACTAAGTTTTCTTTACCCATTTTGAAGTCTTTTACAAATACTTTTGTAATAATACCATCTTTAGGAGAAAGAACTAGTCTTAGTTTATCATTTTCTATCACTACAGGTTCGATATCGCTAGCTTGAACAATATCACTTTTCTTTAAACTTTTAGCATAAAAGGCTATTTGAGATTCTTGGTTATTATAAAAAACTTTTGCTCTAATTTTGGTAACTTGTTCTGGGTCGGTTACCGGAATAATTCCTTGATATAAGTTATCGTTTACTGTTGGTTCATTGCCGTCAAAATTATATCTTATTTCGCCATCTTCATATTCGCTAAAAATTAAAATTCCATCATTAGTGAGGTTTATTATCGGTTTTGATAATTCCTCTTCTGTTTGTTTAACTTCTTCTTTTGTACCTGTTTGATTAGTTGGTGCTTGCTGTTTTGGGAAAAAGTAAGTATTAAACAGCCAATATGTTAAAAACATAAGTACAATTGCTAATAGGGTTTTCCTATTCAAATTTCCTCCTAAATTATTTTAATGGATCATGACCACCGGGGTGATAAGGGTGGCACTTGAGTAGTCTAGCAATAGACAAGTATAGAGCATGGAAAAAAGAGTATTTCCTAAAGGCTTGTGTAGCGTATGTACTACAAGTAGGAGTAAACCTACAGGTAGCTGGGAATAGTGGTGATATGTAGTATTTATACAATCGTATAATAAAAATAAATAGTAAATTTACTAGATTAGTAACTTTAAATATTAATTTTTTCAATTTTCTTAATAATATTATCAAGTTCACTTACGAATTCACTCCAAGGAATATCTGATGAATCTTTAATAGCTACAATATTAATTTTCATCCCACTGATATTAGTCATCATTACTTGTCTTAAATATGCCTTAACTCTACGTTTAATTCTATTACGGGTAACTGCATTTCCAATCTTTTTAGTTACTGTAATGCCTATAGAAAATAAAGAAGATTCTGTGTCTTTACGACACAGAACTAAAAAAAAATTAGAATGAATCTTCTTCTGAATTCTATAAAATTCTAAGTATTGTTTCCGATTTTTAATAAAATTAAACTGTAAGTCTTTTTCTGCCCTTAGCTCTTCTTGCACTAAGCACCCTTCTACCATTAGCAGTACTCATTCTAAGACGGAAACCATGTTTGTTTCTTCTCTTCCTATTATGAGGTTGAAATGTTCTTTTCATTACTATCTCCTTATTTATTAAATAATATTTTATCTAAATTTTAGTATTTTGTGTAAGTTTGTGGGACGGGGGTATTGTGTCAATAAAAAACTAAAAATACTTGTCTTTCAAAAAACAAGGAAAAAAAAAGAGGCTGATTTCTCAGCCTCAATATCTATAAATAAATTATCCTAAGAAAGGATATCTATAATCTGTTGGTGGGTTGAAAGTCTCTTTAATAGTTCTAACAGCAGTCCAACGGATAAGATTCCATAAAGAACCCGCTTTATCGTTAGTACCTGAAGCTCTTGAACCACCAAATGGTTGTTGGCCAACAACTGCACCAGTTGGTTTATCATTGATATAGAAGTTACCAGCAGCATGAACTAAGGCTTTTGAACCAACTTCGATAGCATATCTATCTTGAGCCCAAAGAGCACCAGTAAGTGCATAAACTGATGTTTTATCGCAGATGTCTAGAATTTCTTCATACTTATCATCTTCATAAACATAAACTGTTAAAACTGGTCCAAAGATTTCCTCTTCCATTGATTTGAAATGAGGATTGCTTGTTTTAATGATAGTTGGTTGGATAAAGTATCCTTCTGATTTGTCATAATCACCACCAGCAACGATTTCAGCATCATCAGCTTTCTTAGCAAATTCGATATACTCTTGAGTGATCTTATCGAAAGCTCTCTCATCAATAACAGCATTAATGAAATTAGTGAAATCTTTAACTGAACCCATTTTGATTGTACCAAGATCTCTTTTACATCTTTCAATCCAGCCATCATATAATGATTCAGGTATGTAGATTCTAGAAAGAGCTGAACACTTTTGACCTTGATATTCAAAAGCACCTCTAATTGAAGCAGTAGCTAAAGCATCAACATCTGCTGATTTATGTGCTACGATGAAATCTTTTCCACCTGTTTCACCAACGATTCTTGGATAAGTTTTGTATGTATGAATATTATTACCAATAGTTTTCCAGATATTTTGGAAAACACCAGTTGAACCTGTGAAGTGAACACCACTTAACTCAGGATGTTTAATCACAGAGTCACCAACATCAGCACCACGACCAGGAATAAAGTTGATAACACCATCAGGTAAACCAGCTTCTTGAAGAATTTTCATAATTATATAGTTTGAAAAAACTGAAGTTGAAGCAGGTTTCCAAACAGAAACACAACCCATCATAGCAGGTGAAGTAGGTAAATTTCCACCAATCGCTGTGAAATTAAATGGAGAGATAGCAAAAACAAAACCTTCAAGTCCACGATACTCAAGTTGATTCCATGTACCTACAGGTGAAGTTAATTTTTGTCCTTCATAGATTTCTTCCATGAATTTAGCATTAAATCTAAAGAAGTCTATAAGCTCACAAACTGAGTCAATTTCAGATTGGAAAGCATTTTTTGATTGATTAAGCATAGTAGCAGCATTGACTTTAGCTCTGTATTTTCCAGAAATAAGTTCAGCAGCTTTTAAGAAAACAGCAGCTCTAGCTTGGTATGGTGTTGCAGCCCATTTTTTGCGTGCAGCAAGGGCAGCTTCAATAGCCATATTAACTTCTTTTTCAGTTGCTTGATGGAAGTTGGCTAATACATTTTTATGGTTATGTGGTTCAACAGCTTTAGCCATTTTACCAGTTTTTACTTCTTTTCCACCGATTATTAAAGGTATTTCAATAGTTTCATTAGACATTCTTTCTAATTCTGCTTGTAAGGCCTTTCTTTCAGGTGTTCCAGGTGCATAAGAAAGAATAGGTTCATTTTTTGGCATAGGTATAATTCCCATTTCTTAACTCCTTTACGAATATTATTGTTAGTTAAAACAAAAACATAGAAGTCTAAAATATATGTCAATGATTATTATCAAAAAAGACTATTATGAATCACTTATTAATAAAATGTAAAATCAAAAGCTCTTTTAGCTATTGCTTTAAGATCTTCTTTTGCTCTTTCTAATGAACTATCAATATCTTGGTGATTATCTTTGTCTCCAATCAAGACATACAAACCTAATTTTTCAGAGCATTTAAAGCTTGTGGATTAACTCTTGATAAAAGCAGAATAATTTCATCATAAAAAAAAGAGGAATGATTTGCCATTCCTCTTCTTCTACGAATAGTTAAGCAAGGTTTATTGGTCAAATACTTTAATATTTTCTTCTAAGAGGTCACCCTTTAACAAGTCTTTGATAGCTTTCAAATAGTTTTCTTTAGTTATACCTGGAATGAGATTATGCTTAGCGATATATCCTAAAACCACTACGTTTTGCATTTTTGAATTTGTTAAATCATCTTTAAAGACTCTATGATACTTTATATTTCTTCTTTTGCACTCTGTTTCTACTTTTTCTATACTTGTTTCTTGAGCCTGACGCATTCTTACATCAAGAGGTTGCCAAACAGCATCATAGAAAACTAAATCTCCCTCATTCTTAAGATATGAATTCATACCTCTTAGGGCTTCATGTCTTTCTAAGGCAATAACAATATCAGCTTTTCCTAATTGAATAAGTGGAGAGAAAGCTGCGTTCCCTAACCTAATTTGAGAAGTAACAGTTCCACCACGTTGGGCAAGTCCGTGGGTATCAACACCTTTAGCTTGTAAATCAGCATAATAAGCAGCTCTAATAACTGCTTCTGAAAGTAAGCCAATACCCTGACCACCAACACCAATTATTAATATATTAAAATTATTAGACATTACTTTTCCTCCTTAGATTTTGATTCGATAGCTTGTGTAGGGCAGGTTTGTTTACATGAGCCATCTCCAATACAAAGATCTTCTTGCACCCAAACCGAACCATCAGGGTTTATCTGATAAGAAGGGCAAGCAAATTCTGAAATACACTCATAAGTTCTATTACATTTAGCAGTTACTTTTACTTTTGGAGGATTACCAAGTTTCTTTTTGGCTAATTCTCTAGTGAATTTAAGCATACAAGGATGCTTAGCAATTACTACATTAAATCCGTCTTCCGAGATAGCATCTTTTACTGCTTGGGTTAGTTTAGCTTGTTGATAAGTATCAACACTTCTAACATTGGTTACTCCCATTCCTTTTAGCATATTTAAGACTGGAATCTTTTCAGAAACTTCATTGAAGTTCTTACCAACTGCAGGGTGATCTTGATGACCTGTCATAGCAGTTGTACCGTTTTCCATAATTATTAAAGTATGATTATGATTATTAAATATAGCATTAACTATACCAGGTAAACCAGCATGGAAGAAAGTAGAATCACCTAAGAAGGAAACCACTTTTCTCTTAGTATTAAATAGGGATAGTCCAGCAGCAGTTCCGTTGGAATGTCCCATACAGAGTAAGGCTTGTCCCATATGATATGGAGGTAGAAAACCAAGAGAGTGACAACCAATATCAGCTACAGTAATATCTTCATCACTTAATGCTTTTTTTATAGCATGGAAGGCTGATCTATGACCACAACCAGGGCACATTTGAGCTGGACGTGGATTTAGGAGAGGTTTGCCTGTATCTTCAGTTTCAAGCGGATGGAAATAATTAGGCCATTGTTTCCTAAGAACGTCCTTAACCTTATCAGGAGTGTATTCATTTTCCCAGTCTAAAAGATCGCCCTTACCACTTATTATAACATCAATATTGTTATCAAAAGCAATCATCTTAATATCCCTTTCCACAACATCATCAAGTTCTTCTAAAACTTTTACCTCTTTATGATTCTTTAAAAAGTCAATAATCTTTTGTTTAGGAAGTGGATATACAATACCTAGTTTGAGAATATCAGGTTTTATCTTCATTTCTTGCATGACATCTAAGAGAGAATAGTAAGGAAGTCCCATTGTAATAATTCCAATATCCTTATTATGATTATTATTTACATAGTTCAAATCAGAACTATCAGCATAATCAGCGAAGTCATGAAGTTTTCTGAGTGCTTTTCGTTTGAGTGGAAATACAGTCGTAGTTATGGGAATATATGGACCATTGTTAGGGTCAAATTTTGGATTTGGATCAAATTCTTCTTGTTGCCAAGCATCAAATTCAATCAGTTCTTTATAATGACAGACATGTGTTGTTAAACGTAAGAATACAGGCATTTTTCTTTCTTTAGAAACCTTAGCTGCTTCTTTAAACATTTGATAAGCTTCACTAGGAGTAGAAGGCTCGTAAATTGGGATATATGACATCTTAGCAAAATGTCTATTATCTTGTTCATTCTGAGAAGAGTTAGCTCCTGGGTCATCACCAAGAATAATAACCAACCCTCCAATGAGCTCCATTAATCCTAGTTGTACTAATGAATCAGCAGCTACATTAAGTCCTACACTTTTGAAGAATACGCAAGAGAGGTGTCCATTTATCGAGGCACCAAAAGCTACTTCAGTTGCTACTTTTTCATTAACTGAGAATTCGAAATAAAAAGGTCTATCTTTTCGTGGAATTTGTGCAATAGCGGTTGCAATTTCTGGAGTTGGTGAACCTGGGTAGGAAGTTACAACTCTAACATTAGCCTCAACCATAGCTCGAACTAAACCCCAATTACCCATCATAATTTCTTGTGTCTTATCTTTTGAGAGCAGTATTTCTGGTAGTCTTTTCATCAAAGCTCCTTATATAATTTATTGATAATTTTAGTTATAAGTAAAAGTTAATCTATTTTGGAATAATTACAAAAATTAATTAAGTATGAAGCAAATTTTCATTCAAATTTCTTTAGTCACTATTGCATTATTGAGCAAGACTACTTATCTAAAATCGCTATTTACATAAAAACATAATCTCACTTTACTATATAAAATACTATCCATGATTCTCCATACTCTGAGCATAATAATTATCAATTATGTATTTCAGTTATTGAAATATGTATTTTATACTTATTGTATAAGATAAAACTTGCCTTTTTATAATTTTTTATAAACTTATATATTATAAATAGGAAGGGAGGAAAGATGAAACAGAAATTTGTTTTCATTATGTTACTTGTTTTTTTAGGGAATTTGTGTTCAGTTGGCTTTATCATTGATTCTTCAGTAGAGAATACTTATGATTTAGTTAAATTAGATGAGGTATTTTATAACGTTAACATCGAAAATCAAGCTGCAATTGTAACAGTTGAAGAAACATTTATCAATAATCTTGATAGGGAAATTACTCCACGTTATTATTTTCCTCTGGCTGAAGGAGCTTCTGCAATTATGTTACGTTGGTTTCAAAACAATCAATGGTATCAAGCTAATATAAGTGCAAGCCCTCAAAATCCTCAAGGTGGTCCATCCAATCAACCTTACAATATTCAACAATATTTAGAGGATCAAATTCCAACGATATTTGATTTCCCTCTTGATTTACCTGCTGATGATTCTATTAAAGTTGAGTTTACTTATGTGCAACTATTGCCTTACGCCTATGGCCATGTCAATTTGTTTCTAAAAAATAATTATCTTTCTCTTCAATCATCTATGTTAAGTCATCAAGAATTAAATATTGAATTAGTCTCTGATAGAGAAATCACAGCTTACACTATTGATCAAATAGGTAGCCAGTTTTCAGAAATAGGGGTTAACCAAGTTCATACTCATTATGAAATCTGGGAAGCACCTGCGTCACTAGATTATGATTTGGCTTTTTCTTTAAACCAAGAAGAACTAGGCTTATGGTCTATGTCCACCTATCTCGATTCAGTAGTCGATAATCAAGAGAATGGTTTCTTTACTATGATAGTTGAACCTGACCCTAGTGAGAACACTGAAATTATTGATAAAGTATTTACCTTAATCATTGACACATCAGGTTCTATGAGTGGATCTAAAATGACACAAGCTAAGCAGGCAGCCACTTATATAGTTAACAATTTAAACCAGGGTGATGTTTTCAACATTATAACTTTTGCTTCAGAGGCTTATTCTCTGTGGGAATCCCACCAAGAATATAATGCAGCAAACCAACAAGAAGCTTTAAGTTATATAACTACTTTATCAGCTGTAGGTTCAACAAATATCTCAGGAGCTTTCGATCTAGCTATACCTCAGTTCAATAACTATACTGAAGATTCTGCAAACATTGTTATATTTATGACTGATGGTGAGCAAACCGAAGGAATTACTAATACAAATCAATTAATCAGTCATATTAGTAATTTATTTTCTGTTTGTGATGCTCCTGTTTATCTTTTCAACTTTGGTATTGGTTATTCCACCAATGAAGTACTTTTATCTACAACAAGTAATAATCACAATGGTTTTGCCACCTACTTAGGAAATGAAGAACTTTATGAAGTAATCACAGAATTTTATAACATGATTAGGAATCCAGTAATGTTAAGTCCTGAGATTTCTGTATCACCAGCTAATATTTTAGTGGATTTACACCCAGTTTCCTTACCAAATCTTTATAAAGGCAAACAGATGATTATTAGCGGTCGTTATAATGAACCTGTTGATATAGAGATTACCTTTTCTGGTTTGGCTTACGGTAATGAAGTATCTTATCAATATAGCCTTGCTCTTGCTGATTCTAGCATCACCAACTACGCTTTCTTACCAAAAGTATGGGCTAAACAGAAAATTGAAGACTTACTAAGGGAATATTATACATATCCAGAATATTCAAGTACTGCTCAAGAATTAAAAGATGAAATTATAGAATTAAGTCAGCTTTGGGGAATTATAACTGAGTTTACCAGTTTTACTGGGGATGGAGTTGATAATTATGATGAAGAACTTGAGCAGAATCAAGTTGAAGATACTTCAGTTATCAGCTTATTAGGTAATTACCCTAATCCTTTCAATCCTGAAACTCAGATTAGATTCGAAGTAAAAGAAGATATAAATGATATTATGTTTATAAAAATTTATAATCTCAAAGGTCAATTAATCAAAGTGCTAGAGGTTAAAGTCAATTCCAAAGGCCAATACTCAGTAGTTTGGAAGGGTGATAACCAGAATAATAAGCCTGTTGCTTCTGGTGTCTATTTCTATAAAATTGAATATGCTAATCATTCAGCTCATGGTAAAATGATCTTAATGAAATAGCCTAATCTAGATAATTCTAACATTGACTCATAAATAAAGGCCTCCTTCTTGGGGGGCTTTTTTATGGTCTAATCTTAAATGAGTAAAATTTACAATTAATATCATTTAATGAGAGTATTCACTTGTAATTTTTTCTAAGTTAGTTATATTTTATTAGAGGAGTAATTATGAAAAATATCAAACCAAGATTAGTTTTGAGTAAATGTATTAACTTTGAAGCCTGCCGTTATAATGGTTTAATGATTAAATCAGCCATAGTTGAAAAACTTAAAGATTATGTTGAATTTATTACAGTATGTCCTGAAGTAGAGATTGGTTTACCTGTACCAAGAGAATCTATTAGATTAATCCGTCAAGATGATGAAGTTAGATTAGTAAAATCAATGGCAGGAGAAGACTTCACAGATAAAATGATATCCTTTTCTAAAGACTTTGTTGGTAATTTAAAAGGTATTGATGGTTTCATTTTAAAAAGTAGATCCCCTTCATGTGGTATGAAGGATGTAAAGTTATATTCAGGCATAGGAAAAATACCTGCAATATCAACTAAGAGTGTTGGTTTGTTTGCCCAAGAAGTTTATACTAAATATGGTCATTTGGCAATAGAAGATGAAGGTCGACTTACCAACCTACAATTAAGGGAACACTTTTTAACAAAGATCTATACTTTAGCAGAGTTTAGAAATTTACCACGAACTATGAAAGACTTAGTAGATTTTCATGCCTCCAATAAATATCTTTTCATGGCTTATAACCAGTCCAAACTTAGAGAAGCAGGTAAAATTGTTGCTAACCATGAAAAACTTCCTCTTTCTGAGGTATTCGCTAGATATCAAGATAAATTATATCAAATTTTCCAAAAAGCTGCTAATATTTCTACTAATATAAATGTACTTATGCACATTTTTGGTTATTTTTCCAAGGAATTAAATAGTGATGAGAAGGCTCATTTCTTAGAACAATTAGATTTATATAGACAAAAGAAAATCCCTTTAATAGTTGTAATTACAGTTCTGAACTCATGGTTAATGAGATTTAAACAAGCCTATTTATCTAAGCAAAGATATTTTAATCCTTTTCCAAAGGAATTGATGTCTATAAGTGATTCTGGTAAATAAAGGTAAAATTGTTTGTTTGAAAATCATAATTCTTTAAAGAATTAAAAATAATGCAACAACTTATCCAGAGGAGTTAATATGAGAAAACGAGTATCAATATTTATGTTTATAGATGCTTTTGGTTGGGAAATCCAAAAGAAGTATAAATTTTTAGAAGACTTACTACCCTATCGATATCCTGCACAGATGCAATTTGGATACTCTTGTACAGCCATTCCAACTATACTTACAGGAAAAAGACCAACAGAACACAAGCATTTAACTTTCTATTATTACAATCCCCAAGATAGTCCATTTAAGGCTTTTAAATACCTGAAATTCCTACCAAAGACAATTTTTGATAGGTGGAGATTTCGTCACCAATTCTCTAAAATCATCAAAAAAATAAATGGTTATACTGGCTATTTCGAAATCTACTCCATGCCTTTTGAACGTTTACCTTACTATGATTATATTGAAAAAAAAGATCTCTTCATCCCCGGCGGATTAGCTCCTGTAAAGAATTTAGCTGATGTATTAGAAGAGAAGAAAATCTCATATCATATCTCAAATTGGCGTTTATCTGAAGCAGAAAATATTCAGGCTTTAGAAGATGATATAAAAGCTGAAAAAATAGATTTTGCTTTCCTTTACACTGCTAGTATGGATGGTTTGCTCCATAATGTCACAAAGGATGGGAAAGAAATTCAACCTAAACTTGATTGGTATGCAGACAAGATTAAAAGTCTTATTAAAGAGGTCGAAAAACACTATGAAGATTATTCTCTTTTTGTTATGTCTGATCATGGTATGACAAGTCTAACTCATGAAGTTGATGTTAAAAAAGAAATCGAGTCTTTGGGTTTCAGATGGGGTATCGATTATGTAGCTCTTTATGACTCTACAATGGTACATTTCTGGTTTTTAAATGACAAGTGCAGACCTCACATCATGAAAAAAGCTGAATCTATACCATACTCCCACTTTGTTTCAACAGCTGATAAAGTTAAATATGGAATTGATTTTGAAGATAATATGTATGGAGAAGAAATCCTGTTAATGGACCCAGGAGTACAAGTAGTACCTTCTGACATGGGTATTAAGTCTCTACCTGGTATGCATGGATTTTCTCCTGATCATGAAGATTCTTATGCAGCTTGGATGGGAACTGATCCTCTTGATAATCCACCAAATTGGGTTGGAGATTACTTCACTATTATGTCTGACTATATGGATAAAAGCTAAAAAAATAGTTAAATAGCTTCTTTTGCTTATTATAATTGATGGTTGGCAAGCAAAATCACTAAAATAAAGAATAACATAAAGATGTCTTGACAGAATATCAAGATTGAAACAATTGGAATATACATAATTTGTTTGTCAAAATATATGAAGTAAATATTAACAGAAAATAAGGCTTAGATTGGGAATTTATTATTTTTTGATAAAATCCTTGACAGATATTCTAAAGTTATAATTTTAAATACTTTATATAATAAAAAAGAATAAAATATTGTTATAATAAGGAGAAGAAATGACAAAAGCAGATTTAGTAAAAATCATAGCTAATGAGACTGGTATTATCAGAAAAGACGTAAGTGTAATTGTAGATAGTTTCTTCAATACTACAAAAGATTGTTTAAAAGAAGGAAACCATATCGAAATCAGAGGATTTGGTACTTTCAAGTTGAAACAAAGAAAAGCTAGAACTGGAAGAAACCCTAGAACTGACGCTACTATACCAGTACCTGAAAGAACAGTTCCTACTTTTAAATTCTCTCGTGAATTTAAAAATGATATAATAGACACATTTAAAAAATAAGGAGAAAGATCATGCCTTGTGGAAAGAAAAGAAAAAGACATAAAATCTCTACACATAAGAGAAAGAAAAGACTTCGTAAAAACAGACATAAGAAAAAATAATTTTTAGAATAAATTGTGAATTAAGCTCTCTTCGGAGAGCTTTTTTTGTGTAAGGAAACTGGAATACTATGAATTGGCAGCAAGATGCATCCACTCCATTCAATCTAGCTCCGAAAGTCAGAGAAGTTGACTTTATCAACACTCTGAGTTTTTGGTCTCTTTTTGCAAAAAGAGATCGCTAATAGATTTACTTAAACTCAAGCAAGATAGTATTTAAATACATCGCAGAGAAGAGTTTGGGTAAAGATATAGCGACTTTATGAATTGCTTTTTGTCCTATATTTTTCAAAGAATAATTGACTTTCTAAAAAATATGGGCTTTTGTCAAAGGTATGAAAGCCAAACAAAAGTTTGGCTTTCTTTAGTATTTATTTTATAGATTAGTTATTTTTTCTTAATCTTAGCCCAAGCATCTTTTAAAGTTACTGTTCTATTGAATACAGGTTTTTCTGGACTAGAATATCTAGAATCTAAGATGAAGTAACCAATCCTTTCAAACTGATAGTTAACTCCGACTTTAGCCTTAGCTAATTCTGGTTCAACAAAACAGTTGGAAATTACTTCTAAAGAGTTTGGATTCATATAATCAATAAACGTTTTACCTTCTTCTTTCTTATTTGGGTTCTCTTCTGAGAATAGATTATTAAGCACTCTAACTTCTACTTGTTTAGCATGTTGCGCAGAAACCCAATGCATAGTTGCTTTAACTTTTCTACCATCTGGGGCATTACCACCCTTAGTGTCTGGGTCATAAGTACAATGAATTTCAGTTATTTTACCATTCTCATCCTTAATAATATCATGGCATTTAATAAAATAAGCATATCGAAGTCTTACTTCCCTACCTTGTGAAAGTCTGTAGAATTTCTTAGGTGCATCTTCCATAAAATCATCTTGTTCAATATATAATTCTCTAGAGAAAGGCACTAAGCGACTACCATCTTCTGGTCTTTCTGGATTGTTTACCGCTTCTAGCCATTCATCTTGGCCTTCTGGATAATTAGTTATAACAACTTTTAAAGGATTAAGTACCCCCATCATTCTTAAAGCACTTTTGTTTAGAACTTGTCTAACATGGTATTCTAAAAGTGCTAACTCAACTGTTGAATTTCTTTTAGCTAGACCAACATCCTCACAGAAATTTCTGATTGCTTCAGCAGGATAACCTTTTCTTCTTAAACCACAAAGAGTAGGCATTCTTGGATCATCCCAACCGTCAACAATTTCCTTATCTACAAGTTCTTTAAGCTTTCTTTTAGAAGTAACAGTATGTGATAACTCAAGTCTGGCGAATTCTATTTGTTGAGGATGATAGAGTTCTAAAGCTTCTAAGAACCAATCATATAGAGCTCTATTATTTTGGAATTCTAAAGTACATAAAGAGTGAGTAATTTTTTCAATAGAATCCTCTAAACAATGGGCAAAGTCATACATAGGATAAATATGCCACTTATCTCCAGTTTGATGGTGGTGAGCATGTCTAATTCTATAAATGAGGGGATCTCGCATCTTCATATTAGAGTGAGACATATCAATCTTAGCTCTTAAAGTGTATTGACCTTCAGCAAAATCACCATTCTTCATACCTTCTAAGAGAGCTAAACTTTCTTCAACAGGTCTATCACGATCTGGTGATGGTTTACCTGCTTCTTTAACAGTTCCACGATACTCTTTTATCTCTTCAAGCGAAAGAGAACAAACATAGGCAAGACCTTTCTTAATAAGCATTTGCGCATATTTGTAAAATTTATCAAAATATTGTGAAGCATAATAAAGTCTATCTTCCCAATCATAGCCCAACCATTTAATATCTTCTTGGATTGAATCTACATATTCTACATCTTCTGTTGTAGGATTAGTGTCATCAAATCTAAGATTTGTTAAGCCATTATAATCTTTAGCAATTCCAAAATCTACGACTATAGCTTTGGCATGTCCTATATGCAAATAGCCATTAGGTTCTGGTGGAAAACGTGTATGTACTCTTCCGTCGTACTTTCCGCTTTCAATATCTTTATCTATTATCTGTCTAATAAAATCTCTCTTTTCAGGTCTTTCTGAAGAGGAAGATTCTGTATTTTTATTAACCATAGCTATATCATCCTTTATAAAATTTTCTGAACTAATATAAATGCTGTTACTATTAGTCAAGTCAAATCTTTCTTTAAGTTCATTATTGTTACTGTCTTCATAATATTCCAATGATAAGTTGGGTAAGTAACAATCAAGGATAGATGAAATCCTATCTTCTGTTAACAGAAAAATACTTATTTGATAAGCAAGAACTTTTTCAATCTTTTCCTTTTCTGTCGGAAGGTGGACTTTCAGTCCGCCATCTTTACCCAGAGAATGAAGAAAATAGACAAAAGCTTGATATTAGGCGGAGAGAATCTCCACCGTAAGACGGAAGATGCAAGAATACGGTAATGAAGGATGATTACAGTAATTTTTTTTAAAAATATTATTTTCCCTCAATTATAAGTTGTCTAAGTATTTTAAGATTATCAATGAACTTTTCTGGATCGATTACAATATGTTTAAAAAAAATTCCCCCTCTATACCTACGGTATTTTACTGGATGATGACCTCCATGTTCCAGAATTTTGTAGTCTTCAAAAATATCTGCATAAAAATTACTAATCTTATCTATCTTCCACACGTGAACACCCTCAAGCCACATTTTATAATCAAACCTATTGAGTTCCCATTCTGAATAAAGTAATTTAAATTTTTTTAATAATAATGGCATAAGCTCTTCTATAAGAAAATCAAGAAAAAATATTTTCTCTTCTTTATTGGATTTCTCCCATATTATTTTTGACGTACAGATTGAAATTATTAGCTCCACATCAGGAAACAAATTATAATAATCAATCTGATCTATCTCCTTTGCCCATGTTGTATCTATAAAGCTCTTTATTATATCATTTCTATTTGGTTTATTTTCAAGATATTTTATCAGATAAAGTCCTCTTTCATAATCTTTTAATGACTTATATGCTGCAGTGAAGGATAAGCTATCTAAAGAAGCTAATACTTTTTCTCTTCTCTCATCTTCTGTTACTATTTTAATTGGTCTTTGATATTCCATATTAATAGTATCTGGCTTAGATTTTTCTTTCACTATTATCATCTTTGAGTCAGCCTTTAAGCTTGCATTTTCAC
Source organism: Cloacimonadales bacterium (SeqCode) (assembly GCA_963678375.2). GTDB lineage: Bacteria > Cloacimonadota > Cloacimonadia > Cloacimonadales > JAFGVF01 > JAEKNW01. The sequence goes on from OY782831.1 coordinate 531,382, forward strand.
CATTAAGATTTTTACCAGCGAAGCCTGTTAAATTTGCATGCAAACAACTCAAAGAAAACAAGGATATAATAAATAGTAAGGTGTTTTTTTTCACTTTTTTACTCCTAATACTTGGGTTTAAAAGTATAAGTCATTATAAAAGCTAAGATATGACTTGTCAATTAATATTTGTATTTTGTGATCTTTTTTTATTAATATCAAAATCATCTACTAAAGACTACTAGCAACCATTGATCCTTGTGTTGCTTTTTATTATGCAATACATAAATGGCACGACTATTGCCGTGCCATTTTGATATATTTTATCATTTTGCCCATGCCTGAAAACCCTTTATAATTGGGTTCTAAAGGTCATGGGGTCATATAATACTATTTCATTAAGATCATCTTCTTAGTTGATGAATATGAGCCATTAGACATTCTATAGAAGTAAACACCTGAAGCTACACTTGAATTATTTTCATCTTTACCATTCCACACAACATTATGTTGTCCTTTATCTTGATGTTCATTAACTAAAGTTCTAACTTTTTGACCTTTTAAGTTATAGATATCAAGAGTAACCTGACCAGCCTCTCTTAAGTTATAAGAGATAGAAGTTTCAGGGTTAAATGGATTTGGATAGTTACCTAGGAGTTCAGTTACTACGAAGTTAACCTCATTACCATTATCAGTACCATTTGGTGCTATTACTTTGAAGTTATCTAGCATAAATATAAAGGCATCATCTGATACACATTGGACAGCAAGTCTTATTGTTTGTCCTGCATAAGCATCTAGATTATAGTTATAGTCAGTCCATGTAGTTGGAGCTTGAATATAATCATCACCAGAGATAACAGTGAAGTCTTCTATATTTGTTGAACCGGTAGAAACTAAGACATTGAATCTTTCTAAGCCATATTGATCAGTAATTGATTTAGCAGTGAAAGAAACATCAGCTTCTTGGTCAATAGTGAAAGCTGGAGTAATCATCCAGTCATCATTAGCAGGAGTAGTTGAAGCGAAAGCAGCAACATATTTATCTCCATCATAAGCACTGTAGGCCTCTTCAGTTAGAGGAGGAGTGGTCATAGAAGGATTGAATACAATGTAAGCTTGTGGAGCTTCAGCATTTTCCCAGCTAGTATTAGTGATTGAATAAGTTCCTGACATATCGTTATCGATGATAGTCCAAGCCCCGAATTCAAGAGAGAAATCAGGATATGTTTCAAAACCATCATTAATTAGAACTGCACCTGGATCACCAATAGTAACAGAAGCTGTATTTGAAGGAGCAGATTCAACTTCACCATAGATAGCAGTTACATAATAAGTATATACACCATCTTCAGTAACAGGATCTAAGTATTGAATATCTTCAACTTCAGCTATCATAAGATCATTACGATAAACTTTCCAGCTATCAGGATTTCTAAGTTCAATAGTTCTCACATCAGAGTTGACTGTAACTATTTGACCAGTTTGATCTGTATAAACTTTGCTGAGAACTTCTGCTACAACAGTATCCCAGTTAAGCATAACACCACCTTCAACTAGAGTAGCAGTTAAGTTTTCTGGAGGATTTACACCATCAAATAGGAGGTCTGCTTCATTTCTTGCAGTAATATAGTCACCATCATTACGAGCATTTGGTATTGCCACAATATGACCTGTTTCAATAGGAACATCTGAGCCAATATAATCAACATCATAGAAAGAAGTTCTAAAGTTGAAGTTATCAGTTCCATCAGTAATACCATAGTTTTGACCATTAGCAAAGGCACCAGTGTCGGTAAACATAACATTATTCAATTTAATAACTCTTGCTTCATAAGAATCAAAGTCTGTCATTAAATCATTAATAGTTACAAGAAGTGGATTAACTACATTACCTGTTGAGTTAGGTGTAGGTCCTGCTTGAGAAGGAGTAAACTGAAGCATATTGCCATATTCAGTAAGTGATCCTTGCAGACCTGTCAAAGCATCACCAGTATTATAAACATTATCTAGAACATTATTATTATCATCAATGAGGATACCAGCAGTATCATCTTGGATGTATTTTTGATTTCTGAAGTCCTGAGCAAAAGTAACAATTACTTCTGAAGTTAAGTGATAAATAGTGCCATCAGTAGAACCGGCTCTTAAATCTGCAACTGAAGCAACATCAACAATAGTAATAATTGTGTAGTTTGCTGTTGCAATATAAGAAGGGTCCATACCATCTGCATAAGCTCTTGCTTTAACAGTTGTTGTTTGGCTAATATCAATTGCACCAGTATATTCAGTAGAAGTCATAGTAGGTTCTGTACCATCTAACGTATAGTAGATAGTAGCATTTTCAGTCTCAGATGACATTGTAACGTTGATAGCAGAATCATAAGTTCCTGATGCAGGGTCAAATACTGGGGTAGCAACATTGTTACCTGGATTTCCACCAGTAAAGTCATGAGAACCAATAAAGCTAAGTTCATCAATATCATAGACTATCCATTCTGAATCATCTGCATTTGTACCAGCAGAAGCTGCCCAATCAGTATTTCCAACAACAACTGTAGGTTTTCTGATTAAGGTATGATTAAGGGTAGCTTCAGTTACACCTGCTACATCCCAAGCTGTACCTGGATCTTCTTGGTAAACACCGATAGCATCGATAAGAACGTCATTTAAGAATAAACCTATTGCATCATTACCATTAAAGTAAGTTACAGCAGAAGTTGCATCAGAAGCATTTAAAATAGTAGCATCAGATGCAGAGTTAGCTATAACAAAAACATCTCCGTTAGCAAGACTTCCCTCTAGGTTTAATTCATTATTCCATTCACCACCATTAGAAGCTGATTTAACAACGTAAGGAGTTAAATCAACAGGTAAACCAGTTCCATTAAAGATTTCAACAGCTTTATTATTTGAAGATCCTTCTAAATATTCTGAGAAGAATAATTCTTCTGCTTCACCGTTAACCTCTCCAATATGAACCATAACAGTATTTGAAGCAAGTGATTCTTCAGTACCATACAAAGCAGTAACGTAGTATGTATAGTCTCCATCAGCAAGATCTTCATCAGTGTAAGTTAAGATATTTGCAGCTAACTCAACAAGTAATGCATCATCTTTGTAGACTTTATAAGCTGTTAAGTTTGTAGCATCAGTTGGAGCTTGCCAAGTAAGACTTACAGCATCTTCATTTACTTCATAAGTTAAGTTTTCTGGTGCTGGATTAGTAATTGGACCAAAGTTAAAGTCTGATAAGAAACGTGAAGAAATATATTCACCATCAGTTCTTGAATTTGGTAAGGCAACTATAGAACCTTGACCAGCAGGAAGAGCCGTTCCAATGTAGTCTTCACCATAGAAAGAAGTTCTAAAATTGTAGGTATTTGTTCCATCAGAGATTTCATAAACTGAACCGTTAGAAAAATCACCAGTATCAGTAAAATGAACATTTTCAAGAATAACTAATCTAGCTTCATAAGTATCAAAACTAGAAGTTAACTGAGGGATAGTAACAGTCACTGGAGCTAAAACATTTCCAGTAGAAGCTACTGAAGCGATATCTTGAACAGGTGTGAATTGTAACATTCCACCATAAACACCTAAAGTTCCTTGAAGGCCAGTGATACCATCACCAGGATTTACTTGAGTAGCAATAATATCATTATTATCATCAATTAAGATACCAGCTGTTGCATCTTGAACATATATTTGATTTCTGAATGATTGTGCATATGCAACAAAAATTTCAGAAGTTACATTATAAATAGTACCATCAGTATTTCCAGCTCTTAATTCTGCAATTGTAGCAACATTTTGTACAGTAAGAATTGTGTAGTTACCAGTTGCTACGAAAGAAGGATCTAATTCATCAGCATAAGCAATAGCTTTTAAAGTTGTTGATTCATTAATACTGATAGGACCTGTGTACATAGTTGAACTGTCAGTAGGGTCACTTCCATCAATAGTATAATAGATAGAAGCATTAGGAGTTTCACTAGTAAGCGTTACATTAACGGGGTCATCATAAGTACCTGGAGCTGGATCAAAAGTAGGCATAGCAACCATTTCACCACCCCCACCAGCGAATTGATGATAACCGATAAAACTGAAGTCATCTGAATTATAAACAAGCCATTGAGAATCAGCAGCGTTAGTTCCAGCTGAAGCAGACCAATCACTTGTACCTTCAGCCACATCTGCCTTTCTTACTAAGGTTTTGTCTTGAGTTGCATTAGTAACACCCGCTACATCCCATGCTGTTCCTGGGTCTGATTGATATTCACCAATTGCATCAATTAAGACATCATTTAAGAAAAGTCCAACCGCATCATTTCCATTGAAGTAAGTAACAGTTGAAGTCGCATCAGCAATATTCAAGATTGTTGCATCTGCAGCTGAATTTGCTATAACAAAAACATCTCCGTCTGCTAATGAACCTTCAAGATTTAGTTCATTATTCCATTCGCCACCATTAGAAGCAGATTTAACAACATAAGGAGTTAAATCAACAGCTTCACCTGTACCATTGAAGATTTCAAGAGCTTTATTATTAGATGAACCTTCAATATATTCAGAGAAGAATAAATCTTCAGCAAATTCAGGAGGAGGAGGAGTATCACCATCAACAGATCCTGAATATACTATTTGATTTTTACCAACTGCAATAACATTATTATTCCAACCAGTAATATCCATAACTCTTACAGGATTAAATTGAGTTTCAGGTAAATCTATCTCTGTCCAAGTCGCGCCATTATCTGTAGATTGCATCAAGGCCCATGTAGTACCAAGATTAGAAGCATCGGCACTGTAACCACCAACGACTAAAGTCCCATTATCAGCTTCATAAATACTGTTAAGATCATCACCAGCAGACTCAACTGCAAGGGTCCAATCACTAGCACTTAGTCCTCCATTACTAGTATAATAGATATCACCATCATCATTAATAGCAAGACCATGATCAGCATCTTGGAAGTAAATATCATTAATATCTCCAGAACCAAGAGTGATTGAAGTGAAGTCATTACCATTACTTGTTCTATAGATTACACCATTCTTAGCACCTAAGACAATGTTATTTTCATCAAAGGCATGAGCTGAATAGATGTTATCATTACCAGTAATACCTGTTAATGTAAGAGTATTCCACTCTTGGCCACCATTAGTAGTTTTAGCAGCTACAGACTGATAACCAAAAGCCCAACCAATTTGATCATCTAAAAATTCAAAGGTGTATAAAGACTTAGTTGAAGAAATACCAGGTACTTGATGACCTGTCCAAGAATCTCCACCATTAGTTGTTCTATAAATCACACCTGATGTTTTACCAGTAACAATTCCTTCATCTACATTAAAGAAATGAGAAGTATATAAAGTGTTTATTGCGTTATCATTATAAGGTTCTATATAAACTTTATCATAAGTCGAACCAGCATTAGTTGTTTTGAAAATTGTTCCTTTATCACCAATAAGATACCAATTGTTCTCATCAATAAGTGAAATGCTATAGTTATCAACTGAAGATACAGTTTTTTCAATCCAAGTAGCACCATCAGCCGATTTTGCTACTGTTCCATACCAACCAGCTAGCATTGCATTTCCATTAGCATCATAGACAATATCTTGAGAATAGTAATTCCAGTCGTTATCAACAACTTGAACATTAACCCAAGAGTCGGTAGTTTTAACAACAACACCATTCCAACCAACTGCATAACCTTCACTTCCATTCATAGTAACACCAGTTAAACGAGAGTCACTTAAGTCAGTATGGTGAGTCCAGTTAACTCCATTATCATTACTATAAGAAATTGATCCATCATCACCAACAACAACTACTAAGTTGCCGTATTGCTCAACAGCAAAATTAGTTAGTTCATTAGGAGTTCCAAGAGGTAGAATCTCCCAATTTTGACCAAAGTCAGTAGTTTTATATAGTTTAGCTTGGTCAGGAGAGCCATTATTACAAGCAACAAAGCCTGTTCCAGAGCTATTCATAGACATTTTATATAAAGTATCAGTTCCTGGTGTAGTTTGCAGTACCCAAGTTTGACCATAATCTTCTGAGTAAGCTATCTTACCATTAGCACCTGAAACCCATACTTTTCCATCAGGATGATAGACAATACCTTCAGCATCATCAGTACCGAAAAGAGCTTCCACGCCAGGAGCTTGATCCCAATTCTGACCACCATCAGATGAGAAGAGAACCATACCATCTTCAGAAGCAATTGCTACATGATTTTCGTCAGCAAATGATACATCGTTAGCATCATTATAAACACCAGTTGCAGCATTAAAAGTCGGAGTCATAACAAAAGTGAAGCTTTCACCATTATCTGTGGAAAGTCCTACACCCCCACTACCTCCGCCAATCACAACATTGTTTCCAGCACGATCGATAGAGTATAAGTTCACTGGGAACTGAGCTTGTCTATCTAACTGCCAGGAGAATAAGGAGACTACAATAGTTAATATTGAAATCACACTAATTAATCGTTTCATAATTCCTCCAAATCGATTATTATCTCTAAGTACTAATATACTTGAGTATCAATATTTTGGCAAGTAATTTTATATTAAGTAATATTAAATAAACTTATTATACTTAGAAATAGTTTTAACCTCAAGTATGTAGTAGAACCTTAGTGAAGAAAATAGTCTTGTTCATAAAGATCTCCTACATAGTTTGGGATTTATAAAAATAAGAGGGAAGTCTCCTTCCCTCTCGCAAAAATAATTAACCTTGGATTATTGTTCCAGTCTTTCCTTCAAAAGCATCGACTATTCTTTCTATTGAAGTAATAATAACCTTTTTGCCACCATTCTTAACAAAACTAATAGCAGCTAAAATTTTTGGCCCCATTGACCCTTTAGGAAATTGACCTTGGTCATAATACATCTGAGCTTCTTCAACAGTCAAAGAGTCTAACTCTTTTTGATCAGGTTTTCCAAAATTGATAGCAACTTTATCAACACCAGTAAGAATAACTAAGAACTCAGCACCTATTTTTTCCGCTAATAAAGCGGATGCAAAGTCTTTATCAATTACTGCATCTATACCATCTAAAACACCATTTTCTTCTCTGATAACAGGGATTCCACCACCACCACAAGCGATAACAATTTGATTATCTTCAACTAACTGCTTAATAGTATCAGCTGGTATGATGTCAATTGGTTTTGGAGATGGAACAACCTGTCTCCAACCACGGCCTGCATCTTCTGTGATATGCCAGCCAAATTCAGCTTCAAGAGCTTTTGCTTCTTCTTCTGTATAGAAAGGGCCTACTGGTTTGGAAGGATTTTGCATACTTGGGTCATCTTTTGATACTAAAACTTGAGAGTTGATTGTTACAACTTTATTAGTGATCTTTTCTTGAATGAGTTTATTTTGCAAGCTTTGTTCAATCATGTAGCCCATAGTACCTTCGGTAGCTGCCACTAAGACACCTAAAGGAAGGGGTGCTACACCTTTTTGGATCCCAGCATTGTGTTGAATTAACATATTTCCTACTTGTGGTCCATTGCCATGAGATATTGCTAATTGATATCCTTGCTTAATCAATTCAACAACACCACCTAAACTATCACGAGTATTCTTAAACTGTTCAGTAATAGTACCTTTTTGTCCAGCTTGAATTATTGCGTTTCCGCCTAAAGCTAATACTGCTTTTTTTGCCATTTATTCCTCCACCTTATATTTTACTTATTTAGAAAAAACAAGGAGACTCACTTTGGCAAGTCTCCTATGTTCAATTTTTATTTTCTAAATTATTTTGTCAATATTTAGAAACCATTTTCTTGTAAAATCTCTTTGAGAGTTGGTTGACCTATCTCTTGAAGTTCATAGGTAACTCTTACAGAAGGCTTTTTAATATTAACAATTCTTCTTAAATCAATTGGTGTACCAATAACAACAGCTTCGCATTCTACTGCATTGATAGTCTCTTCTAAATCTTTAATTTGTTTTTCACCATAACCCATAGCAGGTAGTAAAACACCTATATCTGGGTACTTTTCAAAAGTCTCAGCAATTTCACCAACTGCCCATGGTCTTGGATCAACTGTATCGGCAACTCCGCATTTCTCAGCAGCAACCATACCAGCACCATAAGTCATTTCACCATGAGTGAGAGTAGGACCATCTTCTACAACTAGAACATTCTTACCTGCAATAATTGAAGGATCTTCTACAAATACAGGTGAAGCTGCTTCAATAATTTTAGCTGTTGGGTTAACTGCACGACAGTTTTCTCTAACCTCAAAGATATCATCTGCATCTGCTGAATCAATCTTATTAATAATGATTACATCAGCAAGTCTAACATTTGTTTCCCCTGGATAATAGGTTATTTCATGACCAGGTCTATGAGGGTCAACAACCACGATTTTAAGTTCCTTATCAGAGGTATAGAATGGAGTATCGTTATTACCACCATCCCAGAGTATTATATCAGCTTCTTTTTCAGCTTCTCTTACAATTGCTTCATAGTCAACACCTGAATAGATTATACTACCCATAGCAATATGTGGTTCATACTCTTCCATCTCTTCAATTGTACATTCATGTTTTACTAGATCATCTAAAGTTTCATAGCGTTGTACTTTTTGTTTAACTAGGTCTCCGTATGGCATAGGATGTCTTATTGAAACAACCTTAAGACCTTTATCTTTAAAATACCTTACAACGGCTCTGGTTGTCTGTGATTTTCCACAACCAGTACGAGCAGCACATATAGTAACTAATGGCTTGGTGGTTTTGATAGCGGTATTTTTTTGTCCCATCAACATGAAGTCAGCACCAGCTGCATTAACAAGTGCAGCACTATGCATTACTCTTTCATGAGGAAGGTCGCTATAAGCTAAAACTACTAAGTCAATATTGTGTTCTTTTATTAAGCTCGGAAGCTTTGACTCCGGTAAGATGGGAATACCTTCAGGATAAAGTGAACCAGCTAATTCAGCAGGATATTTTTTGTCATCAATACCTGGAATTTGAGTAGCAGTAATAGCTACAACTTGGTATTGTTCATTATCTCTAAAGAAAGTATTAAAGTTGTGGAAATCTCTTCCAGCAGCACCCATGATAATTACCTTTTGTCTCATGTTTTACACTCCTTTGACTAAATTTTGATTATCCAAATTTTACTTCAAATATTTGATTTGTCAAGAAAAAGCTAGTTTTGCTATTTTGAATTCATTTTATTGGACATTATTTATCCCTACAAGTCTCTTATAATGGTTCATCTGCCATCTTTATCAAGTAAAAAAAAGCAAGTAATGATTTTCATAATTGCTTAATCTTTCTTATGTTTGAATTGTTTTTATAGGCTTAGTTAGCATTTTAAATCACTAATTACAAGCAGGCTAGGTCTTAATTATAAGAATAAATACTATTGAAGAGGCATTTTTGTGGAAAAAAAGCTACACATAAAAAACAGGAAAACCAAGTTGGTTTTCCTGTAATCTATTGCAATCAAAAGATATACTTATTTAGTATCTTCTTTTTCTTGTTCAGTTTCAGTCTCTTCTTTAACTTCTTCCACTTCTTCAACTTCAGGAGTAACAATTTCTTCTTTAACTTCTTCAGTTTTTGGAGTTTCAACTACTTCTACTTCTTCCTTAACTTCTTCAATTTCAGGAGTTTCAGTAGTCTCTGCTTCTGATTTAACTTCTTCATTCTCAGGAGATTCTGTGATTTCTGAAGCTATTTCAGCTTGTGGAGTTTCAGTTACTTCTTCAAGAGTTTTTTCATCTTTTTCTTCAGCCTTTTTAGCTTCTTTTTTTGCTTCTTTTTTGGCTTCAGCTTTAGCTTTTTTAGCTTCTTTTTTAACCATTATTTCTTCATGTTGTCCTTTATGGAAATCAACATAAGTGGTTAAACTTTCTTGGTCTCTTGAGAAGAAGAAAGCTTTAACAGAAAGGATTAATCTTCTGTTATCCATATCTAGTTCGATAACTTTCAATGGAATCTCTTCGCCAACAAGGAAGTATTCATCTGGAGTTTCCAATTTTGGAATTGCAAGATGAGAAACAGGAACAAATCCTTCAACAATATCGCCATCACATTCGATATCTACTAAGATTCCTTTAGGAATTAATTTAGATATTTTACCAATGATTTCAGTATTTAGAGGTAATTTGTCGTTCAAAGTTTGCCAAGGATCATCATGAAGTTGTTTGATACCTAGAGCTACTCTGTGAAGAGTTTTATCTATAGAGAGAACAACAGCTTCGATTTCTTGGTTCTTTTTATAAACATCTTTTGGATGGTAGATTCTTTTTGTCCATGAAATATCTGAAACATGAACAAGCCCATCAATACCATCTTCAACTTCAACAAATACACCAAAGTCAGTTAAACTCTTAATTTTTCTCTTAAGAATTGTACCTTCAGGGTATTTCATATCGATAGCTACCCAAGGGTTTGGTTCCATTTGTTTTAGACCAAGAGCAATTCTTTTTCTCTCTTTATCTACTGAAAGCACAATTGCTTCAACAGTTTCGTCAAGCTTAAGGATTTGATGAGGATGGGTAATTTTTTTAGTCCAAGACATCTCAGTAATATGAATAAGACCTTCAACACCTGGTTCTAGTTCTACAAAAGCACCATAAGGGGTTAAATTAACAACTTTACCTTTTGCTCTTGTTCCCTCTTCATATTTAGTTTCAATATTTTCCCAAGGTTGTGGAACTAGTTGTTTTAGACCAAGTGAAACTTTCTCATTTTCTGGATCGTAAGCAGTAACTTTAACTTTAAGTTTGTCTCCAATGTTTAAAATATCTGATGGGTGATTGATTTTTCCCCATGACATATCAGTGATGTGTAGTAATCCGTCGATTCCACCTAAATCAATAAATGCTCCGTAGTTGGTAATATTTTTAACTTCACCTTCGAGTTCTGCACCAACTTCAATAATCTCACGTAACTTTTCTCTCTTTTCGGAGACTTCTTCTTCTAGCACATCTTTACGAGATACGATAATATTTTTTCTATCAGCATCTAATTTGATGATTTTAACATTAGCTGTTTTTCCAATGAATTGATCTAAGTTAGGAATTGGTTTCAAAGCTATTTGAGAGCCTGGTAAAAAGGCTTCTAAGCCAAATACTTCTACAATCATTCCACCTTTGACACGACGTCTGAAAATACCTTCAATTATTTCTTCTTTTTCAAATGAAGCTTGTAATTTCTTGATATTTTCTTGAAAATCTGCTTGCTTTTTAGAAAGTTTTACTTTCCCTTCGCCATCTTCTACTTTAACAATGTAGACTTTAATATCAGAACCTACTTCTGGACTACCAGAATAGGTAAATTCTCCGATAGGGATTGACCCTTCAGATTTGTAGCCGATATCTACTAAAACTTCACGATCATTTACACTAACTACTGTTCCGGTAACAATTTGACCAGATTCATAGTTGGAAAATGAATCGTCATACATCTTTAGCATATCTTCATTGCTAATTTCATTCGCTTTCGACATTTCGTGCTTTTCTTCAGCACCGTTTTCTACTGCAGTTTCTGCAGGCACCTGAGTTTTGACTTCTTTCTCGTTAAGACTCATCGGGTTTCCTCCTTAAACACAGGAATTTCGTTAATAGACTTAACTATCACCCCACCCCTGCTTATATTAATAATCTTATTATAAACATCTATAATTAAATCATCTGGAGTTGAAGCTCCAGCACTGATTCCAATTTTATTTTTGTTAGTGCACCATTTTTCTTGTAATTCTTCAGCAGTTTCAATATGATAGGTTTCGGAATAATTACTTGAGATTTTAGCTAACATTTTTGTGTTAGAACTCATCTTACCACCGATAACTATCATAAGATCACTAGCTTTGGCTAAAGCCCTTGTAGAATCTTGCCTCACAGTCGTAGCACTACAAATAGTATTAACTATATGTAACTCAAAAGTTGTGTCAAGTAATTTTTTCACTATTTTTTCAAAAACTTCATAAGTTTGAGTAGTTTGCGAAATCAAAGCAAGCTTTTCCCCCTTTAAATTGGGAATTTCTTCTGGAGATTCTACAACTAAATATTTTCCAGATAAATAAGAAATTAAAGCTAAAACTTCAGGATGCTCTTTATTTCCAAGGACGACAATGAAGTATCCTTCTTTAGATAATTTTTCTCCCATTGATTGTAATTTACTAACATAAGGACAAGTAGCATCAATAACAGCAAGACCTTTATCAGCTAGTTCTTTCTTAGCTTCTTTAGAAATACCATGTGATCTGATTATAGCTGGAGTTTTATCTATTTCCGATATATCATCTACAGAATAGACACCTTTTTTCTCTAATCTTTTAACAACTTGAGGGTTATGGATTATTGGGCCTATAGTTACAAGTTTTTCAGATCTTTCTTTTGCTTCACTCTCAGCTATCTTGATAGCTCTTTTCACACCAAAACAAAAGCCCGAGTTTTTAGCTAATCTTATTTCCATCTTTTAATCCATTTATTATGTCTAAAATCGAACGAGATAAATCCCGATAACTTTCTTTGTTAACTTCTAAATCTTGATAAAAATCAGGAGTCAATGGCTTACCTATATAAATCTTAAGTCTTTTTATCCTGAATAAGCATTTTAGTAGGTGGTTACTATTTTCTAGATAAATTGGTAAGATACTAGACTTAGTATTCATAGCTAGCATACCAATACCGGGTTTAGCAGTAAAAGATTTCCTAGACCCTTCAGGGAAAATAACAATGGTTTCATCATTATTTAATATCTTGTTAATATTAGTTAGAGCTCTTTTATCAACCACACCCCGCCTTACAGGAGTAGCATTAAACTTGGATATAACCCAGCCAAAGGGTTTGAATTTAAAGAGTTCTTCTTTAGCCATAAAGTGAATAGCTATTGGCATAGTTGAACCAATCAAGGGAGGGTCAAAATTAGACATATGGTTAGAGGCTATAATGCAGCGTTGAGAAAAAACATCTTGTAAATTCTCTCTGCCAATTATTTTTAAGCCAAAAACATATTTAAATATTATGTTTACACTTTTTGAGATAATTCTATAATATGCTTTCACTTTCCCTTCCTAATATATACCATAATTTCTTCAACTTGTTCTGGGATGGAAAGATTTGTTGAGTCTATTAATATTGCATCTTCAGCCTGTTTTAAAGGAGCAATAGCCCTATGAGAGTCATTATAATCTCTACTTTCTAACTCTGTTTTCACTTGCTCAAAAGACTTTTCAGACCCCTTAGCCTTTTCTTCTAAATAGCGTCTTTGAGCTCTCTCTTCTAGATCAGCTACCATAAAGAATTTAAAGTCAGCATTAGGGAAGACAACTGTTCCAATATCTCTGCCATCCATAACAATACCTTTTTTCTCTCCAAGCTTTCTCTGTAAAGCTGTCATACCTTCTCTTACAACCCCAATGGCTGAAATATCTGAAGCAAGTTTACCAACCTGAGGTTGTCTAATAGCCTGTGATACATCTTCACCGTCTAGCAAAACAGTATTGTTGGGTAGTGAATACTTTATTTGAACATCTATTTCTTGCATCATTTTGGTTAAAGCTGGGAGATCATCTAAAGATATATTTTGACGATGAGCTTTTAAACCACAAGCTCTGTACATAGCTCCAGTATCTAAATAGACATAGTGCAAACGCTTTGCTAATTCTTTAGCAGTAGTAGATTTACCTGATGAAGCAGGTCCATCAATGGCAATTATAAATTTATTAGTTTTGTTGTTTTTATCCATATTAGACTATTTTCCATAATTTTCAAAAATAGTCAAATGTTTTTTTCTAAGAAAATACAAGAAACTGCCTTGATTCCCCTCAGAGGAAGAGTAATCAAGGCAGTCTAATCTTTTGTGAAGCTATTTTTTAAGAATCATTTTCTGGGTCCAAGACGCTTTATTGCTGGTCATTCGGTAGAAGTAGACTCCGCTGGCCACCTTTTGATCTTTATTAGTTACACCATTCCAGTTTATGCTATAATCACCTGCCTGGCCATGAATCACCGACTTATGCCAAATCTTTCTACCAGCGATATTAAAGATTTCAATTTCCACTCTGCCAGCTTCTTCTAAAGAATAAGAGATTGTAGTAGAAGGATTAAATGGATTTGGATAGGCATTATGAAGTCTGGTTTGCTGGGGGATATCTATTACTGGGTTTTCAAAATTATCTTCAATAAGGATAGTGATTGGTCCATGATAATAATTATTACCAGAGAGTTCGCTTATTTTCAACCAATAATAATATCTTCCACTTTCTTTTAAATTATTATCTACAAAGCTATAATTATGAGTCAAAGATGTATTAGTAGCATCAACAATTGAACCCACCTGACTAGCAAGCGCAAGGTCATTTTCTGGGGCTCTTAAAACATTAAAGCCATATAAATCTGATTCACTATGAGTTACCCAATCCAAGGAAACTGTGTAATCACCTGAGTAAACACCAGTAAAGGAAGCAAAGGTTACTGGTAAGGTTGCATCTTCGGGAGAGATAATTACTGGGACATCACCTTTACTGGCAAAAGGCACATTTGAGAATAAGACTTGAGAAGGACCAGTAGCAGGATATGGATTACCTTGATGCCAGCTTAAGCCACCATTCTCAGGATCATTATAATAGGCTATGACATACCAAGTACCTGCAGGAACAGCTATGTTGAGATTACTGGTAGTTGAAGCATTAAAGACCATTACAATATCACTTTCAGTAGTATTAGCAGGTGAAGGAACTCCTATAGTTTCGATAGATCCTTGAGTAGCAATAATTGGAACATCCGCTTGTCCACTATATGTAAAGCCAGGATTAACAGGATCTTCTAAAGTAAATGTTCCTACAAAAGAAATATTTTTATTGCTACTTAAATTACTTAAGATATTGCTATCTGAACCAGAAGCTAAGGTCCATATATAGTTATCCTTTTGAGCAGATACAGTGCCACTGAAGCCATTTTCAAGGCTAATTTTTCCAGGATCATTACCATAATTTTGAGTATCTGTATATATGGTTACTCCGCTTATATTACCGGTATCTATATTTATTGAATAATAAGGAACATTATCCGACCAAGATGCATTTACTAAAGTTGCATTATAATTGCTGTTTGCACTATTGATGACTGTTGCCCCAGAACCTGTATTAAAGAGGAATTCAGCTAAGAGATTGTCAGCAGTTACTGAATTTAATAAATTATCAGCTATTTGAGTTTGAGAACGAGCTATATTCCAGATACGAACTTGGTCAATAGAGCCAGTCATAGTACGCCAGTCACCATCTTGATCAATAGCACCAATCAAAAGTCTTTTTGAAGTGGTAGGAATACTTATAGAATGATTTAAAGAAGCTTTTTCAACACCATTCACATATAATTTAACCAAGCTACCATTGTAGGTAGCTGCTACATGCTGCCAAGTATTCAAGGTTAAGGCATTATATGCTATGCAATCAGTCCAGTTACTTCCACCATTACTCATATTAAATTCTAATGTTCCCGATGCAGACCCATACCTAAAAGACCAGCCATAGGTAATTGATCCATCCTCATCATCCCAATCTGTTTCAGCCGCGATAGTATTCTTCCAAGAAGCATTTTTGAAGTCAGTAGGATAAATCCAGGCTTCAATTGTTAGATTGTTAGTGAGGTCATAGTAAGTTGAATTCCCACAATCAAGATACTGTCCCTCCCCATTGAACTGCAGAGAATGTTCACTTGCACTGAGACTTACACCAAAGAAGGCCATACAAGTAAAGAAAATAAGAAAAGTTTTTAGAGACATATTAAATACTCCTTTTATATTAATTTAATAATTTTATTTTCTCTTTATTAGTGCAAATCATGGGCCAAGAATAGTCAAAAAATGCTAGTTATTAAAGGATTAATTTACAGATAGATAGCAATAATAAGTATTTTCTTTTTAAAAAGTTTTCATATATTTAGTGAAAATGAAAACTTTTCACTGAAAACTCTTAGTTAGAAAGAGATGGAGTGATGGGGTGACGGAGAGACGGAGAGACGGAGAGAGTAAACAATCCCCTTTCAGCTCGTAAGAGCGGTATGAGAGGGGTGCCGTAAGGTGGGGAGAGTCTTAAATTGGTCTCTTGTCATTGCATTCAGGATTTCCCATTAAGAAACCTTCAATGTATTCGATACAAGCATCCAATTGTTTATAAATTTGATAATTTGAAAATCTAATAATTTTCATTCCTAAACTTTCTAAATATCTTTCTCGTTTTTCATCATATTCTTCTTTAAAATCATGGTCTCTACCATCTATTTCAATTATTAATTTAAATCTAGCACAGTAAAAATCGACAATGTAATTTCCTATTGGTTTTTGCCGATAAAACCTAAAACCAAGTTGTTTATTTTTTACTCTACTCCAGAATAAAACCTCTGGAAGTGTGAGATTTTTCTTTAAATCTTTTGCATATTTTGTTAGTTTTTTGCTGTATTTTATTGTCATGTTTACTCTCCCCGCCTTACGGCACCCCTCTCATACCGCTCTTACGAGCTGAAAGGGGATTGCTTACTCTCCCCGCCATCTCTCTATCTCCCCGTCATTGAGCCGAAGGGCAAAAACCTTCTTATTCGTGTTATTTTGTAGGCAGTTTGAAACTGCCTACTGCGAGCAAGAATGCTCGCGTTCCCAGCTAGAATCTTATTTCTTCTTTTGTTTAATACTAGTATAAGCTTGCAGATTATATTTTTCAATTCTTCTTGTCATGGTAGAATTGCTCATCTTTAAAAATTTAGCAGCATCCCTCCGGATTCCCTTAAAGCGAATCAACGCTCTAGTAATTTTTTCTTTTTCAGCTTCATAATCACTACTTGTTAAGTCATTTCTAGTAATATCTAAAGAACATATTTCATCCAGTAGTTGAGCATCCCAGTAGTTACTTTGCCCAAGAATAAACATTTTTTCAATAATATTTTTTAGTTCTCTGACATTTCCTGGGAAGTTATAGTCTTGTAAGTAGCTTATTAAAGAAGAATGAATTTCGGGGGCTAGTTTTTTATGTTCATTGCAAAAGATGTTAATAAAGTGGTCTACGAGAAGAGGGATATCTTCTTTTCTGTCTCTGAGTGGAGGGATAACAATTTCTATAGTATTAATGCGGTAAAGGAGATCTAATCTAAATAAATCATTATTCACCAGATCAATAATATCTCTATTGGAAGAGGAAATTATTCTAGCATCAAAGCTAACCTCATTACAAGAACCTACAGGTATTACTTTTCTACTTTCTAGAACACGTAATAGTTTAGCTTGGAATCCAACAGGGATTTCTGATATTTCATCAATGAATAGAGTCCCCTTATGGGCTTTGAGAAAGAGTCCTTTTTCATCACTAATAGCTCCAGTATAAGAACCTTTTTTATGGCCAAAGAGTTCGCTTTCCATTAAACTTGAGGAGATTGCTGCAGCATTAATAGGGATAAAGGGGTAATCTTTTCTAGGACTAGCATTATGAATAAAGTTAGCAATAAGATCTTTACCTGTGCCAGATTCCCCACGAAGTAAAACATTAGCATTTGGTTCTTTAGCAAGCAACAAAGCAGTCTGTAGGATTTTACGGCTAGCTTGACTGACACCTACAAAGTCTCCCCTAGTAAGTAAGTTATTTGAGGAAGGAGTTTTATTAAATTTATTAAAATCTAGATTTGTAATTTCATGAGAATTTTCTTGTTTTTTAAGTTTGTTAATATCTTTAAGTAAATCATCTTGGATCTTTTGCATTAAATTGAAGCACTTATGATAATCTTGCTTACTATCATATAATTGGACAAGCTTTTCTCTAGCATGGCGAAAGTGTTCTTTAAGCTTGTATTTCTTGCTAGCCTTCAAACTTCTCAGGAATAAAATCTCAGCTCTATCATATTCCCCTGTATCCATTAACATCTTGCCCAGATTGAGATAAATTTCTTGTTCAGCTACTATATCACCAATTTCTGAAGCAATTTTAACTGCTTTATCCATATCTGAAATTGCCTTATTGAAGTCACCCTTTAAAGCATAAGCAATTGCATAATTATTATACAAATCTAGGAGAAATTCGGGCATATTGAAAGCATTTTCTTGAGCAAGTTGCCTGCAAGTATCCAAATAACTTATGGCTTCTGTGAAAGAATTACTTTTTATTTTTAATACAGCTAAGTTAAAGACAACCTGGATTCTTTGAATCATCAACCCAAGATTTATACTAAGAGTGTTAGCCTCTAATAAGTGTTTTTCTGCTTCGGGAAAGCGTTTCAAATCTTGTAAAACTTTTGCTAGACTTGTATCTAAAAGTAAAGTAAATTGCTGATTATCCTCTCTTTTGCTAATTTCCATTCCCATATAAAGATAGTTTAGTGCTTTGTCTAACTGCTTGTCTGATATATAAATATTAGCTAAACTTAATAATGATTGGAGCTTTATCTGGGATTCTCCCTGATTTGCTAAAATCTCTTGAACTTGCTTATGAAAATCTTCTGCTAAAGCGAAATTGTTGAGTCTAAAATATGAATCACCTCTATAAGCCAAAACAGCAGCTAAGAGTAAACTATCCTCTGCTTGTCTAGCATTTTTTTCAGCAGTATCTAGATATAATTTTTCTTGCTTTAGATCATTACGGAAGCAAAGACTCAGTAAGAGATTGGCATGAACTAAGAAAAAATGATTATTATCTGAAATTGCCTTGGTCAGAATTTCCTTCAGTAGGGGTTCTGCTAACTCATAACGCCCAATCTTTGTATAGGCGTAAGCATCAATAAATAAGAAATGATTCTCAGAAAGACCTTCATATATTTGTCTATAGTCCTGAGACTTTTGCATATATTCCACAGGATTTTTATGACAAATATCACGGAGAACCTTAAAATCCTTATCAACTATTTTAGTATTATTCATAATTTTCCTTGATTAACTATACGTAATAGTAATATACTGATTTTTAGAATTACATGTCAAGCAAATTCTGTTTATGTGCTTAGTGCCTAGGAAGGAGACTGTACAATCATCAAGCCACCGTCCCCAATAGCTTATCCTTAAAGAAGTCGATAATGTTGCTCATCTTTAGATTTTCTTGACAAATCTGCTTAGTACCAATCTCATAGATGAAGCATTTTTCAAAGTATATTTTGTTGTTTTGCTTCCTTTAACCCAGACAATTCAGTAGAGCTTTTAGTAAGAGCAAACTAGTATAGTAAAATCCCCCTCTGTGAGGGGGACACAGGGGTACTTCTCTTTTATTTCATTAAGATTATTTTTTTGGTAACACTCTGATTATTTCCAGAAGATATTTTGTAGAAATAGACACCGCTTGAGACTTGCTTATCATTGCTGTCTTTTCCTTGCCAAACAACCTTATGAACTCCTTGGTTCAAATTATCTTGTAATAATTTTTTTACCAGCTGTCCTTTCAAGTTATAAATATTAATATTCACTTGTCCTTGAACAGGATTGTTAAATTCTATTGTTGTTTCAGGGTTGAATGGATTTGGATAGTTGGTTACTGAGAGTCTAATTGGAACTAGACTATTATCAAGTTCAGAATTAGGAGTACTACTCAATAACCACTGTAAAAAAGGGTAGCCATCATTAATCTCCGGATCAATAGACCAAACTTCTTCAAAGTCCCAACCATTTTGAATATAGGTTGCAGAATCTTTCATCTCTTGAGTGGTATAACCAGTAACATTAACTAAGTCACTGTTTTCAACCATATTGTTAACATTAGTTGTATTTACCATCTCTGTATCCCAGTAAAAATTATTAACTTGAGATTCAGACATCCATCCACTCAAGATTGCCGAATTTGAAGAGACTACTCTCGTAGTAGTGTAACAATTATTGATGGTCGAGAGTTCAACATCCGTTACAAAACAACGTACTAAAGTATAATTAGCATTTTCAAGAATAAGATGTCCTCGGCTATAGCAATTATCAACTTGAGAATTGTAAAATCCACCAGCAAAACCATTTAAGGTAACGGAACTTTGTGGTTCAGTAACAGTAATATTGACATTAGCAAAACATCTACTAATAATACTAGAATAACTAGAACCAATAAATCCATGATGTCCCCACCCTCCTCCATTTATATTGCCAGAAACAGAGCAATTGACAATTTCAGAATCTAGTGCCATAACTACCATGCCACTTGTAGTTCCATAGTAAGATATATTTGCTAGATTTAGATTTCTTATGGATGAGTTCTTTAAATTTCCAAAAAAACTTCTACTTATGAAGGTTGGATTATTAATTGTTAGGTTGTTTATACAATAACCTTGTCCATCATAATTAGCATAAAGTCTAGTATAATCAGGATTATCATTATATGTTACCCCAATAGGATGGAATCCCTCACCATCATTCCAGATAGCTGTTTCACTAGCATCTATATCTGCTACTTGAAGAAAATAGTAAGTTGTTAGTGTATCACCCCATACACTTGTAGTTTCTGAAAGCCATCTTAGGTTTGCTAAATTCTCAATAATAAGAGGATTTTCTTCCATACCTGCGTTAGGTTCATTATAATTCTGTGGTTGTTGAGCTTGTGTCTCTGTTTCAGAATACACTGCTTGTACAACATATAGAAATAATATTATCAACAGTATTTTTTTCATATATATCTCCTTAAGTTACATAGTAATGTTACATGTAATATTTAGCAAAAACATTTCGATATTTAATGTCAAGTTTTTTTATAGTTTATTTTAGTTCACATAGGTTATACCACTAAACTAATATTTGTTAATTTTAGAAACTTTCTTTCTTGAGTTTTGATAAATTTACTTCACTTTTTTTGGTACGCATCACTATTGTTCTCTCCAACCTTCTCAGGTTCCCTATCTCAAATCCTTCATAGGAGCTAAAAAGGTAAAAAAATGCTGATAGGAATGCATATATCATTAGTTTTTAGCTTTTACTAACCCTTCATTGTTAGTCTCTTCTCAAAGTTCTAGGATTTTATAGAGAGAGTAACCATCAAGGAAATAAACAACAATCAGAGACTATATTTTTTAGTATTTTTTATATGAACGTTAAAAAAACAGTATTTTGCAACTAATCAGTAATTTAGGCTTAAGATATGATTTTTATTAAAAAAATTTATCCTTAGTTTAATCGTATATTTATTAGTATTTTAAGGGATTATTTCTCAACATATAATAAAATACTTGCCAAAATAAATTGACTTATATAAATTGAATAAAATACTAAAGAAATTAGATAGGGAATAATGTTCAAAGAAAAGCTTAACACAGATTTCATTGTAAAATTTAACAATTATATTGTTGAGAATAGGTTAATAGAGAAAAAGAGTAAGATCCTTGTTGGGTTTTCAGGAGGACCAGACTCTACTGCCCTCCTTCTCGCCTTGTTAATGATAAAGGATAGTTTAGATTTATCTATCCTAGTTGCCCATGTAAATTATAATTTACGAGGGGATGATTCTAAAGCAGATGAGGCTTTTGTTAGAGATTTTTGCTTTTCTCACAACCTCTATTTAGTAATAAACAGGGTGGAGATTGATGCTGATACTAACATTGAAGCTACAGCCCGAGATATTAGGATGAACTATTTCTATAGTCTATTAAAAGACTATAAACTTGATGCAATAGCTTTAGGACATAATTATAGCGATAATGCTGAAACTATCATGATGAATCTTATTCGGGGAGCAGGTATAACAGGTCTTAGAGGAATACTGCCAAAATATAAGAAAATCATTCACCCTTTATTAAGCTTCACTCGACAAGAGATTTGTCAATTTTTATTAAGTGAGAACATTCCTTGGCGTGAAGATAAAAGCAATCAAGAATCTACCTTTACTAGAAACAAGATAAGAAACGATTTATTCCCTTGGATTGAAGAGAATTTAAATCCTGCAGTCATTGATAAATTAGTAGCTTTATCTGGGATGATGATTGAAACAGAAGACTTTATTGAAGACTATCTAGAACGTTCTTTCAAACGTTTTGTTGTTAAGCAAAATGATGAAAAAATTGTTCTTTCCCTAAAAACTATTCTCCATACTAAAAGGATCCTTAGATATTATATCTTTAAAAAATGTTTGTATCAATTGCGAGGGACAGACAGTGATATTTACCAAAATAATATCTTAGAAATTGAGAATATCCTCTCTTCTGATGGTTCCAAAATGCTTAATTTACCCAACCGGATTTATGTTCTAAAAGAGTATGACTACCTGATTTTTACTAGTAAGAATCCTCTTGTAAAGCAAGAGAACATACCAGAGGCAAAGACTATAGATTCAGTAAGACCGCGTTTAAGTTTCGGAAAATATAGAATTAAAATGAAAAGGATCAAGAAGCTACCTTCAGAGAAAGCTTTAGCAAGTAACAAGAATTTAGTATTTTTAGACTATGATGAGATCAACTTTCCTATAACAGTAAGAAATAGAGATAATGGAGATAGATTTATTCCCCTAGGGTTAAAGGGATTTAAGAAGTTAAAAGATTTTTTCATTGACGAAAAAGTGTCTAAATTCGATAGAGATAAGATACCTGTTTTTACTGATTCAGATAAAATAATTTGGATTGGAGGAATGAGGATTGATAATAGAGTTGCTATAAGTGAGAAAACTACTAGTATTTTAAGAATAGAATTAGAAAAAGTTAATAATAAAAAAATGCGTTCAGCTGAACGAAAACAAAAAGGATAAATTTTATGATACAAGATATATCTGCAATAATGTTTGATGAAAGACAAATTAATACAAGAATTAAAGAATTAGGAGAGCAGATTTCTAAAGATTACTGTGGCAAATACCCCGTACTTCTTTGTATATTGAAAGGTGCTTCAATGTTTATGGCTGACTTGATGAGAGCTATAACTATTCCTGTTGAAATAGATTTTATGGCAATTTCAAGTTATGGTGATAGTAGAAAATCTTCAGGTGTAGTAAAAATAAAAAAAGATGTTGATGTTAATCTAGAAGATAGAGATGTTATCATTGTTGAAGATATTGTTGATACAGGTTTATCATTAAAATATCTTAAAGAGTATATCAACAAACATAACCCTTCTAGCTTAGCAACTTGTGTTCTTTTAGATAAACCTAGCGGACATAAGATAGAAGTTTCAGTGGAATATATAGGTTTCCAAGTAGCTAACGAGTTTGTTGTTGGTTATGGCTTAGATTTTGCTCAGAAATATCGTAATCTACCTTTCATTGGTATTCTTAAGGAGGATGTTTATTCATGAACAATGAAGAACAAAACAGAAACAAAAATATAAAAAAGCCAGAAGACCCTCAAAAAGGGAAAAACCCCAATCCATTAAAAAATCCTTCAAGCAATAAATATTCATTTGTAATTGTCTTGATATTAGGAGCTATCTTAATATGGGCACTTCTCCAAGATTCTCAAAATCAAAAAGAAGTAGATAATAAAGAATTTTGGGATGCTTTGAATTCTGGAACTATCACCGAAGTTGTGATTGAAGGTGATGTACTAAACTATAAAGTTGGAAATGAATCTTATTTTACACGTTGGTCACAATATGATTATGATTTTAAACAAGAATTAATAGAAAAGACCCAGGGCCCAGTAAAAGAAAAAGTACCATCTAAATGGGAATCAATCTTAGTTTCATGGTTGCCTTTCTTACTAATGATTCTCTTCTTTTGGTTCTTTATGTTTAGGAATGTTAATAAAGGACAAAATTCAGCATTTTCATTTGGTAAAAGTAAAGCTAAACGATTCGATGGCACCAAAACAAAAGTGAAATTTGATGATGTAGCTGGTGTTGACGAAGCTAAAGAAGAATTAACAGAAATAGTAGAGTATTTAAAAAATCCTAAAAAGTTTGAAATGCTAGGTGGTAGAATACCTAAGGGTGTACTTCTAGTAGGAAGACCAGGAACAGGTAAAACTCTTTTAGCAAAAGCTGTTGCAGGCGAAGCTAATGTACCTTTCTTTAGTGTTTCAGGTTCTGATTTCGTAGAAATGTTTGTTGGTGTAGGCGCATCTCGTGTTCGTGATTTATTTGCCCAAGCCAAAAAAAATGCCCCTGCAATTGCTTTTATTGATGAGCTTGATGCTGTAGGTCGCCATAGGGGTTCTGGTGTAGGTGGTGGTCATGATGAACGTGAGCAAACACTTAATCAATTACTGGTTGAGATGGATGGTTTCGAAATAAATGATTCTGTAATTATTATTGCTGCTACTAATAGACCTGATGTACTAGATCCAGCCCTTTTAAGACCTGGTAGATTTGATAGACAAGTTATCGTTGACCTTCCAGACATTAACGGTAGAACTATGATTCTTCAAGTTCATTCTAAGAAAGTTCCTCTTTCTCCAGAAGTTAATTTAAAGATTATTGCTAGAGCTACCCCTGGTTTTAGTGGTGCAGAGCTAGCTAACTTAGTAAATGAAGCAGCTCTTATTGCAGCAAGATCTTCTAAGAAATTCATAGAAATGGATGATTTTGAAGAGGCAAAAGATAAACTTACACTTGGAAAACAGAAGAAGAGTAAAATAGTTTTACCAGAAGAGAGGAAAATTACTTCTTATCATGAGATCGGCCATGTAATATGTGCTCTTTTCGAAAAACATGGTTCTCCTGCCCACAAAGTTTCAATCATCCCAAGAGGTATGACAGGCGGGGCAACACATTTCCTAGGAGAAGAAAAATCTAATTATTCAAAGAGTTTTTTGAAATCAATGCTTGTCCACCTACTTGGTGGTAGAGCTGCAGAAGATATTGTCTTTGATGAAATTACAACTGGTGCATCTAATGATATTGATAGAGCTACTGATATAGTAAAACAGATGGTTTGTAACTGGGGTATGAGTAAAAGAATAGGTCCTTTAGCAGTTATGAAAAAAGAGCAAGAAGTCTTTTTAGGCAAACAAATTGGTCAAAAAGAACTTCATAGTGAAGAAGTAGCAAAAATTGTTGATTCTGAAATTCACTCTTTCATAGATGAAGCTTATAAAAAAGCTAAAGTTATCATTACTAATCATAGAGACCTAGTCGATTCTCTTGCTGATGAGCTTTTGGATAAAGAAACACTTAGTGCTGAAGAAATATTCTCTATTGTAGAGAAATTTGTTACAGGGGAAGATCTAAACTTTGTAAAAGAAAAATATAAAAAAGCAAAACAGTTAAGTTTTGAATTACTTAAAGAAGATCATGCTGACAATCAAGTAAAAACAGCTGAAGAAGATAAAGATAACAATAAAAATGGATAAACTAAGATAGGAAAGACTATAAGCTCTTTCCTATTTTTTACAATATATTAAGAGGAAAAATGGAACAGTTTCACGGAACTACTATTTTAGGTATTCTAAAGGATGGAAATTTAGTAATTGGAGGAGATGGACAAGTAACCCTTGGCCATACAGTAATTAAAGATACAGCTAGAAAGATAAGACATCTATATGATGGTCAAGTTATTGCTGGTTTTGCTGGTGCTACTGCTGATGCCTTTACTCTCTTTGAAAAATTTGATGCAAAATTAAAAGAATCCAAAGGCAATCTAAGAAAAGCAGCTGTTGAATTAGCTAAAGATTGGCGATCAGATAAAATTTTACGCAAATTAGAAGCAATGATAATTGCTGGTTCTAAGGATGCTCTGCTTATTATAACAGGTGTAGGAGATGTACTTGAACCAAATAATGGAGTTTGTGCTATTGGTTCAGGAGGTAATTATGCCTTAGCTTCAGCCCGAGCTTTAGCTGAAAATAGTAACTTAACTAATAAAGAAGTTGTTGAAAAATCACTCCATATTGCAGCAGATATCTGTATCTATACAAACCATAATCTTGTAATTGAAGAGTTAAAGTAGGTAAAGACATGATTGATCATAAAGAATTAACACCTAAAAGAATTGTTAAAGAATTAGATAAATATATTATTGGACAAGATGATGCTAAAAAGGCTGTTGCTATAGCTTTAAGAAATCGTTGGAGAAGACAAAGAGTAGATTCTGAACTGCAAAATGAAATTGTACCTAACAACATTATTATGATTGGTCCTACTGGAGTTGGTAAAACTGAGATAGCTCGTAGATTATCAAAACTTGCTAATGCTCCATTTATAAAGGTAGAAGCATCAAAATTTACAGAAGTTGGTTATGTTGGTAGAGATGTTGAATCCATGATTAGAGAACTCATGGCCCTTGCAATTAACCAAGTAAATGAACAAATGCTCCAAGAAGTTCAGCTGGAAGCCAAAAAGAAAGCCAGAGAGCAAGTCTTAGACAAGCTAATCTCCCCTATCGGGAAAAAGACAATTGATGAAAGTGAAGAAGATTATCAAGAGAAGCTAGAACGTTATAATCGTTCTAGAGCAAAAATGGAATCTATGCTTGACGGAGGTAAGCTTGACCAACGCAAAATTGATGTTGAAGTCAAAGATATTCCTAAAAAACCCCAGATAGAAGTATTTTCGAATACTGGAATGGATATGCTTGATTTAGACCTGCAAGACATGTTAGGTAATATAATGAATAAGGGTGGAAAAAAGAAGAAGAAATCTTTCTTTGTCAAAGAAGCTCTGAACTACTTTCAAGAGCTTGAAGCTCAAAAACTAGTAAAAAAAGAACTAGTTGTGGAAAAAGCAAAAGATTTAGTAGAAAATCATGGTATCGTCTTTATAGACGAAATTGATAAAATAGCTTCTACAGACAAAAAGTCATCAGCAGATGTCTCTCGTTCTGGGGTTCAAAGAGACCTTTTACCTATTGTTGAAGGCTCCAATGTGCCAACGAAACACGGTATTATCAAAACAGACCATATTCTCTTTATTGCTGCTGGAGCTTTTCATGTTGCAAAGCCATCTGATTTAATCCCTGAACTGCAAGGTAGATTCCCAATAAGAGTTGAATTGAATAGTCTGACAGCAGATGACTTTGAAAAGATATTAACCTTTCCTGAGAATTCTCTTACTAAACAATATACTGCTCTCTTTAAAACTGAGAAAGTCAAACTTTCTTTCACTAAAAAAGCTATTAAACAAATCGCTTATTACGCTTATAAAGCTAACGATAAGATGGAAGATATTGGAGCAAGAAGACTACATACTATTCTTAATAAGTTGATGGAAAAGTATCTTTTCGAAATGCCTACCAGTAAATATAAAAGTGTTAAAATTGATGAAGATTTAGTCAACTCAGTAATCAATGATGTTGTGGAAAATGAAGACCTTTCACGTTATATCCTATAAATCGTTTTTATCTATACCCCTCTTAAAGTGCTCTTGCAGGCTAAAAGAGGGGTGGTCTCTAAAAGATATTAGATCCCTTTACCCAACTCCTGGGATAAATATAATACTGGAGAATTATTCATGCTGAGAAAAATAATACTTAGCTTAATTATTATAACTCTCTGTTTACCCCTCATAGCTTACGAAACAGGTAAATCTCCTGGGAAAGCAGCTTTCTACTCCTTTATTATTCCTGGAGGTGGACAGTATTATAATGAATCAACTTGGAAAACTCTTTTTTGGGGTGGTTCCGAGATTGGCTTTATTGCCCTTACCTCCTATCATCATAATAAATTTCTAGATTATAAAGAAAAGAGAGAGAATGCTAGCAACCTCGAAGAATGGGCAAAATGGAATAAAGAAGCGGGAGACCAACTCCATAAAAGAAATAATGGTTTCTGGTGGTTAGGATCTACTCTTATTCTCTCTATGATGGACGCTTATGTTGATGCTTCTCTCTACAATTATGAAGAAGAGAATCAAAAACTAAAACTTCAATTTAATCTTAATTATTTAGGAATTCAATATAACTTTTAACCAAAATATACAATAAAATCTTGTAATCAGCACTATTTTCTTCTCCACTCTATCGCCATAACAACAAGCTTAATTGACGTAAATACTGTGATATAAAAATAACAATAACTAAGACATAAGATACTATCCTTCTACACGAAACATCTTATATAAACTAATTTTATTAAATTATTGACAAATCCCTTCAATTATAAAAAAATGATAATAAGTGAAAAAACGTCTACGGAGGAAAGATGAGAGTTAAAAGTCAAATTATGGATTCTTCTGCTATTAATAGAACATTAAGAAGAATTGCACATGAGATTGTCGAACAAAATCGTGGTTTAGAGAACGTCTATTTAGTTGGTATTAGAAGTCGTGGAGTCCCAATGGCAAAAATGTTATCTTCAATTTTATCAGAAATTGAAAATAAAGAAGTCCCTGTTGGCATTTTAGATATTACTCTATACAGAGATGATTTATCTACCATAGCCCATCAGCCTGTTATTAAAGGTTCTAAAATTGACTTTGATCTGCACAACACAAACGTTATTCTTGTGGATGATGTTCTTTATACTGGACGAACTGTCAGAGCTGCCATAGATGCAATCTTAGACTTTGGTAGACCAAAACATATCCAACTTGCTGTTTTAGTTGATAGAGGACACCGTGAACTTCCTGTTAAAGCTGACTATGTAGGTAAAAATGTTCCTACCTCTTCAGAAGAAATTATAAAAGTATCATTCCAAGAAATTGATGGTGAAGATACAGTGAAAATAGTCGAAAAGGAAGATTAATATAATGTCATTTTGGACTAAATACACAAATATAATTAAGAGCAATAAATCTTATGTATGTCTTGGTTTAGATAGTGATCTAGCTAAATTACCTAGTCATCTACTTGATCAAGAAGATCCTATCTTTGCTTTTAACAAGGCTATCATTGATGAAACTAAAGATATCGTTGCCTGTTATAAACCCAACTTCGCCTTCTATCTTTCTCAAGGATTGAAGTCTCTCTCCTCTTTGCAAAAAACAATAAACTATATTCCGAATCATATCCCAGTTATCTTAGATATTAAAGCTGGAGATATTGGCAATACTATGGCAAACTATGCTAAAGCATTCTTTACTGATTGGGGAGTTGATGCAATAACAGCTAATCCACTCATGGGTAATGATGTCATGAAAGCTATTGAACCATTTCAAGATAACTTTGCCTTTTTGTTAGCTCTAACTTCAAATCCTTCAGCTTGTGATTATCTAAAAACGAATGACCTCTACAAAAATATCTCAAAGGATATCAATAATCTTTCAAATAAGATCTTTGGTGCTGTAGTAGGAGCAACTAATTCTCAGGAGTTGAAAGAATTACGAGATTTGATGCCTCAGACCTTATTCCTTATTCCTGGTATTGGGGCTCAAGGTGGTTCCTTGGAAGAAGTTGTTACAAGTACTTGCTTTTCTAAAGAGGACGCACGTTTTGTTATAAACTCATCAAGAGGAATTATATTTGCAGACTCTTCTGAAAGATTTGCTCAAGTAGCTAGAGAGAAAACAGAATCATTACGTGTACAAATTAACAATATTATAGCTGATTTAAAATAGATAAATAAGAAATAGTAACTAAGGATAGAAGAATATGAAGAATAGACCAAGCTGGCAAAAGTATTTCATAGATATGGCATATTTAGTATCTACCCGTTCAACCTGTTTAAGAAGAAAAGTTGGGGCTGTGATAGTCAAAAATAATCAAGTAATTTCTACTGGTTATAATGGTGCACCTAAAAGTGTACCTCATTGTTCTCTAACTGGCTGTCTTAGGCAACAAATGAATGTTCCGTCTGGGGAAAGACATGAATTGTGTCGAGGGGTTCATGCTGAGCAAAATGCTATTGTTCAAGCAGCTGTTAATGGAACATCTATTCAAAATGCTGAGTTATATTGCACAACCCAACCATGTATAATTTGTGCAAAAATGATTATAAACTCTGAAATAAAAAGGGTCTTTGTAGCAGAAAGTTATAATGATAAGATGTCTTTAGAGATGTTAACTCAAGCAAATGTAGAATTAATTAAAGTTGATAAAGATACTGGTCAACTTACTAAATTGAATTGAGGGGTTTTATGAAGAGATTTATACTATTAATATTGCTAATTTCTATAACAGTATTATCAGGAAAAATCCTAACACTAGATGAAGCTGTTAATTTAGCTTTAGATAATTCTCAGGATAGTAAATTAAATACAATTAATCTTAACAAGGTTAAGTCTAGTTACAGATCAACCCTATGGGATATAGCTCCAGATGGTTCAATTTCTTATAATTGGTCACACTCTAATGGAATTAAATCCAAGGGTGCAGGTTTAACTGTTAGCAAGAGTATTACTTCTACTCTACCTGATTATTTCAATTGGAAAACAGCAAAACATAATATTGAAATTGCTGATATCAGAGACAAGCAAACAAAAAAAAATATCGCTTGGCAGGTTTTGAATTCTTACATTGACCTACTTTTAAGTCAAAAGAAATTAAAGATATATGCAGAGAATTATCAAGTCCAACTTGAGCTACTCAAAGAAACAGAGCTGAAACAAGAACTTGGTAAAAGTACCTTATATGAATATAATCAAGTAGAAATAAATACTTTGAATAGTCAATTATCCCTCTTAGATGCTCAGAAGAATATTGCTGAAAAGCTGAATAACTTCATACTCCAGCTAAGCATAGAAACTGATACTCTTTCACTTCAAGATATTGACTTACAGATTATACCTCAATATGATTTTAATATTGAACAAGAAAAATCATATTCCATCTTAATGAGTGAACTTAGTATAGCTCATAATGACTTCCTTTTACTTCAAGATAAATTAAGATTTTTACCAGATTTAACAGTTTCATGGTCTTATGGATCTAGCTCAAGCAATAATGAACCTTTTGAGTTTGATAATTATGTTGATGGTTCTACTTGGAGATTATCATTAAGTTATCCATTATTAAACTTCTTTAAGCAAAGTGAAGTTCATTATCGCAACAAAGAAAACCTTTACAGTGAGAAAATCCAACTTGACCAGCAAATTGATGAGTTTAAAACAAACTATGAAAATTTAATAGCAGACTTAAATAATCTATTTATTAGAAAGACTATTAATGATAAAATATTAGCTCAAGCCCAAGAGAACTTTGAAATAGCTAAAACTAATTTTTCTTTAGGTTTAATCAAATCAATTGAGTTGGAGCAATCAAAAACAGATCTTAGAGAGGCTGAACTTAACAATCTTGATATTGATTATCAGATTTACTTAAAACAACAGGCAATAAATCATCTTTTATCAAAAAAGATAGCGAACAAGTGGTAGGGAAAAATGAAAAAAGCACTTAAAATAATATTTACTTTAATTTTTGTAACGTTACTAGTAGCATGGGGATTCAAATATTTCACAAAAAAAGATAAGGCTGAAAAAACTGGTCCAGTCTTTGAACTCAAAACAGCAACAGCCGAACTTGGCGAAATAGCTACCCAAATTGATATTACTGGAGAGATTGAACCTGAAACAATTGTAGAGATCAAATCTAAAGTTTCTGGTAAGATAGTAAAATTCTATAAGAATATCAACGATTATGTTCAGGCTGGAGACTTGATTGCTTCTATAGAAATTGATTATCAACAAGCTAATAGTATTACTAATACAAGATCAAATCTTGATTTAGCCGAGATTAGATACAAGTGGGCAAAAAGAGATTTAGATGATATTCAAACCCAATATGAAGCTGGTTTTGAAACTAAGTATAACTATGATACTGCTGTTAAAAATTTAGAGCAAGCCGAACTTAATTATACTATTGCCCAAGAGCAATATAAACAGGTTGAAGATATTGATACCAAAAGTGAAGTTTCTAAAATATACTCATCAGTTAGTGGAACTGTAATCACCAGAACTGTTGAAGAAGGTGAAATGGTATCTTCTATAGGGTTGGGAAATTCAGATGGTACTGCAATAATGCAAATTGCTGATCTTTCAAAAATGATAGTTAAATCAAATATTAATGAGATTGATATCAACAAGTACAAGGAAGGTCAAATGGCATCAATAACAGTTCCAGCTAACCCTAAACATACCTACAATGGTGTAATAACTCAAGTTGCAGCCATGGCACAAAATGTTAATAATGTTAAAGTTTTCCCAATAGAAATTGAACTTTCAGATGTTGATGAAATGATTAAACCAGGTATGACAGCTGAAATTTCTATCAAAGGTGAATCGAAAAGTGACATAATAATAATACCCATCAAAGCCTTATTCAGCAATGAAAAGGGTGAAGATGTTGTATATACTGTTGAAAATGGTGCAATTAAAGATACTAAGGTTATAGTAACTGGTATTAATAATCTAACCCATGTTGAGGTTGTTAGAGGGTTAGAAGCAGGAGTGGAAGTTTCCTTAGTACCCCCTTCATTATTAGCAAACGGAGAATAAATAATAGTATGGAAGACAAAAAGAAGAGCATAATCTATTTCATAATTATACTTTTATTGGCTGTAGCTTTTGTTGCTTTATATCTGGTTGATTCAAGCATAGTGGAGAGTCAAGGTGATGATGCTTTTACTGAAGTGATAGAATCAATTAAACCAGCTCTAGAGAACGGAAATGACAATTTACCGAATAATGATGAAAACTATGACCCGAATAAGAGCGAGACAATTGTTAATTATGAAGAAATCCAAGTAATAGACTGGGATAAGAACCAAATTGATTCAGTACAAGTATTTAGCCAAAGAAAAGATTTTACTTTAATTAATCACGGGAAACCTGGTGAGAAAAAGTGGTCTATTAGATCACCTAGACTGGATGAGAAAATACCTTCTTCCAACAATGCTTTATTCAAACTATTAAATGTTTTTGAGCTTTTTAAAACTGATAATAATCTAACAAGAGATTACTCAGAGTTTGCCAAATACTTTGAGTATCCTATCTGCACTGTTGTTGCTAACTTCAAAGATGGAAGAAAAGAGAAAATAACTTTTATCCGTATTGCCGTATATGATGAGTTTAGTGATCAAACTAAGATGAAGACTTGGGCAAGAGTAAATGAAGAGACCGTTGTTTATGCTGGGACATACAACATTCTTGAGAGATTTCTCGTTGCTGAAGAATTATTTTTAAGAATTTATTAATATTAAATGGAGGATATAAAATGGATTACTTCTTAACAGAAGATCAATTAGAAATGAAAGAAATAGCTAGAAGAATAGCTCAAGAAAAGATAAAACCCTTATCTGAAGAGTATGATGAAAAAGGGATTTTTCCTTGGGATATAGTTGAAATACTAGCACAAAGTGACTTATTTGCTGTTCTTGTTCCTGAAGAGTATGATGGTATTAGTGGTAAAATCCTAGATTTATCTATCGTAACTGAAGAGCTTTCTAAAGTGGATACAGGAATTGCCTTAGCTTTTGGAGCAACTGGATTAGGTTTATATCCGATTTTATTGTCTGGTTCGGAAGAGCAAAAACAGAAGTTTCTACCTGCTATTGCTGCAGGAGAAAGATTAGCTGCTTTTGCATTAACAGAAGCTAACGCTGGTTCTGATGCTGGTGCAATTGAAACTACTGCAACAAAAGATGGTGATTATTACATCTTAAATGGCACAAAACAATGGATTACTAATGGTGGAGATGCTGAGATTTATACAGTTTTTGCTATGACAAATAAAGAAAAAGGTGCACGTGGTTGCTCATGCTTTATAGTGGAAAAAGGTACACCTGGTTTCGAGTTTGGGAAAAAAGAAAACAAAATGGGAATTAGAGCTTCTTCTACTCGTGAATTAATCTTTGATAACTGTAGAGTTCCTAAAGAAAATCTTATAGGTAAAGAAGGAACTGGCTTTATCACTGCTATGAAAACTTTTGATAAATCACGTCCAATGGTTGGTTCTCAAGCAGTTGGTGTGGCAGCAGGTGCCTTAGATATAGCAGCTAAATATTCTAAAGAAAGATACCAATTTGGTAAACCAATTTCCGCTTTCCAAGGGGTTCAGTTTATGTTAGCAGACATGGCTACTCAAATTGAAGCAGCAAGAGCTTTAGTATATCAAACTGCTCGAATGATTGATGCTGGTTGTAAAAAATTTAGTAAAGAGTCAGCTATGTGTAAATACTTTGCTTCAGATGTAGCAATGAAGGTAACAACCGATGCTGTCCAAATTCTTGGTGGTTATGGCTACATGAAAGAGTATCCTGTAGAGAAAATGATGCGTGATGCTAAAATTCTCCAGATATATGAAGGAACAAACCAAATACAGAGAACTATCGTAGCTTCTAATTTATTAAAAGAGTATTAAAATATAAGGGATATCGGAATAGGATTAATCCTATTCCGGTATTTTATCAGGATGTAGAGGAAAGTAATTTCTCAAGGTAAGTCCAAGGCATTAAAATCATATAATTATGAGAAATTTCTTGACTTTATTTCCTTAAAATTAACATAGTTTTAGAAATATTGATTTTTAAATAATAAAAAATAAACATAAGATGGAGCTTTTAGATGAAGAAAAAGACAATAATCATCGAATCAGTTATACTGGTCACATCAATTATTCTTTTGGTGCTTTTCTTAGGGTTACCCCAGTGGTTGGATTTAAACAAGCAAGCTAACCAACAAAAAAACATTTCTCAACTTACAGAGTTGAGTTTAGCTACAAATAAATTTTTAGACAAGTACATGTTTAGCATGACTGCTGACCTTTCAAGAATAAAAGAGAAAATGGAATATACCCAAAGACTCAATGTTCCTGGAGACAGTAAATACCAATATTTGATATATGGTGGATTAAAAGATGCTGACTTAAGATATGTGGTATCTTATGACCTTTATGATTTATTGAATCAGTATAATAAAATTACAGATTCAAACAAACAAACCTTTGTTAACTCTGTAAATGCATATATTATTTCTGCTAAACAAAGAATGATGCATAGTCCTGATAAGGATAAATATACTGATTATATTGGTTATTTGGATCTCCTTTTATCTAAGTTAAC
Organism: Cloacimonadales bacterium (SeqCode); assembly: GCA_963678375.2. Classification (GTDB taxonomy): domain Bacteria; phylum Cloacimonadota; class Cloacimonadia; order Cloacimonadales; family JAFGVF01; genus JAEKNW01. The sequence goes on from OY782831.1 coordinate 566,137, forward strand.
TGATGAGAATTACTTCCGTAGAGCCCGTTATACAAGTACTATTGTTAATCCAGTGTTTGATAATAATAAAGTTTCAATGTTCGGACCAGTTGCCCAAAGTTTTGTTGGTTCTGAACTTTTTAAAGATAGAAGACAAGTTGGCGCGATTATTCTCTACCTTGCCTACATTAACCAAGTAGATTATGAAGGTGCTACTACTGAAACTTTTAATGATTTTTACAATGAATTTACTCAAATTTTTAACTATACTAACTATTATTCAAATTCAGCAGGAAACCCTTTACAAGAAGGTAAGCAACCTAATGAAATCAAAGATATGTTCCAAAAGGATTTCCATAAATTCTATCTTTCATCTATTCTTTATACAGACAGATTAAACAAAGGAATTGTAGCTATTGGTACTAATGCAACTGTTGAAAATGACAATAGACTAACTGATGAGTTCTTAAATAATCTTACTAACTCTTCTTATCAGAAGGAAGTTAACCAAGTTATTTCAAGTCTATTAGCACAGTATCCTGGTGATTATGAAGGATTTGCAAATGCTTTAAGAGAACAAATCAATACTTATAAAATGAATGATATTGACCGTCAAATTATTGACATTTATGAATCAGTCTTTAATTATATGCAATATCAAGAATACCTTCATAAGTCAATATATAAACAGAGAGATAGCTTTGTTCAAACTGATTTTGATGCTCAATTTAATGATTTCTTCTATAAATATATTTTGAAATATAATAAAGTGTCAGTCTTAGGTGAACTTGCTAAAGTCTTAGAAAATGAGAAGAAATCTAGTGAAGATAGATTATTAAGTAGATTTACAAATAATAACTTACTCAATGATTTCCGTGAAGAAATGAAAACTCAAGATGCTTTCTTGACTGCTTTCTATCGTTCAAAAACATATTCTGATATTTTAGCTAAAAATAAAAAAGAATTTATTGATTCTAAAACTAATACCTTTGCCAGCCAAGTAAAAACTGAAAAACTAACTATCGAGAATATTAAGAAAAATATTTCAAGTGATAGAATTATCGAAGATGAAAACTATAAAACAGAATTAAGAAATAAGGTTAGTCAATGGGAAGCTCAATTTGATTATATTAGATACTTAGTTTCTATGGATAATCCTAGAGCTAGCAGAGACAATATATCTCAAGAAATTTTAGCAGATTCTACAAATATCCAAAAACAGAATAAAGCAGTTATTGACAAACTAAATGCTAGAATTAATGAAGCTAAAGATTCCTATATTAGAAATGATTACAGTAAATATAACTCCTTATTCTCTTACGTAGATTATTGTGCGAGTCAATTAATTTCTACTATTAGCTCTGAAAGACTTCCTGAATATCAAGAATTTCAAGATGCTGTACTAAAAACAACTTCATCTTATATTGCTGATAACGATTATCCTGAGTTTGAAAATGAACTTGTTTCTCAAATTAGAAATCAATTAAATGACTTATACAAGAAACATACATTGGAATATGAAACTCTTCCAGCTGAATACATTGAAAGACTGACTAAGCTGAATGAAAAGCTCACTAATCATGCAGAATATCAAAAGTTTGCTAGAGCTAAAAGAGTATCAAATAGAAGAATACTTTCTGCTCAAGAGATAGAAGAATTTAAAAATGTTTCTATTGATCCTGAAGGTTTAATCTATTTTTATAATTTCTATCTATATTATATTAAAGATAATATAGACAAAAACAGATTTTATTCACGTTTTGGTAATACAGCTCTTAGAAGTGCTAAGAAACAATATGTAGATAATAAAATGTCTGCAAATGATGAGAGTTGGTTAGACTTAGAACAAAAATTAAATGATCTTCTTGAAGATTCTGAAGTTAAAGAAAAACAAGCTGAGTTTGACGCAACAGTTAAGCAAGCTTTAAAGAATTATAAAGAATCGAAACTAGAATCTTATAAATATCAGAATGCTTTTAACTTTAATGGACTTCTTTCAGACCTTGCTAGAGTTGAAGATAATATCAAGTTCTACCGTGGACCAATTGAATTCCCATTCTATGATAAAGATGAGTTTTATTTAATTTATGGCAGATTCATGGAAGAAGGTGATAAGAAAGTTGCTATTTCTCTAGTTACCTACACTGATATTCATAACTTCCCAAAAGCTAATGCTGTTGTTGTAAGAAATCTAGGTAAAACTGATGTTGATGTTGCTACAATTCAAGCGAATTTAGAAAAGAGTTTAAATAGTTTAATTAGCAAATATCAAGAAGAAATAGTCAAGCTCAGTCAAGAAGTTGAAGAGTTTAAGAATATCAATGTTATTCATAACAATGATCCTGATTATAAAATCACAACTCAAACTGTTAAAGCTAAACAGCTAATCAGAGATCAATTTACTTTATCTCTAGAGCAAATGCTTCAAGATTTTGTGAGACAAAACTATTAATAAAAATAATATCAAATAATATACTTGATGAGATACTTTTTTGTATCTCATCTTTTTTATTATTATTACCTATAAAAGGATAGATCAATGATGGAATACAAAGATTTTTTAGAGACCCTATATCAGAGGTATTCTGGTAATATTAAACTTGGTCTCCAACGTATGTTTCAAATCTTAGCTGATATGGATAATCCTCACACTAAACTAAATGGATTACATATCGCTGGTACTAATGGTAAAGGCTCTACTTGTGCTATGCTTGAAGCATTAAGTTTAGCAAATAATCTTACAACAGGACTTAATACCTCTCCTCACTTAGTAAATTACACTGAAAGATTTAGAATTAATGGTCAGATTTTAGATTATGAAACAATCTATAAAGAATATCAGAAATGGGAATCTACTTTTAATAGAACTGATGCCTCATTCTTTGAAATTACTACTGCTATTGCTTTCAGACTTTTTATGGATTCCAAAGTAGATACCTCAATCTTTGAGGTAGGATTAGGTGGCAGACTTGATGGAACCAACCCCTTCCAATCTACTGTAACCGCAATAACTTCAATATCTATTGACCATAAAAAAACTTTAGGTGATACTATAGAGAAAATTGCAGCAGAGAAAGCAGGAATTATAAAAAAATATGTCCCGATGGTCATTAGTAAGCTAAAACCAAGTGCTCTAGAAGTGATTTTAAAAGTTGCTAATGAGAATTTTGCCCCTTGCTATGTTTATGATAAAGATTACTTTGTTACAAATGTTAGGACTACAGATAAAGGTACTGTTTTCGACTACTCTTTCCCTGAATTAAATATAAATTACAAAGATATTGCTGTGAATCTGCTTGGAGAGCATCAATCCCTCAATGCAGGTGTAGCCCTAACTTCATTTTTACTATATCTCCAGATTAGAGGTAAAGATATTGATGAATATAAAATAAGAGAAGGATTAAGCAAAGTTGTTTGGTCTGGGCGAATGCAAATTATTAATTTCGAGCCTCTTACTATATTAGATGGTGCTCATAATGATGTAGGAATGGAGTTTCTTATTGATAACATAAACAACATTTTCCCTAATAGAAGAAAAAGTTTTGTCTTAGGAATCTTACAGGATAAACCATTCAAAGATATGTTAACTATGGCTTCCAAGATAGCCTCAAAACTTTATCTATGCCAAAGTAATTCTAATAGAGCTGCGGATGTTGACCTTTTAGCGGAAATTGCTGAATCTTTGAAAATTGATCACGAAAAGATACCAGATGTCTTTGAAGCTTATGAGAAAGCTGTTAAAGATGCTGAGAAAGATGATATAATCATCATTGGTGGTTCATTATATACTATAGCTGAAGTATTAGCTAAAATATAAGATTTCAACCCCAATGATATAGTAAATCTTTGTGTTATTTTACATCATTGCTACTCTCTTCATGTTTTCCTAGAGTTATATGGAGAGAGTAACAATCATGATTAAATTTAAAGAAGAAATAAGTCTTTTTGGCAGACTTTAGATACATACTAATCTACTATATTTCTTGCTTAGCCAGCTAGTACAATAGAATAAATTAATATTCATAAAAGTCCAATTCATTAGCTAGGGTAAAACTATTTTATAAGACTAATCTTTTGGATGAATTCTCCTTCAAGAGTTTTTATTCTAACAAAATATATTCCACTTGAGATGTTGTCAGGTAAGTCAATTCTACTTTGCCTGTGACTTGTTTCTTGCTGATATACTAACTGTCCTTTGAGGTTATAAATTTTTATTTGAGCCTGTCCCCTATCACTTAAAATTTCAAAGTATCGATTTCTAATTGGATTTGGGAAAATCTTTGTTGGATTCACTACAATTGTCTGGTTATCATTACTTGTTGCGGTAGAAGAAACAAGAACTCTGTCTAAAATTAGCATCAAAGTTTGAATACCACATGATTCTATGAACACGTTAGTTATGATATCATCACCAGTAGAATTATAGGTAAAATCTAGTTGAATCATAGCTTGAGGAATTTCCATATAGTTACCATTATTTAGATAAACTACATCTTCTTCATTATTATTAAGAATCAAACCTACTTTAATTCTCTCCATTCCCCAAGTAATATCTAGACTTTTTGCATATAGCTTCACAGCTACTTGATAAGCTTGGAAAGAGGGTGAAATCAAGACATCTGACGTAGGTGGAGTGATAGCAGAAAAACTGACCAAACATTTCTCTCCTAAAATATCCAAGTCTAGAGGAGGAGTTAGCTCAGATGGATTAAAGACTAAGAAAGCTGATTCTTCTCCAGCATTTGGATATTGATAATCAACTAAAGCATAACTTTCTGAAAGGTCATTATCGTAAGTATGCCATTGTCCTAAATCACTAGTGAAAGCTGGATAATCCTCAAAATCATCATCTATCAAAATATCTCCAGTTTCAGTTACTTCAACTTGGCATATATTAGTGTCATAAGAGCTTTCATCAAGGAAATAAAACTTTATCTTATAGAAATAACTTTGCCCGATAATAACTTGGTTATCTATAAAAAAGTTATTATTAGTTGTTGCTATCTCAATACCATTTCTATAGACATAATATGGATAATCATTTTCAAAAAGAATGTTCCATTCTAATCTAACAGAATTATCTACTATCTCTGCATTAGTGATTTCGAATAAATATGTTTCGTTTATTGTATAAAATGAAGATGTATTACTGCTGTAAGTCGTTTGTCCATTATTATAAGTCACATACCATGAATAAAAGGTGTCTGGAGCAAAAGGTAGTTGAGGGGTTAGACAAAAAGTATTTTCATCAATCATTTGAGCTTGATTAGCGGAAATGTTTGACTGATAATTGTTGGATTGGATAGTAATAACTGAGCTGTTCTGATTAAGAGATTCAAAATTTAAATTAGTTGTTACTAGCACTTCAATTGAGTTATTTTCAGGTAGTAATGTTTGAGGATAATTTTCATCTATAGTTATACCGAATTTCGTGTTTGGTAAACAATTCTCTGTATAAAAAGGTTCTTCTAGATTTTCTATATTTATAGGATTAAAGTTATCAACAAAGCATAAAGAGGTAGTACTCTCAGTTCCAAACGAATAGAAATTATCTGAGTTTAGTCCTCTTCCTGGACAGTTTTCGATAAAAAAGATAATCAAGTTAGCTTCTGTATCATAGTAATATGGTTGACTCAGGTTTATGACTAACCACCCGTCACCATCACTATTATAGGTTTGAAAATTGTAAGAAGCTATGTCACCTTGAAAAGCTATTTCAAGCTGACTTGGGTCAACATAACCTGATTCCAAATCAGTTAGATTAACTTGACCTAGCATAAGAGTAATATTATTAATAATATCTTCAGGATTATCAGAATTGATATGATATCTAAATGAAATTTGACTAATTGTACATGGATACTCAAAGTATGAACTACTGTAAATTAACTGAGAAGAACTATAAACAAGGAAAGGGTCACAAGGCACGTGTTGATCACAATCTTCACTATTACCTATTTCGAGTTGATAACCAAAGCTAACATTTACCATAATAACAAACCAAACTACAATTATTATTGATTTTCTCATTTTAACTCCTTAAAACTAAAAAAACATATTATTTGTTTATTGTCAATATATTTTTTAGTAGGCGAGTAGCTAATATTGATACTATTAGTTATTTTACTTGTATTATTTAAAATTTTAGAAGAAACCTTTGAACTCAAACAAGACAGGACACCTTTGTAATTAGCAAGATATTCTAACTTTCATATAAAGGTCAACAAGCTGACAGAAAGCTAGATTTGTCAACATTTCACATAATATTAATTTATATTAATAAAAATTGTAGCTAAAGTATAGATAGACAAAGACAAGTATTTAAGTTACGATATACTATAATATGATTATTTAGATAAACTTTTATTGACATAAAAATGGGTAAATAATTCTATGTCTATAAGAAAATAATTAAACACAAAATATAAATTAAGGAGTGTGACATGGCTCAGTTTAAGAAAGAAACTATGGATGGAAACACAGCTGCTGCTCACGTAGCTTATGCTTTTAGTGAAGTTGCTGCAATCTATCCTATTACTCCATCTTCTAACATGGGTGAATCAACCGATGCTTGGGCTGCTAACGGCAGAAAGAACATATTTGGAACTACAGTTGATGTAGCAGAACTTCAATCAGAAGGTGGTGCTTCTGGTGCTGTGCACGGAGCTCTATCAGCTGGTGCATTAACTACTACATTTACAGCTTCTCAAGGACTCTTATTAATGTTACCAAACATGCATAAGATTGCTGGAGAAATGTTACCAACTAACTTCTGGGTTTCAGCTAGATCACTTGCTGCTCAATCACTATCAATCTTTGGAGACCACTCAGATGTGATGTCTGCAAGAAATACTGGTTTTGCTTTAATGGCTTGTAACTCAGTACAAGAGATCATGGATATTGGTGTTGCTTCTCACTTATCAACACTTAAAACAAGTATTCCGTTCTTAACCTTCTTTGATGGTTTTAGATCTTCTCATGAAATTCAAAAAATTGAAGTTATCGATTATGATACAATAGCATCTTTAGTTGAACCTGAATATATTGAAAAGTTCAGAGAAAATGCTTTAAATCCTGAAGCACCAAGATTAAAAACTGGTGCACAAAACCCTGATGTTTATTTCCAAGGTAGAGAAACTACAAATAAACATTATGAAGCAACTCCAGCAGTAGTTGAAGATTACCTTAAGAAAGTTTCTGCTTTAGTAGGAAGAGACTACAATCTATTTGATTATGTTGGTGCTCCTGATGCTGAATCAGTCATTGTAGCCATGGGTTCTGGTTGTGAAACAATCGAAGAAGCTGTTGAATATTTAAATAAAAATGGTAAAAAATATGGTTTATTAAAAGTACGCCTATTCAGACCATTCTCAGTTGAACACTTTATCAAAGCTATCCCTGAAACTGTAAAAAGAGTTGCAGTTCTTGATAGAACTAAAGAACCAGGTTCAATTGGTGAGCCATTATACTTAGATGTTGTTACTGCTCTTAAAGGTAAATGTCTAAATATCATTGGTGGACGTTATGGTCTTTCTTCAAAAGAATTTACTCCTGGCATGGTTAAATCAGTATTTGACCATCTTGATAATGATGGTTTCCATGGTTTTACTGTTGGTATCAACGATGATGTAAGCCACAAATCACTTGCAATCAATGAAGTTATCAATGCTATTCCAGCAGACACAATTTCTTGTAAATTCTGGGGATTAGGTTCTGATGGTACTGTTGGTGCTAATAAAAATTCTATTAAAATTATTGGTGATAATACCGAACTTTGGGCTCAAGGTTACTTCCAATATGACTCAAAAAAATCTGGTGGAATCACACGTAGCCACTTAAGATTCGGTAAGTCAAAAATTAGAGCACAATATACTGTGAATAGTCCAGATTTTGTTGCTTGCCATAATCCTGCTTTCATCGGTCGTTTCGATATCTTAGAAGGTATCAAAGAAGGTGGAACTTTCTTATTAAATTCACAATTCTCCAATAATGAAGTTTTTGCTAACCTAACAGAAGATATGCAAAAAACAATCATTGAAAAGAAAATTAAATTATACAATATTAATGCTTTAGAAATTGCTAATGAAGTTGGTCTTGGTGGTAGAATCAATACCGTTATGCAAGCAGCTTTCTTTATTATCTCTAATGTATTACCAAAAGATACTGCAATTGATTTAATCAAAAAAGCTATCGTTAAATCTTACACTAAGAAGGGTGAAGAAATTGTTAAAATGAACATCCTTGCTGTTGATAAAGTTGAAGAGGCTTTAGTAGAAATTGAAGTTCCTGCAGAAATGATTGCAGATCATATTAAAGCAAAAAAACTTATTCCAGAAGATGCTGATGACTTCACAAAACAAGTTATTGAGCCTATCATGAGAGAAAAAGGTGATGATATTCCTGTTTCAGCAATGCCTATAGATGGTTATATACCTACTGGTACAGCTGCTCTTGAAAAACGTGGTGTAGCACCATTCGTTCCTCACTGGGATGCTTCAAAATGTATTCAATGTAACCAATGTTCAATGGTTTGCCCTCATGCTGCTATCAGAGCTAAGTTGATTCCTGTTGATTCTCTTACAGATGCTCCTGAAAGTTTTGTTACTTTAGACGAAATGATGGAAGCACGTAAAGGTGATGTTCAACATAAATATAAAATCCAAGTTTATATTGATGACTGTCAAGGCTGTAAGGCTTGTGTTTTAGAATGTCCTAAAGATGCTTTATCTATGAGCCCAATCGAAGAAGAGAGAGCTAATGGAGAACAAGCAAACTACGAATACTTCGAAAAATTACCTACAGATATTCTTGGTGCTTATAAAGAAGACACTGTTAAAGGCTCTCAATTCAAGCAACCTCTTCTTGAGTTCTCAGGTGCTTGTGCAGGTTGTGGTGAGACTCCTTACGTGAAACTAATCACCCAATTAGTTGGCGATAGAATGTTAATCGCTAATGCAACTGGTTGTTCTTCAATCTGGGGTGGAACATTCCCAACTGTACCTTATTGTAAAAACCAATTCGGTAATGGTCCTGCTTGGGCAAACTCACTCTTTGAAGATAATGCAGAATATGCTTATGGTTTCAGATTAGCTATTAATGCTAATAGAAAACAATTGAAATATAACGTAGAAAAATTACTTCCTGTTCTAAATTGCCAAGGTTGCAAAGAGAAGTTTAACTACGCCTTAGAAAACTGGAATTCAGTTGATCAAGCAGCTAAAGAAAATATCAATGCTATCAAGAAAATACTTCCAACTCTCTTAGAAAAAGCTACACCTGAAACTAAACCAATGATTGAAAAAATTATTGAGCTCCAATCATACTTCCTCGAAAAATCAGTTTGGGGATTTGGTGGAGACGGTTGGGCTTATGATATAGGATTTGGTGGTTTAGACCATGTATTAGCTCAAAACAAAAATGTAAATATCTTAGTTATGGATACTGAAGTTTATTCTAATACTGGTGGTCAAGCTTCAAAAGCTACTCCATTAGGTTCAGTTGCTAGATTTGCAGAATCAGGTAAAACAACCAATAAAAAAGATCTTGGAAAAATGATGATGACTTATGGTTATGTTTATGTTGCTCAAATTTCTATGGGAGCTAACAAAAACCAAGCAATCAAAGCTATCAAAGAAGCTGAAGCTTATGATGGACCATCAATCATTTTAGCTTATGCTCCATGTATCAATCACGGTATCGATATGGCAGAAGCTCAAAAAATTGAGAAAGCTGCTGTTGATTGTGGATATTGGATTACTTACAGATATAACCCAGCTTTAAAAGCAGAAGGTAAAAATCCATTCCAATTAGATTCAAGGAAACCTACTGGTGACCCTATTGAATTTATTGAAGCAGAAAAGAGATATTCTTCATTAAGAAGAACATTCCCTGATAAAGTTGATGAATATCGTCAAGAATTAAGAAAATGGGTTGAAGAAAGATATGAAAGCTATGCAAAAATGGCTGACTAATCTTTAACCAAAATATATTAAAACAGGAATTTGGAAACAAATTCCTGTTTTTCTTATGCTTACTAAGCTTTATTTTTATATTCTAGTGCAGATTCAAGTAAGAGGGCAAGGCTGGCTTTTGTTAAAGTATCAGGAAAAACTGTATCAATGAAATCATAAATATTAGGAGTTTCACTATTTTCAATATTAGCTATTATATAGGGTTTATAGATACTATTATTTTGGCTTATATCTCTTAATGTATCTATATCATTAATACTAACTACAGTTAAATCAATAAATATCACATCATAAGTATTCTTTACTAGAAAGTCTTTAAGATCTTGTTCTGGAGTGCAAATATCAATTTTTTGATTAAGAGCTTCAGCAATTTTGAAGAGAACATAATGATCAACATTACTATAGTTGACTATTAAAACTTTTAGAGGAATAATTTTATCTGCAATTTTATCTGCTAAACTAGTTAAGTCACTATTAAGGATATATTTTTCTATAGAATTTACATCAGAATTATCAGTTATATTTTCTGAAACATCATTTTCTGTGTAATTTTTTATGGTAAAGATGAACTTTTTATCTTGGTTAATATCACTGCTATACTCAACCTTTCCTTCTAAGCTACTAATTAGTTTATTGATTACCAGATAGTTAAATCTCAACTCGCTGACTTTACTTAAATCATGAAGATAGTCTTCGTTAGTTTTATCTATTAATGTGAAATCTTTTTCAGCATTCTTATCACTTGTAGAAATATCAAACTTAATGGAATCATCATTTGTAGTAGTAATATCTACAAATATTGGTAACTTAGGGTCATTCTTTGCTAATTTTATTATGATTATTTCTATCAACTTTTCTAGTTGAGAAACTGCAAGAAATCTATCTTCTTCATAATCTGAGGTAAGTCTATAGTAAATTTTTTCAATATTTGTTCTATCTATGAAAAATTCTAATATGTACTTAATAAAGTCTGGAAGATACACTCTACGAATTTCTGTTTTCTCTTTTTCCCTATTTATATGATATTCAGTCATTTCATTAACAATATATAGTAGTTGACGAGTTAAATCCTTTAATAGCTTATAATACTCTGTATTAGTATTTTCATCAGTATTAGTTTCAATTAGATCCACCAATCCATAAATTGCATTGAGTGGTACATTCATATCTTTGCCAAAATTAGAGTAAAAGTTATTCTTAACTTCATTAAAAGCCTTTTGCTCTTCCAGTAAATATTGCATCTTTTTTTGGACAGTATTCTTTGCAGTAATATCTGTTATTGAAGAAATTATCTCACTAGTCTCAGGTACAAGAACTATATTCAAGATAGCATCAATTACAAAACCCTTCTTGTTAAGAAATTTCACTTCATATGAATCTGTTGGAGGTAACTGATTTGTGTATCTCTTCTTCCTATTCTCTTTCATCTTATCAATATCTACTTGATCAATAAAAGTAATCCAAGATAATTTATTCTCAACTTCTTCTTTGCTATAACCGCTCAAGACTTCAAATTTATTATTCACCATAGTCACAATACCATTCTTAGCTACTGTTATCATAGCAATCCCACTATTTTCATAAACAGAACGATATTTTTTCTCTTCACTTCTTAACTCTTGGGTTCTTTCATCCACCATAAACTCTAAGTTCTGTTTTAAGTCGGTTAGAGATTTATTAGATTTCACAAGTTCATTCTTGAGTTTGTTCTTCTTAATAATAGTAATTATCATCCAGAAAATAATAATTGATAGGAAAAGAACTACTAAGGTAAATCTTAAGATAATATCTTTGTTTCTTTGGAAATATGATTGTTGATAGTTTAATATAAATGAGTTTTGTGGAATGTCTTTGATACTAAGACCCCACTTTTGCATTGCCTTGTAATCAAAATAATAACCATTTGGGCTAACATCTATGATATCTAGCTTTTCAGCATCATTACCTTGCAGAATCTGTATTGCTAATTTTGCAGCACTTTCACCTTGCAAGCTACCACTTGTTAGATAACCTCCTACTGCTCCATAGCCTAAAGAAAAATCAATTGAAACATATACTGGAACTGATGAGTATCGAGAAACTAGAAGAGCACTTTCATCGTATTCTAAGAATTGACCTTGATTATCTTTAAAAAATAAACTATAAAGAACAATAGTATCATCTTTAAGATTGCTAAGGAGTAATTTAAGTTCTTCTATAGAGACATCCTCAACTATTTCGATATCAATATCTTCTTTAAACTCACGAATATCTGCATGGATATTAATCCGGTTTTGTAGTCCAGTTGGAGTCATTTCGTTAATGACAATGATTTTTTTTACATCTTTATGAATTGTTTTTATTAATTTGAAATTCTCTAAAGAAATTATTTTTTCCCTTACGCCAGTAACGTTTCTCATTCCTTCAAGTTGTGAAGGGTGGAAATAATTTACACCGCAGAAGACTACAGGTGCTTCTTTAAAAACTGATTTATGAAGGTCTTTTACTATTTCGAAAGCATTGTTATCTGCGGTAATTATTACATCAAAATCACTATCTTTATACTTATACTCAAGCATCATTTTAAGGTTATCTTTAAATTCAGGAGTATTGAACCTTTTAGTATCCAAGAACTCAGTTTTTATTCTAATATTATGATTATATTCTTTTAACACTGTCTTGATTGCTGTATCTATATTATCAGCCCAGAGAAATCCTGAATGATAGGATTGGAGTATAAGTACCTCAGGAATATCATATTCATCTGCATAGGCTTTACCAATAAAAAAAGTCATCAAGATAATAGTAATAAAGAATATTTTTTTCATAATAACCTCTAATTTAAATCATAATATAAGATAACTATATATTTAGAAATAGCAAATTATTTTGTTACAGACGTATAAATATTAGTCAACATGTTCTTGAGGTTATCGAGATATCCGGTGATTAGAACTTCTCTCCAAAAAAATCTAAATAATTAGGACTTCTTAGTTAAAACTAAGTTATTAGAATAGCTGGATGCTTATTTGAACCGTTTTGTCTTATAAATCAAAAATTTGTATAGTTTTTTCTTGACGGAAATTACTAGCAATTAGTTCTTGTATAATAATACATAATAATTGAGGAGCTATCATGGCAAAGAATTACCGTGGAAAGAATATTGAAAAGAAAAGAGGAACTTGCCCTTCTTGTGGAAGAACAGGTGTAAAGCTTCTTCATGAAGTAAAAAAAGATGATAAAACTATAATGGTTTGTAAGGTTTGCAAAAATGTAGACCCAGCAAAAATAGAGGCATAAGTTTATGAGGCTATACAGCCTCTTTTTTTTTATAAAATAGGTGAGAAAAGTCTTGCAACGCCTATTTTTAGTTTGGTAAAGAAAGAGATGTTTTCAACATCTTTTAGAGTGATTAAGTACGAATTATCAATATCTTCAAAGAATTGCTTTTCCATATCTCTAGTTGTTTTCTCATCATATATTATACCATTAATTTCAAAATTTTGTACAAAAGATCTAATATCCATATTTGCAGTTCCTATTGAGCAAACTTCTCCATCAACTAACATTACTTTAGCGTGAATAAATCCTCTTTGATATTCATAGATTTTGACCCCGGCTTCCATTAACTCTTGATAATAAGATCTAGTACCCCAGAAAACAACTATATGATCAGCCTTCCCAGGCACAATAATTCTTACATCTACCCCACTTAATGCGGAAGTAATTAAAGCCATGGATAGGCTTTCATTAAGAATCAGATAAGGTGTAGTTATATATATTTTATTCTGAGCTTTAGTGATAGCTGAAAAATAAATCTGCATAATGCTTTCCCAGTTAGAGTCAGGACCTGAAGTCACAATTTGCATAGGTAACTTTTCTTCTGTATTTACTTCTGGGTAGAATTCTTGTTTGAAGAGGTACTCTTTTGAAGTAAAATATAAATCTGTAAGGAAAACAGTTTGAAGAGCATATACAGAACCACCTATGATTCGCATGTGAGTATCACGCCAATAACCAAAATATTTATCTCTGCTAGCATATTTATCTCCAATGTTCAGTCCACCTAAATAAGCTATCTTCCCATCAATAACAACAATTTTCCTATGATTTCTATAGTTAAACCTACTATTAAAGAAGGGTAGTCTTACCTTATTAAAGTAGTTGCATTCTATTCCAAACTTAGTTAATTTCTTTGCTAGCGTAAATCTAAATTTCCATGACCCAACATCATCTACAATAATCCTTACTTTCACTCCTTCTTTAGCTTTTTTGATTAGCAATGCTGAAAGTTCTTTACCTAAATGGTCTGTAGCAAAAGCAAAGTATTCTAAATGAATATGATGATTAGCCTGAACAATATCTTTAAACATTTTATCGAAAAGTTTAGCACCATCAGGATAGATTTGCACAGAATTATACTCACTTAAGAAAGCCTTACTATTGCTATGAAGAAGATGGGATATTCTATGACTCAGAGGAGTTTTAAAAAGTTCTTTGTTCTCATAGCTGTTATTTAGAAACTTATACATAGATTTAAACTCAATTCTATCAACTAGCTCTTTATCAGAAAACATTTTCCTCTTTCTAAAATTTCTTCCTAGAGTAAGATAAAAGAAAATACCTACAACAGGAATGAAAAGAAGGACTAGTAACCAAGCAAAAGTATGAGCACTATTTTTCCTTTCAATAATAATAACTATTGTTATTGTTATCACTGAAATAGCTGATAAAACAGCCCAAACAGTTGAAACTGTTAATAAATGTGGTTTTTGGATAAAGAAGCCAATAATAGCTAAGATAACTAGTATTATTGCTGAAGAATAAAAAAATATTTTCTTTTTTAAGTATCGGGGATGTTTTGTAGTCAGCATAACTAATTAGAGGTATTTTAAGTATTCGCGTCCTTCAACACCTGCATATAATTCAATATATTTCTTAGCAGGACTCTTCAATATCTTAGGGAAAAGAACTTCCTCGATTTGGAAAAATCCCACTGACGCTGTCATTGTAACTTTTATCTCAATTGGTTTATGCTGTCCTTTCTCAAATCTTACTTTCTGAATCGCATTAGCCGAAGTTCGATGTATATCTCCTGGTTTAGGGTTGGAGGCTAAAAGGGTAGGTATTCTAGCCCTTCCATGCTCCATATCAGCTCCATCAGCTATCAAGACTAAACCTGCCTCTAATGAGTGAATTCTTTGAGTGCCCATATGACCAAAAATACCTTCAACAGCAATTGATTGTACAGCCATTATTGTTTTAAGGTTTGCCTGTTCATAAACTTTATCTAGATATTTCCTTATGTATGGTAAAGCTATTTGGACACTCATTAGCTCATGGTTTTCTCGAGCTATACTCATACCAAAATCATGAAATAGAGATGCTAAAATTATTCCAATTAGAGAGTCTTCTTTATTACCCAAACCCTCTTTTTCTAGATTAAATTTAACTCCGTTTTCTGATAGTAATCTAAACATAACAACAGCATTTAGAGTTGCTTTGCGCATATGTACAGGTCCATGATCATTATAACCAAGCCTTTTAATTGATACACTATTACAGTAATCCTGTAAAGCTTGAATTTCCTCATCTTGAAAAATACTTTCAGTAATTTGGTAAGCCTTTCCATCTAATAACTTTAGTATTTTCTCTTCAAAATGTATTTGTTTTACAGATTTATTCATTTAAACTCCTAAATTATTTAAGAAATAGTAATATTATTTACTATTTTTGCAAGTTTTATTTATTATTGTAGTTTTATAGCTCATGCAAGATTTGGACTATGTCAAAACAAGATTCCTTCTTACTAAGAAAACCCTAAGACCATCTTCTTCACACTAAGTTGATTGTAGTAGAGAAAATTAGTCACAGAAAAGCTGGCTAAAAGCAAATACTCTTCTAGTCTATCCAGCTAAAATGGGCTTATTTGATAACGCATATCTTTCGAATTTTACTTGAGACTTCATCTTTATATTTTAGGAAATAAACTCCAGAACTTACTCTTCTACCTTGATTATTAGTTAAATTCCATTTTATCAAAGTGTTTTCTGACTTACCGTCATTTATATTGAAATTCTTAACTCTCTGGCCCCTAATATTATAAATAGCTATAGAGAAGTTCTTACCCTTTGTATTTGAGACAGATATCTTAGCTTGGTTTGAAATTGGATTAGGGCTTACACTTAACTGATTTAGTGCAAGAACATCATTATTCTCATTTTCAGTGATGGTTGTGATAGTAAGATCAGCTTGATAAGATCCATTTAGTTGAGTATTAGGTATAGTTTGATAGTTAGAGGTCAATCTAATCTCATTATTCCCAAAGGTCAAATCAATTGGATAATTATCCGGATTATGAGATTCTTTTATTCGAACTTCAACAGCTTCATCTAAAGTATTAGTAAAAGCAATGTTCCATAGATAAGTATCATCATTACTTGGTAAAGACATCTGTTGATGCATTTTGGGGTAATAGTTACTTAATGGGGGTTGAGCTACGATATAAGCCTCTTGCAAACCAATACTTGGTCTCAATGGTGGTTTCATAACATCGTAATAGAAGTCAATCACTGGTGTTAAGTCTGGCTGGATACCTACTGTAAGTTCATCTTTTGCCCCTGTACTTGTTTTAAATTCAATGGTGAAATATATTTGGGGATAAACAAAGTTATAGTTTTCATTTATGTTTACAGGATCAAACCTTATATTAATTAGGTTACTTGATACTTGATTTAGGAAAGCACTTTCAAAAGCTTTTAAAGTGTCTATAAATGTGTAGGACCCATTCCTAACACCCATAATTGCTGGGAGAATCATTTGGCTAGAAACAAGGTTCTTGTAGCTTCGGATAAGACCATTTACTTCAAAAAGAAGGTCTTTGATTGCATAATCTATAGGGTGAGGATTTCTGATATGGTTCCAACCTTGATTTAGCTGATACTGACTATCACCTAAAAATGGAAGACTTGTTATTGGAATAACCTCATCTTCTAAGACATTTAATAAGTAGGCTGTTTCATTTGTTAAGGAATTAGTAGAGACATATTCATCATCAAGCAATTGGTAAGCCTGAAGATTGCCTTGATAAGCCGAAAGATCTAAATCATCATTAAATGGATAGGCAAAGAGTAGATTTGATTCTTCTGCTGAAAGATTCAATGCTTGAATCTCAGGAATAAGGACAAACCTACTATATGATTTATAATCTAAATCTTGTCCATCAGAAGAATTTACTCTAACCATCAAGTTCATCATCCTATAATTATTCTCTTCATCATTTACATAGCTATAAGAAGTCTGATCTGGGGTTAAGCCTGTAGCAACAAAAACGGAGTCTCTTCCATTTGTAAAGTAAAGATCAAGATCATCAACAAGTTCAGGATAGTCAATATGCCAGTTTAAGTCGATTTGATTACCTTGATAAGCAATAGCACTGTTTAAATTAGGGAAAGTAACCTCAGCTTGTAAGTTTCCCCAGATTAGTTTCAGTTCATAGTTACCTTGGCCAGGGAAATCTAAGTCTACTTCTTGTGAGTTTAACGAATACAGTTGATCATTGTAACTTAAATAAAATCTCTCAGAAAAACGAGTTTCTTCAATTGAGAAAGATAGATTATCTGGAGGGTTATTAATGATTAAATCCAAGTATCTAACGTCATTTTCAGGATCAAAGTCATCAATAATATTTTTAGATAGTCTTTGATTATCAACAATAAATGCTAAATAATTCTCTTCCGCATCATTGATTTGATCATAAACCACATCGAAACTTGAGCTAGCATAATAGCTTTGACCAAAAGTAAGAGATTGATTCCAGGAACTTCCTGTAGATGATAGTTCAATGTAATTAGCAAGTGAAGCGTTCATTACTTGGGATATCTGACCACTAGTTCCAGCTGTATTTACAACGTGTACTCGGTAGGCATAATTAATATTTGCTTCAACATTATAATCGGTAAAAGAGAAAAACTGGCTGTATGGACTAGTAATTTCTAAGTTTGAGTTTTCTTCATAACTAGAATATAATTCAAATTCTGAATCATTTTCTTTTCTATAAACTTCAAAGCCGACACAGTTTTGTTGCTGACTCATTGACCAGTTAAAAGATATCGAGCTATCATTAGCATATAAATCGAATTCCGAAGTTATAATTGGAAGAGTGTTATAAACTATTTCTTCTGATAAAGCAGATATATTTCCATTATAATCTACAGTTCTCATAGCCAAATAGTAAGTTTGATTAATGTCTAAATCTGATAAGGAAACATTACTAATTTTAGGATAAGCCAACTTTTCTATGTTTTCCCTGTTTACAAGAGTATAGTTGTTTTCTGATATTGGATCAAGGGAGTATAAGATTTCATATGAGTAAAAATCATAACAAGGAGCTGGATCCCAAGCTATTGGATTCCCTGAACCTCCATAATATCTTCTTAAATTACTTGGGGGATCAGGAACTAAACCATCATCCATTTCAATCAAATCAGCTACTGCTTGGGTTAAAGCTTCTGTGAATGGTTGATAATAATTCTCTAATTTAGTATATCTCTGATTTATATTCCAATTATTTGTATAGGTATTAAAACCATAAAATTCCTTGAAAGATTCTTCATTTTGAGGATAACAACTAGGGAGTTCATCAAATTCAACATGGAAGAAAGGAGAAAAGACATCCCATTCACTAAAATCATCTGTTGAATAAATATCCTGGAAGGAGTTGGGGTAACCAGGTAAATCTACATCAGAAGAAATCTCTAAAGAATCTTGATAGATTGTAGGATAAAAGTAGTTATGAACACTATAATAATCAGTAATTCTCACTTCCTCATTATTACCAATTGTCCCTTGTGGAATAACTAAGTAGTCAGTATATTGAATTAGATCTTGTTGAAGAGTAGAGAAATCACGAATAGGCAACCCCGCTGGCCTATTATACTGACCAGGAGAAACTTGACAAGAAGCCATATCAGGATGTGAATCCCAATCATAAGAATGTAATTGCACAGATAGCTCTCTTCTGTCAAAATCAACTCTAATTCTATCACATGCTTTTTCATAGAAATAGTTAAATGGGTGGTCATGGTTACGTGTTGGATCGCTTATTGACTTATTATTTGCATAAGAACCAAATTCATTCCACATTACTTCTCGCCCACTCCCATTAATCATAAGGTATTGAGCATTCAATTCTTGAAAACTACTAACTGAAAGATATGGGCTAATAAAATCATCATTAGGATGAGGAGTGGTAACTACTATTGGATTTGGAGATGTTGTTCGATAAATATAAATCCCCCAACCAAAATCAAAAGAGCCAACTTCATCATCATAAGTAGCAGGAGTCCCATTATCATCTATATAGCTAGTATTAAGATTCTCTCTTAGCATATAATAAATATCTGTCCCATCAGTGAACTTAACTACCGAGTAGGGAATATTGTTTTGTATTAAGAGATTATGAGCATTATTATATTCTCCATTAAAGAAATAATCAACGGCTTGTTGCCAGATTGCTCTCTGCTGTTCATTAGGCAAAGTAAATTGACCAAAACCATCTGTTTGACGGTCGTAAGGGGCATACATATTATAGCCTTCAGAAGCTATCCCTTCTACTATATGAGATACCCAATTACTGTAAGCAGAATTTCCTTCTTGAGCAAGTAAAAAATTGTTCAGGTTACCAGATTCTTCTATTATTGCATATCCTTGTATAGTTAAAATCAAAACAATAAATGCTAAAAAGATTTTTTTCATATTTTCTCCCAGAATATTTACATGTGATAATGAATACAGTACTATAACTATATTCTCAATTTAATCTGATAAAACTTTTTTAGTCAAGGAATAAGATCAATAAGAGTATAAATATCCGAGTATGTCATTCCTTCACTGATAGTTTCTCTATGACTTTCTACTAATTTATGGAAAGAGTAACAATGAAGGGATAATCTAAACAAGCTAATCACTTAAAAATTAAATATTTATCAAGTTCACTTATAGTATTAAACAGAAAGACAAGAATAATTACTAGCTAAAAAAAAGCCCTCATAATTCAGAGGGCTTAGTTATATATACTAGAATTAATTTATTCTTCTAAAGGATTAATTTCAATATATGAAGTTTCAGCTTCAACACTTGGGATAAACCAGCCATCTAAAAGGTCTTTTACCGATTGTAGGAAACTGTCATTCACTATATCTTCTGCAAAATCTATAGATGTAACATAAGCTCTGCTATCTCTATTTTCTAAGTAGATTTTCATCTTACTTTCGATTCCATATTCATTTGCCATTCTTCTGATTTTATTAGTAATAATCTTGTTTTCAGAATTATTAAAGAAAGGAATATAGACATCGTCCTCTTCTTGTACTTCAATAGATTCAGAAGTTGGTTCTTCTGCTTTAACAGTTTCTTCTTCTATTCCCTTGTCTGCGACTTGTGTTTCTTTAACTGTTTCTTCTTTGATTTCTTTATCTGTAGTTAAAACAGCTTCTTCCTCAATTTTCATTTCTTCAACAACTTCTTCTTCAACTTCAATGACTTCTTCTTCGATTTCAGTTTTTGAAGTCATTTCTTCAGTTGGTTTAGTCATGTTTTCTTGTGTCTCTGAAGTAACAGGAATCATTTGACCTTCTCTAGAAACTACAAACTCAACTCTTCTATTAAGCTGTCTATTTTCTTCAGTATCATTAGGAACTTTAGGATTTTCTTGACCTTCTCCACGGTAATTTAACATAGCAGAATCAACACCATTATCAATTAAATATTGATAAACTGATTTAGCTCTTCTTTCAGATAGATCTTTGTTATAGTTAGCTGAACCAACATTATCGGTGTGGCCAACAATACAAACACTTATATCGGGATTTGACCTAATAGTTTCAACTAATTGATTTAAACTTGGGAAAGATTCTTCTTTTAGAGTTGCTTTATCAAAGTCAAAATAGATGTTTTCAATAACATAATTTTTTTCTTCAAGAAGATCAAGCATAATATCATAGTTCATTTCATCGATATCATCAGTAAGGATGATAGAATTTGAATATGATTGATAGTTGGATCTTGTAATTTGTACATGAACAGAATCAATTCTTGGCAGATAAAGGTTATAGTATCCTTTATCATTAGACTGAACAACACTAGTTTTCATTTGATCTTTGATTATAAAAGACCAATTGATATCAACTGAAACTGGCTGACCGTAGTTATCAACGACATTGCCATATACTCTAATACCATCAAGATACTCTTCATTGAGAATAACAACTTTATAAATATCTTCTCCACCTTGACCATCAGCTCTATCAGAAGAAATAAAAGCTTCATTTGAATTTTTAGCTCTAATGTAGTGTCTTTCATTATAAATTGTATTTATTTCTGGTCCTAAGTTAATAGGTTCATCCCAATCTGTCCAGCTTGGACCATTCTTTTTAGCCCTAAAGATATCAAAACCACCAAAGCTTGCATGACCATTAGAAGCAAAGAATAAGCTTTGTCCATCCCATGAGATGAAAGGAGTTTGCTCATCATTCATAGTATTTATTGTTGAACCAAGATTAACTGGTTCTTGCCATCCGTTATTGTATTCAGAAACCCAAATATCGTAACCACCTAACGAACCAGATCTATTTGAGGTGAAGAACATTACATCATCTTCAAAAACATAAGGTTGTAAGTCACCAGCATCAGAAGAAAGAGCTTGGATTCTTTCTGGTGTAGTGAAAGCAGTTCTAACTTTTTCTGCACGATAGATTCCTTTACGACCATCGTAGTGGCCAAAAAGATAAATATATTCACCATCAGAAGAGAAAGAATTTAGTGATTCATTATTATTAGTTAATAGAGTAGGAACAGGTTTTAGCTGACTCCAAGAAGCTCCTAATTTTTCACTTACGAAAATATTTTCTTTAAGAGCTTTACATTTTCTTGAAGAAGTAAAATATAATTGATTTCCATCATCTGATAAAAGTGGTGCGAAATCATTGTATTCAGAATTTAGATATTCAGGGAAATACCCAATTTGATACATTGGCAAACCCTTAGAAATTCTAACAACTGAATCTTCTATTAATTTTAACAATTTGTCATAATATTCATGATCAATACCTGATGCATTACTGATATAAAGTTCCAAGTTGTCATAAGCATGTTGCAAATCACCCTTAGCTAATTGAACTTGGAACATTACATAGTAATTATCAAAGTTATGGGGATCTTGAGCAATTGCTTTTTCCATAAGAACTTCAGCATGAGAATAGTAGCCTCTTTCTAAGAAATTTGTTGCTTGTTCAATATAGGGTTGACCTATTTGAGCAAATAATAAAGAAAAACTTAAAAGAGCTAAAGCTATAAAAAGTTTAGTTTTCATGAAATCTCCTTTTTTTTACGTTATTTTTTCATTTCAAAACTTCTTTTAAACATTAGGTCATAATGCTTAAAAGAAGTTTTGAGAGGGACAAAGCCCTCTCAAAACATTATCTATTTAGAATCTAAATGTTAAACCATATCTATGATTATCTTCGTTGATTCCTTCAGAATCTTCTCTTACATAAGCATAGTTCATTTCAATCATTTTAAATCTAAAGCCAAAACCAGCAGTAAATTGGCCATCATTAGCACCAATTCTAACACCAGCTTGTACTTGAGATAACATATCTTCCCAAGAAGGATTTTGAGTATTTCTCATTGTTCCAAGTCCAGCACCTAAATCAGTATCGCTTCCGATACTTGTCCAGTATTCTGCACCCATGTGAACAGTGATTTCATCAGAGCTTTCTTCTTGTCTTAAATCTCCAGATACAGTTAAACCTTTCATTGGGAATACAGCGATTCCTAGGTTATATTGCATTGGAATTGATACATCATCAAATTTACTAAATACGTCTCTTACGTGAGCACCGAAAGTGATGTATTCATTCATTTCATACATAGCACCAAGATCCATACCAAAACCACTTTTAGCTTCATCATCAATATTATCAAATAACATTTTGATACTTGAACCCCATAGGAATTTACCTGTGCGAGTTGCTAAGCTTAAGTTAATATTATTATCTTGGTAATCATAAGAACCAGTTGAATTACCGAAGTCATCATAGCCTTCGATATCTGTGGTTCCAGCATTAATCCAAGAGATTGCCATGTAACCATATTTAAATCTCATACCCATACCGGCAAAGCTTGTAGTTCTATCAAGACCTAAGCCGTCGGTATAATCTATACCTACTTGATAATCTGCAATCTTACCTAAACCGGCAGGATTCCAGTAAGCAGCTGTGATATCATTCATATAAGCAGTACCTGTACCACCCATTGCCATTCCTTTAGCACCATAACCCATACGGAGATAAGGTTTATTGTGGTTATTATCAGCAATAAGAGCGGAAACAAGACTTAGCATCACTGCTACAACTATCATTATTTTTACACTTTTAGTCATTTATTCCTCCAAATTATTAGAGGAAGGGGGACCTGCCCCCTCCCAATTTATTGAATTGCTATTTTAACAACCTTATTAATTTCCTTAGCACCATCAACTATATTGATTCTTGCGAAGTAAGCACCACGAGCTAATTTCTTACCATCGTTGGTTCTTCCGTCGAACTGAATCATATTATTAGTGTCTCCACCAATAGAGTTATGGCTCATTTCACGAACAAGTTTACCAGCAAAATCGAAGATTTCAATAGTAACTTGTGCTTCTTTTGTAGTAGGAATTACGAAAGTACCAACATCTCCTCTTTGAAGAGGTGAAGGATACATATAAGGTTTTGCAGTGAACATTAAGTCAACATTTTCCCAGTCCATTTCAACAGTGAAACTCATCATTTGAGTATTGCTGTTTCCAGCTCTATCATTGATTGTAGCTTCAATGCGATATTGACCAAGTTCATTAACTGGAACACGGCAAGCATAACTATTTGCAACATTATTTTTCACAGTATCAACCACCGCAACATTATCATCATCAAAGACTTTGATCTCTAACATATCAAGACCAGAAGAAGCCATAGCTTTAACTTCAGGCATGATATCAGATAATTCCATCATAACATCAACAAACATATTCTCAGTTTGAGTATATGTAGCATTAGCTAGAGGGGATACAAATTCTATTGTTGGGATATAGCTATCAATTGGGTAGCTTTGGTTAGAAACTGAGTTTCCACCAGCCACATTTGTAGCCATAACAACAACTTTAACAGTATTTGCATCAGCAGGGATAAGACCACCGTGAAGGTCAATATTATAAATGCCATTATCAGCTTGAACAGTAAATGGTTCATAGATTACTTCATTACTTGGCATTGCAAATACACTTGCCATTATAGAAGCATTGTCTAAAGCATATCCATTACCATCAACAGTGAATGTAATAGCATTGTTATTTTGAGTATTTACCCAGCCGTTTGAAGCATCAAGAGCTGAGATTGTGATGATTGGAGCTGGTGCAGAAACAGCGAAGTTCCTAGTAATTGTAGTAACATTACCAGCCATATCTTTAGCTTGAGCTTCGATTACATAAGTACCAGCAATTAAATCATCAGTTGAAACAGTTAAGTTAAATGCTTCAGGAGTATCTGAGTCAATTTCTTCAACAGTGAAATCACCGTTTAAAGAAGTAACTTTTATAGAAGACATAGCTAGACCAGACATATTGTCGTTTGCTATGATATTAACATTAACATTATTTCCAACCATTACTGAGTAATTAATTTCAGGATTAACAATAGTTAATTCAGGTCTGCTATTATCAATTGGGAATGTTTGACTAGAAACTGTTTGGATAGCCCAATCATTTTCAGCAATCACTTCAACTTTGATAGCATTTTGACCAGGAGTAACAATACCGCCATGGAAGTTAATAGTACCTTCTCCATTTTCTAAAGATACAGAGAAAGGTCCTTGGATAACTTCGTTGTTTGGTAATTGAATGATATTAGCTACAACAGATTGAAGAGCTGTATCAGTATGTCCTGATTCAACAGTTAAGTCGAATTCATAATTATTAGCAGTTGTGATCCACCATGAACCGTTAGCAAGAGGGCTGAAGTCCACGATAGGAGCAGGTCCGCCAACAATATCGAAATTAACAGTAGCAGATGCAGTATTACCAACAAAGTCACTTACAGAAGCGATAGCAGTGTGAGCACCAGGAACTAAGTCTGAAGCAGCGTAAGCAACAGAACCATTAGAAACTTGGCCATTAACTACATTTCCATCAAGAGTAAGTACAAGTGTTGAAATATCGATACCAGAAGCACCTGAGTAATGTTGTACTAAATCGTCGTCTATGAAGTGACCTTGAGGATCATTAAATGAGAAGGCGATTTGAGCATCTGAACCGAAATTAATCACTGTATTAGTAGGAGCAGTAGCAGTAACAACAGGATCCATATAATCTAAACTGAATGTTTGTTCAGCAACATTATTAACATCTATGTCATCAATAGCATTAACTCTTACTTTGATACCTAATGAATTTGGAAGTTGTAATTGAGCGAAGCCAAATACATATTCATTTTCATTAGCAGTAGCCACAGGATTAGAAGTTTGGATAAGAATACCAGCTGGGTTAAGATCAGTGATAGCAAGTATAGAAACGTTGATATCTTCAAGAGCAATAGTTCTTCCATCTGCTGGAACAACACTCATGAGGAGTTCGTTAGACATTGCAGGATTTAACCACCAACCGTTTTCGAAGCCAGCGTCTTGAATTGTAATTTGAGGTCTATTAACTACAACATTTGCAGTTACGTTAGCTGTCATTACATTGATTTGGTTGAGATTGTTTTCAGCAGTCCACTGAACACTTAGAGAAGCAATTTCTCTTGTTCTTACTGGTTGTGGAACTAAAGTAACTAATTCTTCAACGGTCATTTCATAACTAAATTCATTACCTGTAACTGTGATTTCATTCATAGGAACATTAATTACAGTTGTAACAGCAGGATCATTATTAGTAATAGCTAAGCTATAATCAACAAGACCTGTTTCAGCATCTTCAATAGTTGCTGATAATGTTCTATTTGCAGCAGATAATTGAACTGTTGAATCAAATGCGATTGTAGGCATTGAGTCATCAACGAAGAAGGTTAATGCTTGATTTGCATGGAAACCATTCATTTCAACATTAACTTCAAGTTCATTTTCACCAGCAGTCATGTTAACTAAATCAAATGAAACAAGACCATTAACAAGAGCAATGTTATTAACATTATTTTGGCTATTGTTAAGTGTGATAGTAATGTTTGCTAAACCGAAACCAGCTGGTAATTGATAACCTTGTTCAGTTTCTTCATGATATACAGTAAAGTCCATAGCAACATTTGGAAGAGTCCATAATGTAGTACCATCGACATAAACATCATTATTAACTGGAGCGAATTCAGTTACAAACATTTCAAATCCAACATATTGGCCAACAGTAACAACTGTATTAACAGGTGCTGTGAAGGTCATTGTTGCATCAGTTTCATTATAATCAACATCAATTTCTACGAAGTCACCAAGAACAGCATCCCAAGCAAGAGCCACGATGTCACCTTCAGCAGCTAGGGTAGCTGTTAGAGGTAAGGTATAAGTAGCATTACCAGCGATGTTAGAATTAAGAAGAACTTGGTCAGTAAGTTGTGCATAGTGATCAGCTAATGGCATTTGATCATCTAACATAACAAACCAGTAAGGATTGTTGTAGTTAACAATTGCACCATTAGAAGCAGCCATTGCATCTAATTCAACAAACTTAATCCAGGCAGCATCATTAGCTAGGCCAGATAACCAGTAACCTGGTAGTTCATTATTAGCATTAACCACTAAGTTGAATTCGTAGTCTTCAGTAATAGTTTCATAACCAGCATAGCCATTTTCATCAATTCTGATTACGTTAGGCATGCTCTCTGTATCAACTATCATTAAGTTATTTTCATGAATTTCGATATTTCCATTAGCATCATCTAATTCAAATTCACCAGCATTATAAGCAACATTAAGAGGATAAACAAGAGAAGATTCTTCATCATTGTTCATCATAACCTGTACTTTGATAGCAACAGCATTTTGAATTGCTTCTGCATTGAAGTCGAATTCATAATAAGGGTCATTATTAACAGTATTGATTGCAAATTCTTCCCAAACAATACTATCTGTAGTATATTGTGCTACAACTGCAGTTACATTATTACCCCAGTTAGAAACCATAGCATACATTTTGTCAGAACTGATTGCTTCATTATTATATTCGAAGCCAGTAATAACAGCGTAAGGATCGTTTTCATCAGGAGTAACTACAACAACATTTTGTAGAACATTATTAATAAATCCATCATTGTCAGTAACAATTGCTTCAATAGTATAGGTTCCAACGTTTGCTAATAGAGCAGTGTTCCATACATAAGTGTAAGGAGCAGTTTCAACTACAGCATGTGAGATACCATTTACTTTGAATTCAACTGAAGCAACATCTTGAGGAGCAATATTATTTGTTCCATCAGAGTAGTTAACACCAGCATTGATAGCTACCATTTCTCCTAGCACAAATTCTGAATCATTATCAATATTTGTGAAGAATACTTCAGGAGCATCAGCATCAAAATAAACCATAGAAGCTAAGTCAATTTCGAATTGATTTGCAGGGACAGCAAAATCAGAAACAATTGCTTTGAAGTTATAGAATCCACTTGCAAGACCTAAGTTAGCAAATGTTACCTCTGTAACACCAGCATTAAGTTGAGCAGGAGTGAGTCCTAATGACATCCATGTTCCATTAAGAACGTCAGCATATTGAAGTTCGATATTTCCGTTAATGATGTTTGTAGCATCAACATCAAAAGTAAGAGTAATTTCATCATTCATATTGAAGATAGAATCATCTACTAGTGTATTCATGCTATTAGCAACAAGTGGAGTAATGTTATCAAATACTTCGTATGTAACAACAGTTTCACCAACATTATTGTATTCATCTTCTATTTCAGCTTTGAAGTCATAATTTGCACCAATTGTCCAAGTTTGAGGAATATTCCATTGACCATTAACATCAAGAACTATTGGATTCCATACATTATTAACTGCATCGAACCAGAAGTAATTGATAGTTAAATTTTCTACAGCAGTAACATTATCCATTGCATTATTAACATTGAATGTATATGCCATACCGCGAGTTACTTGGCCATTAACATTTTCTTCAAGAACTAGGTTACCAGTAGGTACATCTGTATCTACGCTGAAGCCAAAGACTTCATTATAAGAATGACCAACAAAATCTGTAGTAGTTACTTCAATTTGATATGCTGCAGTTGTTAAAGCTGAAATATCTAATGTATAGTTAACTACAGTTGGATTAACTTGGTTATTTGTATCGTAAGCTACTGAATGAACTTCAGTGCCGTCAAGAGCAATAACAAGACTTGCTAAATCAAGAACAGCATTATCAACAGTGATAGCTAAATCAAGATTATTAGCAATATCTACAGTAGCATCAGCAGCAACAGGGTTACCAGCTTGAGTTACAGTAATATCTGTTATCATTGGAGCTTGGCTATCTACGATATCAACTACATAAGGTGTACCACCGTTAGCAATGAAGTTAACTTGATCAGATACATTGTTGAAGATATCTTCGATTTGAACAGCAATTTGAACTTTTTCAGCAAAGAGATAATCCATGCCAATAGTCCAGTTGTATTCATTAGCTACGAAGCCACTTAATTGGTTCCAAGGAGAAGCTACATTATCATTTTCATCTAGGAAACGATACATGTAGTTAACTTGGTTGAAGAATTCAGGGTGAGTAGAAGTGAAGTTTCCAATTGAAACAACATATTCTGAACCTCTGTTTACTTCAGCAGTTGCTTGACCATCAAGGGTAGAAACAGTAATTTCAGGAACGATTGTAGAGTTCCAGATATGTAAGGTAGTTTCATTAATAACCTCACCGAAGTTATATTCAGAAACTGTTCTTACTAATTGATCACCATCCATGTTAGCAATATTCCAGTTAACATCCATATATTGAGCATAACCAGAAATTGTTCCAGTTCCTGCGAAGTTAGCAATAGGACTCCATACGCCATTAGCAGCGAATTGAATCCAATTTGTTCCATCCCAGTACTCGAATCTAACATTGTTAGGATTAATTACATTATTACCTTCTGGTAAGAATGCATATAGGTTGATGTTATTACCACCAATTACATCAGTGATTTCAGCATTATTAGTTACACTAGTTTGATGATATGTCTCATTACCATTTCTGAAATCTGAAACAACCATAATTCTAGCACCAACTTCATCACTTCTAAGAGTGAAGTTACCTGCATTGAAAGCTGGAGAAACATAATCATTATGATCTGTTAAAGCAACTTCAACATTAACCAAGATATTATCTTGACCATTAATAACTTCATCCATCATAGCTTGTGATGGAGTCCATTCAAATACTAAATTTGCACCATCATCACTAATCTTTGCATCTACAACATCTACAGTGTTATGAGTGAAAGTAGCTTGGATAGCTTTTACACCAAGGCCATTACTATTAGCATCAAGTAATTGAGCTAAATAGTCAGTATATTGTACTGTAAAGGTGTGAGTTTCAGTATAGATACCTGACATGTTATTAGCATTATTTACTGCAAGAATAACAGGAGCGTTTGTATCAATATGAAGATCATCACCCATTACAGGGGTTTGATTATTAGGGTTAAGAACGAAGTCTTCAACTGTTAATTCAAGATAGTAATTACCATCAGGAACACCAGCAAGAACAAGAGAGAAATCATTTGGTCTTACATCGTAAGCAGCATAAACTTCATTAACTATTTGGTATGTATTTACAGGATTATTTACATCAACTAACCAAGCTTGAACTGTATGAACATCATTTGGATTAGCATAATCTAATGTAAATTCAACATTTTCAGCAAGAGTTTTGTAAGAATCAAGCATTACATAATTAAGAGCTGTTAAATCAAATACTGGTGCAGTGTTATCAATGATTAAGTTCATTTCAACTGCTGCAGCTATATCATCTGTAGCTACTAAGTTATCAAATGGTACAGCTCTGAAGAGGTATGAACCATCTGGGATTGTAGTTGTATCGAATTGATACGCAAATCCATCTGCATTGATATTTTTGGTAACAACAAAGTTATTAACCATTTCTACAGCATCAATAATACCATCATTATTAGCATCAACATAGTAATTAACTACATATGTTTCACGTGCTAAGGTAACATCTGCAGTCCAGATATC
Organism: Cloacimonadales bacterium (SeqCode); assembly: GCA_963678375.2. GTDB lineage: Bacteria > Cloacimonadota > Cloacimonadia > Cloacimonadales > JAFGVF01 > JAEKNW01. Next base: position 596,328 of record OY782831.1, read on the forward strand.
ATTAACATTATCTAATTCAACCCATGAAGTGTTGAGAGCACTGTCAATAATTTCAATATGAACACCAGGAATTACAACAAATGGAATGTTTGCATTAGCAATTGAGAATTGATAATCAACATCAGCCATTGAATCATCAGTTCCAATAGGTAACCAGTTTGTTCCATCATTATATTGGAATTCAACTGATTGAACACCAGCTGGAGTTGCAACATTTGCAGTTAATAATTCTAAGCCAGAGATAACATCATCTGCATTGTGATTAACAATAGTAGTTGTGATATCTGTTGGATAAAGAACATTAACAGTTAAATCAATTTGGTAATTATCAATAATACCATCGAATGGTACAACATCACCTTCAACATTACCACGAGTATCTTCAGCGATAACTGCAAATTCTACAATAGCACCTGTATCAACAGTTACATCGAATTGGTACATATCATTTGCATCTACTTCGTGATCATAAGCGATTAAATTCCAACCTGCACCATCTATATTTCTATATAGTTTTACAGGAGGATAAATATCGTCATTAGTATTTGCATACCAAGGTTGAGTTTGATTTGCCCAATTTTCAGTATCTTCTGAAGATAAACCAAGGATTTGTCCTCTATCGATTTGGATAGTTAAGTTCTCAGAATTATCAGCCATAACAGCAATTGGGTTACCATCGAAGTTATGAAGTTGGTTCATAGCCTCGCCACCATTGTCAGCATCTGTCATATATGCAAGACTTGCTATAGCTGTTTGTGGAGCTTGGTTATCAACATAAACATCGATTGGAGTTATTTCTGATACATTTCCATTAGCATCAGTAACAGTAACGTTATAAGTAACTGTACCTTCACCAGTGATAGTATTAAGGCCAGTCCAAGGAATTGATACAGTATTTGTTAAAGCGTCGATTGTGATATTTGCATTATCTGCTACATTAACTGCGTTATAATCAACAACGAAATTGTTAATGTTAAGTCCATCGAAATCAACATAATCAAATACTAATCTATCAGTGTTACCATTATAGTAAGCATATGAAGTATGAGTCACAGAAGTATTATTCACTACAAGTTCAGGTTTCATATAATCAACTCTGAAGTCAGCGTTATCATTTACGATACCTACTTGAGGAATAACTTCAAGACCAGTATATTCATCAACTAAAACAGCATAGAATTCATAAGAATAATCTGTACCATCATAGTTACCATCATTAGTATATAAGTTAGGATCAACAGTAATCCAGCTATTCCAGAGATCAGCAGTAGCATCATAGCAATTAGCAGGATCAACTACATTAGTATTTCCGTATTGAGGATTAACAGCAGCATCATTATTAACTGGAAGTGTAGCTACTACATTACCTGAAGCAGTTTCTATTCTATTAACAAAGAACTGAATTTCTTCAATTCCCTCTAAACCATTTGGATAAACGGTATAGATTCTGATATCGTTCATTGTTAATGGATTGTTTGGAGCAAATACTGTTCCATTAGCAATAGCATTATCACTATCGAAGTTTGTATAATCAATCAATGTAAGATCATAGAACTTGTCATATGAAGGATTTACAATTTCGAGAACAGTTGAGAAGTCAGTTTCAGCTGAAACATTACCAACAAAGTCATAAGCTTTGGCAGTAATAACAACTTGGCCAATATCACTTGCATCATAAATCCAGTTAATTGGATTAACCATATCATAAACTAATACATCACCATTAACAGTTAACTCAACGTAGTCAACATCTATCCATGTACCAACAAGAGCTGTTAAGTTAACATTATTGTTAGCAGGTGTGATATAGTCATAAACAAGTTGTAGAGAATTAGAACCAGCAGCAAGAACATCAGATACTTCAGGAGCTGTAACATCAGCAACTGAGTAAGTGAACTGAGCATCAGAAACTGATCTCATTTGGCTACTTGTAGTAAGAACTCTAACAATATAATTTCTTATATTTTCATCAAGGTCTAAGTTATCACCATCACTGTTACCATCATAATTTGCATTATAAAGGTAAGAAGTGTATTGAGGGCTACTTAAATCCCAGTTGAAGCCATAAGGATACACAGCATCATTAGTTTGAAGAACAAGATTTCCAAGATCATCAGTATAATCACCATCATTATCTGCATCTAGATAAACTTGGAATTCAACTGTATTAACAACACCATCAGGGTCATTAACGAGGAATTCAAGTTCAATATCGTTTCCACTATTAAGAGTAATAGCAGGGTCGGTAGTTGCAGAAACACCTGCAGGTGAGTGAGCGTATCTGAATGTCTTAGTATCTGTGAAGTTGTTACCTAAATCATCAGTAGCATCTATAGTAATTTGATAATCACCTTCAGCTAAATCGAATCCAGAATAACCATTATTGAAATCAAATTCAGCAATTGAACCATTGAAGGAAATATTAACATTATTGATAGCATCAGTGTTAGGAGTAACACCAATTTCAACTAAGTTAAAATTAGCAACAATATTTCCGATACCGTTGGTACCAAACATACTTGGATCTTCAAGTTCAATTACTAGAGAAGTGAAGTCTTGGTCATAAATAATAACATCACCCCAGTTATAGCTAGCAGAGCCAACAGGAGAGTTAAATGTTACACCATTAGCAACAACTTGTGGTGCAGTAGCATCTAATAAGATGTTAATATCTTCAGATTTTTCAAAACCATATATATTAGTATAGGTTACTGTGAAATCTGTATTACCAAGAGTAGCTGCATCAGCAGTGAAATCATTAGCATTGATTGTAAGAACTGCAGCATTACCATTGATGACTGGAGTCATATCATTAACTAATTGATCACCACTAACTACAAAGTCTGTTCCAGCAGGAACATAAGCAGGATTAAGTGATTCACCAAAGTTAGTGAAGTCTATTGTTAGGTCAAAAGAACCTAATACAGGATTTTGAGTTCCAGGGTTATTAATAACGATATCAAAATCGTTACCATCAACTTCAACATCAAGTTCCATTTCGTGTTCGAATACATTTGTTAATATGTTATCGAAAGGATCTCTATATGAAGTAATATCAAGAGTAATAATTTGATTTTCTGCAAATTGAGTAGGATCTGTTATTGTAACAGGGAATGTTACTAGCCATTGTGAGCTATGCATAACAGTTGGTGCAATTGAGTAAGCACCAAATGTTAATCCAGCAACAGGCTCAATAGTTACATTATCAATATACTCTTGGAATTGAGTATCAATATATACATTAACTACAGGATCTACAGTTTGATTCTCACTTACTGCTAAATAATTTGTAGCATTTCCAGTGACTAATTCAACATGTTGAATTAACGGAACAATAGGTCCTGAACCAGCATATGAAATAGTCTTTGTTGAAGCAGGAGTAGATTGTCCTGTAATATTTGTAGCAGTTACACTAACAACTTGAGAAGTTTGGTTATGGTTGGTAACTACAGGAATACCTGTCATTTCAGCAACCCATTGCATTCCATCCCAAGAGATTTTATCTTGTGGTACAACATAAGGACTAGCTATATCTAAGATATTGTTGAAATCTGTAAGTGTAACATAAGGTTTTGCGGTAGTTCCTGCAAGTGGAGCTTCACTACTAAATATTACTCTAATAGTAGTAGCTTCGTCGCCAGGAGTTACATAATACATACCATTTTCACCTAAAGTTTCACTCCAAACATAGATTTCATCTAAGCTTGTTGTAGTACCATCAATTAGATTGAACACATTAGCAACAGTTTGTTGACTAACTTCATTAGTAGAATAAGTAATTCTATATTCAAGTTCTTTCCAACCAACCGTTGAATTTACTATAATGTCACTATTTAAGAAATAAAGATCATTAACTGCATCATAAGCAAGAGCAATCCATCCTTGATTTGCATTGTTATAATGATCAGCTAAAATTTCTACATTAGTAACATTAGCATTATCTGTAGCTAATGGTTGAACATCTAAGATTACACCTATTCTTTGGCCATTACTGATGTATGGTGAAGTAGCTGCATTCATTCTATCTAAACCATCATATTGGAAAGCAGTAATACCGTCAACGTCAGCTTGACTAGCGATGAATTCAACTGTAGCTTGAGGACCTACAGCAAGATATCTATTAGAAGGTGAGTTATAATTTTCACCAGCATAGTTCTTGTGATTTACAAGGTCTTCTAATTCATTGAATTGAATAGTAACAATATCTGTATTCTCAACAGCAGTGTTATCTACAGGAGTAACTTTCCAGATTAATGCTCTTTGATTAACATTAACTAACTCACTACCTAAGAGAGTAACAGTCCAAGTAGGATCAACACTTGGTAAAGTTACACCAGCTTCAGCAACTGAAACACCATTCATATCTTCAACAATTCTCTTAACATAAAGAGAACCATCAAATTGGTATGATGTAAGATCTTCTGGATCATTTAGAGTAAGGTCAAAGTTATAGCTATTAACTTGATTACTTAAGTTATTAATACCTGGCAATACATTAGCAGTAGCATAGTCATTGATATTGCTAGCAGCTTGAACAATAGTATATTCACCGTAAGTAGGGACTTCTAAATCAATTTTGATTGATTTAAAAATTGAGATTGGATTAACAGCAAAGAAGTCATCGTATCTTACTTCTATTTGAATGTTATCACCATCATCATAAGTATTCCAACATGCTTGAACATCAGGAGTTCTTACCCAAGTAATTTGGTGGTTATAAATTGTTACACCAGGAATTGGATTAGTTGAAGTTGTAACAACTGTACCGTTAATCCAATTAGTATCAGGGAAGTCATTAGTGATATTGTCGAATTCAGCGATAGGGTTAATATCAGCTAAAACAGAATTAACAGTCATAGTTAATTCAACATCATGTTCTGGGGCAAACCAACCTTCAGGGTCATATCCTACATAACGTGATGGGGCAATACCATTAAATGTATATTCAGGGACATTAATAGCAACAACATCTTGATTATAAGGAGTTGCTACAAAATCAAAATCAGATCTTGCTTCAACAACAAAATCAACAACTTCATAACCATTAATTTGATTTTCGAAACTATCAAAATCAAAATCTGTGTTATCCCATGAATAAGTATAAGTATGTTTTTCAAAACCAGTTACAGGTTCTGATTCAAAAACATCACCTTCGTATTGAGCTGAAGTAGCTTGAATACCTTTATAAGTAAGAACAACATTAGAAGTTGTTAACTGACCTTGGTAGGCAATTACGTCAGCTTCAAATCTGATGTTTTGATTAGGGTCTATTGAGAAATAGTTTTCAGTTTCATTACCATTAACATAAACTCTTAAGTCACTAATAACAACTTGGTTATTATCTACAAAAGGAACATCAATATTAGTAGAAGCAGTACTTGATTCAGTTTCATAATACTCATAAGGATGTGTAATTGTAAGATCTTCAACTTTTAGAGTTGCATATTCAGGATTACCAATACCAAAATCATCAATAATAACAGTATTAAGGCCATTAACTAAACCACTAGTTACAGTCTCAACAGTACCGTTGTTTAAAGTAATTTCAACTTGGCTGATTCTGTCAGCATCTGTTAATTCAAATGTTACCTTAACTTTATTATTATTTTCAGCTATGTCTATATGACTAGCTTGATCAAGATGTTGATCAGGAGCTTCTACATTATATATATTCACATTAGAAACTGTAGGAATATCTTGGATAGCTACAGCAACTGCTGGTTCATTATATATAGTATAGAAATCATAGTCTGAAGTAACTTCAAGATTGAAGTTTAATTCAACATAACCATAAGGTGGGTTACCAGCATCAACAAATTCATTATAATCGAAATCAGCTTGTTCCCATCTATAAACATAAGTATTCTTAATAAATCCGTTAACTTCTTCACTTTCAAAAGTAGTACTCATAAGAGTAGGAAGTCCAGCTGCAGCTGTTGGAGTATAGTTAAGAATTACATTATTGATATCAATATGATTTTGATAAGCAACGAAAATACCTTCAACGTAGAAATCATCTTCTAACTCAGCTGAGAATTCATTATCTACATTTTCTTGGCCATTAACGAAGAACTTAATATCGCTAATAACAACTTGATCTTCATCAACGAAAGGTGTAGAAAGAGCAGGATTACTATTAACATCAGAAGAATCATCTAATCCATTATATGGGTGAGATATTTCAACATTAGCAGAAACTACTTCATATTGATCATAATCACTAGTATCAAATGAATTAATTACGAAAGTATTTAAACCATCTTGATAATTAGCAACATTAAAGATTTGTCCATCATTAAGAGTAATAGTAACAGCATCAATTCTTTCACTGTCAGTTAACTCGAAAGTTACATCAACAACATCACCATCTTTAATAATGTTTTGATTTTCTGGACTATTATTTTGAACAGCAACATTACTTACAGTAGGCATAGGAGTAATGTCGATAGTATGAGTATGAGTCTCTTCATTATCTAACATATCTTGTGCTACTAAATTAAAAGTTAATGTATTTGTATCATAGTTATTAGGAATAGCAATTTGCCACTGATAAATATCTGAGCCCATATTAGTAGCTAAAGTATTATCAGGAATTAAGCTGTTATCTGAACAAGAGATAGTCACTTTATCAGCTTGAACACCAGCTATTGCATCAGTAATCTCATAACTTAATGTTAAGATTGTGTTTTCATCAACAGTATCTGGAACTAAGTTATCAGTAAATGTTGGAGCTTCATTATCATAAGTAACACCTGAATAAGTGAAATCATATTCATGAACAGCAACATCACCTGTAGCAAATCCTAGTGATAGGTTTACTGGGATTTCAATAACTTCACCGTTATTAATTCCATTAGCTATACCAGTATAAGAACCAGTATAAGTAATTTCCCAGTTACCATTTCCTAAATCATTTACTTGAGGAGCATTAGTTGTTATACCTGTGAAGTTAGAGAAATCAACATCAAAGAGATATTCTTCAACACCACGAGCTGGAGCTTCAATTGGAGTAATTCCAGGATAACCATTAATACTAACAGTAAATTGGAAATCACCAGCTTCAGCTGCTTTATCCAATACCATATCAGTATCACTATTAATATAGTAGAACTGACCAGAAGCAGAAACAACTTGTAGAGCTTCTCTTAACACGATAAAGTGAACAAAAGCTTCTGAAGAGTCAGTATGCCATGCATCAGCATCATATGGGAAAGGAGGATTATTGTATCTTCCAGGATTTCCACCAAAATCATTTGGGGTTCTAAGAATTAAAGTATAATTTACATTCTCTAAAACACCATCAGCAAAATTATCAATTTCTGCTGTAATATTGAAGTTCTTGTATCCTATAGTTCCAGTTGTAGGGCAAACAAATGTATCAGTTGGGTTAGTTGGTGTAGCTGTAATATCTACAATCGCACCAGGAACTAACTCTAAAGTATCTTCATCATATACTACAGCTGACCAAGTATTTCCAGCACCATTATCAGTTACTAAGTACTCAGAAGTTTCAATATCAAAACTAAAACTATTTATTCCATTAGCTAAGTATAAAGTATTACCAGCTGGATTTGGAATATAATTTTCAGCATTAGTACCGAGAATTTGAGGATTTTCATTATCTACACGAGTTGTAGCATATGAGAAAGCATTTTCTGGAGCAATATATCCAGTGTCAGAATATGCTTCAGGCACAACTTTAAGTTCAACATTAAGAAGTTTGCTATTTAAAGCACCAACAATATTATTGTTAGAGTTTGTTAAGTTAGCAAAGTTCATTGTTTCGCTAAAGTTACCAATTCCAGCAATTTCATTACCAGAAATACTTCTAACTTTTGTTTCATCATCTGGATCATAAACTCTCAAGTTCCATTCATAATCTACAGAAGAATTACCAATAGTAAAAGATATTTCGTTGAAAGGTTTATCAATACCATTATGAGCCATTCCAGCTTCATTAGCTGGATTAGTTGCTGCATCATATGCCCAAGAAGGATTACCAGGACTAATACAGTGAGGTACGACATTTACTATATCACCAACGATTTCTGGCCACACAGGTTCTTCAGGTCTAACAATCTTAAATGATCGATCTCCTGCAGCAACATTACTAATGTTAAAGTTGCCATCTTCAATATCTCTAGTAATTACTTCGATTTTTACATCAGAAGTTGCATTACCATAGGTATAAGTACCTGTAGCATTTTCAGCAAATGCTGAAACAGGAACAGTCAAAGTAACACTATTGTTAGCGTCAAAATTTGAAAGTTCTGCATTAAAAGCAGCAGGTAAATCGTTATTATTTCTAGTGAAAACAACTTTTTCAGCATTGATTATGTTATCAACTTCTACAACTATATCAATTGAGTTATCACCAGTATCAAAATATTGCTCTGTATTATTAGCTGTAAAGTATGAATTTACATAGAATACAGGAGTAGTACCATCTACAGTTTCAAGTCCGTTTGCTCCACCTTGATGACGTGAAGTTACATCATAAGACACGATATCTGAAGGAGTAGTTGGATCTGGAGGTATTACAGGAGGTACATATCCATCAAATTGGTTAACCAATTCAACTGATTTAACATCTGTTCTAATATTACCTGCATTATCTTGGATATAAGCAGTAACAGTGTAATCTCCAGCTATCCAAGATTGATCACTTGGTGACCAACTGAAAGAGCCATCACTATTAACAGCTGCATAAGCTTCTGTATTTACAAAATTGATGTCTGTTTTTACTGAAGTATCTTCACCAAGACTAGAAGCAGTAGGATAGAAATATTTTTTAAAGTTGCTGTCTGTATCAGAAACAATTTCTACCCAATACTTTACTTGTTCTTTTCTCTCAGGTTCTAAGTCATTTAAGAAGTCTCTTTTTACTGAGAATGTGAAATAAACTTGATCAGTAGAATCTAAAACATCTTCAGGACCCCAAGAATCTTCTTCTCCAGGATCATTACCTGTTTCATCAATATATCTATTTAGGGTATATCTTTGGTTATCACTAGCTGAATCAAATATTCTTAATTCAGAAGCAGAACCATTAAGGTTTTCAAAAATAGGAGCTGTATTATCTAAGACAAAGTCTAAAGCATTAAGTTCTGTCTCACCGTCAGCTATATCAGGATTAACAACTGGAGGTAGTGGAGTCAAACTAACACTATTTCCAGCTTCATCCATCATACTCACTAAAGTCAAACCGTACACAGCTTCATCAAGTAGTACATTATTTACTTTACCATCCCAAATAAATGTAACCTCATCACCATTAACTGAAACAGTCGGATCATCTATAGAAAAAGTGATGTTACCAACATTAGTATCTGTGTTTTCATTTTGAACTAGTATTTCAAATGCACTCGCATTCCCAGCTTGTCCGAATCCAGGAATATCAATCTTAGCAGTGATAGTGTTAGGTTCTGTATCCCAGTCACCCATCATATCGTTTCCTGGTGAGAATCTGAATTGATCATTGTCGTATAGATCAGAAATGTTTCCTAATGTAGGAGGCATTCTATCAGCAGGATAAGGATCACCATTAACATCACCAGTGATAACATTTGAAGAATGAGGAATACTTACATTGCCCCATTGGTCAGTCATTGTCATTGGTATAGTAACTGATGCTACATAACCAGTAGTTCCAGGACCAGGTAATCTATCTGGCTCAAGTTCAGTTAGAACATAAGTAGCTGTGAATAAATTACCATTTCTGGTTGTAGCTAGTTCAGCAGGACCCCCAATTGAAGTTAAATCTAATTTAACATCAATTACATCCTTAGTAGGATTATTCCAGTCTCTATTAAAGACGAATTTCATCTCGTCACCTATACCGAAAATTTGTTTTCCAGGTGGAACGGATTCAATTCTAGTTGAATTTCCATTTGTTATAAACGGAATTTCATTATCGATTTTTAGGTTATAGCTTTCAGTAGTGTTGAGAGGGACTGATGACCCATCTACAAAAACAAATACTTGGTAGATATCACCTAATAATGGTTCATTAACATCACCGGCTTCAACTATATAATCTCCAAAGAAGGAGTATTCAGCTCTTCTAGCTAAAGTTAAGCCAAAAGATTCAGTTTCGCCAATAATATTATCACTCTTGATTTTTACAGAGTCGATAGTTGTAGCATCAGTATCTACTGTTACATCAAAATGAACAGTATACCCTACAATTGCGACTTCTTGTTCGACGTCATCCGGATCGTAAATTGTGTGACTAGCTGTTACTGTTGTCGCAGCAAAAGCTAAACTTGTCAGCATTACGAACAATAAGATTAAAATCGGATGTTTGTTTAACATAATTTGAAACCTCCAAATTACAATTTTTTTTCTAATATCTGTAAGAAATTACTGAGATTCTCAGTGTTTCTTGTTTCAAAACTCTTAAATTCTTGTACTTCTCTCTCAAAATTTCCAGACCAAAAAGAAGGTTCTCCTCGGTTTTTTACATTAGTTAAAATACCATTAAAACCGCTTTCCATAAGCATCATCTCCTATATAAGTTTATAATTTTTCTTTTCAAAAACATGCTTCAATGTGCTAAGCATACTGATATAGGTACGATTTGATAGCTAGAATAGGAAATTGTCAAGTGTTTTCTCTTTTTTTTAGTAGAATATAATTTAGAGCTATTTAGCCTAGTTTTTTATTACCAATAGCACATCAAAACTTTATAACAGGGTATTTCATATTTTGCAACAAGCATCATTTTTTTTAACTTGTTTCTTTCTCGGTATTTATGGATATTTTATCAACATTTTATCTAGGTCAAATAAATTAATATATATTTTTTAAGAATATGTAACGATTAGACTACTTCTAGATTTGTCTATTATGTTAACATCTCTTACTTCATATACGATACCAAGTAATAAATCAGTCTCTCACTAAGAGATTTTCAAAGCATTTGCCAATTTTTAGAGAACTGAAACCGAGATTTGATTTTCATACTTTTAAGAAAAGCTTAAAAATGAAATTATAATGGATAGACTGAATGAAGCAAAAAACTTGCAAATTGTAGAATAGTCGTATTTCTCTTCCTTTTATCTTCTTACCAATACTAGTAGAAGCCTTTGTATCTGAAGTGTAGTTAAAACAGAAAAAATCCCTGTTTTTAAACAGAATAATATCGAGCTAATCACAAAGGTCAAGTTCACTGTCTGGGTTTACCTATACTCATGCTCTGTAATGTATTAATGTATTATCTTGTTTGATTAAGAAAAGTTCTGTATGGGAAATGAATAAATAAATATTTCTTTAACTCAATCCAACACCTTTGTATGGCATAAGTATGACACTATCAATAACTTTGAAATAAAGTATTTGGTAGTAAAAATAGTCTCATCTTGACTTTTTCTTAAATTAATTTTTTTTTCTTGACTAAATTGTATCGAATCTTTACAGATGGTTATACGAAGTTTACACATAAATAATCACTTATAAATTTAAATGGGGTTGTCATGGAAATAGGTACTAACCAAGCTATGGAAAAGTATATTGTTGAGAAGATCTCAAAGCTATCTGAGCTAATAAATAAGTTAGAAGACAAAGGGTCTTCTTTGATTGAAGTAACAGGTAACTCTGGAACTGGAAAATCGCTTCTTTTTAAAAACCTTATTCACAGATTAGAGAGTAAGGGTAGCTTTTACCAAATATTAACTCCGAGAATATTTGGTCAAAATCATTTTAAAGACTTTGTGCAGTTGATGACAGGCATAAATGACAAAGACTTCAAAATGATCCACGACTTAAGTAAGGAGTATAAAACAGGCCAGAAGTATGATTTTTTCTTTTTCTTTAGTGAACAATTAAAACTAAGAGACTTTGCAAGACCATGTATAATACTCATTGATGACTGTAATTTATTAGATAATTATACCAAAGACTTCATTCAGTATATCATCAATTATTGGAATGATATTCCATTAAAAGTAGTTGCTTTTACACCAGAAAATAACTTTACATTCTCAGATAAATTTATCTTAGATTTCCTCACTCAAGAAGACATAGTAAAAATCTTGACAGTGAGTTTCCCAAACATTAAAAGTGATTTCCAAAACGAAGCTGAGATTATAAAGAATATTTCCAAAGGCAATCTCTACATAGTCAACTATATTGTATCTTCTTTAGCAAAAAGTAAAGGAAAGCTAGACCTGTCAAAATTCATTGATAAGAACTTAGACAGTTTCAAAATTCACACCGACATTATTGACTCTTTAACTGATGTCCAAAAAGACCTATTATTTTACATTTATCTCCTAGATAATCATGCCGAGTATAAGATTCTTAAAAAGATCTTTTCTACTAAGTTAGACAAGAATTTAGACTCTCTAGTAAAATCCTATTTAGTTGTTGATTTTAAAGGGAACTATTACATACATAAAGTTTCTTCATATAAAGACTTTTTTGACACTCTTACATTGAAAAAATTTCAAGATAAAATTGAAGAAGTTGTTGATATTTTGCAACAGTTTAATTTAGAGCCTTATAATATTGTTAACTATTTTATTTTGCTAAACAACCACAGTTCTAATCTCTTTGAAGAATCTTTAGCTCAATTAGACTCACTTTATGATTATGAAAGCAAAATTCAACTCCTTAAGTTCCTCTTTTCTAAACATAAGAAAATTGAAAAGAAATTAGAAATTCTCAAACAATTGGGATTGGCCCACATTGATTTAAATAATTATGAGAAGGCAGTAGATTACTTCCGCGAATACTTACATATCTGTAGTAAACATGCTACACCTGAGGCAGAAATAATCTATTATTTAGCCTCAGCTTTATTCAATTCAAATTCGTCAAATTTTGCCTTAGAAATTATTAAGCAGTACTCTCCAGAAAATATTGACTTAGTTTGGAAGATTAAGATTCTATTATTAAAATCTGATATATTAATGGAGGGAGAAGATTTCGTTGAAGCCAGTGATATTATTGATCAAGTAGTCAACAGTGCTTTTCAGATTGATGACAAAAAGGTTCAGTCTAACATATTAGGAGATGCTAAAAAGCTGTCAGGAAAACTTTATTACTTTAAGAATGACTATGATAAAGCCGCAGACCTCTTCATGGATGCTGAAACATATTATAAGAAATCCGAAAACTTTCTCGGTTTAGCAGCAGTTTATAATAATATAGGTGTCTTGTACCAGTTCAAGGGAGAGTATGACAACTCAGAAGAAATGTATAAGAAAAGTATGGATTTAGAGAAGAACAGATACAATCTTAAAGGTATATCTGTCTGTTATAATAATCTTGGTGGTTTAATGGATGATAAAGGTAATCGATCTGAATCAATATACTACTTAAAAGAAGCTCTAAAGATTCAAACTTTGCTTAATGACCCATACCAGATTACTAATATTTATAATAATCTCGGCGTAACTTATATGGACGAAAAGAATTATAAAAATTCTGAAGATGCTTTTAGAAGGTCATTAGAGATAGCTATTAATTTCAATTTCTTTAGAGTATTAATACCAACCTACAATAACCTAGGTACTCTCTTCAATGCTAAAGGAGATTGGGACAAAGCGATAGAGTATTATCAAAAAGCCATCGATAAATGTCTTGAGTACGATGATTTTGATGGACTAATCATTTCATACAGCAACCTAGGTGAAATATATGAAAAAAGAGGTGAATTTAATATAGCTTACGACCTTTATTTCAAAGGACTTGAACTCTTACCGAAAGTAAATGATGAGAATATTAAAGCTGACTTATATGGTAATATTGGTTCTGTACTAACTAATCTACATAAGTTTAAAGAAGCTTATTCTTATCTAGTTGAGAGCTTAGATTTCTTTAAATCTGTAGATGCTAAACATAAAATTGTTGAAGGTTATCAAAAACAAGCCATGTATTTTGTTATGACCCACAACTATGAAAGTGCAGCCTATTATTTAAATCAAGCCTTAGCAATTGCTGAAGAATTAAATCTAACAAATGAATTAGGTAAATCATATTACCTTAAAGCTATTTTGGAAAGAGATGATTATGAATCTGCAAAGATGTACATCTTAAAATCAATTGAGCTTTTCCTATCTAACTCAAAACAGTATGAACTTGCTCAAGCAAACTATCTACTAGCCACAATTCTTGCTGATGAACAAGATTGGGAGCAAGCTTTAGAGATACTGAATAATAACAGAAAATCTATAAAGAAATTTGGGGCAATTAAACTTCTTGAGAAAAATGACATATTAATAGCCAACATAACTAAAGAACATAAAGCTGAATTAGAAGGATCGAGAAATCAAGTAGAGTTAACTAATAAATTCTATGAGATAACCAAAGATTTAGGTACAATTACCAACTTCGACACTCTGCTTGAAGAATCTTCCAATAAACTAGTTGAGTTTTCCGAAGCTGACTCTGCAATAGTTTGCCTTTATAACAATCAAGCTATTAAAGACAGCTGGCAATATTTGAAATTAATCAATATTGAAAAAAATGAAAAATACTTTGATGTAATTATGGACATTGCTAAACAATCTTATACTTCTGCAAAGAAGATAGATTATAAGCAACCTTCTATAGCTCCAATCTATAATCATATTGTTGCCTTCCCACTATCTTTAAGGAATAAATCTCAAGGTGTTATAATCTTGATGACCAAACATGGCACTCACTACTTCCCTGAAAAATCAATAAATATGATTTCTGCTTTGTGCAATCAAATCATCGTTTTAATCGAAAATATCAGAACTTCAGATTTAGAAAAGACACACGCTCAAATAAGAGGCGAGTTAATCGAATCAAATCCATTTAATATAATTGGTAAAAGTAAAAAGATGATGGAAATATTTGATTTGATTAACAGAATCAAAGATACTCCAACTACGGTACTAGTAGAAGGACCAAGTGGAACAGGTAAGGAATTAATTGCTCGAGCAATTCATTATAGCTCAATTAGGAGAAATAAACAATTTATTGCTCAATATTGTGGTGCTTTACCAGAAACTCTGCTTGAATCAGAACTCTTTGGTCATGTCAAAGGTTCATTTACTGGTGCAGCTTATGATAAAAAAGGTCTCTTAGAACTTGCAGATGGAGGTACTTTCTTCCTTGATGAAATAGCTGATATTTCTTTATCCACTCAAGCAAAACTGCTAAGATTCTTACAAGAGGGTGAAGTTAAAAGGGTTGGATCGACTAAAACTGAAAAAGTGAACGTTAGAGTTGTCTGTGCTACTAATGTCTCACTAATCGATAAAGTAAAAACTGGTGAATTTAGACTAGACCTCTACTATCGACTTAATGTAATCAGAATTCAAGTACCTGCTTTAACCGAGAGAAGGGATGATATTCCTTTATTAGCAGTGCACTTCCTTGATAAATATAATAAGCATATTAATAAAAAAGTTTCTGGTATTACTGATGAAGCTATGACTATACTTAAAAATTATGAATGGCCTGGTAATGTCAGACAACTAGAAAACGAAATAGAGAGAGCTGTTACCTTAGCTGATAATAATGCATTTATTAAAGCGGAAGATGTCTCACCTGAACTTATTCATTTTACAGCTAATAAAACGACTATCAATCTTTTATCAAAACCACAGTCTCTAAAAGATGCTGTAGAAGAACTAGAGATTCAAATGATTACCCAAGCTTTAGAAGAAACTGATTGGAATCAGACACAAGCTGCTAAGGCAATTGGATTAAGTAGACAAGGACTAATTAAGAAGATCAAAAGATATAATTTAGATCGCGATTAAGGATGGTTTGGTGAAAAATGAAATTCTGCAAGCATTCAGTTTTGTTGCAGTAGATATAAAAACTACAGGAATAAAACCTGAGATAAATAACATTGTTGAAATTGGTGCTACACTTTTCCAAAAAGGTCAAGCTGTAGACCAATTTCATTCTTATATACAAGCAACTTATGACATATCCCCAGTAGCACTAGCTTCTTTAGATATCTCCTTAAATACATTAAATCATTATGGCCAACCTCTGAAAAATGTTTTGAAAGAACTTGATGACTTTGTAGGTGATAATACTCTACTCTTCTTTAATAATATTGATCAATCAAGTTTTTTAACTCATCATATTATCCAACAAAATCTAACTCCTTTTTTAGACTACCATTATGATCTTTATGATATAATGAAGATCTATTTCCCTTTTTCTCAACACTTTGATTTAGGAGAACTTGGAAATAATCTTAATCTTAAAATAGAAATTCCAAGTAATTGCCAAGATACTTCAAAACTTTTAGGTGAACTTTTCTACAAACTGATAAATTATGTTGTTGAAAATATTCCATATCCTAAAAATAGAGTTTTATATCAAATTGCTTCAATAGCGAATTTAGATAGTGATATCAACTCTATCCTCTTGAAAATTACTGAGTATCAACAAAAAACTGCCCTTGTTAAGGATAGTGATTTCCCAATATACAATTCGCAGATTAACTTCATTGATTCTCAAGTAAAATCATCAGACTACCCTTCTATCGAAAAAGTGCTTGGAAGTTCTGGTCTTTTCTCTCAGAAATTTGCTAATTATGAAGAGAGAGAAGGGCAAATAATGATGGCTCAAGCTGTTGAAACTGCTTTTCAGAAAGATCAACTCCTCTTGGTTGAAGCAGGAACTGGTGTGGGTAAATCTTTTGCCTATCTAATCCCTGCAATAGAATATTCAACCAGAACAAAAAGTAAAGTAGTAATTTCGACTAATACTAAAAACTTGCAAGAACAACTTTTCTTCAAAGATATTCCTACTTTAGCTGAGATATTACCTGTTAACTTTAAGGCTTTGATAGTCAAAGGTCGTGAAAACTATATCTGTCTAAAGAGGTGGTTAGAAACCACTTTGAATATCAATTCTCTGACAAATTATGAAGCTCAAGGCTTGCTATACTTAGTTATTTGGCAAAGTCAGACAAGAACTGGAGATATATCAGAGAATAATGCCTTTGATAAAAGTAAATTTCCAGCTTCTTGGAGGCTCGTTGTTTCTGAAAGGTACTTTTGTGGAGGAATAAATCGCTGTTCTCATGGTTCTTCCTGCCATGTTATGTTTATCAAGAAAAAATTAGAAGAAGCTGGCTTAGTAGTAGTAAATCACTCACTCCTACTTTCTGATTTGATGAACGAAAAGAAAACCTTGGGTGAATATAGTAGAGTTGTGATTGACGAAGCTCATAATCTTCCTTCTGTTGCAGGGAAACATCTAGGTTTTAGTCTAACTTATTTTGATATTAATCAGCTTCTTAATCATATAGTTTTTGTTAAGCAGAAAAAGAAAATAGGTTTGCTACCAAACTTCTTGAATATTATTGAGAATACCTTGCAAGATAGTCAGACTTCAAAATCTCATTTCATTGCCCAAGCAAATTCTATAATAAACTTCATTACTGATAATAAAAAACTATACTCGGACATTTTTAATAAACTTTCTCATATTGTCGAAGAAAAAGGTTCTTATGGAAAATTCAGACTAAAAGATGCTTCTATTATCCCAGACTTTGAAAGTGATTTCTCACAACTTAGAACTAGTTGGAACCAGCTTTCACAGAGCTTTTTCCGCTTGACAGAGCTTTTAAGGATGACATCTAAAGATTTAATTCATCAATACGATAAATATCTTACTGATTTTGAAGGTATATATCAACAACTTAGTGAAATTGAAGAAGCATTAATCAAACTAGCTAAACCTGAATGGAATGATAATGTTATCTGGTTAGAACAAATATCTTCTAGAAATAGTGATTTCCCTTTAGTAATAATCAACTATGCCCCTATAGAAGTAAATGAAAAATTGCATGGTTTCCTCTATAACGCTATTGATACTCTAGTAATGACCTCTGCTACTTTAGCTATAAGAGGTGTGTTCAAGTTCTTTATGAACCAATCAGGTCTTGCCTTGCTCCAAGATAAGCCTATTGAACAAATTATTGTTCCATCACCTTTTGATTATGATAAGCAATCCAAGCTTTTCGTTACTAACTTTCTTCCTTTCACAAAAGATAGCTTTTACGTGGACCAAGCCTTGAAAATACTTAATACTCTTATTTCCAATACTAAACAAGGTAGCATGGTTCTCTTTACTTCTTATAAAGACCTTAACTACACCTATAGAGAGCTGCAAGAACCCCTCTTTGAACAAGGAATCAAACTTCTGGCACAAGGTATCTCTGGAAGCAGAAACTCTATTCTAAATGAATTTAAAAGAAACAAAAACTCTGTTCTTTTAGGAACATCTTCTTTTTGGGAAGGTGTGGATGTCCAAGGTGATTCACTCTCCCAACTTATTGTTTTTAAGCTTCCTTTCCAAGTTCCATCTGAACCGATAGTTGAAGCTTATATTGAAAAACTTGAATCTCAAAAGAAGAACTCTTTCATGCACTTTATGCTACCAAATGCTTTACTTAAAGTCAGACAAGGCTTTGGAAGATTGATTAGAAGTAAACTCGATAAAGGTGTTGTCATTATCCTCGATAAAAGAGTTATTACTACAAGATATGGAGACTACTTCCGCCAAATATTACCATGTAAACTTCAAGTGATAAATACAGACTTAGAATTAGTTGAAGTAACTAATAAATTTTTTAATAATTTAGAGGATAAGAATAATGTACAATTCTCTGATAACTAAATATTCTACAGATTATCTTATTGAAAAAGAAGATTTATCTAACCATACTTCTTTTAAGATTGGTGGTCCAGCAGATATCTTCTTAATGCCCGATTCTCTATTACTTCTCCAAGATATGATTAAAGAAGTTAACCGATTAAATTTAAAATCTATGGTAATTGGGGGTGGGAATAATCTTCTTTTTGCAGATTCTGGTTTCCGAGGTGTTATCATATCAACCGAAAGGCTTAATAGACTAAACCTTGAAGAAAATACTATCATTGCTCAATGTGGGGTATCACTTAAAGAACTTACAGCTTTTGCTTTGGAAAACTCTTTATCAGGTCTAGAATTCGCTTGTGGTATCCCTGGTTCTGTTGGCGGTGCTGTTTTTATGAACGCCGGTGCTTACGGAGGAGAAATGAAAGATGTCATTATCTCTGTAGATTATCTTGATCATGATAATGTTATCCGAAATCATGCCTTAACTGGTCATAACTTTGACTATCGAACAAGCATTTACCAACAAAGAAACTACCTTGTCCTAGAAACTAAATTCAAGTTAACTTCAAGTGATAAAGATCAAATCCAAGCTAGAATGGATGACTTGCAAGCAAGAAGAAAAGCCAAGCAGCCACTAGAATATCCTAGTGCAGGTTCTGTTTTTCGCCGACCAGAAGGTTACTTTGTTGGTAAACTTATTGATGATTGTGGTTTGCGAGGATACTCAATCGGAGGAGCTCAAATTTCTGAGAAACATTCTGGTTTTATTATTAATAAGGACAGTGCCACAGCTCAAGATGTTATAAAACTTATCAACTATATCAAAGACACAGTTATGTGTAAATTCCAAGTCAAACTCCATACTGAAGTAAGAATTATCAAGCCTTGATTGCTACTATCTTAATTAATCCCCAATGATTTATCAAGAGAATAACAATTAAAAAGCTATATAAGACATAATCATGAAAGATAGGTCTTTTATCCCTGATGAGATTAATAGATAAGCCCAGGTTAATTTACTAATCCCCTTAAGAGATATTATGGATAATCAAACTAATGATAAAATTTAATAATTTAACATTTTTTTCAACCAGACTTGAACTTGAGCATTATTTAACAATAAATTTTGATGTTGCTAGTCTTTTGTTATTAATTTTGATAGTAGCGATATATAGTCCTGATGCTAAAGATTCTAACTTAATGGCATCACTAGAGTTTTTGATAGTTGAAGGGTTGAGTTTTCTCTCATGAACTTTCTGTCCTTTGAGATTATAGACAGAAACCATCGCGTTTTCTATATTCTTGGGTAAATGACCCTCAAGTTTTAGATTTATCTTAATATTTTTACTGCTGACAGGATTCGGATAGATGATTAAATTAGTGCTTGCTTGAGGAAATACATCGTTATCTTCATTAGCTACTGTTGTGTCTGTTAAATTGGGATTACCAGCATAAATTGTTACATATCCAGGAGTTGCATAACCTCCCCAATCATCTGGAGCTGAGATTGCAATATCATCATAGCCATCATTATTATAGTCTCCGACATTTACATTTGAACCAAAATATCCTGAAAACTCAGGATATATTGGACATGTTAGTTGTAAATCATAGATGCCGTTTGGATTTTCTCCTCCTAACCATATAGCTGCTGTCCCATCCCATAAGCCATAGGACGAATTACCTCCAACAAAATCACTATAGCCATCTCCATTAAAATCACCGTGTTTTATCCATCGCCCAAAACCACCAGAACCCCTGATGAAAGTTAAATACGGAGGGTTACACTGAATTGGATATAGTGTCGAGTTTTCAAAACTATTTCTCCAAAGTGCTAACCCAAAATTATCAGAATAGTAATTTTCGGTAATTGGATAAAGAAAGTCAGGAAATCCATCTCCATTCATATCACCAACTGTTATCGCTCCATTAAAATTATAAGTTTGTTCATAATAGCAGATAATTTCATACTCTGTTAGTGATAATGTAGAGTCTCCATAATATATTTTTGTGAAATCTTCATTAGAATAATTTCGATAGCCTACAGCAAAATCAGCATAATTATCATCATTCAAATCACCAACTGGTTCAATATTAAGAGGATAGCTAGTATCAATATTATTCTCCACAATAATCATTTCAAATGTTCCACCCAACATAATTCCTAAAGCTCTGGACATTGAGTCTCGCGAAAGTATAAATCCCATATCATCACATCCGTCGCCATTTACGTCACCCAGACAGGAAGTAAACCATTCTCTGTCACTATAATATCCTGGACCTACCAGGTAACCGTATTCATAATCATAATCAGTGAAATCAAGTTCTGCATCAGGTCCACCGTAGTAGAAACGGAAATAGTGGAAATTTGGAGCTGGAGAATCAAACATTAGCAAACCTGCTATTGTAATATCATCATAACCATCACCATTGACATCTCCACAAGCAAAAATACCATATCCTGCATCAGAACCAGTCATGGGAATTATACAATCAGGAGTATTATTATATTCAAAATTATTTCCTCCCCAAAAGATATGCACTTCACTAGGAGTAGGAGGTCCGCTTCGTGCCAATACAAACAGATCATCAATCCCATCTGAATTAAAATCTAAGGTTGCCATCCATTTGCCGTACTCGCTATTTCTCCAAGGTCCTTCAAAAGTATTCATTGTATCCATATAATTTTGGGCTAAGGCATTCAGAGATAAAAGCAACATTAGAGTAACACAGCAATATTTTAATAATTTCATTGATCCTCCTATGAGGTTAGTAACTTTACTATTTAAGTTATAATCCTAAGATATGATTTATGATTTTAGATGTCAATATTTATTCCCAACTTTTTATAAAATTGTAATCACACCATCATAAAAAGCTCAAGTCCAAGTCTGGTAGAAATTATGGTTCTCTCTCAAGTAGAGTGGGTAGATGAAAAATTTAAGTATCCACATGGCTGTAAAACCTTCAATCTGAAGTAAGCAAAATATTTATAACCATAAGCTCTTTTTAGCATTGTTCTAATATGATTATTAGTAGTTTCTGTTTTATAACAATAAACTACACGGTCTCCAAGTTTTAGATCATTCCCAAACCTTACTGGAGATAACATATGGATGTAGCCAGAAATCTGCTTCTTCTTGTTACCACTTTCTATTATTGACTCAATGTCTTCACATAGTAAATTGGTAAAGAATAAATAAACACACATTAACATTATCAACTTAATTTTCATACTCACATCATTTATTTTGATTAATTAAGTACAAATATTATACTAATATTTTGTCAATATATTTTTTCTTTTCTTGAATATCATAGACAGGAGACTCTTATCTGATTTTAGAACTTCTTAATCCTTTCAGCTTAGAAATATTCAGGGCAAGCAAAAAGCGGTAGATTAACTACCGCTTTGATTATATATAAAGATTATTACTTAACGTTTTTTGAACCTATTTCATCAACATAAGTTTGGTTACTTTGCTTTTACCTTCACATGTTATCTTCGAGAAATAGATTCCGGAAGCTACGCTTTGGTTATTTCTATTTCTACCATTCCATACTACACTATGATAACCAGCTTCCTTGTACCCTTTAAAAAGTGATTTAACTAACTGGCCTTTCAAATTATAGATGCTAACTTCAGCATTTCCACTCTTAGGTATTCCAAACCTGATTGTTGTGTCTGGATTAAAAGGATTTGGATAATTCATAACATCCACTTTATCTGGTATCATCTCAACAAAATTATCTGTTTCTGGGAGATTAGATAAAGCCATCAACATATCCCAGTGCTTGGTATGTTGAGCTTCATATTCAGCTAAATCTTTATATCTGTATTGTGCTAAAGTCGTATTTACTTGAGCTTTCCCAAGGTAGCCTTCGGCTATTTTTAATACAATCTCTAAGTCTAATACAGCACTTAGAGAATCTATTTCGGATGTAGGATTATTTATTCTCTCTTCAAGAATAGCTATCACATCCTGATACTCTTTCTTTATTAATTTAACTTTAATAATATAGGAATCTATTAACTTAACAAAACTTTCATCTATTAAAGTATATTGAGCTTTTTTTTCTTCCAAATAGGTTAAAGCAGCATTAAAATTTTGATTCACTAAAAAATCACAACGAAAAACACCATCGATACAACTACTTCTATACTCTTCTTCAGAAATTAAGGCTTCATCTAAAATTTCTCTGTAAATTGAAGAAGCATTCTCATAGTTAAAATTCTGTTCTTCAATTAAAGCTAAGAAAAACCTAGGATCAACTGGAATCGTATCTACATTTGGTTCATTATCAAATAGATTAACCTCAACATAACTTTGTGCTGACCGGGGTGAAATTCTTACTACATCGTCTTCATACCAGTTTTTTGATCCATTGATAGGACGTGATAATGGATTTTGATAATAATCAGAACTGAATAAATAATCATATCCAATTACACCATCTTGACTCTCATGATAAAAGTCATTATG
Organism: Cloacimonadales bacterium (SeqCode); assembly: GCA_963678375.2. Lineage (GTDB taxonomy): Bacteria > Cloacimonadota > Cloacimonadia > Cloacimonadales > JAFGVF01 > JAEKNW01. The sequence continues at coordinate 619,415 of OY782831.1, forward strand.
ACCACTAATTAGTTGAATATTTGACATATAGGAATTACCATAATTATAAGGAAATAGAATATTAGCTCTGACGTTTTTCAATTGATTATTCGCATTATTTGCTAGATTAAGATTAGACTCTTCAAAACTAACAATGCCGTAAACATTTCTATAAAATATGCTGTTTCTAACAAACATATTAGCCCCTCGAGAGATTATTGCATAATTACAATTATTAAATTCTGAACTTTGAATTCCATATTCTCTATCACCTGAGTATGTTGTTAGTTCAGCTTTTACACCTTCGTTCAAGTAATTAAAATCACAATCGAGTATCCTCAAACCATCAAAAGATAAATCAACACCAGTGCATTGGGAGGTATAATCATTACAACTGAAACTGCAATCTGAAATGGTTCCATGAGATTTTTCGATTACTGATTTAATGCCAGTAGAACAGTTATAAAATTCATTACTACAAATTGAGACACTTAGTTCTTGAGATGGTTCTAAGTAGATACCTGTGATACAATCGTTAAAAGTAGAATTTGCTATGGAAAAGTGTTCTAAATTTGAATCTTTTATCCAAACAGCATTGTTTAATCTATTAAACTGTACATTATTGATATCTATGGAAATGCTATCCGTATTCACTATTGTCACACCTTCCGCCCTATTATTCATAGGAGTAAAAGTACTATTAGAAATTTGAACTGTTCGATTAGTTGCTGATAACAGGCTAATTGTAAGACTTGTGTTAAAAGGATAAAATGAAGAATTATTAATAGTTACTGGAGTCTTAAACAAATAGATTCCCTCATATCCTTTAATTTGAGAGTTTTCGATTATTAAACCCTCTGATTCAGAATAAAAATTAGACGTTATTCCTTGCCATTGAGAATTATTGTTAGTTAATAATGAGTTATTAACTTCTAATTGTCCTCCATTTAAATAAATAAATGAACTCTCAGAGAAAGTACATTTTGGAGAGTCTTCAATTTCTAATACCCCTCCCTCATTTACAGTGATTGTACTATTAATTTCTACATCGCCTCTCAATATTAATTTTGCTCCATTTGAGATTTGAATGTTTTGGTTAATATATACTTTTGAAGTTTCATCTGTTTCAATAATGAAATTTTGAGGAATCACAATAGTATTGGTTGCATCTATTAGCACCTTACTTTTTAGTGTAATATTCTCGGTAATTACATCTGGCAATGTACTAGCTAACTCAAGCATAATACCTTCACCAGGATCAATTTCAACACAAATCTCTGCACTCTCATTTTTGTAATAGCTATGTTTTGATGCTGGATCAAACAGTGCCACATATTCACCAAATTCATCAACAATATTTTGATCTAAATCAAATTCAACAAATTGGCTTGATGCTTCAATAAAATCTGTTTGTTGATCATATTCTTTTGTCATCGTTTCATGATCAATATATTTCATATTAGTAGCTGTGCCATTGACATAGTCTGTTCTTCTGTTAACCAACATGTAAGTTGGATAATTATCAGTATCTTTAAAAAATCCAATATGGACGTAACCATTATACAAATCATTATTATCACTATCAGGATTAATAGATATATCAGAAGTAGAGAAGTAAGGATCTGAATCCGAGTAAAACAAACCTTCATCATTATTATTATATATATTAGCATTGATACCTGTATGCAAATCGTCAATACCATTAGTACTTATAGTAGTAGCATCAATCCACTCCAAATCCTTCAAAATAGGACCATAGACTTCCAGTTTGGCATTTGCTTGTTTGATTGCTTCATATTGAGGTGTCTCAGTGATACCGCCTTCTGTATCAAGAAGTGCATACCATATAACTTCATTTGCTGTAGAAGTGCTGTACAACCTGTAATCTATTACACCATCTACTCCATAACATAAAGGTAAATATTGCAAACACTTGACCATATTTATTGTTGGGTATTGATAATAATCCCAACAGCTATCTACAGTATCCCACCTACCAGTTGTACAAGGGACTGCATATAATGGTCGATCATCAGCTATAAATTTGGCTCTTCGATATGTTGCACTAGCGTACCAATCAATAAAAAATTGAATGAACATATTATTAGAATCTGGATCATTCCAGTTCGCGTGTGATTTTAAAGGATAGTAATCAACCATTATTTCTTTGGCTTCTTGCTGAGTCTTTATATCAAACAAATTTAAATGTGAGAATCTTTCTCCATTATTCTTTTTTAACACATAGCTCTCTAAATTATTAGTTGTTAAAATATTAATGTTTTGGTCATTGCTGAACAATTGTTCCAATTTTTTGTATGAATCAAAATGTGTAAATGTAGGTTCATCTTTAGTATATAACCTAACTACCCCATTTTGGTTTATATATTGATTAATTCGATTTTCAATTAAAGTGGCTGTATTAGAAATAGTTGAATCATCTAATAATTTATGTATATCATCTTCTATTTCAACATAATCTAACTCTATTTCATGATTCCCTTCCCAATAAACATAAGGCATAATACCCTTTAGTCTTAGGTTAGCATACATATTTGCGAGATATCCTTGACTTCTAGTATCTGCCCCTTTTAAGAATTGGTTATCGTCCAAAAGTAGATCTTCTAATTCTAGATAAAATGTTACTTTGCGGAAGCCATCTGGATTTGACGGATTAGCTATTGAGGAATAATCATCATCCAGTAATTCTGCAGCTGTATAAGTAAACATTGTGTTCTCTTCCTCTGGAGATACAGTGTTACCTATCTCAATATTTTGCCAACTATCTTCTAGGTCTCCAGGTCTTTTACCAAATAGTTTTAAAGCAAATGTCAAACAATCGGAGTTATCTGCACTATCGTTAATCTTATAAATAAAGCTAACATATAGTTTGTTTCCTTCAAGATAATTATCATCATTAAAAGCATTACGATAAGCAAATTGAAATTCTTTTCCAATTGTTGATAAGGGGTTATTATTACATGCTCCATTATTACCTATATAATACTCGTGCCATCGATAAGTAAGAGAGTCAATTATTACTCCGGCATCATGAGAATCAGGATCGCATTTCCAAGTATAATCATTGAAACCTAATCTTTCCCCTGGCCTAGTAATATTGAAATGATAAAAATACCTATCATCACTATTGTTTAATGTTGAATGTCTATCATACTCAGCTTCAAATTGATAAAAATTACCCATTGACAGATTTCTTAGACTAATTCCCGAAATATCACCGCTATTATCAAAGTTAGTAATTTGATCATAAAGATAAGAATCAATGCTATTATCATAAAGAGTGTTAATCTTGTCATTAGTAGCTGTAGAGGAATTTGAAGGCTCCCAAATAGTCATATTAAAATTTGCTTCTTCCATTTTATCAGCCATATCATTAAAAAAACTCTGATGTGGTTTTAGATAGCTATAATTACCTATTACAAAATCTTCCGAGTGTGCATATAAACATATTAAACTAATTAATATTAATCCTATAAATAAAAGTTTTTTCATCTTAAAACTCCTTGTTTTTCTCCTTGTAATTAAGAAGAGGTTAACTTATTTAACAATAAATTTTGATGTTGCTAGTCTTTTGTTATTAATTTTGATAGTAGCGATATATAGTCCTGATGCTAAAGATTCTAACTTAATGGCATCAGAAGAGTTTTTGATATTTGAAGGGTTGAGTTTTCTCTCATGAACTTTCTGTCCTTTGATATTATAGACAGAAATCATCGCGTTTTCTATATTCTTGGGTAAATGACCCTCAAGTTTTAGATTAAGTTTAAGATCTTTACTGGAAACTGGGTTTGGATAGATGATTAAATTAGTGCTTGCTTGAGGAAATACATCGTTATCTTCATTAGCTACTGTTGTGTCTGTTAAATTGGGATTACCAGCATAAATTGTTACATATCCAGGAGTTGCATAACCTCCCCAATCATCTGGAGCTGAGATTGCAATATCATCATAGCCATCATTATTATAGTCTCCGACATTTACATTTGAACCAAAATATCCCGAAAACTCAGGATATATTGGACATGTTAGTTGTAAATCATAGATGCCGTTTGGATTTTCTCCTCCTAACCATATAGCTGCTGTCCCATCCCATAAGCCATAGGACGAATTACCTCCAACAAAATCACTATAGCCATCTCCATTAAAATCACCATGCTTAATTCTTCTACCAAAGCTTGAATATCCACTAATGTATGTAGGATGATATTGATTACATATTATTGGTAATAAGTTTGAGTTTTCAAAAGTATCTTGCCAAAGGGCTAAGCCAAAATAATCAGAATGATTATTTTCGGTAATTGGATAAAGAAAGTCAGGTGTTCCATCTCCATTCATATCACCAACTGTTATCGCTCCATTAAATTCATAAGTTAGGTCATAATTGCAAATTATGTTATTATTAGTAAGCGATAAGGTAGAATCCCCATAATATATTTTAGTAATATTTTCATTGGAAAAATTCAGATACCCTACAGCAAAATCAGCAAAACCATCATTATTCAAATCTCCCATTGCTTCAATATTAGAGGCTAATGGCTGTAGAAAATTTTCCACAATAATAATCTCAAAAGTTCCACCTAACATGATTCCGAGATCTCTTGACCCAGACTCCCTTTGTAAGCCAAATCCCATATCATCACATCCGTCACCATTTACATCTCCCAAGCAGGAAGAAAATGCTTCTCTATTATTATAATATCCTGGTCCTACCAGGTAACCGTATTCATAATCATAATCAGTGAAATCAAGTTCTGCATCAGGTCCACCGTAATAGAAGCGATAAAAATGAAAATCAGGATTGTTGAGACCAAACAAAATTACTCCCTCTATTGCTAAATCTTCATAACCATCTCCATTGACATCTCCACAAGAAAATATTCCTAAACTGACATTATAGTCAGTCAAAGTTGTTATCTGGTTCGGTTCATTATTATACCCAAAATTTTCTCCTCCCCAGAAAATATGAATCTCTCCTTGATTTCCTTCTTCTCTCGCCAACACAAAAAGGTCATCAATCCCGTCTACATTAAAATCTAGGGTTGCCATTCCTTTACCATATTCGCTATTTCTCCAAGGTCCTTCAAAAGTATTCATTGTATCCATATAATTTTGGGCTAAGGCATTCAGAGATAAAAGCAACATTAGAGTAACACAGCAATATTTTAATAATTTCATTGATCCTCCTATGAGGTTAGTAACTTTACTATTTAAGTTATAATCCTAAGATATGATTTATGATTTTAGATGTCAATATTTATTTGACATTTTTTAAAAATCTTTATTAATGCTTATTGTAATAAGGATTACAGTATGTTAGTTACTTAGATTCTTGCTCGCTCAATACAACCCAAGGTTATAAACTGGTACAGAAGAGTTAACCACGCGATCTTAAAATCTGAATTAATCTGTGTTTATTTGGGTAATCATTGGATAGTCTCTTCTTTGTGCTTTTGTTTTAATTTATTCTATTTAACGATAAATTTTGATGTTGCTAGTCTTTTGTTATTAATTTTGATAGTAGCGATATATAGTCCTGATGCTAAAGATTCTAACTTAATGGCATCAGTAGAGTTTTTGATATTTGAAGGGTTGAGTTTTCTCTCATGAACTTTCTGTCCTTTGAGATTATAGACAGAAACCATCGCGTTTTCTATATACTTAGGTAAATGACCCTCAAGCTTTAGATTTATCTTAATACTTTTACTGGAAACTGGGTTAGGATAGATGATTAAATTAGTGCTTGCTTGAGGTGAAACATCGTTATCTTCATTAGCTACTGTTGTGTCTGTTAAATTGGGATTACCAGCATAAATTGTTACATATCCAGGAGTTGCATAACCTCCCCAATCATCTGGAGCTGAGATTGCAATATCATCATAGCCATCATTATTATAGTCTCCGACATTTACATTTAAACCAAAATATCCTGAAAACTCAGGATATATTGGACATGTTAGTTGTAAATCATAGATGCCGTTTGGATTTTCTCCTCCTAACCATATAGCTGCTGTCCCATCCCATAAGCCATAGGACGAATTACCTCCAACAAAATCACTATAGCCATCTCCATTAAAATCACCGTGTTTTATCCATCGCCCAAAACCACCAGAACCCCTGATGAAAGTTAAATACGGAGGGTTACACTGAATTGGATATAGTGTCGAGTTTTCAAAACTATTTCTCCAAAGTGCTAACCCAAAATTATCAGAATAGTAATTTTCGGTAATTGGATAAAGAAAGTCAGGAAATCCATCTCCATTCATATCACCAACTGTTATCGCTCCATTAAAATTATAAGTTTGTTCATAATAGCAGATAATTTCATACTCTGTTAGTGATAATGTAGAGTCTCCATAATATATTTTTGTGAAATCTTCATTAGAATAATTTCGATAGCCTACAGCAAAATCAGCATAATTATCATCATTCAAATCACCAACTGGTTCAATATTAAGAGGATAGCTAGTATCAATATTATTCTCCACAATAATCATTTCAAATGTTCCACCCAACATAATTCCTAAAGCTCTGGACATTGAGTCTCGCGAAAGTATAAATCCCATATCATCACATCCGTCGCCATTTACGTCACCCAGACAGGAAGTAAACCATTCTATGTCACTATAATATCCTGGTCCTACCAGGTAACCGTATTCATAATCATAATCAGTGAAATCAAGTTCTGCATCAGGTCCACCGTAGTAGAAGCGATAAAAATGAAAATCAGGATTGTTGAGACCAAACAAAATTACTCCCTCTATTGCTAAATCTTCATAACCATCTCCATTGACATCTCCACAAGAAAATATTCCTAAACTGACATTATAGTCAGTCAAAGTTGTTATCTGGTTCGGTTCATTATTATACCCAAAATTTTCTCCTCCCCAGAAAATATGAATCTCTCCTTGATTTCCTTCTTCTCTCGCCAACACAAAAAGGTCATCAATCCCGTCTACATTAAAATCTAGGGTTGCCATTCCTTTACCATATTCGCTATTTCTCCAAGGTCCTTCAAAAGTATTCATTGTATCCATATAATTTTGGGCTAAGGCATTCAGAGATAAAAGCAACATTAGAGTAACACAGCAATATTTTAATAATTTCATTGATCCTCCTATGAGGTTAGTAACTTTACTATTTAAGTTATAATCCTAAGATATGATTTATGATTTTAGATGTCAATATTTATTTGAAATTTTTTTAAAAAACTTTATTAATGCTTATTGTAATAAGTATTACAGTATGTTAGTTACTTAGATTCTTGCTTGCTCAATACAACCCAAGGTTATAAACTGGTACAGAAGAGTTAACCACGCCATCTTAAAATCTCTATTAATCTTTGTTTATTTGGGTAATCAGTGGATAGTCTCTTCTTTGTGCTTTTGTGTTAATTTATTCTATTTAACAATAAATTTTGATGTTGCTAGTCTTTTGTTATTAATTTTGATAGTAGCGATATATAGTCCTGGTGCTAAAGATTCTAACTTAATAGCATCAGTAGAGTTTTTGATATTTGAAGGGTTGAGTTTTCCCTCATGAACTTTCTGTCCTTTGAGATTATAAACAGAAACCATCGCGTTTTCTATATTCTTGGGTAAATGACCCTCAAGCTTTAGATTTATCTTAATATTTTTACTGGAAACTGGGTTAGGATAGATGATTAAATTAGTGCTTGCTTGAGGTGAAACATCGTTATCTTCATTAGCTACTGTTGTGTCTGTTAAATTGGGATTACCAGCATAAATTGTTACATATCCAGGAGTTGCATAACCTCCCCAATCATCTGGAGCTGAGATTGCAATATCATCATAGCCATCATTATTATAGTCTCCGACATTTACATTTAAACCAAAATATCCTGAAAACTCAGGATATATTGGACATGTTAGTTGTAAATCATAGATGCCGTTTGGATTTTCTCCTCCTAACCATATAGCTGCTGTCCCGTCCCATAAACCATAAGAAAGACTCCCTCCTATAAAATCATTGTAACCATCTCCATTAAAATCACCATGCTTTATCCACTGCCCCAAACCAATTGACCCTAAGATAAATGATGAATGTACGGGGTTACACAGAATTGGATATAGAGTCGAGTTTTCAAAATTATTTCCCCAAAGTGCTAACCCAAAATTATCAGAATGGTTATTTTCGGTAATTGGATAAAGAAAGTCAGGTAATCCGTCTCCATTCATATCACCAACTGTTATCGCTCCATTAAAATTATAAGTTTGTTCATAATAGCAGATAATTTCATACTCTGTTAGTGATAATGAAGAGTCTCCATAATATATTTTTGTTATATTCTCATCAGAATAGTTGAGATACCCTACAGCAAAATCAGCATAATTATCATCATTCAAATCACCAACGGGTTCAATGTTAAAGTGTGAGTATATGAAATTCTCCACAATAACCATTTCAAATGTTCCTCCTAACATCACTCCCAAACCCCTGGTAGATGATTCTCGCTGGAGGATAAATCCCATATCATCACATCCGTCGCCATTTACGTCACCCAGACAGGAAGTAAACCATTCTCTGTCACTATAATATCCTGGACCTACCAGGTAACCGTATTCATAATCATAATCAGTGAAATCAAGTTCTGCATCAGGTCCACCGTAGTAGAAGCGGAAATAACGAAAATCTGGGGAAGGCGAATCAAAAAGTACTAATCCTGCAATAGCAATATCATCATAGCCATCACCGTCAACATCTCCACAGGCAAAGACTCCATCACTGCCATTTGATCCAGTCATAGATATTATATAATCAGGAGTATTATTATATCCAAAATTATTTCCTCCCCAAAAGACATGCACTTCACTAATTGATGATGGACCATTTCTCGCCAAAACAAAAAGGTCATCAAGCCCATCTGCATTAAAATCTAAAGTTGCCATATATTCTCCATATTTACTATTCCCCCATGGTCCTTCAAAAGTATTCATTGTATCCATATAATTTTGGGCTAAGGCATTCAGAGATAAAAGCAACATTAGAGTAACACAGCAATATTTTAATAATTTCATTGATCCTCCTATGAGGTTAGTAACTTTACTATTTAAGTTATAATCCTAAGATATGATTTATGATTTTAGATGTCAATATTTATTTGACATTTTATAAAAAACTTTATTAATGCTTATTGTAATAAGGATTACAGTATGTTAGTTACTTAGATTCTTGCTTGCTCAATACAACCCAAGGCTATAAACTGGTAACAGAAGAGTTAACCACGCTATCTTAAAATCTGTATTAATCTGTGTTTATTTGTAATCAGTAGATAGTCTCTTCTTTGTGCTTTTGTGTTAAGTTCTTCATCTTAGTATAACCAGAGTAATTTATAAACATAAAAAGAGCGGATGAACACATCCTCCACCAAGCAAAGCTTAAATATTGAACAACTGGGAAATTTTCCAGTTGTTTGTAGGCTTTTTCAAAGCCTTTTCAGATGTTGTCATCCGCATTCCCAGTTAGGAATATGCCTTCAAGAATGAAGGCGTTTTCAGTAATATTATTAAAATCTATTCATACTTCTCCAATCTTGCACTTATTTTCTTAACATGTCCCACTTCTTGCAGTCTAAGATCTTCAAACACTTTAAGAGCAAAATCATCCAAAGCAGTAAAAGTTTTAAACATCTCATAAGCTTTGGCAGTATTTTTTTCTCTATTTAAGGCAATATTTAGAACATCAACAGCTGAGAAGGATGATTTTATCTCATCAGTATTTATCAACATATCTAGCAGTGCCTTTTCCATGTTAATAGTTTTCTCTAGCTCTTCCTTGCTTAGTCTTCCCTCTTCAAGTAATCCTCTCAATCTGTTATAGTGTCCTGTCTCTTCTGTAGCTAATTGACTAAGAACATCTTTAACCTCGGGGTCATTTACTATTTCACTAGCTTTTTCATAGAAAGAAAAGCTTTCTAACTCTATTTTTTCAGCATATTCAATAATTTCTCTTAAATTTAATTCTCTCATGATTCCTCCTGAGTTTTTTGATTTTGTAACACCCCCTATTTTCCCCCTCTTGGAGGGGGATTTAGAAGATAATGTAACACCCTCTGTGTCCCCCTCACCGAGGGGGATTTAGAAGATAATGTAACACCCCCTGTGTCCCCCTCGCAGAGGGGGATTTAGGAGGATAAATTCTTCACTATTTATTCTTATTTAAATACCTATCAATCGCTTTGGCAGCTACATGACCGTTAGCTACACCATTGATTACATCAGGTCCTTTTATAATATCTCCACCAACAAAGAGCCAGTTAACAGAAGATTGGAAGTCAGTATTTACTTCAATTCGTCCACGAGGTCCAAACTTTATTTTCTCTTTTAATTCATCAGAGATATAAGAAAGATCCATGCCTTGACCAATTGATTCAACTATCATATCAGCTTCAAAGAATTTCTTTTCATTAGCATCAAACTTAGGATTAAAAGCACCTGTTTTATCAAATACTGAAAGACATTTAATAAGGTGTAAGCCTTTAATTTCACCGTTTTCGATTTCAATTTCTTGTGGTCCCCATCCAGGTTCAATAATAGCTTTTTCTTCTCTGGATTCAATGATTTCTTCTCTATCTGCTGGCATGATATCTTCAGTTTCTAAGCTAGTAGTAGTTATATCAACTTCCCCGTATTTGAGATTTTGAAGTCTAGCCAAAGTTCTAGTAATATCCATAGCTACATTGCCACCTCCAATAACTACAATTTTCTTTCCTACTGGAATTTCTTGTCCTAAAGTGAATTTCCTTAAGAGGTCAGTAGCGAAATAAACTTCTGAATTATCAGAACCAGGTATTCTTGTTGATCTACCTAAATGAAGACCAGTAGCAGCATAAACAGCAGAATATTCTTGATGCAATTCTTCAAGACTTATATCCTGTCCAATACGGGTATTATACTGAATCTCAACTCCTAATGATTTGATATAATCAATATCTTTATTTATTTGGTCATAAGGAAGCCTATATTCAGGAATTCCATACCTCATCATACCACCAGAATCAGGAAGAGCTTCAAATATTTTTACCTTATAGCCTAAAATCGCCAAATAGTAACTAGCTGAGAGCCCAGAAGGTCCAGCTCCGATAACTGCTATTTTATCTTTAATTTTTGGATCGGCAAGATGGTCTCTACCCAAAATCTGTTGGTACTTTTCAACAGGAACTTGATCAGCTATATAGCGTTTCAACCAACGAATAGCAATTGGGTCACCATTATTATGTAAGGCACAGGCTGTTTCACACTTGTGAGTGCAAATACGACCACATATTTCAGGAAGTGGATTAGTTTCATAAAGAATTCTAAATGCTTGATCAATGTTATCTTCTCTGAGAGCTGCAATGTAAGCAGGAATATCCATGTGAGCTGGGCAGGTAGCTGTACACAAACCACACTCTAAACAGCGGTCTGCTTCCAACATTGCTTGCTCTTTATTATAGCCTTTTACTATTTCTATGAAAGATTTATCTCTCTCTTCCGGGCTTTTTTCTTCCATCTCTATTCTGTCAAAGTTAATAAGACCTATATCTTCTGATCTAGAATATCCTTTCTCATCATCCTGCCATTTAGTTTTGTCTGCACCAGGAGTGAATCTAAAGACTTCAGGATCATCATCTATCCAGAGGTACTCGTTAGACATTGTAAGGGCACCTGTTGGGCAAACATCAACGCATAAAGCACACCAGCAACATCTTCCGTAGTCAATACGAGGACGCAAGCCACTATTACCGTCTGTAACCTCTTGACCAGCCACAGGCACTAAATCAATTGCAGCATTCTGGCAAATCTCTTCACAAGAACCACAACCTATACATTTTGAAAAATCATTCTGATGGAAACCTCGATAATTATCAGCACCAGGTCTATCTTTTATAGGATCTTTCACTGTCCAAGGCTCTTCAGCTATTCTCTTCCATATAGTCAATGGTTTAATTATATCTTTTAATTTCATAGTTACCTCTCAATTTCTGGTGGACATGTATGTAGTGAAACCATTAAAGCTGCTAAATCAGAAATAGTGATATTTACAGCTAACTTCTCTAAGACAGAGATAGCATGAGTATAGCTTGCCCCACGAGCAAAAACTCTACGAGGATATTTTGTTCCATCTGATACCATATAAAAACCATGTTCACCTCTAGTAGATTCTGCCTTAATATAAGTCTGTCCGGCAGGTATTTTCCAATGGAGAACATTTGGTAGCTTAGTTTGAATTTCACCTTTTTGAGGAATCTTTTTAAGTATCTGTTTTATTAAATCTAAACTTTGAAGTAGCTCATGGTATCGTAGCACAGCTCTATCATAAGCATCCCCGACATTCGAGGTCAGCATCTTCATAGTTAAGTCAGAATATTTTAAATAAGGCTGATTAATTCTAATATCATCAGCAATACCACTAGCTCTTGCAGTTGGTCCAACAATACCATATTCACTAACCATTTCTTTAGTGATTAATCCTAAGCCTTTTAATCTAGCTTTTACTATAGCATTATTATAGAAAACGCCTTCAATATCATCTAAGAGCTTGTAAGTTCTTTCAACAGTCTTTAAAACTCTTTCTTTAAAGCCAAGAGGCAGGTCTTTTCTCACCCCACCAGGTATCATATACATATGATAAATCCTACCACCAGACATCTCTTCAAATAAGTCTAGCCAATAATCGCGCATAGCAACAGTCCATTGACCTATAGCTCCCATACCAAGTGAACCAGCTTGACCTCCTAGCCACATCAAAAATCCAGCTACACGGGACATTTCTAAGTTCAGGGTTCTTAACCAAGCAGCTTTTTCAGGAATTTCAATACCTGCTAAATCTTCCATAGCTGCCGAAACACAATATTCATTTGTATCTGGTTCAGGAACACAGATTCGACACACAATAGGAAAACATTGAATGTATCGTCTTCTTTCCATTAATTTTTCAAAGCCTCTATGTAGATAACCAACATGAGTTTTGGCATCAACAATCTCATCACCATTAACAATAATTTCAACCGACATATTTCCGGTAACGCCAGGGTGTTGTGGACCTTGCCAAATCTTAGTAAACTTATGAGAATCTAGATCTATAAGAGGTTTACCATCAACCATTTCAGGATACTTAGACCTATCTGCAATAAAGTCTTTATATTTACTTTCAGATAACTTACTCATTATCTCTCCTAATTTTTGGGGCTTGAGGATAATCTGGATATTTTTCCTTCTTCATCTCTTCTTTTGGGTCATAACTTTTTCTACCAGGACGTGGGAAATAAGTCTTTTCAGAATAAGCTAGAGTATCAAAGTCTCTTCTCATAGGGGGCATTTCTTCCCAACTTTCCATAATAAAAGGTTCATTAACTCGGGGAGAATTAGGAAAATCAATACCAAACATTTCATATAGTTCTCTTTGATACTGCCAAGCATGCTCCCATAATTGATTAATAGAATCCATTGTTGCCAGCTCTCTATCAATATATACATTTACTGCTAAATTTGCTTTAAGTTCATAATTATATACCATATAAGTTAGCATAAATTTATTTTCTTCAATGTAATCTACTGCTTGTAAAAAGGCCAAATGTTTAAAACCCAATTGCTCTTTAAGATAACTTAAGGTCATAACTAATTGTTCTTTGTCAATTGTAATGAAGACAAGGTCATGATGCTTTTCCACAACATCTATTACTTTTACCATTTTTCCTAATCTATTTATAATATCTTTCATCTTATCTCCTACCAGTTATAATCTGGCATATTCCAGTCTTTAATTATCTTCTTTTGATTTGCCTTATACCAATCAAAATTATCAGCATATTTATTCATTCCATCACATTGACCTGCCTGGATCTTTTTCTTCAATCCATTAAAGCCTGCAATTAAAGCTTCAGGTCTGGGCATACATCCTGTGACATAAATATCAACTGGGATATAATAATCTATTCGATTAATTGTATTATAGCTATCATAATACATACCACCGTTAATAGTACAGCTTCCCAAAGCAATTACATATTTAGGACCTTGCATTTGCTCATAAGACCGAACTATTCTCTTAATAGTCTTTAGAGAAGCATACCCCCCTATTATAAAGACATTAGCTTGGCGGGGGCTTGGTCTACCAGCTATACCATAACGAAAAGCATCAAACCTAGCAGTCATCAAAGGACGTAATTCTATAGCTCCACAGCCTGTCCCGTAGGCTAAAATCCACAGAGACCGAGCTCGAGCCCAGTTTAAGAATTGTTCAAGATACTTGTTTAAGGGTTCGATTCGGGAAGGTCGGTCATCAGCAAATAAATCTCTCTCGTGGTCAGGAAGACCTGCATTTGCTAACTTCATTTCTTTTTCTATTTCTTTTATATCTTTTTCTTTCATATTAACTCCTTAAAAATAGGCAATAAATAACACAGCAAGAATACCAATCAAGGTAGGTATTCGCAAAAAGAATCTATATGCTTGTTCTGGTCTAAATCTTGGGAAAGCAGCTCCTACAAAGACTGAGAATAAATAGATACAGAAAGTTTTAAGCATCATCACGGGAAGATTAGTAGCTCCACCAAAGAATAGATTCATGAAAAGTACTAATTTTGCTGAAGCGAAGAGGGCTCTATTTGTTTGAAGTGTACCTAAAAAACTTCCATTCATCTCAATAGGTGGACCAATTGGAATCTCTTGAGGAGCTAGAACTAAAGAAAATGGTGAGTGCATATTCATTCCTAGCAGAGATATCATAGCTGCTATCACAGCTAATGGATTAGTGAAGAGAGTCCAGTTTAGAATAGATCCTTGTTGAGCAGCTACAATTGTTGTTATATTCAGACTTTGATATTGAATAGCAATTGAAATTACAGCTAGCGAAAAGGGTAACTCGAAAGTAGACATTTGCGATAAACCACGAGCAATTCCTAATGGTGAATATGGATGTCCTCCTTCCCCAGCTCCCAGAGCCATACCTAACTGTCCAAAGAAAATAAAGTACATAACCAGTAATAAATCTCCTGCCATAGAGTAATTACTAAATATAACTGAGCCAAAAATGACTGGCATAAAGAGATATGTACCCATACCCCCAGCTAATCTAAAGACGGGGCCTAAGAAAAACATATATCCATGTGAAGTAGCAACTTTTCTTCCATGTGTTTGAATAATATCTAATAGAGGTTGCCAAACTGGAGGACCCAGTCTTCTATGCACTCTAGCATATATTTTATGAACAATACCAACTAAAAGCAAACCATATAAAGTAGCAACTAAAATTGAAATTGCAGCATATACCATTTTTATAAAAATATCCATAATTTACACTCCTAAGAAAAATACTAGAACAAAGAAAAGAATGATATGTAACAAGTAGGTCTGTCCATTACCTGAATAGATCCTCCTAGTAACATCAGCCAGACTATGAGTCCACTCTGCAGAAGCTTGCCAGAAATTGGAAATTCTTGGTTTACCCCATCCCCCTAGAGCTTTTCTATAATGAGCAAACATATTATGTGCTACATGTGTTGTCTGAGGAGATTCAGGTCTTTCAGCTGCAAAAACTATATTAAACTGTTTCACTTTCGTTATCTTTCCTATATAGAGAATTAAGAAAAATAAAGGAACTATGAATACACCCATTGTTACTAACATTATTAGGTTTCCATTCCAGTGTCCATAAGAGCTATAAACATTGTAGCCATCAACTATGATATTTGAACTGAAATACTGCTTAGCTATGTTACTTAAAGGTCTTATTAGTAAATTAGGGAAGGTTGAAAGAACCATTATTGCTCCAATATAAATATACTGAGGTAGGATAAACCAGACAGGAGCTTCTTTCACATCTTTATGCTCGTGTTTTGCTTGTCCTAGGAATACAGTATGAATTAGTCTATACAGGTAGAGAAAACTCACTGCTGAAGCAAAGAATAAAACCCCTGCTTGTAAATACCAGCCGCGTTCAATAAAGGAAGAGTACATCAACCACTTTGAACCAAAACCAGATAAAGGCGGAACACCAGATACAGCAATAATCGATATCAAAACACTTATAAAAGAAAGAGGCATCTTTTTGATTAGTCCTCCCATTTCATACATATTTCGTGTCTTAGTTCTAAAATAAATACCTGCTATAGCTATAAAAAGGGCTGATTTAAACATCATATGATTTAGTGATAGATAGAAAGCTGAAACCCAACCTAAATGACTTAGCATTGAGGCTGCTGCTATTATATAACCAACTTGACTCATAGAAGAATAAGCTAATAATCGCTTCATATCTTCTTGAAAAGCTGCTAAGAAAGCTCCTACTAAAGCTGTAAATACTCCAATCCAACCTATCCAAAAGTAAATATCTATCTGAGGTCCATAAGCAATTGCAGAAACTGCTACTAATAGGAATCCCCAAATACCAGCTTTTAGCAAGATTGCTGAAATAAAGGAAGAGACATCTGCTTCAGCTTCTGCGTGAGCTTCAGGCAACCATACGTGTAAGCCCAAAACACCAGATTTTATCATAAATCCGATAGATAATAATATAATTGAAATAAGTGGTAATTCTATATAACTAAAACTATCGATCAAAGATGTACCAGTTAGTAGGTTCGGAGCAAAGGCAAATCCTGATATCATTAAATATGCTCCAGCCATTGAGAAAATCATATACATTAATGCAGCTTTATCAGCACTTTTTCCTCTTAGAATTAATAAGAATGAAGATATTGTCATTAATTCCCATGAAAAGAAAAATTCTAGATAAGAAGTAGCAATAAGTAAGTTCCCAAAGGAAAATATCATCATTAAAAGGAGTCCATAAAAACCAAGACTATTCCCTTTTCTATTGAGAGTAGATATGATATTTATTGCAGACCCTATGATGAAAATAACCCCAAAAAGTATTTGAATTGGATTTTCAAGTCCAACATTGTTATACAAGTAATAACCAAATCCAACTACAGCTATTAGAGATAAGATCCCTTTAAATTTACTTGGTAAAAAATCAAGTATTAACATACTAATCAGACCTATTATTGGTAGAAGCATAATAACTTGATTTGGAAAATAATTTCTAACAAAGATTAAACCTGTAGCTACGATTATTGAGGTTAATAAGTATAAAACATAAAGTTGATTTCGGGTAAACATTCTCCCAAAAGTAATTTTACTCTCAGTTTTAGACTTTGCAACTGAGATGAACCACCTTAAGAGATATACAATTTCCATAAGAGAACCTAGAAGAATCAGCACCATCACAGCATAATTTTCTTGATTCACCAAAGCCTTAATAAATGTCCATTTTGCCCAAAAACCAGCAAAGGGAGGTAAGCCTGCTAAAGCAAAAATCAATAAACCGAAGACCACTAGTAAGCTTTTGTGATTTCTTAATACAGCCCAGTCTTTTATATCAGTCTTATTGACTATTCCACTTAACCAGAAAAGACCTGTCTTAGCCAACAAATGATTCAAAAAGAAGCCACCAACAATTATTAACCTTGGATAATCATTTAATCCCTGAGTAAATATTATACTAGCTAAAAGAAGCCCTATTTGCCCAATTGAAGAATATCCTAAGAGCCTTTGGCTATTATCCTGCTTCAAAGCCATAAGGTTGGAAACTAAGAATGTTAAACCAGCGATAATACCAAAAATCATTAAGAAATTTGTTGGAATTATTGGCATTATCTTGTAAAAAGTAAAAACAATACCAGTTGAACTAACAACCGAAATCAAAGTAGCAATTCCTGGATTGGTTGATTCATATACATCTAAAGCCCAGCCATTAATAGGAAAAGATTTTAGTTCTATCATTAGTCCAATTGCAAGCAAATAAACTGCTATTACACTATAACCTGTAAAAGAGTTAGAAATATATGCTAAATTTAAGTTCCCTGTAAAGAAATAGATTAATACTACTCCCAAAAGGTAAAATATTGAAGCTATACCACTTGCTAGCATATACTTAAATCCAGAAGAAATAGAATTTTCTCTTCTTCCTAAAGTAACTAATGCTATTGTAGAAATTGATATTATTTCTAAGAATACAAATGAGTTAAATAAATCTTGAGTTAAAACTATTCCATTGACTCCCATTAACATGATTATATATAAAATCATGGAGGAGATAGACTCATCCTCGAATCTTTTTCCCAAGTAAATTGCTGTCATAAATCCAATAAAATTAACAAAAATTAAGATTATTGATTCTAAAACACTTACTCTGAAATTTATAGATAATGGAGCTAAAAAGCCTGCGGTCTCGAAACTAATTTGTTCTATCTCATTATAGAGAAAATTATGTATCCAGTTGACTGAAATCAATAAATTTGCAGCCAGAACACCCAGAAAAACAGGATAAGCTACTTTTCGGCTAAGTCTATCAAATAAAGGTAAGCTGAAGCCTGCTATCAGAGAAATTATAATTATATATACTGGATTTACCATTTTAACTCCTTGTAATCATCGATAGAAAATGATTCTTTTTTCTTATACATCTCAGAAGCAAATACCAGCATTAAAGCGGTTGTAGCTAAGCCGATTACAATCGCTGTTAATACTAAGGCAGAAGGAATTGGATCTATAACTTGAATTAGTGAATCTCTTACTGAAACAGCCTTATCTAGAATTGGAGCAGTTCTATCTTTTAGATAGCCTAATGATACGATAATAATATGTACTCCTGTATCAGCAATTGAAAATCCCAAAATAATCTTGATGATATTCTTTTGTGAAAGCATTGTATAGATTCCTAAAAGAACTAATATAAATCCCAAAATTAAAGTTTCTATCATCTTTCCCCCTTCACCACAGTTTCCGAGGACGTGTCACTCCTCATTGTGTCAATAATATTTGTTAACTCTGCTCCAACCTTAAATCCAATTATTGAGTATATTAAAGGAATAGCTCCTGCAGAAAATAAAGTACCATACTTGCCTAATGGTAATAGACTTGGATTTAAAAAACCTAGGGTTAAAATAAGTCCAAGAAGACCTAGGAGTACATAGGTTAAACCTGAGACAGCCTCAACTAAATTTAAGATTAGATGGCCTATTTTAAAGTCTAAATCTGAAAGAATTAATAAAAGAAATCCTGATGCTATCACTACTCCACCTTGGAAACCTCCTCCAGGAGAAAGATGACCATGAGTGAAGATGTAAACACCTAAAAGCATAATCAAAGCTACTAAAAATGATGAAGTTGTTTTGATGTTTTCTGATACCTGTCTTTTTCTAGCACTAGTGTTTCTTTTTTGTAGCAAAAAGCCTACAGCTAATGTTGCTAAAAATAGAACAGTAACTTCACCTAAAGTATCTAATCCTCGGTAAGTTACAACTATTGAGGTAACAACATTAGGTGAGTTCAAATCATTAAGAGAACCTACAACATAACTAGCTGCTAAGGGGTTAAGTTCTGTTTGTGATTCAAAGTTTCTTATAAACGGTAAGAATACTAGTATGAGTCCTAGGACTGCAATTACAGCTAATAGTTTATTTATCATTTTTCTCCCCCTTTCGCATTCTATTTAATGCGTACAAGAAGACAACTGTGGTTAAAGCTGAGCCAATTGATGCCTCTGTCATTGCAACATCTGGAGATCCTAATATTAAATAAATTACACTAGCTAGCAAACTTATAGCTCCAGCAGAAATTATTGCTGAAACTAAATTCTTCTGAAAAATAGTGAAGATTGCTGCCAAAATCATAATAATACCTAATCCTATTACTATTAAAGTAGTCATTGCCTTCCTCCCTTATCATCTTCCTCATCCCTTCTTAATTCATCTTTTAGCGATAAGCTGGCTAACTTTATACCAGAATAATGAGCTGCTCTGGCAATTACATTAGAAGAGACTGGGTTAGTAGCAATAACAAATAAAATTATAACAAGGACCTTTCCACACCAATTTGCAGAAAAATTAGCTAAGCCTACTCCTAAAGAGAATAAAAGAGTTCCTAAGGTAGTTGCCTTGGTTCCTGCCTGCATTCTATTATAAACATCTGGCATTCTTAATACCCCTAAAGCTCCTAAAAATAGAAAAATTGACCCAATTAAGGTGATTATTGCAAATAAAATATCCATTATAGCCCCCTCTCTAAATATCTAGCAAAGGCGACAACCCCGATAAAACTAACCAACCCATAGACTATTGCAACATCTAGATAAATAACTCTTTGAGCTATATGAGATATTAATACAATCAAAGAAATCGAAACAATTGTCATTGCATCCAAGGCTACGATCCTATCTGCTACTGTTGGTCCTTTAATTAATCTAATTAATATTATAAACAAACTTAGTATAACTAGTCCAGCTGAAATCTGATAAATTAAGTTAACCAAAGATCACCTCCAAATATTTCTCAAACTTGGACACAATTGCCTGACTTGCACTATCAATATCACTTACAGATACATCTATCCAATGAATATAAAAATATTGGTCCCGCATCTCTACTGTCAGAGTTCCTGGTGTTAATGTAATTGAGTTTGCTAAAACTGCTCTTCCTAAAGGAGTCTTTAATTTAGTTTTTACTTTCACTATACCTGGATTTATGGGAAGCTTAGGCGAAATAACCCTTCTAGCAACATCTAAATTGGATTTAATTAAGGCCCAAGTAAAAACAAAGAGGTACCCTATACCGTAAATGAGTGCTTTAATGCTGATTTTGATATCACCTAAAATTCTTAGTCTTGGTAAAAATAGTAAAGAGATAATAATGGCAGTAATCCCCCCAAATATAAACTCTTGTCTAGTTGCACCTGCTAACAAAACCCAAGTAATAAACAATAAAATAGTGGCAATAATAAATGTCTTAGTTCTGTTCATTGTGCTTTCCTCACACTTGTTTAATAGAATCTATTATCAATTTAAAAAGGTAATCAAAACTATTCTCACCTTTTGTTCCTAATTCCGAAATAAAACTCACTTCTTCTCCCCATAATGCCTTCGCTAAGACCTCAACATCAATGTCCTGCTTTAATGACCCATCTTTCTTACCCTCTTCCAAATATTGAATAAGGCTTTGATTAATCTCCTGATTATAGTTTTTATTTCGATCAATCTCTTCTTCAATGGCAATACATTGACTTCTATGATACTTGAAGGTCTCGAATATTTTACGAAAATCTTCTTTCTTAGAAAATTCTGATAAAAACCTCTCTTTAAATATAATCAATTTTTCCAATCCAACACACTTATTTTCACTAATTTCCTTTGCTAAGTCTGCAATGCTCTTGAAATAGTTATTTACTATACAAAAACAAACTTCATTTTTGCTTTTGAAATATGAATAAATTGAACCCTTGCTGTATCCTACTTTCTTGGCAATTTCCATCATTGTAGTGTTCTCAAAGCCCTTAGTAAAAAAAATCTCCTCAGCAGCTGAAACAATTAAATTCTTTTTGAAATCATATTCTTGCTGTTTTCTATTGATAGTCATTTATCCACATCCTTCTTTTTCTAATTAAACAAGATTCATTTTACTGACCCTCGGTCATTCTGTCAATATATGTTTAATATTTTTTATCAAGAGTCGAAATAAATAGCGTTATTAGTGGGATAGAAAGCTAACTTCTTATTGTAATTTACTTTTAGTACCCAAAAAAGGCACAGATTAAAGTCATTAAATTCTATGAATAAGGACTAGATTAAAAAAAATATTGCCAAAAAAGTAACTTTTATTATTTGTCGCAATAGGAGTACATATGAAGAAATCAATCATTTATTTGTTAATAATATATTTAATTGTAGTTCTATCAGGATGCAAATGTAAGAGTGAGCCTGAATATAAAGTAGTTGATGGTAAAAGAGTTAAAATAGTTAGAAAGAGCAATGAGTTAATAGATAAATTTACTATTAACAAAAATGCTGATCTCTTTGCTGAAATAACATCTAGGAATTTCATTAATACTGGAGACATCTTAGATATTATTGGGTCCAAAATTGGCGAAAAAGCTACTGAGACAGAAAGCAACATTCTCTTTAAAGCCAGTATTGACACCAGAGAGATCAAAGAAGCAAAAGTTGATTTGTTCAATGCAAAATATGATATTAAAAAATGTGAAGAAGACTCTATCAGCTACCTTGTTGAAGTTAGAAAACCAATTCTTAAAGGTGGTTCAGTTTATCAAGTTCTATCAGATTTAGGAATGGAAGCCAAGCATATAGGATATTATGCCTGGAAACTAGGTGAGTATATTGATGCGACTAGTATTGATGTTGGAGATACTCTTTTTGTTGACTACTATTTAGACTCATTAAAAGTAAAAAAATTTAATAAATTCTCTTATAAAAATGATAAAATCTCACTTCATGAGTTTTATATTAAAGGAGAACGTGAGTTAGAGTATAAACTTGTTACAAATCCATATGAAATTGTTGAAAGTTATTTCACAGGTCAAGTTACTAGGGAGAACAATTCACTGGATAGGGCTATGGCAGCTTTAGGCTTAAGCTCATTTGTTAGACAGCAAGCTAATGATGCTATTGAATCACAACTTGCCCTGAGCTCAGATGCCAGGGTTGGAGATACTTTTGAGCTATATGTACAAGAGAAAGTTGTTAATGGACAAAGTCAACCTCAAGGTAAAGTCCTTTATGTTAATTATAGTGGAAAAAGAACAGGTTCTAAATCTGCTTACCGTTTTGTAGATGATAATGATGCTTCAGCCTTCAACGGAATGTACACTGAATCTGGGAAAGGACTTGTACAAGGCAATATAAGAACTCCTTTAAACTTAATGCATATTACTTCTCCTTATGGCTATAGAATTCACCCAATTCTTGGCAGAAGAATAAAACACCAAGGAATGGACTTACGTGGCTCTACAGGAACCCCTGTCTTTGCTGTAACTTCAGGTACTGTCATTAAAGCCACAAATTCCGGTGATGGCTATGGTAATGATGTCCGAATAAGACACGACAATGGGATGATTACCCAATATGCCCATCTTCATAGAATAAACACTCGTAAAGGTCGCTACGTTTCCAAGGGACAAGTTATCGGAACTGTTGGTTCAACAGGAAGATCAACTGGACCACACCTTCACTTTGGTGTTAAACTAAATGGACGCTGGGTTAATCCAAGAACTAATCTTAAAATGGTTGCAGCTAATAAACTTGAAGGTCAAAGAAAAAACAGATACCTAAAACAGGTAGAAGAACTCAAAGCAAAAATAACTACTAGTAAAAACCTCTACTTAACTAATTTACAAGGTGAAAATGTGACTAAGAGATAGAATTAAGCTAGATTGATTGCTACACTACCCATGAAATACTGGGATTTTAGAGAGAGAGTAACAATGAAGGGATACCCTAGAGTGTTTTGTACAATATAATTAGACTAATAGAATATTACATTTCAATAGAAAAAAAAGGCAGAAAAAATCTGCCTTAATATAATTCGTGTTATAATTTTATTTATTTATCCCAGTTAAATCCATTACCAAAATGTCCCCATTCTGCAGTAATGCTGAAAATAGGCTTTGTCAAATCTAAGGCTTTAATAATTCCTTTTGGAGTTAAATCATATCCTTCAACCTGCATTTCCTTACCATCCACGATTGCAGTAGCTTGAACAGGTTCTGCAACACCAATAGCATATGCTAATTCAACAAAGACTTCTTTAGCTTGATATTTTTTAAGATAATCTACAGCTATTCTACGAGCCATGTAGGCACCAGATCTATCAACTTTAGTGCTATCTTTTCCGGAGAAGGCACCGCCACCAATTGGAATCCTTGGTCCATAATTATCAACAGCTAACTTTCTACCAGTAACACCTGTATCAGCATCAAAGCCTCCTACATTCCATTCACCAGCAGGATTTACATGTATCTTAGCATTAGAAATGTCTAAATCCATTTCCTTTGCCCAAGCCTGTATCTCAGCTTGTAGATCAGAGGTTTTGGAAAGCTGGAAACTAGCAACTAGTGCTATAATTTCTTGATCTTTAAGAGTTACTTGTGTTTTACCATCATAAGGGTGATTCTTGTATAAATAGCGGTTGAGTGAGCGAGCAAGATAAGCTTCTTGAGGAATCATCTCTTCATTCTCATTACAAGCATAGCCTATCATTATGCCTTGATCACCAGCTCCACCAGTATCAACACCATTAGCTATTTCAGGTGACTGTCTAACAATATTCACTTGAACACCACAGTTTTCACCAGTAATTTTTCTAACAGTTTCTTGAACATTAACAAATGCTTCAGTAGTTATTTCTCCTGTCACACTAATTAATTTGTGGCCACCCATTACTTCGATGGCAGCACGAGTATTTTCATCCTGTGATAAACAAACATCCAGAATGCTATCAGCAATTCTGTCACATAATTTGTCCGGATGTCCTGGACTTACAAATTCAGCAGTTCTTAACATTTGCGTCTCCTTTGTTTGTTTTTACAGGTAGGATTAGGTTTGATATTGCATAACTAATTTTCAAACTTAATTAGCACTTTGTTTCACTTCCATCTTTGGAAGTTGGCAGTTGCAAAAAAGACAAATCATTCTACCTATTAGGAGACAAGTTTAATGAGCTTAAGTTATTGTCAAATGATTTTCATTTTTACTGAAATAATCTTCAATAAGCTTTACTTAACTTAAAATTGTTTTCATAAATCTTGACAGCAATATTCCCCTAGATAAAATTAACTTTATTAAAATAGGAGATTTGTTAGTGAATCAAAAAAATGTAATAAAAGCAATTTTAAGAGCTCGTTACAAGAAAAAAATCGAGTCATTTACTGCTAAAATAAATATTGAAATTAATAAAAAAAACTACATCATTAAAACAGCATCTAATCAAGATGAATTAGAACAAGTTCTGACTCTTAGACACCAAGTTTTCTTAGAAGAACTCTTGCATAAGAAAAGGTTCATAGAAGTTGATTTTGATAAGTTTGATATCTTGTGTGATCATCTTATGATTATTAACAAGAGTGATGAATCTCTTATAGGAACCTATCGTCTCAACTGCTCCAAATTTAGTAATGACTTCTATTCTGCAACTGAGTTTAACATTGATGCAATCTTGGAACTTCCTGGGGATAAAGTAGAATTAGGGAGAGCTTGTGTTCATCCAGAATATCGTAATGGTATGACTATTGCCCTCTTATGGAAAGGGTTATCGGAGTATATGACTGTTTCTCAAAGTAGGTTTTTCTTTGGCTGTTCTAGTATCAAGTCTCTAGATTATATGCATATCTTAAACATCTATAATGGTCTAGTTGCTACAGGTTCATTAGTCCACCTTCCTGATGTAAAGCCTATAGGAAAATTTAGATCTAAGAGTTTAAAGAAACTTATCAAAACTCAGGTACTACCCACAGAAAGAGATGATAGCAAACTCATGGATTATCTACCTCCCCTATTGAAAAGTTACATCAAAGCTGGAGCAAAGGTCATAGGTCAACCTGCCTTAGACAAAGATTTCCAGTGTTTCGATTTCTTAACCCTTCTCGATTTTCAAAACGCAGACCAAAAATATAAGGATAAGTACACTAAATGATGATTATTAAATTAGTACTTACTATCTGGTATTTTGCTTGTTTTTTTGCCAAGGGTGGCCTAATTATGCTCTTTATTCGGAACAGAGTTAAACGTCATCAACTTAATGCTAAAAATACTTCTAAAGCCTGCAAGAGAATGGTTAAGTTACTAGATTTGCATGTGAAATTAACTAATCCTGATAAATGGAAACTTTTACAAGACAATAATTACTTACTTGTCGCCAATCACGTCTCTTATCTCGATATAGCAATTTTGACTTCTATCCGCCCTCTGCTATTCATAACATCTAATGAGATGAAAAATACCCCCTTTTTGGGACAATTAACCCAGTTAGGTGGTAGTCTATACACTGATCGCAAGAAATTCACTGGTATAATGGGAGAAATAAAGAATTTTGCTACTTTTCTAAAAGATGGTTTTAATGTTGTCCTCTTTCCTGAAGCAACCTCTACAGATGGCAAACAACTCAGACCTTTTAAGAAATCACTCTTGCAAGTTGCTATTGAAGCTGAAAAATCAATTCTACCTGTCTGCATAAAATATGTGTCTTCATCAGGTCAAATGATTTCAGATGCTAATAGAGATAACTTTTACTGGTATGGAGATATGGCTTTTCTTCCACATTTTATGAGACTTATCAAAACTAAAAACACTCTGATTGAAGTTACTATCCTCAATGAAATTGAAGTAACTAATGATAGTAATAGAAAAGATCTTAACGATAAAGCTTTCAAACAAATAAGCGATAAATATTATTCTTATAAGTATTTATAAATTATCCCACTTTGTGAGGTGGATGCAAGATTAACAGGCTTTTAGAGTCTGTTGTGGATGCAAGATGCATCCACTCCATAGTATCCCACTTTGTGAGGGGGAAGACAGGGTGTGTTTCCACTCCTTCACTGGGAACGCTGGCATCCTGCCGGCCTATGGACTGTGGGCAACCCTGCCCTCAGGTGGATGCAAGATGCATCCACTCCATAATATCCCCCATTGAGAGGGGGAAAACAGGGGGTGTTTCCTAAAAAAACAAAGAGGAGAAAAAATGAGAATAGGTATGGGCTATGATGTTCATCAATTAGGACCTAAGAGAAAACTAATTCTCGGTGGTGTAGAAATCCCCCATAATCTTGGTCTTCTAGGTCATTCAGATGCAGATGTTCTTTTACACTCTATAACTGATGCTTTAATCGGTGCTTTAGCTTTAGGTGATATAGGTAAACTGTTCCCTGATACTGATCAGCAATACTCAAATATTGATTCCAGAATCCTTCTTAGAAAGACTTGGCAAATTATTAAAAGTAAAGGTTATCGTATAGGAAACCTTGATTCAACTATCTGTGCACAAAGTCCAAAACTTCAAGCTTATATCCCACAAATGAGACATAATATTGCCCAAGATTTAGAATGTGATATTGACAAGGTTTCTGTGAAAGCAACTACAGAAGAAAAAATGGGTATTAGCGGTTCAGAAAAGGGTATGACTGCCTACGCAGTGGTACTTTTAGAGAAAGTATAACTGGATGTCTTCATAACTGTGAGTGTGGCTCTAACTGGTATTGCGGATGACCACATCCGCTTATAACTGGGAAGGCGGATGACCACATCCGCCTTTGGCTTTTCTCAAAGCCAAAGTATAGCAAGGTGATTTTAAAATTACCTTGTTAATATTTCCTCTTTTTCTTGAAAAAAAGTTGCGGATGTGGTCATCCGTCCTCCCAGTTAATTTAAAAAGCTCCCGCTTTCCAGCAGGAGCTTTTATTTATTTGATTATATTAATCGTTTTATTGTCTTCTGAATCCTTTAGCAGGAGTATCAATAACATCAGAAGAAGCTTTTACTTTGAAGAATTTCATGTTTTCTGAACCAGTATAAGTATAGCTTAATTCTGAAACAGATGCAATTGGTGTATCTGTGTAATCACCATCAGGTGTATCACAAGCATATACATTGTATGAGTTTGCATTAGCAGCAGCTTCCCATGAAATTATAATAGCACCATCAGTAGTAATACTTACATTAGTAGGTATTTCAGGAACAACAACAGCTTCAGATTCTTTAATAGTGATATCATCAATACTGATATACCAAGGGCTACCATTCATATAACCTTTGATACCAAGATAGTAGATACCTGAAGTTTCAGGAGTAAATGTACCTGAAATTAATTGATATTCACCATTAACAATACCAACTTGACCTGTAATACTTACCATTGTAGCACTAGTAGCTTCAGTACCGTAATAGAGTCCAACGTCAGAGTTAGTTGCAGTTGCACCATCTTGTCTTGCATATAATTCGAAATCATAAGCTTGACCAGCAGTAAGTTCAACAGCTCTGAATAACCAGTCAGTATTACTATACCTTAAAGTAACATTGTAAGAACCTGTTCTTGGTGTTCTGTTATAACTTGTTAGTGTTTCATTAATAGTCCAAAGACCTGAACCTACTTCAGAAACTTGAGACCATAAAGCAACATCAGTTGAATTATGGGTATTATTTTCTTCAAATCCTTCAGTGAAAGGTAAAGTTCTGATTACAGGATCAAGGCAATTACCGCTTAGGGTAATGAAGTTAAGATTTCTGCTATTATTGGTATTTTTTGTAGCAGAGTTAAATCTAAATCTATTACCTAAATCATCTGTAATTTGGAGAGTAGCATCTCTAAGTCCTTCAGCTGTAGGTGTGAAATCAAGAGTTATCACTAATGATTCATCTGTAGCAAGTGCCATGGAAGCTCCGTCAGCAGTTGAATAAGCAAAGTCATCCGCATTTGGTCCGTAGATTTCAATAGCTGTGATATTCAAAGTACCAGCACCAACATTAGTGATACTTACATCTTCAGATGCAGTTTGATTTAAAAAAGTAACTCCAAAATCAATTTCTGAAGCAGAAAGAGAAGCAATTGGATTTTGAGGGATTTCTTCGAAAGTTAAATCATCTAAATAGATATATTTTGATGAATAATTTGTTGAAGAAGTTGCAAATTGGAAAGCTATTCTTTCATTTGTTCTGGCAGCTGTTAATTCAACGGTATATTCATTATAACTGTATTCTGCAAGTGTAGAGATTGTATCAATAGCAGTAAAAGAATCCATTGCTTGGTTATATTTACCAACTACGATAGTTCCAACACCTTTAGCCCAGAATTTAACTCTATAATCATTCAAGTCAGGAGTAATCACAGGTGAGATTAATTCTGCACTTGTAGTTGCATAACTAGGGCAATAAACTCTGAATGAATAAGTCCCTGTATTTGCTAAAGAAGAAGAGCTATATCTTCCTGCTGTAGCATAATCACTTGTTGATTCAAGATTGACATTCCATCCTAAGACATCAGTGTCATTCTCTAAACCATTGAAGAACGGACCGGTAATAGTTGCATCATAACCTGAAGCGGTTAAGGCTATTGAAGTAACACTTCTATCCATATCATCAGTAATATCTAAAGAAGCAACTAAGGCACCACTAATTGAAGGAGTAGTTGTTACATCAATAGTTAATGATTCATTAAAGCCAAGAGCCATAGAAGCTCCGTCAGCAGTTGAATAAGCAAACTCACCAGCATTTGTACCATTGATAGCGATTCCTGAAATATTTAATGTCCCACTACCGATATTAGTAATAGTAACAGACTCAGGATCAGAAGTATCACCTAAAACAACCTGACCGAAATCTATTGATTCAGTTGATAAGTCAACAAGAGGAGTAGTTGGAGGAACTCTGAAATAGAAGTTATCAAAGTCAACATAGTAATCACCAGCTTCTCTACGTGCTTCTAATCTAACAGTAATATATTGACCTGCATAAGCTCCAAGAGGGACACTTACATTGGCAAAATCAGTAGAAACAACATGGTTTGCACTATTGATTTCATAAGCTGTATCATAGTTTGCTCCGCCGTCTGTAGAAACTTTAACTCTGATATATTCGCCTTCAATAATAGTATGAGCAGCACCAGGATAACCAGAATATGCCATGATTCTATATTCAAAGTTAAGCTCAGTATCAGCTTCTACATTTCTCATTACTTGGAATTGAGCATAGGCATCAGGATATGAGCCATAGATATTCTTGTATAAACCATTACTATTATTACCATGAGTCGCACTGATTCCCATATTATTAGCTACTATTTCAGCAGGCATACTTGTTGAACCGTCAAAGGTAACAATTACAGGTAATTCAATTGAAGGGTCAGGTATTGTAGTAAATGACCAAACCTCTATACCTTCAGTAGCTTGACCAACAACATTATAAGGAATAACTTTCCAGTAGTAAGTTGTTTCGTAGTCTAAACCTGAGAATTCATAAGAAGTAGTTGCTTGATCTTCTGGAGTCACACCAGCAAATGTTTGGTCTGTTGATAAATAAACATAATAACCGTTAGCACCTGTAGCAGCTGACCAAGTTAAGTTTCCGGTAATTGGTCTGTTAGTAGCTACATCAGCAGGAGAAGTATAATTAACTGCATCAGGAGCTGAGCCAACAGTAGTAAATGTCCATGTAGTTACTAAAGTATCAGCAGTCTCGCCAGAATAGTTACGGTTAATAACCTTCCAAGCATATTCTGTGCTAGGGTCTAAATCAGTAACAGCGTATTCTTCAACAGCAGCTACATCATCAAGCACAAGAGCCATTTCTCTAGCACCAGCAGTACCAAAATATAGATCTATAGTTTCAGTATAATCTGCATTATCCCAACTCAAAGTAAGAGCTGTTGGTTGATCAATAGCAGCATCAGCAGGTGTAGGGCTAGTAGCTGCAGCAGGAGCAGGTAAAGCATCAGCAGTTAAGTTGATTGTATATTCAACACTTTGAGGTGAAGGATAGCTGGAAATAATCAAGTAATAAGTTCCGGCAGGGATCATTTCATTTGTATAAGTTAAAGGACTACTAGAAGCTGACTTAGTTAAAAGAACTTCAGCAGGACTTTCTTCATTAGGTTCGTCAGCAAGGATAAAAGCACCCATCCAAGAATCTGTAGTAGAAATACTACCATTAAGCAACATAGCATTTGCAAAAGTAAATTGATAAACAACATCATCACCATTCATATAAGATGAAGATGGAGTAATCCAAGTTGATGAATAATCATCAATATAATCAGCTGTATTACCAGTAATTTCTTCAGCAGGGAAGGTTAGAGCTAATGGATTAGAACAGTTTGCACCTTGAGGAACAGGAATACCAGATCCAGTAAGAGCTACGTCATGATCAATTGAAACAAATGGATTATCAGGGTTTTCTTCTTTCACTCGTAGATTACCTGAATAGATCATCTCAGCTTGAGGAGCAAAGGTAACATCGACAGTAAATGATGCACCTGCTTCTAAAGCATAAGGGAAGGTAACTTCAGTTTCAGTTGAATAACCTGCAGGAACTGTAGCTTCTGTAATGCTAGCTGCAATTACACCATTGTTTGTAACAGTAAATGTTTGCATAGCTTCATAACCAACAAAGACACTTTCAAAATCAAATGATTCTGGAGTAATCTGAATCACAGCACCTTCAGGAATTTCTTCAAAGGTAATATCATCAATATAAACTGTGTTAGATGAGTAAGATACATCAGTACTATATTGGAAAGCTATTCTTTCATTTGCTCTTGCTGGACTAGCCATTTCAACAGTATATTCAGCATAAGTAGTAGTTAAATCTATAGAATCAAGAGCTGTGAAGGTATCCATAGCTTGATTATATTTACCTACAATCAGTTGGTCTGAATTAGATAAAGATGTTTTTTTAGCCCAGAATCTAGTTCTGTAAGTATCCATATCTGGAATTACTACTGGAGAAATCAACTCTGCACTTGTCATTGTTGTAGAATAATTGTAAGGATGGTAGAATCTATGTGAATAGTCACCAGAATGAGCAGCAGATGATGATTCATATCTTTCTGATTTGGAAGAGGAGCTGCCTTCTAGTAGATTACTTGTCCAACCAATATAT
Source organism: Cloacimonadales bacterium (SeqCode) (assembly GCA_963678375.2). Classification (GTDB taxonomy): domain Bacteria; phylum Cloacimonadota; class Cloacimonadia; order Cloacimonadales; family JAFGVF01; genus JAEKNW01. The sequence continues at coordinate 650,846 of OY782831.1, forward strand.
TCTTCTTCAATTTCAAAACCTTGACTATAAGGAATATTGATTTCATAGATATTAGTATCAAGACCTGTACCTGAAAGAGCAACCTCATATACTTGTCTGCTTAAATCATCAGTGATCTGTAAAGTAGCAATTTTTTCTCCAGCACTTGTAGGATTAAAAGTAACTTCAATTAACAAGTCTTCTGTAGCAGCTAAAGCATAATCTTCACTATCAGTATAAGCAAACTGATCAGCATCAGTTCCAGTTATTGAAATATCAGTAATGTTTAAAGTTCCACCACCAATATTTTGGATTGATACTATTTCTGAATCTGAAGCTTCATTTAAAGCTAAAGTTCCAAATTCAATTGGATCTGTGTTGATTTCCACAATTGGAGCTGTAGGAGCTTCTTCTATTGTGAAAGCATCAACAAAAGTATTTTTTGAGCCAAAATCACTTACAGCCTCAAGCTTAATAAATCTAACATCTGTAGTGATCAAGTTAGAACTTTCTACCCAACTTGTTGCTCCTGAACCATAGACATCAATATTTTCAACTAAAACCCATTCTCCATCTATCACCTTGGTGTAGACGTTTAATTGAGCTAAATCACCATAGGTACCATCATTATTCCACCAGTAGAATTTAACCAGAGGAGCTGTCATACTACTTAAATCCAATGGAGGAGTTTCCATTACACCTATTGTACCATTAGAATAAGAATAGTTATCAAACATTGCAGCATAATCTCCGGAATAAATATTGTCTACTCCGGGTCCATAGTCTGTTCCATCATCTTGCAACCAAGCACCAGTTCCAGACTCTGGACTTACAATCCAACCTGCTGGAGGCCACATTTCAAAGCCTTGTTCGTATGGAAATTCAGTTATTGCATTAAATTGAGTAGTGAAGCTATTGACATTACTTTCAACTTCAATAGCAGTAGGGCCAACAGCTACAACTTTCCAGAAGTAGGTAGTTCCATTGTTTAATGAAGTTGTATATGGTGAAGTAGCAGGATTTACGATAAGAGCATCAGTGAATTCTGCATTATCTGCTAAATATAAAACAGCATGATCTGTACTTTCACCAATTGTCCATTCTAAATTTGTATCGATTGCGATATTGATAGAACCACTTACTGGTGAAACTAGAGTTGGAGCATCAGGTGTGCCTGCAAGAGGATTACCTAAGACTACATCATCAATATAGCAATAATAAGCATAATTACTAAAATAATGGATTGCTACATATTTTGTTTCTGCAGGTAAAGTAGTGTTGAGGTACTGTGTCCATGTTGTTGTTGGGTAAATAGTCTCTGTCCATGTAAAATCAGTTTCTACATCATTACCAGTTGTTGACCATCCAACGGCTATTAGTTCAGTACCTGAACCCTTTCTATGATAAAAAGAAAATTCATTTTCTGCATCAGTCCAATTTATTTCATTAGAAACCATGTACTGGTCATAAGGACTTCCAGAGCTTATAGAACTAAATCTTAAAGAGTAAGTTCCTGTATTAGCATAAGTAGAGGACTGAGTAATTGGATTAGCTGAAGTTACATTAATCAAATTCCAATTTGGTGAAGGCCAGGTTTCAAATCCATCTGTTAATTGCTGTGCAAAGACAGATGTAAGAGTTAAAACAAATAGCATTAAGGCTAATATCGTTTTTTTCATATTTTCTCCCTTAATTAATGTGCGTTTTATACTCAAATCTGCATAAAACACTGTTGTTTGTAATTTGTTAGTAAATCTGAGGGGGATTGTGTAGTGTGCGTGGTGATGCATTTAAATGGTGCAAGCCCCTACAGCCCTAACTCATTACAATGTAATTATTTATAAAATACTTTCTAATTATCTTTTTACATAATTATTTGTCAATCTTTTTTTTAATAATTATTTATTTTTTCCAGAATTGGGAGCCTTGTTCAACTGGAAATACGGACATCTTCCTAACTGGGAGGGCGGATGACCACATCCGCTTATAACTGGGGAGGCGGATGACCACATCCGCTTATAACTGGGAAGGCGGATGACCACATCCGCTTATAACTGGGAGGGTGGATGACCACATCCGCTTATAACTGGGAGGGTGGATGACCACATCAGCTTATAACTGGTGTCAATGGAAGTTTAAACTGGTACACTTTTGGAAGTCATAACTGGTACACTGTTGTAAACATCTTTCTACTAGATTTTTCCTTTCATTCGATAGCTATTTCCATCGATTAAGATAGTCTCAGCATGATGAACTAATCTATCTACTATTGCTGTAGTGATAACATTATCTCCAAAAGATTCTCCCCATTCTTGGAAAAGTCTATTTGAAGTTATTATGATTGATCTAAATTCATAAAGTTCATTAACAAGTTTAAAAAATAAACTCGCATTAACTGCTTTAATAGGTAGATATCCTATTTCATCGATAATGATTAAATCATTTTTTACTAATTTAGAAATCCATTTTTTAAAATCATTTTCATTATTAGCTATAATCATTTCATCTATTAACTCATTCATATTGTAAAATATTACCTTATATCCTTTCAAAATAGCTTCGTAACCTAAGGCAATAGATATATGTGTCTTACCGACCCCTGGAGGTCCCATCAATATCTTATTTTCTCTATTATCTATCCAATTGAACTCCTTCCATTCTGTTATCATTCTTTTAGTTACTGAATGCTGATATTTAAAATCGAACTCATCAAAATTCTTTAATATTGGGAAATTTGCCCTTCTTAATTGCAAAGATATCAATGTCTGATTTCTGCTATTGCATTCATTTTCAATAACATAAGATAAAAAACTAAGATATGATAATTCTTTATCTTGTGCATATTTTAAATAAGATTCTAAATTATTAATTGTATGTCTGCATCTAATTCTTAATAAATTTTTCTTTAAATTTTCTATCATTTTATTATCCTATCATATATTGATAAATCTCTTTGAATTAAAGATTTTTTAGTGTTTTCTTGATTGTCTGAATTAGTCTTTTTGATGTTTAGCAATTTGTATTTTTTGTTTTCTTCATTAACGATACTTTCAATTTTAGTAGCTCGTATATCTTCTAATTTAAGAACTTTAGAAATTATTATTGACCAATTAAGATGTTTATTATTATTAATAAATTTAAGTAATGCTAATAGTTGCTCTCTTGGGTTCTTATTGTTGTTTGAAATAAGGGAATCTATCAAAATGGAGATATTAATCTTATTGGGGAATAATGCCTTAATATCTTCTTTTAGGTTCTCTATTGTTTGAGAATAATCGATATAATGACATTGTGATATTATTGGTTTTCTTTTTTCTTGTGAGATCCTGTGAGAAGCAACTCTTTTTCTACTCTCTGGATCTAATATCTCCAACAAAGTTCCACTCTCTTTTACATATACACTTTTTTGTTGGTAAAGATATGGAACTGAATATTTATTACCTTTCCATGATATTAACCCTGTTTTATCTACTTTTCTAAGTTCCTCTGTATATATACGATAGGACCTAAGGATCTTCTCTTCTTCTTAAAACATATTCCGTGGAGTTTCATTTAATGAACTGTGATTTCGATTATTAACCTCTTCAAACCAATCTTTTGCCCTAACTCTAACTTCTGACAAACTACTAAAAACTTCACCATAAAGAAAATCTTCTTTTACTTCTCTAACTGCTCGTCAACTAATCCCTTACTCTCAGGGTCATAACCCTCACAAGCGTATGGATTTATTGATAGATTATTCATAAATTGGAAAAACTTACTATTATAAGTAACTTCTCTATATATTTCTTTTATTACTACTAGTTTTGTCTGATCATAAATCATTGTCTCTGGGATATATCCGTAATATTCAAAGCAATCTTTATGGGCACTAATAAAATCATTTGTATTGTATGGCTTAAACTGAAAATGCACAAAAGTCATTCTGGAATAGCAATATTTGAATACGCAAAAATATATCTTTTTTTTCTCTTTATTAGACATTTCGATATAACATTCTCCAGGATCTACTTGCATCTGAATGCCAGGTTGATAACTTACTACTTTGTAATATCTTTTAGTTGGTAACTCTAAGCTCTCTTTAATCTTTTTAGAAAAGTTAAAAAAAGCTCTTTGACTTATCTGTAAATCTTCATAATCTCTTTTAAAAATTTTATATAATTTACTAAGTCTCATTTTTGGGTTTGTTGTTATTCTCTGAGTTATTGCTTCTCTGTGAACTTCCAAAACACTAGGTCTTCTAACTTTAGATAAAATCTCTTCTACTTCACTTTCAGGTACTTTTAAATAGCGTAAAACTGTTGTTTTAGATACTTTTAAATGCCTTGCTATTTCTCTTACACTATACCCTGCTTTCTTTAATGCTTGTACTGTTTGATACAATTGGACTCCTTTCATATTGTCTCCAGGAATTTTTACTTTTTTACTCCTGAAAACTGTACCAGATTAAACTTCCATTTGTGTACCAGTTTAAACTTCCATCTACAACTGGGAGGGTGGATGACCACATCCGCTTATAACTGGGAGGGTGGATGACCACATCCGCTTATAACTGGGAGGGTGGATGACCACATCAGCTAAGTCTTTTCCTAAAAGACTTATATATAAATTGCTTGGAATTTATAAGGATTATTTCTTTTTCAATGAAAAAGAAAGCGGATGTGGTCATCCGCATTCCCAGTTAATATACCCGCATTCCCAGTTAGATTAATTTTTCATTTTTTACTTTTATTTTTTCACTTAAAAAAGCCCCCGCTTTTCAGCAGGGGCTTCCATTAATTAAGGGTTAATTTATCTTAGTTTCTACCGAATCTTTTAGCAGGTGTAGGATCATCTGCAGCTTCAGTAGTAGCCATAACTTTAAAGAATTTCATAGTTTCATCACCAGTGTGAAGATAATACATATCAGTAGTAGTTGTCATATGTTCCCAGCTTGCTTCAGGAGCATCAGGAGTATCAGCTGCATATACCATATAAGATACAGCATTTTCAACTTCTAGCCATTCAACAGCTATTCCATTAGCGGTTGCCATAGTTACAACAGGAACATCAAGCTCTGTTATAGCAGAACCGAAATTGAAACCTGTTACTGGTAAATAAGCTTTTAAAGCACCTGTTACAGTTGGATTTGGCCACTGTGTATAAGCATTTGTACCATCATTATGGTAAGTAAGAGATCTGTTTCCTACAACTGAATAGTTATAGAATTCATCACTACTAGAGTTATAACCACTTTCTGTAGCAAAGATAACAACTACAAGATTATCAACTTCATTGTATTCAAATGCAGTTGTTAAATCTATAGTTACAACAGGTTCACTAGTATTAACTACCATTTCACCACTAAATACATGAGTCATATCAGTAGTAATCCAATCTGTAGTTGAATCAAATACATCTTTACTTGTATGACCCATATAGATTTCAATATCTTCATCCCAAGCAGAGTTGTTATTATATAGATAGCTAATAGAGGTAATAGCTTCATCTGTCATAACGATTTCTTCTTGTAGATAAATATTTTGAGTAATTGTGAAACCATAGAAAGGTTCAATAGGCATACCCTGGTTCATAGTTCTTAAACCATCGAAGACTAAATCAGCATCTGGGAATGGAGTTGAAATAGTCTCAAATGACCAAACCTCTATACCTTCAGTAGGCTCGCCAACAGCATTATAAGGAATAACTTTCCAGTAATAAGTTGTTTCGTAGTCTAAACCTGAGAAAGCATAAGAAGTAGCAACTACATCTTCAGGAGTTACACCAGCAAATGTTTGGTCTGTTGAGAAGTAAACATAATAGCCGTTAGCACCTGTAGCAGCTTGCCATGTTAAGTTACCAGCTAAAGCAACAGCTGTAGCTTCATCAGCAGGAGCTGTGTAGGTAACAGCTTCAGGAGCTGAACCGATAGTTGTGAAAGTCCATGTTACAACTGAATCAGCAATTGTTTCACCAGTATAGTTGCGACAAACAACTTTCCATGAATACTCAGTATTTGGATCTAAATCTGGAGTAACATATTCTTCAACAGCAGGAACATCATCAAGAACTTTTACCATATTACGTGTTGACATAATACTACGACTATTAGTAGCTTCAGGAGTTACACCAAACCATACATCTACAGTTTCTGTATAGTCTGCATTAGTCCAAGTTAAGGTAAGAGCAGTTGGTAGATCTTCATCTCCATCAGCAGGACTTGGGTTAGTAGCAACTTCAGGGACTGGTAAATCAGCAAGTGTTAAGTTCATTGTGAAATCTATACTTTGCTCATAGTATCCATAGCTAGAGATAATCAAGAAATATGTACCTGCAGGTAAGAATTCATCTTCCACAGTAACTGACTGTCCACTGTAACCTGCATTTTCATAAACAAGTACTTCTACTGGGTTTTCTGTATCAGGTTCTTCTTCAACGATGAATAAACCAAGAGCTCTATCGGTTGTAGTAACTGTACCATTCAATAGCTGACCTTGAGTAAGAGTGAATTCATAAACGATATCATCACCATCAAGATATGAAGAGTACATATCTAAACCAGCTGAAGAATAATCATCAATAAATCCTTCAGTATCACCTGTTAAATCAACAACAGGGAAGGTTAATGGTAATGGATCACTACAAGTAGAACCTTGTGGTGGTAACCAACCAGTACCAGTAAGAGCAACATTATTTGCAGCTCTAGAGGTGTTTGCAGCTTTAGAAGAATAAGAAACTCTAACATTTCTATTTAAATCATCATTTATAACTAAAGTAGCTTCTTTTAAACCTAAAGCATCAGGAGTAAAGGTAACAGTTAATTCTAATGTTTCACCATTTTCTAATGCCATATCAGGAGTTTCTTCAACATATTCCCATGCAAAGAGATCAGCATCAGTTCCGATAATTTCAACATTAGAAATGTTAAGAGTACCAGGACCAACATTAGTAATAGTAACTTCTTCAGCTACTGATGTGTAAGTGAGTTCTACTTCACCAAAATCAATAGCTTCAACATTAAGTTCAGCTACAGGAGTTAAAGGTGTTTCTTCGAATGTTATGTTATCTAAGTAAACATAATCATAAGTGCCAGCAAATACAGGAATGAAAGCAAATCTTTCATTACCAGTAGTTGTTCCCTCAAATTCAACAGTTGTTTGTTCATAAGCTACTGGAACATCGAATGTATCAATAGCTGTAAGAACTGTTAGTTCAGTATCATATTTTGCTAAAATCATTTCAGAACCAGTATCACCTTTCATCCAGAATCTTAATCTGTAACCACCCATATCAGGCACGATATTAGGAGTTATTAATTGAAGATTAGGAGTTAAGTCATATGAATTATAGAATTGAATAGCTCTTGCACCATCTTGAACATTTGTTGCTGAAGTATTCAATGTTATACTTGCAGATGTGGTACTTGATTCAATAATAGTGTACCAACCTAAGAGAGACTCATCCTCTTCGAAGCTGTGACTCCAAGGTAAATCTTCAGCATAGATATTGGTATCAATTGAATTACCAACAAGTTCAACAGTATGAATTTCACGAGCTAGATTGTCAGTGATTACAAGTTGAGCTGTATGATCACCATCTGTTGTTGGGGCATATACAACTTGAACAGACATATTTTCACCAGTTGCTAAAGTTGCCGGATATGTGTTTCCATCTGTTAATACGAATTGATCAGCATTGGTTCCGTTAATAGCAATACTAACAATACCAAGATCACCTAATCCACTATTGGTAATTGTAACAGTTTGAGGATTACTGTCAGTATCCATTATTTGGTCAACATAAGTTAATGTATCAGCACTTACAGTAAATACAGCTTCCTGTGAAAGTTCTTCATAATTAAAACCTGTAACAGGTAAATAAGCTTTCAAGGTACCATAAGGAACTGAATCTGTTATTAAGGATGAAACTCTAATTGATCTGTTACCTGTTACCGGATAGTTATAGAAATCAGCACTATAAGATTGTGATCCTGTTTCAAGGGCCATAAAGGTAACAACTAAGTTGTCTGTATTATTATAGATAAATGGAGTATCTAAGTCGATATTAACTATTGGTTCATCAATAGTAGCTGTTAAATCTCCATTATAAACTAATGTCATATCATCGAGTTCCCAATCATAAGCACCTGAGAAGCTGGTTTTTACAGTATGACCCATATAAATAGCTATTTCTTCAGTAAAAGCACTATAATTGTTATAAAGATAAGATATAGAAGTAATAGCTGAGTCTTCAAAGTTCAACTCAGATTGGTAATAGATACTTTGGCTAGTAGTATTAGCTGTTCCCGGTTCCATTGGCAAACCTTGACTAGTGGCTCTCATGCCATCAAAGACTAAGTCAGCTTCAGGGAATGGGTGTTCTGTTATAGTAAATGACCAAACTTCAATAGTGCCTACTGCAGGACCAACTGCATTGTAAGGAATTACTTTCCAATAGTAAGTTTGACTATATTCACCTGAATAAGCATAAGAAGTGCCAGCTTGATCGATTGGAGTTACACCAGCAAATAAAGAGTCTGTTGAAAGATATACATTATATCCATCAGCACCATCAACAGCTTGCCAGTAGAGGGTTCCATTCACTGCAACATCTACCGCATCATCAGCAGGTGCTGTATATTCGGTAGAATCTGGAGCATTACCTATTGTAGTAAATGACCAAGTCACAACATCAAGTTCTGGTGTTTCGCCAGTATAGTTGCGGTTAATAATTTTCCATTCATATTCAGTGTTTGGAATTAAACCTATAGCTTCATATTCTTCTACAGCAGGGATGTTGCTTTCTTCCATTGTCATATTACCAGCAGGTCCGAAATAAATATCTACTGTTTCAGTATAATCCGCATTAGACCAGGTTAAATTGAAGTTAGTAGGTAAATCAACATCATCATCACTTGGATAAGGACCAGAAGCAGCTGCAGGAGCAGGAAGATCTTCTGTATTAATAGTCATTACATAATCACCTGAATTTGAACCATATCCTGAGACTACAATATAATAGTCACCAGCTAAAGCAAATGAAGAAGTCATTTCAGACCATAAAGCTCTACTTGAACCTTTTTCTTCTTCGACATATCTAGATCCACCTGTTCCACCTGGACTATCATCATTAACATACCAAGCATCAGCATCTTCGATTGCAGTATCAATTTGAACAAATGAATTAAATACCCAAAGTTTAGTATCAAAGTCAGATCCTTCAAGTGAGATATCCATAAGCTTAGATTGTGGTAAGGTTAACTTATAAACAACAGATGGACCACCACAGAAAGCATAAGTAGCGTTATAAGGTGTTGTAGTATGATTAACAACAATTTGAGGAGCCACATTAAGAATAAATGGATCATTATGATCATCACCTTGAGAACTTAGAATCTCACTTGTGACATCGACATCATGATTAGTAAATGAGAAAAGACCTATTTTCTCTTTCAATCTAACATAAGAATCATGAGTACCAACAAAAGAAGTTAATGCCTTAACATCAACAGTCATTGATGCTTGAGGTTCAAGTATATAAGGAAGTGTATTTTCGTTAATAACTTCAAAATAACTTGCATTACCAGCAGTAATTTCAGTAATTTCTGCTGCTACAGCACCAACATTTGTTACAGTAATTGTTTGAGCTACAGCTGTAGTATCTCCAACTAAATACATACCGCAATCAATTGATTCAGGAGAGAATTCAATAACTGCAACTTGAGGTATCTCTTCAATATAAACATTGTCAAGATAGATAGATCTTGCAGTACCAATTCTAGCATGTTTAAAGGTAACATATTGTTCACCAGCAGTATCAGGTAACTCTACCATAAACATAGAATGAGTTGTTGTTAATGCTAAAGTATCAATAGGAACAAATGTTAATTCATCTGTAGCATCTGTCATGGTACCAACAATCACAGAATCAGCTAAAGTAGTTGATGTTCTTGCTGAGAATCTTAATCTATTACCCGCAGTCTGAACCTTAGGGGTAGAAACAAGAATATTACCAGAAGAGGCATAAGCATTATAAATGCGATAAGAATTTGGAGTTGAAACAGGATAAGTAGTAGATACACTAGTTACTACAGTAGTAGAAGTTGTTGTATTTATACTCATCCAACCATCAGGTTGATCTCCAGCTTCATAGCTATCAAAATTTTGAGAATAAGGTATAGTAGCTACACCATATTCAGTGGTAAATGACCATACAGCTGAAGGTGTGTCGTACATATCAACAGTGTTATGGGCTACGACTTTCCAATAGTAAGTTGTATTATAAGCTAATGAAGAAGTAGTATAAAGTGTATCTGTATCTGTGAGAGGCACTTCAGTAGCAGATGTGAATTCTTCATTATCTGCAAGGTATAAAGTTGCAGCATCTGTGTTTTCACCAGTTGTCCATTCTAAATCGCTAACAAGAGCTACATTAGTTGCACCATCTTCAGGAGATACTAAAGTAGGGACATCAGGAGAGCCTGGGAAAGCTAAGAAATAGTTAATATCTGTATTTTGATCACCAGAAGCTAATAAAGTTTCTTGATAATCATATAAATTAAATGAACACTCACTAGGGTAAGAACCAGGAGTGTGGAAATCTGTAGATATTGTTTGCCCTAATTCAGCTTCAAAAAGTAAGTAATTAACATCACCCACTACAGTGGCATCATCAAAAATAACTACATCATCAAGAAGGATATCTATAAGTGCACCATTCCAGCCATCACCATAGCTATCAATTAATTCCATTATATAAGTGCCTTCTGCTAATGCAGTAGTGAAAGATCTCACAGCACTTGAATTTTCCAAAGCACCATTAACAGCAACTACTTTCCAGTAATATGTTGTTGCATTGTCTAAAGAAGTTGTATGTGGAGAAGTTGCAGGATCAACAGTTGTAGGACTTGTAAAAGCAGCATCTTCTGCGATATATAATACAGCATGATCAGTACTTGCACCAGTTGTCCATTCTAAAGTTGCATCGATAGCTACATTAGTTGCACCATCTGCAGGAGATACTAAAAGAGGAGCATCTGGTGTGCCTGCAGTAGGGTTACCTAAAACTACATCATCAATATAGCAATAATAGGCATAATCACTAAAATAGTGAATAGCTACATATTTTGTCTCTGCAGGTAAATCAGTTTTTAGATACTGAGCCCAAGTTGAACCTGGTTCAATAGTCTCAGACCATGTAAAATCATTATCTATATCATTACCAGTTGTTGACCAACCTACAGCAATATATTCTGTACCATAAGAATATTTTCTGTGATAAAAAGAAAATTCATTTTCCAAGTCTGTCCAATTTAATTCATTGGAAACAATATACTGATCGTAGGAATCTGCTGAAGAATAAGAACTAAATCTTAAAGAGTAAGTTCCAGTATTTGCATAAGTTGAAGATTGACTAATTGTGTTAATTGTTGAGCTTTCAATTAAATTCCAGTTTGGGGATGGCCATGTTTCGAAACCATCTGTTAACTGCTGAGCAAAAAGCCCTGTTATCATTAAAACGCTTAGCAAAAGAGCTAATATAGTTTTTTTCATAATTTTTTTCTCCCATAACATTTTAGTGTTATTTTGTTTTTGGGTGTAACATATAATTGAAAGTGTTGAAAAATTTCCACAATACCGGACGCTCATGATTACTGTGGTGATGTAATCAAAAGCGTACCAGACATTGCTTTACGAAACTTTTAAAACTTCTCAATGTGCTGTTACTTATTTAATTTTTTACTTACTTAGGTGGTCTAGTAATTTGCTAATTTGTTTTGAGAATTACAGTGGTGACGTAATTTCTCATTTAACAAATCCTAAACATGCACCATAGTCTCTTAATCCTTAGCTTTAATCAATGTTTCGCTACTTTCTTATATAGTAGTGTGGTGGCATCTCTTATTATAAATAGCTCACAGTGACCAAAGTAAAGATCGATTTCTCATTAATTCTAAGTACATTTTATAGCAATTTTATTTTATCTGTCAATATCTTTTTTTTATTTTTTATTTTTTTCTCAGTTTTGCCCCACTTACTGAATTAATGCTCATCATATTTCAAATGCAAATATATTGTTCTGACTTGCATTTCAGCAAATAACTGGGAGCGCGGATGACCACATCCGCTTATAACTGGGAGAGCGGATGACTACATCCGCACTCCCAGTTAGAAAAAAAGCCCCGCTTTCGCAGGGCTTTAATTTATTTGAGTTTGCCTGCAAGGATGCAAGCGCTCCCAGTATTAGGAAGATGCCTGCAAGGATGCAAGCGCTCCCAGTTTTATTAATTACTTAATTTTTACAATCTTGAAGTTATGAGTTTGAGTTGGAGAAGTCATTCTAACAAAATAGATGCCATTAGCAACTTTCTTGTTGTTAAGATCTCTGCCGTTGAATTCAAAGTTATGTTCACCAGCATTGAATGATTCTCTTCTTACAACTTGACCTAAAAGGTTGTAGATAGTTACAGTTGCAGTTTCGCCTTCTTTAACTCTAAGAGTAGTAGAAGTTGATTCTGTGAAAGGTGAAGGACCGAAGTTACGGAAAGTAGTTTCTGTGATACCAGGAACTACAGGATCATCTTCAACTGTTACAACGATAGGACCATGGAAAGTGTTTTCGTTTGCTAATTCAGCAACTTCTAACCAATAGTAATAAGTTGTAGCTTCAACTTCATTATCTGTGTAAGTGTAAGTTTGTGTTTGTGTTTGGTTGTTAGCAGCAACAACGGTTGGGTTGATTCTGATAGCTTGATCTTGGTTATCAGTTTCTGCTCTATACACATTATAACCTTGTAAGTTAGATTCAGATTCAGTTACCCATTTCAATGTAACGTATTCGTTAGCATGTGCTTGAGCTGTGAATGATGAAAGTTCTACAGGAAGTGTAGGTTCAGTAACAACAACTTCATGACCATCTTTAGCACCTGTGAATGTAAGAGTAACGATTACAGTACCGCCACCAAAAATACCAGCAAATTGTTGAACACCATCAACATAAAGAACACCTTCAAAATCAGTATCACCGATTTGGAAAGTATAAGTAAATGTACCAGCTACACCTTGATTTATTGTAGCACCAAATTGGAAAGCACCAGCAAGAACTGGTAATGGAATAATTGGTGCAGGAATTGATACAGGAGCATTTGGAGTCCAATCAGAAGGCACAGTACCTGTAAACACAGTTTCAAGAGTCACAGTTACAGGAGTTCCTTCAATTACAACAGGAACATCAGTTTCGTAATTATCTGTTGTTGTAAATGACCATACTGGCATATCACCTTCTGGATATAATTTAGCTTCTGGCTCATTTCTAAGAGCTTTTTTCATAACTCTTTTTGCTGCATTATTTACGAAAGGTTTAATTGACCATGTGTGATTAGTGTTATAATCAAGAGGTTCATCAATAGTATATTCAAGAGCACCGACAACATCATCTTGATAGAAACCGTCAACATAAACTTCATAACCGTCAGGAACTACAGTACCTTCATAAGTCCAAGTTAAAGTTGGCATAAGTTCTACATCAGTTGCTTCATCAGCTGGCATATCTACCATTGCCCATGCATCTGGACCAACAACTGGTTCAGCCATTGTTGTAAATGACCATACTGGTGCATCACCAGTAGGATAAGTTTTGTCGCCACCTGGCATGTCTGTCCATGCAAATGGCTCAATTTTCCATTCATACATTTGAGAATAAGCTAAACCATTAACTTCCATTGAAGGTTCAAAGTTTTCTGTGACAGCAGTCATCCAATCAACAGCACCTGACATACGATAATAAATATCATATAAAGAAGCATCTGATCCTTCAGGACTTACTGCTGAAAGTGTTACTGTTGTAGCAACTTCTGTTGCACCATCCATTGGAGATGGAGTTTCACACCATTCTACTGTAGGACCTGCAGGTCCGCCCCATGCTACTACATGACCACCATTACCATCGTCATAGTAGGTAATCGCACCTACAGAAGCTTTTGCTACATTATAAGGACCTGTTTCATTGCCTTCACCATCTACAAAGTAGAAATTAGCGGTAACGGCATTAGTAGGTCCGCCCCATTCCTGTCCCCAAGATTCAAATCCAGCCATTTGGACTAGAAGTCTACCTGGAGTATCAGGATCAGTGCCGTCAAGATATAATGTAGCAGCATTATTTAAACCAGCAGAATCTTCAATGCCTGGCCAGTTTGAATACATGGTAGTTGTTGGTGTCCATTGTTCACCTTGACCGAAAGGGTTTACTGTACAGATTTTATAACCTAAATCAGCAGCTTCATGATATCCACCAGCCTCAGTTTGTAAATCAAAAACAACAGTGTGAGGCTCTGAAGCAAAAAGCCCAATCATACTTAGTAAAAATAGAGATACAATTAATAATTTTTTCATTTTTTCTCCCCGATATTATTTACGTGCGTTAGCACGTTTACTTGTTATATTTCTGCCAGCTGGAGCATTCCAACCTGTTACTGCCTCAGTGGTAGATACTAAGAATCCATCACCAATATTGATTTCAAAGGAAGAACCTGGTGTTGATACTAAATATTGTTTCCAGTTATGAGTTTCATTATCCCAAGTAGAAATATCTGTAACTCCCTCACCGATAGCAGCTGCAAATTCAGCGGTCGTTGTTATTTCACTACGATTTAGAGGTAACATCATTGTATGAAAATCATTAGCTACTAAATCATAAGAAGCTTGTACTGGAAGAGTTCCGGCACAATAAAAATCTACATTAGCTGTTCCAGCCAAAGATACAAGGAAAGCATCTCCAGGCGCAATTTCAAATGAAGAACCTGGTGTTGATACTAGGTATTGTTTCCAATTATGAGTTTCATTATCCCAAACTGAAATATCTGTTACATCAGGACTAATAGCAGCTGCTAATTCAGCAGTTGTAGTAATCCCAGTATCTCCCATTGGCAAAGCAATCATATTAAAATCGTTTGCATATAATTCATATTTCACATATCCGACAACGTCGCTGAAGTCTGATTCAGCAGCGAACATAAAAGTTACGGACGCAATCAAAAGCGCTAAGACAAGCAACTTTTTCATATACGAACCTCCATAAGTTCTTTTTTTGTTTTGGTCACCACACCACTACAATGTCATATTATGCAGATAAATAATAGCTGTCAAATCTTTTTTTTACTTTTATGGATTTTTCATCTATTTAGGTCTTATATTATGGCTTTGTAAAGGTGATTGAGGATAAAGGGAAATTATTCTTAACAATTATAGCATTTTGTTTTTTATGTTTTAACTGGGAAGGCGGATGTGGTCATCCCCATTCCCAGTTAGAGGACCACCTTGTCTGATTTAAGTGGATGCTTCCATCTTTAAGATTTACTTTTACGCTTTCGATTCCTATAAAATTCTCGCATGAACTGTAACCAGTTAGACTTAGCATTTCCTTCTTTAATTCTCCTTGCTGTGAGCTGTCTGACATCCTCATCAGAAAGGGCTTGGTAGGCTATTGATAGCATCTTCACATTATTGTTAAAGTGTTGATTATTTTCCACAAGTTTGGGATTAGATTTTCTTCTTAAATGATAATTAATATCATTTGCATATTTCACTACAGTGAAACCATCTCTTTTTGCTTGAGCTTTAAAGCCCCAGGGTAACTTAAGTCCTATTTTTACCATATAAATACCTCCTTGTATTTTGTTATTGGCAATAAGCTTTCATAATAGTATAGGGACCACTTTTGCTTTTTTGGTTCAATCCTGGGAAAAAAGTTTGATTTATCATTGTAAAAGACATCTTTTTTTGTTCTTGATTGTTAGACTCTCAAAAATGTTCTAGGATTTTATGAAGAGAATAACAGTTGAGCTAACTGGGAGGGCGGATGACCACATCCGCTGATAACTGGGAGGGCGGATGACCACATCCGCTGATAACTGGGAAGGCGGATGACCACATCCGCTAATAACTGGGAGGGCGGATGACCACATCCGCTAATAACTGGGAGGGCGGATGACCACATCCGCCACCAAGCAAAGCTTGGAAATTAAACAACTGGGAAATTCCCAGTTGTTGGTAGGCTTTTTCAAAGCCTTTGCGGATGTGGTCATCCGCACTCCCAGTTAAATAAAAGCCCCGCTTTTCAGCAGGGCTTTAATATATTGAGTTTACGGGCAAGGATGCCCGAGTTCATTGTTAGGAAGAGCCGGCAAGGATGCCGGCGCTCCCAGTTATTTATTATTTAGCTAGAGGCATTGATTCAGTAGAAGCTTCAATCTTGAAGAATTTCATACCATCATCAATAGAGTAAGTATATTCTGATACATCAACTCTAGCAATAGGTTGAGTGCCATAATCTCCATCAGGAGCATCAGCAGCATAAACATTATAAGTTACAGCATCATTTACATCATCCCAATCGATTAGGATTCCACCAGCAACTTTACTAATAGAAGTGATTACAGGTGTATCAAGTTCTGTTACACCACCACCTGCAACGATATCATCAGCATCACGTGGGTTTAATCCATATTCATTATAAGAATAATCAACAACACCAGTGATAGAAACAAATGTGTCACTAACTGAAGCAGGAGGAGTAAGTTCAAAGATACCGTTATCAATTTGAGCATCTCCAGAGCCATCAGTTACATACCATTCATCATTGCTATTGGCAGCACTTGTCACAGTTAAGTTTTCAATCTTCACTAAAACACCTTCATAAGCTTCATTAGATGCTAACTCTGTAGTAGTAATTACTGTAGGTTGAGGAAGAGTGTTTCCTTGAGAAAGAACTTGGAAGTCTGTAACAGTTTTAAGTTCAGTCCAGCCATAGTATTCATCAACAGTAGCACGGAAGGAAACCATATCACCTAGAGTTGGGTTGTTTGTAGAATCGTATACATAAATACCATTCCAAGCTCCACCTTCAGGAGATGAGATAAAGTATCTTGAACCTGCATAATTAGTAGCAGTTACGATACCTTCTACAAGCACATCTTGTCCGTCATAAGGAGAAGGATATGTTCCATCGCCAGCATCAGTAGTATACTGAATATCGTAGATAGGTGTAGGAAGAACTTCATTAGCAATACCTGTTAAGTCAATGATTACGTCATCGAAACCATCAGCTGAGTGAGTGATTTGACCATAAACAGTTCCAGGATTAGTAGCATTGAATTTAACATTGATAGTAACCTCTTCTTCTTGTAATTCGAAGAAGAAATCAGAACCCCAAGCACCATCTGGATCTTGGATTTGGAAATCACCAGTAACTTCTACAAGTCCTAAATCAACACCTTGCATATAAAGGACATAAGATTGACTTGCAGATTCTACACTTACTTCAGTTTCAAAGGTCATAGCAACTTTTGATACGTTAAGTCCATCATCATAACCAGTAACTTCTTCAATTTCAGAAGCGAAACGAGAAGTTAATTGAGATGTTCCATTGAATTCAATAGCAAGACCAGTAACATTAAGATTATTAGCAGAAATGTCTGAACCAATATAATCAGCTTCAGAGAAGTTAGTTCTGAAGACAAGGTTATTAGTTCCATCTGTTAAAGTATAATTTTGACCAGAAGCAAAAGTACCAGTTTCAACAAATGTAACACCTTCAAGAGTTACAAGCTGTGATTCATAAGCGTTGAAGTTAGTATTCAATTGGTCAATAGTTACTAAGGTTGGACTTACTGTGTTTCCAGTTGATGAAGCAGGGTTACCATTTACGGTAGGTACAAATTGAAGTGTTCCGTTATATTCAGTAAGAGAACCTTCAAGGTTAGTAATACCGTCATATAGATTATAAGTTGTAGTAATAAAGCCAGCATTATCATCTATAAGGATACCTGCAGAAGCATCTTGGATATATTTTTGATTACGAGAAGATCTTTGGTAAGTTAAGATAGCTTCCCCTGTTAATCTATAGATAGGTCCATCAAGAGTACCAGCTCTTAATTCAGCAATAGTAGCAACTTCAGTTACAGCTGAGAAAGTGAAGTCTGCAGAAACTACAGGACTATTTAGATAACCTTCTTTTACAGCAATAGCTTGGATAGTTGCATCAGCACTTAAGCTGAATGGAGCTAAATAAAGTGTTGAAGCATCACTTGGTGTATCACCATTAGTAGTATAATAGATTGATGCACCAGCAGTTTCACAGGTAAGTGTGACGTCTATAGGATTTTCGAAATTACCACCATTAGGTGATATCACAGGACTAGCAACTACTTCCATTGGTTCAGTGTGAGAACCGATATAAGAGAAGGTATCACTTGGATAAACAATCCACTGTGAATCAGTCTCATCTGTTCCTGCAGAGAGAGCCCAATCAGTAGTTCCTTGAGTAACGGTCATCTTTCTAACAAGAGTATGGTTAGCAGTAGCACCAGTAGTACCAGCTACATCCCAGGCAGAACCTGGATCTACAGTTGGAGTACCGAATACATCAATAAGGATACCATTGTAGAAGAGGCCTATAGCATCATCACCATTGAAATAAGTGATATTGCTTGTTGTATCAGCATGAGCTAAGATAGCAGGGTCAGAAGATGAATTAGCAATAACGAAAACATCGTCAGCTGCAAGTGTACCTTGCATATCAGAAGTATTACCCCAGTCACCACCATTAGAAGCTAATCTTACAGTGTAAGGAGTTAAATCAACTTCTGCACCTGTTCCATTATAGATTTCAACAGCTTTATTATTAGAAGAACCTTCAATATATTCAGAAATAATCATACCAGTAGGCACAACAATTTCTTCGATTGTGATTACAGATTCAGCAATTGAGCTATCAAGCCAGTCTGTTTTAACAGCCATAGCTTTCACAGTAGTAGTAGCATCAACAGTGAAAGGAAGAGTATATTCACTTGATCCAGTAGTTGGGTCATTACCATCTATAGTATAATAGATAGTAGCACCATCAGTAGCACAGGTAATAGTAACTTCTTGACTTTCGTAGTATGTACCTGTTACAGGTGTGATTTCAGGAGTAGCAACTGTTGAAGGACCAGCTAATTCTGTAAAGTCAGCTAGGCTTCTAGCAACAACTTGTCCTGTACCATTATACTCACCTACTAAAACAACTACATCTAAAGCGGAAGTATAGATAGTCTGGCCAATATAATCAGCTTCTGATAAAGAAGTTCTGAAGGTAAGGTTATCAGTTCCATCTGTTAAGGTGTAGCTAGTATTTGTAGCAAAAGTACCAGTTTCAGAGAAGTTAACATTTTCTAATTTAACAAGTCTTGATTCGTAGGTATCAATTGCAGAAGTAATATCTGTGATAGATAAAACTATAGGAGTAACAGTATTTCCTGTTGAAGTAGCAGAACCTGGGTCTGCAGTTGGAACAAATTGAAGGACACCATTATATTCAGAAAGAGAACCTTCAATATTGCTAATACCGTCATATTGATTATAAGTTGTTGTGATAACACCAGAGTTATCATCGATTAAGATACCAGCAGTGGCATCTTGGATATATTTTTGATTACGAGAATCTCTTTGATAAGTTAAGATAGCTTCCCCAGTTAATCTATAAATAGTACCATCAGTTGCACCAGCTCTTAAGCTTGCTATATCAGCAACATCAGTAGCAGTGATTGAAGTGATAGTATATTCAGCAGTAGCAATTGCTGAATCATCATAATCAACTAAAGTAGCAAAGGCTTTTACAGTAGTATCTTCTGTGATAGTAATTTCACTAGAATATACAAGTGAGCCTGTAGTTGGATCACTACCATCTAAGGTATAATATATAGTTGCACCGTCAGTTGCACAGGTTATAGTAACAAGAACTTGGTCATTGTAAGAACCTGCAACTGGAGTAAATTCAGGAGTAGCAACTGTAGGTGTTGGTTCCACACCATAAGATCCTAGATAAGCAATTGTATCTTGAGGGTAGATATTCCACTGAGAAGAAGTTTCATCTGTACCAGCTGAGAGAGCCCAATCGGTAGTTCCTTCAGTCACAGTAACTTTTCTTACAAGAGTATAGTTAGCAGTAGTACCAGCGCCACCAGCTACATCCCATTCAGAACCTGGATCTGTACCTAGTACACCAATCATGTCAATCGCTATTTCGTTATAGAAGAGACCTACAGCATCATCACCGTTAAAGTTACATACACCACTTGTAGCATCTGCAAGAGCAAGAATAGCTGCATCAGCACTTGAGTTAGCAATAACAAATACTGCCTCAGCTGCTAGTGTACCATTTAAATCAAAAGTAGTACCCCAATCACCACCATTGAAAGCGGTTTTTATAGCATAAGGTGTTAAGTCTGCTTCAGCTCCAGTTCCATTATAAATTTCGATTACTTTATTAGAACCTGAACCTTCAATATACTCAGAGATAATCATACCAGTTGGCATATCTCCAGTATCAACAATAGTGTATTCTGCAGTCATAATAGCAGAATCATCCATATCAGCTTTTGTAGCAAAAGCTTTGACACTTGCATCAGCGGTTAAGGTAAATGGAGCTGAATAAACATCAGAAGCTGTTGTTGGGTCATTTCCATCTATAGTATAATAGATAGTTGCACCATCAGTTGCACAAGTTATAGTAATTTCAACTTGATCGTTATAAGAACCTGCAAGAGGACTTATTTCAGGTGTTGCAACTATTTGTGCTGGATCCGCTCCGTGACTTCCTAAATAGGTAAAAGTATCTTGAGGATAAATGTTCCATTGAGAAGATGTTTCATCTGTACCAGCTGAAATAGCCCAGTCAGTAGTACCTTGAGTAACTTCAATTTTTCTTACAAGAGTGTAGTTCACAGTTGTACCAACTCCACCAGCTACATCCCATGAAGAACCAGGATCCACTCCAGGTACACCAATTACATCAATAAGAGTAGTATTGTAGAATAAACCAATAGCATCATCTCCATTGAAGTAACAAACATTGCTAGTAGCATCTGTAACTGCAAGAATAGCTGCAACTGAACTTGAATTTGAGATAACAAAGACATCGCCAGCAGTAAGTGTGCCAGTCATATCATAATTATTACCCCAGTCATTTCCATTTGAACCTAATTTAACACTATAAGGTGTTAAATCAACATCTGCACCAGTTCCATTGTAAATTTCGATAGTTTTATTATTAGATCCACCTTCAATGTATTCAGAGATAATCATACCTGTTGGTATATCACCTATTTCTGGGCTTACAGTATAAGAAGCTTCTTGGCTAGTTGATACTGCATTATCATCATCAGTAGCTTCAACTATATAATATACAGAAGTCCCTTCTACTTGAGCAGGAATATCAGCTGTATAAGTTGCACGTGAAGGAGTCATAGCAGTAGTTGTAGTATAGACACCAGTTTCAGTTCCCCATTTAAGATTGATAGTAGCAATAGTACCATCATTATCTACAGCATCAGCAGTAACAGTTACAGCATCTGTAGGATAAATAGTAAGAGGAGCATGAGCTACATCTGATATTACAGGAAGTTGGTTAGCAGTAGCATCAAGAATAACATCATCTGCATCCCTAGGACTAATACCAAATGAGCCATATTTGTAGTCTAAAATACCTGTAATTGAAGAATAAACCTGTCCAATGCTCGGAGCTGGGTCTGGAATATATCCATATTCATCATCAATTTGGGCATCACCTGAGCCATCAGTTACATACCACTCATTGTAGTTTGTTGGAGCTTGAGTAACTGATACATTTTCAACAGTAACTAAGACACCTTCATAAGCTTCTGTAGATACCTGAGCAGTGGTAATCACTGTAGGAGAAACAGAGTTTGCTTGCGAAAGAGTTTGGAAACCATTGATATTACTTAATTCTGTTAAATTATTATATTCAACAACTTGTCCATTAAAGGTAACTTCATCACCTATAGCAGGATTAGCTGTATTATTATAAACAAGAATACCATTCCAAGCACCACCTGCAGGAGCTGAGATATTAAAACCTGAGCTATTAACTGCAGTTACGATACCTGTAACATTAACAGTTTGTCCTTCATAAACAGAAGCATCTGAAGTTCCTGGGTCTGCTACGTACTGGATATCATAAATTGAAACAGTAGGAATGATATTGATTACATAAGACTCTGAAGCCATTTGAGAATCATTCCAGCCTGCTTTAACAGTAATAGCCTTGATAGTCATATCAGCAACAACTTCTATTGCTCCAGTATAAAGTGTCGAAGCAGAAGTTGGAGTATCACCATTAGTAGTATAATAAATATCTGCATCAGCAGTTGTTGTTTCTAAAGTAACATTTTGAATTGAATCAAAGGTTCCACCCGCAGGATTCATAGTAGGAGTAGCACAGGTAAATACAGGCTCTCCACCATAAATAGCATTAACCCATTCAGGATAATCTACGAATGGATTTCTATTACCTTGATAGTCTTCAATTTCATTATTACGAGTTATTTCAGCAGCATCAACAGGGTCTTGTCCATGCCATTCCAATAAAGTAGAAAGCATATTAACATTTATTGGTCCATTATTAGGAACAGGAGGGGCAAGAGGAAGATCATAACGAACATTCATATAAAGTAATGCACGAGCTAAATCACCCTTATGTTGGTCTGTTGGTTCAAAGACAGTAACTAATTCATCATTATCGCCACGATATGAGACGTAACCAGTTGCATAAGAATATGAATACTCAACAGAATTTACATCATCAAATGATAAATTACCACGTGAAGAGTTTACACCTGAATCAGTTGGGAAAAGATGATGTACATCAGCCTTTGCTCTTAATACTTCATTTTGAGTATCATAATCTTCAATCCAGGATTGAGCATAAGTGTGTTCACAGTTGATATCTGTAGGTGCAGAAGTGTCTCCATAAGAATGAGAAACTTCTAAACCAGTATAAACGCATGTAACTGAGTTATTTATATTATCTATATTGCTATACATGGCAGCACGAGCACCATCATAGCTTGTATTTGTGTTTGTAGAAATAAGAGATTTTAATTGACTCTTCAAGGCAGAACCCGAAGTAGCTGTAATTCCATCATAATATGAGTTTCCACCAGCAGTAGTTACTGTGATATAAGCTGTCTTATATTCTGTACCATCACTAGTTCCTGAATCCATAACATATAATTCAACAGGATAAGTTCCAACTGCATAGTAAGTGAAAGATGGATTTGCAGCATCAGAATCTTCATTATTATCACCATCGAAATCCCAGCTATATAAATAAGGACTTGTTCCACCAGTAACTAAATTAGTAAAATTAACTGTAAGAGGAACTTGACCAGTAAGAACATCAGCTTCGAAATCAACAGTTAAGATTTCAGGGCTTGTTCCACCAGCTCCCATAACTGAGAAATCATCATAATATATTACTCCGCCACCTGAATTATCATTATAAGTTCTAACTTCAAAATAGAAGTTATCAGCTGTAGCTGGAGCAGTAAGAGTTAATGACACCTGTTGCCAAGCTGCATTATCAGTTGAATAACCACTAGGTCTTAGATCACCAGCATCATCACTTATGTTAGATGTTCCGGCACGCCAATATGACCACATTCTTGCTTTAGCATTAGGATCATTATCTAAGAACCAGTAAGAGATAGTATAAGTTTCACCACCAACAATACCTTCAACATACTGACCTAAGTCTTTAGTACCTGCAGTTTGTTTAGCAGAGTAAGAACCTGAATGAACAATAGTTCCTTCTTGGTCTATACTTTCTTTTTTATCCCAACCTGTTGGACTTGTAGAGTTATCCCAGGCTTCAAGACTTCCATTTGTCATTAATTCATCACCACTTCCACTTGATTCTTCACTAACTGTGATATAATCAATTTTTTCTTCAATATCACTTGCTAAAGCACCATCAGTAACTGTTAGTTTAACTGAGTAAGTACCAGCTGTGTTATATGTATAAGAAGGGTTTTCATCGGTTGAATCAACAGAGCCATCATTATCAAAATCCCAAGCGTAACCATAAGGTGAAGTACCACCAGTTACATTAGGAGTAAAATTGACAGTTAAAGGCTCTTGACCTGTTGTATAGTCTGCTGAGAAATCAGCTGAAAGAGGAGTAGGTCCTGTGCCACCAGAATAGTCTGTTACAGAAAAATCATCTATGAAGAGATGAGCATTCTGATCATCAGAAAGAATTCTAATGTAGACAGTAGATGAAGCATCATCAACTGTGTAAGAATAATCAACATAATTAACATTAGCACTTGCACCTAAAGTATGAGTGTCTAATGTAGTAAAATCTGTACCATTTACTGATTTTTGTAAGACAAATACATTAGTATCAGAACCATTAATAAAAGCATACTTAAAGCTAACAGTTCCAATTGTATTAAGAGCAGGAGTTGTTATATGAGCTCCAGCTTTATCATCATTAATAGTAAAACCATAAGAGCCGGCTGCTGAATTTGCATAAGAAAAGTTACCAGCCTCTACTTTAGTCCAAACTCTTCCACTAATAGTAACTGAAGCATCACCATAAGCAGTGCTTGGATTACTTTCAAAATCTTCAGTCCATGTATCAGCAAAGATACTTCCGATGCTTAAAAGCATCATTATTACAATAAAAACATTCAGATATCTTTTCACATATCCTCCAAATTTTTGTGGTTTTTTGTTAAATAATTTTCATTCATAACTAATAAATTATCCAACATAATCATCTGATAGTATAATCTTATCTGAGGCAAAACAGTCCCCTTTTACTATATTCAAATATTTTTTAACTATAGCTCTCAAATAGACTTATCTATCATCCTAAAAGATCTGCGTAGAATGGTGTGGTATTGTTTTCTACTTATAATACGCCTTAAGGCATATTTAACTTCTTTTACATACTAAATTTAGAATTGTTAAGATACTTGTCAAGTATAAATCAGTAAGTTTAAATTAACAAATGTTTATCTGTCAATTTATTCAAGTCCCCTCTTCATTTCTGGGAAGAAATGTATCCAAGAGGGGACCTTAAGAAAATCTAATCCATTATTTCAATTTCAATTTCTAGATTTTTACCTTGATCTTTTTTAAGAATATCATTATAAATTGGAAGTTTAATTTTATCTATTACTTTGTTGACTGAATCAGGATTTATATCAGATAGGATAAGAATTAGAGAATCATCACCCCAAAAGCCAACTTCATCATTATTTCTAGTATAGAACATAATTACCTTAGAGATATCTTTTAAAGTTTGACTAGTAAGATCTTGGGATAATTGATCTTTACTGATAAGTTTTATCTTAATTACAGCAACATCACTACCTTTTTGTAGATGTAGGTCTTTGCTTTTCTTAATTGCATCCAAGATTTGCTCTTTTGGAATAAGTCCAAAAAAGTGTTCGATTTCCTCATAGTCATGTAATTTTTCTGATAGATTAGTCACCTTTTCCTTGAGCTCTTCCACTTCTTTATTGGCCTTTTTGAGCATAATTTCTTCTCTTACTTTCTGCTGACTTTCATATTTAGCAGCAATTTCTGAAAGCGCTTTATCCTGCTTTTCTTGAATAAGTAAATCAACATATTGGTTAGCTGATACTAGTTCTTTATAAGCATCTTGATACTTGTTTTGCTTTTCAAAAATTTGAGATTTTACATGAAGAATCTTGAACTTCAAACTATTAGTTGCATCTTCAGAATCAATATCTCTAAAAGCAGACTCTAATTTTTCCATTGCTTGTTCATAGTGACCTTGAAGATTTAAAGTTAAGCCCATTAGATATTTAATTTTTGCACTTAAACTAGGATATTCATTATTGACAAGATTGGTCAAAGCTTGATTACTTACTTCAATTACTTTATCGAAATTTTGGATCTTATAATAAGTATAAGCCATTTGATAGGTAGTTTTAATCTTGTGATATAATAGTCTAGAAGCGGGATTATTAAGATAAGTTAATGCTTCCTCAAAAAAAGGTATTGCTTGGGAGTATTTAGCTTTTTTATAATATACTTTAGCTATTAGAGCATGAGTCTGTGATTTCAAAGGAATATCATTTAGTAGAACAGAAATTTCAAGTGATTTATTAAAATAGCGTAAAGCTCTTTCATAGTTACCAATATCAATAAACATTTTTCCTATGTTCAAATTAGTTGTGCAAATCTGGGACTTCAAATCATGTCTTTCTTGTAGATCTAAGGCTTTGAAGTATGTACTCATACTTAGTGCAAATGACCTACATTTTCGATAAGCAGTTCCCAGAGAATTGTTTATATCTGCACTTAATTTATCTATTTCTTCTTTATCATGATCTTTAATCTTTTTAATAAAATCTAAAGATAACTTCAAGAAAGTAATAGCGTTATTGTAGTCACCAATTCTAGTATAAGTCTCTCCCACATTATGAGTTGCAATAACTAGGTCATACTCATTATTGCTATGCTTGAAAATACCACAAGAGAGACGGAACATATTGAGAGCACTTTTATAATCGATTTGATTCCAATAATGAACCCCAAGTTCTATAAGAAGAGTTCCCTCCTCCCGAGGTAACTGCAAATCACTGGCCAATTTAACAGCTCTGTTTAGGTATTTCTCAACGTCATTAGTCCTTTCTTCTTGGATTAAATAGTTGATATAGGTTTTCAAATAGTTTAAAGTAGCAACATTCTGTTTCCCTTGGTTAATTTTAGCTTCAATTTCTTTAATATTCATCTATTGTACCAATCTTGTAATTTCGGTAATTAATTTATTTATTCCCTTGAATACTTTTGTTAATGAAGCATCATTCATAAAAGCGGGAGTCGATATAATAAGATTTTCTCTATCAACAACAATTTCGTCTGAATCAATTAAGTGGACTTGAGCTTGAGTGAAATCAATCAATTTCTTTGATTCAGGGTTTAAGCCTGTTGTTACTTGTATCTTTTTATCATTGAATAATATAGCTAGAATAGAAGGAAAAATGCAAATTGCACCAATTGGTTTTTTAGACTTATGAAAGGCTAAAATTATATCTTTGACATCGGATTTTACTTGCCAATTACCATCCTCTGCAGGGAAGTTTGTAAAATTCTTTAAAGCTCCATATCCTCCAGGAAGAATTAAAGCGGAGTAATTAGTTATATCAAAATCTTCTAAAGGTTTTATATCTCCTCTCGCTATTCGGGCTGATTCTTGCAGAATATTTCTTTTTGGATTAATTTCTTCCCCAGTTAAATGGTTTAGTGTGTCATATTGCTGTCTGTTAGGTGCAAAAATATCATATTCTATGTCATGCTGAGATAAAGCCAAGAGACTAAAAACAGCTTCATAAATCTCTGATCCATCACGATGACCACATCCTGATAACAATACACAATATTTTTTCATTTTTTCTCTCTCCTATATTTAATAGCCAAATTCAAAAATATAGCTCTTATTGCTATTTGTCAATAAGAAATTTATTAATGTATTTTTGAATGATTCAACCCTATTAATCCCAGATAGTGTTGTAGAACTTTATTGAAGAGTGCAAATTATTCTAGCAAAGTCCCCTTCTTTGAGGGGGATACAAGGTGTGAATCTATATAGTACTCATAATATATATTCAGAGAAATTATGGATTTTACTTTATCAGAATAATATAGAGCTAATCACAAAGGTCTACTGCACTGTCTGGGTTAATGCAATAGGTCTTTAAGAATCTGAGAGCTAAGCTTATTGTTAGCTGAGAATACAGGCATCACTGCCCACCTTTAGTTCCCCTCCTGCGGAGGGGTGGCTCGGTATTTCCGAGTCGGGGTGGTCTCACAGGGAATGCAAGCGTTCCCTGTGTAGTTATTCCCATTCTATTGTTGCAGGTGGTTTAGAGCTGATATCATATACAACTCTGTTTACACCACGTACTTCATTAATGATTCTATTCGACACTCTTTTTAAGAATTCATAAGGAAGTTCAGTCCAGTCAGCAGTCATTCCGTCAGAAGAGTTTACTGCTCTGAGAGCACAGACATTTTCATAAGTTCTTTCATCACCCATAACTCCAACAGATTGAATTGGTAGCAGGACAGCAAATGCCTGCCAAGTTTTATTATACAAATCTTTATCTCTAAGTTCTGAAATAAATATGTGGTCTATATTCTGTAATAATTGAACTTTTTCAGGAGTAATATCACTGATTATTCGAACAGCAAGTCCTGGTCCTGGGAAAGGGTGTCTATCTACTAATGTTTCACCTAATCCTAGCTCTCTTCCCACATTACGAACTTCATCCTTAAAGAGCTCTCTGAGAGGTTCTACTAATTGCATATTCATTTTTTCAGGTAAGCCACCCACATTATGATGTGATTTTATAGTAGCTGAAGGCCCTTTAAAAGAAACACTTTCAATAACATCAGGATAGAGAGTACCTTGAGCTAAGAATTTAGCTTTAGGGAACTTTTTAGCCTCTCTGTCAAAGATTTCAATAAAAGTATTACCAATGATTTTACGTTTTTGTTCAGGATCAACTATACCTTTCAACTTGGATAAAAAGACATCAGCAGCTCTTACTGTGTTGAGTTTGATTCCGAATCCTTCTGTAAAGATTCTTTCCACTTCTTCTACTTCATTTTTCCTAAGAAGACCATTATCGACAAATATAGGAATCAAGTTATCCCCGATAGCTTTATAAAGAAGGGCACAAGTTACAGAAGAATCAACCCCACCTGATAAACCTAAAATTACTTGATTATCACCAACTTGTTCTTTGATTTGAGCAATTGCTCCTTCGATATAGGACATAGATGTCCAATCCTTCTTGAAACCAACTAAATCAACAAAGTTATTGAGCATCTTGTAACCATTTTCAGTATGCACAACTTCTGGATGGAACTGCAAGCAATATAATGGTTTTTCCTTATGTTTTATGGCACCATATTCGCAGTTATCAGAGTAGGCAAGCCTTTCAAAATCTTCATCAATATTATGAACCTTATCTCCGTGACTCATCCATACAATCTCTTCCTCTGCTAAATCTTGGAAAATATTATCATGATTTATAATTTTAAGCTTTGCATAACCAAATTCACGTTCATTAGACTTATCAACCTTATAACCGGATAAATGAGCAATCAACTGCATACCATAACAAACTGCAAAAATTGGTAAATCCAGTTCTAATATTCTTTTATCAGGAATTGGTGCATCATCAGCATATACACTATAGGGGGAACCAGAAAGAATCAAAGCTTTTGGTTTCTTAGCTACGAGCTCTTCATAGCTAATATTAAATGGAACAATCTCACAATATACTTTCATCTTTCTGATCTGTTTGGCTATCAACTGGGTGTATTGAGACCCAAAATCTAAAATCAACAGCAACTCATGGTT
Source organism: Cloacimonadales bacterium (SeqCode) (assembly GCA_963678375.2). Classification (GTDB taxonomy): domain Bacteria; phylum Cloacimonadota; class Cloacimonadia; order Cloacimonadales; family JAFGVF01; genus JAEKNW01. The sequence continues at coordinate 680,045 of OY782831.1, forward strand.
CATCTATGTTCTCCTAATTAATTAAATTACTATATTCTAGAAGCTAATCCTATAAAAGGATTTTCTAACTTTTCTCGATCTATTGAAGTAAAACCACCATGTCCTGGTATAACAATAGTTTCGTCTGGAAGAATAAACAGTTTCTCTTTGATAGACTTCTCAAGTTTTTCAAAGGAACCACCAGGAAAGTCTGTTCTACCAACACTTAACTGAAAAAGAGTATCACCAGAGATTAATATTTCCTGTCCATATAAAGAAATTCCTCCTTCAGTGTGACCAGGAGTATGAATGACTTTTAGGGTAGATTTGCCAAGCTTTATTTCATCTCCTTCTTGCAAAATCACATCTGCTTTAGGTGAAATAATATCCTGCCCCATGAAAGCACTTAAGTTTTTCTTGCTATCTGTAAGCATCTCTTGATCTGCACTATGAATCATGATTGGGCAATCAAACTTAGTTTTAAAATAGGCATTTCCCCCAATATGATCAGCATGACCATGTGTATTAATAATGGAAGTAAGCTTCAATCCCATGTTTACTATCTCTTTATGTAGGTTTGAAGAAGTCTTACCTGGATCAATTAATATTGCTTCTTTGCTTTCTTCATCCCAGATTAGTATTGTGTTTGTCCCATATTCTGGTAAAATATTATATACTTTATACTTCATTTTAATCCTCTATTTATTTATTAACATCTTATTCAATTCTTCTCTTGGAAGAGGTGAAGTTTCAAAAGAACTTGTTAGCTGGAATTTCTTACCATATTCAACTTTCGCTGACTGACCCTTAAGCTTATTTATATAAGAAAGAATGACTTTCCCAGCTAGTTTGATATCTTCCTCTGAGTAACCCTCTCCTAAAATAATACCAAGGGGACCAGCAATATCAGCTGCTTTAATCACAATCTCATCTTCAAGTTGAGGTGTTATGTAATCACTTTCAAATTTAGTTCTAGTAACTATTAAAAGCATATTCTCTGATATTCTTACCCTTCTTCCTGCTTGTAAAAAACGCAAGTAATAAGAAGTTAACTGGTCATATTTAAGTAAATCAGCAACCTTATGTGAGACTTGCTTGTCGGTTAAAAGACAACCTCCACCAGGCATTTCAAAATCTTTTAATCCAAATTCTTCAGCTAATGCTAATTGACGATATCTGCCACGTCCATGAATATCTAAAAGTTCATCTTTATCTACCCAACCTTCAAGAACTGGCTTGGTATCGGGTAAATATTTCTGACATAATGGACGAACTAAAAGTTCTTTTACCCCGCTCAACTTAGCCACTGCATTCATTGAATCAGGTCTTTGAGACATTGGTCTCTGTCCCATTACTTCTCCTGAAATAATGAAATCAGCATGAAATCTATCGAGCATTTCTGCAGCTTTCCTAAACATAAGACCATGACAGTCAATACAAGGATTCAAATGCTTACCAAAACCATATCTTGGATTCTTCAACACTTCAATTAAATCTGCTGTAATATCAACAACTTGAATCTTCAAACCTGCTACCTTTGCTCCATGTCTTGCCTTTGTTGCAGGATAAAAAGGACTCTCAAAAAATATAGGGATGACTTCATATCCTAATTTCTGCATGTGCAATACTGCAAGCATGCTGTCTAATCCCCCTGAGAACAGGGCTATTGCTTTATGTTTTCTTGTCATTAAGTCTCCTATATAAATTTCATACTTTTTTCTATCTTTTACTACCGACAACTTTTATCAGTGTGTATTTTGTCAAGAACATAAACTAATTTTTCTTGACAGCATATTGCTTTTTAAAATATTTTAAACTACGGGTTTATTAATCAAGTCAACCCGTGAATTTATATGATTAACTCAAATGTTAGCTTATGATATAATCTAAAAAAGGGAGTAAACTATGGCAAAAGGAATGTCCGAAAGAAAACAAAGAGAATTTGAACTTAGAAGAAATTTTATTATAGATAATGCGGAGAAATTATTTTATGAATATGGCTATGAAGCTGTAACCCTTAATCAGCTAGCTGAAGCTGTGCATTATACAAAGGCAACACTCTATACCTATTTATGTTGCAAAGATGAAATTTATCTTGAAGTTTATTGTCGTGGCTTTGAGAAAAGGACAGAATACCTTTACCAAAACATGAAGCATTGCGATACAGGTTTTAAAGAAATTGAAAATTTTGGTCATGCCTATTTCAACTTCTATAAAGAAAATCCAGAAATTCTATTTCACCAACAATACCTAGACTTCCGTCCCCTAGAATTTGATAAGTTACCCCAACACTTAGTAGATAGATTTATGGGGCTAAATGAAAGAAGCTCAAAATTAATAATAGATGCGTTACAGAAAGGCATTGATGATGGTTCTATTAGAAGTGATCTTAAAATTGATTTCTTCCTAGGACAATTAGTTCTTACCCTTAGAGCCTGTGCCTCAGCTGTTGTTAGCCATAAACGAACTGTTTTGAACCAACCATTTTCAGATGAAACTAATACAAACTGGTATCACAGTTACTTGAATCTTCTCTTAAATGCTATCAAAGGAGATAAATTAGAAGATTAGAGCATATACTAAAGACCTTATTAAATTCATTTAAACCGCTTCACTGTCATTAACACCATAAGTTATTGTTTTTATAGTGGGATAGTAACAATGGAGGATTAATAAGTGATAATTTAGAAAGAAAACTAAGTTTGTAAAAATTGGTTAAATGCTAATTCCAAGAAAAACTGAAAATAAAATAGCCAATAGCTGAGTCTAGGATAATTATCCTAGTTGGAAAATAACACAGCTTTCTGTGCCAGAATAAATACTCCCAGCCTAACAGAAAGCTGCATGAAAAACTTACATTACTTTTATTAGCTCAACTTCAAATTTCAAAGTAGCATTTGGAGGAATCACATTCCCTGCACCTCTTGCACCATAACCTAGTTCAGCTGGGATTATAAGAGTTCTTACTTCACCTGGTTTCATTCCCAAAACACCTTGTTCCCAACCTTTAATTACTCTTCCAGCACCTAATTGGAAAGTAAAAGGTTGATTTCTATCTTTAGAGGAATCAAATTTTGTTCCATCCATTAACCAGCCAGTATAATGGACAAGGACTTTGTCACCTTTCTTAGCCTCTAGGCCTTGACCTTCAACATCTACTGTGTACTTTAAACCGTTTTCCATAGTTATTAATCCTTTTTCTTTTGAGTTACTTTCATTCCCTTTAGCACTACAGGCAAACAAACCTAAGGCTAAAACAATCAATAATAGATAGGTAATTTTTTTCATAATTTTTATCCTTCACTTAACTTTGTTACCAAAATATTACTTCCCTAATTTTGTGTAAACATAATTCTTGACTAAATAGCTAAGATTTTAATTAATAATTTACTATGAGAAAATATTTAGATAAGCCAAAAATCAAATACCTAATTGAGCATTTAAAGTTAAGATGTAATTTATCTGACCAAGTGCTAGACAGATTTATCTTTTTGAAAGAAGATGATTTAAGTAACATACCATCAAACCAGATAGTTTTTCCTCTTTCTAAGCAAGCTCATGCTCAAGACATACGAATTAATGGACTTCCAATTCTCTATCCTATCTATAAAGATAAAACTGTTCATTATTTCACAAATAATAACTCAACCATATTTTCTCATGATATCTTAAAAGCAATCTTTTGCTTACAAACACTCTTTTATGAACAAAATATTACGAAAAGGGACAAGTTAGGAAGAATACCTGCTGAAGATACTTTAAATTTCAAAATGAATTTTCTCAACAAACCTATTGTTGATTATTTGTTTGATATAATAATTGATGCTATTTCAGAATATTGCCTAAGCAATAGTATACATTTTGAAAGAAAAGCTCTTTTAAGTGAACACACCCTTCTTTTAAGCCATGATGTGGACCGAGTAGAAACATACTCGTTATATAATCTGCTTAATTCTCTTAAACTTTTATCTCAAAAACCATCTTTCTCCAATATGAGTAATGTTACTAGACACCTTAAGCAGTACTTTCTCTTTAACAAGCGCGAAAATCCTCTTTGGGATTTCCCGGAAATGAGAGAGGTAGAGAAGGGGTTGGACCTTAAATCTACATATTACTTTCTCAATCAAGGAAAACTTCATCAAGATGCTTATTATAAACTATCTAGTCCTCGTATATTAAAACTCATCAACACTATTCAAGAAGATGATAATGAAATAGGAATCCATCTTACTATTGCAGGTAATCAAAATGAAACAATTGTTAGGGACAATTTAAAGCGTTTAAATAGTATTACTAATCATAAAGTTATTGGAGCTCGTTCGCATTGGCTTAGGTTTGAATCTCTGAGGACTCCTGATATTTTGGAAGCTCTAGGGCTAAAATATGATAGTTCAATTGCTCATTTCTCACAACCAGGCTTTAGAGCTGGGACCTGTTTACCCTACAAACTATATAGTTTTAGTCAGAATAGACCCTTACATATTTGGGAAATACCATTAATTTATATGGATTGTCAGCTATTGGATTATCAAGCTATTTCTCAAGATGAAGCAATTGATAATTTATACAATTTACTAACTGAAGTTATCAAATTTAAAGGTGTTTACACCCTTCTTTGGCATAATGGGAATCTTGCTAAAGAAGAACCTTTCAGTCGAAGAGTATTTTATAAAGAATTACTAAAGATGATAATGAGTTCAGGAGCTAAGAATATGACAGCTAGATCATTGATTAAAAAAATTGAGGAGTCTAACTAAATGTGTGGAATCTCAGGCATATTTTCTTTTAGAAATCATGATATTAATCCTGAAACTATTATAATTATGAACAATAAGATAAGACATCGGGGACCTGATGATGAGGGCTATTTTACCCAACAAGGACAAGGTTCATCTGCTCAACTCTACTCTGGAGATGATTCTACACTTACAATAAAAAAATCTTACCCACATATTTTAAAAAGTCCTTCAACTAATCTTGCTTTAGCCTTTAGGAGACTTGCCATAATAGATTTAAGTGAAGATGGCCATCAGCCAATGCAAGATTCAACCAGACGCTATACAATAGTCTTCAATGGAGAGATATATAACTATCTAGAATTGAAAGAAAAATTAGTTTCCAAAGGTTATACTTTTACCAGCAAGAGTGATACTGAAGTATTACTAAATATGTTTATTGAGTATGGTTTAGACTGCTTTAACTACTTGAATGGTATGTGGGCACTTGCAATCTGGGATGCTATAAAAGAAGAATTAATACTATGTCGAGATCGATGGGGAATAAAACCTCTCTGTTATTATCATGATAATCAGAGGGTTCTATTTGCTTCAGAAGAAAAGCAAATTATTGCAACAGGAATTGATATATCCCCTAATCTAGATATGATATACAGATATCTAAATCTTGGTTCTATGGTTCGTTATAGCAATGAAACTTTTTATAATGAAATAACTACTGTAAAAGCTGGTTCTTTTTTGAAAATCAGTAAAGATGGGATTAACTCTCAAGAATATTACCAGATGGATGTTAATAACTTTGAATCATATTCTCAGCCTTTTTCTCAAGCAAAAGAAGAGTATCAAAGGCTATTCTCTAGGTCAGTAAATTTACGAATGAGGTCTGATGTTGAAGTTGCTTCTTGCTTAAGTGGAGGTTTAGACTCTTCTGCAATAGTTTGCCAAGCTTCTCAAGTTGTATCTCATCCTATAAAAACATTTTCAGCTTACTACGATTATTCTCCTGAATATGATGAAAGAAAATGGATTGATATTGTTAACAAATCTTATAACTGTAATAGCTACCTCCTGAGTCCAAGCGACAAAGATGTAGCTAAAGACTTTGCTAAAATTACCTATTATCACGATGCTCCAGTAATAGGTTCAAGTCCTGTTTCCCAGTATTATGTAATGAAAAAAGCTCAGGAATCAGGAGTTAAAGTTGTTTTGGATGGTCAAGGTTCTGATGAAATTACAGCTGGGTATAATCATGCTTTTTATAGATATTATGCAGATCTGATTAAAGGTCGTTATTTTACGAGATTAAGCAATGAATTACCAGATTATTTAACTAATCATCCTAAAGGTAACTATTTTTCAAAAATATCTAAAATCTTGTTTGCTTTGCTTAACCAAGAATCATCTCTTTACAATTTTGAGATTAAAAATCTAAATCCAGACATTATGTACAGTAGATTCAATAAGAACATCCTATCTGAAGTTGAAAATCTTAAAACGTCTAAACTTTCGAATTTTCAATACAATTTGCTAAGAAATATCTTCCTGTCCTCATTACTGCATTTTGAAGATAGGAATTCTATGGCCTTTTCTATAGAGAGTAGGGTTCCTTTTTTAGATATTGATTTAGTTGAATTTGCTTTTTCTTTACCTTCCTATTTCAAGATTAACGGCGCACAAGGGAAATATATTCATAGACAGAGTTTAAAAGCCATAGTACCCCAGGCAATCTATAACCGTAAAGATAAGGTAAATTTTTCTGCTCCTGGTGAGATTTTATGGCTACGCAAAGGTCTTAAAGCTGATCTGAAAGCTACTGTTAACTCTCCATTCTTTACAAAAAGCAAACTTTTTGATACTATTAAACTAGGTGAAATAATCCATAATTATCTCCTTGGGGATGATAAATATGCAGGCCTCGTCTGGAAAATATATGCTTTGGGTATCTGGTATAATATGAATTTTGAAGGAAATAATGCATAAGAATAAAATTAAGAACACAGCTAAAAACACCTTAGTTTATAGCATCAGCAACGTTTTAGTTAAGATGTCAGGGTTAATCCTTCTACCTCTTTACACTTCGCATATATCTCTAGCTCAGTATGGTTTGCTAGGTTTTTATGAAATAACTTTTGAAATACTTCATTTAATATCTGGTTTAGGTATTGATAATGCACTATCCCGTTGGTATTGGGATAAAGATTCTGACTTGAATCAGAAAGAAGTTGTTTTCAATGCAGGTTTAGTTTCCCATCTCACAACTTTCGTGATTATGACCCTTGCATTTTTTGCTCTGCTTGGCTTTTCAGATACTCTACTCTGGGAAAAACAATCAAGGACTTTACTTTTCTGGTTTATTATTAGTAGCCTTTCAAGAGTTTTAATTAGACAACCTTTATTGCTAATGAGAATCCAAGAATTATCTGTCAGACAGACAGTAATAAATATTATTAGAATTATCATTGTTGTTGGTCTTAGTTTCATTACTATTGCCCACCTTAAACTTGGTCTAGCAGGTATCTTCATAGCAGAAACCTTCGCAAATGCCCTAATTCTTCCTTACCTCTATAGATACTTATTTAAAAATATCGTTATCAAGTTTAATATGTTCTTGATAAAAGAGATGTTAGGCTTTTCTTTACCACTAGTTTTATCATCCTTTTTAGCCTTGATCCTTACCCTTTCTGATCGCTATATTATTCAGTACTTCGGGAACTTTGAAGATACAGGTATCTATACTTTAGCTTACAAGATTTCTAATATCATAAGAGTATTTGTTATTCACTCCTTTGCTCAAGCTTATATTCCTATCTTCTACAAATATATGCATGACGAAGATAGTAAAAACTTCTATATAAAATCTGTAACTTATTATACCTTCGTTGCTTCTATAATCGCTTTAGGACTTACGATTTTTGGACAAGAAGCAATCCAAGTTGTTGCTCAATCAGCTGAATACTATTCAGCCTATAAACTTCTTCCTTATTTAGTAATAGGTGTCATTTTTGCAGGTTTAAGGCAGATTCTTGTTTTACCTATTAACAAACATAAGAAGACTAAACTTATTTCAGTAATTACTATAAGCGCTGGTATCTTTAATCTCCTTTTGAATATTGTTTTAGTACCACTCATGGGGGCAAAAGGTGCTGCCCTAGCAACTGGATTAGCAAATCTCTTTGTAGTATTATTCTACTACTATTTTGTTAATAAACTAGACAATATAAGATATGAAGATAAGAAGATCATAAATGCTATTACTCTAACCATTATTATAGCAGCCATATCTTTATCTATAGCCAATCTAAATATCTACTATCGTTTGCCTATTAAAGTAATTCTCTTCGCTAGTTTCCCTTTAATCTTATACTTAAGCGGTTATTATGATAAAGAAGAAATTCATCAAATAAAACATGCTTTGGGTGAATTGAAAAGTAAATATATGAAATAATTAAGGATTTAAAATGAACGATTTAGATATTTTCTCAGTAAAAGAAATTAATAACCATATAAAAAATATTTTAGAAAATAACATCCCTAGCCTTTATGTTCAAGGAGAGATTACTAACTTTGTTAGGCACTCTTCTGGTCATATTTACTTTTCTGTTAAAGATGATTCTTCTACCTTACGATGTGTGTTTTTTCGACAAAACAATTTCAATTTAGACTTCTATCCTAAGAATGGTGATAAAGTTATTCTATTTGGTAATATTACTCTTTATGTCAAAGGTGGTTCCTATCAGTTTAATGTTAGAAATATCTTCAGCTCAGGTAAGGGATTGCTTCAGATTAAGTTCGAACAGTTAAAAGCTAAACTAGATTCACAGGGTATTTTTGCTGAATCTCACAAGCAAGGAATACCTAGTTTTCCCCAAAAAATTGCTGTAATAACCTCACCTACTGGTGCTGCTTTACAAGATATAAAAAATGTTATTTTTCGACGTTTTCCAGTGGAGTTACTTCTTTACCCGGTATCAGTTCAAGGACAAGAAGCTGCTAAAAGTTTGATTGAAGCAGTTCAATACTTCACTACAAACCCTGTCGTGGATGTCTTAATTATCTCCAGAGGAGGAGGTTCTCAAGAAGATTTGTTCTGCTTTAATGATGAAGACTTAGTACGAGCAATTTATGACTGTCCTATTCCTGTTATCAGTGGCGTTGGGCATGAGATAGATTTTACTCTTACTGACTTTGTAGCTGACCTTAGAGCTCCAACTCCTTCTGCAGCAGCTGAATTAGCAGTTCCTGATAGAGTCCAACTTCAAAACAAACTTGATCAGTTTAAAACTGAAATGCAACTAAATCTAAAAAACAAATTGCATTATGAAAGTAATAAAATTAATATATTTAAACAGAATTTAAATGATCTTCAGATTGAATCTCAATTAAATCAAAAAAGATTTGAACTCTTAGAACTAGAAAAACATTTCAGTAATACAACAAATATATTTGATTTCTTCAGACATAAGCTAAGTACTTTAGCAAATAAACTCGTCAATGTATTTAATTCTAGAGCTGAGCTAATGATTCTTTCTGAAAAAAATCATCTTAGTAGCTTAGCAACAAGACTTAATACAAGACTTGCCTCTAAACTTAATTATGAAAAACATTCTTTTGAACTCCTTACCAGCAAAGTAGAATCACATTCTCCTCAGGGTATCTTAAAACTTGGATTTGCTTACGTCTCAAAAAACGACAAATTAGTAAATAAAGCTGAAAAACTCAAGTCACAAGATAAAGTAAAAATAAGATTCTATGATGGAAGTGTTGAAGCAGAGATTATTGATCCTAAGTTATTATGATAAATGAATTACTATAGTGTAACACATTAAACTGCTATTAATCACTTGTCAATATATTTGTTCTAACTGGGAAAGCGGATGACCACATCCGCAACATAACTGGGAAGGCGGATGACCACATCCACAACATAACTGGGAAGGCGGATGACCACATCCGCAACATAACTGGGAAAGCGGATGACCACATCCGCATCTTTTTCAAAGAACAAGATAAAGTTTAAACATGGAAATTTTTCAAATTTCCATGATATATTTTGGCTTTTAGAAAAGCCAAATGCGGATGTGGTCATCCGCACTCCCAGCTAAAAAAAGCAGGGGTCAAAGATGGCCAGCAGAAGTAGTTCCATCTTTTCTCCCTGTTGAAATTTTCAATTCTCATTGCGACGTGTGGGGGCATAGCTTTAGCGATGCCTCAAGCAATACCACAACTTTTCACTTTTCACTCTTCACTTTTCACTAAAAAAAGCAGGGGTCAAAGATGGCGGCTATCTACTTTCCCACACCGTTGCCAGTGCAGTATCATCGACGTGAGTGAGCTTAACTTCTGTGTTCGGAATGGGAACAGGTGTAGCCTCACTGCTATTACCACCATCTTTGACCCCTGTCAAAAATGTTTATTTTACTTAGTTTGTCGTGCATGAAGTCTTAATAATTTTTCACTTTTAATTATTAATTTTTCATTTCTCTTACTGGTGTAAAACAGTAAGAGATAATAGAGTGTATATAAAAAATATTAAGTAAGACGATCGAGTTATTAGTATCACTCGGCTGAACATGTTGCCATGCGTACACCTGTGACCTATATACATTGTAGTCTCCAATGACTCTAAGGGGAGATCTAATCTTGAGGTTGGCTTCCCGCTTAGATGCTTTCAGCGGTTATCCATTCCGAACTTAGCTACTCGGCAATGCAGCTGGCGCCACAACCGATACACCAGAGGTTCGTCCACACCGGTCCTCTCGTACTAAATGAAGATCCTCTCAAATCTCCTGCGCCCACGAAGGATAGGGACCGAACTGTCTCACGACGTTCTGAACCCAGCTCGCGTAACTCTTTAATCGGCGAACAGCCGAACCCTTGGGACCTTCTTCAGCCCCAGGATGAGTTGAGCCGACATCGAGGTGCCAAACACCGCCGTCGATATGAACTCTTGGGCGGTATCAGCCTGTTATCCCCGGAGTACCTTTTATCCTTTGAGCAACGGCCCTTCCATTCAGAACCGCCGGATCACTAAGACCTAGTTTCCTACCTGCTCGACCCGTCAGTCTCGCAGTCAAGCTCCCTTATACCTTTATGCTCTGCAGATGATTACCAACCATCTTGAGGGAACCTTGGTAAGCCTCCGTTACTTTTTCGGAGGCGACCGCCCCAGTCAAACTGCCCACCTGGCAATGTCCAATATGTTTTCATATCGTTAGTAAATCAATTTAATAAGGGTGGTATTTCAACAACGGCTCCACACAATCTAGCGACCATGTCTCAAAGCCTCCCACCTATCCTACACATACTAAACCAAGTTACAATGCCAAGATACAGTAAAGGTTCACGGGGTCTTTCCGTCCTTTCGCGGGTAAGCGGTATCTTCACCGCTATTACAATTTCACCGAGTTCCTGGTTGAGACAGTGCCCAAATCGTTACACCATTCGTGCAGGTCGGAACTTACCCGACAAGGAATTTCGCTACCTTAGGACCGTTATAGTTACGGCCGCCGTTTACTGGGGCTTCATTTCAAAGCTTCGCTTTACAGCTAACCTCTCCATTTAACCTTCCAGCACCGGGCAGGTGTCAGTCTGTATACTTCGAATTACTTCTTCGCACAGACCTGTGTTTTTGATAAACAGTCGTTTGGGCCTCTTCACTGCGGCTACTTCATGCTCTGCATTGCACATGCTCACACTAATGTAGCACCCCTTCTCCCGAAGTTACGGGGTCATTTTGCCTAGTTCCTTAACCAGAATTCTCTCGAACGCCTGAGGATACTCTCCTCGTCCACCTGTGTCGGTTTGCAGTACGGTCTGATATACTTCATCGCTTAGAAGCTATTTCTTGGCAAGCTTATAAACACACTTTATCAGCTAAGCTGTCGTCCTGTACCTCGGATTGAAAATACGGATTTGCCTGTATCCTCTCCTACATACATTCAACTACTATTCCAACAGTAGTCTGTGTTGCATACTTGCGTCACTCCATCACTCTGTATCTCAGGCCCAGGATTATTAACCTGGTTCCCATCAGCTGCGCCATTCGGCATCGCCTTAGGGGCCGGCTTACCCTCAGCAGATTATCTTTACTGAGGAAACTTCGGACTTGCGGCGTGTGAGTTTCTCACTCACATTATCGTTACTCATGCCAACATCGTCTCTTCTAAACGCTCCAGCATGACTCACATCACACCTTCGTCGCTGTTTAGAATGCTCTTCTACCACGGTCTTACGACCGTCCACGGCTTCGGTTCTATGCTTTAGTCCCGATCATCTTCGGTGCATTACCACTCGACCAGTGAGCTATTACGCACTCTTTAAATGGTGGCTGCTTCTAAGCCAACATCCTGGCTGTCTATGCAATTAAACATCCTTAATCACTTAGCATAAAATTGGGGACCTTAGCCGGTGGTCTGGGTTCTTTCCCTCTCGTCCGTGAAGCTTATCCCTCACGGGCTGTCTCCTAGACATCATTTATAGGCATTCGGAGTTTGGTTGGGTTCAGTAAACTGGTGAGTCCCCTAGCCCATTCAGTGCTCTACCTCCTATAAATTAATCTAAGGCCATACCTAAATATGTTTCGAAGAGAACCAGCTATCTCCGGGTTTGTTTGGCCTTTCACCCCTACCCACATCTCATCCACTGATTTTTTAACATCAGTTGGTTCGGTCCTTCAGTAAGTGTTACCTCACCTTCAACCTGGACATGGGTAGATCACCCGGTTTCGGGTCTAATCCAATCAACTTATCGCACTATTAATACTCGCTTTCGCTTCGGCTCCGTATCTGTAATACTTAACCTCGCTGATTAGATTAACTCGTTGGCTCATTATGCAAAAGGCACGCCATCGCTAGTAAGCTCTGACTGCTTGTAAACACACGGTTTCAGGTTCTATTTCACTCCCCTTCCGGGGTCCTTTTCACCTTTCCCTCACGGTACTGTTTCACTATCGGTCACCAAACGTATTTAGCCTTACGAGATGGTCCTCGCTGATTCAATCGGAATTTCTCGTGTTCCGACCTACTCGGGATACTACTAAGATTATAAACAATTTTAACTACAGGACTTTCACCTTCTACGGTCCAACTTCCCAGATGGGTTCGTCTATCATTTATTTCTCTACATTGTAGTCCCACTACCCCGATTATTCAACCGGTTTAGGCTCTTCCCCGTTCGCTCGCCGCTACTGAGGAAATCGTTTTTACTTTCTCTTCCTGAGGGTACTAAGATGTTTCAGTTCCCCTCGTTAGCCTCCTTTCGGATGACACAACATTACTTGTGCCGGGTTGCCCCATTCGGATACCCCCGGGTCGAAGCTTGCTTACAGCTCTCCGAGGATTTTCGCAGTTAACCACGTCCTTCTTCGCCATTTGGTGCCTAGGCATCCACCATGTGCTCTTTTGCTCTTACAAAAAATTAATTATACACACTCTATTGCACTCTATTTACTGTAAAATTTTATGTTTTGTTATAGAATGAAAAAGTAAACTTATCAAGAAACTATTTCTCCTTTAAAAGGAGGTGATCCAGCCGCACCTTCCGGTACGGCTACCTTGTTACGACTTAGTCCTCCTCGCTAACCACACCTTCGTAAGCTGCTCCCATTGCTGGTTAGCCCACCTCCTTCGGGTGCAATCAACTCGGCTGACTTGACGGGCGGTGTGTACAAGGTCCGGGAACGTATTCACCGCGTTATGCTGACACGCGATTACTAGCGATTCCAGCTTCATATAGTCGAGTTGCAGACTATAATCCGAACTGTGATCGGCTTTTTGTGATTCGCTTAACCTCGCGGTCTCGCAACACATTGTACCGACCATTGTAGCACGTGTGTAGCCCTGGACATAAGGACCATGATGACTTGACGTCGTCCCCACCTTCCTCCATATTGTTACTATGGCAGTCTCTTTAGAGTGCCCAACTTAATGATGGCAACTAAAAATAAGGGTTGCGCTCGTTGCGGGACTTAACCCAACACCTCACGGCACGAGCTGACGACAGCCATGCAGCACCTGTATCCCGGTTCCCCGAAGGGCAAAGCTCTATCTCTAAAGCTGGCCGAGTATGTCAAGCCCAGGTAAGGTTCTTCGCGTTGCATCGAATTAAACCACATGCTCCACCGCTTGTGCGGACCCCCGTCAATTCCTTTGAGTTTCAACCTTGCGATCGTACTCCCCAGGCGATACACTTATCGCGTTAACTACGACACCGAAGGATATTACCCCCGACATCTAGTGTATATCGTTTACTGTGTGGACTACCAGGGTATCTAATCCTGTTTGATACCCACACCTTCGCAGTTTAGCGTCAGTCATGGCCCAGTAGATTGCCTTCGCCTTTGGTGTTCTTCCTAATCTCTGCGCATTCCACCGCTACACTAGGAATTCCATCTACCTCTACCTGACTCTAGATATCCAGTTTCAAATGCCGTACACCAGTTGAGCTGATGCCTTTAACACCTGACTTGAATATCCGCCTACCTGCCCTTTACGCCTAGTAATTCCGGACAACGCTTGCCACCCCCGTATTACCGCGGCTGCTGGCACGGAGTTAGCCGTGGCTTATTCCTGTACTAATATCTCTCTCTATTATATCTTATACAATAAAGCATTGCTCATACAGAAAAGAACTTTACACTCCGAAAAGCTTCTTCGTTCACGCGGCGTCGCACTATCAGGGTTTCCCCCATTGTAGACTATTCTCGACTGCTGCCTCCCGTAGGAGTCTGGGCCGTATCTCAATCCCAGTGTGGGCGACCACTCGTTAAAGCCGCCTACCAATCATCGCCATGGTGAGCCTTTACCTCACCATCTAGCTAATTGGACGCAGACTCATCTCTAAGCGGGAGCCAAAGCCCCCTTTAGCTTTGCAGCCACATTCGGTATTAGCTCAGGTTTCCCTGAGTTGTCCCCAACTTAAAGGTAGATATCTACGCGTTACTCACCCGTCCGCCACTGTACTAATTACCCGAAGGTAACTTTCTCGTCCGACTTGCATGCCTAATCCACGCCGCCAGCGTTCGTCCTGAGCCAGGATCAAACTCTCCATTATTATTATAAATCGTTTTCCTGTCTCTCGCAAGTTTACTTCATTCATTCACTCTATAACTTTTTAAACTTTTAAAATTATTTCAAAGATCATTTCCAACTTTTCCAAGAAAACTTTCGCTCCCTCGCATTGGTTCCGTCAAACTACTGGAGACCCTTTTCTTGTCAATAGCTTTTTTCATCTTTTTTGATTTTTTACTTGATGTACATGGACATTTTGCTTCTTTATCTACCATTATTTGGTAATATATATCTCATTAATTTACTCTAATATTTTTTTTTGCTTCTTAAACTTTTATGTTAAGTTTTGCTTAAGAGTTAGATTTTATGAATGGAAGAAATTCTAAAAAAACTAATCTGGATGCAATTATCTAGCTGAAAGAAAAGGCTAACTAGCAAATTAGTTTTTCATCAGACTTACTTGTGATATCCTGACAATATATTACTTGCATATTAATTAATATTAGCTATAATAAATTTTAGGAGTAAATTATGGATCAATTTATTATATATTTCACACTCATATTTTTATTAGTAATGTTTCTATGGAACAAAATACGATATGATTTTGCAGCTCTTATAGGCTTATTTATTATATCTATCACTGGGGTAATTCCTATGAATAGTGCTTTCTTAGGATTTTCTAATCCTGCAGTTGTCACAGTTGTTGCAATTATGATAATAAGTAGAGGAATGCAGTATAGTGGGCTTCTAGATATGATTGTACGCAAACTTAACTGGTTTGGTTCTAAACCAATGAGTTTAATATTTCCTTTATCAATTTTTACTACCATTGCGTCAGCCTTTATGAATAATGTTAGTGTGATAATGCCCATATCGATTAAGCTAGCCAAGAAAAGAAATCAATCTCCTTCTTTGATCCTAATGCCTTTAGCCTATGCGACACTACTTGGTGGAATGCTTACTTTAGTAGGTTCTTCTCCAAATATTATCGTATCAGCAATCAGAAAAGAAAGTTTTGGTTCATCCTTTCTTCTCTTTGATTTTTTTAAAGTTAGTATCCTACTAGTGATCTTGGGTATTATCTATATAAGTATAATTGGTTGGAGGTTCATTCCTAAAATCAAAAGTCCAGTAAAACTAGAAGAAACTACCAAAATTGAAGATTATTGTACTGAGCTCTTGGTTCATAAAGAATCTAAATTGATTGGGAAGTCCTTAAAAGATATAAGCCAGAGTGATATATATGAAGTTGATGTTATTGGAATAATAAGAAACAAGAAGTACCTTCATCATATTAGTCTAAATGAAAGTGTACAGCTTTATGATATTTTAATGATTGAAGCAGATTCTGAGGATATGAAATCTTTTATTGAAGATAACAATTTAATGTTAATGACTGAGGATTTACCAATTATTGATGAATTAAAAGATAAAAAGCTCTCTATGGTCGAAGTTGTTGTAATGAAAGATGCTTCAATTATTGGTAAAAATGCTTATGAGCTAAGACTAAGAGAGAAGTATGATATAGCCTTATTAGCTAAAACTTCTCGAAAGGATAATTCTATTAAAAGGATATATAGTCAGAAAATTAATGCTGGTGATGTTCTTTTAATTCAAGGAAACACATCTCGTTTACCTGAGCAAATAATAAACCTAGGTTGTATGGCTCTAACTGAACAAAACAATATGTTGGCTAATAATAAGAAAATGATAATATATACATCCTTATTTACCTTAGGAATAGCTTCTGTTGCTTTCAGACTTTTACCTGTGCATATAGCTTTCCCCTTACTAGCTTTACTATTAGTCATTTTTGACATTATACCTTATAGAGAAGTCTATAAGGCAGTAGATTGGTCTGTTATAGTCATGATTGGCTCTCTTATTCCTTTAGGAAGAGCTATGACTAGTTCAGGTGCTGCTGACCATATTTCCCGCTTACTTACCTCAATAACATCCTTCTCCGAACCTTGGTTTATAGTTGGCATATTACTTTTCCTAACTATGTTAATCACCAACCTACTCCACAATGCTACAGCGGCAATTATTCTCGCTCCAGTAGCCTTAGAGCTAGCCAAATCCCAAGCAGTATCACCAGATTTGTATTTGATGACAGTGGCTATTGGTGCATGTTCTGCCTTTCTAACTCCAATTGGTCATCAAGCAAATACATTAGTTATGGGACCTGGAGGTTATAAGTTCAATGATTATTGGAAGGTGGGGCTAGGATTAATGCTAATTAATCTTTTGGTAGGTGTTCCTTTACTACTACATTTTTGGGGATGATAAAGAGGGTAAAATTAGGACCCACCTAAAAAAACCAGCAACAAAAGTTATTTTCGTAGATAGCTAGAGGAATAAATTTTGCATAATTTATATAAAAGTACTGATAAACTGCAACTGGGAAGGAAAATATGTAGCTTTATCATAAATTACTTTACTAGAATGAGTATTTGTAATAAATTGCAATTAATATAATATTTAATTTAAGGGAAGGATAAATAATGAAACGACTTGTTACGACCAGTGCTATAATATTATCTGTTATAGCCTTATTTGCCAACATTAACTTGAGAGTAGAAATTGAAAAACCAACAATGAGAGGCAATATTTTTACTAAAGATTTACCTCTTAGACAAGAAGAAGGTGCTCCATTGCTACCTTTCTATCCTGTAAAGATTCTATTACCCCAAGGCGAAACTGTTGAGAGTATTAAAGTAAGCTTATCTAATAGTGTAAATCTAAGAAATCAAATACTGTTACCTCATACACAAAAGCAAAAGCCTATTAGTGGAAGCTTTACAAGTCTATCTGAAAGAAATGAATCTATCTACACCGAAAATGCAAATTATCCTTATATAGACTTTAATTATGTTGGTGTTCAAAAACTAAAGGGTTATTCAATCGCTCTTATTAATATTTATCCATACAGATACAACCCTGTTACTAAAAAGCTTTCTTATTCAGAGCTAGCTGAAATTGAAATTACAACCAAACCTTCAACAGTTAGAGAAGATGTTCAAGTCTCAGATTTCTCACAAATAGAGAAAAGTTTTCAAAGAAGAATTCTTAATAGCCAAGCAAAATCTTCTTATTCTGCGATGAACTACACACCTTCCAGAAACATAGATTTAAATACTCCTCATGAAATGTTAATTATTACTAGCAATAACTTAGAAGAGACCCTACAAGAATATGCTAATTGGAAGAACAGTCAGGGCATTTCATCAATGGTAGCTACCACAGAAGAGATTTATCCTAACTATAATGGTATAGATAATGCTGCAAAAATAAAAAATTTCATTAGAGAAGCCTATAATACATGGGCAAACACTTCCACACCTCTAGAATATGTAATTTTAGCGGGTGACGATGAAGTAGTTCCTTACAGAGGAGTTTATGGTTCAGTTGGTTCAACTATTGATTATTCAATGCCTTCAGACCTTTATTACGCATGTTTAGATGGTTCTTGGGATGATAATAATAACGGGATTTATGCTGATGAGAATGAAACTATTGACTTAACTCCTGAACTATCTGTAGGAAGAATGCCTGCAGAGACACCTGCAGAGTTTAATAAAATTTTCAATAAAATAATTTCTTATGAAAGTTCCAACAATTATGCTGATAATGTTGCAGTGATGTTTGGTGAAAATCTTAACAATGATCCTGTGACTTGGGGTGGTGATTATAAAGATGAGATAAAAGATAGAATGCCTGATGATTATTTGATTAAGACAAGATATCAAAGAGATGGAAACTATTCTACACCAGAAATTATTGAAGTAATAAATGAAAATGCTACTATAATGAATCATATGGGACATGCTAATGAAAATTCAGTTTGTGGATTGAATTCTTCAATAGCACAAAACATGCTTACAAATACCCAATACGGTTTCCTTTACACTCAAGGCTGCTACCCGGCTGCTTTTGATAGTGGAACTAGCGGAGGTACTAGTGGAGATGGTGAGTCTGTTGCAGAGCATTTAGTTATAGCCGAACATGGACTTCATACTTTCATTGGAAACACTAGATATGGATGGTATTATCCAGGATCTACAGATGGTGCTTCACAATTTTTTGATAGATCTTTTTTTGATGCTATGTTTATTTATGATATCAGAAGAATTGGAAAATCACACAATTATTCTCTACTTGATAATTTGAATGCAGCCTTAGAAAACAGTGTAATGAAGTGGTGCTATATGGAAATTGTGATCTTTGGTGACCCATCATTACAAGTTAAGAACTTCAATTCGGACTTAGCTTTCATTGAATTAGGTGATATCAGTTATAATGAAATTATTGGTGATGGAGATGGCAATATCAATCCTGGTGAAACTATTGAATTAGAGATTGAATTAACTAATCTAGAAGGTTGGGGCTCTGCTGATTCAATTGAACTAGAATTATTAATAGAAGATGAACGTTTCGATGTTATAACTAGTCTTGCTACTGTTGGTCCCCTAGCAACTGGAAGTAACCTCTTGGTAACTAGTGATGGTCCTTCTTTCGCTGTCCCAGATGCAATACCTTTCTCTAGTTTCTCTTATACTCTTTCAGCAACTGCTTATAATTCCACGAATGATGTTATCTTCTCAAAAGACTTTGATTTAAGTTTTGATATAACTCTTATGGCTAATAACTTTCCTATGGAGTTTTCTATTGGAAGTAGATCTGCTCCAACATACATCGATTATAACAACGATGGACAAAATGAACTAATCTATTTAGATACTTATGGTGATTTGAAGGTTATTGACTTAGCAGGCCAAGTAATCTTATCTCAAGATAGTGATTTTCAAGAAAACATTTATTCTAGTTATGCTTTAACTTCTCATAATGATAGCCAGATTCTTGTTTATGCTTCTAGATCAAATAATCTTGTAGCTCAAGAGATTGGAGGTGATCTGCTCTTTAGATATGATTCTGGAGCCCAGTTTATAACCTCACCAATAATTGATGATATCAATGGTGACGGTCAAGATGAGATTATTGCTATCAACTTAGCCAAGGAAGTCATAGTAATGGATTTTGAAGGTACTATGCTCCCTAATTTCCCAGTTAGCTTAGATGTATTTATTGTACATGAAATGGCTACTGCTGACCTAGATGATGATAATAAAGCTGAAATTATTATTGCTACAAATGATAACCAGCTTCATGCTATAAATTATCAGGGCTTAAATATAGCAAACTATCCTGTTACCTTACCTGCTAATAATGCTACTGCTCCTTTAGTTACTAGTGACAGAGTTGTTGTAGGAACACATAATCATCTTTATTCACTGGATTACTCAGGTAACATTATCCATGACTTTGAACTTGATGGTTCTCCTATTATGCCAATAGCAAATGACTTCAATAATGATGGTTATGTTGATTATGCCTTCGTTACTACTACTAGAAATCTTTATCTTGTTTCTGAAAACGGAAATATTCTTGATGGTTTCCCCATAAGATTGAATAAGAGTTCTCAGACACCACCACTTGCAACTGATGTTAATAACGATCAGTTCCCAGAGATCATTTGCTTTGACAGTAGTAATAGTATCTATATCTTTAATAGTCTAGGTAATTCACTTGCTAACTTCCCATTCTCAGCTAATCTTGCAACAGCAACTCCTGCGAGTATGGGTGATATTTATAACAATGGTGAGCTTAGTTTTGTCCTAGGATATACACAAGGTATAGCAATGGCTAATTTAAAGCTACCTCTAAATCAAGAAGTACCTTCCTGGCTGACTTACAGAAAAAATTTCCATAGAACAGGCTTTATGGATACTTCGTTTGCTGTTTCAAACAATGATAATAATGCCCAAGTAGTTAATACTGCTTTGTTAGGAAACTACCCTAACCCATTTAATCCTGAGACTACTATTTCCTTCGCTTTAGCTAAAAAAGGAAACGTAAAAATTGATATATTCAATATTAAAGGTCAGAAAGTTAAAACACTAATTAATAACAGTATGGACAAAGGAAGACATGAGCTTGTTTGGGATGGAAATGACAAAAATAATAAACAAGTATCATCTGGGGTTTATCTCTACAGATTAGAAACAGATGCTAAAGAATTTAATAGTAAGATGATATTAATGAAGTAATGCAAAGAAGGCTTACCTTAGGTAAAGACTCTTCAAATAATCAAATATTAGCCTCGCTGATGCGGGGCTTTTTCAAGCTCAAGATAAAGTAGGTTGGATAGATGATACTGTCAAAAACATAAACAGTAGACGTGTTTTTAAATATCTCATCTCCATTTCTTCATTGCTACTCACCTCAGATAATAGTAGAAATTTATAGAGATAGTAACAATAAAGCACTTTTGAAAATGTGGAATTCATCATTAGTCTCCTTTAAACTTGTATAAGATTTAAAGTATCAATAGTCTAGACTAATGATAAAACAGGCAACCTTGCAGTTGCCTGTTAAAATATATATTTGGTTCCTATATTAATTAGTTAATAGATCTCTTCTAGCTTAAGCACCACTTACAGCAAGAGAATACTCTGCTTTTAAGGTTTCTATCAACTCATGAACAGAAACAATTTTATCATTTAAGTAAGCATTAGCCCCAGCGAAAGCAAAACCATTCTTAAGGTGACCAAGTTTAGCATTTAAGAGTGCTGCAGCAATGCAGTAAGGGGATTTTTGATAGTCACAAGTTTTTAAGCATTTCCATGGACAAGAGAATGGTATCTTGCTACCAGACTCAACAAGATCCAAGAAACTATTTCTTAGTGCTCTACCGGGTAGACCTACAGGACTCTTAATAATAGTAATATCTGACTTTCTAGCCTTTATATAACTCTGTTTGAATTCATCAGAAGCATCACATTCGTTTGTAGTAACAAATCTTGTTCCCATTTGAACTCCATCAGCACCTAATTTCATTATTTCATACATATCTTTTCCGCTATAAATACCACCACCTGCGATAAGAGGGATATGCTTAGCAAACTTATCACTCCATGGCTTAATAGCAGCTTTGATTTCTGGAACTAGTTTCTCCAATTGGAAATTTTCATCTTCTAATTGATCTAAGCTAAATCCTAAATGGCCACCGGCTTTAGGTCCTTCCACTACAACAGCATCAGGGAGAGCAGAAAACTTTCTTGCCCAAGTTTTAAAAATCACATTTACTGCTCTTACTGATGATACTATTACAGCAAACTTAGTTTTACTTTCTTTCATAAAGTCTTTATCCATGATTTGAGGCATCTTTAAAGGCAAGCCAGCTCCAAAAAATAGAATATCAATCTTTTCTTCTAAAGCGGTAGTTACTAATTCATCAAAATTTGTAAGAGCTACCATTATATTTAAACCTAGAATTCCGTCAGTTAAGACTCTTGCTTTTTGGATTTCTTCTCTTAGAGCTTCAATTTCTGTTTCTTTGCTTATTTTTCCTTTTAAAGCTCCTAGTCCTACAGCAGATAGGACACCAATTCCTCCCTCATTAGCCACAGCTGAGGCTAAACCCGAAAGCGAGATACCAACTCCCATTCCACCTTGAATGATAGGTATTTTAGCTAAGAGATTACCAATTTTTAACTCAGGTAATTTAAATTTCATTTTCCATCCTCTATGATTGATTAAAAACCAATCACTTAGTATATTATTAAGTATCAAATATTTATGGATATGTTAATATATGACTAAAGAGTTGTAATAAAACTGCTCAAGTTTAATCCCTATTTTAGAATGTCCACATTATTTATTAAACATTTTCTTAAAGGTTAGATATTGTGTCAAATAAATAAAAATAAATAAAGTTTATCCTATTCTCTTTTCCTCAAAAATGAGTAATGTCTCGGTCTTGCTAATATATTCGAAGGAGGTTAGATTTTCAATTAAAAAGTGTTGTAATTGCTTGTTATCAGCTACATAAATCTTAAGCATATAATCATATTGTCCAGAAATGTGATAAAGTTCTGTTACTTCTTTTAAGCTAGATATATGCTTGATAAACTTGTTAATAATCTCGCGATTATGACGTTCTAAAGCAATCTGAATTATTGCAGTTGTTGTAAAACCCATTTTGTTATAGTCTAGATTAG
The DNA here is from genome assembly GCA_963678375.2 of Cloacimonadales bacterium (SeqCode). GTDB lineage: Bacteria > Cloacimonadota > Cloacimonadia > Cloacimonadales > JAFGVF01 > JAEKNW01. Next base: position 702,830 of record OY782831.1, read on the forward strand.
CAGAATAACCTGTGATTATTCCCTTTTCTTCTAGTTTTTTTACCCTCTCTAAAGTGGATGAAGGGTTTAATCCTATCATTTCTGATAAGTTTTTATTGCTGATTCTACCATTTCTCTTCAAGATTTCTACTATTTTCAAATCAATACTGTCCATCTGAGTCCTCTTCTCTTGTTTAAAATTAAAATATTATTCTAATTAGACATCTTATTTTCAAATATAATTTGATAAATTTGAAATTTTGTCAAATATTATTTGCTAAATTTTCCAGCTTTTATTATTTTGGCACTATATAAATATTTAGAAGGAGTCAGATATGATTGAAATTAGATGGCATGGTCGAGGAGGTCAGGGAGGCTTTACTGTCTCAAGACTTCTAGGCATGGCTACTTCTCTATTCAATGGAAAAAATGCTATTGCATTTCCAGCATTTGGTCCAGAAAGAAGAGGAGCACCTGTATTAGCCTTCACTAAAATTGATGATGATAAAATTGATGATCGAAGTGAAGTTGAATTTTGTGATTACGTTGTAATAATGGACGAGACTTTAATTAACTCTTCTCTTACAAGTGGTCTTAAAGATGAATCAGTTATAATCATAAATACCCAAAACCCAGAAAAATATAGCAGATTCTTCCCAAAAACGAATAGAATCTTCTACATAGATGCGACTCATATTGCTTTAGAAGTTTTAAAAAGACCAATCACAAACACTACTATGTTAGGGGCACTGGTTAAAGTTTCTAATGTTACAGATCTTGACGCTTGTTATAAAAGTATAGATAAAGAACTTAATCCTTCTATAGCAAGTAAAAATAAATTAGTTATCGAAAAAGCATTTAATGAAGTTAAGGAGTATCAGAGGTAAGTTATGAAAAAGACTAAAGATATGTTATCCCAAGATGGTTCAAGACCTGTTAAACAAGATTTTCCAAAAAGAAATCATATTTCTGAATACCCTACTGGACCTGGTTTTACTGCTGGACATCTAGCAGAAACAAATGCTGGCTGGCGAGTATTTAAGCCAGTAATTAATTTAGAAAAGTGCATTGGCTGTTATAAATGCTATATGGTCTGCCCTGATGGAGTTATTTTCAAACAAGGTGATAAAGATGTAGCTGTTGATTACGATTATTGCAAAGGTTGTGGAGTCTGTGCCCACGAATGTCCTGTTAATGCTATTGAAATGATAAAAGATAAGAGAGATTAAGGAGATAGATATGAAATTAGATAATTCAAAACAATTGTTTGTTTCTGGTGATGAAGCTGTTGCTTTAGGAGTAAGATTAGCTCGTCCACACGTAATCTCAGCTTATCCAATTACCCCTCAAACAATAGTAGTTGAAAGACTATCAGAAATGGTAGAGGATAAAAGTTTAGATGCTGATTTTATGCATGTAGAATCAGAACACTCTGCACTTTCTGCTGCTATGGGAGTCTCTGCTGTAGGAGCTCGTGCTTTTACTGCAACATCTTCACAAGGACTACTCTATATGGCAGAAGTTCTTTCTTACTGTAGTGGTGGTCGATATCCGGTAGTAATGATGAATGCAAACCGAGCTTTAGCCCTTCCTTGGAGTATTTTTGGTGACCAATCAGATTCTCTTCTTCTCCTAGGTTCAGGCTGGATTCAGTGTTATGTTGAAGATGCCCAAGAAGCTCTAGATATGATGATACAGGCTTATAAAATTGCTGAAGATCCTAGAATTTTAACCCCTTTTATGGTTAACTTAGATGGTTTTATTCTCACTCATACTTATGAACTTGTTGATATTCCTCACCAATCAGAAGTTGATGATTTCCTTCCTCCTTTCTCAACCCCTAATAAAATGTCTATGGAAAATCCTATGAACCTAGGTTTTTCTTCTACTCCAGCAGATAACCTAGAATTCAAATACCAACAACATAAAGCCATGCTTGATGCCCTTCCTATTATTGAAGATGTTGATACTGAGTTTGGTGATAGATTTGGAAGATATTATGGAGGTCTTTTGGAAACGTATCAAACAGATGATGCTGACCACATAATGATTACAGTAGGTACAATAACAGGAACTACTCGAGTTGTTGTTGATAGATTAAGAGAGAATGGTAAAAAGGTTGGACTTATTAAACTCCGATATTTAAGACCTATGCCAGAAGAAGCCCTTATTGAAGCTGTTGGAGATGCAAAAAGTGTAGGAGTTATTGATAAAGATATTTCTTTCGGTCACGAAGGCACAATCTTTACTAATGTCATTTCCGCTCTATCTAAATCTTCTCTATGTCCCAAAAAACATAATTTTATCTGCGGTATGGGTGGAAGAAATATTTCTAAGAATGATATTATTGAAATGTTCCAGTTACTAGAAGATTCATGCCTAGGTAGAGATGTTCCAATAGTGAAATTTATCAACTTAAACACTTCTATAACAGAAAAGGAGTAAGCAATGCAAAATATGGAAAGAATAACACCTCGTAATATAGAAGCCAAAGAATACTTTTATGGCCATAAAGCTTGTGCTGGTTGTGGTTGTGCCTTAGCAGTCAGATTAGCTCTCAAGGTGATTGGAGAAGGAGCATTCAGCATTTTACCTGCTGGATGTATGTCAGCAGTAGGATTTATCTATCCGCAAATGGCTTTTGTCAATAATTCAATGATTTCTACTTTTCCTGGTGCTGCTTCTCTAGCTTCTGGAGTAGCTGCTGGCAACAAAGCTCTTAAAAGGAAAGGGACAAAAACTGTTGTTTTTGCTGGGGATGGAGGAACTGCTGATATCGGTCTGCAGGCACTTTCAGGTATGATCGATAGAGATGATGATGTTCTCTATATCTGCTACGATAATGAGGCTTATATGAATACTGGTATCCAAAAAAGTGGACTTACCCCTTTTGGAGCAAAGACGACTACTACTCCTGCTGGTGAAAATATCAGAGGTTCGCAAACAAGTAAAAAACAATTATTTGAAATAATTGCAGCACATAATATTAAATATGCAGCAACCGCCTCTATCGGTTATTACCAAGATTACATAAATAAAATACAGAAAGCTATATCAATAAAAGGTGCTACCTTCATTCATGTAGCTGCTTCATGCCCTACTGGCTGGGGTACTCCAACTGAAACATCTGTTGAAATTATGAAAGAAGCTGTTGATTGTGGTTTATGGTTCTTAGCTGAATATGAAAACCATAAGTTTACTCTGAATAAAGACCCTAAGGAATTTACTTCTGTAGCTGATTATATCAAAAGTCAAGGAAGATTTAAACATTTAACAGACCAGGATATTACTAATATCGAAACAAGTAGAGATAGTTACTGGCAGAGAATTAGAAAAGACTGGAAATAAAAGGTAATTTATAACAAAAGGGCAGAAATAATCTGCCCTTTCTATATTTTAACCCAGATTGTGCAGTAGAGCTTGGTGTCTAGTGCATTATCTGGGTTTAATAATAATAATAATAATTAATCTACTAATTCAAATTCAACCTTAGTTGTAGCTTGAATATTATCAGAAATAGGACAACGAGCGTCAATCTCATGTAAGAAATCTTTCTTCTCTTGGTCTGTCATATCAGCATCTATTTCAACATAAGCTTTCATCCACTGGAAACCAGCTCTTGCATCACATGATTTTCCCATCAAAACATCTGTATCTAGTTCTCCTTCTACTTTTACATTACAAGCTCTTAAATCAAATCTCTTTTGCTTAGCAATAATAAGAGCTATTGAACCTATACAACCTGCTAGAGCAGAAAAAAAATACTCTAAAGGAGTTGGACCTAAATCATCTCCACCACCAGCTTTTGGTTGGTCAATGATGAACTTATGATTTCTTGCTTGAACCTCTATAGCCATATTTTTCTGTAATTTTGATTCTACAATAACCTTTTTTAACATCTTACTTTCTCCTAATTTTTTTCACAAAAAAAAACGCCTCAAATGAGGCGTCAAGTAAAAATATGTTATACGCTACTTTAAAAGTAACATCTTCTTAAATTCTGTATGCTTTCCAGCTTCCATCTTACTATAATATACACCAGAAGCTACTTCTTGATTACTATTGTCTTTACCATTCCATAAAACATCAATTCTTCTGTTTGTTTTATTAGAAGGTACAAAAGAATCATAAAGATTCTTTACAAGCTGTCCCTTAACATTATAAATATTTATTACTACATTACTTGGGCTAGCAACAGAAAAACTTACTGAAGTTGAAGGATTAAACGGATTAGGATAATTACCGATGAGCTGTGTACCAAAATCAACAGGAGCTACTTCTCCACCAGTAGGTTCTCCAACCTTGACCATTATCGGTCCAAACAATTCAGTTTGTAGCGAAAATTCAACACTTTGAAGCCAATAAAAATAAATATTATTTGTTGTAACTTCTTGATCTGTAAAGCTATAAGAGTGTTCTTGGGCACCGTTTGTTGCATTAATAAATGCTGGTATCATCTCAGCTGTTTCAATATTATTCTGTAAGCCTCTGATTATGAAATATCCAGAGATATTTGTTTCTGAATGAACTGTCCAAGATATATTTACAAAATCTTGAGTAGTGGCTACAGCAGTAAAAGATGAGAGTTCTACTGGAAGGGTCTCTTCATATTCAGCGTTTGTTGCAATTGTTGATGATTTTAGATAATCTGAAGCAAGATCATCATCTTTGATTCTTACTAGTATTTTAAAATCATTTTCATCGGTTGGCATTGATGGCATATTAAAGCTTAATGATGCTTCTTCATCAGTTCCTAATTCTCCAATGAAGTTATCGAAAGAACTAACAGTTTGATAAGTGTTGTAGTTATCTCCATAATAAATCCTAATGAGATTTGCGGTTATAGGAGCTATATCTAGTCCACCATCTGTTGTATATATTACAGTTACAGTAACAGTTTCTCCTAAAGAAATAGTAGTATCAGAAGCACCATCACTCCCATGAAAAGTAACACTACTAAGTGTAAGCCCCACCAGACTATTTATTCCCAAACCAAATATCAAAAACATAAGTATCAAAGTTTTATTCATATTTCTCTCCTTTTTAGAAGTTATGTTTATAATCATTTATTATTTTATAAATCACTTTACTGTGTTTATATTAATAAGTTTTGTAGTTTTGTCAAGTGATATAATTAGATTTTATAATTTTTATGTTCTAACAGCTCAAAAATGCAGTAAGTATCTAGCTCTCAAGCCATTTTAAATTATGATATTTTTCTAATCACCTAGTAGATTACCTTTGTTGAAGGTGCTATATATCAGTATTTTTTTATTACATAGAAGGTAATATCCGCAAAAATAAAAGAGAAAATCCGCAAGAAAAAACGAGAAAAGTAGTTAAATACTATTCTAATAGTCCGCAAGAATAAATGAGAAATTGTTTAAAATGAATGTAAAAAGATAAAAGTCCGCAAAAAAAGAAGAGAAATTTCTCATTTAATTTTGCAGACTTTTAATGAAATATTATAATGGATCTTCAGGTCCTGATGCATCAATTCTCTTAAACCATACAATAATTTTATAGGTAGAACCAACCGTTAAACCACCTATATTAATCTTATCCAAATGCTCTTTAGTAATACCAGCATATTCTTCAAATTTCTTATATATTTTAGTAGTGATAGTGTTCTCCTGAACATAGAAGTCACCTTCATCTTTCAGAATTTCTATTGCTAATCCAGTTGAAACAGATCCTCTAAGACTAGAGTCAAGCTCAGCATAACTTTTTAGAATACTCTCTTGAATATCAACAGAAGTATTATCAGCTACATACCTTAAATCATACATATAAGGCATTCTTCCAAATATCAAGCCCAATAATAGATAAACATTGTTTCCATATCTTAGCCCCCATTGTGCATAGGCACAAGAAATGTTCTGTGCATTATGATTAGTACCTGAAGAAGGAATATGATCCTTTAAATCCTTCAAATTCCTAGTAAACTCACTAGGATTAGTAGTCCCTACAATAGCTAGTAGCAGATTTTCCAAACTACCATTTACCAATACATCAGCAGTTTGAGAATCTATTTGCTCTGCAGTATGCTTACCTGGAGTACCTGATAAATGCTCACTTAAAGTCTCTCCAATCCCTTCATTAGCTTTCATTTTATTATCGATTACATCAAAGTTATTATTCACATCATCAGCCCATCCAGATGAGCCTTCAGCAGGCTTTTTTAAGCCATAATTAGTTGTCTCAGTCATATTGTCCTCCTTTTAGAATCCCCAGCTTAAACCCCATGAATTACCCCACCCAGGAGCCTCATCATAGTTTATTGGAGATAGTTCTTTATATATTGCTTTTAATTCGATTCTTGTTACTTCAGTAAAGTATCTTAAGTCATCAACCTGACTAGGGTATTTCTCTATAATCACAGGGAATTGCTTCTTACCAGTTTCATCATAATATTCAATATAAAGCTTACCCTCTTCCATCAGGTAGTCCTTAAGCTCGTTATATTGATCAGTATTTAGGATAGCATCAACTTTAAAGCTATCTTCATAATAAGGCTCTCTCCTGATCGTTATAGTAGGATCATAGGCATTAGTCTTATCAATTAAGTACTTCTTATGAGGAGAATAATCTACTTCAGCATGTTCTAAGGTAAGCATTGAAACACTGGAAGCTATTCTGATAAATCTTACTTCTTTATTATACATTAGTCCTCCATGCTATTGCCTGGTATTCATCTCTGATATAGTCTCTTTTAAGCTCTGTAAGGAATAACTGTTCTTCCTTAACTCTTATTATATCAAAGACAGACAGGTTATTCTTGTTTATATCATCTATTTTAAGCTTATATTTGATTGCTTTATTAGCAATTGAAGTATAATAGTCAGTTAAGAGAATTATCAATGGTTCAGCAGAATTGTAGAGAGCATCTAAACAGCTAAAATCAGGCACTATCTGCTTAAAATTTCTAATCTCCTCACATTCAGTTACATCACTTGTTAGATCTCCATGATCAGTATTACCCCAGTGATTTCTGACTATCCTTAAGAAGCCATCAGCCTCTCTTTTGATAATAGTGAAGTTATGAATTACCAGGAAGCATTTTAAGGCAGTAAGATACTTTCTATTATCAGATTTTAAGATTAAAGAAGTTGGAAATACTTTGCCTGAAATGGTAAGAGTTCTGTTATCAGAAGCAACCTTGTAAGTAGTTCCATATATCTCAAGGAAGGAATACTCTCTCCTGCCAATCCAGGAAGTGTCTTCATAGTGTTCAGGATAATCTTCTTTAGCTGTTTCAATAGCATTTCTAGCACTATCAAGAGAAGAGTAATCTCCAATCTTCTCACTCTGGATATCCATATCAATACAGACCTTGTTTGAAATCTCAGCAATAAAGCTTTGCTTAGTAAGAGTATAAGAGCCTTCATATTCATTAATTACCCAGTCAATCCTCCTAAATCTAATGATTATAGCATTATTATGAAAAGGAAGAGTATAGCTATCATAACCAATATCTGAAGTCCTTTCTAAGCAGGCAGTCTCATAAAAAGAAGCTATCTCATAGAAGGGATAATCAGTCAGCTCAGTATTATTATAGATAATGTTTTTATCCAGGAAATTAGAAGATCTATTATACCTTTCAGCTACCTTCTGACTTATCCCACTCATGATAAGATCTAAAGTCCTATTAGCAGGGAAGTAGCTAGCATCTTTTTCTAAACTTAGCAAATGAGAATAGGAATAAGCCTTAAATTTAAGCACTTTGTCTGGATGTTTGAATCCAAGTCCCTCTAAAAGCACAGCACCTCTAAAATCAAGGATATTGCCCCTATAAACCTTAATATCATAGCTACTGATAGCATTTCTAACTTCAAGACCATTAACCAGGTTAGCCTTAAGCCAATCATCCAGGATAATTTCAATTTCAACTCTATCAGGTTCCTGGTCAAAATTGTTATTGATAGCTACCTTCTGAGGAGAGTATTCAATATTAACTAAACCAGTATTGAAGTTATAAACTACTGGATTAAAGCCAAATTCAGCAGAAACGAACTCTACTCTATAATCTACCATCTGCTCCTCACAATACTTCCTTCTTCATTCTTTTCATTAAACTTAGCACTATCAGCTTTATCAATTACTTCATTGGCAGAGATGTAGTTATTTACAGTCATATTCTTTTCTCTAAATTCTTGTCTTAAAGATCTGATTTCAGTGATTAGATCATTAATGAAAGAGTTTCCTGAAGAGACCACACCACCTGAAGCATATGCTACTTTAGGAACAGCAGGGATATTCATCGTGGGCAATTGTATTCCAGTTAAAGCCTCTTTAACCTTATTTATTGGAGCATAATTAATGAAGTCAAAGAAACCAACTCCTAATTCATCAACTCTCTTGCCTTGAGTAATATACTCCTTTCCTTCAGCTTCTATTAAGATACCTCCATTAGCATGTGAAGGTCCTACAAGTAAGCCTGTTAGACCACCCTTTTCTGCTTTAGGAATATATTTTGTGTTTTTAATTTTGCTAATCTCTGCAGCTACTAAAGCTCCCTGTGTTGCAGCAACAATCACATTGAATGGGAAAGGATAATCTTTAAATGCTCTAGCTGCAGCCTCGAAACCACTTATTGTTGCTTGTGCTATTGATAAGCCTTTACCAATTGAAAATAGTGATTTAGATTGACCTTGATAAGCATTCATCAGCTTTGCACCTATTGCAACTGAGCTCTGGAGTTGTTGAACTCTTACAGCAAGGATAGCTTTACTTTTGGCTTCTTCAATTTCAACTTCTGTTTTCCCTGATTCAACAAGCCAGTCATGATTTAAGTCATAATACTTTTTGATTTTCTTTATCTTATCCTCAAGTCCATCATCTTCTTCATCGAATTTTGATAGAGCTTCATTAGAAGATAGCTGGTTAATTTTATTTCTATACTCTTCATATTCATCACTATCTTCTTTATATAGTCTTTTTAGTTCATCCATTAAGTTTTCATATTGATTTAAGAGTTTGCTGTTAGAATCACGATCTAAAGCATTAATTCTAGATATAAAGGTCCCTTTATCTTGAATCATTCTCATTTGAGTAGCATTTTGAATCTGTATCAATTCATCTCTTGTAGTTTTATATTCTTGGCTATCCTCACCATAAGCTTCTTTTACTTCTTTAAGATATTTAGTAAAGTCAGCTTTCATCTTATCATAACTTATTGCTGATAATTGCTGAAGGTTGGCATAATACTGAACCATCTCCAACTTCTTGGTATTGAGAGAATCAATCAAAGCTTGTTTAGACTTTTCTTCCTCAATGCTTTCTGCAACTTGTGCCTCTGATTTGATTCGCTTTTCTTCATCAGCAATTTGCTTTTTATATACTAACATCTGTCTGTCTAAATCTAATTTAGCTTCAACATTTTCAGCATCAAGCTTTCCAAGAGCATCATATTCAGATTGTAGCTGACTTATCTTATACTGGTAGAGTTCTATACCTGAAAGACTTGCCTCATACTGCAGACGTTCCTTCTCAGCAAAATAATCTCTTGTAGCTTGAACATCAGCATCTCTTATCTTTTGTTTTAAGACCGCTTCTTTGGCTTCCAGGTCATTCAGTTTATTGTAGAATTCATCAGCATCATCATTAGGAAAGTATATTATCTCACTATCTCTATCAGCTCCTACCGAAGCATAAAGCTTATCTATAGATTCACTAATATTTTGCAAATCTTTCTTAGCTGTTGCATAATCTAATGTATCGGCATAAGCTCTAGCTTCTTTTGTAAGTCTTTTAAACCTCTCCTCTTGATTCTCTATACCTCTGTTAGACTCATCAATAGCTTCATTAAAATTAGTCTGTTTTTCTTCAGCAAATACTACTGAGGAGGCATAAAGTCCTACACCAATTGCAGCAGCTGCTACAAGTGAAACCCAATTACCAGTCAAAGCAACCCCAACAGCTTTAGCTGCATTTAGGGCTATTTGTTTTGTTGTAAGATATGCTATCCTAACAGCAAGTACGCCTAATACGGATATTAACACTTTTACAAGACCTGGGTAATCATTTAAGAAGCCAACGATTTTAGTAAGGACCTTTATTAAAGGAGTTAGAGCTTGATTTATAAAATCACCAACTTTCTCTCTCAGATCACCGACTAAGTTTTGATATTGAATCATTGCACCTGAACCACTTTCTGTCTCTGCTTTAGATAACTCGAAGCCATCGGCCATAGCTTTTTGTAATATAACCATCTTCTCAGTTTCATCTTTAGCACTCTGCAATGCAGGGATATATCTCTGGAGTTGGGTAAACTCACCTTCATAAGCAAGAGCTATTCCTTTCATGGCAGTCTCTCTACTTAGTCCTGCAGATGCAAATGCAGTAGCCAATCCTATTGAACCTTGCAAAGCTTCTTCCATCTTATCTGTAGCAAGCCCCATATTAGTTGCAAGAGTAAGAAGTTGCATACTTTCTTCATCACCTACAGTAGTTAGCTTTTGAGTCTCGCTAGCTAATTTCATAACTAAATCAACATTCTTTTCAGTAGCAGTACCTTTAACTCTCATAGCATTTATAATGTCTAGCTCTGCCTTTTCTTGAGTATATGAAGCACTCACATACCCACCTAATGCGGATTTGACTTTACCGTACAGCATTGATAATCCACCTAATGCTAAAGTTATCTGGCTCATTGTCTGTAGCAATGGCTGACCATCTCCCACAAACTTGGTCTCTTTTTCATCTGGTACTTCATCAATAGCACCTTGAGCATCTGAAGAAGATGCAACTACTCCTGAAGCATCTCCGTCAACATTAACAGTCTTTCCATCAAGATCTTCTAGATTGCTTTCAGCCTCACTTACATCGACATCCAGTGTAATATCACTTCCTAATGACTTTTGGACATTACTTATCTCACTTTGAATTAATGAGATAGCTCTACGAGCCTTGTCTATATCAATCATCAAACTGAATTTTAGCTTACTATTTGACATTTCTTCTTAACTCCCTTCTTACTTCGAACGGTGGATATTTTGTCCTCTCGCTTAATTCCCATTTTGAGAAGTAAGTCTTTGAAGAAAATGAGGTGCTTTCTTTAAACACTCTCATCTCTATATTTACCCAACAGATAAACAGCTTCATCAAGTTCAATATCATCATACCATAAATCCAATCTTTTAAGCATATAGATATAGTCTAAGAAGATATTCCCTGTGTTTTTGTTAGAATCCCCATTTTTTTGATTACTGATTCTGGTAAGAACTTGATGATACCTGTAAAAAAATCTGATACCAGTTTTTGCACCTCCTCAGGCTCCATTTCTCCAAAATCAACATCATTGTTTCTGGTAATTGTTTGTAAGAATTCAATAGCTTTTCCACCTGTTAGCAAATCATTTAACAGTTCATCTAAGTTCTTATTGGCTTTAGCTTCTCCATCAAGGACACCATTCAAACCTATTCCATCTAACAATCTCTTTACCTTAACCAAAGTATTTATATTTGTATATACCTTCATCTTATCTCCTTATATTCTCCACTTCTCATCATCTCAGATAGTTCTTTTGCTCTATAACCTACCTGCACAGCCCATTTTGATCTAAGCATCTCTTTACTAGCTTCTTCGAAGTCTCCAGATTCTATCAAAGCAATTGTCTTCTTAAATGCTCCAAATCTTGAGATTCCTAGGTTAAAAGCCATATCAATAACAACAGCCTTTCTAACGGCATTAAGTCTCTCAAACCAGTTATACTTCTTTTCAAGACTGTCTCTTATTTCATCAATATCATTATCAAGCATGAAGTAAGCTTCAACTTTTCTTATTCCGTTGTCTTCTAAGTTGCGACCAACACCAATAGTTAGCCTACCTGCAGTACAGCGATAAGGTTTATTCTTCAACCCTTCATGTCTAACAAGCATTTTTCTTGCTAATTCTATATATTCAGCTTTTTTATGTCTCATCATTGCTTTCTCCTTAAGAGATGAGGCAGACCGCAGTCTGCTCTTGTTTAATAGTTCTTTATCAGAATCTCTGTCTTTGGTATTGTTTTCCCTGATAGAGAATAAAGTGTTTCAGCCTCCTGGATATCATAACCTTTGTATAATTCTCTTACTTTAGGATGATCATTATAAGAGAGTAACCACTTGCCTTTTACCTTGCCAAGAAGCTCTCTAAGTTCCTTATGCTTAGTAAAAGCATCAACAGAATCTCTGTCATAAAGTTTCTCTTTCTCATAATAAGGAGGATCAACATAAAAGAAGGTAAAATCCCTATCATACTTAGTAATTAACTTCTCAAAGCTAAGATTATCTATTACCACATTAGCCAGCCTTTTAGAAGCTTTATCAACTTTATCTTTATTGAATAGAGGGATAATGTTAGAACCACCTCTTAAAGCAAATGAACGAGATAATCCACCAAAAGAACAAGACAGCTTATAATAAAAGAATACAGCTCTCTCTAAGTCTGTTCTAGGTTTCATTTCAATCATTTCTTTAAAAAGCTCTCTGGAAGCCATGTATTGTTCTAACTCCTTATGAAAAGCATCTGGGTGGTATTTGATATATCTCCAGAAGTTTATCAAATCACCATTAATATCATTAAATATCTCTCGGTAATTTGGTTTATTCTCTATTTTCCAATCTTTCGCATCATTGCTTTTAGCAAATAAAATCCAACCTGCTCCACCAAATGGCTCACAGTACCAATTATGTTTTGGGATAAGTGGAATGATCCTTTTTCTTAAAAGTCTCTTTCCACCTACCCAGCCTATTATACTACTCTCGAATGTTTTATTTCTCCATTATATTACTAGGAACGCCTGCATCCTGCAGGCATTCCATGATTAAAACAGTTTCTTAGCTAATCCTTGAGCAAGACCAGTCATAGCCGTTCGACCTAATCCAGTAGCTAAGTTTTTAACCCAGCTTGAGCCATCTTGCTCTCCTGCTTTTCTAGCAGGTTCTGTCACAATATCATATACTTTCTGCACTGGATTATCCGTTGCTAGTTTCTTAGCTAATTTAGCCATTTCAGCAGAAGGGATATTCTTAATATCCTTCTCTATTTGTGATGCTGGATGTTCATACCTGGAAGCACCCAGTATCGCTTCTATTACTCTTTGAACAGTAGGAAGTACACTATCGATAGAAAGCATTTTCTTTCTAATCAGATAAACTACTCCTATAATGATCATTGTTACTACCACACTTATTGCAGATACTACTGCAGGATGATTTAGTAAATCCACTCTTTCCTCCTTCTAATTCCCCTCTGTGGAGGGGTGACTTGGTATTTCCAAGGTGGGGTGGTTATCCCCCTATTATCGGTTTCAAAACACTAGCTATCATTACTCCAGCCATTAATCCATTCAACCAGATGACTATATTTAGCTTAGTTTCCACTCTGCTTAATCTCTCTAATATTCCAGGTCTTCCATTACCATCTAACTTCTTTTTGATATCTTTAATATCTCCTACTAAACTCTTGTGGTGTTCGCATACTGACATCTCTACTCCTTACTGATTTACACAGCAGTTTCAGGAATATCTTTAATAATAAAATACCTATCCTTAGTAGGACCTGAGTATTCAGTGCTTATAGTAGCTGTATATAAGCCATTAAACTCATTACTTCGCTCATAGCTCCATCTCATACCATTGAAGATTAAACAGTTTGCTTTATCAGCTGACCATAAAGCAATAGTCCTAATTTCTTTATTTAACTGACTTTCAAGCCAGTCTTTTCTAGCTTGACTAAGACCTATTAAAGTCAGTTCGATTGTGTTAGTACGCTTACCTTCAATTAAGAAGTTTGTAGTTTTAAACTTAGCTACCTTAGATTCTTCTTTACCTGGATTCTCTCCCAAATCTGAGATTGGAGTAAACATTGAAGATAGAAAACCTTCAAATTCTCCTTGATTTAACAATACTTCAGGAGGGATTTCACCTATATCACTAAAAGAACCATCTCCTATCCAGCTAGAACCATGATTAAAAACTGCTATCTGTTCCCGGAAATCACTAACTTGTTTATCTAATGCAGTTGGTGCCATACCCATAATCTACCTCCTTATGAAGTTGGGTCTACAGTCGTTTTATCAGAGACCTGGTAAACCCAAGAGTCTTCTAATTTACCTCTACCAAATGTTCTATAAGGTACATATCTATCAGTAGCAGACAAGTCATTAGTACTTGATAGAGTTTCCATTAATTGATTACCATACATATAGCAATACTTGTGACCGAAGATAACAGGAGTACTGTCATTTTTTACTGCAGTAGAGTTAATAGCACCAGCTTTATCTACCTTTGGGAAATGATTTAATAGGATCACATCAAAACCCATCAATCTACCTATCAAACCATTTGGAATAGGCATTTTACTTTGCTGTCCAATTTTATCAGCAGAAATGAACTGATCAATTTTGAACAATTGAGATTCATGTTCAGGTCCAATTAAACAGAATCTCTTTGAAATAGGAGCATTCTTTTCATTAAGATGTTTTCTTGCGTTGATGAAATCATCTAAAGTAATTTTATTAGCTGTAGTACCTGCAAAATCAACCTTTTGCCCTGCAGGAATAGCTCCAATTAAAGCTGTTAAGATATTAACATCTTCTTTGGTTAAAATGTGAGAACCTGAATCTTCAGACTTTTCTTTCAATGTTTTTACAGTTGTCTGATAATCAGTATCTCTTTGCACTATAAAAGGATTACCTGCCTTTTGATCTACTGTTAAATCAATAGAACCTTCACCTGCACCTGAAGGAGCTGCGAAAGCTTCACCAATTCCCACAGTCTGCCCTGATTCAGTTGTGATGTAAGGAACATGAATCACCTTCATACCTTTTTTAGCAAACTTCGATACATCATACAAATAGCTCATTGCATATCTGTTATCTTTACTCTTACGTTTGATGGCATTAAGAGTCTCGGTAGTGATTAAATCACCATAAATTGTGTTACTTGCCTGTGACATTATCTGTTATCCTCCATGTATTTCTCTTTTAGCTCTGTGTATAGCTTAGGGTCAGATTTGTATAAATCTTCTGCCTTTTCAGGATCCCTCATTAATACATCCCAGCTTAACTCTTCATCAGAATTTGCAGCTAGGGTGATTGTTTTAGTAAGGTCTGACTTACTATTACCAGCATTTTTAACAAACTCATCAAACAAAGCTTCATCTTTATTAATGAGTGTTGTCGCAAAGTCTTTCTGTGCTGGGGTAATCTTACCTTCACTTATTGCTTGATTGATTTTAGCTTCGACATTGATTTTTCTAAGGTCTGTAACCTCTGTTTCTAATTTCTGATTCTTTGTTTTTAAAGCTGTTACTTGGGTGGTTAAGGAATCAATCTTAACAACCGCTTCAGCCTTATTTTTTACACCTAATACTTCAAATAATTCTTCCATATTCTCCTCTCTTATATTGTTTTTTATCCAGTCTTGGTACTCTTGTTTACCTTCGAATTGATGATCAAAGTTGTTACTTACTGCTACGTTATCTATTATTGTGTTGATGAAACCTTTCTCCTTTGCTTCTTTAGCAGTAAACCAGGTTTCCTGATCCATCAGACTGCCTATCTCATCTGCAGATAAATTACTGTGACTAACATAGATATTAACTATCTGTTCTTTAATTCTATCTAAGAGTTCTGCATTCTTTCTTAATTCTTCAGAGTCTCCAGTAACATTGACCAAAGGATTATGTATCATAAACATACTATTCTCTGACATTTCGATAGTCTCTCCAGCTAAGGCTATAATAGAAGCCATGGAAGCTGCTATCCCTTCAATTTTAGTTATCACTTTTGAAGTGTGAGCTTTAAGAGAATTATAAATTGCCAATCCATCAAAGACTTGCCCTCCTGGTGAATTGATGTGTAGAATGATATCATTCTTAACCTGCCGAATCTCTTTCACAAAATCAGAAGCCCTAGTACCCCAGAAGCCTATCTCATCATAGATATAGACATCTGTATGCTCTACCTTATTAACTATCTTATACCACTTCATTTAACCTTCCTCATATCAAAAGTAATCAAATTCCTACCTAAGTTAGACATCTCTTCCATCTCGGTAGTCGATAATTTGCTACAGTTTGTAATAGTGATATGACTCTTTGACTGAGCTGCTAAAAATATTAATTCCTCAATACTGCTATTGGTGAAGTTATCGCACTCTAATATTACATTACTACCATTCTTTACTGCTTGTTTAATACTATCGAAGAACATTCTTCCTCCTTAATTCCCCTCTGCGGAGGGGTGGCTTGGTATTTCCAAGTCGGGGTGGTTCTTATTCCCCTCTTCTAATTTTTCGCATAAAAACTCTTTATCATCAAATCCACCATATCACAGCTAATCATTTTTATAAAAAAAATGGGGTAAAATACCCACTTTTTTCAGTAATTTATTAACTCTATGATATCATGGCTCCAATAACTGGGAACACAGACTCTTCTGTCGGAAGGTGGAGATTCTCTCTGCTATTTCTCTTAAATCCCCCTTAACGAGGGGGACACAGGGGGTGTTTCTTCCATATAAAATTAAAAAGGAGCCATAATGCTAAGTACTTTATTAGAAGAATTAATCGCAAAACTGAAAGGTCTGGAAACAGAGGAAGGAAAACTATTTAAGCAAGTAGAACCCTATGAAGGACAGTTTGAAAACATCAGTGAGTATGCATTAGTACCACCTTCTGCTTTTGTAGAACTCTCTGATGCTGACCCTAATCCAAATGGCAGACAAAACACTATCAGAACCAATGTCGCAATCTATGTTACTACCAACCATATTAAAGGTAAGAAACCTACAGCAATCTTTAATATTATTGATGATATGCGTAAGTCACTTAATAAAAGAAGCTTCGCTAAGGGATTCTTATACTTTA
Source organism: Cloacimonadales bacterium (SeqCode) (assembly GCA_963678375.2). GTDB lineage: Bacteria > Cloacimonadota > Cloacimonadia > Cloacimonadales > JAFGVF01 > JAEKNW01. Next base: position 719,662 of record OY782831.1, read on the forward strand.
ATGGCTTTAGAAGACTTGCTATCTTCCCTGGATTTATAACCTACCAGGTAAACTTCATTCATGATGAATCTTAATTCCCCTCTATGGAGGGGTGCCTTCGAAGAAGGCGGGGTGGTCTCTTCTGTCGGAACGTGGGCATCTTGCCCGCTCTTAAATAAAAAACAAGGAGAAAAAATGTACGGTACAATAGAAAATTTAAAAGACTCTTTCGGTTCTAAGAAAGACCTTCTATTACAAGATATTACAGATGATCAGTTAGTCTCAATGTTAGAGGATCAATCAAGCTATATTGATAGTTTCCTTCAGGTTAGGTATGAACTGCCCTTACTTGGTTCAAATGCTATAATTAACAGACTCTGCATAATCTTATCAAAAGCAGAATGCTACAGACTTTTTGCTTCTAATGACATACCTGAAGCAGTCAAAGAACAAGAGAAACAAGCTTTAAAAGATTTAATTAAAATCCAAAAAGGGGAGATTCTAATCATGAAAGAAGATGCTCTCGATGATGATATTACTTCTAAAGAAGTCTATTTTGGAGACTGGCTATGATTCAAGACAAAGAACTCCTTGAGGCTATTGGTGGTAGGATAAAGAAAAATATTAAAGACAGAATTAGACATAACCAAATTAAACCTGCTACCAAGAATAAAGAAAAGGGCAAGGCAACTCTTACTGATACAAATAATCTATTTGAAGGTATAATCTATGAAATTAAGGATGACTCAATTCATATTGGGGTTGATCTTAATCTTGTTTCTTATGCTCGAATACACCAAGAGGGAGGCACTATTGTACCTCAAAAAGCAAAGTATTTAGCAATTCCTTTATGTCCTGAAGCAAAAATAGCAAAATCACCTAACAACATAAAGTTAGAAGAGGGAGAATCAACCTTTATTGCGAAATCTATTATTTTTAAAAATTATGGAAAAAAAAAGAAATATAAAATCAAACCTCTCTATAAGCTCGAAAAATCAGTCAAAATACCTGCTCGTCCTTACTTGTTCATTGATGACAGGGATAAAACTCAAATCGAAAACATCGTAACAAACTACTACGACAAGAAAATAAGGAGTAAATTCAATGGCTCATAAACGTATTGTAAAAGAACAAGCTGAAAGGCTCTACATCATGGAAGGTAAGCCAATAAACGAAATAGCTACCATTCTAAAAGTCTCTCAGCAAACAATCTATGCTTGGAAAAAGAAACATGAATGGGATAAGGCAATCAGGGCTTCAGGTACCATTGGCTTAACTATCGAAATGACAAAATCTCTCTTTTCTGAAATGAATAAAGCCATGAAAGAAGGAAAGCTAACAGACCCTAAAACTGCTGATGCTTTAGCAAAGATTTCAAAAATAGCAGAGAAACTATCACCTGAAAAAATGATGCTTTCCAACATCTTTAACATGTTAGAAGACATTACTCATTGTATTCAGAACAAAATAAGAGATGAAGATTTTCTTATGCTCTGGGGCAAGTATCTTAGAGAAATTTCCGATGATCTAAGAAGAAAATATGCTTCAGGTAACAACTTTAGGATGTCTGATGAATAAGCAAATTACAGTAAAAGAATTTGATAAAAAGCTCGAGCTCTTAATAGCTAATATTAAGAAGTTCTCTACACCTCTGCCTAATGATAAAGTAGCTAAAGCAAAGAGAATTGATAAAGCTAAAAAAGATTTTTTCTTCTTTGCTGAAACTTACTTTCCTCACTATATCCGCTGTAAGTCAGGTAGACCTCATAAAATTGCTCATGAAGAGACTGAAGTTATGGGGCAAATTACAGCTATTGCTGGCTTTAGAGGTATGGGTAAAACAACTCAGTTATCTATTATCAAACCTATCTGGAAAGCTCTTAAGGAAGAAATATTCTTTAATGTCAAGATTGCTAAATCTGATGATAAAGCAGCTGAAAGAACTGCAGCTATTAGAGCCGAATTCCTCTTTAATGAAAGAATAAAGCAAGACTTCGGTCAGCTCTTAGCATCAACATCTTCAGAGTCTGATTTTACTATTAAAACTGGCTGTCGTTTCATAGCTCTTGGTTATAAATCAGGTGTCCGTGGTATTATTAATATGACACACAGGCCAGACTATATAGACATCGATGACTTAGAAGACCATCAATCCTTCAATGAAAGAATAGCTAAGGAGAAGCTTCAATTCGTTACTGAAGAAGCTTATGGAGCTCTCGAAGATGGACAAGGCTATATCATCTGGCTTGGTAATCTTACTCATCAGAAATCAGCTTTAAACCTCTTTAAGAAATCAACAGAAACTGGAGATCTCTCTGGTCGTAAGATGCTTATCTTCAAAGTTGATGATGGACACTTCAATCCAACATGGCAAGAAAAGCATACTAAAGAAAAACTTATCAAAATCCGCCAAGCTATTGGCAGATTTGGCTTTGAAAGACACTTTCGCATGAATCCAGTAGTCGAAGGACTTAAGTTCAAAGAAGCCTGGTTTAGATATTACTCACCTGAAGATATCGAAGACATTCCTTTTGAGAAAATAGTTAACTACACAGACCCTTCTTTAGGTGAAAAATCTACTTCAGACTATAAAGCATCAATGACTATTGGCTTCTACAAAAAGAAGTATTACCTGTTAGATTGTTACTTGCGAAAAGCTTCTATTATCGAGATGCTTAAATATCTATATTCTGTTCATAGTAGATACAATGCCCGTCTTTATATGGAGTCTAACTTCTGGCAAAAGGTTATCTGGGACTACATCCCTGACTTAGCACATGTTATCGGCTATATGTTACCTGTTTCAGGAGTTGAAAACAAAGAAAAAAAAGAACTTAGAATTGAAAGACTTGAGCCTTACTTCGAATGGGGTTGGCTTCTCTTTCCTAAACAAAAAACAGCAGAAACTCAACTACTTGAAGATCAATTACTCGGCTTCCCTGATTACCCTAATGATGACGGTCCTGATGCCTTAGCAGGAGGAGTAAATTGTCTTAGAATAAACTCACAAGAAGAGACCTATGAATCTGTTGAATCTAAACTCGCAACCCAATTTTCAGATGTCTGGTAATAAATTCCCCTCTTAGGCCTGTGAGGGCGTAGCTTTATGCGAAGACTCAAGGGGTGGCTTGGTATTCCCAAGACGGGGTGGTTCTTCCTCTTAATCCCCCTCAGCGAGGGGGACACAGGGGGTGTTTCCTTAGTGCAATTCGTGTAATTAGCCTGGGTTGGCATAGCTTTAGCGACGCCACCTGGATAGATTAATAATATTAAAGGAGAAAAAATGAATATACTTGATTTATTTAAAAAAACATCAACAACCATCTTAACCCAAACTAAAATTGAGGAAGAAAAACCTCTTTGGTCAGCTAAAATCACACCTTCAGAAATGGCTTTAGCTCTGCATAATGCCCATAATGGTAGATTAAAACAGATTAATAGTTTATATGACAGACTTTATAAGTTAGATGATAACCTCGCTGGAGATACTGATGTCAGAGTAGAAGCTCTCAAATCAGCTTCTTACACTCTCCCTGAAGGACTCTCAAAACAACAACAAGACTTCTTCACTTCTTTCTTGGATAGCTTTTTTCCAGTCCTCATTGACCAGGCTCTTGATTTAAAGCTAACAGGTTCTCTTTTTCGCCAGATTGCCTTTAAGTTGGAAAACAATCTTTATACCATAGACAAATTCATAGAATACAAAAACCTCGATTTGAGGGCTGAAAATTCTGAATTGGTCTTATATCTTGAAGAAGAGGAGAAAAGCCTCACAGATGATAAGTTTGTGCGTCTATATCAAAATTATTCTGTATATGAGTCTATTATCAAATATTACACTTTCTTTTCCTTTGCTCTCAACAATTGGGCTTCCTTTGTTGAAACTTATGGAAAGCCTATCAGAATTGGAAAGTATAAACCAGGTTCAACACAGGAAGAAAAGAACTTACTCAAGTCTATGGTCAAAAACCTAGGCACTGACTTAGGAGCTGTTATCTCTGAAAATACTCTAATTGAGTTCGCAGACTTTAAAAACACTTCAGCAAATGCTAATCTCTACGCAACTCTTTTAGACTTCTGTAAAAAATCAATCTCTAAAAGAATACTTGGCCAAACTCTCACAACTAATACTGAAAAGACAGGTTCCTATGCTCAAGCTAAGGTTCATAACATGGTTAGACAGGATATCCTCCAGGCTGACATCAGAGATTGCTCTAAGTATATCTCTTATATCTGTTCCAGGTTAAACAGATTAAACTTCGCTGACCAAGATATTAAAGTAACTCTTACTATCCCTGAACATGTTGATTTAAACACTAAGATAAACATAGATACTCAACTAAACAATATCATCGAAATAGAACCTGATTATTGGTACACCACTTATGGCATCCCTGTACCAAAGTCTGGTGCAAAACTAAAGGAGGTTGCATCTCAGCTCTTCCCTTTTCAGAATAGGGTAGTGGTTAATTCCCCTCAAAGGAGGGGTACATCCTACGAAGCTTCAGCGAAGTATGATGCCTTCGAAGAAGCCACGGTGGTCTCTTCAAAGTCCCCTTCAGGGGATTTAGGGGCTTCCCTCAAACAGCTAATAAAAATCAAATCTCAAATCAAAGAAGCCAAGTCATTCAAAGATATAGAAAATATGTCTTATCCTAAAGACCTCTATTTAACCTATGCTAATGAGATGTATCAAACACTTCTTAAAGAATACTATAAGCTAAGAAAAGCTTCTCTAAAGAAGAAAGCTTCCTCGTCAATTCCCCTCTACGGAGGGGTGGACGGTACTCCGGACGGGGTGGTTAATTCCCCTCAACGGAGGGGTACATCCTACGAAGCTTCAGCGAAGTATGATGCCTTCGTGCCTTCGTGTGAGGTCTCTTCAAAGTCCCCTTCAGGGGATTTAGGGGCTGACTACAACTTCGAAATAGACTGGACCCTAAAAGACACCCAAGCTTTAAATGCTTTCCGGGCAGAAACCTTTATCGTAGCAGGAGTAACTTCCGAAACAATGCTTGATATGATTAAGTCTGAAGCTGAAAAAGCCTTTACTGAAGGTACTACCTTTCAAGAATTTAAGGAAAACCTCAAGCTAAAAGGTTTCGAACCTGAAAATCCTCATTACCTGAAGACTAATTTTAACCAGGCCATTAAATCAGCTCGAGCAGCTGCAGACTGGAAAAACATCCAAGACCTCAAGGAAATCTTCCCTTATCTCCGTTATGTTACCATGCAAGATGACGCTGTCAGGGATGAACATAAACCCTTGGATGGTATAGTCAGACATGTAGATGATGCTTTCTGGGATGAATACTATCCTCCTAATGGCTGGGGTTGTCGTTGTGGTAAAGAACAACTAACTGAAGAAGAAGCAAACGGAGACCCTGGACTCAAGAGAGATGTTCCTCCTGATTCAAATGTTAAAGAAGAATTTAAACGTAATGTAGGCAAAGACAACTCTCTCTTTGGAGACTGGTTAGGCTGTGAAGATGCTAAAAACATCTCTATTTTATATCCGGAAATGTCTATCAGAAGCAAGCGTTTGCACATCTACAACTCTGCTAAAAAGCACTGTCCAGACCTCTATACTAAATCCTACAAAGACTTAGATCTACGGGATTGGAAAGAGATGCCTGAAAATAAACTACCAAAACTTCATAACACTGATGGAAAATCAAAAGAGGAACTACTAAAAGAATACTCTGAATATCTTGGCAATAGAACTGTTGCTGGTTATAATGATACACCAATATTCCTTGATAAAGGCAAAGCGGATAAGTTCTTAAAAGAGACCTACACTGCCAAAGATATCCGAGGAAGAATGAAATATATAAATGCTATTGATGAAGTCCTTGTTAAACCTGATGAAGTCTGGCTTGATAAGGATAAAAGTCGCGTTAGATATTATAAGAAATACTCAAAAAATATTGTTCTTGTTGTTGATATAAACAATGGAGAATACGAGTATTTTAACATTGTTGTTATCGGTAAAGATAAAGAAATGGATAGACTTAGAAAAGGCTTCTTAATAAAATAAACATATAAAAAAAAGAGGTGCTATAATTTAGTACCTCTTTAACTTTTGGGGCTAAGCCAAGCCTTAATCACTTGGAAACCGTCCACACCAATCAAACGAGGATTAAGCTCTTTCTGTGTTTCTATTTATATTCTACTATTTTAGCAAGCTAAAACTGCATCATTACCAAATTTCTCATGTATCTCACCTAACTGTAATGCTGCATTATTCCGTTCTCTACGTTTTTCAGATACTAGTTTATATATGTATGGAGTCTTGCTAAACAACATTATAGTTCTACCAGTTTTTGTCATCGCAATTCTTAATAGTAGACTCCTCTTTTTGCTAATAGCAAATAATGTTGTAGCTATTTCATGCATATACTCTTCATCTTTTTTTATATGATGTTTCGTAACTTCACATTCTTCTTTAACAATATCTTTAATAAGGCTGTTCATGTACCTATTTAGTTTAACTATATCAAAATAGGGTTTATTCTGTATTACAAAGTCAACCATATCAAGAGATTCAAATAAAACATCATTTTCCTTCTCAGTAGCAATACTATATATTATTCTACTACGAATATTATCAAAAATCTCCATATCAAGAGATTCTCTAATTCGCCTGTAATATATATATATTCCTATAATTAGAACTAAAGAAATAGCAATTGTCAAAAGTCCTAAAATCTCTAACATTATTTAACTCCTTACTCATTACCTTAACTTACTTTTTTTTCTTTTTCTCACGATCTAAAACAATGTCCTGAAACTTATCTCGTTGTTTCTTTGCATCTTTTAAATGCCTTTTATAACTCGATATTGCTCCTAGGTTGGCAAAGAATACCATAATAAAGGCTATTATTAATCCAATGCAAGCGATAAAAAGACCAACCACAATACCCCAGCTATTAGGGGCATCTTTCAATGTTATTATCGCACAAGATAATTCCGTTATAGCATCTGACATATTACCTCTACTTATAAAATAATTACTTCTAAAAATTATACCAACATATCCTAATTCATGTCAATTCTTAGTCTTAGATTAATGGTGTCAAGTTATTTTTTTTCTTGTACGAAATATCTTTTTATTTTATATATTTATTTTAAAACTATAATCTGTCATATCATTTTCCATTCAGATAGATTCATCAGAAATATCTCTACCTAGGTTTTCCAAATCAAACGAGGATTAAGCTCTCTCGGTACTTATATTTTATATCTTAATCAATTTCTTAACTTTAGCAAGATTAGTTCACTGGGAAACTCTAAATCCCAGGCGACACCTTATACTTTCCCTTTATCCTCATTGATTACCTTATCAACTATATCGTTATTTAATTTCTGAATTTTAATAAAATTTATGATGAAATATATAATTGAATAGATTATTAACAAGCAAAGAAAAACTGACCAATTAAAATTAAACTCGTATTTTGAAATATGTAGAGTAGTTAAGTATAACTCACTCTTACGTAAATAATAATCAATTACATAGCAAAAGGTAACAATAGTGAAATATTGCAGGAATGAGTCTCTTACAGCGTTTAGATTATCTCTAATCTTGTGTAAATATTTTTTATTTTTTATTTCAGCAAAACTAAAAGTTACTATTAAACCAAGTCCAACTGAAAACATAATTCCAGCAACTGTGAATATGGTATTAATAAAAAAATCATCAATTTTAACAGGAAATAAATTCGAGATTATTAAGAATAAAAATATTATAAATAAAAATCTAAATATTGTTTTCATTCAACAACTCCAACAAAAACTTTTCCATTTCTTGATAAAGTTCAGGCTCATTAATTTTATTAGTTTCAGTTAGTTCTATCTCAACAGATTTAACCCTGAGAATTTCACTTCCTTTGATTCTTCCACCTTTTTTGGTAATAAATGAAACATCATCAGTCTCACTGATTGGTTTCATATAAGCACCCATCATTTTTTGATAATCTTCGACTGACATTTTCGTCGGTTTCTTAAATTTAATAGATAGTTCAGCAGAGATGATATCTTGTTCTAGAATATCATCTAAAGAACCTGTATCATCTATTAAACTTGATAACACCTCTCTTTTTATATTGGTTATTTTTCGTTCATGAGTATCTTTTGGAGCGTTGAAAAGAACTGAATTGTCTTTTACTGTTATCTTCTTTATGTCTGCTAATTTCGTCTCCACATTACATACGATTTTAGGAGTAATTTCATAATATTTTGCACCTCTTTCTTCATCCAAATACCAATTTAAATAAACCTGTAATCTCTTTATAGGGATGTTTCCTTGAAGATTTGTAATAACATAATCTTTACTAATTAAAAAATAATAATGATTTCTATAAATAATGGAGGAAGTAGCATCAATTTTTCCTAGATCGAATATAGAAAATGTCTCCTTCTGTAATAATGTTTCTGGTATATTAGGGACATCTTCAGAATGAGTTATTCTTAAAACTACCCCAAAAACATAATCCTTTTTCATCTCGTAGTCAGAGATTAAATCTTCTTCTTTCTTAACATCTTCTTCATTCAATAACATTCTTCTTTCTTCAGCCTTGCTTCCAGAAAGTTTCTTTTTCAAGTTATCGAATAAATCACTACTTGCCTTTGTTATTTCATTATTTTCAATATTAAAAGCTCTTAGTTTTAAAAGTTTAGATTTATTAGACATGTTATTCCTCCATTGATTTTTTATTTATTATCAAAATAAGTATCGGATGTTTAAAAGTCAATCTTTTTTCTCATTTATTTTTGCTGACTTTCACTTTTCAAATATTTAAGCTATTAATCATTATGATAAGGACATCCATGCCCCTATCATGATGATTAATCTCTGTTTCCTCTTAATACCACTCAGGTTCTACAGCTTTCATATCCTCGCCAACTGGCACTATTAATTGTCTGGTTACTCTTGACTCCCTCAAACACTTATTACAGTAATACATGCTTGTCTTGGTATACTCGGCCACAAATTTATTAGGAGCCTTATCATCATCTAAATATTTCATATCTTTCTTACTTTCTTTAAATATCCATTCACATTCATGAACGCTTGGTGTTTGTGGTTTTGGAGGTGGTATTATCTTAGGCCTTGGTCCAGGGTCTAATCCCCTTTTCCTAAGCTTGAGAAGTCTCTTTATTTCTTTGTCTATTTTTTTCTTGTGTTTTAGCTTTGTTTTTGCGTCTTCTATGTCTAACTGAATTTCTAATAATAACTCCTCTAACTTCTTATCTGTCCTCTCTTTTAGCTTCACTCCATAAACAACTCTTTCTCTAATGTCACTTAATTTCATTATTCCTCCTCATGATCTTCAACAATTAATCTCCCTCCACAATAAGGGCAATAAGTATAGTCAAGGTCTGATGATTCGCTAACCCTTTCTCCGCACCAAGTTAGCCAAGGATAATCTTCATTTTGTTCTTTATCTCTTACCCAGTGGCACACACTCCCCCCAGTTTTACTCTTATGATTGCTTATCATTGTATCAAGCGAGTCCTCCATAGCCAGAGACAAAACAAGCAAAATCCTTAAAGCATCTTCTCTGATAAAAGTGTGATGAACAAATTCATTTCCATTTTTTAGATTTTTCATAAAAATAACTATATTCCCTTCTGCTCCAGGGTCTTTAAATGTTGTTATTTCATTATGTTTAGTTGAAAAGCTATATCCTTCAGTTTTATATTCCTTTCCTGCCAATATTACTCTATTTATTTTGGTTATAGTATTCATAAGTTTCTCTTCTGCTATTTTCTCTCTTTTCATCTCTTCCTCCTCCTTATCTTAATATATCTGTGTAAGTTATCTCTCTGTTTGTTCAACTCCACACTTAGATTTCGTACATACTTCAGGTCTTTATCTATCCCAGATAACATCTCTTTTAGTTCATCCATAGTCATATTTTCAACTTTCTTAATTTTCTCTTCTTCAATCACCTGACTAAATCCGTTAAGCACATTACCTTCAGTCTCTTCAATCATTATTTCCCCAGTACATCCTGTCTTTGTTTTATCTTCTTCTTTCATCATTTCTCCTCCAAATTCGTGCTAATTAGTGTAAAAGCTCTTTAACCTTCAACTCTTCTTAAATCTCCAAATATCAGCCACTCTTGCTTCAGATAAAAAGAATTCTCCTGCTACAATTTTGAAGCAGTCTTTTAACCGAAACCCACTGCCTTTAAGTTCTTTAATCCTAACTCTTATTTTCTTATACTTCTTATTCACTTCTTTTTTCTCCAGTAGTACACATAGTGATAAAGTTCTACATTGCCTGCCACAGCTTTACGTACCTGCTTTTGATGCTCCAAAAAACAGCGTCTGAGGGCACAGAACCTCTTTCTCTTAGTACTGCACCAACTCTCCTGACAAAGTGGCACCAAGCACCCCACACGCTTTTTATCTGGATTCATTTGCCCTCCAACAATTCCCCTCTTCGGCCTGTGAGGGCGTAGCTTTATGCGAAGACTCAAGGGGTGGCTTGGTATTTCCAAGACGGGGTGGTTCTTTCCCTACAGTGCTGAAAAATTCAAAGTAATTGATTTCCAGCTCCCATCTTCTTGCTTTTCTTTGAAGTTAAAATATCTCTTAGTAGAATCAATTCTGATAGCTTCAGAGATTAGATCCATTGCTTCTTGCCATTCAGGATGATCAATTTTCAATGTTCTAAGTGAGAGAATCTGTTTTACATCAACATTTCCCTTCTTATCTACATTGAAGGCCTTATTTATCAGCATAACAATCTCTTTGCCTGCATTCTTTACTAAGCTTTTGATATAGTTATCAATCTTAGATTTAGCAATCTGTAGCTTATTATCAAAGCTGATTTTATCACTAATACTAACATCAATTCTATGTTTCTCAGCAAAGTCCATTATAACAGCATTACCTTTCCACTTCTCATTATGTTTATGTGCTAAGGAATCTAAGTAATCATCCACCATTTTTGCTAGTTTGCTTTTGAATGAAGTTAAATCACTTACCAGCTTATCAACATCACTAAAGACTTCAGTTACCAGTTTATCTCTATTCTGATCATCTTTATCTATATACCTGATTGGTACTTCATAGCCATCAGGATTTATCCATAATTTAGTTCTTCCATCAACTCTTACTTCTGCCATCTATTTACCCTCCGTAATTTGCTCTTCAAATCTTCTCTGCTTTTCTCTTACTTCCTCATTAATTTTGTCTAAATCCATATCCTGGAAGTAGAGTGCTAATTTGTAGTTAAGTTCTTTCCCAGAACAATTAAAGTAACCTTTCATGTTATCAATAAACTGCTCAACTAAGACATCTTTTAAGGTCTTAGAGTTCTCTTTAGTTTTTTTTCTTACATCTTTTACAGCCTCACTAAGTTCTTGCTGGGACAATCTTTTAGCTTGTTCAATCCATGCTTCTTGGACCACATAATCTGAATCTTTTACAAAAGGATGAATCGTATTTAATCTATCTAAACCAATCTCCTGAACTGTAGCAGAATCAATGCCCATATCTTTAATAAAGTAATCATAAATCTTAACTAACTTATTAGCAACACTTGCAGGCAGGTTATGTTCAATCTCTACAAAATCTCTAAAGTTCTTATAACCTTTAATCTTGAATATGCGTTTGCTCTTTATCTCAGAAAGTATCTCTCCTAGGCTAATAAAGTCTTCTTCTAACCTGCCTTTCATTACTTCAACAGCCTTAAATCTCTCTTCTGGTGTCATCTCCACTGGGAGCGCCGACATCCCTGACGGCATCTTCCTTTCATCTCCGCCATTAATTTTGCTTCTTCCAAATAAATCTCTATTCATCTTTTTTCTCCTTCTTAATTTGTGTTATATGTTATAATTCGTTAATGACGGGAGTTGCTCACGGAGTAGCGACTTCCGACAATTTGTCTTATCTTCTCCATGTCTTCGTGAGAAAGTCTTCATCTCTCTTCTTCCACTTTCTTCAAATAATTCTTAAGCATAGCAATACAACCACTCCTTTCTTTAGGTTCTAAAGCATTCCAATGTACAGTCTGATAATGCTTTCCAATAAACTTCCTAAATCTATCATTAGTCCAACCAACCTGTTGGATTAAACTCCATACATAATCACCTTGTTTATCGAACCTACCAATTCCGTATTTTTCTCTTGGAGAAACTTCTTTCTGCTTAGGATTTTCGTCTCCCTTAACAATCCCTAGCACTGTCTGAAGTTGCTGAATACTCAGCTTTCTTAAAGAACTCCCAAATCCCCAGGACTTCAACATCTCATGAAATTCCTCATTGCTCCAATTGTGTTGCCTTTTACTGCTTATCATTATATGCTGTCTCAAGCTCTTAGCATAAGCTTCTTGTTTAGCACTCATACCCGTATTAATCCCCCTCCGTGAGGGGGACACAGGGGGTGTTTCCTTAATTCCCCTCTGAGGAGGGGTGGCAGTGTATTTCACTGACGGGGTGGTCTCTTCATTTCTCATCACGATATCCTCCTATTTTCGACATATTGATACCTAACTGAAAATTGTTCATAATTTATCTTCTCTATTTTACCCATTGAGACTAGAGTGTCTAAAGCTCCAATAGCTTGTTCTAATCTACAACCCATAGCTTCAACTACTTCAAAAGCCGAGAACATACCTTTATCCTTAACTGTTTCAATAACATCATCAAGATGAAGATTTCTGTCTGGTCTAGTTTCCTTTTCAATCACTGGAGCTTTAACATATCCTCTCTTCTCAATCCTGTAAACAGTCCTAGTACTTACACCTAATTCCTTTGCCTTATCTTCAACTTCAGCATATCTACTGCCTTCACATCCTAATCTTACTGTAGAAGTCTGATAATTATATCTGTAGAGTACTGGGTGTGATGAAACACTTACCCTTTTAATCTTACCTTCTTTCTCCCAATTTTTAAGAACTCTATGGCAAGATGTTTTTGGAACACCAGTGTGCTCAATAACTTGTTGAACACTAAAGCTTTCTCTTATTTGATATATATAGTTATTGATTAATCTCTCATTTCGTGTCATTGATTACCCTCTATTGAACTTAAAATTGTATTTTTTAATATCTTCTTTAGTGATTCTACCTAAGTTCTCACTCTTAGCCAAAATCTCAAATTTCTTTATATAACTCTCTAGATTGTGTAAATTACCTCTCATCTCTTCGATCATTCGTCTATAAACCTCAGGGTCAGCTTCAACTTCCATAGTCTTACCAATAATGCTGATTATGTCTTCTCTGGTAAGGATATCAAAAGGACAGTAGTTAGTAATCCTTCCTGAGAAGTGAGAATCGTAGCTTTCAATTTTCTTCTTGGTATCTTCCTCTCCAATCATCACTATTTTAGCACCAGCCTTATCTCTGAAGTCTCTTAACAGCTCAACGATATCCCACTTCCTGAATTTAAAAGCTACATTAACTTCATCTATAAAAAACACAAAAGGTGGCATACCTGAAGCAGATCTTCTTAAACTAATCTCTTCAAACAACCTGATACATTCTTTCGCTATTTCTGAAGAGTAACCTCTAGGAATAATATCATTACCTGTAAGAATGAAGTTCAATGTCCTATAAATCTCTCTTAAGAAACTTCTACCTGATTCTTTGGTTTCAATTCGATAATATCCCCAGTCATTTTTAGGAAAATTCTTCAAAGCAAGTTGGCTTTTACCAGTACCTGTAAAACCATAAAAAACTACTAAATCGCCCCCATTTCGGCTACATATCTCTTTGATAATCTGATTAGCCTTAACTACGTTTTTTGTTTCAATTAATAAATTTTTCATTTTTACTCCTTTAGTTCAGACCAGCTTGCTTAAAAGCTTGCTCCCACTCCTGGTCTTCTTCTTCTTCTTGATTGTCTAATTCTTCGATTTGTTTTCTAATTTCTTCTAACTCTTTATCTTCTTTACTTAAATATTCTTGCTCAACAACTTGAGCATTAATAACTTCTTCTTCAGTAACAATTATCTCATTTTCAGGTAATAGTTCGGTTTTCTTATCTCTTGGCTTGTAATCTAAAGAAGTGTAGCTATCCTTCTGCTTAGTATGTAGTCGGTCCTGATCAGCTATGAGTTCTTCAACTGGAGCTTTTAATACCTTTTGAACCTCTTTCATACTCTTAGCTCCAGTAGCTCTTAATGCTAAATAATACCCAATACCATGTTTTTCATATCTTCTAGTATCTCTTAAGGAAGTCATATCATCATCATATTGATAACCTGCTACAAAAGCTCTTGCAGGTTCATCATAATATTCTCCCATCGTAGAAGCTATCTTTACACTCCAGATATCTCTCTCATCGTAATAATATAGAATTTTCTTACCGATTAAACTGGCAAAAATTGCATGTCTGTAATAGATACCACCTACATAAATACCATCTCTCTGAACCTTTACTTCCTTAAGATAAGGATCTCTCATGTACCTATCTAAAGTGGCTTGTGATGGAACTACCTTGTCTTTAAGATTATAAGCTTCTATTGGTGATAAAACCTTGCCTTCGATATTCCTGTTAATTGTACATAACTCAGTTGAAGTATTCCACATGTGGATAAAACCTTTTAATAGTTCTTCAAATTCTTCTAATGTAGGTATAGCATCACTAAATTTAATACAAAGCTCCCTGTTGGTCATTTTGAGCATTTCTTCTCTTTCTTCAGGTTTCCTACCAAAATAGACAGGGAACTTATCTTCAAACCTACTAAAACACCACTTCCAAAATGGCTCTATCATCTTCGATTCTGAGTTCTTTGGTATAGTGAAATGATACTCTTTAATCCCAATATTCTTATACATACCTAAATCACCTGAATCAAGCATAGCCTGTGCTCTCTGTTTACCCTTAGTATTTCTTTTTTTATAGATAAACTCTTCAGGTGCAAAGGCTATATTCCTATATGATTTAGCATTATCAGTTCTTATATGTTCAGGTAGTCCAAAATGTTCAATTCCATCTCGCAAAGCATTTCTGACTAAGTTACCAGTTTCTGTTTTACCCACTGCACAGCCAGTTATAGCTTTTGTGGCTATATCAATCCACCAAACCACTACAGGCTTAAAAATTACGCTGTATTCAGCCTTTTCTCTATAAAATGGACTAAAGACAGGTACACTAGAATGTTTACCGTCACTCTCCCATATTTGCCCAGGCAAAGCGTTGTTGATTCTGATAGTGTGAGGCCTTGCTTTATTCTTATATCCTTCAGGACCTTCTAAAGCTGACATACCAAGTACATCTTCTCTGGTCTCTTTCATTATATTGAATAAGGTCCTCTGAGATATTTGAAGCTTTAAGCCCTTTTCAGCTAACTTGTTTTTAACAATAGTCATTACTTCAGTACTATCCCAGCTAATCCTGGCTTTTGACACATTCTCTATCAAGGTTCTTACTTGGTTACTGACTTGTGATTTTCTTCCTACCACACCTCTTTTTTGCTCAAGTAAACTAACTGGATAAGCTGAATCACCAGAATCTCTATACTTCTTCTCCCACTTCTTAACAGTCTTAATTGATATACTCTCCACATCCATCTTCTTCAGGATAAATGGTAATATCTCACCTTTATTTAGCTTAATCTCAAATTCATGATCAGCTCGGCCAAGTTTCTCACCTCTTAGCTTAGCCTGTTTTTTATATTCTAAATACTTATCAATAATAGCTTTTCTTTGCCAGGCTTTCTCTCTCTCAGCCATAGAATGAACATTAAATTCATTCTTCTCAGCTTCCAGCAAGTCTCCTAAGGTTCTGTTACCATCTAAGACTTCTAACTCCCATCTTCTTTTAACCATATCAGAGAATCCATCTATTGAAATAAGAGTCCTTGTCTTGCTAACCTTATCAGCAACAGTGATTGAAATCAGCTCTTTACTCTCTATTCTTCTATATAGAGTCCTTTCGCTTAACCCAGACAAAGCACTAGCTCTATCGAAAGGAATCCATCTTAATGGATCTACTGGGAGCGCCGACATCTTGTCGGCATCTTCTCTTTCTCCCAATAATCCACTAGCACTTTGATTTTCATTTTGCACTTTGCTTTGCACATTGCACATTGGTTTTAAAATTGCACTTTGATTTTCATTTTGCACATTGGTTTGCACATTGCACTTTGATTGCACATTGCTAATCTCTTTATCTTTCAATGCTTTATCTAATTCTGCACATTGATTTTCCAGTTTTGGCAGACCCGGCTCTGCCATTTTTTCATTTTTTCGCTTCTTGAGGCTAAAAATTTTTGGACTTTCTTCTGTTTCAACATTAAAAGTTGCACATTGGATTTGGGAACGATCTACTCCATTATCTTCAAAAATTGCACTTTGGTTTGCTTCTTTTACAAACATAAAGACAACAGGTCTTCCACCTCTGGGGTTCTTAACCTCAGCAACTGGCCACTCACCTTCGTTTCTTTTATTAATAGCTGTTCTTCTGCTAAATCCATAAAATGCTATCAATTCTTTATATGTTAACCACATAAGCATCTCCAATTAAGGCTTGGAAGTAAGTAGCCCATCGGTGATATACCAAGGAGGATTTCCTTTGATGAACTACTTACTAATATTTTATTAATCATATTTAGCCTCTTATTAATATTCATAGTAGTGGGGCTATTTTCAGCCCCATTGGCTATGAACATCTCTTTCTTAAGTCCTGAAGGCTCTTGAAGTTCTGATTGGCTAAACTAAGCTTATTCTTAAGTTCTTTATTCTTCTTCTTTAAGCTGTAGTTATCAGCCTTGAGTTCAAAATTCTTACTCTCTAAATCAGAAGATTTACCTATCCCTGATATGTCGTGCATCACTAACAAAACTAAAATAATTGATAATATTACTATGGTGGTTATCATGGCTTACTCCTTATCGGACTTCAAATTGCGAAACTCTTGATTGTTATCTATTATTACTGATTTACTTATCCCATACTCTCTTATAGAGCTTTGCCTTTTCTGCTTTCGGTTTCTTTCCACTATCATCTGGATTGCATCAATTTTAAAGGCATACTCCCAATGACCATGTATATTAAGTCGCTTATAGGCAGGTATTAGTCCTTTAATAACATTACGATAAATAGTCCTTTCTGAAACCCCTAACTTCTCAGCTGCTTCTCTTTTATTATATGTATTAAGTCCTTCAGGCATCTCTGGAAGTGTATCGATAACATTATTATATGTTTTTCTGTTAGTCCGTGTAAGTTTCCTTACTGTAGCTTTTTTTCCACTAGCAACATCTCCCAATACCTGCATTGCCCACTTCTGAAACCTTATCACATTCTGCTTCTTTTCTTCACTCTGAACCCTGTTATAATCCAATTTCATCAGTAAACCAAAGACGCCATAGCTGTTAAGAGCCTTAACTTCAAAATCTCTTGTTCTGGTATACTCTTCACCATACTTAGATGTTTGATTAATTTCATTAGTGAGTGTTACGCCTACCATTGTTCCTTCAAATAGTTCTGAATTTCGCTTTAACACCCCTTTTAAACTGTTATAGTCATAATCTAAAGCCTTTGCTATATCTACAATAGGCATAACTCTACCAATATTACTCTCAATCACTCTTACATCTCTTGTCTCTGTTACAAATGGTACTACTTGCATTCTTCCCCCAATAGCTCGTGATACTGAGCTTTGGTTAATGGTGTAACTAATCCATCTTCATTCTCAGAATATGGGTATGAAGTCTTTATTATGATAATTTGCTTTGGCATTATGAAGGATGTCCTTGTCTCATCATTACCTTTAGCCATTACAAGCCTATCAGCTCCGATATTTTCGATTGTCTTTTCCATGTGTGCTAAGGCTTCTACAGTTTCGATCTTGTGTAACTTAGCATACGATTTTAAAAAGATGTCAGTGTTTGATTCTTTTGAATCAGGATCTGTTAGTTCTAAATATCTGTATTTACTCATTAGTCCCCCTAAAATAGCTGTTCTTTTTTAAATTTAATCTCATAATCTTCACAGAAAAGCCTGATTGCTTCTTTCTTATTATCATTTAACTTACCTAATATCATTGCAGCTTTACTAATTGGGTAACGATCACTAGTTATACTTGATGTGTGTTGGTGCAATACCCATGAGTGATAACTTACTGAATCATCTTCATACCAACCCCATTGAGTACTCATCTCATTCTCCTCTGCTTATTCTTTCATTAACAACATGTTCTGGTATCATACTACCACCGAACCTCTCAATAACTTCTCTCTGGCCTTCTATCCAAGGACCTAGCAAATCTTCTATCACTTTCTCAACTTCTGCATTATTACGAACTCCCATGATTATTCTCCTAATGCTATCAGGTTTCAGGTCCTTTCCAATCTCCTGATTTATATAATCTGTTAATAAATCATTAGATAAAGAATTTGCAGTCATAGCAGCTCTTATTTCTCTTGCTTCATACTTCATATTTATCTCCTTTAATTATTTTTCTTGACGGTTTTATCTTTTTACTTCACGATGTCCACATATAGGACAACAATATCTACATAATGTAGATAGTCAAGAAAAAAATTGCGTTTTGTAGATTTAAGGAGTGATTGTGGATATTATAGACCGACTGAAAATGTTGCTAAGTGCTTTAAATATAAAGCAAAAGGACTTTGCTATATCTCTAGAAATAAAACCAAATACTTTTAATCATTATTTGCTAGGGAATAGAAAAATACCTCTTGAATTAGTTACAGAAATCGTAAAATCTACAAAATGCAACTCTCATTGGCTTCTCACTGGAGAAGGGGAGATGTTCCTTTCCAAAGACCAGGACCATTCTCCTAAACACAAAACAGAACTAAATGCCGACAAACTCAAACAATACATAGAACTAGGTAAATCAAACACAAAACTAGAGGATGAACAAGCCAAGAGCATTAATAATCCTTCCTCTGTTGTTTCACTTCCAATAGTTGGAGAAATTGCAGCAGGTAATCCTTTAGAAGTAAGAGATTCAGATCTGCTTGGTAAAATACTAGTATCTACTGAGCTTATTAGTGATCCTGAAAACTTTTTTTGCTTCAGGGTAAATGGATGGAGCATGAGTCCTGAGATACAGCATAACGATGTCGTTATAGTTAATAAGATATATGACTATGATGATATGGATAACAGAATTGTAGCAGTCAGATTAGATGATGGTATCACTCTTAAACTACTCAAGCTAGACCATGAAAACGAGTGCTCCTGGTTAATGCCAATCAATGATGATTACAAACCTATTTTAATAAATCAATACTCCTCCATTGTTATGTTAGGGGTTTTAGAATTCCTCATTAGAAGTTATAAATGATTGATACATTAAAAGTTATTTCTGATACTCTAACAATAATCAATTCATCTACATCACCAAGAATTGAAAATAACTTATTTACAAATATAGTATCATGGACTTCTATAGTTGGATTAATTGTAACTTTATGGACATTAAGACAAGTTAGTTCAAGCAAAAAAGTAATTAACGATATTAATAAAAACATATTATTGGATGAAACTTTTGATCATCACGTGAAGATATTTAATGATTGTTTAGACAAATTGAGAGGTGAAAGTTTCACACCAAATGATAAAATAATAAAAGAACTTCGTAAAATTAAACCAAGCTTGGAGCATTTCATAATTATACTGGATTCAAAAGATAAAAGATTCATATATGATTTAAGCTCAAGAATTAGAAGCTTTGATGAACTTTGCCTTAAATCTGATCACTCATGGATATTTAATTCATTTATTAAGAAAAAAAGACTTGCAGTAAATGATATAAAAAAAATATATTCTGATCTAGAAGAGATAACACTTCATATATTAACAGAACACCAAAGAAGAAGCAAAAAAAAATGATTATTGATAGAAATAAAAGAAATAGAGACATAGATGAAATAAATCAATTGATAGCAAAGACTGAAGACAAATCAATTGTTTGGAAATATACTGATGATGATTTACCTTTCTTTGATAAAGAAGGGGTTATAATTAAAAATGTTTTTTTCAATAATGATATGTATTATATTGTTCGCGAATTTGATGTAAATGGAGCTAATCAAATAGTTAGCACAAGTGAACATTTACTTAAATTAATTAAAGCTAATCAAACATATAGATTTGATGATGTTTATCTAATTTCTGAACTTTATGATTTTATTGAAAATATTGAAATTGAAGATTATCTAGATGATTTACCTACACCTATTGAACCATTTATGTATAATTTAAAAATCAAGTTTAAAGATAAAGATAATATTGATAAACTTGATAGTAAATTCAAGAAAGATTTACCTAATGAGATTAAGCTTCTTGTCAAAATCAAACAACTAAGCCACAAAAATGAACAGACTTATTTTAGAGTTGATGTATATTTGGATAAAAGTATTCAAGATAATATCATAATTGGAAAAGATAGTACACCTGATTCATGGTTTGATGATCTTTGTATAGGCGAAAATGGTATTTTAGTTTTCAGGAAATTTTGTTTTGACGAACTTGAAGTAATAAACCACTCCAATATATTAATTTTGTCAGAACTACAAAACCTTTTTGAAATAATTGAATGTGTACGTATTTATGAATGATTAGAGATTTTGATTAAATAAATCTCTTATTTATTCTTGTTGGCTTTTGGACCTACTAAATAAATATAGCCCCATAATTATGTTAGAAATTCTGGAATTCTCAACCTAAGCTTTTGGACTTTTCCAGATAAGTGAGATACTAAATTAACAACAAAAGGAAAAATTTATGTGTTTAGAAAACATTGAAAACAAAATCACTCTTGATTACAATTATCTAATCATCGAGAGTTCTTCTATTGAAGTTGAATTCAAAGCTAAATATGGTTCAATAGAAGGAAAAACTCTACTTCTAAGAATTCCCTTCCCTGTTTTTACAAACCAAAGATTTGAAAAGATTACAAAAAATGAACAGGATGAAATTGTAAATAAATTCATAAGTATTAAGAAGCTTGAGGATCGTTTTTTATATTCAGATGATGACACTGTGCCTGATGTTAATTCTAAGTGTTCTGCAATAGAGATCGGTTTAGGAGAGTTAAAATTATGCCTTTTTGTAATCTTAAAAAATAGGACTATTTTTACAGCTGAATTTAGTCTGCTCCCAAATGAAGATGTAAATCAGTTTTTAAATTCTAATTTCAAAATGTTATCAGTTAAGTATCGAAAAATAGATCCTAAAAAAGGTATACGGATAACATCGTACACATATCGATAAACATCATTCTCATTTAATCTTGCAGACTATTAAAGGTCTATATTAGTTTTTTCTCATTTAATTTTGCAGACTTTCAACTAAGATAGGCTTTTTTATTTTTCTCATTTAATTCTACGAATTTATAAGAAATTCCACTTTTTTCTCATTTATTAAAAATATCAATAATCCCAGCAAGCCCACTTATAACACACACAACCCAACTTTTATTATTTCTCACTTATTCTTACCCCCCTTAGAAGGTAACTTTTCAGAAAAGTATGATCTATGTTATTAATGATTTAAAAAAAAATTAAATTTATCTTGACAAGAATAGTGTACTACATAAGTATAACACCATAAGAGGTGATATTATGAAAAAATTTCGTGATGACCAACCTATCTATCTTCAGATAAAAGATGAGATTGAGCAAGCAATAATTGCCAAGCGAATATTAGAAGGCGAACAGATATTATCGATAAGAGCTCTATCGACAGAATATCGAGTAAACCCAATAACAATAAGTAACGCTTACGCAGAATTAGAAGCGGCAAATATTATCTTTAAGAAGAGAGGATTAGGTTTTTTCGTAAAAGAAGGAGCACGTAATATGTTACTGAGAGAGAAAAGATATGAATTTATTCAAAGAGATTTAAAAACGATAGTAGAAAAAGCAAGAATAGTTGATATTGATTTATCAGTTATAATTTCAGAGTTAGAAAAGCTTTTTGCAAGGGAGGATTAATGGCCTTAGTTAAGACCACTAATGTAACTAAGAGATATAAGGATCTTTTAGCTTTAGACAATGTAAGCACAGAAATTCAAAGAGGTCGAATAGTTGGCCTATTAGGAAAAAATGGAGCTGGTAAATCTACATTAATGAAGTGCATCATTGGTTTCACAAAATTCCAAGGTGAGATTTCTATTGAGGATAAACCAATTAACTATATGGATCATAAAGTATTTGAAGATACTGCTTTCGTTCCTGATATCAACAGTTTAGATGGTAGATTAACAGTTAAAGCTTTCATTAAATTCTTTAAAGGTGTCCATCCTAAATTTAATGAAGAAAGATTTGATAAATTATTTTCTCAAAGCAATTTACCTTTAAACAAAAAGATAAGTAAATTATCAAAAGGGATGAAAACAAAGCTATATTTGATTTTAATACTAGCTTTAGATGTTTCTTTCTTAATATTAGATGAACCAACTTTGGGATTAGATATTGTTTATCGTAATGAGTTCTATAATACTATCTTAAGTTCTTTCTATAATGAAGAAAGAACAGTATTCATCTCTACCCATCAAGTAGAAGAAATTGAACACATTTTGCATGACTTAATAATAATTGATAATGGCAAAATTTTGACCAATGATACAATTGATAATCTTTTAACCTATTACAAGCTTATCACTATAGACGCAAAAGAACGTGACAAGTTAAATAATATCCCTCATAAAGTTGTTACAGAGGGGTTGAGTGCTATAGAAGTTGTAGTTCCACGCAAAGCCAATATTACAGGTTTTAAGGAATCTATACCAAATTTAGCTCACATTTTCTTATATACATTGGAGAATTCTCATGAAACAGTTTAGATCACTTTTAGAAAGAGATATCCATTTGAATAAATGGAGTCTATTATTACCCGTAATTGTTGTCCTTGTAAGCTATCTATTTATTCTCTTTATAGATTTACGTTGGGGTATAGATTTAGAGAATATCTCTTACCAAATGAAGGGTGCCAATGTCCCATTTATGGGTTTAGTTGGTGTTGTAATTGGAAACATTTGGTTGAGTTCTGCACTGTTATCTTTAGTATCTTTAGTGATTTTGACACCAAATGCTCTTAATGATAACATCAAGCATCATTGTGAAATTTTCTATAAATGCTTACCAATAGCACCTTGGAAAATAGTTTTGGGAAAAGTAGTTACTTGCATTATTTTGCCTTTGCTTATTGTAGCATTATTAGCAATAATGAATACATGGATAGCTTATCTTTTTTTAGGTCAGACTAGTGTTATTGCCCTATCTTCATTGATTAAGTTCACTATTTCAAGCTTGATCTTTATTACCCCATATTCTCTTCTTCTTGGGGCATTCTTCATATTTTTATCTTCAATAATGAAGAAGAAAGTTTTTGTAAGATTTATAGGACTTTTATTTGGCACCAACATTGCCATTCAGATATTTAGATCTTTGTCTGGCATTAAAATAGGTACGCTATCTGAGTATATAAACATGTGGTTAATTAACCCCTCACTAACAGGAGCAAATATTATTGATATTGATATGTTAGTTAAAGGATTTATGAACCAAATGACTCTTGATAGTGGTATAAATGAGATTAGTAAATACATAACAAATAGTATATTTAGCTGGGATGGATTTTGTCTTATGCTTGCTTCAATTATTTTGTTGACAAGTTCAGTATATCTATACAAAATAAGGAAATTAGATTAGGAGATAATTATGAAAAAAACATTATTTTTGGCTGTAATAGCTCTTTTGTTATTAACAGGTTGTGTGGAGTATGGTTTAACAATCAAAGTTAATAAAGATGGTTCTGGACAAATTGTTGAAGAGATGTTAATGGCAAATCAAATAATTAACATGGCTAAGGCAATGAATACAGATGAAGGAAATATGGATGCATTTTCTAAGGAAAGGGTTATGGAAAAAGGTTCCCGCTTTGGACAAGATGTAACTTATAAGGATTTTGAAGAAATAAAAACTGAAGCAAAACAAGGTTATAGAGTAACTTATAGTTTTAATGATATCAATAAAGTTCAACTATCTGACAAAGTTTTTAGTGAATCAGTAGAATCAGTTACTGAAAACGTCAAAATGGGCAATGATGATGAAGCTGAAGAAGAGAGTGAAGATGATGAAGTTGAACTTGAGAAGTTTTACAACTTTGATTACAATAAAAAAGGCAAATTAGTTATCAAGAATGGTTTTACTGAAGCTATTAATGAGGCTAAAGAAAAGAAAAATAAAGAAGTTGAAGAGTGGAGTGAGGAAAGTGAAAAAATGTCTGATGAAGAAATAGAGCAAAATATAAACATGGCTAAAATGTTTGTACAAGGCATGAAATTCTTTACCAGAATTGAATTTGATAATATTAAAGATGCAAATGTTCCTTATGAGAATAACCAGATAACACTTTTCGAAATCGACATGGATAAACTACTAGACAACCCAGATACCTTTAAAGAGTTAATGAAAGATGGTGATACAGAAATCACAAAATTCTTAAATAATGAAAAGCAAATAGATGGTATTATTTTCCATAATGTTGAAGATATAACTGTTGATTTTAAATAAGGAGAAAAAAATGAAGAAATTCTTGATATTTACCTTACTTTTGGCATCACTATCAATAGTTGCAATGCCCCTTGATTTTAATAATTCCGCAATTGCTTCACACGAGGATTTCCTCTCAGGCTATGTCAATCCTGCAGCTTTAGGAACTACAAACAATACTAGTTTTACCTTCCTAAAAAGTTATGAAGAGAAAGATTTTAGATCTCCTTATGCTTTCATCTATAAAAGTAGAGGCTTTTCCTATCTGATAGAAGATAATAATGGAACTTACCAAACAGTAGCTACTGGTAATAATTTAGGTAAAAACAGGGTTCTAAGGAACCTGTACCTAGGGTCTTCATTTAGTTGGAAATCAGGTTCTATAAAAGATTTTGATTTTTCTAACTCATTACTTTATAGACCAATTAATCATTTATCTATAGCCTACCTTCTTTCTCATCCGAATGATTTAAAACCACAGCATAGAGCAGGTATTGGTATTCGACCTTTTGCATCCTCAAAGCTTAGCAATATCTTAGAGTTAACTACAGATATTGGTTGGGGTGGAAGCAATCAAGATAGAGGTTTTATCAAACCTATCCTAGGAGTAAATACGAATTTCCTTGGTGGATTAAGCATAGGTGCTAATTACAATATTGAGCAAGAAGAAGTAGGTATCAGATTCAGTATCAGTAATTTTAATGCTGTAATTGGTTCAATTTCTAACATTAAAGAACAAGCTGATGATAGCAAGAAGAATATGGGATATGGTTATGTATCAATAAACTCCGATATTATGGGAATGATTACAGGAACTGAGAGAGACAAGATACTAGACTTAAATATAAACGGAAATATTGTTGATGAGAATACTAAGTTTAATCTTGGTTTTATTTCACTAAAAATGGACGATAACACAACAATGTTAAGTCTTTTAAAGAAAATTGATAAAGCTAAAAATGATCCTGAAATAAAAGGACTTATCTTCAGAAATACAAATTTCGGTGCATCTTTGGCTAAAAGACAAGAGCTTCTTACGGCTCTGAAAGATTTCAAGAAAACAGGTAAAAAGATAGTTTTCTACTACGAAAATATCTCAAACACAAATTATGCCTTTGCTGCTAACATTGGTGATAAAATCTATCTGAATCCAGAAGGGATGGTTAACTTAGTTGGTATTGGTGGTGCTAGTCCATATATCAAGGAGCTATTGGATAAATTAGGTATAGATTTCTATAATTTTAGAAGTCATCCATATAAAACAGCTGGGAATATGTTTTCTGAGGGCCAAATGACCCAAGAAGAAAGACAAGTGATGGAAAGACTTTATGGTGATCTTTATGCTGAAATGGTTGAAATGATTCGTCAAGGACGTGGACATAAATTAGCTGGTAAAGTTGAAGACATCATTGATAATGGACCTTATTTTATTCCTCAAGAAGCTCTCAATAGTGGATTAGTTGATGAACTTGTAGAATGGCATGAGTTAAACGGAAAGCTTGATAAAGAATTTGGAAGTCATAGCATTACCAAAGAAATTCCTCAAAGAATAAATAATAACTGGTACAAACCTGGTTTAGACAAGGTAGCAGTTATATATGCATCTGGTAATATTATCAGTGGTAAGGGGCAAGCTGGAAGAATGATCGGGTCTGAAACTACTGCTAAAGCAATTAGAAAAGCCCGAAAAGATCCTCAAGTAAAAGGAATTATCTTAAGGGTAGATTCTGGTGGTGGATCAGCTTTAGCATCTCATATTATTGCTGAAGAAGTCAGATTATGTACACAAGGAGAGGATAAAAAACCAATTATTGCTTTGATGTCTGGTGTAGCTGCTTCTGGTGGTTATTATATCTCAACCTGGGCTGATGAAATCATTGCTCAACCTACTACTATCACTGGTTCTATTGGTGTTATTGGTATGGTGCCAAACTTCTCAAAACTTTCCCAGAAAGTTGGTGTAAACTGGTCTGAAGTTAAGTTTGGACAAAATGCTACTTTAGGCAGTGTAACTAGGGAGTGGACTGAAGCAGAAAAAGAAATGTTTAAAGCTTTTATTAAAAGTTCATATGACAGATTTGTCAATACTGTCGCAACTAGTAGAGGCAAAAGTTATCAAGAGATAAACAAGATTGCTATGGGCCAAGTATGGACAGGTAACCAAGCCCTTAGTAATGGCTTGATTGATAAATTAGGGGGTTATGAAACAGCACTTCAATCAATGAAGGAAATGATAGATTCTGGTAATGAGATAAAACTAGAATCGTATAGTGGCAATGATAAGGCTCAACTTCAAGTTAGTGTAAGTACCTTGTCATCACCTCTATTTAAATGGTATAATAAATCACTTCTTAAATCATTCATATCAATAGAAGAAGATTTATTAGTTAATACAGATGAAGTAATTCTTTATAAATCACCATATAATTTTAACTTTATCAATGATTAATATTATTAATATTTATTTTTAAAGAATTATTTATTTTTCATAAATATCTAATAAATAGTATTATAGCAGGATTCCTAGTCAATCCTGCTATTTTTTTCTTGCCAATAATTGAAAAAAAGTCAATTTTGCCATTAACATTTCAAAGAAACTAGTTAACTAGTAGTTGAGAAAACAAATCGGGGAAATAAATATTAAGGAATTTGAATGAAGCTGATTGATGAATTATTACTTGAGCTATCCTTATTTGAGGGTGAAAAGGATACTTTTGATATTTTAGTAACCAAGCTATTTGAAACTATCGGGGATAATTATAAGATCGAAAGATGCTACTGCAAATTATTTGATAATCATGCTATATGTAATATTTCATATGAGTGGAATTCAAATAAAAACATCAAAATCGAAGACCCTATTGACTTATTTAATTTCGGTCATTATGAGTGGGCCTTAGGCAAAATAAATAGTTTTGAGGTTCATCCTATAAACTCACTTTCTTGTTTACCAAACGAAGCAGAAGCTGAACGAGATTTTTTTATAAATAATAATATTAAGTCTATGCTGATGAGTCCTATTGAAATTGAAGGTCATTTCGGTGGTCTAGTTGGCTTTTCTACTTTTTCCCAAGAGAAATATTGGAATGAAGAAGAAAAAATCATTATTAAAAAAGTATCTAAAATCCTTACAAGAGTTCTCACTCCTATCTACAAGCGATCTCTTAGTAAAAGACATTCAATCCCAATAAATTACAGCGGTATCTCAGTAATTAACTATATTTGTGACCTTAGATCTCTGAAATTCAAATATATTAATAATTCTGCCTATGATGTTTTTGGTTGTTTTCCTCAAGATATTATCAATAAAAAGAGTCTTCTTGATTACTTTAACCAAGAAGAGAATGTCGCTTTTTTTCAACAAATTAATAACTATATTCCTCAAATTAATTATTCTTGTGATGTAAAACTTAAAGATAGCATCAATGGTATAGTTTGGCTAAGAAATAACTACAAAATTTGTTGTCACAATGGCAAAAACTCAATCCAAGGATTTTGCTATGATGTTACAGATAAAAAGTTATTGGATTTAGAACATAGAAAGCATAGATCATTCCTGGAGAAACTTATAGATAATATTCCGGTTGGTATAACAGTCAAGAACTGCCAAACTGACAAATATGATATTTGGAATAAAGAAATTGCTAAAATTACTGGTATTACTAGTAATACGGCAATTGATAATAATGATCAAGATATTTTCCCTGCTGAATATCTTCTTAAAAAATTTCATAATGAAGAAACAGTGAAGGAAAATATAGAGGAATGTTTATGTGGTGAAGATGAGTTCATTTCCCTGAATGGTGATAGGAGAATAATCACTAATACTATTATTCCAATAGAGTTTGATAGTAAACTAGATTCTTTGTTAACAGTAACACAAGATGTTACTGAGACTGTTCAGAAACGTCAAGAACTGCAAGATGCTATCAGAAAAGCAGAAGAGTCTGATAATTTGAAAACACAATTCTTATCTAATATTTCTCATGAGTTTAGAACACCTTTAAATGCAGTATATGGCTTCTCAGAATTTCTTAAAAACAATAAGACTATCACTTCAGACGATAGAGATGAATACCTTACTCTTATAATGCAAGGTGCTCAAAGATTGATTTCGCTTATGGATAATGTTATTAATGTTTCTAAGATAGAATCACAAAACATATCTGTAATCCAGACAAATTTCTCTCTGAGCAATATGTTAAATGAGATTGTTGACCATTATAGACAGGATATCAAAGAGAAACAAAAAAGTATTGAAATCAACCTCTTTGTCCCTCATACCTCAAAAGAAGTTATCTTTGAAAGTGATGAAACTAATATTAGATCTATCTTTGATAATCTGATCAATAATGCAGTAAAATTCACTGAACGTGGTACTATAGATGTCGGGTTTTCTATTGAAGCAGACAAGAGCATTACTTTCATGATTAATGATACTGGTGTGGGAATTGATGACGATCAAAAGCAAAATATTTTTGACTTGTTCAGGCAGAGTAATGGATCACATACTAGAGAGTTTGGTGGAATTGGCGTTGGTTTAACTATCTGTCATAAGATAATTCAATTATTAGGCGGATTCATAACCTTGGATTCGGAGAAAGGAAAGGGATCATCTTTTATCTTCTCTATTCCTGGTAAGGTGACTGTTGTCGATTTAGCAGACAGCAATAA
Source organism: Cloacimonadales bacterium (SeqCode) (assembly GCA_963678375.2). Lineage (GTDB taxonomy): Bacteria > Cloacimonadota > Cloacimonadia > Cloacimonadales > JAFGVF01 > JAEKNW01. The sequence goes on from OY782831.1 coordinate 748,804, forward strand.
TCATAATTATTCACATATTGATATCTATTCAGCAAGTAGTTTTTCAGACAAATGGACTGGGAAAAATATTTTAGTTGTTGATGATACAATTCATATAATTAAATTCTTTAAGGCCTTTTTCAAACACATAAAAGTCAATGTAGAGTTTGCTCATAATGGTCTGGAAGCTGTTGAAAGATGCAGAGATAACAATATTGATTTGATTTTAATGGATGTCCAAATGCCTAAGATGGATGGACTTGAAGCTACACAAAAAATTAGAGAGTTTAACAAGAAGATACCAATTATAGCACAGACAGCTTTTGCTTTTGATTCTGATAGAATGAAGTTACTTAAAGCCGGTTGTGATGATTATATTACAAAACCAATTAATAGAAGAGAATTACTTTTTAAAATGGATAAATATTTCTGGAGTAAATAACATATATTTATATTGATATGTAGAAAAAAAATAAAGTGAAGGGCTGTAACAGCCCCTATAAATTCACTTTATTAAGGTGTAGGTTGCTCTAGTCTGAGCCTTGATTCTTGAGCTTCAAAAGTGTAGTCTATAGGTGCTTCTATAATCTTTTTTACTTTTTGAGCTCTAATCTTTCTTTCTTCTCTTTGAGTAAGTTTCTTTTTCATATCACACTCTCCTTTTATTTATTTAATCTACAGATTCTTTATAACTACATAATAATCAAAATCGCTTTTTGTGCAAGTAAAATTTAGTTATACTTTAATTTTTAACAATTTATTAACCATTAATTAACATATATCTAATTTTTAGGCTTTTTTGCTGTTATTTTTTTCCTAAATCAAGTATAATTATATTATAGTAGTTTGCGAATTATTACTCTCAAAATATTGCTAACTTCTTGAGAGTCATTGAACTGTAACTTATAGATATATAATGATTTTATCTTAAAATCTGTCAAGTGTTTTTTTCACTTATAATTGACTACTCTTCCTTCATTGCTAGACTCTTCATAAAGGCCTAGGAAACTAAAGAGAAACTAGCAATCAAGAGTTTAGCTAAAATCAATCCAAAAAAAAGAGCGAAGATAAGTCTTCGCTCTTATATACTTGACTAAGTCTATTTTTAGTACATTCCTGGCATTCCGCCACCCATTCCAGGTGCACCAGCAGGCATTGGAGCTTCTGGTTCAGGAATATCAGTAACGATACATTCTGTTGTTAGGAATAATCCAGCAATAGAAACTGCGTTTTGAACAGCAGAACGAACAACTTTTGCTGGGTCAATAACACCAGCAGCAAAAAGGTCTTCGAAAGTGTTTTTAGCAGCATTATAACCGAAGTGTACATCACTAGCATTTTTAAGTTTTTCAACGATTACAGCACCTTCTTCACCAGCATTAGTTGCAATTTGGTAAGCAGGTCTTTCAAGAGCTTTCATTAAGATTTTTGCTCCAACTTTTTCTTCGTGAGTTGTAGCTTCAAAATCTGCAAGTGCTTTAGCAGCGTGAATTAGAGTAGTTCCACCACCTGAGACAATTCCTTCTTCCACAGCAGCTCTTGTTGCATGAAGAGCATCATCTACACGTGCTTTTTTCTCTTTCATTTCTGTTTCAGTAGCAGCTCCAATTTTGATTACTGCAACACCACTAGAAAGCTTAGCTAATCTTTCTTGAAGTTTCTCTTTATCATAGTCTGAGCTTGCATCTTCAACTTGTTGCTTAATTTGAGTAATTCTTGATTTGATTGAAGCGTCATCACCTTGACCTTCTCTAATAATAGTATTTTCTTTATCAATAATAATCTTACGAGCTGAGCCTAAATCTTCAATTGTAGCAGTTTCTAGCTTTCTACCAACTTCTTCAGAAATTACAGTTCCACCAGTTAAAATAGCAATATCTTCTAGCATAGCTTTTCTTCTATCACCAAAACCAGGAGCTTTTACTGCACAAACATTAAGAGCACCACGAAGTCTATTAACAACAAGAGCTGCTAAAGCTTCACCTTCGATATCTTCTGCGATAATAAGGGCTGGTTTACCAGTTTGAGAGATTTCCTGTAAGATAGGAAGAATATCTTTAACTGCAGAGATTTTTTTATCGTAGATAAGAATATAAGCATCTTCTAATTCAGCAATCATCTTATCAGTATTGGTTGCAAAGTAAGGAGATAAATATCCTCTATCAAACTGCATACCTTCAACTTTTTCTAAAGATGATTCAATTGATTTTGCTTCTTCTACATTGATAATTCCTTCATTAGATACTGATTGCATTGCATCAGCAATAATTTTACCAATTTCAGGATCATTATTAGCTGAGATAGTTGCAATTTGAGCAATCTCATCTTGGTTGTTAATCTCTTTGGAATATTCGTGGATTTTATCAATAACTATTTTAACAGCTTTATCTAATCCACGTTTTAGATACATTGGATTTACACCGGCAGTCACGTGTTTAAGTCCTTCTTCTATAATTGCTTGAGCTAAGATAGTAGCAGTTGTAGTACCATCACCAGCTAAATCATGAGTTTTTTCAGCTACTTCTTTACAAAGTTGAGCACCCATATTTTCATAAGCATCTTCAAGTTCGATTTCTTTAGCAATAGTTACACCATCATTAGTGATAGTTGGTGAACCGAACTTCTTATCTAACACAACATTTCTTCCGCGTGGTCCTAAAGTAACCTTCACTGCATCAGCGAGTTTATCAACTCCATTTTTCAACGATGTTCTAGCATCGTGACTGAATTGAATTTGTTTAGCCATAGTTAAAACCTCCACTAGGTTAATTTTTTTGTTTATTTCTTTTTTTAGCAATCATATTATCTGTTTGCTAAAAAATCATAGTATTAAATTTTGTCAAATACTTTTTTCACTTTTTCTTTGTAAGCCTATCACTGGACTCTTAACAGCCTGTATTTCATCTACTTATTCCATCTTTCTATGACTTTTTGCCCTTTTAGAGTAAAATATATGAAGATAGGTGTATCAATGATTTTGCATACATGAAAAGTGATCTTTAATACCACTAGATGTCTGGTATTATCATAAGATTAAAATTTCTAAGGCATGAGAATTTCTATAATCTCGATGCCTAAATATAAAAAAAGGAGAAAAATATGAAAAGAGTTTTTTTAATCGTATTTATTCTTAGTTTAACTTGTGGATTTTTATTTGCAAATACTACTAACAATAAAGTACAAGAGTATGATTCTAACAAGAGCAATGATGTTAACAGAGGTACTAAAATAGTAAAAGGTGTAGTTTCTATGGATGGTAGCCCTCTCCAGGATGTTCAAGTAAAGGCAATAACAGAAAATCAAGTTGCTGGTTACACTTTTACTAACTCTATTGGTGAATATGAACTATATTTTAATTCATCAGTAAATGAAGTTGCTGTATCAATACCGAATGGAACAGATTATTACGGCATTTACAAAACAATGAGTATAGATGATAATGTCGTAAACAACCTTCCCTTAAATCTAATAGGCTGTATTAGTAATAATAATTTAATGGTTGGTAGAGTAGGCCACATTGAAGGATTTGATAATACTCAAGATGCCATGACCTATTTAAATGAATACTTATCAGAAAATCAAAACCAAAATGACGATTTGTATACATTTTATTGTAATACCCAACAAATTGAGTTAAATAATTTTGATTTTTCTTTTCTAAACCTACAAAATAAATTAAAAGTTAAATTCGTAAGTCTCGTTGAAAATCTAACAGCTGTTGATTTTAATGATCTAATTAATCTTGAAATTAGTATTCAAGATATGAATTTTATAAGCGATCAAATTAATTCTGCCCCTCTTAATATTCTTAATTCTTCTCATTGTACATTTAAGCTTGATAAAATATTAAACGCTGAAATAAGTATTGAGAGGATTAATAATACTAAGGTTGACTTAACTAATTCTAATTTCGAAGAAACTTTCCCTGAGACACCAGTAAGAATATCCCTTGATGACAATAATAGTAATTATAATACTATTACTATAAATAATTGTGCTTTTATGAACACTTCATCAGAGACTACAACTCCTCAAGAATATGACCCACCTTATGGACCTGGGCATAGTCTTACAACCGAAGCAACTTGTGAGAATCAAGACTTTTTAGCATCGGCAGTTCTCATGAATGGCGGTAACCATACTAATAATGAGTTTATTTTCACTAACTGTGATATTTCTTATAGTTATGATGGACTGTGTAATGAACATGGTGCATTATTAATTATTGATGCTAAAAATGTTCAAATTGACAAAAATACTTTTTTTAAATGTGGGAATTTTGAAACTTTTTACATGGGACAATCATTTTTTCCTGGGTCAACCCTCACCTTGCTTAACAGTATCATAAGTTTTTCATTTAACAAGGTTATTCAGAATCAGAGCTATATAACCTATCCTGATGGAGGTGGTATTATAGGATTGAATGGGAATTCCCGTTTATCTTCTCTTAACAACACCTATTATAATAATATAAATAGAATTATTTTTAGAGGAAGTAGTCTGTATAGTTACAGCTTAATAGTGTCTCAAAACGATATCTTTTATAATCAACTAAATGATAATATTGATAGGATTATTTTATCAGATGAAACAAATTATAGCAATTTGCAAGTAGATAATGCTTTGTCTTTTAACTTCAATATTAATCCATTAATTATTAACAATAATCAAAACACTATTACTGAATGTGATCCTCTATTAGATTCTGATCTAAAACCTATCTGGACAGAAACCTTCAAATCTCCTGCAATTGATAATGCCACTAAACATTTTACAACAAATGGTATATTCATTAAGCAAGATGATATAGGAGCTCTTGAACACACCGTACCATCTATGCAAAACTTCCGATATCTTCCTGGTGGTCAGATTCATTGGATTTCACTCCCTTATTTAAATAAAAATAATAACTCATGGCATCATGTTTTCCACGATTGGCACGAAAATGGACTGCTTGAAGAGCAAGATGAGCTTACCAAGGTCAAAGAAATCTACACACTGGGACCAGATATAGAAAATGGATTTAATCCAGAGAACCCTTACGGAGACTACAATCCGAACTTGCCTCTCTACAGTCAATATGGTTTCAAAGTTGACTTATCCAATCAAAATGGAGTTTACCTTGATTACCACGGATTTGATATTGAAAACTCTTTAAGTCCTGAAATGCTTGTTAATACTTCTCAGGGACAGATACATTCACGTAAACTATATATTCCCTCAGTGCCAAATGATTCTGAAGACCCTGGCTATGACTATAACGATGGGAACCCTGCCAGAAGGATATATTTAGGCTATTATAAAAACTATCCCATGTCTATAAGTCATGCTTTTGGTCCATTATTAGAAGACATTTCAGTTATCCAATCAAAAAACTGGTTTGCAGTAAGAGATATTAACACAAATGCTTGGGTAACAGGGGAAAACTATGATGGGAAAATTCTTACTTTGAACCCAGGCGAAATGATTGAGGTGTTATACCACGGAAGTGAAGATGCAGAATTTGATTGGGGGCAATGGACACCAATTCCTCCTGTAGAAGAACCTTACATTCATGATTTAGCAACAAACTTCAAGTTTGAAGAGAAAAAAGGTTATTTACCAATAATTATTAATATTGACCTTAGTCAATACTCTGAAATTGATAAACCTGTTGAAGTTGCTATACTTGTAGATGAAGTATGTAAAGGAGCTGCAGTAATTAAAGAAGATCAGGTAATTTTAAATGCTTATATTCTTTCTGACATTCCAGAAATAGAAGCAGGATTAAAAGAAATTTCTTTTGAACTTTGGTTACCACAATTAAAAGGAAATGAAAAAAGAAAGGTTAAATATGAATTAGTTAACAACTCTTCTCAAGAAGTTAATTACAGTACGGCAAGTCTATCAAGTATTGGTAACTACCTTCAAGTAAACCTATCAGATACCGATACTCCTAATATTCCAAAGATACTAGCTCTTTATGATAACTACCCTAATCCTTTCAACCCTGAAACAACAATTTCTTTTGATCTACCAAAAGATTCAGAGGTGAAATTGGAAATATATAATATTAAGGGACAAAAGGTGAAAACATTGAAAAATGGTCTTCTTCAAGCAGGTAATCATAAGCTTGTTTGGGATGGCAAAAATTCTAATAGTGACCAAGTTGCTTCTGGACTTTACTTCTATAGATTAGTAACTGATAAAAAGAAATTGACAAGAAAAATGATTTTGATGAAATAAAATAGATAAAATAACCATTACATTGCAGAGCTTCACACGAAGCTCTGCAATCAAAAAAAAGGATACATTATGAAATTAAGATTAACATTGTCTGTTATAGTTCTATTATTAATGAGTAAGTTAGATAGTTCTCTCTTAGAAGTCTCTTTAGATGGTACTGCAGATTATACTTCCATCCAGTCAGCCATAAATGCAGCAAACGATAATGATGTGATCTTAGTTCATCCAGGACGCTATGTTGAAAGATTAAATACCAATGGCAAGGATTTAACCTTGCAAAGCCTTTATGCATTAGAGCCTTTGCAAGAATATATCGATTCTACCATTGTTGATGGAAACAGGCAAGTATGTTTACGCATTGAAAATGGTGAAGATGTTACAATCAATGGTTTTACTTTTTCTAATAATTATAATGATTTGAATGTAGTGGATACTAATCAATATACAACAGTAGGTGGAGGAATTAGAATATTTGAAGCTGGACATTTGGAATTAAAAAATATAAAAGCTATAAAAAACATATCCATAGGAGGAAGTGGCATTTCCGCTAGTGGTTCAAATACAAGTATTTATTTTGAGAATGTTGAGGTTTCAAATAATAGAGGTATAGAAGGTGGTGGAATGATTCTCAGTTCAGGTGTCCAAGTTGAATGCAATAACCTGCGTGTATTTAATAACTTTGGTTTATACGCCATGGATATCTTTATCGGCAACTACAATGATTATCAAGGAACCCATATAGAATTGAGTCTTGGTTCAGCTCTTATAAATGAGATTGATAATTATTATGTCTTAGATGGAGGGAATTCTTCTCCACCTTATGAAGCAGGTATTGGCAATGTAACTATCTCAGTCCAAGAAGCTTTTTTCCCTGAGATTGACCAAGATATTTATGTCTCACCTGAGGGTAACAATACAAATAGTGGGCTTTCACCCACTGAACCTTTGCAGACTCTTGTTAGGGCAATGCAGATGATTAAATCAAATCCAGATAATCCTAATACTGTTCATGTAGCCCCAGGAACTTATTCTTGGAGCCAAAACAACCAAAGATTTCCTTTTAGTTTAAAGTCTAACACAAAGCTCTTAGGAGCAGGAATAGATCAAACAATTATTGAAGGAGAGAATGGTTTAGTTAATGTTGGTGTAGCATATACTAACAATTTAGAATTTGGTGGAATGACTTTTCAGAATAGTAGTGGTTATAGTTATGCTCCTCTTTGGGGTGGAGGAGGTGAAAATGTCCACATTCATGATTTAAAGTATGATAGAACAACACATATCAATACTACAGGATTTTCCCTAAGTGGAGGAGGTGATTATCAGATAGAAAACATAATTATTCAAAATAATAACTCTCATACTTATTCTGATCTTCAAGCCATGCTTTTAAGCGAAGGAACTTATTCCCTAACTAATATCATTATTCGTAATAATAAGATGTATCATGCCGATAATTATGAGCTGGGAATATATGCAGTGAATAGTAACTTAGATATTAGAAATCTAATTATCACAGATTGCCAAGGCGAGGATGCAACTCTCCTAAACTACTACATAAATCAAGAGCTTTATAGCGATTGTACCTTTGAGATGCATAATGCTCTTATTTTTGATAATAATGTTTTTACTGGACCAGGGACTATTAGACCTGTGGGAATAAAAAATATTTTTAATGAAGACTTTAGTATCTTAATATCAAACTCTACTATTGCTAATAATTATGGGAATCGAGAAATTGCTGGAGCAGCTGGCAGAGCAAAAATATATAACTCAATTTTTTATAACCCTGAATGTCTACTTGATGGAGAAATCAATCTTAGCAACAGGATTAAAATTGATAATCAATGGGTACCTATGGATAGCCACCTTAACAATAACTTATTTTACTGTGAAACACCCTTTTATTGGAATGAAGATTATGTAATACAAGGAGATAACCTCTTTAGTACAAATCCTCACTTTTTAGGTCAATATGTTGATAGTCTGACTGTTTCTGATGTAGATTATTATAAGCTTTCAGATAATTCTCCTTGTATTGATGCTGGTTTTTCAGATACTTCTTTTCTTGCTAGTACAGACTTAGCTGGCAATGCTAGAGTCTGGGGAAATGCTGTTGATATAGGAGCATTTGAATACAATTCTGAGCCAGTTCATAATCAGGACAATGAAGTATCCTCAATCATAAAGCCACAAATATTAGTCTATCCTAATCCTGTTTCACAAAAGCAGTCAAAAGGCTCAGGAATGACTAATATAGAATTTGTTCTACCAAAGGATATTAAAGACAAACCATTTATCACAATCTATAATTTAAAAGGACAAAAAGTTAAAAAGATATCCCTAGAGAATAGCTATCAGGATATGCAAAGGCATGCAGGTCTTAAAACAAGTTATGATCAAGGTCAATTATATTCTAGCAACTGGAACTTACGAAATGAGAATAATAAGCAGGTTGCTAGTGGATTATACTTAATTCACATAAAAGCTGGTAGATATAATGCTACAGGTAAAATAATGGTTTTGAAATAACTAGAAAACCCCTTAGCTCCCTCGCAGAGGGGACTAAGAGGGTGAAACAATAAAACGAAAGCAAAGGACAGATAAATGAATAAAATGCTTATAATCATATTAATGCTAATTTCTTTTAACCTGTATGCTCAGCTAGAAGTCTCTTTAGATGGTACTGCAGATTATACTTCAATTCAATCAGCCATAAATGCAGCAAACGATAATGATGTAATCTTAGTTCATCCAGGACGCTATGTTGAAAGATTAAATACAAACGGTAAAGATTTAACCTTGCAAAGCCTCTATGCATTAGAGCCTTTGCAAGAATATATCGATTCTACCATTGTTGACGGGAACAGGCAAGTATGTTTACGTATTGAAAACGGAGAGGATGTTACAATCAATGGCTTTACCTTTTCTAATAATTATGATGATTTGAATGTGGTGGATACAAATCAAATTGATACCGTAGGTGGTGGTATAAAAATCTTTGATGCAGGATACGTAGAAGTAAAAAACACAAAGACTGTTAAAAATGTGTCAAGAGGCGGAGCTGGAATATCTGTTTATGGTAATAACACAAGTGTTTATTTTGAAAATGTCGAAATTACTAATAATAGAGCTCTTGGGGGGGGTGGTCTTCGCCTTAGTTCTGGAGCTCAAGTTGAGTGTAATGATCTTAGAATTTATAATAATTACGCAATATACGCCATGGATATCTTCATCGGCAACTACAATGATTATCAAGGTACCCATATTGAGTTAAGTCTTGGTTCAGCTCTTATAAATGAGATTGATAATTATTATGTCTTAGATGCAGGTAATTCATCTCCTCCTTATGAAGCAGGTATTGGCAATGTAACAATCTCAGTTCAAGAAGCATATTTCCCTGAAATAGATCAAGATGTCTATGTATCTCCCTTAGGTTCTAATGCTAACAGTGGTCTTTCACTCTCAGAACCTTTACAGACTCTTGTTAGGGCAATGCAGATGATTAAATCCAATCCGATTAACCCTAATACTGTTCATGTAGCCCCAGGAACTTATTCCTGGAGCCAAAATAACCAAAGATTTCCTTTTAGTTTAAAGTCTAACACAAAGCTCTTAGGAGCAGGAATAGATCAAACAATTATTGAGGGAGAAGAGGGACTAGTGAATATTGGTGGTAAATTTATGGAAAATACTGAATTTGGAGGAATGACTTTTCAGAATAGTAATGGTTATTCTTATGCCCCAGTGTGGAGTCATGCTATAGGTTTTAATTATTTCCATGATTTAAAGTATGATAGAACTACTCATATCAATGCAACAGGTTTTGCTCTTGGTGGACCAGAAGCAGATTTTCTTTTAGAAAACATAATCATTCAAAATAACAACTCACATACTTATTCTGATCTTAATGCCCTTGATTTTAGTGTTGGAACTTATACCCTGAACAATATCATTATTCGTAACAACAAAATGTTCCATGGAGATAATTATGAACTGGGAATATATGCAGTGAATAGCAACTTGGATATTAGAAATCTAATTATCACAGATTGCCAAGGCGAGGATGCAACTCTCCTAAACTACTACATAAATCAAGAGCTTTATAGCGATTGTACCTTTGAGATGCATAATGCTCTTATTTTTGATAATAATGTTTTTACTGGACCAGGGACTATTAGACCTGTGGGAATAAAAAATATTTTTAATGAAGACTTTAGTATCTTAATATCAAACTCTACTATTGCTAATAATTATGGGAATCGAGAATTTGCTGGAGCAGCTGGCAGAGCAAAAATATATAACTCAATTTTTTATAACCCTGAATGTCTACTTGATGGAGAAATCAATCTTAGCAACAGGATTAAAATTGATAATCAATGGGTACCTATGGATAGCCACCTTAACAATAACTTATTTTACTGTGAAACACCCTTTTATTGGAATGAAGATTATGTAATACAAGGAGATAACCTCTTTAGTACAAATCCTCACTTTTTAGGTCAATTTGTTGATAGTCTGACTGTTTCTGATGTAGATTATTATAGGCTTTCAGATAATTCTCCTTGTATTGATGCTGGTTTTTCAGATACTTCTTTTCTTGCTAGTACAGACTTAGCTGGCAATGCTAGAGTCTGGGGAAATGCTGTTGATATAGGAGCATTTGAATACAATTCTGAGCCAGTTCATAATCAGGACAATGAAGTATCCTCAATCATAAAGCCACAAATATTAGTCTATCCTAATCCTGTTTCACAAAAGCAGTCAAAAGGCTCAGGAATGACTAATATTGAATTTGTTTTACCAAAATCTATTAAAGAAAAACCTGTTCTAACAATATATAATCTAAAAGGACAAAAAGTTAAAAAGATATCCCTAGAGAATAGCTATCAGGATATGCAAAGGCATGCAGGTCTTAAAACAAGTTATGATCAAGGTCAATTATATTCTAGCAACTGGGACTTACGAAATGAGAATAATAAGCAAGTTGCTAGTGGATTATACTTAATTCACATAGAAGCTGGAAGATATAATGCTACAGGTAAAATAATGGTTTTGAAATAACTAGAAAACCCCTTAGCCACCTCGCAGAGGGGACTAAGAAGGTGGAACAATAAAACGAAAGCAAAGGACAGATAAATGAATAAAATGCTTATAATCATATTAATGCTAATTTCTTTTAACCTGTATGCTCAGCTAGAAGTCTCTTTAGATGGTACTGCAGATTATACTTCAATTCAATCAGCCATAAATGCAGCAAACGATAATGATGTGATCTTAGTTCATCCAGGACGCTATGTTGAAAGATTAAATACCAATGGCAAGGATTTAACCTTGCAAAGCCTCTATGCATTAGAGCCTTTGCAAGAATATATCGATTCTACCATTGTTGATGGAAACAGGCAAGTATGTTTACGTATTGAAAACGGAGAGGATGTTACAATCAATGGCTTTACCTTTTCTAATAATTATGATGATTTGAATGTGATTGATACCCATACTGTTATAACTCCTGGAGGAGGAATCAGATTATTTGATGCTGGTTTTGTAGAAATAAAAAATACTAAAGCAATAAAAAACATTTCTATAGGAGGAGGAGGAATTTCAGCTTGTGGGCAGTACACAAGCATTTATTTTGAGAATGTAGAGGTTTCAAATAATAGGGGAATAGAAGGTGGTGGAATGATTCTCAGTTCAGGTGTCCAAGTTGAATGCAATAACCTGCGTGTATTTAATAACTTTGGTTTATACGCCATGGATATCTTTATTGGCAACTACAATGATTATCAAGGTACCCATATAGAATTGAGTCTTGGTTCAGCTCTTATAAATGAGATTGATAATTATTATGTCTTAGATGGAGGGAATTCTTCTCCACCTTATGAAGCAGGTATTGGCAATGTAACTATCTCAGTCCAAGAAGCTTTTTTCCCTGAGATCGACCAAGATATTTATGTCTCACCTGAGGGTAACAATACAAATAGTGGGCTTTCACCCACTGAACCTTTGCAGACTCTTGTTAGGGCAATGCAGATGATTAAATCAAATCCGGATAATCCTAATACTGTTCATGTAGCCCCAGGAGCTTATTCTTGGAGCCAAAACAACCAAAGATTTCCTTTTAGTTTAAAGTCTAACACAAAGCTCTTAGGAGCAGGAATAGATCAAACAATTATTGAAGGAGAGAATGGTTTAGTTAATGTTGGTGTAGCATATACTAACAATTTAGAATTTGGTGGAATGACTTTTCAGAATAGTAGTGGTTATAGTTATGCTCCTCTTTGGGGTGGAGGAGGTGAAAATGTCCACATTCATGATTTAAAGTATGATAGAACAACACATATCAATACTACTGGATTTTCCCTAAGTGGAGGAGGTGATTATCAGATAGAAAACGTAATTATTCAAAATAATAACTCTCATACTTATTCTGATCTTCAAGCCATGCTTTTAAGCGAAGGAACTTATACCCTTAACAATATCATCATTCGTAACAACAAAATGTTCCATGGAGATAATTATGAACTGGGAATATATGCAGTGAATAGCAGCTTAGATATTAGAAATCTAATTATCACAGATTGCCAAGGCGAGGATGCAACTCTCCTAAACTACTACATAAATCAAGAGCTTTATAGCGATTGTACCTTTGAGATGCATAATGCTCTTATTTTTGATAATAATGTTTTTACTGGACCAGGGACTATTAGACCTGTTCGAATTAACCATTCTTTTAATGAAGAATTTAGTATTTTAATATCAAATTCAACTATTGCTAATAATTATGGGAATCGACACTTCGCTGGGACTGTTGGTAATGCTAAAATTTATAATTCAATATTTTATAATCCTAACAGTATGGGTGATTTTAGCGTAAGTAATTTTATTTTAGGTCCTAATTGGGAATGGGTGACTGTTGAAAGTAGTTTTTATAATAATCTCTTCTATGTTGAATCTCCCTATATCTGGGTTGAGGAACAAGTAGAACAAGGAGATAACCTCTTTAGTACAAATCCTCACTTTTTAGGTCAATATGTTGATAGTCTGACTGTTTCTGATGTAGATTATTATAAGCTTTCAGATAATTCTCCTTGTATTGATGCTGGTTTTTCAGATACTTCTTTTCTTGCTAGTACAGACTTAGCTGGCAATGCTAGAGTCTGGGGAAATGCTGTTGATATAGGAGCATTTGAATACAATTCTGAGCCAGTTCATAATCAGGACAATGAAGTATCCTCAATCATAAAGCCACAAATATTAGTCTATCCTAATCCTGTTTCACAAAAGCAGTCAAAAGGGTCAGGAATGACTAATATAGAATTTGTTCTACCAAAGGATATTAAAGAAAAACCTGTTCTAACAATCTATAATTTAAAAGGACAAAAAGTTAAAAAGATATCCCTAGAGAATAGCTATCAGGATATGCAAAGGCATGCAGGTCTTAAAACAAGTTATGATCAAGGTCAATTATATTCTAGCAACTGGAACTTACGAAATGAGAATAATAAGCAAGTTGCTAGTGGATTATACTTAATTCACATAAAAGCTGGAAGATATAATGCTACAGGTAAAATAATGGTTTTGAAATAATTAATCACTCTATAGCCCTAGTTTTTCTTCTCTTGAATCACCTTTCCTAAGCTAGGATCAATATCTTTAGTAATATCTCCTATTCTTTCATTATAAACGCCTTTTGAATTAGTTAGCATTCTCTGACCTACATTACCACTGGCATATTGGGGGTTTATACTTACTACTTTTCGAGGAATAATTGGGATTTCTACAATTTGAATGTTTTTATTATTAACTACAGAAAAAAGTATTCCAAAAACTTTATTTTGATCATTATTATCCTTATAGAGAACCGCAAGCCTATAATTGTTTCTTGAATAAAAAGTTAATCTATAACCGCAGACTTTTTTAATATCTATCTGGGATATGGAGTCGTGCACTAAGCAATTTCTTGAGTAATTTTTGAGGTCATCAAGATTATTATTCTTTAGAGCTCTTTCAATTTTACTTACGAAATTCTTAATATTAACATGCATTTTAGTTCCTGGTATTGTATCAAAATCAATAACATCTGTATCAAGTAGCCTGTAGAACTTTATTTCTCTGAGAGCAGAATAAATACGATTCTTTAGAACATTCTTTTTTATTCTATAACACTTACTTAATTTAGTTAAGCTATATTTTTTGGGTATATATTTCTTTAAAATCTTTTTATCCGTCTCATTTAGAAAAGTGTAATTATCTAAATCATCTAATATAGACATAAAATATTTTTGATCATCTATATTATCATCTTCTGGATGATCCTCAACTTGATTATTAAGCTGGATATTATTAAGGAGTTTTCTTTTATTTTTATCGGCTTTATGAAAATCAATACATAAGTTTTTTGAAACAGTATATACCCAGTTTACAAGATTGTCTAAATTAACATTTTCTCTGTTTAGATAATATTGAATCATTGTTTGTTGTATCACATCATCGACATAGATATTCCCATAGAGATATTTTAGAGCAACCCTCCGAGAGACATTCTCTACTATTTTCAGAGTATCAAGCATTAACGCTCCCCTCCTATCTTTATTAATAGCAATACTTTATGATACCTTTCTATGACTTTTCATATTTCCCAGTAAAAATAGTTGGGAGTGTATATGAAAAGAAAAATATTACTGTTATTATTACTTTTGCTAAGTTATGTTTTTGTTTATTCCAGTCAAGATAATTATAGTAAGTTATCAACTAGAACTTGGTCAGAACTCAATGGGAAAAATTATAAGATTATTCGTGAAGAACCTGAGAATAATATTAGTGTAGTAAAAGATATTGATTCTGGAGAATTATTTGTTGTTTTATGGTAAACTATTAGAAATGAAGGAAAGATAGTATATATTTTATTTGGGATAAGTATAAAAGGGAATGCATAACTTTCTACTGACTAGGTTTTTATGTTTTTCTGTTGTCAATATTTTCTCTAGGAAGAAGAAAGTATTTTGCATTCCTACTTGTCCTCGTAGGAATGCATTTTGAGATAGTAATTTTTAAGTTGCAAGGGTTATTTATCAAGTTAGCTTGGGTTAATTAAAATGATGACAAGGTTTTTACTAGTACCTTAGCTAATGTAACTAAAGATACAAGGAGGTTATCCCATATTACTTCATCATCTCGCAAATAGACTAGTTCCCCTTCGATAAAACAATTTTGCGGAAGGCAAAAGTTCTACAAGTCTATCAGACAATAATGTTTGATACAAACTCAGCTAATAAGATTATTTATAATGAAAAATCTATCTGATAAAAACCTTGTTGGAAGTTAATATTTTTAATAACTATCCCTACTCCTCTGTCTTGAAGGAGCTTGTCAGCATTCATTTTAATAAAGTCATCTTCAACTGTTATTACTCCTTTTGTTCTATCTTTAATAACATTTTTAAGAAGGTTCAAGAACATTTTAGGGATATTGCAAGAGTAAGAGAAAAAGATCATTCCTAGATTAAAAGAGTCATATTTTAGATTTATTTTAATTTCCATAGGGATTTTTTCAATTTTTAATTGAACCCTAAAAGTATTCTCTTTTATAGAATAATCTCTAATAATTTCAGGAATATTAGGTACTTTATTCAGTTTTTCAGTTATCTCTTCTGGTGTTATAATTAATAGTGGCATAAATCCTCCTTAGCTATCTATCAAACTAGAATGTTACATTTTCATTGTTAAGGATAGCATCTGATATCCTCTCTTTATCTTGACTTTTAACCGTTACATCACCTATTATAAAAACATCTTTCCCAAATAGGACATTACCTTCAATCTTAAGGCTGTTACACTGAATAAGAGAAGGTACTTCTCTGAAGTGATTTTTTAGTTGTTCGACAGTTTTATAGAAATTATTATCTAGCTCTATGGTCGGAGCTTTTTCAAGTCCTTCAGTTAAGACTATTTGATAATCACTATTAATTTTATAAACATCTGACCAAATAAGTAATAAGTCATTTGTCTTTTTGACAGGTGCGAACCTCGATCTTGGGACAACAATAGCTTTTGCATCTCTAAAGACACTTATAGCTGCTCCCATAGCAGTTTCAATTTGATAAACATCAATATTGTTAACTTTTTTGGGATTGATAATTAGGGGTAATTCTATAGTATTATTATTTTCCCATAAAGTCTTTTTTAAAACTTTCAGATTAATCCACAAATTGTTTGTATTAAAATAGCTATATTTCTTAATATCTTGGAATTCAGTAATTTCATTTTCAGGACACTGAGCAACTTCTCTAAGAATTAAGTTACCTTCTTTGGTTTGAGCGAGGTGTCCCCCTTTCTTATCCATTTCAGTTCTTCGACAAACTTCCATAATGAATGGGATTTTTTCTCGATCCATATAAGTAAGTATTTTAGGATCTATTACCGCACCTAGGTTATCAGAATTGGAAATAAAGGCATAATTATAACCTTTATCAAGTAAAGAATCTAATAAACCAGAAGAATAGAGAGCAGAATAAATATCTCCATGTCCTGGAGGATTCCAGTTTTGGTCGTCATCATCAAGCTCTAAAGGCTGCATAGTATCTTTTCTGATGCGAGGATATTTATTTTGTACGAAATCTAAATCAAGATCATCAAGCTTAAGATTTTTATAATTCTCAAGAAGTTCTAAAGTATCTTGTCTTGTCTTGTAGCTGTTCATGAATATTAGTGGTATCTGTGATTGATACTTTTCTCTCAAAGAGATAATCTGATTAGCCAGAATATCTAAGAAGGTCATTTCACCTTTTACTGGAAGAAGGGATTTAGCTTTATCAAGTCCCATACTAGTACCTAAACCACCATTCAATTTAATAACAGCTAATTGATTAAGCAAGTCATTATCTTGTTTAGTCAAGGCATCATAATTTATTAAATTAAGTCGATTAGGGCTTTCTATCATATCATTGGATAGTTTTCCAGTGTTACCTTCTTGAAGTTGTTCATAGTACTTAATAAAAGTATCTATTACATTTTCATCTAGGTCAGCTTGTCTCATTTTCAGCTTAAAAGCCTCAATTATAGTTTCCATATATTGCTCCTAATTAAATCCACTTAGATAATACTCAAGTTTTTTTATAGCAGAGAGTGTATTTTTACACTCTCTGCATTTATTTTATTGATTATTTTATTTTATTATCCACTAATTTGTCAATGAGTTTATCATCCGACAAGAAAGGAATAGTTATGTGTCCTTGTCCTTCGTGCTTTTGATTCCACTCAGATGATGTTTTAATAGCATTTTCGTTTCTAGCCCAGTTACGACGAGCAACGCCACCCATAACATCCCAAGAAAGAGCACTTTTAATGATTTCATCCATTCTTTTTGAGCCATCAAGTACTATACCATTACCACCATTAATTGATCGTCCTATTCCAACACCACCACCATTAGAAAGTACTACTAATGACATTCCACGAGCAATATTTCCACCAAAACAGTGAGTTGCCATATCTGCCATTACATTAGAACCATCGTAAATGTTAGAAGTTTCTCTGAAAGGTGAATCTGTTCCTGATACATCATGATGATCTCTACCAAGCATGACGGGTCCGATAAGTCCCTTTCTAATTGCTTCGTTAAACTTAAGTGCTATTCTAACTCTCCCCTCTTCATCAGCATAAAGAATACGGGCTTTTGTTCCAACTACCAGAGCATTCTCTTCTGCTGTAGCTATCCAATGATAGTTATCTCTATCTAATGAACATCTTTTAGGGTCTATACAATCCATGGCAATTTGGTCTGTCTTACGTAAGTCCTCATCTTTTCTTGATAAGCAAACCCATCTAAAAGGTCCATAACCATTATCGAAGCAGATTGGTCCCATGATATCTTCAACATAAGATGGCCAAATAAAACCTTCATTAGTGTTTTGTCCATTCTTAGCAATCTCCTTTGCTCCAGCATCAAAAATAGATGCCATAAAGCTATTACCATAATCCCAGAAGTAAGCGCCCTTAGCTGTAAGTCTCTTGAGAACTTCATAATGTCTGATAAGAGAAGCATCTACTAATTCTTTGAACCTTTCTAAATCTTCTTTAATTAACTTTCGTCCTTCATCAAAGCCAATTCCTGCAGGTGTGTAACCACCATCATAAACAGCGTGGCAAGATGTTTGATCTGAGAGAAGTTCAACATTTAGGTCATTGACATCTATATATTCAAGTAAGTCAACAACATTACCATGATATGCAATTGAGATTGGTTTTTCTAGTTTTCTATATTCTTCAATCCAGTCTTTTATTTCATCTAAGTTATCAGATACTTTTGATACCCAGCCTTGCTCATAACGAGTTTCAATTCTAGATTGGTCAACTTCAGCTACTACACAAATACCACCAGCAATTTCACAAGCTTTTGGTTGTGCCCCAGACATACCACCAAGACCTGATGTTAAGAATATTTTACCTTTCAAATCTTTATCTTCAGGAATTCCTAGATACTTTCTACCAGCATTTAGAAGGGTAATATAAGTCCCATGAACAATGCCTTGAGGTCCGATATACATCCAACCACCAGCAGTCATTTGACCATAATTGGCAACACCAAGTGCTGTTAATCTTTTAAAGTCATCAGGATTATCCCATTTACCTACGACTAAACCGTTGGTATTAATCACACGAGGAGCTTCAGGTTTGGATGGGAAAAGTCCAACTGGGTGACCAGAAGCAACTACAAGAGTTTGATCTTCTGTCATTATTTCTAAATATTTTTTAACTAATTGATACTGCATCCAGTTTTGGAAAATTTGACCTGTTTCACCATAAGTCACTAACTCATATGGATAAAGAGCAATATCGAAGTCTAAATTATTATCTATCATAACTTGCATAGCTTTAGCAGCAGTAATCCCTTTATATTCTTCAATAGGCTTACCAATTAATTTCCCTTGAGGTCGATATCTATAACCATAGATTCTCCCCATAGTCATAAGTTCTTCTAAAAACTCTGGTGCAATTTCTTCATGTAGATGCTCAGGGATATAACGGAGAGCATTCTTTAGAGCAATTTTAATTTCAGTCTTAGATAAGTTTAAACCCCTATCAGGAGCTCTCCTTTTACTAGGGTCAAACTCAGCCTTTGGCGGTAATTGGTCCGATAATTTCACTTTAATAGCTTTTTTGTAATCAAAGTCAATCATTGTAATACTCCATTTTTTTATTTATTTTCTTTTTCTAACATCACTTTTAATATTGATTTATCAACCTCTTTCATGCCACCTAGTACAATTTTACCTAGGTTTTTAAAAGACTCCTCTACCCCAGATCCATTAATACCCTCATAAGCATTAACACAGATGTCTGACATACCCAATATAGCACTATTGAGTGCTGTTCTTACACCTGTCGCTACCTTAAGTGAGCAACCTAATTTAGCACCATCGCAGATCATTCCAGCGATATCTCCGATAACATTCTGAATAGCAGCTTCCATGTTTTTCAAGTTGCCTCCAAGCAGATAAACTGCTGCAGAACTGATTCCAATAGAAGCATTTACGATTCCACACAAGGCTGATAAAATTCCGAAATAACTTTTAACATGAATGGAGGTGAGATGAGATATAGCTACTGCCTGTAATAGTCTTAATCTGTTAACACCAAGTCTTTCAGCAAGGGCTATGATTGGAACAGTAAGAGTTATACCTTGATTTCCTGAACCTGAATTAGCCATGGCAGGTAGATGGCAACCACTCATTCTTGCTTCACTACCAGCAACTGTTAACATTGTTGCATAATTTACAATACCATCTCCGAAAAGTCCATTTTTAATATTTTCTTGAATTGTATTTGCCATCCCATAACCAGAATTATTTTCCATTCCAAACTTAGCGATTTCAAAATTTTTAGTAATTACATCCTCAAGAAAGCCTAAATCTTCTTCAGTAGATGATTCAACAGCATTAAGGATGTCTGAAACTTGCATAATTTGTCTAATATCATCATTCTTAACAAGAGGTTCAACTCTTTCGTTTTCTTGCATAATCATATCATCAACAGATAGCCTATAAAGATTTGTATGCTTGCCTTGCATTATGGCTACTGCTTTATGATTTTCAGAGTAAGCAATAACTTCAATCCAAAAGATTTCATCTAAAGGGCTAAGTTTGATTTCGATAATATCTTTTTCAATTAATTCATAAGCGTCTTTGATATTATCCTGATCAACATGTTGGAGAACTTCTAATTGTAGCTCAGGTAAGCCTGCAACAGCTGCTAAAGCTACTGCCATTTTTATACCTCTTTCATTGGTTCCTGGTATTCCAACACCCAAAGCATTTTTCAAGATATTCTGACTAAGTAATACTTGAATTTTCTTGATTGGCTCGGTCAACACACTTGTTACATAGGCAGTTGCTAAAGCTATAGCAACTGGCTCAGTACAGCCTTGAGCAGGAGCTATATCTGTCTTTAAAATAGAAATAATATCATTTTTTTTTATCATTGGAACCTCTACTTATCAATAATTCTCAGATTTTGCTTATATCTCTTATTTAAGGGATCTAGTTCCACAGCTTTTTTTATGTATTCCTTGGCTTGGTCTTTCCTTTTTAGTTTGAAGTTGATCGATGCTAAGTTATTATAAGCTAGTGCTTCATGAGGGTTAAACTCTAAGGCTTGTTTTAGGAGTTCAATCGCCTGATTATATTTTTTCTTTAAAGTTTTTTGTTCCGCTTTTTTTATCAACTCTTGAGCTTTAACAAAATTTTCCCTAATATTTTCATTGTTTAAAATATCAAAGAGATGAATAAACTCTTGATTTGAAGGGAACTGAAGCCTAATTTTCTCACATAATTCAAGTGCTTGATCCCACTTACGTAGCATTATACAGACCCATAACATCATTGATAATGCCATTTCATTATCTCCATATTCTGCTAATATTTTGCTTAGATAAGGATAAGCTTCTGAGTACCTTCCTACAGCAGATAAAGCAACGACATAATTAAATATAATCGAAACTTCTTCTGATATCATGAGTGCTTTCTCAAAATATCTTAATGCTTTCTCATGTCTTCCTCTGCCTAGGTTTTTATAACCCAAGTATTGATAAAGCTTGAGTTTTAATATATCAATCATTTATTTTACTCCTAACAGCTCAATTTCATTAATCCACATATCATTTTATGAGATAATAAGTTAAGATTATGTAACATAAGCCTTTAACCATTTCATGTTTATTCAATAATAAATAGTTCAGCAGTCTAAAATTGTCAAGATTTTTAAATTTTTGTTGTTTTTACTAGATATTAATGTTCTTTCCAGAAGAGTGTCTTCTTTTTAATAATCGGACTTTCCTTGATTGTTATTCTCTTCATGAGTAATCGGAATTAAATGGAGTTACTAACAATCAAGAAATTGACATTACGAAAAAAAGGACCCCATAAGTTTTATACGGGGTTCTTTTTTTAAATAAATATTTTATTGCTAATTTATTATTTTATAATTCCACTACGTTTCATTATAAAATCAACATTTTTAATATATCTATCATAAGAAAAGACTTCATCAAAATCTTCTTTGCTTATTACATTCATAATTTCTTGGTCATTTAGGATTAATTCTTTGAAATTATGTCCTTCTTCCCAAGCTTTCATAGCATTTCTTTGCACCATAGCATAAGAATCTTCACGAGTTACACCTTTTGCAGCAAGTTTTAAAAGAAGAACTTGCGAGAATACTAATCCACCAGTTAGCTCTAAATTCTTGGTAATATTTTCTTCATAAACTGCTAAATTATCAATTAAGGCAATCATTTTACCTAGCATGTAATGAACTAAAATAGTTGAATCTGGAAGAATTACTCTTTCAACTGAAGAATGAGAGATATCTCTTTCATGCCAGAGAGCATTATTCTCAATTGCTGCCATTGCATTAGATCTAATTAACCTTGCAAGACCTGTCATTTGTTCTGTAACAATAGGGTTCCTTTTATGAGGCATAGCAGAAGAGCCTTTCTGTCCCTTAGTAAACCTTTCTTCAGCTTCTCTGACTTCAGTTCTTTGTAAATGCCTAATTTCAATAGCTATTTTTTCAATTGATGAAGCAATAATCGCCAAAGTAGTTAGGAATTCAGCATGTCTATCACGCTGGATAACTTGAGTTGAAATATTAACAGGTTTAAGCTGAAGATGCTTACAAGCAAGCTCTTCGATTTCAGGTGATAGATGTGCGTAATTTCCAACAGCTCCTGAGATTTGTCCAACTGAAACAACTTCAATAGCTGATTTCATTCTTCTTATATTTCTCTGCATTTCGTCGAACCAAAGAGTGAATTTTAGACCAAAAGATGTAGGTTCAGCATGAATACCGTGAGACCTGCCTATACAAACAGTATCTTTATACTTTATAGCTTTCAATCTAAGAGATTCAGCGAAAACTTCTAGTTCCTTAAGAATTAGTTGACCAGCTTGTTTACATTGTATAGCGGTTGCCGTGTCAAGTACATCAGATGATGTCATTCCATAGTGAATCCAGCGAGAAGAAGGTCCTACATATTCAGCAACATTGGTTAAAAAAGCAATTATATCGTGTTTAGTAGTAAGTTCAATCTCATCAATTCTGGCAACTTCAAAGTCAGCTTTCTCAACTATGTTTATTAAATCTTCATCAGGGACAATCCCCTTTTCATTCATCGCTTTACATGCTGCAATTTCTACATCTAACCAGCATTGATAACGGTTTTGCATACCCCAAATAGAGCTCATTTCAGGGCGTGAATATCTGGCAATCATCTTATAACTCCTAATCTATTTTATTTTTAATTTCAAATGGTTTAATCTCAAATTCACCGGGTTGAAAAAGATCAAAATCAATATTAACATCAGCTTTTTTAGATGCTAATTCAATACGGGAAAGGTCAGATCCTCGATATATAAGACTTACTGATTCTTGATTAATGTTAATTTTACTCATTCTGTAAAGTTCATCAAATTCAAACTCAATGATAGCTATAGTAAATCTTCTATTTTTCACAATCTCATCAATAATTCCTTGGGGTAGATTAGAAAAATCTATAAACTCTTGCAAAGGAATATTATCAAGAACCATATCAGTGAAGAGTCCTTTGTTATAGTTTGTTAATATAGCTTTATCTTTTACATAAAGTGTAGCAAGGGGCGAAGGAAGCAAGGAAAATATACCAGAATCCAGTATGTCAAGTCTCAGACTTTGACGATTCTTCACAAGCACAAACTCTTTTTGCAAAGAGAGCCCCTTAAAAGATATTTCTAAAACACCTTGGCTTTTGAAATTATTGAGATATGAAAGATTTTCTCTCACTAGAGCTTCTTTTTCTTGCTTTGACATTTCCATAAAAGTAGAGCAAGCTGTAAAGAGTAAAACCAATGATAACAATATTATTATTCTCTTCATTTCTTTTTCCTATATAAAAAAATGATACCAATTATACCTGCAATGATCATTAACAGACTGAGGAACTGTCCTTGTGAAATTGGTAAAAAGCCGTAAAGGAGACCATTGGGATACAATGATTCAATGTTATCGGGAAGCCTAATAAACTCGATCAAGTATCTAGCTACCCCATATAGTAAGAAGAATGTCCAGAAGACAATGCCTTCTTTTTTAACATGTTTAACCATATATTGTAGAATAAAGAACATTAAGATTCCTTCAAAAAACATTTCATAAAGTTGAGAAGGGTGTCTTGCTACAACTTGACCAGGAAAGACAACTCCCCAAGGTAGGTCAGTTGGTGAACCATATAGTTCTGCATTAATAAAGTTACCTAGTCTTCCTAAACCTAAACCTAGAGCAGCCCAAGGCATAACCACATCTGCTCCCCCTAAGAAGGAAATTTTTTCTTTACGAGCAAAAATATAACCGGCAACAATGACTCCAAGCAAACCTCCGTGGAAAGACATTCCGCCTTGATGAACATAAAAGAGAGTAAGTGGATTAGATAAAAACTCTGGTAGGGCATAGAATAACATATAGCCAAAGCGACCACCAATTATTACTCCTAGAGCAATGTAGAAAATTAGGTCACTATACTTCTCTTTAGAGATATTAATATTTCGGTAATGTAAATTCTTACGTACAAAGATATATCCTAAGGCAAAAGAGATTAAGTAGAGTAATCCATAATATCTTATCTCTAGTGGGAAATTACCTATCTGGAATTTTAATATATATGGTTTTATATCAGGAAATTGAATCATTTATATCTCCTCTGAGAATAAAAAAAGCGACCAACTAATTTAGTAGGTCGCTATTATATATTTAAACTGTTAACTTCTTTAGTCTATCAATTATTAAGTCTGCACTTTCTTCAGGAGAACCTTCGAATTTCTGTCCTTCTTTATGACTTTCAGGTGAGAAAATTTCAACAACTTGGGTTGGAGAACCATTAAGCCCAATAGTTTTCTCATCAAGGTCTAGCATCTCTGCATTCCATACTTCAGCAACAGCTTTTCGAGCATTTCTTTTCCCTCTAAGTGAAGGTAGTCTTGGTGTATTTATTTCTTTAACAACAGTAATTACAGCTGGTAGAGTCATTTCAACTACATCATAGCCATCTTCCATGAGTCTTTGGCAGGTTAATTTACCTTCTTCAACAGCTTCAATCTTGCGGACAAAGCAGGTTTGTGGCAGGTTGAGATGAGTAGCTACACCAGGTCCAACTTGAGCCGTATCACCATCGATAGCTTGTTGACCAAAGAGGATTAAATCAAAATCCCCAATCTTTCTAATTGCTGCAGCAAGGGTATTACTAGTAGCCCAAGTATCAGCTCCTGCAAATTTTCTATCAGAAAGTAGAACTATTTCATCTACACCAAGTGATATTGCTTCTTTCAAAACATTGTCTGCTTGAGGAGGTCCCATTGTTACAGCAGTAATTTTACCACCGTAGCTTTCTTTTAATCTTATTGCTTCTTCAACAGCATAGGTATCAAAAGGATTCAAAATACTTTCAACACCTTCTCTAATCAAAGTGTTTGTAACAGGATCAATCTTTATGTCATTTGTATCTGGAACCTGTTTAATACATACTATAATATTCATAAGTTTATTTCCTCTTATTTTTGATAAAATTCTTTAATCTTTTCGATTACAAAAAGTTGATGTTCAAGGGGAAGTTCTGTATAGATAGGAATAGAAATAGCCTTCTTAGCTAATTCTTCAGAAATTGGTAAATCACCTTCTTTATAACCTAAATCTTCAAAACACTCTTGAATGTGTAAAGGTTTAGGGTAATATATTGCACAACCTATTTGATTATCTTTTAGAAAAGCCATTAATTCATCTCTTCTTTCAGCTTGAAGAGTAAACTGATTATAAACAGTTGTTGCTTTTTCATGTATGATAGGAAGTTGAATTTCTTTTACATCTGCTAAGTTATCATAATAAACTTGAGCATTTTTTCTTCTACCTTGTGACCATTCTTCTAAATACTTGATTTTCACATTTAGAACTGCAGCTTGAAGAGTATCTAGACGACTGTTATAACCAACCCATTTATGGATATATTTCGGATTTTCACCGTGCTTTCTTAATTGAGCTAAATCTTTAGCAAGTTGCGAATCCTGAGTTAGGCACATCCCACCATCTCCCATACAACCTAAATTCTTACTAGGGAAGAATGAAAGTGTACCAATATCTCCAATTGTTCCAGAATGTTTTCCAGCAAACTTAGAACCAATTCCCTGAGCATTATCCTCTATTACTTTAAGATTATGTTTGTCAGCAATTGCCATAATCTTATCCATTTCAGCAGGTTGACCAAAAAGATGTACAGGAATAATAACCTTGGTTTTATCAGTAATCGCAGCTTCAATCAGATTAGCATCAATGTTAAAAGTATCCTTATCAACATCAACAAATACAGGTTTGGCTCCCACACGAGCAATCGAACCAGCGGTAGCAAAGAAGGTAAATGGTGTTGTAATAACTTCATCGCCAGGTCCTACCTGTAAAGCTCTAAGGGCTAAAACTAGAGCATCTGTACCTGAAGCACAAGAAATAGCATGATTAGATGCTAGATACTTTTCCATTGTGTCTTCAAAATCTTTTACTTGATTCCCTAAAATATAATTATGTTGGTCAAATACTTTATCCATTTCTTCTTTTATCTGACTCATAATATTCTCGTACTGAGCGTGTAAATCTAATAATTGTACTTTCATTTTTTCTCCATAAACATGCTTATTTTCGCTATTGCGTTAAGGTGTGAACACCTAAAATTATTGTAATTAACTGGGCTGCTGTAGATAAGCCTTCTGTGAAGTATTCCCAGAATGTTTTATCTAGTTTCTCAGGGACAAAGATTTCATCTCCTGGATTGACAACTGTATCTTTTCTTATTTTTACCCAAGCATTTGTATCATAACGAATTACTCTAATCTTACTTTCATAGGCAGTGTTAGTATATCCACCTGCATCAGCTACATAATCCTGCCATGATTTGTTTGCTTCCCATGGTTGTAGTCCTGCATTCTGAACTGCACCTGAAACATTGACCAGCATCTGTGGTTCCCTAATTAAAAGTATATCGCCATCTTTAACAGATCGATCATTACTTTCATCTTTAGTTCGCCAAAGCTCTTTGATATCAATAAAGTGTTTCCCTGAAATCTCTCTCAATTTCGTTTGATAGTAAGAATATTCTGTAACGGTCATAGTTGTAATATTTAGGGATAGTAATCGCTCTAAATCTGGATCAAAACTAGAAAAGGTGTTTTTGTCAATAAGCATTGCAAAACTTAGATCTGCATTGGCAAGAGGTCCACCTGCTTTCTCTAAGATTGAGAGTAAGGTGCTGTTGTCATCTATTGAATAGTCTCCAGGGTATTTAACTAGTCCCATTACTTTAACAGTTTTCTTGGCATAAAGATATGGTTTCTTAAAGATTTTTATTACATCATTATGCTCTAACTGGATATTCAGTGGATTACTAAAATCAGCTTGAATTTCTTTAAAGTTAATAACCCAACTATTAAGTTGACCTGTCTCTTCATTAAGTCTATTGATTCTAACATTAGTTAAGTCTGCATCTTTAGTGAAACCAAGTCCATATTCAATGACTTGAGAAAGCCTTTCACCAGTAATGAACTCATAATCTCCAGGTCTGTTAACCTCACCAATTAGTTCTATCTTATTTTCAATAGGTAAAAGCTTGATAACATCATCATTTTGTAAATAAGGGTTGTTATCCAAATTACCATTTAGAAAGAAATCTTGAAGATTTAAGACACTTTGTTGACCATTGCGAAGTAGGATAACTCTTCTATATGAAATATTATCAGTTTCTTCAACTTGCTTATTAGGTAAACTATCCTTTTTCTCTTTTTCTAAGATTGCTAGTTTTTGATTATTATCAATCTGAGTTTTAGGATCTAAATTAAAGATATCTTCTTCCATATCAGAATCTTTAACCTTAGCTTCTAATGCAGAGAAACTAGTTTTAGTCATATAATCAATAGCTTGAGACACCCTATTTGATGAATCTAAAATATATACACCAGGGTTTTCAGTATTACCTATTATAGAAACATTAATAGGTAATGCAAACAGTTGCACATAAAAACTAATTAAAATGAGAAAAACGATGCTCTTTCTATTCTTCATAATAGCTAATAACTCTTTCAATTATTTGATCTAATTTATACTTTCTCTTATAGCCGATAGCTTGTTCAATTTTTGAAATATCAGGCATTCTTTTCATCATATCTTCAAAACCTTCCTCAAAGACATCTTCATAAGCCATATATTCAATTTTTGACTTACTTTTAGCTGCTTTCTTAATCTTATGGGCTAACTCTTCAATCGAAATTGATTCAGTAGAACCGACGTTAAAAATATGACCTTCACATTTAGGAGTTGCCATCAGTTTGATTAAAGCATCTGAAACATCATCAACATCAGTAAAACATCTACTCTGCTTACCAGAACCATGAATGACTAAAGGTTGGTCAAGAAGAGCTGCTTTTACAAACTTAGGAATAACCATACCATATTGACCAGTCTGTCTTGGTCCAACAGTATTGAAAAGTCTGACTATAACTACAGGAAGTTTCTTTTCTCTGTGAAAGGCTAAAGCTAAAAACTCATCAACAGCTTTGGCTGTACTATAACCCCATCTGCTAATATGAGTTGAACCTAATAATCTATCATCTTCTTCTTTGAAAGGAGTATTATCACTCTTTCCATAAATTTCAGATGTAGAAGCTACAAGGACTTTGCATTTATATTTATGTGATAGTTCAAGAACGTTTTCAGTACCTACAATGTTTGTTCTTAAAGATAATAATGGATTTTCAATAATGTATTTAACTCCCACAGCAGCTGCCATGTGATAAACCACTTTACATTGTGATATTAAATCTTCTAATAATTCATAATTCAAAATAGACCCTATATGGAGTTTGAAATCCGGATTATCTCTTAAGTGCTTAACATTATCTAAGCTACCTGTAGATAAGTTATCTAACACAATTATTTTATTTCCCTGCTTTAACAATTTCTCAGCTAAATGAGAGCCAATAAATCCAGCTCCACCTGTGATTAATATATTCATCTATTCTCCTATTTAATTAACTTCTCTATTTTAGATTACCTTTAGAATAAAGGAGTTATCAATAAATCAGTATATTTAAAGTACTTAAATAAGTGCTTTGATTCAATTTCTCCTAACATATATAAATTTGCAAGCATTTTTTTTGAATAATCTCTCTTTAATCTTTTTTAGGATGATAATGGATATTTGTCTTTTTTAGACTATCTTCAAAGTTCTCTATTAGCTTTATCTCTAGTTGGTCACAAATATCATCTCCTTGGGCAACAGAAAGATTTGAATCAACTTCAATAGTTAAATTCAATACAAAGGCTGGACCATACTTATGAACACCAATGTGGCTTATTCCAAAAACTTGTGGATGATCTAATACAATTTCCTCAATCTTCTTAGCAAAATCATCATCAGGCATAGCGTCCATTAAGTCTGTTGAAGAATCAACAACTATCTCAAATCCAGTTTTGAAGATGAATAAAGCAACTAGACAAGATGCTACTGGATCAATCCAAATCATATTTTCATTGAAATAAGCAAAAATTAAAGAAATCAAAACAGTCCCAGAAGCCATCAAATCGTTGATATGGTCGTTCATCAAAGCCTTAATTGTTGGATTTTTAGTCTGTTTGTAAGTTATTTTGGTATCTAGATATAGATAGATTTTGGCAATTACAGTAATTGATGCAATTATCATTGGGAAAAAGAAATTTTGGCAAGCATCATACTCTCCTTTCCAAATTGAATAAAGTGTATTTATTGAATTCCAAAATATTGTTGCACCAGTTGTAACAATGAAAGCACCAACAACTATTGCAGCTATATTGTCAAGCTGACGATGTCCATAAGGATGTTCATCATCTGCGGGTTTATGAGATTTCTTCATAAAAATAGAGACAGCTACATAGTAAGCAACATCTGAAGTTGAGTTTATACCATCGGCAATAAGAGCTTGACTCTTACCATAGATACCGATAATGGTCTTGAGAACTGAAAAAATAATGTTTGTAACTAGACCTAGATAAACAGATCTTTTTGTTCTGTTCATTAGAACACCTCCATACAGTCTATAGTTGGAATATCAGTAAGTTTTGAAACTTCTCTTTTTAGAATTTTAGCATCCAAGTGTCGTCCTTTCACAGAGAAGCTATTTAAAGCCATTGCAGAAATTTTGAACTTTTGGAGAGATTTAACATCTATTTTATTTAATAGATTCTTTAAATTATGATAGCTTAGTTGGAGTTGGTAAGGATGGTTAATAATAAGCGTTGAAGTTTGTGAAAGAAAAGTCTTTTTGACTTTAGCCCAAATTGTATCAGTAATTACTCCTGGAATATATATTTGGTCAACCTTATTATCATTCAAGAAAGTGATTACTTCTTTTTCATATCCCAAAAGGCTAGCTTTCTCAAGCACAAGTTTATTATCTTGAAGCAAAAGTAAATTCTCTTCTTTACTCTCTGTTTGAGTTAATGATACTTGAGGTATTTTAGTTAAAAGAAGTAGTCTTTTCAGTTCAGCTTTAATTTCTTCTAAAGTCCCAAAATTAGCACTAACAACTAAAATAATTAGGTCAATCTCTGCTTTAAGGGTTATTGCTTTACGGTCAAGTGAACCATCAATGATAACAAAGCGAGGTTGATAATCTGTGATTATATTAGCGAGATTAATTTGCTCTTTTGCAGTAGAGGGTCCGATGATTTCTGTTTCAATATCTTGCAGGGCTTTTGCAACCCAAATACTGAAAGAACCGGCCTTGAAATTACTTTTATGTAGGATTTCTACTTTCCCAGAAAAGCGTTCTAAAATATTAGAGTGAGTTACAAAGATTGAGTCTTGTTTGATAACAACTTTAGGTTTCTCATGGTCTCCAACCAGGTCATAATCTTCACCATCTCTTCCTGTAGTTAATAGAGCAACTTGTCCTTCTTGGGTCAGTCTACTAGACAAACAGTTCAAGAAGGTAGTTTTACCAGCATTTTTACACATACCCGTTATAGCAATAAAAGGTGTTTTTTTGGGAATATGGATTATTTCATTTATTATTCTATTCATTTAATCAATATGTTTTTCTTTAAGATATCTGTCAAACCATTCATTTATTTCAGATAAAACATGTAATTCAGATTCTCTAGCTCGGTAGCTATGTTCTTCAAATGGTAAAATCACCATTCTAGCTGTTCCACCATTACCTTTTATAGCTTGGTAAAGTCTTTTAGTCTGCATAGGGTAAGTTCCACTATTGGGGTCTTTTTCTCCATGAATTAAAAGAATGGGTTCATTAATCTGGTCAGCAGTAGCGAAGGGAGAAACTTCTAAATAAAAATCTTTGGCTTGCCAAAAGGTTCTCCTTTCTTTTTGAAAACCAAAAGGTGTTAATGTCCTGTTGTAAGCACCACTCTTAGCAACTCCTACTTGGCATAAATCTGAGTTTGCTAGAACATTTGCAACCATAAAAGCTCCGTAGCTATGACCAATTATACCTACCTTATCAGGGTTAATTATCTGTCTTTCATCTAAGTAATTTATAGCAGAAGAAACTCCGTCCAGTAACTGTTCTAGGAAGGTATCATTAACAAGTTCTGGATTCCCTACTATTGGGATAGAGGCATTATAGAGAACAGCATACCCATTCATTGCTAAATAGCGAATATCATCACCGTAGTACCAAGTAAAAGTCTTGTCAGAACCAGAAACTTGTCCAGCTGTTTCTGCTGAAGCATATTCTCGGGGGTAAGCATGGATAATAAGTGGAAGCTTTTCTTGTCCATCATAGTCATGAGGTAAGTAGAGAATTCCAGATAAGTCTATGCCATCATTTCTTTTATAATTTACAAGTTCTTTCTTTAGATTAGCATATTCTGGATAAGGATTTCGATTTTTAGTTAAAGTCTGTCTTTTATTTGTAGCCAGGTCAACAAGTTGGTAATTTCTAGGTTGTTCTATATCTTGACTTCCAATTATGATACTTGAGAAATCTTCATCAGCAAAAGTAGAAATCTGTTCATATTTAGCTGGGTTAGCTTCAAACAGTTTTGTAAATTCTAAGGTCTTGATATTAAAGGAAGCTAAGAAAGGTCTATTCCCTTCTGGACTAGCTCCTTGATTGTTGATATAATATATCAGATCTCCATTTCTCTGAACAAGTTTTTCTTTATTCTTATTCCAGACAGTAAAAAGTGAACCCCTATCTGCATACTTATCATTAACAGATTGATCAGTTATGAGTTTGCTTGTATTATCTTCTAAGTCAAGTATCCATTGACGAGACCAGAGTCTATCTCTATCATAATCACCATAAATTATACTTTTATTATCCGAAAGACATTGATAACCACTTGCCCTATGTTCAGTTTGGAAGAATACTTGTCTATCTTTGAAAGGATAATCACTTTTATAAATAATATCTCTAAGGTCTGTTTTAACTTTTGGGTCTCCCCCATCTTGAGCCTGATACCAAACAAGTGTTTGATCTGCTATAGGTAGCCAATGATGATATCTTTCACCAGAATAAGTACCACCGATAGGAATTTCATCTTGTAGGGGTCTATCCATTATATGCTTTACTTCTTTTCCTTTAAGATTCCAGATAGAAGTAGTTTGGGGAAAGTAATAGTAAGGAACTGTATAAGAATAGGGTTTATTAATCTTTGTTACAAGTAGAAGTTTGTTATTAGGAGATATTTCTACAGACCGATAAATACCAGGCTTACCAACTTCTTTAATCTTCTTAGTTTTGAGATTTACTATGGCAATTTGACTAGTAAAATAGTAGTCAAATAGAATTTCATCATTAGGAGATTTCAGAAGTTTTGTATAGGTTCGCATCTGACTCATCTTGCCAGAAGTTTCCTCTATAAGAGGAGACTGAGGAATCTTATTATATTTTACTTCAGTAGGTCTGTCTTGAGGAATCATTTGGATTAGGACATCTTTTTGATTAGCTAGCCACTGAACGTGAGGTTCACCCATTGCTCCATTTAACCTAATTTCTGGATATTCAGTAATTTTCTTACTGCTAAAATCAACATAAATAAAACTAACCCCATCTTCCACTTCATAGGTCATGATTGCTTTTGAATAATCCCAAGAGTAGAAAACAGTTCTAATACTCTCATATTTAGAAATATCAATCTCCTGCTTAGAGAGTTTATCAAAATCAGTTATAGAAAATCTGTTAGTTTGATAGAATTTTCTTCCAGCAGTTAATCTAGGTAAGAATTTCTTACCAGCTAACTCTAAATCTTCCTCAACTAACTCATTTAAAGTAATCTGAGGTTTATATGTTATTTCAAAACCATAAGTTGAGAATGGCTTAAATATTATATAAGGTGGTTTTGTTACTTCATAAACATCTTTTAATCTTTCATCTGGCACCTTATACTGTCCAAAAATAATTTCGACAGAAATTAAAATTATTAGGAGAAATAAATTTTTTCTTGTCATTAAAAATCCTTATTATTCATTAGTTTATAGATAAATAATCTCACTTATATCATACTATTTTTTTGTGTAAATTTTTGTAAACAAAATTTTTCTTGCTAAATAAGCTTAATGATTTTTTTTTGCATTTCAATGAACAAACGATAAATAAAATAATCAAAATGGAAAGGAATAAAAAAAGGAATTTAAATGGACATTACGAAACTTAGGAATATTGGAATTAGTGCTCATATCGACTCAGGAAAGACGACTTTATCAGAAAGAATTCTTTATTATACAGGAAAGATTCATACTATACATGAAGTACGCGGTAAAGATGGTGTTGGTGCCACAATGGATTCAATGGAATTAGAAAAAGAAAGAGGAATTACTATTGCCTCTGCTGCAACAAGCGTATCATGGAAAGGATATGATATTAATTTAATAGATACACCTGGGCACGTTGACTTCACTATTGAAGTTGAAAATGCCTTACGTGTTTTAGATGGAGCTATTCTTGTACTTTGTAGTGTCGGTGGCGTGCAATCACAGACTATCACTGTTGATCGCCAGCTAAAAAGATATGATGTCCCTAATCTAGTATTCATTAATAAAATGGATAGATCTGGTGCAGATCCAATAAGAGTTACTGCTCAGGTTCGTGAAAAACTTGGAAGAAATGCTGTTATGATGCAACTTCCTATTGGCTCAGGGGATGACTTTGAAGGTATTATAGATCTTGTGAAAATGGTTGCTGTTTATTATGAAGGACCTAATGGAGATGTCTTAGTAGAGAAAGAAATTCCTGGAGATTTATACGATTTTGCAGTTGAGAAACGTGAACAGATGTTAGATCAAGCTTCAATGTTCTCAGAGGATTTGATGGAAGCATTCCTAGAAGGGAATGAAACAGAAGAAATGATTAATGAAGCAGTAAGAATAGGAACTATCAAACGTGAACTTGTTCCTGTTTTCTTAGGTACTGCTTATAAGAATAAAGGTGTTCAAAAGCTTATTGATGCAGTTATTGATTACCTACCTGCTCCAAATGATGTCACAAACTATGCCTATGATGTGGCTGCAGGAGATAAAGAAGTTCCTCTTTCTCATAGTCCTAATGATGACCTAGTAGCTATGGCTTTTAAATTAGATAATCAAGTATATGGTCAGCTTACTTATCTTAGAATTTATCAGGGAACTCTTAAAAAAGGAACAGATATTACTAATATCTCTAATGGTAAAAGAGTGAAAGTAGGGCGTCTTATAAGAATGCACTCTGACTCTATGGAAGATATTCAAGAAGGTAAAGCTGGTGATATTATAGCTATGTTCGGTGTTGATTGTGCTTTAGGTGATACTTTCAACAGTGGTGATAGAGTTCTATCACTTAAATCAATGTATGTCCCAGAACCTATCATTTCTCTTGCTGTTACTTGTAAAGATAAGAAATCTGTTAATAATATGGGTAAAGCCCTAAATAGATTCTCAAAAGAAGACCCTACATTCAAATATGAAATAGATGAAGAATCAAGTCAAACTATTATCTCAGGTATGGGTGAGCTTCATCTAGATGTTTATATCGAAAGAATGAGAAGAGAGTATAAAGTTGATATAGAGACAGGCCAACCAGAAGTTGCTTATCGTGAATCTATTGGTTCAGAAGCTCTATTTAACTATACCCATAAGAAGCAATCTGGTGGACGTGGTCAATTTGCAAAGATTGCCGGTGCTATCAGACCTGTGGAAGGAGATAGTATCTTTGTTGATAAAATCACTGGTGGTGTTATTCCAAGCACTTATATCCCATCAGTTGAGAAAGGCTTTAGAGCTTCTCTTGATAAAGGTGAATTAACCGGTTTCCCTGTGGTTGGTATTGAATTTGAACTTAATGATGGTTCTTATCATCAAGTTGACTCCTCTCAAATGGCTTTTGAAGTTGCAGCTAAAGCAGCTTTTAAAGAAGTTTATAAAAAAGCTAATCCATATATAATGGAACCAATAATGAAGATTGAAGTTGAAACTCCATCTGAGTTTAGAGGTAATGTAATGGGTTCTATTAACCAAAGACGTGGTGTAGTTCTGGATACTGAAATTGATGATCAATTCTCACGTATCATTGCAGAGATACCTCTTTCTGAAATCTTTGGTTATGCAACTGTTCTTCGTTCATTAACCCAAGGTAAATCAGAATTCTCACTCGAATTCTCTTCTTACAAAAGAGTTCCAAAGCAAATGGAAGAAAAAATGCTTGAAGACATTAGAAAGAGAAATGCTGAAAAAGGTAAATAATAGTAAAAACTAGTAATAAAAATTAGAACCTTGCAGGAGTTTTTCTCCTGCAAGGTTTTTTTATTTCCCAACTAATATGAGGACCATTTTCAGATAAAATAATACCATTAACTGATTTATTTTCAGTGACTTTTCCTGCTTGCCAATAACTATCTCCATAAATCTCTACTAAAAAATACTGAAAGTAACAATGAAGGAACTATAATCCAGAGAAGAAAATAATAGACAAAATAAATCTCTTTCAAATGATGAAATTATCAAGATAAGGAGTTGATGAAATGCGAATAAGTGGCTTTCAAAAATTTTCAATGATAGATTTTAATGATAAACTTTGTGCTGTAGTTTTCACACAAGCTTGTAACTTTCAATGTCCATACTGTCATAATCCAGAACTAGTTCCTATGTTAAGTCAGAAACCACTACTTGATCAGACTGAAATAATGGAGTTTCTTAAAAGCAGGGTAGGAAAATTAGATGCCGTTGTCATTACTGGAGGTGAACCATTATTACAAAAGAACTTAATCCCCTTTTTGAAAGATATTAAAAAACTTGGTTATCTTATTAAACTTGATACAAACGGATTATTGACCCAGAATTTACAAGTAGCAATAGAAAGTGGTTTATTAGACTACATTGCTATGGATATCAAAACTAGCCTTGAGGATTATGAAAGAGTTGTAAAAGTGAGGATATCAGAAAAGAACTTACTAAAAAGTATCAAATTAATAAAGGAATCAAATATAGATCATGAGTTTAGAACTACTGTAATTGAAGGTTTCATTGCAGAAGACACAATAATCAGAATTGCGAGAGAACTTGTTAAAGAAAGCAATTACTATATCCAAAACTTTGTCAAATCTCACCATTTAGATAAGTCTTTTGAAGATGAAATTGGTTTTAGTAAGCTTAAACTAGACCACCTAATAACCTATCTTCAAGCTGAAGGTTACAAGATTAACTTGAGGGATTAATGAAAGAAGTTTCTGAAACAATTATTGCAATTATTCAAGATATTCCTGCTGGTAAAGTATTAACTTATGGAGAAATAGCTAGAAGGGCTGGTCAACCTGCAACAGCCAGACTAGTTTCTTACCTTTTACATTCTGCTTCTCAAAAGCATTCCCTTCCTTGGCACAGAGTAATTAACTCCCAAGGAAAAATATCTTTAACAGGAATTGCTGGAGAAGAACAGAAACAGTTGCTTATTGCAGAAGGTATTGTTTTCCATAATGGGAAAGTTGATTTAGATAAATTTTCTCATAAAGGACAAATATAATTGACAAGATTAATTGAATAATGTAAAAGTGAATAGTTAGAATAGAATTCATAGTTGATTCAAAATACTTTAAATAAGAAAAGGAGCTAAGATATGAATTTTCTCTTATCTTTGATTTTTATACCTTTGAATTTGCTCTTTGGGGCATCAATCATTTGGTTTATAAGATGGCTCTTGTTTAACAAGAAGCAAAGATATATATTTAAAAAGAAAAATATTCTTACACCTGGTGTAATACCCAAATTAAAGAACTATGCCCTCGGTAAAGTTAGGGGAACAGTTAAAGACTATTTTGAGCAAGTTGATGATTTTCAATCACACCAAGGTTATATCTATAACTGGGAAAAGCAAGTATATCAAAAAGTATATGATGCAACAGAGTTTATTGATAATGCTCGTTATATTCCAACTAGTGTAGCAGATTGGTTTAGGCACAGTATTGCTTTCATATCTAAAGACTTATCATCACGTTTCTTGAGGACTTTTATTCCTTATTTGTATGAATACTATAGTATTAATGATAAAATTGATTTAGTAGATGAAAAAATAGATCTGATTGTAATAGAATCATATTATAACCAATACTGCCATAAGTTTCTGATGTACTTCAACTTATTTATCTTTCTCTTGGCGGGGATTCTTAATCTGATTCTATTCTTAATAATAGTTTAACAGGAGATAAAAATGTCAGATATTATTGATTATAAAATAGTAGGTAACGATTTTCAAGCAGTAGAAATTGAATTAGATCCTGGTGAAGGAGTTAGAGCTGAAGTTGGTGCTATGCTCTATATGGAAGCTGACATCCAGATGGACACTTCTACCGGTGGAGGTGTTTTTAGTGGTTTCAAAAGAATGATAGCAGGTGAATCCTTTTTCATAACAACCTTTCTAAACCAAGGAAGATTTAAGAGAAAAGTTACTTTTTCTGCACCTTACCCTGGGAAAATATTACCTATTGACTTAGAACAATTTGGTGGTCAGTTTTACTGTCAAAAAGATGCTTACCTTTGCTCTGCAAATGGTATTGATGTAACCGTTGCTTTTACTAAAAAAATTGGAGTAGGCCTATTTGGTGGTGAAGGTTTTATCTTGCAAGAATTAAGAGGTTTCGGTTTAGCTTTCATTCATGCTGGTGGTAATATTATCAAAAAAGAACTTGGTCCAAGGGAACAACTTAGAATTGATACAGGTTGTTTAGTTGGTTTTGAAAAAGGTGTTAAATATGATATTCAACTTATTGGTGGTATAAAAAATGCCTTATTTGGTGGTGAAGGATTATTCCTAACTACTCTCACAGGGCCTGGTGTAGTTTATCTACAAACTCTTCCTTTCTCAAGAATAGCAGATAGAATAGTTCAATCTGCAAGACTTAACAAAGGTGAAGTTAAACGTGGTGGAAGCTTACTTTCTACTTTCCTTTCAGGAGATTAACAGATGAAAGTAATGGATCCAACAACCTTGAAATATGATGAAAAACTTCTCATGGCTAATCGTGAATTAATGATGGAAGTTTATAGAAATATCTTTTTTGCAAAGAAAAAAGTAAATGTCTTTAAAAAATTAATCAAGTCCTTTCAGAGCTTAGAAAAAATCACCAAACTAAAGAATGCCCAACATGAAGCAATAAACAAAAAAGAAGCAGATAAGTATTGCAAAAACTTAGGTAAAGCTTATGATTATATCTTAGAAAAGATTAAAACTAAAGAACAGTTTGCTGGCCATTCAGATATTATAACTCTCCACGGTTTTGTTGATCCAGAAAGTTTTTCTCGAAACCCAAGTGGCTATAGAAAAAAAGATGTAAAGTTTGGGGATTTTATGCCACCCGATCCTAGCGTTGTTTACTCTCTTATGGATAACTTAGTCTATAACATGAACCAAATCGATTTACCCCAAATCAGAGGGATATACTTCCATCATGAGTTTGTTAGAATTCATCCTTTTGTAGATGGTAATGGAAGAACCGCTAGAATGGTGAAAAACTGGATACTAATGTACGAGCTTTACCCACCTGTATTTATTGATAGCCCTGAAGATAAATTAAACTATATTGATGTGCTTGAACGATCATTTAAAGGCTTTTTTGATAACCCATTTGATGCAAATTCGGCAACTGAGGAATTTGCAAACCAAGAATTGTTGAGAATTAACCAGAGTATTAAATTCTTACTTAATGATATCTAGTAAGACTTTCTTTGCTTAGCTGGAATTGTATCAATTCTTGGACTGGATTTTTCAACGAGAATAAAAGCAAGGCTGTTGGCATAATTAACCCGAATGGTAAACTAGAACTCTGGATAAAAAGACGTTAATACTAATAAGAGGCAAAATGAGAAAATTAATTTTTAATGCAAAAATATATACAATGAATTCTTCTGAGGATATTTTTGAAGCAGTTCTGATTAATGATGAAAAGATTGAAAAAGTCGGTTCTTATTCAGAGATTTCTTCTTATCTAAACGAACATTTGATTGAGCAATACCAAAAAATAGATTTACAGGGAAAAGTACTTTTACCAGGTATGATTGATACTCACACTCACTTTTTTGAACTTGCAAAAAGGAAAATAGCTGTAGATCTATCACCTGCTACAAGTCTGGCAGATGTTAAAACTATCTTAGAAAAATTTAAAATCAATATGCCAAACAATCTTCAATGGATTGGAGGTAGTGGCTGGAACAAGAACATCTATCCATCTTTAGAGGGTTTCAATAAATACTTTTTAGATCAAATATTCCCTGATATTCCTGTAGCTTTAGAAAGCAAGGACTTTCATTCCAAATGGTGCAACTCTTTAGCTTTAGAGAGAGCAGGAATCACAAAAGATACTCCTGACCCAGAAGGAGGAATGATTGGAAGATTTCCAAATGGAGAACCCAATGGGTTTACACATGAAAAAGCTTGGGAACTAATCGATAAAGTAGCCCCTCCCTACCCCCTTGACTTAGCATTAAAGGCAATTAAACTGACTATCAAAGACTGCTATGCAATGGGTTTAACTGGAGTTCACGTTATGGAAACAGAGGACAAGTTTAGGTATTATCAACAAGTTATTGCTCAAGGCACTAAATTCCGCTTTTGCTGGCACTTCCCTCAAGCTATCATTGATAAAATGATAGAAAAAGGCTTACACTCTTATCTAGGTAGTGAATCTCTAAAAATTGGAGGACAAAAAATCTTTATGGATGGGGCTCTAGGTTCCCAAACAGCCCTTATGTATGAACCTTATGCAAATAGTGATAACTATGGAACTTCTATCTATACTGAAGAAGAATTACAGGAGATGATTAGTAAGGCTGCAAAACATAAGATTTCCTCTTCTATTCATGCTATCGGAGATAAATGCTGTCATCAAGTTATCTCTTCAATTGCTAAATGCAGAAGCATTGATCCAAATTTAAGACATAGAATTGAACATTTGCAATGTGTCAGACCTGAAGACTACAAAGCCATTAAAGAAAATAATATTTACGTTGCTTTACAACCAATTCATCTTAGATATGATATAGATTCAATTCAGAAATATACTCCACATGCAGCAGACTACACATACAGTTTCAAAGATTTATTAGACATGGGAATAGACTGTGGTTTCGGATCTGATGCACCTGTAGAAATAATAAATCCTTTCCAAGGCATTTATTCAGCTATTATGAGAAAAGCAATGAATAATCCAAACAATGAAAGTTGGAGACCTGACCAGAAAATAACTACTCTAGATGCAATAAAAGCTTATACTTGTTGGGCTGCTAAGGCTTCGGTTTCTGAACACGTTAGAGGACAGATCAAAGCTGGGTATCTAGCCGACTTAATTGTGATTGAAGATTTCACCCTGAAAGACCATGAATATTGGCTTTCAGCTAAATCATTATTGACTATTATAGATGGAGACATAGTACACAAAGATGAAGAATTTACTTACTAAATTAACAAGATCTTTAGGTGCTTTCCACCCTGAGCTGATAAACTATACTGAGTTTAAGCATTCTGCTATCTTTCTTCCCTTGATTGATATTGAGGGTCAATGCTCAATAATTTTTGAAAAAAGAACAGATAATATTCCTCAAGCTGGTGAAATATGCTTTCCTGGAGGAAGAGTAGAAGCTAATGAGTCATTAAATCCATTAATTACAGCTCTACGTGAAACGTCTGAAGAATTAGGTATTACAATTGATAAAATATCGGTTATTAGCAGACTACCAAGACTAATAACTCCTGATGGAAAATTAATTGATGCTTTCATAGGTAAAATCGAAAATATTGACTATAAAGATTTAGTGATTAGTCCTACTGAAGTAGAAAAAACATTTACTATGACTCTTGAGGAAGTAAAACAGATTAACTTCCACAGGTATAAAATTATCTCTAGTAACCTTTCTGGTTCTTCTTCAAATGATCCTCAACTACTCCCAGTAGAAAGTCTAGGACTACCACTGCGATATCAAGGTACTTGGGGCAAGAAGAACTATATTGTTTATTACACAGAGTATAAAAATGAAAAAATCTGGGGTTTAACAGCAAGATATCTGAAATATATACAAGAGTCCTTATAATCTAATTTTATAATTTAACAAAAAATAGATTGACATCAGTAAAGAATAACTTATAATTTGTTTATTAATGAGCTTTTAAAGTAATTATTTGCCCATTAATTACTATATTATTAATCCTTAAATACATAGCACCACAATCAGATAAACTATGTAATTTAAGAATAAATTAAATCTTAGGAGTAAATATGAATCTACCATGGTATTGGTTTATAGCCCCATTTGGTTCAATACTAGCACTAATTTTTGCTTATATTTTTTATGCAGAGGTTAAAAAACATGATCCAGGTAATGAAAGAATGCAAGAGATTGCGAGCTATATTAGAGATGGAGCTTATGCCTATTTAAAACAACAATACATAGGAGTAAGTATCTTTTTCTTAGTTGCCTTCATCCTATTTAACCTAATGGCATGGGGTCTAAACATCCTTAATACATGGGTTCCTATCGCATTTGTAACAGGTGGTTTTTTTAGTGGTTTAGCTGGTTTCATTGGAATGAAAACTGCTACAATGGCCTCCTCGAGAACAGCACAAGCTTGTAGTAAAAGTCTAAATAAAGGGCTGAAAGTAGCTTTCAGAGCTGGTTCCGTAATGGGATTAGTTGTTGTTGGCTTAGCTCTAATCTTCATATCTTCCTGGTTTTATATTCTCAATATGGTTGGAATGGAACTTCACCAAATCACAGTTATTATGCTTTCTTTTGGAATGGGAGCTTCTACTCAAGCTCTTTTTGCTAGATTAGGCGGTGGAATCTATACTAAAGCTGCTGATGTAGGCGCTGACTTAGTTGGAAAAGTTGAAGAAGGTATCCCTGAAGATGACCCACGTAACCCAGCAACTATTGCAGATAATGTTGGTGATAATGTCGGTGATGTTGCTGGAATGGGAGCAGATCTCTTTGAATCTTATGTCGGCTCAATTTTAGCTACTTCTGCTTTAGGTATGGCTGCTGTAATTCAATTTGGCTCAGAATTCCAAACTCAGTGGGGATTAAATTTTGTAATCGCCCCTATGATTTTAGCCGGTATCGGGATAATCCTATCAATAATAGGTATCTATATGGTATCAACTAAAGACAATGCTACAAGTAAAGACTTACTACTTTCTTTGAACAAAAGTGTATATATCAGCTCTGTTTTAATAGCTATTGCCTCAGGTATAATCTGTAAGTTCCTCCTTCATCCTTCCATCTACTTAGGAATTTTCTTGGCTAGTATTACTGGTTTAATTGCTGGAATATTAGTAGGTTATTCGACTGAAAGATATACATCTGACTCTTATGCTCCAACTCAAGGAATATCCAAGCAAGGTGAATATGGACCTGCTACTGTCATTATTGATGGTTTAGCTGTTGGTATGAAGTCTACAGCTGCCCC
The DNA here is from genome assembly GCA_963678375.2 of Cloacimonadales bacterium (SeqCode). Taxonomy (GTDB): domain Bacteria; phylum Cloacimonadota; class Cloacimonadia; order Cloacimonadales; family JAFGVF01; genus JAEKNW01. The sequence goes on from OY782831.1 coordinate 791,489, forward strand.
TGTTCTTATAATTGCTGCTGCAATTTTAATAGCTTTTTCAGTTTCTGGTGGTTGGTCAAGTATCGAATTAGGTCTTTATGGAATCGGCTTTGGTGCTGTTGGAATGCTTGCTACCTTAGGTGTTACTTTAGCAATGGACGCCTTTGGACCTATTGCTGATAATGCTGGAGGAAATGCCGAGATGTCAGCCCTTCCTGATATAGTCAGAAGTAGAACTGATGCTCTTGATGCAGTTGGAAATACAACAGCTGCAACTGGTAAAGGCTTTGCTATTGGATCAGCTGCTCTAACCGCCATGGCTCTTCTAGCTGCTTATATTGAAGAAATTAGGGTCTCTTTAATGAGAATTGACCCACAACAATTGATAAATGGATTAAGCCTAAGAGTAGCTGGAGTTGCCGACTTCATGTTGCATTATGATATTAATCTAATGAATCCAAAACTTCTTGCAGGTGCTTTCATTGGCTCAATGGTTGCTTTCTTATTCGCTGCTTATACTATAAAAGCTGTAGGTAATGCAGCTGGAGATATGGTAGCAGAAGTTAGAAGACAGTTTAAAGAAATACCTGGTATTCTTGATGGGAAAACGACTCCAGATTATAAAAGATGTGTCTTGATTTCTACTAAAGGTGCTCAGCGAGAAATGATAAAACCAGCACTCCTAGCTATTGTTACTCCAATAATAGTTGGATTAATTTTAGGTATTCCTGGGGTTCTTGGCCTTTTAGTAGGTACCTTAATATCTGGATTAGTCTTAGCAATTTTGATGAATAACTCTGGTGGTGCATGGGATAATGCTAAAAAGTTTGTTGAAACTGGTCAATTTGGCGGAAAAAACTCTATAGCTCATAAAGCAACTATTGTTGGTGATACAGTTGGTGACCCTTTAAAAGATACTGCTGGACCTTCTCTAAATATTCTAATCAAATTAATGAGTATTGTGTCAATTATCTTTGCAGGATTAATTATCTCTTTCTCTCCTTACATAGAACGTCTTTATGATCAAGGTTATTCTGATATAAACCAACTACTTTTGCAATCTAACCAAAAAGAAGAAACCCTTAAAGATATCCAAAAATGGCAAGATGAAGAAAATGAGATGTCTATTATTGATATCTCTGAAAGTCTTAAAGAAGATAATTTAAATACTGATTCTCAAAATAAATAATTCTTTGAAGAGGTAATCAGCTAATTAATCATCTGATTACCTCTATTTTTTAGTCAAGCCTCGTTAAACCCCGATGATGTGTTAAACTACCATTGAAGAAGGCAGATTCTTTCAGCTAAATAATTTACAAAAGTAAACTACCTATGTGAAACATACTCAATGAAGTTATGTAAATCATTTAGCCACAGAATATAGTGCTGTTTTGGAAGTTATATTGTATTATTTGGATTAAATACAAGAGTTGATAATACTTATCTTATATCATTATATATCTTATTGTTACATCAACTCTCACTCATAGCATACCCAACTAAACTCAAAGTTTAATCTTGACATAATTTGCTCATTCTTACAATAACACCAAATTAATATTAAAAAAAGGATTATTATGGGACCATTCAGACATGTTATTAAATATGTTAAAAAAAGTATTCCTCGAATCCTATTAGGATTTGTTGTTCTGTTGATAGTGGATATCATTCAACTTATCATCCCAATTCTGACTAAAAATGCTATAGACAGAATTCAGACGCAAACTATCTTAAAATCAGGATTAATCGTTATTGCAGCCCAAATATTAGGTCTAACTGTTGGAATTATGATTATGAGATTCTTCTGGAGAATCCTAATCATTGGTAACTCATTTATCATTGAAAAACTTATCCGACACCAATTCTATGAACACTTGATGAAACTATCTCAAAACTTCTTTAATAGACATAAAATCGGTGACTTAATGGCTCATGCTACTAACGATTTGAATGCTGTAAGAATGATGTTTGGTTTTGGTTTAATCGCAGGGTTTGATATTGTTGTTATGACTATTGCCTCACTTAGTTTCATGATTGGTATCAACGGGAAACTAACCCTCTATGCAATAATTCCAATGCCCATTATAACAATTAGTATTCTCTATTTTGGGAAAAGACTACAGAAAAGATTCCGACAAGTTCAGGACTCCTTCTCTGATATGTCTGGAACTATCCAAGAAAGTATCTCTGGTATTAGAGTTGTAAAAGCTTTTGTTCAAGAAGATCAAGAACTTGAAAAAGTTAAGAATACTTCTAAGGAGTATGTTAAAAAGAATATCTCTATGGCTATTTTAGATGGTGTGTTCCATCCTCTGATGGGACTAATTATTAGTATTTCTATGCTTATTACATTAATTTTAGGTGGTCAATTAGCTATCAATGGCACAATTACTATCGGTGATTTTTATGCTTTCAACTCTTATCTGGGAATGCTGATTTGGCCAATGATGGCAATCGGCATGGTTGTTAACCGTTACCAAAGAGGTATTGCTTCTCTCAAAAGACTAAATGTAATTTTTGATGCTGTTCCCCAAATTTCCGATGCCGAAGCTGACCATAACATAAAAGATATCAAAGGAAAGATTGAAATCAATAGTTTAAACTTTGTATATCCAGATTCTTCCGCTCAGATATTCAAATCAATAAGTACCTATATTAATCAAGGTAAGACATTAGCAATTGTAGGAAAAACAGGCTGTGGTAAATCTACGTTAATAGATTTAATCACTAGAGTCTATAACCCTCCTAAAGGTGGAATTCTTATTGATGGTAATGATGTTCATAAAATACCTCTAGAGGTACTGCACCGAGACATAGTAATGGTACCTCAAGATATCTTCTTATTCTCAGAAACACTTGCTAATAATATTTCTTTAGGCAGACCAGATGCTTCTAGACAAGAGATTGAAGATGCGACTAAGCTGGCTCAAGTTTATGATGATATAATGGATTTCGAACATCAATTTGATACAATAGTTGGGGAAAGAGGTACAACTCTCTCTGGTGGTCAGAAACAAAGAGTAGCAATTGCTAGAGCTCTACTCTGTAATCCACAAGTTTTAATCTTAGATGATGCTCTTTCAGCAGTTGATACCCTCACAGAGAAGAACATCCTTAATCATCTTATTGATTATCGTCAGAATAAAACTACAATTATTATCTCACACAGAATATCTTCAGTTAGTCATGCTGATAAAATTATAGTAATTGATAATGGAAAAATAGTTGAGAGTGGTAATCATCAAGAGCTTCTATCCCTAGATGGCATCTATAAAGATTTAGATGATAAGCAGAAAATTGAAGAGAGATTAGAAGGAGAGTTTTAATGAGAAATGCAGGAATGGATTTTGATGAAATCAAGAAAAATATATTAGATAGAAGACTGATAGCTAATCTCTTAAACTACCTCAAACCATACTTATGGATGGTAATTTTATCTCTGCTAGTCTTATTTGTAATTGCGGGTATAGAATTAGTTCTTCCCCTGATTACTAAGTCTGCTTTGGATGATTTTATCATTCCTAATAAACAAATTTATACTACTAAATCACAAGATAATAGACAAGAACTAGAAGAGATACTAGCTGATGATTCTTATTTTATCAGTGATTATAATGGTTCTACTTCTTTTATTATTGATAGCCAGGAAGTTAAACGAGTTCAAAAACTCTATCCTGAGAAGATGCCTAAGTATAAAATCAATGAAGAATTATTCTATGTTGTTCCTTACAATACTAGGAATAATCAAATTATTAAAGAAAATAATCTTGAGAATACTCTTACTGAAGTATCAGAAGAGTATTTAGCACTTCCCTATTCAGCAGTAAAGAATCTTTCAGCTTCAGATATTCTAAATTTAAATAAGCAGATTGACTACAAAATATTTGGGAAAAAGTCTGTTGTAATTAATTTCTGGATATTAGGATTAATTTACCTGATCTTTATATCTTTGAGATTTGTTTTCCAGTTTTTACAGACCTATATGACTCGCTATTTTTCTCAACATGCTATGAATGATCTTAGAACTGACCTTTACAGACATCTACAAAAGATGCCTACATCTTTCTTTGATAAAAACCCAGTTGGCAGACTTGTGACACGAGTAACTAATGATATTAGGTCTATTGATGAAATGCTTGCTGCAGGTGTTATTACTATAGTACAAGATGTTATAATGATTATCATTATCATATCGATTATGCTTGCTCTAAATTGGAAACTTGCCTTAGTAAGTTTTATTACTATACCATTTGTAATTATTTTGATTAATATCTTTAAGAAAAAAACTCGTAAAATATATAGAGTTGTAAGAAAGAAATTAGCAGCTCTTAATGCCACCTTAGCAGAACACATGTCTGGGGTTAAGATTATTAATCTCTTTAATCAAAGAGAGATTAAAATGGCTTATTTTGATAAGTTAAATCAAGAGTACTTTGAGACTAATTATGCCCAGTTAAAACTCTTTGCTTTCTTCCGTCCTATCATCCATGTTATGTCACAAATATCTGTTGCCCTAATACTCTGGTATGGAGGTGGACAGATCTTAGATGGTGTCATAACTATAGGTACTTTCACAGCCTTCACCTTCTATGTTACTAGACTTTTCCAACCTATTAATGATTTTAGTGAAAAATTTAATATTTTGCAAGGAGCTATGGCTGGTGCTGAAAGAATCTTTGATCTTATGGAAGATGATGTTGATGACTATCGAGACCAACTTACTATCAATAAAATCTTCAATGGTAAAATTGAATTCAGGAAGGTCTGGTTAGCTTACAATCCTGATGAATGGGTGCTCAAAGATGTATCCTTTACAATTAATCCTGGAGAAAAAGTAGCCTTGGTTGGACATACTGGATCAGGAAAAACATCAATAGTTAACTTAATTTTAGGTATGTATCCTTACCAAAAAGGAGAAATTTTAATCGATGATAAACCTCTTGCTTCTTATTCCTTGCATGATATTAGACAGAATATTGGAATAGTTCAGCAAGATGTCTTCTTATTCTCAGGTACGATCAAAGATAATATTTTGCTTAATAATGAAAAACTAGATGATAATCGCATGATTGAAGTTGCTAAGCATGTTAATGTTCATACTTTTATACAACAACTTCCTGAAAAATATTATGAACCTGTAATGGAAAGGGGTTCCACTTTTTCAGTAGGACAAAGACAATTGATTGCCTTTGCTCGTGTTTTAGCCTACGATCCTTCAATCTTTATTCTTGATGAAGCAACCTCTAATATTGATACTGAAACTGAAATCTTAATTCAAGATGCCTTGGAGAAAATTATGGAAAATAGAACCTCTATCATTATAGCCCATAGACTTTCAACTATCCAGCATTCTGATAGGATTATTGTCCTTCATAAAGGTAAGATAATTGAGGAGGGAAACCATCAAGAATTGTTAAGGAAAGAAGGATTATACTACGATTTATACAGGCTACAATACAGTTAATTTGACTTGTATTTCAGGATAAATAAATAGCACTTGAGCTATTTATAAATGCAGAAAACTTAAAAAATGTAAAAAAAAGTTTGACATTTACTTTAAAGCTTGTAACTTGCCTTATAGATAATTAAATTTATAAATTTCTGGGAGGAAATATGAAAAAGAACTTGTTATTTGTACTTGCTTTGATTTTATTAGTTAGTACATCTTTTGCTAACTCTTTTAGAGTAGCAGAAATGAACAACTCACAAACTTCAAGAGAAGATCGTTTTGAACAAATCTCTTGGATTGATGATTTTGAAGGTGAAGATAACTGGACTATAGTTGATGAAACTGCAGCTCCACAAGAATGGCACGTATTCAATGAAGGCGGAACTTATGGTGACGTTTGGTGGATGGGTGGCGATAATGGTGGTTACATTGATAACCTCTATTTAGTTCTTGATACACCTGCTATCAATGTTACTGCTGGTAACTCAACTTTAACTTTCGATTTAAACTACAATATGGAAGAACCAGGTGGTACTGGCGAATATAATGGTTGGGATGGTGCCAACTTACGTGTTTCAACAGACCAAGAAAACTGGACAGTTTTAGACGGAACTCCTGCTTATGATGCAACATCAATGTTCTCATTCGGTGATATTCATGGCGAAGGTCCAAATGTTCCTGGTTGGGGTGGTTCTTCAGATGGTTGGACTACAGCTTCTTTCGATCTTTCAGCTTATGAAGGCCAAACAGTTTATGTAAGATTTGCTTTTGCATCTGATCCTGCATATAACACTGGTGATGATGAAGACATGTTTGGTATTAAAATTGATAACATTTCTTTAGGTTCATTCACTAATGATGGTACTGTTGGCGATATGGTTGCTTCAAGTTTAGTTCCTCTAGGTGGAAACAACTGGAACTTAGCTGAAGTTACCAATGCTTTCTCAGGTAGCCATGTTTATCAACTTCAAAACGAAGCTGGTTCATATGATCCTAATCTTTTAAATGCTATCATTTCTCCACTTATCACACTTCCTAGTGAAGGTGAAATTGTAGCTACATTTGAAATTATGGGTGCTTTCACTGATCCTGATGCTGGTGGTGCTGTATCTGCACTTGACTACTGGGGTTATGAAATTCAACTTGATGGTTCTAATGCATGGTATGCAATGTCAAACCCTTATGCAGATCCAAATGGAAACAATTATATCTATTCAGATGCTCCAGATGTTTGGATGCCTGTTCATGAAGCTTATTCTTTAGAAGCTAGACTTGATGACTACGCTGGTGAAGATGTTAGATTCAAAATTTACTTCCGTTCAGACGATGATACTCCTGAAGGTTCAGGTGTTATGGTTGATGACTTCAGAGTTACTACTGAAGTTTATCTTGCAGAAGCTTACAACTTACAAGCTGAAGTAATGGGTGAAGAAGTCCAATTAGATTGGGAAGCTCCTCTACAAATGACTGAGACAGATGTAACTTGGACTAATGGTACTTTCACATCAGTTATTAGTGATGGACAACCTTATGCTATTCTTGTAGAAAATAATGATTCTTATGACAAACCACTTTCAAAGATTAGCTTCAATATGTATACTTTTGGTGATGCAATTACTGGTTCAGCTTCTGTTATGGCATGGTCAAACAATGCTGGTTTACCTGGTGATCTTTTAGCTACTGTTACAGGCGTAACTGGTATGGTTGCTCAACAATGGATGGAAGTCGATGTTATGGCTGAAAGCATTATGATTCCAGCTAATGGTTCTATCTTCGTTGGTGTTGGTGATTTTGACACTGTTGACCAAGGTTTACTTGCAGAAGGTACTTCTGTAGAAGAAGGTTCATTTGCATTTATCCAAGGTAGTTGGTTACCTATCAGTGAAGTATATACACAAAATGATGGTTTAACTAATATTGCTGTAAAAGCTACAATTATGGAAAATGATCCTAATCTTCCTTCAGCTGATAGTTACAAAGTTTATCATTCAGAAGATGGTAATAACTTCACATTCTTAGCTGAAACTGTAGATACTGAATACCTACATACAACTCCTGTTCTTGGTGTTCTTAACTATTATAAAGTTACTTCATTATTTGGTATTAACGAATCTCAAGGTGTTACAACTACAGCATTCTTATTACCTGGTGGACTTACTGAAGTTATGAACGATGATGGAACAGCTGAAGAAGGTGCTACTGCTGGTGTTAGTAACATTATGGGTGCAAAATTTATGCACACTCACGAAGCTACTTTACAGTATATCAAATTCTATGTACATTCAATGAATTCTGCTAACATGTTATATAGAATCTATAGTGCTGAAAATGGAATGCCTGATGAAAACCTTGCAACTGCTGTTATTCAAAATGCAGATTTAGTTCAAGGTTGGAACACTATCGAATTACAAAACGAATACACATTTGAAAACGGTCAGTTCTTCATTACTTTCGTTAATGTTAATAATGCTCCTGTTATCGGTTTAGATACAGATAATGATGGTAATTATTACTTATCAACAGACCAAGGTGCATCTTGGGATGCTCAAACTGCTGGTAACTTAATGGTTAGAGCTTTAGTTGTTAACGGTGCTGTTGATAACTATAATGAAGAAATTGCTCCGGTTGTTTCTAATGTAACTAACTATCCAAACCCATTCAACCCTGAAACAACTATCAGATTCAACATGTCTAAAGCAGGTAATGCTAATGTTGCTGTTTATAACCTTAAAGGTCAGTTAGTTAAAACTGTTCTTAGTGGTAATATTACTGCTGGTAATAAAGAAGTTGTATGGAATGGTACAGATGCACAAAATAATAATGTTTCTTCAGGTGTTTACTTCTTAAGAGTAAAAACTGATAACCAAACTATCAACAAGAAAATGGTTCTTCAAAAATAAGAAGATACTATAAATAAATTCAAGAGGCTGAGAGATCAGCCTCTTTTTTTTGTTATGTCGGTGTGTGGAAAACTTTGTCGGTTTTGTCGGACAACGGACAGCTTGTCCACCGTCTGGCAAGTAAAAGCAAAAGAGGTGCTAATTAGCACCTCTTTTAATATATAATCAGATATTAAGAACTAAACGCTCAAAACATCCTTTTCTTTATTTGTGATAGTTTGATCAATTTCTTTAATCCACTTATCAGTTTTTTCTTGAATATCCTTAAGAAGTTTAGCTTCATCATCTTCAGAGATTTCAGAATCTTTCTTCATCTTTTTAGCTTGATCATTAGCATCTCTTCTCACATTACGAACAGCAATTTTCGCTTCTTCACCTAACTTTTTAACCTGTTTAACAATCTCTTTCCTTTTATCTTCAGTTAAAGCCTGGAAAGGTAATCTAATCACATTACCATCATTATCAGGTGTAACGCCGATATTAGCAGCTAGAATAGCTTTTTCGACTTCAGTAAGGATAGTTTTATCCCAAGGCTGAATAACGATTGTACGAGCTTCTGGGACTGTTATATTACCAAGCTGTTTGATAGGAGTTGGAGTTCCATAGTAGTCTATTTTAATATCATCTAAAACGGCAGGAGAAGCCTTACCAGTTCTAAGTTTACTAAAATTTCTACCAAGAGCATCAAGAGCTAATTTCATATTTTCATCTACATTTTTCAATAATTTTTGCATCATTGACCTCTCAATATTTATGAGTTACTTAAATCGTTTCCAACAAAAGTGCCAACATTAACATCAGCGATTGCTTTTGCTAGATTTCCAGGTACAGATAAATCAAATACTTTGATAGGAATATTATTCTCTTTAGCTAGTGCAAAAGCAGTCATATCCATAACATTCAGCTGTCTATGAATCGCATCTGCAAAAGTAATCTCTGGAATAAATTCAGCATCAGAGTATTTTACTGGGTCTTTAGTGAACACTCCAGCTACCTTAGTTCCCTTAAGAACTAGATCAGCCTCCATTTCAGCAGCACGAAGAACAACAGCTGTATCTGTGGTAAAATAAGGATTTCCTGTTCCACCACAAAGAAAGACTATTTTGCCTTCTTTCATAGACTGAATAGCTCTAGTTGGAGTATAAAATTTAGCAATCTTTTCTGCCTTAACTGCACTAAGAACTTCTGTTGAGTAATTTTTGATTTTCAAGACTTCTGCAAGGTATAAAGCATTTTGAATAGTAGCCATCATTCCAATATTATCTAATGTCACTCTATTCATTTTAGCATTGGACCAAGATCCACCGCGGAAGATATTTCCGCCACCAAGTACAATACCAACACTATATCCTAATCGTTTAACTTCGATAATGTCATTAGTAATACGATCAATAAGACCTTCATCAAAACCAAATCCCTTTTCTCCTGCGAGAAATTCGCCACTTAGTTTGATTATTACCCTATTGATTTTTTCGGGATGATAAGGACTCATATACTTAATCCCTGGCTATTAGATACTATATCTTGTGAATCTAGCTACTTGAATATTTTCACCAAGTTTGAAGATAGCTTCTTTGATAACTGTATTAACATCTTTTGATGGATCTTTGATAAATTCTTGGAAATAAAGAGTATTAGTCTTACCGAATTTTTCAATTACACCATTAACGATTTTTTCAATAATCTTTTCTGGTTTTCCATCTTGGATAGCTTTATTTTTAGCAATTTCCTTTTCACTTTCGATTAACTGAGGATCAATATCTTCAGGTCTTAGAGCGATAGGGTCTGTAGCTGCGATTTGCATAGCAATATCTTTACAAAGATCTTTGAAATCATCTGTGTTAGCCACGAAGTCAGTTTCACAGTTAACTTCTACAAGAACACCAATTTTACCATTTCCATGGATATAAGAGTAGATTAAACCTTCTTTTGTATCTCTATCGTTCTTTGATTCAGCTTTAGCCATTCCTCTTTCACGAAGAAATTTTACTGCTTGATCTACATCACCATCAGTCTCTTTAAGAGCTTTTTTGCAATCCATCATAGCTACGCCTGTTTTCTGACGTAATTCTTTTACCATTGCTGCAGTAATTGTTGCCATAATTAACTCCTTTCTATAGATTAAGTCTCTATTCAAAACCTAAATCTTTATTTAATTAAAAAAAAGTTCCCGAATAAATCGGGAACTACCAATTTATTCTTATTCTTTATTTTCTACTTCAGTTTTAGCTTGTTCTTTCTCTTCAACTTTTTCTTCAGCTTTTTCTTCAGCTGGAGTAGCTTCTTCTACAAGCTCTTTCTCTTCGGTTGCTTTAGTTTCCACATTACCTTCTTCAAGAATATTTCTACCTTCGATAACTGCATTAGCCATAATGTCAGAAATTAATGAGATTGCTCTAATAGCATCATCATTTGAAGGGATAACGAAATCAATCTTATCAGGATCGCAATTTGTATCAACCATACCGATTAATGGAATATTAAGTTTTTTTGCTTCATGGATAGCAATAGCTTCTTGTTTAGTATCAACAACAAAAATTGCACCCGGAACTTTTTCCATATCACGAATACCACCAAGACCTGATTCGATCTTGTCGTGCATTCTTTTCATTTTTAAAGCTTCTAATTTAGTATAATTAGCTATGCTTCCATCTTCTGAAATCTGTTCATACTGTTTCATCTTTTCGATTGATTGGCGAATAGTCTTCATATTTGTAAGCATTCCACCATACCAACGATTATTTACATAAAATACCCCAGCTTTTTCTGCTGCTTCTTTTATTGCATCTACAGCCTGTTTCTTTGTTCCTACAAATAATATTTCTTCACCACGACTGGCGACATCCTTAAGGAACTGATATGCTTCGTTGATAGCATCTACAGTCTGTTTTAAATCTAATATATGGATACCATTTCTTTTGATGAAGATATATTTCTTCATTTTAGGGTTCCATTTGTGAGTCTGATGACCAAAGTGTACACCAGCTTCAAGTAGTTGTTTCATTGTTACAACTGACATTAAATTACTCCTCTTGTTACGGTTAATTTTCTGCTTAAAATCTACGCAATTCAGTCTATTACTAATTTAATAATAGACACCGCCTTGCAACTTCTAAGCAGTTTTCTTGATAATCTGAATATAATAGATTAACGTTTTGAGAACTGGAATCTTTTTCTTGCTTTTGGACGACCTGGTTTCTTTCTTTCGACCATTCTTGGGTCACGTGTAAGAAAACCATTCTTCTTAAGATCAGATTTTAAAGATTCATCATAGATAACTAAGGCTCTTGAAACACCATGTCTGATAGCACCAGCTTGACCTGATAATCCACCACCCATAACATTAACCTTAAGGTCAAGTTTGTCTGATAAACCGGAAACTTCAAATGGTTGTTCCACAACCATCTCAAGAACTTCTCTTTGAAGGTAATCTTTCATAAGCTTACCATTGATAATTCTTTTTCCTGTTCCAGGGGTGATTCTCACACGTGCTACAGCATTTTTCCTTCTGCCTGTTGCGTCGAAATACTGCATTAATTTCTCCTAAACTATAAAGTCTTTGGTTGTTGAGCTGTATGAGGATGTTCTGTTCCAGCATACACCTTCAATTTCTTAAACATCTGTCTGCCAAGGGTGTTTTTAGGTAACATACCTTTAACAGCACTTCTAATAATTTCTTCTGGTTTAGAGTCTAACATTCTTTTGAAGCTAACTTCTCTTAAACCACTTGGATAGCCACTGAAGTTCTGATACACTTTTGAATCTGCTTTTGTACCAGTTACTCCTACTTTCTCTGCATTAATAACAACCACATAATCACCACAATCTAAGTTTGTAGCAAAATAAGGCTTGTTTTTTCCGCGGAGAATGGAAGCTATTTTAGTAGCAATACGACCTAAAGTTTGACCTTCAGCATCGATAACATACCATTCCCTTTGGATCTGATCCGGGGTGGGAGTTAAAGTCTTCATCCTTTCTCCTTTTCTTTTTACTTATCACTAAGTTAATTCACTTTTTTCTAAAGAGTTATAAATAAAACTCCTTTAGCGTAACAAAATATTTATGATAGCCTATATATGTCAAGATTTTTATTAATGACCTTTATCCTATACCTCGATTGTTAGTCTCTCAGGAAAAGATCAGTAATTTATAGGGAGACTGACAACCAAGAACATAAAAACAGACTAATATACATTAAGAGACGCAAATTAAATGCGTCTCTTAATTATTATTATTAACTATAAGACAAGAGATTAGGTCTCTTAACTTATTTTATTCTAATATATTTTCAATCTCATCAAACATATCTTTGTCTTCTTGAATCTTACTATTAGCTCCAACAGTAACTTTAATACCTGTAGCTAAAGCTTTTCTAAAATTATCTGCTTGACTTCTAACATCAGCAACACTAGTATTAAGCAGTTCACTTCTAATTCTTAATCTATAATCGGGAGTAATATTAGCATAATTAAAGTGGCAAGCAGTATCTAAAGTCATACGAGGAGATAAAGGAATATCAATATTAGCAATTGAGCCAATAATTTGTTTTGACATTTCAGCATCTGTAGCCTTGAAATTTGCTAAATATTCAGGGATTCCTTCATAAACTTTATAGGTTCTTGCTAAATTTGGGTCACGGTAGGAAACTAGAGAGAAATGTCCTCCATCACCATAAGCAAATATTGCCCCATAAGCACCACCTTGAACTCTTATATTGTTGTAAAGATAGTCAGAGCTTAAGATATTATTTATCACAATTCCTGAGCCATTATAAGCCATACCAACTTGGTCATAATCACAAATCATACCAGTGTACTGAACATTGATTGGAGCAGTTAAAGCTAGGTTTTTATGAGACTTTGTGAAGTTAATTGTAGGAGTTTCAGTCTTAGCTTGAGGTAATTTATCAATAAATTTGTTAAGAACTTCTTTAACAGAGTTATTATCAGCTTGTTCCCCAGCTATAGCTAAAGTGAAAGCTTGTCTGAAGATCTTGCTGGTAACACTAGCTAATTTTTCTTGGATAAGTTGGAATTTATCATCGAAATTCTTTTCTAGTTCTCTTAAGAATTTATAGAAGTTGTATCCTGATGATTCATTAACAAAATCATATTCTGAGCGCAATTGAGCTCTTCCTTGATTAATTGCTAGGATATGTCCACCTTGAATCATAGTCATCTCTTTACGAGACTTAGCCTCTCTAAGAATTTGTTGAATTCTAGCTTTGTTATCAAACTTTGATTTGAGAAGAATCTCATCTAAGAAATTAGGTATATGGTTTATTTTAGAAAGCAAAGCTTTTGCGAAAACCTTGAACATAATTTTTGCTTCATTTCTTCCTTTTTGTTCAGGAACGAAATCACAAGCAGTAGAGAATTCACCAAGATTAATATGGATTTCGTTAGATAGCTGGTGGTATTTATATGATTCAGTATCAACTTTAGTTAAAAGAACATCTAATAGACCAAGCCATTTCCATTCTTCTCTTTCTAAAGCTTTAGCATTAAAATCTAATCTTACATAAGATATCTTATTAGTTGGAGAATCAACTTCTAAGTAGTCATATTTTTCTTCTTTACAAACTGTATATTTTACCGGAAGAGGCTTAGGGCTAATATCAGAAAGTTCTATATGAGGTATCTTAGCTAATTCTTCTTCAGTATCAGGTGTTTGCTGACGTTTTCTAAGAACTTCATTCTTCTTGATTAATTTAGCTAAATCATCTTCATTGAGAGATTTCTTATATTCAGCTAAAGATTCTTTAAGCTTTTGGTTTTTATCTTCAGTAAGCCCTTTCTTTGGGAGAAGAGTAACCACTGCTTGGTGCTTATTCTCCAAGATATAGTCTTTGATAAGTTGTTCAAAATAGCCATTGTCAGCTTGATTTCTGATATAATCAAGAGAACTTTCAAATTCAAGATAAAGCATAGGATCATCACAATGCATCCAACCATTAAAAGCCTGCATTTGATAGAACAAGCCCTTAGGATATGTTCTAGTATCAGCTTCTCTTAGTTGGAATTCTAATGAGTTGATAACAGCCTCGATTAGCTTTTTGTCTATACCCTCATTAACAAGTTTATTCAAGGTATCAGTGATTACTTTAGCTATTTTATCCTTTTCAGAAGCGTTTGTATTTTTAACAATGAAAGATAGGACTGGTTGCAAGATAGAAGAGTCATGAATTGAGAAAACATCTTGCCCTAAACCAGCTTCTAGTAATGCTTCTTTAAGTGGAGCTCCTTCCATATCAATAAGAATATTACTTAAAAGTCCTATTCCCATATTAGTTCTTGCATCTTGAATATTACCTACACTATAGCTATGACAGATAAAGCTCTTATTCTCTTCAGAATCAGATTGTCCAATTGGGTAGTAATCAACACTTTCTAGAGGCTTAGTAAAAGCTTTTTGAAGTGGAATATCTGTATCAATATCTAATCTATCAAAATTAGTTAAATATTCATTATCAATCTTCTTAAGAGCTGCTTCTAAATCTAAATCACCATAAAGAGAAATATAGCTGTTGCTTGGATGATAATATCTTTTATGGAAGTTTAAAAACTTTTCATAAGTTAGTTCAGGTATAACATCTGGATCGCCACCAGATTCAAAGCTATAACAATTGTCAGGATTTAACACAGCCTGGATTTTACGGTAGATGATTGATTCTGGAGATGAGAAAGCACCTTTCATTTCATTATAAACAACACCATTAAAGATAACATCATCTTCTTTATTGAAGATTTCATGATGCCAACCCTCTTGTAAGAATATTTCTTCAGTATCATAAATTTTAGGATATAAAACAGCATCTAAATAGACATCCATAAGGTTCATAAAATCTTTTTGATTAGTACTAGCAATTGGATACATTGTCTTATCTGAAGCAGTAAAAGCATTCAAGAAAGTCTTTAATGACCCCTTAACTAGCTCCATAAATGGTTCTTTACAAGGGTATTTACGTGAGCCGTTTAAGACTGAATGTTCCAGGATATGAGGGGTTCCACAGGAATCTTCTGGTAATGTTTTGAAACCAATAGTAAAGACTTTATTTATATCATCGTTTTTAAAATATAGTAAGCCAGCTCCATTCTTCTGATGTTCAAAATAATGAAGGGTATTGTTTATTTCTTTTATCTCTTTTATCCATTTAAGTTCAAAGTTCTGATAGATCTTTCCTATCTCTAAATTCATTATAACTCCTTATCTATTTCTTAATTAATTTATATCTTTTTAAAGTTTCTCTGAGCAAGTCTCTATTCTTTTCCTCCAATAATGTAAGGGGCATTCTAATCTCTAAATCTATCATTCCCATCATTGCTAAAGCTTCTTTAACAGGAATTGGATTTGATTCAATAAACATAATACTATTGAGATCTAATATTTCTTCATGCAATTTTCTAGCCTCATTCCATTTATTATCCATACAAAGTGCCCATAGTCTGTGAACTTTATCAGGGATAATATTAGCTGTAACAGATATAGTTCCCTTGCAACCGACAGAGTAAAGTGGAAGATTTAAAGCATCTTCACCAGACATAACAGAGAAATTCTTATCTGTACCCATTACAATGCGTGAAGCTTGAAGAATATCGCCAGTGGCTTCTTTGATTCCTACTATATTCTTACAGTCTTTAGCAAGCTTAATCGTTGTCTCAGAATTCATATTCACTCCAGTTCTACCTGGAACATTGTAAATCACGATTGGGATTTTTACTTGATCAGCTATTAGATTAAAGTATTCGTAGAGACTTTTCTGTGTAGGTTTAACATAATAAGGAGTTATTACTAGAGCATAATCAACTCCTAAGTTCTCAGCTTTCTTGGTTAGTGAAAGTGTCTGATGATAATTATTTGTACCACTACCAACCATTATCTTAACTCTTTTATCTATTTTCTGAATGCAAAACTGTAGTAAACGTTCTCTTTCATCAGAAGCAATGTTTGGTGATTCACCTGTTGTTCCCATTAAAAGAATGCCGTCTGTTCCATTCTTAATGTGGAATTCTATTAATTTTTCTAAAGCATTATAGTCTATATCGTTGTTTTTAAAGGGAGTTACTAAAGCAACATATGATCCTTTTAACATAATTTCTCCTTATTTAGCTCGAGAGCATATTTATATTTTTACAAGTATAATAAATCGCTGTGAATAAGTCAATTAAAATTTATAAAAAATTGAAAGTTAAAAACTTCAGACAACTTGCATCTTGGTAGAAGAGGAATCTAATAAAAATACTCTAAGAACACCTTGTCTTATTAAGGGCAATAATAATTTACAAAATAGATTATAAAACTATTGACAAATAAATTCTATAATACTATTTTTATTTCAAGTAAATAATTATTATATAGAGAGAATTTAGAATAAAGGAGAAAGGATGAAAAAAGTAGCTTTAATGTTAGCATTTATTTTACTAATAGGCTTAGTTTGGAGCTTAGAGTACGCTTCTATTCTATCTGTTTCTGAGGATTCAAATACAGTCGCAATTAAAGATTCTACTCTTTACGTTGCTAGTTTAATTGGTGTATCCATTTATAAATATACCAATGAAAGATTAGAATTAGTAAATATAATTAATATTAATTACCAATCTGTTTATAATAGAGTTTATAGTTCAGGTGATTATCTTATACATTATAATACAACTAATAATGATATCAGATTATATGACATCACTGATAGTACAAATCCAATAGAAATAACATCACTTGGTTTAGATTACATTCATGATTGCCAATTAATTGATAATTATCTCATAGTAAAATCAGACTCCATATATGTTTATAATATTATGAATTTTAATCTTCCTCCTACCCAGATATTAACTTCTCCTCAACAATTTAAAGTAGCCGAAAATAGGCTTTTTGCTCTAAGATTCTATTCAGAATCTAATAGTTTTATATTAGAAGATTATTCAATGAGCTTACCAACTGAAGTAGACTTAATTGATTCATACGAGCTAAATGATAGTGGAGACTATTCTGTTATGGCTATTCAAAATGAGAGAATCTTTGTGAGAGAAAAAGATTATCTTTATGTATTTGCTTATTCAAACGGACTTGAACTAGTGGAAACTTTCGGACCTTTGCCTCCTCTAGATAATGATGAGTACAATATTTCAACTATTGGAAATTCTTCCACCTTAATCAGTGCCGATGGCTACTATTGGGATATCAGTGATGTAAACAATATTGTTCAGTATCAAAATTGGCGTGATGACCATTATTACTACCGATCAAAACCAACTATGATAGGAGATTTCTATATTAAACCAAATAAAGAGTATGGGCTAGTAATTGTTGATTTTAGTGATATCCAGAATCCAGAGATAATATATGATTTAAATTCTTATCAAAATTATGTAGGCATTGAAATTATTGATAACACTCTTTTGGATGTTGCTTACCCGAAATTAAAGATGTTTGATTTAAGCGTTTCCGAAAATATACAAGAAATTCCGGAAGATAATAACAGAGACTGGAATACTTACTTTTATAACTTTTTATGTACTGAGAATAAGTTATTATTAGTTAATGAAGAAGATTTAACAATCTTGAATACTGAAAATGGAGTAGCCAATCCAGAGTTTTGTTCTACAGTAGAGTTGGGAGCAATCGGTCAAATAGCTACTTATGATGATTACTTTTATAATGTAGACGGAGAAAGTCTGCAAATGCAAATTACAGATATTTCACAACCAGAAAATCCTGAAATTGTAGGTTCAGTTAATGTTAATGAAATTATGTATGCACCGATATCTTCTTATGTTGTTGATCATTATCTATTATTGGTAAATGAATTTTTACGTGTTTCAATTTATGACTTAAGTAATCCAGTAGCACCAGAGCACCTAAGTTCCTTCTCTTGTAATACTCTACAAGGGACACAGCATATAGCAAATAAAGCAAAATTTGAAGTTAAAGATAACATTTTATATGCCTCGTATATCAATTATTTAGCAGTAAATCAGAATTACTTGTCAGACATCTTTGTCTATGATATTATTGATATTCAAAATTGGCTTTTACTTAATACAATTACTTCTGATGTTGAATATAGCAATGACATTGAAGTTGTTGGTGATTTTCTCTATAGTGTAAGTAACAGAGGAGTTACTCAGATAAAGATGTATCAGCTAGATGGATTGGGTAATTATAGCCAAGTTGCATCATACACAACAGATTTATGCATCCCAAGCCAATTTACAGACTTTGATGTATATAACGATAAGCTTTATCTGTCTCGCCAAAGTCTTTTAATTTGCTATGATATAATATATTATACTGAAAATGATTCTTATGAAATTGTACCTTCAAATGAGATTTCAGCTTATAACTACCCAAATCCATTCAACCCTGAAACTACTATTTCTTTTGACTTACCTCAAAAAGATAAAGTAGAGTTAGTAGTATATAATTTAAAAGGCCAAAAAGTCAAAACCCTTATCAATGATGAAGTTGATAAAGGGAGACATACGATTATCTGGAATGGAACAAATAATCAAGGCAAAGAAGTTGCTTCCGGAGTATATTATTATCGTTTATCTTGTGGGAATTATACCAAAACTAATAAAATGGTTTTGATTAAATAGTATCTTATGAGAAAGACCATGGGATTTCCATGTCTATTAACAAATCAAATAAAAGGAATTATAATGAAAAGAATAAATTTAATATTGATCTTTATCTTAATGGTGAGTTTCATCTATAGTTTAGAGTACTCTTCAATTCTATCAGTGTCAGAAGAATCACTTTCAGCAGCTAGTAAAGACTCTACTCTATATCTAGCTAGTCTAAATGGCTTATCTATTTATAATTACACTAATGAAAACCTAGAATTAGTGAATACAATTAATTCTCCCAATGATATAATAACCAATGTAGTAAGAGCTTCTGGTAACTATCTTATCCAGGGTACTTATACCTACTGCTTATATGATGTTACAGATAACCATAATCCAGTAGAAATCATGACTCTTAATCATGGTCATATTGCTGAGATATATGATGTTGGGGACTATCTTCTTGTTAGAGCTGATAATCTTTATGCATATAATATTAATGATTTTAGCATTCCACCATCCCAATTATTAGAATCTGCAGGACAGGTTAAAATCTTTGATAACCTGCTTTTCCAATTGATTCGTAATACAGACGAACATAGAGAGTTACGAATGTATACTATGAGCTTACCTACAGGCTTAGAGTTAATTGATTCCCTTCAAATAAATGATAATGGAGACTATTCTGTTATGGCTATTCAAAATGAGAGAATCTTTACCAGAGAAAAAAATTACCTTAAAGTTTTTTCTTTCTCAAATGGATTAGAACTTTTAGAGACCTTTGGTCCATTACCCTCTTTGGATGATGATCCCAGCAATTTTGGTACTATTGGAAATTCATCAACTCTCATAAGTACAGATGGTTACTATTGGGATATTAGTGATGTGAGTAGTATTACTCAATATCAAAGTTGGCGAGATCCTCATTATTACTACCAATCTAAACCAACTATTATCGGAGACTACTACATTAAACCAAATTTAGAGTATGGCTTAGTAATTGTTAATTTTAGCGATATAGAAAATGCAGATATTATATATGAGTACAACTATTATTATAATCCTGTAGGGGTAGAAATTATTGACAATACTCTTTTGGATGTTGCTTACCCAAAACTAACAATGTATGATTTATCTAATACTGAAAATATTGAAGAAACATTTTCAATTGAAGCTGAAGATTGGGATGCTCGATTTAAGAGCTATTGTCTTGCTGAAGATAAACTAATCTTAAATACCGATCAATACATCAACATCTATAATACAGAAAATGGCATATCTCAAGCTGAGTTTTCGTCTTCAATAGGTTTTGGACAAGTTGGTCTAGTTGCTTCTTATAATGATTACCTCTACCATATAGGACCAGAATCTCTGAACATGCAAATTATTGATATTTCTAATACCGAAGATCCTGAGATAATTACCTCTGTATCTGTTCAAGAAATATCAGATTATCCTGTTAATCTTTATATTATTGATAATTATCTAATATTAGTTAATCACACTAGGCTTATGGCAATATATGACTTAAATAATCCCGTTCAACCTCAGTTTTTAAGTACCTCCAGTTTTAACTCTTTACTTGGTAACCAACATTATACTGACGATATTGAGATTATTGTACAGAACAATATTGCATATGTTTCATTTGTCAATTATTGGACTGTAAATCAGATTTATTTATCTGATATTTTCATCTTTGATATTACAGATATCGAAAACTGGATTTTATTGAATACCATAACTTCTGATGTAACAAGAAGTAATTCTATCGAAGTTGTGGGTGATTACCTCTACAGTGTTAGCAAGGAACTAGAAGCTCAAATTTACATGTATCAACTCGATGGTCTAGGTGGTTTTAGTCTGCTTGCGTCATATACTTCAGATATTTGTACTCAAAGTCAAGTTACTGACTTTGATGTTTTCAACGGAAAATTGTATCTTTGCCAAGAATATGTCTTATCTTGCTTTGACATACTTTACTATACCGAAAATGATAGCTTTGAAATTGCACCTTCAAATGAGATATCAGCTTATAACTACCCAAATCCATTCAATCCTGAAACTACTATTTCTTATGAACTTACAAATAAAGGAAATGTAAGTGTAGATATTTATAATCTAAAAGGGCAGAAAGTAAAGACATTGTTTTCTGAAAGTCAAGAAGCAGGCAAGCATAGTCTTGTTTGGAGGGGAGACAATGATGCAGGAAAGCAAGTATCTTCCGGAACATATTTGTATCGTGTAAAAAGTAGCAATGACGAGATAGTTAAGAAAATGCTAATGTTGAAGTAGAAGAAAGAAAGAAAGAAAGAAAGAGGCAACAAAATAAATCTTGACTAATATTTATGTTATATTATTTTAGTAATCTATATAAAAATCTATAAAAGAAGGGGGTGATGTAAAGTGCCTAAAGTAGTCGGAAGAGACAATGAACCTTTTGATATCCTTTTGAAGAGATTCAAAAAGAGATGTGAAAAAGCTGCTATCTTATCAGATATCAAGAAGAATCAGTACTTTGAAAAACCTTCTGTTAAGAAAAGAAGAGAAGAGAATGTTGCAAAGCGTAAAATGGTTAAAGCGATGAGAAAAATGAATCGCTTCAACAGATAGTTTTATGACTGATAGAATTGAGTAGCTTATTATAATTTTTTCTGTTAGTAATCTACTTTCAGTTTAAAAAAAATCTACTATTGATAAAGATTTGATAGATACTTAATTTGAAGAGATTGAAGAGTGCTGATTAGTCGGCACTCTTTTTTTATTGATTATAAACAATAAATTATCCCAGAATTACTCCAATGGTGGACGGATAATTGCTTGATAAGAGTTTGCCCATCCTAGGAATACCAGTCCACTCCTCTGAAAGGAGAATTGTCTGGGTTAAGCAGAGTTAGCCCAATTAACAACAAACAAAGAGAGTAAATTATGATGTTAGACATTATTTTAGCTATTTGCATAATTTTATTAGTAATTTGGGGCTTATATAAAGGCCTGATTAGGGGATTAATGAGTTTTATAACTGGTATAATTCTTTATATTTCTTTAAGTAAATTTACTATTCCTTTAAGTGATTGGATGGTAGAAAACTGGCAACTAAGTTATGGTTGGTCCACAGTTCTTTCTGTAGTGGGACAAATATTAATTATAAGTGTGATAACCTTATTAATCACAAAACTAATTGAGCTGATAATAACTACCCTAAATTTGAATATTTTTAATAGATTATTAGGGGGGCTTTTCGGTCTTTTAGCTATGCAATTTGTAATTACCCTCTTTGTGATCATTATGAACATAGCAAATTTTGAAATGGTTCTTAAGCAGATTAATAATTCAAAAGTCTGCCAGATATCAGCCCATATTAATAGCAACTATTTAAAACCTGTCTTGGGTAAAGATATAAATCAATATTTACAAGACTACTTAGATAGAAATAGACAAGAGGAAATAATATAGATAGATGTATTCCTATAATAAATTAGAATTTAACAAGCTAAAAGAGCTAATTAAGGGTCACTGTAATTCTTATTTAGCTAGTGATAAAATAGATGCCTTAGAGCCTTTAGCAGATATTAGAAGCATAGATAAGCAAACTGAGATGATAGATACATTTCAGTCTATGCTGAAAGAAGGCTTATCAGCCAGAATTGAAAATCTTTCAAACTTAGAAGACTTTTTTTCTGAATTTAAAGGCTTTGTAATGAGCATAGAAGAGTTTCAACTTGTAATTAATAATATTAGAATTGGAAATGAACTCAAAAGAAAACTAGCTTCTTTTGAAGGTTATCAAGTAGTAAAGAAATATTTTGAAAACTTGCAAGCTTACCCAGAAATAAGTGATAGATATGATAGAATTTTCTCACCTGAAGGCGATATTTTAGATACTGCTTCTTCAGAACTAAATAGAATTAGAAAGAGTAGAAAAGACACTAGATTAAGTATTCAGAGAACACTTAACAGTAAATTGCATGACCCTAAATTTGAGAAGTATTTACAAGAAAAGATAGTTACTACTAGAGGTGACAGATTTGTTGTACCTATTAAAGAAGGGAAAGTAAAGTTTGTGGGTGGTGTAGTACAAGAGAGATCTTCTAGCGGAGCATCAGTCTTTGTTGAGCCCCCAGAAATAGTAGAGATGAACAACAAAATATCCTACTTAAAACAAGCTGAAAAAGAAGAAATTTACAAGATTTTCAAGAAGTTTACCGAGCTTATTCTTCCCTTACAGGAGAGTTTAATAAGCAATACCGAGCTGATAGGACAGTTTGAATTCTTCTTTGCTTGTGCTTCCTTCTCAAACTATTTGAAAGCTAATAAAGTCAATATAGTTGAGTCTCCAATTATATCCTTAAAAGGAGCCAGACATCCCCTCTTAATTCATACTTTACGAGGAGTGGATAAGGTTATCCCCTTTGAACTAAAGATTGGTCATGATTATAATATATTAGTTTTATCAGGTCCTAACACAGGTGGTAAAACTGTTACCTTGAAAGGAACAGGACTCTTAACTATGATGGCCTTATCAGGTCTGCCAATTCCTGCTGATAAAGAAAGTCAGATAGGTATCTTTGAGCATATTCTAGCAGATATTGGAGATGAGCAATCTCTTGAATCCTCTTTATCTACCTTCTCATCACATATTGGTCAGATAAAAAAAATGATTGATAATGCTAATAATAAGACCCTTATTCTAATAGATGAGATTGGTTCATCAACAGATCCTGAGCAGGGTTCAGCCCTTGCCCAAGCTGTGTTGGAAGAGGTTGAGAAGTTATCTGCCAAAGGTATTATAACAACCCACTTCACAGCCTTAAAGGTCTTTGCTGAGAAAAATCAGAATTGCCGTAATGCTTCTATGCAATTTGATGCTCGTGAACATAAACCAACCTATAGATTTGTATTTGGTCTACCTGGAGATTCTTTCGCTATTGATGTAGCTGAAGGTTTAGGTCTTAATGAAGATATTATTCAGCGATCTAAAGACTTAGCTGGAACTCAGAATGTAGAACTAACTAATTTAATTAAAAGACTTGAAGTTGAGAAGAAAAAGCTAGGTCAGATTACCTACAAGCATGAACTTCAACTTGCTCTATTAAAGGGAAAAGAAGAAGAATACAAGAAGAAGATTAACCAACTAGAGACAGAAGCTAAAGAAATTAAAAAGAGGCATTTAAAAGAAGCTCAACAGTATTTAATTGAAATGCAAAAAGAGCTTAATCAAGACTTAGATAAAATCAAGAAATTAGATAAAGAAGAAAGAAAATCAAGAAATCAGAATATCTTAAAAAAGCTAAATCAAAAGCATCAAGAAATAAAAACTGAAAGTCAGAAGCTATCAAAAAAGAAAGGATCCAAAATTCAAGAAGCTCAAGTAGGAATGCGAGTATGGGTAGAAAGTTTTGAAACTGAAGCAACTATTGCTGAAATAAATAAATCTTCTCTTATAGTAGATATGGATGGAATAACCTTCAAAACTACATTAGATAACATAATATCGCTTCCTGAGCACAGGCAGAAGAAAAAAGATAAAGATCAAGCTGTTTCTATTGTATCCACTAATCATGCTCCCAATGCCAGCTTTGAACTAAAGTTACTTGGTTTAACCTTTGATGAATCAAAAAGCCTAATCAATGAATTTATCGACAATGCCAACTTAGCAGGTTTGAAGAAACTTAGAATAGTACATGGCAAGGGTACAGGTGCTTTAAGAACCAAAGTGAGACAGCATCTGCAAAGAATTAGAATAGTGAAAACTTTCTATACTCCCCCAGAAAATGCTGGTGGCTCAGGAGTAACAATAGTTGAACTTCACTAAAATAAAATTATTTTAGCAAAATTTAATGATTATTTTAAGTTATATATATAAAAGAAAATTTAAGGATAAAAGTTAATGGATTCTTCTTTGATAGAGCAAATAAGAGAAAGTAATAATATTGTTGATGTCATATCAGCTTACCTTCCTCTCAAACGGAGTGGCACAAACTACAAAGGCTTATGCCCTTTTCATGATGATAGAAATCCATCTATGATGGTATCTGAGCAAAAGCAGATATTTAAATGCTTTGTCTGTGGTAAGGGAGGGAATGTTTTCACTTTTGTCCAAGAATATGAGAAAATAACCTTCATAGAAGCAGTTAAAAAACTAGCCCAAAGAGTTGGTATCACAGTTAAAGAAACTGCAAATGATAGAAGAGCTGTTTCCAAAAAGACAAAACTCCTTGATATTTATAGGTTAGCCAAAGAATACTATGTCGATAATTTAAATGAATTTGGACAAGATGTCTATAAATATTTAGAGGATAGGGGGATTCCCCAAGAATTAGCAAATAAACTTGAATTAGGTTATGCTTTAGATAGTTTCACAGGACTTCTCAACCAAGTCAAGCGAGAAGATATTTCTCAAGAAATTATCACCGATAGTGGTTTGTTTAAAGATTCTAATAAAGGCCGATATGATGCTTTTAGAAATAGACTTATCTTCCCCATACATTCTCATACTGGTCAGATTGTAGCCTTTGGTGGTAGACAACTAGATAATCAAGAAAAAGGTGGGAAATATATCAATTCTCCTACCACTGAACTTTATACCAAAGGTAATGAACTTTATGGTTTTTTTCTAACTAAATATGAAATTGCTAAAGTTAATTATGCTATCATTTCAGAAGGTTACCTAGATTTCTTACGCTTATATTCAGAAGGTTTTACCAATAGTGTGGCTGCACTAGGTACCGCCCTCACTGAAAAACAGTTAACCTTGCTAAGTAGATACACTAAAAATGTTTACCTCCTTTATGACGGAGATGATGCCGGACGGAAAGCTGCAATTTCTAGTGGATTAAAATGTATTGAAATGGGCTTAACAGCTAAGGTTGTTCCTTTACCTGAAGGTGAGGATCCAGACTCTATTCTTCTTAGTAAAGGTAAGGAATATCTTCAAACTCTAATCGATAAACCTCTTCCCTTTCTTAGATTCGTTAAAGAAACTCAAATCCTAGCTAGTGAGAATAAGGATAAAATTAAATTAGTCCTGGAAAGTGTAGGTAAGATTAATGATCTTATTGATAGAGAGATGATGATAAAAAGTGTTAGTGAAGAATTTGCTATTAATGAGAATTCTGTGAGAGCTAGCGTTAGTCAGAAGAAACAGGTTACAAATAGACCTAAATCTGCTATAGGTTTTGACCTTCAACTGCATACCGAAGAGAAAGAACTCTTTCAATTTATGTTAAATAACCCTGAAGAGATAAAAAATATTTGCGAAATAGTCAATTCAGATTACTTTTTTGATGGTAATTATAAAAAAATGTTTAATACTTTGACAGAAAATGAGGACTTTCTAAATTTGTTTACTCATTCCCAAATCATTG
Source organism: Cloacimonadales bacterium (SeqCode) (assembly GCA_963678375.2). Classification (GTDB taxonomy): domain Bacteria; phylum Cloacimonadota; class Cloacimonadia; order Cloacimonadales; family JAFGVF01; genus JAEKNW01. The sequence goes on from OY782831.1 coordinate 817,752, forward strand.
ATTTTTTCAAAGATGAGAGTTTAAAAAATATTGCAGTAGAGTTAATCCTTTTAGGCGATCCCCAAAGAGATATCCTGCACATTATCAAGGATATGAAACTCCGGAAATTGAAAAATGATTTAAATGTTGTAAATAAACAGATTCAATCTGAGGGCTTTACAGCAGAGCTTTTAGAAAGAAAACAAAATATTAAAAATGAAATTTTACGCTTAAACACTGCAATAGTAAGCAATTTATTAACTTGAGGAGATTTAATGCTAACTTATAATGATTGTATTAAAAAATTAGTTGAGATTGGTAAGGAAGCTGGGTTCATAACTTTTAGACAGATTAATGATCTTCTTCCAGCAAATCCTATTTTCCTAGATAAAATTGACGATATTCTTTTTGACTTGATGCAAGAGAATATCGAGGTTATTGATGAGACTGAGAACAAAGTTAGCAAAGCACAAGTAAAAGTTAAGAAAGAGAAGAAATCTAAGACACTTAAGACTCGTAAGTATTACGATGACCCTGTCAGAATGTACCTCAAAGAGATGGGTAGAGTACCCCTCCTTGACCGTGAAGGTGAGATTAGAGTTGCTAAAAAGATAGAAGTTTATCATAAAATGATTACTAATAACGTCTTTCTTTCTGGCTCAACCCTCAGAGAGATGCAGAACTTCTTACACCGTTATAAAGAAAAGAGAATTAGGCTTGATCAAATCTTCAAAATTGACTTTGGTACAGAGTTAGATAACAAAAAACCTGATGAAATCATTGAAATATTCAAATCTAGATTAGATGAAATCGAAAAATGTTTTGATGTTATAGGTGAAATTCTCAATAATACAGACTTTGATGATACAGGCTTAGCTTCTAGGCAAGAAGAGATTGATTCTAATAGAGAAAGAATTGTAGAGCTCTTTACTACTTTTGTTTTTAATGATAAACTTATTAAAAGATTAGTTTATCGTGTCCGTAGTCTCGTGGATAGAATTGTTGAATCTAATACAATCATAGAAAAGATTACTAAGATTAAAAGATACTCTGTTGAAGAAATATGCTCTTTCGGTAGAAAAGCAAAGAAATCAGATGAAGAGTTTGAGGAAGTCCAAGTTGAAACTGGTGTTGACCCTAACATCTTCATCGAAACTTTAAGAAAAATCAAAAATGCTAAGAGGAAGATACGTCGTGTTGAGCTAGAAACTAGAATGACTGCTAGCGAATTAGTCTTCCTTCTCAGAGAAATTGAAAGAGGTGAAAGGACCAAAGAACGTGCTCAGAGCGATATGATTGAAGCAAACGTAAGATTAGTTATTTCTATTGCCAAACGCTATAATAATCGTGGTTTAGACTTCCTAGACCTAATTCAAGAAGGTAATACTGGTCTGATGAAAGCTGTTGAGAAATATGACTATAAAAAAGGTTATAAATTCTCAACTTATGCTACTTGGTGGATTAGACAGGCAATAACCAGAGCAATTGCTGATCAAGCAAGAACCATTAGAGTTCCTGTTCACATGATAGAATCTATCAACAAAATTAACCGTACTTCTAGAAGATTAATGCAGAAACTAGGAAGAGATCCTTTCCCAGAAGAAATTGCACAAGCTCTGGAAATGCCTATTGATAAGGTAAAATCTATTCTCAATATATCTAAAGAACCTGTCTCTCTTGATAAACCTATTGGTAATGAATCAGGTGATAGTATCCTTGGTGATTTCATTGAAGATAAATCTACTATTTCACCAGAAAGACTAGCTGAACGTTCTCTTTTAAAACGCCAAGTTGATGAAGTACTACAAACTCTTACACCTAGAGAAGAAAGAGTTATTAGACTTCGTTTTGGTATTGATGATGGTTTCCACAGAACTTTGGAAGAAGTTGGTAATATCTTTAATGTTACACGTGAAAGAATCAGACAGATAGAAGACAAGGCGCTTAAGAAGTTAAGACATCCTACCAGAGCTTCTATCTTACAAGAGTTTATTAATAACTTTAATTTAAAAACTTAAATTTTATAGAAATATCAAAGCCCCTTTCTTGCTAAGGGGCTTTTTTCAAGTAGAGTAAAGTTCACTGGAGCGCCTTCATCTCTGAAGGCAAAAGAAAGAAAGCCAGCAAGGATGCTGGCCTTCCCAGTATTTTCATTTATTTCATTAAAACCATCTTCTTAAGATGACTTGTATTACCAACTTTAAGTTTGGCAAAATAAATTCCTGAAGCAAGACCTTTACCATGATCATTATCGCCTTTCCAAACAACTTGATAATTACCAGGAGATTTATTTTCTCTAAGCAGACTCTTAACCTTCTGACCTCTCAAGTTATAAATTTCGATTTCAACTAAAGACTTTGTTTTAGAACTATTAGTTGGGATTGAGTAGCTTATGGTAGTTTCTGGATTGAATGGATTTGGATAGTTACCATTAATCTTGGCAGTCAATAATTCTACATCATTGCTAATATTATCAGTTGGAGCAATTATACGAACATCATCAACGTACCAGCCTTCATCCACTGTAGCTCCATCTGAGCCAAAGACAAATCTAAACTGGACTTGCCCAGTGGTATTACCAAGGCTAAAGATAACTTCAGTCCAAGGAATATTACCTGAAAAAACAGGTGTAGAACCAGCTATTGGGCTAGCTTGATTAGTTCTCATATAGTATGGATACCCACCTACAGGTTCGATAATATTGAAAGTTCCACCATTCACAGACATTTCAATATAGCCTCCATCCCATGCATAATTAGGGTTAGTAGCATCATTTTCAGCTTTCATCTTATGAGAAAAGACGAAATCAGAATTTGCTTCAACATTGAATACGGGTGAAATAAGATATCCGTAAGCACTGTTAGAATAATGATTAGAACCTGATCCACCAAATTTGAAGCTATAAGAACCATTTGGTGTATTATTTTGATTACTCGATCTATGCCATTGATTAATGAATTGGTTATTTGGTTGTTGGCTAATAAAACCATCATCTCCAGTTTCAAAAGTAAACATATCTAGACCAACTAAGAAGTCATAAATATATTCTTCAACTGCGAAGAAAGGATCTATTACAGTAACAACAAAATTTCCTGGGTCATAGTCTTCAACTGAATCATTAATATTTAAGGTGAAAATATCTTCCAAAACAAGTGTTTCATTTGGAGCAATTTCAGATATAGTATATGAAGTTGGCGAAACAGTCATGCCTGTATAATAAGAATAGAAAATAAGTTCTATATTTCTAGCATATCCAGAGCCATTGTTGGTGAAAGCTAGGTTAATAGGATTATTTGTATTAGCTTGAGGAGCTAGAGTATTCGAAGTTAATGTAACTCCTTCTAGAACAACCTTGGAGGCATTTAAAGTAACATAACTTTGGTAAACAGATTGCTCTTGACCAAAATAAGTAGTAAATAGTAGTTCAGCTTCTTCTAAATCTTCATGTCCTCCTGCATTCTTTATCTCGAAAACGTTTTCAAAAGTTATTACTTCTTGTCCAGCAAATGAACCCAAATATAAGGAATCTTGAAGAACTTCAAGGTGTTCATTCGTAGATACTAGTTTCATATAAGCTTGTCCATCAAAAGATTCAACTCCAAAATTCTGCACATCAATACTAAAATTAGCAAGATCATTAGCAGAAAATTCAAGTTGAGAATGATTGTTAGTAATGTCAGTAAGACCTATAAATGCTTGATCTCCTTGTACCACTTCAATATCAATTTCTTTAGGAAGATGATAAGGAGCATTTAAGATAAGTCTGTAGTTCCCAGCTACCAAAGATGTTGTTGTTGAGAGATAGATATTCCCTAAGATATCTCTTTCACCTGTCCAAAGAATTTCATTCTCAGCATTCACAAAGGCAGCAACTGCATTTTGAGTTGAGATATCAAGAGGATAGCTATTTTCTCCCTGTTGCCATACTGTAGGAATGTTTTCTTCTATTGTATTAGGAGTTTCTTTCCAAAGATTCATAGCAGGGTCTCCGAAGAGATTAGTTTCATAATAAACCCAGTACATAGTACCATTATCCATCATAGAAACACCATTAGTAGAACCTTGGGTACCCCAACCATAACGAGAATGAGAAATCATAGCTACTGCAGAAGTTTCAATTCCTGTGAATCTTTCGGTAATACAATCATCGCCGTAATCTCCAACATAGGTTCCTCTGTTATCAAAAGAACCAGCATAACAGCCCTGAGTAAAATGAACTGAGAAATTACCATTGTTTCCATTGTTAGTAATGTTGTTAACAGTTACATAATTATTAGATAATCTCATGTTATAAGTAGTATTAGAGTGTCCTAAATGGTTAACATAAGTTGCACCTTGATTTAAATATGGGAATAATTGAGAGCCATACCAAGCATCAGCATAGCCATAGTCTCTGTCATATAACTTTGAGAATGTCCAGTCTTCTGGGAAACCAGTCGTTTGATAGCCATAGAGGTTAGTGTTACCAATTAACTCATCCATGTGATCACCACCCCAAGTAGGTCCTTCCCATAACCACTCACCAACCATTACTGAAGTCTCTACTAAGTCCATAACTGGCTCTTCTGTAAACTTATGTAATTTATTAATGATGTTATCTAATTCAGTAGAATTATTGTAACAAATTCTACCAATAGCAAGCTCTGGCATTAAATCAGTTTCTTGTTGTTCTCCAAAGATATCATTCCCATTAGTATCCCAGGTCCCATCTAAGTTTGAATAGTAACAATCTGCAGGGATATCATAATCTGTTTGAGCTTCATTAGCAGCATAGAAACCACGATGAGGAATTACATCAGCATCTCCTGCAAGAAGAACAAATTGAAGATCATTAGCAGGTTGAGAATAGTAGTACTTTATGTATTCTCTAATTTTATCTTGTATATCATTAAAGCTTGCACCACCTGGTACAGGATTATTTTCAATATGCCCAATGGATACTAACTCTACATTTCTATTTCTTATATTATGATAGTATTCTATTTGCTGAATCTGACTAAGATAATCTTCTGGATAAATTATCAGATAATCAATACCAGTATTTCTTGTTGAATATGGCATTGGAACCATCTCAGGATTATCTACACTCTTAATCAATCTTTTATAAATTGATAAGTTGTCTTTTCTTAAGTTTTGAGCTTGAAAACCAGCTTCTGTTGCAGCAGTTTCAATTTCTACAGTTGCCTGAGAATACCAAATAATTCTACTTTCTTGTGGATAGTATTCCACTGGAGACAAAGCAAAAGATCCAACACTATGACCTGCCATGAAATCAGTTCTGATATTCTTAGTTGTTTCATAAGGGAAAGCTTTTGTTGAAGCATATATAACTTCATTTGGTTGAGTGAATTTTGCTTTATCCATTTGTGATAATGGGAATTGTTGCTGAGCTGGGAAAATTTTACCTTTTAGAATAATCTCTTGTGGATTACTAAGCCTTACATTGACTTGAGTAATTTCTTCGCTTGTTGGTAAATAAATCATGTTTCCTTTATAAGGTAACTGAGGTTGTCCCGGAATGCCGTTAGTAAAACAGTCTTCCATCATTATTTTTGTGTAATGACCAGTCTCCTCAATTACTGGTTCATCAAAATTATAAGTCATCGTTATCGTAGCATTGATTAACTGGGCTACAATTATTAAAAGTGAAAAAACTAATAGTCGCTTAGTCATTTATCCTCCATATTATAAATAATTTTCCTTCCATAAATACTAAATGCAAAATACTTACCATTAGTCAATAGTAATATTTTAAATACTTTATAAATAAGCTGATGTGCATATTAAAAGGGCTAATTTATGGCCATAAGAATAGCTTGGTTGTTACTATCCCCATATAATTCTAGCAAATTCTGAAGAGAGTAACAATGAAGGAGATAATTAGGTAACCTACGAAACCCATTTATCTCTTTGATTGAAAGAAGAAATCATCATAACATAAGGTCTTACTTATATAGACGGAACATCTTGAAAATTTCACTCCAAGTTCATAGTTCAACTTAAAGATTCTGAAGCTAAAATTCTATTTCATGAGTATCATTTTCTTAATTTGTGTACTCTTATCTGTCTTTATTCTAGTAAAATAGATGCCCGAGGCTACACTCTTTCCACTATTATCTTTACCATGCCAAACAAGACTATGAGGCCCTGCACTTATTTCCTCATCTAACAGAGTATTAACTAACTGTCCCTTTATGTTATATATTGTTAAGCTAACTTTTCCATTTTGAGGATTATTGAAAGAAATAGTTGTTTCAGGATTAAAAGGATTAGGATAGTTACTCAGAGATAAGTCTTGGCTAACAGGTAAAACATATTCCTCATTACCAGTATATCCTGGAGATTCAAAGCATCCAATATCTATACCAGAGCCATATACTCTATCGTTACCAAAAAGATCATAAGTAGGTGTTTGGTATATGGGGTTAGCATATGAGCTATCTAAAAGTCCTGCATCAATAGCAGGAGAATAACCATTCTCATTATCAGCAAATAGACGATAATACTCTTCTGTAGCCAGATCATCTCCTGCAAAAAGAGGGTCTTGTCCAAAAATATTATTAGTATTTACCTGCATATTAGAAGACTCATAGGTATAAAATATGTTACCAGTCTCTTCTTTGGTGAATAAGTTATTCTCTAGATATAAATCTTGACCATAAGCTATCTCTTTTAGATTTCCATTAGAAAAAATATTATTTCTGATATTAGTACTTGTAAAACCAGAAGTTCCAAGAGCTGCTCGTGAATTATATTCGTTATTAGCTATGGTGCAGTTTACTACATCTACATTACTACCACTAAGGTGTAAAAGTTGAACTTCATTAGTGCAAATATTATTAGCAACTAAATTGTTACTAAAGATAACATTAGTATCTTGTTCTCCCCATCCATAACCCTGGATTACCCTTGCTAAAGAAAATCCTGCAGTTGAATCACATACATTGTTAATGATTGTGCTATTTTTTATTACCGTAGTCCCTCGATTATCAATATCTAAAGCACCGCTGGCTTGATAAATCCAATCGTCATTAGGATCATTAGAGCAATCTTCAACTGTAAGATTATCGATTAAAATATCGTTACCCCATAGTCTCAAGCCATACTCAAAATATAAAGCATGCACATTTCTTAGAGTAACGTTTTCAATAATCATTGAGCTATGAGGTCCACCTACCATAAAGTTTGCATATTCTAATATACTATCCTCAATTAAAATATTTCTTATTATGCAGTTATAAACTCTCCAAGCATAGATACTCGGTGCCATATCTGTGCTTATAGAAAAGTCTTCTACTATAGGACTTTCACTGGTATTTACAAAAGTAACAATGCCAGAACCTGATATCATATTTTCACCATAAATTTTAGTTTCAGCTGGTGAGATGCCTTTTAGAGTCGTATAGTCTTTAACACAGATAGACATATACTCATCATTCATAATATTATGATGAGTACCTGCTAAAAGATGGACGGTATTACGATTGTTTGGATTTGATAGAATGCGTTGCATTGCCACAGAAGGAGTTTTTAAGGCAGTAGCAGGAAATAAACCACTATTATTATCATCTCCTTCTGGAGAAACATATAAATCTGCATCTATTTCTTCTAGATAAGCCTCTTCAACATCAAATACTGCGTAAGGATTAGCTTCTGGATTATCATCTTGGTCTAAAGCAAACCAATCTGCAAAATATTTATCATAGGATGATTTAGTGAATTTCTTTAAATATATCTCTCCAGTGTAGCCAATAGTACGATACCAATTTATATCCATCCCCCAATTAGCAAAATTATTATAGATACTACATCTGTTAGTTTGAGAAAAAGTAATTAGATACTCTCTGTTAATTTTACCAGAAATTTCTAACCCACCACCCTTATTTCTTGCTATATTATTATGAATATTAACATTTTCCAGATATACCTCAGATGAGTAAAATATTCCAACTCCACCACCAAAAGCTGCTCGATTGTTATACACTTCTAAATTTATTAGGTCCAAGGAACAATTTTGGTATATTAATATACCACCACCACCAACATTATGTGGTTGACCGTCGTAGTCATGTCCACTACCACCAGTAATTGATAGGCCTTGGATAATAACATCTACTGTATTCTCCCAACAAAGTATAGTAGATTCACTATTATTAGAACCATCAATAATAGTTTCAGTTATATAATCTTCATTAGCTGTAGTGTACTCTAATGAGACAAGGGTAAGTCCGCTCCGATTGGATAAATTAATATTTTCATAATAATGCCCAGGATATACAAGAATAATATCCCCATCTACTGCTTGATCTATAGCTTCTTGAATTACTGTATAAGGCTTTGTCCCATCAAGTGAAACTTCCAGTGTTTCTGATACTAAGTTTATAGCTACTAGCATTAATATTAATGAAAGTAAATTTTTCATGCTTCTCCTAATTATATTTGCATATGATACTCTATTTGAAAAAAGTATGTCAGAAGTGTCATCTTGGCACTTCTGACTTATAAATTCTATTTCATGAGTATCATTTTTCCCGTTAAAACTGCTTTTTCACTCTTGATTTTATATAGATAAACACCAGAACTAACCTGTTTTCCACGATTATTATTTCCACGCCAAACAATCTGTTGTTTGCCAGCAGATTGCTCTTCATTAATAAGAGTTTTTACCAACTGCCCTCTCAAGTTATAAACTTCAACTTTAACTGTTCCAGCTTGAGGAAGATTATAGGAGATAGTTGTTTCAGGATTAAAAGGATTCGGATAGTTGTTAGCACTTAAACTAACAGGTACTACTTCTTCTGAGCTAGTAGGGACAAAGTAGCTTAAGTCTATCAAATCACAATATACACCTGCTTTTAAAAGAAAGTTATTCTCTATTCTGTTAACAAAAATAGTGTTGTTTTCAGCAAGAGTAATCACTGGTTTGTACTGTCTTGATAAGTGTAAAGGCAGAACAAAACCATCCTCATATTGATCCATGCTTCCATTAAAGCTGATGGTTTTCACATAGACTCTTTCTGTACCTGGTGAACCTTGAGAATAGGCAATCACAAATCTGTTATCCAACTCTTTTATATCAAAATCATCTCTTACACTTTCAGCAATATTTCTTTGCCACATTTCAGTAAAATTATTTGCTATATCGTAACAAGATAGTGTGAAGATACCACCATTATTATTATGAATAAAATTGTAGAGTTTATTCCCTTCAACAAAAACATTTAGCAAAGAGCCTTCATTAGAAGGAAGTGTATAAGTTATAGTTTCAGCAGAATTGAGAGGATCTATAAGCAGTACTTTAATGTTCTCATTAGTCATATAAGTAAAAATTAACTTATCTTGATAAGAGAAGATAGCTTGATCTTGGATGTTTTCTTCATTCTCATAATTTAAACTCTGACCTTCTGAACTCCAACCTTCAGCAATTTCTCCATTATCTGCAAGTTTAGTTAGTTTAAGCTGATTATTAGAACTTTTGATTAGATAATCATCCTTTATCGCTAAGAGTTGATCTGTACCTATAGGAGTATAACACCCTGAGTGGAGAACATTTTCCTCAAATCTTAGAAACCTATACTCTCGAAGTTCATTATATGAATATAAATAAGCAAACCATCCTGTACCCTCATCAAAATCCACTAATGAGTTATTATGGCAATTAATGGTATTAGATGAAGAATAGACCGAATAATCAATTGTTCCATCATCATTATATTGATTTATACCTTGAACTTCAACTACAGAGTTCATGACTGGAGTAGAGAAATCGAATAGATGGTTATCATCTGAAAGTTTGTGAAGCTTGGTTCTAGAAGCTTTGGGTCCTAAGGTCATATCAGTTGCAATCTCTGAATCTTGATTTAATCCAACCTCTAATAGGGATAGCTCGCCCATCATCATAACGTGATTGTTTCCATTCCAGTTAAATGAATCTATACCAAAAACTAAGTGGTAGTAGTTCCTCCCGATTTTATAAAGATGATGAGTTATTTCCTCCTCTTCATCTAAGGGAATAAAGAAATGTTTATAAACTGAATAACTACCACAATTAATCCTATTTAACAGCGAGGCATTTGAATCTCCCAAGATTACTTCTATGCCCGAATTTCTAGCATACTCATAAGGAGGAAGTTCATCCTCTCTCGAAGAGCAGACACCACTATCTAAAGCATAATTAAAGAAGCCTACACTATAATGATATCTTGAGGTTGTTGTGAGATAACGGGTGATTAGAACCAGCTTATATTCGTCATCATCTAACACTGTGTCAAAACCACTTATCTCATTATGAATAAGGAAATAATCTGCAGTAGGAAGGTCAAAGTCGTGAGAAATATTGCTTGTAGAAAGACTAGTTCCCTCACTATTATATCTTGTAAAATAAACATTATCACTTGACATAGTAGCCATAATAAACTCATTTTCAGAAAGCTTTTGTAGGTCTATAATTGATTCATCAAGAGCAATATTGGTAAAAGTAGAATCACTATTGTCGTAAATATAGAGACCCGAACTTCCATCCTGATCTTGATAAAAGTATTTACTAAGCAAGCTATAAATTATTTTATCGCTATTTAGTTCAATGATTTTACTCATTTTATATTGACTGGCCTGTTCACTTGAACCATAATCATAACCAAACTGATTATCAATCTCATGAATTAAATTGTTTCTTAGAATAAAAAGCTTAGCTTCATCTGGTTGCAACCACATTGCTGTTAAACCTTGGCTTGTCATTTCTCCAGTAAGAGATACGAGATTATTACCATCATAAATTGCGCTTTCACTTATTGCTTGGGGCGTATTATTTAGAAGCTCATTTTGGTAATGAACAATAATATTATCTTCAGATTCACCGCCATAGTTTACCAATAAATGGATTAATTCATGTTCTTCAACTATATGGGATTCCTCTATTGCCTGATTGGTATAATCAATTATTGAAATAGTCAAAGGAGAATTCCACACATCACTTCCAGTTTCAGTAACCTTTTTTAAGTTAAGTATATCATCTTCTCGCCAAGTGATGAAAAAACTATTATCTTCACATTTTTCTATTTTGAATGTTGCTGTTAGGTTTTCAGTAATGTCTAAATTGAGAGGCTCCGTAAAAAGGGCTTGCCCAGAATCATTAAATTTTTCTAAGAAGAGTTGGTTATCTATGTTATAAAAAATAATAAAAGAAGAATCGATCTTTTCCCTTAACAATATATTGCTTCTATTAGCTTGATAGATACAAGCTGAATCATCCCAACTTAACTGAGCTGACAATGTGCTAAATAGACTTAGCATGATCAAACATAGTACTAAAGTATACTTTTTCATTTCTTACTCCATTTTTTTTAATACAGTAAAAATAATGTTTAGTAATTAAAATCCTATTTGCATCCTCCTTAGACCTAGTAGTTACTTTAAATTCGTTAATAAGTTTTTAGATCTTCAATACTTTCGTTTTCAATACTTTTTTGTAACCAAATTAGTGTCAAGATATATTTTTTACAATTTTTAATTTTAAATACTACATTTGTGCCAGTACTAAGGAACTGATATTGTACTTCAACAAGTTATGTTAAATAATATTGAAGATTATGCTACTGATTATTATTAATCTAATCATTGATTAATCGTGTAAATGAAGTTTGGTTTATGTCGCCCTTCCTGGGCTTATCTTTTTGGTGGTACATGACCAGTGCCTTGCGAACACTGTCTATTATATGTCATCCCTCTGGGATTAAAGATTATCATTGAATAGTTACTTATGAATACTGCCTATCAAATACCATCTCTTCAGGATGCCAAAGATTCGTCTTCTTATTCGTGTTCTTTGTGCCTTTTGTGGTAAGATTCTTCTTATTCTTTCTCTTCCAGCTCTTCTTGCCTCTCCAGCAGAGCCAGCATTTCATCTTCAAGTTGAGTCTGTTCTTCACTTATATCTGTAAAGTCTTGGTGGCTCAATTCATCTGCTTTATTTTCAATCATATTAGAAAGTTCAAGAACTCTAAACTCTATTTGAGTCAGTCTATCATTAATTTCTTCTAATTCTTTTTTCTCTTTAAAGCTAAGTCCTTTTTTGACAGTCTTAATTTTGACTGTCTTTTCCTTTTCTTTCTCCTCTTCCTCTTCTTGGCGGAAACGTCTTACTAAGAGATAATCAGAATAATTTCCTGCAAATTTATTAATTTTGTTATTCTCAAAGATAAAGAGAAAGTCACAGATTCTATCTAAAAAGAAACGATCATGAGACACTACTAAAATACAGCCATCAAAGGCATCCAAGTAATCTTCTAAAATTTCTAAAGTCCTAATATCTAGGTCATTAGTAGGTTCATCAAGAATAATGAAATTTGCTCCGAACATGAGGGATTTAAGTAAGTGAAGTCGTTTCTTTTCTCCCCCTGAGAGAGAAGAGATTTTAGCTTGTTGCATCTTAGGTTCAAAGAGAAATCTTTCCAGCATCTCAGTAGCTGAATGAAGAACTCCGTCTTTAGTCCTAATATTTTCTGCATAAGAAGAAATATATTGGTAAACAGACTTATCTTTAGGCATTTCATCAACATCTTGTTTAAAGTAGGCAAACTTAGTATTAACACCAATATTAACAGAACCCTTGCTTGGGATTAATTCTTTGATGATAATTTTGATAAGAGTAGTTTTACCGCAGCCATTATCGCCAATGATGCCTATTCTTTCAAACTTCTGGAAAATATGACTAAAGTTATTTATCAGAGCTTTCTTATTATATTGGTGAGTAATACCACCTAACTCTAAAATCTTCTTACCTAATCTATGGGTTTGAAAAGAGATATCCATATCTTGTTGTTCTATTAGATATGATTTATCTAGAAGTTCTTTAACTCTATCAATATGATTTTTGGGCTTAGAAGTCCTAGCTTTAGCCCCTCTTTGTAGCCATTTTAGTTCTTTAGAGAGTTGGGCTTGACGTCTGGTTTCTTTCCTCTGTCTATCAACATTTTCCATTTCTTTCTTTTCTATGTAATAAGAATAATTACCTTCATAGAAATTTACTTTGCCTAACTCAATTTCCATAATCTTATTACAGATACTATCTAAGAAATAACGATCATGAGTAACAAAGATAATATTGCCTTGATAGTCTGTAAGATGTTGTTGCAACCACTCTATCGAATCAATATCAAGATGATTAGTAGGTTCATCTAAAATTAGTAGATCAGCTTCTTTTAAGAGGATAGTAGCTAAATCTACTTTTCTTTTTTGTCCACCTGAAAGAATACCAATCTTCTGGTTAAAATCTGTTATACCCAGCTTAGTTAGGTAGGATTTAGCTTTGGCTTCGATAGACCAACCATTGAGCATTTCTATCTTTTCTGCTAAAAGAGCTTGTCTTTCCCACAAATCTTGGCTTTGATTTCTGGTAAGTTGGTCGCTAATTTTAAAGTATTCTTTTAAGAGAACAAATTCTTTTTTATCTGAAGAGTAAATCTGTTCCATAATCGTTAAGTCATCATCTAAATCAGGATTTTGTTGAAGATATGCTACCTTTACTTCATTTCTGAAGGTAATTTGACCCGAATCAACTGGTTCATTTCCTGCTAAGATTCTTAAGAAAGTAGTCTTACCACAACCATTAACTCCGATGATACCCATCTTTTCACCTGAGTGAATACCGAAATTAGCATCTTTTATGATGTCCTTATCTACAAAACGTTTATTTACGTTATTTACAGTTACTAATATTTCACCTATATTTATCATTTAATTCCTAATATATTTTTATGTCTATGCCAAGATTCTAAAGTGCTTTGTACGGGCAAGGATGCCCGTATTCCCAGTTAACTGCCGGCAAGGATGCCAGCGCTCCCAGTTAATTATTTAAAAGTTTCTTTCGTATCTCAGCAGAAACCATATCCATAAGCCAGACAGCTAATGCTATTAGCCAGACAATAGTTCCTACTCCATTCCAGTCTGTCATCTGTTGTTTTTGAAAGAGTTGCAAACCAATACCACCACCACCTACAAAACCGACAATAGTAGCCATTCTTACATTAATATCCCAGCGATAGATAGTAAAAGCTAGGAAAGGATTAATAATTTGAGGGATAACAGCATATTTCCAAATTTGAAGAGTAGAAGCACCAGTAGAAGTAATTGCTTCAATAGGTCCATGATCAATATTCTCAATTTGTTCTGAATAAAGCTTAACAAGGGCTGCAATTGAATGAATCATTAAGGCTAGCATACCAGCAAATGGTCCTATTCCTACCCAGACAGCGAAGATAATAGCCCAAACAATAGCTTCGATTGATCTTATTATAGTAGATATTGTTCTAATAACAGCATAGATTATCCTTCCGACATAAGATTTATTCATTAGGTTTGAAGCAGCCAGAAAACTAAAAACAAAGGCTATTGGAACAGCAAAAACTGTTGCCATTAAAGCTAGGTAAATAGTTTTGATAAGCTCAGATACCATCTTCCAAAATATTTCTTTATCAGGAGTGAAGAGTCCTCTTACTATATTCTTAGTACCTGACATTCCTGTTAGAAATTCATAAGGTTCAATTTCTACCATAAACCAGCCGACAGCTAATGATAGAATGATAGCCAATGCGTAAATATATTGATAGAGTTTAGAGAAAAGTTTTACTCGCTCATCCTTCTCTTGATAAATTCTCTTTCCAGGACTGTTTGGTAAGGCAATTAAAAGAGTAAAAGCTAAAGAAGAAGCAATAAATATATAGAAAGGACTAATATTTAGTTCAAATATATAGTTAATCAAATATCCAATAGTTGATCCTAGATATAGGGCAATACCATAATCAACAGTATTAGCAATGAATCTCTTTTTCATAATATTATCTTTAACTTTTGCCATTAGCGTATCTCCACTTCCTCAGCATCTTCCCCATAGATTTCTCTAAATTTAGCTTCATCAATATCATTGGGCTTACCTGAGAATTTTATTTTCCCATCTTTAAGGGCCAGAACTCTGGAACCATATTTCCTTGCGAGACTCAAGAAATGTAAGGAACAGACAACAGTAATTCCATCTTCTTTATTAAGAGTACCTAAATAGTTCATTACAGAATCTGCAGTTGCAGGATCAAGACTTGCTACAGGTTCATCAGCTAGAATTAGCTTAGGTTTTTGCATTAAAGCCCTAGCAATGGCAACTCTCTGCTGTTGTCCGCCACTTAAATTACGTACTTTGCGGTAGGCAAAATCTTGAAGGCCTACTCTTTTTAAGTTCTGCATAGCTTCTTCTTTCTCTTCTTTAGTCCAAGGAGAAAAAATGCCATGTTTAGACAAATTACCTGTTAAAACGTTAGTTAAGACAGTAAGATTCTTTACTAGGTTAAACTGCTGGAAAATCATAGCAATATCAGATCTGAAGTTTCTTAAGGAAGTTGGATTTGCCTTAGTGACATCATCTCCCAGAAAATTAATCTGACCAGATGTTGGTTCTATTAATCTGTTTATACACCTTAATAGGGTTGATTTCCCAGAGCCAGACAGTCCTAAGAGAATCAAGAATTCACCCTCTTTGATTTCTAAATCAATATCTTTAAGGGCATGAGTTGATTCATCATAGAATTTATTTAGTTTGTTTATTTCAATTATACTCATTTTATTAATCTAATTTGGCTGTATCAATTAAATCCAATTTTTTCTTGATGTTTGCATAAGCTGAGTCATCAACTCTTTTCAAATCATCAATATCATAAAGTTCTTTGAAAGCTTTTTTGCCAAGCTCCCTATCCTTAAACTCTTCAATAGCTGCAATCATCTTGTCTGCTATATCTTGAGGCAACTCTTTTCTAAAAGTGCAATTATCATTAGGGATCCAGTCTGTGAATCCAATAATCTTAACCTTCTCAAAGATGTCTGGTTCTTCAGTAAGAAGTTTCTTTCTTGCATCTTGAGGAATTCCGTCAACTGCTGGAGACCAGTAAGAGCAACCTACATCAGCTTTACCCTGCAAAACAGCTCTAATTACTGTATCGTGTCCACCTAAAAAGACTTTCTTGCCTGGTTCAATCTTTTCATAGGCTAAAAGAGCTGAAGGGAAGATATAACCCGATGTGGAAGAAGCATCAGAATAAGCAATAGTTTTACCGGCTATATCTTGAATAGATTTAATATCAGAATCAGCACGTGCTACAAATTGTCCTTTATATTCAGAGAGTCCACTTCTAACAGTTTGGAAGGTGACATACGCACCATATTTCTTGTTTGCTAAGTAGTAAGCATAGGTAGGAAACCAAGCTATATCAGCTCTCCCTACTCCCATTGCTTCAATAACAGCAGCATAAGAAGTAGGAACATTTGTTTCTATTTCTAAACCACTAATTCTTTCTAATTCTTCTTCAATAAGTGTACCTGAAGAAATTAGTTTGTTATGTTCTAAGGATGGAACAAAATACATCTTAACTGGATTTTTCTTTGAACCCAATGGAGCTTTTCCACAAGCCAAGGTTAAAGATAAAATTATAATAATACAAGTAATTTTTAAAAATCTATACATAGCAATCTCCTTTTATAAAATACTTTTAAGGTCTAATAATGACCTTATATCATAGTCAGCCTTAGTGTCAGATATTTTATCTTTAGGATTATACCAGCAGGTTGTAATCCCGTAATTGATTCCACCTTTAATATCTGAATTTATGCTATCACCTATAATCATAACTTTCTCTTTATCATCAATATCATTCTTTTTAAAAAGGGTATGAAAGAAGTTTTCATGTGGTTTTTGGTATCCTATTTCTTGAGAAATACCAATAAAAGAGAAGTAATCATGCATTTGACTAGCCTTCAATCTTGGATATTGTACATCGGGTAAGCCATTGCTTGCCAGAATTAAATTATAGCCTTTATCACGTAGATAATCTAAGATTTCATAAGAACCAGGTAGCGGGAAAGCATTTTGAGAAAGGAATCTAGCATATTGACTAGCACAATCTTCAGGATCAATTTCCTTCTTACCTATCTGGGTCATAAACTCTTTATGACGCTGAATTTTAAGCTCTTCTAAGCTAATTCTACCTTCTTCAAACTTATGCCAAAAGCCATTGTTTATTGTTTTATATCTATACTGCAAGGATTGGAAATCTCCCTGGATATGATAAAAATCAAAGAGTTCAGAAAGAGCATTAGTCTCTGCTAAATCATAATCTAATAGCGTGTTATCTAAATCAAAAATTATATGTTCATACTTCATTTACTACCCTTTGCTAACTGTTTAAATAATATTATTACATGTTTGTCATCTTTCACTTCCAGCAAGAAAAAAGCCTATACCATAACCCAATCTTCAAACATTGGAGAGATAATCACTATATTTCTCGCAAGTTCTTTTTTTATAGAATCACTATCAAAATTGTCAAGTGTTAATCCATCACTATTAAAAATATCTTTTGAGAAGAGGGGTATTTGATTATCCCTTAAGTTAATCTGGCTCTTTATGTCTGAGAAAGAAAGTAAGCCACAAACAGTTACTGTTTCTCCCATAAATCTATTTTTTATTACCTGTACTTCAGCTTTAAAAGGGCTGATAAGACTATTTAGTTCATCAGCAATTTGCATAATATACTTTTGGGCTGAAAAACCAGTAACAAACAGTAGATCCTCTTTAACTTCGGTTAAAATAAAATTAGCAAAAGCTTCCTTTTCATACTGCCAGTTATCCAAAAGCATTCTTACCATTCCGATTCCATTTTCTATTTCATCAAAAGACCCATAATATTCTGCTTGTGGAATAGTTAAATCAGCCTTAATATAAAACTCATCAGAAGCATAAATATATGGAAAATCCTCCCTATATTTATTAATAGTCATTATCACTTTTTCTGATTCTTCTTGAGTAAATAATGGCAATTCTTTTAGCCCTTGTCGGTGTTTTGTTAGTCCTACAGGTACTACCCCTATTCCTAAAGTAGCCAAGTCTGGACTAGATAAATCAGTAAGGGATTTTTCAAGTTCTAAACCATCATTAAGTCCTGGGACTAAAACTAATTGAGTATGGTAATTTATCCCATTCTCAGCCAATTTTTTTAGAATAGCCATAATATCAAAATCTTGCTTATACCTCATCATCTCCTTTCTTAATTTTGAGTTTGTTGAATGAACAGAGATATAAAGTGGACTTATCTTCATTTGGATTAATTTATCTAGCTTTTGTGGACTCATATTTGTCAGGGTAACATAGTTGCCGTAAACAAATGAATAAGAATAATCATCATCCTTAACATAAAGTGTCTGCCTCATACCCTTGGGCATTTGATCGATAAAGCAAAATATGCAATTGTTAACACATTCCCTGCAATGATGATGATCTATTTCAATACCTAAAGCCTCCTCAAAGGTCTTTTTCCCTTTTAAGGTCAACTTCTTCTTATTCCTCATAAACTCTATTGTTAGTTCTGCTTCTGCTCCAAAAAAGTTTAAATCAAGAAAATCCTCTACAAATACATCATTAATCTTGAGAATTATATCTTTCTTTTTTATTCCTATCACTTCTGCAAAACTCTTGGTTTCTACTTCTTTTACTATTATAGCCATTTATTCCTCTGTTTATTTATAAGCTCTTGCACTAATTAACTTTCTCCCAATAATCTTTCAAAAACAAGTATTATTGCTTTTATTATTATTTTCTATTAATAATAATCATTTTTCTGAGTAAATAATAAATGTCCAGTTTTTTTAATTGCATTTTTTCCAGATGCAATTATTATATATTTATAAAAATTATAATTAGGAGGAAAATATGACAAAACTAAGAGAAATCTATTACTGCCCAATCTGTGGAAACGTTGTTGAACTAGTATATCCAGGACAACCAGCTTTAGTATGCTGTAATGAACCAATGAAATTATTAGAAGGTAAAACTGCTGATATGGCTACAGAAAAACACGTTCCAGTAATTGAAGAAAAAGATGGTGGAGTATTAGTAAAAGTGGGTTCTACAACTCATCCAATGACTGAAGAACATCATATTGCATTTATTGAAGTATTAACAAAAGATATGGTTTATCGTGCAGAGTTAGCACACACTCAAGCACCAGAAGCTTTCTTCAATGTTAAAAAAGAAGATATTATTGAAGCAAGAGAATATTGCAACGTACACGGTCTTTGGAAAACAAGTTAATTTCAACATTAATATAGAGAGGTATTAAAAAATGTCTTTAAAAGGAACTAAAACTGCGGAAAATTTATTGAAAGCATTTGCTGGTGAATCTCAAGCTAAAAACAGATATGAATTTGCTGCTAAAACAGCTAAAAAAGAGGGATTTGAACAAATTTCAGCTATTTTCTTAGAAACAGCTTTAAATGAACAAGAACATGCTAAAATATTCTTCAAACATCTTGTTAATAATGGTGTTGAGGGTGAAGCTATAGAAATTACAGCAAGCTACCCTGCTGCTTGGGCTCAAAAAGATACTTTAAAAAATTTAGAGTATGCTGCTGATGGTGAAAACGAAGAATGGACAGAGCTCTATCCTGAATTTGCTAGAATTGCTGATGAAGAAGGCTTCCCTCAAGTAGCTGCTTCTTTCCGTGTGGTTGCCAAGATTGAAAAGCATCACGAAGAAAGATATAGAATGCTTCACGAAAGAGTTAAAGCTCATGAAGTATTTAAAAAAGATGGCAAAGTTTACTGGAAATGTAGAAAATGTGGTTACTTACATGAAAGCTTAGAAGCTCCTTCTATCTGCCCTTCATGTTCTCACCCACAAGGATATTTTGAATTATTGTGCGAAAAATATTAATTTAAAAGGGGTTCTGAATGGAAAAGTATCAATGTTTAGTGTGTGGATATATCTACAATCCGGCCGAGAATAATAATGTATCTTTTGAAGATCTACCAGAAGACTGGGTTTGTCCAGAATGTGGTGTTGGTAAAGATATGTTTGAAGTAATTGACTAAAAACTTATTATGAGTTAAGGATTGATTAGGATTTAGCATTTGCTTTTCCATGAAAGTTGCTGATATTTCCTTGTCAATTTAGGAGTACTAATGACAAAATCTGAGTTTGATAAAGTAATTGAATTCGCTATATTAAGAGAACAAGATGCTGTAGATTTTTACCATGAACTACAAAGTCATGCTAAATTCGCAGACCAAAAACAAATGTTGATTGATTTCGAAAACATGGAAAAAGGTCACATAGCCATTCTTAAAAACATACACAAGAAAGGCCTAGACTTTTTAGACCCTAAAAAACCTTCTAATATGCAAACTAGTGATTATATGCTTGCTGATTATGATAAAGATAATTTAAGTTATGAAAATATCCTAGTAATTGCTATGAAAAGGGAAGAATACTCTTATAAGTTATATAAAGATTTAGCAACTAAGTTCCCTGATACTGAAGTGGCTACCCTCTTTAATAACTTAGCTTCTGAAGAGATTAAACATAAAAATCAATTCGCTGACATGTATGATAAACATGTTTTAAAAGATAATTGACAATAAATATTTATTAAATAAAGCATAGTCTATAATTTAAGGCTATGCTTTTTTTTGGGTCATAAGTTGGCAACGCAACAATGTCCACTCCTTCATTGTTACTCTCCACATTAGATTCTAGGAAAAGATGGAGAAACTAACAATGAAGTACCAACCTTATATAATTTGCATTATAGATAAAGATGATGATTATTAACTTTTCACACATTTTTAGACAAATAATTTGACAAAAATTTTCTAAGTATCAGAATTGTCATTATTGAAGTTAAAGGTGGGAAATCTTTTGAAAAATATTCTTAGGTCTTTTTTTCTAATTATCAGCTGTTTACTTTGCCTAACAGCTTGCCCTTACATAGCAACAAGTTCAATGGTTCGCACTGTCGGACTAGGCGAGGAAGCTCAACCCTTAAATGCCAGAACATTTGCCTTGGAATCCTCCATAAATACAATCAAAGCTACAGATTATATTTCAGGTTACGAATCTGAAACTGATGAAACAATAAAGTATTTTCGTATTGAGAAATCTAATGAAATAGGTCCTTCAGTCTCAGCAAATTTTCGTTTGGGGCTTGGATATTATACAGAGATAAAATTAGGTGTCATTACTGGAAGTGTTGAGCAAAAATTTGATAATAGTGAATTTCAGTCTTTCTCTGGTGAGGTTATTGCTCTTAGTGATACTTCTAATACAATGGTTGCTGGTTTCCTTTTAGGATTTAAAAGACTCTTAACTGATCGTTCTGAGCCTTCAAAAGTTTCTTTGTATTTTGAAGGACAACATCTGAAAACAAGTTCTAAAAGCTTCACTAGCGATTACGATGGTTCAATTAATCAATTTAAATCAGCAATTTTATATGGCTATGTAGATCCTGAGTACTCACATATTATCCCAAACATTTCTTTGTATTATAGTTTAGCACATACTGATAGGAAAAATACTCTGAGGATCCCTTCATCAAGACTTATTCAAAGCATTGGAGGAGAGCTAAATCTCAATATCAACTATTCTGTGCTATATTTCAATATTTACGGTGGCTTTGAAAAAGATTTTGGTGCTAACGCATCTTCTTCTTTAATACCTTATTTGGGAACAAGAGCAGGATTACGTTTTGATTACTCAATGACTATAGATTAGATAACTTAATAATAATAATTAATCAATTAAAAAAAAAAATTAAGGAAAAAGTAATATGCAAGGTGTAAAAGATATAACAATATTTGGTCTAGCTTTGATTTGTATTTTCTTATCAGGATGTCTTTCAAACAATAGAATTACCAAGACTTCTACAATGATGAGAACAGTTGGTATCGGTGAAAACGCAATGCCAATTGACTCAGGTTCATTCTCCGCAGAATTCTTCAATAGTAGGGCCGAAAGTATAGATATGGTTAATGAAATTAATAATATCAATGATGATTTTAATATTCAAGTTACCGAAAAGGAATTAGTAGGACAATATGCTAGTGAGCCATTAAGATATTATGGTTTTAACTTGAGGTATGGAATAGACAATAGTACTGAGATTAAAATTGGTGGTTTTACTGGTGAAATAGATGAACTAAAAGAAGGAACATCAGCCTATCTACTAGATGATATCACTAGTACGGATTTTAATGGCGTCAATGTAGGATTAAAACGCTTGCTTACTGAATATGAAAACCCACATAGAGTCTCTTTATATGCAGATTTTCAATATTTTCGTACATTTAGTGAAGACTCAGTTAAGGAATTTGATGGTAATGTATATGAGTTCAAACCTGCCCTAATCTACGGTTTTCTTCCTAAGCCAGAGAATAGAACTTTTACCAGTTTTGCTCTTTATTACAGTAACGCTACCACTAAAAGAAATGCAACTGTTCAAGGTCTCCCCCAAGAAGACAATCACCAAGCTATAGGAGGTGAAATAAACCTGACTGTGAATATGGGATATATGTATCCAATGGTTATTATAGGGGGAGAGAAAATGATAAGCACTAATAATAATGATTATGGTGATGATGTTAATTTATATTTAGCCATGAAGTTAGGATTAAATTTTATGAGAAGTAATCATGAGTAAGAGCATAATTAAAAACTGCATAATAGTACTAGTTTTAGCATCTTCTCTTTTCCTTTTGACTGCTTGTACTAGTACATCGTCTAGTTATATGTTCAGGTCATTAGGACTTGGGGAGAATGTACTTCCCATTGAAAAAAGAGATTTTGCAGCTGAGTATTTCAATTCCCCAGTAAAAGCAACAGACTTCATTATTCAAGAGTCTGCAAATAATAATGAAGAAATAACCTACTATAATAACAGTGGGAAAGCTGCGAATAATGGAAGAGCTCAAGGCATAAACTTCCGCTTTGGAATGGGTAATAAGTCAGAATTAAAAATTGGATTGATCACAGGTAAGATTTATAAAGGAAATTGGCAGATTGATTTAACAAGTAATAATGGTGAAATTTTGCCTTTAGATGGAAATTCTGAGACTTCTTTTAGAGGAGTTCAAGTTGGATTTAAATACTTAGTTACTGAATATTCAGACAAAGAACAACTTTCATTATTTCTCGAAGCTTCAACAATACAAACCAACTCAAACAAGCTAACTTCTGCTTACGATGGTTACGTTAGAGAGGTTAATACGGCTCTCATCTTTGGTTATGTCTTATCAGATTATCTAGTTCCCAATATATCCACCTTTTATAGCTACACCAATACTAATAGAGCTAATACTCTTGCTAGCTTGCCTTCTACAAGAAATTTACACTCAATTGGAGGTGAGATTAATCTAAATCTGAATTATGGACTCTTTTATGCTAATTTATATACTGGTATTCAAAAAAACTTTTCTGGATCAATATCTGCCCAGCTTGTTGAATATACTGGAACAAGAGTTGGGCTACATTTTAAAATGAAAAGAGACCCAAGATAAGTTATCCTCAACTATTGCTGCAAAACTTTAATAATACTTGGTTAGTTTATTCTCAGAGCTATAGCAAAGAGAAAGCTGTTATATCAGTGAAGAGTAAGATTATTATAACACAAACTAGTGTTATTCAAAAGATCTACTAAATTACTGGGGTTTATCACTTCTTACCTATTTTTAAACCTATTTTAAATCCCATATAATATTCTAGTTCCTCATAGTCCTCACTTCCAGCAATTTTATGTTCAACACCAGCATTTATGGAAGAGTAAACAAGTCCTAAGTCAGCATTTAAAAGTAACTCAGCCCCTAAACTCTGAGGATTTCTCTTTAAAGGAATTCCTGGTATTGTTTCATTACGTTCTGTATAGGCTGAAGAATGATAAATTGCAATTGTCGGATAGCTTGTTCTATTGTGAAGGTCATTGTTAACACCTAACAAGATAGCAGCTCTTGTCTCAAAAGATGTTGCATCGTATTTTGCTGCCCGACCTGAGCTATCAAAGATAAATCTTGTTAAACTCATATACATAGAAAATCTAAGAGGATTTTCAGGATTACTAAGTAATCTTTTATAACCAGCTTTAAATCCTGTATACTTAGTTTTATATTCATACTCTCCTGTTGTCGTTTCACCATTTAATGTATAAGAATATTCTGTCTTCCCCCCTTCAGAACCTCTCAAAAAACCAATAGAAATTTCATCAAGATCAGTTACTCCAAATCTTACAGTATAATCAGAATATAAGTTAGTCTCATTAGCATCTTCACCAGTAACTTCTATTTCGTTTTCCTCCTGATCATAGACGTCATACTCTGTAACATAAATCTTATCAAGCATACATATCTCTTTTACTGACACCTCAAGTCCTAAATAACCTTTTTCCATGGGTAATGCTTCTTCACCTAAACCAAGAGTTCTGGATACAGAAGAAGTAGATTGATCAACAATTGAACAACCACTAAATATTGAAATTACAATTACCATAAAAATAAAATACTTAAATAAACTTTTCATATTATCCTCTCTTTGCTTATATAATCCTTTTTTATTTATTTTTAATTCAGAAGTCAAGTTTTATTATTAAAATTGCAAAAACTATATTCTCTCTTACAATTACTATGAAACGAAATACAAGTTTTCTTGTTTTTTCTAGATACTAAACACTTTATCTGTTTACTTCATATATCTCTCAAGCTCTAGCTAGGTAAATTTAAACTAGTATTGCTATACTCAAAGTTTAATAAAATTATACTTGACACTAATTATAGTATACTTAAGTTTTGTGTATATAATAAATAAAGTGGAGGAGATATGGAACTAGGAAAGATAGCAATAGATTATGCTCGCTCACTAGGAGCTGATTTTGCTGATATTAGAATCCAGAGAACTAAACGTGAATTTATCTTTGTTCGTGACCTTAATGTCAAAATGTTTAATAATGATGATTCTTATGGTTATGGAATAAGGGTATTTAAGAATGGTGCATGGGGCTTTGCTCATAATAAAATATTCACACAAGATGCAGTAATCGAAACAGTCAAATCTGCTTTTAATATTGCTTTGGCATCTTCCCAAATAAACAAAAACTTCAAATTACAACTTACTCCCGAAAGAGGATATATTGATACTTACAAGACTCCTCTTTGTATTGACCCTTTCTCAGTATCACCTAAAGAGAAAATTGACCAACTCTTAGAAATCAACAGAACTTTACTTTCTTATAAAGATATAAAGCAAGCTAGAGCCATGATAATCTCACAAAATGATGATAAAATCTTAATAAATACTGATGGTTCTCATTTGAACATCAATACAACTTATGTCTATCCATCTTATACAGCTGTGGCTGTTAATCAAGAGGATAGCCAATCTCGTTCTTATAATCCAGGAGCTACAGCAGCTGGTTGGGAGCATGTCATTGAACTTAGACTTTTAGAGAATGCTGATAGAGTAGCTAGAGAAGCCATTATGAAGCTAAATGCAGACTCTTTGCCTGGTGATAAACGCCGTGATTTAGTTCTAAATCCTGACCACTTGGCTCTTACAATGCATGAATCAGTCGGACATCCAACTGAACTAGATAGAGTCTTAGGCTGGGAAGCAGATTTTGCAGGTATTTCTTTTGCAACTCCAGAGAAACTAAAGAACTATCAATATGGTTCAGAAATAGTAAATTTCACAGCCAATAATAAGCTTGCTGGTGGTATGGCAACTGCTGGTTATGATGATGATGGAGTGCCTAATCAAGAATGGCAAATAGTTAAAGATGGTATTCTCAATGAATATGGAACAACAAGAGATACTGCTTCCTTCATAGGGCAGAATCTAAGTCGTGGCTGTAACAGAGCTACTAATTATTATGACATGCCAATTAACAGAATACCTAACTTATATCTTGAAGCAGGTAAAAAAGGATGTAGTCCAAATGATCTTATTTCAGCAGTTGATGATGGTGTTATGATTGAAGGACAAGGTTCATTCTCCATTGACCAACACAGAATTAACTTCCAATTCGGTGGAGATATGTTCTGGGAAATTAAAAATGGAAAGAGAACTAGACCACTCAAGAAGATTCTTTATAGATCAAATAATCCAGAATTTTGGAATAGCGTAGAAGCTATCGCTGACAAGCGTTTCTGGAAGTCTTGGGGTGTAAATAACTGTGGTAAAGGACAACCAGGTCAAACAGGTCGAATGACCCATGGTGCTTCACCAACCCTCTTTAGAAACATTATGGTAGGAGGTTCAAAATGATAAATAAACTGATAAGAACTATAGATTTTATTAAGAAGAACATAGATGCCGATGATTATCAAATTAATGCTAAAGTTAAAGATTCTTTAGATACCCGTTTTGCCCAAAATAGAATTACCCAAAATATATCAGGTGTTAAATTTGAAATTGATGTTACACTTTACTTTGGTAAAAAATCAGGTTCAGTCAATATTGACCAACTTGATGAAAAGAGTATTTTAGATAGACTAGCTGTAGCAAAGACTATTGCACTCCACTCATCTGAAGATACTGAGTATATCCCTTCTGAAGAAGCAAAAGACTTCACTGAATTTAACAATTTCGACACAGAAATCGCTGATTTAACTGTTGAAGACCATCTTGCTATCATAAAAATATGTATTGATAATGCTATCAAGCAAGATGCTCAAGTTTCTGGTATGGTATCACGACATATTGTACATACTTATCTTACTACAAAAAATGGTTTTGAAGGTCAAAATAAATTCACTATCTTTGAACATTCAATGACTATTAAAAAAGATGATAGAGAAACTAGAGTTTCCAGCTCTGTTATCAGAAAGAAATTGCATGACTTAGATGCTTTAATAAATCAACTCAACACAAATTTTCAAGCTATAGCATCTCCAAATGAAATGCTCCCTCGAAAAATACCTGTCATCTTAAGACCTCAAGCTGTTATCGATATCTTCTCCTTTATGTCTTGGTTCATGGATAGAAGAGGAGCTGATTTAGGTATGTCTCCATTCTCCAACATGATAGAAACTCCATTCTTTGGTAAAAACTTCAATATGTACTCATCTTTAGACGATGATAGAATCATTAGACCTGCTTTTGATGGAAATGGTATTCTTAATCAAAATACTGATTGGTCAAAAGATGGTATCTTGAAGAATCTACCTACTGGCAAAGCTTATGCTCAACAACATAATCTCAAACATGTTAATCATCCATTTAACATTATTATTGCTGGAGGTGATAAAACAGAAGAAGAAATGATGGCAATGGTTGACGAAGGTATTATTATTAACCGCTTCTGGTATATCAGAGTTGTTGATAGCAAAAGTGGTGAATTAACTGGACTTACCCGTGATGGTGTTCTCTACTTCAAAAATGGTAAGATTGAAAAATCAGTTAATAACTTCCGCTGGAATGAAATTCCCCATGATATGAGCCGGAGAATTCTTGCCCTAGGAAAACAAGTTGTGAATGATACTTCTTCTATTATTCCTACTATGTTGATTGATGATTTTACCCTAGTAGATAATACTAGATTCTAAATAAATAACTTACAACAATCAAGGGCGAATATGATTATTCGCTCTTTTTCTTTCTTGACAGTATCAAACTATCCTTATTAGTAAAACCTAGCAACAAGTTCTTATTATATTGGCCATTATCGAAGGAAAAATATGGATAATAGTAAGAAAACTTTTATGAGAGTAGCAAAAAAACATCAACCTCGTGGTTTAACCATCCTTTACGAAGATAGAGATATAATAGTTGTAGATAAAATCAACGGACTTCTTTCTATTAGCACAGATACGATTAAAGACAATACAGCTTATTATCGATTGAACAATTATGTTAGAAAAGGAAATCAAAAATCAAAAAACCAAGTCTTCATTGTTCATCGCTTAGATAGAGATACTTCGGGAGTGATAGTTTTTGCTAAAAGTGAATCTGCTAAGCTGTTTCTTCAGAGTGAGTGGCATAATTTTAGTAAAAGTTACTATGCTATTGTATGTGGAAAGATGGATAAAGAAGAGGGAATCTTTACTTCCTACCTTACTGAAAATAAGGCTTATAGAGTTTATTCAGTAAAAGACACTACCAAAGGGAAATATGCTAAAACAGCTTATAGGGTTCTTGAAGAAGGGCAAAACTACTCTTTACTTGAAATTACTTTATTTACAGGGAGAAAGAATCAGATTAGAGTTCATTTAGCTGAAAATGGTTCTCCTGTTGCTGGAGATAAGGTATATGGTATGAAAAATACGAATATTAAGAGACTAATGCTTCACTCAGCATCACTGACTATTCTACATCCTTATAGCAAAGAAAAAATGACTTTTGTAGCTGATATTCCTGTAGCCTTTAAAGCACTTATTAAAAAAGACCATTGAAAATCAAGCAAGAGAAATGATATAGCATTTCATGATAAAACACCAGTAATTTAAGCACTATTTACAATACTAAACTCTTCTGGATTCTTTACTCAATTTAAGATCTTGAAAAAAGGAAGCTACAAGAGCTTCCTTTAAGATATTATAGCTATCAGATATTTTTATAGTTTATATGAAATACCAAAATGCAGTACATTTTCTGAAAGTGAACTTGTACTTTGGTCATATTCATTAGCAATTTTAGATTCATCAACTTGGACCTCTGTTTTAAGATTAAGTTCGTAACCTAAATCAAGGGATAACCTTGGATTAACATTTAAGCCTAAACCTAAAGTAATGTGATTCTCTACTACAGCAGGGAAGATTGGGATAATAGTCTCTTCTGGGACAGGATTATTACCAAAATTATACCCTGCTCTAACCTCAAACATCTGATTAATAAGATATTCAGCACCTAAAGCAATAACAAATTGGTCATCCCATTCCATTGGCATTGATAGCTCTAAATCTTCAGAACCCATCATTGTATTAATATTCTGATTACTTCCATTTTTAAACTTCATCTTAAACTCTTCCATAGAGTCTTTCCAACCAATCCATTTTACATCAGCTGCTAAAAGTAATTGTGGATTTGCTTTATAAGCTAGACCAAGACCAATTTCTTGTGGCCAAGACATTTCTACTTCAGCATCATAATCAGCTATCATTCCTAAAGTCATATCTATTCCCATATTACTAAGATTTTGGTTTACTCCCTGCTGAGCTGTTGCTAGATCAGGAGCACCTTGTTGCAAAGCTCCACCAACCATCATTTCATAAGCATGACCAAACTGAGCTGTCATATCCATAGAAGCATCACCCTCAAAGGTTAAAGTTGCTTTTGAATTATAAGCAAGACCTAAACTTAAATCTTCATTTACCATATATGAGAGCCCTAGTCTAGCTCCAAATCCCATAGCAGAAGCACCATCTCCCATATCTGCATAAGCAGTTACTTCCTCATAGCCTAGTCCACCTTGGTCCATAGGAGAACCGAACATATCACCAAAAGTCATTCCTGTTTGAGGATTAGCCACACCTTTCATTTCAGTCGGCATTATTGAATATGGCATTTTCATCTCCAACATAGCATAGCCAAAACTTGGTGAAATTCCTACTGAGAAATTCTGATTAACCTGATATGCTAAAGTTGGCATAACCTTAAGATAAGCAATCATTGAATGATACTCTATATCATCGATATAGACATCGTTTGGGGTATTTGGATCCATATCATACTGTCTAAAAATTGCATGTTTAACATCTTTATAAGTAGCACCCATGCCACCCTGTGAATAGAAACCTAAACCAAAAGTAAAAGGATTTTCAGAGCCATGGACATAAGAGAAATTCGGAAGAGGAAAGATTTCACTTTCTCCCTCTAAATCATTCAAAGAGTTTTCGAATGTTACTTTAGGAATTAATAGACCTAGGGTTAAATCAAATTGTTTATTTTTAAAAAAGGAGATTGCTGCAGGATTTGTATTTACAGAATTAACATCATCAATTAATCCAAGACTTGCTCCTCCCATGGATGATGATCTTGGACCGTAACCTATCATATTCATTCCGTTTGTTGCTAATAAGAAACTTGTGGCGACTAAAATAATAACAATTATTACATTTCTTTTCATATGTTCCTCCCGAAACTTAGTGTTTTTGAAATATTATAATTATTATAAACAAATTTAGCTAAATAACAAGTTATAAATGCGATATAAGATTTATTTTCTTTAATTTATTGCAATAAGCTGTCATACTTGAGCTTTAGCTAGTATTATGAAAGGCTCAGGTTCAACTCTGGTGGAAAAACATAGCATAAAATACTTGATTTAATTCTATTATGGTTTAGATTTTTGAAAAAGATAATAATAGTTCTATATGAGCTATCTCTTATATCACGGAGTGATGAATATATAATAGGGAGTGTTCGCAGACACTCCTAAAGGATTCCTTAAAAAGAGGTTAGTGCCGGAGATACGAGCTATTATTACATGCATAAATGTATGTATAATAATAATTTATACATCATTATAATTACTGCTAGAGAAATTAAACTTCTATACTTCAGTTTAGAGTTGTAACTACCTATTATACAGCTACTATCCCATAGTAAAAGTCTCTATTTATCCACCAGACTTGAACAAGAGCCATAAAATGATACCATAGTTAAATATAGATTTCTCCGAAGCTGTCGCTCTGTTGGAGCTTTAGGCTTAAATATGGTAAAATGAAAAAGGGTACTCAGCTGAGCACCCTTAAATTTATTGATATTACTTTTCAATCATAATTGCCAAGCAATAACCTAATTTTAACTTTTTATTTTTTACTTTTAATTTTAGTAAAGCAAAGATTACTTCATCATAATAGCCTTTTTGGTACTTTGAAATTCATCAGAAATCATACGATAGAAATAAAGACCTGAAGAAACAGCTTGCTTATTATCATCTAAACCATCCCAAATGACATTGTGATTACCTTGATTATAGATTCGAGAAACCAAGGTCCTCACCTTCTGCCCTTTCACATTATAAACAATAATTGAGACATTACTATTTTTCTTGAGAGAGAAGTTAATAGTAGTTGAAGGGTTAAATGGATTTGGATTATTCTGAGAAAGCTGATTTACAGCCAGAATATCAACATCATCGGACACAGCAACGTTAACATTCCAAGTAGGAATGATAGTAAAATCTGAATCTGATGCATAACATTTAACTGTATGTTCACCGACATTATCAAATACGTAATCTAGGGTATCTGATTCAGCTCCTTCAATAATTTCATTATCAATCTTCCACATATAACTTAATTCACTATCTACATCATTTACCAAAACACTAAAATTAAGATAACCAGAATTAGAATCAATATTAGAAAGTTCAGGTATTTTAGATTCTAAAATAGGTCTATCATTAACAGGTACTACTGTTACCAATAGTGATTCTGAAGTTTGTGATTCATTGACACCATCTTCAGCAAAGATAGTAATAACTTCACTTCCGTTCCAATCTTGATTAGGAGTGATTACTAAATATCCTTCTTCATTAATCTCCAAGTTTAAGTTATCACTTTCTATGAAAGAGAATTCTAAATTATCATTATTTGGATCTTTAAATACATTAAATAAATCTAAAGAATCATCAATATAATCTTCTTCAAAGACGATATGATTTGGTTGATTAATCACAAATGGAGGAAGTTGTCCAACTTTGGTAGTAATAAATAGAGCCATTTCATTCTCTAAAGCTTTTGCAGCTTGCGGATATTGATTATTATAGGTATATTCTAAACCAACAGTTGCAGTATGATCTTCAATACCAACAGAAGCAAATTGTCCATGATCATAATTAACTTGAGAATCAACATTATGCACTACTTTATATTGAAACTTAATAGGAGCATCACCAGTCGAAGAGGTGTGGTATTCAGGGTCATAAAGAATTACTTGGAAGGTCTCTTCTGTTGTTCCGTAATTATAATTTTGCCAATCATCCCAAGTAACAACGAAATAGTGTTCAACTTCATCATAAGCAAAAAAAGCATTACTATTCGGACCAATTACTAAGTTATCCCAGAAAGGTGCTATCATTGGTGAAGCACCTAGAGGACCTGGTAACCTCCAATTTCTAAAGGTAGTCTGTTCCGTTTCCCCCATTGTTATCCAGCCATTACTACAAACTGTAATCTCTTCATAATCCACTCCATAGAACTTGAAAGTAAATGGTAAAGCAAGTGTTACGACTTGTTGTTGATCATTTCCATTATCCAGTAAAAGAGATGGTAAAGATTGCCCAACTCCTCCCAGTTCAGGGTTAAGTTCTATCCAATCATACTCTGGACAGTCATCATAATCAGTATCATCAGAATCGAAAATATAGTAGCCATAAGCGTCTGGACCAAGAGGGTCTGTTACTGAAGCTTCTCCTACTTGAATACTAAAATAACTTTCGCTCTCAAATCCATCATCATTAATAGTAATAATCATAGGAACTAAATCACCAGGCAATAACTCTTCAGAAGCAGTAATCGCAAAGTTTAAATTAGTAGATTCTCCAGTGAACAAGAGACCAATGGAAACTGTAGAATTATCAATGCCCATTCTATTATCTATACTTGATAAAGTAGCATCAGCAAGCATAAAAGGTGCTGTACCTGCATTAATGACTTGCAATGTAATATTAGATGTTTCACCTGGTGCAAAATCAGAGTTTGATAAGGAAAAATTAGTAACTTCAACAATAGGACTTTGCACAGGAAGTGTGATTTGTCTCTCCCAACTATCAGAGTTGCTAGAAAGTAGAATTGTAAATGCAATATCGCTATCATAAGCCCTATCTTCAACAGTAAATTGAAAATTATCAGTATTAATAACACTTTCAGATTGCATTATGTCCCCATAATAAACTTGACTTTCAGTAACCACTAAACCATTAGTTACTGGGATAATAAGTGCTTCCACTATAGGAATATCAGCAGGACCATTATTAGTCACTTGAAGCTTTAAAGAATAGCTGTTACCTGGAGTAACATAATCAACTTCATCATCTTCTTCATCTTCTTCATATAGAGTAACTCCAGTAACATTTAAAACAGAAGCATCTACTCCGAAAGTAAGCTGATGCTGTTGGGGTTTATAACCCTCTTTAGATACTGTTAGGAGTCCTTGTCCCTCTACATCTTCGGGGATATCAAAAAAGATATCACCAGAGTAATTAGTGTAACCGCTATAGTATTCCTCCCCAATATTCAAAGTAGTCCAAACATTTGGGAATGTGTTACCGTCAATATTGGTAGAAACTTTTATTTGATCAGCTCCACTAGCGATATTGGCTATAAATTCAGTGTTGAATAGATTTGGAGACTCTTTATATATCCTTAAAGCAGAATCACCTAGCAAGTTACAGCTGAGACTATGCCACCCAAGCATATAAGAATTTGTTGTATTATAAGCTTCCCAAAGGTAGTGTTTTCCACGATTGTTAGCAGCTCCCATTGTCCAGCCACCTTCAGCGAAAAGATGCCCCATAATTCCACCATCAAGACAATTAGTATAAGTAGTATGAGTTCCTTGCCCCAAGCCAATTGCGCAAACAGCTCCTGTAAGTTCACTTTCTGTTCCTGCCCAAATAAGCCTTTCTGCAATCGATGTACCATTATAAAAAGCTCCAGTATTTGCAGTAAGAACAACAGCGACTGTTAATTCATCTACATTGCTTAGTTCATTAATCAAATATGGGTTCAAACCATCCAAACCTTCAAGACCACGATAATTCCAAAATCCCACACCTTCATCTAAAGCTTCTAATACTAAGGTAGGAGAAACGACATAGTCATAATATTCAACAAAAGTAAAGTCACTATTATAATCCGCCATAATCTCTTTAACATAAAGATTAGTCATAACTGTCGATTGTCCTGATTCCTGTGTTTTTCCAACCAATAGGGCTTTAGTATAATAGTCTGAATCAGGGATTCCTGAAGCCTTTTCATAGGCAATAGTTTTTGCAACAATGGTAGCCAAATCAGGCAGATAATCAACAGGAAGTCTTCCAAGAAAGACATCTTCTAAATCATCGTCACCTTCTAAAAGAGCATAATCGTGGTCACCTCCACCTAAATCATTACCATCTTCATAACCTATTTCAATATAAGTGCTAATACTTGCATCTCCAATAAGAGTTACATAACTTGGGGGATTTTCCCAGTTATCATAAGCATTCTGAATATAATCTTTAATTGTTGTAGTAGTTGTACCAGTAACTGCTGTACTCGCAGTATAAACAGTCCATCCTTGCTCCCTTCTCCAGTTTAGCAGATCTTCAAGAGCAGATTCTCCTTCGAAATTACTGTAGTAGATATATAGTATAGATGGCGAGTCATAATCATCTCTACTGTTTGGTTCTTTATAGTTTAAAACTGCTGAGGAGAAGAAGTTTTCAAAGCTCTTGGTAGGCTTCATAGTAGATCTGGTTATTTCATTAACTGATGATTCATTATCAAAAGAAATTTCAATCTCAGCTTTTTTTATAACCTCTAAGGTGTTAGTTGCATCGTTGTATCTAAATGGATTAACGATAAAGTTAACTAATCTCTTATTTCTTAATATTGCTGGTTCCCCTATTTGTGCTTTGCTAGTGGGATAAAATACGTTTTTAGTATAAACTGTGTTATTAAAAGATAGTGGTTGGAGATTGTTTTCCTTAACAGGTTTAATATTAACATTTTTAATAAATTCAGATTCAGTAACCCTGAGATTAATTGAAGGGTTACCTGTATTAGGAATTTCGATTGTAGAGGAGTAAAAAGGAAGTTCTGGAGACCCACTTTCTACGGTAACTGTTGGAACTTGTGTACTGACATAATCATATTCAGTAGCTCCAATTCTTTCTGTCTTGATTTCAAAATCAGGGTTTTGAAACATAATATTCAAATTAGACCGAGTTTCATTCTCAACCCTAAATTGGCCAAAGGATAAAACAGGTGTTAGCATTAATAACAGCCCTATAAATGTACAAAAACAGCTTCTTTTCTGAACCATAAACCACCTCTCTCTTGGTTAAATAGATATCTTTTTTAGTTCAATATTAATTTACTTAAATATATATATATTCTCTCTTTAAACTGAGCATTATATAGTAATTATAACATGCAATTTCTGTACCCATAAACAGTTTATTTTTATTTTGTAAATTACGAGAGAGTTTAGTTCTGATTCTGTAAAGTTCCTTGCTCGAGTCTAGTGAATAAATAAAGACCTTTCCTAAACTATAGATAGGAGCTTGATAATAGGTAGTTACAACTCTAAAGCTGAACAATCTGTAAAAGCTCAATAAAAATGAAATCGGGTAAATATTTAAAAGAGGAATGAATAAACTTGACATTCTCCAGCAAGTACATTTAAATGTACTTATTGGAGGAGATGATGATTATTACTCACATAGATTTATTGGAGAAACTTAAAGTTTTTGCTTCTCCAAAAGCTAAAATTACTAAATTGCTTGAGGCAGAAGACTTAATTCAACTCAAGAGAGGTCTGTATATTGATAGCAAGTCAGAAAATGAATCCTTGTTTGAAATTGCTAACACCCTCTACGGACCATCCTATATTTCATTTGAGAGTGCTTTATCCTACTATGGATTAATACCTGAGAAAGTACAGATAGTTATGAATGCTTCCTTTAAGAAAAATAAGACAAAGACATACCAAACTAAGTTAGCAAGTTTCCATTATTATCATGTCCCAGATTCAGTTTTCCCTTGGGAAGTAGATAAAATTGTAGACAACAACCATAGTTTCCTCATTGCTACTCCAGAAAAAGCTTTGTTGGATACCCTATATAGGATAAGCAAGTATGATGGTGATTTAACTGAGCTTCTTATTACTGACTTGCGTTTAGACCAAGACTTGCTTAAAACTTTAGACCTAGAGATACTTAAAGATTTAGCACCTAAATATAATAGGAAAGTTTGCCAGGACTTGACCCTATGGCTAGAAAAGGAGTACTTGTCATGATAAATCCAGTTATAAGAATGTTAGAAAAATACGATATTAAAAGCCTAGAAGATAAGAAAAATGCTTTAAAAGAAATTCTTCAAGAAATTGCTTTACTGGGACTTTTCCGCGGTAACTTTTTTTCCAAAGCTGCCTTATATGGTGGAACAGCACTAAGAATTTTTTATGGATTAGATAGATTCTCTGAGGACTTAGATTTTTCATTGATTGAGGCAGATAAGAAATTTGATTTATATAACTATTTATCCTTTATTGAAAGAGAACTAGGTGCTTATGGTTTTGAAATGAAAGTTGAACAGAAAATTACAACTAATCAGAGTGATATAATGTCAGCATTTATCAAAGGAAATACGCTTGTAAATTTGTTAAAAATCAAGCCTGAAAAAAATAATATATTACAGATTAATCACAGTGAACAATTAAAAATCAAGTTAGAAGTAGATATAAATCCACCTCAATATGGTGAATATGAGGTCAAATATCTACTTAATCCCATTCCTTTCTCAGTAAAGCTCTTTTCTGAATCATCACTTTTTGCTGGAAAAATTCATGCCTTACTTTGTAGGCCTTGGAAAAACAGAATTAAGGGTAGGGATTTGTATGATTATACTTGGTACTTAGCTAAAAACTCACCTCTAAATCTTAAACATCTTGAAGCAAGGATGAAGGCATCAGGACATCTAGCCCAGACTTTAAGCCTAACCAAGCAAGATTTATTAGAAATGTTAATGAAAAAATTTTCTCTGATAGACTATAATCAGGCAAAACAAGATGTCCTACCATTTATAAAAGATAGTGAAAGCTTACAAGTTTGGTCGAAAGATTTCTTTGATAGCATTACAAACTTATACTTTAGAAACTAGGGCTGTAAAAACTATGGACTGAGGGCATCTTTCTGCCCTCAGATTGTGGAAGCAAGCATACTTCCACTCCATAATTAATATTTAGATCAATCTATACTACCAGTAACAACTCTTTAATAAAAGTATAGATTTTAGATATATCTTCAATAAGAAGTTGTTCTCTTGGAGTATGAACATTTTTGATAGTAGGTCCCATAGAGATCATTTCCATATCTGGGTATTTAGAACCAATCAAGCCACATTCTAAGCCAGCGTGAATCACTTCAATCACAGGTTCTCTACCAGTAATTTTCTTATAAGTAGCCTTAGTTTTATCAAGAAGATTTGAATCCCAGATAGGTTCCCAGGCATTATAAGGATCTCTATTTTCTACTTTTGCTCCTGTTAAGTAACCTAAGAAATGAATTTTATTTGTGAGAACTTGAAGCATAGACATTACAGAGCTTCTTTGGGAAGAGGTAATTACTATTTGGTCTTCTTCTGTATTAATTAAAGCTAGGTTATTAGAAGTTTCAACTAAGTCTTTGATTTGCTTAGACATTCTAAAGATACCGTGTGGAAAAACAGCTAATACTTGCATGATTTTAGATGCTAATTCAGGAGTAAGTACTTTTCCTTTACCGTCACTTGCTATCAATTCAATAGTCATATTAGGATCAGAAGTAATAAATTCCTTTCTCATAGTCTCTTGACATTGAGCTATAATATCTTTAGCATCTTCAATATCGTCAGGATTGATATAGATATCAATTTCAGCATTATGAGGAACTGCATTATGAGCTATACCACCATGATAATTACTAATCTCTACATCACAAGCAGAATCTAATTCTATGATAACTCGATTAGCTATTTGAATAGCATTTGCTTGTTGTTCATTAATCATAACCCCTGAGTGGCCACCCATAAGCTTAGAAACTTTAACTTGCATAGGTTTAAAATCTTCACTAGCTTGTGTTAACTCTAAAGGATAATAGAGTCTTGTTTCTTCCCCACCAGCACAACCGATAGTAAAGATACCTTCATCTTCAGAATCAATATTTAATAAATACTTACCTTTTAGCCAATTTTCCTTGAGAGCAGCAGCACCAGTTAGACCTGTTTCTTCATCAACAGTAAAAAGTAACTCTAAGGGACCATGTTTTGCTTCTTTGTCAGTAGCAAGATACATAGCAATAGCTAAAGCAATACCATTATCTGCACCTAGGGTAGTTCCATTAGCCTTAAGCCAGCCATCTTCAATTTTCATAGTAATTGGATCTTTAAAAAAGTCATGTACAGTTTCAGGATCTTTAACACATACCATATCCATGTGACCCTGCAAAGTTACTACAGCTTTATCTTCAAAGCCTGGACTTGCAGGCACTCTTATTAATACATTACGAACATGGTCCATTTCTGTTTGGAAGCCTTGTTCTTCTCCCCAATTGAGTAACCATTGAGAGATTTGCTTTTCATTCTTAGATTTTCTTGGAATCTTATTAATAGCTTCAAATATCTCTAACACACCTTGTGTAACAGTATCTTCAGAATATTTCATTATTACCTCTTTTTTAATTTTATTATTTTTTACATTTTTACTTGAATTAACTTATTTGGCAAGTAGATTTATCTATAAAGTAATAATCACATCATCATCATCTTCATTATCATCTTGGGAGGGAAACTTTGATCTTTTGAGTATTCTTCTTATCCAGCCCCATATAAAGATGATTGGAAAGATTAAACCAATAAAAGTCCCCATAGTATAGATAACATTAAGAATTATCTTCTGTTTAAAGTCTTTCTCAAAGTCATTATAGAATTTCTCTAAAGACATGGCAAAAGACTGATTAAAGGCTATGTTAAATCTAGGATTACTAGTAAAAATAGCAGAAAAGGCCAACTTATCTTGCTTATGCAAATACTCAACTGCCATGGCAGATTTTGCATAAAAACTAGTTAGTTTTCTCTTCTCTTTGGGATATTGCCTTTCCATATCATTAATAGGAGTTATCTCATTACTAAGGTAATCTAAACCTAAGGAATAGACCATATTACTAGTAAATTGCTTAGAGAAATGTATAGCCATTCCTTCATGAAACCAGAGTGGGGCATCCTTAAAATGATAATCAATAAATGCATGAATATACTCATGATGGAGTATCTGATAGAAAGTCTCTTTATTACCTATTTCTAAAAAACTTTTGATATATATTATTGAATCTCTTCTAGAATAAAAAGCATTAGCATGCTCTGTTATCCCTCCAAAAGTTGCTACCAAATCTTGAAAGTCGCTTCTATCATGACTCAGATATATCTCTTGTCTAAACTTAGGGTAAACTCCAATATCCATTTGGAATCTATCAATTAATTTTGGGAGATGATCCATTATTTCTTGAGCTAACCCCTTATCTTCATGGTTAGCAATTACTTCTATTAATTCATTCTTATAGGAAACTTTCTGTGAGTTTAAAGGGAGAATACTCAAGATTAAAGTAATTAATAAAAACAGACTCCTTAAGCTATTAAACATTAACCTTTTTTCCTAAAGCAGCAAGATAAATGACAAACTCATTTTTCCCATCAAATCCTAAATAATCGTTTATGAATTCATCTATAAAAGCACCAATACCACAAACACCACAGTTTATAGATTCTCCAGCTAAGTATAAGTTTTGACACACATGCCCTGCATCTAAATGCAGATAACGCCATGATCGTGCAGTATAACGCCAAACTGTTCTGTTGGGAATCGCAGACCAGATAAAATTAACCGCTGCTGTCTTGACCATATTTTGACGCTGACAAGCTATCCAAAACTTTTCAAGGGTTTCTGGTCTCGAATCTAGGACAACGATATGATGCTTTAAAGCATTATAGAAGTAAAGGCCTGGTTTGATACCTTCTACCTTGTTTATATAGAGATAAGTTTCGAAAGGATGTCTTGCTCCCGCTGAAGGGACTGTCCTAAATGTAACTGCATTTTTAGAAGTCTCTTTTACTTCCTTAACACCTTGAGTTAACCACAAAAGATAAGATAGCTCATCCTTAGTTATTGCTACTTCAGAAAATTCTCTAATAGATTTTCTATTCTCTAAGATTGACCTAAAATCATTATGTGCAACTTGAATAGTTTGAGGGTTAGGTAGTTTAATTACTTCTCCATGCATCACTTTTGCAACTTCAGGCTTTGGAATACCTTTCATTTGGTCTGATACATTTGTGTATAAAGGAGATGTTAACTCCATAAATTTTTGACCAATAGTATCTACTTCTTGATTTTTTGCTTTTACTTCTTCAACTTCAGATTCATATTCTTTGACTATTCTTGCATAATCTTCATCATTTACTTCTATTTCATCCTGAATAACTTTATCTTCATAACCACGTGATTTCATTCTAAGATAAAAGAATCTTTCTCTTACTTTATCCATTTTCACCTCACTAATTAATGTTTTATGTTATTATAATGAAATATAGCTAAAGTGTCAAATGAATGTTTGATAAATAATTATCTAAGAAGGGATAATTTGATATTATGCTGAGTTTACACTTCCTTGATTGTGACTTTCGCTTTAAGGTTCCAATAATATATGGAGTACATAGCAATCAAGGAAGAAAACTAGCACACCTCTACAACAATTAAACCAATAAGTAACATAATGAGTAATCCAATTATTTCTTTATAAGATAGTTTGCACTCAAATTGTGTCCTCTCATCATTATAGCCTTTTGCTTGGTAATTCAAGGCGATTTCATCAGCATTTT
Organism: Cloacimonadales bacterium (SeqCode); assembly: GCA_963678375.2. Classification (GTDB taxonomy): domain Bacteria; phylum Cloacimonadota; class Cloacimonadia; order Cloacimonadales; family JAFGVF01; genus JAEKNW01. The sequence goes on from OY782831.1 coordinate 858,142, forward strand.
GTAGCACTCGAAAGATTAATGAACTAGCAAGAAAGGATATTTTTCTAAAAGGATTCTTAGAATTATCAATACATCTTGCTTTTTGAGCTTGTTTAATCTGACCATATAAATCAAAAATTATTGGTATTTGAGCAAGAACTAAAGAAATCATTGTTGCTAATCTAGTGGAATTTACTAAAGGTATTCTTCGAAAGATAACTTCCAGGGCAATATTTATTTCTTTTATCCTAGTTGTTGCAATAAAGATAATACTTATCAAGGTGAAAAGAATAAGTTTTAGAATAAAGGTTAAAGAGTTAATTAAAGCAGATATATCAAGATGGTTAAGATAATATGTCTGATTCTTAGTGAAACTAAAAGCTGAAAAGAAGATGATTAAGGGTATCATTATAATAAAATATGGTAGCTCTTTGAGAAAAAGGGTAAATTTGATTCTAGCAATTATGATAAGAGAAAAAACAAAGGCATAAAAAAGGATAAAAGAGATGTAGTTTTTAGTAAGATCTTGCAGGGCAATTGTCATACTACCCAATATTATTATAGCAAGAAGTTTTGTTAAAGGGCTTAATCTATGCAAAGGACTAGCATTGTTGATATAGTTAAAAAGTATCATCTAAGCCAGGTCATTTCGCTTTTTAAACATTTAGGTATCTTGATAGGGTAGTTAGCTAATTGACTAGGTAATTCTTCCTGCCTAATTTCTTGGTCAAAGATAATTTTCCCTTTACCCATAATTATTAAACGGCTTGCATGGGCAAATACTTTTTCTAGGTCATGGCTAATCACTAAAACAGTTTTCCCAGCTTTATGCAGTTTTAACATCTGATTTAATACTTGCTTGACTCCTGAATAATCAAGACAGTTAAATGGTTCATCAAAGATAATCATATCTGGATTCATACATAAAACCCCAGCTATAGCTAGTCTCTTCTTTTCTCCTCCAGATAAGCGAGAAGGAAGCCTCTTTTCATACCCTTCTAAACCAACAGACTTAAGACTTTGCTTAACCAAGCTATTAATTTCTTTTCTCTTGTATTTTAAATTCTCCAGTCCAAAGGCTACATCATCATATACTGTCTGCCCAACTATTTGAGTATCTGAATCTTGAAAAATCAATCCTACCTTCTTTCTCACTTCAAGTTCTTGTTCACTAATAGGTATATTATTATATAGAATCTGCCCCTGATTAGCTTTACGTATTCCATTTAGAAGAAGACTTAAGAGGCTCTTTCCAGAACCATTCTCTCCTGTAAGAACAATAAATTCCCCTAGTTTTATTTCTAAAGAAATTGAATTTAAGGCTTTAAAGCCATTTGGGAAAGTATAGGACACTTTATGCAAGGAAATCATTATTACCCTTCCATCATCCTTTGTCTTATCTTAGGAGCTAAAACTAGAGCTATAGACATCTTACTCAAATCTCCGACTATGAAAATCCAATAGATAGGAAGAGTTTTAATCCAACCTTGTGGGAATCTATGAGCTAGCCATAAAATACCCAAAAGGTGGATAACTAGAAAGCCAGCTAGAAGAGCTAATATATCTTTTATTTTATTTGGCTTTTTAGAAGAGATCAAAGACATTATACAACTTGCCAAAAGATAACCTAGGAGATAGCCTCCTGTAGGTCCATAAAAATGATGTAAGCCTCCACTTGCTCCAGAAAATACAGGTAAACCCAGGGCTCCAAGTAAAAGATAGATTGTAACCGAAGTTGCAGACCACTTTACTGGTAAGACTAAGGCAAGAATGAATATAAACATATTAGCAAGCACTATAGGTACTATTCCTGTTGGGATAGTAATATAAGAGCCTATTATTATTAAAGAAGTGAAAAGAGAAGCATATATCATCAGTTTGATACTATTATTTCTTTGCATATTAGTCAACCTTTTTAAATAGAGTTTCGACTATCATTTTTAGCTTAGAAATTTAGTCAAGTAGATTAGGGATTAGTTAGAAATTTGAATTTTATGTTCTAATTTCAATCCAAATAAAAAAGCTAACTCATTTTCATAAGTTAGCTTATTAATTTATTAGTTATGTTATGATATTATTCTTCAATTACCTCTACGTTTGCACGTGGAATAAGAACATCCTTACCATTGTTAAGTTTAGCTTTAAGAACTCTCACAAGTGTTTCTGATTCAACTTTTGTTAGAGGTTCTGGTAGTTCAGTAATTCTTCCTATTTCACCAAAGTCTGGTTGTCTGATAACACGAATAAGTGAACCAATTTCTAAGGAAGCCATTTCAGCATCTTTAACAACAAGTTCTTCACCTTCTTTCATTGGAAGTGGGATAATGACTTCAGGTCTCATAACACCAGCACGAATTTGGGTAAATCCGTGAACAGATGCCTTATGGCCTTCAAATTTTTGCAATAATTCAAAAGTATTTTTCGCCATTGTGATAGGACCAAAACCTTCAGTAACAACTAAAGTCACACCAATCTTTTCATGACCAGTAATAGCAACACCAATGTCATATCCAAGGAGTTTTTTAAGATCTTGGTCATCAACTCCACCAGAAATTATTGCAGCGACTCCAATTTCGGCTGCTTTCTTGATAGCAGCTAATGAACATAAAGCTCCGGCAACAATTACCTTACCTTTACAATCTGGAGTTATACTTGCAGGATCTAAGTGGTCATCAGGAGTTTTTGCTAACATCTTGATTTCACCGTTTGTTTCACCAGCTAGACCGAAGATTCCTTGGATATAGGCAGATCTATTTTCTATTATAACACCTTCATCAGGGATAACTTCTGTTATAAGACCATCCATAAAAGCTTTAATTTCAACAGGGATTCTTGGTTCTCTAAGAACAGCATTACCTGTTGCAGGTGAAACGCTTTCAACTTCTCCGTCGATAGGAGATTTAACACTTGCTTTAAACCAACCTGTGCCAAAAAGTCCTTTTGTTTCTGCTAATACTTGACCTTTGTGAATCTTATCACCAACCTTAACTTTTAGATAATTACCTAACATCTGAGGTGTAACACCTAGTTTATTAGCAATTTTGTAAGGGACAACATTACCAGGTAAAGATGTATTAGCAACAATATCATCAGCTTTTACTCTGTCTCCCTTTTTAACTGTAACTTCCCCTTTTAAAGGAAGAATTCTATCTTTTTTCAGAACAATATTCTCGGTTACTGTCAATCCGGCTGAATATGCTTGTGCCATTATTTCCTCCTAACTAAGTTTTTCTTGTGGGTAAGCTTTAAGTTCTTTCATCCATTTGATAAGACGAGGAACACGTTCAGCTGTTTCTACAGGTAATACAAACGGTTGTCTTCCACGAGTATCAAGAACGATACCAACTTCACCGCCTGTTAATTCAGTAGTAATATCCTGATTTTTACCAGCACCAATATCTAAACCTCTACCAGGCTTCAATTCTGCTTTTGCAACAGAACCTGTAGGGCATGGTAATAGTCTTAACTCACCGAATGGTATTTTTTCTTCAAAAACACTTCCATCTGGAAGTTCTATTTTAGCTTCAAGAGCTATCTTTCCTTCTTTAATTTTTCCTACAGGGGCAACACAAGAACCAATGTAAATCATACAGTCTTTATTGAAGACTTCAGTAGCAATTTCTTCGTTGATAGAAGCCAATACACCTAGGTGAGGCATCATAAAAATAGAGTCAACAGCAAGTTTTGTAATACCTTCAGGTAAGAAAGCATCAATAAGCATCATCATAGTTTGGTGTCTACGAGGAGCATGAGATAAAACACCACCTGAACCTACTAAAAGGTCAAGAGTGAGCATGTTAACAATTGTATCACCTGATTCAGATTGTGAGAAAGCTTCAGCAATATCAGAATTCTTCTGAGTACCCTTAAGATTAACAGCAAATTCCTTGTGCTGGATAAATGCTAATCTAAGGGCTTCTTTAGCAATAGCTTGTTCTAGCACAAGTTCTTGGAAAAGAGCTGGAATAGTTGTAGGTCTAATCATTTTATTCTTAATCATATTTCTAAGTTCTTTGACATCAATATCGAAAGGAACCCAGCGTAGGATATTATCCAAGCCAGCACTAGCTAGAACATTAGAAATAGAATAACTCATACCTAAGTTAGCAGACACAGTTCTGTTGAAAACAAAATCTTCCGTAAAGACTGAGAAGACGTCAGTAGTAGCACCACCGATATCAACACCAAGCACTTCAATGTTTTCTTGCTTAGCAATAGTCTGCATAATATTACCAACAGCAGCTGGTGTAGGCATAATAGGAACAGGTTTGAGGTCTGGACCAACAGTCCATGCCATTAATTTATTATATCCAGGAGCTTGTTGCATAACGTGTTCCATGAAGATTTCATGAATTTCATCACGAGCAGGTCCTAGGTTTTCTCTTTCCAATGTTGGACGAAGATTTTCAGTAATCATTAGATCAACTTTGTTACCTAGAGTCTTTTCAATCTCTTCTCTAGCTTGGATTGTACCAGCATAAATAACAGGAAGTTTATAGCTTGAACCAAGTCTTGGTTTTGGATCTGCAGCACCAACTAACTCAGCCATTTCAATAACATGTTTGTTACTTGTAGCATTATCAGTGTGACCTGCCATAAGAATCATATCAGGTCTTAAATGACGAATTCTCTCAATTTTTTCATGATCCATTCTTTGGTCATTACTTGCAATTAAGTCCATTACAATAGCACCAGCACCAAGAGCAGCTCTCTCAGCAGATTCACCTGTCATTTTAGCAACAACACCAGTAACCATCATCTGTAATCCACCACCAGCAGAAGATGTTGATACATAAGCATCTGCTCCGATATCACCATTTCTAGGAATAACAAGTTTAGAATCTTCAATCAAAGAGATATTAGGATTATTATATTTTAATCTAGCTAACTCTTCTAACTCTTGCACAGCATTTAATACTCCACGGGTAACATCATTTAATGGTGCTTCAACTGTAGTAGGAGCTTCACCACGCACTGTTTGTCGATATTCACCATCTACATACTCAATAAGAATAGCTTTAGTAGTAGTAGAACCGCAATCAGTTGCAATGATACGAGTCAATTTTTTCTTCTCGTACTGCATTATTTCCTCCATTTATAATAATTATTTATTTTTTCTCCAAAATAGAAAAATCTTCTTAAGTCTTTGATTTCTCTTTCTGCGTCTAATTCTTCTTTTCTCATATTTTTCTTTGTTTATTTCAACATCAAGTTCGTCAATTCTCATAGCTAACATTTTTAAGTATCTATCTTCTTCAATAAGAGCAGCAAACTCTTGATAATTCTTAGAATCAAAGATAACTTCAGCAACCGGTAAAACAAAGTAAAGTAGCTGACTTCCAATATGGTTTAAAGGCATGAATATTTCGGTCGCAATCAATGCTGGAGCTGCCATATTTCTTTCTACAACAAACCTAGCAACCTTTTCAATTAAGTAAACAGCTCTTTCTTCAGAAATTGAAACAATCATAAATTTTTTACGCTTTTCCTAATGTTAATACGATGATCTTCTTAGGTTCTGCAGTTTTCAATACTTTACAGCACTCTTCAACAGTTGAACCTGTAGTAAAGACATCATCTAACAAAATTACAGATTTGCCTTTTAAGTCAATATTTTTCTTTAGTTTAAATGCTTGCCTAATATTTTTTTCTCTTTTATCGTGTTCTAAAGTAGCCTGAGAAAGTGTATTGTTTACTCTTTCAATAACATCAGAAGAGTATTCACAAGCCAATAAGAGAGCTAATTTCTCAGCTATAAGCGAAGCTTGATTATAACCTCGCTCTCTTTTTCTAACTGAATGTAAAGGTACGGCAATTATTAGATTTACGTCAAGAATTAATTTCAATTTTTTGATATTCTTGAAAATCATCTGAGCAATAAATTCACTAATAGAACTCATATTATAGAATTTTAAGTTATGAACTATTGATACAACAACTTCTCTATATTTAGCGATAGTTATTAAATAATCATAAGACTTACTTTCCGCTTTAACTATAGCAGGTATCAAATACTCAATTTTGTTTAAGCAAACTATACAGAGATAATCATCTTGGTTAGCGATTCTCTGACCGCAATGGATACATACAGGTGGAAAAAGGAGATTAAGAAAAGACTTTTTCAATTGAAGCAAATATCTCACTACCATCCTGGGATAGGACTTTGCCTTCAGCAGCCCTTTCTGGATGGGGCATCATACCTAGAACATTTTTCTTTTCATTTAGGATACCAGCAATGTTATCAATAGCTCCATTAGGATTACTTTCTCGAGTTATTAAGCCTTTTTCGTCACAATATTTAAAAGCGATTAAATCTTTATCTTGTAAGGCTTTCAAACCATCATTATTAATAAAGTAGTTACCTTCTTTATGAGCAATAGGAATATCAAGCGGTCTGCCAGGAGTGAGTCCCTTTGTAAAAGCTGAATCTTTATTAACCGAAGTAATAAATTGATGCTGGCAGATAAATTTCAAGCTTTCATTCATCATTAAAGCACCTGGAAGAAGCCCTATTTCAGTAAGAATTTGGAAACCATTACAGATTCCCATTACGAGTCCACCCTGCTGAGCAAACTTAATAACTTCAGCAATAATAGGAGAGAATTTGGCTATAGCTCCACAACGTAAATAGTCACCATAGGAGAATCCACCAGGGATAATCACTAAATCAGGATTAGTTAACTGAGTATCTTTATGCCAGACAAAATCGACTTGATGACCTCTGATTTTGCCAATATGGAAAGCATCATGATCACAGTTAGACCCTGGAAAAGTTATGACATTTATTCTCATTACTAATCTCCACTAATGTGTTCAAGGTTCCATGAATAAGTTTCAGTATTAGGATTAGCTAATATTTTTTGGCAGATTTCTTGAATCTCTTTTTCTGCAGCTTCTAAATCATCACTGTTCAATTTAACTTCAATAAATTTACTTACTCTAACTTCTTCTACATTTTCATATCCAATAGAGTGAAGAGAGTTCATTACTTGCTTACCTTGTGGATCAAGTACACTAGCTTTTAAGGTAACGAATACTTTTGCTTTAATCATATTATCCTCTTGTTTTTATTATATTGATTTCATTAATTTTAAAAGGGCTAATCTCTGTCAAGATTGTTAATTATCTAACACTTCTAAGAGCTTGTGCAATATTAAGAGAATAGTCTCCAATATGCTCAAAATGTCTTAATAGGTCGATATAAAGAAGTTCAGCTTGCACATCAGAATTGCCAGCAGTAATTCTTTCTCTTGCATTATGTTTATATTGCTTTCTGATATTATTAATCTGATTTTCAATTTCGTAAGCTTGTTTTAAATCATCACGTTTCATGTGTTCGAGCATTTTATGGTTATAGAGAGCCATAAATTCTTTCACTGCTTTAGCAATATCGTTAATCTCCTGAGTAGCTTCAGGATGCATATCTAGTTTTTTATCATATTTCTTCTTAGTAATCAACATTATTCTAAGTACAGAATCACCAATTCCTTCTAGCTCATGCACAATTCTAATCATTGCGTTAATATTTTTTGCATATTTGTCAGTAAGTGCCTCTTCTGAGCATAGTGTTAAGAAGTTTGTAATCTCTCTTTGCATATCATCAGTAAGTTTTTCCTGACGACTAATCTTATCAACTTCATCACCTAGTTTTTTATGTGGATTAAAGAAAAGGTGTAAGGATGTATCAAACATATCTTCACAAATTCTAACTAATTTAAAAATTTCCTGTCTTACTTGCTCTAAGTTAAAAGCTGTAGGATCTATTCGACCTGATTGAAGATAAGCAAGTTTATATTCAGTGTTTTCATCATTTCTGTTTGGTTTTACAATCTTCTCAACAATTAATGCAAAATATTTCACTAACCAAATACAGACAAAAGTATTTATTACGTTGAATACTGTATGAAAAAGACTTAGCTTAAGTGGTAGGTTTGAGAGAATATTCTTCCATGGAGATAACCAATCAATGAATTGGATGAAATAGGCAAAAATAAAAGTCATCCAAACAACTCCGAAGATATTAAAAAGAAGATGTGCTCTAGCTGCTCTCCTAGCATTTACTGTGGTACCGATCGATGCTAAATAGGCTGTGATAGTTGTTCCTATATTCTCTCCTAAAACAATCATAGCTGCCGTTGGGAAGTCTATCCAACCTTTGTATGCCATTGTCACCGTAATTGCCATAGCAGCACTAGAAGACTGAACTGCAATTGTTAAACCAGCTCCCAAAGCAACAAATATTAAATATGAGAGAAGCCCTCTTCCAGTAAAATCTTTTACAAACTGAAATATCTCTGGATGATTGTTTATATCTGGAACAGAATCTTTAAGAAAAGATAAACCTAGAAAAAGTAAACCAAATCCGATTAAGACTTCTGCCCAATCCCTCTTAATCCTATGCTTTGAAAAGAAAAGGGGTAAACCAATTCCTATCATAGGAAGAGCTATGGTTGCAATTTTGAATTTAAAGCCTACAAAAGAAACAATCCAGGTTGTTACTGTAGTACCAATATTGGCACCCATTATCACACCGATAGATTGAACTAGGTTTAATAAACCAGCATTAACAAAACTTACTACCATGACCGTTGTTGCTGATGATGACTGTATTAGAGCAGTAATTAGAAATCCAGTAAAGACAGCCATAAACCTATTCTTAGTCATATAGTTCAGAATAGATTTCATTTTATCTCCAGCAACCTTATGGATGCCATCACTCATTACTTTCATTCCATAAAGAAATACACCAAGTGAACCTAACAAATTGAAAATTAAGGCAATAGAAGACATTTCAAATCCTTTTATAATATTTTTTTACAAAAAAAGACAGTCGGTTTAGACTGTCTTGGGATATTATTTTATATGAGAAGAGAGCTCTGAGATTGAAACATCAACCTGCTTTCTCTCTAGTAAATACTTTAGAGTAACTACTCCACGCTCTAATTCATCATCACCTAAGATTACAGCATAATTAGAGTTTAATTTATCAGCCATTTTCATCTGAGCTTTTAAAGAAGTTTTATCTGGGTCATATTCCACAGAAATATTTTCTTGACGTAAGATGCTAATTATTTCTGCAACTCTATTCTGAGCTTTTTCCCCAATTGCTACAATATATACTTGAGGAATAACCTTATTACCAGAGAAGAGTCCTTCTAATTCCATTGAAAGAAGAAGTCTTTCAAAACCGCCAGCAAAACCAATACCTGGTACAGATTTGCCACCAATTTGTTCAACTAACCCATTATAACGCCCTCCAGCTCCAATAGCATTTTGAGCTCCTAATTTATGATTTAGAAATTCAAAGGCTGTGTGAGTATAATAATCTAATCCCCTAACAATCTTTGGGTTTACTGAAAATGGGATGCCAAACTGTTGTAAATATTGCTTTACTTTTTCAAAATGACTTGAGCATTCTTCATCTAAATAATCTAGCATTACAGGTGCATCCTTACCAATTTCTTTACAGGCTTTCACTTTGCAATCTAAGATTCTCCTAGGTTTTTTATCTAATCTTATTTGACAATCATGACAAAGTTCTTCTTTAAATGGAGTAAAATATTCTTGCAAAGCTTTATCATATCTTGCTGAAACTAGTTCATTCCCTACACTATTAATTTCAACTTCAAACTGAGTAAGTCCTAATTTTTGCACAAAGGTATAGAATAGGGCTATGATTTCTGCATCAATATAGGGATTATTGGAACCAATAGCTTCAACCCCATATTGATAAAATTGACGATATCGCCCTTTTTGAGGTCTATCATATCTGAACATTGGTCCAGTGTAGAATAGCTTCTGAATACCTGCTGAAGCTCCAAGACTATTCTCAACATAGCTTCTCACAACGGGGGCTGTTCCTTCTGGTCTGAGAGCAAATGTTCTACCTTTTTTATCATTGAATTTGTACATCTCTTTTTGAACAATGTCTGATGTCTCACCAGAAGACCTCTCAAAAAGGTCAGCATCTTCAAATATAGGTGTAACTATTTCCTTATAATTAAATAATTTAGCAGTATTCTTGAACACATCTATTATGTATTCCCATTTATAGCTGTCATCAGGCAAAATATCATAAGTCCCTCGTGGGAGATTATATTTTGAACTCACTAAGATACCTCTTATTGTGTTTTTTTTGTCATAATTTTAAGTTAAGATAAATAGTCAATTATTATTATAGATTAGCTTTAATAATCTTCTAGTATCTTTATTAGGCTACATGTTTGTTATAAGAAAAAACTAAAGACTCAAGTTTAAGCCTGGTGGAAGTTTTCATAAGCAAATCATAGCTTTGTAGAACTTTCTGCTTTACCCAGATGAGGTAATAGACTTCATTGAAGAGTGTAGAATCTTATCAGCAAATCTAATTAACTCTTATTTGCTTTTAATAGCTTATCTATTGGGCTTTCATTAGGCATCTATTGGGAATCTATTAAGCATCCATTAGACCAAGAGTCAATAAACGCACATTAGTAATGATATAAGTATCCAGTATACACTATATTATCTTGCATTTAAAACAATGACTTTATTCAAGGTCAGGCTATTTTAAAAAGTTTTAAAGCACATAATTCCTGCCTTATTTAGCTAGCAAAACTAAATACTGCTCCGGAGACAGGATTTTAGAGAATTAACTAATTCTTCGTTTTTTAGGGGCTTATAAATAATGAAATAATGATAACCCACTAGCTTTCTAGTTAAATCTTCTTCAAGTATTGTTCTTGCCATAATTATAAAAGTAACTTTTCTTTCTTTTAGTATATCCATGTTTGCATAGAAAAAGTCTTTTAAACCTGAATCATAATCAAAGAAAATTATATCACATTTGTGATTTGCTCTAATGTACTTTTCGTAGAAACTAGCATTTGGCATTTTTCTTGAGGTAATATTGTATTTCATTAGAAATTTACTAATATATTTCTGACTACCTAAATCTTCATCAATAATACAGATACTTTTCCTTTGTAGTAGATCAATCTGCTTTTGAACTAGGTGATTCTGCAGATCTTTAAAAATACTCATATCAAAATCTAAATAGAAATAAATTGTGGTACCCTCTCCTAAGTTTGAAGAAACCCAAATACTCCCACCCATCTTAGTTACTAGATTCCTGCAGATTGCAAGGCCAATACCAATACCTGTCATGCTCGCTCTATATTCATTCTCAAGGGGGTGATTGAACTTTTCAAAAGCTATTTGCTTTTCTTGATCAGTCATCCCAAGGCCAGTATCTTTTACGTAGAATATAATCTTACCTTCATTTGGGTGAGTGTAGCCACATTCAATAACACCTTCCGAGGTAAAATTGACAGCATTCTCAAGTAGCTCTCTAAAAATAAAGCAGAAATATCTTTTATCATTAAAGAGAATATCTTTTTGATCAGAGAGAGAAAAATAATTCACTATTTTAACAGCCTTTCCTTGTTTTATAGCATCTTTCTGAATCTCATTTATGAGAGTTCTAATACAGCTGTTCACAGAAAACCCTTGATTATTTAAGACTCTAATATTTCTATTGAGTTCAGAAAAGACTAATACTTTTTCTACTAATTTTAGCAACTTTTCTGAATTTGAGTCTATTATAGATAGATACTCTTTTTTCTGAACTTCGGAATAATCTTCATTAGCTAATAATTCTTTAAATCCATTTCTCACGTTTAGAGGATCTCTTATTTCTCTGATTAATCCTTCCATAAGGTTTTTTGATTCAAAAACCTTCTTTTCATAATCTTCTAATTTCTTATTCAATTCCATTATAAGGTGCTTAATTTTTGAGTTATCTTCAAACTCTACAATTGCAAACTCTTTTTGATTATCACTATAGTTCATTATAGTTACTCTAGCAGGGAAAGATATATTTCTGGAAGAAAACTCTAAATCATGCTTTTCTTGTGAGCTGTCTGTATTTATCTTTATTAGCTGCCTAAGGTTTTCTGAGAAGAAATCATAAATTGAGCTTGTATTTTTAATCATTTCATCACCGAATTCAGATTTTGCTACTCTTTGGTTATAATCAACAATAATTCCAGTTTCTTTAGCTACTACGACAATATAATGATAGGTCTTTTCGGAAATCTCTGTTAAAATTTTCTGAGATCTAATCAGTTCTTTCTTATAGCTCTTTTTCTTTACATGGGAAATTACTAGCAAGACCAGAATAACAAGATAAGTAGCATAGAAAACAATTCTTAAAATACGAATCATAATAGACGTTAAAGGAGTATCTTCTTCTAGAATAAGTGCTTTGTCCCTATAGTTTTCAATATTAATCTTGTTCTTATGGGCAATTTTATTGTTTAAATATATATCAAATTTTTCGATATCAGAAAAATCAAGTTCCTTAATAGGTAAATTATTTAAGATTAGCATTATTTTTACTGACAAGTTCTCTGCGTATTCATCTAAATTTGCATAATAACCACCTAGAGCAATGCTTTCACTTTTTTCATAGAAAGTATAAATTGGTAGATTCAATGATTCAGATATAAAAACTATTTGTTCATGGTAATTTTTATGTGATAAATTAGTGTCCAAGTAGCCAGAAAGCAGGAGAACAATACTATTTTTCTGAGAATAATACTCATATTTACTAATTTCGGAATAGCTTATCTTGCTAAAGTCAATATATAAAACTTTTTCTTTTAGAATTTTTGTAGAATCTAAGTAAGTTTGAAGATAATTCTTCATTGTCTGACCTTTATGAGATTTATCTGTAACTACTAGCAAATGCTCTAATTGAGGATGCAAGTCACTAATCAATTCAATCTCTTTTACCAAGGTTTCTTCAATAGGTGACCCTCTAAACATATTTAGATTGAGTATCTTTGTATTAGGGAAAATTAATTGACCGTATTCTTCACAAAAATCTATAGACTTAGTATTATAGGCAATAACTAAATCAAATAGATTATTCCTTCCATACTTTTCAGCAAAAAACTTAATAAATGTATCCTTATCGCGATAAAATACACTATTGTTATCTCCTAAATACTCTGAGAAAAGCCTAATATCACTCTTTTGTAATTCTTTTTCTAAAGCAATATAAGTTTCTCTGTTTACAAGATACTCATGAGAACCAGAAAATAACAAGAGAACTCTCATGTCTTCTTCAATAGTGATATTTTGACATATTAGATTTATACTAAGAAAGATAAAAAATAAAAATACAGTGATTTTTTTTAATTTCATAATTTTCCCCATTTCTCATATATTATATTTTCATCAATTCTTGTAAAGAGTTTTCTTAGCTAAATCTATCTTTCCTAAGATGAAGATTAATTTTCCGATAAATTTAAACTTTTCGTTGACATAAAAATCTGTCTTTTAAATTATATAGCCATATAAAATAAATAAGAAAAATAGGAGTACAGAATGTCAGTTAAAGTATTAGTTGCTACAGAAAAACCTTTCGCTCCAGCAGCGGTTAAAGGGATTCAAGACGTATGTAAGGATGCTGGTTACGAGTGTATTTTACTTGAAAAATATGCTGACCAAGCTGATTTTGTCAAAGCAGTTAAAGATGTTGATGCAGTTATTATCCGTAGTGATAAAGCTACAAAAGAAGTTATTGATAATGGAGATAACTTAAAAATTATCGTGAGAGCAGGAGCTGGTTATGACAACATAGACCTACAAGCCGCTACAGCAAAAGGCGTAGTTGCTATGAATACACCTGGTCAAAACTCAAACGCAGTTGCTGAATTAGCCTTCGGTATGATGCTTTATAGTGCAAGAAACTTTTTCACTCCAAAAGCTGGTACAGAATTAAGAGAAAAGACTATTGGTATCCATGCTTATGGTAATGTTGGACGTTATGTTGCAAAAATTGCCAAAGGTTTTGGTATGACTGTCAAAGCTTTTGATCCATTTATTTGCTCTTGTAAAATGGAAGAAGATGGTGTTATTCCAGTAGCTTCTGTTGAAGAATTATATTCTACATCTGACTATATTTCTCTTCACATCCCTGCTAACGATAAAACTAAAAAATCAATCAATGCTTCATTATTTAATATTATGAAAGATGACGCTGTTTTAGTTAATACTGCTCGTAAAGAAGTCATTGATGAAGATGATTTAAAGAAAGCTTTTGCTGAAAAAGCTAAATTTAAATATCTTACAGATATTGCACCTGTTTGTGATGCTGAGCTAAAAGCAGACTTCCCTGAAAGATATTTTGCAACTCCTAAGAAAATGGGAGCTCAAACTGGTGAAGCTAATGTGAATGCAGGTCTTGCTGCAATCAATCAAATTGTTGCCTTCTTAAAAGATGGTAATACAACTTTCCAAGTCAATAAATAATCGTAAAATTAATGATACAAGGAACTTCCGAGGAAGTTCCTTTTTTTTAGCATAAAATTTTCACAAAAGGAAGTGAATACTATGGACTGAGACCATCTCTGGTCTCAGGTGGAAGTAAGGATACTTCCACTTCATATACACCTGCGTAATCACTGGTTGAAATCCGGCACCCCCATAACAATCACCTTTTAATAAAGATAAATATACTTATTCCCTGCTTGGGCCTGAATAACCCCTTTAAGTTCAAGATTCATTAACAAGGATGATAGCTTTGACATTTGGATTTTGGTATTAATAATAATTTCATCATAATAAACTGATCTATTTTCCTTTTTGATATAATCATATACCATTTTCTCATCTTTGGATAATTCTGGAAAAATAGTTAACTGTTCCACATAGTTTGTATTTATAAAAGACGCTAGAATATCTTCAGATTCTGTAACCATACATGCCCCATTCTTGATAAGATAATTTGGACCTTCTGAAAGAATATTATTAATTTCTCCAGGAACAGCAAAGAGCTCTTTATTTTGATCAATTGCGTATTTAGCAGTTAGCATAGCTCCACTTGATTTCTTTCCCTGGACAACCAAAGTCCCCATTGATAAAGCTGATATTATTCTATTTCTTTGAGGGAAATAATATCGTTCAGCAGGCATACCAGGAATATATTCAGATAGTATAGCACCATTTTCTATAATTTTCTCCGCTAACTTCCTATTCTCTGGAGGGTATATTTGATCACAGCCTGTTGCCATTACAGCTATAGTTTTACCTCCAACCGCAAGAGTAGCTTTATGAGCTATTGTATCAACTCCATAAGCTAAACCCGAAACAGTTATTACTCCTTTACTAGCCAATTCTCTGCTAATTTTATTAGCTATATACTTACCATAATTATCTACTCTTCTCGTCCCAACTATAGCCAGAGTATTATTCCAAGCAGATTGGGGTAGTTGCCCACGATAAAAAATCATTAAGGGAGGAGAAAAGATAGCTTTTAAGCACTCAGGGTAATCTTCATCTAAACAAGTTAGATATTTGATATCATACTTTTCTATAAGCTTACAAATCTGGTCAAAATTATCTACTCTTTTATTCTCTTTTATCTTAGCAAGAACTTTTTGGGGAATATCCGAAATATCCAAATCTTGTCCCATAAAGTTACTTGGTTCTCCATATTTATCCAATAAAATACTACTATATACTCTACCAATACCTTCTGTCTGACGAAACCTTAACCAACTATCAAGATGCTGAAAATCCATAACCTATAAATCGTCCTCTCTTTTTATTATATTAAATAATCTTCTTCTTAATTTGTCTAAATTCTTGTTTGATACAGATGAAATTGCTATAATTTCTTCATCTAGCTTACTAGAAAATTCATTTTTCAGTTTATTAATTTTTTCTTCCACTGTTTCTGAAGGGAGTGTATCTAGCTTGCTTAAAGCTATAAGATGTGGTTTTTTATCCATCATTGGGTCATGATTGATTAACTCATTGCGCAAAACCTCGTATTGTTCAAAGGGATTTTCATCATTAATATCTATTAAGAAAAGGAGTACTTTAGTTCTTTGGATATGTTTTAAAAACTGAATTCCTAAGCCTTTTCCTTGTGCTGCTCCTTCAATTAATCCTGGAATATCTGCCATAACAAAGGATTCAAAACCTTCCAATTGAACAACTCCAAGAGAAGGTTCAAGTGTTGTAAATTCATAATCTGCTATCTTAGGACGGGCTGCTGATATTGAACTTAAAAGCGTAGATTTCCCCGCATTAGGGAAACCAACTAATCCAACATCCGCCATTAAACGTAACTCTAGCTCTAATCTCTTAGATTCACCAGCTTTACCAGGTGTTGAATGTCTTGGGGCTTGATTAACAGAATTTGCATAAGAAGAGTTTCCTCTTCCTCCAGCTCCACCCTTAGCTATAATCAACTGCTGACCTAGCTCAGTTATATCGCCAATTACAAGTGGATTCTTAGGATCACTAATATCTCTAATCACTGTCCCTAAAGGTACTTTAATTATATAATCGTCTCCTGTTGCACCTGTCATATTGCTTCCACCACCATTGACACCATTCTTAGCTTTGAATATCTTGTTATAACGGAAGTTAATCAGTGTATTTACATTAGTTTCACCCTCAATAATTACATTTCCACCATGTCCCCCGTTTCCTCCATCTGGACCACCCTTAGGGACGAATTTTTCTCTTCTAAAACTAACGCATCCTGAACCACCTTTCCCAGCAGTTACTTCTATTCTAGCAAAATCTATAAACATATTTCCTCATTTCTAAATTATTTATCTTTGTTTTTCAACAAATACCATCTTATCATTTATCTTCATTGAGTCAAGAATATTATGTTATGATAGTCCTTAGTTAAGTTAAACTTAGAGAATTTATAGGTTTTCTATCACTTTAGGGTTAATTTATTATCTAATCAAAAAATAGGCAGGTTTTATCAGCTATTGCTTAATGAGAGTAAGCTTGGATAATATTGAAAAAATTTAACACTTATAAATCTAGAGCTTCAGTCTGCTTTTTTTAAAATAGGAATTTGCATCCCAAATAAAAAAATAAAGAAAATTCTTTACAGTTTTGAAATATTTTCTGTAAATGCTAAAATAGAAAAATTATAGTTTGTTAATTTTTAAAATTATGCTCTTTGAGGGGCTAACAAATAAATTTTTAAAGGAGACATATGGATAATGTATGGGAAATTGGGGCTGAATTAACCCTCAAGCAAAAGAAAATCAGAAACAAAATTGCCAGTACTTTAAAATGTCCTCGCACAATAGCTACCCTCTTAATAAAAAAAGGGCTTGAAACACAAGAAGATATTGAGATCTTTCTCAATCCGACTTTAGATCAACTTCATGACCCTTATCTTTTCAAGGATATGGATAAGGCAGTAACGAGAATAATAGATGCTATAAATAATAATGAAAAGATTACTATATATGGCGATTACGATGTAGATGGCACAACCTCTACATCTGTACTTTTACTTGGACTAACAAAACTTGGTGCAATTATAGATTATTATATACCTCATAGAATGATAGATGGCTATGGACTTTCCATATCTGGCTTAGAACAGATTAAAGAAAATGGCACTAAGCTAATTGTCTCCGTTGACTGTGGAATTAATGCTATTGAAGAAGTTGAGCAAATTCATGATTATGGTATGGAAATAATTATCACTGACCATCATAATCCTAAAGATCAGTTACCAAATGCTCTAGCAATTATTAACCCCAAAGTAGAGACTTCTGGATACCCTTTTCAGAAGTTAGCTGGAGTTGGAGTAGCTTATAAGCTTTTAGTAGCTATCTATATGAAACTAGGAATTGCAAACGAAGAAAATGTTTCCAAGTATTTAGATTTAGTTGCCCTAGGTACTATTGCTGATATTGTGCCACTGGAAGGAGAAAACAGAGTGCTATCGGCATTGGGATTAGAACATTTAATAAAAAAGAATAATCTAGGCTTGAAAGCACTAATTGATTTTTCTAACCTAAATCAAAAAACTTTAAACTCCTCTGATATAGTTTTTGGACTAGCTCCTCGCATTAATGCTGCTGGGAGAATGGGTTCAGCTGATGTAGCAGTAGAGTTGTTGATTTCAAATGATGAAGCACAGAGTAAGGAATTAGCTGAAAATATTGAACACCAAAATTCACTAAGACAACGTGAAGACCAAAAAACTTATAAAGAAGCAATTGAAATCATTGAGAAGAAGTATAAAAGTTTGGATGATACTGTTCTTATAGTATTATCTTCTGATAGTTGGCATCAAGGTGTTATAGGTATTGTAGCTTCAAAACTTGTTGAGCAATTTAACCGGCCAGTTATTATGATTTCTGTTAAAGATGGTATTGGCTCTGGTTCAGGTAGATCTATTCCACAACTTGACCTTTTTCAAGCTCTCACAGATAATGATGAAGATTTGATCAGCTTCGGCGGACATAAGTATGCGGTAGGGATGACTCTCTACCAAGAATATATTGATCTTTTTGAAAATAAATTATCCGACTATTTAAAGGATAAACCATATTCTCATGCAATTCAAAATACGATAACAATAGATACTCACTTAGAATTATATGATATTAATAAGAATTTCTTAGCTTGGATTGAAAAGTTTTCTCCTTTTGGTTCAGGTAATAGAAGACCTGTATTCTACACTGAAAAAGTGAATGTTTCAACATACCCTTATATAGTTGGCAGAAACCATTTAAAGTTAAAAGTAATTAAAGATGGTGTTGAACTTGACTTAATTGGTTATAATCTAGGAGACTATTTAACCTCTTTAAAGAAAAATTCTTCCTTAGATATTGCTTATTCTGTAGAAATTAATACTTTCTTTAAGAAGATGACTATCCAAGGTAAATTACTAGACTTAAAGGTAAATAAAAATTAGAGACTTATGATGAGAAAATTTGCCTTCTTTCTACTTCCTTTGTTTTTTCTTTATCTGGGTTGCTCTCAGAATAAACAAGTTTATGCTGAAATAGTTAAACTTGAAAAAGTGGGGTCAATGCTAGTGGATTTCAAGATAAATGATCTAGCCTATACCCCAGAATCAAAGATGATTTATATAGCTGAAGAATATAAAGATTTTATCTGGATTTATCACAATTTTGATTTTCAAAACAAAATCGGAGGAAAAGGAAATAGTAATAGAAATTTTCAACTTCTGACTGATATTGAAGTCTCTGAAAATGGAAACTTACTTGCCTTAGACAATCTCCAAAAGAGAGTTTCTATTTTTGATAAAGACGGTATTTATAGAAATTCATTCTCTCTAAAAGACTATGCCAATCCTACTAAGTTCACTTTAGCAAGCGATGATTTAATGTATTTCTATGATCGTGACCAACAAGAAATCGTGCTGTTAAACTTACTTACTAATCAAGAGTTTATTAGATTCGGTAAGTTTGAGATTAGCTTACCTAAAGCTCTTAGATTTGTCAATAATATGTTAGTAATAACTACGGAAAACTACCAGACAGATTTATATAATTCACTTGGAACTTTTGTAGTTAATTATCAACACTTAGCTCTCAGAGATAACTATCAAAATACAATTGCACTTCATAATAATTTTATTTTTGTTAATGGACAAGCGATTTCTGCTCTTATCTTACAAGGTTCGCCTATTGGTATGTTACTTAAAGGGAAAAGCCTTCTTATCTACTCAAAAAATGAACTTATAATCTACAATCTTAAATACAACTTCTACAATTAACAGGAAAATTATGAATAATACTAAAAAGAATCTTCCATCCTATCTCTTATTAATCATTTCAGCACTTATTCTTGGTCTTAGTAGATATCCTGGAAGCATGGGTATCTTCGCTTTTATCGGTTTTATCCCTCTTTTCAGATATTTTGATAGTGGAGAAAAAAGCAAACTCAATTTGATGAGATCTGCTGGCATTTTCTCTTTGGTCAATACACTTGTAGCCTACCACTGGATTGGACTAGTAACTATTCCAGGTTTGATAGGAATGATTTTTCTATTTGCTCTCTATTACTGGGCCTTATTTGCATACCTAAATCAAGTGTGGAATAAAAAGGAATGGCTAAAATGGTTAGGCTTTATTTCAATTTGGTTAGCTTTTGAATTATTCTTGTACTATACAGAACTACGCTTCCCTTGGCTGAATATTGGTTATTCCTTAAGCAATTTTAATCTCTTAGCTCAGATTGCAGACTTAGGTGGAATCCAGCTTATTTCCTTAGCAATTCTAATCACCAACATCCTCCTTTATAGGCTTCTATCTGGAGCAAAAACTGCCCTCTATTTGCTTATAATTTTCTTCTCTGTCTGGTTAGGATATGGCTATGTTAGATACAATAACATTGATTTACAACTAGCTGACTTAAAAGTTAAAATGATGCAACCTTCCATAGATACAAACAAGTTTGATATTCCTAGTGAAGAAATCCTTGCTATTTATGAGAAGCAATCATATTATGCTTCATTAGAAGAACTTGACCTCTTTATTTGGCCTGAAGCAGCTGTTACAGACTTCCCTCTAAGAAAAAAAGACTTTGGATCTGGGAAAAAAATTCGAGATATCGCTAATAAATATAAACTTAATATCTTCTTCGGGACTACAGACGCTGTAGAAGCACCAACTGACCATCCAGAGCCCTTCTATTATTATAATACTGCTACCCTGCTTAGATATCCAGAACTTACTTATGAAGACCCTTATTATAAAATGTATCTTGTACCCGTAGGTGAAAGAATGCCCTATTTGAATCTCTTCCCTTTCCTATGGAAATTGCAATTTGGACAAGCAAATTGGGAGTTTGGAAAAGAACTTAAATTTTATACTATTAAGAATAAAACCGGTAAAATATTCACTTTCTCTCCTCAAATTTGCTATGAAATCATCTTCCCTGATATTTCCAATAAGATGGTTAGACATGGTGTTGATTTTATTATTAATATTACTAATGATGCCTGGTTCAAGAAGTCTATTGGAACTTATCAACACGCTATGATGACAAGAATTAGAGCAATCGAGACAAGAACTCCTTTTATTCGTTCAGCCAATACTGGACATTCACTTGTTGTTTCTCCAAATGGCAAGATTGAGACCTATACTAAATTATATGACGTTGCTAACTTTCAAGCTCCTATCTTTACTACTGAGAGTAAATCTTTATATGTATATTACCTCTTTTGGTTACCCTTTATCTTCCCTATTTCAGCCTTTGTGATTTTTTTACTTGCCAAATTTAAATATAATAAATGAAATAGTTTTATTAAGTAGATAATAACCTAAGAGATATATTAATATTCAAAGATGAACACTTGTAAATTTATTCAAGAGCTGTGAATAAAATAACTAGACGAGATTATATTCAGTCTTAAATTAAGGAAAAAATGGAAAAATTATATTATACTATAACAGAAGTAAGTAAACTTTTAGATATTAAACCTTATGTAATAAGATATTGGGAGACTGAGTTCCCTCAAATTCGCAGAAGTAGAAAAAGTGGACGTAATAGACGCTATAATCAAAAAGAATTTGAAACCATTTCCCATATTAAACATCTACTTTATGATAAAAAATTTACTATTAAAGGAGCTAAGCAAGCTCTCAAGGATGGTTTAGAAAAACAGGATCAACCACCTAAAGAACAAACCCTTTTAACACCTGAACAAAAGATTAAAAATATAAAATCTCTTCTCTCAAATATCAAGCAGATTGTTCAACAATTTAAACAAGAAATATAGTTTAAATCCAAATTTACTTTCCCTTGATTGTTACCATCCTGATATTTTCCTACACGTTATTTGAGATAGTAACAATCAATAAATCAACAAGAAGGATAATTCAGAAAAAAACTGATTCAACTTTCACTAGATGAAGAATTTCCCTTAAGGGGTACTGAATTTTCGAATTTAAAAGTTATTAAGTTTTTATAAAATATTTAGCTTACTTTTGCAGAAGAGTATAGTGCTATTCACAAAGTCTACTTGACTATTTGGTTTAATGAATATGCTTACTATTTTACTAAACCCAACAAAGCAATCACTGCCATCCCTATCATAAGAAGTCCAGAAGTCTTTCTAACTATTAACTGAAACTTATCTGAGACTAATTTCTTGAAATGCCCTACAAGATAAGACATTGTTATCCACCAGGATATAGAGCCTAACATTATACCACCAACAACTGTAGGAATATCAAAACTTTTATTTTGAGGGTCAACTATTATATGAAAGAGAATAAAGATTTGGAGAAAAACAAATATGGTAGGAGGATTAATAATTGCTATGAAGAAAGTATTACGAAACTCATGATGAAGTTTTGGAGGTTTTTTAGGTTGACCTACAGATTTCTTAAGGATAATCCGTAATCCAAGGAGAATCAACACTGAGGCAGAAACTATCCTCACCACTAAATCGTGTTGTTTTAAAAATTCATCTATCTGCATGACCCCAAGAGAAGCTATTAAAGCAAATATAGTGTCTGCTGTAGCACTCCCCAAACCTGCTGCCAAACCACTTTTTCGTCCTTTTTCCAATATTCTATGGAGAGCATAAAAAGTTATAGGTCCTGAAGGTAATGAGGTTATCACTCCTGTTATAAAGGCCTTCATAAATAGTTCAATATTCATATTTTCTCTTGATTTCTTTAGTATTTTATTTTGTTAACTAAAATGCTGATTGACAGATTCTGTAAAGTTTTTTTTTCTTAAAAGAAGTAAATAATTTATGTAAGAGAAGATTAAAATGATAGTTATAGGTATATTTTTTTTAGGTGTTTTATTGGGTAGTTTAGGTAAGAAATATCAGAAGATGTTCTCATTTAGTGAAATTTTAACTTCAGTGAGTCTCTACCTATTATTACTTTTTTTAGGTATCTCCATTGGATCAAATTCTGAAATAATAAGCAACATGACTCAAATTGGGTTCAAAGCTTTCTTTTTTGCAATTTCCTCAGCTTTAGGTAGCATTATCTTTATACTTCCACTTTATTTTATCTTTCCTAAAAAGGATAAGTAATGGCTAATTCCCTTAAACTATTATTAGTCTTTTTAATTGGAATTGCTATAGGATTTCTGAATTTTATTCCAGCTAGCATAAATATCGATAAAATCTCTGAATACCTTCTCTATTTACTGGTTTTAGGTATTGGAGTAACTATTTCTCGCTCAGAAGGTATTCTTAAAATAATCAAGACATACCATTTAAAGCTATTCTTGCTACCTCTCTTTGTTACTATTGGGAGCCTTTTAGGATCCCTTGTTTTGGGTTTCTTCTATTCTGATATTTCTACCAAACACAGCTTAGGTTTAGGAGCAGGACTTGGCTACTATAGTCTATCTAGTCTTATGATATCACAATATGGTTTTAAAGAGATTGGAGCAATTGCACTAATCAGCAATATTATTAGAGAAATAACTACTCTCATTCTTGCCCCTCTTATGATAAAAGTCTTTGGTAGATTCTCACCAATAGCCAGTGCAGGAGCTACTTCCATGGACACCACTTTGGCTGTTATCATTAAATATACTGATAAAGAAAATGCTATAATCTCCATGTTTAACGGTGTTAGCTTAAGTATTCTTGTCCCATTACTTATAACCTTGATTTACCAGTTCTTATAAGATTATTCTTTCATTGCTTCTGGATATTCTTTGCTTAATATAAAATACTTGTTAACTTTTATAATATAAGAATTAATGGAGATTATATGAAAATAAAGAATATAATTTGGGACTTTGATGGTACGATAATGGATACTTATCCAGCCATTGCTAGCTCTACCTATAAGCTTGCTAAAAACAATAATATTGATATATCTTATCATGAAATACTCGACATGACTAAAATAACCTTACGGCATGCCCTTGAGTTTATTGCTGAAAAAACTTGTATAAAATACCAGAAACTTTTCCAGGATTACCTAACTGAGTATGATAATTTCGATATCTCAAGCCTGATAGTATTTCCACATGTTGTAGATGTACTGAGATACATTATTGATAATGGGGGGAGAAACTTTATCATAACTCATCGTGGGGAAAAATCTCTTATTGAACATCTCCAGCAGAAAAAGCTTGCTAACCTTTTTACATATTTAATAACTGGTGACTGTGATTTCCCTAGAAAACCTAAGCCTGATGCCTTTATTTACCTACGATATAAGTTTAATTTAAGCAATGAAAATACTATTGTGATCGGTGATAGACTCCTAGATGTTCAAGCTGGTTATAGTGCAGGATTTATGGGAATCTTATACAAAAACCATGCAGACTTCTCAGGCAAAATTAGCAATATTGATGATTATAGCCAACTATTAGAAATCCTGAAAAGATAATAAAGTATAAAACCTTACTATTTGTCATTAGAATGAAATAATTTAGGTATATATGTTTGATAGAACTTTAGAAAAGATTGTTACTAAAAAGCTAAATAAGAATAAAGCTATAATCTTGATTGGAGCTAGACAAGTTGGGAAAACAACTCTTATTAAAAAAATATTAGCAAATCAAGAATACCTTTTTCTAGATGGAGATGATCCACTAATAAGGAATATGCTAACAAACCCTTCAACAGAAGAAATTAGATCTATAATAGGCAAATATAAATACCTCTTCCTTGATGAAGCTCAACGTATAGAAAATATTGGATTAAGCCTAAAAATTATAATTGACCAGTTTCCAAATACTCAATTGTTAGTTAGTGGTTCTTCATCATTTGATTTAGGTAATAAACTAAATGAACCTTTGACTGGAAAAAATGGGAATATGAACTTTACCCATTATCTTGGCAAGAGTTCGAAGCTAAGGTTGGATATATTAAATCAGAACAAGTTTTAGAAAACCGTCTCTTGTATGGATTTTATCCTGACGTTATCAATAACCCTGGGGAAGAAATTGAAATTCTTAAAGAATTAATAAATAGTTATCTTTATAGAGATATTTTAGCCTTTTCAGGCTTAAGAAAACCAGAAGTTCTACAACATTTAATACAAGCATTAGCTTTGCAAATTGGGAATGAAGTTAACTATAATGAACTCTCTAAACTTATAGGAATTAGCAAAAATACAGTTCAAAACTACATTGAAATACTAGAAAAAGGCTTTGTTATTTTTCGTTTACCAAGTTTTGCAAGAAATTTAAGACAAGAAATAAAAAAGAGTAGAAAAATATACTTTTGGGACACAGGGGTTAGGAATACTATATTAGCTAATTTCAATCAATTAGACTTAAGGCAAGATAGGGGTAATCTATGGGAAAACTTTTTAATTGCGGAAAGAATGAAACATTTGAGGTACTACAAAAGTAGTGCTAAAAGTTATTTTTGGAGAACTAAGCAGCAACAAAAGATTGACTACGTTGAAATAACTAATAATCATGTAAAAGCTTATGAATTTAAATGGATTAAAGATAAGGGCAGGACTCCTAAAGCTTTCGTTGATAATTATAATAGTGACATCACAGTAATCAATAAAAAGAATTTTAGATCTTTCGTTCAACCATAAATATAACTACTAAGTTACTATATAAAAAGTTCTTTAATATAATCATCATCTTCACAGCTAAGCTCGACTTTCAGTATATAATATACTACTGAAAAAGGAGGTAATTGTTGGAGTTTGACATAATCTTTTTCAGTAACAATTAAGCTATTAAGTTTATAATCTTCTATTGCTTTATTTAATCTTTTCCTAAATGATGAATTATGATAATCGAAATGATCAGAAAGTTTAAAGTGTTTGTCAAAGTTAAGACCAATTGACTGAGCAGTTTTTTCAAAACCCTCAGGATAACCTATTCCAGATAAGAGAGCATTTCTACCTTTATTGACTTCAGAAACTTCAATCAATCTATCATTTACATCAAAAAGACCTATTGCTTCATACTTGAATTTAATTATCTCTTTACCAGAGTTTAACAAAGAAGCAGGAATATGACTATCATCTAGTTGATTCCATATTATGGCGGAGACATATTTCAAGGAAGAAAGTGATTCTCTTAATAATCCAGCAGGAAGAATAAACCCATTTCCTATTCCAAAACCAGAATTAAAGACTACAAAGTCATAATCGTGCTTTACTTGCAAATGTTGAAAAGAATCATCAAGTATTATATAATCTGTATCTGGATATGTTTCCTCAACTAACTTCAAAGCATGTCCCCTATTCCTACCAACTACAAGAGGAACTCCTGGTAAAATCTTGGCTAATAGCAATGGCTCATCACCAGCTTTAATAGCTATTTCAAAGACTTGAGTCTTATTGGAAATAAAAATAGTTGATTCCTCATAGCCCCCTTTATAACCTCTATGAGAAACAACAACGTTCTTACCTAAAGACTGCAATAACTTACATAGATAAATTGTGAAAGGGGTTTTACCAGCTCCACCAGAAACGATATTTCCTATACTTATGACTTTCATCTTAGAATTATAAGAGCTTTTCAAACCATTCCTATATAAGCTACGCCTAAGTTTCTGAATACTACCATATATCATTCCTATAGGTAATAGTAGATATGATAAAAAAGATCTTTTTCTAAGATGATTATCAATTAAACTCTGAATATCCATGGCTTTTCTCTTCCTTTGATATATATTAGCTATTAAAACTCTAATAAAGGCATAACGTGTTCTGAAAAATAGACACTAATTCAGCTTTATGATTAAGGTGTTTTCTGTCAATTAATCTGTTTCCCTATCTTGAGTTATTGATGGGAGTTAATATATTCTTTTGATTAATACAAATTGATTTACCTCATTCTAATAGAATTAATGTTTTTTTGATATATTATTAAACTTTCTCCTTGCCAAAAATTAAGCGCAAATAATCTATTACAATATGAATTATTATCAAATCGCTTTAAATATAGATATCGCCAATACATTTACATATGTAAGTAAGCAGATTCAATCGCTGAACAGAAGGTGCATTGTTCCTTTTGGTAAGAGTATTCGTACAGGCATAATAGTAGGTCAAGCCCAAGAAGTAAACCCTAAAATTGAATATAAAGAGATTATCGAAGTCATTGATAATCAAGATATACTTCCTCGTGATTTATGGGAATTAAGCTTTTGGATGGCTAGTTATTATCACTGCAGTCTTGGTAAGGCAATGTTTTCCATGCTTCCTAAGGGAATATCAGTAGAAATTCAAAATGAAATCAGAATAAAAGATGATAAAGGGTTAAGAGAAAAGCTTTCTTTTTTATTTGATGAGATTAAAAGTGGTAGCTGGTTTGATCTAAATGAAATTAGAAGTAAGTTCAAATCTAAGCTTACTTATCAAATTCTTGAAGAACTAGAAAAACTAGATTATATTGAAATAAAGCGTATATATGATAAGAAGGTAAAAGTCAAGAAAGCAAACTTTGTCTTTTTAGTAGATGTTGAAGAACTTCCTAAACTAAGCCCAAAACAAAGTTCTGCTTATCAATTAATTAGAACTAGTGATAAAGTAATAGCACTTTCAGACTTAGCTAAAGAATATTCTTATTCTATACTTAAAGTACTGCAAGAAAAAGGACTCATAAAAGTTATTCCTTTAGAAATAAGTGACAATATTGACTTGCTTCCTGTCCGAAAAGAGAGAAAGATTGTAACACTTACTAGTGAACAAGCTAC
Source organism: Cloacimonadales bacterium (SeqCode) (assembly GCA_963678375.2). Classification (GTDB taxonomy): domain Bacteria; phylum Cloacimonadota; class Cloacimonadia; order Cloacimonadales; family JAFGVF01; genus JAEKNW01. The sequence goes on from OY782831.1 coordinate 885,569, forward strand.
AGTTATTGATAATATTGAAAGAGATTTAGAGAAGTATAAGGTTCATCTTCTTTATGGAATCACTGGAAGCGGAAAAACTGAAGTATATATTCGAATTATGGAAAAAATCTTGAGTCTTGGTAAAAATGCTCTTCTGCTAGTTCCAGAGATATCTCTTACCCCTCAAGCAGTTGATAGATTTTATAGTGCTTTTGGTGAAAATATAGCTATCCTTCATAGCCACTTAACAGACAGAGAACGACTTTATGAATGGAAAAGAATAAAGAACCATGAATGTAGAATAATTATTGGAGCAAGATCTGCTATCTTTGCTCCTCTTGAAAAGATTGGTCTAATTATTGTTGACGAAGAACATGAAGGTTCTTATAAGCAAGATAATAGTCCTCGCTATAATGCTAGAGATTTAGCAGTTATAAGATCCAAGATTAATAAATGTCCTCTAATATTAGGTTCTGCTACTCCATCTCTAGAATCTTGGAATAATGCTATTACAAATAAATATGTTCTTAACACCTTGCTAAACCGACCACAAGGAATCTACTTACCTGCTGTTCACATTATTGATATGAAAAAGCAAAAGAGTGATTTTTTGATTTCAGAAGAATTAATTGAGGCGATAAAACTTAACCTTGAGAAAAAGGAACAGACAATTCTCTTTCAAAATAGAAGAGGATACTCTACTTTTTTACAGTGCAAAAAATGTGGTGAATTAGTTACATGTCCTAACTGTGATATTAGCTTACATTATCACAGTTATAGTGAAGAAGTTGTTTGTCATTATTGTGGATATCGCAAGCCTGTTCCTAGGAAATGTGATAAATGTGGTAATTATTCATTTATGTATGGTGCTGGTGGGACACAAAAGCTGGAAGAGCAGATTACAGCTCTCTTTCCTTCAGCTAAAATACTACGTATGGATTCCGATACAACCAGTAAGAAGAAGAGCTATACAGATATGTATGAAATGATGTCCGATGGTTCTATTGATATTCTTATTGGAACTCAGATGATATCAAAAGGGCTAGACTTTCCTAATGTAACTTTAGTCGGTGTTATCTTGGCTGATATTAGCTTAAACCTACCTGACTTTCGAGCTTCCGAAAGAGCTTTCCAGCTTCTAACCCAAGTTGCAGGAAGAGCTGGTAGAGGAGATAAGGTGGGTGAAGTCTATATTCAGACTTATCTACCTAGTCATTATGCAATTAAAAACTCAGCTAAACAAGATTTTTTAGCTATGGCTGAGATTGAGCTTAAGATGAGATATAACCTATTTTATCCTCCCCATTTCAGACTTGCTAGAATTCTTTTCTCACATCCAAATGAAGCTACTATTAGCAAGCTTTTCCAGAAACATAAATCTTTTTTTGACTCTCTCCATTATAGTTATGATCACGATGAATTAAAAGTCCTAGGTCCAACTCCTGCACCTTTGGTGAAAATTAATAACAAATACCGTTATCACGTGATTTTTAAAGGTAAAGATGTAGCTGTAATATCCTCTGCTATTAAATCCTTTAGACAGGAGTTCAACAAGAAAACTAGTATTAAAATTGATATAGATATAGATCCATCTTCATTATTATAATTTTTTCTCTTGCCAATATACATATCTTATGTTTACATGACCTTATCAGAATAAGAGAGGTAAAAATGATATTTTTAATATTAATTTTGCTGTTCTCTCCTCTAGCAATTCAAGGTTATGAGCTGGTTTGGAGAACAAACTTTGAGAATGAAGAAGGTTACGGTTATAATGGAGATGAGTTATACTTACCCACAAACGAGTGGAGTATAGATTTACGTGGAACATCAATAGATAACACATCTTATATGGTAGAAGATGATTGCTTAACTGGTCGAGCTTTCTATTGTTCAAGCCATTTGGGGAGTAATCAGCAAGGTATCATTTGGCAAAGTCGTGAAATTTCACTTAATAACAATCAAGACTACTACTGTATTTTCCATTTTGGAACATCAGACAACTGGGATTTAGGAACTGAGGGATTATTATGTGATTTTATTAAGTTAGGTTATTATGATGATGAACAAAATTACCACTTAATCTATTTCAAGGATGGTAAAAGTGATAGGTGTAAAATATCAGCGATAATTTCCAATACTACATCTTGTAGAATCACCGTAGAAGTAGATTGCACTGCCCAAAGTGAAGTATTTTCTCTATTTTCAGTTGTTCTTTGTTCTGATACTTGTCTTGGTGATTCATCTGAGTTGATTATCAGTAAACTGTGTTCACCTGATTATTTTAGTCGAAACGAAAAATATTTTCAGATTACTAATGTTGGTGATCATCTAATCAATCTTGCTGATTATGAGCTGGAAGCCATTCATACCAATAGAGTTCTAAATAACTGGGATTTAACTGGAATGATTTTACCAAGAGAAACTTTGATAATTGGCGATATTGATGCAAGAACTTTTACCTGTCAAATTGGTAATAGCACTTGGAGTTCCAGGAATGTCGTATGGCAAGGCATTCCTTCCTATAATGATGGGGTTCTAATTATCAGGTCTAATACAAGAGAAGTTACAGATAGGGTTGTAGGAATTAATTTCAATAATGGTTTTGCTGAAAGAGACTATACAACCTTACTAGCTTCAAGTGAAACGGATCCTAGTTCTTGGAGCTATCAAGAAGTTACTTCTGCTGCAGAATCTTCACCAGGAGAATTTGATTATGAGCAAACTCTTCCAGTTTCTCTTCTAACTACAAATTTTGTACTAGCTAATGATGGATACTTATTTAAATGGACTACTGAAGAAGAATCTGATTTGATTGGTTACAATATCTATTTTTCCTTGAATCAGTATATAAGGGAGGCTTGTAAAATTAATTCTCAGATAATTTATGCCCATAATTCAGTCCAAACAAACGATTATGAATATAGCCTTGCAGAAATTGATAATTCAGGTTATCTCTGGTTAGAAGTTTTATCTATTGACCAAACGAATAGCTTTAGCGATCCAATTTATTTCAACAAAACATTTTCCCAAGATGATCCTGAGATAAATAATCTTATCACGCCTTTGAAGCTTTCAATCTACCCAAACCCTTTTAGTGGACAAGCCTTTCTTGAAATTAAAAATAATAATCAAGAAGCAAAAAAGATTCTCCTATATAACATTAAAGGACAGTTAGTTGGAAACATCAAGCCTCAAGTAACTAATAACAAATATTGCTTAGGTAAGACTATGGAACATTTACCAAGTGGAATATATTTTCTGCAAGTAGATTTTAATGATTCGAAAATAATAAAGAAACTTATCTTGACTAAATAAGATTTATTAATTGTATGTTATAAAAAGTGATTTATCTTATTTATTAAGTGTTTTAACAGCTTAATTTTTTAGCTATAAATAAAAATAATGTGTATTTTACTCAAGCAAATAAGTAAATATTTTTCTTACTATATGCTTGAGTTTGAAGATAATTATCAAATAATTAATGAGGGTAGAATGAAAAGACTTATCTTTATAGTGCTAATTCTTGCTAATATCTTGTCTCTTTTGGCAATAAGTAAAAATTTTACAGACAATGCTTCTAAGCAAATCATTGAAATAACTAATAGTGATTACGAGATTTCGGAAGATGGAGATTTTACAATCATCACAGCGCCCAATAGCTTTTATGGTGGTCAAGCTGGACAAGCTAATATCCCTTACTATGTTTTCCAGATATCTACTCCAGAGAATTTTACACCTAATGCAGTAGTAAATGTATTAGAATCTAAAACCATTACTTTATCTAAACCTCTTCAGCCAATACCTGAGGTTGAAAAGAACAAATCTAACTCACAGTATGTTTATAATTTAAAAGAAGATAGTTACAGAAAAAATCTTCCTTTAATTAAAGTATCTCCAAACCTCAATTTCCGAAGTATTTCTTTTTCTGAAATTAGATTTAATCTTTTCCAGTATAATCATAATTCACAAAGTTTAGAAATTATTACCAAAGCAGAACTTATCACTGATGTTCCTAATGCAGATAATCAAACAAAAGGTCTAGACAAATTCGAAGAAGAATTTGTTAACCAGCTTGTTAATCCTAATAACTTTCATGTGGTCAAGAACAAGTTTAGAGATATAAATTACACAGATTTTTCAATAGCTAACCACTGGTATAAAATTGAGATAAACCAAGATGGAATTTACTCACTAACCTATAATAATTTGAAAGACACCCTACCTGTGGATGATATTGACCCGCGGAATCTTAGAATTTTCACTACTGGTGGCGATAAGATGTATGAAAAAGAAGCAGATTCGGGAGATCCTTTTAAGGAAATTCCTCTTTTAGTTGAAGGTGAAGCTGATGGTTCTTTTGATAATAGTGATAGGATTATTTTTTATGCTAGAGATAGAAACGATTATGATTCTCTTAATAAACTTAGTGATATCATGTCAATAAATCCATATTCAGATAATGGGGTATATTGGCTAACCTTTGATGCTACTTTATCTTCTACTCCACTGAGAATAGCTTATAACAATGAACTAACTTCTCCTAGCCTTACTCGCAGTAATAACCCGCAAAGAACTAGATATGAAAGAAAGTTCTACAAAAGACTTCAGACTAATCTTTACTGGTATTCAAACTTCTTAACAGGAATCTCGACAACAACCAATTCTTTTGACTTAGCAGTTTCAGATCTGGATACATCAGACAACAATGAGAATTCTTTTGTTAAAGCAATACTTATTGAAGAGTATAATGGAACTTCATATTCATCTAAAAGACATCAAGCATCCTTATCTCTTAATAATCTAAAAGTAACCAGTGATATTGTATGGTACGGTTATACATACAAAGAACTGATTGCTAATGCTAGTAATCTTACTGACGGCAATAACAGTGTTGGAGTAACTATAGACAGAACTAGTTCTGATAATCTCTATTTAGATTATATAGAAATCCAATATATGAAAAAAAATATTAAGCATAGTAATAACCAGTTAGCAATAAATTTCCGAAATGAAGATTTAGGGGATATTGTCAGATATTCTGTTGAAGGTAGCTTTAATTCTAATACTAGAGTCTTCTCTACTAATAATATCTATGAAGTGGAAGAGCTTGCTTACTCTATCCAAAACAACACTTTATTCTTTAATGGCCTAACACCATTCTCTACTCTTAATCGTTCTGAATACTATGTCCCAAAATTCTATGTAACAAACAATGATTACCTTACTGCAAGTGTGAGCCCAATTCAACCTGTAGATATAATCTCAGAATCTCTAAATAAAGAAAGTATAATAATCTATCCTGAAGAATTCGCTAGTCAAGCCTTTAGATTAAAAGATATCTACGAAAGCATTTATAACTCACCTTCTTCTGCAATCAAACTAACTGATATTTTTAATCAGTTCTCTGGAGGAATGGATGACCCTACTGCTATCAAGAACTTTTTATCCCACCTCTATACTCTTGATCTTGGCAGAAATATACATTATGTTACCTTGCTTGGATTAGGGACTTATGACTGGAAAAACTATAAAGCTTTCTCTGCTGAAAAGAATCGAATGATAATTTATCAACATGGAAACTCAGCCAGTAGCGATGCTGTTACTTCTGATGATTATTTCACTTACCTTACTCAAACAACTTTCCCTGAACTTGCAATCGGTAGATATCCTGCTAAAGATGTAGATGAACTTGACATGATGATTGATAAGTTTGAAATTTATTCTAATAAAGATTTCCCCATTGATTGGTGGAGAAATTCTGGTATTTTTGTAGCAGATGACCTTAAAAATGGTACTGCTACAAATGAAACAAGTCATACAACACAACTAAATCAAGCACTTAATTCTGCTCCACCTTCCTTAATTAATAAACGAATATATGCTTATCAATATGAACCTGACGAATTTGGTAAAAAACCAAATGCTCGTAGGGACTTTATTGATGCCATCAATGATGGAGCTTTGATTACTTACTATTCAGGCCATGGTTCTTATGACCAACTTGGCTCAGAAGCCTATTTTCGTCAGGGTATAGACACTCCTCTTCTAACAAATGATTTAAAAAGGACCTTTTTTATCTCAGCTGCTTGTGATGTTTCACAGTTCGACAGCCCAGACTTTGATTGTCTATCATCTGACTTAATGAAATATCAAGCTGGTGGTGCTATTGCTAGCTATGGTTCTACTCGTCTCTGCTATATTCCGAATAATAACGTTATGGTTGGAAATCTTCTCTATTTTGCCTTAGATAATCGAGAAGATATTGGAACAGCAATTATGCTTTCAAAAACTAGAGAAACAGCTTCTAACTCAAATGTTTTAAATCAGTCCAAATACGTTCTTTTTGGCGACCCTCACTTAGAGATAACTCCCCCCGCTAGCCAGATAAGTATCGAGTTCGAAAACGATGATAACTCATTCCAAGCTAGAGAAACAGTTAGATTCACTGGGATGTTTAATTCTAATAACATCTCAACAGCTAAAATTCTAGCTTTTCGATCAGATACCTTTGTTCCTTTAGCTGGACAAGATCTCTTAGTTCCTGGTAACTACATTTTTAATGGAGAAACTAGTCTTGTTAGTGGTCATTATAAATCTGCTTTTGTCGTACCTGATGATATTGTGGATGGAAATTATGGGAAAATCCTTGTTTACGGTATTGATAACACCACCAATGAAGAAATGCTTGATTATTACTATCCTATCAAAATTGCAGGACAAAACTATGATGTCACTAATGATTCTGCCCCTGAAATTTCTCTTTGGTTAGACTCTTATGATTTCCTTGAAGGTGATGTTGTCTCACAAAATCCTCTCCTCTTTGTTGAAATTAGTGATGATAATGGAATAAATGTCTCTGGTGGTTCAGGACATCAACTATTGCTGATGATTGATGATGACTTCAATTCCTTTGACCTAACTCCCTACTTTGAATATGACCTTGATTCATACCAATCAGGGAAGCTAGAGTATCAAATCAGTAATCTATCTCCTGGTAACCATATACTTAAAATACTAGCTTTTGATAACCTTAACCTTCCTGCAATTAAAACAGTATCTTTCAGAGTAAGTGATTCTTCAGAAATCTCAATTAGCAATATTCTTCCTTATCCCAATCCTATGCCCAAGACTGGTGGATATTTCACCTTTATCTTAAGTAATGATGCAGAAATTGTTATAGATATCTACACATTAAGTGGTAAGAAAATAAACAGTATTAGAACATTTGCCAGCAATGGTTTTAACAAAATCAACTGGGATGGAAGAGATAAACATGGAGATCGCTTAGCTAATAACACCTATTTCTATGTTATCAAAGCAAGTATAGATGGTAAAAGTGTAAGTAAGAGAGAAAAATTTATCATTTTAGATTAATCTAGAGGAAATATGCTTAAACAGAATAAAAGAATCTTAGAAAAGAATCTATCACTTAGAAAATTAAATAACCTTATTTTAGGAAATACATCACGTCTAATCTCTAACTTTACCCACAAGAGCCATATATGGGGCTATCCTACGGCTGTAATGATAGAGCCGACCAATATATGCAATTTAAAATGCCCTCTTTGCCCATCCGGAAATGGGACTCTCAAGCGAGCTAAAGGTTATATGAAGTTACCCTTGTTTAAAAAAGTAATTGATGAAGTTAAAGATTATTCAACAATGATTATTCTATGGAATCAAGGCGAACCCTATCTTAACCCTAACATAAATCAAATGGTCAAATATGCTACTGATGCTGGACTCTTTACCCTTATTTCTACAAATCTAAATGCAGATATGAATGCTGAAGAAGTTGTAAAATCAGGAATAGATAGTATGATAGTTTCTCTCGACGGAGCAAGTCAAGAGACTTATAATCAATACCGTATCAATGGCCAACTTGAAAAAGTATTATCTAATGTTAAAGCTCTAGTGCAAGCAAAAAAGAAACTTAAATCTAAAACACCTATTATTAGATGGCAATTTCTCGTTATGAAACACAATGAACATGAGATTGAACAAATAAAAGAGATGGCTAAATCTCTTGAAGTTGATCAACTTAGTTTTAAAACCATTCAAATCTATACTAAAGAAGATATCAAGTACCTACCAGATAATCCAAAATATAGACGCTATGATATTAGTGGAGATAATTTTGAGATTAAATTTAAGATGGAAAATAAATGTAGGAGAATGTGGCAACAACCTGTAGTAAACTGGAATGGTGATGTTGCTATCTGCTGTTTTGATAAAGATATTCAATTCCCTGTTGGAAATGTAGATAATCAATCACTACTATCAATATGGCAGGGACCTGCTTTCCAAAAAATGAGAAATGCAATTCTTACCAATAGAAAAGCTTTTGAAATTTGCAGAAACTGTGGAGAAGGAGTTAAGCTAAGAATCCAAGAGAAGAATAATTGAAGTTTTCTCGAATAGGATATCATATTTTTTATCGGTCTTTATGCTTACATGATTGTTAGTCTCTTGATTTAAAGCCAATAATTTATTGGGTTTGTAACAATAAGCTACAGTATTTCGGATTAATATACATTATTTAGATACTTGTTGAATTGAATTATTTTTAACTTTACGTTGATGTAAAAGAGACCTTGCTGGCAAGGTCTCTGTTCTTAAATTTATTATCTATTAGTTATTTTCGTTTAAAGCTTCACGGCTTTTGATAATCTTTTCAGTTTCAATAGCAATCATTAATTCTTCGTCAGTTTGTACTTTTAATACTTTCACTTTACTATCTTCAGCTGAAATGTCTAGGGTTCCACCAACCCATTGGTTATTATTCTTTTTATCAATTTTGATACCTAAATAATCCATATCTTCACATACCATTTCTCTTAATATTGGCATATTCTCACCAACACCACCTGTGAATACAATTACATCAACACCGTTCATTGCAGCTGCATAAGCACCAATATACTTCTTGATTCTATAAGCATAAACATCATGGGCTCTGATAGCTCTATGATCATGATCTTTGAGAATACCATCTTCAATAGTTCTCATATCATTAGATAGTTGGGAAAGACCAAGCATACCTGATTTTTTGTTTAAGAGATTATTAACCTCAGCTGAAGTCATGTCTAAATTTTCTTGTAAAAATAGTGGAATTGCAGGATCTAAATCCCCGCAACGAGTTCCCATAACAAGCCCTTCTAGGGGAGTTAAACCCATTGAAGTATCAACAGAATCACCATTTTTAACCGCTGTAATAGAAGCTCCATTACCAACATGACAAGTGATTATCTTCAAGTCTGTTACAGGCTTTCCTAAATATTCAGCAGCCTTTAATGATACATATTTATGAGAAGTTCCATGAAAACCGTATCGTCTAATTTTATGTTCTACATAAAGTTCATAAGGGATAGCATAAAGATAGGCTTTTTCAGGCATAGTTTGATGGAAAGCAGTATCAAAAACACCACATTGAGGTGTACCAGGAAGATATTTATAAACAGCTTCGATACCTTTTATATTTGCAGGATTATGAAGAGGAGCTAAGCTAGTACACTCTTTTAGAGCATGAACAACTGCTTCATCAATATAAACTGAACCTGAGAAATATTCACCAGCATGAACAACCCTGTGCCCTACTGCATCGATTTCTGATGGAGAAGAAATACATCCCTTCTCTTTGTTTAATAATAAATCAATAATATCTTTTAACCCTTGTTCATGATTAGCTATCACCATTTCTTTCTTTTTGAAAGTGTGTCTTTCACTTTTGTATGTAAAAAGAGATGTTTCATCACCTATATTCTCGACAATACCTTCTGCTAATAGTTGTTCATTTTCCTTGTTAATCAACTGATATTTGATTGATGAACTACCACAATTTAAGACTAATATCTTCATTTTTTCTCCTATTCTCAATATAATTTATCACTATGAACACAGGATTTAATTTATTGGGATAGTGTCAAATGAAAATTTATTGATATAAACAAAAAAAAGAGTAAGACGAAAATCTTACTCTTTTATTATTTAACAAAGATATCTATTCAAATCTTTGACTAATATCTATTTGGTAATTTCCTATATTTGGATAAGTTTTACCTTCAATCAGTCTTGCTAACCTAGCTATAAAGTCTTTATCATTTATAGAACCTTGTCCTCTAATGATAGCTTTAACAATCTTATCATCTTTAAAGATAAGCTTGAATACTAGTTTACCTCTGATAGTTTTTCGTAATTTATACCTATCAAATTCTTGGTTAATTCGAGGGAGTAAAGCATTTGAGAACCATTCTCGAATTTGAGTTTCTTTCTGACTATCAGTAAGATCGATTCTTTCACGTTCTTTCCTTTCAATCCTTCCACCCTCTAAATCAGTTCCTTCAATTTCTTTAGAACCAATTGTTTCGACTGGAGCATTTCCATCTCCTAAATTGCTAGCGAGCTGGCCAAGGTCAGTAGTTCCATCAGAGCTAATTCGTGCAGTTCTTCTACCACGAATTTCACTACTACTTACACCACCTTCAGCAACAGCAGTTGATCCGATTTCTTTTCCTCTTCCAAGAGCAGCAGCAACAGAACCATAATTTGATTCTGTATCTACCTCAACATCAAATGAAGAAGCACCTCTTGATGCACCTCTAAGTCCTCTAACTCTACTTCTAACAGCTAAAGCAGAACCTGTTCCACCTTGTTGTCCATCACCAGCTTTGTTAGCTACATTTTGATATCTGTCAGTAGATGATGAACGAACAGCTTGACGTCTACTAGCAATACGATCTCGAATTGCTTGCTGATTAGCAGCTTTTTCTTCAGCTTCTTGTTTAGCTTTAGCTTCTGCTTCTCCATCACCTTCTTCAGGAACAACTTCATCTTCAAAGAAAGTAGCTTCTTCTTCAGGTAGTTCAACATTTGCAGAAACTTGCATACTTACCATCATGTTTTCTTCAACTCTATCGAAAATATTCTTTTCTCTTGGAGGAGTATAAGTCCAACCAACAATAGAAGCAAAGATTATGATGAAGAGTAGAACAGAGATAATAGTAAATCTTGTAACTTTCTGTTGTGTTGTAATAGCAGGCCATCTATTCAAAAGAGCAATTAATCTCTTTTCTTCTTGAGTTAGAGCAGGAGTTTTATTAACAGCCATGAAAGCAATAGTAGTATTTTCATCTAGTATTACTTCACCTTGGTAATCTTCATTAAGATATAAGCGGTTATTTTTTAGGAGACCTAATGATTTTAACTCTTCAGCTGATAATTCCTTATCACCTTTCTTAACTCTAATAGAAAATGATTTTAATAAATTGAAGTAATACTTACCATTATCATTTATTATTAAATCATGTTTCTTAGGGAAAGAATGATTATAAACTTGCCACAATAAACTAGGGTCTGAACCTATAGTTAATTTCTTACCTATCTGGAAGTGTTTATTAGTTGCACCTTCTGAGAAAGCAACTGAAAAAACTTTTCCTTTATATATATATTTAACTAAAAATCTTTTATTCATTAAAGACCTCCTAAGCCATAGGCAGCCAGAAGTCTATAATAATCATCAGTTTCTCTTTTAACAAAATCTGTAGCAAAATAGAGTTTAAACTCTTTAGATTTCGAGAGATTTGTAACAACTGAATTTTCATCATTCCAGATATCAATCAACATTGATTTAATAGTATTGATATATTTGAATGGTGTATTTCTGTGAGCTTTAACCCTTACAACTACTGGAGTATTACCAACATTATCACCAAGAATTGAGTGAATAGTAGCATCTAAAGCCTTAGTTTTTGCTATCATAACTTCTTCTGAAGTATTATTGATATCTTCAAGTCTTGCAATAGGTATTTGTTCAGTTGAGTTCTCACTCTTATAAGTTATTACACCTGAATCTCTTCCAGTATAACTCACATTAAGAGATATTATCTTACTATTATCATCAATTTGCTCTTCAAAAAGAGCTTTCTCTAGTTCTACACCTTCTGGAACTAAATCCGGATCAGATGAAACATTGACCATCACAAATAATAGCAAAATTGTTAAAATATCAATTAAAGAAGTAATACTCATTTGCGTAGTTTTCTTTGTTCTGTGTGCTACTGGGCTCATAGTTTACTTCCTTATTCTATTTCACCGATCATAATGTCGGTAAAGTTCATTTTTTTACACAAGTCCATTGTTTTAACAAAAACGCCAAACTTAACATAGTCTTTGGGTATAACGATTATAGGTAAAGACTTATCGCTATCTTCATCAGAGATTTCAGAATCACCAAATTTATCTTCTAACATTACAGTTTTATAGGTATCTAGAGCTTTTGATAATTTATCAAACTCAGTTGATTTTATCACAGCTGTAGTATCTGGTTTACCGTTTTTGTTAAAGACAAAAAACTCTCCAGTGTCATCTACATTAATTATAAGTTCTAATTTTTTAATTCTGCTTTCTTTCTTTTCTTCTTTTTTCTCTTCAGTAGCACCCGAGCCACCCGAAGCATTAGGATTTGTTAAATCCAAAGAAATATAAGCAATAGAAACCATCACAACCATGCTTAAAAGCATAGGAATTAATGTAACAAACAAGTTCATGATAGGAACTAAGTCAACTTCTTGATGACCTGTACTTCTATTGGCGTTTCTCCCCTGTGAAGGACTTTGAATTTTATTTTTCTTTCCAACAGCAGGATTAATTCTCATAGTACTATTCCTGTACTTGGTTATTAATTACATTCATTATTTTTACACTGTTGGCATCAACCTCATTAATAATTTTCTCAGCTCTAGTACTTAAAGCTCCTTTTATAAACTGAATAGCGATAGCACCAATAAGACCTAAAGCGGTTGTACCCATAGCTTGCTTAATACCACCCATAAGAACTTCAGTTTCTGAAATACCAGAGAAAGCCTGGATAAGACCCATAATAGTACCAAGAAGACCTAGGTAAGTTGAAGATTGAGCAAGAAGGTCAAACCAGTGTAATCCTCTATCAATTTCTGGAATAGTTTGGTATGCAGCTTCAGTGAAAGCATTTTGAACTTCTTCTTTCAAACTATCACCTGTTTTACCAGAATTTTTAGCATCTTGATAAGCGAGTAAACCTATACGATAAATCTGCCCCATTGTTGTTCTTTGAACTAAAGTTGCAGCTGATATTGCTTCTTTTAAGCTACCTGATTTGACTAAACCCTTAATTTTTAAATGGAATTTACTACTATCAATTTTCTCTTTAACCATTAATTGATAGTAACGAATAATTGCATAAAATACTGAAATTAAAAAAATTGCTAGAATAACCCAAGCGAATACTCCTGACTCAGCAAAAACTCTAACCAAGTTAGTTGGACCAAGATCTGCAATCCAGCTTCCAGAATCTTCTTCAACTTCAGAAGCCATAGCTTCATTTCCACTACTTTCTTGAGTAATTTGATTTTCAGTACCTGTTGCTTCTCCATTATCTTGTGCATAAAGGAAGCCAAAACAAACAACTAAAAGTAACATAACTACTAATGCATTCTTTCTCATACAATCTCCTATTTTGTTATTAAATTTTTTTAATATAAAACTCTATTTGATTTTAATAGTTTATCCATTATATATGTTTTAAAGATAAATTCTTCCTCAGTTGATAACCTACTACGTGTGATATCTATTTCAGGAAGTCCAGATCCAAATCTAGTAACTTGCTTGATTTCAATCGCGTCATAGACAGTTTCAACATCACCTTCGATATCCAGACCAAGAGCTTCATCTTGATTAGCTTGAGCATAGCAAAGGTTAAGCGTTGTAATCACAATAAAAGTTAAGATTAACAATACTCTTTTCATATTTATCTCCTTTCATTTAGTGTACGAATCTGTAAATCAATTAAAAGACCGTTTTCTTGTCTAGGACTAAATACTTGGAAAATAATAGTATTTTTACCCTGAACAAAATAATCTGGGCTTATTTCTAGAACTGGGGCATCAGGAGGAGCGAAATAATAATATTCTTCAAAACCTACTTGCTCTCCATTAAGATAAATATTTACAGTTTCTTCAGCTAAGAAGTGTAACATACTATCAATTACTTTGCCAGTAACATCAAATTCTTTTACGAAGTACTTAACTGTAGGTTGGTCTTGTGGTTGGCTTTCCTCTTGAATAATCAAGGAATCATCAACAGCAACTATTTGAAGAGAGTCAGCCTCCGTATTAGCTAAAAGAAGAGAATCAGACAAAGATTGTTGACTTAATGAATCTTGGATTGATAGACTAGTTAGGCTTGTTAAACTATCAACTTCATTATAACTTTCAGCACTTTCTACCTCGTTAGTAAACCAGATAGGTACAGCTACTGAATTCTTGAAAGCATCTAATTGATAATAATCAACTTCTATATTACCATAGCTTACTTGTCCCCAGTTAGGGTCTTCAATAGATAGACTTTGTAAAGAATCAGCACCTAACCAAGTATTATCGGTAACTAAGTTAGATATTATAGCATTGTTATGGATAAATAATTTTTCTTTATCATAGATCATAGCAAAATTGAAGCCTATATTTACTTCCTCGTATGAATTATTTAAAACTTTCAAATAAATTGTGTTTAAGCCCTTTTGATAATTTAATGAAGCCAGATTGTTATCATTAGCTAATCCGCGATAAAGGTATGGGAACGCTGAGAGAGAGTCATCAATAACGCCATCTGGTAAGGTTAAGTCTGCAATATTTACTTCTTTATTATTAGCCTTGAAAATGAAAGATACTTGGTCATTAACCCAGAAATCACCTTCATCAACAAATCGTAAGCGAGATGCTAAAGGTAGTATTGGACAATCAAAACTAGTTTCTATAATCAAGGAGTCACCAGAAGGAATAGAATACATCATAAAATCTCGATAATCATCGTTAAGAACTGTTTCAGTAATAGCAGAAAAATCTCTTCTCATGGAGGACTCAAATGCAATGTTTATCTCTTCTTTTGGAACAACTTCTGAGACACCAAGTTTTTGTAAGAAAGCAACAACTTCATCAGTACGTGGAAGAGGGTTGGTTATACCATCAATATAAGTTTCATAAATTGATTTAGCATAACCTATACTAATTGTGTCAAATTCAAAAGAGTATTGATCTCTTACCGCAAAAATTTCATCTTCATAAGCATATATAATCTCATCTTGTTCTTCATATGTTAAATCTGTTCTACTGAATATAATATTCTGATAGTTAACGTATTGACCATTAGGCAATTCAAGAAATTTAGTAATTTGGTTATATACCAAATCTCCTGCATATTTTGAAATCTTAAATTTAGCATAATCTAGATCATATATTTCTTTTCTGATTTCTTCAATAGTTAACAAATCACTATCAAGAACTCTTTGTGCATCTTGATCGATAAGTTCAAACTGATTTTTGACTATTGCAACAAAGTTATTAATCCTCTTATTTTCTCCATATAAATGAGTATTCCAAGTAGTAGCATTATTAACTCTTATTCTTTCATTAGCTGGGACATCAATAAATTTCATGAAATTTTCATAACGGATGTCTAAATCAGCTAAGAAAGCCTTTTTTTCTTGCTCTCTTTCATAATCTAATGTATATTTATCATACCTTTCTATAGATTGAGGTATAAGTAAAGTTTCAGCAGGAATTCCATTGGAAGTAAAATTATCTGCAGTTTCTTTAAATATCTCAATTTGAGTTAACATCTCAGACCAGTTTTTATTTCTGTAAGCTTTCTTAATAGCTTCATCAATTGGTGAAAGTTGCTCAATAGCATATTTAGGATATCTAGTTGTTTCATTATCTGTTGCATACAATATCTTGATATATTCAAGGTAGTTATCCTCATCTCCTAAGTCTTCATATAATTGACAGATAAGATTTAGAACAAACAACCTTTCGTAATCAGGAAATTTTCTATTAAAAGCAATCCACTCTTGAACTTGCTCTTCCTTGGAAAGTCTCCTGCATTTCATTTCTATTGCCTTGAAATAATAATCTTCCGCTGATAGATTCAAGGCAGAAATATCTAGTTTTTCTCCTTCTTGGCTTGCTCTTTCATAGATTTCTAACATCTTTTCAGAAGCCAGCATTGGATCATATGTTGTCAAAGTAGAATCTTGAACGATTTCTAATCTAGTAATTAAGATAGCAAATGTTTGTTGATCATTTGGAAATCTATCCATAAAGATATCTTCAATCTCTAATGATTTTTCTTTGTTGCCTAATGAATCAGATATAGAAATAGCTGCACCATAATTATTCCAAGCTTCTTCAACAGAGTTGGCCTTGTTACCTTCTGAAATTAATCTAGAAATAGCGGTATCATAGTCTCCACCGGCTGCATAAGAGGCTATTGCGTCTTTTCTCAATTGTTCTTTTTTTGCATCATCAACTACTGATGAATTAAGAATAATCTCCATTTCTTTAGCAGCCTTCACTTTATCTTCTTGGCTACCACTAGATTGTAATAGAGTGATTTTTTCTGATCTGTTATTAAAAATTGCTTTTTCATATTCTAGCTTCTTTTCTTCATCAACAAATTCTTTTGCCTTTGCATAATATTCAATAGAGGTATCTATATCTCCATCTTCTTTATAGATCTCGGCTAAGTTTCTAAAAATACTTTCTTTGTATTCGTTAGAGATTTCTAAATCATTACAAGCTAAGAAGTCTGCTTTAGCACCTTCATTATCACCCATTCTATATTTTGTTAGCCCCCTATAATAGAGGAGTCTATAAATTATTTCATCTTTCCCAGCTATTTGTGAGTTTTCTAAGAAATCATAAAATCTATCAGCTATTGTAATATATTGATTCCTTCTTTGGGATTTGATATCATCTATTTCTTGCGGACTATAATTTAAACTGTCAAAACTGGTAGTATCTGTAATGACAGAAATATTATAAGCCCAGCTATAAGCATTTTGTTCTAAATCAGTTCTTAATTCTGTCTCAGGATTTCTTTCTATAAAACTATAGACTCTCTCAATGCCATAACTATATGCCGTTGTATCCTGTTCTGCGCCAACATATTTAACAATAGCACTTATAGTATTAGTATCATATATTTTTAACCGTTTATTTCTTATTTCTTCATCAAAACCAACATAACTTGCATACATCTCAGTTGCATCTGCAAATTTCCTTATGTTTTCCATTGTAGGATTTGATTCTAGTTCATTGTATAAACTTGGAATTATAAAATCATCTAAACCTTTTTGGACTACTTTTACATATGGAGCTAAATCATTAGTTTTATTATATTCATACCAATCTGTACCAAACCCATATCTACTAATAGCATTACGATATTCTCTTTCACCTCTAATATCTAATGAATCACCAATTTCCACAGAATAACTACCCATTACAGTGATGATAGAGTCAGTATAAACAGGGTTTGTTATTGCGTACATATCAACTTTTGATCGAGCATCATACAACTTTATTATGTCTTCGTATTCATCAAAAATTCTTTTCTTTGTAAGAAGTTTTTGGAAAACATTATCTGCAGTTTTTTCATCAAATAAAGCATATAAAGAGTTTTGAACATAATCATAAGATCTTAGCTCAGCATCTTGAGAAAAGTCTAATTCATTCAAAGAATATACCATAATATCTTCAGCTGAACTATATTTATTACTCTGATACTCAGTAAAAATATCCTTATTGGCTAATAACAATTCTAAGTCTGTAATAGCTGCTCGATAATCAAGAATTGCCATTTTATGCCAAGCTCTTTGGAATAAGGCTTCATATTTTTGATTTTGATCACCCAAAACATAAATTTGATCATAAATTTTTATTGATAAACCTATATATTTTTCAGGGTTATCTGCGTCTACAGCGATATCAAAGTAAAGTTTAGCTAGTCGAAGCATTGCTTCTATTTGATACTTACTGTTGAAATCTTTAGTAAGCTGGATGTAATTATTAATTACCTCTTTATATTTAGCTACTGATTTAGTTACTTCAGCAGGTCTTGGTTCATAAAAATAATTCTCATTTTTCATTTTTTCTTCACGTAGATTAGCTATTTCTAAATCTAGTATTTGATTCTTATAATAAGCAAGATTATAAATAATAACATCTTTTTGAGGATAATTAGGTTTTAATTCTAAGACCTTACTATAATTATTATAGATTAAATTATAATTATCACTATAGATTATTGTAGCAATTTCAGCCATGTTAAAATATAGTTTAAAATTATTTTCAAATCCCTTGTTTCTAAAGATAAAGTTGTTACTTCTATCATAAATCTGCTCGAATTGATTTTCATAATTCGAATATTCTGTTTCAGTTAAAGCAACCAAATCTTTGTCTGCTTGTTCTAATCTAGCTCTATAGTCTTCATTTAATTTTCGATAATCCAAATCTAGGGCAATAAAATCAACATAAGTTTGCTGCCCATTTTTAATTTGATTAAACTTATTAAAAGAGTTTGAATAAACAGCTATTTTGCTATCTAAATCTTTGAACTTATCCTTAACTTCAGCTTCGGCTTTATCAGCAACTGTTTCATAATAAGTATCTATTACTCTTTTTCTTTTAGCTTCCATTTTCCTTTCTTCAGCTAAGAACTCATCAACTTTTTGGTCTGCTAGTTCTTGCTTCTCAGCTAGATTTGGGAACTCAGCTAAATCGAATTTTGCTTTAACCCTAATTTCGTCCAAGTTTTCTTGCTCTTCAGCAAGTAGTTGACGCAATTCTGCATTCTTTTGCGGATAAGCTCTAGTTTTATCAACAATGCTTGATAGATTCACTATATATTTCTTTTTAAGATATAATTGATTGGCATACCAATATGCTCTTAAGAATTGGTCATCATTAGGATTTTCAATTTCACTAAGAAGATCTTCTGTGATATCAAGAAGATATTCTTCCTCATTGTTGATTCTATCACGATTTGCAATTGCTATTAACTCGTCTTTAGGTCTATTCCTATATTTATCAATTAAATCTAGTTCAATGAAATATGATTCAGTTCTTTCAATAAAATTCAGTTCAAGAGCCTTAATTAGTTGTATTGACCTAGCATCTAAAAAAGAAATCTTTTCTTCTAATACTAGCTGATTTGCAAGTACTTCTTCTTCTTTAGCAGTAATTTGTTCTCGCAAAATAGCAACTCTAGATTCTTCAGTTTCCATTAGAAGATTATTCCTAAGAGTTTTAATTTCATTCATTAGATTTCTGTTCTTTAATAAACTATTGAAATAATCATCTATTCTAGCTTGATAAGAAGTCATCAAACTGTTAGCAGATTCTCCATTAGTTAGTTCTTGATCAATAAGAATCAAGTTATAAAGAGTTTGAACATAGAACTCATTTGCTTGTTTAGATTCAAGAACTCTTTCAAAAATTAGTTTTGCCTTTTCTAAGTTTCCTACTTTTCTATGAGCAATACCTATTTCATAAAGCACTTCTCCAGTGTTTTCACTATTCAATCTATTATAATCTTGATAGTACATAATAGCTGTGTCCGGATCCCCATAATGAGAAAATAATCTTGCGATTGAAAGGAGAACAAAATCATAGTATGGTGTCTCAGGACCAAAGTTTTTTTGTAGTACATCAAATATTGCTGTTGCTTCTTCTATTCGCCCTTCAGCAAGAGAAATGAGAGCTAAAGTAGCTGTTGATCTTAGGGTATAATCATTGTCAATTGCTGCGGCTTCAAGATACTGTTGGGCTTCAGTATATCTTTCAATGTTGTAAAGTGCTTGTCCATATCTGAAATTTTGTGAAGCTAATTCAAATTCGGGATACTGGTCCACAAGATTAACATACTCTTGGTACTTACCTTGTTTAAATTGAGCTACCTTCCAGTAACGAATAGCAATATTTTTTCTATTGCTATCAGGAAATCTTCTTACCAAATCATTAGCTTTTAGAGCAACCATATCCCAATCTTTAGAATACACAGCTTTTTTACAATCTATAAAGAGAAGATCATCTTGCAAGCTTGATACATTCCTATAAGCTTTGAACATCATACCTCGTAAGAAGGAAGAATACTCACGATCATTCTCTTTTAGAAGAGTAAAATAGGCCTCTTCATCCTCTGCAAATTTATCTTCAATTCCAGTTATATTATTAGTTGCAAGTAATTCGTTTACCTGACTGATTCTTTCTTCTTCTATAGCATTACGAATCTCGTCTAAACTGGCAACCTCACTATTGGCTTCTGTAGGTGAAGTTTGAGAATATAGAGCTAGTAATGATAAGTTTATAAGAAGAAGGATTACAAACATCTTCTTTATACACATATTACCCACTTATCAGCTTCTTCAGTTAATTAATTATTTTACTCTAACTCTTCTAACTCATCAATGAGACTATCTAACTCAGATTGTTTTTTAAGTTCAGCTTCTCTTAGAGCTCTAATTTGTTCTAGAATACTACTACCAGAACCTTGGTCAGTAGTTGTTTCAAGATTTTGTCTTTGAGTTCTAACTCTATCTGGGTTAGCTTCAAAAACACCTTGTTTAGTAGTTTTAGAGTCTGCCCATCGGGTAATCCTATATTGGATATTAAAAGCCATCTTTAGGTTATCCTGGTTTTCTTTTATGAACTCTTCGATCTCAATAATAGAGTATTGAAGAGCTAAATTATTCCAGTTATATTTAGCACCAAAATTGATAGCATGTCCACTCTGTTCTACAAACATACTGAAGTTGTTTTTTGGAAAAAGAGCAGTTGGATAGTATTCAAAAGTACCAAAAAGCCCGTTAAAATCTTGTGCTAGATCTCTTTGTCCAACAAAACGATTTGTACCAAGACCTATAGTTACATAAAGTTGCATATCTCCAAGGACATTTACATCTCTTAGAGCCCATGATTTAGTAGCAGCTACATAGAATGAATTTTTTTCATATGTTGAGACTTGTGGGATGTCTTGCCAATCTTCATCAGCATATTCTTCATCTTGAAAGTCAGATGCTACCTTAGAAAACAAATTATCTATTCCAAGTGTAATCCCTGGATATTCAAATGTTTCCTGAACTAGTTGGTATTTAAAATTAGCGTAAAATATTTCATCGCCAGTATAAACAAAGCCAAGTTCAGCTCTATCAAACAACCCATATTTAGCTTGAATAACATAATTATATTCATAGTCAGCCACTTCACTACTTAGGTCAGTATTACCATCTCTAAGATATGATGCGAAATTAACAGAGATTTGGTTTGCAGGCATGACAAAACCATCAGGCACATCAATATTGCCTAAAGTTCCAAACGGAACAGCTACAAGAGCATTAATACATAGCAAAACACTCATAATAAGTAAAAATTTTTCTCTCATCACATATTCTCCTTTATGTACACTTAATCGTTAATAATCAAGTTTCTTTAGTTTTTCAAGTTTAGTCTTTTTCACTCATATCTATATAAATGAATTGACAAAATAGAGTCAAGCTTTTTTTTTCTTTTTATGGATATAACAAAGACTAATAAAAATTTTGGGAAATTTGGAGAATCTTTAGCTAGAGAATTTTTACAAAAAAATAGCTATTTAATAGTAGCATCTAACTATCGATGCTTTTCTGGAGAAATAGACATTATTGCAAAAAAAGAAGATTTATTAATAATTGTCGAAGTCAAGGCTAGAAGGAATATAGCTAGTGAGGAGACTTTGTTATCAATAACGAAGTCAAAACAGAGAAAGATAAGCAGAGCAACTGCTGATTTCATAGAAAAAAATCAGCAGTACTCAGATTTTTTCATAAGATTTGATATTATTACTGTAACAAAACATCCACATTTTGAAGAGTTTAGAATTGATCACTATGAAGATGCATTTTGCTATATACCTAGCCAAAGGTAGGTCATAGACTTATTTTAGTCTTTCCACATCGAAGTCTTGACCGAGGTAAAACTTATAGTCTGCAGTGACATTAATATCATCATCATTATAGACGTATATCAATTTATGCCCATTATTCATATTAATATCAAAGAAGGTATAGCTAGCTAATTTTTTGTTAGTATATCGCCATATTTCATATTCCTTATCATTGAAGACTTCTCTTTTATCTAAAAAGGCATCAGCATCGTATTTATCACTAGCACTCATATCACCAATCATGAATTGTTCAACATCGTCAGGTGCACCATAAAGAATATAAATTTTCCCTCGATCTGAATCCCAACCTTGTTTATGGTGTGAAAACTTCTGGTTTGCATACTCTATCCTTTCTTTGATTGTGGAGATAATTAATTCTGGAGGAAGTCCTTGTCCATTAGCATATCTTTCCCAGAATTTATTAATCTCTTGTCTTTTTTTTGCATTAGTAAAGGAACTCCAGTTACTTTGAGTATTGTTATAACCAAAATATCTCATAATTACAAACTCATCATCTCTATTATCGAAGACATGATACGTTTCTCCTGGATAATCAGATATTGAGAAATCCGTATAAGCTCTATTATTTTCCACTTGATTAAGTGATTTCACTGTAATATAATACATTCCTTTGGGTAGGCTTTGAATATTGATACCTTGAGTAATACTAGCTATCTCTGAAGTTGAAAGACCACTCTTTTGAATATACCCCACTTCTTGTTTAAAGGAGTCGGTTATTTCAATTGCATAATCATATTTCCAGTGAGACTTCGAGTGTCTAGTTAGTCCTTGCAACTGAAAATAGCAATAAAGGCTATCAATAGTTTCTTTATAGAATACTCTAGCAGGATTCGATTTATAGAGGGTGTTGCCTCTGTACATATATTTGAATTTTTCGTTAACTTCAGTTCCGAGATAATCATTAAGTTCAACATCACTTATATAGCGATTATTTATTATTTCAAGTTCTTTTCTAAAGATAAAAGTATCTTTACTTACCATATCAATGAACTTCATTTCTAAAGTATTTCCTGACTTGGGATAATCAAAGCTATATCTATCAATGTGCTCTCTAGTCTTTGAGTTAATATCGTCTAGATCAGAGACAATTATTTGCTCAGCAAAAGCTTCAGTGTGGAGAATTTTGCTATCATTGAAAATTTTTACTTCGATTCTAAGACCTGCAATAGCTCCACTTTGATTTTCATTAACTTTGAATGTGAGATCTTGATACTTGATTGAGTAATTTACATCAATTATGGTTCTTTCGTTTTCATCAAAAAAATTTAACCCTTCTACACTAATGTTTAAGTCTTTTGCCCATGCAACAGCTATCAAAGATAATAGCAAAAATAAAATTAACAGTTTTTTAGAAATCATACTCTTCTTCTTTGTTATATAGTTTATAGTCTTCGATTCTAGATCGATCGTAAAAAATGAAAGTTTTGTTTAATCTGTAATAAAACCAGGTCTGAGTTGGATATTTCCCAATAGGATTATTTTCTACACTTATCTCATCTGGTTCTCCGAATTTAATATAAATCCGACCGCGATCAGTTTGCCAACCTTGTTTATATCGATGAACAGAAAATTTTCTATCAGCCTGTAATATCCTATTATAAAAAATATCTTGTAAGCTATTACTCTGAGATTCTTTAGGATTATTACTTTCCCAAAATCGTAAGACTTTCTCAGAAGTACTCAAACTTTTATTACGATTAATCTCCTTCCAAGTTTTATCATTCACAATATATTTTATCTGACTGAGTTGGTCATCCCAGCTATATTTTTTTTGAAAACTATTTAAATATTCTTCTAACTCAAGTTTTGTTTGGTATAATTTATTATCTAACTTGAAAGCAACATAATTTTGGATAAAGCCATCTATCAAATAACTGTAATTAATCTGAACCAGCATTTCATTAGTAAGAGGAAGGTCAGTAACCTTTCTTTGATCAGGACTCTCACTTATAAATTTAAGTTCTTCTATTTTTTCTTCATATAATTGATACAAGTAAATATCTTTAGCTGTCTTCATTTCATCCCAGGATAGCAGTTCTGCGTAATTCTCACCTATCTTTTTAATCAAATACAAATCTGAAAAGTGTTGATTTTTTGCGACACTAAATTCAAATTTCTCTTCTTTCTTATCATTACGTAAATTGTTATTCAGCTTGAGATATGCCCTATATTCTGAGGATGGTAAATCTGTTTTAAAAAAGAATATCAAACGTTGATTATTTTCTAACATTTCACTCGTAAATTCTAGATCTTGCTTCTCTAACCAAACAGTTTTATCGTCATCATCAAATACTTCAAAGATTAACCTATAATCTATTTTATCACCTTTACTAATCAAGTCATTACTATCTACTCTAAGAGTAAGAAGCGTATGTTCCCCAACCATCTTAGAAGTTAAATCAGCTGAGAAAAGTAGTGAAAATAGGCCAAAAATTATACACAAGAAAACTGTTTTCATTCAATACTTCCTTGAATTGAGTAAGGTATCTCTTTCTTTGCCCAGAAATTGCAAAACTCAGAACACGGGTCTACAGTAAACTTTTGAGAGAGAAGGACAACATCATCCCAATCCTCAGTTTCTACAACAAACTTCAAATAATGTTTACCTTTATGTTTTTTGATAATATCTAAATAGTCTGTCTTAACAATATTGACGAGTTCATTTCTGGAGATATTAATAGTGACTTCACCACCTATTTCTTTTCTAAACTCTTGATAAGGCTTAATTACACTAGGATTCAGTTTGAGTATTAGGTCATCACTATTGAAATTACTTTGATTTCCGAAGATAGCATATATTTCACCTTCAAGTAGATTATCATAATGATCTTTAAACTTTTCTTTATAAAGAGTAATCTCAAATTTTCCTTTTAAATCCTCTAAAGTTACAACACCATAGTAGTCACCACTTTTGGCTTTTCGTTTAGCTTTACTAATGACTATTCCTATAATTATTGCCTTGTTAGGAACTGCTATTTTTTGGGAAGGATATTGGGAGTCAACATTAACAATGCTTTCAATAATACTTCTCTTTTCAAGAAGAGGGTGTCCAGAAACATAGAAGCCCAGTACCTCTTTTTCTCTTCTCAACATTTCTTTTTGATTCCATTCCTCAACATTTTCTAAGGGAGGGTAACCCTCAGCAGCATCAAAACAAGTAAGTTGTCCTACTCCGCTATTAGATGTAATTGATAAATCTATAGCAGCATTGATAGCCATCCATTTCTGAGCTCTATTACCTTCAAGTGAATCTGCTGCTCCTGAAGCAATCAAGCTTTCCAGAGTTGTCTTATTCACAGCACTACTATTTAGTCTTTTACTTAAATCAAATAGTGATGAAAAATGTCCTTCAACTGCTCTATTATCCAGTATTTCTTTGATAGCAGCCCCACCAACGTTCTTAATTCCTCTAAGTCCAAATTGAATCTTGTTACCATTTACTGTGAATTCTTCTTGAGAATTATTAATATCTGGAGGAAGAACTTCTATGTTCATCTTTTTACATTCTTCAATAAAATAAGGAATTTTAGCTGGGTCTTCTTCTAGAGATAAAATTGCTGCCATAAATTCAACAGGAAAGTGAGCTTTTAGATATGCAGTCTGGAAAGAAATAAAGGCATAGCAAGCAGCGTGACTTTTATTAAAAGCATAGTTAGCAAACTCCAGCCAGTTATCCCAAATTTTCTGAATAGTTTTTTCTGGAACCCCATTTTTAAGTGAACCTTCTTGGAATTTGATAAACATCTCTGCCATCATATCAAGTTTCTTTTTACTAATGGCCTTTCTTAGAACTCCAGCATCTGCACTTGTAAAGTTACCCATTACCTTTGAAATCTGCATGACTTGTTCTTGGTAAACAGTAACTCCATAAGTCTCTTCTAAAGAACTACGGGTTAAATCATGATCATAGATAATTTCTTCTTTACCATGCTTCCTATTTATGTATGTATCAATAAATTGCATTGGACCTGGTCTATATAAAGCAACCATAGCAATTAAATCTTCAAATTTATTTGGTTTTAGCTTTGAAAGATATTTCTTCATTCCTGGTGATTCGAATTGGAAGACACCATCAGTAAGGCCTTTGGATAGAAGCTTAAAAGTCTCTTTATCAGTAATATCAACATTCTCAATATCAACTTCTACTGCTTGTGACTCTTTCACATACTCTTTAGCTTTTTGGATTATAGTTAATGTTTTTAAACCCAAAAAGTCCATTTTAAGTAGCTTTAAATCATCAAGCCACTTTCCCTCATACTGAACTAAAACTGCATTTTCACCTGTTTTCTGGGATGAACTAGCCAAAGGAACATAATTACTTAAGTCATCAGGTCCTATAACAACCCCAGCAGCATGAATACCTGTTTGTCTAATCAGACCTTCTAGGACTTTACTATCCCTCAAAATTCTCTTATAGGTGTCATTGCTTTCCATTAAATATCTAAAATCATCTGATTCCTTAACTGCTTTTTCAAGAGTCATTTTAGGACTACTAGGAATTAGTTTAGTCATCTTAGCTGCGTCTTGAGGTGGAACATCCATAACTCTAGCTACATCTTTGATAATTGATTTTGCACCTAACTTACCAAATGTTATGATTTGAGTAACACTTTCTCGACCATACTTCTCTACAACATAATCTATTACTTTACTTCTTCCTTTAGCACAAAAGTCGATATCAATATCTGGCATTCCAACACGTTTTAAATCAAGGAATCTTTCGAAAAGAAGTCCATATTTTAAAGGATCAAGTTGAGTTATATCAAGAGTGTAAGCAACAATACTCCCAGCAGCTGACCCACGTCCTGGTCCAACAGGTATTCCCATTTCTCGAGCTTTGTCCATAAAATCCTTAACTACTAAGAAGTAGCCATCATAACCCATTTTATTTATTATTCCAAGCTCAAAATTTATTCTTTCTTCAATCTCTTTAGTAAGCTTTGGATATTTCCTTTTTGCTCCTTCATAACACAAACCACGCATATAGTCCGCCATATCTTTGTATTCTTCAGGAACATCTATCTTAGGAAAGAGAAAATTGTCGTATTTGAGCTCAAGATCTATTAAATCAGCAATCTTTTGCGTATTATCATAAGCTTCAGGAAGTTTAGGGAACAATGATCTCATCTCTTCTTCACTCTTGAAATAAAGATCTTGAGTTTCATATTTCATTCTTTGTGGATCATCAAACTTTTTCCCAGTTTGAATGCAAAGTAAAACATCATGAGCTTCAGCATCTTCTTTATCTAAATAATGACAATCATTAGTAACTACTAAAGGTGTATCAGTTTGCTTAGCTAAATCAATCAGCTGTGGCATAACCACTCTTTCTTGTTCTAAACCATGATCTTGTAGCTCAAGATAAAAACGACCTGGAAATATCTCTTTATATTCGTTAAGAGCCTTTACTGCTCCTTCATAATTCTCATTAAGTAATTTCCTAGGTACTTCTCCTTGAATACAAGCTGATAATGCAATGATACCTTCGCTATACTTTTGCAAGTCCTCTTTGGTCATCCTTGGCTTATAATAATAGCCATCTGTATATGAGTGTGAAGACAGTTTGATCAGATTTTTATAACCTTGTAAATTCATTGCTAGCAATACTAAGTGGTACCTTTTTCTAAGCTTGTTATCACTATCATTATAGCTACCATTTATAACATAAGCTTCAGTACCAATTATAGGTTTAATTCCTGCTGCCTTAGCTTTATTGTAAAATTCTATTGTTCCGAACATATTACCGTGATCTGTCATTGCCACGGCATTCATGCCAAGTTTAACAGCCTTATTAATCATTCTATCTATTCTACATGCACCATCAAGCAAACTATATTGCGTATGGTTGTGTAGATGCACAAAAGACATAAATTCTCCCTCAACATTTTTTATTATTATTTATTAGCTATGTATTGCTGTCAATAAAATTTATAAATTTCTCTTCATCTTACCAATAAATAAATTTTTACTTATTTATTAAGTATTACTTAATTTTCCTTGACACTTTTACTATGATGATTATTTTATGTTTAATAACTTTAAAGGAGATATTTAATATGGAAGCAAAAATTGTTGATCTACCAAAACTCTACTTCATAGGTCTAAAAGCTGAACTCACAATGAAAGAAACTAATGAAGTTTGTCCTGTTCTCTGGGGAGACTTAATGTCCAAATCTCATGATTTAGCAGATAACCAAGACTTAATGTGCATTGCAGCTTGTAGTGCTCCTGAAAATTGTGGAGAAAATGATACTTTTACATATATGGCAGGATTTGCATCAGATAAGCCTCTGCCCCCCAAGGAAGGTTTCATTTCTCATGAAATAACTGCTTGTAAATATGCTGTATTTACTCATAAAGGTTCTGTTGAAACAATGGGAGAAACTTATGATTACGCTTATAATAAGTGGTTACCTAACAGTCAATACAAGATTAAATGGCATGAAGACTTAGAGCTTTATGATGAAAAATTTAACCCTAATGATGTTGAAAATTCTGAAATGTACATTTACATACCTATTCAAGAAAAATCTTAAAAAATATGAAGCTTAAAATATACGAGATTAAGTTAATTCTTTAAGTCTATTCTCCATTATGAAGATTCATAAAAAAATATTTCTTCTCAACTCCAACCCAGTTGGTCTGTGACTGTTATAACTTATGCACGACTCAGACTTCCCCCTCCTTGAGGGGGATAACTGGGATTATATCTAAACTAATTGGGAAGACGTCTACCTATTGATCGGGAAGCGGGTGCATGCTAGTATTGCTTCTTCATTGCTACTATCCCCAAAAAGTCTTGGGATACAATGGGATAGTAATAATAAAGATAGTAAAATAGAATATATTTTGACATCGAGACTCTGATAAATTAGTCACAATAACACTTAGAAAAAAAGATAATATCACTTTCCAAGATATCTCAATGTAGGTTAAGGCAATTTCAAAAAAATATCAAAAGTATCTTTACTCTAATAAATCTCTGTATTATTCAAGAATAAATCCTCAAATTTGGCTTTTATTTTATGGTAATGGCTACCTTTCCAATATACTCTTCCACATTTTTTACAGATTTTAAATTCATTAAAAGTAGCTTTAACTTGAACAGGGATACGATTTAAAATCTTAGATTTTGAAATATCTGTTAAAACTTCATTGTCCATAGGGCATCTTGTAAAAATCGCATCTTCATCAAAAACTAAGAAACTTTTTATTTCTTCCAGTTGCTTATCTATCTTATTGCTGTGAATATATATTTTGTTAAAAGGCAAAGGGTGATTCAAAACATCTTTAGATCTGCTAATAATTAATCGATTTTCTTTATCAGCAATTCTAATTAATTTAAGCAGAGAGATGGATTTTATAACTTTACTATCATAACCTAACAGTCTCAACCATTTAGCTAACCTTTGAGTATCAACAGTAAGAATAAATTTTGCTTTCATCTTCTTTTTAATCTCTCATATTTCTTAAGAAGAATAATCTAACGACTTGAAGTAGGGCCATAAGAGCAGCAGCAACATAAGTTAAAGCTGCAGCATTAAGAACTTTTTTTACTCCAGTCATCTCATTTGGATCAATTACGAATCCTTGACTTAACTGTTTAAAAGCTCTCTGTGAAGCGTTAAATTCAACAGGTAAGGTTGCTAACTGGAATAGAAATGCAGCAAGGAAGAAGATGATACCTAAATCCATTAGAATTGGAGTGCTAAAGAAAAATCCCAAAAAGAAAAGAGGTAAAGCGGCAGTTGAACCAAATCTTGCCATTGGAAAGATTGAATGTCTTACTTTCAAAGGAAGATAGCTATGAGCATGCTGGATAGCATGTCCAACTTCATGAGCTGCAATAGCTAAAGCTGAAACTGTCTGACCATAAAATATATCATTCGATAGCTTTACTTCTTTCTTTTTTGGATCATAGTGATCAGTTAGCTCTCCATCAACTGGTAAAACCTGGACATCATTAATCCCATTTTTTTGTAATATATGTTGAGCTACTTCAGCACCTGTCATTTTTATATTGTTAGGTATTCTCTTATATTTTCGATAATTATTTTTAACTAATGAGTTAGCCCAGAGAGCTAAAATTATAGCCGGCACTATAATTACCATTGTTGGGTCAAAAAAGAACATTTCTTATTCTCCTTTTCTTCTTTTTAGCAATCTTGCAAATAGCTTGCTAATTTGTCAATACTTTTCTTCGCCTCTTAAACCCAGATAGTGTAGTAGAGCTTTAGTAATACTTCGCTAAAGCTACGCATCACAGGTGAATTGCAGATTATTCTAACAAAATAGCTTACAGAATTTTGACGCATATAACTTATATATTCGGAAAAATTATGGATCTTACTTTTGCAGAAGAATATAGTGCTATTCACAAAGGTTTACTGCATTATTTAGGTTAAAAAATGAATAAGCTCGACAGATGCCGAGCTTATAATTATTGCTATTAAAATCTTGCTATTAATTTTGATACTTCACGATTAGTCTAATCTAAAAGATATTGGATTGCCGTTTCCAACTGCTTATCGTTATCGTTAATATAATCTTCAGGAGTGAGTTCAACTCTTATATCAGGTTGAACCCCATTACCTTCCATATTTGTGCCACTTAAAGTCCACCACCCTGACCTAGGTAATCTCAATGAAGAACCATCAAAGAGGTCAATATCAATTGTACCGATAACCGAACCTGAGGTAGGCATTCCAATAATAGTACCAAGTTTTTGTTCTTGCACAAGATGAGGGAATACTTCAGCATCAGAAAAAGAATCCTCATCAATTAGGACCACAATAGGTTTATCATAATAACGAGCAGGTGTTTTAGTTTTCTTAAAACCCCAAGATCTATAAGAAGAGATTGAAAGTGGTCTTTTACGAATAGCTTCTACTAATTCTTCACTAATATTACCACCCCCGTTACCTCGTACATCAATAATAAATCCATCTTTTTTAATATTATCATTCCAAAAATCTTCTAAGAATTTACTATAAGCGGCACTATTCATTCTTCTAATATGAAGATATGCTAATTTACCATCAGATACATCATCAACAATTTCTCTGCGTCTGTTAACCCAGTTGTTGTACTCTAAATCGTAGTTATGTCTCCAATCAAAGCCCTGAACCCAAACATCAAAGGCATCTTCTTTGGCTTTTTTTAAACTAAGTTTTATTTTGCGATCCAAAGTGTTAAAAAAGAGAGGTGCGATATCTGTTTCAGCTTCAATTTCTTGGTCATTAACAGCCAAAAGAATATCACCTTCTTCAATATTATAGAAGTCTTTAAGGCTAGTTCCATCGTAAACTCTTCTTATTTTTACACCTTTACTGAGTCTGTCTGAAAGATCGAATTCAACACCGATATAACCAGTTCTATAAGAAAAAGTTGACTTATATGATTTTGGAGAAAAACCTGTATGAGAGGCATTTACTTCACCGATCATTTCTTCAACGATATTCGATAATATTTCTTCATCGTAAACATACTCAAGATAAGGTTGGTATTTTTTATAAATCTTATCCCAGTTTACTCCGTGCATATCAGGATCATAAAAATTAATACCAAAAACTCCCCAAACTTCTTTAAAAACCTGTTTTCTAACATTATCAATATCATACTCATAGAAGAAGTTATTTTTAATTTCCCCACTAGCTCTAGTTTTTAAATCATAAGAATTTAGCTTCATTCCATCGTTGTAATAATAGATATTTGATTTATTGTTATAAGAGAAAAAAGTTCTGTCATTGATAGAGGTAAGTTTATCTTGATTCTCACCATCATAATTTGTTTGATATAAGTTAGTACTTCCATTTGAGTTTGCAAAATAGATTGTAGAATCGTTAACAACTGAAAGTATATAGTTGTAACCTGGTAGAGAGACTATAGTAGAGATCCTAGACTCTACACCTTTAAGAGAAATGTTAAGTTCAGGATAGTCTTGCTTATCTTTATTATTGCTTTGATTTTCTTCATCCTCTTTATCCTTGCTACTAATAATTTTGTCCCAAGGGTCAGTGTAGTCTGCTAACTTGTCAAAAGGTCTGAGATCTATTCGTTTAATATCACCTGATTCACTGAAGAAAAGAGTCTTGTCATCCTTACCCCAGGCTAGGTTATAAAAAGATTTATAGGAGTTATAAAGGAGATATGATTCGTTAATAACAGTATCACGGAGATATAAATACGATACTCTTTTTTCTATATCATATTCAATATAAGCAACATAGCGAGAATTTATTCTATCTGCATACTCTGTAATATTGTAGTTATTAAAACTAATAGGGGTAAAGTAAGTAAAAGTTGAATCTGCTATTGCAACTTGTGGTTTATCTCTATCTACGTAGTAGTCAATAACAAAATTACCTGCTTCGGTTTCAGTTATTGAGGAAATTGCATAATCTTCACTCCAATTAACTATTTCAAAGCTTTCTGGGTCATCTATAGTAAATTTATAGATTTTACCTTCTCCTCTTTCTCTTCCCACTACAACAACTGTCTTGTTGTCTCGTAATATTTTTATTCCATTAATTGGTAGTTGATTGTAAGTTATTTGCTTTACTGGTCCACCTGCTGCAGGCATCATAAAAAGGTCATATTCATAATTAAAGACTACAAAGTCGTCATTCCTGGATACCTCAAAGTCTGTAAATCCATTAGTTACATATCTACGAATCATATTATCACTATCATGATTTTCTCTGATATCGATCTCTAGTTTTCTTAGTTTACCTGTTTCAGTAGAAGCATCATATATCCAAATTTCGTCAAATTTCTCGAAAGCAATTATATCTCTTGTCTTAGCTATTGAGATGTCTCTCACTGACCAGGTTGAGAAATTTGTTAGTTGTTCTTCATTCTTGAAATCAAAGTTGTCTGTTCTAAATAATTGGAAAATTTCTCCATCAGATTTAGCATAATAAAGTCTATTTGGAATAGTTCTTGATAATTCAGGATATCTTTCAGTAATCTCATTATCAGTTAGCTTTTCATACTTATCACTCTTGATATCATACTTCCAAAGTTCACCATCAGTGGATCCTCTATAAGCTTCACGATATGGATCTCCTCTATCAGAATAGATGATCACTTTACCATCTTCACTAATCGTAGGAAAAGAACCTCCAATTGGTGTTATTTCAACATCTCTCTTCCCCTCTAAGTTAACTCGGTAAAAAGCAGAACCAAGACGTGCTGAGTATTTACTTCCAAGTAAAGATTTGCCATTAGGAAACCAGTCTAATAACGCTATGTTTGCACCACTCACTTTACTTATCTGTCCACCCATGGCAGGTATAGTATATATTGCTGTATAACCATCTTTAAAATAATTAAAGGCTATTGTTTTACCATCTGGTGAAAAAATTGGGCTTGAAACACTTGCATCACTATCGGTTAATCTAATAGCTGTTCCACCATTAATAGGAACTTTCCATAAGTCACCACGATATACAAAACCAATTTCAGAACCATCAGGAGAAACAGTTGGATCCTTAGCAAAATGTGGCTCAAAAGCTGCCATCAATAATGCCATAATCAATAACAACCCTACTAATACAATTTTCTTCATTTTATCCTCATCTTAAATTTATTATCTTTTTATTATCATAACTATTGTCTGTAATAGTTAATGATTCTTTTAATATTTTTAGTCTAACTCCCCTAGATAACTCTCCTCTTGCTTCTATCATTAAGGCTGCGTTATTCTCAAGTTCAATAGCCTCCTCAACCTTATCTGATAGAAGTTCTTCTAGTTGTTTAATTTCCTTTTTAATGATTTTAACCTTATCATTTTCTATATCATTCTCATTAAAATAGACTAGTTCTCTAGTTAATATCATCAGCTGTTCTTTAGTATATGGACTAACAGTGATTTCTAGCTCAGAATATGAATCACTTTCATTAGCAACTTTGTTAACTTGGATCAATTTTGAACTTTGAAGGTTAGACGCAATAACTTCTGCTCTATCTTCTAATATTATAGAATCTTCACCTACTAGTTTGGAATAATAAACATTTCCTGTGACTACTAGATTCTTTCCTGAAAATACTTTAGAGTTTTTAATCTCCTTACATTTTATAGAGTTTGGTGAAGTTACTCCAGCACCATTACAATTATCAAGCTTACCAGTAATTTTTATTCCATGTTCTGCATATAGATTACTACTAGTTACATCACCTTCAACATTGAGTTCACCCACTACCCTAATATGACGAACATTATCAACATTCCCCTTAATAGTAAGATTACCCAAAATATAGATATTACCGTACTCACGACTAATATCATGATTAATATGTAGGTGATTTATAATGTTATACTTTCCATCACTATCCAGTGATAGATAACCATTTTTTGTAGCGATATATTCTCTGGAATTAAGATCAAAGTCAAGATTTTTCCCTTTATATTTATCTATAATACTGTTCCTACCTTCTGAGGTCAACAAGTATTTACCATAGACATCTTTCCGACTAAACATATCTTCATCGTAAGATAATTTTCCAATAGCAGAACCTTTTTGAATATATACTAATTTGAAAATGCTAGTCTCGTTTAAAGGTGTTTTAGGATATAACAACTCCTGACTATCATAATATAGTTCTAACTTAACCTCTTGGTCAATTCTTGCTACTTCAGCTATTTTGAAAGGATGGTATAATTCTTTAGGACCCTCTTGATCTATAGAACTTATAAAACCATTTTCAAGTCCGGCCTTATCAATTAGTTCTAAAATCTCTTCCTGTGCTATAACACCACTATCTCTCTTAATCGTCATCGTAGCACAGAGATGATTTTCAGTTACTTCTATTATGACATCTTCTCGATTATTAGTGTATCTTTCCATTAAGTATTCCTATAATTGATAATTGTCTTTCTCTTGTTTTATCTCTTCTGTATGACTTGTATTGAATATTCTCAAAGGTACATTCATTACTGCATATTAAATTTTCTAAAGGCAATCCCATAGCAAGAACATCCCTTATAATTACCTTTTGCATATCAATTCTGCGGTAATCTTGTTCAATATTAGTATATGCTACGAAGTCGTCAAAAATATCCTTAGAAACCTGATAATTTTTACCTCTAATTGCTGGACCTATCATTACAACTAAATCAGATAATAAAACTTGATAATTTTCTAACATTGTTTTCAAAAGCTCTTTTATTATCCCATTTCTTGTCCCATTTCTTCCAGAGTGGCAGGCACCTACAAGATCTTTATTTTTTGAATACACTAATATTGGAGTGCAATCGGCTCCTTTAATGACTAAAAAAGCATTTTTTCTATCAGTAACAAAGCCATCAACATGAGGGACTTCAGGTTTAGTACTATGAAAACCAGAAGCTAAATCCTCTTTTTGGATGATTCGAATATCTGATGAATGAGTTTGTTCTGCCATAATTAACCATTCATGTGGCACTACCATATCATCTATCAAGATGTCTCTTTTCTCTTGCTTAATTAGAGACAAACTATCATATTTATTACCAAATGAGTAATATATATTTGGATTTAATGCTTTTTTTAACTTCATAATAATAAACAAAATAGACTTTGTTTTTTTGTCAATTTTTTTTATCACTTATAGTGCTAAATTACAAAATCTTACTTCTAGGCTACGAAAAATAGTTGCGCACAAAAGATAAGCCCTGCTCAGCAGGGCTTAATAATCTATTTAAAGCTAATCAAAGTCTTGATTAATAACTTTATTTCATTAAAACACCTTTAACCATCTGTGATTCATCCTTTGTTTCCATTCTAAAGAAATAAATTCCTGAAGCACAATCTCTTCCATCTAAGTCTTTGCCATTCCAAACTACATTATGGAAACCTTCAGTAAAGTTATCTCTTGTGATAGTATTAATCAACTGACCTCTTACATTAAAGACATTAATTGTTACATCATCAGCCTTATCCATGTAGAAGTTAACTGTTGTAGTTGGGTTGAATGGATTTGGATAAATTGATCTTAGAACAGTCTTAGTTGGGATAACAATTTCAGGAGTATCATTATTCTGTCCAATTGTAACTATTACTGGTCCAAACATCACAGAGCTACCACTAAGTTCGTAACTTTCTAACCAATAATAATATGTTTTATTCATCTCAGCTTTTTCATCAGTATAAGTATATGTAGTTGTTGTAACCTGATTATTAGCCTCAATAATATTATCGTTTACTTGAACTGCTGTTGATTCATTATTCATTTCACTTCTATATATATTATAGCCTGCAATACCACTTTCAGAATGAGTTACCCATGTGAGTTGAGCAAAATAATCTGATGTTTGTACTGCCATAAAGGAAGCTAGGCTAACAGGAAGTGTTTGGTCATCAGTTGGTCCACCAGGAGTATTCTGAGAATAATCATTTATTGTTACCCAATTACCTGGTGAAGATTGGTAACTAGTATTACCAGAACCACCAACATCTTGAACTGTATCATCTATAATGGTTTCAGCTTTGGCTTCTGTGATAAGAACTAATTGCCAACGACGTTGAGAACTTGTGCCAAAAAACATACTAGTAGAACCTTGTAAAAAACTTACTCCTGCAGGTAAAGCACCAAATTCACTCTCAAAGCTAGCTTGATTATTACCTCGAGTTATTATAATATAGCTATGAGGTTGGACATTTCTATCTCCATTATAGCTTACATCATTCAGTTCAAAGTTAGTTGTTAAATTCATTCTGAGGGTAATATTGTCCAAAGAGATTAATTGATCACTATTGTTAAATAATTCTATATACTCATTTTGATAAGCATTAGCATCACTAACTTCACTTATAAATAAGTTGCCAACCACTGGATCCACAGCATTAGGATAAACAGTAATATAATCAACTTTTGTTTCAACAGATTCAGTTAATTCTTGATCATATATCAAGAGTTCAACAGTATAAGTTCCTGCAGTATTATATTCAAAAACTGGATTAGCTGATGCAGAATCTTCTTCTCCATCACCATCTAAATCCCAGCTATACAAATAACCAGGTACACCACCTGAAGTTAAATCAGTGAAAGTAACTTGTTCTCCTTCTGTAATAGATGTTGTGTTTGCTGAGAAATCAGCTACTAAAGGATCTGGAGATGTTATAGTATAAGCTGCTTCAGCAACATAACTATCAGTATTACCTGCTTTAACTGCATAAGCTTTTACTGTTTTACTTTCAGTGAGAGTAAAAGCTCCGTTATATTGATTAGAACTTGTTGATGGGCTGCTGCCATCAGTTGTATAGTAGATAGTTGCACCATCAGTTTCACAAGTAATACTAACTTCTACTTCTAAAACATATTCTCCTGCTTCAGGTGAGATTACAGGAGTTGCTACTGTGCCTTCTTCCACACCACTACCGTCAAAAGTATGAGCTCCTAGATTGCTATATGTACCTTCTGGATAAAAATCCCATTCACAGTTATCATCATCACTTCCAAATGATGCTAAATCCACAGGATTAGGAGAAAATATTGATGATTTTCTAACTAATGTTTGATCTGCAGTAGAACCACTTGCTCCAATAGTCCATGAAGAACCTGGATCATTCCCAATCTGACCAATAACATCTATTACCGTGCCATCTTTTAGTAGAGCAACTGCATCATCACCATTAAATCCTAATGTATTAGTAATATTATCTGCAATATTTTGAATAGAACTTACTGCTTGGTTATATGCTATTACATAAACTTCATTAGTTGCTAAAGTTCCACTCAAACTAATTGAATTACCAGAAGTTGAACCATTAAAATATACTTCTACAGTATAAATACTTAAATCAACTGGACTTCCAGTTCCATTGAATAATTCAATTGCTTTATCATTACCCTTTTCAACATATTCTGATATTAATAATTCAGAAGCTACATTAGGAGCTTCAGTTACAGTAATATAATCTACTTTTGTCTCTGAATCTGATCCTTTAGCTCCATCTGTTATAGTTACTGTCACAGTATAAGTTCCTACCGAGGAGTATGAATAAATTGGATTTTCATCAGATGAATCAGTAATAGTATCATTATTAAAATCCCATGCATAAGTATATCCACCTGTACCACCGGTTGATAAATCAGTGAAAGTGATATTTTGGTCAACAAAAGCAGATGTAATATTTGCCTCGAAATCCGCATTTAATGGTTGAGGGTCAGCAACAATATAGTTTTGTTCGCTTGAAGTTGTTTCATCTAAGTCATCATCCATTGCATATACTTCATAATATACAGTTGTTCCATCAGATTGTGCAGGGATGTCTGAATCTGTTACATAGGTATCACCTGAAGTATTAGACATAGATATAATCGTTGAAAGATTTCCACTAGAAGTACCCCAATGTAATTCTGCCCCAGCTATTGTCCCATCTGAATCAGTGATATCAGCAGAAACTGAAACAGTTGTTGATGAAGTTATATTAGAATTTGGGGTTTGAACAATGTTATTGATTGAAGGAGAAGTATTTCCACCAATTGCTTGTACTGAAAAATCATCCCAGTATATTACTCCACCACCAGGGGAGACATTATAGCTTCTAACTTCAAATCTTAAGCCATCAACACTACTAGGTGCTTCAATTGTAACTGAGTATTGTTGCCATCCTTCACTATCATCAGAATAAGTATTCGGTCTAAGTTCTGCTGTATTAGAAGAAATTGTTGTATTACCTACTAACCAATAAGACCAAATTCTTGCTCTTGCGGCTGGATCATTATCTAAATACCAATAAGAGATAGTATAAGTTTGACCTTGTACAATTCCACTAACATCTTGTCTAAAATCCTTAGTACCAGCTGTTTGTTTAGCAGAATAGCTACCACTATGAACAATAGTAGTTTCCTGTACAATATTTTCTATAACATCCCACTCTGTCGGATGAGTTGTATCTGTCCAAGTTTCCAAATCACCATTAGTCATTAATTCAACATCACGAGATTTGAAATGGCTTTCTCCATTCAGAGTGTTAAAGCCAAACAGCAATATTACAGCTATAAAAATAATTGATATTTTCTTCATCTTTCCTCCAAATTATTTTACATTATTTATATATTTAATTTTAGTCTAAAATATTATAGTCTTTAGCATTTGTCAAATATTTTATTTTTTTTGAATCATCTTAAGATATTAAACTCCTAGATCTTAGCTTAGAATCGGTATTTATAGTAGTTATGAATATTTCTTAATATTAATTATATCCTTAATAATTTAAGTGAATGTAATTACTTAGTTGTAAATTTTCTTTGCGGGAGTCTCAATTATGCTACACATTCTTTAATTTACAATATAAAAAAGCTCGGTTACCCGAGCTTTGACTTTTTCATAAGACTTTATTATAATCTATTCAAGATATCTTCTTCTACAGCAAGTGCTAGTTTATTGGTGTTTTCCCAAAGAATTTTAGCTTTTTCTGTAATTTCAGTTTTAAATTTCTCCTCAGAAATTCCTGCCATATTAATCATAACATTAAGGTAAGCCGCTTTAGCACCAGCATTAGCAGTTAAAGCAGCAACACCAGCATCGGAAAGGGCATTAGTATTACCAACCACAGCTACTTTCTCAGCTAATTGAACAGCATCCCAGCAGATTTCAAGAGTTTTCAAAGGAATAAGAATAGCTTCTTTAGTAGCTTCTTCCATAGCTTTAATTCTGATTGCTTTATCTTCATCAGTCTTTTTAGGAAGCTTCATTGCATCCATCATTACATAGAAAGCCTGAGTATCTTCATCTACAGCAGAAATCGATCTTTCTTTAATAGATTGGCCTTCTTCAGCATATTTTTTTACTTCTTCTTGAACTTTATCATAGCCTTTTTTGCCAACAGTAAGGTTTGAAACCATAGCAGAAAGAGCACCAGACATTGCAACACAAACAGCTGCTA
This sequence comes from Cloacimonadales bacterium (SeqCode), assembly GCA_963678375.2. Lineage (GTDB taxonomy): Bacteria > Cloacimonadota > Cloacimonadia > Cloacimonadales > JAFGVF01 > JAEKNW01. The sequence continues at coordinate 925,237 of OY782831.1, forward strand.
CAGAACCACCGCCAGGAGCAGGTGAGTCTGTAGATAACTCATCTGTAAAATCAGTAATAGTCATATTTACAAGATTCTCAGGATTTGAGATAGCATATTCAATAACTTTCTTATCTAAATCAAATTCAGCTAAATCATCTAAACCCATTGATTTTACGGCAGTTTCCATGATTTTTCTTTCAGGAATACCAGCTGATTCACCCATTCTTTTCAAGTAGAATTTCCCAGCTTGGATAAGAGCTTCTTTAGGTGTTAGCCCAACTAGTTCAGAGCCTGTAACATGAATACCCTTAGCAAGGGCAAGTTCTCTAACTTTTTCTAAAACTTCATGTACAGGAGTTATTTTATAGTTAGTTAGATTGATAGAGATTTGAGCTCTGTCATATTCATCTATGAACCAACCAACAGCCTTACATTCCTTAAAAATGCCTGGTTTCTTTACTTTTTTACCATTAGCATCTTTAATTAATTTACCTCTTTCGTCACGAGCTGATCGACCTTTTTCTCTAATATCAAGGGCAATATCATGAGCTTTAGCTTTATCACGAGTATTTAGGTTAATATTATAAGCAATAAGGAATTCTCTTACACCGATTGCTGTTGCCCCAGATTTTGCATTGAATTGATGTGGACCAAAGTCTGGTTTCCATTCAGGGTCTTGCATTTTCTTAGGGAGGGCTTCATATTCACCTTTTCTTACGTTTGCAAGATTCTTCCATTCTGGTTTAGAAGCAGAGTATTCATAAAGATAAATAGGTATTCCTAATTCTTCACCAACTCTTTTTCCAAGTTTTTTTGAATATTCGATACATTCTTCCATAGTAACATCAGAGATTGGGATTAGTGGGCAGACATCTGTAGCACCCATACGAGCGTGAGTTCCGTGATGTTTCGTCATATCAATCAACTCACCAGCCTTTTTAATAGCTTGGAAAGCAGCTTCAATAACCGCATCAGGATTACCCACAAAGGTAAAAACAGTACGGTTTGTTTCTGCACCTGGATCTACATCTAAGAGAGTTACATTGTTAACTGAACATATAGAAGCAGCAATAGCATCTAGTATCTTCTTATCACAACCTTCACTAAAATTAGGAACGCATTCGATAAGTTTCATAAATTCCTCCGAATTATTTTTATTATTTCTTATTTATTTTTTTTACTTTAACTTTTTCAATCTTTCTTTCGGTTGCTTGAATAACTTGTATCCTAAAACCTTCTATATTAATATATTGTCCTAATTTTGGAATTCTTTCAATAGTGTCAATAATTAGACCTGCAAGGGTTTTGTAGTTTCCTTCTGGAAGATCTAAATCATATTCATCATTTAAGTCATCAACTTCATAGTCGCCATTTATGATGTAAGTATCCTCGCTAATTTTAACAACATCAGATGTATCATCTTCGTGGTCATACTCATCTTCAATATCACCAACAATTTCTTCCATGATGTCTTCAAAGGTTACTATTCCTGAAGTTCCCCCATAAGAATCAACTACAATAGTCATAGACTTCTTTTGCTTTTGCATTTCTTGCATTAGAACATTTAAACTGATATTTTCTGGTGAAAAATATGGTTCTCTCAGCAAGTCTTTGGCTCTTGCGTCAGGACTCAAATCTTTTTTTAGAATATCATAAATAATGAGAATGCCTGTAATATTATCTATGGTTTCACAATACACAGGATAGCGCGTAAAGCCTTCTTCTCGGACAACATCCAGTATCTCGGTTAAGGATGTATTTTCCTCAAAACCAATAATATCTCTCCGAGGAACCATAATATCTTCAGCAGTTAAAGTGTTAAACTCAAGCATTTCTTCTAGCATCTCTTTTTGAGGATGGGTAATATTTTTATCTTCTTTGGTATTAGCTAAAAAGAGAGCTAAATCATCCTTTGTTAAATAAGCTAGAGAATGAGGTCCACTTATATTAAATCTCTTATAAAGCCAATCGTTGAGCCAGGTTACAACTGCAACAAATGGTCTTAGTAAAAAGTATGATACCTTTAAAAAGTTAAAAGTCTTTGGAACAATTGAGTTTGAATAATCCCTAAAGACTATTTTAGGAACTATTTCACCAATAAGGAAGACCATCACACCGATGAAAAGTGATACATATTCTTGTTTAAAAGCTCCGCTATTATGAGCAATGACAGTTGCAACAGCAGCTAAAAGGATATTAACAATATTATTACCGATTAGAATTGTACCAAAGAATTTATCTGGTTTTGTAGCAAAGTTGAGAAGTTCTTTCTTTCTTTTATCATACCTTGCATCTTTTTCAAGGCGTAGCATATCTAAAGAGACTATACCTGTCTCTAATCCTGAGAATAAAAATGAGAGCAGAAACAATACAATAAGTACTACAATATTTAGTAACATTTTCCTACTTCTTAATTATTATTAGTTATTAATCTGTTCATTTTTATAAGCAATTTTCAATGCTTCAATGAACTCGTTTATATCTCCTGCCATAATTTGATCGAACTTATAAGATGTCAAATTAATTCTGTGATCTGTAACTCTTGATTGAGGGAAGTTATAGGTTCTAATCTTTGCACTTCTGTCTCCAGTACCTACTTGAGACTTCCTAGTAGCTGATATTTCAGCTTCCTGCTTAGCTATTTCTAAATCAAGAAGTCTTGATCTAAGAACTTTCATAGCTTTATCTTTATTTTTAATTTGTGATTTTTCATCTTGACATGTGATTACCAAACCGGTGGGAAGGTGAGTGATGCGGACAGCTGAATCTGTTGTATTAACACTTTGACCACCATTGCCTGAAGAGCGATAAACATCAATCTTAAGATCATTTTGATTAATCTCTACATCAACATCATCTGCTTCAGGAAGGACAGCAACAGTAATAGCAGAAGTGTGTATTCTACCACTTGCTTCTGTTTCTGGAACTCTTTGCACGCGATGAACACCTGATTCAAATCTCATAGTTCCATAAACATTATCACCTCTTAACATGAAAGTAACTTCTCGGTAACCACCTTTATCTGTCATATTGGAAGATAGTACTTCCATTTTCCAACCTTGGTTAGTTACAAAATAGCTGTACATTCGAAAAAGATCTGCAGCAAACAAAGCTGCTTCCTCTCCACCTGTTCCAGCTCTTATTTCAACAATAGCATCTTTGTCATCATTTGGATCTTTTGGTGCTAGCATTTCTTTAAGAGACTCAGCCAGTTCAGCTAGTTTTTCTTCTGATTCTTCAATATCCATTTTTGCTAAATCCTGCATATCTTTATCTTTTTCGTGAGCTAGCAAGTCTTTTGAATCTTTGATGTTTTTCTCAACTTCTAAATACTCTTTATGGGCTGTTAGAATCTCCTCAAGTTCTTTGAATCTTTTGGATATTTTTCCATAAACTCTTCTATCTGACATTAGTTTCTGGTCATACACTTGTTCTCTTAACTTAGTATGTTCTTCAACTAATGAATCTAATTTATCTTGGGGTATCATAATCTACTCCTAAATTACTTATCTAAAACTGTTAAATTTTCATAATTATTCACATCAATATCTAATGCAGATTTCATTGCTATTACTGCACATTCAATCATCTCATCTGTTGGAGGCTGGGTTGTGATTCTCTGAAGGGCTAATCCTGGGAAAGTAAATAATTTTACCAGTGGATTATTAATGTTCTTTCCAGAAAACTTGAGTACTTCATAGGAGATACCAGAAACTAAAGGAATTAGTGGAAAGTGGATTAAGAGTCTTTGCCACCAAGCTATATCGGCGATCCAATACATCTGAACTATTGTATCTACAATAGAAAATAGTAGAATAGCAATCAGCATTACTAGGAAAATAAATGAAGTACCACAACGCGGGTGAAGAGTAGTAAATTGTTGGACACTTAAAGAATCTAAAGCAGCTTGTTTTTCCCAAGCATGAACACTTTTGTGCTCTGCTCCATGATATTGAAATACTCTTCTTACATCTTTTAATTTGCTAATAGCCCATACATAGGCGATAAAGAAGAAAATCCTGATTGAGCCTGCTAAAAGATTAAAAAGTGCATTGTTATCCATCTTCTGACTTAAGAAATAAGGTACTACTCCAAAAAGCAATATAGCAAAACCAAAAGCAAAGAGATATGAAAAAAACTCTTCACTCTTCTTACGGAAATCTGACTTTGCAGCTTCCTTTTCATCTACATAATCTAGTTCATAGCGTGAAGCAGAGAATGTTAGAGTTTTAATCCCGATAATCATCATTTCAATAAGGGAAGCAAATCCTCTGATTAGAGGTAATCCAAGAAATTTAACCTTCTTAGTAACACTCTCAAATTTTTCTTTTTTTAATTCTAATGAACCATCTTTTCTTCTTACACAGGTTGCTATATGCTCAGGACCACGCATCATAACGCCTTCTATGACAGCTTGACCACCAATGGCAATCTCTTTCACTTTACCCATTTTTATATCCTTTTGATATTATAAAAAAAACACCACAGGCATAATGCTACTGTGGTGCAAAATTGTAATTATTCTACTTTTTGTCTTTACTATATTTTTGTTTAAACTTCTCTACACGGCCTGCAGTATCAAGTAATTTTTCTTTTCCTGTAAAGAATGGATGACACTCATTACAGATAGAAACATTGATATCACCAGAAGTAGATTTTGTTTCAAAAGTGTTTCCACACATACAAGTAACTTTAACTTTTTTATACTTAGGATGGATTCCTTCTTTCATCTTTCACTCCTATTTATTATCATTAATTATTTATCTATTGCCTCTTACAATTTCGTAGTTAACATAAAAAATCTCCACTGCTTATGTGTCAATATTTTTCTTTACTTTTTATGGATTTAAATGTCTGAGACTCTTTAACATTATGCCATAGTCCCTTGAAATACACGACAAAAGTATCTATGGACTGACAGCATCCCTGCTGTCAGAACTGTGGAAGTAAGGATGCTTCCACTCCATAATTTTTGCTGGGCACGGGCAGGGACGCTTCCACTCCATAATTTCTATTGACCCTCTATAAGGCTGGTGCTTCAACCCCTGTAAAGTGCCAAAAGGTTATTAGTAAAAGACTCCTGATTAGTTCTTGATTGTTAGTTTCCCTTTATAAATCCAATGATTATTTGAGACAATAACAATCAAGAGCCACAAAAGTTGTATCTTAAACCCGAATAGTGCAGTAGAACTTTAATAAAGAGGGTTAGATTCTTTTAGCAAAGTCCTCTTCTTTGAGGGAGATACAGGGGATGAATCCATATAATACGCATATAATATATCTTCAAGAAAATTATGAAGCTTATTTTGCAGTTGAAGATAGTGCTATTCGCAAAGGTCTCTGCAGTATTGGGTTAATTTCATATAATGACTTAGCTAAAAAAAATATTGCCTAAAATTGACATATAAAATAATTTGCCTATAAAATATAATTTTACACTCAAAAGAGGAAATCAAGATGTATATATTAGATGACAAACATTTAGAAAAGGCAAAGGAGATAGTCCTATCAGCACGCAAGAAAAAGTCATGTAAAGTGTGTTATGATAGGGGCTATATTGGTGTAAATCAACAAAACATGGTAGTTATATGCCATAAGTGTGTAGATGCAGAGAAAGCGACAGAAGAGTGGAAAAAATATGTTCTGGAAAACGAAGATTTAAAAGAACATTACAGTGAATTCTTTGAAGAAGAAGATGAAAAGGAAACTTCAGAAGAAGAGTAAGATAAATTATTATTAAGTCATATTAATAAAAGGATTGCAAATGTATAAAAGTATTGATTTGAAGGAATCTCCAGCTCTTTTGGAAGAAAGAGTTAGGGAATATTGGCAAGAAAAAAACACTCATAATAAAAGTATAGATAACCGAGAGGGAGCAGATCAATTTGTCTTCTTTGAGGGACCTCCTACAGCTAATGGTAAACCTGGGATCCATCATGTGATGGCTAGAACCTTGAAAGATTCAGTCTGCCGTTACAAAACAATGCAGGGTTATCAAGTAAAACGCAAAGCTGGCTGGGATACTCATGGTCTTCCAGTTGAGATTGAAGTTGAGAAAACATTAGGCTTAGATGGTAAGCCAGAGATAGAGAAATATGGTATAGAACCATTTAATAAGAAGTGTCGTGAATCGGTATTCACCTACGAAGGTTTATGGCGTAAAATGACTGAGCAAATGGGATACTGGGTTGACTTAGATAATCCCTATATCACTCTAGACAATAATTATATTGAAACTGTATGGTGGATATTGAATGATTTCTTTAAGAGAGATCTGCTTTATAAGGGTCATAAGATCGTTCCTTATTGTCCAAAATGTGGAACGCCTTTATCATCTCATGAAGTTGCTCAAGGTTATAAAGATGTAAATGACCCGTCTGTTTTCGTTAAGTTTAAAGCTCAAGATATGAATAATACTTACTTCTTAGCTTGGACAACTACCCCTTGGACTCTTTTATCTAATGTTGCTTTAGTAGTAAATCCAGAAGAAAAGTATGTTAAGATAAAAATCGATGAATCTGATGATTTCCTTATTTTAGCTAAGGCAAGACTATCTGTTATTTCAGAAGACTATGAAATAGTGGAAGAATACAAGGGCTCAGAGCTTGAGCATAAAAGATATGAAAGACTTTATGATTTCATGGATGTTGAAGAAGATGGCTGGTATATAGGTTTAGCAGACTATGTTACTATGGATGATGGTACTGGTGTAGTCCATACTGCTCCCGCTTTTGGTGCAGATGACTATAATATCGGTATGAAGTATAAATTACCTTTTATAAATCTAGTTGATGGTGAAGGTAAGTTCATTGATAGTGTTACTCCTTGGAAAGGTATTTTTGTTAAAGAAGCTGACAAGGGTATCATCAAAGATATGAAGGAAAGACAGGTTCTTTATAGAAGAGAACAAATTAAGCATAGTTACCCACATTGCTGGCGCTGTTCTTCACCTCTTATCTATTACGGTAGAGAATCATGGTTTATTCGTACTTCTCAATTCAGAGATGAACTAATGAAAAACAATGATACAGTGAATTGGTATCCATCTTTTGTTGGAGAAAAGAGATTTGGAGAATGGTTAAAGAATAATATAGATTGGGCTTTATCCCGTGATAGATTCTGGGGAACTCCTTTAAATGTCTGGGTATGTGATGAATGTGGAAAATTAGATTCTGTAGGTTCAATTGACGAACTGAGAAAAAGAGGATATTATAAAGATGGTTCAGAAGTTGCAGAAGATATCGAACTCCACCGTCCTTATGTGGATGATATCCATTTAAAATGTTCCTGTGGACATGACATGGTAAGAACACCAGAAGTGATAGACTGCTGGTTTGATTCTGGTGCTATGCCTTTTGCACAATGGCATTATCCTTTTGAGAATAAAGATAAGTTTGATGGAGAGTTATTCCCAGCTGATTTTATCTCAGAAGGTATCGACCAAACACGTGGATGGTTCTACTCCTTGTTAGCTATTTCAACTATATTGAAAGGAAAAGCTCCTTATAAGAACGTTCTAGTTAATGATTTAATTCTTGATGCTAAAGGTATCAAAATGAGTAAATCAAAAGGTAATACAGCTGATCCATTTGAGCTGATGAATAAGTATGGAGCTGATGTAATTCGCTGGTATTTACTATATGTTAGCCCTCCTTGGGTACCTACTAAGTTCAATGAAAAAGGTGTCGCTGAAATCTTAGGTAAATTCATGGGCACCCTTAAGAACGTTTATTCCTTTTATACTACTTATGCTAATATAGATAATTTCCAAGCAGATAGTCAGAATTTTAATCAAGAAAAAACTGCTGAAATAGATAGATGGATAATCTCAAGAACTAATACTCTAATTAAAGATGTAACTGATTATAACAATAGTTATGACTTTACTAAGACAGTAAGAGCTATACAAGACTTTGTTCTTGATGAAGTGTCGAACTGGTATGTTAGACGTTCAAGACGTAGATTTTGGTCATTTGAGCTTACTCAAGACAAGAAAGATGCCTATGCCACTCTCAACTTTGTCTTAGAAACAGTTGCAAAGTTAATAGCTCCATTTGCACCTTACATGGCTGAAGATATTTATACTAACCTAACAGGTAAAGAATCTGTTCATTTAGAAAACTACCCTCAAGTTAATGAAAGTGTTATTGATGAAAAGCTAGAAGCTGAAATGCAAACTATAATAACCTTAGTTGGACTTGGTCGTTCTGCTCGTAATACTTGCCAGATAAAAGTAAGACAGACACTTCAAACCATCTTTGTACCTGCTTCTACTAAAAATGTAGTCGAAAGAATGACTGATCTTTTAGTTGAAGAAATAAACATTAAAGACATAAAATATATATCTCGTGATGATGATTTTGTTCATTATGATATGAAACCAAACTTTAAAGTAATGGGTCCTAAATTTGGTAAGAATATGAAATTGATAGCTAAAGCACTTCAACAAGAAGATGCTTCAGAAATTATCTCAGCTTTCAACCAAGGTAAAGCTTATGACTTAATCGTTAATGACCAGACTTTTACTATAAGTGAAGAAGATGTAGCTATCTCAATTCAACAAAGAGAAGGCTATACTTTCGAATCTTATAAAGAGCTCTGGGTAGCTTTAGATACTAAGTTAACTCCTGACTTAATCAAAGAAGGCTACGCTCGTGAGATAAATAATAAGATTCAATTTACTCGTAAAGAAAATAACTTTGATATAATGGATAGAATCGATGTTATTTATTATGCAGATGATGAGTTAGCAGATGTCTTTACTAGCTTTGCTGATTTCATTGCTTCAGATACTCTTACTGATAGCTTCTCAAGAAAAGACAATAATGAGAATATGGAAGAGTATGATATCAATGGAAAAGTTCTTTATATGAGATTAGAGAGAAAATAAGAAATAGTAATACAATAATATAGGAGAACTGCTAGCAGTTCTCCTTTTTTATTCAAGATGTTAAACCCAGATAGTGTAGTAGAGCTTTGTAATACTTCGCTAAAGCTACGTATCACAAGTGAAGAGTGCAGATTATTCTAGCAAAATCCCCTTCCTTGAGGGGGGCACAGGGGGGACTCCATAAAGTACGCATATAATTTATATATTCGGAGAAATTATGGATCTTACTTTTGCAGAAGAATATAGTGCTATTCACAAAGGTCTACTGCATTGTTTGGGTTAAATAAATTTATAATGAAGTTAGCATTTCTTTGACCATTAAAACACCACTTTCATAATTACACTTGGTAAAAACATCAAGAGCTTCATTAAGCTTCTTTTTGGCTTCATCACGTTGCTTTAACTCAATATCACATGTAGCCCAGTTGAAAAGAGCAATTCCCTCACTCTGTTTTGAGCCTAATTTGTTTAATATTTTGAATTCTTGAGCAAAATTATTAGATGCTTCTAAATACTTTCTCTGTGCTTTATTAGAAGTACCGAGCAGACCGTAAGAATTTGCTACACCCTCTAAATCTTCAATCTTTTTTTGATGTTCTATGTTTTCTTTTATTAAATAATTGGCTTGGTCATACCTACCCATTTTAATATATATTTGAGCTATAATATTATTAACAAAGCTTCTTGTTCTGAGATTACCAACTGAAATACCAATTTCTCGACACTCAATAGCATAGTTAAGTGCTTGTTCATATTCATGATCTGAAATATAGATTAGAGCAAGGTTATATAAAATTCTAGAAACTTGATTTGTATTTTGACTAAGTCTAGCTATTTCTAGAGCTTCTAATAAAAGAGAAAGAGCTTCACTAACATTCTTCCCATTATATTCAAGCATAGCTAAATCTGACATTATTCTACATTTTGTTATTCTATTCCCAGTTTCTTCAGCATATTTAAGTGCTTTTAAATAATAACTTTTTGCTTGGAATTTATCTCCTAAATGATAAGTCATCACACCAATATTGTGGGCTCCACTACCTAGTAGATTTGAATTATTGATACTCTCGATTAGGTTCATATTTAGCTTAAAATAATGAAGAGCATCATAATACTTAGATTTTTCCATATAATAAACACCTAAGAGATTTGCTATTCTACTAATATAGAGATCATTATCTGCTTCTAAGTATTTATCTAATAGTTCAATAGAAGATTTTTCAAACTCCTCAACCCGGTTTAGATAACGCAAAGAATCTAAGTAATAAATTGTTAAATGAATCTTAAATTCTGATTTTTCATATAAAGGCATTATCTTTTGAGTGAGGTCTACTAAATCATTAAACTTCTCTTGAATAAAGAATGACTTAGCTTTCAAATAATTCAATTTCAGCCACTCTGCAGTATTTGGTTCTATCACTTTTTCTAATTCTGCAATATCCCGATTGGAAATATCTATCCTACTTTCCTCTAGATTGACCTCTACTACCTTTAATTTAGTATCAATCATAATTTCCTCATCTATGATATTTTTTTCTTTCATATAATCTATTAACTTACTACAATATTCTAATGTAGCCCCGTATTTATGATATTTAATTGAATCATCAATCGCCAATCTGAGATAAGTAATTGCCTTATCAATTAAGTCTCCATTAATTGAATTATAGATTAATTCTTCATAATGATTGCTTAAGTTATCTTTATATATCTTTTCCATTGATATCAAGGCTTTTCTATGAATATTAATACACTGACTAGCAAGGTGCAATCTATAAATGCAATCACGATAAATAGTATTTCTAAAGACATAGTTAAATTCTAAAACTGGGTACCAGAGATTCTCAATTTCTCCCTCAGCAAGAAATCGTGAAATATCATTTCCTCCCATCATTTCCTGGAGTATTCTTTTGTCAAATTTATTTCCTAAAACAGTTGCAACTTTGACAACTTTCTTAAGAATATCATCCAACTTGTCAACTCTTTCAATAATCATAGCCTCTATATTATCAGGTATAGAATAAGTATCTTCATTCATGTATTTATCATCTTTAAGAAGCTTCTCACGCTTGATATAACTAACAATTTGTTCTATATAAAAAGGATTACCTTTAGCTTGGTCAATAATCCTACCCAAAAATTTGTCTGTTATCATGATTTCTTCTTCTAAATCATCCTTCAAGAAGGACATTATCATTTGCACCGACTCATCATCACTGAGGTTATCTAACTTACATATACGATCTTTAGAGGATAAATCTAAATCATTAAAAAATAATTCCTGTTTGCTCCTACTTAATACTATGATAGTTATTGGATAATCTTGAATCAAAGGGTAGAAATATTTTAGAAAGTTATAGCTTTCAGGATCAATATAATCAAAATTATCAATAATAATTACTGTAGGTAGATTTAAGGACATTAATCTGAAAATATTCGATATAGCAAAAAGTGTGTTTTCATACCTGCTTTTAATAACTTCACTAGCTACATTGTCAGCATTAAATTCTTTTAATCCGATAAAAGTTTCTAAGAGTCCAATGCCACTATTCAACTCGTGTATAAGTGTTTTATTATTAACATTTTCAGCTAATGAATCTATTACTTTTACTATCCTCTCATGATTTACTTGATATTCATCAGAATCATTGAGCTTGAAAAAGAACTTAAAGAAGGAGATTAAGGGATTATAATTCTGCCTTAAAACCGTATCGCATTCCATATATGCCCAAGAATGCTCTGATTTACCAAGAATATTAACAGCCTCAGCGATAAGCCTTGTCTTACCAATTCCTTCATCACCATAAATATTGAGTAACTTAGACACAACATCTGAGGTTGATAAATTTATTTTCTTGGTAATCACTCTCAGTTGCTCATTTCGCCCAATAAATTTATTATTAAATGATAAAAACTCACTTATATATTTCGGATTGCTTAAGACGTAAGTAGGTACCTTGGCTTGGAAGCCCTTATAACTTCTGTATCCTTTCATGATGATTTTAAAGCTTTTTCTTACTTTATTGAAGATATACTTATCTACAAGAATTTCATCAGGACTGGCCTGGATAGCCATTTGAGCTGAAAGATTTACTGACATACCTAAAGCTGTATATTCACCTCTTGTAAAAGATCCCACAAAGCCAGCATAAGCCTCTCCATAACTGATACCAATATGGGAGACGTAAGAGTGATAATTTTTAACTTCTAAGGCAAAATTACAAGCTCTTGCTGGAGAATCATAATAACTCTTTGGTGCTCCAAAAATGACCAAAATAACTAGACCTTTATCAGAATAATCAACCTTATTAAAATAACCCCCATAACGTAGGGCTAAGTTCATAACTCTTGCTATAAATTTGTTAGTATTCTTACAATTATCAAAAGCAATAAAACAGCTAACTACCTTACGAAATTCTCCGATTTTGTCATGATTACGTAAAACAGGGGGCAAAAACTTGTTATAGTTGTAATAGATCTCTTCTTTGTACTCTATTGATTTGCCGTCTGTCTTATGACCTTTATCACTTACAGGAAAAGAGAAACTTACTTTACCTCTACTAGAATGTTTGATCGCGTCAATGGCTGAATCAACACCAACTCCAGAAAATAAATAAGTAGAATAGTAGTCTGAATCAAAAATTTTTAGAGTGATTTCTCCAAAACCAACTCCAACTTTTATACCTAAGAGAAATGAAAGATCAAAAATATTCTCTGTATTATATCTATCTACTGTATCGATAATTTGAGAAGTTAGATTGGAAAAATCAATATGGGCAACCTCAGTATCTGGAAAAATAGCAATGAAGGAATCACCAGCAAAAGAGGAGATAAAACCATGATTCTTTTCTATAATAGTGATTAATGGGTCAAATAGTTTTCTGATTATATTTGCAAGTTCTTCTGCTCCAGCTGAGCCTTTATCCATCAATAACTGAGTTAATTCAGTAAAGCCAGAAATATCTATTATCAATACATGAGCGAATAGCTCTTTACGATAATTTCCTTTATTATATTCATTAAGAACAAAATCTGGTACAAAACTCTTAAATTTCATCAAACTCCCCATTTTTTCCAAAAGACAACCCTCAATTGAGGGTTGCTTTGTTTTTACATATATGCTTTATTATGGAGAGAAGATTATTTAGTCAATAGAATTTTTCTAGTAACATTTGTGTTAGCTTGTTTCATTCTTATAAAATAGATACCTGAAGCAACCTTTGAACCATTATTATTATCTCCATTCCAGATAACTCTATGGCTACCAATTGCTCTATTTTCATTCAATAAAGATTTAACAACTTGTCCTTTAATGTTATATACTTTAATCTCAACTTGGCCTTCTTCAGCAACATTAAAGAGAATATTAGTTGTAGGATTAAAAGGATTAGGATAGTTATGTAACATAGCATTGCCTTCCATAACTTCTACAAGATCTTTGTTACCTACATACTCAAATACACCTTGATCAGGAACTGTTCCATCACTATCAGATTCTTCAGTTGGGTCACCTGCATCAATACATGGTGAGGTAGGATTAAGTTGGAATTCAACAAATTTACTAGCAAAGTCTGATTTAGTTGAAACACCATCATTTGTGCCAACAAAATCAGGGAGCTCATTGATATTAGCGATACCTGGGAAAATGTCACCATTAGGAAGAGATATATTATTATATCTTGCTTCAACATAGTTATGACTTGAGACAATATTATTACCAGGATTATCATTCCAAATAATATTATTAACAAGCTCTGAAGGAGTATATTGAGATAATACAGCTTTTTCATAATTAACAAGTGTATTATGTTTCATCACATTATCATTTATATTTTTAACATCGATTCCTTTTGAGTTCATCTTTTCGTATGTTATGAAGATTAAATTTCTGTTAATTATAGTTTCTGCATTTGAACCATCGATCTTGATAGCAGGATCACATGATTTAACCACGTTGTTAGAAATTGAAGAAGTTACCTTTCCTCTAACTTGTATTCCTTTGAAATTTCCTCTTCTTGCTTCAGACTGATAAATTTCTGTATGTTCAATACTAGCTTGAACATGGTTGTTATAGTTATTTTTGAGATAAATAGATTGGTCATAATCTGTAATATGACTGTTGTCTACAAAAAGATTAATAGCACCTTTCAAATAAATAGCTTTAGTATTTATTCTATCAGAATCGTAGTTACTAATAACAGCATTTATTATGTTGGCATTGGCTGAACTTGAACCTGATGTACAAAAAATAGCATTATCATAGTTTTGGATATTAATGTTTTCAATATTTATATCATTCTGACCTTTGAATCTCACACCATAATTATTCCATGAAGAAACATTATTTGGTAAGGTAATATTTGTTAATGTTTGAAGACCAGTTGATTTGAAATCAATTCCATTATCATAGTTTTCTACATCAGTATTATTACAAGTTAAGTTAACATTTCCTTCAATGAAGATACCTGTTGTATTCCACAATCTATCTTCTTTCCAGCTATCAGGTGAATAATATATTCTTATTACATCCATAGTAGGAGTAGTTGGTTCATGAGCATCATCATCGTCATCATCTGCTTTAATAGTGATACCTTCATCATAGTTCTCTATTTCAATATCTGTCATAGCTGGATTTACTTGACCTTCTACATAGATACCTTTAGTTTCCCACAATCTATCACTTTTCCAGCTATCAGGTGAATAATATATTCTTATTACATCCATAGTAGGAGTAGTTGGTTCATGTCCATCATCATCGTCATCATCTGCTTTAATAGTGATACCTTCATCATAGTTCTCTATTTCAATATCTGTCATAGCTGGATTTACTTGACCTTCTACATAGATACCTTTAGTTTCCCACAATCTATCACTTTTCCAGCTATCAGGTGAATAATATATTCTTATTACATCCATAGTAGGAGTAGTTGGTTCATGAGCATCATCATCATCATCTTCACCAGCTTTAATAGTGATACCTTCATCATAGTTCTCTATTTCAATATCTGTCATAGCTGGATTTACTTGGCCTTCAACATAGATACCTTTAGTTTCCCACAATCTATCACTTTTCCAGCTATCAGGTGAATAATATATTCTTATTACATCCATAGTAGGAGTAGTTGGGGCATGAGGTTCATCATCGTCATCGTCTGCTTTAATAGTGATGCCTTCATCATAGTTCTCTATTTCAACATCATTAAAACTAGGATTTACTTGACCTTCTACATAGATACCTTTTGTTGTTTCTGTTCTTCCACTCTTCCAGCTATCAGGTGAATAATATATTCTTATTACATCCATTGTTGGGGTGGTAGGTTCATGAGCATCATCATCGTCATCTTCTGCTTTAATGGTGATACCTTCATCATAGTTTTCTATTTCAATATTTGTGAGTATTGGAGCAACATCGGTATCCATATAAATACCTTTAGTAGCAACAGTTCTTCCATTTTTCCAACTATCAGGTGAATAATATATTCTTATTACATCCATTGTTGGGGTGGTTGGGGCATGAGGTTCATCATCATCATCCTCATTACCTTTGATGGTAACACCTGTCATATAGCCATAAATTTCAACATTGCTAATTGTTGATTGATTAGCATCACCAACATATAAACCTTCTTGGAAATCTGGATCATCATAACCTATAATATTACAATATTCTACATTATTGGTTTTATAAAGAGATAAACCCTTGCAAGCACCGACAATATTAGTATGAGAAAAGTTTCCATTTTCAGAATTTACTTCAATACCAAGCCAAGTTGTTGTTTCAGTAACACCTTGGATATAGACTATATCCTCTTCAAGACCATTTACATAAATAGGCCCGTAAGCGGTTATGCGTTTATCGGCATCTACCAATACCACTACACCAGGATCAATAGTTAATGACTGACCCTGAGGTATTTCAATATTTGTTGTGATGACATAAGGGCTACCGTTAGTGGTCCAATTACCATACACATCAGTATAATCAATGATAGTTTCCGAAAAGACCAGTATCGATAAGAATAAAAGACTAAAAATTAGTAAAAACTTTTTCATAATTTCCTCATTTATAGGTTTAATGTTTATTTTTCTCTCATTTACATTATATTATTGCAAGACTAGTTCCAATAATTTATATTTTTAAGTATTCTATGTTAACCTTTAAAATACAAGGACATAGAGCATTTTTTTTCTAAGTTATCTATCAATAGCCCAGCAAGATATTTTCTAAAGTGTGGCAATTTTGGGACTATTCTCTAATTAATCACAACTCATTTATTTTAAGTTCTGACATCTTTCTATAAAGTGTTTTTCTATTAATCTGAAGCTTTTTGGCAGCTTCGCTTTTATTCCATCTACATTGGTCAAGGGCTTCCAAGATTAGATCCCTTTCTGTTTCTTTAAGAACATCATAAAACCCTGCCTTATCACTTAATCGCGATTTTGTTTCATTTTCTTCACTATTTATAGAAAGATGCTCTGGTAGAATAATTGAACCTGAGCAATATAAAGAGGCAGTAAACAGAACATGTTTAAATTCTCTCACATTACCCTTCCAATCGTATTCTTGTAGAATTTTAACCGCTTCTTTTGATATTTCACTAATAGATTTATCTAACTCTTTATTTGCTTTGTTTATAAAGAAAAGAGCCATCTTTTTCAAATCTTCCTCGCGTTCATTCAAGTCCGGTACTTCTATAGAAACTTCATTAAGTCTATAAAAAAGGTCTTCTCTAAATTTACCCTCTTTGATAAGTGGCTGACAAGAAACATTAGTAGTTGCAATTATTCTAAAATCTGACTGAACCTCTTTATTAGAACCTATCGGATAAAACTTCTTTTCTTGAATAGCTCTCAGTAGTTTAGCTTGGCTATTAAGCGGCAGGTTAGTTATCTCATCAAGGAGGATAGTTCCTTTATCTGCTAATTCAAATTTCCCTTTATGACCGTGAGCACCAGTATAAGCTCCTTTGGCAGAGCCAAAGAGTTCGTTCTCTATCAAGTTTTCTGGGATTGCCCCACAATCTACAGCAACAAATGGCTGATTAGCTCTCTTACTATATTGATATAAGAGCTTAGCAAAGACTTCTTTACCAGTACCACTTTTCCCAGTAACAAGAACATTAAGGTTTGTTGGAGCAATCACCTTTATTCGACCAACAAGGTTATTGATAATAGGACTTTCACCAATATAGATGTCTTCACTGGCACTAATATCTTGATAATTACTTTTACTACCGACAATTTTATCAATCAATGAAAGAAGTTCATTCTTCTTTATAGGTTTTAGCA
This sequence comes from Cloacimonadales bacterium (SeqCode), assembly GCA_963678375.2. Taxonomy (GTDB): domain Bacteria; phylum Cloacimonadota; class Cloacimonadia; order Cloacimonadales; family JAFGVF01; genus JAEKNW01. The sequence goes on from OY782831.1 coordinate 942,398, forward strand.
AGAAATCAGCGACACCATACTTCATGACTTTTATCACATCAGAAACTCTCGACGTACCTGAAATAACAATTATCTCAGTATTATCAGATATTTTACGTGCTTCTGGGATTAGGTCAATTCCTGAATCTTGTCCCATATAAACGTCTAAGAGCATAACATCAATATCTTCACTCTTTAGAATCTCTCTTGCTTCTTGATTATTTGAAGCACAAAAGAGTGAAAAGTTACTGTTAGCTAGAAAATCTGAGAATAGTTTTTGAATAACTATTTCATCATCTACTATTAATATATTAGCTCTACTATTTTGCTTGATGTTTTTCATGGTTTTATTTTGTCGTTGTCACAAATTTCTGTCAAGATAATAATTGCAACATATTATTTATTTTTAGTTAAACAGTGTACCATAAGTATGAAAGTACAGTATTTTAAAACTTTTTAATTATTGATTCAACAGCATTTAAAGCTTCAGTTATCTTATCAACATCCTTACCACCAGCCATAGCTGAATCAGGTCTTCCACCACCTTTACCACCTACAATAGTAGCTAGTTGTCCAACAATTTTCCCTGCTTGGTACTGCTTTGTTAAATCTGAAGTTACAACTGTTAGCAATGAAACTTTGTTACCTAGATTAGCTATTAGAACTCCAATTCCACTCTTGAGTCTATCTTTTAATTGATCTCCTAAGTTTCTCAAATCGTTAGGATTATCAACTTGAACTTGACTAATTACAAGTTTTGTAGTCCCAAGTAATTTAGCATTGCTTAACAAGTCATTAACTAAAGAAGAAGCTTGTTTTGCCTTCATTTCTTCAATCTCACGTTTTAAGTCACGATTATCAACAAGAGCTTTTTTGACCTTCTCAACTAAATTTTTATCATTAGCAGACAATAGTTCCTTAATATTTGTTAGCTTGTCTTCTAAACTACTAAAATATTGGAATACTTGCTGACCTGTTATAGCTTCAATTCTTCTAATACCTGCTGCAGAAGATGATTCGGAGATTATTTTGAAAGGTCCAATTTCACCAGTAGCTTTTACATGAGTTCCTCCACAAAGTTCCATAGAAAAGTCAGCTACAGAGACCACCCTTACTTGATCACCATACTTCTCACCAAATAAAGCCATTGCACCAGCCTTCTTAGCCTCTTCTATTGATTGTACAGCAACACTTACTGGACTATTCTCTCTTATCTCAGAGTTAACAATATTTTCAACTTGGTTAATTTCATCTGGTGTCACTGCTGAGAAATGAGTAAAGTCAAACCTAAGTCCTTTTCCATCTACTAAGGAACCTTTTTGTTGAACATGACTTCCCAAAACTTGTCTTAAGGCTGAATGGAGTAAGTGGGTAGCAGTATGATTAGATGCAGTGTCTCTCCTAACAGATTGGTTAACAGAAGCTAAGACATTCTTACTTGTAATTTCTCCTTCAATCAATTTACCTAAATGAACAAAGCTATCAGCAAGCTTTTTCACATCATAAACTTGTATCAAGAAGTTATCACCTTTAATCAGACCTTTATCACCTGTTTGCCCCCCTGACTCTGCATAAAATGGACTTTTATCAAGTACTACTTTAACAAGATTTTTATCTTCTAAAGCATAGCGTAAGATAGTACTATGACAAGTCAAACTATCATAACCTACAAAGTTAGTTTGTTGATTTTTTTCCAAAACTACCCAATCAGTATCATCATGATCCATTGAAAACTTTGAACTATTTCGAGCTCTTTCTTTTTGTTCCTCCATAGCTTGTTCAAAGCCTTGCATATCAACCAATAATCCTCTTTCTTCAGCTAGTATATTAGTTAAATCAATTGGAAAGCCAAAAGTATCGTATAGAGTAAAAGCATCCTTTCCGGGAATAGTCTTTTCTTCTAATGAGTTAATAATATCTTCAAACTTTTCTAATCCTTTATCAAGCGTTTGATTGAATCTTTCTTCCTCAGCCTTAATAACCATCATAATATAGTCTCTTTTATCTTTCAGCTCACTAAAGTGATCACCCATAACTGAGATAACAGAATCAACTAACTTATATAAGAAGGGCTCTTTCAAACCTATCTTTCTTCCATATCGGGCAGCTCTTCTCAGAATTCTTCTAAGAACATAGCCTCTTCCTTCATTGGAAGGCATGCCTCCGTCACTTAAAGCAAAGGTTAAGCATCTAATATGGTCAGCAATAACTCTGTGAGATACTGACTTTTCAGAATCATATTCCACTCCTGAAATCTTGCTAATATCATTAATTATTGGCATGAAGAGGTCAGTATGATAATTTGAATCTTTATTTTGGAGAATCTGACAAATTCTTTCAAAACCAGAACCAGTATCAACATGAGTTTTCTTAAGAGGGGTTAAGGAAGCATCACTTTCTCTAAAGTATTGCATAAAGACAAGATTCCAGATCTCCATATAACGGTGGCAATCACCATTAACTTCACACTTATGCTGACCTTGGACTCCACAATAATCCTCACCTCTATCATAATGAATTTCAGTACAAGGGCCACAAGGACCAGTCTCCCCCATCTCCCAGAAATTATCCTTATCGCCATGATAGCTGATATGGCTTGGGTCGATATCGGTAACCTCTTTCCATAAATCGTAAGCTTCTTGATCTGAATGATGAACAGTAGCATAAAGTTTAGATTTATCAAGCTTCCAGACGTCAGTTATAAGTTCCCAGGCCCAAGAAATAGCTTCTTTTTTGTAGTAATCTCCAAAAGACCAGTTACCTAGCATTTCGAAAAAAGTATGATGATAACCATCTTTTCCCACTTCGTCTAGATCATTATGTTTCCCACCAGCTCTAATACATTTTTGTGAGTTCACTGCTCGTAAATACTTAGCTTCTACTTTATCTAAAAAAATATCTTTGAACTGATTCATACCAGCATTGATAAATAATAAGGTGGGGTCATCTTGTGGAACAACAGGTGATGATTTAACAAAGGTGTGACCTTTGCTCTTAAAAAAATCTATAAATTGAGCTCTTATTTCGCTACTTTTTTTCATAATTATTTCTCCGTAAAGTTATTAATATTAATCTATTGTAACAAGGAGAAAAATAGGCTTTTTGTGTCAAGTAAAAAGAAAGGCACGATTGTTCGTGCCTTTGCTAATTTATCTAATTATTTTATTAACTATTTACCATATATCTTGGCTTCTTCTAGTCCTTTAAGAACCCTAGTACCACCTTGACAAAGGGCTTCCATTTCTTTTTCACCTGGGAAGAGTTCAATCGGAGCAATGAATTCTACTCTATCAGAGATAGTTTTGACAATAAGGTCATTATAAACCAAGCCACCTGACATGAAAATTACATCAACTTTTCCACTTAGAACAGTCGCACAGGCACCAACTTCTTTAGCTACTTGATAGCACATAGCATCTTGAATTAACTTAGCTTTTTTATCACCCTTATTGATCATTTCTGCTACATCTCTACCATCATCTGTTCCCAAATAAGCAAGGTATCCAGCTTTTTTTGATAAATAACCTAGTAATTCTTTTTTTGTATATTCTCCAGAGTAACACATTTCAATAAGGTCGCCTATTGGTAAAGCACCTGCACGCTGAGGAGAAAATGGTCCCATACCTAAGAGGGCATTGTTTACATCAACAACTCTACCTTCTTTGATAGCAGCAACAGAAACTCCGCCACCCATATGGATACCAATCATATTACATTGTGATAATGGTTTTCCTAATTTATCTGCTAAAAGTCTGGCAATATATCTAATATTTAAAGCATGGAAAAGTGATTGTCTTTTTATTTCTGGGATACCAGAGATTCTAGCAATCTCATCAAACTCATCAACCACAACTGGGTCAACGATATAAGCAGGTATATTATAGTCATTAGCTATGGATTCAGAGATGAATGCACCAAGATTTGAAGCATGAATTCTACCCCATAAAGCTGGGTCACTAAGATCTTTTTTCATTTCATCATTAACTGCATAAGTACCACCAGCAATAGCTTTCATCAAGCCCCCACGGCCTACAACTGCTGCTAAAGTTTTTGGATCCACCTTGTTTTCTGCCATTGCTTCTAAAACTAATTTTTTTCGGTAATCATACTGCTCGATTATACCACCAAATTCTTCTAAAACTTCTGCATCATGTCTTAATGTTTTAGTAAATACTTCTGTAGCATCATCATATACTGCGATTTTTGTTGATGTTGAACCAGGATTAATTGCTAGTACGCGATTTTCCATTGTTCCTCCATATCTTGATTTTATTATTTTCCAAAATTTAGCATAAGGGGTGTTATGGTCAAGAAGTAATTTAATAAAAAAAAATCATGATAAAAGAGAATTAATGATTGAAATAAAATTATTTTACTGTAGATGTCTTATATAAAAAATATTTTTCTAGATCTGGTTTAATCAAAAACCAATCAAAATCCTCATAAAATTGATTTTGTATTTGCCTAACCCATTTAAGTTGTTCTTGTGTTTGTAGTGAGAAGATTTTACTTCTCTTAAGCAAACACGATATTTCAACCACAAAATTTTCACTGTAAATATTATTCTTGGGCAAATCTGACTTAAAATGTTTGCCTAACATTGAAAATTCAGTTGAACTATTACAATCTCCAAATATAGTAATTGATAAAATCAAGTTTGGAGTTTCAATTTTATAGTCTCTTTTATAATTATCTCTACTAACAACTTCTAATTTAGCTCCTTTGGGTAATTTTGCTCCCAAGAACATACCCTCCCACATTGTGAAGGAATTATCTTCGAGAATAACTGACATTGTCTCATAAGTAATCTCTTCAAATACCTTATTTGCTCCTTTAATAATATCTGATGTAGCATAAAATCCTGATATTCCATGAAAGCTTTTCATATTTACTTGCCAATGAATATGATATAGATCAGCAAACCAGCTCCAGAATGAAACTTCAAGTAAATCTAAGGAATTTTTTGTGAATTTTTGTTTATCACTGTAGTTTTTTTTGGCGAAACATTCCATATGTGTTATCTTTTGATAACCTTTAGAATGCTCTGAACCAATGTAAAATAATTTACTCGATAAATAGTCGTTATAATAAGACTCTTTATCCTTAAGTAGAACTACTCTTATATTCTTTGAGAATTCGTTTTCTGTTGAGAATACATCAAAAATTATGAATATTGATGTAGCAAGAATAACACCAATTAACTTAAGAATAGTTAAATTCAATTTTGAACTTCCCCAATTGATTATTAAGAACCAAAAAATGACTACGATTAAGATTACCAAAATAAAAATAAGAATAAACGATATATAATGAGACATAGTATTTCCTTAAGATTTAAATATTATTAGGATAAATGATACCATCAAGATATCAATCAAAATTAGCAACAACTTTATATTTAGCAAATAACCTGCTTTATTCAAACACCTTATTACTTACATAATATCCAAAATATACATATCATTTTTTATCTCTTTTTTCGATTCCTTCTCGACTACTTTCAGGAAGAGAATCAAACATTGCATTCACTTTTTTAGGTATTTCAATCATATGCTCAACTATTAAATTTATAAGTTCAAATAACGCACTAACAATATCAATATCATCAACATCAATTTGACCTGGATGAACAGCATTATTTCCAGTAACCCTGACAATATCTAATGCTTTCCGAATCTTCTCAGGTAGTCCTTTTTTAACTAAACTTGCAATATCATCATTAATTTTAGTGCCTTTCTCTCCGATTTCAATGCATAGTTGCTGGATTGCTAATCTTAACAAGGCTGCCGCACCTCTTGGTGATTTAGAACAAATACTTCTTGCTTCCATATATAGTTTTTTCACATCATCAGGCATTTCTGGGCAGGGTAATGGAGCGTTGCTTGCATCAGGAGATACCATTTCATCATATATCCATAGGGTATATTCATGACAATTTACACAATAAGAAATTCTTAATGCATTTTTATTTCGCATTGGATTTTTGCTTAAATCCCATTGAGTAGAATCCCAAAAATGCTGTGTAATTGCCCCACAATGGGGACAGGTAAAAGTTGATTTAAAAACTTTTGGTGGTATATACTTCATAACTTCTTCCTTTTAGCCTACTATAAGCTGTATTTTTTTTAAATTCAAAAATAACATTTACAGTATAAAGTTACTAGATTTACTGTCAAGAGAAAATGATTGTTTAATAATATTGTTAAATAAGTAATTATAAACATATTCAATAATAGTTGCCGAAAAACTTGTTTTTGCATACTACAAGATTAAGGTATTCCTGAAATACTTATGGAATACTGCGGAAATGAGTTTTACATAAAGCTTAGCCTTCACATGAGAGTGTCCACTATCCGACAGAAGAAGTCATTTCTATATCAAATACCTTATCATCCTCTATGCAGCAATGGTTAACTGAATTTTTTAATCTCTTGTCGAAGTCTATTGGTAAAATATAGTCACTTATCATAGTATATTCAATTTATAGTAGAAAGTTACGAAGTTAAATTTACTGATAAGAGTAAATTTTTCTTGCTAAATAAGACTCTAATAATATAATTAAAATCAATAGTAAGCAAGCATGTCCTTGTATTAGGGCATTACCTCATCTACAAGATCATGTTATCTATATGATACTTATATATCTCCACTATCATGTTTCTATTGGCTAACAGCTTTATGGACGGCTAATGGATGCCTAATAATCCCCCAATAGTGTTCCAATAGACTAACTGACATTAAACCAGAAAATGAAAGATTAGATTTGCCAAGACCAAAAAGCTTGATTATTGGATGTTAACAGAAAGTTCTACAAATATATGATTTATTTATGATAATTTTCACCAGACTTGAACTTGAGCCAGTTTTTATACTAAGTCTATCCTCTTCTCTTGGAGAGGAATAAAGAAAAAACCCTGTAGAGCAGGGTTATTAATTCGTATCTATTTGTATTATATGTTATTAAAGTCTAAAACTCATCATTTTCCACAGTATTAATAGCATCCTTAATTGCTGATATTTTATCTTTTTTAAGTAAGGACCGTCTATATTCATTAATTTTCTCAAATTCTTCAGCAGTATAGAATAGTTCATCTCTTCTAGTCCCACTATGAAGGATATCAATAGCTGGAAAGATTCTATTATCAGCTATTTCACGATCTAAGACAATTTCACAGTTGCCTGTACCTTTAAATTCTTCAAAGATTAGTTGATCCATTCTTGAACCAGTATCCACTAAAATTGTAGCAATAATTGAAAGGGAACCACCATTTTCTATATTTCTGGCTAAACCAAAAAACTTTCTTGGTATTTCTAAAGCACCAGCATTTATACCACCACTCATTACTTTTCCATTGCCCTTGTAATTGAGGTTATAGACTCTTCCGATTCTAGTTAAGCTATCAACTAAGAATACTACTTCGTTACCACATTCAAGCTCATTCTTGGCAATAGACATTGCCAGAGAAGTTATAAAGACATGAGCTCCTAAATTTTGGTCATTACTACTTGCCAAGACTATTCCATCGATTTCTCTTCTGAAGTCTGTGATTTCTTCTGGGCGTTCATCTACTAAAACAACAACAGGAAGCACATTAGGGTAGTTTCTTTTAATGTCTAGAGCTAACTCTTTGAGCAGGGTTGTTTTTCCTGAACGAGGTGGTGAGACAATTAGAGCTCGAGAACCTTTAGCGATTGGGGAAAATTTATCTATTAATCTAAGAGAGTTGAAAGAGCTTTCGTGGAAAGAAAATTTGTCTTCTGGGTTAATTACAGTGTAGCTGTTCAAGTCACTTCTCTCATAAAATACTTGTGGGTCTTTACCACAAATCTCTAAAATTTTATCAACAACTTTCGTTCCTTTAACAGTCTTATAAGTCACTGTCATTCTTAAGCCATGTTCTAATTTCAACTTATTAACTAGCTTAGTTGAAATTGTGATAGGATTTCTATTATTGATATCATCAGGAGTAACTATTTTAGAAATAGGTTTTCTCTTGATTAATATTCCTGTGAATGTTTCATTCATAAATATCTTTACCTTCTTTTTTTAATTGCTTTAGTGCTTATCTTCCTGACAATTTGTATTCGTTACAAATAAACACTAAACTGACGCTACATAAATATCTCATCAACAATCATGATATAATCATTGCTGGGAATTTTTGAATATTATTATCCTTGTCGAAAATTCATATTCTAGTAAAAAATCAGTAATATTGTATTAATGCCATTAAATATTTTAACTGGAATTAGTCAAATCATTTAAAAAAATACTTGCTTTCTGGGGGAAAAATATGGTTTTAGTGGTTGAACCCAAATAAGGCAGGAGACCTTTGTGATTAGCACAATATTATTCTGCACTCTTCACTTGTGATACGTAGCTTTAGCGAAGTATTACTAAAGTTCTATTACACTTTCTGGGTTGAAGAAAAAAAGACCCTCTGTGGCAACATCACAGAGGGAACAGGAAGTTTCTCTATTTGAGAAGCATGAATTTACCACTAATATTATGCTTATTATTAGTGATTTTATAAAAATAGATACCGTTAGCTAATGAACCTGCTTTATTATTTTTAACCTTCCATGAGAAATGATTATCATTTGAAGTGAATTCATCGACTAACTGACCTTTTAGATTATAGATTTGGACATGACTTTCTCCTCTAGTCTTACCTTGTAAGTCGAAATTTAGGTTATTTCGAGTAGGATTTGGATAAGTATTTACAGCCAGCGGTGCTGGAGAAACACTGTTATCAGAATTAGACACTGCTTGATATTGAAAGATAACATCTGAAGGAGCAAGGCCTACCTCAAAAAACTGACTATTATCCAAGTTCCCATCAGTTAGCCAGAGAGTTCCATTGGAACCCCATTCTGAATTAACTAAAGCAAGCATTTGTCCATTACTTGCAATAGTTGAAGCACCAGGGCTTAAAGGATTTGAAGAGTCATTTAAAATAGTATCTGTGTCTGTATCAATAGCGTATAATCCTGTATTCATTGCATCTGTAATGTAGGCATGATTATTGATAAAGGCTGCTTTACCTAGATTACCCCCAATATTCAAAGTAGCTGTTATTGCATCTGTTTCCGGGTTAATTACTTGAACAGTCCCCATTACATCAACCCAGTTACCTGTACACATGGTATAAATCTTGCCATTATATAAGTGTACATACTGAGGATTTAAAGATGTTGAAATAGTGTTAATGATTTCCATACTCTCTTCAGAAAGAACAGTTATCTGGCTATCCTCATAGTTATTTATATAACCTCCAGTACATGCAACATAGATTTTACCTAAAGCAAATTCAATACCTTCAGGTGCTTGACCTACCTGTACCTCTGCAACGACTTCTTCACTTGATAAACTAATTTTATAAAGTTTGTTTGTATTAAAGGTAGTAACGTATAAATAGTCTCCTTTAACTTTAGCATACCAAGGATTTGAAGAATCAGCAACGTAGATATTACTTACAGTAGCACCACTAGTTAAATCAATCTTTTGAACAGAGTTGTCGCCAGAATTAACTACATAAGCAAAGCCATCGTAGATATCAATTAAGTTTGGAGTTGTTCCCAGTTGTACAAATGAGTTATTTACACTTGTTGTTTCTAAATCAATCTTTGAAAGTGTCCCACTAACCGAGTTAACAACATAGACATTACTACTAAAGAGACAAGTAGTAGCAATTAAAACAATTAAAATAAGAAGCCTTTTCATCTTATTCTCCTTTCTATTTAATATAATATTTTATAGTATAGCTAGAGCTCCAGTTGAAAGGAGCTTGAGGGTTATAGTTATAGATTTCATAATAGTTGTTAAAGATATTATTTAGGTTAATATTGAAGTTATGTTCAAACTTACCTAAAGTAAGTGTTTTTGATATGGATAGATTTACTAGTTCATAAGCAGCAAGTGGATCTTTTAAGTTATCTTGAGTCACCCACTGCTTACCTGTTTTAGCATACTCTACGTTAAGACTATATCCCTTGTAACCATATCCTAGGCTAAAATCGAAAGTATAATCTGGGATATAAACTAAGTTTTTACCATAATAACTCGAGGGTGTCCCATCCTCTTTTCTGGTTTTGTTTTTTGTATCCGATATTACTAACTTTGAAGACAATTTCAGATTCCTAATAACTTCCCAATCTGCCTCAACTTCGTAATTAGATATTTCACTAGAACCAATATTTAAAGGTTTCCAGACCTTCCCTTGTAGCTGAACCTCTACCCATTGTATCAAATTATCAATTTCATTAAATGAATGGTTTAGTTTTATAGTTAATCTTGAATACTCTAAGTTTAAACCAATCTGGTAACCCTTGGATTCTTCTGGGCTTAAGTCAGGATTGCCTATAGCGTGAGAATCTCCTTTCCAATAAAGACTATAAAAAGATGGAAAAGTAAAGCTACTACCATAACTAAAAAGAAGAGTTGGTTTAATAATATGGTCATAGCTTATATGCCCACTAAATCTATAAGTAAGAAAGTCATCGAAACGGTTATGTTTATCATAACGCAGTGAAGAGATAATATTATAGTTAAAAAGTTCAATATCATGACTATATTGACTGATTAAATTTGTGGCAAAAGAATACTGATATGTTTGGTCAATATTGCTTGTAGGTTGAATTTTATTGGTGTGAGAATATGATTCTTCTAAATGACTGTTCATCAGAGAGAACTGCCATCTATTTAGTGCAATAGTATTCTTTAATTTTACACCCTTACGATTATTGTAGGATTTATTATCTGCTCTTGTCAAAGCTATTGTTGGCGTTAGGTTTTTATAAGCAGATTTTTTGTTTAAAAAATATACCTCAAGACTATTGTTGATTAGTTTAATAGACTTATTAATTTTAAAGTTATTATAGAAGTCATAACCTTGAATAAAAGCTCCATTGTATAAATCTAAGTAATTGGTTGGTCCAGGAAGTTCATTGTCATATTGACTAATATTACCGCTATAATAGAAATCTAAGAGTGAAAATTTAGCTGAGAAATTAAGCATCCCATTGGTAGATTTTTTGGAGTTATTTTCTCTTTTAAGTCTTTGCCAATCATTTCCTTTCTTAATTTTATACTCATAATCATTATCAGATTTTTGCTGTGAAAAAACTGCATAAAGAGATGTATTCCCTAAGTTAAAACCACTTGAAGCACTAATTTTACTAAAGTTATAACTACCATAAGACCTATGTAAAGAAAACTCACTGTTTGAGTTATTAGAAGACTTCTTAGTCTTTATATTGATAACTCCAGCCATACCTCCTCCTCCACTTAAAGAAGACACATTATTCTTGTATATTTCTACTTCATCAACTAGTTCTACAGGGATAGAAGCTAAATCAAAATCTTCACCACTATTATTTAAGGGAATCCCATCCAGCATTACCAAAGTATGCCTGCTTGAATGTCCCAAAATGGAGGCAGTTTGCTTTTCTCCTGCAAGTTGTGTACCTTCAATCTTAATGCTTTTGTCCTGAGTAATCACTTGGGCTAAATTATTATTCTCACCAGTTTTATCTTTCATAGATATAGTAATCTTTTCTTTTGATCTAGGGAGTTGACTGCTATTCCTTTTAGTAGTGAAGGTAAATGTATCAAGTTCAAGATCTAGTGGAATCATAGTAAAATTCATCACCCTAGTGAAGTCTTGCTTGTTAATTTTGATTATTTCGTGAAAAGCATAGTAGATTATTAAGGAGTCAGCCTGAGACTTGGACTTGAGCAAGAAATAACCATTTTCTTGGGTGAAAGTTGAGTTTTGTCCATGAATTACTAAAACTTCTTGTAAAGGTTTTCTTTCTTGGTCATAGACATAACCTTGATAAGTCTCAGCATATAAGAAACTTGATAGGATAAAGAGGATAAAGAAAATTAAGAAAGCTTGCTTCATGGATAAATAATGTTTGGCTTATTAGTCAAAGGATTAGTAACCACCCCTAGTTTAATACCAAATAGTTTATCTAAATTTTCAGTAGTAATGACCTGTTCAGGGGATCCATCTGCAACTAGTTTTCCATTTTTGAGAGCTATCATTCGCTGAGAATAATTTGCTGATAGGTTAATATTATGACTTACCATAATAATAGATTTCCCTTTTTGCTGGTGTAAATCTTTCATAATATTTAAGATTTCTATCTGGTGGTTAATATCTAGGTGAGAAAATGTTTCATCTAGAAGAATATAGTCTGAATCTTGGGCAATAGCTCTAGCAATTAAAGTCCTTTGCTTCTCCCCTCCACTAAGCTGATTTATGTACTTTGTACGTAACTTACTTAAGTCCAAATCTTCAATGATTTTTTCAACAATAGCCTTATCATGAGCAGAATAGTTTTGCCAAATTGATATAAAAGGATAACGACCCATTAGAATTATCTCTTCTACAGTGAAATTATATTGAATAAAGTTCTCTTGAGGAATATAAGTTACTACTTTGGCTAAATTTTCTTGTTTCCACTTGCTAACATCTTTTCCTGATATTGATATTTGGCCTGAGCTAGCTTTCATAAAGCCATTGATTAACTTTAATAGAGTTGATTTACCTGCCCCATTTGGTCCTAATATCGAAACAAATTCTGACCTCGAGAAACTTAAGTCTAATCCTCTAAAAATTTCCTTATCTAAATATCCTGCTTTGAGATTTCTAATGTGTATCATTAATCCTCTAATAATTTTTTACTTGTGTAACTCAAATAGTTTAATTGTAGTATTTATGATTATCTTATCTAGAAGATTACCCGTCATCTTAGATTGTACTTCGCAATCATTACGGACTCATTGGCAGGTTTCCTGACTTGTAGCGAGTTTCAATATTAGCCTTCCCAGATTAAATCCAGTGACTCATATTACTCATTATTGCTACTTACAGTGGCGAAGACCGTTCCCGACTCTAACGGGATTCCCTTTTACTCTTGCACCATTGAGCTACACATTTGATACAATATTTATTATCTCAGGTTTGGTGTCAAACTATTTCGGAAATTTCTGACTTATCAATTATAAATTTAGCTATAATAAGCTTTTTTTAATTTATAATCTTAATTTTTGCATAAATAATGTAATTTTCTAACATATACCTTGACATAAATATCTTATTCATTATTTTTTGATAAAAGGAGTCGAAATGATACATTCATTAACCATTGAAAATTTTCTCTCTTTCAAAGAAGAGATTACTTTTAGTTTTGAGGCACAAAAAGATAAGAGATTTAAAGACAATGATGTTGTAGAAATTACAAAAGGTGTGAGGCTTTCAAGATTAGCAATAGTTTATGGGGCTAATGCATCAGGAAAATCAAATTTAATCAAAGCTTTCCTTTTCTTAAGACAATTCTGGGATTTCACTCCTAACAATAAAAAAGAAGAAATTACTTATACACCTTTCAAATTAGATTCTTCAAGTATAAAAAAACCTACAAGATTGAAATTAATTTTCTATGCAAATGAAGTAAAATATGTTTATAAATTAGAGTTATTGGCTAATATTGTACTTACAGAGATACTCTATTTTTATCCAAGTATAAAACCTGCACTTGTTTTCAAAAGATATCAAGAAGATAGCCTTGCTAAAATAGAGTTTGGTTCAAAAATTCAAGCTTCTCAGATAATTAAAGAATCACTGGAAGTAAAATGCATCCCAAATATTTCTCTTTTTTCTGCTTACAATCAAGTAAACACAAAAATAGACAAGATTGATAAGGTGCTTGAATGGATTGATACCAATTATTTTCAACCAATAACTCCTAAAACTTACCTTAAACGATTTAGTGAACATCTCTGTTCCAAGGATGACTCTTGCAAGAAAACAGTTCTCAACTATTTACAAATAGCAGATTTTAATATTTCTGATATTTTTTCAGAAGAAGAAAAAGTCCCTCTTTCAACAGATAATTTAGCAGAATTAGCTGAAATTATGCCTGCCCCTTTATTCGAAAAAATAAAAAAAAGTAAAGAAGTCATAAAGAGCAAGCTTGGGTTTGTTCATCAAGTCACTACTACTGATTCGGATCAAAAAAATTATCAATTATCAGATAAAGAACAATCAGATGGAACAATCAGAGCATTTGGGTTATCAGCAGTTTTTTACAAATTGAGCAAAGAAAATCCTTTTTTAGCAATTGATGAAATTGAATCAAAACTTCATCCCTCTTTAATCGAATTTTTCATTCGAACCTTTTTAAGTTTCAATAACAAGTCTCAACTACTTTTAACTACCCATTATGATAATCTTCTCGATAATGAAGAAATTTTAAGAAAAGATACTTTTTGGTTCACTGAAAAGGATAAAGATGGATCGACAGACCTCTATAGGCTTACACAATTTAATGATTTGAAGAGAATATCATCACTCCAGAAAGCTTACAGGTTTGGTAATTTTGGAGCACTTCCAGAGATTGAGGACGAGTAATGGGTAATAAAAGGAATAAAAGTAAATCTCTAAAACAAAAAGTTAAATTATATGTTTTAGGTGAAGGTCTTACAGAGTATTATTATTTCAAAAATATTAAAGATATTTTGAATTTTAACATTAAATTAGAAAAAAAATACTTTAAAGAATCTTTTAATTTAGTTTCAATGGAAAAGCAAGCTAAGATTTATCAAGAAAGCAATAATCATGTAATTTGTGTTTTTGATATGGATATTGCTCAAGTTTCAGGTAATAAAACTAAAATTAATAACTTTATAAAAAATTATAAAGACTCTACTTACATAACTATATGTCATAGCATGCCAACAATTGAGTTTTGGTTTTTACTACATTTTGTTAATACTGATAAATTTTATCAGAATAAAAAAGAGGTTATTACTGAACTAAAAAAACATCCTTCTTTTGAAAATTATCAAACAAGTAAAATCTTCTTAGAGAACAAGAACTGGGTAGATGAGTTATCTAATAGAATTGATATTGCAATTGACAATGCAAACAGAATACTTAAGACTAAACAAAAAGAAGATAAAAAGTCTTACACTTATTTCCCACATGCAATAAAAATCATAAAAGACTTTAAATGATAAACAAAAAATAGTTGCATACTTTAAATTAGTACTTATTATTTCTAAAAGATTAGGGGACTACTATGCTTAATAATCTAAATCATGAAATTAAAGAGCAAATTGATGATTTAAACTCAAGTTTGCGACCTTTGATACTAAGAAAACAATTTGATATAGCCCCTTATACTAAAGGACCAGAAGACACAAAACGAAGAGAAAAAAGTCTACAGGACATAGGTTATACCCTTTCCTATCTCAGTCAAGCAATAGAGCTTAATTCACCTGGTTTATTTATGTCATATTCAAAATGGTTAAAGAACTTAATGCATGATTTAGGTATCTCAGAACTCCCTCTTATTGAAAATTTTAGGGCAATGAAGTTAATATTGTTACAGAACTTACCTATTGAAGACCATGACATTATAAGTGATTTCATTGATAGGGGTATTAAAGAACTTAAGAGAGATTCTACAGTTGAACCAAGCTATATAAATCCTACTAATCCATACAGTAAGTATGCATTAGACTTTCTTTCTTTTGCTTTAGCTGGAAAGAGACACGAAGCTTCAAAACTAGTTCTTTCCTTAATTAAACAAGGTATTCCTATTAAAACATTATATCTTGAAGTTCTCCAAAAAGTTCAATATGAGGTTGGTCATCTTTGGCATACAAATAAAATTAGTATAGCACAAGAGCACTATATAACAAGCTTAATTCAGTTAGTTATCTCACAATTATACCCCTATATCCTAAGTGATAAACAAGCAAATAAAACCCTATTGGCAGCTTGTATAAGTGGAGAACATCATGAAATTGGCTTAAGAATGCTTACAGATATTTTTGAAATGGAGGGATGGGATACTTGGTTTCTTGGATCAAATCTTCCAGATGACCAAATTATCTCCATGATTAAGGACAAAAAACCAGATTTAATTGCCTTGTCAGTGACTGTTATGTTTCACCTTGATAAACTAAGCAAACTGATTAAGAAGATAAAAATGCAAGGAATCTCTGCACCTATAATGGTAGGAGGCTACCCATTCAATAATGACAAAACCCTCTGGAAAAAAGTAGGTGCTGATGGTTGGGCAACTGATCCTAGCCGGGCTATTAGATTTGCAGATAGATTACTAGACCTTGTAGGATAATAATATGAGAAAAACTGTTTTTGCCTTAAAGTGTAGCCCCTTAGGTCATATCATTGAAGTAATCTTCAATAACCTTGCTAATGCTGATATTAAAGCCGGGATTAAGTTTGTTGAGTTATTTGCAGAAGATACTTTTGAGAAAGCACAAGCCTTCTTTCTTCAAGCAAAAAAAATTGATTCTAGTTGCTATTCTGAGTATGAACTTTACTTTCCAAATAATAAGGAAGTGATACTATTATATTTTAAGAATATCATCGTTGATGACAACTACATAATACTTGCTGAACAAGAAGAAAGTGATTATTATGGGTTATTTGGTAGTTTAACTAGTATTAATAATGAATTGATCTTAACCCAGAAAGCACTAAACAAGAAAAATACAGAATTGATAAGAGTAAACGAATTAAAAAATAAGCTAGTTGGAGTAGCAGCTCACGATTTAAGAAATCCTCTTTCCGTAATCTATAATTACAGCCAGCTCCTGCTTGAAGACTGTAATGGTAAAGTAGATAATGAAGATCTGGACTTTTTAAGAGATATTAACACAACAGCTGATTTTATGCTTCAATTGGTAGAAGAGCTACTCGATTTGACCTACCTAGAATCTGGTAAAGTTTCTTTAAATACTCAAATAATTGATTTCTATGACATCATAGCATATAATATAAAACATGCAATTACACTTGGGGCAAAAAAAGAAATCGAAATTCTAGCAAATACTCCCCAAAAAGGTATTTATGTTGATATGGATAAAAACAAAATCCAGCAAGTTATTAGTAATTTTATTTCCAATGCTATCAAGTATTCACACTCCAATTCAATAGTTCAAATTGATTGCCAAACAACTAAGCATCAAGTAATTTTCTCTTGTAAAGACCAGGGGTTTGGTATTGATAAAAGTGAACATGAATTAATTTTTGAACCTTTTAAGAAAGCCAAATCTAGTCAACTTATTAATGAACAATCTACAGGATTAGGCTTGGCAATTTCTAAGCAAATTATAAAAGCACATAATGGTAAAATTTGGTTAGAAAGTGAACTGGGAAAGGGATCTACCTTTTACTTTTCATTACCCCTTAAAGATATAAAAGAATAAGCTTATCACATTACTCACTCATCTTGGAGGGATCTAAACATATTTAATCATATTTAAACGAATACTACTCCCTGCCTGTTACTATCTCCATAAAACACTGGAATTCATGGAGATAGCAACAACAAACAAACTATTCTCCCCCCATACCGAAGCTAAATGTTAAGATTGTTTGTTCATTAGTAAAGTTGTAAGCAAGGCCTAATCCTAGAGCAGGTATAGCAACCTTATCAAAATATACCTTTATCTCACTGCCTACTCCATGATATTTTTCATTTAAGCCATCATTATTGTAGTAACCACCTTCATAATAATATGATAAGGTGGGATTTAGTTTATGTTTACTTATTAATGTATGCTCAACTATGAAGGCACCATTAATCCAATCATCAGCCCAGATCTTCATGTTAGGAAGGGATTTTGTTCCGTGATAAGTGCTCAATACATCTTCCGCATTATCAGGTCTATCAAAAAGTCCGAAAGTATTTTTTAAAGTGAAGTTTATCTTTGAATCATAAGTTTTTGAATATGATAATTTTGTATAAGACCGAAAGAAGTCATCATAATTATCATTTAAAGAAAAAACTCTTGAAGTGAGTGATTCTGCTTTAAAGCCATCTCTGAAGACAAAATTTTGAATAGTATTATCGTAAGTCATAAGTAATCCAGGGAAAAGTAAGTTAGCGTCTTTTTCTAGGTTACCTTCTTCATTATCCATTTTTATCTTCTGCCATTCAAGATCTGGACCAATAGTAAATTTCTTATCAAAGAATTTCTTACCAAGACTTCCCCCAAGGTTAATAGTTTTTTGCTTGCTTTCATAATAGGGGTTATTCTCATAGATATCAGTCATTTCTATTTCATTTGTTCGGTAATTTACTATTAACTTACCTGAATATTGATTATTGAACAATTCATCCTGGGTAAGAAGTAAAAAAGTAGTAGCATCATTTTTACCAAAAGCTCCAACTCCTAACAAAGTTGCTCCATAGCCTAAGAAATTACTATCTAAAGCTGCCCCACCATACATTTTATCGCCATCAACTGAGTTAAAAAAAGGTACTGCAAAAAGTGAAAACTTCTCAGCTACAGTAATTATCATAAGAGCAGCATCTTCAGTTGGGAAAAACTCAACTCTCTTTTCTAAAGCAAAAATACCTTTATCATCCACTCTTTTATAGATATAATCAATATCATACTCTGATACATTTCTACCTGTGGAGCTTTCTATCCATTGCAAAAAAGTCTTTTCACTAGTCCTTTTTAGTCCATTAACTGTAATCTCTACGACTTTTCTTTGACCGTACTGGGCAAGAAACTCTTGCTGATCTAATGCCATTAATCCTATTGTCATTAGCATCAGTAGAAAAAATACTGTTATCTTTTTAGTCATTTAATCTCCTCTTTTTTCTCCAAGTAATGCCATTTCATTTATAGGAAGAGTATAGGATCATTCCCATGAGTTAAGAGCATTAGCTAGGTTTAAGTAATTATCACATAATTTTTTTCGGCCATTAGAAGTCAAGAACTTCTTAAGGCTAACATTTATAATAAGAAGAAATTTTTAGTAAGCAAGTAAAGCCAGATAATTTTTTGTTGACACTAAATTTATATATTTTTAAGTTAACAAAAGATTTTTTAAGGAAAAAGCAATGAAAAAGGTATTAATAATAGACGACAATAAAGATATTCATACGGTCTTGGAAGGCCTTTTAATAAAGAACAACGATATCACTTTTTCCCACGCATATAATGGTATGGAAGGATATAATAAATTAAAACAGCTACAGCCTGATTTAACCATACTCGACAATCAAATGCCTGTAATGTCTGGTTTTGACTTACTTGAAAAACTAAAGCGTGAAAATAAAAAATATCCTATTATTATGTTAACTGCTTTTGGACAGATTTCAGATGCTGTGGCAGCTATCAAACTAGGAGCTTTAGATTACTTAACTAAACCTTTTGATGAAGATCAGTTCAACCTCATTATTAACAAGGCCCTTAGAATTGGTTCTTTAAAAAATACAAGCAGAGAAATGGCTACTAAAGCTTCTCTACAATACAATGAAAGATATCACATAATTGGAGAATCTAAAATTTTTAAAAACTTACTTAAAGATGCAGCCTTAGTTGCACCTACTGATATAAATGTGATTATCAATGGTTCAAATGGAACTGGTAAAGAAGAAATTGCTAAGTATATTCATTATTATAGTAAGAGATCTAATAGACAATTTATAGCTGTGGACTGTGGTGCAATTCCTGATAATCTCTTTGAGCGGGAAATGTTTGGAGCTGTTAAAGGAGCTTATACTGGTGCTGAACAAGATACTAAAGGCCTTTTTGAGGCAGCTGATGGAGGCACTATCTTCTTAGATGAGATTGGCAACTTATCCCCTTCAGCTCAAACATCACTGCTTAGAGTACTAGAAAATCGAGTTTATCGTCAAGTTGGTGGTCTTGAGGAAAAAAAATTAGATGTGAGATTAATTTCAGCTACCAATGCTAAATTATTAAATGAAGTTAGTAAGGGTAGCTTTCGCGAAGACCTTTTTCATAGAATAAATGGTTTTGATTTACTATTACCCGATTTGAAAGATAGAAAAGATGATATTCCCCTCTTAGTTAACCATTTCATTACTAAATTCAATACTGAGTTAAATAGAAATGTCCAACAGGTTTCACCTCAAGCGATGGAAACACTACAAAATCACCACTGGTCTGGTAATATTAGAGAACTAATAAATACTATTCAGAAAGCTGTCTTGCTTTGTCCTGAGACTAGCCTAACTAACAATCATATCCGCTTATCAAACCATACTAATAATAATGAGCTTAAGAAAGAAAATAATCTAATAAATGAGATAATAAACAAAGATATTTCTATTAATGAAAAAATTGAACTTTTTGAAAGGGAAGTAATAAAACACGCTGTTGAAACTAATAATGGTAATAAAAGTTCAGCAGCATCAAGTTTAAAGATAAGTAGAAAAACACTCTACGAAAAACTTAAGAAATTTGGCTTGTTTAAACATAGTTAATTAACCTTGAACTTAAGCTAATAAAAATGTAAGAGTAGGAAATTATTTGCTAATCCACATTCCACACTCGTTAAACTTAAAGCCACATTTTTCATAGAAGCCTCTTTTGCCTTCTGTATGGGTTAAGAAGAAATATGTTCCTCTATATCTTTCCAAAATCCTTAAAACTAACTGTTTTCCAATACCTTGTTTTTGGTAGTCAGGATGAACTATTACATCGAAAATATTAGTATAATAATAATCATCACTAATAGCCCTAGCAAAAGCAATTAGTCTATCATTATTATAGCAAGTTACGTAATGTGAATTGTTGAATGCAGGGATAATATTTTTTGGATTTTTATTCCATCCGACTGATAAAAAGAGATTTATGACTTCATCTGGATTTAGTTTATTGTTTTCTAGATAGTGGTACATTTTAACTCCTCTTCAATAAATAGTACAATTTTGTTGACTAAATAAAGCAAAAAATACAAGCTGTAAAAAGGTGGTGGGTGATACTGGATTCGAACCAGTGACCTCTACGATGTCAACGTAGCACTCTAACCAACTGAGCTAATCACCCGATTTGCTTAAAGAAACAAATCAGATTAATCTAAATTTTGTCAAGAAAAAATAAAAAGGAGATAGTATGGAAGTCTATATGACCTTCGTGAAAGAGAATGTTATCTTATCTGCTATCATTCACTTCGCTATATTAGGTACCTTTGGAGAGATTCTCTCTAAATGGGTTTTAAATAAGAGCTTCAAATATCCATTTGGTTTGTTAATGACAATCAAGAAAATGGTAATTTGGGCACTTTTAGGTGTTGCTATTAAATACACTTTTGTTGGTTTCGCTGGCAATGCAGGATATAATGATGGTTTTGTAAACGCCTTAATGAATCATAACTTCTTACCTAAAGTAAGTCATGATTCCTTCTTGTTTGCTTTCTTTGTTTCAGCATTCATGAACTTGCAGTTCGGACCATTCCTAGTGATAGTACATAGAGTATTAGATAATTTGGCAGCTGGTCAGAGCAATTGGAAAGGGATTAATAAGGGCTTATATTGCCTATTATGGTTCTGGATACCAGCTCACACTGTCACTTTCTTAATGCCTTCAGATCTTCGTATCTTAATGGCAGCAGTTTGGTCTTTAGCTTTAGGAATATTATTAGGCTATTTTAATCGTAAATAACTAAAGAAGGAAATATGGTTAGTATAGAGGGAGAGATTAAATTTCTGAAAGGAGTAGGTGAATATAGGGCTAAATTGCTTAAAAAAGTAGGGGTTGAGACTCTATTAGATATGATGGAGTACTTTCCTAGGGCCTATATTGATAGAAATTCTAACCTTAAGATTGCTGAAATTGAAAATGATACTAATATAGCCTTAGTTGGTAAAATAGTTGATGTTTATGAGCAAGCTTACGGTAACAATAAGAAGAAGTTACACGCTATCATTTCAGATGATTCTGACTCCTTAATGCTAACCTGGTTCCGCTATCATAAATGGCTAAGTGATAAACTTAAAATAGGTAAAGAAGTATGGATAAGTGGAAAAGTATCTATCTTTATGAATTCACTGAACATTGTTCATCCAGAGATAGAATTCATAGATGGAGACAGTGTTGAAGATGACTTTTGGAAGAATAGACCTCTGTTACCCATTTATAGGCTTACAGGTAATTTAACTAATAAGGCTTTACGAAGGATAGTACTAAACTGCTTTGCTGAATATTCTGACTTTATTACAGACAACCTTCCGCCTAAAATAATTCACCAACTAAAGCTAAAAGATAGAAGGTCAGCCCTGCAAATAATGCACTTTGCTACTAAAGAATCTATAGCTTTGCAAACTAGAAAAAGATTTGCTTTTGAAGAATTGTTCTATACCCAGATATTGCTTGCTAGAACTAAGTTCAGACATAAAAAAATTGTACAAGGTTTAGAATTTAAACTCTTCCATACATATACCAGGAAGCTTAAAGAATCTCTCCCCTATGAGTTAACTGGAGCTCAAAAAAGAGTCATCAACGAAATAGTAAAAGATATGACTTCGAAAAAACAGATGAACAGGTTAATTCAGGGTGATGTAGGTTCAGGAAAAACTATAGTGACCCTGTTTTGCATGCTATTAGCTGTGGAAAATGGCTATCAAGCTATAATGATGGTTCCAACTGAGATTTTAGCCCAACAACATTTTCAAACTATTTCAAACTATTTAAGCAACCAACCTGAACTAAAAATAGCTCTACTGAAAGGTGGGGTTTATAAAGGGAAAAGTCAAACTAAAGCAGGAATCAAAGATGGCAACTTTAACATCATTATTGGAACTCATGCTCTTATCCAAGACGATATTCAATTTCATAAGGCTGGCTTCTTAGTTGTTGATGAACAGCATAGATTTGGGGTTGAACAAAGAGCAAAACTTTCTCAAAAAATGAACTTCCCGGATATGCTATACCTTTCAGCTACTCCAATTCCCCGTTCCTTAGCCTTAACAGTATATGGAGACTTAGATGTCTCTCAAATTGATGAGTTACCTCCTACAAGAAAACAGGTGGAAACTATCTGGCATGGTCAAGCTAAGAAAAAACATGTTTATCAAGAAATTGAAAAAGAAATAAAAAATGGACGACAGGCCTATGTTGTCTGTCCACTAGTAGAAGAATCAGAGAAGATGGACCTTCAAGATGCTGAAAGCGTTTTTCAAAGACTTTCACAGGTAGAGTTCCCTAATTATAGAGTGGCTCTCTTGCATGGTAGGATGAAAAGTAATGAAAAAGATGAGATTATGCTTGCTTTCAAAAATCATGAGTTTGATATTTTAGTCTCAACTACTGTAATTGAAGTAGGCCTAGATGTTCCTAATGCCTCTGTAATGATGATTGAACATGCAGAAAGGTTTGGATTAAGCCAAATCCACCAACTTCGAGGTAGAGTTGGCCGAGGTTCAGATCATGCGTTCTGCTACTTGATAAGCTATCCTCCAATTAGCTCGGAAGGTAGAGAGAGACTTCAAACAATGACATCCACCAATAATGGCTTTCTAATAGCTGAGAAAGATTTGGAACTACGAGGTCCTGGAGATTTCTTTGGAAAAGAACAATCAGGCATGCCTAAGTTTAAGTTTGCTTCCATAGTGAATGACCAAAAAATATTGCTGGTTGCTAGAGATTTAGCCTTTCAAATAATCAAAGATGACCCTCATCTTGAGAAAGAAGAAAATCGAATTATCAAAGACTATTATTTTAAAGCATTCTTTGAAAAAGAAAAAATGATTAGATATTAATACTTAGAAGATAATTTGATAATAAGATAAAGAAAGGAGAAGAAATATAAAATCCAAGCTACTTGATGTTAAATGCAGATGTGGAACACTTCTATTCAAATATAGAAAAGGTGGGAAAGGATCTTTAATCAAGTGTTTTCGAGATAAAATGATTAATCCCGTATTTGACATTGAAGATATAGATTTATTAGCAAAGGCATACTGCCCTAACTGCGGAAGAGCTCTGGGTTATTGGAATATGATAAGGGGTAAAATTGCTCTTAAAATTAATAATGGGACTATCGATAAAATAAGAATATAAGCCTAATTATTGTCTAAGAAGTTGTTCTACTCGTATTTGGGATTAAATAGGAAAACTGATAATTAAATGAGATATTCATAGCCATTTCCTCGAAATTAATTATACTAATAAAAAAACATCGAATAGGATGATGCATGAGAATAGAAAAAGATTTACTAGGTGATTTAGAAATAAATAAAGAAAAGCTATATGGTATTAACACTGCTAGAGCTTTAGACAACTTTAAAATATCTTCATTAAGAATGTCTTCTCTCTTTATCAAATCTTTGGCACAAGTTAAATTAGCCTGTGCTAGAACTAACTTCCAACTTGAATATCTAGATGATGAGAAGTATGAAGCTATCTTCTTTGCTCTAAATGAAATTATTGCTGGAAAATATGACCAGGAATTTGTTACAGATGCTCTACAGGGTGGAGCTGGTACTTCTACGAATATGAACATGAACGAAGTTGTAGCAAATCTAGCCAACAGATATTTGGGCCATGAAGTAGGTTCTTATCAAGAGATTAAACCTCTTGCTGATGTAAATATGCATCAATCAACAAATGATGTTTATCCTACAGCTGTTAGAATTGCTGTACTTTATTTACTTAAAGATTTAGAAAAAGATTTAGCAGAATTACAAGAAGCCCTACAAGCCAAAGAACAAGAGTTTCATGATATTATAAAGATTGGAAGAACTCAATTACAGGAAGCTGTTCCTATGACTTTAGGAATGGAATTTTCTGCCTATGCAGAAGCTATTTCCAGAGATAGATGGCGTATCTTCAAGTGTCGTGAGAGAATTAAAGTTCTTAACCTAGGGGGAACAGCAATTGGTACTGGAGTTGGAGCTCCTCAAAAGTATATTTTTAAAGTAGTTGAGAACCTAAAAGAAATTACTGGACTAGTTATTGCTAGATCTGAAAATTTAGTTGAAACTACTCAAAATCTTGATCCTTTTGTTGAAATATCAGGTATGATAAAAGCAGTAGCAGTCAATCTATTTAAAATCAGCAATGATTTACGCTTGCTATCTAGTGATTTAGGAGAAATAAATCTGCCAGCTTTACAGAGTGGTTCTACAATAATGCCAACTAAAATTAATCCTGTTATGCCAGAAGCTGTATCACAAGTAGCTCTTAAAGTTATTGGTAATGATGCTGTACTAACCAATGCATCAGCTTTAGGAAACTTAGAATTAAATCAGTTTATGCCTCTAATTGCTTATACCATTCTTGAATCACTCGAAATTTTACATAATGTAATACCTCTTTTCCAGAACAAGTGTGTTATAGGTATTACTGCTAATCCAGAGCTATGTAAGCAAAAACTACTCCAAAGTAGAACTATTGCTACTATCTTTGTTCCAATCTTAGGTTACGCTAAAGTTGAAGAACTTATCAAAGAATCTATAAAGAACAAGCTTAACATAAAAGACATAATATTGCGGGAAAAACTCTTAACTGAATCGCAAGTTGATGAACTACTCTCACCCAAAAGAATGTATAAACTTGGATTTTAAATTTGAATGAAATAAATAAATGACTTACCAGTTAGGGATATTTTTAGCAGGTTATTAATATCCCTTTCTATATAATAGGAGAATAAATGAAAAACTATAAATGGGATAATTTATCCAAAGAAGAAATGATAGAATTGATGTCTTCAAATGACAAGCAATTATTACAAAAATTATATGATGAAGCTTATAAAGTTAAATTAAAATATGTAGGAAAGACTGTTTATTTCCGTGGTCTTGTAGAATTTAGTAATATCTGTAGCAAAGATTGCCTTTACTGCGGAATTAGAAAAGGTAACAGCAAAGTAGATAGATATTGCCTTAGCAAAGAAGATATCTTACGATCCGCAAAATGGGCTTATGAGCATGACTATGCTTCCTTCGTCCTGCAATCTGGTGAAAGAACAGATGAAGAATTTGTAGCTTTCGTAGAAGATGTTCTTTATGATATTAAAAATAGGTATGGACTTGGGGTTACCCTATCTCTTGGAGAAGAATCTCGCGAGACCTATAGAAGATGGAGAAAAGCAGGAGCTAGTAGATACTTGCTTAGAATTGAATCTTCTAACCCAGACATATATAAACTTATTCATCCTGAAGATTGCGATTTCCAAAGAAGACTGCAAGCTATTGAAGACTTAAGAGCTGAAGATTATCAAGTTGGTACAGGTGTAATGATTGGCTTACCTACTCAAACAGCTGAAGACCTTGTTAATGATATTCTCTTCTTCAAAAAACACGATATCGATATGATAGGTATGGGACCATATATAGTTCACCATGATACACCAATGGCTAATATGATGAAAGATTATGACCCTAAACATCAATTAGAACTCGGATTAAAAATGATAGCTTTAACCAGACTATACCTCAAGGATGTCAATATTGCTTCAACAACAGCTTTACAAACCCTAGACCCTTTAGGAAGAGAAAGAGGCTTACTTGCTGGTGCTAATATCTGTATGCCAGTTGTCTATGAATCAGAAAATAGAAAGAATTATCTTCTCTATGACAACAAACCTGCTCTTACCGAAACAAGTGAAGAAAACATGAAGGCTTTTGAGAAATCAATTCATAGAATTGGTGAAAATATTGGCTACGGTGTTATGGGCAACTCTCCTCACTATAAGAAGAGAAAGGGAGATCTCAATGGCTAAAGTACCTAGAGGAGAAAGATTAGTTTTAACTTTAATTGGTAAAAGAAATGCTGGTAAATCTTCTTTAATTAATGCCATGACAGGGCAAGATATTTCTATAGTTTCTGATACTCCCGGGACAACTACAGATCCTGTTGCTAAAGCTTATGAACTTCTTCCCTTAGGACCTGTAACAATCTATGATACTGCTGGTATTGATGATGTCGGGAATTTAGGGATCCAAAGAGTTAAAAAAACTCGTAAGATTCTTTTTAGAACTGATGTAGCAATTATAGTTACCGACTCTACTTCTTTCGATTCTGATTTGGAAAATTTAGTTAATAGCTTAAAAGACATGAAAGTTCCTTTTATTATAGCTTTTAATAAGAATGATTTAAGTCCCCTTCCTAAAGAGACACGATCCTATTGTAAAGATAATAATATAGCTTTTGCATCTGTATCAGGAACTTCAGGTGCCGGTGTTAGAATGCTAAAAGAAAAACTAGTTACCCTTGTTCCCTCCAGCCTCACTCACGAAAATAACTTGGTGTCTGATCTACTTCGCCCTGGTCATTTAGTTGTATTAGTAGTACCGATTGATTTAGCAGCACCTAAAGGCAGACTTATACTTCCCCAAGTACAAGTTTTGAGAGAAGTATTAGACTCTGATGCTATAGGTATAATAGTGAAAGAAAGAGAAATAGAAAAAGCTCTTGCAGGTTTGAGTAGAAAACCTGACCTCGTAATTACTGATTCTCAGGTTGTACTCAAAGTAGTTGGAGATGTACCTGCTGATGTTAGATTTACAACCTTCTCCACCCTATTTGCTCGTTATAAGGGAGATTTCGAAACATTAGTTGAAGGCGCTAAAGCTATTGATAAACTAAAAGATGGTTCTAAGATTCTGATTGCAGAAGCATGTTCACATCATGTCCAAGCAGATGACATTGGAACTGTAAAAATACCTCGTTGGATGAGACAATTCACTGGTAAAGACCTTATCTTCGAAAAGAGTGCAGGTAATGATTTCCCGGAAAACTTAGAAGATTATGATTTAGTTCTTCATTGTGGATCTTGTATGCTTAATCAGATTGAAATGAAGAGAAGAATTATGGAATGCCAAAGAAGAGGAGTCCCTATTTCTAATTATGGTGTGACAATATCTAAACTCCACGGTCTCTTAGATCGAGTTATTGAACCATTCTTTATGAAAAACGAATAATAATTGATTAAGCAAACTTAGGAGGGCTAGTGGGGAAAATTGTGTTTTGGCTTCTGATTCTACAGCTATCATTATTATCTGCTGTTCAGGATAATTCAACTGAGGTAAATATAAGTAATAATAACAATAGCTATCTAAATGATACTCAAGAAAATAATAATTCTAGTAACAAGAAAAAATCTTTCTTTAACAATAATATAGTTGATAGCTTCTTTGCTGTAACATTCGGTTTAAATACATGTTTTCTTTCTTCATCAACCGATGATTATGAAACTTATGGAAATAAAGACTCTTTTAATAGAGTTTTGCTAGGAGAAAATATTGGGCTTAGCTGGATATTTAACAATGCAAAAGTTTCAAAATATGATAAATGGTTTTATGAGCATGAAGTTGGATTGTATTATTCTAAAGAGATGTCTGACACTAAAAACTATGATGATCTAAAAGCTTCAAAAAGTGTGCCATATCTTCAACTATCTCAATCCAGCAGAGGTGTTTATAAAATTAATCGGAATATGTTTTTTTCTTTAGGAGTAGGATTTTATTATGGAAAAGGGATTTCTAAAGAGTTTCGTAGAGATAGCTTTAATTTATTTTATATATCATCCTATCGAATTAATAATATTGAACTTGAGTTAATATATAAGTGTAGACTCATAGATTGGGATTCATTATTTATTCATGGTATCACTATGGGAGAATATACAGATATTGCCTATACAACTAATCAAGTTTTAAAGCTAAATTTAAAAATGAGGTTTTAGTAAATCTTCTAGATGCATTAAAGGCTCCTATATAGGAGCCTTTAACAAGAAACATAATCTTTTTATTGCAATTCATAAACCACAATTGGGAAAGCACATTATCATATTTCTAAATCACACGTTAATAATATAATGTAACTATCTATTTTAGTCAAACTCTTAAGTACAAAAAGCAAAATATCCTATGTAAAATGCATCATATAAGACTGAATTACAAATTAATTATCTTCAGAAAAAGCTCTTTTTCTTCTAAATCTACCTTGCCCGGAATGAGGAGACAACATACCACCTCCATCAGGGTTTTCAATTGGTAACTCTCCTGACCTCTTTTCAAGATCAAATTTATTCAACATCATTCTCACATGATAACCATAAAATCTTTTAGCTTCCTCTTTGGTGAGAGTTTTTCTAGTTTCTATCATTTCATTATAGAAGGTTTTACTTATTTCTCCAGTAATTGCTTGAATTTTCTGGTTCAGAACTTGAAGTTTATCATAATCTGGATTAGGACTAGCTAATTCCTTCATAAAGGTTAACCTTAGATCTCTATTCTTATCATGCAGGGGTTTAATTACTTGGCGATATTTGTTATGTATTTCAGGTCTTTGCTGTTTCATTTCCTTAAAATGTACTTCTTTATCATGCTGGTTTATATCCTGGATAATTACTCTGTGAGTAAAGAAGAAGTAAGCTAAAGTAGCAATTACTGCTAAATTGAAAGCAGCAACAAGCATAGGAACAACAAAAAAAAGTGTTTTCTTAATTCTCATAAACTCTCCTTAATCTCCATAATAATAGTTAATAACTTCATCTATTTCTAATGAAGAATAGAGACTATTATCACTCACAGAATTAAGATTCTCTTCAGGTGTAGTAACAACAAAAGTGGTAAATAGAATTCCTAGTACAAAACTCATCATAGAACCTACTAAGGCTGGACCATACTTTTTATAGAATGGTTGAGGTTTAGTTTGGTATTTTACTGAATTTAAAACTCTCTTATAGATATCTTCTGTTACATATTCATTACTAACTTTGCTCAGTAAACTATCCACCTCTTGATATTTAGCAAAAACTCTTGCAAAATCCTTATCTTGAGCTAATTTAGTCTCTACATACATAATTTCCTTAGAATTAGCTTCCCCATCTAAATATCTATTAATCAATTTCTCATCTTTCATACTTCCTCCCACTTAAGAAGTAGTTATAACATGATACCTAAATCACTTTTTGCTTTTTTCTCAATAATCTTTCTTAGTCTCTTTTTGGCTCTAACCAAGAGACTCTCAATAGCTTTTATAGTAAACCCTGTTTCTTCAGAAATCTCTTTATATGACTTTTTTTGGTAGATTTTCATCTCTATCAACAAAGACATTTTAGCAGGAATCTCAGCCATAGCATATTTTATTATATCTTTATATAAGTTCTCTTTTTCTTCACTTCCCATATCTTCAATATTACTAAAATCTAAGTTTGGAAAGGAAATTTCTCTTCTTCTTTTCTTCAGATAATCTAATGAATTATTATGACATGCTCTGTAGAGATAAGGTGACACTTTGTCGGAATCAACATTGTCCATTTTATTATAAAAAGCAATAAAAACACTCTGCAAAACATCTTCAGCATCTTCTCTTTGCCTAACAAATTTTAGTATATAGTTATATAATTTAGGAGTGAATTCTCTGACTATATCTTCGAAATTATCTCTATTCATTCTCTCTCCTATAAATTAAGACTAATATACTTTAAATTTCCTGCATTATTTTTTGATATAACTTTTTGACCCAGATAGTGTAGTAGAGCTTTAGTGAAGAGTGCAGATTATTCTAGCAAAATAGCTTACAGAATTTTGACGCATATAATTTATATATTCGGAGAAATTATGGAAGTTACTTTTGCAGAAGAATATAGTGCTATTCACAAAGATCTACTGCATTATTTGGGTTTAATAAGGAAGCATCCCTTGATTTCTCTATTTCTTTAAGGATAAAGCTATAACAAAGGGCGTACATAAATACGCCCTAAGATAATCATTAGTTATGAATTCACTTATTTTTCATCTTCTTCCATTTCTGGTTTGACTACATTTTCATAGCAGCTTGGGCAGATACTGTGACTAAACTGGGTATCAGTATGTTCACTAACATATAATTCCAGATCTTGCCACTGGGTCTCATCAACTCTTACTTTCTTGCAATAGGAACAGATAGAAATCATCTTTTCTAAATTTCTAATTCTATCCAAAGTTTCTTCTAATTGCTGTCTTTGATATTCCAATTTGAGAGCAGATTTAACTCTAAGCATAAGCTCTACATGATTAAAAGGTTTGCTAATGTAGTCCATAGCTCCTAGATTAAAGGACTTTTTCAATGGTTTCATTTCATCAGCTAGAGGAAGAGCAGTAATTACAATTACCGGAATATGTTTCCAGACATTTCTCTGTTTTACTATTTCCAGAATATCATAACCACTTAGTTCAGGCATCATAATATCCAAGAGTAAAATATCTGGTTTGTTCTTTTCCATACTGGCTAATAGCTCGTTGCCATTATTAAGTAGCGTAAGATTATAGAATCCGTGTTGATTCAAAATAGCCTTAATTAATCTCAGGTTTATTGGGTCATCATCAACAATATAGATTAGCATGTTTTCTAATTGTTTATCCATATTTATCCTCTAACTTTTTTGAATGTTACTATGTTCAAACATCTCTTCTAAGGTATCATATTTATCAAACAAGGATTTAGCTTCTTGAAGTTGATTATCCATTTCAATTCGAATTTTGTATCCTTCCTGACTTCCAAATTTCTTCTCTATTATCTCACTTGTCAATGTAAGTTTTATATAATCTTCAGCTTTCTCTAAATCTTCAGGTGAAGGATTAGTAAGATCAATTGGATTAGCCAAGGCTGCTATTGTTTTTCCGTCATCTTTTTGGTCTGCTTTGCTTTCGGTTTCTTTTTGAATCACGAAACTTATAAAATCATCAAATATTTTATCATTTACCCTAAAATCAAGGTCTACATCATCAGCATTGTCTAGCATATATTCAACAGCATAGTCAAAGAAGAAGTTTTTTCTACGTATTTCTAATTCAAAACGAGACAGAGTATCTGCTTCCACAATAATGTCAGGTGTAATACCACCTCCACCATAAACGGTTCTACCTTTAGCTGTTTTATAGATATGTTCATGGTTAAATTTATCAATATCTTCTTTTTCTTCTTCTGTAACTTTCTTTCCATTTAATAGTTTATCATTGATAATTTTATGAATACATCTACCAGAATTAATATAGTAGTGGGAGGTTGTGATTTTTATTCCAGAGCCATCTCTTAAAGGGAAAAGCTGTTGAACAGAACCTTTTCCAAATGATGTTTTACCTACCACAAGTCCTCTATCATAATCTTGCATAGAACCAGCAAATATTTCTGAAGCAGAAGCTGAAGCTTCATTGATTAGAACAACGATTGGATAGTCAGGACGCATAATATCTTTTGTGGTAAAATAGTCTTCATTTGCATACTCAATTCTACCTTTAGTATAAACAACTCTTTTACCCTTACCAATGAATTCATTAACTGTGTTTATAGCTTCTGAGAGGAGTCCACCTGGATTAAATCTTAAATCTATTATTAAACCTTCCATTCCTTCTTGCTCTAAAGCATCTAAAGATTGACTTAACTCTTCAGAAGTATTGGCATTGAATTGTGACATTCTGATATAACCAACATTGTTATCCATTTTGAAGCTATAAGGAATACTGTTTATTTTGATAATATCTCTTACTATTTTGAATTCTAATGGGTCTTTAACACCTGGTCTAATAACAGTAATAACAACTTCAGATCCAACTTCTCCACGCATTTTTTTGATAGATTGATCAGTAGAAATACCAGTAATATCTTCACCATCAACCTTCCAAATCATATCGCCAGCCATAATACCCATTCTATAGGCAGGAGTACCTTGAATAGGACTTACAACAGTTATATAATCACCTTTTTTATCTATTTGAATACCTAACCCACCAAATTCACCTTTAGTAGAAGAAGTAAAATTCTTAAAATCATCTGGAGAAAAGTATGTTGTATGAGGATCTAGACCTTTCAACATACCATTGATAGCATCTTCCATCAACTTTCCATAATCCACATCATCAACATAGATGGCATCTAATCGTTGAATAATAGTTACTATTTTCTCTATTAGTTCTGGCATTGTTGGAGCATTATCGTCAAGAGATGCTTCTCTATTTTGAGAGACTCTCTGACTTGTTTCTACACCCTCTTCCATAGCTATGACTTGGTCTATAAATTTATCAGAATTTTCGCTAATTGCATTATTATATGCTATCAAACTTGATATGACCCACAGAATCCCAAAGACTAATATAATTATTTTATTAGAATTATTCAGTTTCATTTTCACCATCCATTTTTAATTTAATTGCCTGTTTAATCTTATCTGTTATTATTTCAGGACTTTGCCTTCCGTCAATAACAATATATCTATTACTATATTTTTTTGCAAGATTTAAAAATTCTTTTCTTACTTTCTGATGAAATTCTTTAGACTCCTGCTCCATTCTGTCTTTACCTCGGTGGCATATCCTCTCTTCACTTTCTTCAACTGAAATATCTAATAGAAAGGTTAAGTCTGGTGAAGTAGAATAAGTTGCAAAATCTATAAGTTGGTCTATAAATTTTGTATCTAAGTCTCGAGCAGCACCTTGATAGGCAAGAGTTGAATCATAATATCTATCACAAATTACATGTTTACCAGACTCTAAAGCAGGTATAATTTTGCTAGCAGTATGCTGACTTCTACTAGCCATATAGAGCAAGAGTTCTGTTTCCGCATTCATCTCATGATTTTCATTATCAAGTAGAATTTCTCTTATCTTTTCAGATATAAACGTTCCCCCTGGCTCTCTGGTTACTATAAAAGACAAACTTTTTTCAGAAAAATAATCAGCTAGTGCCTGGGTTTGTGTACTTTTGCCACACCCTTCTATACCTTCAAAGGTTATAAATAAGCCTCTTTTCATATATCTAATCCTATATTTTATTTATAATTATTCTTAACTCTTCATCCATCACTCTTTACTCATCTTGTTTAACTCATACTCACTCATAATTTAAACAATAGTATCTTTCTTAAACTTAACTTCGTCTCTCTCAGGGTAATCAATCACGTAATGTGCTCCACGACTTTCCTTACGCATAAGAGCTGATTCAACGATAGTTTGAGCAATAATAGCAATATTTCTTGTTTCAATTACTTCTCTACGAACTGAGTTATGTTGATAAAAATTATTAATTTCCTTATAGATATTTTCTAACCTAGAAAGAGCATACTTGAGTAGTCTTCTTGATCTAATAATTCCAACATATCCTTGCATAATTGTACCAATAATTTCTCTATTATTAGCAATAATGACCCATTCATTTTCATTGAACTCTCCTAAATCATGCCATTGACTGAAGACTGGGAAGTTTACTTCTTCCTTAATATCTTTGCAATTAGCAGCCCTATAGGCAATAACAAGACTTTCCAAGAGTGAATTTGATGCTAACCTGTTAGCTCCATGAAGACCAGTACATGCTACTTCACCAGCAGCATATAAACCTTTGATATCAGTCTGACCATCAATTGAAGTAAGAATACCACCGCAGAAATAATGTGCAGCTGGAGCAATTGGAATTGCTTCTTTAGTAAAGTCTATACCGTATTTTAAGCACTTTTTATTGATATATGGGAAATGATTTTTTAGTTTTTCAGAATCAATACCAGTTGCATCAAGCAAGAGGAATTTATCACCAGACCGCTTTAATTCTCGTTCAATAGCCCTGGAAACAATATCTCTAGGTGCTAAACAACCCATAGGGTGATACTTTTTCATAAAAGTTTGACCATTAGGAAGTTTCAAAACAGCTCCTTCTCCCCTCAAAGCTTCAGAAACTAAGAATGTCTTTCCAGTTGGGGAATAAAAGGCAGTAGGATGAAATTGGATAAACTCCATATTAGCTAATCTAGCTCCTGCTAACTTGGCCATAGCCATACCATCTCCAGTAGTAACTTCTGGGTTCGTATTATGTTTATATACTTGGCCAGCTCCACCAGTAGCCAGCATAGTTTTTTTAGCTCTAAAAATCTCAATTTTGTTCGTTTGAGTATCCATAACATAAGCACCCCAGCAGGTAATTTCTGCAATAAACTCATCTAATTGTGGAATATGGTGCTGGGTAATCAAATCAACTGCTAAATGATTTTCATAGAGGTCAATATTATCATTATCCTGGCAGTTCTTAATCAAAGCATCCATAATTAGATGTCCTGTTGAATCCTTAGCATAGGCCACCCTGGGACGAGAATGTCCTCCCTCTCTAGTTAATGATAAATTTTCTAAAGATCCCGATCGAAATATATCTTTTGAAGTGAACTGAGTACCTATATCAATCAAATATTGAATTAATTTAGGACCATCCTCAACAATTGTTCTTATAATTTTCTTTTTTCCTAACTCAGCTCCTGCCTTGTAAGTATCATTTATATGGTCTTCAAATGAGTCTTGTTCATTCAAGACAGCAGCAATTCCACCTTGAGCATAATCTGTATTACAGTCTCTTAACTTCTTCTTTGTTATAACAGCCACTCTGCCATATTTAGATACTTCTAATGCAAATACTAAACCAGCAATGCCACTACCAATAACTAAATAATCATAATCTTTCATTTTGCCTTCTTACATTTCTCAGGAAGTGTTAACCTACACAATTAATCATAAGTTAATATCTCAGCTAACGACTTATCCATCTTTTCTCCATCAACATCTAAATCTAACCTCATAACTATGGCATCTTCTTGAGGTGAAGAATAATAATTTTTTCTTGTCCCAATTTCTTCGAATTTAAACTTTTTATATAGATTTATAGCAGAAGCATTACCTGCTCTAACTTCCAAATATATGGTCTTACATTTAAATTCAATTGCTTTTTCAATCAGCTTTGTTAATAAATAAGTGCCAAAGCCTTTTCTCTGGAACTTTTTCCTGACCCCAATATTCATTATCGAATACTCTCCATAGATTACCCAACCTAAGAAAAACCCTACTATATCTTTCCTATATTCAAGCAGATAGTTGTGCTTGCAAGACTTGATTTGACCTGCAATTTGCATTGTAAATTGAGATCTAGTTTCAAGCTCTTCATTAAAAACTTCCGCAGTCCATGGATCAGAGAATAATTCTTCTTCAATGGATAGAATTTGAGGGATATCATCTTTGCAGATTTCTCGTAATATCAAATCTTCTTCTTTTATATCCATTTTTTGTTCCAATATTAATTTTAATTCAATTAATATAAATTTTCTAATCTGTCAATGGGATTATTTTTTTTATTTACCAACTAGTTCTATTATTAGATAGGGACCACTTTTGCTGAAAATGTCCTTTTTTTAGGGAAAAAGATAAAAAGTCTTGTTCTTTAAATCTTATTTTATGATGTCAAACTCTTAGCGAACAGCTCTTTCAAAGACCATCTGGAAAAGTCTATCAGTAATGTAAGCTTTAAATTCTTTATCATCATTATATTTTTTATACAAATCGAAATTAATATCAATGAAGTCTTGAAATTTCTGTTGAAGGATCTTATCAAAGGCTATTTTCGTATTTTGCTTATCTGCATTTTTAGTAGCTTTTAGAAAGTTTTCATCATTAATTACATCATTAGTTATATTAGCAAAAGTTCTTTTAACTTTATCAGTATCGTCAAAATCTGTTCCAAAACGTTCATTAAATGTTTTGATAATGTTTGACAAATAATCAATCTCCTGCTCCTTCTTATTTCCTTTCAACTCGTATGAATTAGGAGCTAAATCACATACTTCATAATGCAAGTTAATCTCTTGTTTCCCTTCATATTGAGTCTTATAAGAATCCATATCAATAGCCTCGTAGATACCTGTAAGTGGGGCTGGCTTATCTGTAACCAACTTATTTACAAGATATTTCAGGAAGATATATAGTTGTTCAAGTCTTGGATTAACAAATTCTAGCAACTGTGATAAGAAGCCATACATCTTAATATAAGATTTAACTTTCATCTTAAAATCAACCTGTTCATTTTCATCAAGCTCAGAATAGTATTCAAGACTTTTGTTTAAAATTTCATGCAATTCTTCTACTGAATCTCCTTTCAATAGCTTGTCAGTAAAGACTTCTAATTGGGCTTCAGTATAGATTTGATAGTTATCTAAAGCATCAATTAAATCAAATAACTTATTCTTGTCTGTTTCTTGAGCAAGTAATGTAGTTTCAAAATAGGGTTTAAAAGATGCTTCTATCACTTTAGCATCATTATAAAAATCTATAACAAGTGTATCTTTTTTGTATGGATACAAGGTCCTATTTAGACGCGATAGGGTTTGAACAGCATTAACACCAGCTAATTTTTTATCTACATACATTGTATGTAATAAAGGTTGGTCGAAACCAGTTTGATATTTATTAGCTACAATTAGAAACTGATAGTCTTTCTTATTAAATTCTTTAGGAATAGCAAGGCTAGAAAAGTTATTCATACTTGCCTCAGTATATTCAATACCTTCAAGGTTTTTACTTCCAGAAAAAGCTACAATTGATTTAAAGGGGTACTTTTTTGCTTTGATTATTTGATCAAAAGCTAACTTATACTTTATAGCATTCTTGATTGATTGCGTAACTACCATTGCTTTTGCTAAGCCATTTATTTTATGAGCTTTAAAAATATTATGATAAAAGTGATCTATCATTATCTTGGCCTTTGTATCAATGGCATGCTCATGGGACTCAACAAATTTCTTAAGGGCTATTTGTGCTCTTTTTTTATCCATTTTAGGATCTTCAACAATCGATTTCAACAGGCTATAGTAAGTTGAATATGTTGTGTAGTTTTGTAGAACATCAAGAATAAAACCTTCTTCTATTGCTTGTTTCATAGAATAAAGGTGAAAAGCTTCGAATTTACCATCAGGTCTTTTTACTCCAAACAATTCTAATGTTTTATTCTTTGGTGTTGCTGTAAAAGCAAAGTAACTAGCATTATTAAGTAGCTTTCTCCCCTGTATAATTTTAACGATTTCATCTTCATCAGTCCAATCATCGTCTAAATCTTCAGTTGGAGTTTCATTACTAGATAGAGCCATATTCATTTTACCAGCAGTTTCACCACTTTGGCTTGAATGAGCTTCATCAATAATTATAGCAAAATTAGAACCTTTTAATTCTCCTATTTCTTCAACAACGTAAGGGAATTTTTGAATTGTAGTGATAATAATCTTTTTCCCTTCCTCAAGTGCTATTTTTAAATTTCTGGATTTATCAATAGCTGAAACTGTCCCTTTTACTTGCTGAAATTGCTTTATATTATTTTGAATATTTTTATCTAAAACAATTCTATCTGTAATAACAATAACCGAATCAAAAACATTCTTCCTATTATCTTTATCATGTAGACCTACTAATTGGTGAGCAAGCCAGGACATTGAGTTAGTTTTACCTGAACCAGCTGAATGCTGAATTAGATAACGTTGACCAACTCCATTTCTCTTGGCGTAAGCAAGTAATTTGCTGACTACATCTAATTGATGATAACGTGGAAAAATTACTTTCTTAATTTCTTTTCCTGTATCATCTTTTTCTATAACTATTTGAGAATAATTTTGAATAATATTAGTTAAAGTATACTTTGTTAAAATCTCTTCCCATAAGTAAGCAGTGCTTATTCCTGAAGGATTGGGTTGATTTCCTGCTCCATTGTTATATCCTTTGTTAAAAGGTAAAAAGAAGGTGTTTTTCCCTTTCAACTGGGTAGTCATATAAATATTCTGGGTATCGATGGCAAAAAATACTAGATTTCTTCCGAATTTAAAAAGCTCTTCTTTTGGATCTCTATCCTTCTGGAATTGCTTGATTGCATCGGTAATATTTTGCTTGGTGAATTCATTTTTTAACTCACAATGGATTACAGGCAAACCGTTTATAAGAATAGAAATATCAAACTTCTTTTCATTATGGGGGCTGTAATGAAGCTGCCGAACTACACTAAAAATATTCTTTTGATAGCGTTCCAGTTCTTCACTATTATGGTTTGATGAAGGTTTATCAAAAAATAACTGAACCTTTACACCTGAGTTTCCTTCTATAAACCCTTTTCTTAAAACCTCAATAATCCCTTTGGATTTAATTTGAGATGTTAAGCGTTTGAAAAACAGTCTTTGAAACCTATCACCGAGAGTCCTCTTTATCCTATTCAGTTTTTTAGCCTGTGTTTCCACTAAGAAACGTAAAACAAGTTCAGGATCTAGACAAAGTTCTCTGTCATAACTTTGATAATGTCTTTGAATATATCCATTTTGATTTACAAGATAATCCTCAATTAAG
Organism: Cloacimonadales bacterium (SeqCode); assembly: GCA_963678375.2. Classification (GTDB taxonomy): domain Bacteria; phylum Cloacimonadota; class Cloacimonadia; order Cloacimonadales; family JAFGVF01; genus JAEKNW01. The sequence goes on from OY782831.1 coordinate 981,296, forward strand.
GATTCTAAACCTTCTTCAGATATATTTGTTGTTTTGTACATAACCATACCTTATATTTTATTATGTTGGAAGATGTGTTCCAAAATACCCAACATAAACTTTTTGAATGTTAAAATCAGGTAAAAAATGAAGCCTATGGTTACATGGAAAATTCTTAATATGTAAATAGAAAAATTTTTTCTCTCCTGTTGGTAATGTATACTTTCGCCTTCTGTTTAACTTAGGGTTTTTTTTTGTTTTATCGCTTTCATCTGAATAATCTTTCTGAAGAGTGTTTCTGAACTTATCTAAATTCGTGGATTGTTCTATTGCAAAGTTAAGAGCTTTAAGATTACTCCATAAACAGTTATACATTGCAGTTCCAATACTAAGGTCTTTGATTTGCTTTCGTAACTCTTTACAGAAAACTAGGTTTGGAAAGTATTCAGCTGTATTTTTGAGCAAAGCCACCCCTTTCCTAGAAGATTCCTTCCATTCAAGCTCAATCACTTCTTTGCAACAATGCCAATTCTCTAATGTAGATATGTTTTTTGCTGAAGCATATTCTTCTGTTAACTTATCGTTTTTTATTAATTGTTTCTTAAACGTTACTTCATCTTTATACCAAATTTCTTTTGACAAAAAACTTAAGGAGTATTTGCTGAGTAAATATGCATTTCCAAGAGAAACAACTTTTTGCTTTTTTAAAAAGAAATTAACCTTTTTCGACTCATCTTCAAAATATCCTTTTTCTATTTGAGGGGTTACTGTTTTTTCAATAATCCCTTTAACAATACCAGAATCAACTTTTAAATATTCAAAGTAATCTCTAAAATAATAATCTTGTGTGATCCTATTACCATACCAACCAGTTGAAAAGTTTTCTGAAACTCTTATTTCATTAATTTTGTATTGAGAAAATTCTCTAATAATAGCAAAAAAAGTTGGAAGATTATTCTTAACTTGTCTTATTGATTCAAACGGGAGAGATTCTTCATTTAGTATAACTTCGTTCATATTAAGTCTCTATAAGAAGTTGTATATTTTTTTCCCATTCATCGAAGAAGCCTTTTGGCCATTCACTTAATTTACCATTCTCGTCGATATAAGGCTCTTTTACACTTACTGAAAACTCATCATCTTCTATTGATCTGGTAAAATAAAATATTGATACTTTCTCATGAGTAATTATTTTTTTTTTTACAGCTAATCTCACTGCATTTAGAAAATGATCACTGTGTGTCTCTATGATTATTTGAAGACCATAGTAAGAAGCTTGGGAAATTAGCTTAGCTATAGCGGTTTGTCCAGCAGGATGTAAATGTGCTTCAGGATTTTCTATTATCAACAGATCTCCTTTTTTAGCAGATAAAACAGCTGTTACTATAGGTAATACAAATGTTAAACCGAATCCAACATTTTCGGGTCTAAATTTGTCACTATAATCATTCTTCATTTCGAATTCATATTGAAGACTTGCTTGATTTACACTAGGAATAACTTCTGCAGAAACTTTAATCCCTGGAGATATTTCTGACATCCATGCATCTATTTGAGCTAATAAAGTATTACTTTTTGATTTTGGATGAATTAATTCTTTCATACCAACAGGACTTGTTTCTAATGATATATCTTTTAATCCATATTGTGCAATAAAATGAGCAGTAAATTCTCCCCTACTTCCAAGATTATGTAATGTATTAACATCATAATCGGATACAGGAAATATACTATTAGGTGCTAATCTATCTGCTGAAAGGTACTGAAATTTTGCATTAAATAAACTTTGCTTATAATTTGACTCTGATGACTTTTTTAAAGGTTGTAAGTTTGATTTATCATCATATTCAAATGAACATGAATACACTGTATCATCTAACCATTCAATATCAAAGTCAAGATATTCATTCTCTTCTGCTGATATAGAAAATATATCTTTACCTGTTCCTACTTTTAGATAGTCTCCATTGAGAAGTAATCCCCTCTTTTCAAGTGTACCTTTTTCATAAGATTGTCTCAACAGAAGCAAAACTTGGATTAAAGATGATTTACCCATACTGTTAATACCTGTTACTACAGTCAAATCACTTAGAAACAGTTCAACATCTTTTAAAACTTTGTAGTTTCTTATACTTAGTTTACTAATCATTCTCTCTCCTAAATTATATAATTGTCAATTAATTCTCTAAACATTTTGAAACGTTTTTTTATGTTTTCTGAAAATGTTGTTGAGATTGAAATTGCCTCATGAAAAGTTTGTTTTTTTAGTAGTTCCTGAAAATCATCAATGAAAGCCTTGGAGTTTTGCATTAGTTTGTTTTTATCGGCGTGGTCTAGTTCAGAAAAAACAACTGAAATTGTTTCAAATAATGCTCTATTAATTACTTTATTTTTCCCTGTTGTTTTTCTAAAAGCTGCTTCTCCAAAAATTTTATAGCTGAACTCCATACTTTCCAAGAATGATTTTTTTAAAATTTCTAATTCAGTATGATCTTTATTGCCGATATCTTCCATAATGTTATTAAGGTAGGTAATCATTGGTTCTTTATATTCCTCTATACTCTTACTCTTAAAGGCGACAAATCTAAGAATTAATTCTTTATCAAGCATTCGTTTTGAAGAAACATGAGCACAAGTTTGAAATGTTTCTTCCTCTGCAAGTTGTTTTAAAAACTGGGATGCTCGTCCATCATTTATGTTTTGACTCAAAGCATGCCTAATTTCTTGTGCATTAAGTTTAAGACCTCCAGTATTGATTCTATAGAATAGACTATATTTAACGGGTGCTGGAGTTCCGGGTTTTATTAGATACAATGTTACACTTGCTTCTTTTATCCTTCTTTGGAAAATTCTTGGTAAGTCTTCGAAAGTTCTTCCATTATATTCTGTTAAGTATTCCAACTTTTTCAGTTTATTGTTCTCTAACACGAACTTTTTTATAGCAGTTAATCTTTGAAGACCATCAATAACTTGCCATTTATCTTCATTTGATGCATCAAAATAAAATGCAGGAATTGGTAGTTTTATCATTAAGGACTCAATTAGTTTACTCTGTATTTCTAACGACCATAAATCTGCATTTCTTTGAAACTCAGGATTTAAATCTATCTCATCATGTTCAAGCCTTGTTATAAGCAAATCTAAGCTTTTTTGTTCTGTAGCTATTTCAACTTTTTTAGGATCAAATGGTTCTTTGACATCTAAATGTGCATCGGTCTCTAGATCTTTTGTCTCTTCAGCATCAAACTCATCATCAGAGTTTTTATAAGTGTTGTATGTATTTTCCATGTAATATCCAACCAGTTTTGTTTTATTATTATTATTCTCGTATTAATAGTCAATTATTTTTATCTGTTACTTTAATCTTCCCTGTTATCACCTCAGAAATTAAAGCCGTTCTGTATTTCTCCATTAATTCAGTTTCTTTTTCTGTTTTGTATATGACATTATCTATCTTTGAAAGTTTATTATCAATGTATTTTAAGAAAATTGATTGCTTTTTTTTGGGGGGAATTGCAAAAATTATATTAGAGAAAGCTTCCTGTGTCATACTTGGTATAGCTGAGCCTGATTTATAATTATCAAAATTGATTGTTCTACAGAGTAAAAAGAAATATTCAGGAATCACTAATTCTTTAATTTTTGTGTAAAACATCGTATCAACCGCCCAAAAAGGCTCTGTAACAAAGAGAGGTTTATCAATAGTTCCCTTTCTTCCTAATAATACAGATTTTTTGCTATATAAAAAATTATTACTTCTACCGAAAACACCACCAGAACCATAAATTGGGTATTTCCCATTATCATCATTAACTGTTTTTTGGTCTTGTCCATTTATCACTTTAGCAAGATACTTAAAACGTATTACATCCCACTGTTCAGGTATTTCACCAATCCATTCAACACCACTATCTTTCATTTTTGCTTTTGGGTTTATGCCTTTTGTTACCGCTTTCGTGATAATACCCTTTTTTTGCTTATTGAAAAGCTCTATAAGTCTTTTTTTCTTAGTGATGAATTCATCTATCAAAGCTGTTTTTTTATCTAAGAAATTAGCAATTTGGCGTTGTTCAGCCAAAGTGAAACAACAAACAGGAAAATTGCTAAAGAAAGGCAATCGCAAAGAATCAACTGTCGATTTGGCATTCCATTTAAACAGTTCTTTTTTTAAAGAATCTTTAATATAATAATATAAATATTTAGCAAAAATACCTTTAAACTCATAAAACATATATACTCTTTGGTGAAAATTAAATTTACCATAAATATAATGAACCACACGCCCTACTCCAACGCCATCACCTGCTGTTAAAATAGCTTCACAATCGTATGAGTAAGTAGGTATTCTTTCAACTATTTGAGATCTCACAAAGAAGGGATATTTCCCATTATCATTCCTGTCTTTAGTATCTTTTTTGCCAGTTATAACTTTGCATAAATATTTTAACTTTCTTATCTCCCAATGTTCAGGAATTTCTCCAATCCAGTCAATATTCGAACTTTTATATTTATCATAGCGTATAATATTTTTCATAAATTATCCATTATTAATTTCAATTATTAATTAGTTGCTGAAGTTTTTCTTTCAATAACTTTTTATCAGGTAGATAAAGTTGATATTTACTAACAAATAACTGATTTGAAATAGAACCAGTTGCATATTCAACTAAAACATCATTTTTCTTAGCACCTAGAATTATTCCGATGGGCTCATTGTCATTTTCAACGTTTTCTTCTTTTTTAAAATAATTCAAATAGAGGTTCATTTGTCCTATATCTTGATGATTTACTTTTCCCATTTTCAAATCAATCAAGACAAAACATTTTAATATTCTATGATAAAAGACTAAATCAACATAGAAATGAGTATTATCAAGTGTAATGCGATATTGCCTTCCAATAAAAGCGAATCCTTTTCCTAGTTCCAAAAGGAAGTGTTCAAGATTATCAATAAGCTGACCTTCTAATTGAGTTTCTGTTAATTTTTGAGGTATCGATAGATTCAAAAATTCAAAAACAAAAGGTTCTTTTATTAAATCATTTGAAGAATCAATTATCTGCCCTTTTTTAGCCAGCTCAAGAACACCTTTCCCATCTTTACTTAGAGCAATTCTTTCGAAAAGTCCTGATTTAATTTGCCTTTGAAGCTCTCTAACACTCCAGTTTTCATTAATTGATTGTTGGATATAAAAGTTTCTTTCCAACTCATTCTCAGCAGACAAAATTTCTACATAATGTGACCAACTCAATTTGGCAGACACTGTCTGCCATTTCTTAAAACAGAGATAAAAACTTCTCATATTTAAAATATTTCTTCTACTGAAACCTTTCCCATATTTTAATTTCAAATCTTTAGACAGAGCATTTAACAGATTTGAACCATACTCAGCATGTTCTTGTCCATTCTGCTCAAATTCTATAATTCTTCGTCCAATATTCCAATATGTTTCGACAAGAATATTATCAACATTATGAAATGCTTTTTTTCTACCTTTATCTAATAACTCACCAATATCTGTTATCAAAAGGCTGTATTTACTTTCTTGAATCTTTTCCATAATTATTCTATAACCTATTTTTTTTCATTATGCCCTAATAATACTCTCTAAAAGTACTTCAGTTTCTTCCTGAAGTTTCTCAATTTCTCTGGTTATATCTTCAAGTGAGTCCTCTTTCTCAAACTTGAAGAAGTACTTGTTGAAGTTAATTTCATAACCGATTTTGGTTTTACTGTGGTCAATCCAAGCATCAGGAACACAGGGTAAAACTTCTTTTTCAAAGTATTCTTGAATATCATCTTTAAGAGGTATTTTCTCATAATCTCTTAAATCTGCATCAGGTTCATATTCAAAAGAGCCGTCTTTTAATTTCTTCTTTATTACTTTTTCAGCTTCTTCATCAGAACTTGTAAATGCAGAATAAACTTTATTCAAAGTTGTTTTGGTTGATTTTATTTTTCTACTTTTAAGTTCTTTTTCAAATTTCTTTTTAACAAGATTAAAATCATCCTGCTTATCATAATCAAAGAATTCAAAAAGAATATCTGCAAACTTATTTATTTTCGGCTGGGTCTCTTTAAATTCTTTCATTTTTTCATCTGTAATTTGAAAACTTAAACGAAGTGGTCTTTCAACCGTAATTTTAGAATAACCAAAATCATTATTATCAAAGATTTTTGAAAACTCAGTTTCTTTAAAATCTAAATATTCTCTTGTAATCAGATTAATATGATTTGCAGTTAATTCGTTCCTTTTTGAACCGAGACTTTTCTTCATTTTTTGATAAAAATCATCACTTACACAATTAAGAAGTTGAATTCTTCCTTGTCGTTCTTCTGATTTTCTATTAGAGAAAACCCAAATATAAGTTGGAATTCCTGTATTGTAGAAAAGTTCCGTTGGAAGAGCAACAATAGCTTCTAACCAATCACTTTCAATCATCCATTTACGGATATTACTTTCACCACTCCCCGCATCCCCAGTAAAGAGAGCTGAACCATTATGAACAGATGCAATCCTACTACCTAACTTAGAATCTTTTTTCATTTTTGCTAACATATTACAATCAAACAACATTTGACCATCGTTGATTCTAGGTAGACCAGGTCCGAATCTTCCTGAAAAGTCACTGTATTCTTTACCTTCATCCATTTTATGCTCATTAGTAACTTCTCTTTTATCAGATTTCCATGATTTACCATAAGGTGGATTAGTTAACATAAAATCGAATTCAAGATTATTAAAACCATCATTTTTCAAGGTAGATCCATAGGCTATTTTATCAGGGTCTTCTTCCTTTATCAACATATCAGATTTGCAGATTGCATAAGTTTCTGGATTTATCTCTTGTCCATAAAGATGAATTTGGGCATCTGATTGGATTTCACCATCAGGGTCTGTAATAAAATTTTTAGCTTCTGTCAGCATTCCCCCAGAACCACAAGCTGGGTCATAAACAAGATATGTCCCCCCGTCACGTAGCTCATTCTTAATTGGCATAAAAACAATATTTGTCATCAACTGAATAATCTCTCGAGGTGTGAAATGCTCTCCTGCCTCCTCATTATTCTGTTCGTTGAAACGTCTGATTAAATCTTCGAAAATATAACCCATTTCAAGATTACTGACTTGATCTGGATGCAAGTCTATGGTTTTAGAAGTGAATTTCTCAATTAAGAGGAAGATTAAGTCATTATCATCAAGTGTCTCTATCTGGTTTCTAAATTTGAACTTGTTAATGATTTCTTGGACATTATCACTAAAGCCATTAAGATAATTTTCAAAGTTTACTTTTATCTTCTTGGGCTCATTAAGTAATGTTGTTAAAGTAAAGGGTGAATAATTATAAAATACATGACCCGATCCATTTTTTTTACTGGATAATAATCCATCTAGATTATCTAGTTTATTTTTGTATGTTTTAAATGTATTTAAAACTTGGTCTTTAGTGGGTTCTAAGAGACAATCTAAACGCCTAATAACGGTCATAGGTAAAATTACATCCCGATATTTCCCTTTGACATATACATCACGTAAAATATCGTCTGCAACAGTCCAAATGAAGTTAATTATTTTTGATAATTCTTTCATAGTCATCCTATAGTAAAGAACATTAGGAGATAGATCTCACTAAAATATTCCTTTTTTTTAACTTTAACAGCATATTCACATTATCTATCAAGTTGTCAATTCTTTTTTTCAAAATCGAAAATTAAGTGATATGAAGCTTTTCAACTATCAAGCTATAATCATCATAACCTCTACTATTACACCCACTTTTGCTAAGTGCTCAAAGTATTTTAGATGTCCAATTCTTTTACCTCCATATCATACAACTTAGCTTAAGCTAGCTAAGAGACCAGTTCTTTCATACTCTTCTGAGGTGCTGAAAGAAGTCTTATATTTCTTGATTATTACTGTCCGCATAAAACTCTAGTATCTTTTTAGGAGAGTAGCAATCAAGGACATAGATAAGTTTTTAGCATAGTTGATCAAAAAAAAGACTTAATTCAGTGTTTAGTAGGAAAAGTTTAAGGGCAGAGTCACCTCTGCCCTATTATTTCTATTTACTTATAACTTCAATCTAAGATATTTTTAGCTTTAGTTTTCTCGCCTTTTCCTGTTACTCTCACAGTTATTGAATCAACAATTGAGTATAGAACAGGGACTAAGAAAAGAGTTAGCACAGTAGCAAAACCTAATCCAAAAGCAATTGCAGTTGCCATAGGTTTCCAATCAGCAGTAGCTACAGAATTTGATAGTATCATTGGTAAGAATCCAGCTATAGTAGTAACAGTTGTCATTATGATAGGTCTGAGTCTGACAGCTCCAGCATTAATAAGGGAATTCCATCTATCCCTGCCTTCTTCCCTTTCTTTATTGATAAAATCAACTAACACAAGAGAGTCATTAACCACAATACCAGCTAGCGCTAAGACTGCAATCATAGTCATCATAGAGAAAGATTGACCAGTAATGAAAAGTCCAAAGACTACACCAATAAAAGCGAAAGGTAAAGCAGACATCACAATGAGTGGTTTGAAGTAAGATTTAAACTGAGTAGCTAGAATAGTAAAGATAAGCAATAAAGCAATTCCAAAAGCTTTACCCAGACTACTATAAGTTTCATCTTGTTGTTTTTGGATACCACCTAATTCTACTCTATAACCAGGGTTTTCTTGACTAAAATCAGTCAGGACACCTGTAAGGCCTTTGATTTTTGAACCCATGAGAATTTCTGTTACTTCGTTGGGAACTCTCTTTTTCTGAACCCCATCTTCTTCATAAAAACCACATTGAGCAGTTATAGTGTACATTCTTTCTAGATCATAATGTTCTATTTTAGAAGAACCTTGGCTAATATTAAAGGTAGCAAGGTCTTGTAACGGGATAAGCTGTTGTCTATTATTCCTGAGTTTTAAGTTTTCCAAATCAGAGAATTTTGATAGTTGGTCTTTGTCTGATTTAAGGATGACATCATATTCTTCTATTCCAGACCCTCGGAAGACAGATATTTTACGGCCATAAAGAGCAGTTGCAAGAGTATTAGAAATGCTGGCTTCATTAAGTCCGTTCATATAGAGAGCGTCCTTATTAGGTTCAATTCTAATTTCAGATTTACCATCTGCTTGGCCAAGTTCAATCTCTTCTACTCCAGGGATTTCATCAAGGACTTCTGTAAGGTAGTTAGAAAGTTGATCTAACTGTTTCATATCTTCACCGTAAAGTCTTAGTTCAATGTCATATTCAGCACGAGGTCCGCCTCCCTGTGCTTCTTTAAGTTTATAGAGTTTTAGACCGTCTGTAGAATCAAGAATTTTCATAATACTTTTACGGATAACCCTATAATCGTTTGTTAGCTGGTCTGCATCAACAAGATCAACGAAAACAGCTGCATAATTGGTAGCTTGTTCGGTAATTCTTCTATCTCTATAAGAACCTACAGTTGAGACAATAGCTTCAATATCATCCTTTTGTTTCATAGTGATTATTCTTTGTTCAATATCACCTACTACCTGATTAGTCTTATCCAGGCTAGAACCTACTTCTGTTTCAATAATGATTTTTAAGGTTTTAGGAGTTGATTTCGGGAAGAATTCAAAACCAACAGCCCCAACCACTAGAAGAGAAGCAGATCCAATGAGAGCAAGAATTGCTACACTTAAGGAAACTGTTCTGTGTCTAAGCACCCAAGAAATAGATTTCTTATATCTTTCAGTAAGTGCTTTATGAAGCTTATGGTCTTTCCCTTCCACAAACTTAGCAGCCCCAAATTCATTAACATGTGATGGAAGCAGGAGCAAACACTCAATTAGTGAAGCTGTAAGAGCTAGGGTTACCACAATTGTGAAGTTACCAAGAAACTTACCCATATTACCTTCCATAAAGAGCATAGGGGCGAATGCAGCAACAGTTGTTGCAACAGCTGCTATAACCGGCCACATAATCTCTTGAGTACCTTTTAGAGCTGCATCATACTTAGAGTAACCCATCTCACTATATCGGTGAATATTCTCTAAAACAATAATTGCATCATCAACAATCATACCTAGAACTAGAATTAAACCAAAGAGGCTTAAATTATTTAAGGTTACTCCAAAGTAATCCATAAAAATTATAGTTAACAGGAAGGAAAATGGAATACCCCAGGCTGCATATAGAGCGTTTTTGAAACCTAAGAAAATAAAAAGAACAATGAAGACTAGAACAATACCCATTAGGGCATTAGTGCTTAAGGTGGATATGCTATTTTTAACCCTTATAGAACCATCATTTCTTACATCCACACGAATGCCTTCTATATCTTCTTGAAATTTATTTGCTAGCTCTTTAACATCTTCTATAACTGTAATTATATTACCTTCACCTTTCATATAAACAGAGAGGTTAATACCTTGGATTCCATTGTATTTACCGATAGTCTCTTGTTCCTCTAAAGTATCTAAAACCTGAGCAAAGTCTTTTACTTTAATAGCAGAACCATCACTATTCATTCTAACAATTTGATTAGCTATCTCTTCAACACTAGCATACTCACCCATAGTTCTAACTAAGTATTGGCTTGAACCAACATCTAATTCACCAGCAGGAACATTGGCATTTGTTTGGGCAATAATACTGGCAACTTCATTATAGGTGATTCCAAGTTGATTAAGTCTATCGTTATCTACTTGAATCCAAAACTGTCTGTCCCGTGTTCCTGAAATTTCTACTTTCGAGATGAAGGGTATCTTAAACAAAGCATCTTCAAAATCCTCAGATATCTCTCTTAGAGTGTTATCATCTTTTTCTCCACTGATAACGATAGAAGCAATAGAATTTAATTCTCGCATCTTAATCTCTGTGACAATAGGATCATTAGCATTTTCTGGCAAATCATTGACCTTATCTAATTCTGCATTAATATCAGACCAAGCTCTTTCCATATCGGCATCAGCTTCCATCTGCACATAGATTGAAGCCATACCTTCTTGAGATGTTGATGAGATATAGTCAATACCATCCATTCTTTGAATTTGTTTCTCTATTTTATTAACAACATTCTGTTCTATTTCTTCAGGGGAAACTCCAGGATAGGTTACAGTGATATTAAAAGCACCAAACTCAATACCAGGCATTTCCTCTTTTGGAATCTCGTAAATGGTTATGAAACCGAGAATAAAAACGATTATCATAAACATGTTTACGAGAATTGGGTTATCTATCGAAAATTTGGGTAGAGACATATCCTACTCCTTTTCTGAGACATTATAGATTATTGGATATCCATCAGATAACTTACCTGCAGAATCAACAATTAGAAGATCTCCTGAACTTAAGCCCTCTGTAACCACTACATTGTTACCAAACATATCTCCTAGCTTTATTTCTCTTAAAACAGCCTTGTTTCCTTCAGCTACATAGACATATCTTTTGTCATAACGTTGCTCAACAACAGAAAATCTTATAGCATACATTGACTGGCTAGTTTCTTTCTCCAACTCTAATTTCAAAATCATACCGGACTTCATTTGCCCTGGATTTTTGAATGTAATTTCAATTGGATAGAGTGAATCTCCAAGTTTAGCTGACCTTCCAATTCTTTTTACTAGTCCTTTAGTTTGAAGATTATTTGTATTACAGGTAATAGAAACTTTATCATTTGGATCTACTAAATTGATATAGTTCTGACCAATACCAGTTCGGACAATAATTTCGGAATCATCAACGATTGTGTAAACTACACTGTTTGCTTGAATAGCTTCCCCAACTTTGATAGGTAAATAAGCTATATATCCTGTTTCAGGAGCTTTAAGAATTGCTCTGTCTAATGTTCGTTTAGTTTGTTCATAAAGCGCCTGAGCTCCTTTATAAGTTGATAGTGCCATTTGATAAGCATTTTGTGAGTTTAGAAGAGCCTGTTCAGAAATTGATTCTTGGACGAATAGTAAAGAATCTGCATTTAGTTGCATTCTCTTAGATTTTAAACCTGCTTCAGCCCCAATTAATTGAGCTTGAGCTTGCTTGAAAGCATACTCATATTGTGCAGATTCAATGCGACCTATTTCTGTTCCCTTCTTAACCCAATCACCTAAACTTTTATTTAGAGAGATAAGTCTTCCACTAATCTCAGCTAAAACATCTATATCAACTATTCCTTCAGCCTTACCAGAAAGTTGAATAGTTCTTACAATTGGTTGATTTTTTACTGCTTCGACAATAACTCTGCTTGCTCCATTTCCATTTTTAGCAACTTGATCTTGTTCATCTTTCCTACCACATCCACTTGTAAAAACTAAAGCTAAAATTACTATTAATCCTGCTAACTGTATCATTCTTGTTCTTTTCATTATTTCTCCTCTAATACTAAAGTAATTATATTTGCTAAGTCACTCTTATCTTCAAGACCTATTGCTCGACATAAATTTGACTGACTTTTTAGAAATCCATATAAAGAGCTGTTGTATTGAACTCTTGCTTGATCCATCTCGATTTGAGCATCTAGATAGTCATCAACTGAGATTAGATTACTATTAAACATTGCTTGTTTTTGTTTGAAAATCTCTTGATTTAAACTTAAAGTCTGCTTTGCTAATTCTATTCTTTCTAAAGAAACAAGATAATTGTTCAAGGAAGTTTCTATACTAGATTCAAGAGAATTTGCCATTGCTTGATAATTGTAGTTAAGAGCCTTCAGATTCATCTTTTGGGCAGATACATTATGGTATTTGTTGACTAAAGGGAATAATGAAAGAGATGCATTAAGCATAAGAGTTGTTTGATCTTCAAATTCAGAAGACTTTTCACTCGCTGACCAATTATGATTTAAAGATAGATTTAAGGTTGGGAAGAAACTTGACTTCTGTTGTTTCAAAGCATAATTAGCTAGTTTTATTCCTGATTTAGCAAGTGCAATCTGAGGATTTTGCTCAGTCGAAACTTTTACAAGTTTAGCAAGTAAATCATTATATGCTATGTTACCCTTGATTAAAGTTCCATCTTTTTGCAATGTGAACTTCTTACTTATACTAAGAATGTCTTGAGATCCTGTATCATTCAGGAAAACTATGTCTTCTAAGATAAAATCATTTCTACTATTCAGGTATACTTTTAAAGCTCTATATGCGTCAGAATAGGCATTTTTGCTATTCAAAAAATTAATTTCTTTGTTTGTTGCATCAACTTGAAGCCTCAAGAGTTGATCCTTAGAAATTATATTCTGTTTAAATTTAATCTGACCACTCTCATAAGCTTTTCTAGCTCTTTCAATATTACTTTGAGCTATTTCAAGATTCTTTTGATTTTCCAAAGCATTATAATACAATACCTCAACTTGACTCAATAATTCGATTTTCTTCTGTCTTACAGATATTTCTGAGGAGAGTCTATTCTCCTTCTGGATTCTATTATTAAAATAAATCGACCCATTAGCCAAGAGAGGTTGGCTTAGTGAAAGTCCAATTTGATTAGTATAATTACCTGACATCATAATTTCAGGTTCATAGCGAGTATGATTACCACTCAAAGTTGCGCTTGGTAGATAAGAGTAAAATGCTGATTTCTCATTGTATTCAGCCTTATCTCTATTGGCCTGTGATGAAAGGTAATCAAGGTTTTGTTTTAAAACCATCTCCTTAGCTGCATCTAAGCTTAATTCTTGTAGAGCAAAGATGTAAGATAAAGAGCTTAACACAAGAAGTGCTAGTAAAATTTTCTTTGTCATATAAAACCTCTTCTTTATTCATTTTTTTTTTTGATTTTCTTATATGACATATAATTTGATTTTACATATTTTACTAATATTATCATGTAAATGGTATAATTTTTGTGGTAAATGGTAAAGTTCTTTACTTACTAGAGATAATAATAGACCTTTGGAAATATTGCAAAGGCCTATTACTTGTTTTGCTTTAAGTAAATTTTCTTCTAGGGAAACATTGGGCTAATAAGCTTTCCCTTTCCCTTTGGAGAGTTATCATAAACTTGGCTGATATGGTATATAACTCCAATTGATTTACGTGGCATCTGACCATGGAAATAATCATGGATAAGATTAATATATTCTACTACTTCTTGCTCGTACTCATTTAAATTGGGGTTATCAGGATGTAACATTTGGACCACACAACGTAGTTTGAAAGACTCAGGTAAATCTAAAAATACCATGGTTACACCTGGGTCAGCCAGTTGGTTTAGAAAAGTCTGTGTTTCATGCCCAGGATGAGAATATAATTCTAAAGATGATTGCTTTGTCAGATCAAAAAGTTCTTCTCCTTCTTCATACATCTTGGTTAAAACTTCTAGCTTTTTAAAAATATCTTTATCCCAAGTATCTAATAAAATTTGCTTAACTTCTTTAATCTTTTCTGCTTTGGGTAGCCAACCCATTCCTTTGACTGCATTATTTATACTAAAAGCTGAATCTTCACGTTTGTTACCATGACTTGCAACCATTCCATTATGTGGGCCAGACAGTGTAGGCATCTTCATATTCCCACTTTTAAGTCCTTCTTTTATCTCATTCAATTGTTCTAGTCTTCTTTGAAAGTTCCATTTTACGAATGTCTCTGGTACTTCTGTCAATTTTACTTCAGTCCATTGCCCTTCAATCTTCGCCTGAATGATTTTTTCAGCTTGTTGTGAAGCATCAATATTTTCTTGAACAAAGTAAGATATCTCATTAGCAGTAGAATCTTGTGGTGGGATAGTCTGCCATATTTTTACCTTTTCCTGACTTTTTTGACATGCCATCAATGTAAGTATTAAGACTAGCATTAGACAACTTTTAATAAATAAAGTAACTCTTTTCATTTTTTTATCCTCTCAAATGTTTTTTATTTCTTGTTTCTCTTGTGAATATTGTTAATTTGTTATTAAAATGTCAAGCTTTAATTTACCTTATATTAATAAGATAGATTTATTAGAAAAAATAATTATTTTTTTTCTTGCTAGAAAAAGAGCAAATGAATTTCAAGATTTTTAATGAAACTTAATTTTGGAGGAAATGCTATGAGTAATAGACTTCTTTACGGTGTAAGATATCAACCGCCAAACAAGGTGTCTTTACTAATCAAAACCCTCCTCGGTTTTTATAAAAAAATATATTAAAATCGGAGGATTTACGATGATAAGAGATTCCTATATTACAAAAGCTGAATGGCAAAAACTACTTGCCTTTTCTGAAGACAAAGAAACCCCATTCTTAGTTGTCAAATTATCTACAATTAAAGAGAAGTATGAAGAGCTTACCAAAAACTTCCCATACGCTAAAATCCACTATGCTGTCAAAGCTAACCCCGCTACTGAAGTGCTGACTCTACTCAGAGACTTAGGATCAAATTTTGATGTTGCTTCAATATATGAGCTTAGAAAACTACTTGCTTTAGGTATTTCTCCAGATAGAATAAGTTATGGAAATACTATTAAAAAAGCTAAGAATATCCGTGAACATTATGAAGCTGGTGTTAGACTCTTTGTTTCAGATTCAGAAGCTGACTTAAGAAATATTGCCAAAGCTGCTCCTGGTTCAAAAGTTTTTGTTAGAATTTTAACCGAAGGTGTTGAAACTGCCGATTGGCCACTTTCAAGGAAATTTGGTTGCCAATCTGATATGGCCTGTGACCTGATTGTTCTTGCCAAAAAACTTGGACTTGAGCCTTACGGTATTTCTTTTCATGTAGGTTCTCAACAACGTGATATTGCTTCTTGGGATGCTGCTATTGCCAAAGTTAGATACATCTTTTCATGGTTAGAAGAAGAAGAAGGTATTAAATTAAAAATGATAAATATGGGCGGTGGCTTTCCTGCAAACTACACATCCCGAACCAACGATTTAGAAGTTTATGCTTCTGAAATTAAAAGATATTTAGATGAAGATTTTGGTGATGATATTCCAGAAATCTTGATCGAACCAGGTAGATCACTAGTAGCTGATGCTGGTGTTATTGTTAGTGAAGTAGTATTGATATCAAGAAAGTCAAGAACCGCACTAAATCGCTGGATATTTACCGATATCGGTAAGTTTAGTGGCTTGATAGAGACTCTTGATGAATCTATCAAGTTCCCTATCTTCACTGAAAGAAGAGGAGAAACAGAAGAATGTATTCTTGCTGGTCCAACTTGTGACTCCCAAGATATTATGTATGAAGACTTTAAATATGACCTACCTTTAAATTTAGCTATTGGCGATAGAGTATTCTTTCTTTCTACAGGAGCTTATACAACTTCATACAGCTCAATTGAATTTAATGGTTTCCCACCTTTAAAAACTTATGTGATAGATTAATACATACAGATATAAGCCTGTGTCAATATCACAGGCTTCTTTCTTCATTTTTTTCTCAATTACATTTTTTCTATATTATATTCAATAGTAAAATCTGTCTTACCTATAGGTAAGAGTAAAAGAAACTCTGTCAAAGAGCCTTTCATAGGAAAATAGATTTTTCCACCAATCTTATGTTCTGGTAATAAACTTGTTTTACGCAGCGCATCTATTTCAAAGGATCTTCTTTTTTCTTTGTATAAACTCATATTAGTATTATTTTTATTGATTCTTAACTCATGATCTCTTTTCCTATCTCTCATTTCTTCATAAGCCTCTTCTCTCTCTTCTGTTGTCTTACTAGAAAAAGTATCAGCAACTTCAAATAAAGAGAATACAACATCTTCACGATTTTCAGATTTATTCTTAGCCCTCAAAAACTCTATTCTTTTGCTATAATGTTTAATCATCTTCTCTGGATCAATTGCTTGAATTTGATTTGCTTCATTCAGTCTATTAATTGTTTTACAGGAAAAATCTTCAGGAGAAATCAATATTGTCTCATTAGTTTTGTTAAAGATAGACAAGTCAAAAATTAATATCCCATTCTCAGAAGTATCATAGTTAACAATAATATCTGCAGTATCATTGCTAAGTTTAACAAGTTCTTTCCCATTTAACCACATGGTGTTTATGTTTTCATCTGATACTCTTAAATCATATACACCAAAAGGACTTACATGGCAACCGAATATAATTAAAAAACTTGCAAGGACTATCAATAATTTAAACCTTTTCATATTATCCCCTTTGTTAATATCTGTTTATTAGGTAATTAGTAAACAATGGAAATAATTGTCAATAAAAAAAGCCTACGAATAATTTCGTAAGCTAAAGAATAATATACTAATGCTAAAAGAAGATATTAAGCCGGATTCTGTTTACTACCTAATAAGTAGCACAATGTCTATTCATCTAAATCGGGTGTTGCCACACAATAATGTCTCAATGAGCCGATTTAAGCTGCCTACCCGAGAGTTATAGAAGCGGGTCACTTCAAGCTCCCCTATTTGGCATTGCACCTGATGAGGCATTCCGAGCATACCTTGTCACCAAGGTATCTGGTAGTCTCTTACACTACCTTTTCACCCTTACTTGTTCAACTTGCGTATTCAAGCGGTTTATTTCTGTGGAGCTAGCTTCCTGTCACCAAGACTTCCCGTTAAGAAGCATCATACCCTGTGGTGTCCGGACTTTCCTCGTGACTTGCCAAAGCAAAGCACGCAGACATTTTATCCTCTTTTAGCTAAAAAGACTTATTTAATGAATTGGTTTTCTAACTAAAAATCTGTTACAGTTTTCACAGAAAAGGATTTTATCTTGCTTTTCAAGTTCGATAATCAGTTGTGGTCTAACCTTGAAACCACAAGCAGAACATGCCCCATCTTGTTCAAAAGCAACTGCTTTTCTATTTCTGTTAATAATAAGGACTTTATACTGCTTAATAAGATTCTTAGGAAGGTCAATAGCAAGAGAATTTCTTTCTTTTTTGAAGTTATCAATTTCTCCATCTAAACCAGCAATTTCTTTCTTTAAAACATCTTCTTGATCTGCTAAATTCTTTTGCTTTTCTTGAAGAACTTTTTCACGTTCAACTTTGATCTGTTTAAGCTGGTTTTCTTGTTCCATGAGTGCAATAATTTCAGATTCTAACTCAGAATTTAAACTAGCTAGAAGTGCTATTTCGCTATTAAGAGCTTTATATTCTTTATTGGTTTTGATAGAAGCTAATTGTTCTTCATACTTGTTAGCTTTCTCTTTGTTCTGTTTGATTTGAATTTCTTTATCTTTTTGAAGAATAACTACCTTATTGATATCTTCAATAGCTTCAGCAACTGCGTTCTTAGCTTCAGCTTCCTCTTCAATCAAACTCTTCAATTGCTTTGGTAGTTCAGATTTTAAAGTCTCTTTCTCAGCAATTTTGTCATCATACTTTTGCATTTCAATCAAACATTTTACTTTCTTCTTCATTTAGTTCTCCCTAAATAATAAACTAATATCTAACGATTTATAGGAATGAGTAAGAGCTCCACTTGAGATATAATCAACCCCAGTCTCTGCAATTTCTCTTATTGTCTCTAATCTAACATTACCTGAAGCTTCTAGCTCAACTCTACCCTTGTAGAGTTTGACTGCTTCTCTCATACATTCTAAGCTCATATTGTCTAACATAACTCTATCAACTTTAGCTTCAACAGCCTCTTTTAACTCTTCTAAGTTTGTCACTTCAACTTCTATTTTATAAGTACAATTATTTTTCTTTACCATATTTACTGCTTTAGTAATCGATCCAGCAGCCCGAATATGATTCTCTTTAAGCATAATCATATCATATAGTCCGAATCTATGATTGAACCCACCACCAACTTTTACTGAGTATTTCTCTAAATAACGTAACATAGGAGTAGTTTTACGCGTATCAAGTAACTTAGCTTCTGTTCCAGCTATCTCTTCTACCATTCTTGCAGTGTGACTGGCTATACCACTCATTCTTTGGATAAAATTAAGGGCAACACGTTCACCTTTAAGTAAGGATACAGGATTACCTACTAATTTAGCAACTTCTTCTTTATTCACTACCTTATCACCATCTCTTTTATACAAGGTGATATTTATTTCGGGGTCAACTTGTTTGAATACTTCAGAGAAGATATTCAATCCAGCTATCACTCCATCTTCTTTAGCTATAATAGTAGCTTGGGTGATGGTCTTTACCAATTCTAAGGAGTCAGTTGTAATATCACCGCTTCCAATATCTTCCATCAAGCTTTGTTTTATTAAATCTTTAACATTCATTTCGCACCCCATTTTCCTAAAAAAAAATAGCATCTACCCTAATGAGTAAATGCTATTTTATCATTATATATATTTTTAGAAACACTAAAAATTAAAAACACCACTATTTTATTTTTCATTATCATATATCTTTCGACTCCCTTCTAATGTCAGAAAATTTCATATACTCCTTTTGTCAATTATTTTATCTATTTATAGTTATTAGAGTCTTTCTTTCAATAAGAACTCTACCACTTTCTGAGCTAAGCCTTATCACTGTTGGATAAAGTCCACTAGCTAAATACTTACCTTTTAAATATCCATTCCAAGAGAAATCTCCAAAATATTGATTTCTTATTTCATTCGATAAACTAGCTAATATTTTCCCTCTAATATCAAAAATTTTCATTGTTAAAAAACTCACTTCCTTTTCACAGTTATACTCTAGTTTGAAGTTTTTTGCTTGAGATCTAGATATTAAGTTATTTATGATATGGATTCCTACTTTATTAGAATTATCATCCTGATAAGTAGATGAGTTCTCTTTAGTTGGGGTAGCTCTTTCTATTGAACAACACTCTAACCATTCTTCAGAGTCAGATTGATATTCTAGGGAAAAGCCTACTCTTGTAGAATTAGAACCATATTGTAGAGAGTCTAAAAGGGTATTATAGGATTCAATAATAAGACTATCACCATTATTGTTTAATCTAGTCCATCCTTCAGCTTGGACTACCAGTGAGCTATCACAAGCAGGAAAAGTATTGATTATTTGCTTTTTATCTTCTGCAATAACAATATATTCACCTGCTAATCCTCTGACCAAAGAACTTGCATAATTTCCAGCAGCATCACGTAATATTACCTTAGTATCATTAAGTGTTTCCAATAGTTTTATTTCTACCCATTCAGAATTTCCAGTAAGCGGAGAATGCATTATCTCAGATAATCTTATTTGCGGGATTGTGTATGAGATATAACTTTCCCACAAGTTATCCACAATTTCTACATTTGAGTTGTTGATAAGTTCTACAAGCACAAGTCCAGGAAGTAGAGATTCATTTTCAATTGATACACAATGCATTAGACTATCTTGACTAGGAATCGCCAATAAGTCTCCTTGGTATTTTAAGTCATTATTAAAACTGATTTTAATGGATAATTCAGATTTATCCACCTGGTATGTGGATAAGTTGAGGATTATTGTGGATACTTCTATCTCCTCCCCTAATGCTAGTGCTGTCGAGGAAACTAGAGAGACAATCTTTACAATAGCATTAGAAGTCCCTGGACTAGGTGAGAAGGCTGTCATCCAATCATCACAGGAATTACTATCAACTCCATCGTAAATTCTAGCTAAAGACTGTCCAGGTTCAACACCAGTACATGGTTGTTGAAAGTCTGTATCTCCAAGCAAATTATTACTATTAGGATTGTCATACAAAATTGTATCTTTATATTGATTACGGGGATTAACTATTCTAACACCATCACTTGCGGAACCTCCATTTTGGAAAGTTAGGTCTGCTACTAAATTTGTTAAAGTACTTGCTTGTTCACTGATAAGAAAAAAGGATTTGCTTCTAATAATGATTGAAGGGAAAATCAAAATGTCTGTGAAAGAAGGTCCTGCAGCTTGTAGAATCCAGCCTTGCAAATTTACATCTTCGTTACTGTTATTATAAAGTTCTATCCACTCATTACCTTCATCACTTCCAACAGAATCGTAAAAGAGTTCATTTATAACTATGTCAGCATAGTAATTGAAACTAATACTTATTAAGAAGACAACCAAAACTAATCTTCTCACATAACCTCCTAACTAAAAATAAGTTATCTTATATCATATTTTCCTATTGATTTTATTATTTCGCTAGGAATAATTGAGAATGATGCTTGGTCATTACTCATTTTTTCAACTAGTTTTCCCAAGTAGTAAGAAGCATTTATGGCAGCTTGATCTATTGGTAAATGTTGTCCAATAAAACTAGCAATAATGCCAGCTAGAATATCTCCACTTCCTCCTGTGGATAATCCATCATTTCCAGTAACATTAAAAATAGCTTTCTGACTATCAATATATAGTGTTTTTGAACTTTTCACAAGCAAAGCTACTGGGAAATCTTTTATGAAGTCCTTAGCATATTTTATAAGGTCTTTCATCAATTCAGCTAATGGTACACCTGAAAGTCTAGAAAACTCACCTAAATGAGGAGTTAAAAGAATTTTGGCTTTTGTTCTTAGGAGTAATTGTCTATTCTTCGCTAATAGATTTAATCCATCAGCATCAATTACAATTGTTTTTTCAAAATGTTTAAGTACATTTATCAAGATGTGTTCAGCATCTTTAGATTGCCCCAATCCTGGTCCTATTAAAACAGTATCTGCCCATAGCAAATAGTCTCCTATATTAGTTTCTGAGCTTACACCCTTAGTCATAACCTCTGTTAACTGACTTTCAAAGATGTCTTCCAATCCTTTAGGATGTAAAAGTTTGATTAATCCTGCTCCTGCTTTAACACAGGCTTTTGAGCAGAGAATAGCAGCACCTGAAAACGATTCTGAACCTGCAACAATCAAAACTTTACCATAATCCCCTTTATGGGAATGTTGGAATCGTTGAGGGTAGTTCATCTTCTGGTTAATGATAGCATAGAAATCTAACTTTTGATAATATTCATCAGGAATACTTATGTCAATTACTTGAATTTTCCCACAGTAAGATGGAGCATTATTAAGGAGCATTCCTTGTTTTACAGCTGCCATTGTCATTGTATAGTCTGCTTTAAAAGCTGTTTTGACTTCTCCACTGTCAGCATCTACTCCAGAAGGAATATCAATAGCTATTCTTGGGTTTTTAAGGCTATTTACCTGAGTAATTATTGAGAGTAAAGGTTCTCTGAGATGACCTTTAAATCCGATTCCTAAGAGAGAATCAATAATAACTGTATTTGGGGGTAGTAGTCTATAATCTAGCCCCTCTGGATCGATAAATGTTATATTTAGTTTTTGGCAAAGTTGGTAGTTTTTATAAGTCTCAGGACTCATCTTTTGCGTATTTCCTATAAAGAGAATCTCTACATTTGCAGTCATATTTAGAAGCCAACGAGCAATAACAAAGCCGTCACCACTATTATTACCATCTGCACACATAATAAGAAATCTATAATTTTCAATTGGGAAAAGATTTGTGATCTGCTGAGTTGAGTTTAAGCCTGCTATTTCCATCAATACTTGTGATTCAATAGCGAATTCGTTCATAGTTCTCTTATCTAACTGGTACATCTGTTCTCGATTAATCACATACTGAGATTGCATCTATTCCTCCTGATATACTGGTAAAGTTATTTCGAAAGTAGTTCCCTTGTTCACAATACTTTTGGCAACTCTTATCTTGCCTTTATGGTAATCTACAATTATTCTTCTTACTAAGCTTAACCCTAATCCCCAACCTCTCTTTTTAGTCGTAACACCAGCTTCAAATATCTTATTTAAATAGTGTCTATCTATACCTTTTCCATTATCACTTACTAGAATAATAATATCGTTATTCTTAATCTTAGCTAGAACTTCAATCTTGCCACCTTTATCACTCAAAGCATCTACACAGTTTTTTAGTAAGTTTTCCAAGACCCATCCAAAAAGTTCTTTCTCCGTTTTAATTTTAGTTTGACCAAGTTGACTTTTTAGTTCAAGACTTATTGTTTTGCCCAAGTGAGGCAATCTCTGTCTGACATAACCTACACTTTCCTCAAGAAGTGGTGCTAGCTTTAAGGGAGTCAATTCTACTTTTGAACCTATTTTACCAAACCTGGAGGCTATTTTCTTAAGATAAAAGACATCATTTTCCATAAACTGCAACATTTCAGCATTCTCATGATTTTGAAATTCTTCTTTGATCTTCAGATACTCGATCCAGCCTATTAATGATGTTATAGGGGTTCCTAGCTGATGGGCAGTCTCTTTTGCTAAGCCAACCCAGATTAAATCATTTTCAGTCCTTTTGATTAGCTTAAGCCCTAAAAATCCTATCAGGAAAAAGATTATAACAAGTCCAAGCTGAACCACAGTGAACATATTAAGGTTTTTGATAGCCTGCAATTCTCTTACATATATCATTCCTATATCTAAGGAGTCAGAATCAATTGGTATTGCATTCATTTCATTAATAGCTGTTGTTAGTAAGCTTTTTTCAGCAGTAGAAAGTTCATTGTAGATGTTTTCATTACTAACATCAGGAATATTGTTCCAGATAATTGGATTATTGTTCTTATTAGTGATTATTATTGGTTGTTCCATAGATTTAATAAAATCTTCAAACTTCTTAGGTGGTAAAGGTGGTTCTTTAAGATAGTTTTTTATTGGTAGGTAATAAACATAATTTATAATCTTACCAGAAATCTCTACGTCAATAGTTTCCATCCGATTAATCAAGGCAGTTAGGCTGTCCTTCTGAGTAAGTGAAAGGTCCTGATAAGAAACTTCAGGAATTTGTATATTTCTCCAAGTTAGTGGTATTCTTTTATCATCAGTTAGAATCACTGGAAATTTTAGGTCTTCAGTAAACTCTGATGAGAAGTAGTCATAGAAGTTCTCTTCCCCTTTGAACTCGCTGAGACTTCTAATCCATCGATCAAAGATCTTTGCTAATAGTTGCGAATTCTCATTAGCTTGCCGGTAGTTGTTATTAATCAAATCCAAGCTATTAACAATTTCATTATAGTTTTTTTGAGCTTCATCAAGATATGATTTTGTATTATAAATATAACTAGCAAATAATGATGGAGCTTTCTTGGAGTCTTCCCGTAAACTTTTTATAAGAATTTGACTAAAACCAATAAATATTCCTATAATAATTAGAAAACCAACTGTGAAATAGATGGTTGAAAAATTATGTCTATTCAGTTTTTTTGATATTATCCCAGATTTTATCCAACTCTTCCAGACTTTTTTCATTAATTTTTGTCCCTGTTTTCTTTACTTCAGCTTCGATTTTCTTGAATCGAGTACTGAACTTAACGTTAGCACTTTTCATCGCTAACTCTGAATCTATCTTGAGTTTTCTTGCTAAATTTACTACTGAAAATAATAAATCCCCTATCTCTGATTCAAGTCTTTTATGATTATTGCTAGCTATTTCAGCCTTAACTTCTGCAATTTCTTCTTGAATCTTATCAAATACAGGATCTAAATCTTGCCAATCGAAACCCACTGAGGCTGCTTTTTCTTGCAATCTTTGTCCTTGTAACAAACCGGGCATTGCTTTTGGTATTCCATCTAAGACAGATTCCCTATCCTTCTTTTCAGCTAGTTTAATCTCCTCCCAGCGTTGTTTAACTTGAATAGCATCTGTAAGCTTATCTTGGCCAAAGATATGAGGGTGGCGTCGAACTAACTTATCGCTGATTCCTTCTAAAACGTCTTCTATCATGAATGACTTTTCTTCTCTTGCAATTTGAGCTTGAAGAACAATATGTAAAAGACAATCCCCAAGCTCTTCTTGAAGATCTGTTTGATTCTTTGATTCAACAGCTTCAGCGACTTCATACACTTCTTCAATCATGCCAGAGATTAAAGTCTTGCTAGTTTGCTTCAAGTCCCAAGGACAACCATTTTCAGGATCTCTTAAGGTTGAGACTATATTTATTAATCTATCAAATTCTTTCATTTCCGCAAGTATTTTCGTATTTTTTCTAGTAGCTTTTCTGGATCAAAAGGTTTAAGTAAGACTTCAATCTTTTCAAACTTTTTAATATTAACTAAGACATGATTAGGGTCATAACCGAAGCCTGTCATCATTATTATAGGAATATCTTTGTTATAATCCTTAATCCTATTGTATAATTCGTAACCATCCATATCAGGCATCGCTATATCACTAATAACTAAATCAATATTACCTTGAAAAACAGTATTTAGTGCATCATAACCATAATTACAACATATTATTTCAAATTCATCTGTTAAGTCAGTAATATCATCTTTTAAGTTTTCTGTGATTTCTACTTCATCATCAACTATAACTATTTTGTATCCCATGCTTTTGCCTTATCTCCTACAATTATTTTATAAGCCTTATAGTACTTCTCATAGGTTTGTTTGATTATCTCATCAGGTAACTCCGGAGCAGGTGGGTTTTTATCCCAACCTGTATCTGAGATATAATCTCTTAAATATTGTTTATCATAAGATTTGGGGGTTTGACCTACAACATAATCATCTATGTCCCAATATCGAGAAGAATCAGGTGTTAGCATTTCATCAATCAAAATTATCTTACTTCCAATAACACCAAACTCAAACTTGGTATCAGCTAAAATTATCCCCTTATCCCATAATAATGAATGTGCATATTTATATAGTTCTAGTGACTTGTTTTTTAACTCTTCTGCAATTATCTTATCACATCTTGCTAGCAGTTCCACATAAGAAATATTAATATCATGTCCCTCGTCAGCTTTAGTAGATGGAGTAAATAATGGTTCTGAGAATCTCTGACTTTCTTTCATGTTTTCAGGCAAAAGAGTGTTACCTACTGTTCCACCTCTTTTGTATTCGCTCCAAGCTGAACCAGAAATATAACCACGAGTAATACATTCAAAGGGAATTACTTTGGTCTTTTTTACAAGCATACTTCTATCTTCAAGTTCATTTCTATAGGCTTGTAATTCTTCAGGATATTCATCTATGTTATCAGTAATAAAGTGGTTATCAATAATCGATTTTGTCTCTTTAAAAAAATGGACTGAGATTTGATTCAGAATTTTCCCTTTATTTGGTATCTCGTTAGGAAAGACGACATCAAAGGCAGAAATTCTGTCGCTAGTAACAATTAATAAAACCTCTCCAAGATCATATATATCTCTAACTTTCCCTCTGTAATGATTTTTAATTATACTAAGTTCTTCAATTTTAGGCATAATAACTCCCATATTCACTTTTAGGCAATTTGCTTGAACATAGTTAAACTGTCAATGATATTAATATTATAATTTATCAAATAGTCATTTTAATAGCTTTTCCAAGTAGTCATCCAATAACTTGATGGTTGCTATGGTGGAGAATTTTTAAGAATAACACTATAATCTTCAATGGATAAGTAAAGGAAGAGTCTTAATTAAGACTCTTCCTGAGGTACTTGGGTATTCGTACGTTCATATTACCAAACCAAGCTGAAGAAATAAACCGTACAGACCCTATATGGGAGAACTTTTCAGACCAGAAATATCTGGCAAAAAGAGTATTTAATAATTAACTCTTTTACATACAACTCTTAATAATAAACAACCATCGATGAAATTACCTACTTGTATGATAAAAACCTCCTTGTAGCAGCTAGACTTTCTGCCTGTCATCATATATTTCTCTATCTTGGGGATAGAGATGATTGGAGTCCTTTTAAATAGGTTAACTGCTATTAACTACCAATAGGAGCTTCTCAGTATCGTAAGGTTTGTTAACTACAAATCCACCTTGTTCAAACACTTTAGTCATAATGTCTTCATCAGTTAATGCTTGAATCAAGACACTTTTTCTGAACTGTCTTTGTGTTTCAAGATAACTGCAAAACATACGATTAGCTTTAACCCTATAGTCATAATCTAAAATGACTTTATAATAATCATACTGCTCGAACAATGCGGGACAAATTTCCAAATTCTTTGGAGCATCTACTTCATAACCTGCATCAGTTAAGAGTACTGAAAGTAGGAACCTATGATCATCATTTGATGTAGCAATTAAAATTCTTTTATTCATATTCATAGTTAATTATATTACATTTATTATTCCAGTTTTTCTTCTCTTGATACTTTTTGCCCTTTTTTATTATATATCAATATCTTATACACTTTACTTACTTTTGTTTAGACTTAAATATTTTCAAATGTGTTACCCTAACTAAACACTTAATCACCCTGAAAGGTAACAGGGTAACATTTTGAGTTTAGGACTTTGCCCTAAATAATCATAGACAAGAAAGCTATGTTTTTCTATTTTGATATTAAATAATTAAAACCAAATTACCTTGCTTATTTTTTAATGAGTATGTTAATATATTCTTCCTAGCTGCCTATTGACTAAAGCTATAGAGATTTATTAGCAAATATCTATTATCTTAATTTGGAACAAAATGAGGATGAAAATGAAAATATTATTAGATAATGAATTAGCTATTCAACAATTACCCGAATCTAAAGCTACTTTTTATTTCACTGATGGTAAAAATGTCATTTTTGCAGGACTTACTAGCAATTTATTTGTTAGAATTAATAGCTTATATGAGCAAAGAAATAATGATGATAAAATAAAAGAACTGTGGAAGAAAGCTGAAGATTTAGTTTTCGATTTAAGATTAAGTGACATAGACAGCTTAGTCTGGTATAAGAGTCTTGTGCGCTCATTTACCCCGTATTTCAATGACTATATTAATTTATGGGAAAATTATACCTATTTAGCTATAGACTGGACCAGAGCCCCTTATCTGAGCATTAAAGAGAATACTCAATCAGATAAATATTACATAGGCCCATTTAGAAGTAGATTTTTCATTAGTGATATCCTTTCGATTTTCAATAAATATCTACAACTACCTATTTGTCCCGACAATCCAGAAAATTGTGATTTAAAGGATTCTAACTTTTGTCTTTCAAATTGTACTAAAGGTAAGCAAGATGAATTACGACAACTCATACATACTTATTATCTTTCTTCTAATAATGATCTTGCAGATAGATTGCTTGAAAAATATCAAACTTATCATAATAATCTTGAATTTATTAAAGCTGAGGAAGTTAAGATAGAAACTAAATTACTCTTAAAATACTATAAATTTATTAATTTCCTGAACAATACAAAGGATTTAACTAAAACTTTTGAGTATGAAAACAGAGTCTATTTCATTGAAGATGGTCTTTTAGCAGAAGTATCTGGCAAGGATAGCATAGATTTTCGTTCTATAAATAGAAAAATTCCTTATAGAGAAAATGAACTACTAGCAGTTAATAAGAACCAATTGGATGAAAGATGGATTGTTTATAAATTTATTGAGCAAGTAAAAAAAGAGAGTTAAATTTTGATTATACCTTTATAGCTTATCATTAATATATAGATTCTACTATTTCTTCATTGTTAGAATCTCCTTAATGTTCTAGGATTGCAAGAAGATAGATACAATGAAGGAGCAGATTAAAAATATATTCGGATATATACAAAAAGGGTGAGATATGAATCTCACCCTAATTTTTATATTAGTTATATCTTAATTATTTAAGACCTTCAGACATTGCTTCACCAAGATTGAAGATTGGTAAGTAGATCACAATAATAATTGAGCCTACAACACCAGCCATAAGAATAATCAACATTGGTTCGATAAGAGAAGTTAATTTATCAATCACTGAATCAATAATTTTATCATAGAACTCAGCAGTTTTACTTAAGAGTTTATCCAAATCACCAGTTTCTTCACCAGTAGAGATCATTTGAAGTAGAGTAGATGGGAATACATTAGTAGATCTGAAAGCTTGGGCTATACCATAACCTTCTTTAATCATAACTCGAGAGCGTCTAACCGCCCCTTCGATAACAGCATTTCCAACCACATTTTCAACCAACTCCAAAGTATCCATAATTGGAACACCAGCTTTCATAAGAATGGAGAAAGTTCTAGAGAATTTACTCATCACAGAAGATTCAACAAGACTTCCTACAACTGGTATTTTTAGTTTCATCTTATCAATTACCCACCTTCCTTTGTCGGTTAGGTTGATAACAAAGAAGAATAGTCCAATAGCTATTAAAATACCTACCGTAGCTAAGAGATTACCCTTAATAATGTTACTAATTGAGATAGCAACTCTTGTAGCTACTGGGAGTTCAGCACCAAAATTAGCATAAATATCGCTAAATTTTGGGATAATATAGTAGAAAAGGAACCAAACAACGAATATTAAGAAGAATAAAATAAAGAAAGGATAAGTCATTGCTGAGTTAACTTTTCTTCTTGTATCTTCGGTTCTTTCTAAGTTTTCTGCTAACTCATCCAAAACAGTGTGAAGAGTACCAGATACCTCACCAGCCTTAACTAGTGAAACATAAAGAGGATTGAACACACCAGGATGTTGCTCGAAAGCTTCAGATAAAGAGTAACCTTTTCTTATATCATCATCGATTTTCTTTAAAACCTTTTTGAACTTTGGATCTTTCTCTTCTTTTCCGAGGTCAGAGATAGCTTTCTCAATGGTAAGACCAGCCGAAAACATTGTAGATAACTGACGGGTGAAGAAAACTAAGGTTTTTAGTTTAACAGCAGTTCTCATCTTATAGATAGCTAACATGATTTTATCAAAGAGAGAAAGTTTTCCTTTGAAAGATCCATCGTTAGCATTTCTAACTGAAATGATAGTACCACCATCAGTAGCTAATTTATCAATAGCTTCATCCATTGTATTAGCCTTGATAATACCTTCTTTTCTAGCACCTTTCGCATCTTTTATTGTATACGAGAAATTAGCCATATTATACCTTTATTTTTTTAGTCGTTAATAGTAAGTTTAATTACTTCACGAATTGATGTTATACCTTTTTTCATCTTTCTTAAGGCTGCATCGTGTAGAGTTCTCATACCTTGGTTGAGAGCTGTTTCCTTAATGATATCTTGATTCTTTTCAGCAAAGATCTCAGCTCTTACTTCTGGAGTTACAGGTAATAATTCAAAGATACCTTCTCTACCAGCGTAACCAGTGTTATCACAATGGACACAACCAGCACCTATTTTAAAGTTAATTTCTTTTGCTTCTTCAGGTGTAATACCTGCTTGTAAGAGTTCAACATCGGTAGGAGTATAGTCTGTAACACAGTTTGGACAGACTTTTCTAACCAATCTTTGAGCCATAACAAGACATAGAGATGAACCAACTAGGTAAGGTTTGATTCCAATATCAATCAAACGAGTGATTGTTGATGGAGCATCATTTGCGTGAAGAGTTGAGAAAACTAAGTGACCGGTAAGTGAGAATTTAACCGCAATATCAGCAGTTTCAAAGTCTCTAATCTCACCAATAAGAACAATATCAGGGTCTTGACGTAAAACTGAACGAAGAGCAGAAAGGAAAGTAAGTCCAATCTCATCTTTAGTTTCAATTTGAGTAATACCCTGTAGTCTATATTCAACCGGATCTTCAACTGTAATGATGTTAGTTTCAATGTTTTCAATAGTTTTAATTGCTGCATGTAATGATGTAGATTTACCAGAACCTGTTGGACCAGAAACAATAATGATACCATAAGGTCTCTTAATCACTTTTTGGAAGATTTCTAAATCATCAGCTTCAAAACCTAATGTAGAAAGTTTGAAGCCGAAATCTCCTTTATCAAGAAGACGTAACACAGCTTTTTCACCAAGTACAGTTGGAGCAATAGAAACACGAACATCCACAGATTTAATAGATGTTTTAAGTCCCATGTGACCATCTTGAGGCAATCTTCTTTCAGCAATGTTAAGCTTAGCCATAACTTTGATAAGAGAGATTAAACCAGCATGCATAGCAATAGGTGGGTTCATTACTTCTCTTAAAGCACCATCAACACGGAAACGAACTCTAGTACTTTTTACCAAAGGTTCAATATGGATATCTGTTGTACCAGCCTTGATAGCTTCTGAAATAATAAGATTAATCATCTTAACAACAGGAGCATCGGCCTTTGAATCTGCTCCACTATCGATAGATATTTCATTATCATCACTATCAACAGCAACAAAATCAAAGTTGCCAACAGCATCTTCAACTTGGGAAGTTGTTCTAATACTCTTGTAGTATTTTTCCAAAGCATCGGTAAGTAAAGAATCACCAATTAACATTGGTTCAACATTCTTATTTAATACTTTTTTCAAACTATCTAAGATATTAAGATCGTCTGGATCTGTCATGGCAACAATACAAGTATCGTCGACTACTCTTA
Organism: Cloacimonadales bacterium (SeqCode); assembly: GCA_963678375.2. Classification (GTDB taxonomy): domain Bacteria; phylum Cloacimonadota; class Cloacimonadia; order Cloacimonadales; family JAFGVF01; genus JAEKNW01. Next base: position 1,012,313 of record OY782831.1, read on the forward strand.
GACATAATACTCTATTTTCATAAGCAAAAGGTTCTGAGATTAAGGAAACTGTTTCTACATCAAGTTCCATTAATTCAGAAGAATTCACGATAGGAATGTCTAATTGAAGAGAGATACATTCTAAAAGTTGTTTTTCTTGAATATATCCCAACTTGATTAAGGTTTCACCTAACTTAAGGGCAAAATTATCTTGCTTGATTAAAGCTTCTTTAATCTGCTCTTCTGTAGCGTAACCTTTGTGAACTAATATTTCACCTATTCTTGCGAATTGAGGATTAAATGACATAATAAATCCTTTTAATTTAAAATTTCTAAGTTTATAGTTACCCGATATCCTTTCGGATACCGGGCTCATTAATAATTAAATAATATCTCTATTAAGGGTATTTAAGAATCATAGTTCTACCATTTTCAGAAATACCAGTACCGAGAACACGTGCCTCAATCTGAATTTGCTGTTGTCCTGGTGTTACACCATCAGGACTTGGTAAACCTTCATAATTAAATACTTTAAGTTTTATTCTAGCATATCCTTCTTCATCAGATACAGCTTCATTTGTCTGGAAAGAAGTAACTATAAAGTCATAGAATGTTCCTCTATCTGATGTAAAAGTCCAAGTAACATTTTGAATTGGTTGACCTTGACCATCTCTAGCTCTAACGATAACATCTACCCATAAGAATTCAGGTGTAGCACCAAAGAAGTCGATATGACCAGGATTAACCTGCATATCAGTTTCAGGTTCATTCCAAGGTAATTCATACACTAATGGAGTTATGATAATATCATCTTCTAATGTTTCAGGATTAATACCTGCTGTTTCTGAAGAAAGAGTAATTTCTTGAAGACTTAATTCACTAGAGAATGTTAATAAGGTATAAGCAACACCTACTGAAGATAAAGAATCTATTTCTGATGGATTAGAGTCATTAGCAGTAACATCAGGACCATTTCCAACATAAGCAGAACCCTGAATCATAGCATTTTCTGTTGCTGATTCCATTGAGAACCAAACAGAAGTACCGTATGATACTGGATTACCATAGACGTCCTTAACAGCTACATTCATAAGAAGTTCCCACATACCACCGCCTATAGCTACAGCTTGATCGTGTTGTGGAATACCCCAGAACATATAAGAAGGAGGTCCAGCCTGAATAAGAATATTAGTCTTTGTTGCTCTAATTACATTTGTTGCAGCAGAGTCAAGTCCTTCTTCAGTAGTAGAAACTCTAAGTTTTATTACACCTGATTTTGTACCAGCAACAACAGATACTGCGGCTTGTCCACCATTAGAAGTAGTATGTACCACCCCATTCTCATCTTGACCACTTAGGTAAGCTGGACTATGTACATCACTGTTGCCTCCAGGGATTGCACCAATCATTTTGAAATAAATATTGGTTTCATTATCAATATAATTACCATTAATATCATATAAACTTACATACAAAATCTTTGAATCAATACCACCAGTGTTGGCAACATTTAAGTTAACTTGATCTTGGGTATTAAATCTAATTGAATGAAGTTCATCAGATCTTATAGTAAATAAGGCAACAGAAGATAAAGTATCACTATTTGCAAAGGCTGTAATAGTTGCAGGTCCAGCTGCTAAGCCAGGAGTAAATACAACTTTTGCTATACCTTGGGCATTAGTGTTTTGATAGAATACCTCTGATGTGTTATAGAAAGTTCCTAAATTTGTTTCAAATCTAACAACTTTATTCGGATTAGCATTGTTGAATGCATCTTTGAGGTCTGCTTGTACAACAATTTTGTATTCTGTATCAATCATAGCTTCATTTGTTTCTTCAACAAGGTTAAGTTCATCATCAGCTAGGTAAGTATTAACATTTAAGTTGAAAGGATTACCTGGTCTAACTGTGTAATTTTCAGATGCACTTAATGTATCTATTCTTACATTAACATTACCAATACCAGCTTGTTGGCCTACATTTAATCTTAAAGGAGCCATTCCATTCTGTGTAGGGATAATTGCAATTGAACCCATATTTGTTTCGCCATCATCAGCAACAAAGAAACCACGATCAGTTTCAAATCTAATCATTGTAGAGTCAGCAACAGGGTTTGATAAAGTATCATAAACACGTGCTCTAACAACAACTGATTGATTAACTAAAAATTCATTTGATGAAATTTCTATAGTCAAGTTACCTATTGCTGGCTTTTCAGCTATTGTAATCTTAATTGACTTGCTATCATTACCGGTAATTTCTGTTGCATCATATTGTGAATATGTGTAAACGATAGCAGTAATAGTAGCTTCACCAACTTCTCCAGCATCATAGAATGGGACTCTAGCAATACCTGATTGATTTGTTATTGCAGATGTAACAATACTTCCACGATCAGTTTGGAATCTTACTGGAATTTCAGCTGCACCAAAATTATTATTATCTCTTACATAAGCACTGATATAACTAAAGGTAACGTTATTATCAGCATATATTAAATCAACAGTTGATTCGAGTCTGACGATCTTATATTCAGCATCAGTAGATGTCGGAAGATCTCTATCATCACAACCACTAACTAATAACATAGCAAGCGATAATAGAATCAACAATATTGTAAATTTTTTAATTTTCATAATTACTCCCAATTGTTGTTACTCTTGTTCTTCAAATTTAATTAAAGTTTCAGACATTACATCTTCAACTTTGGCATGTTGGTTATAATCTCCTGCATTTACAACTGTTGGTGTCATCTCAATAATAAGATCTGTTTTTTCCAACATTTCAGTTTGATGTCTAAAGAATCTACCCACAAAAGGAATATCACCTAAGAAAGGAACTTTATTTTCTCTTTTTGTTAATTGTGAAGAAAGAAGCCCACTAACTATAAATGTATCACCACTAGGAACAGTAATTGTTGAGTTAACAGTTCTTACTTTTATTCTAGGAACATAACCATTAACAAGCTCAACAACAGAAGATATTTCTGGTATAATATGTGTAGTAATTTCATTCTCAGAATTCACGTTTGGAGTGATGTTAAGTTTAATACCTGTTTCACTTTTTTCAACTTGAACTTCTTTATCATTATCCATAACAACGAAAGGTAAAGTTTCACCAATATGAACATAAGCAGATTCACCATTCTGAGATGTTAGTCTTGTATCTGTAAGAATCTTAGCTGAGTTGTTTTCTAATAACCAGTCAATAGTAATATCAAAAGCATAAAGCTGTCTTGAGAATTTACCAAAGTCATCCCAATCACTCATCTTTTGGAAGTATTGGTTAGCAGGTTTAACCCCTATTTCAGTAGCTTCACCAAATGGTAATGCTCCTGTTTCATCAGAGAAATTGTAAGGGAGGCCTACACCAGCATAATTAACAGGATCTTCAGCAATAATTGTTGTAAGTTGATTTAACTTTGACCAATCAATACCCATTTGTTTAGAGTCTGAGAGATTAACTTCAATAACTCTAACTCTAATTTGTACTTGTTTTTGTGGCATATCAAGTTTTTTAATTTGGTTCTCGATATCAGCATAGGTTTCAGGATTAGCTCTAATTAATAGTGCATTTTGTCCTGAAACTTCAATAACTTCACCAGGAACATCACTGAAAGCTGAAACTATTTTATCAGAATCAATATATTTTAATTGATAAACATAGTTTCTTGTACCTGACTCTTGCTCAACTATACTTGTTGGGCCTATTAAGAATGTATTTGTACCGATTACTTTATAAGCAAATCCATATGATTTTGCAACTAAAGAAACAGCATTTTCTACAGAAATGTTATTTAATCTTACAGTGACTCTTTTTTCACCTTCATCAGCCTTTTTAGTGCCTTCAGTTGCAACAACAATATTGATGCCAGTGAGTTTTGATATTGATTCAATTACTGTTGTAATTGTAGCATCTTTAAAATTAAGATTATCTATCTTTTTAACTAATAAATCTTCATTACTCTGAGCAAAGGCAAATGATAAGCCCATCAGTAATGTTAACATAATTAGAGTAAATTTTCTTATTCTAACATTGAATATTTTCATAGTTTCTCCTACCTATTTTAATAATTTTGATTAGAAAAATCGTCAGTTTGTTGGGGGGTCTTTTTTTCTGAAGGGATATCATATACATCCATTCTTTCTTCTACTTCTAGCTTAGTTCCATCACTTAAAACAGCTGTTTGTGTTATAGGGTCTGCAGATCTAATACTTAATCTTGAACCTTGGATTTTATCTCCAATCTTATATTGAGCTTCGATATCTTTGTGATCTATTCCTACTAACAATTCATCATCAAACTTTAATACACCATATAATCTGATTTGATTATATCTTTTTTGTAACCTAAGTTTGATTTCATCAACTTTTTGAGGAAGGATAATATCTTGTTTTAAAGGATCTTTATTAATTGAAAATGTGAATTCTTTTCTTTGTTTGATACCTTGTTCAATCTCAATAGCTTTACGAAGCAAGTTTGAATCAACTTCTTGCTCTGCATAAGCAGATTTTGGATCAACACCCTGTTCAGTATTATAATGCTTAACTGCAAACACAGCAAGGAATATTATTGATGCAACTAACAGAATATAAGCTAAGTCTTTTACATATCTATATTCCATAATTACCTCATCTTGTGTTTAATAAATGAAATGCTAAAATTGACAATGTAGTTCTTATCTAAATCTTGAACATTTTCAATGTCTTGTTTCTTCTCTATTCTTTTTTCAGGATCTATTGTAAAATCATTGATAACAGTTAAATAATCCATCTTTTCTATATCGTTAAGAAATCTTCCTAATTTGACATAAGTTGATGTGAATTCAAATGAGAATTCGTGTTCTAACTGATCAGCTGAAGTGAAGAGACTCTTATGATTAATACCCGAGATATTAATACCATATTTTTGAGCAATTTCATCCATATTAAAAATAATGTCATGTATCTCATCAGATGAGAATTCATTATCTTTGGTTAAAGTGTGAGATAAAATAGAAGTGAATTCCCCTAATTTCTCATTTTGAACAATAAGACTGTTCAAATCCTGACGTGCTGCTTTGATTTTATTATCAAGTTTAGTGACTTCTTGCACTTTACCAGATACTATCTGATCAGCAAAATAGTAGTATGCTGCGGAGAAAAGAAGAATTAATACAATTAAGATAGTATAGTTACGCTTCATTTTCTTCTCCTTCTTTCATAATATTTACTAGTACACTGAATTTTAAAATCATAGACAACATCCATCTCATTGTCAGTTTCAATATTAAGCATTTTCTTAACAAGGTCTCTATTAACGAACTCTACAGAACGGAAATCATTAAATTCTTCTCTTTCAATCAATGAAGTTCTATACTTATTGATTATATCTTGAGGAACTTCATGATTCTTTGCTTTGATAAGTCCGATTAAATCCCAGTTACCATTCTTATACTCAAACTTAGAGATTGCTAAAGAATCAGAAGTAATTTCTGCTAAAGCCTGAAGCTTCTTAGTCCAGAATATTCTTCTGTTATAAGCTTGGGCAAATCTTTCCATATCTTTCTCTAGGTTTTTTGAACTAGTAGAACTAACAATGTTATCATAAGAACTTATTTGCTTATTGATCTCAGCTAACTGATCTTTACGAGTTTGAATCTTCTTTTCTAAATTTAGATTAGTATAATAGGTAAAACCTACAACAGCAATAACTATTACAAAAAATGCAATAAGAGTATTAATGTAGGTTCTCTTCTCTTTGAGAGCTTTTAATCGCTCTTCACCAAATTTATTTAAGTTAATTCCAAAATAGAATTGTTCCATTCATCCCCCTATTCTGGTCTCATAGCAAGACCTAATGCAAGGCAAAGCTGTGGATCTTGACTATTTTTGAATTTCTCAGGCATTTCGATTGAGCCAAATGGGTTATAGACTTCTGTAGGAACACTTATCTTTGATTCGATATATTCCGCAAGGCCTTTAACTTTGGCTGAACCACCCATCAAGTAAACTTTTCTAAAATCACTATTTCCTGCTTCTTTTACATAGAATCTGATTGATCTTCTAATTTCATCAGTAATCAAATCTTCTGTATTTTTTTCTGAAATATCTAACATAGAAAGAGTTGTCTCTCCTGTTGGACTAGCATCAGTAATGCCATGTTCAACTTTAAATGTTTCTGCTTCAGGAAATTCTAAATTATGTTTTCTCATAATATCTTGAGTAATATTGTAACCACCGTAAGCAATATCTCTTGTAAAGAATTTTGCTTTTGGTCCATAAATCACAATATTAGTTCTATGGGCTCCTACATTAACTAATACATAAACACCCTCTTCAACAAAAGAGCTCAAAAGAAATGCGTTTGTAATAGCAAATGCGTCTATGTCAATAACACCAGGTGTTAAACCAACAGAACTTAATACCTCTGCATGAGAATTAATTACATTTTTAGTAGAAGCTGCCAATATGATATTCATATTGTTTGTTTTCTCTTCAATATTTAAAACTTGGTAGTCTAATACCATTTCATTCCCACTTATAGGAATATGTTTTTTTGCTTCAAATGAAAGTGCTGAATCAAGTTCTTCATCAGGTAAATAGATTGTTTTTACCTGTTTGATACTTGTATCATCACCACCAATTGAACTTACGACATGTTTAATTTTCTTCGGATTGATTTTCATACCTTTCAGTATAGAACCAAGTACCGGAGTAAATCGATCATTTCGTAAATCATTTGGTAAGTATTCGATCCCTTCAGGTACAGTTGAGCGAACATCATAATTCAATAACTTGTACCCATGGCTAAGTCTTTTTAGATGGACGACTTTAACACTGTGGGATCCAATGTCTATACCAAGTGATTCTTTAAATCTTACCTTAGTTTTTTTACTCATATCGCCTCTTTATTTTTTGTATTTAGTTTCTTAAAATTTGTGGAGCTTCTTTTCCAACAAGTAAATACCAGCTATCTGGATCAAATTGAGAAACTCCTCCCTTTAGTTGAGCCTCCGGAAATTTTGGTGGAGGATTTGTTCTAAATCTATTATCATAGTTATAATTCTTTTGATAACCAACTCCACTACCAGTAGCTCCTGGAGCGTTTGGAATTCCTATAGCACTAGGATGTGAGCCATAATGATAGTTAGCTATATCCCAGGGATGACCAGTGTTTATATCATCACTACCAGATCTATGCACAAACCCTCTACGTCTTTGAGCTATAGAACCGAAAATACTGATAGTCCCACGTTCTCTGAAGGATTCTGCTCGGGTTTCTGGCCATAATGGTCCGTAAAAAGGATAACCATAATCAGCAGGCCAGTCAGGACCAAGTGGCCATGAATGGAGAGTTGTCCAGCCATCAAACATTAATCTATGTCTAAAAGGAGTAAAAGTCCCCAATTCAAGGAAGTCGAAAGGTAACTCATCACCTTGTGTTTGACCAGGAGGATATCTTCTCGGTCTCCATAGTGCAAATAAACTAGGATGTGGGTGTTGGTATTGGAAAGAGAATACACCGTCTTCCATAGAAGTTTCCCCTTCACCGAGAGCTATCATAGCAGCATAAATATGAATACCACCATCATCTTCGTCTCCAGGTAGATCTTCATACCTTCCACAGTTATTCTTAACTCTTAAGGAGTCTTCTGGGTGACGATAACCATACTGGATAAGAATACTTTTCTCAGAAACTAATCCTACCATATCTCTGGTATTCATTGGGCCATCAGAGCCATCAGGACTGTTCCCTTTATTTGTACCACTTAAGAGTATGTCTCCAGTTAAATAGAGAGTATCTTCACTTGCCCAAGTTTGTCTTCCTGTGAATACACCTTCAAGCCACAATTCTCCTTCAACAAAAATCGAGTTTTCGTTCACACGTCCTGAAGGACCATTTGACCATAATGTGTCCATTTTAGTCAGTAATTGTACATCCAGTGTGTCTAATTGCATTCCAGGTAATTGGGTTGAAGTAATATCATTTAAATCACCAGGAGCTGGAGTTATAACCAAAGTATCTGGCCAGGTTATACCATAAATGATAACTGAATCTTGGGGACTAGGAATTCTTGTTCCATAGAAGGATGTAAAAGATGTTCCACTTACTACAACCTTAAGGACATCATTCTCACCGACATCAATATGTGTTCCTGTTCTAGCCGCTTGAGCTTCAGTAGGAAACTCAAGTTCAGGTAAATTCTCAGTAAGACCTTTACGGAAAACTTGGTCTAGTGGATAATTTCCACTAATAGAGATAACTTCACCTGAAGTATATACTTCATCAAAGAAGGTAGGCCAGCCACCGTTGTTTCCTTGACCACTATTTTGGATATAGATATCAGTATTGGATCTAACTCTTCCATGAATTTCATCTCTACCATAGAATTTTACTTGATCATCATCACCAATATCAACATTTATTGAACTTTCATCATCTGTAAAGTAGTGATAACCTGCATAAGATTCATTCTTGAAAATTCGCTTACTATATATTTCAACAGGAGAATCGCCTCCATTGTAGCCATTACCAGCGCCCAATCGTACAGTTGCTAATGATTTAATAGCATATACATTTGATACATCAAAAACACTGGCTCCAGTTACATCGGCTTCTTTTTCTGCTACAGTACGAACCTTAAAAGTACTCTTACCAAATCCACTATCGTATACTCTCTCAACCCCCCTAAGATCAACTAGTGTAGGGAGTGATGAGAATCCACCAGATAAAGAAAATGGTCCACCGTCAACTAAAGTTAACTTATGAGCTCTATCAGACTCACCTCTTAGTAGGTGTAGTTCTTGCTGCATATGATAACCATTAACTAATCCATGAGTATCAGTAACAGCAATATGAGCAATGGCTATCACAGACATTAATGATATAATCACAACAGCAAATGCTAAAGGGATAAACCCTGAATCATTTAAATAAGTTTTTATTTTAACTTTTATCATTGTATTTTTCCTATTGCTATTAATGTTTCATAATTCACATAATACCATTCGGGATTATCATCTTTGTCTCGCGAAATTTCTATACGTGCTTCAAGTTCTACTTTGACAATTTTTAATTCTAAACTCTCTGGATCAGCATTACTAAAAACAAGATTTGTTACTTCAATCAATCTATGCTTATTATTTTTAAGTTTTGGAAAGATATATTGATCTCTTGTTTGTGTATATGAAGAACTATAAATACTCTTATCATAAACAACGTAACCTCTGTTCAGAGATATTTCTATATAATCAGACTCACTATTTAAACTATGAAAACTTGGTGGTTTTAGAAGAATTTCTGACCTGCCACCAGAGCCAACATAATTACCTTGTAGTGTTGCAGAATCACAGTTAGATATACCCATAAAATGCATATCGTTATTTACATTAACAGTGACACCATTTTTAAGTATCTGCATACATTCGTATGCTTCTCTATTAAGGACAGAAATCCTTTGTATTTGTTGAAACTTGAGGAAGAAAGTTGAAATAGCGATATATGCACCAATAAAAACTATTGTAGATAATACCACTACTGCCATAAGTTCAACAATAGAATAACCATGATCTTTTCTTAGAGATATATTAATTCTATTAGAACGGAACTTCATAATAATCTTCCACCATTTTTACAAATTTTGTTTTATTTTCACTTGCAGGTTCTTTCCACTCAACAACTACAGTGATTACGGTTTTCTTAAGTCTGTCTGTTCCATCAATCTCAAAAGAACTTAAAGAAGTTAACTCATCACTCTTGATAGTAGCAGTAATGCTTCCTTGTAAATTTCTTGAATCATTAGACGGGTAGAGAGAAGGACCATCAATGAGAGCCCCTCCTAAACCACCAGTTTGACTCAAGTCAAAGTACCCTAGTTTTTTCTTTTTTAAGTAAAATTGATAATCTAATGTCCCAGAGGCAATCAATAAAGCTCTTCTTGAATGGTAATTTCTTGTTACTTGTTTTTCAGCAAATTGAATCCCTACATATAGGGCTACAATTGCGACAAGTACTATTACAAATACCACCAACAGCTCTATTAATGTAAAACCTGAGTCTTTACAATTTTTTTGTTTCATCATCCGTTAAATCCTGCACCAGTTGCGAAGATCTTAGGATTATCAGCAACCTTTTCTGCAGTCTTTCTATCTAAATTACCGTTCATTACGTGATTATATAGAGATTGATCTTTTGTTTGCATACCTTCTTTTGTACCTGCTTGGATAACAGAAGGTATTTGATAAGTCTTCTCTTCACGAATCAAGTTTCTTACAGCCGCATTTGCAATCATAATTTCTAAAGCAGGAACTCGGCCTTTGCCATCTTTTGTAGGTAGCAAAGTTTGAGCAATAACTGCTTCTAAAGATTCAGATAGCATTGATCTAACCTGAGCTTGCTGTTCTTTAGGGAACATATCAATGATACGGTCAATAGATTTAGTTGCACTACTAGTATGAAGAGTAGCGAAGACTAAGTGACCGGTTTCAGATGCTGTTAAAGCAAGAGAAACAGTTTCTAAGTCACGCATCTCACCAACAAGAATCACATCAGGGTCTTCACGTAGTGCAGATCTAAGAGCTGCAGTAAAAGAATGTGTGTCATGTCCTAGCTCACGCTGATTGACTAAGCTGTTCTTTGATTTATGAACAAACTCAATCGGATCTTCAATTGTAATTATGTGTTTTTGAGAATGGTCGTTAATAGAGTCAATCATAGTAGCCAAAGTTGTTGACTTACCGGAACCAGTTGGACCAGTAACTAAGATAAGACCTTTCTCTTTATATGTTAATGACTTAAGAGTTTCAGGTAGATATAGCTCTTCGTAAGTTTTAATCTCGTTAGGGATTACACGAAAAGCTGCAGCTAAACCGTTAATTTGAGTAAAAGCATTAACACGAAAACGAACTTCGTTAGATAGTTTAGTTGAGAAGTCAATTTCTAATTTCTCATTAAACATCTCTATTTGAGATTCATTCATAACAGAAAATATTAAGTTTTGAATCTCTTCTTCAGACATTTGAGGTATGTTCAACTTTTTCATTTTACCATGAACACGAACCATAGGGTAAGAACCTGCAGAAATATGCAAATCCGAAGCCCCTGCATCTGAAGTGAATTTTAATAATTCTTGAATTGTCATCCAGCCTCCCGAAATTTAAACTTTTTTAAAAACTAATTAGTTTGAATCTAAATTAGTTTTCTCCACCAGTTTCAACATCGGTAAAGGTATCGATACCCCAGCCAGTATATGAGTTATCTTCAACGATAAATCTAACTTGTTTTCCTTCTCCTGATTCGAATTCTGAAGTAGAAGTACAAATATACTCTTGAGGTGGGTTGCCTATTACATCAAATTCCCATTGATCTCTAACTGCTTGTGAAATACCAGCATCATCTAATGCATCTTCAACTTCGTAGCCATCAGTAGTACCATTCATTGTGTAATAAGTTTCGTAAGCCTGTTTTACTGAACGTAAATAAGCCTTAGGACCAGCAGCTTTACCTCTTTCTGTGTAACGAAGATAAATTGGAACCGCAATAGATGCTAAAATAGTCATAATAATAATAACAGCTAAAAGTTCCACTAAACTGAATCCCTTGTCTTTTTTCATAAATCTGAACATAATGTTCCTCCCAATTAAGTATTTTTTACTTTTTTTTAATTTTCATAGACTTACATTGCATATACCATACCAAAAATGAACAAATTTTCACTTTTCTTTAATAAAAAATAAAAGTCTTGACTCTTTTGGCTTATATTGCTTTTTCTGTAACCAAATAAAATCTTAAGCGTTTTAGTATTAACAACGATTGATTAAGGAGTCTAAATAATGAGAAAACTTTTACCTATAGCAACACTACTGATATCATTGGTAGTAATACTTGTGGGGTGTTCAGGATTAAAAAAAGATGGAAAGGATATGTCTCAGAGTGAGGTATATGTTAAATTCGATGGAGGAGTCATTACTAAAGGTGATTTCACTAAATTAATAACTACTCTTCCCAATGAACAGCAAGAAGCCTTAAATATGGCTGGCCAACAAGTAAAATTATTGAACTCTATGGCTAACGAAGAAGCTTTTTTTGCTAAAGCAAAACAGTTGGGATATGATAATGACCCTGAAGTTATCTCCTTGATTGAAAGCAGATTAAAACCTTTTTATATTCAAGAATTTTATACAATAAATATAAGAGACAAAGCTAGTGTTAGTAATGAAGAAACTAAAAAGTACTATAATGACAACCCTGATTTCTTCACTGAACCAGCTAAGGCAACTATCAGATACATTCAAGCACAAGATATGGAATCTGCTCAAGATATCATGAAAGATCTTACTGAAAAAGAATTAAAGTTCAACATAGTTTCTAATGTTAAATCAATAAACTCTTACGCTAAAGGTAATGATGGAATTATTAGAGAAATCACTAATGATGGCTATATCCAAGGTATTGGTTATGATGCTTTACTGGATTCTTTAATTTTCTCACTTCCTGTTAATCAAGATGAAATTTATGGTCCTTATGAATCCGAAACTGGTATCCACATCTTTTCTATTTTAAACAGAAATGATGCTTTTGTAAAACCCTTTAGTGAAGTAGAAGAACTAGCTGAATCAAGAGCTTTAGCTGTAAAGCAGAAAGCAATTAGTGACCAATTAATTGAGCAAGTGAAAAACAAGTATAATATCACTGTTGCTAATGAGGTTCTTAATAAAATAGACTTTGTTGACACCTCTAATAACGATCAGGAGTTACTTAATAAAGCTGTTTTAACTAGCAAAATTGAGGATTTCAACTGGTCTGTTCAAGATTTGATAGACAACTATAATTCTATTAATAAGAATGAAAGAATGTTTATTGCTCAAAACTCTCCAGAAGAAATTCTTGAACATCTATTATCCAAAGATATTTATTATTATCAGTTAAAAAAAGATGAACTTGATAAAGAGCTAAATAAGACTGATAAATTTGCTAGAAACATTAGAAATATTATTCTCTCTTTCACTTATCAAAAGCTAGTTGCTGATAAAATCAAGATCACTGATGAGGAAATCCAAGAATATTACGATGATAACAAGCTTGAGTTTTCCAAACCTCCATACCGTAACATAGAATTATTAGTCTTCGAAAACACTGATAATGCTGAAGATGCACGCTTGCAATACATTTCAGCTGTGAATAATGACGACAATGCTGAAATTGAGAGAATTATGGATAATTATACAAGTAATAGTTTTGATAAGAGACTGATAAACAACGTTTATAGCAATGGTATTGTCCCAGGTTATGGTAAAGACACTATTCTAAATACAGCAATTTGGAACTTACCTGTAAACGAAGTAAGCGATATCTTAACTTTACAGAAAAATGACAATCCTGCTATCTTTAGAGTTGTTCACGAAGAAGCTATTCAATACAAGCCACTTAACCACGTGTTACCGCAGATTGAAGGTAAACTCAAACGTGAACAAGCAACTCAGCTCTTTGAATCTCTTCTACAAGAATTCAAAGATGAATTTAACTTTGTTATTTATGAAGAAAAACTTAAGCCTACTCTTTCAGCTGAAAAACTCTTTGAACTAGCAGAAAGACAAGCTAAAATGGGTAAGTATAACGATACTATTCTTTATTATGACCAAATCATTGGTAGTTTTACTAATGGCAAAGATGACTATAAAGCAATGTTTATGAAAGGATTTACTCAATCTGAGTATATGAATGATAAACAAGCTGCTATTGAAACCTTCTCGAAATTCTTGCAAAAGTATCCTGAAGGTGAGTTAAATGCAGATGCTCAAGTCATGTTAGATATTCTCACAGGCAAAACTACTATTGAAATTCCAGATGATTTGGAATTAGAAGAGTAAACTATAAATCTTCCAAGGACAAGCTTAGATATTTAGCTTGTCCTTTTTTTTTGGATCTTGCCTCTTCCATTATTACTCTCTGCATAATTTCCTAGGACTTTTTAGGCAGAGTAACAATGAAGGGCTTGACTTAACCACAATCAGCACTTAAGAAAGGATTTTCCATGACTTTTAAAAAACTCTAAATGAGTTATTAATTAGTTACAGATTATAAGTCCTTTCTAGGAAAAATCAATATTTATTCAGCTTTATAAACACTTAGTTAACTAAGAATTTTCTTGACAGATTTACCATTTATGATATGATAATATCTAAACTTTTTTAAAGGATAATCTTATGGCAACGACAGAATTAGATAAAATTAGAAATATTGGTATCATGGCACATATTGATGCAGGTAAAACTACTACCACTGAAAGAATTCTCTTTTATACTGGCAATATCCACAGGATGGGAGAAGTTCACGATGGTAACACAACAATGGACTGGATGGAACAAGAAAAAGAGAGAGGAATAACCATAACCTCAGCTACAACAGTTTGCCATTGGAGAAACCATCAAATTAATATTATCGATACACCTGGACATGTGGACTTCACTGCTGAAGTTGAACGTTCTCTAAGAGTTCTCGATGGAGCTGTTGCTGTATTCTGTGCAGTTGGAGGTGTAGAACCTCAATCAGAAACAGTATGGCATCAAGCTGATAAGTATAAAGTCCCTAGAATTGCCTTTATTAACAAAATGGATAGAAGTGGTGCCGACTTCGAAAATGTTGTTGAAATGATTCAAGAAAGATTATCTGACAGAGCTTTACCTATCCAACTTCCTATCGGAAGTGAAGATTGCTTTAAAGGTGTGATTGATTTGATTAATATGAAGGCTATATATTTTGATCCAAACTCACTAGGAGCAAACTTCGAAACTAAAGATATACCAGAAGAATTAGTTGCAGATGCAGAAATGCACCAAGAAGCTTTGATTGACTTTATTGCTGAGTTTGATGAATCTCTTATGGAAAAATATTTAGAGGGTGATATATTAACACCCTGTGAAATCATTTCTCTTATCAGAAAAGGAGTTATCGCCAATAACTTTATCCCTGTTTTATGCGGTTCATCCTTAAAGAATAAAGGAGTTCAACCTCTTCTGAATGCTATTATTGACTTCTTGCCTTCTCCTCTAGATGTACCACCTCTAATTGCGACAACCGCTGATGGACTCAAAGAAGAGATTGTACATCCAAAGTTAGATTCCAAGTTTTCAGGATATGCTTTCAAAGTTGTTACTGACAAGTTTTCTGGAAAACTTGTATATATAAGAGTTTATTCTGGTACATTGAAGAAAGGTGATCAATTTATCAATGTTAATAATGGTAAAAAAGAAAGAGCTGGGAGAATCTTGCAAATGTATTCTAACCGTAAACAGGACGTTGATGAACTTCATGCTGGTGATATTGGTGCTATTTTAGGAACTAAGTTTACTATGACTGGGGAAACAATTGCAGAAAAAAGCTATAATATTCTTTTAGCTAAGATGGATTTCCCAGATACAGTTATCTCCATTGCTATTGAAGCTAAATCAAAATCGGATGAAGCTAGCCTAAAAGATGCTTTAAATAAATTCCAAGAAGAAGACCCAACTATTAAGGTCCGTGAAGACAAGGATACAGGTCAAACTCTTATTTCAGGTATGGGTGAGCTTCATTTAGAAATAATTGTAGATAGACTTTTCCGAGAGTTTAATGTAAATGCTAATGTCGGAGACCCTCAAGTTGCCTACAAAGAAACTATAACAGCAGCTAACTCTGCCCAAGAAGAGTTTGATAGAATGCTTGGAGACAAACGTTGTTATGCGAAAGTGAAGGTACGCATATCTCCAATGACCCCAGAAGAAATATCATCTAAACAAAAAAATATCTATGAATATAAAGACAAAGGTAACTTACCATTAAACTTCAGACATGCTATTGAAGAATCTGCTATTAATGCCCTCAATGATGGTCCTATTTTCTCTGCAAACCTAGAAAGAGTTAGAGTAGAAGTTCTTCAAGCTGAGACTCTTCCAGAAGAGACTAATGATACAGGCTTTAGAATTGCTACATCAATGGCAGTTTCCAGAGCCATTAGAGAAACATCAAGTGCTCTTTTAGAACCTATTATGCTGGTAACTGTTATTACTCCTGAAGAAAACGTAGGAGACATAATTGCTGATATAAACAGTAAAAGAGGTAAGATTGAAGAAATTAGGAGTCAAAACAATAACAAACAAGAGATTCTTGCTAAAGTACCTATGCGTGAACTCTTTGGTTACTCAACTACTATCAGATCAATTTCCTCTGGTAGAGCAATTTATACTATGGAATATGATAGCTATCAAATAGTTCCTAATAATATAAAAGAAGAGATCATAAAGAAGATCAGAGGTTATTAAGTTTTATATACCTTTTAAATCAATCCCAGACAGTGCAGTAGACCTTTATGATTAGCACTATATTATTCTGCACTCTTCAGTAAAGTTCTACTACACTATCTGGGTTAATAAATACAGAGAAGTTGGCCATGCTTACTTCTCTTCTTTTTAGCTGAAATATGTTATCCCCACAAACTTAACTCTTGACTTTGATTCAAATACAGCTACTTGCTTATTTTCCTTGACAGTTTATATTTTAGTTAAATAGTGAGTTAATTAAAAATAAAACACATCGGGAGGATGTATGTTCTACAATGGATGCAGAATGAAAGAAGTCTTTTTAAAGGCTAAGAAAAACAAATTTGGTATTATTGCCTCAAATGTTGTCTTCGATTTCGCAGTTAGACCTATAATACAAGGCTACATGAAGCATAACTCTGACGGGTTATTACAGATGAGTTCAGGTGCGGTCAAATATGCAGCTGGTGAATCGCAAGATATC
Organism: Cloacimonadales bacterium (SeqCode); assembly: GCA_963678375.2. Lineage (GTDB taxonomy): Bacteria > Cloacimonadota > Cloacimonadia > Cloacimonadales > JAFGVF01 > JAEKNW01. Next base: position 1,029,053 of record OY782831.1, read on the forward strand.
TATACTGGTGCCCACTTAATTTCTAACACTGTCAAGACTTTTGCAAGTCAGTTTAAAAATGCCGGAGTTGGTCTTCATATCGATCACGCAACTCCAAATTATATGGATTTCGTAATTTATTGTATTGAAAATGGACTAGTGTCATCAGTTATGATTGATGCCTCTCATGAAAAATTTGAAGAGAATGTAAGAATCTCAAAAGAAATTGTTACAGTAGCTCATAGATACGGAGTTATAGTTGAGGGTGAAATAGGCTATATTAAAGGAACAGAAGATGAAATAGTTTCTGATACAGAATTATATACATCACCTGAAGAAGCTCTTGAATATGTTTCAAAAACTAATGTAGATCTCTTTGCAGCCTCAGTAGGAACCAATCATGGTGTTTCTAAGGGTTCTAAAATCAAACTTAACCTCGATCTTATAAAAGAGATAGATAATCTTCTTATTGCTAATAAGTTAGAACGTGGAATCGTATTACACGGAGCTTCAGGCTTAACTGATTATCAACAACAAACTGCTATAGCTAATGGTGTTGTTAAAATTAACAAAGATACTTGTTATCAAATGGATGCAGCTGAAGCAGTTGCCAAATTCTGGGGAGAAAATGCAGATGCGATTATTCCTCCTAAAGGTGTCGATCCTGAAGAATTTATGCCTGACAAAAAAAGATTTGACCCTCGTAAATGGATAATCTTTGGTGAAAAAGCTCAACAAAAAACAGTTGAAGACTTAGTTACTATGAGTGGTTCTGCTAACCAATCAATCTTATTATAAGAAATTAAGGAGAATTTTAAAATGAAAAAAGTCGCTATTAATGGATTCGGAAGAATCGGAAGATTAGTAATGAGAGCTATTCTAGCTAATCATACTGATGTAATGGAAGTTGTTGCTATTAATGATTTAACAGATGCAAAAACATTAGCTCATCTTTTTAAATTTGATTCTGTTCATAAGCAATATAATGGTAGTGTAGAAGCCAAGGAAAACTCAATAGTAATTGATGGTAAAGAAATTCATATCTACAGCGAAAGAAATCCTGAAGATCTTCCTTGGGCTGAATTAAATATTGATTTAGTTTTCGAATGTACAGGTATCTTTAGAAAAAGAGAACAATGTCAAATGCATATCAATGCAGGTGCTAAAAAAGTTGCTCTTTCTGTTCCAGCCAAAGGTGATGTTGATGCAACTATAGTAATAGGTGTAAACGATGAGACACTTAAAGATGACCATAAAATAGTTTCCAATGCTTCATGTACTACTAACTGTTTAGCTCCTGTTGCAAAAGTTTTACATGATAATTTCACTATCAAATCAGGTTTGATGACAACTATTCACTCATACACAAATGACCAGAAAATCTTAGATCTACCTCATAGTGATTTAAGAAGGGCTAGAGCTGCTGCTGTAAATATGATACCTACCACTACCGGTGCAGCAAAAGCTATCGGTTTAGTAATACCTTCACTGAAAGGTGTTCTAGATGGTATGGCAGTTAGAGTTCCAACTCCTGATGGTTCACTTGTTGACCTGACTGTGATTTTGGAAAAAGAAACCTCAGCAGAAGAAATAAATGCTCTAATGAAAAAAGCAGCAGAAAATGAAATGAAAGGAGTTTTAGAGTACTCTGATTTACCTCTTGTATCTAGCGATATTGTTGGAAATCCTGCTTCATCTATCTTTGATTCTGACTTAACAGCAGTCCAGGGTGGAATTGTTAAGATAATCACTTGGTATGATAACGAATGGGGTTATTCAAACAGATTAGCCGAACTTGGTAAAAAGATGATTAGCTTCTAAGCTATCAAATATATATTTCTAAGGAGTCTGTTAACAGACTCCTTATTTTTTGCTATTTTTTTTCTCTATTCCTTGTTTACGAATATCACACTTAAAACAATGAACAAAGAGTATCTTTTCAGATGATTTACATCCAGAACAATTAAAATCCTCTACTTTGAGAGGATTTTCTCTTGTTGAATATTTTTCAAATAATTCTCGTCTCAGCTTATGATCATTCTTTTTCCAAGCTTGATAAGTAGGGCATTCTGAACAATCAAAACCACAATAGCCTTTAAGCATTTGGCTCTTTTAGTCCATCTTTCATAGCTTCTTTCTGCTTAGCTAATTCTTGGGTTAACATATTATTTTTTCTTTTTAACTCACCTATTACGCTTCCTCTTTGAGTATTAACCCAGATTATAGCGATATTTGAGACTAATAATAAAATAAGTGAGATAAACATTACGGCTATCTCTAACCATCCTAAATCTTGTGCAGATTTATAAATATTAAAAAACGCTAATCCACTTAGAGATGTTAGAACTAGATTAATAACAGCTAATAAATATAACATTAATTTTCTCCTTTTATGAAAATGTATTTCTTCAGTACATCAAATTTATTAAAAGAAACTTTCTTTAATAATAATATAACCAAAAAGATAGAAATTGCCATTGTAGAAAATATAGCTATCATAATAGCAATTTGGTATTTTATCGCTGTCATTGGAACAGATCCCCCAAGAATTTGACCTGTCATCATCCCAGGTAAGGAAACTAGTCCAATTGTAGCAATTGAAGCAAGAGTAGGCCGTAAACCACGCTTGATACTTTCTCTAACAATAGGTTTCAAAGCTTCTTGTCTGCTAGCACCTAATGATAGAGTAAAAAAGTATTCTTTTTCTCTATTCTTAAAATAATCAAAGAAAGTATTTGTAGCTATTATATTACCTTTTAATGAGTTCCCTAACAGCATTCCTGAAATTGGGATTAGATATTTAGCATTAAATATATCAGAGATATTCACTATAAAATAGTTGAAGTAGGCAATATTAATAAATAATGATATAGCTAAAGCTCCTACTATTGGAAAGAAAAAAAGTCTTTTACAAATTCCATTTGATTTAATAATACTAAATGTTGAAACTAGTATCATGACAAATAACCAAGCTATGTTTAGCCAAGGATTATCCCATTCAAAGATATATTTTAAATATAATCCAACAAGTCCTAACTGAATAGACATTCTTACAACACTGATAAAGGTCTCTTTCATTAATTTTATCTGCATTAAATAAAGAATGCTCAGTGGCAAAATCAATAGCAAATAAGCAAAAATCATAGAAGTTAGATTTAGATCAGTTGCTCCCATTACCAGACCACCTTTTTTAGACCTCTTCTTTGCCATATTTCATCATGAGAAACAACAATAATTGTCTGTTTCATCTTCATAAAATAGTCTGCAATAAAGTCTTTCAATTCACTATTAAGAGCAGAGGTTATCTCATCCAATAGAAAAATCTCTCTATCTAATAATTGCATAATTAAAATACCAATCCTTTGTCTTTCACCACCTGATAGTGAACTAGTCATTTGAGACAAAGTATCCGAGGGCAGTCTCAGTTGACCCAACATTCTACTAACCTTATCTTTATCATAGATTATATTTTGATTTGACTGATAGGCTAAAACACCTTTAATAAAGTCTTCAACCTTCATTTTAGGAATAGTTATTTCTTGGGGAAGATAGGCAATCTTTTGTCTAATCTCTTTAACATTTTGAGCAGTTAACTCTTTATCATTAATAAAAACTTGGCCAGTATCTGCTTTTACAAAACCCATTATTATTTTGAGAAGAGTTGATTTACCCTTACCGGAGGGACCATTAAGCAAAATCTTATCTCCCTGTGAAATATGTAAACTATAGTTTGTGAATAACTCTTTGTCTCCAAATTTAAGAGAAATATTCTTTAACTTAATCATGTATCCTCATTAATGTTTTAGATTTCATAATTAAATAAATCTTTAATCTGATCAACTGACATTGATTTCAAGATATTATCATTGTTTTCGATTATTTGTTCAAATAGTTCTTTTTTACTGTTCTGTAAAGAGATAATCTTCTCTTCCACAGTTCCTTTAGAAATAAGCTTATAGACCTGTACTTTCTTAGTCTGACCAATTCTATGAGCTCTATCAATTGCTTGGTTTTCAATCATTGGATTCCACCATGGGTCTGTCAAGATTACTGTGTCAGCAGCAGTGAGATTTAAACCATAACCACCAGTTTTTAAGCTTATCAAGAATACTTTTATTTTTGTATTATTATTAAAGTTTTCAATATGTTGTTGTCTATCTTTAGTTTTACCATCGAGATATTCATAAGGAATTCCATGCTTTTCAAGCATCTTTTTTACTATCTGTAACATTCCAATGAACTGACTAAAGACTAATATCTTTCTATCAGAATCTATTGCATCAAGGATTAACTCCTGTAGTAATTCAACTTTACTAGATATTTCGAAATCATTCTTAATAGATTTCTCAACTAAACTTGGATGATCACAGATTTGCCTAAGCTTCATAAGAGCTGTTAAGATATTTATATAGTTTATCTTCTCTTCTTGGTTTTGATTAAAGTAAGATTTCTTTATCTTTTCAAGAAGTTGCATATATACTTTTTCTTGGACAGGAGAAAGTTTACAGAAGGCTATTTGTTCCTGCTTATTAGGAAGTTCTAATAGCACATCAGACTTTTTTCTCCTAAGAATGAAGGGTGAAATCATCTTGTTTAAATCTTCTCTTTTATCTGTGTTCTCTGTCCCAGAAAAGGTTCGCACAAATCTTTGTTTACTCATCAAGTAGCTAGGTAGCAAAAAGTCGAAAAGAGACCATATCTCAGAAATATCATTCTCTAAAGGAGTTCCTGTTAGGGCAATTCTGTGCTGTGATTTCAACTTTTTAATAGCTTTGGTCCTTAGTGCTGTAACATTCTTAATATGCTGAGCTTCATCAAGAACTACATAATAAAAATTAGTTTGACCTAAAAACTCAATATCGTTCTGAATAATCGAATAGGATGCTATCAAGATATCAAAATTCACCTTGTTCAACATATCTATCCTCTCTTGTCTATTACCTTCATAGATTATAAAGGACTTATCAAGTTTGAATTTCTTAAACTCAGCAGCCCAGTTATAAATAAGTGTTTTAGGGCAAATAATTATGCTCTTCTGTCCTTGAGGAACTTCTGCTAATACTGAAATAGCCTGTATAGTCTTACCCAGTCCCATCTCATCAGCTAGAATTCCATTTAATTGGTAGTGTTCTAACATTTTCAGCCATTTATAGCCTGATCTTTGATAAGACCTCATAATATGGTTTAAAAAGAAAGGTACTTCAGGAGAATTCTTTAACTTCCCTCTTAATAAATCTTGGGACATTGAATCAATATACTTGTCCCCATAGAGCTTGATTGCCGGGTTATCATTAACCATTTTAAAAAAGTATGGTATATTTTGATAAGACATTGAATAGACTTTATCTTTCGTTTGATCAGACTTATTAAGCAAGTTCTCCATCTGATTAAAAACTTCTTTATTCTCAAAGAAGATTAATCTACCATCAGCTAATGTCATAAACTTCTGATTTGAATTGAAAAACTTCTTTAGTTCTTTATGAGTGAATGAGAAATCTTTGTACTTATAAGTTACTTCATAATTAAACCAGTTGATTTCTTCTTTAGTTTGAGTCTTAATCTCTGCTTGTAAGTGAACTTTATAGACAAAATCTTTCTTTAATTCATCAGAAAGTTGAATATTCCAATCTTCATTTGATAGTTCAAAAATAGCTTTTTTGAGAAGATCAATGCTTAATGCTCCTTCAAAATAAAGTTGAGAATCACTCTCTAATCTTTGATACTGAGGATTTGGTAGTTTTTCTAAGAATTCAAATACTTCATTAAAAACTAAAGGTGGAATATAGAACCAGGCTTTCAAACCTTCTTCATACTCATAATTAATTAAGTTTGAATTTAATCTAATAACCGATAAAGGTAAAGAGATAATGTCATTATATATCAATGACCCATTCATAACTACAGCTTGGTCTTCTTTACTTAGCTGAAAATAAATTTTGGGTCTATTATCATAAATTTCGGGTAAGATAATGTCTTCGTCAATATCTAAATAATAATTTGAAAGAGTTAACTGTTTAGCAACAACGGCATGATAGTAGATGATATCTTTGGGGGAAAGAATAATGCCAGATTCACACATTTCTTTAAAGAGATTACTCTTAAAAGGTAAATCAACCTTGTAGAGTTCATTCCTAATAAAAATATAAATAGAATTAAAATAAAAGGAAGCAGATATATCTTGCTCAAAGTCTGCTCTTAAGATTGCTTTATCTTGTTTTAGTTTTTCAATTTTAAAGTGGATTGGTAACTTTTTTTCTTGCCAGATTATCTTATCACCTGTTTCTGCAATAAATATTTTATCTTGAAGATATCTAAGGTGTGGCAAAATTAAGTTAAAATCTTTTTTGTAAAAGCTAAAAAAGCTATTTTTACTACTAAAAGAGCATTTATAATGATTTAAAACTGCTAACAGAGTCAATTCTTCTTCTCGGAAAACTTTCATCTGTTTTTCAGCTCTCTGTATGTCCTTAGACGTTGCTTTTTTAACTTCTTTCTCTGCCTTAATATATGAAATTATTCTTAAGTCAAACTCATCGTAACCATTAAATGTTAATCTTATCTTATCTGATTTGGGATTAAACAACTCTGAAATAGTGATATAACTCTTAGCATAACGTGTCTGAAAATCTTCATCAAACTTTAAATCTGATCGATTATATACTTCAATAATATCATCATCTTCTAAGATGTCATCTGAAAGATATTTGTAAGAGTAATCTACTACTGTTAAATAATGATTGCATGATTTATCAAGGTCTTCAGAGCAGTAGTGTTCAAGAATAGTTGCATTTTTTGCATCATACTTAATCCGTACAATTCCTGGAAAAAACTTCTTGAAAAAGTTTTGTGCAAAAAAAATTAAATTATAATTGCCATTCTGATCAATACTCTTCCAAAATAAGATATCACCTTTTTCTGTTTTAAGTACATGGTCACGAAAATACCAAGAATTCGCATGAATATTATACTCTTTTCTGAATAATTTAGCCATATTTTTTTACCCCAACAGCAATTATAGAAAATTCACTAAATATGTATAGTTATTTTTTTGAAATTATCAATTAAGAGAATGCAAGTGTATATATGCTAATCTTTAGCTACAACTCTATTTATCTATCTTTTCCTTATTACAAACTATTTTAGATTATTTCGCGTTAAAGTTTATCCAAAAGGAATAGGGGTTTAACAACCCCTATTTGTTTAATCTTTCAGCTAAAGTTATAGAAATATATGAAGCAACATCTGTTGAATAAGATCCAGTACCAAAACCTGCGTCATAGCCTAATTCTACAGCTAGTTCATGGCTAATTCTTGGTCCGCCACAGACAAAGAGCATTTTATCTCTTAAGCCTTCTGCTTCTGCCATCTCCATTAGTTTTGTCAAATTTTTAATATGAATATCCTTTTGAGTAACAATCTGAGAGACTAATATAGCATCAGCCTTTTCTTCACGAGCTTTCTTGAGTAATTCTTCACAAGGGACCTGTGCTCCCATATTAATTGCATTTATATTTCTATATCTTTCCAGACCATAACGATGATTATAGCCTTTCATATTCATAATAGCATCAATTCCCACAGTATGAGCATCACTCTCAATACAAGCTCCTATAATCGTGATAGGTCTACCAATATGTTCATCAATATAATTTTCATTATCATACATATCCATTACGTTAGTTTCAACAACTTTAACGTTGATTTTTGTTAAATCTACAGATGCGCTAGATGTACCGTAGGCTATAAAATGTGTAAAACCTTCGTGTAAGTCATTCATATAACAAACATCAATATCATCAACTCCCATCTTAAGGAGAATTTGGCGAGCTGCTTCTTTCCCTTGTTCATTGCAAGGGACAGGAAGTGAAAATGAGAATTGCATTCTACCATCATTTAAAGTATCGCCATAAGGGCGGATTTGGGTTTTATCTATAGTACTCATCTTTCCTCCTTATTTATTTAAACCTAAGTCTTCTTTCATCTTTTCCATAAATGGATTGAGATATGATTCATCTTTTTGGAAAACTCCTTCCAGACCCTTACCTCTTTCTTCAGGACGCTTAATATCAGCAAATTCACCATCTCTCATGGCATTGAAAAGTCCTTGCTCTGCTACTCTTTGTAAGAATTCAGTAGCTTGGTCTAAGACAGTGTTTGCTCTTTTATTAATAAAGCCATCAGGATCAAGTGTAACTTCTTTAGCAAAATCCTTAGTAGCTGAGAAAAGGTAATTAGCATTTTCAATAGCCATAGCTCTATCAGCCAAGTGAGGAGTATGAATAGCTTCTGTTAACATACCAAGAAGCTGAACACCTTGATTTGTAACTTGTCCAATAAAGTTAAACATTGCATCCATCAGATGAGTTTTAAAGATATTACCTGAAGCAAATTTAGTAGGAGGCATATACTTAGTTGGAGCTGTTGGAAAAAGCGTTGATGTTAACAAGGCATGAGATAATTCATAAGAGAAAGAATTCTCAACTGTTGGGTCAATTTCATGAGCATGACCTAAACCCATTTTTTCAGGTTCTAGACCAGAGATATAAGCAAATTGCTCGTTGATTAATTGAGAAGCAGTGACTGTATAGGCTTTTTCGATAGCATCTGAAGTTGTCAAATAGTTATCTTCACCAGTTTGAATTTCGATTCCAGCATAAGCATTAATCATGCGAGAGAAATACTGGTCAAGAATAGTTCTTTTAGGATTAATATCACGGAAAAGAATACCATACATAGCGTCATTGAGCATAACATCTAATCTTTCAATAGCACCCATAGCTGCAATCTCGGGCATACATAAACCTGATGCATAGTTAGTTAAGGAAATATACCTCTTAAGCTCATCACCTACTTCGTCAAGAGCTTTACGCATTATCTTAAAATTCTCCTGGGTTGCAAATGTTCCACCAAAACCAACTGTTGTAGGACCATAAGGTACATAATCTAATAGAGATTGAGCAGTTGACCTAATAACTGCTATTATATCAGCTCCTTGACGGGCTGCTGCTTTAGCTTGAGTTACATCTTCATAAATATTTCCAGTAGCTACAATCACATATAAAGCTGGTCTTCTGCGTGGGCCATACTCATTGAACTTACCTTCTCTTAACTCTCTTTGAGACTTGATGTGACTTAGAGATTTAGTAACTAAGTCATCTAGCTTGTTTAAGACTAACTTATCTTCTGCTTTTTCAGTTTGTGATAAATCTAAATCTCCCTTAGCTACAGCATCTCCTACCTCTTGAACAGTCATATCCTTAGCTATCATAGCATTAACAACCCAATAGGCTACCCCACGATTGAGGATATTCTTCTCTTTGAGATGATCAACAACAATATTCGGTATAGGTTCACCACCTTCAATAGCCCCATCCATACCCATTAATCTAAGAATTGTTCTCTCAATAGCAACTGAACTATATCCGTTGAAAAGCCAATCAAATGATTCTGCAATTTGCTTTGCATAACCACGAGCTTTAGCTATTTTCTCAGGAGCAATATTTAATTTAAGCACCAGTCCTCCAATAATTTAATATTTTTTGTAAATTTATAAGATTTGCATTTGTAGTCAAGTAAAATGTTTGAAAGTTCTGTTTAACTTAAACTTACTTATAATTTCATATTTCCTTGTTGATGCACTTTAAGACTAGCTAATTGCACTTGAGAGATATCAACTTGACATATAGTAGCTTTTAATCTTTGTATTTCTGTTATAATAAAATAAAAAAGGGGTTCTAAAAATGAAAAAACATTTATTTATAATAATGATGTTTGTCTTTACTGTAGGTCTAGTAGCTCAGAGTGTAGTCACTCCTCAAGGTAGTGGAACAGAAACTGATCCTTATCAAGTTACTAGTTATGAAAATTTGAATTGGTTAACTTCTAGAGCAGAAGATGCTCAAGTACCATTCTTAGACAGATTGTCTGCTCATTATATCCAAACTCAGGATATTGAATTTCCAGCTGAAATATCAGAATGGGATAATAATCAAGGTTTCCTGCCAATAGGCTACGGGACATTATCGGAGTCATTTCCATTCTCAGGCTATTATGATGGTCAAGGTCACACTATCTCTAATCTCTATATGAATAGACCTTCCGAAGATGGAGTATCATTTTTTGGTCTTTTAATCACAGGAACTGTTATGAATCTTGGACTTGTTGATGTAGAAATCACAGGTGCATGGGGTGTTGCAGGTATTGTTAGTGAAATGGATACTAACTCTCTTGTTGAAAACAGTTTTGTTACTGGTGATATAACTGGTGAAGCCTTTGTTGGTGGAATAACTGGTTATAACTTTGAATCAGAAATTAACAACTGCTATTTCATTGGTTCAGTTGATGCTCTTGAAGGCCTAGCAGGTATAGCAGGTTTCAATGATACTGCCTATATTTCCAATTGCTATGCTGTAGCTAGTGTTACAGATACTGATTATGCAGGTGTAATTACTGGTTTATCTGATGGTGGTGGAGTTAGTAATAGCTTCTGGGACACAGACATTGCTAATGGCATCTTAGGTATTGGTGAAATATCTGAAAGTGAAATTGTTAATACTGTAGGAAAAACTACTGAAGAAATGAAAAGTCAAGCTACTTTCACAGACGCAGGTTGGGATTTTACAAGTTTATGGCAAATAAATGAAAATATTAATGCTTCTTACCCTTCTTTCCAGTGGCAAGAATCTAGCAATATTACTGACCCAACTTTACCTCCAATGAACCTTACAGCTGATGTTAATGCTTCTGATGTAGTTTTAAACTGGGAAGAACCACTTGATTTATCTGAAGGTGCTTGGATTACTAAAGCTGCTGAAGAAAACAACGATGGTATCGGTGTTAATGGACCAGCAGAATTTGGTGTTGCTCATAAATACACTCAAGAAGAATTACTTGTTTATCAAGGCTTAAACATCTCTTCAATCAAATTCTTCCCACGTGAAGCTACTGCAACTTATACAGTATCAGTATGGGGTGGAGAAAGTGGTCAAGACCTTCTTTATAGTCAAGAAGCTTCTGATTTTGTTAACGAAGCTTGGAATGAACACCAATTAACTAGTCCTGTTGCTATTCCTGCTTCAGGTCCACTCTATATTGGTTACATGGTTGATACCCAGGTAGGCTTCCCTGCTGGTTGTGATGCCGGACCTGCTGTTCAAGGTGGAGACCAAATTCACTTCGTAGGTGAAGCATGGGATGCTCTTTCAGCTGTGGCTACCCCTAATATCAACTGGAATATTCAAGCTTTTGTTTCACCTGAAGGTGGAGACAGAGCTACTACTTATCCTCTTGTAAAAGCAAATAAAGCTGTTAAAAATATCAATAGTACAACTAATTTCTTAGCAGGAAACCTAAATCCTATAATTACAAATAGAGTAAGACTTGATAGAGATGTTAGTGCTTACAAAATCTATCGTAATAATACAGAGATTGCTGAAGTGGGATCAGATATCTTAACTTATACTGATTCTAATCTTGATAATGCTACTTATACATATCATGTAACAGCTATGTATGGTGATTCAGAATCAGCAAGTTCAAACACTGTTGTAGTAACTGTTAATGTATTAAATCCTGATGAAATAATTATTTCAGATTCTTTTGAAGACTATGCAGACTTCTCTATGCAGTTTGGTGATTGGACTCTTGTTGACGGTGATTTAGCTCCAACTTATGGTTTTAGTGGAACAACCTTCCCTAATGCTGAATCTATGTTTGCTTATATCGTATTTAACCCAGCATTAACAACTCCTCCACTAGAAGATACTGGTTACCAAGCTCCTGATGGAGATAAATATCTTGCTTCTTTCGCAGCAACAACTCCTCCAAACAATGACTGGTTAATTTCACCAGCTTTCACCATAGGTACCAGTGGGTCAGTATCTTTCTTAGCAAAGTCTATTACTAACCAATATGGTTTAGAGAAATTCAATGTCTTAGTATCAACTGGTTCAACAAACCCAAATGATTTCAATTCAATTTCTGGTAATAATCCTATAGAAGCTCCTATCGCTTGGACACCTTATACTTATGACTTAACTCAATTTGCTGCTAACACAATTAGAATAGCTATCCAATGTGTTTCAAACGATGCATTCGTATTTATGCTTGATAATATTGTAATTACTTCCAATGGTATGGATAATGAAGAGAATACTATTCCAGCTCTTTCAACTTCTTTAAGTAACTATCCAAATCCATTTAATCCGCAAACTACTATTAATTACTCTATCCAAAAAGCTGGTAAAGTAAGCTTAGACGTTTATAATCTTGCAGGACAAAAGGTAAAAACACTTGTAAATGATAGAAAAACTGCTGGTTCTCATAATGTAGTTTGGAATGGTAAAGACGATGCAGGTAATAATGTATCATCAGGCGTCTATTTCTACAGAATTACAAATGGTAATGAAAGTAAAACCAACAAAATGATATTGATGAAATAGTATCTTGCTTGGTAAGAATGAAAAATGAAAAGATAAAAATGAAGAAATATCGTATTGCGTAATAATGATATTTCAATATACTTATGAAGCCTCGCTCATGCGGGGCTTTTTGTTTGTAATCCTCTTGTAACGTGCTTGCCTCTTCTTTTACAATCTTTACATTAAATCCAGATAGTGTAGTAGAGCTTTGTGAAATCCCTACACCTATTTCATAAAACACTAACTATTAATCAAATTTCATGACATTACTATACGTTTTAGTTTGATAGTTATTATTTTATTATTATCATTTTTCCAACTGTAATCATGTCAAATTATGCTAATAGATAAAAGTATAAACGAATATGGGTTAGTAATGGTCTTTTTAGATGATGAAAATGAGTTTAGATTTTTTCGGTTAACATTTAAAATAATCCAGGGGATGGAATAGGGAATCCAGAATAATTAAAGCCCTGCATCAGCAGGGCTATTTTATTGTTTATTAATGCATTACATATTTATCTGTAAGTCTTTAATTTGATCATATTTTTCTAAGTGTTCACGAATTTCTTCAGCAACGTTATCTCTATATTTATCAAAAGATGGTATTTCTACGTCAATGATAGCGACACCATCATCAAAGCCTACATATTTAACCATTTTTAGGGTAACGATATCCTCTCCGACTTGCGGGTAAATTACATGTTTAAGTTCATCTATGATTGTTTCCTTGGAGAAATCTTCAACTTTTCTTAAGCCATGAGCTATCTGGTAATTCTTGATAGCTTCATGAAGGGTATCAGCTGCTAACACTGAACAGTGAGCTTTTGTAGGAGGTAAGCCATCTAATTCTTCCATAGCTTCACGCCAGGTTATTTTTAATGCTTGGTCAATAGTTTTACCCATTGCCATATCTGTTATCATAGAACCAGTAGCGATATTGGAAGCACAACCATAAGATTTGAATTTGATATCTTCAATTATCTGTGTTTCGTCATTAATCTTTAAGTAAACTGTTACTTGGTCTCCACAAGCAGGAGAACCTTCAGTCGCAACAGCGTCTGCATCTTTGATCTCACCCACATTGTGAGGCTTCATAAAATGGTCTAATACTTTTTGTGAATATTGCATATTTTCCTCTATATTTTTCTATTTATTTTCTTGATATAATGGACTTCTCTTTCTAAGTTCAATAACAATATCTTTTAGTTTATCAACAGTGATATCTATTTCTTCTTTTGTAGTATATTTACTGATAGTGAATTTCATAGAGCCATGTGATTGCATATGATTTTTGCCCATTGCCATGAGAACATAACTTGGTTTTAATCCTTGGGAAGCACATGCAGAACCAGTGGCTGCTGTAATTCCTTGTAAATCAAGCATCATTCCCATTGCTTCACCTTCTATATAATCAATAGATACATTAATATTATGGCAAGTTCTTCCCTGACCAGGTGCTCCATTAAGCTCAACATCAGGTATTTCTTTCATAATTCTACTAAGTAGATAATCGGATAGTTCTCTTAGTTTATCAGTCAAACCTGATAAATCAGTAAAAGTAATTTCAGCAGCTTTAGCAAAACCTGCAATTAAACCAATGTTAATTCCACCAGTTTCTAAGTTATCTACCCTGTTAACTCCATGAACTACTTGGGCAAGAGGAGTTTTACTTCTTTTATATAAGAAACCTACCCCTTGTGGACCATGTATTTTATGTCCTGAAACAGACATTGTATCAATAGCTAAAGCTTGCATATCCATAGGAAACTTGCCATAAGCTTGACCAGCATCGACATGCATGAATATTTTATGATCAGCATCTTTAAGCACCTGTGAATAATCTGCAAGAGGTTGAATAGTACCAACTACATGATTTGCCCAAGTTGTAGAAAAGAGGATAGTATTTGGTTTTATTGCATCTTTTAATTTTTCAGCAGATACTAAGCCATTTTCGTCAGGCTTTAAGTAAGTAACTTCAAAACCACTCTTTTCAAAAAAAGCATAATTAGTTAAAATATCTGGATAATCAACCACTGAACAGATAATATGAGTGCCTTTTTGAGAATTAGCCATTAAAAGACCTTTAATAGCAATATTATTGGCTGAAGTGCCACCTCGTGTGAAATGTATTTCATCTGCTTTAGCTCTTATAGTATTAGCAAAAACTGCTTTGAAATTATCTAGCTTAGCATTAATTTCTTCACCAGCAGTAAAGAAATTTGCAGGGTACCAATATTCATTTTCCCAATACTCTTTCATCACATCAAAGATTTGTGGATCAGGTTTTGTTGTAACACAGTTATCTAAGTAGATTCTCTTGTTTTCCATCCTCACTCCTTATCTATTCTTTTTTTTATATTTTTTAAAGTTATTGTGTTGAGGTAGTCTTTGACGTTACCATAGATTTCATGCCATAGATGTCTATACTGGCAATTTTCTACCTGGCAATACTCTAGCTCAACTGTATTTCGTTCACAACTTACTTCATAAGGATGATTTTCTACTATTTCCATAATTTTACCAAGAGTTATCTCACTTGCGGGGAGCTTTAAGTAATAACCTCCCTTAGAACCAGGTACACTAGCAATTAAAGACTGCTTTTTCAACTTTCTGAAGAGCTGTTCTACATATTTTTTAGGTAGGTTTTGTTTTGTGCAGATTTCATTGATTGATTTTAATGAATCTATACTTTCACTTAGAGTTACCAAAGCTCTTACAGAATATTCTGTTTTTGTAGTTAACTGCATTTTTCATCCTTTTATTTAGTATTATATACTAATTTAGTAGGAATTGCTTTTTTGGCAAGTTTTTTCTCGATATTATTTTCTTATCTTGCCTTATTGGAAACTGTGAGGTCTCATCTTAAATATATTAATTGGCTAATTTTATAGATATTTCACTTACACCATTATTAGTCACCTCATAAAATCCTACTATTATTAGGAGAGTCTAACAATGAAGGACTAGCATAGAAGGCTCTCTCAAGTAGAGTGGGCATAATTAAGTTCATGTGCTTGTTTTTTGTCTAGAGAGAATGTCCACATCAGCAAGGTCAATAATAATATCGCCCTTTGTGGCTTCGTTTAAACTATGCCATCACAAGCCAGGGCTAAGGTATATCTTGGGCTAATATATACAGGGTCTAACGAACCCTGCCTATTAAATGACATCCCTTCGGGATTAAATAGATATTGATTCCCCAATAATAAAAACAGAAGGATTAAAAATTATTTATCCCATTTCCCACTCTACTTTAGAGAGAGCCGCAAAGAAGAAAGCTGAGCCAAAATAGGAAAGGATATTGAACTATTCACGAGATTTATTGCATTATTTGGGTTTTATATAAAAATTTTATCATAAGGGATTATCCTTTCAGAAATAGTCTTTTAAAAAAAATGCCAGGCTACCGGTTGCACACTCTAAGCACCCCTTAATGCTGCTTCATTCCTGACCTGACATGGTTCGAGGGTTAAAGTTGCACCGGACCTGACAAAAACCACTTTCAAGATAGGCTTTTATGTGTCAAGTAAAAGATATTTCTATTGTCAGAAACTTTCCTGTTACCTTATACCCTCTCTCTTTAACAAAAGCTAGTTCTTTGATGATATTAATGTAATGTTGAACCTGGTCTTTATCATCAATTCCCCCTGTTTTATAATCAATTATCATTACTTCTTTCGTTTTTGTAGCAACCATCATTCTATCTATACGATATTCTTGGCTGTTATAGAAAACTGTTTTTTCAGTGAAAACTTTGTCCCATTTCTCAGAAAATACATCTGAATTCGCTTTAATGAAATTATTGCATGATTTAATTACTAAATCTAAATCTTCTTTCGCTAACAAGCTTCCATATCTTCGATAGACCATATTTCGGGCTGTTAGATATTGTGGGTCTGTCTCTTGCAAAAGCTCATAGTTCTTTGCATATTTGATATAAGTGAGAAACTCGTGAGCTACGTTACCATATAATTGATGTCTGTCTTCAAGATATACTTTTTTTAAATTCTCTATTTGGCGGTTTTCTTCAAACTTATTTTTTGAATAGTTAGTTAGATAATTTTTTAAATAGTTGTTTTCAGTTTCTTTAGTATCTGTTTTATTGTCTCTTATTTCTTCTTTTAAACTAGGTTTTAAGTAGTGATAGAATCCTAACCTATCATTTGATAAGTTATTGCCATTATTCTCAATAAAGAAGTTCTTATAAGCAATAATCAACTGACCTATTACTCCTGCTTCATCACTAAGTGAAATCATATAGTCAGGTAAATCTTTTTTACTCTTGTAGTTAAAGAATAATCCTAGCTTTTGTTCTGCCCTAGTAAGGGCAACATAAAATACATCAATCGCTTCTATAATATTTCTTCCTTGATAGTCTTGCATTAAGTCTTGTGAGTTAGATGTTTTAAGTACTTTTTCATCTTTTGCCGAGGAGTATATTATAAAGTCAGTTAATCCTAAATAACTTTCTTTATCAAAAGAGTAGGCTAGTTTAAATTCATTTCCCCTATTAGGAGCTGTCCAGTTAGATAAGTGCCAGTAGAGGAAGACATTTTTATAGCCAAGTCCCTTAGATTTATGGACAGTAAGTATTGAAATACTATCCTCTAGTTTTAAGCCTTCTTGCAATATTTCACTATCACTCTTCAATTGTTTTTGACAGTATTCTACAAAAGAAAAAAGATCAAAAATACTTGTATTAAGTCTAGCTAACTCAAAACTGATAAGTAAT
Source organism: Cloacimonadales bacterium (SeqCode) (assembly GCA_963678375.2). Classification (GTDB taxonomy): domain Bacteria; phylum Cloacimonadota; class Cloacimonadia; order Cloacimonadales; family JAFGVF01; genus JAEKNW01. The sequence continues at coordinate 1,046,186 of OY782831.1, forward strand.
TCTAAAAAGGTATAGACATTTTTCCAATCAATCTCATTTAAGCAAATTCTAGAAAAATCATAAGTAGCTATAAAATCCCTTATAAAGTGTCCATGAGATTCATATTGCTTATTGATTATTGCCAATAACTTACTTGCCTCGGGAATACCTTCTAAAAATTCATACTCTTTTTCTTTTTCAATTTCATAGCCCTGATTGTGATAAAATTTCAGAATCTCTTTTAATTGATGTGATTCTAGCATTATTAAATCAGAACGAAGGATTTGCAAGAGTGAAAATCTATCTTTAAGTAACCTAAACCTTAAAACAGTAAGCAAGAGTTCAACAGCTTTGTGGTCTAGAAGCTTTCCAGACGATTCTATATTATTGGGAATATTAAGTTTGTTAAGCTCTTGAGCTATCTTATCAGCATGTTTATGGGTTCTTACCAAAATAGCTGTTTCTCCCCATTTTATCTTTCCATCTTTTTGTAGATTATGGATTTGCATAGCAAACTCACCAAAACTATCTCTAATGTCATTATCAGACTCAGTATCTATGTCTTGATCCTTTTCATGGTCTTCCTCATTTTGAGAATTGTACTCCCAATAGAAGAGTTCTCCCCCTTCTTCCTTAGCAGTATTATAGATATTATTTGTTGAATCCCAATTCTTGGCTGTGACTGGTGAATAAGTCCATTTGTGCTGAGAATCTTGGCAATAAGCTTGGAAATCACTATCGGTAAATATTCGATTAACCATGTCAATTACAGGTCTGGTAGAACGAAAACATTGACTTAAATCTTCAGCTTCAACTCCTAATTTTTCAGGCATAATCTCCATAATGCCTCTCTCACCTCCTCGCCAACCATAAATAGACTGTTTAGGATCACCGACAATAATTACTCCAGAGTAATCCTTAACAGAATAACCGCTTACAAGTTCATTAATAATTGGCATGAGAATAGAAAATTGATTAAAAGAAGTGTCTTGAAACTCATCTATAAGTAGGAAACGTATTCTAGAAACTAATTGTTCATAGAACAAATTAGTTACCACTCCCCTCTCTCTGTCAATTAGCGATAAAGATTCTTCATATAGGTACTTGTAGCTATAAAAAGTTAAATCATTATAGGTGAATTTACCCAAATTGAACTTGAGCCTATCATACTGTTGACAAAGTGCTTTCCAACCTATAAGAACTTCTTGTTGCTTAGGAAGAATTTCTGCAATTAAGTAATAATCAGCTAATGAAGGCATTATTAAAGAAAACTCTTCTTCCATTTGAGCTACAATTTCTTTTAAATCCTTCTTTCTAGATTTTGGGAAGGGAAGAGGTTTTTTAAAGAATAAATCAATATTCCTAATTATATCCTGAGGGTGAGAAAAGAGAGATTCGAAAATGGTCATAATATCAACATTAGCATCTAAATCAATATGAATCATTTTTTTGTAATCACTGAGGATATGCTTATGCCAAGCTTTGTCTTGAGTCTCATATACTTGAGTATTATAGTCAGATACTAAGTTAAGATAAGCTTTTTTGAAGATGTTCCAGTTATTAGCTTTTATGTCTTCTATCATCTTGATATCTAAATTCAAAGCCTGACTAAATTCTCCAGTCATACTACCATTCTCATAGTAATCTAAAATCCAGCGGTTATCTATCAATGACTTTATAAAGCCCTGCACACCTTCAACAGTCCGAGTATTTATTCTGTGTAGAAGTGGTTGAAAAAGTGGAAAAACACTTTTGGAGAAGATAAAATCTAACAACAAAGGGATTATCTCATCATTAGAATTATTATCAATGGAGAATTCTTTGATTCTTAAATAAGGAGCAATCATACTTCTGAAAATGTTGCTAGTAAAGGAGTCAATTGTCGAAACCTGTAGCAGGTCTTTTCTCTGAAGTATTTCATTCAAAAGGGTGTCTTTTATATATTCTCTATCATTAGACTGCCATTGATAACCACTTATCTTTTCTAGATTAGAGATTATACCAGTTGATTCTTTACCCTGATTAGCTAATTCTTGCAAGAAGTCTAGTATTTTCTCTCTTATTTCTGCAGTTGCCTTACGAGTGAAGGTCATTACGACAATCTGACTAAAATCAAACTCTTCATAATCTTTATATTTTAATAAGAGGGCAATAAACTCAAGGGACAACCTATAGGTTTTTCCTGTTCCAGCAGACGCCATTATCACTTTTTTATCTATATGTTCCACCATTACCTCCTTAAAGCTAAATCAGCTCTAGTGATTTGACTAAATTTGTCAGATTTAGTAAGACTAGTAGGAAGAGAGAAGCCATCGATAGCTATTTCATCTAATACTTGAATAACTTTTAACTTTAGTTTAGATATTGTCTCTTTTGCTGTCTTTTTCTGGGGTTCCCATTCCTGTTTAAGTATTTGATAGATACCTGCTTTAACCTCCTTGCCCATATCGATATCATCCCAATAATAAATGTATTGATAAAGAGCAAGTTGGTCCATGGAAAAACCACCTGTTTTAAAATCTATGACGAATTTATTTTCATCTTCCTTGTTCTCTATTCTTAAATCAGCATCACCCGTTACCGCAAGACCTAATTTATATTCATTTTCATCTTCTACAATAAAAGTCTTATAGTTCTGTTTATTACCATTAGCAAAACCTACTTCTGGAATAAGATCAATCTGTTTTTCCGATAAATTTAGTTTAAAGTGCATAACTATAGTAAAAAAGTATAGCATACCATCCACTAAAGCTGTTTTCAAGATTTTATCTAAAAAGTTATAGGAATAGTTATGAGGGATATAATAGTCTTTAGCGGTATATCTACTTAGAAATGAATCATATACTTCTTCTAATCTTTCCTTTGTCATAAACTGAAACTTATAATATACTTTCTGGTTTATAAAAGTATCTTTTACTCTAGCCACAATATGATTAACATAATCCTGAGCAAAAATTCCCACAAATCTATAATCCAGAGCAGGTTCTTCTAAAATTTCTCTCTTATCTACCTTAGCCCAGTCATGAATAAGATAATATAGAGGATTATCAATCAAAGACTTAAGTCTAGTATATGACAACTTCATTATTGACTTTCCGTAAGCAAGTTCTTCAACACCTAATCTAATCCGCCAAAACTCTTGATCAATACTGTCCAAGCTGCCTTCCTCTTTTTGTGAGAATAATTCTCCATAACCTGAATCAGCTTGCCTCATAGTTTTATTAGGCTTATTAAGTGGCATTTCTTCTAAGAATGAAGAGATAGATATATCTTCATCTATGCTCTCAATTGCTAAAAAATAACATTTCTTTGCTGAAAGGACTAAACGCTGAAAATAATATTTCTCTCTTAACCTAACTTCTTCATAGGTCTTTAAGGTTAAAACCTGCCGTTGTTTCTCATTAAAGAGGAACTGACTAGTTCGCTTAGTCGGCAAGACTCCTTCTGTCATATTAAGAAATACAAGACAATCATATTGGTTGTTACGAGTATCAAGTAGGGAATTAATCCTCACCCCTTTTTTGTTTTCAAGGCTTGTGTATTTAATCTTTTTGGCTTTCAATCCATCACAAAACAACTTGAAAATTGTAACATGCTCAGCTTTTTCCGAGAGACATGACCAAGAATTTATTAAGTTGTTATATGAATAAGACTTTAAGTTAGCCAACTCTGTGTAAATCACTTCTTTTATATTGGAATATCTTAAATCTTCATTACTACATATCTTATCTAAAATGATTCCATTAGGAGTATCAAACAAGGCTATTAAGTTATCTATTGTTCTAATTTTACTTATTCTATTTAACAAATTAAAGATGGTTAGAAGTGATTCTTTTAGTCCTTCTGATACATCCTCCTTACCCATATTCCCTTGCAAATCACAATATAAAATACCACGATCTATAATATTATACATTTCTTCTAGATAATTTTCCCTCTTACTTATAGCAAAATAATTAGCAAAATCATTATTAAGATAAGCTCTAATTAAATTATGAAGAGGAATATAAGATTGATTATTATAAAAATCTATCGATTCTACTAGTTGCTGAATAATCCCAAGAAAAGTATAAATTTCTGTATTAACTAAAGACTTGCTATAAGAAATCTCAAATGTTTCTCTCGATAATAGCTTCGCATAAGCTGTCTCATAAAAATCACGATCAATTATTTGATTTATCTGGCCATTATTAATTATCTTACATAGGGAATTCATCATAGTGAATTGATTTCTATCAACTGTTATATCTAAAACAGGTTTGTTATTTGCTATAGTTTCTAAATCACTATAGTTAAAAGCAAGCGCATTGAAAGACGCTTTATCTACAAAATTTTCAGGAAGTTGATATATTAAAGTAACTTCTTTCCCACTAGCTTCAAGCTGTTTGATAACTTCCCGTTCCAAAGCTGTAAAATAAAATTGATTAACAACATAAACACTTGTGTATTCACTAAAATAATCTAGATTAATGTTCTCTTGCTTTTTTATAAATATCTTATCACAAATATTATTATCATTCAACCACTTTTCATACCTTGATAAAACATCTAATATCCGCTTATAATACTCAATCTGCCAAGGAAAAAGATTAGAATTTTCATTCTCTAATAAGTCAATTACTTGAGAGAAATCTAATAATTCTACAGCTAATTCATCAAATAAAGTAAATATCTTATTAGCTAGTTTAATGAAATCAAAAAAGTCAGTTACCTTAAAAAAAGACTTATCTTCATCTGATAGAATTTGGTAAAGAGCTATGACTCTCTTGTCATCTTCCAAGATAACTTCTTTTGCAGGAAGAATCATATCAATAAAATCTTCTATGGCAAGATAGGCTGTCTCTTCAAATTGCCACTGATACTGACTGTATGCTTGTGCCATATTGGCATTGTTTTGAGTTGGGTATATAAGAATACTAGCCTGAGTATTATCTATAAAATCATCTACTTTTAAAAGATTATAGGTAAAATCTAAGAATTTAAACTTGGCCATATTTCCTCCTAAATCTTTATTTACTTCTGACATTTTTTTTGGCAAGCTTATTTTTCTTATTATGAGCAAAATTATAAAATAGTATCTCTTTTTTTATCTTTTTTGCTTAAAAAAGCCCAAGCTAGAATAATTTTTTCTAACTTGGGCTATTAGTTTATCTGTTGAAACTTTTCTAACTATTTAATTTATCTTTAGCTTTATCAACAACTTCTTCTGTTTTATCTTTAGTTTCTTCTATCATTTCTTCTGTTTTATCTTCAGCTTCGTCTAGCATATCTTCTGCTTTATCTCCAGCTTCTTCAAGCATATTTTCAGTAGACTCTTTAATTTCTTCTTTTTTCTCTTCAAGTTTTGAGATAAGTTTCTCAATTTTTTCAGCTTGTTGATCACCGATTTCTTCTGATTCTAACTCATTCTGCATCTTATCTATCTGGTCATTGATAGCTTCAACATCATCCTCGGTAATTTTTGCATCTTCTAACCATTCTGTTACTTTATTTTCGTATTCAGTAATCTTATCATCCATTGATTCCTCCTGCATACATCCCGCAACAGCTAATAATAATACAAGTATTATGCCTATTACATAAATCTTCATTGATTATTCTCCTTTTTACTTTGTTTTTAAGTGTATTTTTAGATACTTTTTCTAATACTTATGTCAATTACCATTAAATAATAATCATTTAAAAGAGTTTAGCAAATATTAATTAACTTAAAATGATATTATAGTTGTGTTGTTTTGTAATATTTATAATATATTATTGTTTATAATATATATAAAAATAAAATGTATATAATCTTTCTAAGAATCAATTTCTAGCCCTTTTCTTTAGACATACATACATTTCAACTTCCTTTCTATTAAAGAAGAACAAGTGGGTGTATGAAGAAACTTCACTTCAGAATAATTGAAATTTCTTCTTCTTTTTGCTTAACTTGAGGCAGCATCAAAATAATAAAATTATTATTTGTTTACGATTGTTTTAGTATTATTATATTATTATAAGTCTAAAAAATAATTATAACTTGGAAGGAGGACTTCTGTATGAAAAAGATTATGATTTTTATTTTTTTATTATTTACTATTTTAACTAATGCTTTAGCTAGTCAGCTTGACTTGACTAAGCAATCTGATTCTTATGAATTTAAGACAAAACCACTATTAAGACAAGAAAGATTTAGTCCAACCTATAATTTTGCGATTGAACCAGTTACGATTGGTAATAATTATTATGATTATTTCCCAGGATCTTATAGTGGGAAGCCATTGCAGAAAATACAGACACCTACATTTGAAGGTCACTGGCTACTTTATCACTCTAAACCTACTGTTGATTTAACGAGACGAGTTTATAAAGCACTAATTGATCATAATGGAAATGTTGAGTATTTTGATATTATTGATTATTCTGATAGACGACAAGGATTTCCTGCTGTAGACTTAACTTCTGGTGGAAGACCTCTATATGCTTACCACGCAAATCTTGATAGCTTGGCAGGTCCTGAATTAGAAGTTGGCTTTAGTTTTGACTCAATGGACAGCAGTTTAATTGATCCTAATTATCCTATTTTCCCAGTAATCAAAAATCCTCTCTACCAAAAAATAAATGGAACAGTCTCTACAAACAATGAATATATCTGGCCTAGTGTGCAAATTGCTAGTTCTCCTATAGCTGGGCACCAACGAGTCTATATCTTAGGAATTAATTCCAGAAACCACGCTATTGCTAACTCTGAAAATGTGATTATCTTCTATAAAGATTTTACTGAAGAAGACATTGAAAACCATAATTTTGATTATTCTGATTGGCCTTCTACAACAATACCACAACTTGATACCTGGCATGTTTCTCAAGATGAATGGAGAAGACCTTTTATGTCCTTTCTAGCTTATGAAGATAAAATTTACTACATTGGTTATCACGATGCATATACAGGTGCAGGACCAGATGATATTCCAATTGATGAACCTTGCCTAACTGTATTTATATGTGATAATTATGGTCAGGGAGATTGGGTACAATTTTCAAGCTATGGTAAATTTGCTTCCATGGTTGCCAAGCACATCGACCCCGAAACAGGGGAATTCTTAGATCCTCAACCTCCAACTTTTCCAAATGATTTAGAAGATTCTGATTTGAGTAATAGTCTGGGAGTTAGTCCTCATTTTTCAGCAGCTATTGATTCTGAGGGAAGAATACATTTTCCAGCATTCTATACACTAAATGAAAATGATGGATATGCTTATCAAAACTTTCATACAGTTAAAAATATTACTTTTGATACAAATACTTTAGAATGGTCTCTGGCAGAAGTTTATCCTCAGCAAGAAAATGGTTCTGAGCCATTTATTCCTAATGATCCAATTGATATTACCCAGTATAATAACACTATTAAGTATCCAAAAGATGCTTTATGGCAATGGTGGGATAAAGATGGTGATGGACTCTATGATGAAGTTCTTGATGATGGTACTTGGGATGGAATAGATGATGGAGTTAGTCCACAAGATGTAAACTTGTGGGGTAAGCCTATTTTAACAACAATTTTGCCCTATATGCATTGGGATTTAAATGCTGCTGATAATGCTATGACCTACAGACTTCATACAGCACAAATCACTAATGCCAACGCCCAAGGGATGATGGCTATGGTTTGGCAAGATGCTCAAAAGGCTCAGTTAGCTAATCTCAATTATGAAAACTATCCTGAATATTTACCTTATCAAAACATGTGTGAAATCGTAATTTCTGTTTCTGCAGATAATGGAAGACATTGGTCACATCCGATATTTTTAAATGGTATTAATACACCCGAAATGCAAGATGAAATCCCTGAATTTCCTTACCTTGGTTCAGAAATTGATTACCTTGGAGAAGATGAATTTGGTAACCCTATTGGACGTCTTCATCTTTTTTATTTAGATGATGACACTTATGGATCATCTGTGCAAGGCATTGGACAATCTACTGGAGGACAAATGAAATATCTAGCTATTGATGTTACCTTTAATGGACCACCACTAGATAATAGTAGTAATGATGTGCTTGCTCAGGTTGGTATGTTAAAGCAAAACTACCCAAATCCATTTAATCCTACCACAACTATTCTTTATAATGTAGTTAAATCAGGTGATGTTAAACTTACTGTTTATAACGTGAAAGGTCAGTTAGTTAAAACTCTTGTTAATACATCTCAATCTGTTGGTTTAAATTCTGTTGTTTGGCAGGGTGATGATAAATCTGGAAACAAAGTTTCTTCAGGCCTTTATTTCTATAAAATAGAAAATGCAGGAAGAAGTGAGATAAAAAAAATGGTATTGATGAAATAGTGTCATATGACCCCATGAGCTTCGGAATCCTATTATAATGGGTTTTCTAAGGCATGGACAAAATGATATAATAATTAAAAACAGGGTTTCATATGAAACCCTGTAGTATTTTATATCTTTAAATCTATTTCAAGTTATAGAAAGCATCCATACCAGGATAGATAGCAGTTTCTTCTAATTCTGATTCGATTCTTAAGAGCTGGTTATACTTAGCAATTCTTTCTGATCTGCAAAGAGAACCAGTCTTTATTTGTCCTGCATTCACAGCTACAGCAAGATCAGCAATGAAACTATCTTCAGTTTCACCTGATCTATGAGAAATGATGTTAGTGAATCCAGCCTTTTTAGCCATCTCAATAGTATTTAAAGTTTCGGTTAAAGAACCTATTTGATTAAGTTTAATCAAGATAGAATTAGCTGCATCTTCTTTGATGCCTCTTTTCAATCTTTCAACGTTAGTAACAAAAAGGTCGTCTCCAACAATTTGAATCTTCTTACCTAACTTTTGTTTGAAAAGTTTAAAACCTTCCCAATCATCTTCAGCTAATCCATCTTCAATAGAGATAATAGGATACTTATCGCATAAGTATACCCAGTAATCAACCATCTCAGCTGAAGTAAGTTTTCTATTTTCAGATTTTAAGTTATACATTCCATCTTCATAAAATTCTGAGGCAGCAGGATCTAATGCTATCATTATATCTTGTCCTGGTTTATAGCCTGCATTCTCAATGGCTTTGACAATAACTTCTAAAGCCTCTTCATTAGATTTTAAATCAGGAGCAAAACCACCTTCATCACCTACTGCTGTTGATAATTTCTCTTCTTTAAGATATGTTTTAAGAGCATGGAATATTTCTGTATTCATCCTTAAACCTTCACTAAAAGAAGAAGCATTAACAGGCATAATCATAAATTCTTGTAAGTCTACATTATTATCAGCATGAGAGCCACCATTGATAATATTAGACATTGGAACAGGTAGTGTTCTGGCATTAGTTCCACCAATATATCTATAAAGAGGCATATCTTGTTCCCAAGCAGCTGCTCTGGCTACTGCCAGTGATACACCTAAAATAGCATTGGCTCCTAATTTTGATTTATTAGGAGTTCCATCTAAATCTATCATAATCTGATCAATGAGGGCTTGTTCTGTTACTTCCATTCCAACTACTTCAGGTGCGATTATATCGTTAACATTTGCTACTGCTTTTAAAACACCTTTTCCAAGATAGCGTTTTTTATCGCCATCTCTAAGTTCGACCGCTTCATGCTCACCTGTTGAAGCACCACTTGGTACTGCTGCAGTAGCCAAGATACCAGCCTCTGTAAACACTTCTACTTCGACAGTTGGATTTCCTCTTGAATCAAGAATCTCTCTTCCATAAATACTAACTATATTCGACATTAAGCCTCCATTTTCTTTATCTTTTTATAGTATTAACTTGGGTTAACACCAAAAATTTCTTTCATAGTTTTCACTGAACCGAGCATTGCTGTTGCTTCATAAGGTATAACAACTGTCTTGTCACCTTGCTTAACAATCTGCTGAAATGCTTCTATATATTTTAAAGCAATTTGATATTGAGCTGGGTCCATAGATGTTTGCTTCATTGCTTGAGCAATTAAATCAATTGATTTCTTTTCAGCTTCAGCAACTAATAATCTTGCTTCAGCCTTACCTTCAGCTTCTAAAATCTTTGATTTTTTACTACCTTCAGCAACCATAATCGCAGATTCTCTTTCACCATCAGCTTGTAAGATCTTAGCTCTTCTATCTCTTTCAGCTCTCATTTGTTTTTCCATTGCTGCCTTAATCTCTTGAGGTGGGTCAATATCTTGTAACTCAACACGATTAACTTTTACACCCCACTTATCTGTAGCTTCATCAAGAATCAGTCTGAGCTTAGTATTTACAGTGTCTCTAGATGTCAAGGTTTTATCTAAATCAAGCTCACCAATAACATTACGAAGAGTAGTCTGTGTTAATTTCTCAATTGCCTGAGGAAGGTTTCTAATCTCATAAGTAGCTTTATAAGGATCAGTAATTTGGAAATATAAAAGAGCATTAATATTTATTGTTACATTATCACTCGTGATAACATTTTGACGTGGGAAATCATAAACAGCTTCCCTTAAATCAATTCTATGTTCTGTTTTTTCAGAAATATATGTAGCCCCTTTAAAATCTGTTTTGATATGTCGCCAAGTTATAGGTCTTTTCTGATCTAAAATTGGGACAATAAGATGTAAACCACTCTGAAGAGTTCTACTATATGTTCCTAATCTCTCTATTATCACAACTTCTGCTTGTCTTACAACTATAATACCTTTAGCAATTATGATCACCAATAAAGCTACAATTACTGCAACTGCAAATAATGCTTCCATTATATTACCCCTTTATATTTTTTTAACGATTAACTTGTTACCTTCAATAGAAAGTACTTGAATTTTATCTCCAATATTTGCTTGAGAATTATCCTCAAGTACAGCAGACCAGCTTTCACCTCCTACCTTAACTTGACCCCTAACATCTTGAGTTATAGGACTCAGCACAAGTCCTTGTTTACCTACTAAAGCATAAACATTAGTTTCAACTCTATTCTTTTTTATTAGTCTTTCATAGACTTTTCGCATTAATAGAAAGACTACAAAACTAACTAAACCAAAGATAAGAACCTGCAACCAAATTGGGGTGCCTAAAGCTGCTATAGGACTTGTCACTAAGCCACCAATTCCTAGACTTATAAAAAAAACCGCTGGGTCAAAAATTTCAATAATGACGCAAATTATACCAATTATTAACCAGATTAACCAAGGTTCTAAAAGCATACTTACTCCTTTATAAACAATAACCGACATAAGCCGGTTATTATTAAAAATTATTTGTTATTATTATCTGACGGCTTATTTCCGTCTCCCTTATCCTTATAAACACGTTTCACATGCCGCTTTCTTCCATAGTTATAGCCATAACCACTATAATTCCCGTATTTATATCCCTTGCTATAATAGTTTCCATACAACTGACTTGTTTGAGCTCCTACAATACCTAATACTTTGAATAAGAGTCTTGAGCCTAAAACTATTAATGGAACTGCTAAAGCTAATACACCAAAAGCAATAATGAATTGCTTGGCTATTCCTTCAGCATACTCAGTTGAATCAACACTCTTTTTAAAGTTCTCTGAAAAAGCTATCAGATAGAGATCATATTCTTTATTCTGAAGTGAGTACTTTAAACCATTAATTCTATTGATGTTGTTATGGGTTTCTTCAATATCAAGACTATAGCCTTTGATATTTGGATTCTCTCTTCTTAATTTTTCTAAACTTTTAATTTTCTCGTGGAGAACAACTAAACTATCGTTATATGATTCAATAGTTCCTGCAGAAAGAGCAGTTGAATAGTCACTAGAAAACCTGATTAAATTAGCATTAGCTTTGATCCTATTGTTAAATTCTTTTGTTTGAGCAACTGGGACTCTAACGATATATTCATATTTAGATAGAATAGATCCACGATACTCTTCGACATAATCTAACAAGAAGTCAAGTGAATCAGCAATACTTTCAAAATTCCTTACTTCTAGTGCCATTTGGAAAATTGCATTGTAGTTAGATTTTTTTGAGTTATCCCATTTATATAAAAATTCATCTTGTAAGTTTGCTGTTGTTTTAGCCCCTCTGGATTCTGGTGTTGCGAAGGGTAACCCTTCCCTTCTAAAAGCCCATGCTAAGGCTAATAAAACCATAAAAATTAATATTATTTTTGTGTTTCTGTAACTTTTTCTACTCACGTCTTCTCCTTCTTTTTAACATAATATAAGCATAAACAAGACTATTTATTAAAGTAAAATTTGTCAATTATATTTTAATAAATTTGTTTTAGCTTTACCATTTTGCTAATAAAATATCTCTGTTTTAACTAAGTTTACTATTAATTTTAAGAATCTCTTTAGCATGTTTCAAAGATGTCTCACTTGTAGTACCAGCCAGCATTCTAGAGATTTCTATCTCTCTAGCTTTACTTGTAAGCTGTTCAATTGAAATCTCTGTTTTATTATGGAGAATATTCTTTATGATTTTATAATGCCAGCGACCTTTAGCTGCAACTTGAGGAAGATGGGTAATACATAATACTTGATGTTTGTCTCCAATTTTTCCGATATAATCAGCAATGTAAAGTGCTGTGTTTCCTCCAATACCGACATCAATTTCGTCAAAGATGATTGTCCTAGCTAACAGTTTATCAGATAGAATCTTTTTCAAGGCTAATAACATCCTAGACAGTTCTCCACCTGATGCAGATTCTTTTAAGGGCTGTAAATCTACTCCAAGGTTTGCTGAAAATAGTAAATTTACTCTATCATAACCTCTTTCTGTCATCTCTTTTAATTTATTATTTTGAGTAAGCTCATTGAAATCAAATTTCACCTTAGCTTTAGGAAGAGATAAGTTTTCGATATTTTCTTCTATTTCATTCTTTAGCTTTTTGGCATTTTCTTCTCGTTTTCTGGATAGCTTGTCAGCTAGCTTAAGTAAATCTTCTTCAATCTTTTGAATTAAAGCCTTTTGCTTTGAAATCTCGGAAGTTAGTGCTGTTTTGTTTAAAAGGAAATCATTAATTTCTTGATAGTATTCTAACAATAATTCAACACTATTTACATGATATTTTGCTTTAATACTTTCAATTTGCTTAATTCTATCTTCTACCACTTCAAGTCTTTCTTGGTCTAAAGAAACCACATCTTCAACCTCTCTCAAACTACTAATACCGTCCTCTATGAGAGATTTAGCATCATGAAAGAATTCTGTTGCTATTTTAATCTGAGATAAATCAGAATTAAATTCACTAAGTCTATTAAGGGCAGAAGATAGCTTATCAATCAGTGAATTCTCTTCCTCATACATTTCTTGCACTAACTCTCTCCCTAGAGTGAGAATTCTGTCAGCATTTATTAAGATGTTATATTCATGATCTAAGTCTTCCATCTCATTGGCTTGGAGATTGAGTTCATCTAATTCAGCAATTTGATACTCATATAATTTAGTTTTTTCTTCAAGTTCATTATTTTTCTGAATTAACTTTTTAAGCTTTTGCTTCTCACTTACCCAGCTTAAATAGTTTTTTTCTACATTAGCTCTTAGTGAAATCAAGCCTCCATAAGCGTCTAGAACTTGCAATTGATAGTCTTGCTCATTTAAATTTAGCTGTTCATTTTGAGAATGAAAATCAAGTAAAACATCCCGAAATTCTTTAATAATACTATTAGTTACCCTTCTACCGTTGATAAAAGAAGCATTCTTCCCTTTTGTTGTTATCTCTTTTACAAAAAAAAGTTCCTTGTCTTCTGGTTCAATAGCGTATTTTTCAATCAAGTCTGCCAGTTCATTATTACTAGAATCAATCTCAAAATCTACTTCTAAATAAATATTCTTATCCTTCTCATAAAAGTAACTGCCTCGTACCATACCACCTAACACTAAGTTTAAGCCACCTACTAGGACAGACTTACCAGCTCCAGTTTCCCCAGTAATCACATTCATCCCTTTATGAAAGTGAAGTTCTAAATCCTTAATTAATACAAAGTTTTTAAACTTTATTCTGGAAATCATATTCGCCCCATATGCATCTTCTTACGCATAATTTGATAGAATGTTTTATTTGATAATTTAATAAAATCTACCTTCTTTGTAGCCCCATTAATTTTGATAATATCTCCTTCTAAAAGAGAAATAACATTGACCCCATCAACCTGCAACATTGGCTCATCGTGACAGGTGATCAGTTCAAAGGAAAGCAAATCCTTTGCAGAAAAGACAATTGGCCTAATTGAAAGAATATGAGGATTCAAAGGACAGAATACAATAGCTTCCATAAGAGGATCTAGAATAGGTCCACCTCCAGATAAAGAATAAGCAGTTGAACCAGTTGGAGTTGACGCAACTAATCCATCACAACGGGTAGTATAAATAAGTCTATTATTTGTCCTAATTTTTACCTCTATCATCTTGGGAGTGTTCGCTCTAAAGAGAACAGCATCATTTAAGGCTAAATCCCTATAAAGCAACTTATTCTCTCTGTACACTTTTATATCCAGCAAAAGACGAGATTGTACTTTATACCTGTTATTGATTAGCAGTTGGATTGATCTTTCTAAGAGTTCAGGTTTGGTCTCAGAAAGAAATCCTAGTTTACCTATATTAATCCCTAGAAGAGGAGCATTAGTAAGCAAAGCATACTTCTTTGCCCTCAAAATTGTTCCATCGCCACCAAAAACTAATATTGAGTTTAAGCTTATCCCTTTACCATACTGAAAGGCTTTAACAAAATTTGGTAGAATCTCTAATTGATCATCAAAACCATAAAATTCAATATCATAATTATCGTTAAGACTTCTAATAATCTCACTCTGCTTTTGCCTATCATAATATTCTGTGTGGATGAAAAGACCAAATTTATTCATAATTCACCGATTCTATAATCCTTAAATATGATTCATATACCTTTTGGGGAATCTCTCCTCTAGCAAGAGCATCTAAAACCCCACAGTTATCTTCATGAGTATGGCTACAATTGTTAAAATAACACAAGTATCTATCAAAACCTGGAAAGTTATTATAGACTAAACTGACATTATCCCTTTTTAAGGCTAATGTCTTTATACCAGGTGTATCTACTATGAAACCACCAAAATCCCATTCTAATAGTTTAGAGTTTGTTGTTGTATGCCTACCTTTTTCATTATAGTTACTTATCTGCCCCACCTTAAGATCTAAACTTGGCATCAAAGCATTTATAACAGAAGATTTACCAACCCCTGATTGTCCAGAAAATACAGATATCTTGTCTTGAAGAAAATCTTTTAATTTGTCAATTCCTTCCCCACTTTCAGCAGAAACAAAAAAGGTTTTATAACCACTTTCAATATAATAGCTTAGCATTTCTTGATAATATTCTACATCATCAACTAAGTCTATCTTATTCACACAGATAACTGGCTCGATATTATCAATACCACATTGAATAATAAATCTATCTATTATACCTAGCTTTAGCATAGGTTGGACACATGAAACTGTGATTATAGCATAATCCATATTACTAGCAATTAGAATTTCTTTTTGATAGGAACCTTCAGAATACCTCATTAACTTATTTTTTCGTTCTATTAACTCTTCAATCCTGTAAGGAGAACCTTGAGAAGTATCTATTTTTACCTTATCACCAATTGCCATTACCCGTCTTTGATTAAACATAAACTGCTTAAGACGACCACCAAGCAAGGCTGTGACTTCTTGACAATTTAATCTAACCTTAAACATGTTGTTGGTCATGATTTCTGTAATAAGACCATCTTCTAGATTTACATCTCGCTTAAGAGTCTTCTTATTCCTGTTTTGCCCCCTACTTACAGCCTTTTTTTCATGGCTATAGTCATAATCCAAAAAATCATCAACATCATCAATATGAACATTTTTTAAATTACGCTCAGTTGACTTAATCCTTACTTTATCTTTTCTTTTATCCATTTGTACCCATTTTTTTATTCTTTGTTCAAGTATCAAATCTAATGGTTTTGTTGTAAAGAAATTTCTTTGTTCTAGAATATTTTGCTGATCTACTACTTAAAAGAAGAAATTGTTAATAATAACCTAGCCCTTGCTTTTAAGAGATTCAAGATTTTTATATTGACTATCTTAGGAATTATTTTTTTATGGTATAATGTTATAATTTTGTTAAACTTATAGAAATCTAGAATAAAAATTAAAAAGTGATGGAGGAAATATGAAAACTGGTGGAAACCGTTATGGAACTCACAGAGTAATTGAACCTAAGGGTGTTTTACCACAACCAGCAAGAGTTGTGGATAATGATATGACAGAGATATGGGATAATGAGATGCTTATAGATGTTATAAGATTAAATATTGACTCTGCATCATTTCATCAAATAAAAACCAAATTAGCCAATCAAGGCCATAAAGAAGATTTAGCTCAAGCATTTGCTGATCATGTTATAGATTTAACAGAAAGAACAGGAAAACATAAGAATGAAGATACTGGTTCAGGTGGAATGCTAATTGGCAGAATTGCTAAATTAGGACCAAACTTCGAGATGAAAGAAGAGGTAAAAGAAGGTGATTTAATAGCTTCATTAGTATCTTTATCATTAACTCCTTTAAAAGTTAAACAAGTTAAGAAAGTTATCTTAGAAAAAGACCAAGTAGAGATTGAAGGACAAGCTATTCTTTTCTCTTCAGGTATCTATGCAAAACTTCCAGAAGACATGGATATCAACCTTGCTTTATCAGTACTTGATGTAGCTGGTGCTCCTGCTCAAGCTGAGAGATTAGCAAAAGCTGGTGATACTGTTGTTGTTCTTGGTGCTGGTGGAAAATCAGGTGTATTATGTAATGCAGTTAGTCGTGAAAGAGTCGGTGTTTCTGGAAAAGTTATCGGTATTGTCCACAACGAACATAGTGTTGAACCAGCTTTAAAATCAGGATGTAATGAAGTTTATGTTGGTGATGCAACAAATGCTCTTCAGATTGAAGAACTAGTTCATAACGCAACAAACGGTCAAATGGCTGATTTAGTAATCAACGTTGTTAATGTTGAAAACACAGAGATGTCTACTATTATGGCTTGTAAAGATCGTGGAACAGTCTATTTCTTCTCAATGGCTACATCCTTCACAAAAGCTGCTTTAGGTGCTGAGGGTATCGGTGCTGATGTTGATATGATACTTGGCAATGGTTATGCTCACAACCATGCTTTAATCTCAATTGATTTACTAAAACGTAACCCATACTTAATGGATTTATTTAAACAAAGATATACTGACTAAGCCAGGAGGATGAATGTCCCAACTTATAGATATTAAAACAATTGCTACTGAAGAAGAATGGAATAGCTGGCACTGGCAATTAAAAAATAGAGTTACTTCATACGAAGATTTAAAGAAGTACATAGAACTTACTCCTGAAGAAGATCAAGTTTTTGCAGGTGGTAATTTCCCATTTAGAATGGCTATTACTCCTTACTATCTTTCTATCATAGACCAAAAGAATCCTAATGATCCTGTCAGAATGCAGGCAATTCCTAAGATTCAAGAATCTAAATTAGTTACTACAGATATGGATGATCCTCTTCATGAAGATACTGATTCTCCTACTCCTGGATTAACTCATAGATATCCAGACAGAACCTTATTACTTCTCACAGACCAATGCTCTATGTATTGCCGTCACTGTACTAGAAGAAGAAAAGCTGGTGAACACGATGCTCCAATGCCAAAAGATAATGTTTCAAAAGCTATTGAATACATCAGAAACACCAAAGAGGTTAGAGATGTTATTCTTTCGGGTGGTGATCCTTTAACACTTTCAACTGCCAGATTAGAAGAAGTTATTTCTGAAATCTCAGCTATTGACCATGTTGATATCATCAGAATTGGCTCTAGAATCCCAGTAGTGCTTCCTCAAAGAATTGATGATGAATTAATCACTATGCTTAAGAAGTATCCTATGATTTGGTTAAATACTCATTTCAATCATCCAAATGAAATGACTGCTGAAGCTGAGAAAGCTCTAGCAAAATTAGCTAATGCCGGTGTTGTTCTTGGCAACCAATCAGTTCTTCTTAAAGGTATTAATGACCATGTTGATGTAATGAAGAAGTTAGTTCATACTCTTGTCAAGAATAGAGTTAGACCTTACTACATCTACCAATGTGACCTTTCTGAAGGTATTTCTCATTTCAGAACCCCTATTTCTAAGGGTATTGAAATTATGGAATCACTCAGAGGCCATACTTCTGGTTTATGTATTCCAACCTACGTTGTTGATGCTCCAGGTGGTGGTGGTAAAATACCTGTTCTTCCTAATTACATTGTTTCTCAAATGCCTGGTAGAACTATTCTTCGTAACTATGAAGGCTTTATCACAACCTATACAGAACCTGATTATAAAGAGCAGAATGATAGCGATTACTGCCAACTTGTTTCTGAAGAAAGAAAATCTACAGAAGGTGTTATGAGTCTTCTTAGAGGCGAAAAAGTCTCCATTGGACCTGCTGATACCAAAAGAAATAAAAGACACAAATAATCTGATTATTTGTTAATGATATATTGAAGGCTGATTTATAAATCAGCCTTCAGACCTTTCAGGGATATTTTGGATAATCCAATAAATGATAAAATTTTATATTTTACTAATTTTCTTCCACCAGACTTGAACTTGAGCCTTAATTTTTTCTATAAAGGTTCCTGAAAAAGCACAGCTTTTCTATCTCTTGATTGTTACTTTCTCAATACAAGCCCAATGATTAATGAAGAGATTAACAATCAAGAGAGTATATTTATCCTAATAGTACTACTCACAGAGGTCAATTGCCTTCTTTGGTTTTATAACTCTCTTATATTATTCTCATTTAATATTTGGGTAAATTTAGATAATGATTATTATGATAAAAAAATGGAGATAACAATGATTAAAATATATAGAAAAGATAAACTTGGAAAAGCAGACCATGGTTGGCTCAAGAGTAGATTTCACTTCTCTTTTGCAGATTATTATGACCCCAAAAGGATTCATTTTGGTAATTTAAGAGTAATTAATGATGATTTAATTGCCCCTAATACAGGTTTCGATATGCATCCTCATAATGATATGGAGATTATATCTTATGTTATAAATGGTGAGCTTACTCACCAAGATTCAATGGGTAATAAAAGAGCAGTAACACGCGGACAAGTACAGTATATGAGTGCCGGAAAAGGAGTCATGCACAGTGAACATAACTTAGGAAATGAAACTACAAGATTGCTACAAATCTGGATTTTCCCTAGAGAACATGACCTTGAACCGAATTATGGTGATTTAAGATACAAATGGGAAGATAGAGTAAACAAATTACTTCATATTGTTTCCCCTCCAGATGGTCCCTCTCAAGTTAAGATACAACAAGATGCAAATATCTATGTATCCTATTTAGAAGCTAAAGAAGAGATAGAATTTGAAATTAAAGAAAATCACCAACTTTACTTTATCCAGATTGAGGGTTCAAGTTATTTAAACTCACTAATAGCTTATGAAGGAGATGGAGTAGAAATAAGTGATGAAGATGTAATAATACGAGCTAAAGGAAATAGTCACTTTATGATTATTGAGTTACCTAAGTAATAAAAAGTGTTGATTTTTGTAGACAAAAAAAGGGAGTAATCACTCCCTTTTCTACTATTTATATTAATTCAATCTATTTACTGATTGCTTTTAGAAGTTTTTCAGCTTCTTCATGATTTATCTTTCCCTGTTCAAGTAAATCTAAAATCTTTAACCTACTTTTCTCATTGTCAGATAATCTCTCTTCAGGTTTTCTATAGCTTTGATTACCATCAACAAAGCCTCTTTGATATCTTCTTTCTTGTCTATTTCTATCATTTTCACTCTTCATATCTTGTCTTTGCTTCTGCATATCAGCTTTCATATCTTTCATAGACTCTTTAATAGTTACATCAGCTTCTTTTAAAGCAGTTTGCACTGAATTCTTAATCACTTCCCCTAAGTTAGAAAAAGCTCCTCCAATTGACTTTCTAAGGGCTGGAGAAGCAAGCACTTTTGTAACCTTGCTAACTTCATTCATTGCTCTATTTATCTCCTGATTTAACTTGTTGTTAGTAAACTTCTTACTTTCTTCTTCAATTGTTGTATCATCATTCAACAAGTCTATACTACCTATTTCAGTAGATACTTCCATAGATATTTTACCAAACTCATCATTTATAACTTCACTAGTAAACTTCACTCCCTCATCTAGTTTTGAAGTAATAGTGTTCTTAAGGAAAGAAGAAACTGTCCCCATCTCAGATCTAGCCTTGACATCAAGATTAATTTCATGAGGGAGAATAATTTTTACTTTACCAATTTCACTATCTATTTTACTTTGATTTTGCTTAATAGGAAGTAGCTGGTATTCGATGTTACCTGTCTCACTAGTTATGGTTACATTGGATACTTCTGCTTCTTTTATATTTATTTGGGCGACTTCAGTTTCACACCTTAGCTCATTAGCTTTAATACCTTGAATATCTATATTCCCAACCTCAGTGGTGCAAAAAAAGTTCGAGAAATCCCCCTTCTTCACCCTCACGGCTCCAATCTCAGACTCAATATTCACATTACCTGAAGCTTCATCAATTGTAATAGAACCAATTTCACTATCAATATCACTATCAGCATTTACATGCTCAAATCGGATTTTACCAAGCTCTGATTCTACTCTGACTTTCATTCCATCAGGAATTAAGATAACAATCCTTGAACTTTCAAAATCAACATTTCTAGACATTAAATCATCTTCCAGATCACTAGTATCAATTCTAATTATCATATTTTCCTTATCAATGCTTACTAGTAAATCATCACCCATACCATAACTAACCTCTTCTGACATTAAGATTTCACCTTGAATTCTTATCTCATCAGATTGTCCTTTAGCCATAATAACCGCTAACTTCTCTGTTCTTACATCAATTTCTTTAAAGTTTCCCTTGTAGTTAAACTCAAACTTCATTGTATTCATCCTATTTCTCCTTTTCTAACATTTTTAAAGCATCTTCTACAGATACATCACCTTGGTCTATCATATCTAAGATATCTAATCCTTTAGGCTTCTGTAACTCGCTTCCTGTTAAGACTTTTACAATCTCTGATAACCTGTTCTTCACTGTCGGGTAGGATATTCCTAACCTCTTCTCTACTTCTTTAATTGAACCATGAGATACCAAAAAAACTTTGATAAATTCAATTTGTTCACTACTTAGTTCTCCAAACCCGTTTTGCAAAAAGTGACCTTCAATTTTTGTTGAACAATTACTACACTCATAACGTGTTATTATTAGTTCACCTTGGCAAACAGGACATTTTATTAAATTTCTTTTCATATTCACCTCATTTACAAACTTATTTACTTAATAAATTATGTCAAGATTAATATTAATAATTTTAATATTGATATTGACTTTATTAATATTATAGATTCTATTACCTAACTTTTTTAATCTTGCTTATTATTTTTTAATAAGTTTTAACTCATGTACTTCTTACTTTACTTTATGTTAGGAAAAAAACTCTTTACAAATTTTAGAATTTACAGTAAATTAGAAATGAGATAACTTATTAACCAAACTGAGGATAAAATGCAAAAACTTTTGGTACTAAATTTAGTAGAAGATGATAGTTTAACTAAAATACTATCAAAGGAAAGTGATTTGCTTAAACTCACTACAAGAGAGAATTACCAAAATTCAGAAGAAAAACATCTTATCTTCACAGATCTCAAAAATCTTCATTTCATAGATAGAAGTGAATCTGAAAATATAATTGGAGTTACATTTTCATCTCAAGACCTCATATCTTTTTATGATAATGATATATTTACAACTATACCAAGCAATATTTCTTCTTCTACTCTTCACTCATTACTCTTAAACTACATCTCTCTTCATAGTCTATACATATTAGAAAATACCTTCAAAAATTATCAAGACTATGATTTTGAAGATTTTGTTTATTATGCAGACAGTGTATTTATGCACAGTTCTCTTGGAGTAGCCTTTTTAACTAATAATTTAACCTTACTTCTTTTTAATCCTGTTTTTACAGAATCATATCACAATATCTATTATGATAAACCTGAACTTGGTCAGCCAATTAATAGAAAGTTTGATGTTAAAGATAATGCTCTTTGGCAAGATATCCGTAAACAAGGCCCATCATTTAAAGGCACTTCTTATGAAGTAAATGGGAAATGGGAAAATGGAAGAAAACACTATAATGTAAGAATAAGCCCTATTTATAAAAGAAGTCATATGATTGGTTATTCAGTCATAATTGAGGATATTAGTAAATTTACTAATGCGAATGCAGACCTTAAACGATATTACAAATATCTCCTTGAACAAAACTCAAGGTTAGAAAAAGCAAATAAAGAAGTAGAACTCAATAATGAAAAGTTAAAAGTTGCTTACGAAAAAGTTAACGCTTTATCCAACCGGGATTATCTCACACAAGCTCCTAACAGAAAATACTTTTTAGAAAAAATAGAATACGAACAATTAAGATTTAAGCGAACAAAGAATCCATTTATCCTTGCCTATGGTGATATTGATGATTTTAAAGTAGTTAATGATACTTTTGGTCATGAAACTGGTGATTATGTACTGATTACCTTAACTAGTATAATTAAAGACGCAATCCGAAACATAGATTTCTTCTGCCGTTGGGGTGGAGAAGAATTCCTAATTTTCTTAGCTGAATCTAATATGGAAGTAGGTAAACAAGTTGTAGAAAGAATTTTAACACAAATAAGAGATTTCAATTTTAACTACAATGGAAATTCAATAAAAATAACAATGACTTTTGGACTAGCAGCCTATGACAAAAATCAACATATTAATCAAATTATTGACCAAGCTGATCAAAATCTATACTGGGGTAAGAATCATAACAAAAATCAAGTAGTTGGATCCATCCCTGAAAAATAACTATTATACTTTTTCATCAAACTTGATAATCTAGCTAAAGAAATATTATTTTCCCAATAACCTTCCTCTTTAAAATATGAACCAACTATCAGACCATCAGCATATTCTAAATAAGATAAGACATTCTTATCTGTTATTCCAGAACCTATTATAACAGGTATATTTAATTGTTCTTTTACCCTTCTTAATTCTTGAAGATCAGCACTTACACCTGTAGAAGAACCTGTGATAATAACACCATCACTAGCAAAGAATTGAGCTGCTTTAGCAGTCTCAACTATATCAACATCTGCAGTTATTGCATGAGCAGAATGTTTCTTTTTTATATCAGTAATAACCTTAATATCTTCTGCCCCAATTGCTTTTCTATATCTTAGCAAGTTACCAGCACAAGAGTTCATCATACCTTCATCAGCTACATGAGAAAAAACAAAACCCTCCGCTCTTATGTAATCAGCTCCAGAACAAAAAGCAGCAGCTAAGGCTTCCTGATTTGCTCCGGCAAGAACTTGAACACCTAGCTTAATATCAAATCTCTGCTTTAATTCATAGGCTATAATTGCCATAGATGCTGTTATCTCTGGTCCAACCTTTCCATTAAGATATGGTATATCATGCATATTCTCTATAATCATATTTTCTATACCATTGTCATGATAAATTTGAGCTTCTTTAAGAGTGAAGTCTATTATCTTTCTCATCTTGGATGAAGATTTAGGAGTACCAGGCAAAGCCTGCACATGAAGCATCCCTATAATGCTTTTATCAAATAATCTTCTTCCCATTATAGTAAATTCTCATTATTTTCTTTAAGGAAATCAACAACTTTCTTCACTTCCTCAGCTCTATCTTTCTTTGCTAAAAGTATTGCATCCTCTGTTTCAACTAGAACCATATCTTGGACTCCAATCAGTGAAACAAACTTACTTGAACGAATATAATTACCCTTAGAGTCTATTACAAAAGAGTTTTCTGATATAGTATTCTCATCCTTATCTGTTTGAGAGATATCAGCTAATGCTCTCCAAGAACCAACATCACTCCATCCTAAATCAACAGGGATAACTGCCCTTTTTTCTGCTTTTTCCATAATACCAATATCTACTGGAATCTTAGGCATTTTAGCATATAAGCCTGAAATATCTGAGTTTTCACCATTCCTATTCCATTCAGCTTCAATCAAATCTAAAACTTGGGTTACTTCAGGTAAAAATTTCTGATAAGTTTCTTCAATAGTTCCTAGTGTCCAAGAAAACATTCCGCTATTCCAGAAGAAGTTTCCTGCTTTCAAGAAGTCTTGAGCTGTTTCATAATTTGGTTTTTCTTTAAATTGTGCAACTTTATAAGCAAAATCATTAGCTTTTTCACCAGCTTGAATATAACCATAACCAGTAGCTGGATAAGTAGGTATAATACCGAAAGTTACTAAGTTTCCAGCCCTAGCTAGTTCTTGAGACTTGTTAATATTCTCCCAGAATACATCAACTTTAGTGATTAAATGATCAGCAGGGAGAACAACCATAGTTTCTGTTAAGGCAGCAAATCTTTTTATATAAGCATAAGAAAGAGCTATACATGGTGCTGTATTCATACCAAATGGTTCAATAATTATGTTCTTTGCAGGTAACTCTGGCAAGTGTTTTTTTACTAACTTCACTTGAGATTCAGCTGTAACGACAAATATTTTCTCTGTAGGTAATTCTTCTAGTAGTCTATCCATAGTTAATCTTATCATAGACTTCTCACCCACAACATCTAAAAATTGTTTTGGTTTAGCCATTCTACTTTGAGGCCAAAATCTTGTGCCTGAACCACCAGCCATAATAACAGCAATCATTTTAAACTCCTTTCTAGTTATTAGTTTCTATAATCAATAATTTGAGTTTT
The DNA here is from genome assembly GCA_963678375.2 of Cloacimonadales bacterium (SeqCode). Lineage (GTDB taxonomy): Bacteria > Cloacimonadota > Cloacimonadia > Cloacimonadales > JAFGVF01 > JAEKNW01. Next base: position 1,070,933 of record OY782831.1, read on the forward strand.
ATCTGAGCTTTCTATTTCCCAAAAGCTTTCTTTTGGTCTTACATTTAAAAGAATATTACTAAATTTAATATTTACTTTGTTGTCAGAATAATCTTCATATTGAAGCCTTTCTACCAAGCTAGTCTCTTTACTAATTTCAAATTCGATTTTACTAATATTAGCCAAGAGATTATCATCTTCTAGATTAACGTTAACCAAATAAAAGTCGTCCTGCTCTTCTATTTGAACTAAATTGTTATCCCACACTTTTTCAATAAGATAAGCAATGTTTAGGGAGACAAAAGATGAGTCTGCATAGGTAATAATTAATCTGTCTTCCTCTGCTTGATAAATATACACAAGGGTATCTATTAAAGAAATGATTTCTTCTCTAGGAGTAAAATATCCTATATGCAAGTTTTCCTTATCGTAGAATATTTTTCCTTGAGATTCATTAGAATAATCAATCTCAGAATAATATGAGTTTTGCTTAATATCTGCTTGAAAACTTTCAATACTACCATATTTATTAATTAATTGCTTGTATAGATCTTGAGAAGAAATAGCCAATAAACTAGTAGAAAAGCTTATCAGAATGACGATTATTTTTACTATTTTATTCGATACCATATATTTTGAGATCCTCTAGACTAGCAGTCACTTCTCGTGATTTTGAACCTTTATGAGGTCCTACAATATTAGCTTGCTCCAGCATATCAATTAATCTTCCTGCTCTTGCATAACCAATTTTAAAACTTCTTTGTAGCATTGAAACTGAAGCAACATCAGAAGTTACTACCAAGCGTGCAGCTTCTACAAAGAGCTCATCATCGTAATCAAAGGCTTCAGCATCTTCTGGAGAAGCTACGATTTTTTCCATTCTAAAAGCTGGTTTTGGTTGAGTTTCTAAATATTCTATTATTTCATTAATTTCATTATCAGAGACGTAAGCTCCATGAATTCTTTGAATCTTGCTAGTTCCTGGTGGTACGAAAAGCATATCACCTTTACCAAGAAGTTTTTCTGCTCCCATTTCATCTAGAATAACTCTTGAATCAACTCGAGATGATACTTGAAAAGCAATCCTAGCTGGGAAGTTTGCTTTAATTACACCAGTAATAACCTTCATTGACGGTCTTTGAGTAGCAAGAATAATATGCATACCAACTGCACGAGCCATCTGAGCTAATCTAGTTATTGGTACTTCTATCTCCTTACCAGCTGTCATTATCAAATCAGCAAATTCATCTACTATAATTACAATATAAGGCATTTTCTCATATTCAGCTTCTTCATCTTTCTTAAGCTTGCTATTCATCTTCTCAACTTTTTTATTATAGCTGCCCATTTCTCTAACTTTGAGTTCTTGCAATTGACTATATCTTCTTTCCATCTCTTCTACAGCCCATTTAAAGGTCTCTAAGACCTCTTCTGGGTCAGTAACCACATCAGTCCAAAGATGAGGAATGCTACCATATCCGGCTAATTCTACACGTTTAGGGTCTATTAAAATCATTCTAACTTCGTCTGGAGTTGTTCTCAATAATAGATTAACGATAATTGTATTGATGCATACAGATTTACCTGAACCCGTTGCTCCTGCAATGAGCATATGAGGCATTTTAGCTAAATCTGCAACCACAGCTCTTCCAGAAATATCTTTTCCTAGACCTATAGCTAGTTTCCCATCATTCTTTTCCATTTCTTCTGATAGCATAATCTCTTTCAGGTAAATTATATCTCTGTGTTTATTAGGAATTTCTATTCCTACAAGACCTCTTCCTGGAATTGGTGCTTGGATTCTAATAGAGGTTGCTTTTAATGCTAAACCTAAATCATCAGCATAAGAAGTAAACTTATTTACTTTTACTCCAGGAGCTGGCTTTAATTCATATTGAGTAATTATGGGACCAATATTGACATTAACAACTTCAGCTTCAATACCAAACTCAGCAAGCTTTTCTTTTAGGATTATACTAGTCTTTTTAATACTAGCTTCAATCTCATTCTTATCATAATCAGTTATACGTTTATCAATCTTCAAATACTTATCTATACTTGGTTTTACATATTTCTTAGCATCCCCTGATTCACCTTCAATAATAGCAGGTTTTGGTCTCTTAACAGATACTAGTTTAGCTTGCTCGAACTGATTTATCTTAAATTCACTATCATCTTTAGTAGCTTTAGTTTTTTCTTTCTTAGTAATCTCCGGATACTCATCGTCTGTGTCTTCAGTAATTTTAGTTAAATCATGATGATTATTAATGGCTATCTCAGGAGTGATTTCCTCACTTTTCTTAGGAAAATCAGGCAGGACAGAATCACTCACTTTCTTTCTCCGATCTTTTTTTATCTCAGGATTATCCTCATCTTCTCCTTCGTCATTTTTCCTGAAGAAAGGAAACAGTAATGCTTTTCCTACTGCAATAAAAGTAGTTTTAACTGGTTCCCAACCAAATATTAGTAAGATATCAAGAATGAGAGTAATTATGAGGAAGGCTGTTGTTCCCTTACTTCCAATTACCCTGATTAAACCGTTATTGATTACAGTTGAGATTATACCGTTTACTACTGTCGGGGCTTCCATAAAGAAATTAGTAAGTAATAATTGAATAAAGAAGAAGAAACCCATTACCAAAGTAATATTATGGCGTAATTCACTGTTTTTATTGCCAAATAAAGAAATTAGATTTTTTATTATAAAACCTAACATAAGAATCATAAGTAAATAATGCCCTACTAGATAGGACAACCAATAACCAAAACTAGCACCCAGTGGGCCAACACTATTTACTAAAGAAATTTCACCTTGGAAAACTGAAAATAACCCTTGGTTTTCAACTTGTTCCCGTATCAAGTTATAATCATTCACTAGCATTTCATTATCAATAACTAATGCATAGATCATTAAAGAGCAAAAAATAATAGCAAAAACTCTCAATACTTTGATAAAAAATGCTCTAAATTTATGATTATCTGTCTTTGGTATCTCTTTTTTCTTCTTCTTAGCCATGAATCATTTCCTTATTTTATAGATTGACTTTATACATTAAACCTAATGTTCAAAATATCTCCATCTTTTACAATATAATTCTTTCCTTCTAAACGGAATAAACCCTTATCTCGTAGTGCCTTTTCACTTCCAAGAGTGATTAAGTCCTCGTAATTGAAACACTCAGCTCTAATAAATCCACGTGCTAAATCTGAATGTATTTTACCTGCTGCCTCTACTGCATTAGACCCTGTTTCAATAGTCCAAGCCCTTACCTCATCACTACCTACTGTAAAGAAACTTAAATAACCTAGTATGTCATAAGAAAATTTGGTTAATCTGTCTCTTGCAGATTCTTCTATACCCATGTCCTCCATGAAAACTTCTTTTTCATCTTCATCAAGTCCGTTTAATTCAGACTCAAATTTTCCTGCAAACTCTAGGATTGGAAATTTCTGAGATAGTTCTTCAATAATTTCTTGGTTCTGCCCATAATTATTTTCATCTGTATTTAAAATTATCAAAAGAGGTTTCTGGCTGATAAATTGGAAGCCTCTAATAGACTTCTCTTCTTCATCGGGCAAATTTAAAGTTCTTAAAGCTTGCTCTGCGTTCAAGTGTTCTATTACACTATTTATAGCCTTTTCTTCGATTTGTAAGGCTGGTGTCTTAATGCCTCTCTTATAACTTAAAGCAATCTTCTCCAGACGTTTCTCTGCTATAATAAGATCAGAAATAATCATCTCAGCTTCAATAGTCTCAATGTCAGATATTGGATCAGGTTCACCATACATCTCATCCAAAACAGAATCACTAAACTTCCTAACAACTAATGCTAATGCATCTGTATTCTTTAATAAAACCATTCCTTGACCAGACATTAATTCTTGCTTCTGATCACTCTTATTAACACCTGCAAAATCTATATATTCTATTGTTGCATAAACAGTCTTTTTAGGATTATACATCTCAGATAACTTAGTAATTCTCTCATCTACAACATTAATAATCGATTGATTTGGTTCTGATTCCCCTTGACTATATGCAGAAACTTCAATATCCATGCCTGTGAGGGCATTAAATATTGTTGTTTTCCCACTTTTAGGTAATCCAATTAATCCTATCCTCATATCCTTTTCCTTATTTATCCTTTTTTAAAAATATTATCTCTTGTCTAGTTAAATAACGCCATTGACCTTGTGGTAGTTTACCAAGTTGAAGATCACCAATCTGACTTCTTCTCAAACTTAAAACTTTAAGTTCAACTGATTCTAGCATTCTTCTGATCTGTCTCTTTCTTCCCTCTTTTAGAACAAATTTTAGAGAAGTCTTTCTTTCACCATTTCTTCTGACATAAACACCTGCTGGCTGTGTTACTCCATCTCCAATATCAATACCTTCACGAAGCTTTGCAAGCTGAGTTTTATTAACCTTACCGGCGACAACTACTTGATAAACCTTTTCAAGCTTGTATTTTGGATGTAGTATTTTATTAATCATCTCACCATCATTTGTTAAGAGGAGTAAGCCTTCTGAATCTTTATCTAATCTACCAACTGGTTTAACAAAGTCTAGTTCAGGGGGTAAGAGTGAGTAAACAGTTCTTCTGTCATATTCATCAGATCTCGTAACAACTAACCCTTTGGGTTTATTTAACATCAAATATATTAGTGGGATATCTAAAGTAATAGCTTGCCCATCTAATTCAATTTTATCATCATGTTCCAAAACATTTGTAGCTAAATCCTGGCACACTCTGCCGTTGATTTTAACTTTCCCGCTCAAAATATACTCTTCTGCTTTTCTGCGTGAACACCCAGTGCTCTTAGCAATATACTTGTTTATTCTCATTTACCAATCTTCCAATGTATTTTGTATAATTTTCGTAAACAGGTCTTCAAATACTCCTGTTTCAGCATCTTCTCTGTTATCATAATCAGCACTCGTAATAGCATTATTCACTGAATATCTTTTAGTTATTGCTAGATTTTTATTATCATACAAGACACTATCATTTATCAGATCTGTCATTTTAACAGAAAAGTTCATTTTAACTTGATACTCTTCTACATTATTCGAACTATCTGAACTATAAATAATTTCATCATATGAAATTAGTGAACACTCAAGTAAAACATCCGGACCTTCTGTGACAAGCAAAAGCCTGCCATCTCTTTGAAAACTATCTGATAGATATTCAAAGACTTCAATATCAATATCGCTTTCTGTAGTTTTATTTTCTACAGGCAAAATTCTAATAGATTTTAGATACGGATATTGATTAGTTCTGAGCGAATAAGAGCATCCGAACACTGCAATAAGACTAATTATAATAAAAAATTTAATAAATTTCTTGACCATGTTTGTAAGGTCTATAAATTATTGTATTTGTCAAGTAATAGTTTTTAATTGTATTTTTATAGATAAATTATTTTTAAATTTTTAATATATAACTGATAAACGGAGGAAAAATGGAGAAAAAGTTTCTCTCGAAAAGTGAAGCTGCTAATTACTTAAAAATTACTGAAAGTGTTATTGATGAGATGATTTCTCAAAAAGTTTTTGAAGTAAAAACCGTCGGGAAATCTATCAAAATCGATGTCAACTCGATTGACAGCTGGCTTGAAAGTCTTAATGAACAGGAAGTCAAAGACTTAGCTATGAAAAAGACTATTTGTCGTTTTAGAGAATATTTTAGAACAGAATGTATTTTCTTGGACTTTGAAGCAAAAACTAAATATGAGGCAATTCGTGTAATGTCGGAAAAGGCTAAGGAACTAAAACTTGTTAAGGATGCCCGTTGGCTCTATGAAGTTGTTGTTGCCAGAGAAGAACTTGTCTCGACTGCTGTAGGAAATGGTGTTGCCCTTTTACACCCAAGGCACTTACATCCATCAAAAATTAAAAAGCCATCTGTTCTATTTGGAAGATGCCCAGAAGGTGTTGACTTCGATTCTCCAGATGAAAAACCTGTAACTCTCTTCTTCATGCTTTTACTACATGATGATAAACAACACCTCTTCTCATTATCATACCTTTCAAAAGTTATGCTTAATGATGATAATATTAAAACACTTAATTCTACTAATAATATTCAAGAAATCCATAGCTTACTAGCAGATTTATAAGCAATTCAATTATTTAATCTGCCTTAATTTTTTTAATATTCAACGCCTAATCTTTTAAGGCTTGGTCTTTTCACCACCTTATTAGTAAATCATACAAAACATATTTCATTGAATAAATATTATAGCGAAATGCTAATCCATTTCGCTATAATCTTCTTTAAAATTTGGGAGGTTATATGCAGGAAGTAGTAGTAGCAGTAAAACAATACCAGCAGGGACATAAGAATAGAATCCAATCAAGATATATGAATGAATCATTAGACAATTTTCAACCACATGAAGTATTAGAATTAATTCTATCAATTACTATTGTTCGTAAAGATACTAAACTCTTAGCAAAAAAACTCTTACAGACTTTTGGGGGATTGAATTCTGTAATGAATGCTTCAGCTTCTGATCTCCAAGATGTTGCTGGAGTTGGTCTTAAAACTGCTACAACGATAAAACTCTTCAAAGATGTTAATGTATTTCTCATGCGAGAAAAGATGAATCGGATACATGTCTTTAAATCTGTTGAAGCTGTAAACAACTATTTGATTCTAAAGTATAGAGGAGTTAAAAATGAAGAATTCAGAGTATTGTACGTAAATAGTAAAAATATCTTGCTAAAAGATGCTGTTATTTCCAAAGGAATATCCACTAAAACACTTATTGATTTTCGCTTGATAGCAAAAGAGATATTCAATATTTCTGCCACAGGACTAATTGTAGTTCATAATCATCCCTCAGGAGATTGTAACCCATCTAGCCAAGATATTTCAACAACCAACAATTTAAAATCATTTTTAAAGCATCTCAATGTTAGGTTGCTTGACCATTTTATCGTTGGTTATGATAGAATTTTTAGCTTTGCTGAAGAAGGTCTGCTCTAAATCTAAACAACTTGCATGTATCTTTGTCCTTTATTGTTACAACCCTCATCTTAATCCAATGAATTATGGAGTTAGTAACAATAAAGGGTTCTACTTCCCCTATTATTAATGTCTTTTTTTCAGCTCTATAGTGGAAGAAGATGCTATTTACTCGAGACTAATCCATTATCTACTTTAACTCTTCAATTACATACTTAACTTGCATTTTGACATTATTTCGGATAATGTCTAAAACTACTTCATCTCCAACAAATATATCGATAACAGCTAAGTTTATATCATTTCTATCAGCAAGCTCTACCCCATTAATTGCTATTAACTTATCACCCAATAGCAAACCAGCTTCCTGACAAGCAGAACCATCTGAGATTTGCACAACTACTAATTCTTGAATCTGTCTATTTCTATTAGCAGCTTGTATCTTAAAACCGTAGTCAATGGTCCTTATCTTGCCAAAATCAACAAGCTCATAAACAACCTTCTTAACTCGGTTTATAGGTATAGCAAAACCTATCCCCACTGATCCTCCAGACTCAGATAGAATAAATGTATTTATCCCTATAACTTCTCCTTGGACATTTACAAGTGGACCTCCACTATTGCCTGGGTTAATAGCTGCATCAGTTTGTATCATTCTCTTATAGATTTTGTTATCACTAGTACTTGGATCGGAAAAATTTCTATTCAACGCTGATATAACTCCAAAGGAAAGGGTTGGTTTAGAATCTTTGATAATAAAACTATATGGATTTCCTAATGCTATGGCCCATCGACCTATCTGAAGTTCATCTGAATCAGCTATCTTCGCACAATCATGATTTTCTCCATCAATCTTTAATACAGCAATATCATGTTCATCAGCAACACCTATCAACTTAGCTTGACTATGCTGACCATCGTTTAGAACAACTGTTATTTCAATCGCCTTTTCCACTACATGAGCATTAGTAATAATATAACCATCAGCAGTAATGATCACTCCTGTACCTACAGACTTCACATCCCTATACCTTGGATAATATCCAAAGAATTGATCAAAGATTGAATAAGGTCTAGTCCTAACGCTTTGCCTTTTTAATACATTAACTGATACAACAGATTTTGAGCTCTCTTGTGCAGATAAGACAACTTTGGTTTCTAGATCTATTGCCTTGACAGTATCCTTCAAAACAGCTAGTTTAAAAGCTTCAAAATCTTCTTTACTAATATATTCTTGAGCTTTCTTTGTATTACTGTTGTCAGTAATAACTTTAAATATTAATATAATATTACTTAACAAAACTATTGTTAATAATAGACTTAATGTTCTTTGTTTCACGTGAAACCTCTCACAGTATTTTTGTAATTATATCCTTAATCTCGTTAACATCGCAGCAAGTATTATAACAAGGGCCATTAGGTCTTTCATTTAAAATTCCCACAACAGGTATTTTATCTATATCCTTTATTCCTTCAGTTAAATCCCTATGACAGGCAACTGCAAGAATAATCTTTGGCCTAGTATCTTTAATTATTTTTCTTGCTAATGTCCCACCTGAAGCTATCTTAACAACAATACCATATTTGGCTTGAATTTTCTTGAAATCTTGAATCAGACACTTACCACAATCATGACAGTTATCTATATCATTCGTTACTTTATAAGGACAATCTGCATTTTGTAAACAGTGGGGCAACAAGATAAGAATGTCTCTATTATCATATTTTGATAACTGTTTTCTTCTAATTTTATTGTTATAGGTGATTAATAAAGTTGAATATTTCTTATAATACTTGCTTTCACTATGGAAAAATTTATGAACTATTGGATAGATTAGATGGTAAAAGAAATAATAACTTATATTTGTTTGAATTAGTATTTTCTTTGATTTAATATTGATAAGAGAAATAATAAAAGCATAGAATAGTAGTAGAAATAAGAATATGGAGAGATAAAATATATGCTTTACTTCTAAGAAAGTCAAGGATAGTTGGAACCTGAAAGGGTAAACAATAAAGGTTGTTAAGACTAGTAAAATAACTATCTTGAGTAATAATTGATATAACTTCTTACCCAAGTTTTTCATTAACATCTAGCTTAGCACCAAGATTGTAGGCATGAGAGGTCATAACTTTTTTACCTTCAGCTTTTACCTCTGTAACAAGTATTTCTCCTCTTGAGCATGCAACGACAAACCCTAAGTTCTTGATAATTTTTGTGATTGTTCCAGGCTCATCTGATTGCTTGTCCGAATATTTCTCAGCCCGAAGAATTTGCAGAATTTTGCCATCTCTGAATGTTCTAGCACCAGGTTGGTAAGACAAACCTCTTACTTTTCCAATAATATTATCTGAATCAGAATTCCAATCAATAATCAAATCTTCCTTTTCAACTTTTTGAGTAAAAGTTGCCTTTCCATGATCTTGTTCTCTTAGGTCAAATCCCTTTCTCTCAATATCTTGCAATGTATTAATTAAAAATTCAGCCCCTTCCTCTGCCATATAATTAGAATATTCAGTAAAATTCATAGATTGAGGGACAAGAATTTCTTTTTGATTGATTATAGGACCAGCATCCATACTTGCAACTATTTTAAAAATAGTAATTCCTGATTTATGATCATTTCTAAATAATGTACTTTGAAGAGGAGAAGCTCCTCTCAAATCAGGTAAAAGAGATGGATGTAGATTGATGCAGCCTAGGGGGGCTATTTTTCTAAGCTTTTTACCTAAAAACCCGCCATAGGCGACAGTTATTAGTATATCTGGACTAAGATTATTAATTTTCTTTAAAACATCGTCAGAATTGATATTTGAGGGCTGTATTACTGGCACTCCAGTTTCCAGACTGCTAATTTTAACAGGAGTTGCCTGTAGTTTTCTTTTCCTACCCTTAGGTTTATCAGGTTGGGTAATAACAAGAAGAGGCTTGTAACCACAAGTTACTAATTTCTCAAATGACTTAACAGCAAAGTCAGGAGTTCCCAAAAAAATAACTCTTTTGATTTTATCAAATTTGAATGTTTTCGCCATTAGAATTTGTTCTTCTGATGTATTGGTCAATTTTAGCTTTGTGAATTAAGTATTTCAACTTGCTTAAGTGATCAACAAACAAAATACCGTTTAGATGATCAAATTCATGTTGAAATACTACTGCTGGAAACTCTTCAAATTCTTCTTCAAAAAAGTCTCCATTTACATCTTGGGCCTTAATCTTGATATGATTAGGTCGTTTAACTTTTTCATAAACATCTGGTACACTTAAGCAACCCTCCTCGTGAGTAATAAGACCTTCTGAGAAGGTTATCTCAGGATTAATAAAAACTCTAGGTTTTTTAGTAGCACCTTCTTCAGCCCAATAAAAATCTACTACAAAGATTCGTTTGCTAACTCCTACTTGAGGAGCAGCTAAGCCCACACCATCAGTTTTGTACATAGTATAAGTAAGATCCTCGATAAAATCTTTTAGCTCTTGATCAAAGTTAGTAACAGCTTCTGCTGTTAATTTTAAAGTTTTATCACCAATGATTCTAATTTTGAGAAGCTTTTTCTTACTTGTTTTCGCCTTTTTCATTTACTTTCCCCACTACAGCACTTTTTACAACTTCTATAACCGTATGAGTATTTTTGTCAATCTCAATGCTCATAGTGCTTTTTTCGTTGTCAATTTTTACAATTTTACCTATTATGCCTGAACTTAACTGAACAAAATCGTTTTTTTGTAAGCTATCAATCATAGATTGATGCTCTTTCTGTTGTTTCTTCTGTGGTCTGATAATCATGAAATATAAAATTAATCCTAGAGGTACAAACATTATTAATGTACCCATTAAACCACCACCCTGCTGTCCACCCTCACCTGCTGGAGGGGCTGCCATCATCAAACTTGTCAGTATATTATTCATATTTTCTTACTCCCTTATTTTCGTTATTTTCTTTATTTTCTATAAAATAATAGTCGCTTTTAAGTCAATACATTTCTTAATCAAGAATCTTAATACTAGCGTTCTTGCATGAACTGCTCAAATTCTTTAACTCTTTCAACTAACCTTTGATAAAGCTCTTGGTAACTATCTTTATCTTCATTTTTACCGGCATTCTCTAACTCTAGCCCAATTTTACTTAAATCTCCTAAAGATAAGTTAGCTGCAGTACCTTTGAGAGTATGCCCATTATTACGTATCATTAAAGAATTGTTTTCTTCAACAGCTTTTTTCACATCACCAAGAATACCTTGAGCAAACTCAAGAAAATCATCAAGGAGTTCGTTGAGCAATTCTTCATCTCCAACTCTTTCAATAGCATCCTGATAATCGAAAATATTCTTACTCATTATTCCTCCAATTTATAAAGTATTATTAAAATAAATTATAGTTTTAAACCTGTCAACTATTATTTCTTTTTTAAGATATATCCTTCTTTATCATATTTCTATATAATGGAAAAATATACTTACTCAGTCTAAAGTTTTTTATTTGAAGAAGTTTGATTAGCTTTTGCGAAAGATTCTTCAGAATATTTATTGACAATAAAAACTTGTAACTATTTAATTGTTAAAAGTATAATTTTACTGATAACAATGAATTATTGCAGCCTTTGGAAGACTGGTTTAGTTCTTGGAGGAAGGACATGAACTATAAGAAAAGAGTGGATGAGTTGTTAAAAAACTCACAAACATTAAAAGATTCAAATCCTGAAACTGTCTTAAAACAAGTCTTAGAAATTTATTCGGAAATAAAAGACAGTGGTGATTATGAAACTACAGGTCAACTATGTAAGTTCATAGGAACTCTCTATTTAAAAAATGGACATTCTGAACTTGCATATGATTTTTACCAACAAGCCATCTCCAATTTTCAATCAATTAGTAATTTTTCTGAGATAGCAAAGGTCTATAATAACTTAGTCATTAGCTGCTATTACTTGGGTAAGTATGAGAAAATCGAAGATTACAGTAAGAAAGCTTTAACCTATTTTGATAAAGCAAAAGACACCTCAGGAGTAATCTCAGTAACTAATAACTTAGCTAAATATTACCGCAATATTAATGCTTTTGAAAAGGCATATACTATTTTAGATAAAACTTTGACAACTCATAAAGATCAAATGGATCAAGAAGACACAATGGTAATGTCTGCAAATTATGCTAACGTATCTATAAATCTAGGAAAGGTAGATAAGGGGTTGAAAATCCTACATGACTTGAGTAAGGAAGTTGAAAACACAAAACTTTACAATGCCGCAACAGTCATTTATCTTTATCTTAGTGAGTATTATGAATCTATTGAGAATTATCAAAAGGCTTTAGTTTACCAAAAAAAGAGGTATAAGAATGCTATTGTGGGAAGACAAGAAGATATTAGTACTGACTTGAATAAATACTTACACACTTTAAATATTGATATAGACAGAATTCAGTATGAAAGAACCCTTAAGCAAAATAAGGATTTAATCCAAAAAAATAACTTATTTATTGAAAAAAATGGCTTTTTAGAGACCCTTATCAACACAATCCCTATACCACTTTTCTACTGTGACAATGATTTCATGTATTTAGGTTGTAATGACTCATTTACAAAATATTTCCACAAAGATAAAGAAGAAATTATTGGTAAAAAAGTTGGCTTCTCTCTTGCTAATCAAGATGAGATTGATTATCTTTCTCACAAAATTCTTGAAGCTAAAGAAAGTAAAAAACCAGTCCACTTTAGGGCAAATCTTACAAAAGAAAACAATGATACAAGAAAGGTTGAAATCTTTTACAGTACCTTTTTTAAAGAATCTGACCAGCCAAGCGGAATGTTATGCATGGTAAAAGATATCACCACAGAAATAGAGCAACAAAAAGTGGTTAAGGAGCTAAATGCTCATCTTCAATCTATACTTGAAAGCGCATCACAAGTATATATCTGCTCTATTGATAAGGATTATAATTATAGGTACTTTAATAGAAACTATGCTGATTCAGTGAAAAGACATATAGGTCTTGATATTAAAAAAGGACTTAATTATTTCACAAGATATAAAAGCCAAACTGAAATTATTGCTAAACAAAAGCAACTAGCTAAAGTATTTGCTGGACAAACTATTTCAGGGATAAGAGAGTATACTGATATTGAACCTATTGAGATTCTTCAGTATTATTATTCTCCAATTATAGAAGATAATGGTGAAATTATTGGTGCGACAGTCTTTTCTTATGACATCACTAAAAGAGTTCTAGCTCAAAGGCAACTAGATCTTTCTAACAAGACTAAAGATAAATTCTTCTCAATTATTGCTCATGACTTACGCTCCCCTATAGGAAACATTAAATCTGCTTTAGAGTTTCTTACTACTGAAACCGACCTTTCACAAGAAGATATGGTAGAAATGCTTGATAAACTTTCTAGTTCAGCAATTAATACTTACGACCTACTTGAGAACTTATTGCAATGGTCTTTAACAGAAAGAGGACTAATCGAAAATAACTCTGATTATTATTATTTAAGAGAATTAATTGAAAATGCTATTAGAATAACTAAAAATATTGCTCATAGCAAAAACATTCAGATTCTAACTTACTTGTCAGATGACATTAAAGTTTATGTGGATAAAAACATGCTCTATACTATCTTACGTAATCTAATTAATAATGCTATTAAATACTCCTTTGAAAATACTAGTATAAAAGTTAGAGCTACTAGTGATGATAATTTTGCTTTGATAAAAGTAATTGACCAAGGTGTGGGCATAAAAAAAGAAGTCATACCCTATTTGAATCAGATGGATAAAACAATAACTACTTACGGTACTTCTGGAGAAAAAGGGTCTGGTCTTGGACTTGTTTTATGCCATGAGCTAGTTAATAAAATTGGTGGAAAGTTATGGGTTGAAAGTGAAGAAGATAAAGGGTCAACTTTCTACTTCACCATTCCTGTAAAAGAAAAATATTAATGACTAATATCTGTATGAGACTTTCTCCTGGCTCTAGGCTAAGAGAAGCTATCTATGACACAGCTGAAAAGCACCATATAAAAGCTGGCATCATCCTTACCTGTGTTGGAAGCCTAGAGAAGCTAAACATACGTCTTGCAGGAGCAGAAAAGTTTTTTTCAAAAACGGAAAAATATGAGATAGTATCATTAACAGGGACTTTCAATGATAAACGAGAAGGTCATTTTCATATTTCTGTAGCTGATAAAGCAGGAAACTGCTACGGAGGCCATCTTTTAGCTAATAATATTATAGCTACCACAGCAGAAATTGTCATAGCAATAATCCCTGAGACTAGCTTTCATCGTGAGAATGATCCAAAAACTGGATATAAAGAATTGGTGATAAAACATGATATACTTAGATAATGCTGCTACTTCCTTCCCTAAAGCTCCGGGTCTTGCTCAAGCTATGGTTGAACATATAACCAATGTTGCTGGTAATACTGGAAGATCTTCCTACTCTGGCTCAGTTCACAACTCTATGCTAGTTTATGAGACTAGAGATAAACTAGCTCAACTTCTTAATAGTAACGATAGTTCAAGATTTATTTTTACTAAAAATGCAACTGAAGCTCTTAGTATAGCAATATTGGGTTCTATCAAGATGGGAGATAACATCTTGATTTCTCCCTTAGAACATAATTCTGTGATGCGACCTCTCTCCTATCTTCAAGTAACCAAAAAGATTAATATTCATACTTTCAAATTAGATGATGATATGCAAGTAGATATGGATGATCTGATTCACCAGCTTAATACTAATAAGATAAACAAAGTTATCTCTACTTTAACTTCTAATGTTTCAGGCACCATTTTACCACTTGAAAAGATAAATAATATATGTAAGAAATTTAGCATTGATTTGATAGTTGATGCCTCACAATATGTTGGCTATGCTCCCTTAGATTTAACTTCTTTAGATGCAAAAGCAATCTGTTTCCCAGGTCACAAAGGCTTGCTAGGTCCGTCTGGAACAGGTGTCCTATGGTTAGGGAAGGATTTTCAACCTCACCCCCTTACTTTTGGTGGAACCGGGTCAAAATCTGAATCAATTAACCAACCTGATTTTCTCCCTGATAAATATGAAAGTGGAACTCCTAATATTACTGGTATCTGCGGTCTTTCTACTGCTTTAGATTACCTTCTTGACCAAGGCTTAGCCAACATTAGAAAAAAAAGAGCTGATGTTTACACATATCTACTTGACCAAATAACAGGAATTGAGGAAATACTAATCCATGGTAATCAAGAAATTGAAAGACAGATTGGACTACTTTCTTTTAATATTAAAGATGTACCTTGTTCTCAGGTTACTTATCTACTTGATAGAAAAAACATTGCTGTTAGAATGGGATTGCATTGTGCACCTCTAGCTCATAAATTTCTGGATACTTATAAGCTTGGAGGAAGTGTTAGAATTAGTCCTAGCTCATTCACAAGTAAAGAAGAGATAGATATAACAATAAAAACATTAAAAGAGATTATTTATGGATTTAAAAGATAAAGTTAAAAAACTTACTGATTATAGTAAGTATTCTGGCTGAGGAGCAAAACTAAGTCCAGAGGTACTGGACCGTGCGCTTTCAGGAATGAAGCAAGCTCACTATCCTAACTTGTTATTAGATTATTCGAATGCTGAAGATGCAGGAGTGTATTTAGTTAATGAAGATTTAGCGATTGTGCAGACTTTAGACTTCTTCCCCCCTATTGTGGATGAGCCATATCAATTTGGTCAAGTTGCTGCCTGTAACTCACTTTCGGATATTTATGCTATGGGTGCTACTCCTAAAACAGCTATGAGTATTGTCTGTTTCCCTGATGACACCTTGGATATAGTGATATTAAGAGAAATCATGCAGGGAGCGCTATCAATCTTAGAAGAAGCAGAGACTGCCTTGGTAGGTGGCCACAGCATTAGTGATAGTGATATTAAATTTGGCCTATCTGTCACTGGTTTTGTGAATCCTAAGCAAATCATAAAGAATAATACTCCGCGAGATAATGATTTAATTCTTATTACTAAGCCTATAGGCACGGGTATCATCAATACGGTTCTGAAGGCCGATATGGCGTCACCTGAGCTAATTAATCTTGCAGTTAAATATATGACTCAACTTAACAAAAAAGCAGCTGAAATAGCTGGGGATTATGATATTTCTTGTGGGACAGATATTACTGGATTTGGTTTATTAGGTCATTTAGTAGAAGTAATACAAAATTCTTCTCTTGGGGCCAGAATAGAGTATAAGAAAGTTAGTGTTCTACCTGAGGTCCTTGATTTTGCAAAAATGGGATTAGTTCCTGCTGGAACCTACAACAATAAGAATTACCGGTCTTGTTTTATTAAAGACATTGATAAGCACCCTAAAGAAGAAATGGATATTTTATTTGATCCTCAGACGTCAGGTGGACTCCTTTACGGAGTAAGAGCTGATCAGGCTCAGGCAATGCTTAATGAACTATTACAAGCAGGAATTGATGCCTATATATGTGGAGAATTTAGTAAAGATATTAATAAAATTGAGCTAGAGTTTTAAATGGTCTTTGTTATTACCTTTACATCTTCTCATCAAGCTATGTTTGCTAATAAAGCAATTAGTAAGAATGATTTAGTATGTGAAGTAATCCCTACTCCTAGAGAGATAAGTTCAGAATGTGGTTTTTCTCTCTTAATTTATTTAGATGATCAGGAGCATTTAAAGTTGTATTTAAAAAAAAATCAGATAAAATATGATAAAGTTTATAGAAAGAAAGGAGAATTTTATGAAGATTGTAGATGGTAGAAAGCTTGCCTGTCCTAAGCCAGTATTACTTACAAAAGAAGCTATAAGTAATCCAGAAACAAGTCAATTAGAAGTCATTGTTGATAACAAGGCCGCTCTTGAAAATGTTAAAAGATTTTTAACTAATTTTGGCTTTGAAGTATTAAAAGTAACTACTCACAGTATTAATAATGAATCTGAGTTTAGGATTTCAGCTAAAAGAATAAACTCTAACAAAGCTGATACTGAGTTTGACGCTAATGATTACCCCTGCCCTGTCCCCCAAACTTCAACGAAAGGTAAAACTATATTTTTCAAAAGTGAGTACCTAGGTTTAGGTGATAACGATTTAGGAACTTTATTAATGAAGGCTTTTATTTATACTCTCAATGAAGTCGATATGCTCCCAGAAAGACTACTTTTCATGAACTCTGCAGTTAAGCTTTGTTTAGAGAATGCAATAACATTAGAGAATCTTCAAAAGTTAGAATCAAAAGGGGTTGATATTTTAGTTTGTGGAACTTGTTTAGACTTCTTTGGTGTTTCTGAACAGTTAAGAGTTGGCAAAATCTCTAATATGTACGATATAGCGGGTTCTTTGACAGGTGACCCAAGTGTTATTAGTATTTAGAATTATCACTTTCGATTTTTCTTATACTCTACTGACCTTAATAATACTTCAGTAAGCTTATTAATACTGATAGGTTTTGAAAGATAGTCATTCATACCTGATTCGATATACTTAGCTTCATCTTCTGTCTTAGCATTAGCGGTAACAGCTACTATATATGGTTGATTAATACTGTTGTTATCTCTGATAATTTTCATAGCTGTAACACCATCCATTACAGGCATTTCAACATCCATCAGAATAACATCATAGCTATTTCTATCAGCTATCTGATAAGCCTCTTCCCCATTAGCTACTAGAAGTGGATTATATCCCAGCTTTTTCATAATTGTCATAATCAGTTTTTGATTGATTTTGTTATCTTCTGCAATGAGTATCTCTAAAGGATTCTGCTCTGCGAAATTTTTATTGATTACGAAACGTTTTTTAGCAATATTATCACTTTTCTTAATTTCTTTTGAAGCAGGTGGAAGATTCAATTGAATGATAAAAGTTGATCCTTTAGAATATTTGCTTTTCACAGTTACTTCTCCCTGCATAGCATCAACTAATCTTTTAACTATAGCTAATCCTAAGCCTGTTCCCCCTCTTTGATTTGTCACAGAAGATTTAGTTTGAGTGAATGGGTCAAACAATTTTTTTATTTCATTCTGTTTAATTCCAATTCCAGTATCAATGACAGAGAATTTATAATTATGTTCCTTATCAATTTTTTCGAAAGAGACAACAATCCCTCCTTTATCAGTGAATTTAATAGCATTATAAATTATATTTAAGAGAATTTGCTTTATTCTAGTCTTATCACCATGAAAGTAATTTTTCTCAGATTTATCATAGTCAAACCTTAAATAGAGTCCTTTTTCTCGTGACCTAGAAATCACAATAGTTTCTATATCATTAAACAAATCAACCAAAGAGAAATCTGTTTTTGCTAGCTTGAAATTAGTTGATTCTAGCTTAGAAAAATCTAAAACATCATTGATAACTTCAAGTAATGTATCACCAGAAATCTTTATTGAATTAACATAATCTTCTTGCTCATCATTAAGATTAGTGTCCCTTAATAGGTCAGTCATACCTAAAATACCGTTTAAGGGTGTTCTTATTTCGTGACTCATAGTAGCTAGGAACTGGCTCTTTGCAATATTTGCCGCTTCCGCCTTTTCCGTTTGTAGTTTTAATTTATTCTGGAATTCAATAAATTTTGTTACATCTCGTGAGATAATAGAAATTCCAACTAATTCTTCATTATGGATAATTGGACTTGTAGATAATTCTCTATAAATTGTCTTCTTTTCGTCTCTAATAGTAATAGTTTTACTGTCACCTACACCTGTAAAAGCACCCTCTATGAAGTCTCTATGAGCTTCTAGCTTAGAAATATCTTTACTTTCGTACAGATTCATACCAATCTCAATTTTAAAGCCATACTCTTCCAGCAAATGTTTCTGGTAGGATTTATTAAAATAGACTACATTCCCAGCAATATCAAGAGAGATAATCATCTCATCAATACTTTCAAGTAAAGAATTCAGATACAGTTTAGTAGTCATTAATTCAGAACGAGTTCTTACTTCGTCATCAATGTTCCTATAGATAGCATAAAGACCATTAGAGCCATCAGGAAACATCAGTTTAGTACTTACTAATGATACATTAATAGGGTGTCCATCTTTATGTAGCCTAATAAGATGTAGTTTTACTGTCTGTCTAAATTCTAAGTCTTTATTGATCTTCCTACCAGCTTCTCTATCTTGATCAGAGCAAATTGCATCATCGATAGATTTCCCAATTAAATCTGCTTTTGTATAACCAAAAATACTTGTAAACATAGGATTAAGATTGATAACTATACCTTCTCCGGTAGTTAGTGCAATAGCCTCAGGAGCACTTTCGAAAAGAGTTTTAAATAGAACTTCTTGCTCAGCCAAACGGTCAGCCATAAGCTTATTTTTCTTTGAAATTCTTGTATGTTCAATAATTGAATTTATTGCAATAGGAAGTCTAAATGAAAATTTAGCATTACTGAGACTGTAGTCTTCAACGCCAAGAGCTAATAACTTTTTAACATCATTGATTTTAGACTTCTCAACAAAGGCAAAAACTGGTATATTATAGCTATCAGAAGCTAGTAACTCAACAATCTTAAAACTAATTTCCCACTCTATATTGCAATAGAGAATAGCTAAGTCGATTTGATTAGAATTAATAATTTGCATTAGAGTGTTTTTGTTGTTAGCACTGTAAGTTATTACATCTGGCAAGTCTATTTCAAGCCTCTCTAATACTAGCTCCAAATCTTTCTGAGCTTGATAAATTATTAATATTTTGTATTTTTCTCTTTTCATACTGTAAAAAAATACTATATTATATATTTAGTCAAATTAAAAATATTATTAATTATGCTATTCAGAAATATATATTTAAAAAATTAATAAAACAGAGGTAAAACATGAAAAATTTAGTTCTTATACTTGCTTTGCTAATACTAGTTCTAACAGCTTGTCAAAATGATAAACAGGAATCTGATAAGTATTATGTTAGTATTTTACCCCAAAAGTTCTTTGTTGAAAAAATCATTGGTGATAACTTTGACGTCCATGTTCTTGTAAAACCAGGTGAAAGTCCTGCTAGCTATGAACCAACAACGAAACAGATGATAGACTTAAGTAAAACAAAGGCCTTATTCACTATTGGTGTTCCCTTTGAAAAAAGCATAATCCCTAAACTTAAAGAGCAATATCCTAACTTAGAAATCTTAGCTACAGATAAAGGGATAACTAAACACAAACCTGAGAGCTTTTTAGAGTTAATGGAGGATAGTCATTCTCACCATGACCATAATACTGAAGAAGCTACTAGTCATCATCATCACGAAGGACTTGACCCTCACATCTGGCTAAGTCCTAGTTTAGTCCAACTACAAGTTAGAAATATTGCAGACTACTTTATTAATTCTTATCCACAAGATGCGGATTTCTATCAGGAAAATAGAGATACGTTTATTAAGGAACTTGATGAAGTTTCTCAAGAAATCAAAGCAATTTTCGCTGAATCTGAAAATAGAGACTTTCTCTGCTTCCATCCTGCTTGGGGCTATTTCGCTGATGAATTTAATTTAAAACAAATTCCTATTGAAATAGAAGGTAAAGAACCTACTCCTCAAGAACAGAAGAAAATCATCGATTTTGCTAAACATAAAGGGATTAAATTTATCTTTGTGCAAGCTCAGTTTGATCAGAATATTGCAAAATCTATAGCAGATGAAATTGAAGGTTCTGTAATTTTGATTGACCCTTTAGCTCAAGATTATTTAAGTAACCTAAAAAATATTGCTAGAAAAATAGCAGAAAGTATGGAGCAATGAAAATTATAGAATTTAATAACGTTTATTTCGATTACGATAATAGCCCTGCCTTGATTGATATTTCTTTTTCAGTAGAAAAGAATGATTTTGTCGCAATTGTAGGACCTAATGGAGGGGGTAAATCAACTCTTCTAAAGCTAATTTTAGCTCAGATTACCCCTTCTAAGGGTTATCTTACAGTATTCGGAGATAAGAACTTCAAATCATTAGAGAAGATTGGCTATGTTCCTCAGTTCACAACCCACCAGCATGACTTTCCTCTAAAGTTGATTGATATGGTTTTACAAAGTAAATTAAGAAGTAAATCATTCTTCACGACTTATAGCAAAAATGATAAAGATAAAGCAATTAACATCTTAGATATGCTAGGAATTGCTGATTTTAGAAATAAGTTTTTATCAGAGCTTTCAGGAGGTCAACGGCAACGAGCATTAATAGCTAGAGCCTTACTTGACGACCCTGAAGTTTTAATTTTAGATGAACCAACTGCCTCTGTAGATATCTCAGTTGAACAGGATATCTATGACATATTAAAGGCTCTAAATAAGAACATGACAATTCTATTAGTGACCCATGATGTCAGCTTTGTTTCTAAATATGTGAATAAGGTGTTTTGTGTTAACAAATATCTTCACTCTCATAGTCTTGACCAGCTGACAAATAATGATGCGCAAGAAGTTTATAACAAATCAATGAAAATGATTAAACATCAGTGTGGATTATAATTATGGATTTTTTCACTTCCCTCTTTACTGTCTCTTTTCTTAGAAATGCCCTCTTAGCTGGTCTATTGGCTAGTATTGTATGTGGTGTAATTGGGTCTTTTGTCGTTGTTAAAAGAATTTCATTTGTTAGTGGTGCTATTGCTCATTCAGTTCTAGGAGGAATTGGTATCGCCTACTTCATGAACTTCTCCCCCACTATAGGAGCCTTTATCTTTGCAGTTCTATCAGCTATTTTGATTAGCATAATTAAGCAGAGAAAGAAGCAAAATGAAGATACTGTACTAAGTGCCTTTTGGGCAGTTGGTATGGCTATTGGTATCATTTTTATGTCAATGACTCCCGGCTATAACTCAAATCTGATGACCTATCTCTTTGGTAATATTCTGCTAGTAACTAATTCAGACTTGCTTTCTTTATTAATTCTAGTATTTGTAATTCTTGCTACAGTTCTTGTTTTTTATCGTCAGTTTATAGCTATGATTTTTGATGAAGAGTTTGCAAGGTTAAAAAAGATTAAAGTCAATTTTCTCTATACCTTACTATTAATTCTCATCTCTCTAAGTGTCGTTATTCTTATCAGAGTGGTAGGTATTATCTTAGTTATAGCTCTCCTTACACTTCCTGCTGCTATCTCTCGTCTTTTTAATAGATCAATAGGGGGGATGATGGTGTGGGCTTCTTTCTTAGGCTTAATCTTTACCTTTTTAGGATTATGGTTTTCTTATCTATTAAATCTGCCCACAGGTTCTGTAATAATCGTTTTGGCTGGTTTAACTTATATAATAGGAACTCTCATTAAAAGCTAAATCTTAGCTATAATCATTTAATTTCCTCATCATTACTGTGATTTTTATTGCTTGATAATTACTATGCCCATGAAATCCTAGGAGTTTATTGCGACACTAACAGTGAAGGAAGCATCACGAGCATAAGCATATCTCTCTCAATTACTTGTATAAAGTACTAAATAATACATAACTAGTTAATTCCCTCTGTTTTTTGTAGGGAGTCAATACAAATTCAATCCCAACTTTTGAGGGCATAGTCTTAGCATAGCCACAAAAGATGTAAGAATAATCTGCACTCTTCACTAAGGCCATACTACATCATCTAGTTTAAAATTAGTTAAATGGATATTAGAAAAGCCTACTCTTTAAAAAGAATAGGCTTGTTGTTAATATTTATATTTTAATCGTTTATTATTACGCGGAAGAAGGCTTTGGTATCATTTGCCTGAGTATCGTATTGTAGGTTTGAAGTTACTCCCAACTCAAGCCAACCCGGGTCATCATTAGCTAAAGGAGTATCTGCTTTAAGAACCTTATAGGTAGTTACACCTGGAACAGCATCCCATTCTATCCGAACTGTATTTGCATTAAGCTGGCTTATAATAGGATAGATATCTTGTTCAGGCAACTCAATATGTTCTCGTAAATATGGATAACCTGAGTTATAATAATAACTTTCATCAGCCATCCAAGTACTATTGAAATCATAAACATAGTAGGTATTTACATAAGGATATGTCATCTGTGCTGTTGTTCGGGCATAACTACCAACAGAACCAAGCTGACCTGAAGTTTCTCCATTAAAATAATTATAAAGATACATATCATCGGCTGTAGTACCCGAACCGATCATGCCACCTGTATTGTTCGAGCCTGTTACTAAACCTGTAGAGTAACAACGATAAACACGAGAATTAGAGCTATAAACATTGCCTATTAATCCACCAACTTCTTCTATACCGGTAGTTTGGCTATGACTAAAAGAGTCATAAACATAACCTGCATTTAAATAACCTAATAAGCCACCTACGTAGTTAGAACCTTTGATAATAACGTTTGTATGGCATTCACTTATGGTTGAACTTGTAGTAGCTCGTCCCACTAATCCTCCAACATAATGATTACCCAGCAAATTACCTTGAGCAGAACAGAGACTAACTGTACTGCCACTTATCTGACCTGCAAGCAGTCCTGAATTGTTTTGTCCTGATATAACACCTGTAATATTACTTGAATTAATACCAGTACCTGAAGTTGCATAAGCAACAAGAGTCGCTACTTGGTTTTTACCATTCACATTAGCATCTGTTATATTCACATTCTCAATTAAAGCATCATAGCCGTAACCGAAAAGAGCTTGATAATCACTATTCGGGTTATTCACAACTAATCCAGAGATAGTAAAACCATTACCATTAAAGCTTCCCCGGAAATAATGACTACTATTATATCTTCCAATTGGAGTAAAACCAAGCCCCTGTTTCCAAATCACAGAAGAAGACATATCTATATCATTCATCAATTCATAATGACCATAATAATCTTGCCTCATAGCATCTAATTGACAAGCTGCAGTTATTTGATAAGGAAATGCTTCTGTACCATTACCAGTAAGCTCTGATAGGCTTACTTGCTCCATTGAAGTATAAACAGTAAGATCTTGGATCTCGGGATAAGTGTTAAATCCGGTAAAATCCCAAACCTGATTGAAATTAAAATTACTATAAGTTGCATGGTTCTGCATCTGACTAGTACTTAATCCTGTTCCTGCAATGCTGCTATCCTGTCCTGAAGTCTGGATATCCCAGTAGCTGTAATAAACATTTCCATTGCTATTGCCACCTAGAAGCCCACCAACTTCATTATCTCCTTCCACTATTCCTGTAGAAAAACTTCGACTGATAACAGAACCGTTTCCGAATAAATAGCCAACTAAACCACCAACCTCATTGTAGCCATTAACGTTTACATGGCTAAAACAATCTACTACTTGTCCATTATATACATGGCCAGTCAGCCCACCAACGTTCTCATAACCTATGATATCCCCATTACTATGAGAATAATAGAGAGATGTTTGATTTATTGAACCAACTAAAGCTCCAATATAATTTTCACCCACAACATTACTGTTAGATGAACAATATAAAATTGAGGAGTAGTTGACTTGACCAGCCATATCTCCCAAGTAATTCTGTCCTAATACCTCTCCTGAAGTATGGCAGTTATAAATACTGCTACTAGAAGCCGATGTTCCTATAAGACCACCGACATTATTTCTTCCATGTACATTAAAGTCTTCTAACCTGAGGTTCTTTATTTCTGCTCCACTTACATAAGCAAACAGACCTTGATAATCTTCAACTGGTTTATTTATCACCAGGCCGGTAATAGTAAAATCATTACCATTAAAAGATCCTCTAAAGAAATGATTACTTGAGCCTGCCCCTATTGATTCAAAACCTTGTCCATTGTTCCAAATTACAGAAGAGGTTATATCAATATCATTCATAAGCTCATAATGAGCGTAATAATCCTGTCTGATTGCATCTAAATGAGAAGCTGTGTAAATTTGATAAGGAAATGCTTCTGTACCGTTACCGGTAAGCTCTGATAGGCTTACTTGAGACAAAGGGGTATAGATAGTAAGATCTTGGAAGATTGGATAAGTATTAGCTTCTGCGAAAGCCCAAACTTGATCAAAATTATAATTACGATAAGTCCCTTGCTCATGCATTTGATTAGTGGTTAATCCTGTTCCTGCAACACTATTAGACTCTCCAGAACTTTGAGTATCCCAGTAAGAGTAATAAACAGAACCACTATTGTTGCTGCCTAAAAGACCACCTACTTCTGTTTCTCCTACTACTATTCCTGTAGCAAAACTTCTACTAATAACTGCATTACTACCAGATAAATAGCCTACTAATCCACCGACTTTCTCGATTCCGGTTACTGTAGAATGACTATAAGAATCTACTAGCTTTCCCTCAGTTATATAGCCTATCATACCACCAACTTCATTATTTCCTGTAATAGCACCATTACTATATGAGTAATAAACAGAGCTACCTAAGTTGTAGCCCACAAGGCCTCCAACATAGTCTGTACCCTCTAAGGAACCTCGGGCAGAGGAAAGTGTTAACTGTGAGTTGTATGTTGAACCAATAAGTAGTCCTGTACGCTCCTGAGAGCTCATTTCGCCATCAGAATGACAATTAAAAATACTTGAATTAGTTGAATAACCCGTTAGAGCTCCAACTTTATTCTGTCCTGTAATGTTAAAATCTACTAATCTAACATTCTTGATATTTGCATAACTTATTGAAGCAAAAAGCCCAATATAATCTGTTTCAGGTTGATTTATATAAAGATTACTTATAGTAAAACCGGCTCCATCGAAATTGCCATTAAAGGCTACTGATGAGTAAGTTCCTCCAATTGGATCCCACCCCAAAGAACTATTCCAAGGAGAAATATTAAGATCGATATCAGCTGTTTGAATAAAATGTTTATCAGAATGGGCTGTGCCAGTATAATTGTGAAGATTGTTTAATTGATTTGCATTTGCTATTTGCCATGGATCTGAATCAGTTCCGCTACCTCCGGCGAACTCTTGGGCTACAAGTGGACTTAATGCTAATCCGCAAGTTAAGATTATTAGCATACTCAGTCGAAAAGTTTGGTACATTATATCCTCCAGATATATATTTAAGTTTTGAAAATTCCTAACTAAATATCTAGTTTTAATACTATTCATGAGTTTCAGGACTATGTTAATTTATACTTCTCTTCATTTTTCTATCTATGAACAATGAATATAGTTCATTTCTTTAGGATTAAAGATACTTTGTCAAGAATAAATCCAAATCATCCCCAAAAAGACTTTTCTAAACTTCTATATTGAATAGATTCTGAGATATGCTGAGCCTTAATATTCTCACTACCATCCAAATCAGCTACTGTACGAGCAACTTTTAGTATTCTATCATAAACTCTTGCTGAATATCCTCTCTTTTCTATAGTTAATTTTAGCAATTGATTACTATCTTCATCTAATTGGCAATAAATTCTGGTATGCTTAGGATTCATCTGGGCATTGCAAAAAATAGAGTCATTTTTAAACCTCTCTAATTGAACCTGTCTTGCCTTATTAACTCTGGTTCGAATATCCTTAGAATATTCTCCGTCAGGTATTCCTCCTAGATCTTTATATGGCACAGCTGGTACTTCTATATGAAGGTCAATTCTATCAAGAAGTGGGCCTGAGACTCTAGATCTATATCGTTGTATCATATTCCCAGTACATGTACATTCATGGCCTGGAATATTACAGTTAAAGTAACCACAAGGACAAGGATTCATGGAAGTTACTAAAATAAATTTAGCAGGGAAATTAAGGCTTTGACTTGCTCTAGATACTGTAACAATACCATCTTCAAGAGGTTGCCTCAGTACCTCTAAAACAGATTTCTTAAATTCTGGGAGCTCATCTAAGAAGAGTACTCCATTATGAGAAAGTGAGACTTCTCCAGGTTTTGGATATGTTCCCCCACCAATTAAAGCTACATCGCTTGTCGTATGATGTGGTGATCTATATGGTCGATTAACAACGATGCCATTTCTTTTATTTGTAGGAACTCCTGCTACTGAATGTATCTTAGTAGTCTCTAAGGCCTCATCAAGAGATAAATCTGGAAGTATGGTAGCAAACCTCTTGGCTAACATTGTTTTTCCTGAACCTGGAGGACCAACCATTAAAATATTGTGTCCACCTGCAGCTGAAACTTCTAAGGCTCGTTTCACATGATATTGCCCTTTAACATCATGCATATCTATTTCAGATTCATTTAGAGAAGAAAAAATCTTCTTTAAATCTAAGACAAAAGGCTTTATTTGAATTTTTCCTTCAAGGAAAGATATCGCTTCAACAAGTGAATGAACAGGAATCACATCTAAATCTTGGACAATTGCAGCCTCACTTGCATTTTCAAAAGGTAGAATAATTCCTTTTAGATCATCTTTTTTTGCTGCTAAAGCTATAGGTAAAGTTCCTTTTATGGGTTTGACGGTTCCATCTAGAGATAATTCTCCCATGATTGCATAATCTAAAGCATCAGGAACTCTAATTGTTTTGTAAGAAATAAGTAGAGCGATGGCAATTGATAAGTCTAAAGTTGAACCATCTTTTTTAAGATCAGCAGGAGCTAAGTTGATTATTTTTGTTCCCGC
The DNA here is from genome assembly GCA_963678375.2 of Cloacimonadales bacterium (SeqCode). Taxonomy (GTDB): domain Bacteria; phylum Cloacimonadota; class Cloacimonadia; order Cloacimonadales; family JAFGVF01; genus JAEKNW01. Next base: position 1,098,368 of record OY782831.1, read on the forward strand.
TTTGTTTTGATAGCCTGAGTTTGCTATAGCTGAACTGACTCGTTCTTTACTTTCTTTAACACTATTTGAGGGCATTCCTACCATAATTGTAGGTCCTGATAATTTACCGTAGTGATCTACTTCTACTTCAATTTTATGAGCATCAATTCCCAGAGTTGTGTAGGAAATAGTTTTCCCTAACATAATAACCTCCATTTAAGTTATATTTTCAAGATATTATAAATACTAAAGGTTGTCAATATAAAACTTTTAAATTTATATAAAATAGGCTTAATGGCAACATCTTAAATAAGCTATTAACCCACTTGAATTTAATAGGATTGAAGCCTGGAATATAAGAGAATATTAGGGGGATTATAGGCCTGTTCTCAAAAATCTCCTATCCTAATCGATGTAAAAAGGCTTAAATAGGTTAGCAAAATTTTCTATAATTTATCATGGAATAAATAAAAAGTAAAAATAACAACTCTAATATGATGAATAGGAGAAAGAAAATAACCATTATACTTATTTTTCTGTAATGTTCTGAGCTTCTTAAATCAAGAAGTTTTTAGTATTTAGATTTTTTTCTTGCCATAATTGATAGTTTAATTTTTTTGTCATAGTTGAGATAATAAAAAAAAAGAGGACTATATGGCTTCAACTTCTGACATCCGTAATGGAATGATTATAGAATGGAAAAATGGAATTTATGAATTTGTTGAATTCCTGCATGTTAAACCTGGTAAAGGGGCAGCATTTGTTAGATCTAAACTTAGAAATGTTAGAACTGGACAAGTAGTTGAAAATACCTTTAGAACCAGTGAAACTTTCAATGAGATTAGAATTGAAAAGAGTAAAAAAGAATATTTATACAGAGATGGTGATTTCTATGTTCTTATGGATTTAGAAAACTATGAAATGATGAATGTTCATGCTGATGTGATGGAAAAATATGCAAAATTCTTGAAAGAGAATATGCAAATTACAATAAAAACAACACCTGAAAATGAAATAATCGACTTAGAATTACCTGTTTATGTTATTCAAGAAATTGCTGAGTGTGAGCCAAACATTAAAGGTAATACTGCTTCAGGTTCTGGAAAAGTAGCTACAACTGAAACTGGTTTAAGAATCATGGTTCCTTTCTTTGTTGAACAAGGAGAGAAAATTAAGATTGATACTAGAACTGGTGAGTATATAGAAAGAGCTTAATAAAATAATAATAAGATATCCTTAGGAGGAATAAATGGCAAAAGGAAAAGCATTTGCAGCAAAACTTGCTCACGAACTTTCAACTGAAGGTAAAGTGATGTGTCCTGTTTGTAACACAGAAGTAAAAAAAGTAAAATTAGTTAGAGCCAGAAACAGCAAAGGTAACACCTGGGCACCAAAATATCAATTCGTTAGTATGTGTAAATGTAACGAAAAAGATATCATGGCTGGAAAAGTTAACGCTTAATTTGAATTGATTTATACAATCCCTGTGCCACAAAACTAGTACAGGGATTTTTTTTAAAATCCTGTTTTTAGAAGGAGATTTTAATGAAAAATACAATCCCAGTAGAAGTAACTTCTGAAGTAGGCAAACTAGATGGTGTGATTTTACACAGACCTGGTAGGGAAGTAGAGAACATGACTCCTGGCAACGCTGAAAAAGCTTTGTACAGTGATATTTTAAATCTAAATGTTGCAGCAAAAGAATATGCTGACTTTTATGATGTTCTTTCTATGATTACTAAGACTTACGAAGTCAGAGACCTACTTACAGACGTACTTATAAATGAAAAAGTTAAACACAATCTTATTCATAAAATTTGTCAGAATGAAAATGAACCTAGAATCTTCAATTCCCTGATGTCACTCTCACCTAAAGAGACAACTAGACAACTATTTGAAGGTGTTATTCTCAAAAAAAACAACTTAACTAATTTCCTTAGTCAAGAAAAATATATACTTAGACCATTACACAATTTCTTCTTCATGAGAGATGCTTCAATGTCTATTGGTAATGAAGTTCTAATTGGAAAGATGGCCAATCAAGTTAGGGAGAGAGAATCAATTATTATGGAAACTATCTTTGATTATCATCCTGATTTCAAAACTAGAACTTTCAATCCTGTAAACTCTAAGAAAGTATCCCCTAACAAAATAACTATCGAAGGGGGAGATGTCTTAGTAGCTAATGAAAACACTATCTTGATTGGAATGGGTGGTAGATCAACTTCAGAGGGAATTGATTATTTAATAGAACATTATAAAAATAGTGGAAAAGACTTTAACATTATTGTTCAAGAATTACCTTTAGCACCTGAATCATTTATCCACTTAGATATGGTATTTACTTTCTTAAACTATAATCAGTGTATGGTCTATGAACCAGTTATCCTTAAGAATAACAGACTTGAAACAGTATCAATTCACATAAGAAATGGTCAAGTTAAGATAGCTTATGAAGATAACCTTATCAAGGCTTTAAAAAATATTGGGCATGAAGTTGAGCCTCTCTTCTGTGGTGGAAGAACAGATGTCTGGACTCAAGAAAGAGAGCAATGGCATAGTGGAACAAACTTCTTTGCTGTTGGACCTGGCAAAGTACTTGGCTACGGTAGAAATACTCATACAATGGACGAGCTTGCTAAAAATGGATTCGCTGTTCTTCCTGCAAGAGATATTGTTGCCAAGAAGACTGATATAAGTAAATATGATAAGTATTGCATAGCTATTGAGGGATCAGAATTAGCTCGTGGTGGTGGTGGATGCCGTTGTATGACAATGCCATTCAAGCGACAAGCTATCAATGTAAAAACTACCGAAGAAGCTAAATAACTTGTACTTATGGAAAAAATGGAAATAGTCGAGTATTTTGAAGGAAATGAGTCTCACTTTGCTAAAAAGTTAGAAGATAGAGATAATCGATATCTTATTGAAAAAGCATCTAAACAAAAGTTAAAGTTAAGTACTAATAGGGTTCTATTCAATCATATTGTAATTTCAGATAATGATCTATCTGATATAATTGATGACTTAACTAAGGCTATTGAGACAAAAAAAGCAAACTTCTCAATTATTGAACTGTGGGAACTTGCTCAGGAAGATATTCGAGAATATACTGTAGCAGAACTTGCTTCTTTCTTTGTTGATAATCCAGATTCAGTTATTCAATCTGCCCTATTTCATTCCATAAGAGAAGAGAAAAATCACTTCAAACGTAAAGGTATTTTAGTTATTCCTAGAACAGCTGATCAGATTGAAGAGATTCTTATTCAAGAAAAGAAAGAGAAGGAAAAAGAAGAGATTTATTCTTTCTTCTCTGATAATATTGGGTTAGCTATGAGAAATGACTCTCTGGCTAACCCAGAAATTTTTGCTCACTTACAAACCTGGTTAAGAGATGCTTCTAATGATGTTTTAACATCGGTTATTGAGAAGTATGCAAATGGACAAGATAGCCGTTATTTTATCTATAATATATTGAAAGCTAATAAAATTATTCCTGAAGATGCTGATAAATTTGCCATCATTTACGGCATTTCAAACCAATTCTCAGACCAGTCATTGCATGAAGCTCATAGTTTAGAAATTGATATCAGCAATAGGGAAGACCTATCCCACTTAACTACCTATACTATTGATAGTGAGGAGACTAAAGAGATTGATGATGCAATTTCTTTCGATAGATTTGGAGATAATTATTTAGTAGGTGTCCATATAACTGATTTAGCCTCTTATGTTAGTAAAGATTCTGCTTTAGATAAGGAAGCTAGTGAAAGGATATCCACAGTATATCTGGAAACAGGTGAAATCCCTATGTTTCCTGCTCAAATATGCCATGATAAACTGTCTTTATTGAAAGGAGAACAACGCCCCACAGTAAGTGCTCTCTTTACTTTTTCACCAACATTTGAACTTCTAGAAAAAAGAATTACCCTTGCTAAACTAGCTGTTAAAAACAAGATATCTTACCAAGAGGTAGATAAGCTAATCAGAAAGTCTAAAGTGAATAATGATAATGATTTTATTATTCTCAAAAGCTTAACTAACCAGCTTAGAAGTAAAAGGTTTGAAGCAGGAGCTATCGAAATTAATAGACCTGAAATTGAAATTAGAGTTATTGATAATGAGATAAAACTTAGAGCTACAAATCAAAGGTCTATTTCTAGAAGAATAGTCTCTGAAATGATGATTCTGATGAATTCAACTATTGCAGAATTCGCGGCAAAGAATGATATTCCATTCATTTATCGAATCCAAGAAATGCCTAATGAAGATTATAAACATTATCTTCAACCAAACTATTATGATCCAATTATGAATGATAAACTCATCAGAATGATTAGGCCTTCTAATTTCTCATCACAACCTAGCAAACATTACGGACTAGGTGTTGACTTCTACTCACAGGTTACTTCGCCTTTAAGGAGGTATTTTGACCTTCTTATCCAAAGGCAAATAGTTACATTCCTAAAGAATGAAAAACCTCTATATAACATAGAAGAGCTACTAAGCTATATCACAAGCATTGAAGCTACCAATAAGCTCTATTCCCAGCTATATAATTCTTCATTTAGCTATTGGTTTCTCAAGTATCTTGAGCAAAATTTGCAATACCAACCTTTACCAGCAGTTGTTGTTTCTGATAACCAAAATTCTTATACTTTCGAACTGCTTGAATTTGGTAAAAGATATAACTTGAGAACTAAAGAAAGGCTTGATATAGGAGATACAGTGAATTTAATTATTGATAGAGTTCAACCTGAAAAGGATATTATTAAGTTCTCTTTGATAAATGACTAATATGTAGCTAAAATTTACTATTGACAGTTTCATATTCAAATCAATTAATTCTCTAATATGAAAAAAATTGAGTTAGAGAAAATTATTCAGCTGATTGCTAACGAAATACTTGCTTCAGAATTTGAAAACAATACCTATCTGGTTGGAGGATATGTACGCGATCTATTGCTTAAAAATGAACTCAATGATCTTGATTTCGTTGTTAATCTCCCACAAGGAGGAGTAAAACTAGCCAATTATTTATACAAGAAAAGATTATGCTCTCGTCCTATTATCTATAAAAGATTCGGTACAGCAATGGTCCAAATCTCTGGTCATAAAGTAGAATTTGTTATGACTAGGTCCGAATCTTATCAAGCTAAAAATAGGCATCCAGAAGTTGAGTTCGCCAGCCTACAAGCTGATGCCTTCCGACGTGACTTCACTATCAATTCTCTCTATTATAACATCTCTACACAAGAAATCATTGATGTTACGGAAAAAGGATTTAATGACTTAAAAAATAAGCTAATTAGATCTACATCTAATCCAGATTTGATATTTCAAGAAGACCCTTTAAGAATATTAAGAGCTATTCGCTTTGCAGGCAGACTTAATTTTTCTATTGAAAAAACTACTTTGCAAGGTATCATTAAGTGGAAAAACCATCTCCAATATATCAGTATTGAACGGGTTAAAGATGAATTTATTGCTATGATTCTCAGGCAAGGCTTCGACAAAGCAATTAAGCTCTGCTATCAAACAGATCTGATGCCTTATATCTTACCACCTTTACAAGAGAAGAAACAGGAAACCATAAAAGCTATAGCTAAAATTGATAATTATGAGCCAGACCTCCTCATAAGACTAGCCCTCATAGCCCTAGCTTGTGATAATTCTAAAAGTATGGAAAAGGCTTTAATAAAACTTACCATAAATATCAAATTAGTAAAAAAAGCTATTAGAATCAGTGTATGTGTTAAAGCTCTCTTAAATTACTCGCAAATCCCTTCTCTCAATTATTTTGTTTATAATAACCTAGAGGACCTCTCTTATGCTCTAAAAATTCTTGAAGTTTCTTTCCCAAATTTTACTTTTCAGCAAATTATCAGAGAAAAGATAAGCCTGTTCAAAAGTTCATCATATCCTTTAAATGGTATTTATATCATTAAAAGACTAGGCCTCAAAAGCAATATTGAAAAGAATTATTTCATCAAGGAAGCCAAGAGAATTTGGATAGAGAATCCCCACTTGACTAAGCAAGAAATAATTGAAATATTGAAAGGTATTAAAACATAAGCAATTGCTGATATACATAAAAAACCCCAATATTCACGGTAATTAGAATATTGGGATTAATTTTGATTTATTAGTTTTTTATACGTTATAATATAAAGCCATTTCCATCGGATGAGGTCTATTATTAACTTCAGCAACTTCTTTACGTTTTAAAGCGATAAAAGATTCAATAAGTTCTTTATTAAAAACATCGCCAGCAAGCAAATAGTCATGATCAGCTTCTAAAGCATCTAAAGCACCTGAGAGATTCTCAGGAATAGATTCAATAGTAGCCTTTCTTTCTTCAGACCAGTTAAATACATTATCATCATGTGGACCAAAGTTATGCCCAGTTCCGTCTAATTTTCTATTGATACCGTCTAAGCCAGCAAGTAAAAGAGCTGACATTGCTAAGTAAGGATTACAAGTTGCATCACCGGTACGGTATTCAAATCTTTTAGTTTCTTCAGTTGTTGCATACTTAGGGATTCTTATAGCAGCAGATCTATTAGCTAAACCGAAGAAGAGTTTTGTAGGTGCTTCAAAACCAGGTAATAATCTCTTGTAAGAGTTAGTTGATGGGTTAGTAAAAGCAGCTAAGGAACGTCCATGGGTTAAGATACCTCTCATAAACCAAATAGCTTCATCTGATAAGTCAGCATATCCACCTTTTTTCCAGAAGATATTTTTCCCATTCTTCTTCAACATCATATGGAAGTGCATACCATTACCAGCTTCGTTATAGATTGGCTTAGGCATGAAGGTAGCAGTGAAACCGTTTTCTAAAGAAACTCTTCTAATAATATCTTTAATTACTTTAGTATCGTCACATGCCTTAGGGAAAGCTAAGAGTTCAGTTTCAATCTCTTGTTGAGAAGAGAGCCCAACCTCATGGTGATTATATCTAACATCTATATTTAAGCTTTCGATAATTTCACACATCTGTAAACGAAGTCCATAGAATCTATCGTGTGGGTTATCCATATGATAACCTTTTGTATGTGACTGAGCTAAACCATTATAGTCCACACAGTCTTTAGGGAAACATTGTTTATCTTCTGAAGAAGAAATCTCACATGATACATTAAAGTTAGTATTTGAATATTTTACATCATCAAAAATGTGAAATTCAAATTCAGGAATCCAATAAGAAGTATCAGCTATACCTGTTGATTCTAAATACTTTTGGGCTCTAAGAGCTACACTTCTAGGGTCTTTTTTAACACCAATTCTACTTTCTGCATCACATATTGAACACAAAATTCTTAGAACTTTCCCATCGAATTCATAATCAGAAATTGGGTCAATATGAGCTGAAGTTAAATCTGGCATTAAAACCATATCACCAGATTCTACTGCTTTCATTCCTGGAATACTTGAACCATCAAAAGGAACACCTAACTCTATAACATTTTCTAATCTGGCTGCTGGAAATGAGATGTGATACCATCTGCCATCAAGACCTGCATACTTCAAATCAACGGCTTTTATTTCTTTTGCATCAATCATCTCTTGAATTTTCTTTAATTCCATCAATTTCTCCTCGGAAATACCAAAGATACTTCCTTTCTATTTTTATTTTTTTATAATTATTGTTTTGATGTGTATTGTGAGAACTATCAGTTAAATAATCAAGCCTTCTGCTTGAAGTGGATGTGAACATCCGCGTTCTCCAGTTACTTCATCTTTTAGTTTATAGCAAAAATATTCCTTACAGCAAAGCATTAATCATCTGAGCAAAGAAGCTCCAAACAATTTGAAATGGTTTATTGATAATTAATCCTATTATAGAAATGTTCAAAAAAGAGCCTAAAACTAAGGCACCTAGGATTATATACATTCCATAGCGTTCAAGCTTTGAGTACTTTATATAAGCTTCATCAGATAAAAAAGCTCCCACTATTCTAGAGCCATCAAGTGGTGGAACAGGAATTAAATTGAAGAGAGCTAAAAATATATTTACTTGCATAGTAAGTTTAATCACATTAAAAGCTCTAACATTCTCACCAAGGCCTGATTTAGCTAGAATGACATAAACTATAGCTAATAGGAAAGTAATTATAAAATTTGATAAAGGACCTGCAGCACCAGTAATTCCCATCCCTTTCTTATAGTTTTTAAAATTGTAAGGATTTATTGGTACTGGTTTGGCATAACCAAAGGCGAACCCAGCTGTCATAAAGAGTATTATTGGTAAAATTATTGTACCAAAGATATCTATATGTTGAAGAGGGTTTAAGGAGAGTCTACCCATTCGCTTTGCTGTATCATCTCCAAGCATATATGCTGTGTAACCATGACTTATCTCATGAATAACAATTGACATAAATATGAAGAAGAAAGCTAATACTTGGGTTGTAAAATCCATATTCATATATTTATCCTATTTCTTACTTTTTAATAATTTTAGCGAATCTTCTTTTACCAACCTTTATAGTAATTTCATCTTTTAACTCAATTTCTAAGTCTGGATTAGTAATTTTTTCACCATCAATAGAGACAGCATTTTGCTTGATCATTCTCTTTGCCTCTCCGTTACTCTTACATAAATCAGTATCTGTAAGTAATTTAATAATCCAGATTTTTTCTTCAGTAAAGCTAAATTCTTCTATATCATCTGGGATATTGCCTTTAGCAAAAACAGAATTAAAAGCATCTTCTTCAGCTTGGGCAATTTCTTGACCGTGATAGATTTTAACTAATTCACGTGCTAATAACTGTTTTAAAATCTTTGGATTCTCACCTTGTTCTAATCTGTTTTTTACAGAATTTATTTCTTCTTCTGTATAGTTAGTTGCATAAGTAAAATAATTAATAATTAGACTATCAGGAATAGACATTACTTTTCCGTATTTATCTTTTGGGCTATCAAAAACTGCGATATAGTTATTTAAAGATTTACCCATTTTATTCACACCATCTGTACCCATCAAAATTGGAGACATTATAGCTACCTGCTCTTCTTGATTATGATAACGTTGCATATCTCGTCCAGCAAGAAGATTAAATTTCTGTTCAGTTGCTCCAAGTTCAATATCAGATTCAATCGCTACTGAATCATAACCTTGTAGAATTGGATACATAATTTCATGCATCCCTAAAGGAAGTCCATTTTCATATCTTTTTCTGAAAGTATCATGGGCTAAGAATTGAGCAAGAGTAAATCTTCCCATTAACTTTATTACATCAGCCATAGTCATATTTCCAAACCACTCAGTTTGAAATCTCACTTCAGTTTTATCTTTATCTAAAACAGTATAAAGCTGATCCATATATTTTTCGCAGTTCTTCATTATTTGGTCTTTTGTCAATGGAGGACGAGTTTCATTCTTACCTGTAGGATCACCTATTTGGGCAGTGAAATCACCGATAATAATCACACCTATGTGTCCTAGGTCTTGAAACTGTCTCATCTTTCGAATAGGGACTAAATGCCCGATATGAACTTGGGAACCAGTTGGATCTATACCATATTTTACTCTTAGAGGTTTTCCAGTTTTAGCTGATTTCTTAAGTTTGGCTATTAATTGTTCTTCAGGGACTATCTCTTCAACCCCTTTTTTCAGCATTTTTACTTGTTCTTCTATTGTCATTATATTACCTCTTTTTATTATCTAAGATATTGCGATATTTTACTAACTGCATCATTTAAAAAGCCTTTTTTTACGTCAAGGAAAAAACACTGATAAGGATAGACAAGAAAACTGAGGGATTTCTTAGTATGAAGCAAAAGTGTTTTGGGTAATTTATCTTGATACAAGAAGATATTTCTTAACAAGAAACTTATTTTTTAAAAAAGTTCTTGCCACGAAATAATAACTTGTATAATCTTGCAACAAGATGTGAAATATTTAAACAAAAAAATGGAAGGAGAATTTAAGTATGAAAAAAGCAATGATTTTTGCTATGTTGTTACTTAGTTTACTTTCTCTCACAGCAGCTCAATTAAATGTTGTTGGAGAAGTATTCACAGAGTCTTGGTGAGGATACTGTCCACGCGCAAGAACAGGTCTGTTCAATCTTTATAATAACCACCCTAATGTCGTCCCACTTATTTGGCAAGGAGATTCTAGCAATCAATCCCCAAATTATTCTTCAAGAAGAGGATTGGTAGGTTCAAATTCACAAGGTATTCCACAAACTGCTTTCCAAGGTACTGAACTAGAAGTCGGTGCAGCTGTTGATGCCTATAATGCTCAATTCTTACCTATTTACAACCAATTAATTAATAATGAAGCTCCAATGACTATCGACTCCTACTTACTAGGTAGTGCTGGAGAATATAGCTTAAATGCTAATATCCAGCTTGAGGAAGCCTTTGATAATGCAAATGTTAAAGTTCTTTATATTTTAACCAGATATATAACTGATAGTTATTTCTCATCTGTGATTGCTTATGCAGAAGAAGATTTTACCCAAACTAATGCAGGTCAAAGTGGTACATATAGTCATGCATTCTCAGTTGATTCAAGCTGGGATGCTTCAACTATCAAAGGCTTTGTCTTAGTTCAAAGAATGTTAACTGGTGACTCAGAAATTTTCCAAGCTGATGAAGCTGGTTCTTCAGCTGTTTCAATGACTGAAGCTGATTTCGGTCCAGCCTATATTGGTTCAGCTTTCACTAAATCATTTGTTGTTGCTAATGTTAGTGGTTCAACTACTGATGTTACTATTACAATGGATGCACCTGGTTTTGAACTTTCAGGTGAAATGAACTATTCACTTGCTGGTGGAGCTATCCAAAACCATACTATCACTTTCTTACCAACTGAAGAAGAAAACTATAGTGGTGTAATTACTATTGCTACAGATATTCCAGGTTTTGAAATGAATACTATTAGCCTTTCAGGCTCAGGATTTGCTAATCAAGCCCCTGTTGCTGAAAACTTAAGATATGATGGTGTTCTTATGAAGAACTTCTCAGTAGATGTTATTTATGACTTCATGGATGCTGACGATGATGATGAAGGGGAAACAATGATGGCTTGGTATAGCTCAGATGATGGTGAAAACTGGACTGACTTTAACAACATCAATGCTGATATTCAAACCCTACATTTCACTGCTGACCATGTTGGTAAATATTTCAAATTCACTCTTACACCTATTGATGAGCACCAAATGCCAGGTCAAGAACTTTCAGTTGTTACTCCTACACCTATAAGTGACTTAGTAGCTCCTACTAACTTCGCTTACACTATAGAAAATGGTAACGATGTTGTTCTTACTTGGGATCCACCTATCTTCCCTGAAGTTAGAGGTCTTTTTGGCTATAAAATCCAAAGAGGTTCTGCCTTTATCGCAACTATTATGGATACTGAAACCCTTACTTACACTGATGAAAATGTTGAAGATGGAACCCATGTCTATGTCATTAAAGGTGTTTACTCTCCTGGTGGACTTTCAATGCCATCTGAACCTATTGAAATTATCGTTAATAATGGCGTTTCTAACGAAAATGATACTCAAGAACTAATCGTTAGTAAATCATCTTACCCTAACCCATTTAGTCAGACTTCAGCTATCGATATTCAAGCTAAAAGAGCTCAACATATTCAAGTTGCTATTTATAACTTGAAAGGACAGTTGATTAAAACTCTAGCTGATGAAACATTCGCTCAAGGTATGCATAATATTTCTTGGGACGGAAGAGATCAAAATGGCAACAAATGTTCAAACGGTGTTTACTTCTATAAAGTCGTAACTCCTGAAAAGACATTCAGTTCTAAAACTATTTTAATCAAATAGATTTTTCTATTTGTAGAAAATATTCCACAAAAGCAGGTCCGGTGACCTGCTTTTTTTGTTTATAAATCTTTTAGTTCCCCCTCCTTGATTGTTACACACGCCTTAGAAGGCCAATAAAGTATAAGGAGAATACCAATGAAGGAATAGGTAGAAGCGAGAACAAGACGAAAACATTTTAAGTAGAGTAGAATTTGACAAAAAACAATTAAATAATATATTGTAATAAACAATAAAAAAATTGAGGATAACTATGAAAATATTAATATTGATAGCTATGGTTTTAGCTAGCTTTACCTTTCTTCAAGCTGATGTAGAAGATGACTTTGTTGATGCCATTACTAATGGAAGATATGAAGAGGCAGAAGGTTATTATAGTCCTGAACTAACAGAAGCTTTGCAAAAAGGAAAATTAGAGTTTGTTTGGAATGGAATTTTAAGAAACACAGGTGATTTTGAAGTTATAGTAGAATCAAAGAGAGAAAATAGGGAAGACTTCTATTCAGTAGTTACAACTCTCAAGTTTGAGAATGTTTATATGGATATGGTATTAACAGTAAATAAAGATAATCAAATATCTGGACTTTTCTTCCGACCTTCAGAATACACAGGTGATTTAGAACAAGTTCCACCTTATGTAGATGAATCTAAAATGATAGAAGAAGAAGTAGAATTTGATTGCAAGGGCTACAAAATGTATGGAACTTTAACAGTTCCAATGAATCAAAGATCTTTCCCAATAGTAATAATGGCAACAGGTTCTGGTCCAAACGATAGAGATGAAAAGATAGGCGCTAATAAGCCCTTTAAGAATATTGCTCAAGGCTTAGCTTCTCTAGGGGTAGCAAGCTTGCGTTATGATAAGCGTACTTTGACGCATGGTGCAGAGATTGCAAAGATTACTGATTTTGATATTGATAATGAATATACAGAAGAGATAGATGCAGCTATTGATTTTGTATCAACAAAATATGCTGGAAGAAATATATATTATTTAGGTCATAGTATGGGCGCTTTTATGGTACCTAGAGTAATGAACAGCAATCCTGAGATTAGAGGAGCTGTAATGTTAGCTGCCAACGCTAGGCCATTAGAGGATTTAGTCTTGGAACAGACGGAATATATTATGGTAGAAACTGATGACATAAACGCAATGCGATATGCTTTAATTGAAAAAGCTGTTGCAGAAGTAAAGAAAATTGAAAACCTTGATAGTGAAGTTGAAGAACCATTATTATTAGATGTTTCTAAAGAATACTGGTTATCCCTAAATCTTTATGATCCTATAAAAGAAGCAAAAAAAGTTCAAGGACAAGTATTGGTTGTTCAGGGTGAACGTGATTATCAAGTTACTATGACAGACTTCAATATATGGAGAAAGAACTTTGGTAATAATAAGAGTTGGCACTTTAAATCCTATGAAGACCTAAATCATCTCTTTATGAAAGGTCAGGGTAAATCTCTTCCAAAGGAATATATGAAACCTGGATATGTAGCAGAGAAAGTAATTCAAGATATAGCAAGATTTATAAATAACTTAGAACAATAATCAGCATGATAAGTCTGCTTATTACAAAGAGTAAATTTCAGCAAAAAAAAAGCTTGCTACTTTTTACCCTTAATTTTTTGTGGCTAAGTTGAGTAACTCAAAAGGAGATATCATGACTGATAAACAACAAATGGACGAAACAATGGAAGGGCCATTAACTCTTACATTAACCTTGGAAGATGGAAAAGAATTGAATTGCGAAGTTCTAGCAAGTCTTGAACATAATGATAAAGAATATATCGCAGTTCTTCCTGAAGATGAAGATGAATTCTGGATTTACGAATATTCAGAAAATGAAGATGGTACTCTTAATATCAATAACATTGAAGATGATGACACTTTTGATGAAGTTGGAAAAGCTTTTGAAGAAATGTTTGATGCAGAAGAAGATATTGATGCTATGATAGAAAACGATGACGAGGAAGAAGAACATAAATGCAATTGCGGTTGTGAAGACAATAATGACGACTGTGACTGCGATGATGATGACTGCGATTGTGATTGCAAGGATTCAGATAAAAAATAAATAAGTCTATTATCACTTTTAAAGCAGGGTTATCCCTGCTTTTTTATTTTACCTTTATAATCCTAGTAATGCTATAGAACTTTGTGTTTAAGAAAATTATTTACAGAAAAGAAAACATTTAAAAAATTGTACTATTAAGAAAACTTCGGAGGAGCCTTGCTAAAAAGATTCATAGCCTTTTATAAACCACATAAAGTCTTATTCTACATTGATATAATAGCTGCAATAATAGCATCAGTTTTAAGTATCGTATTTCCTACAGTGACTAGAAAGCTAGTAGGTGAAACAATACCTGAGAAGGATGTTAGAATGATTATCATCTTCTTTGCCATTCTCTTAATCATCTTCATAGCCAAGGCAGTTCTTAATTATATAAGAGTCAAATGGGGGCATATTTTAGGCGTTCGGATGGAAGCTGATATGCGTTCTAAGCTCTTTAGGCACTTACAAAAACTATCTTTCACATATTATGATAATACTAAGACTGGTCATATAATGTCTAGAATTACTAATGATTTGAATACAATAGCAGAGGTTGCCCATCATGCACCCGAAGATTTGATAATTTCGCTTTTCACTATTATAGGATCTTTCATTTTTATGTTTAAGTTTAATGCTACTCTAGCTTGGTTCGCTCTAATTCCTTTACCTTTTATGGTAATCTGGGGACTAACACTAGGTAGAAGAATGAAATCAGGTTTTAGGCTTGTCAGAAAGAAGATTGCAGATATGAACTCTTCAGTAGAAAACTCTGTTCAGGGAATTAGAGAAGTGAAATCTTATGCGAATGAAGATATTGAAATTGCTAAGTTTGGTAATGTTAATCTGCATTTTAAGCGAGCCAAAGAAAAGATGTATTCTCTCATGTCACTTTTCCACACAGGAATGGGTTTTATAACAGATCTTTACTATGGTATTGTTTTAGGTGGAGCTACTTGGCTGATTCTGAATAATAGGCTTGAAGTTGCTGATTTGCTTGCTTTTATCTTATATATCAATTATATTTTAAATCCAATAAATCGCTTAATAAACTTTGTTGAGCAGTATCAACAAGGAACTACTGCTTTTGAAAGATTCACTGAGATAATGGATATTGAGCCTGATATTAATGATATAGAAAAACCAATCCAACTAACTTCTGTAGCAGGGGAAATAGTGATGAGAAATCTTGATTTTAAGTATCAGGGTTCTTCAGAGATGATTCTTTCAAATATTAACTTAAATGTTAAAGCTGGAAAAACAGTTGCCCTAGTTGGTGAATCTGGTGCAGGGAAATCAACTCTTGTTTCACTCATTCCTCGCTTTTATGAACCCCTAAAGGGTGACATCTTAATTGATGGTGTTAAAGTGAGAGATTTAGAGCAGAAATTCTTACGAGATAACATTGGTATTGTTCAACAAAATGTATTTCTTTTCGACACTACAATTAGAGAAAATATCCTCTATGGTCAACCCGAGGCAAGTGATGAAGAGGTTATTGAAGCAGCTAGGCGAGCCAATATTCTTGATTTTATTTTAAGTCTGCCTGATGGTTTCGAAACTTTAGTAGGGGAGAGAGGTGTCAAGTTATCTGGAGGGCAAAAGCAAAGAGTTTCTATAGCAAGAGTATTCTTAAAAGACCCACCTATTTTAATATTTGATGAAGCAACATCTTCTTTAGACACAGAATCTGAACTATATATTCAAGAAGCCTTGAGCCAGTTAAGTGTGGGAAGAACAACCTTGATTATAGCCCATAGACTATCAACTGTTGCTAATGCTGATTATACTTATGTAATGCGTAAAGGGGAGATTGTTGAATCTGGCCAACATCAAGAATTACTTGCTGACAAGGGATATTATTATAACCTTTGCTCAAGAATGAATGTTTTTGAGTAAGGAGATAAAGGAATACTATCAAATGAATAAATTTAAGCAAAAAGACCAGGCAATTATTTGGATGCTAGTCTCAGCCTTAGCGTTCGCTATTATGGGAGCTATGGTAAAATTAGCCAATCAAGTTCCTGTAATAGAGAAAGTCTTTTTCAGAAATCTAATCACTTTTCTTTTGATGCTAGTGATTATTATAAAGCAAAGGGAAAACCCCTTCAAGCAAGGACAAGCTAGTAAATTTTTAATTATTAGGTCATTAGCAGGTTTAATGGGCGTAATTCTCTACTTCTATGCTATATCTAATATGCCTTTAGCCGATTCAACAATGCTAAACAAGTTATCCCCTTTCTTTGTAATTTTATTTGCTGGTATTTTCTTGAAAGAGGGATTCAACTTAAGAAAAGTAATAGTCATTATTGTAGCTTTTGTAGGTGCCTTATTGATAATAAAACCCCAGTTTGACATGAGTATCTTTCCTGCAATTGCTGGTTTATTATCAGCTGTGTTCGCTGGTTTAGCATATACTATAGTTAGATTTCTTAAAGGTAAAGCAGCCTCTAGTATGATTGTATTTTATTTCTCAACCATTTCAGTTTTGGGAACTTTTCCTATAGTTTTCAGGAATTTTATTATGCCAAGCACTATAAGCTTGCTAATTTTGATAAGCATAGGTATTTTTGCCGGTATTGGTCAAATTTCTTTAACTAAAGCCTATCATTTAGCTCCAGCTTCTGAGATATCAATCTATAATTACGCATCTATACTTTTTGCTACTATTTTGGGACTATTTATAGGAGACTCATTTCCTGACATTCTTTCCATCATCGGAGGAATAATAATATTTTTAACTGCATTCTATAATTACAAACTGATGAATAAAAAAAGTTAAGTTAATATTGGAATATAACTTGCATTTAAGTAATCAAAATATTAAGAAATGATATAATTATTAATAAATATAAGAGGATTTTATGAAAAAAAGCTTACTTCTATTACTTTTAGCAACCACAAGCCTGCTATTTAGTCAGGGAACTTTACCTGATTGCTATCCAACCAACCAAGAAATCACTGATCAGATTCTTCAATATCAAGAAGACTACCCTGAAATTTGCCAAGTTTCAATAGCTGGTTACTCTCAACAAGACAATTTACCTATCTATTTGGTTAAATTATCTCAAGATGTTGAAGAATTTCAAGCTGAAAAACCTGTTGTTTTGTTTAGCTCTCTTATCCACGCTGAAGAAGTTTTAGGTATTCCTATTACTCTTAAAACCATGGATGAGATTCTCACAAACCAAAATAGTGCTCCATACTCTAATTGGTTGCAACATTTACAAATCTACTTTATACCTACTTTAAATCCTGAAGGTTATCAAGTAGTAACTGATGGACTTGACACTTCTTTCCGCAAAAACAAACGTGATAATGATGAAAATGGTTTGTTTGATTTCAATGCTGTAGTTGGCCATGATATTGATGGTGTAGACCCTAACCGTAACTTCCCTCTAAATTGGGTACACGGAGACACACTTTATTCTACTTCTGGACTTGAAGTATATGATTACTATCGCGGACCAGCTCCCCTATCTGAATCAGAAGTTAATGTTATTTGGGATTTTGTTGAAGAATATAAACCAGTTTATTCAATCCAATGGCATTCATCTAGAACAGGTAATTTATCTGAAAAAGTCTACTATCCTTGGAATTGGTACAATCTTAGACCTTCACCTGATGTCGATATGTCAGAACAATTGGGTCTAGGTATTGCTACTAATATGCTTAAAGAAAATCAAGCAAACACTTATGAGTGCTACCCTGGTACAGGTCGTAAGGGGAGTCAAGATCATTCCCTTTATCAAGCTTTTGGAACCCTACAAATCTTAGTTGAATGTGGAACCCTTAACCTTCAACCTGAAGAAGATGGTATGAACTTTGTTGCCCAACAAGGCTATAACGCTTCAGCTTGGATGCTTAATAGAGCTCTCCCTACCAGTATTGATACAGATTCAAACTCTATGCTAACTGGTGTTATTACTGATGCTGTTACAGGCCAACCTTTAGAAGCAGAAATTGAAATTGACGGGAGAAATCAGAGATATCTAAGACCTAGATTATCACTAGCTGAAAGTGGAAGATACTTCCGTCCTTTAGTTAATGGACAATATACTCTTATTGTTAAAAAAGAAGGCTATTATACCCATACTCAAAATATTACTGTCTATAATGTTAGAACTACTAAAAATGTAGAACTAAATCCACTTCCTGCTCCCAACTCAAGCCTAGCACTTAATGTTGAAGGTTTCTGGGGACAAGGCAAGGTAAAACTGGAATATTTAGATATAGCTGACCATGTAGTTGAAGTTGATGATTTATCTCCTGATAATGTTAACAATATCGACCTTATTTCTGGAGATGTTATCCTTACTTTTGAAAGTGAAGATCGCTATTTCACTGATGAATTCACTATTCCTGCCGGTCCTTCTGCTATTAATATAGATCTTAATAATTTCCAAGATCTCTTCACTGATAACTTCGAGAACTTAGATAACTGGACAGGGACTGACAACTGGGCTATTACTTCATATACTAATTCTGAAGGAATTTCTCAATCATTTATGTCAGACTCTAAACACTGGAACTTTACCTTTGAATCAGGTTTTGATAACTCTTTCTATGAACATAATTGCGATTATCATTTAACTACTACTGAGCCAATTTCTATTAACCCAGATAATATTAATTATATCGAATTGGAACATTGGCTTTATACTGAATGGGATTATGACTGGGCAACAGTTTATATTAGCCCTGATGGAGTAAACTGGATAGATACACCTGTTTGGACCGAATCTGGTCAGTTTGACTACCTTCATAAAGATTGGATTAAAATTCCTGAAGATTTCAGCTCAAATCAACTTTACATCACCTTATCACTCACTGATGATGGTGCTGAACAGAGATTGGTTGACCCAGGTTGGAATATTAACAAGATTTCAGTTAAATCTTTTTCACCTCTTGTAACTTCAAATGAAAATGATGCTATTCAACCTTCAACTTCAATCCTAGGAAAAAACTATCCTAACCCATTTAATCCTGAAACCTCAATCAGCTTTAATTTAGATAATAATTTGAATAAAAATGCTAAGATTGAAATTTATAACTTAAGGGGTCAGAAAGTGAAACAAATCCCTCTTCATGAAAATGAGATTAAAGCTGGAAAAGTTACTTGGAATGCTGAAGATCAAGCTTCTGGTGTTTACCTATATCGCTTGACTTCTGATGGTATTGTGATTGATACTAAAAAAGCTACACTAATGAAATAAAGTTCATTTATAACTAATAAATATACTCATATTAAAGCCCCGTAAATGGGGCTTTTTTTAATATCTTCAGTATAGAACTGTTTCACCTAGCATTGAACAAAATCATAAAAATACAAAATTTTTTGTTACTTTTTCTATTAATCTCTTATAATATAAAAACTAATTGGAGGTTTTTTATGAAAGTATACAAATACTTGGCTGAAATTGGAGATTTGATATGTTTACAAAAGGATAAAACTGATTTGGATTCTTTGATAGATAATTTTATAAACCTAGAGATAATAAAGCCCTACTCTTTAAGCAGTTTTGATATTAAATTTATAGCATGCATGTGGATCGAAGTAATTGAGAACAATACTACTACAACAGATATATTTAGTATTCTATCAAAATTTATCACATCCCGAAATGAACATCTAGATTCTTTCGACAATATTATTACTTTGTTAAAAAAAGATATTCTATACTCTTCTATTAAAGAAGTAATAATCTTGGATAATTGGTTAGAAGATACAAATATATATATAAATTATAAAAAGAGTGAACTAATAACTTGTAAGATTGAATTTCATAGAGATTTTATACAGCTACTTTTTGGAGAAAAAAAAATCAAGCAAGTAGATAGTAACATCCCTTATGAGAACAACCTAGAATATCTTAGTGATTGGTTCTCTTATCTTGAATACCTCAACAATTTTAAAGACGAGAAGTCATGTTCTACTTGTAAAAACAAAATCTTATCTTCTTATAGGGCTCAAACTTACTTAAAGGTCTTTAACTGGAGAATTAAAATAAACAATAGATTGAAATTATCCAATCAGACATTTGCATTTGATACTCTTAGTGAAGAATTTAATTTAAATACAAAAGAGAAGATAATTCTTATGTATCTTGTAAAAGCAAAATTAGAGGGTGAAATATTTTCTACTAAAGATGTTGTTGAGCTTATTAGTATAAATCAAAATGAGATATTTGCTAATAAGCAATATCTTGACCCAAAGGGACACTTAGCTAAAAGCAGATTAATTGAATTTACAGAAAGCTCATCGCTTATTTCAGAAGACATAGATATTAAAATTTCAACAGATATCATAAATAGAATTTTCAATAAAGAGCCTGTGACTGATGAAGATAAAATAAAACAAATCATAGAAAGTGATAGTATATTTACCTTGATAAAACCCACACAGACTTTTGAACAGCTAATTCTTCCTTTAGATATTAAGGATACGATAAAAACATCTCTTAAACTATATGACCGAACAGTTAGTTCCACAATGCAATCATGGGGCCTGTTGGAAAAACCTGCTAATTTGCTTGGAGATGATAAAAGGCATAAACAAAGTCTGTTGATGCTCTTTTACGGACAGCCAGGTACAGGCAAAACATTTACGGCAAGAGTAATAGCAAATTATTTAGGTAAATACTTATTAGTAACTGATATAAGCAAACTAAAATCTAAATGGGTAGGAGAGAGTGAAAAGAATATTAAACGTTTGTTTACTACTTATGAGAAAATAGTCAGAAAAGTTGAAAATCCTCCTGTATTACTGCTTAATGAAGCAGATCAATTTTTAACTAAAAGAAATAGTAAGTCTGGAAATCCTGTTGAGAACATGCTTAATTCTATGCAAAACTTATTCTTGGAATCTTTCGAAAACCTTGATGGCTTTTTAATAGCTACTACTAATCTAGTAGATAATCTTGATGAAGCCTTTAGTAGAAGATTTCACCTTAAATTTAAGTTACCATCACCTACAGCAAATGAAAGATTAAAATTATGGAAATCCAAACTTCCCAATATTATTCCAGGGTATGAAGATATTGATTTGATTTATCTAGCCAATAACTATAATCTAACAGGTGGACAAATCGATGTGATTATCCAAAATGCTTGTACTCAAGCAGCAGCAAAAGAGGTGCCTTTATTGACACAAACTGATTTAGAAAAATACTGCAATCTCGAGAAGAATAGTGCCTTTGATAAAACTAAAAGAAAACTTATAGGGTTTTAGAAATACCATGCATGAGATTAATAATATGAATATAGTTTTTATATATTTGATAGGCTATTTCATTGAATTGAGTTTTTAATGCATGTTAATTTTTATAAAATATATTGACTAGAAATTTATAGCTGTTTATTTTTGTTGAAGTTAAAGAAATCTAAGCAAGGAGTTTGTCATGACAGATAATAAGTATGGTTTGATTTTGATTGAAGATTTATTTAAAAACAAAAATTTTATAATTCCTGATTATCAAAGAGGATATTCTTGGGAAATAGAACATCAAGAAGCTTTCTTAAAAGATGTTATGAGAGCAATCGAGTTAGATGATTATATCCATTTCACAGGAACGATTGTTGTTCATCATACTGAAAATGGATATGAAGTTGTAGATGGCCAACAGAGACTTACAACTTTAGTAATACTTCTAAAAGTACTTTATAATAAGATTAACAAGGAAATATCTTTCGAAGAGTTTAATAAAAAGTTTTCATTGCAATTAAATAAAGAAACCAATGACTTTTATAAGGGAATTTTATTTTTCAATACTAACCCAGCAATAGATAACAAATCTTGTAGAAGTATTAAAAATTGTTACGACTTATTTAATGAAAAGCTAGATGATATTATTCCCAACGTTGATTTAAAAGACTTTGAAGCACAACTAATGAAAAAGATTGGATTTCTTTTTTACATTACAACTAATCATAAAAATATTGGAGCAATGTTCGAAATCATTAACAACAGAGGAAAAAGTTTAAGCCAATTAGAAAAAATAAAAAACTATCTTATTTATTATGCTACAGTCAACAACAATGTTGAAATTAAAGAACTAATTAATACTTTATGGGGAAAAATATTATATAACCTCATGAAGTGTAATAAAGTTAGTAATGAAGAAGAGAATAGTTTTTTAAGATATCTTTGGGTCGTTTTTTCTGATACAAAAATTAAAGATAGTTATGATATTTATAGTCTAGTAAAAGATGCTTTCCCAGATGAGGGTGACATAGCAAATATTGAGGATGTAAAAAGTTTCATACACTTCATCCATTCATCCTCACGTGCATACCTTGAATTATTTACAAGTGATAATATTTTTTGTATGAACCTAAGAAACCATAGCCCTTTGGTTCCAATATTACCATTGTTCATTAGCATAAAAAATAGTGAAAACGTAGATGAAGAAGAAAAAAATGAGCTCTTGAATTTGATTGAGATTTTAAATTTTAGAGTTTATGTTCTTCCATCCAAACAAAGATCTGATAAAGGACAAAGTACTTTATTTGCTTTAGCATATCAGTTTTATAACGATAAATTTGAAATAAACAAGGATGACAAAAATGAAATTGAATTATTTAATAACAAAGATGACACACTTAAAAAAAATCTTAGTGTCGAAGTACTTAAGTATAGATTGATAAAATTTATTAATGAAAATTGTGATGAAAATACTTTTGTTCAGAATTTAACATTAGACATAGGAGAGAAATATGATTATTATAAATGGAACGGATTGAAATTTTTCCTTGCAAATTATGAAGTATATCTATCCCAAGAGAAAGACGGAAGAACAGAGAAAATTGAATCATATCTAAATGCACAAGGTAATGAAAGAAATGATAAACAAGAAAAAGAGCATATTTGGGCAAGAGCAAACAGAGAATTTGAGACTGTAATAACTACTATAAATGATAAAAAGGAAAAAATTAAACAAATTAATTTAACAAATCTGCATGAGAAATCTAGATTAGGAAATTTTGTGTTATTACATAAGAATACTAACATTGTGGCTTCAAATAGTGATTTGTCTAATTTTGAGGGAAAAGTAGCAAGTAAATATCTTGTTCATCATACAAAGAGTAAAAATACAAAAAAAGAAGTAAACTTCAAATTAAATGAATATAAAAAAATAAATAAGCAAAACATCCAAGTGAATAATTTAGAAGAATATCATAATAATTCTAAACAATATATCACTGACAGTAAAAAAGATTATAAATTCAGATTTTTAGATTATTATCAAAATATTATAGATTTAAATGAAACAGAGTTAGTAAATTTTGCTTTAAAGAGATGGAGTTATCCAAACGAGAAATTAAATAAGTTTATAATAGATTCTAAATTAGCTCAACTGAAATATCAAAAATCCAAAGATTCTGTTAAAGTATACTTCAAAAAAAGTGAATATAAAGAAAGTATTAAAAATGCAAATAATATCTTTAATAATCAAAAAATATAATAGTTTTTATATTGTTTAAAATGTCTATCAATAAATAAGATTAAGTACAGTGGGAAAAAACATGGATTTATTATAATAACTTGTTGGCACGATATTAAACCCCTACAGGGTTGCTTTAGTTTCGGTTATTATACCTAGGGTGACACTCCTAATTGGAGCTTACCCCAGGCTAAATTACTAATCCCTTTGAGTCTTCGCTAAAGCTATGCCTTAACAGGTCAGGGATATTTTGAATATAATCATACTAATGATAAAATTTAGTCTTTAACAATTTTCTTCCACCAGACTTGAACTTGAGCCTTCTATTTAAAGATATCTTGATGCTAAATAATCAATATAATCCTTATGGTTTTGATAATGTTTCTTATAAAGTTTAACTATCAATTCTTGATAAGATAGCGAAATGAAATTTATCTTATCTTTTTTAGCGATTTTTTTAAACTCTTCAATTTCAGATCTGTGTTGCTGACCTTCACATCCAAATGTATCATACCATAAATAAAGAAGCTTAAAAGCTTTCTTATTTTTGTATTTTTCATTTAATCCAAGTATGTGTTTGATTAATTGAGCTATGTGTAAATGTTTTATATCTTTTTCATCAGGTGATATTTTAATAGCTAATTGTTTTAAATTCGGTAAGTCTTTCCAAATATCCTTTTTTAAATATATGCCTTGCACTCCACTTTGTTTTTTGGCGGGATATGCTTCAGTAAATTTACATTCGATTGCAAAAACTTCGATTTTTGAGTTCTTCTTATTTTTAATTACTACATCTATATTTGGTGATTTTTGAAAAGATTTATCAATTATATATTTTTCCTCAAAAACAATACTTGATGAGATCTTATTACTTTCTCTGCAAAATCCACAAGCTGATGCAATCTGAGATATGTCTTTATTAATCCAGTATTGAAAAATGTTAAGCCCTAAGGCTGAGGAAGAATGTAAAGCATTCATCTTAGCTTTAATATTCCCCTTTGAAGTCAACTCTCCACCATCAGCAACCTTAAACATTTCCTTAATATCTTCAGATATAGGCATAAAAAAATTATCCTCTAAGGAATCACAGTATATTTCTCGTCCACTTATTGTCTCACTACCAACCAGTTTTATGTTGTTTCTTTTTGCCCACAACTCTAGCTTGTTTAGTATTATTTCTTTGCTGTTCATCTATTCTCCTAAGTTTTTAATTTTTCCAATAAAACAAGATATCTCCACCTATTCTTGATTGCTACTTTCCTTATTAAAATCCAATAACTTATGGAGAGATTAACAATCAAGAAAGCAAAAGAAAGGAAAGTTTATTTTTATAAAACCTAGCTAGAGAATTCTTTAAGGTATTTCTCTGCTTGAGTTAAATCTGCAGGAGTATCAATGCCAATACCAGTATAAGTGGTTTTAACCATCTTAATTTTAAAACCATTTTCTAAGAATCTTAACTGTTCAAGTTTCTCAATCTTTTCTAAAGGACTTTGCTCAAGATTAACAAAATCAAGTAATGCTTGTTTTCTATAAGCATAAACTCCAACATGTTTAAAATATTTAACATCAGAAATTTTATCACGATTAAAAGGTATTGGAGAACGAGAGAAATACAAGGCCTGGTGATTTACTCCACAAACAACTTTTACATTATTAGGATTAGAAATCTCTTCTTGGTCTTTAATTTCATGCATCAAGGAAGCAAGGTTAACGCTTTTGTCTTCAAAAGCTGCTATAAGCTCTTTGAGAGGTTCAATTTTAATAAAAGGTTCATCACCCTGGACATTGATTATTAGGTCGTAATCCAGTTCCTGAACAACTTCTGCTATTCTATCAGTACCACTTTGATGATTCTCAGATGTTAGGATACAAGTAGCTCCAAAATCTTGAACTCTCTTTTGAATCATTTCATTATCTGTTGCTATAATAATAGGAAGGTTAAGTCCTTTAACGGCTTCATATACATGTTGAATAATAGGTTTATTTGCAAGAGAAACAAGGGGCTTACCAGGGAAGCGAGTAGAGGCAAATCTGGCAGGTATAACAATAATTGTCTTTAAATTTGAACTCATAACTACTCCTTAACTTCAATCTTGGATAGACTATATTTAGGTTGCCATTTTAATTCCACATAAGCATCATAAACCCAGGCATTTTCGCTTTTCCTTAAAAGTAAAGAATTACGAGTATTCTTGATATTCTCAATTATGAGGGAAGCATCAATCTCAACAAACTTTTCTTGCATTTGCTGACTATTGATTATTGATGCCTTCACCTCTGGTTTAATACCGGAAATAAGATTATATACAGCATCATTATAGGCTTCATTATAAGCAGTTATCATATCAACTGCAGTATATTTACCAGAACTTATTAGCCACCTGTCTCTTGTAATAACTCTATTATCATTAAACCAGGTAGGTGGGGTATTGATTATTTGAGTGAGACTATCTATTTTTACTTTTTCAGCATGACTACCTACTAAGCCGATGGTCATTCCTAATAATTGATGTGTATTAAGAACATCACAATTACTAAAGTAGTCTTTAAGAGCTGGAATGTCACTAACAACCTGTAACTTAAACTCAGAAAGAATTGGTGTTAAAATCAACTCATTCTCTTTCATTTTCATCTTTGCAATAACTACTGAAGATTTCTTTCGCTGAGAAAGTATTGCCCCTTTCTCTTTAATTTTGTCTTGAGTTACTTGGGGATTATAAATGTAAGTAGCAGCAATTCCGATTGTTAAGTCCTCTGACGGCATAGTAAGAAACCAGTTTGGTAGAATCAAATCTCCCACTAAAGAATCTCTTTCAGTTTTCTGGAGTGTTTGTTCATGATTTGCTTTCTGATTACTAGAACAAGATATTAGAAGAAAAAAAGTAAGAACAATTACTAGTTTTTTCATATAATTACCTTTTTTTATAATACTTCTTTAAATAAACTAATAAAGAAGAAACATCTGTAAAATTAACTCCAGGAATTCTGGACATTTGTCCAATATTACTAGGTTTTATCTTGCTTAATTTTTCCCTTGCTTCATAAGCAATTGATTCAATTTCCATAAAATCAATATCCTGTGGGATTAGTTGGTTTTGGACATTCTCAAACTTGTTAATATCAGCTAGTTGGCGTTTTAGATAACCTTCATATTTACACTCTAAGGAGACTCTTTCTGCTAAATCATCTGGAATTTCTTGGTCAAATTTAAAACCAAATCTGCTTAAATCAGCAAAAGAAATATCAGGTCTCTTTAGCAGTTTGATAAACTTAATAGGTTCTTTAACACCTTCTATTGCTAAGCAGTTATTAGTCTCAAGCTTATCAATAATTCTATCTTTCAAGTCTTGGTTTTGACTAAACTTTTGCCATCTTTCCTCAGAAACTAGACCTAACTTATACCCCAAAGGCATTAATCTTTCATCAGCATTATCCTGACGTAAAAAAAGTCGATACTCTGCTCTAGAAGTAAACATACGATAGGGTTCATTAGTTCCTTTAGTAACTAAATCATCTAAGAGAACTCCGATATATGATTTTGATCTATCAAATTGAAGAGGATCTTGTTTATTTAAAGAGAGAACCGCATTAATTCCTGCTGCAATTCCTTGAGCACCAGCTTCTTCATAGCCAGAAGTACCATTGATTTGACCAGCTAAGTAGAGACCTGAAATGCTCTTTGTTTCCATAGTTGATTTGATATCTGACGGAATAACATAGTCATATTCAATAGCATAAGCATAACGGATTAGTTTGGCTTTCTCTAAACCTGAAATTGAATGGATTAGCTGAATTTGGACATCAGGAGGTAAAGAATTACTTACCCCATTGACATAAGCTTCATAAGTATCGGTCCCTTCTGGTTCAATAAAAACATGGTGCTGGTTCTTATCTGAAAATTTAACTATTTTATCTTCAATTGAAGGACAATATCTAGGACCAACTCCTGATATTTTACCACCGTATAGTGCTGACTTTTGGAGATTCTTTTCAATAATCTCATGACTTCTAGGATTTGTATGAGTCAACCAGCAATCAACTAAATTCTTTACTTTTACATCACGGTAGAAAGAAAAACCGCTAGGGTTATCATCTCCAGGTTGCACCTCTAACTTGGAATAATCAATTGTTCTTAAATCAATCCTAGCAGGTGTGCCTGTTTTAAATCTAGCAATATTCAAGCCTAGTTTACGTAAAGATGCTGAGAGGTCATTTGATGCTGGTTCACCAGATCTTCCACCTGGATATTGCTTATGCCCTATGTGAATAGCCCCTTTTAAAAAAGTACCATTTGCTAAAACTACTTTAGGAGCATAATAACTGTAACCTATTTGAGAGATGACGCCATTTACTTGCTTGTGAGAATCAATTAAAACCTCAGAGATTGTATCTTCAATAATTTGCAAGTTTGGTTGATTTTCTAAATGCTGTCTCATTATTTTGGAATATAAATCTCTATCATTCTGAGATCTAGGAGCCCAAACAGCAGGTCCCTTTTTTTTGTTAAGCATTCTAAATTGGATTCCACTTAAATCAGCAACATAACCTAACTCTCCACCCAAAGCATCAATTTCCCGAGCTAGATGTCCTTTAGCTGGTCCTCCAACTGAAGGATTACAGGACATTCTTCCGATACTCTCTAACTTTATCACAAATATAGCAGTGTTAGCTCCCATTCTAGCAGCTGCTAAAGCAGCCTCAACTCCTGCATGACCTGCACCAACGACTATTACATCAAATTTATTCATTATTGTCCTTTAAAACAGTAATTTTTCTATCCATTGAGTTACTTGATTTATCCCAACTTTCTTAATTGATGAGAAAGGAATAACTTCTACTTCTTGAAGTTCAAACTCTTTCTTAATTCTTGCCACCTCTTTAGGAATGGTTGTCTTCTTTATCTTATCACATTTAGTAGCAACAAAACAGAAGGGGATGCCAGACTCTACTAAGAGATCCTTCATTAATATATCTTTGGGGTCAGCTTTTCTTCTTATATCAACTAAGAGAGCTATACCCTTAAGTTGATATCTTTCAGTAAAATAAGTAGAAATCATCTTTCTCCAAGAATCCCTTTCTGCTAATGAAACCTTAGCAAAACCATAACCTGGTAAGTCACAAATAGTGAAAAACCCAGATTCTTCACTCGCAGGAAACTTTACTCTTATTTGAAAAGTGTTTAACAGTCTTGTTTTCCCTGGCTTTCCTGATGTTTTAGCTAATAACTTTCTATTAGTAATAGTGTTTATTAAGGTTGATTTACCTACATTAGATCTTCCTGCAAAGGCAATTTCACCAAAAATAGTCTCTGGATAATCTTTAGGATAAACGGCACTCTTAACAAACTGTGATTCTACTATTCTCATGATTGTTCTGAATAAATTACAGAAGACTTTTCAGACTCCCATACCTCAATTTCATAAACCTTACATCCAGCAATATCAATCATGTCATCAAGCCTTTCATAAAGGTATTTAGCAATATTTTCAGATGTAGGATTTAGTTGTGTGAAAGGTTCTATAGTGTTTAAATGCTTATGATCTAACTCTTCCATCAAAACATTAAGCCATCCTTTAGCAACAGTAAAATCCACTGCCATTCCAAGTTCATCTACTTTCTCACAGTTTAAGCAAATCCTCACTTTCCAATTATGCCCATGTATATTCTTACATAATCCTGGATATTCTCTGAGGTTATGGGCTGCAGAAAAATAGGAAGTAACATTTATTTTATACATTTTTCTTCTCCTTAAATTATCTATAATTATAAATTACACGATACTAAACAAGCTTCCTGTGTCAATAAAAAGATTAGTAATATTTAACTCAATCACGACAATAAGCTCTTTTTTTTCAACTATTTTTATTTAACTCCAATAGATCAATAGTCTATAGAGAACAATACTATATTCTTCTACTTTCTTCTCTAGAAAACTAGATTGCATAACTTGAAATTAAGTAATAATTATAACTTAATAGAATATTTTCTTATCAAAACATTTAATATAAAATAAACATTAAAAGAATTATCAACAGATATTTATGAAATTTTACTTTACATTTTTATAGTAGTTTCAATAATTAGTATAATAAGGATTGTATACCATGAATAACAATAGTATTCCTACAGAAAACATAATGAACTTATTACAGAAAGCCCAAGAGATTATCCATATCTCACCTGACATGAGTCTTAAGTACGCTCTTCTTGCCCAAGAAAGAGCTTCTTCAGGTGAAAAACAGGCATATTTTGGTGTTTTTAATAAGATTATTGGTGAATGCTATTTTCTCTTAAATGAATTAACTTTAGCAAAAGAATACATCAACAAAGCTAAGGAATACTATTATCAAAGAAGTGAACTGCTTCCTAAACTTGAAATTAACTCACTACTGGCTAAGTTCTATGTTAAAATCGGTGATACAGACAAAGCTGTCGAGATTTACCATGAAATGTTATTGGCTTCAACAACTCTCCACTTCTCTAAAGGTATTGTTATGGCTCTGCTTGAAATGGCAACTATGTACATTCAAGCTAGAGAGTATAGGTTAGCTTATGATGTTTTATCATCTATAAATGAAGAAGACTTAGCAGACGCTTCAAAACTCATAAAATTCAAGGTCTATAGCAATACAATTTTAGCTTCTATTAAGTGCAATATTACCAATAAGCTTACTAAACTTTTAAAAGCTTCTTATAAAATAGCACAAGATTTAAACGATGATACTTTCTATAAAACATGCTATGAAAATTACTACCTTTACTATAAAGTAATGAATAATATACCTTTAGCATTTGAATATTTAGAGAAAAGTTATAATATAAATAATGAAATAAACCTAAAAAAATCTCAAACTAATTTAGCAAAACTATTAAACCAGTTTGAAATTGATAAAAGAGAGCAAGAGATTAGTCAAATTGAAGAAAAGAGACTTGCTTTAGAAGAAGCAAATAAAATCATAAGAAAGCAAAAACTCTTCTTGGAAACAATTTTAGACACCATACCTAATGCAATCTATTATAAGGATTTGCAAGGAAATTATCTAGGATATAACAAAAAATGGGTTGATTTATTTGTTGGCAAATCTAAAAGACACAATATAAAAAATCTATATGATGTACTTCCTAAAGAACAAGCGGATACTTTAACTAGTGATGATAAAGATTTATTATATCAGAAAAGGTTGACTAAAAATGAGTACAAACTTTATCTTGCAGACAAAAAAGAACATTCATTAGTTATCTATAAAGATCTTTTTAGAGATGAAAGAGGAGCTATTGATGGTATTATAGGTGTTGTAAATGATATTACAGAATATAAAAACACTTATCAAGAAGCTTCTAAAACTAATAGTTTTTTAAATGCTATTTTTGATTATGCACCAATAGGCATTTGCATTTTTTCTAATGATGGCAAAATAGAGAAGGCAAACAATTATTTAAAAAATATTCTATTGCAATATGAAGATGCTCCTTTCGATAATATCTTAGACTTTGTTTTAGATGAAGATAAGCAACAAATAGTTACTAGTTTAGCAAGATCTTCATTAAGTAAAGAAAGTAATACAACAGAATTAAGACTGCAAGCCCAGAACGGTATGATAATTTATGCTGAGATATCTTACTCACCTGTCTTTAGTCCAACAGCCCATAAATCAACTAATCTGGCAATTATAAAAGATATAACTGACAGAAAAATATATAATGAGACTCTTCTTAGGTCTGAAAGAAAATTACGAGACGCTAACTATGCTAAAGATAGATTTTTCTCTATTATAGCCCATGACTTAAGAGGTCCTATCGGTAACTATAGAGAAGTATTTAAATTACTCTCAACTAAAAGAAACATCTTCACAGAAGAAGAAAAAGCAAATCTGATGGCAGAACTATATAAGTCAGCAGACCATACATTTGATTTGCTAGAAAACCTATTACAATGGACTAGAAGCCAGAAAAATGAACTTCAGATAATCCCTAATTACTATTCAATTTTTGAAATAACAACTAATACAATTAATACATTATCAGCACTAGTAGAAAAGAAGAAGCTAACTATTGAAAATGATGCAAAGCTTGAACATAGTGGTTATTTTGATATTAATATGATTTCAACTGTTATTAGAAATTTAATTTCAAATGCAATAAAATTCTCATACCCTAAATCAAAAATAACTATCTCTTCGACAATAGATAATGATTTACTTTTAGTTTCTGTTAAGGATTATGGCGTTGGTATTCCTAAAAAGAAACTAAACACACTATTTGACCCTAAAGAAATGTCCTCAACACTAGGAACTTCTAAAGAAAAAGGGACTGGATTAGGTCTTGTTTTATGCAAAAGTTTTGTAGAACTTAATCATGGATCTATTTGGGTTGAAAGCAAAGAAAATGAAGGAACAACATTCACCTTCACTCTTCCATTGGAAAATTCTCTTCAAGAAAATCACTAAAGAAACAAAGGCAAACATAACAAGCAAATGAAAATACTAATTATTAGATTTAGCTCCTTAGGAGATATCATTCTAACTCAACCAATTATTGCAGAACTCAAAGAACATTTTCCAGGAGCTGAAATTGACTATTTAACGAAAGATATATTTGCCCCCCTAGTGGAAAATTATTTTTTCATAAACAGAGTCTTAACTGATTACAAATCTTTATCATCTCTATGGAATATAAGGAAAAACAAATACGACTTGATCATTGACCTGCATAATAAACTTAACTCTTGGATTGCTAAAAGAATTATTCAAGGTAAAAAATGCATTACTTATAACAAGAAAAGAAAATTAAGACAAAAGATAGTGGCTCATAAAACTAATCAAACGATTAATTCCACAGTAGATTTGTATAACAGTATTTTCACTAAAATGAAACTTAACTTTTCTTTTAGACAACCTCTCTTACGGGTGCCACTTTCTTCAAAAAATCTTCTTATCAGACCAGAAAAATATAAAGTTATGATTTTCCCTGGTGCCACTCATAACACTAAAAGAATCCCTTGTCATAAACTTATCTCTTTTATTAACAATTATGACCATAATGACACTGTTTTCTATCTAATGGGCTCACCCAACGAAAAGAATATTACTAGCAGAATAAAAGAGAATAGTAATAAGGCTTGCATAGATTTAGCTGGAAAATTTGACTTAGTTGATTTAGTTATCGCTATAAGTCAAGCCGATATAATCATAACCAATGACTCTGGTCCGATGCATATTGCCGCAGCCTTAGAAAAACCACAAATTGCCTTTTTTGGTTCAACAAATACTTCATTAGGTTTT
Organism: Cloacimonadales bacterium (SeqCode); assembly: GCA_963678375.2. GTDB lineage: Bacteria > Cloacimonadota > Cloacimonadia > Cloacimonadales > JAFGVF01 > JAEKNW01. Next base: position 1,130,927 of record OY782831.1, read on the forward strand.
AGACCCTTAAATTCAAAAGCTAAGATAATTACATATCCAGTAGAGTGTTCACCTTGTAGTTTACACGGAGAGAAGGAATGCCCTTTAAAACATTTTTCCTGCCTACAAAACATCTCTATCGAAACTATATATGCAAACTATATAGACTTACTCCAACTCAAATAGATTATATTTCAACATCTAGGACAATATTAATGACATCGAACTTAATCAATGGACTCCTTGCTTTTGTATTGTGGGGCTTGTTTCCCATTTACTGGCGAGCCTTACAAGCAGTACCTGCTCCTGAAATCTTAGCTTACAGAATAGTAGGTTCATTATTTTTTGTTTTCTTTTTATTAGTTATATTGAACAAATGGACTTGGTTAAAAAAACTTACTTTCAAGAAGTTCTCCTTCTATGGGTTAACCTCTATTTTCATATCAATAAACTGGTTAGTGTATATTTGGGCAGTTAATAATGACCAAGTAGTTGAGGCAAGTCTAGGTTATTATATAAACCCTTTAACAAATGTCCTATTGGGTAGAATTTTCCTAAAAGAGAAACTTAGATCAATGCAAAAACTAGCTATCTTTATTGCCTTACTTGGAGTTACCTTCCTTACCTATAAATATGGGAAACTACCCTGGGTTTCCTTAATTCTAGCAATCTCTTTTGCTGTGTATGGACTCCTCAAAAAGAAATCTGACTTAGGTGGTGTTGAATCCTTTTCTCTAGAATCTTTAATCTTATCCTTCCCTGCTTTAGCTTTTATTATTTTCCTTATCAATCAAGGGAGTAGTTCTTGGGGAAAACTAGGACTGCAAGCAGACCTCCTCTTACTAGGGGCTGGAGTAGCAACAGGATTACCACTTGTACTTTTTAACTTAGCAGCCAAGAAATTAACTTTAACCTCCCTAGGAATGCTACAATATATAGCACCTACTTTCCAGTTATTAATAGGACTACTTGTATTCAAAGAGCCTTTTCCAATGGATAAGTTGATTGGATTCATAATTATCTGGTTAGCTCTTATAATCTACACAAGCGAATTAATTCACCATAATAATAATGAGAGAAAAAAAATATTATAAACTAAGTACTTTAATCTAATATTTTCTGACTATTTTTAAAGTGTAGTTTAGCAATATGCTGCAAGGTATCTGCTCCTAAACTAGTTACAATTTTCTTGCCAGTAACTATAGTAGTATTTCCCCCACCTTTAGGTAGGGTAAAACCAATTTCTCTAGAATAATATTCAATACCTGCATTAAATTTCGCTCTAGCTAAAATTGAAGCAGTAGCAACAGCAATATCTCTCTCCCCTTGATGGGCTTGCAAGATATCACAGTTATCAATTTTCTCAGAGTGTAAGTAGTATTCGACCAAGCCTTGTTTAGTAAATCTATCTACAAAGATACCTTGAGGATTAAACTTTCTAGCTAAATTGGCAATAACTTTTGAATGACACCAAGCTAATAAATGATTAAGATTTTTCTTGCTTTGTGTAAAATTATGATATAGTTCATTATATTTTTTGGGGGTTAAAGTTATTAGTTGATAACGATTGGGGAACCTTTCCATTATCTTTTTAGCAATTATATTTATCTGATTATCCTGCAATTGTTTACTGTCTTTTACACCTAATCTTTTAAGAGAAACAATATCTTGAGATTGGCAATAAAACCCTGCAACAACTAAAGGCCCATAATAGTCGCCTTTACCGGACTCATCACTACCAACCCAGCTATCCCAATTGTGCAAGTTATCTAGCTCAAGTATAGCCTTACTCCTTTCTACTTGAATAACTATTTCATTTATAATCCTGTTTATTCTACTTTCTTTATTCGTAACAACAAATGAAACTTTATTCTTCTTAGCACTATAATAGATATTGACTTTACTGTTTTCATTTTCCAAACTAAACTCCAACTGACATCCGTAAGCTAGTTTTTTCTGACTAACTAAGTGAAGTCTTTTCTTTAGAGCTAAGCTTTTAAATCTACTTAATATATCCGTGAATTCTTGACTCATGCTTACTTCCTTTATCCCGAATAATGTAGTAGAACCTTAATGAAGAGTGCAGGTTCTTTTTACAAAGGGCTCCTACGTTATTTGGGTTTAAGAAGAAAATTAAAAGCAATAATAATATGTCAATCTTTATCAATAATGAATATATTTTTCCATACAAATAATTTGACTAATTTATTTATTCTTATTATCTTGTCTATTAGGAGTGTGAATATGAAAAAAGATATTTTTTCTCAACTAAAGACCATTGAAGATGGTATGAATAATTTACTTGGAGCAATGTCTTCGCTAACTCACAGTAAATACACTTTCCATGATAATTATGATGAAGTGTGGACACCCAACTGTGATGTTTATATATCGAACTCTAAATTGAATATAGTAATCGAGTTAGCTGGTGTAGAAAAAGATTCTATTGAGTTAATCTTTAATGATAGCTACTTATTACTAAAAGGTAACAGAGATTTTGGAGTTCCTTGTAGCGATGTATGTTTCTATCACATGGAAATTGAAACTGGTTCTTTTGAAAGGGCTATTTACTTTCCCGATGTTCAAATAAATAAAGAAAATCCAATAGTTAAGTTCGAAAATGGTATTTTGAACATACAATTCGAATTATGGGAGGAAAAAGAATCAATAATAACTGTAGAATAAACTAAATATCCCATTTAATAGTCAAAATCTGAATTAAATGCTTGATAAAAATATTACACCATTGTTATTTCTCTGTAAATTCTACATTTAAGTGTTGACAGGTTAATGCTTTAGAATTTCCTTGCATTTAAGGAGTTTAATTTATGATTTATCCAGACTTCAATAATAGTTTGCTTAATTTAACAGCATCAATATCTTTAGCTTATGGTTGTAGTTCTTCTTACCAACCCCTTACAAGTCTACCAATTAGTGATTTACAGAACAAGAAAAACGTAATTTTAATTGTTATAGATGGCTTAGGCTATAATTTTTATAAAGAAAAAGTAAAAGAACCTATACTCGCAAATAGCAATTTTGATCCAATAACATCTGTATTCCCTTCTACAACTGCTGTTGCTATAACTTCAATTTTGACTGGTAAGTCTCCTTATGAACATGCCCTAACTGGCTGGTTTGTCTATTTAAAAGAATTGGGTTCTGTATCGAAGATTTTACCCTTAGTACCCAGATATTCTGAGAGTGTTTATTTTGATAATGATGAAGACTCTAATGATATCTACGGGTTTGATTGCCTTCTTGACAGTTTCAATGTAGATACTCATTTTATCCATCTCAATAAGTATCAAGATGACTCCTATCAAAAACTATTACGAGGGAAATCACACTTTCATGGTTTTGATGATTTATCAGAGTTTTCCCATACCATAACTAAGGCAATTAATACTAGAAAATCAAGTAAGAAGTTTATCTACTCTTATTGGAATGGCTTAGACGCAGTATCTCATAAATATGGATATGACTCCAAAGAGGCTGTTGAGCATTTTGACCAGATTCAATCAGAGTTGGCAAATATTGCAAAAAATATAAATACTGAAGATACAGGCTTAATAATCACAGCTGATCATGGTTTTATAAATGTCCCAAACCAGAATAAAATCAGAGTAAAAGATATACCAGGTTTGAGAGAATGTTTAGTTTTACCACTTATGGGTGAACCCCGTTCTCCTTATTGCTATATCAGATCAGGTAAAGAAAAGCAATTCAAAGAAGTTTGGAAAAAACACCTATCTGATTATTCTCAACTTTTTCATATTGACGAGTTGGTTAAAAAACAAATTTTTGGTCTATACCAAATGCATAGTCGTTTCCCAGACAGAGTTGGAGATTATATTCTATTTATGAATGACGGTTATGTCTTAATAGATAATGTATTACTAGAGAAGGAGATGGATTTAGTGGGCTACCATGGTGGGCTTACCCAAAATGAAATGCTAGTTCCGCTTATTTATATAGGATAAAAATGAAATATATTATACTTTTAATTACCTTACTTGTGCTTATTGTTGCTTGTAAAAAAGAAATTAACGAGAAAGAACGACCAATAGATAACTTACGAATTGATACCTTATCTCAGGAAGATGAAAAGCCAGACTTTACTAATTCTAAGATGGTTATTAATCCTGAAACAGGAGATACTTTGTACTTGGACTTCATTGTAGATAAGAAGTTAAACGATAAGAAAGTCTATAATAAATTTTATGTTATTACTACTTATTCGTCTTATACTAAAGATAACAAGCTTGAAGCAGAATTAGCTAAATGGAAAAAATTAGAAGCTAATAGCTATATAGAAGAGGTTAAACTGGGACAAGCTAGTAAATACTTTGTTGCTCTAGGCAAGTACAATAATCGTGAGCAAGTTATCGAGGTATGGGAAAAGTTTAAGAAAAAGTATCCAAGTGAGATGATAAATTTCCAAGCTATTACTCAGTAGGGATTTATTCTGAAGTTTAACTAGATTAATATCCAATTCAATGGCTAAATTTAGCATTAAAAATAACTTTTTATATTAATGGATAACAAATTGCATTAACTATATGATAAGAAAGTGATTATTAAATTAGATATAAAGAAATGAGGAGAAAAAATGAAGAAAATTATTTTGTTAATTTCACTGATTATGTCTTTCACAATGGTGATGGCTATTCAGGAGAATTTAATGGACCTACACCAGAATTCAATTACATTACAAAACAGTAATGACTATGGTGTAGATATCAGTTATGAACTAGGAACAATTGAGATTAAAACTAATAATACCCGCGGTGGTGAGTATGCAGAAATTTCTGCTAACGACTACTCTTTAACTAAAGATGAAGGTTTACCTCAACTTCCATACAGTCAGAAAATTATTTCTGTTCCACTTGGTGCAAGTGTTGAAGCATCTGTTGAAATAAAATCAGCAAGTAGTGTTAACCTATTTGCTAGAGGTTTTAATAATCAAATTATCCCAGCTCAAGCTTCAGTAGCTAAGTGTGATAATATTGAAGATATGCCTTTTGCTAAAAACCAAGAAATTTATAACTCAGATAAAAGCTTTAAGTACCAACCAGTAACAGTTAATGAAATTGGTATTCTTAGAGGTATGAGACTTTTTGAAGTTAACTTCTACCCAGTAGAATACAATCCAGTATCTGGACAAGTTCGTGTTATAAACTCTGCTGATGTTAACATTGAATTCATCAATGGTGATATCTATGCTACTGAAGAATTAAAAGCTAAAACAAGATCATTTATGTTTGAGGGCATCTATGCTCAAAATATTTTCAACTACTACCCTTCAAGATCTTCTTTAGAAAACTATCCACTTGGTTACTTAATCATTACTCCTAACCAGTTTATGGATACTTTAGAACCTTTCATTACTTGGAAACAAGAACAAGGATATAATGTTACTGTTGGGCTTACTGAATCTATAGGTTCTTCAACTACAGCTATCAAAAACTATATCCAGAATATCTGGAACGCAGCTACTCCTGATAACCCTGCTCCATCTTACTTATTAATAGTTGGTGACACTCCTCAGGTTCCTGCTTTTACAGGTTCTACAGATTCAGGGCATGTTACTGATCTTAACTATGTAAGATTATCTGGAACCGATTATCTTCCTGAAATGTATTACGGAAGATTCTCAGCAACTTCTGTTGCTCAATTAACACCTCAAGTTAACAAAACTCTTACTTACCAAAAATATGAAATGTCAGACCCTTCATACTTAGAAAGAGTTACCCTTATTGCAGGTGTTGACGGATATTGGGCGGATACTCATGGTAATGGTACAATAAATTATGGTAGCGATAACTATTTTAATGAAGATCACGACTTAGACGTTACTTCTTACTACTATCCACAATCTGGTAATTCAGCTACAAGCATTATCGCAGATGTTAGTGCTGGTTTAGGTTACTTAAACTATACTGCTCACGGTTCTGAAACATCATGGTCAGACCCTAGTTTCACTATTGCAAACATTAATAGCTTGCAAAACTCAGGTAAATACCCTGTTGTTGTTGGAAACTGCTGTTTAACTAATCACTTCAATACAGGAACTTGCTTTGGTGAAGCTTGGTTAAGAGCTTCCAACGGAGCTGTTATTTATATTGGTGGAACAAACTCTACTTACTGGGATGAAGATTACTGGTGGTCTGTTGGTCACTTTACACCGACATCTACTGATAGCCCAACCTATGCTGGAACAGGTTATGGTATGTTTGATGCACTCTTCCATGAACACAATGAAGCTTTCGAAGACTGGGCACATACTGCTGGGTCAATGGTATTCACTGGAAATATGGCAGTTCAAGGATCTGCATCTACCAGAAAGAATTACTACTGGGAAATTTATTCTATCATGGGTGATCCTTCATTAATGCCATATATTGGTGTTCCAGAAGTTCAGACTGTCGATTATTCAAATACTATGCTTGTTGGTATGACTTCTCTAAATGTTACTGCAGCTCCCTATAGCTATGCTGCTCTCTCCAAAGACGGCCAACTTCTTGGAACTGTTTTAACTGATGGTTCAGGTAATGGTACTATTAACTTTGACGCTATTAACGTTCCTGGTAATGTTAAATTAGTTGTCTCTCATACTGACTACCAACCTTTCATTACTGACATAGAAGTTGTTCCTGCTGAAGGACCATTCTTAGTTATCGATAACCAACAAATTACTGGAAATGTAGCAGCAGGGCAAGACCTTGATATGGCTCTTACTATTGCTAATGTTGGTGTTGAAGCTGTAGCAGATGTTGATGTTACTCTTATTAGTATTGATGGTAATGCAACTATTGTTAATGGTTCAACATCAATTGCTAACATTGATGCTAACAGCACTAGCCAATTAGCTTCTGCTTTAGAAGTTACTCTTGCTGATGGTATTAACCACGGGCAAAGTATTGCTTTTAACTTACAACTAGCTTCTGCTGAAGAGACTTGGGAATATGACATAAACTTAACAGCTGTAGGACCTCACTTTGTTATTACTGATGTTGAGGTAAACGATGGTGATAATAATCTTCTTGATCCTAATGAAACTGCTGAATTATTAATCAGTTACCAAAATAATGGCTCTTTTGTAGCTAATAATACTATAGCTAACCTAATCTCTACTACACCTGGAATTACTATCAGCGACACTAACATAGAAATTGGTGATATTGCTGTTAATGCATCAGGTCAATTAGCTATTAATGTTGAAACTTCTGCTTATATGGAAACTGGTACTGTTGCTAACTTTACTACTAGCTTTACTAGTGATAGTAATGTTATCTCTTCAGATAGCTTTGCTCTTTCTGTTGGCTTGCTCTTTGAAGACTTCGAATCTGGTGACTTCTCATCTGATTTCAACTGGAATGCTCCTGGTTGGTCTGTAGTTTCAAGTCAAGCCCATGAAGGCTCTCATTCTGCTAAATCAAATTCTATTAGTAATAATCAGTCTGCTTCTATGACTGTCCAAATGAATGATGTTACTGCTGGTCAATTAAGCTTCTGGGTAAAAGTATCTTCAGAAAGTGGTTATGATGAATTAACATTCTATATCGATAATGCCCCACAAGATAGCTGGAGCGGTACTGTTAACTGGCAAGAAGTTTCCTATGATATTACTGATGGGGATCACACTTTCAAATGGGAATACAGTAAAGACTTTAGTGTTAGCGAAGGTGATGATTGTGCCTGGGTTGACTATATTGTCTTCCCTACTGCTGCTACAGAAGTTGGGGATCCTGTCATAGCTATTGATATGACTGAATATGATTTTGGTAGCGTAACTGAAGGACAAACACAATTCACAATTTCTAATTCAGGTGAAGGTATCTTGGCTGGTCAAATCTCTGTCAACAGCCAAAGCGTATTCTCTATTGGCATTGAAGACCAAGAAGGATCTAACCAAGTTAACTACTCGCTTGACCCAACAGAAACTCTAGAAGTTACCATTTACTTCTCTCCAACTGCTAACCAAGAATACTCAGATAATATTATTATTACTTCAAATGACCCACAACAAGGACAAGTTGTCATCTCTGTTAACGGAACTGGCCAAGGTGTGTCAAATGAAGACGATAATCTTATTCCACAAATAACAAAACTTCAAGGAAACTATCCAAATCCATTTAATCCTGAAACAGCTATTAAATATGCTGTTAAACAAGATGGTGATGTTTCCTTAAAAATATTTAATTTAAAAGGCCAGCTAGTTAAAACTCTTGTTAATGAACAAGTTAAAGCTGGATATCACAGAATTATCTGGGATGGTAAAGATAACTTTGGAACAGATGTTGCAACTGGTATATACTTGTATCGTCTAGAAACCAAAACATATAACCAAACCAAAAAGATGATGCTGATGAAATAACCTCCTTGTATGCTAGCAGAAAAAGGTTGGGCTCCCCGCCCAACCTTTCTGCATTTTATCTAATCCTGTTTCAATTTTTTCCCTATGTGCATTATTCCTCCTTATCCACCGCTCTTTTTTAGATTATTCCCTCATTCTCCACCTAATGCTGATAGTTATTTTTAATAAAACTCTCAAGAAAAAAAGCTCCTTCTCCTTTAACCCTAATAGTTTAGTAGAACTTTACTATAGAGTGAAGATTATTCTAGCAAAATCCCTTTCTTTGAGAGCTATAGGAGGTGTTTCAATATAGACGCATAAAATATAAATATTCGGAGAAATTATGGATCTTACTTTTGCAGAATAATATAGTTCTAATCACAAAGGTCTATTGCACATTCTGGGTTTAACATTACCCACTGATTTTTACAGGAGCATACTAACAGAATACTTATCTTGCCATTCAGCCAAAACCCCAATCCAATAAGAGCTACTCTAACCAGAACAAAATAGTAAAGGGTGGTCTTGAAGGGAATAAGCTATTAAAAACATCTTTTTAATAACACTTACTTGCTTTTTGTTAATAATTTCTTTTGTGCAATTTTTACAATATTGATACTTTTAAAAAGTTTATAACTAAGTAAGCTTTTAGTTAAACTTAAAGCTTCGTAATAACTTCTAATAATTAAATCAACTCATCTAACGTCTATCAGGTTATCTAATCTGTATACATAATATACATCTGACTAGATTTAACCTATAACAATGTAGACACTTTGCCTGAATTTGAGATAATTATAACTTTTGCTACTTTTAGGGGAAGACTCTTAGAAAATTATAACAGAGCACTAAAAGTCGAATAATCAATGTGTTAAGCCAACACTCTTATATATTTGTTAAAATTTGATTAATTTTTTTTTGTTTGGAACGGCTATTGCATTATTATATAAGTGTATCGTCTAGAAACCAAAACATATAACCAAACCAAAAAGATGATGCTGATGAAATAACCTCCTTGTATGCTAGCAGACAAAGGTTGGGCTCCCCGCCCAACCTTTCTGCATTTATAAGCTTTTTTTATTTTCCCCAATATTTGTCTTGAGGATATTTTTCTTCTAATTGCTTTGCTAACTTCTTATAATCTTTTTTCATTTTATTTGCTTTCAAAATTTCTAATTTTAAAAAACTTTCCTCTTGAGATGAAAATTCTTCTTCTGGTTCTTCAATATCTTTTCCTTTATAAGACATGCCTGTTTCAAAAGTTTTCAAAGCTTCCTTATTTTTATCTAGTTTAAGCTGTACTCTTGCTAACCATAAATAAGCGTCATAATGTTCAACTCTTGTTTCTATGGCTTTTTCCAAAGCTTTTTCTGCTTCTTCCCATTCTTGTAAATTATAATAAGCTTCACCTTTGTGCCTCCAGGGACATGACCAGTTTTCAAAATTTTCATTTAAGTAATCATAATGTGGTATAGCTTGTTCAGATCTTCCAAGCGCAAGGTAGATATTGGCTAACTGAAACCTTTGGGCTGGTTGTAAATCACTAGTCATTGCTTCAAGTTTATTCATAGCTTTATTCATTTCAGAGTAGTGGACCATAAGTAGATTATAGTTGGCACTAGTCAGATCTTTAGAATTATTTGCATCTTCTAATACAGCCTTTACATTGTCATAACTAGCATCTTCAAAATAAGACTTTAGCAAATCTTGGCTAGCTCCAAAGACAAATCCACTAACCAGCAAGAAAATTAAAATACATGAAACTTTTTTCATAAATAAAAACTCCTATTCAATAATTAGACCAATATTTTTGAATAAGATTAGATATGTCAAATATTAAAAAAGACTATTAAGTTAAGTAAGATTAACTTTAACCATATTATAAGTTTATTGTAGCCATAACCTTGAGGTAAACTAGTCTTTCCAAGCGAAAATGATAATGATAAAAAATGAGCTACATTTTAATAATTCAGCTTATATTTTACTCCTCATATACTATTTTTGAGCTTATAAATCATACATTGTTCCTTCATTATTACTCTCCCTTTATATAAGTAGAAATCTATTGGGAGAGTTATTATGATGGTATAAAAAAACTTGTATCAAGAGCCATAAATCCAAATAAAATCATAGTACATTGACTTTATTGTTCTCATGTGATGAAGCAAGAGAGTAATAGTAATGTGAATAATATTCTGCTAGTAATAAAAGAATCCTATACAAAAAAGCTTGTCAAAAAAGTAATATATATTAAATTAGAATATAGAGACAACATTATGAAAAAATTTAAACTTATACTAATATTACTCCTCTTCCATATTATTGGACTTAGTGCTAAAGAATGGACAATTCTTATTTATATGGCTGCAGATAACGGCTTGCACCAATACGCTCTTGAAGATATTGCTGAAATGGAAACTTCATCTTTCAGTTCTCAAGCAAACATAATAGTAGAAATGGATGGGGACAACGATAGCGACTTAGCTGCTACTTATAGATATAAGATAGAAGAGAATACTCAAGCTGGAATTCAATCTCCAATAATTAGCAACTTAGGGGAAACAAATTCTGGTTCCTACCAAACCTTAAAAAGTTTTGTGGATTGGGGATTCAATAGATATAAATCTTCTAACAAAGCTTTAATCATCTGGTCTCATGGTAATGGATGGGCGAAAGACTTAAAGGGAAAAGGTATAGCACCAGATAACTCTTCTCAAAGTTTTATTAGTATGTCTAATCATGAAATGCAGGCTGCCTTAAGCGATATAAAGCTTGATCTCCTAATTTATGACGCTTGTAATATGCAGACCCTTGAAAACTTAATTGAGCTCAAAAGTAGAGCAGACTACATTATTGGTTCAGAAGCCAGTGTTCCCTCAAGCGGTTTGCCTTATGGTCAGATTTTCGACTACTGGCAATCAGCTTCAAATATTGATTCCTTAGTAATAAATATCCCTAAAATATATGTAGATGCTTATCGCCCTGGTAATATTTACAATTCAGGCTCTTTCTTAAGAAGAGTTGCGGCTTCTACTGCTAAGATGATTGAAATAGATAATTTTGAACAAGAAATAAATACCTTCTTAGCTAAGTGGAGTGAAGATACTAGAGAATTTATTCTTGCAAGAGAGAATCTGAATGAATTCGGGATAACTTCCACAGATATTGATATAAAAGAATTATTAGACGACTTGATTGAAAATAGTGATAATAGTGACTTAAAGTATGATAGCCAAAATCTCTCAGAAAGCCTAGAATCTCTTTTCATAAGCTATGATTCTTCTTCTTTCAATTATAAAGTAGGTCCTGCTACATTATGGTTTCCGAGATATTCATATCAATTTGAAAATAATTGGCAAATTTACAGAAATTTAAATTTTGCTAAAGGAGCTATAGGAAATTTTTTAAACAATTTGTTAGCTCCTGATGAAATCCCTCCCTTTCCTTTTGAAATTACTAAGTCACAAGTAGTAAATGAGACTATCTATTTAGATTGGGAAAATCATCTTGACCCTGACCCTTTAAGCTACCAAATAAATTTTACTTTTATTGATGGGACAAATCAGACGATTAATCTTGAAAATATTGGATTTTATCAGGGTAGAGTCATGCAAGATGGCCAAGTATATATTATAGCCCAAGATGCTGCAGGCAATCAGACAAAATCTCCTATCCAGGACTTTAAAGTTAATCCTGACTATGGCCAGCTTTATATTGCACCCAACCCTATAAGAAAAGATAATAAAGGTGAAGTAATATTTTTCGCTCAAAATACAGGGGGCAAAGAGGCTGAGATAAGCTTGTTTTCCCTGAGTGGTAAGATTATATCGAAAACTAAAATTAGCTTATCTGAGGGGATGAATGAACACAAGATCAACTTAGCTGACATTGTTAAAGGTAGATTGAGTTCAGGAATTTACTTATGTAGTCTCAAGATTGATAACAAATATTATAAAACTAAATTCGCAGTAGAAAATTAAGTATTAATAAATTTTACTTAAGAAAATATCAATTTGTTAAGTACTTCACTTTAATTTATAATGTTAACAATATGTTAATTATAGTTTTATAGATTTGTGGACAAAATTTATCTTTATCAATGTGGAAAAGATTTGGTTAATTTCTCTTAAATTATTATAAAAAAAAGCAATTAGACTCTTAAATCCTCTTGTGGATAAGTAGTGCATAACCACTTGTACAAACCTACACATTGTGTGCTAAACTATTGTTTTAAAGAAAGATAGCATATATGTGGATAATGTGGATAGTATGTGTAAGTATTAGTTAAGTCTAAACATTAAATAGTCTATGAAGCTTTCTACTTAGTAGTTTTCAATCATAGCTTTATCGAAATTGAAAGCTGATTAGTAAATAATAGAAAACCAGCTGGATAACATCTTTATTATAAGACATTCTCATTAATAAAATCAAAAAAAAGTGAGTATATCTTGACATAGCTAATTTAGAGATTATTTTGGTTAAATCAAATAAGTGTAATATTACACCATAATTAAAAAAGATAAAGTAAAGGAATTATGATAGCAGTATATATTGATGATAACAGTAATAGCAATTTGAATACGATGATCAACTATATAGTTGAGTTTACTTTCGTAACTCTAGGTTATAGTCATAAGATTATCTACTCTCTTAAGGGTTTGTCAGAGTTTGATGTCTTAATTTGGTATGATTCAAAAGGTATTCAAAAGAATCAGATTGCTAACTTTGCTAAAAAGATACCAATTATTGTTGTCAGATATCATGAGAATCTTTATATACCAAGTCAATTAAAAGGTAACAATCTAACTTCTAAGATTAAAAAAATTAAGTTTTATAACGAAATTATTCCTATAATTCATAACAATCTTTTAACTAATATAGTAGAAGAAGTTAGACAGAGCGATATAGCACTTACAATTCTAAATTTTGATATTTTTGGAAATCTTTATTATCATATTACTGATTGCGAGTTCCGGGCTAAAAAAGCTGATGAAGGAATTATAGAGCAAGGAAGTGTATTTGATGAATTTTATCACGAACCCATCGTTAACCACCTTTTAGCCTTCACAGAAAAAATCATAATTAACTGTTGCCAAAAACTAGATTTCTTGCTAATAAAAAAAGAGTACTGGCCTCATGGTGAAGATTATGCAGTAATTTTTACCCATACTATAGATAAGCTAGAGAAATGGGGAAAAGGAGTTTTTAGCGAGTTTTTATTAGATTCAATGCCCCTGTTACTCAAAGGAAAATTTAAAGAAGTTTTTAGAAATTTATCAAGCGGACTTAAGTACTTTCTTACTGACGAAGAGCAATATTGGAATTTTGAAAACTATTTAGATTTAGATGAGAAGTATGGAATAATTTCAACCTGGTTTGCCTCCCTATTAGAAGATAATGGTTTTATTTACAATGTTGATGAAAACAAGATGATTAAAGAATTAAATAGAATTCTAAGTAAGGGTCATGAGCTAGGAATCTTAGTTAATCCATACGAAATGGACCAAATTAAGATAAGAACAGCCCACAGCAAACTAAGCAAGATAACAAGTAATGATCAAGGTGGAATTAGGGTAACAGGAAGACCTCTTCATGATAGTATTTCTTTAGCTATCCACCGAAATAACCTTCTTTATGATTGCTCAATACTTTCTCCAAATATAGACCTTTTCAAAAATGGCAACATACTACCTCATCATAAATTAATTGATGGAATTAGAACTTTCCCTTTAGAAATACCAATTACTTTTAGTGATGAAATTCTAAAATCTTCTAAGTACTCTTATAGGTCTTATGAATCAGCTAAACTAAAAATGGATAATCTAATTCAGAAAGTTCATGCTAGCGGTGGTTTGATTTGTTTCGATTTCACCATAGCTAACTTTAAAGACATTAGCTATCTAGAAAAACTTTATACTTATACTTTAGAGAGAATTAAAGAGACCAACTATTATAATAACTCATGCAAAAAAATCTCACTTTGGTGGAAGGCAAGAAAAAATGTTATTATTACTAATGTTGAGTGGGGAGCAAATATTCTCTTTTTAGATGATTTCTCTTTCTTTACTTTTAGGATTCATTCTAAGAAGAAAATTAAACAAATAACTATGGTAGAATATCAAATTGAAGATGATATTGTTACTATGTCTAATATAAAGGCTAATACAGCTGTAGATCTAGTGATGGAGTAAGATTTGAAAACAATTTTAATCGTAACTATTAGTCATAAGGCCAAAGATGTTAGATTATACTATAAAATTGCAAAAAGTTTGAGTGAAAGATTCTCTGTTACGATACTCCATAATCAAGCAAATTTAAGCGATTATGATGAAGATATAAAACTTATTGGCTTAAATAATCTTAGTAAAACACAGTTTCTAATTCAGGCTGCCCTGCAGATAACATTAACTAGCCCAAATGTTGCAATTCTTATAGAACCTATCCTCTTAACCTTGGTTAATCCTACAACTAAAACAAAATACGTCTATGACTGCCATGAGTTTTTTAACCTAGCTCAAAAAGAAAAATCACTTAATAAAGGTAAACAGTTTATAGATACCTTCTTGCATGAAAATTTGGAGAAAAGATTTATACCTAAATTGAATGCTTGTATTACAGTAAATGACTTGATTACCCAGAAATACCAAAGTATGGGTACTCATAGTATCACTATTCCAAATTATCCACAAAATCAAACAGGTCCTAAAAATTTGTCAGAAGAAAGTATTTATGACTTTGTTTATGCTGGTGGTTTGTCTCCAATGAGGGGAATAAAAGAGATAATCCAGGCTACTTTTTTTGTTAAGCAGGTATTCCCTCAAATAAAAGTCTTATTACTCGGTAAAGAACAGATTTCTGGTTTCAGAGATGACTGCTTAAACCTAATAGACCAACTATATTTAACAGATAATATTACTTTAATTGAAGCTATTCCCTTTGACCAAGTTTATGATAAGTATTATCAGTCTAAGTGTGGTATTTGCATGCTATCACCCAATATTACCCGTTATAAATATGCTCTACCGATAAAACTACTAGAATATCTTGATGCAGGTTTACTAGTAATTACCAACGATTTTCCTATGACTAAACAGATTTCGCAAAGTTCGCAAGGTATTATAACAGCTAAATTTACAGCTCAAGACCTTGCTAATAAAATGCTGAAAATTATTACTCTCAGTGATTCTGATATTGAGAAACATAAGATAATTGCAGCTAAGTTAATCTCAGAAAAATATAATTGGGAATTAGTAGCTCCTAGATTAATAAATCTTTTTGAGAGATTAACCAATACAAGCAAAAAGGCTCTTCTAATATCTTATTTTTTTCCTCCATTAGGTGGAGCTGGAGTTCAAAGACCTCTAAAGATAGCAAAATACGCCAAAGAATCAAACTGGGATGTTTCTGTTTTAACTATCGAAGATATTGTATTTCATTCTTATGATCAATCTCTACTGAATGAAATTGATTCTGAAGTCATTAGGGCTGATTCTTGGGATATAATGAGTTTACTTCAAAAAATAAGGGTCTTAAAGACAGAAAACATTGGAAAAAAAGTAGATAAAGCTTATTTCCAAACTGATGATTTTAAGAAGAAACTGGTAAAGGCTCTCTTCTTTATGGATGAAAAGATTGGTTGGTTTATCCCTGCAGTGCTAAAAGGTCTTAAACAGGTTATCAAAGAAGACTTTTCAGCAATTATTGTAACGATCTATCCTCCTTCATCACTATTAATAGCTTACTCAATAGCTAAAATTGCAGATATCCCCCTCTTTATTGATTATAGAGATCACTGGACCTTGAGTTCTTACTTTGATTTCTCAAATCAGACTTCAAGAAAGGCCTATCATAAGCTTGAAGGTTTTTTCTTAAACAAGGCAAGAGGTATTATAACTATTGGCCAAGTGATGAAAAAAGAGTTAGCAGAAAGTTTTAAGATATCTCAGAGTAAAATAGCTGTCTCTTATAATGGATATGATGATGACGACTTTAAGCAGGTAAGTCAGACTCTTGCCTTATCTTCTGGTCCAACATTACCTACTAAGAAAAAGATTAACATAGGCTATATAGGAAATATGTACAAGCATAGAACTTCAAAGTACTTCCTTCAAGCTATACAAGACTTAATTACTCAACAAGAAATTTCTAAAGACGAAATTCAAATAAACTTAATGGGTAATTACTATTTTGAGGAACAAGAAGTATTTACCAAATCTGGCTTGCAAGATATTATAAAAATTAGTCCACAAGCAGAACACCATATAGCTATCAAAGAAATGCTTAAACAAGACATTCTCCTTCTGCTCATAGCCACTAAGAGTGGAAAAAATGTTCTAACCGGTAAGATTTTCGAGTATTTGAAAAGCAATAAACCAATTTTAGCACTTGTTCCTAAGGCAGGCGAAGCAGAATATTTGCTTAAAAAAATAGGAAACCCTTGGCTAGCCCCTTTAGAAGACATTGATGCTATTAAAAGTCAAACTCTTGCAATAATTAACTTTGTAAAGAAAGGAAATAGGGTCAATTTTGATATTTCAGATTATAGCAGGCTGACCCAAGTTAAGAAGATTTTCAGCTTTATTGAGGAAAGAATTTAAGATGCCAGTTATATTACATCTAGGTCTACTACCTATCTTATCTGGAGTGCAAAATGTTATGCTACAGATCTTATCTGCTATTGAAATTGATGATTATGAAATCAAAGTTGCCACTGCACCTGATGGCCCACTTATCGCAGAAATAGAAAAACGTGGCTGGAAACATATTGCTATACCCTCATTAGTTAGACAAATAAACCCCATTAAAGATTTTCAGGCCATGAGACAATTAGCTAAAATTATCCAACAAGAACAAGTAGATATTCTCCATACCCACTCATCCAAAACTGGTCTTATGGGTAGAATTGTAGGTAAAATGTGTAAAGTACCAACAGTAATTCACACAGTCCACGGATACCCTTTTCATAAATTTCAAAACCCTTTACTTTATCTTGTTTACCAAAAAGCAGAATGGTTTGCTGGTCGCTATTGTGATTATTTAATCTCAGTAAATCAAGAAGATGCTGAGCTAGCTCATAAGAGCTTGAAGATTCCTAAAAACAAAATTAAATACATTCCAAATGGAGCAATTGCTAAACAAAAATCAAATATTCTCAAGAGTAATGAGATTGTGATAGGGACACTTTCACGTTTTTGGAAACAGAAAAATATGGTTAACACTATCAAAGTTGCTATAAAGGCCTGCCTTCACAAAAAAGAATTAAAGTTTATCTTTGTTGGTGATGGAGAAGATTTAGCTTTATGTCAAGAATTAATCAAGTCTGCTAATCTAACAGAAAGAATTATCTTACCAGGTTGGTCTCATGATAAAGAAAAATGGCTAAAATCATTTGATGTTTTCTTATTATACTCTTTATGGGAAGGACTTCCCTTATCCATTTTAGAAGCAATGTCATACGGGCTTCCCATTATTGCCTCTGATATTAAGGGAAATAGAGAATTAGTTGATGAAAGTAATGGTTTCTTAATAGATCCTGAAGATAACTCTCAGCTTCTGAACTTATTTCTCAGGCTTCCTAAACTGAAAAATGATTTACATAAAAAAGGAGAAGCTAGTTATAATAAACTTGTTCAAGACTACTCTTTGAATTATTTTAATAATAGATACAGAAAATTATATCAACAAATAAAAAAATAGAGAAAAAAAATATGATAAAAAACTTATTACTGGCAACTCCACTCTCTTTGGAAAATCATATCAGTGGTGATGCTTTAATTCAAAGTTACTGGAAGTACTTACTAGCTGGATTAGTTGTTTTTTTACTTACTTATCTCTTAGTACCAGTGAACATCAAAATAGCCAATAAGAAGGGTTGGTTAGACTATCCTAATGAAAGATCAGCTCACCCTAAACCTATTCCTATCAGTGGAGGGTTAGCTTTTGGACTAGTAATTTGCTTTGCTCAAATAGCATTTGGTCTCTTCTTTTGGGATACCCGTAGCTCAATAATGATTTATGGCTTAGCAATAATTAATATTCTCATCTTAACAGTTGGCTTGGTTGATGACTTATTAAAGCTCAAAGCAAGAGATAAACTCTTTTTACAGTTACTAATTTCAGCTCTTTTATATATTGTGGGTTTCAGAATTGAAATCCTAACAAACCCTTTTGGACCTGACCTTTATCTGCAATATCTCAGTTTCCCTTTTACTATATTCTGGTTTTTAGCAATTTCTAATGCTATCAACTTGATTGATGGTTTGGATGGTCTTGCAGCTGGAATTACCCTTATAAGTGGCCTTGTACTCTGCTTGGTAGGTCTTATTTCTAGTAACCCCCTTGTTTTCTACCTTGCTTTAATCCTAGTTGCAGGAAACCTTGCCTTCTTGAAATATAATTTTTTTCCAGCAAAAATATTTATGGGAGATTCAGGAAGTTTATTTAATGGCTTCAATTTAGCAGTCTTATCTGTTACTGGTATCTCTCAATTCAAAGGTGTTACGGCTATGACTATTGCCTTGCCTGTTGTAGTAATGATCTTTCCGATAATGGATACAATTATGGCAATGATCAGAAGAATTAAAAAGAAACAGAGTATTTTCTTAGCTGATAAAGAACATATTCACCATAGACTTTTAAAACTTGGACTTTCACAAAAAGGAATCTGTTATATTGCTTATTTCTTGACCTCACTCTTTGGTCTACTAGCAATAGGTTTTTACTTCTCTACTAAACAGATTTTTTTAATCGCTTTAACTATTCTCATTGTTTTATGTTTTATTTTCGCATGGCTGTTACTACAGTCAATTTTTAAAGATACAAAGTAGGAGTTATTAATGAAGAAGATTTGCTTAACCTTATCTCTCACAATTTGGGCACTTGTAGTTATATCACTTGAAAAATGGGAAGTTTATACTAACACTTCACACATCTATCAAACCTTGCAAAATGATTCTAAATTATTATCTGTATCTTGGGGTGGACTCGAAGAATATGATATTAATTTTAATGCTAGCCAAAGAAGGCTTGACTTAACTAATAAATATACAACTATCAACGGATTAGCCAGCAATGAAATCCGAAGTCTCTATGCTAGAGATAATAAAATTTGGACTGGTACTTATAATGACGGTGTTACTATTGTTGAAAACGGCCAAGTCTATATTATAAATGACGATAATGGTCTTATCTCCAATAAAGTTATAGCTATTAAATCTATAGATGATTTGGTTTATGTAATTACAGAGGGAGGATTCTCTACTTTCTATGAACTTGATCAAGTATCTTTTCCTATTCTCTCACGTAAATACTCACAAGCTTCTACTTCTGGAGCGCTTATCTCTGAAACTATTAATGATATTACTGTTTTCCAAAATTATGTCTTTTTAGCTACTGATGCTGGTATTCTTTATTTTCCTTCTACATCACTAGATAACTTTGATCAATGGACTCATTTAAGCTCCTCAAACTCTCAATTACTAGATAATAATATCATAAAATTCTCTGTCAAAGATAATAAGCTGGCTATTGCTAGTGACAATGCTATTCAAATTGTTACTGACTTTTTTGACCAAGCAACCTGGGATAATTATTCCTTCCTTGAAGATAATAATACTAGTAATACCGGTCATACTTATATTCAAACGATTAACTTTGATATCTTTGGTAATCTTCTTTTTTCAACTGGTATCTGGGATGAATCACTTACAACAATGTCAGGTCTTTCAAATTCTCTTTTGCAAGTTATTACCTTAGAAGGCAATATCGAAAGCCTGTTAACCACCTCCACCCAAGTTATTGATCTAAAATCACCTACTAATGAAACAAATTACCTCAAGCAAGTTGGTATCAAATATATAGAAAGTTATAAAGACAAAATAATTCTCTCAACTTGGGGTGCTGGTTTATTAATTAACTATGATAATACTTGGTATCAATATGAACCGAATGGTATCGGTTTTAATGCTATCAATCACCTCACAGTTGATAATAACTATAAACTCTGGGCCTCCTGTGGTTACTACGGTACAGCAGCCCTTCGTAAAGGAGCTAGAGGAGTTAGCTCTTTTGATGGTGAAAATTGGCAAACTCTCAATATGAAGAATTCTCCACTCCAAAGTGATAATATTAATTCAATCACAGTTGGGAATGATAATAAAAAATGGTTTGGCTCTTGGTATAGTGGGGAAAACCACCCTCAAGGTTGGAAAGGTGGAGTTACCTCTTATGACGAAGAATCACATGAATGGAAATGGTATCATACCTCTGGAGTGTATTCTTATAACAACCAAACGCAAGCTTTTACTGATTTAGAAAGTGATATTGCAAGCATTCCTTCCCAAACTGTTTCATCCTTAAACACTGATATGCATGGAAACATTATGATGTCACTACAAAGTTATGGATTAGCCTTCTATTCTCCTCAAGGTGATCAAAGACTATCAATTTCTCCACTATATGGATCTCAAAATAATTTTACAAGAAAATCTTTCCATAATGAATTTGGTTATTTCTTTAGTAAATCTGCTGCTGCATCAGGAGAATCTGCTGGACTCCTCCACTGGAATTCACAAGAATTACCTAGCGAGAATGATCTATCAAATTGGGATACTATTCCTGTATCTGATATCAGAAACTCTGCTATTAATGATATTATTGAAGTTGCCACACCATATGGTAAGCAATTATGGGTTGCTGGTAACAATGGCCTTTTCATGTATGATGGTAACTACTGGTACCGTTATGGTATTGACATAAAAAGAGAAAGATGGTCTTCTGGATGGCAAATTGAGACTCGTTATATAGTTGGTGAAACTAAACTTTTTGCTGCTAAAGATACTTATCCTACAGCTTTAGCTGCTGATGATTTTGGTTGCCTTTGGATAGGTTCTGAAGAAGCAGGATTAACTAAATATGATACAAATACTGAAGAATACTTTGTGTATGATAAAAGTTCTTATCCTCTTATTTCAAACCAAATTAGAGCTTTGACCTATGAAGCAAGATCAGGAAAGCTATATATTGGAGCTGGTGAAGGACTATGCTCTCTTACTGTTGGCGCTTCTGCTAATCCTGAAAAAGACTTTAATAAAGTTGTTACTGTACCTAATCCCTTCTATCCAGATAGAGGAGATGTTGTCAGAATCTTTAATGCTCAAAGTGACTTCCTGCCTGCTTCTGCCAAGACTTGTAAAATCTTTGATAAATCAGGCCAACTTGTCTATGAGCTACCCCTAAATAAATATCAAACCTTTAACTGGGACGGAAGTAATAAAAATGGTAGAAAATGTAGCTCAGGTATTTACTTTTTTACAATCTCAAACGATAAAGGGGATACTATCAGAGGCAAGATTGCCCTAATTAGAGATTGATAGGATAGAACAGAACTTTTGTGTGTCAACTACTCCTCTATTAGGTGTCTATTGGACATCTAATGGGCGTCTCTTAGCCCTCAATTAGGCTAAGAGACAATAGACACATAATAGTGGGGGTATATAAGATCTACAAATATTAGATAGTCTATGAGACAAAAGAGTGCAGATTATCCCAGATAGCGTAGTAAACCCCCTTCTCTGAGGGGGTTGTGCTAGAAAATATGTTTTACTAATAAAGTTATACTGTATTATTTTGGTTTAATTATGTACAACCTTCTTTTCTATATATTTAGAATTCATAAGTTTAAGTAAACCCATATAATCCATACTAAAAGTAAGTTCGTCTCCAACTTTATACTTTTTAGGATTATTCTTTAAGTCCATTACAATCATATCTGAGCTTGCTCCTACAAATTCTAGGGATCTGTCATCACACCAAAGATGTTTATCATCAACATCTAGCAATCCTAATCCAATGATAGCCCTATATGAAGTATCAGAAGCTTCAGAAGGATCAAAGTCATACGACTCTCCTTCTAGGTTAGTACCAAAATTGCCTGTTGGAACTTTTGGCTTTTCGATAAGCTCTATAATCTCCACATGTAGAGTAAAAATATCATGAGCCATATCTTTAATTTTACTATCATTATAGACATTTGTGCCAAGATAGAGGGTTTCACCTAAACGGAAATGATTAATTCCTTTTGGTAAGGTTCCATTAAGAACTAAAGGAAATACAACAGAGCTTCCGCCAGACACATAAGGTATTTGTCTGTTAAACTTAGCTTCAATAAGTTGTTCATATAAACTAAGCTGTATAAGCTTATCAGGATTTGGTAATACTCCATATAAACAGGAGAAGTTAGTTCCGATTCCAACAACTTTTATGTTATCAAGTTTAAATACTTTTTCGTAGAAATCTATGAAGTCATCTCTTAAAACACCTTCACGCAATTCACCCATCTCAATCATAATAATAATCTTATGTGTCTTGTTTTGTTTCTTAGCAGCTCGAGCTAAAGCTCTAATAGTTGAGATTTCGGTGTTTACACTAATATCAGCATACTTAACAACACTCGCTATATCTCTTTTGGAGGGAGGCTTAATATAGATTGTTTCAATCTTATCATTAATAGCTTTGATATTCTTTAAATTCGAGATTCTAGAGTCACAAACTTCAGTCATACCTAACTTAAGTAGTTCTGTAAGGAATGTTTTATTTCCGCAAAGAACTTTTGTTACAATAGACCATTTGATATCATTTTCTGAGAAAATTTTATCAAGATATTGGTAATTATATTTCAAAGACTCTACATTCATCTCTATATAAGCCATTATTTTGCCTCTCTTTGATATCTCATTTCAAGGTATTTATTAGTAAATCCAATTTTTTCATAGAGAAATTTAGCAGGATTATCTGGCTCAACATGGAGAGCTATGTTACCTTCAGAGATTTCAACAGCTTTATTCATCAACTCTTTACCTAATTTTCTTCCACGGTAATCATGATGGACAGCTATATAAACTAATATATTTTCAGGGATATAATCTTTCATTCCAGTTTGATTAAGAACTACAGAACCAACAATCTGATTATCTAGGTACTTAACTATAATTTTTCCACCAAAAGAATTCTCTCTTGTGAGAGCAAAATCCATAGCTTTCTTAATATCAGCTAGAGCATCTCCATATTCTTCAAGATGTGTTTTTAAAAAGTTTGCAATTCCCGTATACTCTTCATCCGTAGGTTTTTGGTCAGGTGTAAATATTTTTACACTATTATTCATATTATCTCCTTTAAATTTTGATTAAATAATTATAATATAATAATAGTCAATAAGTTAGCAATGTCAAGTTTTTTCTTAGTTAATTTTCTTCCAATAGAATAAAAATATTGCTTGAATAAAAATCTGAAATGCTACAGCAGTAAGAATTATCATTAAGAGATAAGTAAAAACCTCGTTCATGTTATAGAAGATTCTAGCATTGTTGAATAAGAAACCAATACCATCTTGACAACCGACATACTCTCCTAGGATAATTATTTTTAGAGAGAGAGCAGTGCAGACTAAAAAGTTAGTTTTAAAAACAGGCAATAGCTTGGGAATATAGACATGTTTAATAATATCTAGTGCGTTACCTCCAAAAACATTAATCACCTCTACTAATTCTTTAGTATGATCTAACAGCCCATTAACAGTATTAGTGGCTACTATAGGAGTAATCATAATAATAATCATACCAATTGGAACAAATGAACCAACCCCATAAAATAGGATAAAGAAAGAACCCACTATCACTCCAGGAACAACTTGCAGTAGTGATAAAATATTCTCAATATAGTTATTTACTCTGAGAATAAAAGAGATAATTCCTATAAAAGTCCCCAAGAAAAATGAAATTAAAAATCCAATGAAGAGTCTATATAATGTTAAGTAATAATGATATCCAAGCTCTTTTTCTTCTAATAACGTGATGAAAGATGAAAAAACTTTAAGAGGAGATGGAACAACATAATCTTCATAGATAAATGAAACTATGGTCCATACTCCTAATAGAATCAAAAGACCAAGCAGACTTTTCTTAATTGAGTTCCAGAATTCTCTCAGCAAGATGATTTTCCTTGTCTAGAAGTTTATATAAAGAATCAATAGCTGTAGCTAAGTCTTCCCCTTGGTTAAAATTATAGGATGTCCTTCTAATAGTATTTAGATTATATGCCTGTCTGTTAGGGAAATCTTGTGGTAGTCTGGCTATAAACTTTTCTGCTTGTGATTTTAAACTATCTATATATACTTCTGCTAAGTAATTAATTGCACCCATAGACCTTAAGTCCAAATCTCTTGCTAAAAGTACAACTTGACAAGCATTCAAATCAGCAAGATTATCTCTAAAAAGTTTATCTAAAGAAAGATTAATTTTTAGATTAAATTTACTTTCAGCTAAGGAAGCAAAAGGTTCTGGTAACCAAACAAGTATATCTGAACCTTGCTGTAATAGCTGAAGAGAAGTAGAAAAAGGCATATACTGAACTTGATAATCATGGTCTTTTATTAATTGTTTCTTTTCAGCTATTTTTGTAAAAAGAATCTCCATGGGAGAATCTGCAAAAGGAAAAACTATTGTTTTATCTTTAATATCTGTTAATGTAGAAATCTGATCATTACTTACTAGATGAGTTAAGTTATCTACTTGTGAACTTAATAAATCAAAATCTACTCCTTGTTTGCTAAAAGAATTAGCTACAGAAATACCTGTTAATAGTAGTTTGGCATCCCCTCTTAAGAATTTAGCATTAGCTTGAGAATGATTGAGAAAAAGCTCTACTTCAAATAAAGGAGTATCTTTTAGGGCAAAATAAAGAGGTAGGGAAGATGGAGTTTGCGGTAGTAAAACAGTTACTTTATTTATCTCAGCAGTTTTAATATCTTCACTCTTTTCTTTAGTGCAAGCAACAAGTAATATTACGGAAACTATGATAATTAACTTTAATACTTTCTTCATTCTTTACCTCGTAAAAATATTATATCAGTATGTTTTTTATATACAGTATGACAAAGCTGTAAAGACTAAATATTGTCAAATTGTTTATGGGATGGAAGCATCCCTGTTTCCACCTGAGACCACAGATGGTCTCAGTCAATAGTGTGTTTTCTCTCCGCTGGTTGGAATCCTGCAACACAAATAAATCCTTCTACAAGCTCTCTTATGAGCTTGTTGTTAGTGCTTTCTCTTTTTCTAATGAAAAAGATGCGGATGTGGTCATCCGCCTTCCCAGTTATGTTGCGGATGTGGACATCCGCTTTCCCAGTTATAGAGCTAAAAGGGGATTGTTTACTTCAAAACACTAATAGTAATTCCATCACCTACAGGTAAAATAGTCGTTTCTAGTAAAGGATGCCTCATAACATAGTGATTATACTCATCCATAGGCTTTGCTAATCGATTCTTAAATCCCATTGGTAAAAAGAGAGTATCATCAGCATAAATAATCCCTTTAGGTTTTAACAACTTAATACATGTATCAACAATTTTGTTATAGAGGGGTTTATTGGAGTCAATAATAATAATATCATATTTTTCATTAAGTTTTTCTACTACTTGGACAGCATCTCCTTCTATAACACTAACAATGTCAGCTAAACCAGCACGGTTAATGTTTTCTATATTTTCTTTAACAAACCTATAATCTATCTCAATTGTAGTAAGTTTTCCTTTAGTTTGTCTTAATCCTTGACCTGCCCAAATAGCTGAATATCCTAGGCAAGTTCCTATCTCTAAAATATTCTTTGCCTCTTTGAGTATTATAAACCAGTATAATAAGTTAGCACCCTGCTTAGTTATATTTGGTTGAACGTTAATTCTCTCTTCATGAGCCTGTTCGAGTTCTTTTAAAACGTCATTTGGATATTCAATAAATGAATCTATATAGCTGTTAATTTTATCTTTCATAATTGACCTCAACTGTAATTAATAAATTATTTTATTGACATTTAGTTTATTATTATAAATTTTTACATTGTGTATTAATTAAAACTTAACATAGCTGTAAATTTTTGTAAATAGCTTTATTATTCTAAGCTATAACAAAATTATACTAGCTAATTCTGGTTTAACATAAGACATAAGTAGAGTCTGCTACATCATTTTTAAGAATAGTTTATTGACAATATATTTTTAGAAAAACTTTTTTAACTTAATAAGGTAATCTATATGAAAAAAGCGAAAGTTCTGATAGCTGATGATGATTATATTTTTTGTGAATTAACTAAGTATATCTTAACAGAGAATAACTTTGATGTTGTTTTAGCAAGTAATAGTGATACAGCATTTAACTATATCCAAGAAGATTGTTGTGATATTATTCTTTTAGATCTACATTTCCCAGATTACCAAAATGGTTTTAATACTCTTAAAAAGCTTCATGCCCAGAAAAGAGATATTCCAATAATTGTTATCACAAGCGATAATCTAACCATAATCAATAAGTTTCCTGATTTAATTAGAAATGGTGCTTATGATATTATTGAAAAACCTATTCATGAAGAAAGACTACTTTTAACACTTAGAAACGCTCTAAGTCTATATGACTTAAAATCAAAAAAGCAATACTTCCCTAATAATGAATTGTTATATTTAATTGGTCAATCTAGTCTTATAAAGAGAGTTAAATTCAAAATAGAGAATGATTTAAATACAGAAAATAATTTGCTTATCTATGGAGATAAAGGTACTGGAGCTACAAATATAGTAAAGCTAATTCATCAAAATAGCTCAAGAAGTGAAAAAGCTATCTATAAAATTGAATGTTCTAAACTTACGAATAAAGATATGGAAATTGAAATCTTTGGCCATCCTAAAGAAACTAACTATGAAAAAAAATTCCAGGAACTAAAGATAGTAAAAGCCCAAGGTTCAATTCTTCTGATTAATGATGTTCACTTACTTCCAATAAAAACTCAAGAAAAGCTGGCAAGAACCTTGCAAGGCAGAAAATTAAAAAATCTAGGAGGAAGAAGTCTACAAAACCTTGATGTTAAACTTATTTTTACAACAGTAAAAGATAACTATAACAAAGCTTTTTCTCCAAATCTTTGCTCTCTCTTAATTAATCTCTGTCAAGATGAGCTTGTCTTACCTTCTCTTGAAGAAAGAATTGAAGATATCCCTATATTAGTTGATCATCTCATTTCTCACTATAACCAGACTACAGACTCTAACGTTATTATTCAACAATCAGCTCTCAATAACCTAATTAAGCATAAATGGAAAAGTAATGTTGATGAATTGCAAAAAGTTATGCTGAGAATCTTGCATGAAACAGATAATGATGAAATTACCAATAAAGACATCATTTTTAAAGAAGATTCTATTGATTATTTTATTCCTTTAACTTTTAAAGAAGCAATTAGAAACTTCGAAAAAATTTATCTTGAGCAGATTATGGAATATCATGATTGGTCTTTAAATGATTCAGCTAAGACTTTAAAAATTGACAGGTCAAATCTCTTTAAAAAGCTTCAAAAACATGGTATAAAAATTAGAAAAAAACACTAATAATCCAATTTTTATCCACAAGTTATACACACGATAAAGTTTATCACCTTTTTCTATTCATAAACATAACTATAAGCATTTATATCAGTACTTTATATTTTTCCCTATCCAATCATTAAAACAAAGAAATAAAAAAGATGCAGCACTTTTCCACACTAGTGGATAAATATATGTGAATAAATAAGGATAAGCAAACACATAGATGATTTATCCCTTCTCATAAGTGTATAAATAAGGATAACTTTCCCTTTTATCCACAAGTTATCCTCAGTGACAATAAATTTTAAGAGCCCTATTTTGCAGTTTCTTATAATTTCTCTTGACGAGTTATCCATATATCCACACACACTACTACTAATACTAATTAATAAAAAGAAAAGGTAATATAATATGTATTTAATGATTAAGAGACTTCTATTTTGGGTGACTTTTACACTTGTACTTTTTGCTTGTAATAACAAAGAAAATAATATTAATATAACCCAGTCAGATTTAATTCCTATGGCTGGACAAATTTCCTCATTTTCAGAAGAATATTCTTTCAGAGATGAAATATCGGTAAATGGAGAAAACTACAAACTTTTAATAGCTAATACAGAAGAAGTTCAATCACAAGCTCTTTTAAGCTTTGCTTACCTTCCTGATAATGTTGAATATATTACTGATGCTACTTTAACTCTCTATACAGATCTTAAACCTTATGGTGAAATGGAATTCAAGGTAAAGAGATTAGAACAGGAATATTTAGAAGCTGAAGCAGATTGGAATCAAGCTAGTGAAAGCGTTGATTGGGATCAAAACTTAATTTTCGATAGTCAAACCCCTTCTATTACTCTAACAGATACGGTAGCTGCTTCTATAGATTCTTTAGTTTTTGATCTTTCTGAAGCAGAAATATTAACTTGGACTGAAACAGAAGAAAGTCTCTTTTCCTTAATAATATATACAGAATCAGATAACTATATTGAAATCTATTCTTCAGAAAACTCCAAAAATCCTGTATTAAAATTTAATTATAGATTAAATAGTGAAAATGAAGAAAAAGAATATGAGCGTAATGCTTTCAAGGATACTTATATTGTTAATGATAAGCTTGGTTTGGACCAAATTTGGACATCAATACTAACTGTAGGTAATATGACCCCGAGAAGAGCATATTTTAAATTTAACATAGATGCGTCTTCTCTTTTAAATCAAGATGGTCAGACTTTAACCGATTTCCAACAAGACCATCTCACTATTAATAGTGCCTATGTAAGATTCTATATTAAAGATTTTTCTTTCTTGGAAGGTAATAGATCTGTTTATCTAACACCTTGGAGAGTTAAAGAAGAAGTTACTGAAACTACAAAAATAGACTCTGACAATCTTGAATACTTAATAAATACTGGAACCACTATTGCTACAATTAAGTCTGAACCAGACTCAACTCAATATATTGACCTAAAAATTACCCCTATTTTGCAAGGTTTTATCTCAGGAGAAAAAGATAATTACGGGATTGTTATGACTTCTTCTTATCAATCAAGTAATTTTGATATCATTGAATTCTGGGGAAAAGATGCTGAAGATGAAAGTTTAAGACCAAAACTACATTTTGTTTATACTTTGCCAATGGAGGATTAAGAAAGGGTATTTTTTTTATATCCCCCTCACAAAGGGGGATTTCAAACAACCCCTATTTTCAACATAAAATCTATCATTTGACAAAAATATCTTATATATTTTATTGTTAATCAGTATGGAAAAAAATGGATTAAAAGGAAAGAAAATAAATATGAAAAAACAAATTTTACTACTAATTATATTAATACTAGCAGTCTTTGCTAATGGAGAAGTATTAGATAAAATAATTGCTAAAGTAGGTAATGATATAATATTACAGTCTGATTTAGATAAGCAGATAATGCAGATGCAAAGTGCTGGTATGCTTGATGAAAATATGTCTGAAGAAGAAATATTAGAACAAATGGTAGAATTCAAATTAGTTGTTCAAAAAGCAAAAGAATTAGATTATGTAATAAATGAAGACCAGATAGAGGCTATGGCTCAAAGAAGAATTGAAGAGATTAGAAATAATTTTGAATCGGAAACAGCTTTTCTTAATGAGTTGAAAAAAAGCAATATGAATAGATTTGATCTTCTTAATTATTTTAAGGAAATGATGAAAGAACAATCATTACGTGAACAAGTCATTCGTTATGAAATTGATTCTAAGATAGAGGTTAGTGACCAAGAAATCGAAGAGTATTATCAAGAACATATTAATGAGCTTCCTCTTAGAAAACCTTCATATAAATTAGGAATGATCATGCTAGAAATCAAGGCTAGTGATAAGACAAAAAAAGCTAGATATAATGAACTAGAAGAAATTTATGAACGTATCAGTAGAGGAGAATCATTTGCAGAATTAGCAAAAAAATATAGCGATTGTGGTTCTGCTACTGCAGGTGGTGATTTAGGTTACTTTGGTCGAGGTGAAATGGTAAAAACATTTGAGAATACAGCCTTTTCTTTAAAACCTGGTCAAGTTTCTGATATTATTGAAACTCAGTTTGGTTACCATATAATTAAATTAGAAGATATAAAAGAAAATCAAGTAAGAGCACGTCATATTTTGAAAGATCTAACTCCTACAAAATTGGACTCATTAGCCTATTATAAGCTAATGCAACAAGCAGTAGAAAAATATAATGAAGGTCAAGATTTTGCTTCTCTTGCTATGGAATATTCGGATGATCAAGCTTCTGCTTTGAATAATGGTGTAATTGGTATCTTCCCACATGGACAATACCCTCCACTCTACGAAGAATATTTTAAAGGACTAGAACCTGGTCAGATATCAGATATTGTTCAAATTCAAGATATGTACTATATCTTTGCTAATCTTGAAGATATGCCAGAAGGTGTCTATGAACTTGAAGAAATTAAAGACAAGGTAAAAGAAATGGCTTTTATGGAAAAAAAGCAACAGTTTTATAAAAATTGGATAGAAGATATTAAACAAGATATATATGTTGAAATCACCAATTAAAAATATTTATGAATTTATAGCTACTTTCTTCTTAGTAGGAAAAATAGCCAAAGCTCCTGGTACTTTCGGGACTTTAGCTGCAGCTATTATTTACTACTATTTACCTTTAATATCCCCCTTTGTGAGGGGGATGACAGGGGGTGATACATTAATATCCCCTTTTGTGAGGGGGACACAGGGAGTGCTCTACGATTCCCCCTTCTGGCTTGTCTTTCTTATAGCCCTCTTCTTCTTGGGAGTATATGTTTCTACTAAAGCAGAAGTTACCATGGGACATGATAATGGTCATATTGTTATTGATGAAGTAGTTGGTTACTGGTTTGCTCTTTATCTCTTTCAACCATCTCCCTATTATGTGGTCTTTGGCTTCTTATTATTTAGATTATTTGATATAGCAAAACCCTACCCTATTAATAAACTACAAAATCTGCCTAAGGGTTGGGGAGTTATGGTTGATGATCTTATGGCTGGAGTTTATACTGCACTAGCTTTGGGAATTGTTGATTTAATTTGGTTTATTGTTAGACCTAGGTAAGAAGAAGTTCCTTAACACAGAGTTACGCAGAGGGTAAAAAGGAGTTTCACAGAGTTTAAGAAAGAAGAAGAATACTTTAAAAGATATTTATGAGAAAGATGAGTTAGAAGAATTACGGGGTTAACTGGGAACGCGGATGACCACATTCGCATCGTTTTCAATAGGTTTCTAGGATGTTTTATTTCGGTAATTTTGGATAGATAAATCAACAGAAATAGAGGGGGATTCTATTATACATCAATTAAACTGATAATTTGCTTGACGATAATACAATAATTAGAATTAACTATTTTATTAAGTACAATAATGGAGAATTATCATTAGATGCTGTTTAATTCATTTATATTTTTAATTTTTTTAGGTGTTGTTTTACCTATATTCTATCTTCTTCCTAATAAAAGAAGTAAGAATATTTTTTTGCTAATTAGCAGTTATTTCTTTTATGGTTATTGGGATTGGAAATTTTGTTCATTATTAGCTATATCGACCATTGTAGATTTTTATCTAGGACAAAAATTATTTCATGAAGACAGAGAAAAGCAAAGAAAAATCTATTTAACAATGAGTATGGTTGTAAATCTTGGTTTATTAGGGATTTTTAAATATTTTAATTTCTTTGTAGATAGTTTTTCAACTTTAACAAGTAATTTTGGGTATGATTTAGATTTTCTACATTTGAATATAATTTTACCAGTTGGAATATCATTCTATACTTTTCAAACAATGTCTTATACTATTGATATCTACAAAAGAGAAATGGAACCAACAAATTCTTTTATCGATTTTGCATTATTTGTTTCATTTTTCCCTCAGCTAGTAGCAGGTCCTATTGAGAGGGCA
Organism: Cloacimonadales bacterium (SeqCode); assembly: GCA_963678375.2. Lineage (GTDB taxonomy): Bacteria > Cloacimonadota > Cloacimonadia > Cloacimonadales > JAFGVF01 > JAEKNW01. The sequence continues at coordinate 1,163,104 of OY782831.1, forward strand.
AGTAATCTTTTACCTCAGCTTAATCACAAACTTAAGCCAAATAAAGAACAAATACAAAAAGGTATAATATTGATTGTTACCGGACTTTTTAAGAAAGTTATGATAGGAGATACAACAGGAAGATATGTTGATCAGTTATTTGGTAATCCTGAATTATACAAATCACCTGAATTATTAGCAGGTTTGATTCTTTTTTCAATCCAGATTTATGCAGACTTTTCTGGTTATAGTAATATTGCTCGGGGAACAGCAAAGTTATTGGGCGTTGAATTAATGAAAAACTTTGAACAACCTTATCTTTCAAGAAATATAACTGAGTTTTGGAGAAGATGGCATATTTCATTATCAAGTTGGTTGAAAGATTATCTCTATATTTCATTAGGTGGTAATAGAAAAGGGAAAGTAAGAACTTATATAAATCTATTCGCAACAATGCTCTTAGGAGGGTTGTGGCATGGAGCAGCTTGGACTTTTGTTATTTGGGGTGGGCTTCATGGAGCTTATCTAGCAATTCATAAAGCTATAATAGGTAAGAAGAAAATTTCTATCTCATACAAATATACAGGACTGGTTAGTTTGCTAAATTTTTCGATGAAATGTTTATTTACTAATATCATTGTTCTATTTACATGGTTATTCTTTAGGGTAAAGAGTCTTTCTGAAGCCAAATATTTCTTATCTAAAATGATAAACTGGGAATCTAGCGAGTTAACAGGAATTTTTGTTAGAATCACTTTAACCTTTGTATTAGTTAATTTCTTAATCGATTTCTTTGAATACAAAACTCGCAAACATACTCCAATTTTACTTATTCCGAATTATGGTTTTCAGTATGGTGTCTTGTCAGTTTTATTCGGAGTTACTTTGCTTTACATGTTCCAATCAACTCCGCTTCCATTTGTTTACTTCCAATTTTAAGAGGATATTATGAAAAATATATTTGGTTTTATTTTAGGTTTGTTAATTTGCTTAATTTTTGTTGAAGCTTATGTAAGTAATTCTTTTGTGATGGATAGATTTATCAATGATTATGACCCTGAAGTAGGAAGATTTAGAAGAGCTGATACAGAATATGTTAAATTTGCTGAAGGATTTGGAATTGGAAAAATAAATAGCCTTAATTATCTAAATAAAGAATATCCGATAAAGAAAAAAGAAGATTCTATTAGAATTGCACTTCTAGGTGATTCTTATGTTGAGAGCTTTCAAGTATTTGATAGGCATTATTTTGGTCGCATAATGGAGAATATATTGTCAAAAAAACTTGATAAGTCTGTAGAAGTCTTGAATTTTGGAAGAAGTGGATTTGATATTGGAGATTGCTATGTTTATTATAATACTTTTGTTAAGAAGTTCAATCCTGATTATGTATTATATATTTTAGGAAAAGATGATTTTTCAATAAGAAATTCTGAGAAACTCTTACCAATAGTTAAAATTGAAGATAATTTTATTCAGATTGAAAAACCTTATATAAACTCAAATTATTTAAAAAAATATAAGAAATTTGATTTTTTATTAAGTAACTCTGTATTATTTAATGGAATAAATAAAGGTCGAAAGTTACTTAATAAAGATTATGCATTGCCACAATTGTTTGATAAATTATATATAAAAAAGAATGTAAATATTGCAGAAAAAAAATTAATTCAAATACCAAAAGTTTCTTTAACTCCAGAAATAACTCTTCTTATAAATGAAATGAGAGAAAATAATGGGTATTTCTTTCTCAGAACTGATATGGAAGTATTGAGCAGTAATCATACTTTCCATAATATTGCTAAAATATTTGACAACAAAAGTTATAATCCACATGAATGGAAAATAGCAAAAACATCGGGACATTGGAATAATAGAGCTCATAGAGATATAGGTCAATATATGGCAGAGGAAGTGGAAAAAATAATCAGAGCAGATAAAGGTTTAGCCACAAATAACACTAATAATCACGAATAATAAAATAAGAGTAATATCCACTGATTACATAGATTTAAACTGATAAGAATGATTTAAAATTTTAATAGTTTAATGATTTAATAATTTGAGGGTTCAGAGTATAGTGTTTAGAAAAAAATATCTGTGTATTTGGTTCTTCTCTAATTTTCATTTTTTTAGCAAAAAATAATTCGTGAAATCCGTGGACAGACATCTTTAGTAAGTTGTTTTTTTTAATGATTTATTGTAGGTCTTTGGAGTATTATATTTCACCCTTTCAGGGTTTTCTATATGGTGTCTCTCAACAAGGGGTTTGCACACCTTGCTAACAAATATCATCCTTTCAGGATTTAAGAGCTTCCTGTTTCGGTGGCTAACTATTTTTGGGCAATAAATGTTTTGTCTGCCCCATCATCCTTGTTATTCGTTAATTTGCCTGGGTAGGAGTAGTTTTTTAAGACACCTTCCTCTTTTATCTCTCTATCTCCATTTAACTCCTTCTCCCAGTCTTTGAGCCGATAGGCGAAAATCTTCATCTTTTCTTTCATATTCGTGTTTTATTTGTGTTTATTTGTGGCTAACCTCTTCTTCTTATCAGTGTTTTTCAGTGTTCTCGGTGCTTAAATTTTAAATTAAGAAAAAAAAACTTGACCACTAAAGAAGATCCATATAAATAGCAAGAGTATTAAATATCACATTTGAGGATTATTGAAATGAATATAAATGGAAATATATTAGTAACAGGTGGTGCTGGTTTTATTGGTGCAAACTTTATTCACTATCTATTTGAACAAACAGATTTTACAGGTTTAATAGTCAACGTTGATAAACTTACTTATGCAGGGAATCTAGAAAATCTCTCTGAAATCTCCCAAAAACATGATGATAGATATTGTTTTAATCAGGTTGATATTTGTAACTATGAAGCAATGGATGTTATTTTTACCAAGTACCAACCTCAAATCGTAGTTCATTTTGCAGCTGAATCCCATGTTGATAGATCAATTCACGGTCCTAAAGAATTCATTGAAACAAATATTATGGGAACATTCAACTTGTTGGAATTAGCTAAAAAACACTGGCAAGATAGACAAGATGTTCTCTTTCATCATATTTCAACTGATGAAGTTTATGGCTCCTTAGGTGAAACAGGTTATTTCTACGAAGATACACCTTATGATCCTCGTTCTCCATATTCATCTTCTAAAGCTTCATCTGATCACCTTGTTTCAGCTTACTTCCATACCTACAAATTACCTGTAACTATTTCCAATTGTACCAATAACTATGGTCCTTATCAATTCCCTGAAAAACTCATTCCTCTTATGATTTCTAACATGTTAGAAGGCAAAGCTCTCCCTGTGTATGGTGATGGCAGAAATATCAGAGATTGGTTGTATGTGGAAGACCATTGCTCTGGTATCTGGAAGATTATCCAAAATGGAAGAAGAGGCGAAACCTATAATATTGGTGGAGAAAATGAATGGGAAAATATAAAACTTCTTCATGTCCTTTGCGAGGTTGTCGCTAAAAAATCAGGTAAAGAACTTAATAAAATCTTAGATTTAATTACTTATGTTAAAGATAGAGCAGGACATGATAGACGTTATGCTATCAACTGTGATAAGATTAAGAATGAACTGGGTTGGACCCAGTCTGTTGATTTCTCTCAAGGATTAGAAAAAACTGTTGATTGGTATTTAGCGAATACAGAGTGGATTAAAAATATTAAGACTGGGGAATATAAGCGCTGGCTTAAGAAGAACTACGAATAAGATATTTTCACCACAGAGGCACAGAGAACACAGAGAAGAATAAAATAATAATAATGAATATTAAAAATGTATATGATTTAATAAAAAAGAATAATAATTTAAAATTATGTCTTAAAAACTCTGTGTACTCTGTGACTCTGTGGTAAAAAAAAGGAAAAATTATGAGTGATGGATTATATTCAGATATAACTAAACAGATAATTGGTGCTGCTATCGAAGTTCATAGAAATTTAGGACCTGGATTATTAGAATCTGTTTATGAAACATGCTTAATATCAGAGCTTAAACATAGAAATCTAAGTGTTAAAAGTCAGGTAAATATTCCTATTATATATAAATATATTAAACTTGATGATCATTTACGTATTGATATATTGGTGAATGATTGTGTTATTATAGAATTAAAGTCGGTAAATAATTTATTACCTATACATGAAGCCCAAGTATTATCTTATATGAAATTAGCTAAAAAGAGAGTTGGTTTATTAATTAATTTTAATGCTAATATACTAGTCAATGGAGTTAAAAGGTTGATACTATAAAGCTGAAATGCTATAACCACAGAGCCACAGAGAACACGGAGAAGATAAATAATAACAAGAACTAAAAACTCTGTGCCCTCTGTGTCTCAGTGGTGAATAAATTAATATTATAAAATATCTTAGTGTTTTTGAGGTGAGTAAAGTACTTCTTACTAAAACTATGCAGTAATTGAAATATATGCTAAAAAAAGAAAAAATAAACTTGACGAATCTAATTATAACAAGAATTATAGAGACTTGAGAGAATAAGGAAGGTTCGATTTCGTCTATTAAAAACTAAGCGAGATTGTAACTTTACTATTTTTTAAACGATACAGTAATATATTTAATAATTATAGAGTGTTATAAAGTGCTTCAGATTAGGGGTAATCTGTAAGTCATAGGGCGAAGCTTGCTTTAAAATTCTTGCTAGCATGAATTTTAAAGAGTTAAAAATGAAGAATGAAAAGTGAAAAATAAGCTTGCTTACGCAATAATGAAAAAATAAAAGTTATGGTATTGCTTAAGGCGTCGCTAAAGCTATGTCCTCACAAGTCGCAATTATATAAATAGGTTAGAAAAAAAAATATATAAATTATAAATTAATACAAGAGAGTATGGTTTTGGTTATGGAAAGCAAGAATATTTTAAAAGACAAAAGTTATCAATTTTCATTAGATATTATTAAATTATGTAAATATTTACAAGAAACCCAAAAAGAAAGAATTTTAAGTAATCAAGTATTAAGGTCTGGAACAGCAATTGACGCTTTGTTATGTGAAGCAGAATATGCTCAAAGTTTACCTGATTTTATAAATAAATTAAGCATTAGCCTCAAAGAGGCGAATGAAATAAGATACTGGATTAGGTTATTAAGAGACTCTATGTATATAGAACAATCTTATTCTAAAGAGTTCTTAGACCAATTAAATCAGTTAATTTCAATGTTAATAAGTTCAATAAATACAAGTAAAAGAAAACTGAAAGAAAAATAAATTATGTATAGAATAGTGATCATAAAATGATGTTAGTGAAATAGGTGAATTTCTTGTTTAAATATCTATTGCAAAGCAATACCGCAATTTTTCACTTTTCGTTTTTCACTTTTCACTTTATTAAAGTTAACTTTAATAATAAAGGAGAAATATGAAAACTGTCGTTATCCAAGGATTAGGATTTGTCGGCTTAGCCATGGCCACTGTCGTTGCTAACGCTGTTGATGCAGCAGGAAAACCATTATACAATGTTATAGGTGTTGATCTTCCTATGAATCAAGATAGGATTGATCAAATTAATTTAGGAAACTTACCTTTCAAAAATGAAGATGAAACTTTCCCAGTTCAGTTGAAAAAAGCAGTTTTAGAATATAAAAACTTATTAGCTTCTACAGATGAAAACTGGTACAAGAAAGCAGATATTGTAGTTGTTGATATCCAACTTGATATTAAGAAAAGAGTTATTGGTAATGCGAAAGATTGTTACTTAGAAAAAGATGCTTTTATTAAAGCAATCCACACTTTAGGAAAGCATATCAGACAAGAATGCTTAGTATTAGTTGAAACGACTGTAGCTCCTGGTTTTAGTAGACACGTGGTGAAACCTGCTTTAGATAAAGAATTTATGGAAAGAGGAATTGATGTAGTTGCTAATCCACCTCGAATTGCTCACTCTTATGAAAGAGTTATGCCAGGAAAAGAATATCTTGCTTCCATTAGATCTTATCCTCGTACCTTCTCAGGTTTCGATAAAATTAGTGCTGAGATGGCTCGCGAATTCTTAGAAAATGTACTAGAAGTTGATAGATATCCTCTCAGAGAAGAGAAATCAACTGAAACATCAGAGCTTGCCAAAGTTATGGAAAATTCTTACAGAGCTGTTAATATTGCTTTGGTTAACGAATGGACACTTCTTGCAGAAAAGATGGAAGTTAATATATTCGATGTTATCGAAGGAATTAAAAAGAGAAAGACCCATAATAACATGCTTTATCCTGGACTTGGTGTAGGTGGTTACTGTTTAACAAAAGATACACTTCTTGCCTATTGGTCTGGAATAAACTTCTATGATGAAAATCTTGATTTACCAATGACTATTAAAGGTATTAATATAAATGATACAATGCCATGGCATACTTATGAGCTAATCAAAGAAAAATTCCATGAAGATAAATTTAAAACTATCCTTCTTGGTGTTTCTTATCGTGAAGATGTAGGTGATACTCGCTATGCACCTGCGGAAAAACTCTACACTAAATTAGATAATGATGGACTAGAAGTTCATGTTCATGACCCTTATGTAGATGAATGGCCAGAACTCCCTGATGCTAAATTTATTGATCAAATCACAAACCTCAAAGAATATGATTGTGTGGTTCTTGGTGTAAAACATAATTGCTACTTAAATCTTTCAGCAGAAGAACTTATCCAGGCTACTAAACCTCAAACTCTTATTGTAGATGCTAATAATATCCTTGATGATGAGAAGATCTTAGCTATGCTTAAGAGCGGAAGAGATGTGGTTGGCGTGGGTAAAGGACATATAGATCGCATGAAACGAGAAATAGTTTAGCCACCGAAAAGAAAAGATATTTATCCACTAATGAACACAAATAAACACTAATGAATCAAGATGATTTACTTTATAAGAATGAAGTATATAAAATTATAGGTGCTTGTATGGAAGTGCATAATAATTTAGGCTCAGGATTTTTAGAACCAATATACCAGGAAGCTTTAGAAAATGAGTTTAATTGGGAGAGGTATAATCTTTGAAAAAGAGAAAGAACTAAAAGTTAGATATAAAACAATTATTTTAAATAAAAAATATATTGCTGACTTTGTATGTTATAATAATATAATACTTGAATTAAAGGCTACTAAAGAATTTAATGATGCTTATTATGCACAAGTAATTAACTATTTAAAAGCAACAGGATTTAAGTTAGCCCTGCTTGTTAATTTTGGAAAACCTAAATTAGAATATCGAAGAATCATATTATAGAATTTCTTATTAGTGTTTATTCGTGTTCATTCGTGGACAACAAAGGAGTTATCATGAAATACTTTCTTCTCTCCCTCGCAGTTCTCCTGCTCCTCCTCTCCTGCGACAGCTCAAGCTCTTCTTCCGAGAAAGGAGATCTAACGGGTTCTATATTTTTAGAAAATATGGATGATCACTCAGGTATTACTATAGAGCTATACAACTTAGCAGATTTAGATCCTGAGATTGTTAAGATTAATAATGAATACCCTAACATAGGAGTTATTGTTAATCAACAAACGGATTTTGATCACAGGGTAGAGTCTCCTATTTCATCTACAAGTACTGATAATAATGGAGAGTTTAAAGTATCTAATATACCTGTCGGTACATATAATCTTGTAGCTCGTAAAGATGGTTGGGGTTGGAGAAATATTTATGAAGTTCAGATTACTGAAAGTAGTAATTCTGTAAATTCAAAAAAGGAGAATATATTTTTATATCCCGAACAAGTTATAAGTGGTACAATAATTGAGAGTATTATAATTGAACCATTTCATCATTTGATTGTGGAAGAAGATGTTTTATTTTTACCTAATTCATATTTTGAGTTAAAGCCAAATGCTGTTTGTAGGATTAATGGTGGAAAAAAAATTGAAATAATGGGTGGCTGCAAATTACAAGGACTAAAAGATAATTATTTTGTTGTAACAAGTAATTCCGTCTCAAAAAATAAAAATATTGAATATTATAGTACCTTTGTGATAGAAGAAGGTGCAACAATTTCTAATAATATAATAGTATATGGTGATTTTAAATATGGAAATATTCCAATGTATAGCAAAATTAATGAGATTGTTTTTTCCAATTCTGTAATTAGTAATTGTTATTCTGGAATTTATTTATCATTTATTAGTAATGGTACCGCTGTTAATAATTTAGCCAGAAATGTTGAGGGTGAATCTAATGCTGGGATTTACTTTGAACAAGTTACGCAGGGAGACATAATGAACAATATAACTATAAACTGCACAAACGGTATAATGGTAAAAGATTACTGCGATCCACAAATTAGTAACAATATTAATTTAAACAATTTTTACGGGATTCAACTTTTTGCTAGTAATTCAATAGTAACACATAATACTATCGATAACTGTACTTATGGAATGAGATTGTGTGGAATTTCACAGCCACAAGTATCTCTTAATCAAATACTAAATTCAGAGTATGGATTTTTTCTGGGATATAGTGGATACTATACAGCAGTCCAACCAGCTATACATAACAATAACATAAGTAGTTCAAGATATTTTTATTATGTAAGACTTACAAGCCAGAAAGATATTGAAGCACAGAATAATTACTATTTTACTCAAGATTACGAGTTAATAAACACTATGATTTATGATAAAGAAGATTATCATGAGTCTAATCAAGATCATGTTGGTACAGTTTTCTTTCTTCCAATTTTAACGAATAAAGTAATTAATGCTGGAGCTTCTTCTGATAAATAGTAAAGAGAATATGAATATATATTAAAAGGAAATTATATGAAAGGGATAATTTTAGCAGGTGGAGCAGGAACAAGGCTTCATCCTTTAACATTTAGTTTATCAAAGCAGTTATTACCAATATATAATAAACCGATGATCTATTATCCGATGTCGATTTTAATGTTAGCCGGGATAAGAGAGATTCTAATAATATCCACTCCCCACGATTTACCGAATTTTAAAAAACTATTTAGAGATGGAAGCCAACTGGGATTGAAATTAACTTATGCCGAACAGGCTCAACCTAATGGATTAGCAGAAGCTTTTATTATTGGAGAAGATTTTATTGGTAAAGACAATGTTTGCTTAATACTTGGAGATAATATTTTCTACGGACAAAACCTCCCTTCTCTATTAAATGAAGCTTCAAAGTTAAAATCTGGTGCAGAAATATTTGGTTATTATGTTACTGACCCAGAAAGATATGGAGTTGCTGAAGTTGATGAAAAGTGGAATGTAATTTCCATCGAAGAAAAACCCATTAAAGCAAAATCAAACTATGCAGTAGTTGGTCTATATTTTTATGACAATCAGGTTATAGATATAGCTAAAAACGTTAAACCTTCAAAAAGAGGAGAACTGGAAATTACTTCCGTTAATGAAGAATATCTCAGGAGAAGGCAACTCAAACTTCACCCTCTAGGAAGAGGTACAACTTGGTTAGATACTGGCACTCATGAATCACTTTTAGAAGCTGGAAAATTTGTGGAAATTATTGAAAAAAGGCAAGGCTTAAAAATAGCTTGTTTAGAAGAGATAGCCTATAGAAAAAAATTTATTAACAATAAACAATTAAGTCAGGTTAGTTCAGTATATGGTAAGAGCGAATATGGGGATTATTTAAAAAAAATATCAGATGAATAAGAAAATGAATCAATTTAAATCTCTGTACTTTTTGAGAAGTATTTTTATAATTTTTGTATTTTTATCACATTATTCAAACTTAAATGGAAGAATAATTTTATCTACTGGGGGTGTGGTAGGGGTTGCTTTTTTTTTTATAATAAGTGGCTTTTCACTTTCCTTACATAATACTCACTTATTAGAAGTCAAGAGATTGGTGTTTTTTTATAAGAAACGATTGATAAAGATTTTTTCATTCCATTTATTAATGATTTTGTATTATATTTTTAATATTATTGTTCATGGAAAAAATATTCCAAGTTCATTTTTACCTAAGTTGATACTCATACAAAGTTGGTTCCCTGATTCAAATATTTATTTCGGTAGGTACGGAGTTTCGTGGTATTTATCAACCCTGCTCTTTCTTTATTTAGTTTTTCCATTCATAATTAAATTTGTTAAAGATATTTCTTTAAAAGTTAGGTTAGCTGTTTACTTATTCTATGGATTGCTTATAGTAGGGTGTGCGCTTATATTTGATAGAAGCTATTTAAAATATATATTTTATATAAATCCACTGGTTAGATTAATAGATTTTTCTATTGGTGTTGAATTGGGAAATTATTTTAAAACAAACAAATTTAAAATCAGCCCTACTGCTTCAAATATTATGGTTACTTTATCATTGTTTATTTTTATTGTTTTTGTATTGATAGGTGAGATTTATTATAATCAAATAAAACCTGTAAATTATAGTATTTATTGGTGGATTTCTATAATATTATTAATAAGTAGTTTCACAATAGCAGAATTAAAGAATAGAAAAGGTTTAATAATTAGAATCATATCTTATAAGATATTTAGAATATTTGCAGAAGTGTCTATGGTATTTTACCTAATTCATTATTTATTAATAGGTAAAACTAAACGTATTTTAGATATTTTAAACATTAATTCTATAGATATAATAAATATTCTTATATCTCTATCGCTCACTTTTTTCGCGAGTATAGTATTACATTACTGTATTGAAAATAAAATTATTTACTACTTACAGTCTAAAATAGTGAAAAATTTAGAACCTACTAAGCTCTAAATAAAATATTATCTTTGCAAAATTAAACTTACTAAGGAAGAATTTTAATGGAAATAGAAGTTATTGATTTTATTATTAATGGAGACAAGAAAGGTTGTTTGATTTCTTTAGAAAGTAATAAAAACATCCCTTTTGAGATAAAAAGAGTATATTATATATTTGGAACAAAAGAATATATAAGAAGAGGCTATCATGCTCACAAGACCCTTAATCAGGTTGCGATTTGTATTAACGGAAGTTGTAAAATTCTGTTAGATGATGGTGTTAATGAGAAAGAAGTTTCTCTTCATAGTCAGGCTAAAGGGCTTCTGATTCGTAAGATGATATGGCATGAAATGTTCAATTTCAGTAAAGATTGTGTTCTACTTGTTTTAGCTTCAGACTTTTATGATGAAAAGGATTATATTAGGGATTATAATAAATTTATAGAAGAAATAAAAAAGAGTTTATAGATTTTTTAAGTTTGTAACAATAGTAAAAACAGCAAGGATTTGTTTATGTTGGGAGTAAAAAAAATTATTATTTTAGGTGGTGGGGGGAATGGAGGGATTGTAGTGTCTTGTGTAAAAGATATGAATGAACGCTACAATGACTATAATTTCTCAATTATGGGTTTCTTAAATGATATGGAAACTGAAGGAAGTATTCTTCATGGTTATCCTGTTTTAGGAAAAACAAAAGAATATGTAGAATATTTAAAAAATGAAAATGTAATGTTTATTTTTGCAATTCATCCCATTGGACATGGTGACTTAAGATTAAATATCTATAATGAATTAAATATTCCAAAAAATAGATTAGCAACAATTATTCATCCTTCAGCATTTGTTTCTTATAATTCTACCATAAAACCTGGAGTATTAATTGAAGCTAACTCTTATGTCGGAGCGAATACAGTTATAGGTGAGAGCACTGTTTTAAAAGCTAATAGCTTAGTTGGTCACGATGTCGTAACTGGGAAACTTTGCCATTTATCTCGTGGATGTGTTGTAGGGTCATTTGTTCAGATGAGTGATGCAGTTGATATCGCTCTAAATGCAACTGTCTTAGAGAAGGTGAAAATTGGGAAACATGCTGTTGTTGGAGCTGCTGCGATGGTTACAAAAGATGTTAAAGAAAATCAAATAGTAGTAGGAAATCCACAAAAGTTTTTAAGGTTAATAAGTGATAAAAGAAGGTATTAGTGGTTAAATTTCTAGATTTAAAAAAAATCAATGAAAGATATAAGAAGGAAATAAATGAATCTTTTAACAGGTTTATTGATTCTGGATGGTATATTTTAGGAAAAGAGGTTAAACTTTTCGAAGAGGAGTTTGCTAATTATTGTAATACAAAATATTGTATTGGTGTAGGAAATGGTTTAGAAGCTTTACATTTAATACTAAGAGGGTATAATATTGGTATAGGTGATGAAGTTATAGTTCCTTCAAATACCTATATTGCTACTTGGCTTGCAGTTTCATACGCTGGTGCTAAAATAATACCTGTTGAGCCAGACATGGATACTTATAATATTGATGCAGAAAAAATTGAAAGGAAAATTACAAAACAAACAAAAGCAATATTAGTGGTTCATTTATATGGAAATAGCTGTGAAATGGAAAAAATTAATGAGATTGGAATAAAACATGGGATTAAAATTATTGAAGATGCTGCCCAAGCTCATGGTGCTGAAGTAAATGGTGAGAAGGTAGGTTCTCTGGGAGATGCTGCTGGGTTCAGTTTTTATCCAGGAAAAAATTTAGGTGCTCTAGGGGATGCAGGTGCTATAACAACTAATGATAGCGTATTGGCAGATAAAATTTACTGTTTGAGAAACTATGGTTCACAGGTAAAGTATATCAATAAGTATAAAGGATTTAATAGTAGGCTTGATGAAGTTCAAGCTTCTATCTTGAGAGTTAAGTTAAAAAACTTAGATAAGGAAAATTTTGTTAGACAGGAAATAGCTAATAAATATATAAATAATATAGAAAATGATAGTATTGTTCTACCAAGACCATCTATTGATAATAGTAAATCTCACGTTTGGCACCAGTTTGTTATCCGAACAGATAAAAGAGATCTATTTCAAAAATATTTAAAAAATCAAGGTATTGAAACTATGATACACTATCCAATACCACCACATAAACAGGAAGCATATCAAGAGATAATGAATGAGAATTTACCAATTTCTGAGAAGATTCATAGAGAAGTTGTTAGTCTACCGATAAACCCTGTTTTATCCAAAGAAGAAATAAATTACATAATTGATATTGTGAATAGTTACTAAATGTCCATTATTGCAAAATTTCATAGATTTACTAAGTTTTCTCTGGTAGGAGCAATTATAACTGCTACGTCATTAACGACATCTTTCATATTTTTGAAAATTATCGGAACACCACTTATCATTACCTATATAGTTAATTATTTTTCTATGATTACATTTTCCTATTTATTGAACGCTTATTTTGTTTTTAAAAGAAAATTTGATTTCAAACAACTCATATTTTACTATTTAGCTTATATTAGTGGAATGATATTAGGTATCTTTCTTTTAAAGTTATTTAGAACAATGTTTTCTGTAGAAAACTGGGTTTTATCTTATATGGTGATCCCTTTTACTATGATGAGTAACTTTCTTTTTGCAGATAAAATATTTAAAAGGAGACCAGATGAGGAATAATCTATATTCAATTGTTTTATTATCATATAATAGTGAGAAAAGAATTGAAAGTGTATATAGGGCAGTAAAAGATAGTTTAGATAAAGAAGATATTCCTTTTGAGTTTATAATAATTGATGATGGTTCGAAAGATAAATCCTATAAGAAATCCTTAGAGCTTGAAAAAAGACAATCCAATGTAAGGGCATATCAACTTAGCAAAAACTATTCAAGTCAATATTCCAAATTTGCCGGATTTTCTTTAGCTAAAGGTGGTATTATTACCTCAATGCCAGATGATGGACAGGTTCCACTAAGTGTTTACATTAAGATGTATCGATTATGGCGAAATGGTGAAAAAGTATTAATCCCTTTTCGAGAGTCTCGAAGTGATGGTTTAATCTCCGACTTCTTCTCAAAGAGTTATTATTCAATTATGAATTATTTCAGTGAAGTTAAGTTTCCTAAGGGGGGGGCAGACGTTTTTGCTATTGATAGGGAAGTTTTAGAGATTGTAAATAATAAAATCCATCCAATAAATACATCAATGCTGGTAGAAGTACTAAGACTTGGATTTGACCCATTTTATTTTGGGTATGAGAGGACTAAAAATCTCTATTGTAAGTCTCGATGGACAATGAAAAAAAAAATTAGACTTGCTAAAGACACCTTCTTTACTTCTTCTTCTTTTCCAATAAAATTTATAACAGGATTAGGAATAGCTTCTTTCGTTCTCTCAGTATTTTTGGTATTATTTTCAATTTGGTATAAGTTATATGGGCAAAAATATATAGCTGGATTCTCGATACCTGGCTGGACAACATCTTTGATATTTACTTCACTTTTTTCAGGCTTGATATTGTTAAGTTTGGGCATAATTTCGGAATATATATGGCGAATTTATGAAGAAGTAAAAAATAGACCAGGCTACATAATTAGAAATAAAAATAAGGATAATTGATGATGAGAAGAATTTCAGAATACAAAATTTATATTATAATAGGTTGCTTAACTGTATTAATGGGGATTTTTGTAATTAATATTAATGATCAAAAAAAATTGTCTCCAGATAGTATAGGATATTATAATTATGGCTATAACATTGCATCTAGAGAATTATATACTTACAAAATAAATGGTCAAGAACCAAATTATTTTAGAGAACCTGGCTACTCTTTTTTTGTAGCTTCAGGTTTGAAAATATATGAGTTATTTGATAAAATAAAGCCAATTCAAAATTATGATAGATCATCCAAAACCACAGCAATTGAGTACAAAGAGATCATTTTTTTGAAATATTTCCAACTTATTTTGTATATCTTTACCAATATATTTTTATATAAATTTTTCAAATTGTTTAATAATTTAAATATATCGAGGTTGTCGATTTTATTAGTAATATTATATTATCCTTTTATGTTATATGTGAACAGTTTGTTGCGTGAGCCACTATTAACTACATTTTTTACAATATCTATATTTTATTTAGTGGAATATATCAAAGAAGGACATTGCTTCAGGATGTGTTTGTCAGCTTTTTTCTTGGCACTTTCAATGTTAACTTTTCAAGTAATGTTAGTTTTTATACCAGTTTATATAATAGCAATATTAATATTTAAAAAGGGATTAAAAGCTAAGATAGGAAATGCCTTTTTATTAGTGGTTATTATTACTTTAACAATAACACCCTGGATAGCTAAAGTTTATAACTATTATCCTGATTTTAAAATAATAAAAACATTAGGGTGTTCATTAACATATGAAAATTTAGAATATGTGAAAGTGTTGAGAAAGGCAGAAAGACAGAAATTTATTACTTCTGCTGAGAAAAGAGAAATTTATTCAAAATACTGGTTCAATATGAATACCAAAGAGCAATTCGACCGTTCATTCAATGGGTGGTATATCGTAGAAGCAAACAAATTAGATGCTAAATTAAAATCAGAATCTTTTTTTACAACAATCAAAATACAATTGAATAAGAGTTTGTCTTATTTTATCCTCAATACTTTTAAACATAACTGGAATCCATTAATATTCAAAGAAGTGAAAAAAGACAAAGACTTTATCAAACTAATCCCTTTTGGAATAAGTATTATGGTAGGTTTACTATCCATTTTTGGGATTTTTTTTATAGGTTGGAAGAAAAGGTTATACTTATCTATACATTTAATTTTCTATATGGGTATAATTTATACTCTTGGAGATGAGTTAAGGCGGTCATTACCTTTTTTTCCTATTATAATTTATTTAGCATTAATGGGGGGAGTGAAAATAATAAAGATAGTGAAACATAAAAGGAATGATTTAATGAGTACTGAAAGAATACCTATAAAATAGAAATCTGAATTTCAAATACTATTTAAAATATAGCTTGCTTATATTGGTAGTATTGAAATAAAAAAATAGTATAAATTACTAAAAAGGAAGTAGTAATGAAAGCAGTTATATTAGCAGGTGGTCTTGGTACAAGGTTAAAACCATTTACAGAAATAATACCAAAACCTCTGTTGCCTATTGGAGAAAAATCAGTTTTAGAGATTCAAATAGAAGCCTTAAAAAAGCATGGTTTTGATGAAATTTATTTAGCAACAAATTATAAATCCGATTATATTGAAAATTTCTTTGGAGATGGTTCTAAGTTTGGAGTTAAACTTACTATTAGCAAGGAAACAAAAAAATTAGGAACTGTTGGTCCGCTTACACTTCTTAAAGAACAACTAACAGAGCCATTTCTTATGATGAATGGGGATATTTTAACCCAATTAGATTATAAGAAAATGTACGATTTTGCCGTGTCTAAAGGAACTAACCTAACCGTTGGAATTAAAGAGATAGTAACTCCATTCCAATTTGGGAACATATTTTATGATGGTGATTATGTTACAGGTATAGAAGAGAAACCTAATATTAGAACTAAGATATTAGCAGGAATATATATATTTAAGCCTGAGATATTTAATTTGATACCAGAAGATACATATTTTGGAATGGATACATTGATTGAGAAGATGTTAGAGAATGAAGCTAAAATTGCTAAATATGAAATTAAAGAATACTGGTTAGATATAGGCCAGGTTTCAGATTACCAAAAAGCACAAGAAGTATATAAAACTCATTTCTGTGAGGAAGAATAAATGACAAAAGTATTAGTAACAGGAGCTGATGGATTTATTGGATCCCATTTAACTGAAGCTTTAGTAAAAGCTGGCTACAAAGTAAAAGCATTTGTATATTATAATTCATTTAATCGCTGGGGGTGGTTAGATTCACTCCCAAAGGAAATATTAGACAAAATTGAAATTTTTTCGGGAGATATTAGAGATCCAAATGGGGTTCGAATAGCTATGGATGGCATTGACACTGTTTTTCATTTAGCAGCTCTGATCGCTATTCCTTTTAGTTATCATTCACCTGATAGTTATGTTGATACCAATGTTAAAGGAACTCTTAATGTTTTGCAAGCTGCAAGATTGCTAGAAACTAAAAGAGTGTTGGTTACTTCAACTTCTGAAGTATATGGTACAGCTCAATTTGTGCCAATAACAGAATTACATCCATATCAAGGACAATCACCTTATTCTGCAAGTAAAATTGGGGCTGATAGAATGGCTGAGTCTTTTTATAGGTCATTTGATTTACCTGTAACGATTGTTAGACCTTTCAATACTTTTGGTCCAAGACAGTCAGCAAGAGCCGTAATACCTACAATTATTACTCAGTTGCTAAGTGGCTTTGAAGAGATAAAGCTTGGAGATTTAACTCCAACTAGAGACTTTGTCTATGCTAAAGATACCGCTAAAGGTTTTATTGAGATTGCTAAATCTGATAAAACTATAGGCGAAGAGATAAATATTGCTACCCAATCAGAAGTCACTATAGGGCAATTAGCTCAGGAAATGATAGATCAAATTAACCCTAAAGCTAAGATCGTTTGTGACCAACAAAGGATACGACCTGAAAAGAGTGAGGTTAATAGACTTTTTGGTTCGAATGAAAAAATTAAAAGATTAACTGACTGGTCTCCTAGATATACTCTTGCAGAAGGGATAAAAGAGACTATTGAGTGGTTTAAGGATAAAGAGAACTTGAGGCAGTATAAGCCTGGGATTTATAATTTATAATAGTTTAACACAAAAACACAAAACTTTTAACACGAAAACACTAAAAAGATAATTAAATAAATAGATAAATGAATAAAAAGCATAGATGGTTAAGAGGTTAGTTATGGTTGTTGTTGATCAAGAAAAGATGGATTATCTTAATGAGTTAAGTAAAAAGATAGTTAATTGTATTTATAATGTTCATAAAGAGTTAGGTCCAGGTTTATTAGAAAGAGCATATCAAATGAGCTTGTGTAGAGAGCTGGATTTATGTAATCTTTCGTATAAAAGTGAAGTTATGATACCGCTAATCTATAAAGGTCAGAATATTGAATCAGGATATAGATTAGATATTATTGTTGAAGATGAAATAATAATCGAATTAAAAGCTGTTGATGATATGAAGCCTGTGTTTGGGTCACAACTTTTAACCTACCTTAGATTGAGTAGGAAGAAACTTGGTTTATTAGTTAATTTCAATGTCAATAATATCGGTAATGGAATAAAAAGAGTTATAAATTAATTTTGTTTTTTTGTGAATTTTTTGTGCTTTTGTGTTAGATAAAAAGGAAAATTATGAATAAATACCAAGAAGTTATAGACTTTATCCGTTCGATTTACGGAACAAACGATTTCATCCCTCTCCATGAACCTCGCTTTTGGGGTAATGAAAAGAAATACTTGGAAGAGTGTATTGATTCTACCTTTGTCTCTTCAGTAGGGAAATTTGTTGATAGGATTGAATTAGATATTGCAAAATATACTGGATCAAAGAGAGCTGTAGCTGTGGTAAATGGTACAGCAGCTTTACACATTGCTCTAATACTAGTGGGGGTAAAAGCAGATACTGAGGTTATTACTCAACCACTTACGTTTATTGCTACAGCTAATGCAATTTCATACTGTGGGGCTAAACCTTTATTTTTAGATGTTGATAGAGATACTATGGGATTATCTCCCCGTGCATTAAATACATTTTTAGAAAATGAAACTATATGGGATAGCTCATCTAATAAGCGAATCAACAAATCAACCAATAAACAAATTACTGCTTGCGTTCCCATGCATACCTTTGGACATGCTTGCAAAATAGATGAGATTGTCGAAATTTGTAATGAATATGGTATTCCTGTCGTGGAAGATTCTGCTGAATCTATTGGAAGCTATTATAAAGGAAAACACACTGGTACTTTTGGTAAGCTTGGTGTCTTAAGCTTTAATGGAAATAAGACTATCACCTCTGGTGGTGGCGGAATGATTATAACTGATGATGAAGATTTGGCTAAGCTCGCTAAACATCTAACAACAACTGCTAAGATTCCTCATAAATGGGAGTATAAACATGATATGATAGGTTATAACTATCGGTTGCCAAATATTAATGCAGCTCTTGCTTGTGCTCAATTAGAGCAATTAGATAGCTTTATTGAAAAGAAAAGGGTTTTAGCTCAGAGATATAAAGATTTTTTCTCAAATCAACAAATCAACAAATCAACAAATCAACTAGAATTTTTTACGGAACCAAAAAATTCTCTATCAAACTATTGGTTAAATGCTGTGATTTTAGAAAATAGAGAAGAGAGAGATTTATTCTTGAAAGAATCAAATGAAAGTGGTGTTATGACAAGACCAATTTGGACGTTGATGAATAAACTTGAAATATTTAAAGAGTGTTATTGCGGCCGCTTAGAGAACGCATGGTGGTTGGAAGATAGGGTTGTGAATGTCCCTAGTGGAGTAAAATGAAATATAATTTAGTAAAATACAATAACAACTTAATCTTAGATGAGAGTTTAGGATGTAACATTTTTGCAGGAAATAAATTCAGAAAAATCAGGTCTATAATGCAAAATCGGTCCGAAAAAGGTATTATTTCATTAGGTAGCCCATATTCAAATCATGCCTTAGCTTGTTCCTATTATGGTATAAAAAATAACATACCTGTAGTAATATTGATAATTGGTAACGGCCAACATGATAGAATGTTTCCAAACATAAATTTATCAAGAAGACTAGGAGCTGAGATACTTTATATTGATAAAGAAAAAGCATATAATCAGATACATAAATATAAAATTATGTATTCTAATTATTTTTGGATTCCGGGAGGTGGGCACCTAGAAGAGTCTACAATTGAGTATATTGAACTATTAAGGGCTTTACATAATTCAAGTAATATATTTACTAAGATTTCCAAAATAATTTTACCTTTTGGAACAGGAACAACTGCCTATGGTTTTGCAAAGTTTTGTCATGAAATTAATTGTAATGTAACAGTTATAGGGATATCTATTTCTCGATCAAAAGAACTGTGTATAAATTCTGTTTTAGATTTTAGTGATGGCAAATATGTTCTGGAAAAAATTTTTATTGATGATAGATTTGCTGGTAAATATGGGAATATTATTCCAGGGGATAGTGTTTTAATTAAAAATTTTTTTCAAAAAACTGGTATTTTAGTCGATCCAATCTACAATGTTAGATTGTTGAGATACATAGAAGATGAAAATATTGAAAACTCTTTAATTGTTAACACAGGAGGAATTACCAATGTGTGCCTCTAATAGAGATAGTGAAAAGTACAAAATAAAAAAAATTTACAATTTAGAAAAAATTATTATGACACTAGAAAAAAATGATGATGATTTTAACCCTCCCTTGTCGAAGAGAGGATTATTAGAAAATTATGCAAAAAAATGGGTTAATGAAGGGGTAGTATTAGAGATTTCCTATAAATCTAATTTTGCAGGGATCGCTGTATTTTATTGTAATCCTGAGTCATATAAATATAGCTTTTTAACCTTTATAGCTATTAATAGAAATTATAGAGGAAAAGGATTGTCTGTCTTATTAATGGAGTCTGTCATTGATTATTGCAAGGGTAAAGGAAGTTTGGGGTTAGAAACACAAACTTCTGAAGAAAATTCAAAATCATTACATTTGTATACTCGCTTAGGTTTTAAAGAGTTTGGTAGGATAGATAATCGAGAAAATGGTATAAAATCAATACAATTAAGGTTAATATTTAATGAATTTACTGCTAACTAATATAGGAAGAAGAACATATTTTATAGATTTTTTGTTAGAGATTAATGAAGAATATAATTTACAGATATATCTAACTGATACTAGTCAGAATACGGCTGGATTTTGGGTCTCTGATAAAGTGAATAGATTAATAACAACTAGAGTATCAGGGAATGAAGATTTATATTTAGAAGATTTACTCACTATTTGTAAAGAAAATAATATTGATATAATTATCCCATTAATGGATTTTGAAATCCCTCTGTTAGCTAAAAACAAAGACCGATTCTTGGAAGTTGGTACAACTATTATCATCTCTGATTATAATTTAGTTAATGTTCTTTTAGATAAAAAAGAGACAGCTATTTTATGTAATAAGTGTGGGCTAAATTATCCTAAGATTTATAACTCTAAAGCTGAGATGAATTTTCCACTAATAAAAAAATTGAAATTAGGAAGCGGTAGTGTAGGATTAGAGGTTATTAATAGTAGTTCAGCTCTAAATACTAAAGACCAAAGTTTTATCTTTCAAGAATTCATCAAAGGGGATGAGTATAATGTTGATGTTTTTAATAACTTGAATGGTGAATATGTAACGCATGTTGTAAAAAAAAAGATAGAGATGAGGGCTGGGGAAACTGATAAGGCGGAAATAGTTGATGGCGTTTTTTTTGATAAATTTGCAAAAAAATTAAGTAAATTTTTTAAACACATCGGAAACATGGATATTGATTTTATAATTGATAGTAGTAATAAGATTTGGTTCATTGATTTTAATCCAAGATTTGGGGGTGGGTACCCTTTACGCACGAGTCTGGTTGCAATTTTTTGAAGTATTTAATTGATGATTATTTAGGAAAAGCTAATTATAAAATCGGTAATCCTGATAAAGGTATATATATGAAAGGGATAACTATTTTAAAGAGAGATGAAGTGTGAAAATAGCAATAATTTGTCATTTTTCAAATTCAGAAGTGCAAAAGTTAGTGAAACCTAGAAGAGAAATTAATGAGTTTGCACCCTGGGTGACGAATTATATTAATGAGTTATATAAATATCCTGAACATCAGATATTCATTATATCACCATATCCATGGCTTACTAAGGATAGATCATTTAAAAATAAGAATATTACCTTCTTATTTTTTAGAACAGGGATACCTTTCATTGGAAGACCATGGCCAAGCTTTATAGATTTAGATGCTTTAGTAGAGTACCTGTTTAATCGAAGAAAAATCGGTAAAATGATAAAAAGAATCAAACCTGATGTTATAAACCTAGTCGGTGCAGAAAATGCATATTATTCATCAAGTATATTACAGTTTAGAAAAAAGATACCTGTTTTGATAACTATTCAAGGCTTTATTGGAAGAAGTACTAGAATAAGTCGCGGTAAAAAGTTAAAACACAGAGTTGAAATAGAAAATAAGATTATTACTAAATTTAATAATTTTAATTTGAGAACAGAAGAAATGACTGATTATGTTAAAAAAATTAGGAAAGAAAATCGTTCTTCTTGTGATATAAATATCTATAATTATATGTTTCCTCGTGATTTGCAGGTTTTTAATGTTGAAGATGTTTCAAAAAATCATGATTTTGTTTTCTTTGCAAAAATCACTAAAGATAAAGGAATATATGATTTTTTGGAAAGTATAAAGAGTATTAAAAATCAGAAAAATAATGTATTAGCGATTATTATAGGAAGCAGTGGGAAAGGTATGAAACAATATATAGATAATTATCTGAAAAACAATGGATTAAATGATAATATAAAACTATGGGGATTTATTAAAACACAAGAAGAGCTTTTTAGAACAATTAAAACAGCAAGGATCTCTGTATTACCTACATATAATGATTTAATTCCTGGTACCATAATTGAGAGTATGTTTTTAAAACTCCCTGTAGTAACATATGAAACAGGAAGTATTCCTGAAGTAAATAAAGATAGGAAAAATATTATTATTTGTAAGCAGGGTAATAAGGATGAATTAACTCAGGAAATGTTAAAATTATTAAATGATGAGAAGCTGCAAAAAGAATTAGCAAACAATGGTTATGAATGGGTTACTTCACGATATGATAATGATAAAGCAATGAAAGGATATTTTGAAGCTTTAAGAAAAATCAAAAAAGATTTTAATAAAAGGAACTCAGTTGATAAAAAAAATTAAACAATTATATTTTGGTACAGGTCGCACCTCTATTGTAATTCGAAATTTATCTGGTTCAGCTATCTTAAAAATGGTTAATATAGTTATTAGTTTCATAATGGTTCCAATAACACTTGATTATTTAACTAAAGCAGAATATGGTCTTTGGACAGCTTTAAGTTCAGTCTTAGCATGGTTCTTCATATTCGATATTGGGATTGGTAATGGGTTAAGAAATAAGTATATTGAATTAAAAGCAAAAAATAAGATATCTGAGATAAAAAGTTATGTGAGTACTGCATACTTTTTATTCACAATGCTCGCATTAATAATTATTCCCATATTTTTAATAATCAATAGCTTTCTAGACTTTAATAAATTGTTAAATGCTCCCACAGATCTAAATGAAAGCTTAAGTATGATTGCGGCTGTTGTTTTCATAGCAATGATATGTAATTTCGTTTTAAAACTGATTAATACAATTTTGCGTGCTGATCAAAAAAATGCTTTAAGTGATAGTATTGGGGTTGTTGCTCATTTAATTTCTTTAGTTGGAATAGTAATTTTAAACAGAACTACCCATTCATCAATTTTTAACTATGCTCTACTTTATACTGGTGCTAATTTGATAGTAACTTTAGTAATGTCTGTAGTACTATATTCAACTAAATATCAGGAAATTAAACCATCACTAAAATTAATAGATTTGTCATTATCAAAAGATTTGCTAAGTGTTGGACTAAGATTTTTCTTTCTTCAGATAGCTTCAATAATCATGTTTCAAACTACAAGTTTTTTAATGTCTGCTTTAATTGGTCCTGAATCAGTTACGTTATATAATATATCAAAGAAATATTTTTCTATAGGTTATATGCTTTTCGAGATGCTGACACAGCCATTATGGTCAGGGTATGGTGATGCGTATCATAAAGGAGATTATAAATGGTTAAAAATAACAGTTAATCGATTAAAAAAGCTAGCAGTATTTCTAATAGGTATTTTGATTATTCTTTTTATTTTTCAAAAAGTGTCTTTTGACATTTGGTTAAATGGTAAGGTTGAAGTTAATTATGTACTATCATTTCTATTGGTTATATATATGGCTTTGAGAATGTGGAATACTATTTTTTCACCATTCATAAATGCTACAGGTAAGCTTAAACTTAGTATGATTATGCTATTGATAAAAGTTCCATTATTTATCCCCTTGAGTATCATTTCTGTGAAGTATTTTGATCTAGGACTTTATGGTGTGCTTTTAACAATTATCTTTGTTCAAGCAATCCCAAGTGCAATAATAGCTCCGATTCAATACAAGAGAATCATGAGAAATGATAATAGTATTTGGAATAAATAAAGAGAATGTATGAATAAAACTACCATACAATCAACAAGATTCAACTTTGTTTGGTTTTGTATATTCTATATGATAAATAGCTCGGTATTTTTTTCTGGGAACCGTTATCTTAGATTTTTTGCTTTCTCATTTTTAATACTTTTTATCTTTGGTATAAAAAAAACTGACAGTAAAGTTAAGCTAATTATACTAATTAATAATATGTTAATTGTAATACAAGGTTTAATGTTTGGTTTTAAATTGTTAACTTTTTTTACATATCCATTATTGATGATTTTTATTCCTTATCAAATATATAAACAATATAAATCAACTTTCTTTGAATATTATTTAAAGCTAATATATTTTTTTTCAATTTTTACTAGCATTATATGGATTTTGGAAAAAAATATATCTATAGTTAGATCTTTTATTAGAAAAATGGTTATACTATTACATCCTTAT
The DNA here is from genome assembly GCA_963678375.2 of Cloacimonadales bacterium (SeqCode). GTDB lineage: Bacteria > Cloacimonadota > Cloacimonadia > Cloacimonadales > JAFGVF01 > JAEKNW01. Next base: position 1,187,546 of record OY782831.1, read on the forward strand.
TCAACAGATGTATGGCCAAGATCATTAATTATTTATACATCGGTATTTTCGACATTACCTGATATTTCAAGAAATGCTGGTATTGCCCACGAACCTGGGGCCTGGGCATTTTATTTAACATTCGCTATTAGTTTAAACAATATCATTAGAAATGAATTCTTTTCAAAAAGAAATATTATCATGATTTTAGGATTAATCTCAACTTTCTCAACAACGGGATATATAATGTTATTTATGGTTTTAACATTATGGTTGTTTTCTTTAAAACAGAAAAACAATTTTGTTAGAATGTCTAAAATGCTAATAATACCCTTATTTTTGTTTTTATCATATTTTTTATATAATCAATTGGATTTCTTAGGAGATAAAATTAATAAGCATGTTGAAACACAAATGGAGGGTGATTTAGATAATCGATATTCAACAGGTAGGTTTATAAGATTACGAAAAGGTCTTAACGTTGCTATACATAATCCAATTTTTGGTAGAGGAATTATTACTGCTTCATCGGAGGAGGATATGTATAGTGCTAGTAAAATACCTTCAGGTTATTTGGTTGGGGTTTTGGCTCAATACGGCTTTATTTTTGGAATTCTATATTTATATTTTTTGTATAAAGGAAGTGTTGTAGTTTCAAGACAATATAATGTTACAGATATTAGAAAATACTCATTATTTTTAATCCTCATTATCAATGGCTTTAGTCAAGCACAAATGTACAACTATTTGGCTTTAATGTTATTTTATGCAGGTTTATTTTATAAAAAACAGCAAATGGAGATAGGGAATGTTCAAAAATAAAATTTTATTAATAACAGGTGGTACAGGTTCTTTTGGAAACGCTGTCCTTCGAAGGGTTATTGATTCTGATTTAAAAGAGATCAGAATATTCAGTCGGGATGAAAAGAAGCAGGATGATCTAAGAAAAAAAATTAACAATCCTAAGGTCAAATTCTATATTGGGGATGTTCGAGATATTGAATCAGTTAACACAGTAATGAAAGGGGTAGATTATGTCTTTCATGCTGCTGCTTTAAAGCAAGTTCCTTCTTGTGAATTCTTCCCCATAGAAGCTGTTAAAACTAATATTTTAGGTTCTAATAATGTTATGCAGTCTGCTATGCTTAATGGAGTTAAGAAACTTATTGTACTAAGTACAGATAAAGCGGTATATCCTATCAACGCAATGGGTATTTCTAAAGCTATGATGGAATTGGTTATGGTTGCTAACTCCCGTAATGGTGGAGACGAAACCATCTTTTGTGGAACTCGTTATGGCAATGTTATGGCTTCTCGTGGTTCTGTTATTCCTCTATTTGTAGAGCAAATCAAAGCAGGGAGTCCTCTAACTATTACAGATCCTAATATGACTCGCTTTATGATGACCTTAGATGATGCTGTTGACTTAGTTATGTTCGCCTTTGAACATGGAAATCAAGGTGATCGCTTTGTGCAAAAAGCACCCGCTTGTACCATCGAGGTATTGGCTAAAGCTCTTAAGGAACTTTATAAATCTGATAGTGAGATTAAACTTATTGGTACTCGTCATGGAGAAAAACTTTTTGAATCCTTGGTAAATCGGGAAGAGATGCTTAAAGCTGAAGACCTCGGTAGGTACTATCGTATTCCAGCAGATACAAGAGACCTAAATTATAATCGCTACTTCTCTGAAGGGGATAATAAGATAGAGGAGATAGTTGAATATACTTCACATAATACGCATCGGATGGATGTGGAAGAGACTAAGGATTTGTTGCTTAAGTTGGATTTTATCCGAGAGGATCTCAAATTAGTAAAGAGTGAAGAATTAAGACAAACACATTACTCATCACACTTCACTCATAACTGAACAAAGGATTTAAAATGAAGATAGGTATTACAGGCCAGACAGGTTTTATCGGGACCCACCTCTACAACAACTTAGGGTTAGACGACTCTTTCGAAAGAATCACCTTTGCTGATGAATTCTTTCAAAGTGAAGAGGTTTTAGATAAATTTGTAATTCAATGTGATGTGATAGTTCATCTTGCTGCGATGAACAGACACAATGATCCTCAAGTATTATATAAAACAAATATTGAATTAGTAGAAAAACTTATTAATAGTGTGAAAAGATGTGGAACAAAGCCTCATATTATTATGTCTTCCTCAACCCAAGAAGTTAGGGATAATCTTTATGGTAAATCTAAAAGAGAAGGACGTGAAAAGTTTGTTGAATTTGCTAAAGCAGGTGGATGTTTCTTTACTGGATTAGTAATTCCTAATGTCTATGGACCTTTTGGTAATCCTTTTTATAATTCTGTTACTTCTACTTTTTCGCATTTAATAGCAACTGAGAAAGAGGTTGAGGTTAAGGTTGATGCAGAATTAGAAATGATTTATGTGCAAGAGCTTTGCCAAGAAATTATTAAAAATATTAAAGATAAAAATTATAAAGATGAAGTAAAACTATCTTATACTGGCAAATGTAAAGTCACAGAACTTAGAGATAAATTATTTAATTTTCACAACACTTATTCTCAAGGGATAATTCCAAAATTAGATAATAAATTTGATTTAACTCTTTTCAACACTTATCGTTGTTATCTTCCTCAAGAGCACTTCCCTGTGCTATACACAAAACACTCAGATAACCGAGGCTCTTTTGTTGAAATTATCAAAAGTAATGGGGAAGGACAGTTTTCTTTCTCAACAACAAAAGCTGGAATTACTAGAGGCAATCACTATCATACCCGCAAAGTAGAAAGATTTGCAGTAATTTCAGGAAAGGCATCTATCAAGCTACGTAAAATCGGAACAGATGAAGTAATAGAATATCTTCTGGATGGAAAAGAGCCTAGTTTTGTTGATATGCCTATTTGGTTTACGCATAATATTACTAATGTTGGGGATGAAGAGCTTATTACCTTGTTCTGGATAAATGAGTTTTATGATGCTGATGATCCAGATACCTTCTACGAAGAAGTGTAGTGAGTGATGAGTAACGAGTTATGAGTAATGCGTGATGAGTGAAGTGTGAGGAGTGGTTAAGTCATGGCAACACATCGGGATTTAGATGCGTGGAAAAGATCAATAGAGTTAGTAGTGAAAATATATAAAATAACTGAAGGCTTTCCTAAAGTAGAAATGTATGGTATTACTAGTCAAATTAGGAGAGCAGCTGTTTCAATCCCTTCAAATATAGCAGAAGGTGCAGGAAGAAGTTCAGATAAAGAATTTATTCACTTCTTATCAATTGCTTTAGGTTCACTTGCTGAAGTTGATACACAGTTAATTATATGTTGCGAATTAAAATTCATAAGTAAAGAGATATATAACCAATTTGAAATATATATAATGAACATTAGAAAACTTATACTGGGATTAAAGAGGTATTTAAATGAAAAACAAAAATAAATCTACGCTAACTGAGGAAGCCAGATTTGCTAGCTCTCTTCACTCTTCACTCATTACTAATCACCCTTTACTAAAGGTAGTTACTATTGTCGGTACTCGCCCAGAGATTATCCGTCTATCCGAAGTAATGAAACTATTAGATAAATATACAGATCATGTTACAGTTCATACAGGGCAAAACTATGATTATGAACTAAATGAAATATTCTATAAAGATTTAGAATTAAGGAAACCTGATTATTACTTAGGTGTGGATACATCTTCATTAGGTAAGGTGTTAGGTGAAACTTTAATTAAAACTGAAGAAGTTTTTCTTAAAGAGAAACCTGATGCTGTTTTGATTTTGGGTGATACTAATGCTTCGATAGCTGGGATTATTGCTAAAAGAATGAAGATACCTATTTTTCACATGGAAGCAGGAAATAGATCTTTTGATTTCAATGTTCCAGAAGAGATTAATAGAAGAATTATTGATCATGTGGCTGATTTTAACTTAGTTTATACGGAAAATTCACGCAGGCATCTACTATCTGAAGGATTACCTCATAGACATATCTATGTTACTGGTTCTCCTATGTATGAAGTATTACACAAAAACATGGATAAGATTAAAGCATCTACTATTCTAGATGAGTTAGGACTAAAAGAGAAAGAGTATTTCATTGTATCTGTCCACCGAGAAGAAAATGTTGATAATCTGGAAAATCTTAGGGAAATTTTAAACACTCTTAACCTAATAGCTGAGACTTACAATGTCCCTGTGGTGGTTTCAACTCATCCACGTACTCGTAAGCGCTTGGAAGCTTTGGATTCATCACTCATTAGCCCTCACTCGTCACTGATTACTCTTGACCCTTTACTCAGATTCCTAAAACCATTTGGTTTTTTTGATTATAATAAGCTCCAAATGCATGCCATCTGTGCAATTTCTGATAGTGGCACTATAAGTGAAGAATCTTCTATGCTTAAATTCCCAGCTGTTACCATTAGAAATTCACTGGAGAGGCCTGAGGCTATGGACTATGGCTCAATAATCTTGACAGGTTTGAAATCTAATGTAGTTCTAAGCTCAATCAAGCTTGCCGTAGATGAATCATTGAATTTTAAGAAATGTCCTGAATATGAAGTAGATAATACAACTTACCGAGTACTGAAGATTATTATGGGATTGAGTGGATTGAAAAATAGATGGATAGGGATCGTTGATTAGGATATTGGTTTGAATAAAAGAAAAGTTTTATTTATTATTACTAACTTTGATCTTGAATTCCCTAAAGGTGCAGGATACAATAGAGTGGTAAATTACTGCAAAAGCTTGTCCAAGGTTGGAGTAAAGTGTATAATAGTCTCAAATATATATAATTATCTAAAGAGCTTTAAAACTTTACATAAAGAGCATTTCAGTGTATGGATTGGAGAAAAAGTCAAGCATAAAAAATCAACTTTTAATGATTTTCATTTTCATGATGATTCTAGATTTGTTAAAAATATAGTCAGCATATGTGAAGAAAAATTTTCTTTGCCTAGTATTGAAGTGTCATTTTTTTTATATTATTCAACCTTATCATTAGTGGTAAATTGTTTGAAGAATATAAAAAGAAAATATAAAATAGTTATTGAGAAAAATGAGTTAAAGACCGCAATCGCGATTAATAAAACAATTTCTTCAAGAAATCTATTTAAAACTATTGGCTTCATTCTTGTTAAATGTATGGATTTTGTTACTGGTGTTGTTACCGATATTCTAGCTATAAGGTTTGATGGCATAATTTCCATATCTACTAAGATGTTCAATTTATACAATAAGTTTAACAAGCAAGTAATTAGAATACCAATACTAAATAATGTTGATTACAAAAATATATTGTCAGGCAAAAACTCGTATTTTAGTATTGGATATTTTGGAATAATTAGTGAGCAAAAAGATGGTATCTTTACATTACTAGATGCAGTGATAGAATTGAATCACCAAAAAAAAAGAACTATATTTCTGAAAATATATGGGAATGGATTAAAAGAAATAATATCAAAACTTGAACGTAAAATTGAGGATATCGGTTTCATATCTTTTGAAAATGAAATAAATCAACTAGAAGTCAAAGAAAAATTGAGAGAGTTCGATTTATTAGTTGTTGTTAGACCTAGAAATCTGCAAACAGAATATGGCTTTTCTACAAAGTTGGCAGAGTATTTATCTTCAGGAGTACCGGTACTCACTACAAATGTGAGTGATAACAACAAATACATTATTGATGGTAAAAATGGATTTATATTGCCTGTAAAAAAAGCTATAGTGAAAGGCAAGCTATTGCAAAAATTACAAGAAATTACATCCTTATCTTCTGAAACCTTGGAAAAAATTGGTTTAAATGGGAGAAAGTTATGCAATGATAAGTTTAATCCCAACAAATATTCCAGTCTTCTAACGAACATATTGTTTAGGGAGATTAATTGAAAATTATACATATAATCTCTTCAATGACAAGAGGTGGAAGAGAAAGGCAACTTGCTACTATTGTAAAACATTCTTCCCTCAATAATAAAATTTTATACTTCAATGAAAATTTGGGAAACTCGTATATTGAGGAATATAATTTACACAACAAAGTGCATAGAATTAAGACAAAGCCTTCTAAAAGATTTCAAGCTTTGTTTAGATATTGCATAGATAATAAACCTAATGTCATTATTTCTTGGGGAAACTATGAAGCTATAATGGGTTTAATAGTTAGTTTTGCAATTAAGGCTAAATTTATAAACGCTTCAATTAGGCATGGTATTAGAGATAGAAAATTTAGTCATTATCTAAGAACTTTAGTATTACACTTGTCTCCATACATCATTGCAAATTCTTATGCTGGTTTGAAAGCTAACAATCTTAGTATGAGAAATAGCAGATATGTATTATATAATGGAAAAGAAATTTATTATAAAAAAAAAATAGGCAAAGCTGAAAAATCGACACGATTGTATGAGCTTTTTCCAAAGATAAAAGATGATGAGATAATCTTTATTACCGTAGCCAATTTAGTACCATTTAAAGACTATAAAACAGTTTTTAAAGCTCTATTGAAAATTAAAGATCAAATAGCTTTTAGATATCTAATAATTGGTAATGGGCCGATGAAAGAAGAGTTAGTTAATCTTTCTAATAAATTAGAAATCGATGATAGGTTATATTTTGCAGGTAGTGTTGAAAATGTATTATTTTATTTACAGATGGCAGATATTATGATACATTCTTCTAAAGGAGAAGGGATATCTAATGCAATTCTTGAGGGAATGTTCGCTGGGTTACCTATAATCGCAACAAATGTTGGTGGTATTCCTGAAACAGTTTTTGATAAAACAAGTTCTTTGTTCCAATATAAAAATATTGATGAACTGGCCTCCATATTGATGAACACAGATCAGATTATTAATGATTGTAATAAATATAGTAGAGAATTAGAAGATTTTTTGAAGAGATTTTCCTTAGAAACAATGATTTTGGAGTATGAGAGAATAATAAATAAAATAATAAGGAATAATTGAAAAATAGATAAAATGAAAGAAATTTATAGTAAACTTAGGAAAAAACTCGGTTACAAACAAAGAGGTTTATTGTCCAAACTGGTGTTTCCTTTCTCAGATAGTCTAAAAGTTAAGCAAGATACAATAGACTTACAGAAAAAATTTCCAAATGGCGAAAAGGGTGGACTCATTATTTCAGCAGATTTTGAGATGTCTTGGGCTTGGCGTTATACAAAAACCGGTGCTGATCATATCAAAAAAGGTATTAATGAAAGAGATAACATCAAACCCTTATTAGATACTTTTCAAAAGTATAATATACCAATTACATGGGCAACTGTTGGTCATCTTTTTTTGAAAAATTGTTTTAAGGGTGAACATGATTGGATGGCTCGAATACCACACTTTAATGATCACTGGAAATTTATTGAAGGTGATTGGTACGACCATGATCCTTATTCAAATTACACTGAAAATCCTGGATGGTATGGAGAAGATTTAATCATAGATATTCTTAAAAGAAAAACTAAACATGAAATAGCTTGCCATACTTTCAGTCATATTGATATGTCTTATAAGAACTGTCCTAAAGAAGTTGCACAAGATGAGATAAGGGCATGTATTGAAGTAGGAGAAAGGTTTAATTTAAAACAAAAAGCATTTGTTTTTCCGGGAGGGATGTACGGAAATTTTGAAGTATTAAGGGATAATAGTTTTGAAATATATAGAAAAAAAATACCTAACATCGGAATTTCTTACCCATTTCGTGATGAGTTCGGGCTACTAGTAACGCCAACAACAGCTATGTTAGAATATAACTTAGAATACGGCTGGAGTGGCGAGTATTTTGTTCGGAGATTAATGAAAATTGTAAAAAAAGCAATTAAGACAGGAAGTATTGCTCATTTGTGGTTCCATCCTTCTTTAGAAAAAGAGCTCATAAGCTCAGTATTCCCACTTTTCTTCCAAGAAATAACGAAGTTACGAGATTCTAATGTATTATGGATTGGTACTATGGGAGAGATCGCTCACTATATAAACAAGGAAAGGATCGTGTAATGGCAGGATTATTTGTTTATATAAGTAAGCGTAATTATGAAATTCCTAATGAACAGAGCATTATAGAGGTATTAAGAGCAATTTCTTATACTTCATCACAAAATAAAAAGCATTTAATTCATAATAATTTAATTTTAGCATCTGTATCCCGCATTGGTGACAACAGTGAAAAAAACTTCACATTCAATGAAAAATTAGATATGAATTGTTTTTGTGAAGGTCTTTTCTTTATAGAAAGCGATATAAAAAAAAGTATTATTAAAAAATACAAAATGGCATCGTCATTATTAGAAGTACAATACTTACCTTATTTATTTATTGAGTATGGAGAGAAGATTAATAGTTATTTATCAGGAAATTATAACTTAGTTTTTCATCTTATAAAAAAAAATAAGATAGTTGTAATAAATGATTATTTAGGGACTCTTCCTTTATTTGTTTATGAAGACAATGAAAAGATAATTTATTGCTCAAAATTAAGCGGTATTGCTAAGTTACTAAGCAAAGTTGAAGTAGATGAAACATCAATTTTAGAACAGCTTTTATTCAATTATATATTATCGGATAATACATTAATTAAGAACATACAAACAATTTCTAATGCATCAATTATTAAAATATCTCAAGATAAAATATCGGTAAAGAAGTATTGGGGTGTTGAAGAGTTATTTAATTATGAAAACGTCTCATCAAAAAAAAACTTTGATATTTTAAATAGTTCTTTGAGTGAATCATGCAATAAAATCTGTGCTCTTAAGGTTGGACATAAAGCAATGTCGTTGACTGGAGGCTGGGATAGTAGATTAATTCTGTCAATGATAGATAGGAAAAATCATAAAGAAATTGATACATACTCATTTGGGGCTACAAATGCCCCTGATGTTAAAATACCTCAGTTGATAGCAGATAAGGAAGGTTTATCATATACTCCTTATCTATTAGATAAAGGATACTTAGAGAATGATTTTATGAATAACGCAAATGATACGATTGTTCTATCTAATGGATCAAGAAGTTATAAAAGATCTCACTATTTGTATTCAATAAAAGAGATATCCAAGAAAAATAGAGTTATTATTACAGGAATTTTTGGAGATCAAGTTTTTAAAAATGGAAAGCCTAAAGGGAATGATGTTGTCTCACAATATGTTATAGATTTGATTGAACATAATTTCGATTGTCTTAATATTGAAGGATTTAACAAAGTAGTGCTCGAAATAGTTAAGGAATTAAACTTTGCTGAAACGGTGCCAAATGAATTATATCGTAGAATAAATTATATTAAGAGAGATTGCAAGCTACTAAAAAATAACTCGGAGGTATATGCTAAATTTAGATTTGAATATAACTTGAGAAAGTACTTTGGAAGTGAAATTAATAGTTATAATGATTTTGTACTCTCCTATTCGCCATTTATTGAAAAAAAATTTGTTGAAGAGTATTTTAAAACAACTTATGCAATAAATAGATACAAATTCAAGCCAGCTACATTTATGCAAAAGACTAGATCTGCAACTCTATATTCTAAGTTAGTAAAATTAAACTATCCAGAATTAGCTAAGTATAGTAGTGCGAGAGGTTATAGTATGCAGGATACCTTAACCTTGCAAGGTAATATTAAAATATTGGGCATTAGATTATTTAAAAAAAATAAGCCACTTGATGGTTTTAATACCAAAAAAACTGATAGTATTTTTATTGATAATCATAAAATTAATGATATTAATATATTGAATAAAAGTAATTATTTAAGTATACAGTATTACGTTAATCAATTAAAAAAATGAGTAACAATGATTAAAAAAAAATGTTGTATTTTGACTTGTTCTTTAGAGGATAGTAATGATAAATGGGAAAGATCATGTATTAAATATGATGTGGATTATATATTTATTGATATGGCTAGCAATGACTGGCTTGATAAAATTGTTAAATACAAACCAAGTTGTTGCTTGTTAAGACCACCAGGTAATCTTTCTTATGCAAAACAAATGTACGATGAAAGGGTGTATATAATTGCAAAAGTTTTAAATTTTCTAACTTATCCTAGTTGTGAAGAAGCTTATGTATATGAAAACAAAAGACTGCTTAGTTATTATTTAACAGCAAAAGAAATTCCTCACCCTAAAACGTATGTGTTTTATAAAAAAAAGGAAGTGATAGCATTTTCCCAGGATGTAAAGCTACCTATTGTTGCTAAAACAAACATAGGGGCTTCTGGTTCAGGAGTTAAGATTATTAAAACTAAAAGTGAATTGGATAAATATATTAAAAATGCTTATACAAAAGGTATTACAAGAAGGAGAGGGCCAAATAGAAATTCAGGAAATCCAAAATCTTGGTTAAAAAAAGCAATATCTTCTCCTCAATTACTAAAAAAAAAACTAAAATTATATAAGGCCAGAGGTGAAGATACTCAAAAACACTTCATAATTTTACAAGAGTTCATTCCTCATGATTTTGAGTGGAGAGTTGTCAAAATAGGAGAATCATATTTTGCTCATAAGAAAGCAAAAATAGGTGAAATGGCATCAGGCACTAAAAATAAAGTTTACGATAACCCTCCTTTGTCCTTATTTGATTTTATGAAAGATGTCTGTGATAAAACAGCTTTTTTTTCTCAAGCTGTAGATATTCTCGAAACTCCTTCAGGAGAGTATTTCGTTAATGAAATTCAAACTATTTTTGGTCAGTCTGATGAATATCAAATGATGGTTGACGGAAAAATTGGTAGGTATATCTATAAAGATGGTTGGATTTTTGAAGAGGGTGATTTTAATACAAATGAATCTTATGATTTAAGATTAGAGCATGCAATAATCTTAATGAAGCGAGAAGAATATAAATGAAAGTACTATTTATAGCCTCAGGTAATGCTAATACCTCTAATGGAATGACATCGATTGTATATAATCAAGGTAAATCACTAGAAAAAGAAAAAGTTCATGTTGATTATTACGGGATAAAAGGTAAGGGCTTTAAAGGATATCTAAGTAATATTTCCATAATACGTAAGGAAATAAAAAAAAATAAGTATGATATTGTCCATGCTCATTATTCAATGACTGGTTATGCAACAAGCTTAGCTTGCTTTGGGTTAAAGATACCTGTTATTGTCTCTTTGATGGGCAGTGACGTTAATGCAAAGCCTTTTCAAATGTTAGTTACAAAGTTATTTAGTATATTTTTGTGGAAATGTATTATTGTTAAATCTGAGGATATGAAAACAAACCTTGGTAATAAAAGTGCTATTATTATACCTAACGGAGTAGATTTGGAAGAGTTTCAATTAGGGAATCAAAAAGAGTATAAAAAAAAAGTTGATTTTGACATTAATAAAAAACAGATTATCTGGGTTTCTAATCCTGAGCGATATGCCAAAAATTATGCTTTAGCTAAAGATGCTTTTGATTCTCTGAGCTTAAATGATGTAGAGTTAAAAGTTATAAATGGGGTTCCACATAACAAAATCAAAGATTATATGTTGGCTGCAGACATGCTTCTTTTGAGTTCACGCTGGGAGGGTTCCCCAAATGTAATTAAAGAAGCAATGGCTCTAAATCTACCCATAGTTACTACGGATGTTGGTGATGTAAAAACTATTATTCAAAATACTAACGGTTGCTATATTGTTTCTCAAGATGCTCAAGAAATCGCATCAGCTATAAAAAAATGTTTGAGATTTGAAAAAAAAACAAATGGTAGGGATAAAATTAAGCATTTAGATACAAAAATTATTGCAAAAAGGTTAATTCAAATATATAATGAAGCAAAATAAAAAAGGTGCTATAATTATTGAGGGGCATGTTCAAGGGCTAGCAAACACAAGATCTTTAGGAACAAAAGGCATACCTGTTTATGTAATAGATTCAGGAAACTGTGTTGCAAGATACTCAAAATATTGTAAAAAATTCTTTAAATGTCCTGATTATAAATCAGATGAGATAGCTAGCTTTTTAATTAAATTAGCTAAATCAGAGAACATAAAAGATTGGGTTCTTATCCCGTCCAATGATCATGCTGTTTATACCATAGCTAAACATAAGGTAGAACTAGAAAAGTATTATAAGGTAATAACTGAAGATTTTGATATTGTTGAAAAAATATATGATAAATCCAAATTGTTAGAGATTGCTGATTCGATAGGACTTCCTATACCAAAAACGTGTAGCTATGATAAGGTTCAACCAAATGCTATTAATCTTCAGTTTCCAATTTTGACTAGGGGAAAAGAAGGGAAATCATTTTATCATGCAACAGGCAAAAAAGCATTCAAAGCCAAGTCTATTGAAGAATTGTATGAACAATTAGAATTCATTGAAAATAAAGTAGGTTTAGTAAAAAGCATGAGTCAGGAGTTGATTCCTTACGATGGCTCAAACAAAACTATCTCATTCACTGCTTTTTGTGAAAAGGGTCATATTAAAACTTATTGGATGGGGGTTAAACTAAGAGAACATCCAATAGATTTTGGTACAGCTACTTTTACTGAAAGTGTTTTCTTAGAAGATTGCTTAAATCAATCGAAAGTACTACTCAAAGAGCTAAAATATACTGGAGTTTGTGAAGTTGAGTATTTGAGAGACCCACGAGATGATAAGTATAAGCTAATTGAAATAAATCCTAGGACATGGCTATGGGTGGGGCAAGCAATTGCTAATGGAATTGATTTCCCAAGCATAATCTATAATTATGTTAATTGTATCAAAAATGAATATCCTAGTAGTTATGAAACGGGTCTTAAGTGGTATAATCCCTATACTGATTTAATCTATGGATTATTAGGTATATGGAAAAAGTCATTTTCAATAAAAGACTTTGTTTCAAAATATAGAGGTGAAAAAATTAATTGTTTAACATACAAGAATGATAATCTACCTGCAATTATGTATGGTATCTTGTTAATAAAAATAGCGAGGAGTAGATGAAAAAAATTTGGTTAGATATTGCTAATACACCACAAGTACATTTTATGTTAGGAATTAAGTCAATGTTAAACAATTGCGATATTTCTATTACTGCGAGAGATTTTTCTGAAACTGTACAGTTATTAAAGAAATATGAAGAAAAATATGAAGTTATTGGTGACCATAAGGGGAAAAATAAACTAAAGAAAATATTAGGTATTGCTGAAAGATTCCTAGATCTTAAAAAAAGAAAGATAGAATATGATTTTTCTATTTCCTGTGGGAGTGAATCAGCTATTTATAAAGCCTTTATCGAAAGGAAGAAGATAATAACATTTGGAGATAATGATTTAGCGAAGCAATGGACTTATGGTCTATTAGCAGATTATTGTTTCTTCCCAACAGCAATTGATAACGAAAAATTACATAAACAAATGATAAAAGATAAAAAAATCATTCATTATAATGGTTTTAAAGAAGATATCTATTTGGCTAATTACAAACCCCAAAGTTCTATTAAGGATAAAATTCCGTTTGATAATTATATAATAGTAAGACCAGAAAATATAAAAGCGAACTATGTTCAAAATGGAAATAAAATTATTACTCCTTACTTATTAAAATTGTTAGTTAATAAAGGCTATAATATATTATATTTACCTCGATATGAATTAGATGCAGACTATGCCAAAGGGTTAAAAAAAATATATATTCCTGATGAAGCCATAAATGGATTGGATGCTGTTTACTATTCAGAAGGTGTTCTAACAGGAGCAGGAACTTTCGCTAGAGAAGCTGCCTGTTTAGGAGTCCCTGCTATTTCATTTTTTGCTGGACATAAGTTATTAGCTGTTGATAGAAAATTAATTGATGAGAGGAAAATGTGTTTTTCCCGTAATCCAAGCGATATTGTTAAGATGTTGCCGAAACTTGAAAGAAGAGTATCTGAATCTGAAAGATCGATTCAGGTATATAATGAAGTAAAAGAAAAGTTATTAGATATAATTAGATAGGAAGTTATGAAAATAATACATTTAATTGTAGGGGCCAGACCTAATTTTATGAAAATGGCTCCTTTATATAAAGAGTTTAAGAAAAAGTCAGATATTTTTGAAGTAAAACTTATACATACAGGACAACATTATGATGAGAGAATGAGTAAATTGTTCTTTGTAGACCTAGAGATGCCAGAACCTGATATATATTTAGGAGTTGGGTCTGGTAGCCATGGTGCCCAAACGGCTAAGATATTAGATTTATATGAAAAAGAGATTTTAATCGATAAACCTGACTTAGTTATTGTTGCTGGTGATGTTAATAGTACGATAGCTTGTGCAATGGCTGCAGCTAAATTACATATACCAGTTGCTCATTTAGAGGCAGGATTAAGAAGCTTTGATCGTACAATGCCTGAAGAAATCAACAGGCTTTTAACAGATGTAATTTGTGATTATTTACTAACTCCTTCATTAGACGGAAATCAACACTTAATAAATGAGGGTATACCTAAAGAAAAAATCCATTTTGTTGGTAATATAATGATTGATTCATTAGTTCAATTTAAAGATAAGGCTAACAAATCAAATATCCTTAATGAACTGAAGCTTAAAGAAGGCACTTATTGCCTGATAACCTTACATAGACCTTCAAATGTTGATACTGAGGAAGGACTAAAGATAATTTTAAATGCATTCAAAGAGATTTCAAAAAAAATTAAGTTAGTTTTTCCAATTCATCCTAGAACTCAGAATAATATTGATAAGTTAGGATTACGAGATTTTGTAAATGGAATAGAAAATTTAATATTAATTCCTCCAGCAGGTTATTTAGATTTTATGAAATTACAAATGAATGCGAAATTCTTACTCACTGATTCAGGTGGATTACAAGAAGAGTCTACTTATTTTGGGGTTCCTTGTTTAACCCTTAGGGAGAATACTGAACGACCTATTACTATTACAGAAGGAACTAACAAACTTGTAAAACTTAATACATTAGAGATTGTGAAGGAGAGTATGGATATTATTAATGGAAAGGTTAAAAAAGGGAAAGTACCTGAGAAATGGGATGGTATGACAGCTAAAAGAGTTGTCGAAATTTTTAACAGTACCATAGGAAAATAATGGACTTTTCTTTTACTCAATATCAAAAATTACTCAAATACAAGCAAATCTCTTTCCGTCACGATGTAGATAGAAAACCTGAAAAATCTCTAAAGATGGCACAGTTAGAAAACCAACATGGAGTTAAAGCAACTTATTATTTCAGGATGAAACCTGAATCTTATGATGAAAGAATAATCAAAGAGATTATTAATCTGGGGCATGAAATAGGTTATCATTATGAGTCTTTATGTGATTCAAAGGGTGATTTTGCTTTAGGTATAGAAGATTTTAAACAGAATTTGGAAAAGTTAAGAAAGCTGTATCCTGTTAAGAAAATTGCCATGCATGGTAGGCCTACAAGTCCTTATGATTGTAGAGAATTATGGAAGAAGTATGATTATCGCGAGTTTGGGGTAGAGTACGAACCATATTTTGATACAGATTATAATGAAGTTTTGTATATAACCGATGCTGGAAGAGCTTGGGGTGATGACTCTATCAATAGAAGAGATAGAGTTGATACTAAGTATGATTTTGATTTAACTTCATTAGAAAAGATATTGAAACTTTTAGAAGAAGGTAAGCTTCCAGATAAGATTATGATGAATATACATCCAGAGCATTGGGCAGAAAGAAGGGTGGAGTGGATGATTATTTGGGGGAAGAGGAAGTTTAGGAACTTCGTGAAGAGATTGTATTTGAAGGTGAAGAGGTGTGTTTCTTCACAAGATATAAATCATCCGTAATACAGACGTGATAAGGAGCTTATCAGGGTTTAAGAAAGAATGTCTAATGTAACACCTCCTATAACCCATCACAGAAGGGGTTAGGTGAAGAAGAAGACTGATAAGAGGTTTTCAGCCTTTCCGCAAAAAGAAGGGGAGACGGAGTGAAGAAGAGATAAAGAGGTTTAGTAATTAAAATTCTTCAATACTTAATTTAATAAAAGTAATACTAAGTTACTGGTTAAAAGAAAAATTGAATAATTTAAACGATAAATTTATCAAAGAGAGTTACTAATGCAAGATAAAGTTATAACAAATATAAGAAAAGCTTGGAAAGAAACTAATAGAAAGACCATAAGAAATCTATCTTCAATATTAGAAGAACACTTCAAAAATAACTCTCTTGAATATCAACAAGTAGATTTCCAGGATTATATCGTTCTTGAAGAATGTGGAGATAAAGAAATAATTACTTATCTCTGTCATTCAGATATTTTGCTTTTAATAGTTGATGGAAAACATCCTGATTTTATTAATAAATGCAAGTTCAAGGATAATAGGCTGGAGCAAGTCATGGTTTTATTTATGAATGGAGGACAGGGAGTTTCGGAACTGCTTTTATCTAAATATGAGATTGAGAAGAGAAGGATTTTGCTATGCAAAATGACGGGGAGATAGGGAGACAAAGAGAAGGGGAGAATTGAAAATCTGTGAAAATCCTTTTCGTCTCTGTGTTAAGGAAGTTTTTTTGTCTTTGTGGTGAGAATAATTTAATATGAGAGACTGATAAATGGGCTGATACCTTGATATCAGTCTTTTTTTTATATAGATATGGAATACCCCTATATTCCTCCTCTCAGAAAGGGATAAAATAAAAAAATACATTTTTTTTCCAAAAGTGGACCTTTTTTCAAAAAATGGACCCTATAAGTATATGAAAGGTTAAAAACCTTAATAACTTAAAAGGAGAAACAATATGTGTTTCAAAAGAACAAAAGAGTCTGTACAAGATATTCCAGAAGCTTGTCCATTGATGTCAGAAGAAAGAAAGAACAAAAGTGTGGTATGTGATTATTTAGCATTAGTTGCTGAATTAATATACTTAGTGGATGAGTTTACACAGGAGTATCTTGATAAAATGAAGCAATTAAGGTACGAAATAGAATACAACTTGCTTAAAGTTATCAAGAAGTTAGATCCTGACTTTCCCTGGGAGGATTCTTTCACTAAAGAGGAAAATGAAAATGATATTCCACAAGGTATGTATGAAATACTTAAAGAGCATCTTGAAGATGAAAGAAGCTGATTAGGTAAATAACTGTTATGTTAACTGCTGAATGAGATAAATCTTGTTCAGCAGTTTTTTTTGGATTTTTTTGCAGACAGAAAATTAATGATTTTTTATTTGACAAGTGTGATTAGCTTGCAAGAATGAAAAGAGGATTGATTTTGCTTTGCAAAATGAAAGAGAATCTATCCACGAATTACACGAAGAAGAAAAGAGCAAAGAGAAAGAAAATTATAAAAAGTTGATAATTTTAATCTGTGTTTATCTGTGTAATCTATGGACAGAAATCTTAATTAGTGGATAGAACTGGGAACACCCCTGTGTCCCCCTCACGGAGGGGGATAAATAAATTTGAGAGAAGGTAGCGTGATGAAAAAAAAGGTTTGGTACCTTTTATATTTACTGTTAGATATTGGAATAGTTTTACTTGCTTTTGCCATTGTTGCATGGCTAAAGAATGGAACACGTCGTGTTTTAGTTATTTATGCGAAGCCAATATTAGGGTTATCACTTGCTTGGGTAGGTGCTGGTTTTCTGGGAGGAAAATTTTCAATTAAGAAAAAACCTAGATTGAGAGCTTTGTGGGCATCTATTATTAAGTGTGATGCAATAGCTATTGCTGTTGTTTTTGGTGCTATGTTCTTTTTTCACAGGTTTCAATATTCTCGCTATGTTACCTTTGGTACTATAGGTTTAACTATTTTTATAGAACTAATAGTTTTCGCTTTATTGTATTATTCATTTCAATTTCATAAAGATAACCCATCATTTGCTAAGACCACTTTTATTACCAGGTCAAAGAAATTAGAGGAAGAAGGTTCTGCTTATGAACTGGCAAAATTTGATACTTCTGATAAAGTACCTGATAGTCCGATTAAGATTGTTGAACATTATTGCTTAGATGATATAGAACATAAAGATTCTATTAAACAGCTTCTTAAAGATAAATACTTGCTCAATGATGATAAAGTTTTTGAGTTTGTTAACAAGTATTTAGATTTAGATTGTTTCTATAAAGATAAGTCTATGATAATCAACAGTCATGCTCTTTATAATATAGAGAATATAGAAGAGAAATCACAAAACCTTTTTATAAATTTACAAAAGGCTAATAATTTCAGAAGAATTAATAAGTATATTATTCAAGTAAATGATAATTTGAACCCAGGAGGTGTATTTGTTGGTTGTGTGGAGACTAAGGCACAACGTCATCGTCGATTTGTCAAATCCTATACTACTATCTTTGGTAATATTTTTTATTTAATAGATTTTTTCTTGAGGAGAGTATTTCCAAAAATTGCTTTACTTAAAGGACTATACTTCTTTATTACTAAAGGAAAGAACAGGGCTTTTAGCGAAACAGAGATTATGGGCAGACTCTATTTCTGTGGTTTTGAACTATTAGCTAAACAAGAAATTCATGGGATAAATTATTTTATTGCAATTAAAACTAAAGAGCCATCTCGCGATGAAAATCCTTCTTATGGTCCAATTATTCAATTAAAACGGAAAGGAAAGAATGGAAAGCTACTCTATGTAAATAAGTTTAGAACCATGCATCCCTACTCAGAGTATTTGCAAGATTATGTATATAAAACCTGTAGTTTGCAGGAAGGTGGAAAATTCAAGAATGATTTCCGGGTAACTAGGTGGGGCAAGGTTTTCCGTAAACTATGGATTGATGAATTACCTCAATTTATTAATTTCTTCAAAGGTGAGCTTAACTTAGTAGGAGTAAGGGCTTTGAGTGAACATTATTTCAGTTTGTACCCTGAAGAAGTTAGAGAGCTCAGAGTTAAGGTTAAGCCCGGGCTGTTACCTCCATTTTATGCTGATATGCCTAAGACTTTTGATGAGATTGTTGAATCGGAGAGGAAATATTTGGTTCAGAAGATTGAAAGACCGGTTTGGACAGATTTTAAGTATTTCTGGTTGGTGCTGTGGAATATCCTGGTTAAGAAGGCACGCAGTAATTAATAGAATCAAGATTCTTTACACGAATTAACACGAATTAAAACGAATTTCACGAATTAGACTCTTGCAGAGGCAAGAGTTAAAGACGAAAGATGGAAAAAAATAAAAAATATTTTTACTACAAAGATAGAAAGGATACATAAAATATCACAAAGGGATTAAATAGGATAGCCCGAGGTAAAATCCTGCAAGGATGCAACCCTGGGTAGAGAATGCAGACCGTTGGAGAATCCTGTAAGAGTGTAATAAGGAAAGAGACATAAAGAACAGAAAAAGATAATAAAAAGAACTAAAAAAAAGGATAAAGATAAAAGTAAGAATATGAAGAAAACTGAGAATTATGACATAACTTATTTACAGTATATTCAGATTAATTTGTGAAATTCGTTTTAATTCGTGTTAATTTGTATGAAGACTTTTTATGGAGCATTTAGTGTTAAGTAATAATTTATATAGAAGGGGTGGTTATGATTTTATACAAAGAGGAGAGTTATAAGATAATTGGCCGTTGTTTTACTGTTCATAGTAATCTAGGTGTAGGTTTTAGTGAGCTAGTCTATCATGAAGCTTTAATGAAAGAATTTGATAAATATAATATACCCTATCAGCATGAATCCAAAATCGAAATAGAATATAAAGATGAAACACTAGAAAAGAAATTCTATGCTGACTTTTGCTGTTATGGTAAGATATTACTAGAAATTAAAGCCTGCTCACATATATGTGATGACCATGTTAAACAGGTGCTTAATTATTTAGCAGCAACAAAAATGAAGCTTGGAATAATTATTAACTTTGGAGAAAGAAGCTTAACTTATAAAAGAGTTATATTTGATAAATAAAGACAGGATAAAAGCTACTACACGAATTAACTCTAATTAAAACGAATTTCTCGAATTTTCTTTTTGCTAAGAGCAAAAAAAAAGATTAGAAGATAATAAGACAGAAGAAATAAAAGAGAAAAAAAAAGAGAAATAGAACAGAATAAATACCAATAAAAGAAAAAAATGATAAAGAGTGTGCAGATAATAAACAAGTGGATAAGAAAGTATTGACTGTATACTTAAAAAAATAATTCGTGAAATTCGTTTTAATTCGAGTTAATTCGTGTGAAGCATTTCTTTGAAGAATTTATTTGTAGAATTTAGGAGACAAGAATGAAAATTTTAATAACAGGGACAGCCGGTTTTATCGGCTTTCACTTAGCAAACCGCTTGCTCTCAGAGCAAGATATTGAAATAGTAGGATTAGATGTAATTAATGATTATTATGATTTACGAGTAAAGTATGGTAGATTAGACTACCACGGATTTCCCATGCAGAATATTCGTTATGGTGAAATTCTGAAAAGTGAAAAACATCAAAATTATAGATTTGTAAAATTAGATCTTTGTGATAGAGCGAAACTAAATAAACTCTTCAAAGATGAAACATTCGATGTTGTAGTTAATTTAGCTGCTCAAGCAGGTGTGCGTTATAGTATAACCAATCCAGATGTTTATCTAGAGAGTAATATTATTGGTTTCTTTAATATCCTAGAAGCTTGTCGTCAAAATAAAATTAAGCATTTAGTCTATGCCTCCAGTTCAAGTGTTTACGGTTGGAATGAAAAGCTTCCTTTTTGCACCACTGATAATGTAGATCACCCCATTTCCCTATATGCTGCCAGTAAAAAATCAAATGAATTGCTAGCTCATTCTTATAGTGCTTTGTATGATATTCCAACTACAGGCTTAAGATTTTTCACCGTATACGGTCCTTGGGGAAGACCTGATATGGCACTTTTCCTTTTTGCAAAAGCTATAGCAGAGGGTAAAGCAATCGATGTTTATAATCATGGTAAGATGAAAAGAGACTTTACTTATGTAGATGATATTGTGGAGGGGATTAAGCGAGTGATTTATCATCCTGCCCAACCAATGCCAGGGTGGAATGGAGAAAATCCTACTCCTGGAGCTTCAAAAGCACCTTATAAAATCTATAATATTGGGAATAATGATACAGTATTGCTCATGGATTTCATTGAAGCTATAGAGGATGAACTGGGCAAAAAGGCAATCAAAAATATGCTACCATTGCAACCAGGGGATGTGCCTGCTTCCCATGCTGATGTTACAGATTTAGTCGAGGATTTGGGTTACAGACCTAATACGCCTATTCGGGAAGGTGTGAAGAAGTTTATTGCCTGGTATCGGGATTTTTATAAAGTTTAGAAGATAGAGAGATAGAGAGACGGGGAGATCTCTATCACTTTGTCTTTACCCAAAGGATAAAATATGATAGATATTTCGAAATATGCAAGATGGAGATTATTATTCTATCTGACAGTTTTAGTAACGTTATCAGTGATTCCGTTAGGGTCTGTTAGTGAGGAATTAATAGATGTTACCGTGATTCGGATTAGAGGGGATTACCTCCTACATATGTTAGTATATCTACCGATAATTTCTCTAATGCTGATTAGCTTTCCTAAAAAGAAGTTGCTAATGGTGGTATTGGCTCTGGTCCTGGGAGTTGGTTTAGAATATTTCCAAATGTTGTTACCATATAGAGCATTTAATATCAATGATTTAGTGGCTAATGTGGGAGGAGTGGTCTTGGGTGGGGTGATTTTTCGCCTTATGGCTCAAAGACGGGGTGATGGAGTGTTTTAAGATCCTTAACACAGAGTTTCACAGAGGTTTAAAAGAGTAATAAGAAAATATAAAGAGTTTATAAGAGTTGTAAGAAGATCCTTAACACAAAACTATACAAAGTTATAAATAAAGAAAAGGAAGAAGAACTTAGCCAGGTGTCTTCGCTAATACGTTCAACACAGCTCCTTAAAAGCGGAGTTGAAAGCTACGCCAACCCAGGCCGAAAACACTGAAAACAAGGGAAGAGGAAGATTTTTAGCCATGGAGCTACTCGAATAGGATTTTTCGTCTTTCGGTTCAAAGACAGGGTGATAGGTGATATAGATGTAGAGACGTATTGCATACGTCTAAAAAATAAAATGGGAGTATCAATGAAAGATATCAATTCTAGAAATATTATTATGGGCTTACAGCACACGTTTGTCATGTTTGGTGCAACTGTCCTAGTACCTATGTTAACAGGTTTAGATATAGGAGCAACTCTATTGGCTACAGGAATAGGAACTCTTTTATTCCATCTGATTACTAAAAATATGGTACCAATTTATCTTGGCTCTTCCTTTGCTTTCATTGCAGCGATTACTTCAATTTCTGTCAACAGTGGCATGCCTTATGCTCTTGGTGGTATTTTTGGAGCTGGTGTAATGTTTATGCTTGTAGGGATATTACTAAATTTCATAAGTATTGAATCTTTACATAAAATTCTTCCAGCATGGGTTACAGGACCTATGATTGTTCTAATTGGTTTAATATTAGCTCCAGTGGCTATTTCAAATGCCAACGGTGCAAGTTCTCCGGTTTTGCTAAATTCCATAGGGACTAATGGTTGCTGGCTTCTCGCTTTATCAACTTTTGCAGTATCTGTATTTGTAAAGATTTATTTTGAAAAGATTGGTCTTAAGTTTCTCTCAATGCTACCTGTTCTAATATCTTTAATATTTGGATTTGTTGTTTCTTCTATTTTTGGACTTATAGATTGGTCAGCGGTTCAGCAAGCTAACTGGTTTGGCTTACCTACATTAACAAGTCCAAAATTCTCAGTAAATGCTCTTTCCATAACCGTCCCAATAGCCTTAGTGGCGATTGTAGAACACTTCGGTGATGTTTTAGCTATAGGAAATGTTGCAGGTAAAGACTTTTTAACCAAGCCAGGAATTCATAGAACTCTGTTTGGGGACGGTGTGGCTTCTTGTGTTTCTTCTGCTATGGGTGGACCTGTTTTAACTACTTACAGTGAAAATACAGGAGCTGTAGCTCTTACAGGAAATACTAATCCTATTATTATGAGATTTGCTGCAATGTTTGCTATACTACTAGCTTTTATTCCAAAATTTACTGAATTAATCAAAGTAATCCCTGGTCCAGTTATTGGTGGTATATCAATACTTCTCTTTGGAATGATCTCATCTATTGGTATAAAAAATATGATAGATGCTAAAGTAGATTTCTCAAATCCCAAAATACTTATTATTTCAGCTTCTATGTTAGTTATTGGGTTGGGAAATGCTAAGTTTGCTTACGGTTCTTTTGAGTTAGAGGGTTTAGGGTTAGCAGCTGTTGTGGGAATGGTGCTTAACTTAGTACTTAATTTTAAGGATATTGTGGGGAAAAAGACAAAAAAATAACGACTATATGCACTAGGTATGGTTTTATTGCTTTCACCTATATAAATACGGGTAAGATATCAACTTTCCAGTTAGGGTGTCCCTTATCCAGTTAGAATTATTAGAAAAGGATATAGAATATATGAGAAAAAATATTGATAAAAATATGGAGATTTATGATCAAATATGTGTGGAATATATAGCAAAAACTTTCAATAATTACCATCAAAAAGGGGTGGAAAAGTTTCTTGAGTATGTTGAAGGAAAAGAAAAAATCCTTGAGTTGGGGTCTGGTTCTGGTAATAATCTTACCTATATGTTTGGTCAGGGAAAATCTATTCAAGGTAGTGACAATGTTCTAGGTTTCTACGAATGGATTGGTAGTAGATTTGCATGTCCTTTTGCCTATATAGATTTTTCAGATGTAGATTTTGTTAATGCATTTATTCGAGATTACGAAATAAAACACCTATTTTGTAATCTTGCAATGCAACACTTAACCTTTATTCAATTAAAGGAATTTCTACAAAATATAAACTTTTCAGGTGTATTTTTCTTTTCCCTCTATGAAGGAATGGGGGAAAAAATTGATGAACAAGGACTGTTTTCAACATATTATAAACATAGACAAATCTTAAAACTATTACATGAGAGATTTGAAGTTCTGGAACAATGGATTTGTGATGATATCCATAAATCAGATAAAAAGATGCTTAATTATGTGGTTAAGAAAAAGTAAGAATTTTAAGAAGGAAAAATGGTTGTATGGACGGGAGGCATCTTGCCTCCAGTCCATAGTTTTCCAGTTCCATACAAAAAAACAATATATAATCGCCCTTCCAGGGCTAAGATAGATTTAGGTTCCATATATGCAGGGTCTAACGAACCCTGCCTATTAGATTAACATCCCTTCTGGATTATATGTGTATTAATTTCCATAAATAGATCCAAATAATGCAATATCACTTTTAAAACAGTACTATATTTAGCTCCCATTCTACCTTAAAGAGAAGCAAATTTTCTAGCTTACGATTTAATATTTAACAACTTAACAGTGATAGTTGTGAATACTGTATGTTGGCTTTTTGCCTTAATAATCCCACCATGTTGATGAACTATCTTATGTGCTAGATTAAGTCCAAGACCAGTTCCTCCTTCTTTATTAGTAAAGAAAGGTTGAAATATCTTGGGGATAACTTGAGGTGTTATACCACAGCCATTATCTGTAAAGTCTATTACAACAAAATTAAATTCATCTCTAGTTGAAATTTCAATAACTCCTTCTTTATCTGTTGATTTAATAGCATCGATTGAGTTTAATATGAAGTTTAAAAAAACTGTACACATCTGTTTCTTATCAACTGAGACAAGGTCTTGACTACTCTTTGGGATATAGTTTAGTTTAATGTTCTCCTTAGCAAGTTTTCCTCTAGCTAGGTTAATTACTTCAGTAATAATCCTATGTAAAGATATTGTCTCTTTTTTAAAATCGATAGGCTGACTATAATTAAGGAGCTCATTAACTCTAGTGTTTGCATTTTGAGCATTTCTAATCACAATTCCTGTAAACTCATCATCTTCAATGTCATATTTTGCTTTAAGTATTTGCATAGAGGCTAGGATATTAGTTAGTGGGTTCCTGATTTCATGAGCTAATCCTGAAGCAATTTCACCAACCCCTGTAAGCCTCTGAGCAAAAAGTAATTGGTTAGTTGTAGCCCTATGATCTTCAATTTCAGCTAGCAATTTTTCATTAGTTTCTTTCAATTCTTTGGTTCTTTCTTCAACCTTAACATTGAGTAATTTAGCTAGTTTTTTCTTGGATTTATATCTTTGATATATGAATATTGTAATAAACGAGATTAAGAGAATTAGCGATAGTATCAAATATATTGTCTTATATTGATTAGCTATGGTAAGGTTTTTCTCAGTATTTTCTAGACTTAATTTCTGTTTTTCTTTTGTTACCTCATCTAAATTTTTCTGAGCTTCGTAGTCCGCAATTAGATTTGCGACCTCTTCAGATGTCTCTTCTCTTATGTTGGAAATGATTTTACGAGCAGTTTTTGTGGCTTCTTCATATTGACCAAAATGCTCATAAAATTCAAGTCTAGTTGAAAGTGTAGCATTTTCATCAGAAGGGCTAAGTAAGGTCGTTTTAAGGCTGTCAATTTGATTGATATAATTAAGGGCTTGATTATAATTATCTAATCTGGTGTAAAACCTAACATACTGATTCATTGTTTCTATTGTGGTAGCCGTTGATGCGTTAGAGTGAGTAGGTTGATCTGATAACTTTAAGTATTTTAAAGAATTTTCCCAATCTTCCAGAATCTCATATATTTGAGAAGTTAAGGCATAGCAAGAAACTAACATATCTGAAATAGCAAACTTATTGCTCTCTTTCTTACAGACATCGATACTTTCTAAAGCATAACTGAGAGCCGTTTGATAATCTCCTGAGTTACCGTAAGCTGTTGCTAAATTGTAAAAGGCAAGTGATACCCCGGAATAATCTTCTAAAGTTCGGTAAACATCTGCAGTTTTAAAGTAATACTCAGTAGCAATATCTTGCTGTTCCATCGAACTATAAATAGTTGCTAAACTTAGATAAATAAGGGCAGAAGTGTTGGAAATAGGATACTGTCTAATACTCTTTTCTGCTTTTTTATACATTTCAAAAGCTAAACTAGTATCCTGATTAACTAGTGCTATATCACCTTCTAACATGTAAAGGTAGGCTAAGATTCTGGTTGAATCAGCTTGAACTGCATAATCTCTACTCTTGTTTATCCATTTGATACCATTATCAATATCATAGTTATCTGCGTAGGTTGAAGCTACCCAAAGAGAAGAATTCGCCATTAAGCCTATATCATTCTTGAGAGAATCAGCTTTGAAAATATCTAAAATCATAGGAATAGACTTGGTGAAATCCCATTGATATGAATATACATCATATATTTTGAACATAAGTTCTCTTTTAGCTGAATAATCACTAAAAAAGGGGGCTTTTAATGCATTATTTAGCACTGTCAGTGATTCCTCAGTTTTTTTATTAAATAATAAAGAGTCTGCAAAGTTAATAACCTTTTTTAATCCTAGGTTGAAATTGGTATTGTTCCCAATAATTGTATCAATTTTAGGTGACCCCTTCATATTTTTTGATAATTCTGACCTTAGTGAATCAGCCTCCTTTGATTCCAAAATAGAAAAAGGTAAAAGCAGTATAAAGATTAAAATTCCAAGATTTATGTGTGATATTTTCATTGTTTCTCCCAATACCATTACAAAAATATCAGTCAATAATGTCAATATAAAATATGCTTAGTTTGACTTAGTTCATCCCAAATTATAACCCTTAGTATATACCATAAAGATTATTGTACTAAATAAGCTATCCTATTTCTACCTACTAGATCTTTAATAATGTTGACATCCTTAAATTTATTTGACAAAGCTATTTTTATAATCTCATCAGCTTGATCTTGACCTATTTCAAAGAAAATTAAACCATCATTTGTAAGAATATTTTTACTCATTTCTATAATTTTTCTATAGAAATATAGACCAGACTCTGAGCCTACAAGTGCTAATTTTGGTTCATACTCTTTAACTTCTTGCGGTAATATAGTATAGTCTTTTTCAGAGATATAGGGAGGATTAGAAACTATTATGTCAAACTTACCTAAGCTATCTTTATAGATATTTGCTTGGATAAAATCGATTATCACATGGTTCTCTTTGGCATTTTTTTTGGCTATAGCAAGAGCCTTAGTGGATACATCAACTGCTACTACTTGTGCTTGAGGATAGATCTTTTTTAATGAAATCGCAATTGCTCCAGAACCTGTACCAATATCTAAAATTCTCTGGGGGGATAACTGATGGTTTCGGATAGTTTCAAGTAAATACTCAGTTTCTGGTCTAGGAATCAACACATCAGAATTTACCAATATTTTACATCCATAAAATTCTGTATAACCTAAAATATATTGTAGTGGTTCATGATTACACCTACGATTAATCATTCTATTAACTATTTCTATTTGATTATAACTAAGCTCTCTTTCATAGTAGAGTGGTAGAGATAGTCTCTTTATTCCAGTAACTTCTTCTAATATTATGCCAATATTCAAGACTGGATTCTCAATATTATTGTGAGATAATTTTTCTTTTCCCTCTTCTAGAAGCATTTTTATCGTCATATTTTATCCTTAATTATGGAAGTAATGTTTTCTTTTTTGCTGTTGAAGGTTTTCCATCATTCCAAGTTCATTTATTTGGGAATTCTTTAATTTAGGATAAAGACTTTCCTTTTGCTAAATTTTCTGCTATTTTTTCAAAATTATAGCTGGAAGGATTCTGGAATATTCTAAGTCCAAACTCAGGAACAACTGCGAGTAGATGATCAAAAATATCAGATTGTATTTCTTCATACTTAACCCAAGCAGTTTGATTGATAAAGACATATATTTGTATAGGTATTCCGTCTTTTTCCGGTTCTAACTGTCTAATTAGAAAAATCAGATCTTTATGTACATAAGGATGGTGTTTCAAGTAATTCGCTACGTATGCTCTAAAAGTTCCTAGATTAGTTAACCTTCGTCCATTAACCACTACTGAATCGTCTATTTTGTTCTTAGAGTTATACTCTTTTAATTCTTCTTTTTTCTGACTAATATAATCTTTCAAATAGTGAATTTTTTGGAATTTTTCAAGCATTTCAGCATCACAGAATTTTACACTAGATATATCTAAGACAATCTTTCTCATTATTCGCCTACCACCAGCTTCTTGCATACCTCGCCAGTTTTTGAAAGAATCATCTATTAGCTTATAAGTAGGAATGTTAGTGATTGTCTTATCCCAGTTTTGTATCTGAATATTATATAAAGAAATATCTACAACATCTCCATCTGCTTCAAATTTAGGAACTTCTAACCAGTCACCAATCTGAATTATATCACTAGTTGTTATTCTTACGCTAGCAACAAAAGATAAAATCGTATCTTTGAAAATCAACATCAAGACCGCTGTCATAGCACCTAATCCACTAATTAAAACTAGAGGATTAGTATTAATAAAAATTGATACGATAATGAGGAAACCTAAAATATACAGGACAATCATAAATACTTGAATAAATCCTTTAATAGATTTACCTCGTGATATTTCTAAAGTTTTATAGATGTCGTTGAGGGAATTCAACAAATTCCCGAAAAAGATTAGAATAACAACTATTACTAGGGATGATACAAGTTTAGCTAAAATAGCTCCAGTATATTCAAAATAACTAGTAAATTGATGGATGAACAGTAATGCAGGTAAAGGGACTAAGCTAGAAACTACTTTTCTCTTAATCATATAGTCATCCCAAGTTACCTTACTTTTTATAATGATTTTATGCACTATTTTCATTGCTAATCTACTAAGTAGATAGATTATTCCTGCAATAAGTAAAATTATTAATGCTCTCATCGCTCCTGGCAGAAAAGAGTTGGTTGGGATTAGAGATTCCAAATATTCTATCATTATCACCTCAATATTGATTTTATGAATCTATTAAAAATGAGATGTATAATGTCAAGAGAAAATAACTAACTGGGAATGTTTGCCAGGCTGTGTCAAAATCAAATGTGACATACGAAAATACATGATATTTATTAAAGTATTGTTTTTTGGGTGTATGTAAACGGGAAAACTATGGAATGGAGGCATCTTACCGCCAGATTAACAGACTTTCAGAGCCTGTTGTGGATGCAAGATGCATCCACTCCATACAACCCTATCTGTGTATCCCTGCAAGCAAATGAAAAACTGAGAACGCCTGCATCCCTGCAGGCATATAAAAAAACTGGGAACGCCTGCATCCCTGCAGGCAAATAAAAAAACTTTAATCTATAGTAAAACCATTAGCCTTAAGTCTTCTTAAGGCTTTTTCTCTAAGTTGGCGTATTCTTTCGCGTGGTAAATTTAGTTGTTTAGCAACTTCAGAAAGGGTAAATTCATGTTGATAAAGCTGGATGATTACTTGCTTTTCAATATCAGGGAAGTTAGTAGGGAAGTCTATTGCTATTTTACTTTCGTCAGCTTTAATAATATCTACTTGGTTATCATGAATTTCTTCATTGTATTCATAGTGGGAATGATGAGCATCTTTAGTTATATAATCTAAGATATATTTTTTTATCCAATATACGGCATAAGTAGAAAATTTAGTATCATTATTTTCATCAAATTTATCAACAGCCTTTATCACACCTATCATACCTTCTTGCATTAAATCTTCAAGTGGATGAGTATGAGATGCGTATTTCAAAGCAATTGACTTGACTAAGGGGAAAAGCTCAGTAATTTTCTGGTCATATATTTGATCAGAAATCTCTTTCATAAGATGCATCCTGTATAAGTGGAAGAGTTATAATGAATTCACTACCTTGATTTAGCTCTGATTTAACAATTATTGTACCCTTATGAAGATTAATAATGTGTTTAACTATAGCTAGACCTAAACCAGTTCCTCCATTTTTTCTGTTCCTTGATTTATCTGCTACATAGAAACGTTCAAAGACTCTATTAAGATGTTCACTAGGTATCCCATCCCCGCTATCCTTGATCGAAATCTGCATTATTGCTTTTGTAACAAATGCAGAGATAGTAATACCCCCTTTGGAAGTATAACGAATAGCATTATCAATTAAATTAACAAAGACTTGCTCAATTTTGAATTTATCAACCTCTATTTCTGGTAATTCTTCAGGAATAGCAAGGTCTAAAAAGAGATTATTTACTTTTAGTTTATCTTCGAAAATGCTCTTAGTTTTATCAAGAAAATGTCCTAGTTTGATTTTAGAAATAATAAGTGTAGGGCGTTGTTCAAGCTTTGCTAAAGCTTGAATATCATTTATCAAATAGATAAGTCTTTCCGAATTCCTATCTATAATATTTAGATACTTTAGTTGCATAGGATTAGCATCTTCAATAAGGTGTTCTACGAATCCTTTTATGGCTGTTAATGGTGTTCTTAATTCGTGACTTGCGTTCACAATGAAATCTCGTTTCAACTGTTGAGTTTCTTTAAGCTCAGAGATGTTATGCATAACAAAGATAACCTGTTGATCATCAATCTTGGAAGTTGACAGAATAAACCACTTATCATTAAGTTTTATTTCAGTTGTAATGTCAGCTGTGTCTGGCTTTATCTTGGCAATTATATCTTTTACTTCAGGATCATGAATCAATTCCCAGTAATATTTATTACAATAGTTCTTTGCTTGGATTAATTTCTGGAAACTTTTGTTTGAGAGTATTAGTCTTCCATCAAAGCTCTGTACCCAAAGCACTTCATTAATAGAATTAATAATATTCTCTAAGGTGAAACTTTTACTCTTCAACTCGGAAATAGTTGTTGCTAGTTTCTCAGCCATTAAATTGAAGCTTTTACTAAAATCCTCAAGCTCGTCATTACTCTTGATATCAACCTTTCTTTTTAGGTTACCTTGGCTTATGTCATAACATACTTCTTTTAACCTCTTAATAGGTTTGGTAAGTTGTTTTGTATAGAAATAAGCAACTAGTAAAGCAAATAAGAATAGGATTATTGATGCTTGCTGAATTCCTTTTCTGAAATCATGCAAAAGCAGGGTTATTTCGGTTATGGGTATGCTTAGGCGGGATACATAACGAATTCTTTCATTCTCAATTATTGGTACAGCTACATATAACATTTCTTGGTGTATTGTGGCAGAGTAACGTATAGCTGAACCAACTTCTCCATTAAGAGCTTTTCTAAGCTCAAAACGTTCTTTGTGATTGTCCATATCATTAGGATTAGCATCTGATTCTAGGACAACTTTTCCATTAATATCAATAATGGTTATCCTAGCTTGGATAGTTTCTGAAATCTGTCTGACTCTTTCATGTAAAGCTAGATAGTTTTCTCCTACTAAATCATACTCAATCAAATCAAAAGTCGATTGAGCTTGTCCAATTAAGCTTTTTTCTAGTCGTGCTAGATGCTGCTCTTTTACTAATCTAAAAGAGATGATGTAGATTAAGGAAATCAAAACTATAAAGATTAATATATAGCTAATCAGAATTCGACTGAAAATAGAATTAGTTTTGAACATTAAACCTCAAATTTATAGCCTACACTTCTGATATTTTTGATATAATCACCAACCTCACCAATTTTTGAGCGGAGATTTCTAATATGTACATCTATAGTCCTGTCTAAAACTATTTTATCATTTCCCCATAGGTGATTAAGAATCTGTTCTCTTGAGAAAACCCAGCTAGGATGAGAAGCTAATAGCTCTAATATCTTAAACTCAGTAGTTGTTAAATATACTTTTTCTCCCTTGATTTTGACCTCAAATTTCCTCTTGTCAATATGTAAGATATCACCAATGGTTAGAAAGTCGGACTTACTATTATTAACTTCTGATCGGCGTAGAACCGCTTTAATCCTAGCAACTAATTCCCTAGGTGAGAATGGCTTGGCTATATAATCATCCGCTCCTAGTTCTAAACCAAGTACTTTATCTACTTCTTCTCCTTTGGCTGTTAGCATTATGATGGGAAGCAGTTTATATTTTTCTGATTTACGAATTGTTTTACAAATTTCAGTCCCCTCTATATCAGGAAGCATAAGGTCTAAAATTACTAAGTCTGGAGCTTGACTTTTCAGTTGCTCCAAAAAATCACTACCATTATCAAATGTAACAACATTGTAATTAGCTTTTGAAAGCTGTAGTTCTAACAACTCTAATATATCGTGTTCATCATCGACCACAAAAAGTGTTTTTCTCTTGTCCATTAGTTCTCCTGGTTATGGTGTTTGATTACTCTTCCTTCTACTAAGTAAATTGTTGATTCTCCAATGTTAGTTGCTAAATCAGCAATTCTTTCAAATTTTGAAGCAATTCTTAAAATATGTAGACTTGGTTCTACATTTGTAGTGGTATCTTTTAGAATATTTTTAATATGAGTATAAAGTTCTTCATATAAATCATCCACTTCATTGTCTCTTCCGCCAATTGTTTTAGAGGTTGCAACATCTTCATCAGTGAAAGCCATTATACTGTCTTTGAGCATAGAATATGCTTTTTTTGCCATCTCATATAATTCTTTCATACTAAATATTAAAGAATCATTTTTCATAGCTCTAAGGCTATCTGCAATTTTATATGCTAAATCACCTAAACGCTCAAAATCATTGTTCATTTTTATAATCATCAAAATATAGCGTAAGTCTTTGGCTTCAGGTTGATAAAGGGCAATTAGGGCAGCGCACCTATCATCGATTTCAAGCTCTAATCTATTTACTTTATTCTCGTAATAAATAACATCCTCAAGAATAACTGTATTCATATCTTCCATCGAGGTTATACATAATTCTATCATTTTCTGTATATAACCAGCCATATCCATCAAACTTTTCTTTAAATCTATTATTTTTGGTGTTAACATTTTTTATCTCTCCTTTTGGCTTTATTAACCAAAGACTCCTGTTAAATAATCTTCAGTTCTTTTATCTTTTGGAACAGTAAAGACTTTTTTGGTCTCTCCAAATTCAATAATATCACCAAGATACATGAATGTAGTATAATCTGAAATTCTACCAGCTTGAGCAATATTATGAGTTACTATCAAAATAGTCACTTTATCTTTTAAGTCAATACATAATTCTTCAATTTTTGCAGTTGACTTTGGATCAAGGGCAGAAGTAGGCTCATCAAGTAGTAAAACTTTAGGTTGGTTAGCTAATGCCCTAGCTATACAAAGTCGCTGTTGTTGTCCCCCAGATAATGATAATGCAGAAGTATGTAATCTATCTTTAACTTCATCCCAAATCCAAGCATCTCTCAGACTTTTCTCAACTACTTCATCAAGAACAGACTTTCTTTTTTCTCCTCTGATTAACAGTCCATAAGCAACATTATTATAGATTGATTTCGGGAAAGGATTAGGTCTTTGGAAAACCATTCCAATTTGTGTTCTTACTTCAGTAACATCAGCTTTAGAGTCATAAATATCTTTACCTTCTAAGAGAATTTTACCTTCAATTTTACATTCAGGTATTAAGTCATTCATTCTGTTAAATGATCTAAGAAGAGTTGATTTTCCACAACCTGAAGGACCAATCAAGGCTGTTATTTTCTTTTCATGAACTGTGAAATCTAAATCATGAAGAACATAGTTGTCATTGAACCATAACTTCAAGTTCTCTGTTTTTATAATTTCTTTTACCATTTTCTTGTTTTCCTTATTTTGTATCTAATAATTATCGCAGTTGTTGAAACTAGTAATACTAATATTAAAAGAACTACAGCAGTACCATAAGCAATAGGTACTTGTTGATCTGGTTTAGCCCCTTCAGTCATAAGAGCATAAATATGATATGGTAGAGCCATAACTTCATGTTTTAATGAAGTAGGGAGCATACGTGAATAGAAAGTTGCTGCAGTGAACATAATCGGAGCTGTTTCACCCGCAACTCTACCGATACTGATAATTGCACCAGTCAAAATATTTGGTAAAGCTGTTGGAACAATAACTCTCATAATAGTTTGTCTTTCTGTAGCACCTAGAGCTAATGAACCTTCTCTAAAAGATCTAGGAACCCCTCTGATTGCTTCTTCACTAGCATTTATAATAACAGGAAGTGCTAAGATAGCTAGGGTAAGAGCACCTGATATCAAGGATACTTCTAATTGCATAATTCTTACGAAGAGAGTTAATCCAAAAAGCCCGTATATAATGGAAGGCACGCCAGCTAAGGTATTAACCGCAATTCTTACAACCCGCATTAACCAATAAGGTTTAGCTAAATGAACCATATAAATAGCGGTTAGTACTCCTAATGGAAGTGCAATGGCTATAGATAAAAGAGTCAAGTAAAGGGTTCCTACTAAAGCAGGGAATATACCACCAGTAGTCATTGCTTCACGTGGAATATCAGTTAAGAATGTCCAACTTAATACTCCACCACCTTTGGAGAAGATGATATAAAGAAAGGAAAATAAGAAGATCGCAGTTAATAAAACACCAATCCTTAATAAACTAATTCCTAATTGTTCTTTAAATTTTCTATTGTTCATTAAGGCTCCTTATTTGACTTTCTTAAAGAGAAATAACTCTGTAAAGAGGTTAGTAATGAATGTAATAACAAAAAGCATAATAGCTAAAGCGAATAGAGAATGGAAGTGAATAGAACCAAGCACTGTTTCAGCCATTTCAACAGCTATTGATGTTGTTAAGGGTCTTACTGGATCGAAAACTGAGGAAGGGATTTGGGCTGCACCACCAGCAACCATGATTACAACCATCGTTTCACCTATAGCTCTACCAAATCCTAATACGAAAGAACCAATGATGCCTGTTTTGGCTGCAGGCACAACAACTCTTGTAATAGTTTCCCATTTAGTAGCACCTAAACCATATGAAGCTTCTCTCAAAGCTCGAGGAACAGTAGATAAGGCATCTTCTGACATACTAGAAATGATTGGAATTATCATAATTCCAAGAACAATACTAGCAGTGAATATATTTAGTCCAGAATCAATACCTAAATTCCTAATAAGAAAAGGAGCTAAAAAGGCCATACCAAAGAGACCATAAACTACAGAAGGAATACCAGCAAGTAGTTCTATCATAGGTTTAACAATTTCTTTAGTTCTACTTCCTGCAATCTCAGATAAATAAATGGCAGAACCAAGTCCTATAGGAACAGCAATGATTAAAGCTCCTATAGTAACAACAACTGAACCTATAAGTAGGGCTAAAGCACCAAAGCTTTGATGCTCATTAGTAGGATACCATTGGGAGGAAAGAAAGAATTCACTAAAAGATACTTCTTTAAACATTGGTATCCCTTCCATAAAGAGTGTTGTTATGATACCAAAGAGAGCTAAAATGGAGAAAATAGCTGCAAAATAGGTAAGGCTTTTGAATAGGATTTCTTTAAACTTCTTCATAAATTTCCTTTATTTTAACAATAATAATAATCTAATTTGAGTGAAACCCGAGCGAAGATCATAACTCGGGTTTCATTGTTTCTTCTATTTATCACTTGTGGGTTATTTTACTTGATCTTGATGAATCCTTGTTTTTCAACAATATCTTGTCCTTCAGAAGAAAGGATGAAGTCCATGAATGTTTTTGTGATACCTTTTGGAGCACCATTAGTATACATGTTTAGGTTACGTGAAACAGGATAAGCACCTGATAACACGTTTTCAAAAGTTGGATCAACACCATTAACTTGAAGAGGTTTAACTGAAGAAGAAAGATAGCCTAAGCCTGCATAAGCAATAGCACCAGGTGTATCTTTAACTGAAGTAACTGCTGCATTGTTTGAAGCAACCATTATACAGTTTTGAACAATATTTTGCTTCTTCATAGCAATTTCATAGAAAACTTCATAAGTACCTGAAGAAGTGTCTCTTGAGATAATAACGATATTCATATCAGGACCGCCAAGTTCTTTCCAGTTAGTAACCTTACCAGTATAGATTGCTTGAATTTGCTCAATAGATAAACCAGTAATTGTATTTTTTGGATTAACGATTATCGCAATACCATCACTAGCAACTACATTTTGATATAAGTCAATACCTTGAGCTTTAGCTTTTTTGATTTCTTTTTCTTTTGCATCCCTTGATGCGTTACCAATTTCTACTGTTCCAGCCATGATATCTTTGATACCAATAGATGAACCACCACCCCTAACTGAGATGTTTACTTTTGGGTTTTGATTCATGAATTCTTCTGCACATGCTTGAGCTATAGGTAAAACAGTTGTTGAACCTGACATAGTAATTTTACCTTCTAATCCAGAAGTTTCTTTCATATCTTTTGTATTATCACAAGCTACAAACATAGCGATTGTTGCTAGAACTACTAAGGTTAAAATGATTTTTGTAATTTTCATTATTATCTCCTAATTATCTAATTAAATTAGTTGCCTAAAATATTTTTAAAACTATAACGTAATTGAAGCATCAAAGCTGAAATGTCTTCAAGTGTGTCATCTTCGTGAGAAGTAATTTGATAGTTTGCTTGGACTTGTACATTTTTTTGGATGTGGTAGTTAAGACCAAATAACATAAGGTTCTTGCCATCATCGTCATTATCAGTGTTAGGATCGTACATATCGTAACGTCCAACAATGTCCATATTAATATCTGCAGCATCTTTTAAGTTGTACATACCTAGTACAGATATAGCTTGTGAAGAAACATCTTCATCTGCATCATTATTATCAGTATCAACAGTTTTTCCTAAGAATTGACCTAAAATAGTGATACCATTCATGTTGAATTTTGCCATTCCTGCGAAAGCAGTATGAGCTTCGTGCTCTGGATTTTCTTCACCCATATCATCATTAGGGTTGTTTTTGCTGTTCATTGAGAATGAACCACCAAGTTCTAACATGTCTACAGGTTTGAATCTAACGTTTGCTAAATAAGCATACTCATTATTTACCTTATCTCCACTCTTTTTATAACCTTCACCATTATAAAGACCAAGGTTGTAAGATAATTTTGCTGAAGGTACTTGACCTGAGAAAACTATACCATAGTCTGTACTTGATGCAAATTTCCAGAGGTCAGCAGGATCTTTTTCGATTGTTTCATATTTCCAGCTATAAATATAACCAAAATAGTTTTTTGTTAAACCAACAGACAATGTGGCTTTTGGAAGAGGCATAAAGTTTTTGAAATCTAAGTAAGCATATTTCATTTTAATGCCTGCACCGTTAGCATCAGCATCTTTGTCTGATGAGAAGAAATCTAAAGTAAATCTAGCAGAAATATTTTCTGATAAAGCTGGTTTTAATGTAAAATAACCTCTATCAACTGAGAAAGAAGTTGTAGGATCAGCATCACTACCATCATCAACATAAGACATACGATTCCACAATTCCATTTCAAGTTTGGTTTCCATAGCACCAAGAATGAAAGGAACACTAACGACTAACAACAATAAAATGAAAAATTTTCTGGATAAATTCATGTTTTACTCCAATTATTTTTTTGGGTTTCACTTGTTTATACTGTCCAAGTGTTAAATAATTATAAGTAGAATGTTAAGATTGGGTTAAGATTGCTATTTTGGGCGGATAAGGGTGATTTTCTCTCTACCATGGACTGAGACCATCTCTGGTCTCAGGTGGAAGTAAGGATACTTCCACTCCATAAATAATTCCCTTTCAGCTCGTCAGAGCGTTTGAGAGGGGTGGTCGAGTAGACCGGGGAGAGTAATTATCCTCTTTCAGCTCTATAACTGGGAACGCGGATGACTACATCCGCCTATAACTGGGAACGCGGATGACTACATCCGCCTTTGGTTTTTCGTAAAGCCAAATTATAGCAAGATAATTTTCCAAATTACCTTGATAATGCTCAGGCTGTAGACAAACCCCTAAAATAAAATAAAAAACTGATTTCATATCAAAAAGCAAGAAGTTTAGAAAGTCGCAATATCTTTATCCAAACTCTTCACTGCAAAGTATTTAAATGCTATTTCGTTCGAGTTTGAATAAATCTATTAGTGATCTCTTTTTGAAAAAAGAGACCAAAACTCAGAGAAGTTGATTTTGTTAACACTCTGTCCCTCTTAGCAGGGAGAAGTTTTTTCTATCTCTAGTGAAGGGTGAACTCAAATGATGCCTTACAAGTTTAGAGCTTTCAAGAAACAATCATTTATTTTACAAATATAAAACTTATTGCTATCTATGGAACAGAATATGCTTGTTAATAATCCGTGTTGTTAATAAATAACTTTCAAATAGGAGGATAGTTATGAAACTGTATGTAACAGTAGTTTTAGCGTTAATGGCTAATATTTTATTTAGTCAAACTATGTGGGATAATCCACTGCTTGTAAGACAAGGTGGAAATTTAGAGTACAACCAATCTTCTGTTACAACAGAGGATAATGGAATTATTCATGTTTGGTCTGAAGTAAGAAATCAAGACCGAGATATTTTTGCTATGAAGTTCGATAATGAGGGCAATTCTATGTGGGGTCAAGAGCCTCTAATAATCGACAATTCTGAGCTTGGGCAAGCCAATCCTCAAATTATTGCTTCTAATGATGGGGGCTATGTTATAGCTTGGTTAGCTATGGATACACAAAGTTATCCCTACGATGTTAAAGTTCAAAAAATTAATTCTACTGGTGATATACTTTGGCAGGAAAATGGAATTAATATCCACAATCAATATACAGATGGGTTAAAACTCTTACCAAATGACTTTGGTGGAGCTATAGTAGTTGTCAGTGGAGCTTATACTAAGGTTTATTCTTTAGATATGAATGGTCTTGATCAATGGGAAAGTAATGGACAAGCTTTCGAAATGAGCCAAACCTATTATGCCAAACTAGTATTTTCTGATGGACAAAATGGGATTATTGCAATTAGTGGAACTTATCAACATGAAAATAACCAACTTGTTTTAAAAAGATATGATGAAGATTGCATTCTTCTCTGGAGCGAAGATTTTTTCTATAATTTTCATCCTGATTCTTACACATCTCAAGTAATCTATAATAACATTGATGGTTATTATTTAATTACATCACCAAATATATATGAAAATGGTTATCGTCAAATAAATAAACTTTACCTTAATGGGCAACAGACTGAAGATCAATATGAAATTCCTCACTTAAATCCAAATCCTGAGAATTATCAAGTTATAACAAATGATGATGGATATCTCTATTTAGCTGAAATTGTATATGATGAAGATAATGAACACTCTTTTCTCAAGACTTATTCTTTTGATGAGGACCTTAATCTCCAATGGGAATCTGCCGAAAGCAGTATAAACTTCTCAGAAATTCATTTTAAAACTTTGGATCTACTTATTGATGGCTTGGATAGAATAAATATTCTTTTATCATACTTTATTAATGTGGGAGACTATGGAGAAAGTCAGAACGAAAATTTAATGAAATTTTTCTCTTTAGACTCGAGTGGAAATTCTCTTACAGGTGGTGAAGGCTTATTACTTAGTCAAAATCTGGTACGTGGAAATACTCCTTCAATTTTGTACAATGATGATATATATCTTGTTTGGAATGATCTTCATGAAGGCAACAGGATTTTTAAACAACAAGTTCTAGATAGTAACTTCCAAGCAACACTTCCTGAAATAAGTGAAACCGTTGCCACAAGTTTAAATGGCAACTTAACTCAAGATAGTCAGCAAGCCTCTTATCCGGTCAATAATGGACAAAGCAGTGTAATTATCTGGCAAGATACACGTGAAGATAGTGATGTTATGATGCAAATGATTAATGACGATGGCACTACAGTTTATCCACCGAATGGCATTAAAATCACTGGAAATACTCTTGATAAAGCTACTAAGTTTGCTTCAGCCCAGAATGATTTGGGACAAATTTGTATAGCATGGATTGCTCAAGAAGAGCCGGTAATAATAAAATCAAGACTTATTGATAGCTCAGGGACTTTGTTGGGCGATGAGGAAGGCGAGATTTTATACCAATATTCAGAAAATGAATTCTTTATTGATGATATTCTTATATCTTCTTATGAAAATGAGTTTTATTTAGCTTTGGATGGGACAATTTTTACGAATAACTTACAGAGTGTTGTGCATATTGTCAAAACTTACCAAAATAACTCATATTGGGGGCAAACTCCTACTGAAATTACCCTCGTGTCAAACCATTATCTACCACTTAGGATCATAAATAACTATATCTTATATCCCAGTGAATATGGAAGTCTAGAAGTGGCTCGAATCAATCCTGACGGTACTACAAGTTATATTACAGAAATTCCCCGTCCCTACGCTTTAGTTAGCTGTGATTCAGATAACAACCTCTTCTTTGCTTGGAATAATGCCAACCTACAAGTTTATGTAAATGGAGTTACTAACTCTAATGAACTTTTCTGGGACAATCCAGTACTGGTAAGTTATCATGCTGAATATAATGATCCGGTCCTTGCCAGTTGTACTAACATTGAAATTACTGATGGGATAAATATTGCCTGGCACCAGGGGGATGAGGTAAGAATGCAAAAAATCTCCTATGATGGAAATAGGATGTGGGATCAAGAAGGAATAGTTATTACAAACCAGAATCCAAATAGAAGTGATATGGAATTAGCTAAGCTTTCTGATGATAAACTTATGCTATTGTGGACAAGTAATGACAACTATACAAAGATCATTAAATTCAATTTAATTAATTCTGATGGTAGTTTGCTATTAGGTGAAGATGCTCTGACTCTAACTAGTTATATAGGTTATGAGCAAGCTACGGTTACCTCTATGTTAAATAATAATAGAGCAATGGTTTATTGGAGTCAATCTATTGAAGGATATTCTAATTTACTCTCAGCTCAACTTATTGATTTCTCCAGCGTTGAAAATGAACCTAATGACACAGTTCCACTAGCTTTTAACTTAGATCAAAACTACCCTAACCCCTTTAATCCTCAAACAAATATTTCGTTCCAAGTGAACCATCCAGGTAAGGTGATAATAGAAATCTATAACATCAAAGGACAGAAGGTTAAATCTCTCCTTAATGATAACTTGCAAGCAGGAAAACATTCTCTTGTCTGGAACGGTACAAATGAAAGCGGTAGGAATGTTGCTTCAGGAATCTATTTTACAAAAATAAAAACTACACATGGATCTAAAACAATAAAAATGATTTTAATGAAATAGGTTCCTGTTCAAGTCTGCTGGTAGAAAATTAGTAAAGATATATAATTTTATCATTAGTTTGATTATCCAAAATATTCATGACTGTGAAGGCATAGCTTTAGCGAAGACCAAAGGGATTAGTAATTTAGCCTGGGGTAAGCTCCCAAAAAAGCGTCACCCCAGGTACAATGAACACAACAGACCCCAAACCCTGTAAGGGTTAGATAAACTTTTTTTACCAAAATAAATTTGAATAATTACTAATTAACTAATAATCTATTGTGGTAATATATTGTTATCTTTAACAAATTTAGTAACTGTAAATCTATGCACTTTATAGTAACGGGCAATAGCACTATAAGATACTCCTGCCTCGATCATTTCTTTTATTATC
This sequence comes from Cloacimonadales bacterium (SeqCode), assembly GCA_963678375.2. Taxonomy (GTDB): domain Bacteria; phylum Cloacimonadota; class Cloacimonadia; order Cloacimonadales; family JAFGVF01; genus JAEKNW01. Next base: position 1,228,846 of record OY782831.1, read on the forward strand.
TTTTCTCTGCCTGACAATTTAACTTTACTCGATTTACGTCCTTTAGGTCTTCCCAAAATAACTCCTTCTGCTTTCTTTCTAGCTAAAGCTTCTTTGGTCCTTTGAGAAATTAAATTTCTTTCTATCTCTGCAGCTAATCCAAAAGCAAAGGCAAGTACTTTTGAATTTATATCATTACCCAATCTATAATTGTCTTTGATAGTCCATATCTTTACATCTTTCTTCATACAATCATTAAGAATTCCCATAATCATAAAGAGATTTCTTCCTAGTCTAGATAATTCAGTACAAATCATGATATCATCAGCTTTCATTTTTTTTAATAATTTCCCTAATTTACGTTTTTTTACTTCTTTAGTTCCTGAAATTGTTTCCTCTATCCATTTATCTATTACTATTTCCTTAGCTTTGCAAAATTCTAAAATCTCATAGCGTTGATTTTCAACTGTTTGCTTATCAGTACTAACTCTTATATACCCGTATATCATTGATACTCCCTTAATTTATTTATCTTTTTCAATTTTATTGTGGAACATTAACAGTGACCTACTAAAAATATTGTTTATAAAAGAATTCTACAAGTGAATAGTTTATATGACCTATTTTACGTGGCAGGGATATTAAAAGATATAGAGCGGAGTTTGCTGATTTGTGGTTGATCTATGTACCTTGGCATTTCCCATTACAAAATGATCCAAATATTAAAGGAGCTTCTCCTATAGCTGAACAAGCTTTTCAAGAGCAGTATCCAGCTATTTATGGACATTTACTAAGCTACAAAGAACAGTTATCAAATAGAAATAAATCTGAAACTGGTATTAGGTACGAATGGTATGCTTTACAGAGATGGGGTGCAAAGTATTGGGAGGAATTTGATAGACAGAAGATTATTTATCCGGAAACTGTTCAAAGTCCAAGTTTTGTGATTGATTCAAATAGATACATGATTGATAAGACATGTTTCATGTTAATATCCGATGACGTTGAATATTTATTAGGTACTTTAAATTCAAAATTGTTTCAGTTTGCATATAAAAGATTATACTCAAGCATTGAACTAGGACAAAATGGTTATCAGTATAACAAACATGCTTTTATAAAGTTACCAATATTAAAAGCACCACAAGACTTAATAAATGTTATTAATCGTATGGTAGTATTACTACAAAATGATTCTGTTAATGAGAACTTAGATAAACAACTGAATGATTTAATCTATAATATATATGATATATCTGGTAAGGAGATTAGATTTATTGAAGAATCTATATGAGAATATTCCAATTTATAACCTAATTCCTGAATGTTTAATATTATTTATACTATTTGATTTCAATAAATCCAATAGTATCCCTCTCATCTTTGCTTAAACCATATAAATCAAAAATTAATTTATCTGTTTGATAGTTTATTTTTTTTGTGCAAAGATTTTTTGATATTAGTGTTTGTAAAGTTAATAATTTATGCTTAAATATTTTGTTCTGGTGTTCAGTAATTTTTATTATTGGTATCTCTTGAAAAAATACTTTACTTAACTCTCTTGTACCTCCCTGCAATTCGGGAAAATTGTTCAAAAAACAAAACTTAAATAGTGAAGAATTCAAGAATATTGTAAGAAACTCCAGATGTTTACCTGTCAAAACAAAACATTTTTGATTTGTAACGTATTTCTCTTCATCATATAAAAATGGAAGAAATTTAGTCATATTTGGATAAATAATCTTCTGTCTATCAAATTCCTCCCAATATCCTATACTATCTTGTGTCTCAAACCATTTATTATTAGTTTTTTTTCTACATTTTATTAACCTTCCAGTTGAATCTTTATAACTATTTCCAGTCTGTTCTAGTCTTTGTCCAAAAGTTTTTAGCCAATTTTTAACTGCTGGATAGTTTTCTATATCAATTCGTTTACTCGGAAAAGTGCATATCAACCACAAATCAGCAAACTCCGCTCTATATCTTTTAATATCCCTGCCACGTAGAATAGGTCGTATAATTTCAGCAGATTTTGGGTCTTGTCGAATAAGTTCATCTTTCTTTGCTCCACTAATTATAAAAGCTTCATTGAATCCTGTTAATATGCCTCTATAAATATTCACATCCCAATCTTTAAGTGGTGTGCCAATCCTTTCAATCTTTTCTTTAATTCTCATCTCTTCTTGTGAGGAGATGATCAAACTTTCTTTAGATACATTATTTATTATGACAGTGTTTTCAACAAAATATTTTGCAAGATTAAGTTTATTGACAAAATCATGTCCAATAGTACAAGCTCTAAGATTATGATTACTTGCTTGTCTTTTTTGGAAGATCATTATGTTAGTATCAACAGTAGCAGATTCAAAGACTTTATAGCCACCAAAGTCGATTAATTTTACTGGTTGTGTCTTACTAGCAAAGAATGTACGAAGCTTTTCTCCATATTTAGCTCTCATCCATTTATTTGAAGTGATGTAGCAGAGGAAACCATTATTCTTTAATAACTGATTGCCTCTTTCGTAGAAGAGACAGTAGATATCGCCTGTTGCTGTAAATGTATCATATCTCTGTTCTTTGTAAGCTTGTTGAATACTGCTTCCTGCCATTTTTTGGAGTTGAATATAAGGTGGATTACCTATCACGATATCAAAACCATCATTATTACCAAACATCAACTTTTTATCAAACCAATAGCATGATTCATCTCCGAAAGGCTTCCAATTAGCTAGGGCAATAGCTTTTTGATTATCTGATTTATTCGTTAAAATAATCTCACTAATCCTATTTTGTGTGTCCCTAAAGTCTTCTTCAATTGCATATTTCTCATCACCATTAGCATAAAAGAATTTTTCTCTTAACTTCTCTAATTTCTCCATAAGAGGGTCAAGCTGAGAGTCCAAACTAAAGATAGTAGCTTGGCTATCCTGAACATTTTCTGGTAGTCCTATAAGGGTATTAGCTGTAACAAATTTGAAAGATAGGTTAGGTAGAGGATGTATCCCTCTATTATTTTTATCATCTTCAATCTTTTCATCAACTATCAGAGTAAGGAAGAGTCTAAGTTTAGAAATTTCAGTAGCAATATTTTGGATATCTACTCCATAAATCGAATTTTGAATAATACCCATTTTATGTTTATAACGCCAATTCTCATTGATGAGATGTTCTTCAGCAGTCTTACGAACTTGAAGATTAGGTATTTTATCTAATTGCATGATTACCCATTGAATAGAATCAGGGTCCACTTTCTGTAAGACAAGAATTAACTTCTGAAGAATACCCATAGGATAAGCACCTGATCCACAAGCCGGGTCTAAGACTTTAAGTTCATCAATAGCAGTTAAAACCTGCTCACATTCTATCTTAGATACTGGCACTTGGTCAATATTATAATCTAATAAGTTTCTAATTTTCTCTTCATTAATATTTGTATTTGTTATTAGATATTGTGCTAAAGATTCATCTACCATATATTCAACAATTTCCCGGGGTGTATAGAAAGAACCTGTTGATTTACGTGCTGTTTCTCCTGTTTCAGGATTAATCTCAGCTAATAAGTTTTCAAAGATTCTACCTAACATTTCAGGGTCAACAGAGAGGTCTATATCAATAGAAGTATTTTCATCAATAGTAAAGTTGTAAGTCTCTAAAATTTTTAAGAAGTCAGAGAACCAAGCATCAGAAATTTTGAGAGTGTTTTGATAGAGAGATAATCCATTCTCATCTATCTCATAAAAGTCTTTGTGGAGGTTAGGGTCAAAGAGTCCACCATTTAGGAAAGGGATTGTATTGTAAGGTGCAGCTTGATACTCTTTTCTCCTATCTTCAATTTTTGTATTTAGTAATTGGAAAAAGAGGGGTTCTATTATCTTGTGATAGTAGTTATTTTTTACCGCTTCAGAAGAAAGGATCTCTTCTGGAATTAGAGCAATACCATTGCTTGATTTTTTCTTTCTTAAGAACCAACAGAAGACTAAACGACCAATCAGTCTGACTCCAAATTCTTGTTTAACTGTAGAATTTTCAGCTACTGGAAGGACTAATTCAGCCTTAGTTTGTATGGTATGACGCCCATCTGAATAACTCGCTCCTAATAGTTTATAAAACATCCTTTGGATATCTTGATAGAACTCTTTATTAACAACTTCAATAGAGAATCTCTTTTTCAAATCATCGCAATCTGTTATTCTTCCACTTTTAATAAGATATTGGGTTGGAGTATGAACTTTAGCATCTTGACCTAAGATAAAGGAGTAACGACGAGGGTTAGAGAGTTTAGTAATCACTTTATTAGCTTGGTCTCTTTCAGTTTGGCAATGTATAAGAGAGAATCTAAACTGACAAGCATCTTTTTTGATAAAGAAGATTAAGGCAAATTCATGATTTTCTATTTCAATAACCTTGAAAGCTTCATTGGTTAAAGAGATTCTAGGGTCATTATCAGAATCATGCTGCATCTCATAGACTGCCAGATCTAAGCTTTTACATTCTCCTAACTTGATAGCTTTAGTAAGTCTTTTATAAGTGTAACTTCTCTGAGCTAGCAAGTCTCTATCATCATTTACTAAAGTAAAATCTTCTGGTAATAGTGTGTTTCTTAAAAAATCTATATAGTCTGCTCTATTATATGCCTTATTAAAATTAATCATTCTGATCTCCTTTTAATTCTTGGGAAAGTATTATAGTCTCTTGGCCTGAAGAAACTTTTTCAGCTCTCTTAATAATCCTAATTAAATAATTGTGAGGAATATCAATAAGTAGCTGGTTAAAATCATCTTCAAGATTATCATTACCAATAGCTCTTATTTGCTTAGCATAATAACCTGGTAAAGCATTGAGATCTTGGACAACCTTTAAGAGGTCTTCTAAGTAATCATTTTCATTGGAAAAGTCTTTCATCAATTGCTTAATCTGCTTTACAGTATCAATTACCCCCTTGTCATGACGAGGTAAGGTATCTTGCTTAAAGAGTATATTTTTTAGCCTATTAAAATCTTTGGAAAAATCTTTACTAGTGTTAAAAGCCTTAGCTGAAGGTTCAGCATAGAATATATCAAAAGCTTCTTTAGCGGTCAAAGCAATTACTTCTCCTGTATTGAAGCGATATTTAAAAACAGAATCATAATCCTTTTTACCATACATTATTGCTCCTTCTTTACAGTAGGAATCTTTTCTCATTATTCTTGCTCTAAAGGGAATAGCAAGAGCTTGATTTATGGTTTTATCACTCAAGAGACCTAAGAATTTTTTGTAAGGTGTATCCCAAGATTGTTCTTGGTCCTTACTTATTTCATTTTCATATATTTCTTTATAATAAGATTTTAAATCGTGATCAGGGGTGATAACATTAGTATCTTCACCTATTAGAGCATTAATAAAAGCAAATTTGAGATTAGTAATATCTTTAACTCTGTTGAGTTTTGCTCCTACAAAAGTTGGAAAGTAGTTATAGATATAAAGATTTTCAAAAACTTTTTTATCAATTCTATTGATTCTACCAACTCTTTGAATAACTGTGGTTGGATTGTAAGGTATATCATAATTAAAAATTGTACCTGCTCTATGGAGATTATAACCCTCAGAAATAGCATCAGTAGCAAGGAGAATATCGAAATCATCTGCTTGAAAATTAGAACTAGCATTGAAATTAGCATTTACTATATCTTTATTAGTTGAAGATGATTCCTGTCCAGAGTATTTAAAGACTCTGAAATCTACTTTCATCTGGTCATAAAGATAATTTATTGTATCTGTATATTGACTAAAGACTACTATTTTCCTCTTCTCATCTTCCAATAAAGACTTGCGTATTATATTCTTAAAATGTTCTAACTTAGGGTCATATTTTATCCCATCAGCAAACCATTTCTTTTTGATAGTTTCTAACAATTTTGTATCTCTATTAATATCTTTAACGAACTCTACTGAGACATCTTCAGCTTCAATTAAAGATAGACCATCTTCTTCATAAGGTCTGATTTTCTCTCTGAATCTCTGCATCTTTAGTTCTTCTGAGATAAAGCCATCTTGTCCTAACAATGTTTTAATCTCTGGAAGATTGCTCTTTTTATAAACTGGAATATAATTAATTTCTTCTATCCAATCTAAAATTAGCTTATTGGAAGCAATGAAGTTATCTATTGACTGGGAGAAAGCATAGATTGAAGACTCAAATCTTCTAACTAAATTTCTTTTCATAAATTTAGCCATATTGGTCTGAGCAATTCTTATTTGTTGAGCATTCCCAAATGTTTTGGTAAGTTTAGCATGATATTTCTTATAATCTTTTAGATAAGAAACAGGTTTGTATCTTGCTCCTTTATAGCCTTTATTATCAGCAGGGTCAATCTTGGCTAAGGTCTCAATATATAAATCTTCAATTTTGCCCAATTCATACTCTAAGAGATCAGGAGGTAGGACATTAGAAAATTCTATATTTTGTTTTTCTAAATCAGATTTGTATTTGGGTATTGATAAGAGATCAATTCTTGTTCTTCTTATCATTAAAGGGTTAAGAATGTCCCTAATTTTTTTACTAATATCAGTAATTTCTTTATCTAATTGAGAAGCTGTTATCTTTTGTTCTCGATTCTGTTTCTCTACCTTTTTGTATCTAACTATCATATCAGAAAACTCAATTCCTAAATTACTGACAGTTTGTATAGTTGATTTAGCAGGTATCTGGAACAATTTAATCAAGGAAAAGATGTCTTCAGGTCTATTGTTAAAAGGTGTAGCTGTTAAGAGCATAACCTTATTTCCTTGGCAAACTTGATGCAACAAACCATAATCATTGGTTTTTTCATTTCTATACTTATGAGCTTCATCAATTATGATTAACTGTTCATCATCCTCTAAAAGATAATCTAAAGCATCTTCAATTTTACCTGAAGAAACTATCTTAGCTGAAAACTTGAAGACATTGCTATAATCATCCCATTGCTCTTTTAAATGAGGTGGGCTAATTATTATTGCAGGTATTTTTAAATTGTGAGCTACTGCAGAGGCAATGATACTCTTGCCTAAACCTACAACATCAGAGATAATTATCCCGTTATGTTTCTTAATTGTTTTAATTCCATAAGCAATAGCATCTACTTGATATTTCAGATTGATAAACTTACTTCTAGTAATCTTTTTTGGGCTTATTACTTCCTCTTCTTCACCTAAATCAAAATATTCTTTTAATACTCTTACATACATAAGGTAAGGTGAAGGTAAATTATCAATCCATACTTTGCTTAATACTTTATCTTCAAATTCTTCTATATAATCCTTATCTACTATTACAGTTGCAGTTTCCCAAAGTTCATCAAAAAGGTCTTTTGAAACTAGGTAATCTTCTTTTGTACTAGAATATACATTTAATTCATGCTGAAATTTCATACCTGAAGCTGTTAGATTAGAAGAACCTGTGATAATAGTACCAGGTCTGTCTCCACCATGATTGTTTTCTTCCTTTTCTTCAAAGATATATAACTTAGCATGATTAGGGTGGGCTGTTTTACGGATTTCTAATCTACCTGACTTTATCATAGTTACAAAAGTTTTAAATGAATCCTCTGCATCATCAAACTTATCACTAGCATTTATAGCCTGCACTAGCTTATCGTAATAATTATTACGAATATCTTTATGTGATTTAGTAAATTCTTCATATTGAAAAACTTCTTGCAATCTACCTAATATATTTTTCTCAATCTCTAAACCTACTAATATTTTAAGATTCTTGTTCGTAATCTCATTGAACAAGAGTTCCCAACCTGAAAAGTAGAAATAACCTACTAAGAAAAACAAATTTTCTGAAGTTGGTAAAATGGTACTAATTAATTCTTTAGTTAACTTATCCTGATTCGTAATAATCATATTATAAAACCTCAATTCAGCAAAAACTTTACTAAAATATTTACTATTATTTCATATAAAATGCTTCAATAAATAATTATTACTAGCTAATAACATGTTGATAAATCTGTCAATATTTGTTTTCTTACATAATAACATAATAATAAATTTATTAATATGGCACAGGCTCAATATATTGTGAAAAATTGATAAGATAAACACAAAAACAATTTCCGTATTCAAACTCCCTGAAAGGGATATGTACTATTGAAACAAACCTCCAGTGTGGCAACACTCACAGGCTTTTACCCTAGGCTAAAGTACATATCCCTTTCAGAGATTTTTATAGGATTCCATTAATTTTTAATTCATATCTAAGTGTAATTAGTGAAATTAGGGGATAGATTATTTCTTTTTACACAGCCTGCTCTACTTCCGCAGAAGAGAATATTCCCGCTTCACTTCTACTATCCCTATAAAAACCTGTTAATTTATAGAGTAACTAACAATCAAGTGATAATAAAGAGTGAGTAAAACTTGCATAACCTCTAGAAATACAGTAATATAGAACTAAATGAAGAACTCTTAACAAAATATATATTGACAGATTGACGTATTTGTCAAACTTGAAAACAAAGGGAGATAAGATTATGGATTATTCAAAAGAAAAATATGATATGCTAGCTGATATTTTGAAGGCAACAGCACACCCTGTAAGACTTTATATTTTAGAGACCTTAGCAGAACGAAAGCTATGTGTTAAGGAGTTTGCTGATGAGTTAGGTTTTGATATATCTACTATATCGAAACATCTTACCCAGATGAAAAAGAGTGGGTTAATCTATGATTATCGTGAGGGGAATTGTGTCTATTATCAAATTAGATGCGATTGTGTAGCCAGATTTTTAAAGTCAGCTAAAGATATTCTGCTTTCAAATATTGAGAGAGAGAAAGAGCTTTTAAAAGGATAAATTATGTTTATATTTTTAGAAATTTTCGGTGAATACATAACAACATTAGTTGGATTAGATTTGAATTCACATTGGGGCGAAGCTTTAACATTCTTTATTTATGATACCTTGAAGATAATTATTATGTTAAGTATAATGATCTTTTTGATATCTTACTTAAGATCGTATATAAATGCTGTAAAACTTAAGAAAGTCATTTCCAAGGTTAGTGGTATTGGTGGGCATTTTTTAGCTTCGATATTTGGGATTGTTACACCTTTTTGCTCATGTTCATCAGTTCCAATGTTTATAGCTTTTGTAGAAGCTGGTATTCCTGTGGGAGTAACTCTCTCATTCCTGATAACCTCCCCGATAGTTAATGAAGCAGCTTTTGCTATTCTTTTGGCTTCATTTGGTTGGAAAATAGCTGTTATCTATGTAATATGTGGAGTGGTTGTTGGTGTTGTTGGTGGCATGGTAATTGGATTAATCAAACCAAGAAAATGGGTAGAACCTTATGTGTTTGAAATGAAGTTTGGCAATTCAGCAGAAGAACAATTCCCTAGTCAAACAGCTAGATTAAAGTGGTCTTGGGAACAAGTTAGTGATATAGTCAATAGAGTCTGGTACTTTGTTTTAATCGGAATTGGAATTGGTGCTGTTATTCATGGCTGGGTTCCAGATGGAGCTTTGGCTAATATTGCAGGCTCAGATAATCCTTTTGCTGTTATAGTTGCTGTAATTATTGGTATTCCTCTTTACTCTAATGCTTTAGGAACTATTCCTATTGCTGAAGCTTTGATAAATAAAGGGGTTGGAATCGGAACTGCTCTAGCCTTTATGATGTCTGTTACAGCTCTTTCACTCCCAGAATTGATAATCCTCAAAAAAGTTATCAAACCTAAATTAATAGCTATTTTTGTGGCTACTACTGGGATTGGAATAATTTTAGTAGGGTATGTGTTTAATTTGCTGATATGAATTGAGAATGGAAGAAAAGACTTTTCAAACGAATTAAGAGAAGGAAGTGAAATTCTATTAATTCCCCTCTATGGAGGGGTGGCTGGGTATTTCCAAGACGGGGTGGTCTCTTAACTGGGACAGGCTTGTATATCTCACAGAAGAATTAAAACAATAAGGAATAAATATGACTAAAAGAACAAGAATGATAATAGTAGTACTACTCATAGGTGCAGTAGCAGCTATGATTATATGGAAGAATCGGGATCTTAATGCAGTAGCTGAAAATGCAATAAACAGCAATGGGGTTATAGAACAGGTTGATTTGGGTTCTAAAAATCCCTTGGATGACCTGCTTAAGAACGGCTTGCCAACAGTGTTAGACTTTGGATCTGATACTTGTATTCCTTGTAAAATGATGAAACCAATATTTGATGAGTTAGAAGTAGAGTTGGCTGATAATGCTAACATCTTAATTTTAAATATTTCAGAGTATAGTACTTTGGCTGATAAATATGAAGTTAGGGTTATACCTACCCAGATATTTTTTGATTCTGAAGGTAAGCAATATTGGAGACATGAAGGATTTCTAGCAAAAGAAGATATTATGAAAAAACTTGAGGAGTCTGGCGCAGAATTATGATAAATTCTGTCTTTACTTGGCTTTCTGAGGCAATGCACGCTAGCATTGGAGTGGCTTTAATAGCTTCTCTACTTTGGGGTATTTTGAGTATTATCTTAAGTCCCTGTCACTTAGCAAGTATCCCTTTAATTGTCGGATTTGTTGATGGACAAGGAAAAATATCTTATAAACGTGCTTTTATGATCTCAACTCTGTTTTCTCTTGGAATCCTCATAACCATAGCAGGAGTTGGAGTAATTACTGCTTCTATGGGAAGAATGATGGGCGATGTAGGAAAGTATGGTTCTTATGTGGTTGCTTTAATCTTTTTTGTGATTGGGCTTCACATGCTAGATATAATTCCTCTACCTTTCATGGGAAAAGTAGGCCAGCCAAATTTCCAGAAAAAAGGACTTATGGCAGCGTTTATGCTAGGTTTAGTTTTTGGAATAGCTTTAGGACCCTGTACTTTTGCCTTTATAGCACCAGTATTAACCCTTTCCTTTTCTTTAGCTTCTACCAACTTTCTTTTGGCTGCGTTATTAATTCTTCTCTATGGAATAGGGCATTGTTCAGTAATCATAATTGCGGGTACTTTTACTAAAGTAGTGCAAAAATATCTTAACTGGACTGAAAAGAGTAATGGAGCACTTATACTGAAAAGGATTTGTGCAATTTTAGTGATTTTAGCTGGATTCTATATAATCTGGAAAATATAAATACAAAAAAAAGGAGAATAAAATGATAATTAAAGTTTTAGGTTCAGGTTGTTCTAAGTGCAAGAAATTAGAAGAACAAGCAGTAAAAGCAGTCGCAGAAGCAGGCATTGATGCCAAAGTTGAGAAAGTTACTGAAATTGCAGAAATCATGAAATATGGAGTAATGATGACCCCAGCTTTAGTGGTCGATGAAGAAGTTGTTTCGGTAGGAAGAGTTTTATCTTCAAAGAAAATAATTCCATTTATAAAAGGATAGGTTAATGAAAAAAATACTATTTTTATGCACTGGAAACTCTTGTCGTAGTCAGATGGCCCAAGGATTTATGAGTAAATATGAGGGCTTTGAAGCTTTTTCTGCCGGAACCAAACCGGCAGAAAGGGTTAACCCTAATGCTATTATTGTGATGAAAGAAATTGGTATTGATATTTCACAAAACTATCCAAAGTTAGTGGATGAATATTTATCTAAAGAATTTGATTATGTGATTACTGTTTGTGATTCAGCTAAAGAGTCCTGTCCTGTTTTCACAGGCAAGGTAAAGAATCGACTTCATATCAGTTTTGAAGATCCTGATGGTTATAATTTAGATAAGTTCAGAGAGGTAAGGGATTTAATAGCTCAGGCGGTTGAAGAATTAGCTAAATAAGGAGAACTTTATGAGTCAAATGTGTCAAGTAGAACAAAAAAAATATGAAGGGAAAGAACTTAATATTTTTGAGAAATACCTTATTTTATGGGTTTTTCTTTGTATTGGTATAGGTATTACTTTAGGGAAATTACTTCCCTCTTTAGCAATAACATTGGATTCTTGGTCAATACATCAGATATCTATTCCTATAGCTATTTGCTTATTCTTCATGATGTATCCTATTATGGTTAAGATTGATTTTAGTGAAGTAGTTAAAGCAGGAAAAACACCTAAGCCTGTCTTACTGACTTTAGTAATAAATTGGTTGATAAAACCTTTTACTATGTTTTTTATTGCGACATTTTTCTTAACTCTTTTTCATAAATACGGTTTTATTTATGGAAGTGAAATACTAAAAAATGGACAAGAAGTTGAACTTTATAGATCATATATTTCAGGGGCGATTCTCTTAGGTATAGCACCTTGTACTGCTATGGTTCTAGTTTGGTCTTGGTTAGCTAAGGGAAACATGGGGCATACACTGGTTATGGTAGCGATAAACTCATTAACTATGTTGGTATTATATGCTCCTCTAGGTGGTTATCTTCTTGGAGAGAATAATATGCCAATACCATGGGAGACAATAATTCTGTCAGTTTTGATTTATGTTGCCCTTCCTTTAATATCAGGTTATTTCTCCCGTAAAATGATTATCAATAAAAGAGGTATAGAATATTTTGAAACAGCTTTTATCCCTAAACTAGGAACTGTGTCGATTATTGCTCTCTTAACAACATTAGTTTTACTTTTCTCTTTTAAAGGTGAGGTGATAATAGCTCAACCTCTAACTATAGTTTGGATAGCTATCCCTCTTTTTGTTCAGACAATACTTATATTTCTAATTGGTTATGTCTTAGCGAAAGTGATGAAACTCTCTTATGATAACGCAGCACCTGTAGCGATGATTGGTGCTTCGAATCATTTTGAGGTAGCTATAGCAACATCTACTATGCTTTTTGGTTTATCATCAGGAGCTTCCCTGGCAACTGTGGTTGGAGTTTTGATAGAAGTGCCAGTGATGTTATTATTAGTAAAAGTTTGTTTAAAAAGTCAGAAGTTTTTTCCTAAGGAGAGTTAGACTAAGCTAGGAGAAGGAACTGATCCAGTTAAGTGTATTATATGGCTCAAGTTCAAGCTTAGGGGATTAATAGTTTAGCCAGATTTGAAGTGTTTATCTAAAAGTGGAGAGTCTAATTCTTATTGATGAAGGACTGAAAGTCCAGCTTATTTCATAAAATTAGAAATGACTAGATTTTTTAGTTTATTACTTGCATTTTCTTACAAACACAATATAATGTTTGATGAGAAAAGGAGATATCTATGAAAAGACTCATAATAACAGTTATGATAATGGTTTCTTTGATATCATTATCAGCAATAAATGTATATATATGGAAAAACGAAAACCCTACTGCTCAGATAGTTAATGCGGAAACTGGTTATCCATCTTCTGCAGCAAATGCAATGGGTAATATTTTAACAGAATTAGGTATTGATAATGTGGTTGCTCCAGAGTTAACTACTTCTTTATCAGATTATGACCTAGTGATTGTGTCAAATGGCACATTTTGTGAATCCTGAGGACTTACACCTCCAGGTGTCGTGAACACCTCACAACAAGAAGCTCTTATAGAGTATTTAGATAATGGTGGAGCTGTATATTTAGAAGGAGTAAATATAGGTCAAGACCATGATGGTTCAGAATTCTTTAGCTACTTTGGGCTTAGTTTTGAAGGTCAAGGTATGCTTCATACAGGTATTAGTTCTTTAACTGGTCAAGAAGCTACATTTACTGAAGGAAAAACTCTTCAACATCAAGTGAATACCTATGCTGATATTCATAATAACTGGTTCACTGTTACAGATGGGCAAGTCCTATTCCGTTCAAACGATAATCATATTAGAACAGTAGTAAATGAGACAAGAAATTATAGGACAATTGCGTCTTCTTTCTTAGTTGCGTCAGTTATCGATAGCGAAAATCTGAATACTAAAAAGAATTTGATGAGACTTTATGTTTCATATTTGACAGGACATCCAGGTCCTGAATTATTACTTGATCAATCATCTTTAGATTTAGGTACTATTGTTCCAGGAGAAAATACGAGTAAGACTGTGTTAATACAAAACTTAGGAAATAATCCACTTCAAATATCCAATTTTACTTCTACAAATCCAGTCTTTAACATCACTAATAGTGATGATATGACTCTTGATTTGGGTAATTTATTTATTTTAGAAGTTCAGTTTGAAAGTGATGAGTCTGGAAGTTACCAAGGTCAGATTGAATTTAACAGTAATGACCCTAATAATCCACAAGTGTCCATACCAATAACTGTTGATAACTTTTCATTCCCAGCAATAGAACATCCAACTTCCTTAGAAATAGATTCTTATAATGGAGATGGTCAGATTACTTTTCAGTTAAATAATTTAGGTCAGCAGAATCTAGAATATTGGATTGAAATATTCGAAACAGAACGAAACTCTGGAGGACCTGACCTTTATGGTTATAGCTGGCATGATAGTGATCAAGCAAACTTGGACTACAACTGGTATGATATTAGCGATGTTGGAGCCTACGTGAACTTCTTGTCCACTGATGATTATGTAGATATTCAACTTCCTTTTGCTTTCCCCTTTTATGGCCAGTTAAAACACCAAGCAAGAGTATCTACTAATGGCTATATTACTTTTGGTGAAGATGGTGTTGATTATAGTAATGATCCAATTCCTTCACCTTTCCAACCTAATGACCTTATAGCAATATTTTGGGATGATTTAAATGGGGGAAGTGCTGATTTTTATCATTATCATGACCAAGAAAATAGTAGATTCATTGTCCAATATTCAAACTTCCCTTTCTTCAATGGTTCAGGTAATTTGAATTTCCAAGCCCACCTCTATGATAATGGCGATATTTATTTCTATTATGATTTGATGGATGGAAATCTCTATAGCTCTACAATAGGAATTGAGAACAGTGATGCTACTGATGGATTACAAATAATCTATAACGGTAACTATCTATCTTCATATCACGCCATTAAAATATCTTATAATGCTCCTTGGGTTGAATTAGATAAGTGGCAAGGCCAAATAAGTGAAAATAATCCAGAAGAAATAACTGTAACTATTCCACAGGATCTAATCCCTAGCGGAACTTACTATGCAAATGTCAGAGTTCACACAAATGATCCTGAGAATCAACTAATTGAAATTCCTTTAACTGCCGAAATTACAACAGTATCTAATGATGAGAACTCTGTCGTACAGGCTTCTTCTAATCTTATGCAAAATTACCCAAATCCATTTAACCCTGAAACAAGAATAAACTTCTATCTAGAGAAAAAAGGTGAAGTTATTATTGATGTATATGATGTGAAAGGACGTAAAGTTAAAAGTTTAGTAAAAGCTGACTTTGCTAGAGGAAGTCATAGTGTAGTTTGGAAAGGTAAAGATGAAGATGGAAATGACGTGGCTTCTGGTATGTATCTATATAGAATGAAAAATGGTTCCTTTAGTAAATCAAGAAAAATGATACTTTTGAAATAGATTATGAGATAGAGAGATCGGTTTTCCCCTATCTATAAAAAAAGACCAGTCCTATGCTAATAGACTGGTCAATTTTTTTTGTGAGAGGATACATTACTGTGTTCTAAAAATCTAAACGGACAAAGTATCTCTTAGTTACAAAAAATAAAATAATAATTATGAAAACATAAATTAGGGGTATGAGATAAAGAAGTTGAGTGGTCATATACTTATGCATAGTAAATGCTCCAATTATCAAGGCAAAGAACAAGACAAGAGAAACAATCAGGGTGATGATATGACCTAGTCCACCAAATTTACGAAAATAATCATGGGAAGATTTTGCTATCAGAGATCCAGTAACTCCAGATAAAATTGCTATAAAGATTAAAGAGAAAGGTCCATCAAATTTAGGATTGTAAAGCATTAATCTAAAAGCAAAATAAAAGAGTAAGAAAATAAAATTACTCAATAGAAGATTCGTTAATAGAGCTAAGAAATCTGCTAAAATAGTTTTCTCTCTTGAAACAGGTAATGCTAGGAGAGATTTATGACAGCTATGAGTTTGGGCTATATAATAGCTTGTAACAAATGCTGAAATTATTAATGTTGTAGTTATAGTATTTAGTTCGAGGACCAAAATAGAGTATAAAGAGGCTGCAAGTAAGGAACCAATACTAATAAATCTACTTTGATAGAGGAAGTATTTATATAAATTTAGCAACATGATATCTCCTAAAAATCAATTAGTTGAATTTTCTTGAGGGACGATTTAATTCCTAAGTGGGTAATTAGACCAATTAAGCTGATGGTAAAGATGAATTGATAGATTATGCTTAACTTGTTAATCACGTCAAAATAAGCTAAGATAGGAAACATTAAGAGAAAGCCACTAGCAGTAAATAAGCCTGCATAGCTTTTAATTCTTGGATTAATAAAGCATTCTAAGGAAAATGGAATGATTAAAGAGACAACTCCTAAGATATTAAGACTATACAAAATCCCTAAAAGAGAAAGTGATTGGTCTGTTGCAAAATTTAAAAATTTCATTCCTAAGAAAAGAACTGAGCTAATATAGAAAGTATGTAAAAAAGCTAAAATCCAGTAGGCTGTATAATTAGCAATAACTATATCTTTACGACTTATTGGTAAGGCTACTGCATAAGAGAAATCATCAAAAATAAAAGCGAAGGAAAAAGTGAAAGACATATATACAAGAAAAACAAGGTTTAGATTTCCTATGATTATAAAGACTGCAGGAATTATAAGGAAAGAAAAGAGAAGAGTTAATCTTTTTCTAAAGTATTTTAATATCATGTGTTTCATAGCTACCTACTTCTTGCAATAGTAATACATAATATCTTCAACTCTTGGTCTTTCTATTACCAAATCTTTACTAAAGGAATTTTTAACTTGGTCAATATTACTTGTTAAACCCTCGAAAGCAAATTTATTTTCTCTGATATTTATGAAAATTTCTTTATTCTCCTTAGTTAGTTGAGCTTTATCAGCTTTAACTAAGCGATGGCTTTCTATTATCTCATCTTTAGGGGCATGTAATAAACTTTTTCCATGATTCATAACTAGTAGATAATCAGCACATTTATCTAAATCAGAGGTAATATGAGAGGAAATTATAATACTTTTAGAATTGTCTTCAAGTTCTTTTGATAATATATCAATGATTTCTTCTCTAAAGATAGGATCTAAACCAGCAGTTGGTTCATCTAAGATTAAAAGGTCTGCATCATGTGACAGAGCAAAAGCAAGTGATGTCTTCATCTGCATACCTTGTGAGAGTTTATTCATATTCTTTGTAGGTGTAATTTCAAATTTTAGCAAATAATCATCATATAATTTTTGATTCCAAGTACTGTAAAACTTACCATACATTTTCCCAAGAAGTTTGGGACTTATAGAACCCCTCATAACAAGGTTATTGTTAACAAAACCAATTCTATCTCGAATATCAACACCCTTAGTATCTATATCATCTTCAAATACTATTATTTTGCCTGAGTCTTTAACTATCATTCCTAGGATACTCTTTATTAAAGTTGTTTTTCCTGCACCATTAGGGCCTACTATACCCAAAATTGTTCCAGGCTCTAATTCAAGGGAAATAGGACCTAATTGAAAGTCTCTAAACTTTTTTACCAACTTATTAATACTTAAAATATGCTTCATTATTCTCCCTCCTCTACTAGAGTTTCTATCATTGTAATAATGTCTTTTTTGCTCAAATTAATAAATTTAGCTTCCTGTAAGGCCCTTAAAAGATAGTCTTCAATTCGACGTAACTTCATTTCATGTAAGTATTCTAAATTTGCTTGAGCAACAAAAGTACCTTTACCAGGAACGCTTTCCACAAAACCTTCTTTTTCTAACTCAGAATAAGCCTTCTTTGTAGTGATTACGCTTATCTTTAAATCTCTTGCTAGACTTCTAATAGAAGGTAACATAAGTCCCTCCTCAAGCTCCTTATTAATTATCTGTTGTTTGATTTGCTCAACTATCTGCATATAGATGGGCAATTCAGAAGAATTACTAATCAATACTACCATAGTCACTCCTTTTATTTACTAAAGGTTATACTGTATATGCACAATATATACAGTATGCTCAATTTGTCAAATTCTTTTTTTACTTATTTAATAATTTGACTAAATAATCGTGCTAAATAAATTATATCTATGAAAAAAATATTACTGATAGATAACTATGATTCATTCACTTATAATCTTTATTACTTGCTTCAGCAAAATTATTCAGGTTTAGTAGAGGTTATTAGAAATGATAAGATTAATATTAGAAAAGTAAGCTTCTATGACGCTATTGTTATATCTCCTGGTCCAGGAAGACCTGAAGATTCAGGACTCAGTATGGAAATACTTAAGCTATTTCATCAAACACATCCCATATTAGGGATATGTTTAGGTATGCAGTGCATAAATGAGTTTTTTGCAGGTAAAACAATCAAAGCACCTTATCCAGTTCATGGAAAGCAAGATGTAATTAAGCTTATTTCACCTAGTTTACTTTTGGAAGGCCTAGTTGAACCTGTAAGAGTTGCCCGTTACCATTCCTTAATAATTTCTGGAATATCATCAGTATTGGAAGTCAAAGCGATAACAAATGATGATTTACCCATGGTAATAGAGCACAAAACATTGCAAATTTATGGAATTCAATTTCATCCAGAGTCTTTTATGACTCCTCAAGGAAATAAGATGATAGTGAATTTCTTAAAGACTTTGGAGAAGGAATGAGAATAGGTCTAGAAAGCTTCAAGCAAGTTGAGTATATTGAGCCTTTAGTTTGGTTTAATGATAATAAATTAACCGATTCTGCTCTTTTAACTGGTGATTTAGGGCAATCAGAATTTTCTATTTCTGCATGGAATCCAGTATATCAATATTCATATTCTCAAGATGAAGGGGTATGGGATCAACTAGCTAATCATTTTAATAAATATGATTTTTCTGACTTACCTTTTCCTGCTAATCGGTGTGGTTGGATAGGATACCTTAGCTATGATCTAGGAGGTTACTTGGAAGATGTTCCTAAGTTAAATACTTATTCTTATCAGGTTCCAGAAGCACGACTTACCCTTTACAAGAATTATAGATACTGGGATAATAAGAGAAAGAAAGCTTGGGAAATAGTGCTTGATTTTACTAACTTTATAAAATCAGAAAAAGATGAGACTGAACAAAACTACCTAATAAGTAATTTCTCTCAAGAATGTAATGAAGAACAATATTGTGATAAAGTGAAAAAAATACAGGATATGATATTGAGTGGGTATGTTTATGAAGTTAATTTAACCCAGGAATTTACAGCGGACTTTTCTGGTTCTCCATGGGCTTTTTTTAGAAAGTTATATCAAAAGAATAGTGGTCCTTTCTCAGCTTATTTAAATTATCATGAGTTTTCTATCGCTAGTATCTCACCTGAAGAGTTTTTAAAATACGATAATGGGATGGTTCAGACTAAACCAATAAAGGGAACTGCACCTAGGGGTAAAAATGATGAGGAAGATAAGCAGAATAAAGATATGCTTTTAAGCTCTGTTAAAGATTTAGCTGAGCTCCACATGATAGTTGATTTACTCCGAAATGATTTATCAAAAGTATGTGAGATAGGTTCAGTTAATGTAATTAATCCTAATAGACTTGAGACTTTCTCAAATGTATTTCATTTGGTAGGTCTGGTTGAAGGTAAACTGAAAAGTAATTTATCCATAATTGATCTAATAAAAGCTTGTTATCCAGGTGGGTCAATTACAGGCTGTCCAAAGATTGCTTCTATGAAAGTAATAGAGGAACTAGAGTCTTTCAAGAGAAATCTTTATACTGGCAGTATATTTCTAGCAAATAATAATTTTCTCTCTTCAAGTATTGTGATAAGAACAGGCATTATTATTAATGGAAAGCTCTTTGTTAATAGTGGTGGAGCTGTTACTATAGAATCAGATCCAGCTAGTGAATATCAAGAAATATTACATAAAATAAAGAATTTCTTAGATATAAAGGAGGAAGAATGATATCATATTATAATGGTCAATTTATAGCTGAAGAACAGATAAGACTTTCTGTCTCCTCTCCTGGTTATCAGTATGGATATGGTGTTTTTACTTCTTTTAGGACTCATAAGGGGAAAGTTAGTTTTTTGGAAAAACACATAGAAAGGCTAAAATTATCATGTCTCAAAATTGGCATGAAATTTCCTAATGTAAATTATGAAAGTGTTATTACAGAACTTATTAAACTTAATAATGATAGTGAGTTAAGAATTAAGGTTATTATTCATTTAGAAGAAAATGGAGCGTCTGGATTAGTAGTTCTAGCATCGAAACTCCAGTTGATGAAGCCTCCTTTAAGGCTTACCATAATATCTAATTCTTATGATGCTAATGATTTTAGAAAGATAAAATCTTTAAATTATTTAGAAAATGTTTACTTACATAAACAAGCCCTTAATAAAGGCTATAATGAGGGCTTGCTTGTAAATTCACAAAATATTATCTGCGAATGTTGTTATGCAAATATATTCTTTGTAAAAGAAGGCAAAATTTATACTCCAAAGGCTAATAATAATATCCTAAATGGTATTACTAGACAAGAGTTTATCAAGCGAAATCCTGTAATAGAAAGAGATATTTCACTTGATGAGCTTACTTCTTTTGACCAGGTCTTTATTACTAATTCAGTTCAAGGAATAGTTAAGGTTAGGTCTATTGATGATTTAGAGTATAATCAAAAAATATGATGAAAAAGCTAGTTTTGAAGGATATAACCTAATAATTTAATTAACTGTGACTTAAAGCTCTATAAATTTGTATTTACAGCATAATTTAATCTATCCCTTTTTTCTATTGACACAAAATCCCTATAAAAAATAGGGTACGTTTGAGGTGTAAATATATGAAACAAACTAATATTAGAAATTTCTGTATAATTGCTCATATTGACCATGGTAAATCAACTTTGGCTGACCGATTGTTAGAAGCAACAAATACAATAGATAGAAGTAAAATCGTTGACCAAGTCTTAGATAATATGGATCTTGAGCGCGAAAAGGGGATTACTATAAAATCTCATGCAATTAGAATGAAGCATACTAAAGATAAAGATGAGTATGTCTTCAATTTAATTGACACACCAGGACATGTTGACTTTACCTATGAGGTCTCAAGATCATTAGCGTCCTGTGAGGCAGCTTTATTGTTAGTTGATGCTGCTCAAGGTATTGAGGCTCAGACAATGAGTAATCTCTATTTAGCAATGGATAACAACTTAGAGATTATTCCGGTTATTAATAAAATTGATCTTCCTAAAGCAGATGTAGAAGGCACAGAACATGACCTGATAGAATTATTAGGTTGTGATCCAGATCACATATTCAAAGTAAGTGCTAAGAATGGTTTAGGGGTTGAAGAATTACTAGATGGTATTGTTGATACTATTCCTGCTCCTCAAGGTGATATTGAAGCTCCACCTAAAGCCGTTATATTTGATTCATATTTTGATACTTATCGAGGTGTAGTTGTTTTAGTAAGAGTTTTTGAAGGAAAGCTACAAAAAGGTGATTCTATTAGATTGATGATGACTGATAAAGTCTATGATATTGAAGAAATAGGTTATCTTGGAATGAAATTAGAACCAACAAAAGAGTTAACAACAGGAGAAGTAGGTTATCTTATCTGTAATATCAAGGATATTGCAAATGCTCGTGTAGGTGATACCGTTACGTCAGAGAAAAATGGATGTAAAGAGGCTATCAAGGGGTATGAAGAGCCAAAGCCTATGGTATATAGTGGTATTTTCCCAATTGATGGTGATGATTATGCAAATCTTGTTGAGGCAATGGGAAAATTGAAGCTTAATGATTCTTCTTTGATTTATGAAAAAGAGAGTTCTCTTGCTTTAGGTTATGGTTTTAGATGTGGTTTTTTAGGAATGCTCCACCTAGAGATTATTAAAGAAAGACTTTTTAGAGAGTATAATGTACCAATTATTGCAACTACTCCAAGTGTTAAATTTATTATTCACCTCAAAGATGGTTCTGAGAAAATAGTCTATAATCCAATTGATTTTCCAGACCCAACTGTAATAGATTTTATTGAAGAACCTGTAATGAATGTTGAAATAATTCTTCCTTCTGAATATATAGGAAACATTATGCAATTAGCTCAGGATCGTCGTGGTGTCCAAAAAGATATTCAATATATTGATGATAAGAGAGTAGCACTTCACTATGATTTACCTCTCATTGAGATTATTTTTGATTTCTATGATAAATTGAAAACACTTTCAAGAGGTTATGCTTCTTTTGACTATTCTTTTAAGAATTATCAAACATCAGATGTAGCGAAAGTAGATATTCTAATTAATGGTGAAAAAGTAGATGCAATGTCCTTCATTTGTCATGTAGATAAAGCTTATAACTGGGGTAAAAGTGTTACTGAAAAGCTATCTGAAGTAATACCTCGACACCTCTTCAAAATCGCTCTTCAAGCAACTATCGGTGGTAAAATTATTGCTCGTTCAACTATTAATGCCATGAGAAAAGATGTTTTAGCTAAATGCTATGGTGGCGATATTTCCCGTAAGAGAAAACTTCTTGATAAACAGAAGAAAGGTAAGAAGAAGATGAAAGAAATTGGTTCAGTAACCGTACCACAAGAAGCATTCTTAGAGGTACTTAAAGCTGATAGAGAATAATTCTTACTGAGGCTAGGAGAAGAAATTAATAAAAACTGGAAATTGTTTAAAATATTTTTTAAGATAGGAGCCTTCACTATTGGTGGAGGCTATGCAATGTTACACCTTATAGAATATGAATTAGTTGAAAAAGAGAAGTTACTGGATTATGATACTTTTCATAATGGTTTAGCTTTGTCTCAAACATCTCCAGGTCCTATTGCTGTTAATATAGCTGTCTTTTTAGGCTATAGATTAGGGGGCTATTTTACTGGAATTTTATGTGCAATAGCTACTATTTTACCTGCTTTTATGATTATTAGCTTCCTAACTGGTTTTATCCTAGAATTTGCTGATAATCAAAACATGATGAAATTTTTTCAAGGTATCAGACCAGCTGTTGGGGCTATGATTACCTTCTCCTTGATTAACCTACTTCGTAAAAGCAAGAAGAATTATTTTACTATTATTACTATGATTACTTCTTTTGGACTTCTGACATTTGCTTCAGTTTCACCCATAACTATTATTATTTCTCTCATTATTATAAGTATTATTTCTAGGTTAGTAAAGAATCATGCTCTATCTTAAACTGTTTTTAATCTTTTTCAAAATTGGACTATTTGCCTTTGGAGGTGGACTTGCCATGTTACCTCTCATTCAGGAAGAAGTAGTAGAAAAGAATGAATGGTTAACAGAACAAGAATTTATTGATTTAGTCGCTATTGCCCAATCTACTCCGGGTCCGATTGCGGTTAATGGGGCAACTTTTATAGGTCAGAAAACAGGTGGTTTTCTTGGCGGAATGCTAGCAACTGCTGGTGTAGTAGCTCCTTCAATTATAATTATGTTTATAATTGCTTCCTTTTTCTTCATTTTCTCTCATAACAAATATGTAAAAGAAGCACTTACCTGGATAAAACCTGGAACTATTGGTTTTATCGCTAGTGCTGTTTGGTTTATTGGTTATAAAACTCTGGTTGATTGGAGAAGTGGACTTATCTTCATAAGTGTTCTAGCTTTTTCTTTCTACAAGAAACCTAATCCTATTGTTGTTACTATTGTAACTGGTATTGTTGGTATTCTGATATTTTAACCCAAATAATCACAGACTTGTACGTAGAGATGGTCATTATGTCTATCCAATAAGTTCTGACTAGACAAAATTATAAGAAGAAAGAAATAAAAATGAAATAGCTTGAGTCTTCGTGTATAAAATAAATTACTCTTATACCGATAATAGGAATAATGCTAAGAAATAATTGATGATAAAAATTGTAAGGAGACTAGTTGAGGATAATTCTGTTCACTTTTTTTAATTGTTCAAATAAAATGAACATACGGAAATAGTGAACAATAAAAATAATAATCTACTAATATTAATAACGATACATAGCTATATATAATAATAATAAGGCTTAAGAACTATAAAGGTAATAAATAATTCTTGACACTATTTAATAGAAGATTAGTTTGTGTTCATTATGTTAGTTATGTTCATTTTAGATTAGAAGGTATAATCATGAATAATTCTGAGAAATTACTAATTTCATTATGTATTGAAATTGCAAACAAAGCACTAGGAAGTAGATTTAAGATAAAGTTGGTTGATAGTTCTTTGTCAGGCATTAACTTTGTGTATGGACTCAATTCTTACTATTTTAATACTAAGGTTATTAAGTATATCTCAAGTAATATGCATGTACTTAGACTAAGCAATGAGCTTAATAATCATAATACTATTATTTTCAGTAATCAAATTTCGCCGTCTTTACATGAATATATGGTTGAGAATAGATTAAATTATATTGATTTAGCAGGAAACATGTTTATTGACAGAGATAGTATCTTGATTAATATTAATGGCAAGAAGGTCATGAATAGTGCCAATCTACAAGATAAAAATAGGCTAGTTTTTTATAGTTCAAGCTTAAAGATTATCTTTCATCTCTTACATAATAAAGAATTCTGTCAAAACAATTACAGATATATTCGTACAGTTACAAAAGTTTCATTAGGTACAATTACCAAGACAATCAAAAAACTTCAATCTTTTGATATATTGAACAATGATAAAGTACTGATTCAACCTAAAAAACTACTCGAGCTTTGGATCGAAAATTATGCTAGGAATATGCGTAGTAAGCTAATTATAGGTAAATATTCCTTTACTAAAAAATTTGATAACAACGAGATTATAAATAGACTAGGTGATTTATCTCAGTCATTTATAGGAAATGAAATGTCAGCAGGAATATTAGACAAGTACTTTCAATCAAAAGTTTTATCTATATATGCTAAAGATAATGTTACAGAGATTATCAAAAGATTATATTTAAAAGCAGATCCTAATGGAGAAATAGAAATCTTAGAGATGTTTTGGAATATTGACGAAATAAAAAAATCGAATTTTAGACAAGTTAGCAACTATAATAATAAACTCGTTCCATTACTCTTGATTTATACAGATTTAATAAACTCAAATAATTCCAGAGCAATTTCTGAGGCGAAGAGACTTGGTGAGAAATATAATATCTTATAAATTAGCAAATGATAATTCTAAAGAAGTTGAACTTATTGAAACGTTAATTGATATTATTTCAAAATACAAGACAAATTTTTTACTTGTAGGGGCTATGGCTAGAGATATTGTTCTTAGAGAAGTATATCAATATCCTGGAGCTCAAAGGAAAACAATTGATTATGATCTTGCAGTTATTGTTGAATCTTGGGAACATTATCATAACATACTAACTGCGATAGAAGAGATTGGATTTCAAAGATTACAGAATACTCAGAGATTATATTCTTCTGATTTTATAATTGATGTCATTCCAATTGGTAAAGTAGTTGTTAATTCCACAATAAGCTGGCCACCTGATTATAGTATAGTTATGAACGTCATGGGTTTTCACGAAGTATATGAATCAGCCTTAATATTTTCACTAGAAAATGGGAAACACTTTAAAATAGCATCTTTAGCAGGCTTGGTTATTCTTAAACTAATTGCGTGGTCGGAAAGAAGGATTGATACAAATAAAGATGCTGAAGATCTTTTATTTATTCTGAATAATTATAATGATTTTGATTCATCATATCTGTTCGAGGAAAACAGCGACTTACTTACAAATAAAGATTATGATTATCAGGTTGCTGGAGCAGTTGTTCTTGCTCGTCATGTGGTCAAAATTCTAATTTCAAATCTTAAGTTACTAGAAAAGCTCATATCTATTTTAGATGCTGATTTAAAGTCTCTTGAAGAATGCAAACTTCTGAAAAACTCTTTAAATAGAAGCAATGATTTTTCTTTATTAAATTCATTTAATCAAGAACTGAAAAAAACTAAAGAGCTTTCTCATTTATAACTTATCAAAGAAATTGTCTTTTATCTTGACACTATTTTACTAGCTAAGCAATCTGAAAAAAATAATCATAGGAAATGGTAACATAATGAAGAAGTTTTTAATTAGGGGTGGAAATAAATTAACAGGTTCAGTTGAAGTAAGCGGTGCTAAGAATGCAATCTTGCCTATTCTGGCAGCCTGTTTACTTACTCGTGGTAAGTGTGTATTAACTAACGTACCTAAACTAGTCGACTTAAAAACAATGGCTCATCTACTCAGAATTATTGGTGCTAGAGTTGATTATCTACAAGGGAGAATGGAGGTTGATACATCAGATGTCTGTTTCCCAGAAGCACCTTATGAATTAGTCTCTCAAATGCGTGCTTCAATCTATGTTTTAGGACCTCTCTTAGTTAAATTTAAGAAAGCAAAAGTATCTTTCCCAGGTGGCTGTGCTATTGGTGCTAGACCTATTGACCTACATTTAAAAGCCTTAGAAAAAATGGGAGCTTCTTTTGAGACCAAGAAAGGTTATCTTTATGCTAGCACTAGTGAACTTAAGGGTGCTGAAATAAATTTTGAAAATGTCTCTGTTGGTGCTACTTGCCATATTTTAATGACAGCTACCTTAGCTAAAGGTAAAACTCTTATGCGTAACTGTGCTAAAGAACCAGAAATTGATAGTCTAATAGACTTCTTAGTAAAAATGGGAGCAAAAATACAAGGTAAAGGGACTACTACTCTTGAAATTGAAGGTGTTAAAGAGCTTTTCCCAGTAGGGATGGAGATGATGCCGGATAGGATAGAGGCGGGTACTTTCTTAATTGCAGGAGCTATAACAAATAGTGAAATCACCATAAATAACTGTAACCCAGGTCATTTAGATGCTCTAATACTTAAGATGCAACAAGCAGGATTCCAGATTGATTGTGATGATAAAGCTATGAAGATTCACCCAACAAAGAGAATTCTTCCTGTTAATATTGTTACTGATCCTTATCCAGCATTCCCAACTGATTTACAGGCTCAATTCTTAGCTCTAATGACACTTGCCCAAGGAACTTCTTACATAGAGGATACTATCTTCCCTGATAGATTTATGCATGTACCAGAATTAAATAGATTGCAAGCTAATATTACACAAGAGAAAGGTAAGGCAAGGGTGGAAGGAGTTGAAAGACTTTCTGGTGCTGAAGTTATGGCAACAGATTTACGTGCCTCAGCTGCCCTAGTACTTGCTGGTTTAGCAGCTGAGGGAGAAACAATTGTTTCCAGAATATATCATATTGATAGGGGTTATGATAATATTGAAGGTAAATTAAGAACAATAGGAGCTAACATTGAAAGGGTTGAAGAATAAAAAGATAGCTGTAGCAATGAGTGGTGGTGTTGATAGCTCTGTTGTAGCTTGTTTGCTTAAAGAAGAAGGATTTGATATTGCAGGATTCACTATGGTGCAATATGATGACGAAGAATTTGGTTATAATCCCAATGAAGGAGCTTTAGCTGCAGCTAGGGATGCCCAAAAGATTTGTCAGCAACTTGATATAAAGCATGTTGTGATTAATGTTAAAGATCAGTTCAAAAGAATAGTATTAAATGATTTTGTTAATCAATATAAGAGGGGTTATACTCCTAATCCATGTACCCTTTGTAATCCTACCATAAAATGGGGTGCTTTTTTTGATAAAATCAAGGAATATGGCTTCGAATATTTTGCTACTGGCCACTATGTTAACTTGATTCAAGGTCAAGATAGACCTCACGTTTTTAGAGCAGATAATTCTAAGGATCAAACTTATATGCTTTGGAGAGTAAGAAAAGAGCAGTTTGAAAAAACTATTTTTCCTCTCTATAAGCTTAATAAAGATGAAGTTAGGGAGATTGCCTCTGCTAATAATCTCCATGTGGCTGAAAAGAAAGACTCACAAGAGATTTGCTTTATTAAAGACCACTATTTAGACTTTGTTAATAAAATAGTTCCAGTTAAAGCTGGAAAAATTAAACTTCTGTCTGGCGAAGTCATTGGACAGCACCATGGTCTAACTGCTTATACTATTGGGCAGAGAAAAGGCCTACAAACTAAATTAAATATTACCCTTTATGTTCATTCTATGGATATTAGCAACAATATTCTTTATGTCACAGCTGATAGGGAAGACTTAAAGGTTCTTTCTTTTAGGATTAAGGAAACTCATTTCTTAGAAACTAACCATAATAAGCTTAAAAAAAGTATGGTGCAAATCAGGTATAATTCAAAAGCAGTACAAGTTAAAGATTTGATTATTGAAGGAAAAGAAGCTGTTGTAGTCTTAGAAGATGCTGTAGAATCGGTTACTCCTGGCCAATCTGCTGTCTTTTATTCTTCTGATAATGAACTGCTTGGTGGCGGGATAATCAGTAAGTAGTATTAATTTAATGTTAGAAATTATCAAAAAGTGGACAGGTGTATTCCTCTTGGGAGCGGTAGCTTTGGGTTTTCTTTTCCCAATTTTCTCAATCTTCAAATCAGTGATGATTCCACTTCTTATGTTACTTCTATATTGCTCATTTGTAAGAATGAAGTTTCAAACAAAGAAGTTTATTCGTAAGGAGTTACTAATTTTTCCTATCCTTTGCTGGTTTGTATTTCCACCTCTTGTTTATTATGCTACAGCTTTTTTGGGTAGTGACTTGCAGATTGGTTTTTTACTAGCAGTAATAACTCCCCCAGCTCTTGGCTCACCTGTAATGGTTTCTTTGGCAAAAGGCGATTTAGAATTCACTGTAGCAAATGTTACCCTATTCAACTTAATCTCTCCTCTTATTTTTGCCTTAATCCCTACTATTTTTATACAAGGGACGGATATTCAGATAAACTTTCTTAATATTTTCCTGCGAGTAACAATTATAATCTTTATTCCCTTGATTTTAGCTTATTTAACTGAAAAGTCTGCTGATTTAAAAAACTTTGTTCTCAAGAAAATTGATCCTTTTAAAGCTTTGATTCAAATGTTTTTGATTGTGATTGCAGTAGCAAATTCATCAAAACAGATTAGTAATATGAATAATAGCCATCTTTTGCAGGTGATTCTGATAACTTTTGTCATAACGGGCCTTTTCTATTTAATCGGCTATTCTATTAGCTTTAATCCTAAGATGAAATATACACTGGCAATAACTAGTGGGCATAAGAACACTCTTCTCACTATTACATTAGCAATTGCAAGTTTTAATGAAATTACTGCTCTACCTGTAGTATTTTATTTGATTGCTCATCATACTTTCAATGGAATAATAATTAACTTCAGTAGAAAATCTAAACAAGAAGAGATGGTTGTATGAAACTTAAGAATCAATTAATAAAAACTTATCTAAAAGAAATGGTTAGGCCTTTTTATAATAAATTTGCTAATAAATACGCTACAGAACTGGGTTATTGGAAGAAGATATATCTTAGAGATGGACAATCTTTTGAAAATGATTTTTATAAGAAAATATTTCTAAATCTTGCTCAAGAGAAAGATGATAAATTCCTAGATAATAAAATTGTAGCAGACTTTGGGTGTGGTCCTAGAGGCAGTCTTAAATGGATTAAATCTGCTAGACTAAAGATTGGTATTGATGTCTTAACTGATCATTATTTAGATTCTTTTGGACAAGACATGCTTACCCATGATATGTTATATCTTAAATCAACTGAGAAGATTATACCTCTTCCAAGTGAATCATTAGATGTTATGTTTACTCTTAATGCTTTGGACCATGTTGATAACTTTCCTCAAATGTGCAATGAGATCTTTCGAACAATTAAGAAAAAGGGTATCTTATATGCCTCCTTTAATCTGGAAGAAAAGGCTACTTCTGCTGAACCTCAATGTCTCACTGAAAAGCTAATACATAAATATTTACTTGATAAATTTGAAATCCTTTCCTACAGAGTCACTAATCAAGGACCAGAAGGAAATCTCTTTAAACCATTATACGATAATGACCTTCATTATGATTCAGGACAAGAAGGTATTCTTTGGGTTAAAGCTATTAAATCTAAATAAGAGAAATTTTTATTTTATCCTGCTTCTTCATTGTTACTTTGCTCATGAAAATTCGAATATTCATTGAGAGAGTAACAGTCAAACAAGATTTTACTCGGTATTTCAGGAAAAATTTAGTAAATATAAAAGCTATGATTATTCAGATAATATTTTCATTATTATACTATAGAATTAGCAAGAAGCCAAACTTATTATCCCTATTGCTAAATAAAATACTAGTAGAAATAAAGCTTTAAGTTTGAAAAAATAGCAAAATTATATAAAGTTATCCTTATGAAAAAATAGAAAAAAATTTCAAATTTTCAAAAAAAACAAAAAAAGTCCAAAAAAATTAAAAAAGGCTGTGTTAAAATAGTAAAGTTATGATTTACAAATAGTTAAAGTTTTGAAAGCTCAAAATTAGCAAAAGAGTAAAGTAGTCCTATTTATAAGCTTTTTAGGAAGATAAGGAGAAGAAATTTATATTCCCAACTTATTGAATAATAACAATTTTTCAAAAAAGTATTTGACAGTAAAGTGGGTAAAATAAAGCTTGTTTAAGAATTTGGTACGATATTTGAAAAATTCAGAGTGTGAAAAATAATTCTTGACAAGAAATGTGAGTTTGATTTTATAGCAATACATTCACGCCAACGTGGCTCAATGGTAGAGCAGCTGATTTGTAATCAGCAGGTTGGGGGTTCGATTCCCTTCGTTGGCTCCATGTTGTGGAGAGGTTCCCGAGTGGTCAAAGGGAACAGACTGTAAATCTGTCGGCGAAGCCTTCGGAGGTTCAAATCCTCCTCTCTCCACCATTTTTTTTATGTGGATGAACGCTATTTTAAGATAAATAGAATTACGAGCTAGATTGCGGGAGTAGCTCAGTTGGCTAGAGCATCAGCCTTCCAAGCTGAGGGTCGCGGGTTCGAATCCCGTTTCCCGCTCCATTTTCTAAGAGGCTCGTGTAGCTCAGTCGGTAGAGCGCATCCTTGGTAAGGATGAGGTCACCGGTTCAAGTCCGGTCATGAGCTCCACTTGAAATAATAATTAGAGACAATCACTAAGATAAATTC
The DNA here is from genome assembly GCA_963678375.2 of Cloacimonadales bacterium (SeqCode). Lineage (GTDB taxonomy): Bacteria > Cloacimonadota > Cloacimonadia > Cloacimonadales > JAFGVF01 > JAEKNW01. Next base: position 1,259,782 of record OY782831.1, read on the forward strand.
ATAAACTTAATAACAAAATAAAGAATTTATTCTTAGTATAAATTAAGGAAGAGACCGCACAAGTGCGGTGTATTTGTGTTTAAACAAAGTCCTTAGAAACCATAAACTAAATAATAAGAAAAGATAACTAAATCCGGGAGGAAACATGGCAAAGCAAAAATTTGTTAGAACTAAACCTCATGTTAATGTTGGAACTATCGGTCACGTTGACCATGGTAAAACAACTTTAACTGCTGCAATAACACTATATTTAAGTAAGAAAACTGGTGCTGCTGTTAGAACATTTGATTCAATTGATAATGCACCTGAAGAAAAAGAGCGTGGAATTACTATTGCAACTGCTCACGTTGAATACGAATCAGAAAAAAGACACTATGCTCACGTTGACTGTCCTGGTCACGCTGACTATGTGAAAAATATGATTACTGGTGCTGCTCAAATGGACGGTGCTATCCTTGTTGTTAGTGCTGCTGATGGTCCTATGCCTCAAACAAAAGAGCACATCCTTCTTGCAAGACAGGTTGGTGTTCCAGCTATCGTTGTATTCATGAACAAGTGTGATCTTGTTGATGATGAAGAACTTCTTGAATTAGTTGAAATGGAAGTTAGAGAAATTCTTGAAAAATATGAATTCCCAGATGATGTTCCATTTATTCATGGTTCAGCTCTTAAAGGTCTTAATGGAGATCCTGAAGGTGAAGCTCAAATTCAAGAACTTGTTGATGCAATTGATGCATATATTCCAGAACCAGACAGAGATCGTGACAAGCCATTCTTAATGCCTGTTGAAGACGTTTTCTCAATTCCTGGTCGTGGAACAGTTGCTACAGGTCGTGTTGAACGTGGTGTTATCAAAACTGGTGACAAAATCGAAAGAGTTGGTATCAGAGACACTGTTGAAACAACATGTACTGGTGTTGAGATGTTTAGAAAAATTATGGACCAAGCTGAAGCTGGTGATAACATCGGTTGTCTTCTTCGTGGTTTCTCTAAAACTGACGTTGAAAGAGGTATGGTTCTTGCTAAACCAAAATCAGTTAATCCACACACTAAATTTACTGGTGAAACATACATCTTAACTAAAGATGAAGGTGGAAGACATAAACCATTCTTCGATGGTTACAGACCTCAATTCTACTTTAGAACAACTGACGTTACTGGTTCTTTATCACTTCCAGAAGGTGTAGAAATGATTATGCCTGGTGATAATGTTACTATCGGTGCAGAACTTATCGTTCCTATCGCTTTAGAACAAGGTCTTCGCTTCGCTATCCGTGAAGGTGGAAGAACTATCGGTGCAGGTGTTGTTGCAACTGTAATTGACTAATTAATCATAATTAGCTAAGAAGGTAAATAATGAGAGATATTATAATTCTGGAATGTACAGTTTGTAAAAATAGAAACTATACAACAACCAGAAATAAAAGAAAAAATCCAGGAAAACTGGAAATAAAGAAGTTCTGTCCAAACTGTAGAAAACATACTACACACAAGCAGAATAAATAAGTAGAAATACAGGATAGTAGTTCAATTGGTAGAGCACTGGTCTCCAAAACCAGGTGTTGCGGGTTCGAGTCCTGCCTGTCCTGCCATAGATTAGGCAAAGTCAGTAGGTAACTACTGGCTTTTTGCCCATTTAAAATTTACATAATCTGCAAAAAAAAGACGGAAGAAATATGGGAAAAATATCAACATTTTTAAAAGAAGTTCGCCAAGAACTTGGAACAATATCATGGCCTAAAAAACCTGATATTACTGAAGGTACAACAGTTGTTTTAACAATGACTGTCATTACAAGTATATTTTTAATGGTAGTTGATTTTGTTTTTAATACCGTGATAACAGAAACCTTATTTAGATAAGGGGATTTGTTATGCAATGGTATGTTGTACACACTTTCTCATCTCACGAAAATAGAATTAAAGAGACTATTGAAAAGAGTATAATAGGAACTGATTTAGAAGATTCAATCGGGCAGATCTTAGTTCCAACTCAAAAAACTTTTATTATTAGAGATGGAAAGAAAATTGAAACAGAGAAAAAAGTTTTCAACTCATACATCATCATTGAAGCAGAGATGGAACCAAAAGTCTATGCTTTCATAAAATCAATTTCAGGAGTAACTAATTTCTTAGGATATGGCAAAAAACCAATCCCTTTAGATGAGAAAGAAGTAAATCGTCTTCTCGGTATTAACGATAGAGATGATTCAACAACTCAGTTTGATTTTATCCCAGGCGATATGGTAAAAATTATTGCTGGTGCATTCACAGATTTTGAAGGAGTGGTCGATAAAGTTGATCAATCTTCTGGTAAGATATCTGTAAATGTTTCTGTTTTTGGCAGAATAACTCCTGTCGAAGTTAATGGTGAGCAGGTTGAAAGAAAAAAATAGTTGGATTAAGTTCAAAGTCGTAAGTTTTTAACTTTGAACTTAAGACTTTGGACTAATAAAAAAAAGAGGTAGTTATGGCTAAATTAAAAGGTGTAACAAACGTTGTCAAACTTCAGTTACCTGCTGGAAAAGCAACCCCGGCACCTCCCGTGGGACCTGCATTAGGTCAAGCTGGAGTGAATATTCCTGATTTTTGTAAACAGTTTAACGCTAAAACAGCTGATCAGCCAGGAATGATCTTCCCAGTTGTTATCAGTGTGTTTAAAAACAAGTCTTTTGTATTTGAAATTAAGACTCCTCCGGCAGCTGTTCTAATTAAGAAAGAAGCAGGCCTTGCAAAAGGTTCTTCTGTTCCTAATAAGGATAAAGTTGGAAAGATTACTAAAGAACAATGCAAAAAAATTGCTGAATTAAAAGCACAAGATTTAAATAGTTTTTCCCTTGAATCTGCTATGCGCATGATCGCCGGGACTGCAAGGAGTATGGGAGTATTGGTCGAAGACTAATGCTGAGGAAAACAATATCTCAATTTGCAGGAGATTATAATCAAAGGAGAATAGTGGATGAAGAGAAGTAAACGCTACAGAGAAGCATTTTCAAAAGTTGATCGTCAAAGTAGATATGATTTAACAACCGCTATCAATTTGTTAAAGGAAGTACCTGTAACAAAATTTGATGAAACAGTTGAAATTCATATGAATCTAGGCGTTGACCCAAGAAAAGCTGATCAGCAAATTAGAAGCTCTCTTGTTCTTCCTCACGGAACTGGAAAACAAGTTAGAGTTCTAGTCTTTGCTGAAGGAGAAAAAGCAGACCAAGCTAAGGCAGCTGGTGCAGAATTCGTTGGTGTTGATGAATATATCAATAAAATAACCAAAGAGAATTGGATGGAATTCGATACTGTAATCGCAACTCCAAACTTAATGGGCAAAATCGGTAGATTAGGAAGAGTATTAGGACCAAGAGGTCTTATGCCTAACCCAAAAGTTGGTACAGTTACTATGGATGTTGAAAAAGCAGTAACAGAAGCAAAATCTGGTAAAGTCGTATATAGGGTTGATAAATTTTCTAATATACATGTTCCTGCAGGAAAATTAAGTTTTGAAGCTGGTAACATTAAAGAGAATTTAATCACAATTATTGCAGCAATTTTGAAAGATAGACCTTCAACAGTTAAAGGTACATTTATCAAAAGCATGACATTGACCTCAACCATGGGACCAGGTGTAAAACTTGATGTTTCAGGTGTAACCTTAGAAGCAAAATCATAGGAGAGGATCATGGTACAACCTTATAAAGTAAGTGTAGTAAAAGATGTAAAAGAGCGACTTGACAGTGCCAAAGCGATAGTCTTAGTAGATTATAAGGGAATTAATATTGAAGAAGTAGATGAACTTCGCAAAAGATTCAGAGATAATGGTGTTGATTACTTTGTGCAGAAGAACACATTAGTTAAAATAGCTTTAAATGAATTAGGTATAACTGACCTAGATTCACACTTAGTAGGTCCTACAGGTGTAGCTGTTTGTAAAGCTGATGAAATAGCTCCTGCTAGAGAAATGGCAAAATTCGTAAAAGAAGTTATGGAAGAGAAGCCATTCCCAACATTTAAAGCTGGATTAGTTGATGGAGTTTTATATGAAAAGGAAGATCTTAGTAAACTTTCTAAAATTCCGTCTAGAGATGAATTGTTGGCTAAAATGTTTGGTAGCATGAAAGCCCCAATTTCAAGCTTCGTACGCTTAATTGATGCGATAGCTAAAAAAGACGAAGAAGCAAAAGCTGAATAAAAAATATAATCATGGAGGAATACATGTCCGATAAAAAACAGCAAATTATTGATCTTGTAAAAGAGATGAGTGTAATGGAGTTATCCGAATTAGTTACTGAAATGGAAGAAATTTTTGGTGTATCAGCAGCAGCTGCTGTTGCTGTGGCTGCAGGTCCTGCAGAAGCTGCAGAAGAAAAAACAGAATTTGATGTTGTTCTTGTAAGCCCAGGCGCTAAAAAGATTAACGTAATTAAGGCTGTAAGAGAAATCACTAAGCTTGGTTTAAAAGAAGCTAAAGGCTTAGTAGATACAGCTCCACAAACAGTTGCTGAAGCAGTCACAAAAGATGAAGCTGAAGCAATGAAGAAATCATTTGAAGATGCTGGTGCAACAGTAGAAATCAAATAAAACAATTAGAAACAACTATAGATGGAAGTGAGCCTTTAGGCTCATTTCCCTATTTTATTTTAAATATATTAGAAAACATAGTGTCGAAATCAAAAAGAGTCTAAATATAATTTACTTACAATGGTTTCGTTTTTTGTTACAAAAAACAACAGTCGATCTTTAATCTATGAACATTATAAAGGAGTGGGCTTTTGAAAAAGTTCAAAAGTTATTCCAGAATATCCAAGAAATTTATCGAGTTGGGAATACCGCAAGTAGAAGTTCCAAATCTTCTATCCATGCAGGTTGATTCTTTTGAAGAATTTATTCAAAAAGATGTTCATCCTCAACAGCGAACTAATTTCGGATTGCAAGCTGTTTTTGAGAATTTATTTCCCATAACAGACCCTAAAGAAAACTATGAATTAGAATTTGTAGAATACCGAATCTTAAAAGAAAAATATTCAATTGATGAATGTATTGAAAGAAATTTATCGTACCAAGTTCCCTTAAAAATAAAATTAAGATTAAAAGTCTATGAAGTTGATGAAAACGAGAGTTTTGATATCATCGTAGATTCTGTCGGTAGTAATATAAATGATGTAAAGCAGTTTTTAGTAACAGGTCTAAATTGGGATGAAGTTTCAGCTACAAATATACTGGAAGCAGTAGAAACTAATGAAGATACAAATAGGATAATTAATTCTTGTGATGAAGCTGAAGACGCAAAACAAATTCTGAACACCTTAAAAACTTTCGGAGTAACAGGAAGAATCCAAAAGAGGATTGATAAAACAAGAACTCTGAGAGATATAATGGAACAAGAAGTTTTCCTAGGTGATATTCCTTTGATTACTGAACAAGGAACGTTCGTAATTAATGGAGCTGAAAGAGTCATTATATCACAGTTACAAAGATCACCTGGTGTGTATTTCTCTGAAGAAAAACACCCAAGTGGAAAGATGCTTATATCATCAAAAATTATCCCATATAATGGAAGCTGGTTAGAATTCCATATCGACATACATGATGTTGTATTTGTGAATATCGATAAAAGAAGAAAGTTACCTGTATCTATTCTGCTTAGAGCTGTTGGATATATTCCAGACAACTATACAGAAATTCCAGAAGCTAGAGAAACCTTAAGACTTTCTGATGAAAAAGGTAATGTCTCATTAAAAGCTAAAAATTCTTATGCTTATGCTGATATTTTTGATCCTCGAGAAGGACACGAAGATATTGTATTAGTTAAAGCAAAGACCAAACTTAACAATGAAATTGTTGAAGAATTATTAAGCGCTGGTATCATAGAAATTGATACAATAAATAATAAATACATCTCTACTGATACTGTTCTTAGAGAAATCTTCTATGATATAGAAGAGATTCCTACTAACAAGGCGGAAAAGAGATTTACTGCTTATGAAATAATTGCTTCAGATGGTTCATTATTAGCAGAGCCTAATACTCAAATCGATAAAGACCTTATTAAAGATCTTACCGATAGTGGTGTTAAAACTGTTAAGGTTGTTTCAGAAGATAGTGACTTCAATCGCAAGATTCTTGAAAAAACTCTTCTTAAAGATCCAACACGTAATCAAGAAGAAGCAGCTCAAAAGATCTATAGCTTAGTTAGACCAGGCGAAGATGAAGTGCCTATTGAAAATGCTATGGACCTTATTGATAAAATGTTCTTTAACTCTAAAAGATATAATTTAGGTAATGTTGGAAGACATAAACTAAATGCTAAATTAGATTTTGAACCTGATTATGGTACTAATGTTTTAACTCAGAAAGATTTTACCGCAATTATTCATTATATGATTAGTATTTTCAAGGATGAAAAAGATATTGATGATATTGATCACCTTGCAAACAGAAGAGTTAGAACTGTTGGTGAATTATTAGAAGAGCAATACAAAACTGGTCTATCTATGATTGCTAGAATTGCTTTAGAAAGAATGGCTATTGCTAACCCTGATGAAGTTACTGTTCATGATTTAATAAACAGTAATGCTCTTATCACAGTTATTGATTCATTCTTCTTAACTGGACAGCTTTCACAGTTTATGGATCAAACTAATCCACTTTCTGCTCTTACTCATAAGAGAAGATTGTCTGCTTTAGGACCTGGTGGTCTTGCTCGTGATCGAGCTGGCTTCGAAGTCCGTGATATTCACTACTCACATTACGGAAGGATTTGTCCGATTGAAACTCCTGAAGGCCCAAGTATTGGTCTTTTAAACTCACCGGCTATCTATTCACGTATTAATGAATTTGGTTTCTTAGAAACCCCATATATTAGAGTAGAAAATGGTGTGATAACTAGCAGAGTAGATTATTTAGATGCACATGAAGAAGATAAATATATCATTGCTCAGCATGTAAATATTGATGATGACTTAGTTATCACAGATAAATATATATTTGCTCGTGAAAAAGATGAATATGTTAATGTTACACCAGAACAGGTTGATTACATTGATGTTTCACCACAGCAAGTAGTATCAGTATCTGCAGCACTTGTTCCTTTCTTGGAGCATGATGATGCTAACCGTGCTTTGATGGGTTCTAATATGCAGAGACAATCTGTTCCTTTATTAAACCCTCAAACTCCAATTATTGGTACAGGTATTGAAAAGATAGTTGCTCGCGAATCAGGAGCAGTTGTCTTAGCTAAATATAACGGCGAAGTTACAAATGTTACTTCAGAATATATTGATATTAAACCTGATGCTTCTAATGATGATATTGATCTTATTAGAGAAGAAAGAGTTTATTTAAAGAAATATGTAAGATCTAATCAAGATACTTGTATTAACCAACGACCTATTGTCAAAATTGGTGATAAAGTAACAAAAGGGCAACCTCTATCTGATGGCCCTGGTATCGAAGGTGATAGATTAGCCCTTGGCTCAAATATGGTTGTTGCTTTCATGCCTTGGTATGGATATAATTATGAGGATGCGATTATTCTTAGCGAACATGTTGCTCGTAAAGATACCCTAACCTCTATCTATATTGAAGAGCTGGAAGTTCTTGTTAGAGATTTAAAGAACGGTAAAGAGGAATTAGCAAGTGATATCCCTAATGTTCCAGTAAACTCTTTAAGAAACTTAGATAAATCTGGTATTATCAGAGTTGGTTCGGTTATCACTGCTGGTGATGTAATTGTCGGTAAGATAACTCCGAAATCAGTTGAGATTGATCCTTCTCCAGAAGAGAACTTAATGAGAGCTCTTTTCGGTGATAGAGCTGGTGATTATACTAATAGCTCCTTAAAAGCAAAACCAGGTATGGAAGGTGTTGTTCTTGATGTAAAAGTATTCTCACGTTATGAAGATATTATCGAATTTGAAGAAGATCATAAAGCTCAAATAGCAAAACTAAAAAAAGATAATATTGAAAGAAAGAAAAAGATTGAAAACTTTAAGAAAGAAAAGCTTAGTGAACTCCTTTTGGGTCAAGTAGCTAAGAATATCGTTGATTCTAAAGATGGTAGATTCTATATTCTTTCTGGAAAGAAAATCACTGCAGCTGACTTAGAAAAGATTAACTTCTCAAGAGTTAATCTAGATGTTGAGATGGTTGCAGATCCTGAGAAATATAAAGAGATATACAAAACTGTAGCTTTAAAAGCAAATGAAGCTATGGAAGAGAGCGAAAATATCTATAAGAAGTCAAGAGATAGAATCAAACATGGTGATGAACTTCCTTATGGTGTTCGCAAAATGGTTAAAGTCTATATTGCTAAAAAGAGAAAGATTCAAGTCGGTGATAAGATGGCTGGACGACATGGTAACAAAGGTGTTATTTCAATCGTTGCTCCTATTGAGGATATGCCATTCATGAGCGACGGTACTCCAGTTGATATTGTATTGAATCCACTTGGTGTTCCTTCTCGTATGAATATTGGACAGATCATGGAAACTCACCTTGGTATGGCAGCTAAAACATTAGGATTCCATGTAGAAACTCCTATATTTGATGGTGCTAAAATTGAGGATATTGAAGCTGAACTTAGAGAGGCTAATTTACCTACTGATGGTAAACAAGTCCTATATGATGGAAAAACTGGTGAGCCTTTTAAAGAGAGAGTTACTGTTGGTGTAATGTATATGATGAAACTTAATCATTTGGTTGCAGATAAAATGCACGCACGTTCAACAGGTCCATACTCACTAATCACTCAACAACCTCTTGGTGGTAAGGCTCAACATGGTGGTCAACGTCTTGGAGAGATGGAGGTCTGGGCTTTAGAAGCTTATGGTGCAGCTCATCTTTTAGAAGAGATGTTAACAATAAAATCTGATGATGTCGATGGAAGAACTAATGCTTTCAAAGCGATAACCAATGGACAGAATCCACCTGCCCCAGGTACTCCAGAATCATTTAATGTCTTAATTAGTGAATTGAAGTCTCTTGCTTTTGATATAGAGTTCTTGAAAGATGAGTAGAAATCGTTGGAACAGAAACGGAGGATTTCTCAGTGAATAGAAATATTAAACGAGAAAAAAAGATAGAAAATTATGATGCCGTTCGTATTCGTATTGCATCTCCTGATGCAATTAGATCATGGTCTTATGGAGAAGTAGTAAAACCAGATACTTTAAACTACCGTACTTTAAAACCGGAGAAAGATGGTCTCTTCTGTGAGAGAATATTTGGACCTGAAAAGGACTACGAATGCTCATGTGGAAAGTATAAGAAAAAAAGATTTGCAGGTACAATATGCGACCGTTGTGGAGTAGAAGTTACTTCTTCACGCGTTAGAAGAACTCGTATGGGACACATCGAACTAGCAGTTCCAGTTGCTCATATTTCTTTCGTTAAGAGTGCACCAAGTAAAATAGGTACTCTTTTAGGTCTAACTATTAGTAACCTAGAAAAAATCTTAGTATATGAGTCTTATGTTGTTTTAAATCCAGGAGAACAAGATTATAATGTTAATGAATTAATCGATACAGAAGAATTTTATGAAATTCGTGACCAAGTATCACGAGATCCTAATTTCTCTGCTAAGATTGGTGCAGAAGCTGTTAAAGAGATGCTTCAAACATTAAATCTTGATGATATTGCTGCTGATTTAAGAACCCGTATTAAGTGGGAAACATCAACTATGCGTAAGCAAAAGATGATTAAACGTCTCAAAGTTGTGGAGGCTTTTAGACAGTCTGGTAACAAACCAGAATGGATGATTTTAGAAGTATTACCAGTACTTCCTCCAACTTTAAGACCTCTAGTTCCCCTTGATGGTGGTAAGTTTGCAACAGCTGACTTCAATGATTTATACAGACGTGTAATCACAAGAAATAATAGATTAAAAGGTCTTATTGAAATCAGAGCACCCGAGGTTATTCTAAGAAATGAGAAAAGAATGCTTCAGGAAGCTGTGGATGCTTTAATTGATAATTCAAAGAAAGCAAGACCAGTTAAAGGTAGAGGAAACAGAGCCTTGAAGAGTCTTACTGACCAACTAAAAGGTAAGCAAGGTCGTTTCCGTCAAAACCTATTAGGTAAACGTGTAGATTATTCAGGACGTTCAGTTATTACAGTTGGACCACACTTGAAAATTTATGAAATGGGTTTACCAAAAGATATGGCTGTTGAGTTGTTTAAACCTTTTATAATTGAAAGATTAGAGAAGATGGGAACAGCTGAAAAGACAAAAACAGCTAAAAAGATGGTAGAGAAAAAACAACCTGAAATCTGGAAAATCTTAGAAGAGATTATTCAAGATTATCCTGTAATGTTAAACCGTGCACCTACTCTTCACAGACTAGGTATCCAGGCTTTCATGCCAGTCTTAACAGAAGGAAAATCATTGCAGTTGCATCCAATGGTGTGTACACCATTTAATGCTGACTTTGATGGTGACCAAATGGGTTGTTATATTCCTCTTTCTCAAGAAGCAAGAATGGAAGCAAGAATCTTAATGTTATCATCAAGAAACTTATTACTTCCTGCAAGTGGACGCCTAGCTATGGCTCCATCACAAGATATTGTGCTTGGTTGTTTCTATTTGACCATGGAAGGATCTCCTCAACCTACAGATGAAGAAGAGATTAAGAAACTAATATGGTTTGGTTCTACTGAAGAAATGGTCAATTATTATGAACAAGAAGAGATGCTTTTTGATCAGAAGAGAGAGACTGAAAGTAAGAGATTAGAAGATGTTGATAAAAGAACAATTAATCTTCATACTTGGATTAGAATCAAAATTAAAGGGAAATGGATTGTTACTACTGTTGGTAGAGTTTTATTTAATGAAGCATTACCTGAAGCAATACCATTCCAAAACAAGGTATTTGATAAGGGTTCATTGAACGACTTAGCTATGGTTTGTTTCCACCAAGTTGGTCAGTGGGAAACAGCAATATTCCTTGATAAAATGAAGGAAACTGGTTTCAAGTATGCTACTCGTGGTGGTATCACATTTAGTTTTGGTGATATTATTGTGCCAGAGAAGAAACATGAAATCATAGATAATACTCAGAAAATCGTTGATGAAATCACTGATACTTATAATATGGGTATCATCACTGATAATGAACGTTCTTCACGTGTAGTTGATAGCTGGAAAATGGCTACTGAAGAGGTTACTGATAGCTTAATGGATGAGCTAAAAGTAAGTGAAGGTGGATACAACTCTATTTATATGATGTATCTATCTGGTGCTCGTGGTAGTAAAACTCAGATTAAACAGCTTGGTGGTATGCGTGGTCTTATGGATAAACCATCAGCTAAAGGTGGTGGAAACGAAGTTATCGAAACACCTATTAAATCAAACTTTAAAGAAGGTTTGTCTGTGTTAGAATTCTTCATTTCTACTCACGGATCTAGAAAAGGTCTTGCTGATACAGCCTTGAAAACAGCTGGTGCTGGTTATCTTACAAGAAGATTAGTTGACGTAGCTCAAAACTCTATGATTGTAGAAGATGATTGTGGTACTATTGATGGTATCGTGATGTCTGCTCTAAAAGAGGGTAATGAGGTTATAGAATCTTTGAAAGATAGAATTACTGGAAGAACTGCTGTTGACGATGTTGAAGATCCAAGAACTGGTAAGATTTTAGTACACGCTGGTGAAGAAATATCCGGTGAAACTGCTGAAACGATCCAGAAACATGGTGTTCTAAGTGTGAGAGTTAGGTCAGTATTGACTTGTCAATCTGAAAAAGGTGTTTGTGCAAAATGTTATGGTATCAACCTTTCAACCCACAAACCTGTGTCTGCTGGTGAACCTGTTGGTATCATTGCTGCACAGTCTATTGGTGAACCTGGAACTCAGCTAACACTAAGAACTTTCCATATTGGTGGTACTGCATCTACAGATGTTGATTCTGCCTCGGTTGAAGCTAAAAATGATGGTTACATCAGATTTGATAATGTTCAGTTTGTGGTTGATAGTCAAGGACAGATGATTTCTTCATCTCACTTAGGTAAACTATTTGTTGTACCTGAACCAGATTCTGAAATCATATTAGAAGAGTATAAAGTTGAATATGCTGCTATTATTGAAGTTAAAGATGGACAAAAAGTAGTAGCTGATACAAAATTATTTTCTTGGGATCAATATAATAACACTCTTATTTCAACTGTTAAAGGTGTTCTTTATTATGATAACTTTGTTAAGAACGTTACTTATAAAGAAGAGTTTAATGATTTAACAGGGTCAAAAGAGCTTACTATTATTGAATCCAAAGATAGAATACAACCACAGTTCAAAATCGAAACTGAAGATGGACAGACTGTTCTAGTTCCTCTTCAAACTGGTTTGAACGTCTTGGTTGATAATGAACAAACTGTTCAAGTAGGACAGAAAATCGGTCAGACATCACGTGTGACAATAAAACAAGGTGATATTACTGGTGGTCTTCCACGAGTTGAAGACCTCTTTGAAGCAAGAATACCAAAAGAAAAAGCTGTTATCTCAGAGATTGAAGGTAGAATCTCCATCGGTAACTTAAAGCGTAATGGTCGTGATATTTATATTACACCACCTACTGGAATCTTTGCTTTGGAGGATGGAGTAATGCAAGCTGTAGAAGACCTACCTCAAGTATCTTCCAGCAACATTATTAAATCAGGTAATGAAACTTTATCTCCTGTTACAGGAACAATTATAGCTATTGAAGTTATAAATAAGATGGCTAAAGTTTCAATTAAGGATGATGAAGGTAATGTAAGCCTTGTAGAATGTGAAGATGGATCTGATATCGGTCTCTTAACCTACGTTGGTCAGAGAGTTCAAAAGAATGATGCTATTGCTGGCGCTAAAACTTACTCACCAACTATTAGAGTTATTCCCAATAGCGGTGTTAAGGCAAAGAGTGCTGGTAAAGTTATCAAAATTGAAAAAGTAGAAAATGGCTTTGAAGTAACTGTAGAACCAAAATCTACAAAGAAATCAACCGCTACTGTTTATACTATCAGTGACGGACATAAGCCATTCAATCTTCTTGGAAGTAATGTTAAGAAGAATGATATTTTAGGTGGATATGTGCACTACATAGCATCTGGATCAGGACAAGAAGCAATCTTACCTAACGGAACTAAAGTTACTAAAGGTCAAGCCCTTGCAGGTAGAAACCATGTAATTCCTATTGGTAAGAGAATTATTATTCACGAAGGTGATAATGTTAATTCAGGTACTGCTCTTTGTGATGGTCCAATTGATCCACACGATATTCTTAGAATTCGTGGTATTAAAGAAGCCCAAAAACTCATTCTTGATGAAATCCAAGAAGTTTATCGTAAGCAAGGTGTGAAAATCGATGATAAACACATCGGTATTATTGTGAGACAGATGTTCAAGAAAGTAAAAATTCTTGATCCAGGTGATACTTATTTCCTTGAAGGTGATACAGTTGATAAACTTATTGCAACTAAAGAAAATGCAAGACAAGAAGAACTAGGTGGCAAAGGTGCTACATTTGAACAACTTCTTCTTGGTATTACTAAAACTTCTTTATTGACAGAATCATGGCTTTCTGCAGCTTCGTTCATGGAGACCACAAAGGTTCTAACACAAGCAGCTGTTGAAGGCAAAGTTGATAATTTAGAAGGTCTCAAAGAAAGCATTATTCTTGGTCACAAAATCCCTGTTGGTACAGGCTCTAAGTTCTATACTAACAAGATCAAGGAATTAGAAAAGAGCGGCAAAACGGTTGCCGAAATGGTTGAGCTTTTAGCTCACAAATCAGATGACGAGTCTATGGAAGACTTGTTAGACTTTTAAAAAAGGATGGAGGTAGATTGTGCCTACAATTAACCAGTTAATTAGAAAAGGTAGAAAATCGGTTGAGAAAAAGAAAAACAACCGCGCATTAAATAGTTGCCCACAGAGAAGGGGTGTTTGTACAAGAGTGTACACAACAACACCTAAGAAACCTAACTCAGCGTTGCGTAAAGTTGCTCGTGTTCGTTTATCTAACGGTATTGAAGTTACTGCTTATATACCAGGTGAAGGACATAACTTACAAGAGCATTCACTTGTATTAGTTCGTGGTGGTCGTGTTAAGGATTTACCTGGTGTGAGATATCACATCGTTCGTGGATCTTTAGACTGTTCAGGTGTTGAAAACAGAACAAAATCTCGTTCTAAATACGGAACAAGACGACCAAAAAAATAGGAGAATGATATGCCAAGAAAACGCAAAGCCATAGAAAGAACAGTATTACCTGATCCAAAATATAATGATGTAATACTAAGTAAGTTCATCAACGGTGTAATGGAAGATGGAAAAAAATCTATTGCAGAACAAATTGTATATGGAGCTTTTGAAATTATTGAAGAAAAAATGAAAAAAGACCCATTAGAAGTCTTTAAAGAAGCATTAACTAATGCTAGACCTCTTGTAAAAGTTACTTCTCGTCGTGTTGGTGGTGCTAACTACCAAGTACCTGAAGAAGTTAATGAAAAAGCTGGTAGAGCTATTGCATTCAGATGGATTATCTCAGTTGCTCGTAATCGTAATGAAAAGAACATGAGAGATAAATTAGCTGCAGAGTTAATGGCTATCTATAAAAAAGAGGGTGCAACTATCAAGAAAAGAGAAGACACTCACAAAATGGCTGAAGCTAACAAAGCTTTTGCTCACTTAAGATTCTAAGTAAATTAGATATATATAAAGCGGAAGATTATCTTCCGCTTTTTTTTGTCCAGAATGTTATCTGAGCAGATGGTCTGAAATAAGTCCTGACACCTAACTAGTAGCCCAGCAAAATATAACTGATCAAACTTTTGGGTGAACCTATAAGCTTAACTACTGGTCTGATTAACTCATGAGGTCAGACTTCTTTTTTTATATAAAAGATTACCGTCTTGGATAAGGGCAAATCCCATGTCTGGGCTACTATTGCCCTTGGATGATGAAACCATTACTTTCACAGTAAGTTCACAGCTTGGTTTTGGCACTTTCAGAGAACCTTATAAGCTAATATTTTAGCATTAGAAAGAGAATCATTGGTTGTTGTAGCAAGTGCAATAGCTGATCCCCTTAGCATAGACTTCTACGCTAAACTACCAACATTTATTACCGAAGGACCATTGCTGAACAGATGGTAATAGATGGTGGAACTTCTGAAGACCAGAAAAGATTATTTATTAAAGTTATAAAACTCATTATTGACATATATTAATCAAATAATTTTTATTGTATTGTCTCTAAGGATTATACATAGATACACGAACTTGAACTATTATTAATGCATTTTAATTTATGTTCTGTAAATGATATGGTTTGATGAATTTGTCAATAAAATAAAAGAGTTACAAATGCAAGTTATATTAGACATTCTCATTACTGGGAAAAAAAAGAAAGGGTTCAAAAATTTAAAAAAGGTTTATGATAGTATTAATATTCCAACTAAAGATTGTTTGATTGAAGATTCAGCATGGAAAGAGGCAAGAGAAATTACAAATATTATAATTAACTATGATGAAGAATATTGTATTGTTAGTTTGGTTGAAGACATAGATAATTATGAGATAGATGAGAAGCTTAAAATGTATAAAGGACATAATTGGGGCACATATAATTAATAGTATAAGTCATCCTTATGTATTAGTTGATTCAAAAAATGTATTGTTTTATATGGTGTCATTGAAACTGAGCAAATTGCTTAAAACAAACCTAGATTAAGATAGAAAGCAATTTATGTGTATATGATAACATAATATTATTCACTATAGCATTTTATAGATAACAAAAATGAGAGGTTTTTTTTGACTAAAATCAACTAATATGCTAAACTAATAGATCTAGCAAATTAATTAAAGATAAGATTCGGCGGTAATGTAGGCAGAATCTTTTCTTATTCAAAATTTACTTTTATACAATACGAGTATAAATCTCTGAGTAAGCACAAAAATCTAAAAAAGCTTTCATTGATTAGATCTTATTTTTATACTTTTTTTGCTTACTTGTTAAAAATATAGAAAGATAGTCTCGCCCCCTACTATCTTTCCATTTGTTTCTCGATTACCGAGTTTACTTCCGCAAGTGTGTAGCTTGTTTTGGACGAATGGCAGAAGTTAAATTTTTAAGAATATACTTCTTGGCTAATTTTAGCCATAAGCTCTTTATCTAAATCAATGTTCTTCCATTTTATAAACCAATATTTTTGATATTGATTAAATTTTAGTATTTTCTGTATATTTGGTTGTGAAATTTCAAAAAGTTGTAGTAATTTTATTTTTTTTGTGTCTTCAATAAATGGACAAACAGTTAAATCTAAAATTAAAAAGATCATTTCAGCTTTTTTGTGTCTAGTTTTCACTGGATAACAACTAATATAATCTTCAACATAATTAATTAACTTCATTTTTAACTTTTCGTATTTATTAGAATTTCCAATATAGAAAAGGGTTATTACAATTGAGAAATAATTTAATGAATTTTGCATTATTTCAATTTTCCCATCATTGTTGATGCAATTTAGATATTTTGATAGTATGTATTCACTTAAACGATATGATTTACCTAATTCCTTTAGAACAACGAGTAAATATAAAGTTTCTACTTGTTTGTATTTTGTGATTGAGTTTTTGTTAATAATCAAACCTATCTCATCAGATATTTTTTTGAATACTCTATCTTGATTCTCAGTTGAGAATAATTGTAGAGGTTTGCTTTCAGTATTAATATCGTAATTTCCTTTGTAGAACTTAATAATTTTTGATATAATACTACTTAATTTTATTGTAGAGTTAACTCTAGGTGATACAGAGTATATAAAAAACACAAAATCTAAGAAATTAATTATATAGTTCGTGAAACTTGATTCAAACTTATTTTTGTACAAATTCTCTGAATTAGTCAGCTTCTGAGTAATCTCTTTTTGAATAAATATCTTATATGCTTTGCTAAATAATTTGAGTTGAGTTTCTATTTTGTTACTTAAAATTGCAAGTGTAAAAGTCAGTATGTCTTTATATGCTACATTTGTTTCTTTAATTATTATTTTATAATCAGTAGTAAAGTTGTTAGGTTTAAAATCAAAACTAAACTTGATATTACTTAAATATTGATTAGTTAAAGTATCTTTAAACTCAAGATTATCATTGTCATTATACGTAATAACAAAATTTGGGTTGTTTTTTAATAATTTTACTATTCTCTGTTTTGCGATGCTGAGATCAGTGATAATAGGTTTCGAATATTCGATTGATTTTGAATCATTAACTGATAAGTTGAAGTTCTTTAACTCAATGTTAAAAAGATTAATAATTTTTTCTTTTAAATACTCATCATCATAAAACAAGAAATAATCATCTACATACCTGTAAATCTCATAATGCTTATTTAAATAGAATCCTTCTCCATGTAAAATATTCTCTACATTTTTATCTATTCGCTGCAATATTATTTCAGCAAAAATTCTAGAAAACTCAGGTCCAATAATAATGCCGTTTGTTTCACCATAATTTGCATTTTGAATAATCTGGTCAAAAATTCCTGGGAACGTTTTTTTTGACTTACCAATTTCTTCTTTTACTTGATTTTTCCCAAAAATTGCCCATCCAATAGTATGAGAATATATGCTATCAAAGCATTTGCTTATATCAAATTTGTACAATGACTTGAATTTTTTTTCAGCTCTGTGGTATATGTAATCTTCATAAAATTTATATATGTTTGTGAATTTTTTATATGAAAAGAATGTTTTCAAATTTTCATATTCATGGCCATTTAACTCTAAGAAATCATCTGATCTACCCTGTTTATTTTGATGGAGCTTATCATTAAAAAATGTGTATCTTGCGATATTATAAGGTTTACGTATACTGTATTTGCTTAATGAACAATAGTATAACATTAGTTCTTTATACTTATTATAAAAGTCAATAATAATGAGTTGATTAATGGGGTGTATCACTGTTAATTCCCTAAAATTATTCTCTTTGTGGTCAATTTTATAGGAAAATGGTATTGTCACATCAGTACAATCATTCTTGGCAAGAATACATTGGTTATTCTGAATTTTGTCTTCAGTTAAATTACAAAGAATGGCTAACAAAGCTTCAAAAGCATCTTTATTATCATTCTTGAAATCATTAGCATATTTTAAAACATTGTCTTTTATTTCAATTTTGTTATTTTTTAAAAATCTATAAAAATACCTATTAGAAAAAATGATTGGTACTTCGTATGGTAAAACATCAGATAGAATTACTCTTTCTTTTGTATACTTAATATATTTTCTTTTTTTACTTCTCATCTTTCCATATCATTTTTATTATTTCAAACTTTGAGATATTTCTTCTAAATTTACTTTTATAAAATACTTTTTCTTTCTTTGTCATTTTAAAATTATAAAATTTTTTTGATTCAAAACCATCTAAAAAATTTATCTTATTTAATATATAATCTTCTAGTTTAGCTTTATCAATTTTTAACTTATGATATGGAGCTATTTTCTTAAGATATTTTTTTAATTTGTTATTCAAATGAATCAAACTATTTTTTTTACCAAGTGTTAAAAGCGTATTTGAATAGTAAATACCTGCTTTAATATTTTTTTTATTATTCTTTAAGTGGTAATTACCTGTCAAAAATTTTAGTCTATCTATAAGAAGTCGTCGTGCTGATTTTTCATCATATTTTGAGTTCAGATTGTATGCATCTATAGCTTTTCTAATTCGCTCTTCAATTCTCCTAGTTTTTTTTTCTGATAGCTCAATTTTTAAGTAATTTTTTTGATTATTATTATATTGTTCCTTCACGAATTTATATCCTAAATACGTTAACTCAATTTTCTTATTATCAGGCAGAAGGATGGTTTGTGTTTTATTTTCTGTTTTATTTTGGCCATCATTAAGTAATAAACCTCTTTTCTCAATAATGTCTTTGATTTTTTTAAAATGTAAATTAGGATCACTTTGTAAATATTGAGGTATAAATATTGCTACTATATCATCAACGTATCTCGAATAATATACTAAGTCATTAAGTCTTTTGATTTCATTATCAATATCTCGCGCAAACAATTCCGACAGATAGGCACTTATTCCAAGTCCTCGAGGAATACCATGGTGTGGTTTTATTTTACTGATATCCTTTTTAGATTCAAATTCATAAAAGAGTTTTCGTATAAGATTTTTTGATTGAGTATTCAGTAACTGGCTTTCATAGATTTTAATCATGAGTTTTTCATGAGGGATGCTTTCATAAAAACTGTGTATATCTGTTTTTATTACTATTTTAGGAAAGTTATCAGACAATAAGTGATATATCTGTCTTATTATATCATTTCTGTTAGATTGTTTTACTTTAAATGTCCGAAATACATTGTATTGCAATTGTTTAATAGCAAAGAATGATGAGGCTATATCTTCTTTGTTTGAGGAATATTTATCAATCGTAAATAGATCAAATTTATCTTGTTTGATAATTTGAAAATTAAATTGAAAACTCTTCAGATTTATTATTTTTGATAACTTATCAAAGTATAATAACCTTATTTCTTCTTTTTCTTTGTTTATTTTTTCTAATTTCTGGGATAAAATATTTAATTTATCTTTTGAAGCTGTTTTGGATAATTCTTGTTTTTCTTTTAAAACTGATAAAAAATCATTATGCTTCTTAAAATACTCATCTGGATAATAGTTTTTATGAAAATTCCCTTTTCTATTTTCTAAGTAGAAAATTTTTTCAAAATTTGTATTCGAGAATGATTGATTTAACATTCAATTTAATTAGTTATATTATTATAGGTAATGAAATTACAATTAATTAAAGAAATAAGGTTCTGTAAATTATGCATTAGCTAATTTCTCCTGTAAATAAAAGTGTTTATAAAGGTCAATGTCATTAGGTACAACTGAGTACTGCATTTTTTTAGTTTTTGGTAGCACATCAATTTATTTTACAATTTCATCTATTCATCAATAATCAAAAAATATATTCTAAATTATTTATGTCAATATATTTCTCAAAAATTATCTATTTAGCTCTTATAAAATTAGTTATAAAGAGAAAACCACATCAAGTGTAGAAGGCTCTTTTTAGTAAACATTAATATATATTTTTTCCAAAGCTAAAATCAATGACTTTTGAGAAAAAAATGTTTCTTTACCAGATGGAGCAAAAAAGAACTTTCCCTCCTGCAAAAGAGATTTGTTACCAACTATTCTATGCTGAACACATTCTTATTCAAGTAAAATCTATAATAACAATCAACAAAAGTAATCTTCTCATCAGAAAGTGTGAAATTAATGGACCAATTACAAAAAACCTCATCAAGTAAATTATCGGCTATCTTAATCTCTTCATAAGAGCAATTGAGAGAATAATGTCCATTTGCTCTTTCATTAAAGGAATCTTTTTCAAAATCAATTTAATATTTCCCTTACACTTAAATTCTAGGATTCTTTAGAACTGAAATATTAAGAGTTTGACTATTATAAATATTCCAGAAGTCATCTTCATCCACTGAGAAGAAAATAGATCTAAAAGAATTATCTTTCATATAAGCGTCAATAAGGTCTATGGTTAACCAGTTTAATTCATCAATTTTTGCAAAGCGACCAGATGAACTGCTATACTTTTTGTAAAAGCAAGATACTCTTGCTGAATGTAATAATCCAGCATGGCTGAGTTTTAAGTCAATCTACAGGATAATTTTAGTGAAGGTAAGAGCTATGTATAATGAATTAGCGAAGTATCAAAGGGCGATAATATAGATTATTTACTTTCCCTCTAATCCATTAATACTATTTCCCCTGAGACAGTTCAAGACAAGTCATTGAAATACATATCTTGTAAAATCAATAATTACTGCACATCGTAAGAACAACTGTTGCTCTCTTGCACTTCTACTACTTCATCAATGGTTCACTATATTGGTACTTGACAACTAGATACTATTTTGGACTCTTTCTATTCCTACAAATAAGCTAAAAAAAATTAATCACTGTATTTCATCTCAATATATTTGCTACTCAGCAAGCATTATCAGTAAAAATTAAATAAAATCTTGCCAAAAAGCTCCCTCTAATTTATATAAGGAACATGGAAAATAGTTTTTTAGGAAAAATAAATTGAAAATTAATAGATTACTGCTCATCATTATATCGCTTTTAGGTTTAACAGCACTCTTGAGTGAAGAACCAATCCTTCACTATTTGTTAGAACCAGGAAAACTAGCCTATCATGTAGTTGAAAAAGATGAGGTATTAAACACAAAAAATCTAAATTCTGATCTTCTGCATTGGCAGGAAATTGATTATTTAACATATAAAGAAAAACAAACAATCGATAAGCTTCTCTACCGGTTAGAGTTGCCTGATTCTTTGACTACAGAAAAAAATAGGATATTCTTCATTGGTTATTACACACCATTCAAGGTCTATTACAATTCGGAAGAAATTTATTCAGATAGTAAGAGATCAAACTTTGTTCACCTACTAACATTAAACTATTCTAAGGAAGAGAAGTACCTCTATTTCCTTTATGATGAAGCTATTCCGGGTTATCCAGTACCTTTTTCTCTGGTATTTTTAAATGAAGATTTAACAGATACTCCATTTGTATATTTGATAATAGAGTTAATCTTTGTACAGATGCTCAATTATTCAGTATCAATCTTTTTCTTCTTAATCTCACTGATTAGTCTCTTTCTTCTTCTGAGAAGCTCAAAATCAATTAAGAAACACGTTTTCGCAGTATTTATATACTCTCTTATTATAGGACTTGATCACGGCCTTAATACCCTGCTTATGGCTTATTTTGGAATATCACCTAAAATATTCTATTGGATTGATTCAATGATGTTCCAGCTTTTCCTAATTATGATTGTTACAATGGCAGACTATGTGTTCTCAGATGGTAAGTCAAAATTCTTACGATTTTTAAAATATTTAATTATCTGTATAACAGTTATTAACTTCTTGGTAACTAACTTGATACAGTTCTATCAAATTTTCGATTTCTTAAATATCTCGCTTTATGTAATTACTATCCTATATTTGATTTTCTATCTTATTAAAAAGTTTAAGTATATTAGAGAAAAGTTAAATATTTTCATAGCCTTAATTTTTATTTTAGCGCCTCTTCTAATGTTTGTTACTAGAAATTTCAAATATGTTCCTTACATTTCATCAGTTTATGTCTTAATATCTGTATCAATCCTTTATATTTTCGTTTATAATTTCTTTGCTAGATTTAGAAAGAATGAGGCAAGTTTAGTTAACACTAAACTAGATTTACAAGAGAAAGAAAATGAGATTTTGAGGTTGGAGAAGGATAGACTTAAAAATAGTATTTCTCATCTTAAAGGTCAATTGAATCCACATTTCTTATTTAATAGCCTATCTACCTTGACAGGAATAATTCACATGGATAGCGATAAAGCTGTAAATTACGTAGAAGAACTTTCAAATATGTATCGTTATATTCTTCAAACAGATAATAAGGAATTGATTGATTTAGAATCGGAGTTAGACCTTCTTGATTCATATAATTACTTAGTTAGTATGAAATATGGAAAGAATTATGAGCTTAATATTGATATTGATGATGATTACATGGACTATAAACTTCCACCTCTTTCCCTACAAACTATGATTGAAAATATTTTTAAACATAACACTATTGATCTGAATCATAAAATGAAGATTGACATCTTTATAGCTGATATGTTTATTGTAATTATAAATGATATTCATAAAAAGGAATCTGCCTTCCAATATAAAGAAAAGAAAGCAGGTATTGGTCAACAAAACATTACAGCTATATATCAATATTATAGTGAAAGAAAGCCTATCTATGAAATAAAGAATAATAAATACATAGTTAAAATACCTCTAATTGACAAGGATGTACAATATGTTAAAGATATTAATAATTGAAGATGAAGAAATTATTGCCCAAAGATTAGTTCAATTGCTAGACCAAATTGAGTTTGACTACCAGCTCTGCAAAATTATTGGCTCAGTCCAAGATTCTATCAACTGGTTATCAGAAAATGAACATCCAGATCTTATTTTTGCTGATATACAACTTTCAGATGGAAATAGCTTTTCGATTTTTAAAGCTATAAATGTTAAATCGAAAGTCATTTTCACAACCTCATATGATGAGTTTGCTCTTGATGCTTTTAAGGTAAACAGTATTGATTACTTGCTAAAACCTATTACTGCCAAAAAATTGGAAAAGTCATTTGAAAAACTAGATAGCATGTCAAAAGCATTTTCTCAAGCTGACGAAAGCCATACTAGTCAAGAAGAGCAAGATAAGATTTCTAACTTATTAGACTATTTAGACAATAAAGAAAAAGACTATCGCAATAGATTTTTAATCAAAATGGGCAATGCTTATAAATCTATCCCTGCTTCTGAAATTGCTTATTTTTTTGTATCCAATAAAACAACCTATTTATTAACCTTCAATAAGAAAAAATACTCTTTAGATACTCCTTTAGATGAATTAGATAAAGAACTTAACCCTAAATTATTCTTTAGAATAAACCGACAAATGATTGTTAATATTAACTCAATTAAAGAAATTCATACCTTCTTTAATAGCAGACTTCTCTTGAATATTGAGCCTGCTTTTGATGAAGATGTTTTAGTGACAAGATCAAATATAGCTAACTTTAAGGAGTGGATGAATAGCTAGCAATCCTTGATACAAGCAGTATAGAAGGCCTTTTCAAGAAATAACTTGCCAAAATTAACTATATGGATAAATTTGACTATATGGTTAATATGATAAGAGAGGAAAATATGAAAAGGTACAATAAAGATACTGAAGATAAGATATTGTTGGTAGCTCAAAGCATTTTTAGAGAAAAGGGTTTTAGTGGTACAAAGACTCAAGAAATTGCTGATCAAGCCGGAATTAACAAAGCTCTTCTTCACTATTATTTCAAGAGTAAAAGGATTCTATTTGAAAGAGTGTTCTTACTTTCACTGAAAGAAGTTTTTGAAGTCTTGGCTTCTTATCTCAATAACGAGCAATCATTAATAGACAAGACACCTAATTTAGTGTCTTCATATCTAACTTATGTAAGTAAAAACATCAATCTCTTTGTTTTTGTAATTGCAGAGGTATGGCAGAATCAAGACTTTACTCAGAAGTTTGTTGAAGTAGCAATGGACCATGTTAATTTCGATAGATTTTTTACTTCTTTCAAGCAGGAAGTACAAGCTGGTTTATTGCGCGATATAAATCCTGTTCATTATTTAATTAACCTCGTTTCACTCTCCATCTTCCCTTTTTTAATTTCCCCCATAATGAAAACTATGCTGTCCACTATGGATATTGACCCTGCGATAATACTAAATGAACGCAAGGAAGTAGTAACTAGGGAACTATTAGCAATGATTAAACCTGATAATATTATTAAGGTACAGGAGTAAGAATGAAAAGAATTATTTTTGGAATAATAATCTTGTTTAGTTTACTGGCTTGTGAAAAATCAGAAAGAGTTAGTGATGCCTATGGTAATTTTGAGTGTGAAGAAGTAATTGTAAGTTCAGAGGTTATGGGACTTCTTACTTCTTTTGATTTATCAGAGGGAGAGTGGATTAGGGATAAGGAACTTGTTGCCATAATCGATACAACAGATAAGCAACTCCTTATCGATGAGCTTCATATCCAGGAGGAAATACTTAATATTAAGTATAAGAAAGCACAGGCAGATCAAGCGCTTATAAGTCTTGATTTGGATAAAGCTAAGCTGGACACTAAGCGTTATCAGACACTCTTTTCTCAAAATGCGATTGCGAAGGATGTATTAGAAAATTTTCAACACAAGCAATCACTTCTTTATCAGCAATATAGTAGCTCTAACTTAGCTATATCTCAGATAAAAAAGGAGATTAGTCAAGTTCAAATAAAGATAGAGGAAGCCAAGAGACAACTGAACAAGTGTTATATAAAGTCTCCAAATAGTGGTAGACTTCTAGCCAAGTATGTTCAAGCAGGGGAGCTACTAACAGTTGGTAAAGCAATCTTTAAGCTAGCTAACTTATCAGATACTTATCTAAAGGCATATATAAGTCAGTCACAGCTTAGTGAAATTGCCCTTGAGGATCAAGTAAATATTCTTTATGATTCAACATCAGGAAGTAAGCAAATTGAGGGTAGAATAGCATATATTAGTTCTCAAGCAGAGTTTACACCCAAGACTATTCAAACAAAAGAAGAAAGGGCAAACTTAGTCTATGCCATTAAAATCACTCTGGAATATGATGACTCTATCAAGATAGGAATGCCTGCTGAAGTTATCTTTAAGAGGAAATAGTGAAAAACTCTATCCTAATAAAAGACTTAGCTTACTCTTATTCTAACAAGTTAGCAGTTGATATCCCCTTTATGCAAATTGAACAAGGTGATTTGTTTGGTCTAATTGGTGCTGATGGGGCAGGAAAGACAAGTCTATTTCGTCTATTAGCAAGTCTTTATAAGCCACAAAGGGGTAGAATAGAGGTTTTTGGCCAGGATACTGTCAAAGATTATGCTAAGATCCGTAAGTTTACTGGCTATATGCCAAGCAAGTTTTCTCTTTATGAAGACTTAACTGTAAAGGAGAATATAAGTTTTTTTGCCTCAGTTTTTGAAACTACTTTAGCAAAGAATTATTCCTTGATTGAAGAAGTTTATGTAATGCTAAAGCCTTTTGAAAATAGGCGTGCCGGTAAGCTATCTGGTGGTATGAAACAGAAACTTGCTTTATGCTCTGCTTTGATTCATAAACCTAAGTTACTGCTTTTGGATGAACCAACTACTGGGGTTGATCCTGCTTCCAGAAAAGAATTTTGGGATATGCTTATAAAATTGCAAAAATCGGGTATTACTATTATTGTTTCTACTCCTTATCTAGATGAAGCTCAACTCTGCAACAAAATTGCTCTTATGCATAAATCCAAGCTAATTGCTCAGAAAGAGATTAGTGACTTTATTGCTGATTATCCTAGACCGCTTTTCCACATACAAGCCTCAAATATGCGTGACTTGACTCAGCAACTTCGTCAGCTCCCTTCCTGTCGTTCTGCTTATAGTTTTGGTGATTGTGTCCATTATCACTGCAAGAATGCTGAAAATCAAAAGCACATACAAAAGGATATTGAATCTTATTTACAGAAATTAGGACAAACTAAGATAAGTGTTAAGCAAGAAAACCCCTCAATTGAAGATGTATTTATAGATTATTTACAAGGACAGTATTATGATAATGAAAGTAGATAATCTAGTAAAGAAGTTTGGTGATTTTACCGCAGTTGATAAGATAAGTTTTCAAGTTGCAAAAGGCGAGATATTTGGTTTTCTGGGAGCAAATGGAGCAGGCAAGACTACTGCCATTAAGATGCTTTGTGGTTTGTCCAAACCTACTTCAGGTTCTGCTACTATTGCTGGTTATGATTTAGGCAAGCAGTCAGAACAAGTTAAATTATCAATTGGCTATATGAGTCAGAAATTCTCTCTCTATGATGACCTCACAATTGCTGAAAATATAGATTTTTATGGAGGTTTATACAGACTTAAATCTAAGCGATTGAGGGAGAAAAAAGCAAGTATCTTGCATGATTTAGACTTAGAAAAGCAGAAGAATTCTCTAGTTAAATCCCTTCCTTTAGGCTGGAAGCAGAAGTTGGCTTTTTCTGTAGCTAGTATTCATGACCCTAAGATTCTCTTCCTAGATGAACCAACTTCAGGTGTAGATCCTATTACCCGAAGACTTTTCTGGGAGATTATTATTGCTACTGCTAATAAGGGTATTACTATCTTTATAACTACTCATTACTTAGATGAAGCTGAATATTGTGATAGAATCTCTATTATGGTTAACGGTAAAATTATAGCTCTTGATTCACCTGCTAAGCTTAAGAAGCAATTGCAAGTAAAGACGACCGGTGAAATCTTTGCTAAACTTACAAGGTGATACTATGAAACACTTTAGTTATTTTATAAAGAAAGAGTTCCTCCATATTTTTAGAGATTCCAGAAGTCTGATTATTCTTTTTGCTTTGCCTCTTATTCAGATTATTCTCTTTGGCTTTGCCCTTACTAATGAGATAAAGAATGTTAATTTTGCAGTCTATGATAAGTCAAAGTCTGCTCTTTCCCAAAGACTTATCAATAAACTGAATGCTACTGATTATTTTACTTTGCAAGCCTATATAGAAAATGAAGATAGCTTGGAAGAAGCTCTAATAAGTAATCAGAACAAACTTGTTTTAGTCATTGATAGCAAATTTGCTAAAGTCCATCCTCAAGCTAGACAAGGCAAACTTCAGCTTTTGTTGGATGCTTCTGACCCAAATATTGCTAGTAATATCAGAGCTTATGTCAATAATATTGTTGGTGATTTTACCAGGGAAGAGTTTTTGCAACAGCAAGATAATCAAGTGATTACTTCTAAAATGTTTTATAATTCTCAAGTAAAAACTGCTTACTTCTTTATCCCAGGTTTGATGGCTTTTATCCTAACCCTTATATCTGCCTTTATGACTTCTATTACTCTTACCAGAGAAAAAGAACTTGGAAATATGGAAATCTTGCTAATATCTCCTCTAAAACCTTATCAAATTATTGTAGGGAAAGTTATCCCTTATGCTATACTCTCCCTTGTCAATATTGCTAATATTCTGCTTCTTGGTAAATATGTCTTCGGAATGCCCTTTAATGGTTCTTTAAGCTTACTTGTCTTAGAGTCAAGTCTCTTTTTACTTAATAGTCTGTCTTTGGGTATCCTTATCTCTTCCTTTACTGAGAGCAGACAAGTAGCTATGATGATTGCTCTCGCAGGCTTACTCCTGCCTACAATGTTGCTTTCTGGTTTTATCTTTCCCATTTCTAATATGCCTAAAATTCTGCAAGTATTCTCTCAATTCATTCCAGCTACCCACTTCATCACCATCCTTAAAGGTATCATGATTAAAGGAGTAGGAATCTCTTATCTAGTCAAAGAAACTTCCATCCTTGCCATACTTACTATTCTCTTTATTGCAATTGCTATAAAAAAATTTAATGTGAGGCTAGATTAATGAGAATCCTATTCATACTTATTAAAAAAGAACTTAAGCAAATATTTCGAAATAAAGGCATGCTTCCCATTATTTTTCTTATGCCTATTATTCAACTTCTAATTCTGGCTAATGCAACAAACTATGAAATAAAGAATATTGATGTGACTATTCTGGATTACGGGGAGAATGCTTTTATCCCTAAATTAGCTTCCCAACTTAACCATAATAAGAATTTCACTCTTAGATCAGTGGCCTATAATTACCCTTCTGCTATTGCAGATTTGGATAAAGGGAAAGTGGATGCTATTATAGCTTTCTCTAATGATTTTTCTCTTGAAAAGATTAATGAAAATGCTAGAATTCAAGTTATTGTTAATGCCATCGATGGATCTTCTTCTGCAATTATTCTCAGCTATCTTTCAAACTTCTTACAGGGTTATGTCAAGCAAGACATTACTCCTCCTTTGATTCAGATTCAATATACCAATAAATTTAATCCAAAACTTGATTATAAGACTGTTATGATACCAGGGATTCTAGTTGTACTTGTCTCGGTTATTAGTGTCTTTCTTACTGCAATGAATGTGGTGAGAGAAAAGGAAATTGGTACTATTGATCAATTAAATGTTTCTCCTATTACTAAACTGCAATTCATCGGAGGGAAAGTTATTCCAATGGTGATTATAGGACTGGGAGAACTAATGTTTGGGATTGTTATTGGAAGACTTATCTATGGTATTCCTTTCCTTGGTAATCCTCTGACTGTATTGATCTTCGCTTTGCTGTATCTTTGGTTAATGCTGTCCTTGGGACTTATTATTTCTATTCATGCAGAAACTCAACAACAAGCTATGCTGATTGCTTATGTTTTTTTAGTAGTTTTTATCATGTTTTCAGGTCTCTTCACCTCTGTTGAAAGTATGCCAGTATGGGCAAATTACATCTCGCAATCAATCCCTGTCACACATTTTATAAAGGTTATGAGATCTGTGATGCTTAAGGCTACTCCCCTTAACTATCTACTGAAAGAAGCATTTATTTTGCTAGGAATGGGAGGTATGCTGTTTAGTTTGGCTGTATGGAGATATAAGAAAGAGGATTAAGGGGTAAGTGTTTGTTAATGAAATCGGCTTAAGATCAAGTAGGGTATAAGGAGCATATATATCTTTACTATGGTGTGTCTATTGACTCTTAGTCTAATACCTGCTTAATAGATATCCAATAAATGCCCAATAGAGGTTTAATAGAAAGTTAAAAGCAATCCATAATCTACACATCCTAAATCTTCGTTGAATAGAGACCAAACAAAAGAAGTGGTCCTTATAAGTATATAGTGAAAAAGAAAAAGGGTGAATCTTATTTCACCCTTATAATATTTTTATTAGTTTATTATTAATTATTAGATACTAATAAACCCATGGCCATACAGAGCATTTTTGTTTCACCTGAATCAGCTCTTGATGGAATAAGAATTGGCACTTTAGTACCCATAACAGCATGAGCTACACGATAGTTACAGTAATAAGTAAGCATTTTTCCATAAATATTTCCAGCTTCAATATTAGGAACTATCATAACATCAGCTTTACCACCAACAGGTGAGTTAATTCCTTTAATCTTACATGCTTCTTCATCGATAGCATTATCGAAAGCTAATGGTCCATCAACAGTACATCCTTTAATTTGACCTCTTTTATTCATTGCAGAGATAAGGGCTGCATCAATAGTAGCTGGCATTTTAGGGTTAACTTTTTCAACAGCACAGATAAGGGCTACTTTAGGATCTTCAATACCGAAAGCACGAGCTACTTGAGCTCCACTATTAACAATAGCAACTTTTTCTGCTAAATCTGGTAATAAGTTGATGCCTCCATCACCCATGAAAAGAATCTTTTCAGGATGTTCATAAGCTAGAATATCACAGATAACTTTACTTGTTCTAATACCTTTTTCTTTATCAAGAACAGCTTTAAGTAAGAGAGCAGTATCTGCTTTACCTTTAAGAATGACATGTCCTTTATTTTCTTTAGCTAATCTAACACTTTCTTTACAGGCTGCTACTAAATCACTGCCAGTATCGACAATCTCAAAAGTATCTGCTATCTCAGGAGCCATAGATTGCAATAGATGCTTAATTTTATCTGCATCTCCAACGAGAATACTGTCACAAAGACCTTCAGTTTTTGCTAAAATAGCTGCTTCGATAGGAAGCTCACCTTGAGCTCCAGCTATGATGGCTTTTTTACCTTCTATAGCTTTGGCAGCATCTAACATTTCTGTAAAGTTCTTAATCATTTCTCCTCCATTTTATATATCTTGATTTTTAAAATATTCTTCGAATTTTTCTTTGTGGTGGGATATTTTATCCCTAATTTTCTCTAATGCAATAATTTGAAGCTGACGAACACGTTCTCTTGATAGTCCCATCTTCTCAGCAATTTGGGCAAAGTTCTCTGATTTACTATCTTTAAGTCCGAAGTATGAGTTAATAATGAACTTCTCTCTAGGACTCAATGACTCAATAGCGTTATCAATTTCACTTGTAATTTTCTCTTTGTAATAAATAGATTGAGGATCTTGAGATTCAGTGTTGCTAATAAAATCTCCCAGCGAAAGGCTATCATCAGAACCAATCTTTGAATCCATAGATAATGTATCAACTATCTGGTGTTTGAGCTTTTTTATTATTTTCTCATTAATATCAGTATTATTGCTTAATTCATGGTCTGATGCATGCCGTCCAGTTTTGGTATAAATAGAAGACTCTGTAGATTTAAGTTTATATGCAGTGTTTATTTTTCCTAAAGGAACTTTTATCATGGAGCTTCTTTCAGCAACAGCTTGCATTATTTTTTGTTTAATCCACCATATTGCATAGGAAATAAGTTTAATATTTTTATCT
The DNA here is from genome assembly GCA_963678375.2 of Cloacimonadales bacterium (SeqCode). GTDB lineage: Bacteria > Cloacimonadota > Cloacimonadia > Cloacimonadales > JAFGVF01 > JAEKNW01. The sequence goes on from OY782831.1 coordinate 1,290,716, forward strand.
GGGTCGAACTTTTGTATTGCTCTAATCAGGCCTAAGTTACCTTCACTGATAAGTTCTGATAAGGTTAGTCCTCTATTCTGATATTTTGCAGCAATTTTTACTACAAATTTTAAATTTGCTTGCAGAAGCTTATTCATAGCATCTTGATCACCCTTAGCTGCTTTTACAGCTAGAGCATTCTCTTCTTCTCTGGTATATGTACCAAATTTCGAGATCTGGTTTAAATAGCTCTGAAGAGCTTTGTCCGCAAATACATTCTCACTCATATTAATCTCCTAAACTCTGGCTCGGTTAAATCTTTTGTAGAGAATTTATCTCAGATATGATTTTTGCCGGGTCGATAGGTTTATTGTTTACTCTAATCTCAAAATGGAGATGAGGTCCAGTCGATCTCCCTGTTGAGCCTAAACGAGCAATAACATCACCCTTGTTTACTTTATCACTTTTTTTGACTAGATTTATTTCATTATGAGCATAGACAGTAACTACGTTATTACCATGCTCAACAAGAATTATGTTCCCATAATCTTTTAAAAAACCAGTGTAACTGACAGTACCACTATAAGCAACTTTAATTTGAGTACCTGGTGGTGCTGAAATATCTATCCCCTTGTGAAGTCTTCCTCCTCTCATACCAAAAGGAGATGATATTCTACCCGATACAGGCAGAATAAAGGCATTTTTCCAATCTTCAGGGAAATCGCTTGTTCTTCCTGCATTTGGAGAGGAGTATTTATTAGTAGAATTTTTGTTTTTTACTGTTTCTACTTTAGCTACCTTGTTAGTCTTTTTTGCATTAGCTATTTTAATCTTTTGAACTTTTTTGGGTTCGTTTCTCTTGATATAAAGCTCTTGGTCAATGTTTATAATATCTGAACTTAAATTATTTAAGTCTTTCAGCTGTGAAACTGTTAAAGCAAAATTCCTACTAATGCTATAAAGGTTATCACCTGGCTGGACAATATAAACTAAGCCGTCTTTTACTTTTCTTGTATTATATTCTTTTTTAACGATTTGGTCATTCTTTACAAGAGTTTCCTTTTTAGCTAAATCATGATTAGCTAGTGGAATAAACAATCTTTCACCAATAATTAAATCATCATAGTATTTATCATTATAATATTTAATATCTGAAATAGATACTTTATACTCTTTGCTAATTTTAGTTAAGGTGTCACCTCTTTTAACTATATATATGAAGCCTTCACTTTTACCTTTATTTAAAGAGCATCCCATGATACTTATGACTATTATGATAATTAAAAGCTTAAAGTTCATCTTATTTCAAAACCTTCGTGGTCTTTTTCAAGAGGGATTTCAAATGAAGTAATATTATCTACTCTTGAAAAAAAATTTCCTTTACTAACTTCATGAATAAAAAGCTCTATTGAATCCGAATCTCCTGTAGCTAAGATATAGACATCCCTTGAGTATCTATTCTTAACATACCCAGAAATATTGAATTGGTGAGCTAGATTCAAGACAAATCTTCTAAACCCTACACCTTGGACTTTTCCTGTAACTACAATTTCGCAACTTATCATAATGCTAGGTTACAGAATCTACGAAATAGATGTCAAGATAAAATTTTATAATTTGTAAAAAACTATATTAAAGACGAATTAGCTTATATGCTTTTCTTAATTACAAATTACATTTTTAGTTAAATAGCTAGAATATGAATAATTATAAAGAGCTTTTTAATCAGACTAAGGGAGCTCATCATCATCATGGTTTAGTTGAGACTTCAGATAATCAGAAAAATCAGAATAAGCAAAGCCTTTTCTCATCATATAGGAACAGCATTTGTTGTAGATATCCTTGCTTCCTCTATTTTTGTAAATTCTAATTGCCTTAAGAATATTCTCTTGTATTATATTTATCTTGGCTTGTTTATCATATTGACGAAGTAACTCTTGGTCGATAAGGTCTTGCCCTATACCTTTTATTTTTAATTTATACTTGATTTCGGTCTTACTTTTACCTAAATCAATCATAGATCTTACAAAAAGCTCTGCAAGCCTACTATCAGAAATAAAGTTTTTATCTAAGCAGAATTCAATAACTGAGTCTAAAATAGATTTATGTAGTTTAAGCTTTTTAAGATAGTTACGAGATTCAAGTTCTGAGTGTTCTTGCTTAGCAAGGTAATTGAAAAGTCTATCTCTTGAATAGTTATATAATAGGTTTTTAATTTCCTTGAAGTCTTCGTTGTTAATTTCATTATAATTCAAGTAAGATCTGAGGAGTTTTTTAGGTAAAACTCCCCAGATTCTGTCATCAATATAAACTTCAAAAAGTGTTTTTGAATTAAATTTAGTTTTAAAATTAATCTTCACTTTCGGTTGCTGAGTCTTCACCTTCATCTTCAAAATGTTCTGGTGAAACTATTTCTAATAATTTCTTTTTAATCTCTTCTTTAAGCTCGAGGTTATCATTTAAGAAATCTTTTGTTTTCTCACTACCTTGTCCAAGGCGTATATCACCATAAGAGAACCATGAACCTGCCTTTTTGACAATATCATTATTTACTGCAAGGTCTAGAAGAATATCTTCTGTTGAGATACCCTTACCAAAGATTATTGGGAACTCAACTTTTTTGAAAGGAGGGGCAAATTTATTTTTAACAATTTTTACTCTTGTTTTAGCTCCTGATACTTCGCCTTCTCCACCAGTTGTTTTTATAGAACCAACAGATCTAACTTCAAGTCTTAGTGATGAATAGAATTTAAGAGCCACACCACCTGTAGTAGTTTCAGGATTTACATAAGGAGGCACTCCAATCTTCATTCTTGTTTGATTAATAAATATCACTGCTGTATTAGATTTCGAAACTATAGATGTTAGTTTTCTAAGAGCTTGTGACATTAATCTTGCTTGTAGGCCAACATGAGCATCACCCATAGAACCTTCAATTTCTTGTCTTGGAACAAGAGCCGCTACAGAATCAACGACTATTAAATCGATAGCATTTGATCTACAAAGATGTTCAACAATCTCTAGAGCTTGTTCTCCACCATCAGGTTGTGATAGAAGAAGTCTGTCTGTATTAACACCAAGTTTTTTTGCATAAACAGGGTCAAGTGCATGCTCAGCATCGATGAAGGCAACTTCACCGTCCAATTTTTGAGCTTCAGCTACTATATGTAAGGAAATAGTAGTTTTACCAGAAGCTTCAGCACCATAAATCTCAGTAATTCTTCCCCGTGGGATACCTCCAATACCTAAAGCAACATCTAGGTTTAATGCTCCAGTTGGTATTACATCCACAGCAAGTTTTGGTTTATCTCCAAGGCGCATAATTGCACCAACTCCATATTTTTTTTCAAGTTGTTGTAAGGCTGTTTTTAAAGCAGTATCTTTTGACTTATCGACCATTTTAAATCCTTCTTATGTTAAATTATAGTTTTTTAAGATTCTATACTGAGGACCTTTTTTACTAAGGTTACTCTCGATTAGTGATATTTTATCAAAATGTATTTCATTTTTATCAATTTCATGGAGAAAAATATATTCAATTTGGGGTTTTATTAAGTCAGACTTGATTCTACCCAAGGTTATATGGGGAAGAAATTTAAAATTATCAAGATTAATACCTATTTTTCTTAGATTTGTTCTAAGCAAAGTTGAAGTTTTTTCAAGTTCTTTATCAGAATTACTCAGGCTAAGCCAAATTTGTCTTGGTAGCTTAAGAGGAAATACTTCAATGTTTTCAATCTGAAAAGTCTGCTTCTTAAGATTTTCTATAGAAGCTAGAAAAATCTCTTCTAAATCAGCCATTTGGTGGGGTTTAATATTTCCAACAAACTGGAAAGTAATGTGGAGATTTTCTTTATCGACCCAATTTACACCAAATGGAATATAAGATTTTAGGTCTAATATCGTTTCAAAGAGAGATTCTTTAAGGTCTTGGGGGAGTTGAAATGAGTAGAAAAGTCTCATGCCTATCTTTTGTATCCAATATCTTGTAAGAATTTTTTTCTCTGAGTAATATCTGTATCTAACTCTATACCTTTTGGAGAGAAACCATCAATAACACCAAGAATACCTCTTCCTTGCTCAGTTTGGGCAATAACAACCTCAACAGGATTTGCTGTGGCACAGAAAATATTTACTACTTCACGACAGTTTTTTACTGCTGGTAAAACATTGATTGGAAAAGCGTTGTCTAAGACAATCATAAAGGTATGTCCAGCACCAATACTTTTGATATTGCGGACAGCTTCATCTATTAGATGGACATCATTCCCATCTTTACGGATTAAACAAGGACCTGAAGCTTCTGCAAAAGCCAAACCAAATTTCACATTTGGGACTGAGTTAATAACAGCTTCGTAAAGGTCTTCAACAGTTTTTATAAAATGTGACTGCCCTAGAATTATATTTCTTCCTTCTTTAACTTTCACCTTTTGGATTAATAATTCCATAAATACACCTCATAATAAAATTAATTAATACTTAACTAGAATATTTATGTTTACTAAATTATGTCAATAAAAATCTTTATAATCTTCTATAAATTAGTTAAGTATGTTGATATAAGTAGATTAAAGAAGATATAATAATTGGTATTTTTTTAATGAGAAAGCCTGAAGTGCAAGAAGAAAATAAACCATTTTTCGATAATTATAACAAAAAATGGTTTATTTATTTTATATAAATTAAGTAATACTTTATTTAGAAGATGGCTCCTGATATATTTTTTCTAAGTCAGGATTTGTGTACCAATCAACAAAGGCTTCTCCACCGCTATTAACCCATCTGCCAAAATCTGGATATGCTTCAACAATATCAACAGTTTCAAGAGGATGCAAGATAGGGAAGGCAATATTAATTGCCCAAGGAGCACCTTCAGCTGTTTTGTAATAGTAGCTAGAGGCTATATCTGTTGCATCATCATTATTTGGATTATTGAAATAGGATTGATCAGCGTTTGCAGTAGGTGGTAATCCTGGGAGATGGACTTCCATAGCTAAATCATGATTAATAGTTATGAAAGGATTATAAGGTGCGAAATATATATTTTCTGATGCATTATATTCATTAGCAATTTCTAAAGTGAAAGAAATTGGTATATAAGGAGTATGTGCACCAGTTGCTATAGTGTTCATGTAATCACCATTTAGCTGAATAAGATCATTAGTGTTATTAAAAACTTGAATAATTGCTAAACCGCTATTATTAGTTTTTTGAGTAAGTAATGGATAGTTCGCCTGAGTAAGTGTAACATCTTGAGCTTGAATAGGTAGTTCAAAGTAGAAACCATTTTGGAGTGAAGCTCCTATAGCTGTGAGAAGTAAGTCAAACTCAATTTCAACTAAATCATTTGTTGCACTGACAACCTCTTTGATATTATAACGAATTACCATATCATTAAAATCATAATCACCTTTGTCAGGCCATAGGTCTTCAAATGCTAAAGTACCATAATTATTTTCGCTTGGATAGTAGTTGTCATAAGCTTTATTTGGATCTGATGGGTAATCATCATCATCATCCAATACTCCATCGTTATCTTGGTCGACTCCAGGGAATAGAGGAGCATCTGGACAAGCATCTTGGGTTAATCTATTAGAAGATTGCAAAGACCAAGTAATACAGTCATTACCTATTGAAGTAAAATTAACAGTAAATACATTATAATGTCTTCCTGGCTGGAAGACAGTAGGTTGACCTTGGTCATAGTTTGAGCTGTTTAGGCCAGAACCAGTGAATTTATTTTTTGCACCAATTTCTTGCACATAAACTTCGTCAAATTGATTGTTGTATCCCCAGTGAGATGTTATTGAACCATCATTTTCCATAACAATACCTTCAAGAATAGGTATTACATAAAGTTTAACAGCCTTATTATCTGATTTGCCTTCATCAACTTCTTCAATATTGTAGAGGAAAACTTCAGGGTCAGCTATAAGATCATTGATTGAATGATTGGAGAAAACCATATTTCTGAAGTGGAAATCTAGAGAAGTAACTGTTTTAGGTAGAGTTACTTTTCTTTCAATAGGATTGATATCATCTGTAAGGAAACGAGAATAATCTACACCATCATTTCCAACAATTTTTACAGTTCCTTTGTTTGGAGCATAGATTGTTAAGCTAATTTCTCTTGATGTCTCAAAATTGAAGTCTTGAGGAATACTTAAGTCTGAAAAGTCATTAAATTGGTCTTGATTAGAACCAGTACTAGTATTTTTATTATCGCAAGATACAGCAAACAAGACTATCAGAATAGCTAAAATCCCAACATAGATTTTTTTGTTCATATTATCTCCTATTTTTTTATAAATTAATAAATAATAATGATTTAACAAATTAAATTTGTAGAGTAAAATAGCTATAATTAAAAAATAATCAAATAGTTAACCTTTTTCCACAAATTTGAGCATTATTTCTAGTAAATCCTTTGATATTCTAGTTGGTTTACCATTTTGAGTAAAAACACCAGTTACAAATGCTCTAGTGCAAAGCTCATCATTTTCATTATATATTTCCTGAAGCCAAATTCCTTTAATTCTTGTAATCTTTTCTGTTTTAGTTTTTACTTTAGCAATCTGTTCAAGTTTGAGCGGTTTAATATAGGAAATATCAATGTTTGAAACAAAAATTGCTACATTCCATTCTAAAAGTTTTACTACTGGAATTCCCATCTCTATAAGAGCTTCAGCTCTTCCAGCTTCAAGTAACTGTAAGTAATTGCTATTGTTTAGATGGCCATAAACATCACATTCATAGCCATATATTTTCCTTTTGAACTCAAACATTTATCCTCCTTTGAGTAGTTTATCACGTGAATTTCTATTATAGTACATTGAAAATAATAGGCAATTCTTGACAATAAAATTCTTTTTATAATTTATAGATTTGCTAATAATTATTAAGAGTTATGGTGATAAATGAAAAAAATATATAGTTATTCTGAGAAAAAATTTACTGGATTCTCCCAGCAAAAACAGCTAGCGATAATTCAAGAAATGCTAGCAAGTCTTGAAAAGTCTTTTACTGTGACAGATTATGCTGAAGTTTTGAGAAAGTCTTTAAAGGAATGTTTTGCTTATTTGCAGAACAGCGATTTCCCTTTTATAAGGAGTATAGGTGATTATGATTTATCTAAATTTCCTGATCTGATAAAGCTTCGAGATAAAATTATTAAAGAAGAAGGCAAGAATTTACGGGATTCAGATATTGTAGTTAGACGTTATGATTCTCTAAAAAAAGCATCTTTAAAGTTCCCTTTACTGGTAATCTTGGATAATCTTAGGTCTGCCTTTAATGTTGGGTCAATTATTAGGAGCTGTGAGTGTTTAGGTGTCCAAGAAGTTATTCTATGTGGGCAAACACCTAATTTGACTAATCGTAAGGTTAAAGAAACTGCCATGGGTACGAGTGATTTTATAAAAATATCACACTATTCAACAAGTAAAGAGGCTATTTTTCACTATCAAAAACTAGGTTATGAGATTATAGCCTTAGAACTAACCAATAGATCAATATCTTTGGAGGATTATAATCCTAACCAAAAAGTTGCCTTACTTGTTGGGAATGAATCTTTAGGAATAGAAGAAGAAACCCTAAGACTCTGTGACAAAATTATTGAAATATCAATGCTGGGAGTAAAAAACTCTTTAAATGTGAGCAATGCTACTGCAATTGCTATATATAATATAACAAACAAATGGAGGAAATAAATGATTAGCAGACAAGAAGCAGAGAAGATTTTATCTGAATATTTGCAAAAGGAGAGCTTGCAACAGCATTGTTTAGCAACAGCTTTGGTAATGGAGAAGATTGCTGAAAAGTTAAATGCCAACAAAGAAGACTATTATATAGCAGGATATTTACATGACATAGATTTAGATATTGTTGGTGATGATATGACCATACATGCACTTAGAGGAGCAGAAATACTTAAAGATTATGATATTCCAGACAATATTATAAATGCTATACTTGCTCATAACAAGCATAAAAACTTAGAAACTGATATAGAAAAAGCCTTGTGGATTGCTGATCCTGTTAATGGCCTTGTTATTGCTAGTGCTTTGATGAGACCTGATAAGTCTATTACTACTATGAAACTAAAGTCGTTAAAAAAGAAGTACAAATCTAAGAATTTTGCAGCTGGAGTTTCTCGAGACCAAATTAATGATTGTCAGCTACTAAACTTCTCATTGGATGACTTCCTCCAACTGGCAATTGATGCTCTAGCTCCTTACGAAGAGAAACTAGGTTTAGGAGTTAATGAATCCTGTGACTAATCCTTATTTAAGTATAGTATTATTGTTTTTTTTTCTCCTATTAAATCTACTTGATGCTCATTCTACTTGGTTAGTCATCAAACCTTATCATTTTTCTAGAGAGAAGAATATTATAGCTCGATATTTTTTTAAGAAGTTTGGTTTGATTAGAGGGATTATCCTCTTTAAAACAATCCTCTTATTAGTATTTTTAGCAATCATAGTTTTTTATGTTTTACCTGAATACTTAACTTTGAACATTTCTATTTTAATTGGTAATGTTATATTTATTTTCGTAGTTTTAAACAATTATCGAATTTATAGAAAAATTAATAAACCTTGACACTAAATCATGCTAAAGGTAAAATTGAGTTTAGCTTTTGATAGGAAAATAATAAAATGAAGGCAGTAATAGAGATAGGAACAAATTCATTAAAAGTATTGATTTATAGAAGTAAAGATACTTTTCAAGTGGTTTATGATAAGACTTCTATAACTAGGTTAGGAGAAGGTTTTCATAAAAGTGGTAAGATAAGTCAGGAAGCCTTAAAGAGAAATATTGAAGAGATAAATAAGGCTAAAGAAATATGCCAACACTACAACTGCCAGCAGATTTCTGTGTTTGGAACTATGATTTTCAGATCTGCAAGTAATACAGAAGAAGTTATAGCAAGTATTTATAAAAATTGCAATTTACAAGTTAGAGTATTAACAGGTCAAGAAGAAGCTAAGTATTCCTTTTTAGCTGCATCATATTCTTTGCCAGTAAAAGATAAGAAAATCTTAGTTATTGATACAGGTGGTGGATCAACCGAGTTCATTACAGGTAAAAACAATGAAATAAGTTTAGCCAAATCTCTCAATATTGGAGCTGTAACTTTAACAGACCTATTTTCTCTCATAAACAAGGTAGCTCATAAGACCATTATTAAGAGTCAAGACTATCTAAGAGAGGAATTAGCAAGTGTAATAACTATGCCGAAACCAGATGTGATAGTTGGTATTGGTGGAACAGTAACTACTATTTCAGCGATTGTGCAAAAACTTGAAACATATTCAGCTCAAAGAGTACAGGGTTCACGTGTGGAGAAGTATCAAATTACTGATCTTATAACTGAATTAGCAAGTAAAAATATGCAAGAAAGACAAAGAATTATTGGCTTATCAGCCAAAAGAGCAGATATTATTTTAGGTGGAGTATTGATAATTAATTCTATTTTAGATAGATTTAATAGCTCTGAACTCTTAGTTTGTGATAATGGATTACGCTATGGATTAGCTTTAAAAGAATGGAGGAAAATATGACTTCTTTTTTTTCATCTAAATCGAAAGATTTACAGAATTTAATCAATAAATATATTGATGTTGTTGAAAGATGTGCTCTAGTTTTTGAAGAAGGGATAAGGTGTTATATAAATTGGAAAGAAGAGAGATTTGCAAATTATTATAAGGATATGACTCAACTAGAAAATGAAGCTGATGAGTTAAGGCATGATATAAAGTTTAAACTTTATTCTTATATGCTTATCCCTGAATCAAGAGGAGATGTCTTGGGTATAATTGAAACTCTTGATGATGTCGTTGATGTTTGTAAGAAAGTGATGGAGCAACTATCAATCGAACAACCTGATATCCCTGAGAATTTAAGACCTGGTTATCTTGAGCTTTCCGAATTATCATCTAAAACTATTCTGGAACTGGTTAAAGCAACTCGTGCTTTCTTTACCGAAATCAAACTAGTAGAAAACTATATTAATAAAGTTCACTTTTACGAACATGAAGCTGATAAGCTTGAAGAATCTCTAAAGAGAAAAATATTTGAACATCGTGATATTGCCTACCTTTCTGTGAAAATGCATCTTCGTTACTTTGTAGAAAAAATAGTTTTACCATCTGATATGGCTGAATCTGTTGCAGAAAGACTATCAGTCTATGTTATAAAGAGGAGACTCTAATTTAAATGATAACCTCATTAGTTTTCTTATCAAGTGGTATTTTCTTAGGGTGGTCTTTAGGGGCTAATCATGCAGGAATTTTCTGGGGAACAGCTGTTGGAACGAAGATGGTCAGATTCAAAACTGCTGCTATTCTATGTAGCATTTTTGTAATTCTGGGAGCTGTTATTGGTGGCTCAGGAGCCAGCGCAACCTTAAATAAATTAGGAACTATTGAACATTTAGCCGCAGCTTTTACTGTTGCCTTAGCCGCAGCTTTAACTACCTATTTTATGAGTAGGGCGGGGATTCCTATATCTACAAGCCAGGCTATTATTGGTTCTATAATTGGTTGGAATGTATATTCACATCTCTTAACCGATTATATTGTATTGCTAAAAATAGCTTCAACTTGGGTTATTTCACCAATACTCACAGGTTTAACTACCTTCATTCTCTTTAAAGTAGTGCAGTACTTCTTTAATCGAACGAAACTACACATGGTACAGATAGATAATCTTACCCGTTATGGACTTCTTTTAGTTGGTATTTTTGGTTCATATGCCCTAGGTGCGAATAATATTGGTAATGTCATGGGTGTTTTTGTCTATTCTAATCCATTTAAAGCAATTAACCTCTTTAATCTTATAAGTCTAGATCCTACAAAAATTCTTTTTTTCGTTGGTGGTATGGCTATTGCTATTGGGGTTGCTACCTATTCTAAAAAGGTTATTAGCACCATTGGAAACAACCTTTATAAATTTTCACCCATCACAGCTCTGATTGTAGTTTTATCTGTATCTATTACAATGTTTATCTTTGCATCTTCAACTATTCATGACTTCCTGGTGTCTAATGGTTTGCCAGCTATTCCATTAGTTCCTATTTCAGCTTCTCAGGCTATCATTGGGTCAGTGATTGGTTTAGGTATTGCTAGGAAGAATGTTGATGTGAATTTTGCTCAGCTTAGAAAGATACTCTTAGGCTGGATTATAACCCCAGTTTTTGCATTTTTAATATCCTATATCTCTCTATATTTTATTGAAAATGTCTTTTTACAAATAGTAAATTAAACGCTCAAATAGCTATTTTCTATTCCTTCTTTATTACTATCTCAATGTATCATTAGGGGTTTATCTGGAAAGTAACAGTGAAGGGAGGGAAACTATTTAATTAAAGTAAATTTATTAGTTTTTATCAGTTCATCATTAATATAAAGTCTATAGAAATAAATACCTGATGGGTGATTATGAAAATTAATTGTTTTCTTTTTTGAATTGCTTTCGACATTACTTGTTTTAACATGTTGTCCTTTAATATTATATATTTCTATGATAGCATCTTGTACTATGTTGGTAAACTCAAAAGTTATTTCAGGATTAAAGGGATTAGGGTATGCTATAATTATTGGCTGTGTCGATATATAATCTTCACTCTCAATTTCAGTATTGATTTCAGGATCAATTTCTGTTAAATCATTTGAAGTTGCTAACATAATTAACTTTCCTGGCCGCCATGGAGCACTGACAGTATCGTACGCCCCAACTACTAAGTCAATTTGACCATCGTTATTAAAATCACCGCTGGTCATATCCCATCCAAAGCCACCTTGAAAAGTTTGATAAATATCTCGAGTACCATTTGCTCCCCCCAGGTAACCATTAACATATCCAGTGGAATAATTTCTTCTGATACCTATTATATCACTATAACCATCATTATTTATATCATCACAAGCATAATGATATAACCAGTCATAGTATTCTATATGAGAATAGTGTGAGAAATCAATATCTTGACCTCCTAGCCATAATCTTAAACCCGAACTTCCTACCTCGTTTAATTCATAACCAGATAGAAGAAAATCATCATAGCCATCACCATTAAAGTCATTTACTTGTAAAAGATTTGCATTTCTGCTTTGAGTTTTAGTTGTAAATGAATAATCAGCCAGAGAGTCAATAAGGGAAGAACCCAAAAAAATTTTATGTTGTGTGTACCAACGAGTACTTCCATATTCATCTACAATAGATTCACGTCCGCCTATACTATATGAGTAATCACTAAAGCCATCCCCATTTATATCACCTAATCCATCAATTGAACTATAATGATTTCCAATAATAGTAATATCATTAGAGATTGCATATTCTTGCAGTGTTTGTCCATCAATTATCTGGAAAGATAGTGGATAATCGGAATTACCAGATCCAATAACATAGCCCATATCATCATAACCGTCCCCGTTAATATCACCTAACCCTTTAAAGTTAGAGACTGGTTGGTGATATTGGTCGAGAGAATAGTCAACTTCAAAGTCATTATAATTATTTCCAAATATTACACATAGTTTAGCTCCCCATATCAACTCATTCTCAGTTGTACCAGCATATGAGATATGAAAGCCAAGATCATCAAATCCATCATTATTGATATCTCCTAAGCTTTCAAGATTATTATAAGTGTACAAATAATAGTGGCTTATAATATCAGGAATTTCCTCAAGAGGAAAATAGTTGATTATAGAAGAATAAGTATTAGGTAAACCAACCTGATTGCCTTCAAAATAGTACAAAAAATCGCTTATAAGTAGAGTGTCATTCTCAACAGCAATGACATCAACAGTTGCTACGAATAAGTCATCATAACCATCCCCATTAAAGTCCAGAGAAGTAATATTTTTCCCAAAACCATCTTCCAAGTTTTCACTTTCATACTCCCAGATAGTATCCAGGGTTTGATAAGAGAATAGACAAGATGTGAATAATATTATAGTCAATAAAGTAACAATTGCTTTCATAATATCTCCTTTTGTTTTTTATTATATGCAAAATGCATTCCGTAAAAATATTATAATGTAAATGTTTAATGAATGCTGTTTGGTATTGGTTTTCTCCTATGTGTAAATTAAATTTTAAGTATACATTCTTTTGTAAAAGATAAAATAGTAAGTTAAGTGTAAACTATATTGATAGGTATCATATAGGAGGTATGAAGTATTTATGACACCTAGCTCAAACAATGAGATAGATCTTTTTAAATAGACCATTTAATCAACAATTTTTCTAATAATTATATCACAACATAGGAACTTTATATATTAAAAAAGGGCGACCTGTTAAATTCGCCCATGCTTTATTATAGGTTGTTTATTTATTTAGAATCTGGTATTATCTACTAGGGTAAAATCATCAATCAACATTGTAGGAATAATAGAAGAAGTATCATTCACAGATTGTTTTCCTAGGGCAAGAATTCTCCTGCTCATATCATGCGGGATTTCATTCCAACGGAAGTTATTAACTGATTTTTCAATCTTACCATTTTTGAAGTAGAGAACACCGTGACGGGTAAGTCTTAATAATTCACCACTTATGCTATCAACAACTCGGATATACCAGGAGCAATTATAAATAATGTTCAAAAGTAAGAAAGGCACGACTTATACCGTGCCTTTTTGATATATTTTAACATTTTGTCCATGTTTTAAAAACCCTTTATAATGGGATCCTAAAGCTCATGGGGTCATATGATACTATTTCATTAATAACATTTTTCTTATTGTATCAAGCTTAGGTGTCTTTAAACGATAAAAATATACACCTGAAGATACTTTGAGACCAGAAGAATTTTTACCATCCCAAACGACTCTATGAACTCCTTTTGTAAGCTTATCATTAATAAGAGTCTTAACTTTTTGACCTTTGATATTATATATACTAAGCTCAACATTTGCTTCATTGCCAATATTGAAGGATATTGTTGTTTCAGGGTTGAAAGGATTAGGATAATTCCCAATCAGTTTGCTTATAGGTAGTACATTATCATAAGTCCCATCTATAGAATCATCAAAATCTACAAGATCTAAATAATCATTCCATAGATTATTGCTCAAGATAGTATACTCTGTTGAACTGTAAGAATTGAGTTCTGGAAAATTCGATCTAATTTCTATTTTATTCTGTTCAAGATTCGCTAAGTTATAAATTGATGCTATTTCAAGAGTTTTTGCTGCTTGATAAATTTCATCAGTTGACTCTTCTAATTGTTGAGAAGCTATATTCATTGCTGGTTGATAATCCTTCAGAGCAATATAGCATTTCTTAATTAAATCATCAAGAGCTATTTGATATGGTTTGTATTCTTCTACTGTCATAAAAGATGGTACATCAATTTTAATTGATTCATAGAACTCGATTAAATCTTCTAAAGAAAGACCTAAAATTAGGGTAACATTATATAGCTCATTGAATGCAAATTTCCATTGTGGTACCTCATCACTAACTCTTTCGTTTGATATAGATTTAAATATAGTTCTAGCTAGTTCATATTCTTGTTTATCAATCTTGCAATATCCCTGATCGAGCCTGTGCAGAGATACATATTCAATAGGAGTTGGTCCTTCTGGAAACTCATCAATTACGTCGCAAGTAACAATTTCTTCGTGTGATGATGGGGAAATTGTACACTCCATATCCGACCAATAATTACAATTAGCATTAATATTAATTTGTGTTTGGCTATTTTCATAATTATAATTACTAAAAGCTAAGTCATAACCTGTTCCAAAATAATTGTGACCTTTTTCCAAATTAATTAATGGCAGATTTTCTGAGTCACCAACTAAGTATATATTTTTAACTTCATTGTTGTTAAAAATATTCTTTGCATTATATCCCCAGTTTAGATTACTATTTCCAGAAACAAATACACCCCAATTAGAGCTATTAATAATTTCAGAATTGATTATTCTAGGGGATGAAGATAACAGCATTGTTCCATAATGGAGTGTTGTATTATTAATATTTGCAGCATAATAAGGAGTGGTTGGATCATTCTTTGATACATTATTGACTAACAACTGATCAACAAATTTAAGAATTACTCTTTGTAGTGAACAATTTTTTATTTCTACTTCATAATACTCTGAGTTAACCCCATATAAACAATTAACAGTCTGAGAAGATAAAAGTTGAAGACCTCTGGAGTCTCCGATAGCATAAATCCCGCTTGAACAAGAATCGAAAATACTATTCTCAATAATGTCTTTAGTTATGCTATTGGATGAGTAATTAATACCATGCAATAAATTTGTGAATCTAGCCATATTAATATCAAAATATTTCTTATAACTAAGGTCAAAAAGGTTTACTTCGATTCCAATTCCTTTTTTATCCTCATCTACACCGATAAATTCGGTCCGTTCTGAAGAATCTTGTGATATAGATAAATATCCATCATTAAGATGGTGCATTTTTATACCAATACAGTTATCCTCAATGTTAAAAATAGTTTCGTCTATTTCAATATTAAAATCCAAACTAGCATCAATTCCAATATTGCAGTTTGAAAACTCGACACCAGATTCTAGATTAGTAACACCCCCTGTAGCATCAATTCCAATATTGCAGTTATTGAAAGAAACTCCATTGTTTATATTTAATAGACCATTATCAACGAAAATTGCATTACCACATGAGTTAAAGCTGACATTTGAGAAGATATTAGCGGTTCCACCACTAATTTTAAAAGCAATATCAGCATTATCTATTGAACTATCAAAGATAACGACATTTCCATTATCTAAGCATTCAAATACTGGGTTGTTTTGATTTGAAACATCAATATTACAAAACGAGATTACTAAATCTCCATTTACCAGAAATTTACTATTGCTTGAAAAATTCACATTGCCTGAAAGCTCTAATGTTGCTCCTGGATTAATAGTGATAGTAGAGTTATTAAGAACACGGAGATTGTTAAAATGAACATTCTGTCCTGAAATAATTACATCATGGTTAATGGTGCTGTTATCAAAAGTGCAACTAGATGCAATAACATCAGGTATAACTCTATCAAGTATCAAGCATCTGGCTTCTCCAGGTCCAATTTCAATAGGATCTGATAAAGTAAAAACTTCATTAGTATAAATATCAATTAACCTATAATCATTTGGATATGTTCCAGAGAAGGCTAAATTAACGTATTGAGATTGAGCAGGATAAAAAATATCATCAGTATTGTCTGTTGGTATATGTGTTAAATTTACGTTATTGTTGTTATCAAGATAAGAACTATGTGGGAAGTTACTTCTTCTGTTAACAAACATAAAATAATCCTTAAATCCATCATCATAAACAGAACATTCAACAAATCCTTGATAAGGATCAGTGTTAGTAGTTTCACTAGTATTAAGCGATACTGTAGAAAAATCACTATTTGTTAAGCTAATCTGCTCAGAGTTTGGCATAAGTGTCAAAGTCTTATCTGAGTTCCATGTTAAGTTATTTAATAAATTGCCGATTACTTTTAACTTACTATTAGCCTCAGCTACAGCTGTAAATTGGCTAGAATAAGTAAAATCTTCTTGAGCATTAAATTTATTAATGATTGATCTTTGATAGTTTTCAGACCTATAGACTTGTTCAGTATTTTGTAGTAGCCTTTCTTCTTCAGAGAGATGAGGGTAGCCATTCTCAACTGAACCTTCATTTACTCTACCTGGTAATCCATAGTTCATGAAATTATACATAAACAGCCCCTTAGCTCCATAGCAAAGTGGTAGATACATTAAAGCTTTCTGTGTTTCAGAAGGTGGCTGATAGTAACCCTCCCATGTGTAATCATTGACACTATACTTTTTTAATGTACCAAAAGACTGTATAACGGGATAAAAATCAGAACCATTTTCTTCACAAAGCAATCTTTGTTCTCTGTATGTTCCTAACATTATATCCATCTTTGATTGATAAAATTTAAGTTTATCGCTATTTGTAATGGCATTAGCACCTGTATCAATCCAGTTTCTTGTTTCCCAGCTTTTTAAAGGATAGAATTGAGGCATAACTTGCTTTATCTCACCAATATCTTGATATGCATTACTAACACAACTAAGTTCACCAAAATTTCTATAAGCATCATTAAAATCCATATTATAATTCGATTGGAAAATTTTGGTATTATATTCTTGAGCAATTTCGCTAATATATTTTATTCCAGGTAAATTAGTATGGAAAGGCTCATCTTGTCCTGAAATATACTCAGCTCCACTTGCTAAAGCTTCAGAAATAAAGTATTTGATATCATCATCTGCATCCCCTTCCACTAATGACTCATAACCATTATCAGTAAATACTATCTCGTCTATATTAATATCTCCATTATCACAGTAATAAACTATCGGATAAAAGTATAAATTATTACCATAATGGGATGTAAAATATTGTACATCATTTGGTAAGTCAATTTCAAAAGGAATAGAGAAGAATGAATCTGTCAAGCTTCTATATTGTTCAATTATTTCTTTAGTGATGACTATCTCATCATTAACAAAGCTTACAGGGCAAGTATTGTTGATAAGTGAAACAGGTAATGAAAAAATATCAATCTCTTCGGTTTCTACATTTATAGTTTCAGTCTTTACACCAACTCTTATTACAGGAGTTGTTGCATTAGAATAGCCATTAAGCATATCTGTAGTTACTTGCATAATTATATTCATTTTAAAGTGAGTTATGTCAGTCCCTGGATTATTGCTTATAAAGCCATGAAGCCTCTTATCTTCAACCCAAGGGCTTT
This sequence comes from Cloacimonadales bacterium (SeqCode), assembly GCA_963678375.2. Taxonomy (GTDB): domain Bacteria; phylum Cloacimonadota; class Cloacimonadia; order Cloacimonadales; family JAFGVF01; genus JAEKNW01. The sequence goes on from OY782831.1 coordinate 1,308,465, forward strand.
CTAAAACATCACATATATAACCAGCTACATCAGTATCTGTTTCCATAATTAGGCTATTTTTGCTTTCTCTATCAGTAATAGTCTCGATCATATCTCCACTAATATTAGCTGTATTTCTATACCATTTCATTTCGGGTTGCCATTCCGGATTCAATTTCTCAGAAGCTGTTGGAGTGCCTAACTCATGTAATTCAGGTTGTATTGTTAAGTTGTTGTAATAGAATTGTTTAAGAATTGCATCATTACTGCTTCTAATAATAGGACTAATATTGTGGCTTAATAGCGTATTCCTGGGGGAAGTAAACTTAACATCAATTACATGTGTTATCCCCGCTTCTTGCATTTTAGTTGCTAAATCATTCATGCTATGTTGATCATATCCATTATAGAGTTCATCGAATAGTTGCTGATATTGAGCATAAGCTCCAATCATAAATTGATTACTTGTACTATTTAAGCTTAAAGCTACAAGTATAACCAGAACACATAGTAGTTTTCTTTTCATAATTTTTCCTTTGTTATTTAATTAAAGTAAATTTATTAGTTTTTATCAGTTTATCATTAATATAAAGTCTATAGAAATAAATACCTGATGGGTGATTATGAAAATTAATTGTTTTCTTTTTTGAATTGCTTTCGACATTACTTGTTTTAACATGTTGTCCTTTAATATTATATATTTCTATGATAGCATCTTGTGCTATGTTGGTAAACTCAAAAGTTATTTCAGGATTAAAGGGATTAGGGTATGCTATAATTATTGGCTGTGTCGATATATAATCTTCACTCTCAATTTCAGTATTGATTTCAGGATCAATTTCTGTTAAATCATTTGAAGTTGCTAACATAATTAACTTTCCTGGCTGCCAAGGTGCACTGACAGTATCGTATGACCCAACGACTAAGTCAACTTGACCATCGTTATTAAAATCACCGCTGGTCATATCCCATCCAAAGCCATCTTGAAAAGTTTGATAAATATCCCAAGTTCCATTTATTCCACCCAAACATCCATAAATGTAGCCAGAAGAGTAATTTCTCCTAGTACATATTATATCACTATAACCATCATTATTTATGTCATCACAAGAATAGTTATAAAGCCATTCGTAGTATTCTATATGAGAATATTGAGTGAAATCAATATCTTGACCTCCTAGCCATAATCTTAAACCTGAACTTCCTACCTCGTTTAATTCATAGTCTGATAGCAGAATATCATCATAACCATCACCATTAAAGTCATTTACTTTTAAGAGATTAGCATTTTTACCTTGAGTTTTAGTTGTAAATGAATAATCAGCCAGAGAGTCAATAATGGGTGAACCCAAAAAAATTTTATGTTCTGTGTACCAGCGAGTACTTCCATATTCATCTACAACAGACTCTCTTTGACGAATACTGTAAGAATAGTCACCAAAACCATCCCCATTTATATCACCTAAACCATCGATTGAAAAATGACGAGAGCTTGTGATGTCATTAGGAATAGTATATTCGTCCAGGCTTTGACCATCAATTATCTGGAAAGATAGTGGATAATCGGAATTACCACGACCAGTGATATAGCCCATATCATCATAACCGTCCCCGTTAATATCACCTATTCCTTTAAAGTCAGAGACTGGTTGGTGATATTGGTCGAGAGAATAGTCAATTTCAAAATCATTATAGTTATTTCCATAAATAATATTTATTCGCCCACCCCAATAATTAGAAAAACTATTGCTATAGATTGACCGAAAGCCTAAATCTTCATAACCATCATTGTTAACATCTCCTAGACTGGTTAGTTTCACAAAAGCACTTTCTTGATAAAAATTAATGGTATCAGGAATCGTCTCAGGAAGAGAATAATTGATTATAGATGTATAAGTATTAGGTAAACCATCTTGATTGCCCTCAAAATAATATGAAAAATTGACAATTCGTAAAGAATCATTCTCAACAGCAATGACATCAACAGTTGCTACGAATAAGTCATCATAACCATCACCGTTGAAGTCCAGGGAAGTAATATTTTTCCCAAAATCATCTTCGAGGTTTTCACTTTCATACTCCCAGATAGTATCCAGGGTCTGATAAGAGAATAGACAAGATGTGAATAATATTATAGTCAATAAAGTAACAATTGCTTTCATAATATCTCCTTTTGTTTTTTATTATATGCAAAATGCATTCCATAAAAATATTATAATGTAAATGTTTAATGAATGCTGTTTGGTATTGGTTTTCTCCTATGTGTAAATTAAATTATAAGTATACATTCTTTTGTAAAAGATAAAATAGTAAGTTAAGTGTAAACTATATTGGCCGGTATCAAGTGAAGTGGAGAAAGGGAAGATAAGGGAGGATAAGGGAAGAATAGGCATCTAAACTTTAACATAAATTCATTTTTTAAGTTTACTTTTGATTCTGCCTATTCTATTTTCAGCATCAGCTATTAATTGATTATTAAAGTCACTGGTTTCATGCAAGATCATGTAGGCCTTTCTGGCATAATAAAAGGCTTGAGAAAGGTCTTTGAGTTTGTGTTCATACAGCATAGATATTTCCAAGCATACTTTTGCTGAAGAAGATTCTTTTTCTTGCAGATAGGTAAGAGCTAAAGTGTATTTTTTATCTCTTTTAAGAAGGGTAGATAATAGCAGGATTGCTTGCTCACAAGCATTTTGGCTATCGGCTAAATTTATTAATAGAGAAAGAGCTTCCTGTGTCATTCCTATATCTGTTAAAAGTTTAGCCAAATGAAATTTATCAATTTTGAAGTAGTCCATGTAGTTAAAATCAGAAAAGACTAAGTCATTACAAATAGTTAATATTTTAGTAAGAGAAAATAAATCTTGAGCATTATGGTAGAAGACATTTGAAATATCTTCAGCATTATTGCTTGCTAGATAATCAAAATAGGCCTTGGGGATAAACTCACCAGGGATATCATTTGAATAGTCTCTAATATAGTTAAAGATAACAGCTTCAATATTCTGTAGTTTGCAACCTTGTAAGATTGGTTTCCACAAGCGTCGAGAAAGATGGAGAAGGTCAAGAAAGTCTAAGTTCCTAATAGAATAATCACTTTTATGAAATTTAAACCTGTTGTCTAAGAGAGGGATATCATAACATTTACCATTATAGCTTACTAAGATTTTAAAGTTACTTAGAACTTCTGAGAGGATTTTCATTAAGAGGGGCTCATTATCAGGTGATTCGATAAAATATTGTTTGAGTTGCCACTTGTTTTCCTTATAAAAGAGGATACCAGTAAGAAAAGCATAGGTATTAGCACCTCTATCTAGTCCTGTTGTTTCTGTATCTAAAAAGATAATCTCTTCTGGGTTAGCATAGTTGAATATTTTACTATACTTAAAGAGCCAGTTAGGGATACTAGGAGGAGAATCAGATAGATTGGCTTCTTGCAAGGGATTGAAAGTTTCCTCATGGATAAACACCCTTTGAGAGTTATCAGTATGATATGAACCTGTGATAAACTTATCTATAGGCTGATAATCCTTCTTGATAACTTCTTTTTCTTCAGATAAATCATCTAAAAAGAGCTTGAGGTCAGGCATTGTTTGCTCCAAGGATTTCTGCTAGTAGTTCTAAAACACTTTCTTTAGCTCCATAACCATTTTCTGCAATTGGACCAGTACAAGTAGGGCAACCATCACTACATGAACATTCTCTAACCTGTTTATAACATAAAGCTAGCATTTCATTTAGATTACTAAACAGTTTTTTAGCAAGACCAATACCTCCTCTAAAAGTATCATAGATAATTATTGCTCCCTTACCATCTCCGAGTAGAGAATCATCATTATAATTAACTCTTATATCACTACTTGAACACATTAAATATAGTGGGGCTAGGTTCCTGATGAGATAGGCTAGTCCAGACATAGTAGATTGGATTTTGACAGGGAGTTCAGCCTGACGGTGGCATTGCTTACAAAGAGTAATTAAATTCTCCATACTGTTGGCTTGCCTAGTATTAGAAAATGATTTAAAGGGTTTGATATGGTGAACATCAAAAGAAGCAAACGATTCAATTTTTCCGCAATTCTGACAGGTGAAATGGTCTCGTTGCTTAACAGCTTGACTAATTTCCTTCCAATCTTTACCATAATTATTAGCTTTTGAAGTATTTCCTGATTTTGCTAAAAATTCATCATAGAAGTCTGAAAGAGTTATTATGATTCCTTTGGTAGGTAAGGTTGTCCGAGGTAGGTCTAGCTCAAGGGTATCTAGTATTTCTCTACTAGCCCATTTAATTTTCTTAAAAGCAGTAACTTGAGTGTGTACATTCAATACTGCATAGTGACTTTCCCCATAGCTATAAGAAAAAACATCCAAATCAGTTATTAATTCATACTCAGTATTAATAACAGGCTCTGTAAAGTAATCTTTATCATGATATATTACTTCTATGTTTTTCTGTTGAGAATCAAAATTTGTTACTAGATAGGGTTCCCCATTATGGATATAAACTGCTTGTTCGTGAGCAAACCAATAAGCAGAATTATTGTCGATTATACCTATGTTTTTCCCCTGGTTTATTACGGTATAATTATTTGCATTAATTGATCTTAATGATGTCTGATGGGAGGGAGTTATGGGCGAATTCCAATATATTATATTGTTCCGTTCAATAACTTGGCCTTTGTTTAGCAAATAATCTATTAGTTCATTAATATCACTTTTAGCTACTCCGTAATAGGTATCTTTTCTATCAAAAGGAAGCTCATATAGGGCACATTTTAAATGGTTTAAAAGTATATAAGGATTGTTGGCATCTAAGAGGGCTTGCTCAGGAGTTTTCTCAAAAAGAAAGTCTGGATACTTAACTAAATATTGATTTATTAAAGTTGAATTAGCTACTAAAACTACTAAAGAGTCATTACCTGTTCTGCCAGTTCTTCCAGCTTGTTGTAGGGTGGAAGCAATAGTTCCAGGATAACCGTTGATGATAACAACATCTAAGTCTCCTATATCAATTCCTAATTCTAAGGCGTTAGTTGAGACAACACTAGTTAGAGTTCCATCTTTAAGCTCTTTCTCAATCTCTCTTCTTTCCTCTTTCAAATATCCACTTCTATAGCCAGCTAGGGCATTACTATTATTAAACTTTAGGTTATTAACAATTAGTTCAACTGATCTTCTGGAACGGGTGAAAATAAGAGTTTGAATATTCTTTTTGTTGAAAAACTTGGCAATTCTACTTGTTTCCTCTAAGGCGTTTTTCCTGATACCTAGCTCAGCATTGACAAGAGGTGGATTATAAATTAAAAAATGACGGTTGCCTTGAGGAGAAGCATCATTATCAACTATTATAAAAAGCTGTTCAATAATGGAGGTTATGAACTCGCGAGTATTTCCAATAGTAGCTGAGGTTAAAATAAATAGAGGGGAAGAACCATAGTAAGAGCAAATTCTCTTTAATCTTCTAATAACATTAGTAAAATGTGAGCCAAATATTCCTCGATAAATATGAACTTCATCTATAATAACATATTTGAGATTGGCAAAGAACTTTGTCCAAGAACTATGATTAGGTAAAACACTTACATGTAGCATATCAGGGTTACTAATTATGATGTTTACTTGATCCCTAATTGCCTTACGATCTCCTGGATTAGTATCACCATCATAAATATTAATAGTTGGTTTCCTTTCTGAAACTTGACTAAAAACATCTATTAGTGTTGAAAAAGATTTATATTGATCTTGAGCTAAAGCTTTGGTGGGAAATAAGCATAAAGCAGTATTCTCTGAATTGAAGGAAAGTGTATGAAGAATGGGAAGTTGATAGCATAGGCTTTTCCCAGAAGAAACTCCAGTACTTATGACAGTGTTAACACCTTTAAGAATACTCCTTATTGCTTTTGCTTGATGAGAATAGACTTTCTGGTAACCTACTTCTTTTAAAGTCCTAACAACCCAGGGATGAAGCTTATCTGGAATTTCAGACCATTGAGCTGGTCTAGCCTTGTCAACATGTTGAACTGCTATGTTAGTTTGAAAACTACTATTCTCAAGAAATTTTTCTAAAATATCATAATTACTCATAAGAATGATACCCCCTTTCTGATATCCATAATTTCAGTTAATTTTAATAAAGAAATTCAGTCAAATAAAATTAAAACTATCTTGAGGTAAATTATACTTTTTTATGAGTGAATGTGTGGAAAAAAATCAACACTATTATTTTATCTTATAGAAGATTTTTCTATGTGATATAGCAAAGATATATTGAGATAAGTATCTGATATATAGCATCTTAAAAGAATTATAATATCGCGAAATCATGAATGAGCTCAAATAGGAACTTGGACTCTTTATATGGAAAATACTGACTTATCAATAACTTATAATAGAGACAGTATTGTATGAAATAGTTTGTTTTTCTTCTAGGTATCAGACTATATACCCAGTAAATAGTTAATATAGGCTGTCAAATCCTTTAATCCTCCATATTTGTTAACTCATTTCATAAAACTAATTAGTCATTAAGCACTTCTAACTAAATTTGTGCTACATCATCTGGAAAGTAATTGTTATACTTGATAGTTGAGGAGATGTTTGCAAGAGCTGAATAAATGAGCTAAATAAAGGATTTCTTCTTTAAAAAAGAGGAAGCGCTAACTGGGAAGTTAACGCTTACCTCCATTACATGCCAACCCATTATTAAGGAGAACTGTTTTCACAAGTTCATATTACCCTTACATTTTATATGGTTAGGAAAAAAACTGTCAATAATAATTTTTAAAACTTCTAAAAAAAAGAAGTATTATTTGTAAAAAAGAGTCTTATTTGCTTTTAAAAAGGGATTAATTCCCTTTATAAAAAAATATCACTGCAATTGATAAAAAATATTGGTTTTGTTAATAAAATGTTGCTAACTTGATAATTAAGGTTATTTTTTAGATAGTAAAGGAGTGAATTGTGCTTAATATTGAATATTGGTCTATTTCTAAAAAAGGAACAAAACACCGGATTAATGAAGATAAAAGTCTAAATGCTAACAGGGTTAACACCTTTAATACTGCATTATTCCTTGTTTGTGATGGAGTCGGAGGTTATGCTGGTGGAGATATTGCTTCTTCATTGATAACTGATAATTTCAACAAAGCTTTTAACTCAATTAGAGAAAATTCATGCAATATTGAGGATTTTATCAAAGAGACTATTGTTGATGTAAATCATGAAATTAGAGATTATGCCTTAAACAACCCACTTTACCCCAAGCTGTCAAGTACACTAGTAGGACTTATCATTATTGATGAAAATTACTACTCCTTTAGTGTAGGGGATAGCAGGATCTATTTGAGAGATAAGATTGGTTTTAGGCAAATAAATGAAGACGATAGTAAGGTATGGGAGCGATATAAAGCAGGAATTATCAAGAAATCAGAAATTATTAAACAAAAAGATAAGAATATAATCACTGCTGCAATAGGCTTGCATGAAGTTGTTACCCCTCACTTAGATTTTGGAAAACTTAAAGGTTTGTTTCAATTCATCCTTTGTTCTGATGGATTAACTGATTTTGTAACTGAAGGAGATATTGAAAAGATTTTATCGGAAGATAAATCATTAAGAGACAAGTGTACAGAACTAGTTAATAAGGCTCTAAGAAATGGTTCTGATGACGATATCACGGTTACGGTCATTGAGGGAGATAGTAATCTTTTAAGCTGGTCACAATGAGAATTAATTCATAGATTCTCCCACAATAAATACAAAGAATAAGATAAAATTAAAAAATAGTTTGACATTAACTACTGCTTTCTTTGAAATCATATCTTGAGAGAAGATAAAGGGATTAGTAGAATTAATTTACATTAAATAAGTGCCTTTTTAGATTAATATCTAGGATAGATAATTTATTTAAAGAATGATTTTACTATATAAAAGGAATAATGCATAAAAAACATAAACAGAATATTACTACTTCACTAGTTTTTATTATCTTGATTAGCTATATGCTTTTCTTCCTAAGCGCACAATATCGTGCAGTTAGAGAGATGGAAGAGAGGTCTATAAAAGATCTTAATAACCAGATTAATAAAGAAGTCTCTTCCTTAGAATATTGGACTATTATCTGTAAAAAAAATATCGAAGTTCTTAATGATAATGTTATGTTTGCTGACTTTTTAACCTCTATGAGAAATAATGCACAAGATACAACTTTGATAAGAGAAAAAAAAACAAAAGCCAAAACTGCATTTACTAACTATATCGCTAAAGAATCTATAAATGGCAATAACCTCTTTAGAAGAATAGTTTTCCTCAACAACGAAGACAAACAGATTTTTGAAGTTAGTGCTTCTCAAGAAACAGATAGACTAGACTTCTTAAACTATCAACAATACTACTCATTAGCAACTACAGAGACCTATCTGACTGTCTTCTTCGAACAAGGTGATTATTACTTCTTGATTATCCACCCTTTCTTTAAAGATGGCCTTTATTATGGTAATCTAATAGCTGAGATTAATGAAGATATACTGATGAGAGAAATATTTATTAAATATGGTGGTTCTAAGAAAGTACTCTTAGCAAAAGGCTTTAATCAAGTACTTAGTGAGAAATTTATTTTCAATGATTATGAAAAAACTTCTTTCCCAAATTTAGAGATAGTCCCCTTAAACAGTCATGATAAATTTGACATCTATAGTAATGAAGATTCTAAAGATGTGACTGCTTATATCGCTCGTTATCCAATACCTGAAACAAATCTAGAGATAATCTCCATCTATCCAAGAAGCCTCTTGATAGGTAAGTTCTGGTCTAGTTGGTTAATCATTGGACTTGTTATCTTTAGTTTATTTGTTCTAATGCTGATAGTTTATGCTCATAGAGCAAATAGTAAACACCTAAGAATGCAAACTCAACTTGAGATTGAAAAGAAGAAAAGTGAAGAGATTGCCGACAAGAATTTATTACTATCTCAAGAGATTGAGAAACGTAAAGAAACAGAAGCTCAACTGCTAAAAAGTAATAAAAAAGCTAAAGAATTAACAATTCAAGCTAGAAATGCGAATAAAGCTAAAACCCAATTTCTAGCTAATATGAGCCATGAAATACGAACACCTATGAATGCTATTATTGGTTTCACAGACTTAATTCTTAATGAAGAAAATGATGGCTATAAAATAGACAAACTAAACTTAATCAAAGACTCTGCTGCTTATTTGATGAATATTATTAATGACATTCTCGATCTATCCAAAATTGAATTTGGGAAGATACAGGTAAAAGTCTCAACTTTTTCTGTAGATAAACTTCTCAATGTCATAAGTAATATTTATAATAACAATTGCCATAAAAAAGGAATCTACTTCAAAATTAATAAATCTTGCAATGTCCCAGAATTTATTAACTCTGATAAGCAAAAGCTCTTTCAAGTTATCACTAATATTATTAATAATGCAGTTAAGTTCACTGACCAGGGTGGGGTAACCTTAAATGTTGATTACCAGAAGCAAATGATGAGCTTCCAAATTATTGATACAGGTATTGGTATATCTTCAGATGATTATGATAAAATTTTTGAGAACTTCCATCAAGTTGAGAACGATAAACAGGTTAAATCTAAAGGAACTGGGCTTGGTTTAGCTATAAGTAAGAATTTTATAGAAATGTTAAATGGTAAAATTGAAGTTGAATCCAATTTAGGCAAAGGAACTAGCTTTGTAGTAAAAGTTCCTGTAACTGAGTTTTCCTTAAAAAATGTTGAAAATATAAAAAAAGAAGTAGAAGTTAGCAAGCAAATAAACACCAAAAAAGTGTTGATTGCTGAAGATAATGTTATTAACCAAAAGCTGATGCTTCATATTTTTAAGAGGCTGAATATTGATTTTACTATTGTGAATAATGGCCAGGAAGTGTTAGATTTTTTAGAAAACAATTGGGCTGATATAATAATTTTGGATATTCAAATGCCGAAATTAGGTGGAATAGAGACATTAAATTTAATAAGAAAAGACGAAAAATTGAAAGATATACCTGTCATTGCTCTTACTGCCCAAGCAATGGCTGGTGACAAAGAAGACTTCTTAAAAGCTGGATTTGATGATTTCCTCTCTAAACCTGTTGATACAAAAATACTCCAAGATAAATTAGATTTTTATTCCTGTAGGCTTAACTCATATAGGCCTAGTGAATAATTCCCAATTATAAGTTTAATGTTTTTCATTTAATATTGTAACTACATAGCTGATAAATTTTTAAATTATGATAATTAAAAAAGATTAAAAAAGCTATTGACAAATCTTACCCCATTCCAATAAAATTGTTCATAGATTTTATATTCAAAGATTATTGTGTATTTTTTGGATATAATTAGGATTGATTTAGATTGATATCACAGCTTTTCAAGCTGGTTGTTAAATTTATTAATAACAAAAACACTTAAGTAAAGGAGATATTGTTATGAAAAAGAACATGCTGATTTTATTGGCACTACTATTGACTTTTTCATCCATTTTCGCTATGGATATCGAAATTGGAACGGGAACCACCACTACTAATTATTTACCTATGTATGGTTTATATGATTATAGCTGGTCAAATTTTATCATTGATTCCAGCCTTATTGGTATGGAAGCTGAATTTAATCAGATTCAGGTTAATGTAGGTAATACACCTGCTAACTATGAATCACTAAATCAAAAGATTTATTTTAAGCACACAAGTGACACTGAAGTTACTGCTGCTTACACTAATCCTGAAACTGCTGGTTTTACTCTAGTTTATGATGGAGATATCTACTGGAATGGTGGTGGATGGCAAGGTGTAATGTTAGATACTCCTTTTGAGTATAATGGAACAGATAATCTACAAATTATTTGGGAAAACCATGATGCAACATGGGTTTCAGGATATCCTAACTTCTTAAAAACTGATGTTACAGGAAATGTTGGTGCTTATGATTACGCTGACGGTGATTTTCCTATGGAAGAAGGTACAGCTGTAACATATTATCCAAATCTTAAACTTAGTTTTGATGCTGAAAATGAACCAACTGTAGCTACTTTAGTTGCTCCAGTGCATGGTGCAGTTGATGTTGCTACACAAGTAACTCTTGAATGGCAATTAGGTGAAAATACAACTGATGTTGACGTTTATTTCTCTAATGTTGCAGCTGATGTTTCTTCAATGGCTGCAAGTGCTATGGTTATTGATGGACAAAATGTTACTTCTTATGAAGCTACAGATCTAGAAACTCTTACCACTTACTACTGGAGAGTAAAATCTCGTAATAGTGCTAATGACTTAGTTGTTAATAGCCCTGTTTGGAGTTTCACTACTGAAGCTGGAGGTGGTATTGTGGCTGTTCCTATTGGTGATGGTACAACTAGTGCTAACCAGTTCCCATGGAACTTCTACTATAAGAATTCAGTTGCTGAAACTATCTATTTAGCTGAAGAGTTAAATATTGGTGGTCAAATGCAAGGTCTTACCTTCTATAATACTTTCGTTACTAATCTTGAAGATATGCCTGTAAATATCTGGGTTGGAGAAACTACACAAACTGACCTTTCAACTTACATTCCTGCTTCTCAATTAACTGCTGTCTTCTCTGGCACTGTTGATTTCCCTGCAGGACAAAATAATATCAATATCACATTTGATACTCCTTATAACTATTCAGGTGGAAACTTAGTTGTTCTTACTGAAAGAGTAATGGATGAAGAATACTATTCATCAAGTGATAAATTCTATAATACAGAAACTGAATTAGCAAACAGAACACTTTCATGGCAAAGTGATACTGAAGATTTTGATCCCAACTTAGTAACTGGTGGTACAGTTAGTGCTAATATGCCTAATGTTACTTTCTACTTCATCGTTGAAGGTATGGGTTCTGTTTCTGGTACTGTTACTGATGGTACTAATGGTTTAGAAGGTGTTGAATTAGTAATTGATGGTACTAACTACCAAACTGTATCACTTGCAGATGGTTCTTTTGAACTACCATTTGTTGCTGAAGGTCAAGATTATACATTAACTGCATCATTACACGGTTACTATGATGGCACAGCTACTTTCGATGTAGTTGAAGATCAAGAAACTATGGTTGATGTTGAAATGACTATACTTCCAAACGTAGAAGTTTCAGGTCAAGTTATCACAAATGATACTGGTGCTGGTATCCAAGCTCATGTTATGCTTACTGGTTATGAAACTTATGAAGCTGATACTGATGCAGATGGTTACTTCACTATTGCTGGTGTTTATGCAAACCAAACTTATGCTGGTACTGCAACTGCTGAAGGTTACCAACCTGGTTCATTTGAAGCTGTTGTTGTTGATTCAGATTTAGATTTAGGTACTATCTTAGTTACTGAAACTCTTTTCCCTGCTTCAAACGTTGTTGCTGCTTTAGATGGTGATGATGCTGTAGTTACTTGGGATGCTCCTAACCCTAACGTGGGTGAAAACATCCATGAAGGTTTCGAAGAATCATTCCCTCCAACTGACTGGACTACTGTTGTAACTAACACAACTGAGTCATGGACTCAATATGAAACTGTTTCATTCACTTCTGGTGATATCGTTCCTACTGAAGGTATGTATCAAGCTGGTGTAATGTGGGATTACGGTGCACAAGATGAATGGTTAATTACTAATTCAATGAACTGCCCTGCTGGAAATCTTACATTTGATTTCTACGGACATTATGGTTCAACATATGGTGATAACTATTATGTGAAAGTATCAACTGATGGAACTAACTGGACTCCACTATGGAATGCCACTGACTTCCCAGAAGGCGATAATGCTTACGATACACCTATATCTATTGATTTAAGTGCTTATGCAGGACAAACAGTTCAATTTGCATGGCATTTCGTTGATGGTGATGGTCAAGGTCTATGGTATGCTTCTTATATTGATAATGTTAATATTGGTGGAACAAGAATCAGAGCTAATGAACTTACTGCTGTAAGTAAAGCTGTTAAAACTCCTAGCACTTTAAGAGTTGCTAGCAGAAATAAAAAGAATCCAAATGAACCTGCTTATGTGCCAATTGCTGGTATCAATAACTCACGTGCATTTGAATCATATAATGTATATCGCTTCTTAATTGAAGACGAAGCTAATATGGATAACTGGGACTTAGTAGCTGAAGAAACTACTGCTCTTACTTATACTGATACTGATTGGTCAACACTTCCTGTTGGTTTCTATAAATATGCTGTTAAAGCTGTTTATACTAACGGTGCTGAAGCTAATGCAGCTGTTTCTAACTGGTTACAAAACTCAGCAATGGCTGAAGTTACTGTAAATGTTGATTCTAACTTAGGTGATGTTATTGCTGATGCAAATATCTCTTTAATGGCTCAGGTTCCAAATCCTGATGGTGAATATGACATGTATGAAGCAATGACTGATGCAACAGGTTCTGCTGTAATCTCTGTTAATGTTGGTATGTATGATATTAGCATTAATGCTTCTGGTTTTACTGGTTATGCTGGTGAAGTTGATGCAACAGCTGATGTAACAGTTGATGTTACTTTAAATGAAGTTGCATTACCTCCTACAGCTGTTATGGCTGAACAAGTTGAAACAGACGCTGTAATCACTTGGGGAGAACCAGGTGGTGGTGGAGCTGGTGAATGGATCACTAAAGGTGCTGAAGAAAATAACGACGGTATCGGTACTGGTGGTGCTGCAACTTTCCATTTTGCTCACATGTATACTGAAGCTGAATTAGCTGATTATCAAGGTATGTACATCAACTCAATGAAAATCTTCCCTAGAGAAGCTTCTGCTACTTATACTTTAAAAGTATATGGTGGTGCTGATGGTAATACTGAATTATATAGCCAAGCTGTTACTGATTTCACTAATGAAGCTTGGAATGAATACACATTAGATTCTTCAGTGGCAATCCCAACTGAAGGTCCTTTATACATTGGATACTATTGCGATACTCCTACTGGTTATCCTGGTGGTTGTGATGCTGGTCCTGCTGTTCCTGGTGGAGACATGGTTAAGATGAATGACCAAGCTGATTGGGATGTTTTATCAGACATTGCTACTATCAACATTAACTGGAACATCCAGGCTTATGTTTCATGGGCTAGAGGTAGTCAAGTTGCTTCAGAAGGTAGAAGACTTATCCAAAGACAAAACACTCAAGCAAATAATGATGCAAGAATCGTTCGTGGAAACTTAGCTCCTATTGCTAACCCTACTGTTGTTTCTGATAGAGAACTATTAGGCTACAAAGTTTGGAGATTCTTAGCAACCGACCAAGGTAATGAAGCTAACTGGACTCTTCTTACTGATGATATGATTACTGACTTAACTTATACTGATACATCATGGGATGCATTAGAATCAGGTACTTATAAATTTGCTGTTAAAGCTAACTATACTAATGACAATATGTCTCCAGCTGCTTTCTCAAATGTTCTTCTTAAAGACATGTACGGAACTGTTGATGGTATGGTTACTGTTGAAGGTTCTGGCGATCCAATCAATGGCGCTAGTGTTACTTTAGATGGTAATACTGTAACTACTGATGCTTCAGGTTACTTCATCTTTACAGAAGTTTTAGCAGGTGTTTATGATGTTACTGTTTCTGCTGCTGGTTATGTTGGTGAAACTCAAAGTGCTACTGTAGTTGGTACACAATTAACAACAGTTAACTTTGAACTTGCAACATCAAATATCCTTATTAGTGATGGCTTCGAATCTTATCCTGATTTTGCTTTAGAAGCTGCTCCATGGACTTTAATCGATGGTGACCTTTCAGGTACTTATTCAATTACTAATACTACTTGGGAAAATGCTGAATCACCTCAAGCTTATATTGTATTCAACCCTTCAATGACTACTCCTCCTCTTACAGATGAGGCTTATGGTGCATACGAAGGTAGCAAATATATGGCTGCTTTTGCTTCAACTACACCTGCTAACAATGATTGGATGATTACTCCTGAATTTACTTTAGGTAGCTCTGGTTCATTCAACTTCATGGGTAAATCAATCACTGATCAGTATGGTCTTGAAAGATTTAATGTTCTAGTTTCTACTGGTTCAACAAATCCTAATGACTTTACTTCTATCTCAGGTGGAACTTATATTGAAGCTCCTATCACTTGGACTCAATATTCTTATGGTTTAGATGCTTATGCAAACCAAACTATCAGAGTTGCTATCCAATGTGTATCAAATGACGCATTTATCTTCATGGTCGACCAAGTAGAAATAGATGCTCCTGGTGGAACACCAAATAATCCTGAAATTGCTCCTGTAGTTTCACAACTTATTGGTAACTACCCTAACCCATTCAACCCAGAAACAAGAATTGCTTTCTCAACAAAAGCAAACGGTCCTGTTTCTATTGATATTTACAATGTTAAAGGTCAAAAAGTAAGATCACTTCTTAATGAAAATAGAGAAGCTGGTACTCACTCAGTTGTTTGGAATGGTAAAGATGATAATGGTAAGAATGTTGCTTCTGGTGTCTTCTTCTATAGAATGAAATCAGGAAAATATTCTTCAACTAAGAAAATGATCTTAATGAAATAGTAAACCTTGTTATCTCCCTCAATGAGGGGAACTCAGGGGGTGCTACCTTATAAATTGACACAACAAAAGCCTCGCAACCTGCGAGGCTTTTTCTATATCCTAACAACAACTCTCTGACTTTTTTTTCCATTCTATTTTCATTCCTGAGAAATCGAATGACCATATGCGAATCTCTTTAAACCCAGACAGTGCAGTAGACTTTTGTGATTAGCACTATATTAATCTGCATTCTTCAATAAAGATTGGTTCAAGTTAAAGTCTTGTGTAAGAAAATTAGTTAAAATATAAAATTTTATCATTAGTTTGATTATCCAAAATATCCCTGACCTGTGAAGGCATAGCTTTAGCGAAGACTCAAAGGGATTAGTAAATTAGCCTGGGGTAGGCTACCACAAGGAGCGTCACCCCAGATACAATGACCTAAACAAAACCCTTCCTTCCTTGTTATTCTCATCATGATTTATCGAATTTTAATGGAGAGAGTAACAAGGAAGTAGGTTTTGTGATCATATCTTTGTAATGTAATTGGTCATTTGATTCTTGATTAATATCCCTACCAGACTTGAACTTAAATCCAAAAAAGAAGGACCTTTCAAAGGTCCTTCAGTAAGAGTTATTTTATTATAACCAATTAGTGCAATATTCTCTAGGAGTCAAATGCACTAGTATGGTTTATTTAATTCTTCATAGCCTTAACCTTATAGAAATAGGCTTGGGTATTGGAACGTGGTTGATTATGTTGATAAGAAGTGTCATTAGTATCACCTAATTCAATCCAACTGTTTAAATCGTTAGAATAATATACTTTATAGTAGTCTGCATTAGGAACACTTAACCAGTTAATAGTAGCGATGCCGTCAGACATCTCGACATCTAAGTTATTAGGAGTCATTAGCTCTATGATGCCAATATTGATAGGGAATGGTTCTTGAGCAGAACCCACAACCTGTCCACTTGTAACAGGTGTAGAGTTTGATTCTTCGATTATCATATCAGCTGACCTATCATAGAGTTTAAAATAGACATTCTCTAAGTTACCATTTGATTGTACTAAAATAGTAGTAAATGCTTGACTTCTATCTACTAAAACTATCTCACCAAGTCCACGGCATTCATCATCTACCCAAGCTGATACAATATCATCTTCAGCTATTTGATCACTTAAATGAGTAACTTCAGCATAGATAGTTGCAGTATTGTTCGGATAGATTACTGGTTGCCAGTCAGGTTCATTGACTAAGTCACTAATAGTTAGAGTAATAGGAATAACTAAAGAGCTGTTATTGCTTGCATTAGATTGAATATTAAGACTTGCTGTGTATTCACCTGGAGTAAAATCAAGAGAACTGAAATTTAAGATAATATCTTGATTAGCATCAGGTGCAATAGATAGATTAGTGTATTGATTATCAAGAGTGAGCCATTGAGGGGCAGGACTTCCTTGACCAGAGACAATCAAATTATCAATTGCCCAGTACCAATCATAGTTAGCATCATAGTAGTGGAATCGAAGTTTTACATCTGTATATCCTTCATTGGTGAGTGTGTGACTAAAGTTTGAAGGACTAGTCCAAGAACCTATATCACTAGCTTGCCAGCTAGCAATATTAACCCACTCACTTCCTGTCCACAAATCAACTTCAGCTATTTCTTCTTGATAACTATTGAAATAATGGTCGAATTGGATAGTTATCTCTTCATAGCTACTAACATTAAAAGTAGGACTTTCTATAGTATCATCAAAATTAAAACCTGATCCTGCTGCATCACTATCTATGAATAAGAATGAAGAACCATCCAGAGATGAAGAACTATAATTTTCTGCAATATGCCAAGTGTTCTCAGCTGAAGAAAGATAATCTATAGTCCATGTTGATAAGTCATGATCATCAAAATTAGCTGAGAAAATCTCAATTAAATCTCTATTTTCAGGGAAAGTAAGATTGAGTGTACAGTTCAAATCAATATCACCATTATTAGTAATTGTGAAATTTCTGTCAGCAGTTTGGTCAGGCTGTAAATTGACAGATACTGTTTGAACACTCAGATTAATAATTGCGGGATCAAGAACCTCTAAACTTAATGGAACATCTATTTGAGGTGAATCAGGGTCGTTTGAAAGGATTGTTAACACACCTATATAAGTCCCAGCTTGATCTGTAGGATGACTAACATCATAGGATTTTGAAGCTCCAGAGCTAAGTGTGAAGCTATTGTTACGTAATGTTCTTGATTCTTGATGAGCAAGATGAATATCGTTCTTAGAGACATTTGCTCTAGCTTCAGTTAAGATAAAGTTGTTATTTGCACTTATAGAACCAGTAAGAGTTTCTCCTCCAGTATTTGTTATGGTAATTGATTCTACAGCAAAATCACCACTTACAACACTTCCAAAATCAATTTCTTGACTATCAACTAAGATGTTTTGTTCACTTGTTCCACCAACAATAAGAGTAATAGGAATAGTAATCTCTTCATGTTCAGGATCATTAGTCAATACATAGAGGTTTTTATTATAAGTTCCTAACTCTAAATCTGTAGCATCAAAGCTGACAGTAATAATTTCGGAAGAACCTTCTGGAATAGTTAGATTATCATTATCGATTGATATCCAATTTGGGGTAACCCCTTCAGCAGAAATCATAATAGCATATTCATTTTCAAGGAAAGTACTATTATAAGCTAAAAGCAAGCCGTCATCTCCAGCTTGATTTTCTATTCCAACTGTACAAGAAGCATCACTAGCTACAAGCTTGTATTGATATTTAATGTTTCCATTATTATAAAGAATTACTTGGAAGCTTTCATTATTGATTGGCGATGAAGAAGCATAATGAGAAACATTCTCCCATTGAATGACAGTATAATTTGTGAAGTTCTCATAATAGATATTTCCCCAGGCATCCCCATAAGGTTTTAGATCATCCCAGAAAGGAGCTATTAGAGCATTAGGTTCTGTTGAGTTTGGTAATGATGCATTTGTCCACTCAGTAGAAGTTGAAGTAAAACTCAAAAATCCATTCGAAGAGACATTTACTGATGAGTAATCTTGTCCATAAAAATTGAAAGTAAAAGGAAGTGAGAATTCTTCAGAAGTATCATCTCCTTCTGAAATTATCGTTCCAGTAGAAGAAATATCAATCCAATTATATGTCACATCAGCTTCATTAGAATCTTTCCAAGTATAGCCAAAGTTATCAGGACCTCCACTATTTCTTTGGTCATCAGTAATCTCAACTAAGACTTCTAAATCACCACTTCCAGTATTCTCAATCACATAAGAATAACTGTCTTGAGTATCTGGAGCAAGATTTTTATTTATTAATCTTGTTGATGATGAATAAGTAGGTTTTATTCCACAAGCTACCAATGAAATATAGCTTGAATATTGATCTGCATTATGACTAATTTCAATATTACTATTATAGCAAAGCTCAATCGTTGGAGTAAAAGTTACGCTATAAGTCTGACTACTACCTGCTGATAGAGATAAATCTTGATCTGTTGTTCTAGTATGAACAAGCTCTTTTTCACTACTTCTGTTTGCAAAGCTAAAATTATCTGGTAATGTAATAGTACCTGTTAAAGTTGCACCGCCGGTGTTAGAAACAGTAAAGTCAAGGGTAACTGAATTGCCAAGAATCACTTCTCCATAATCAAGAGAGTTTGTACTTAAAACTATGTTTGGTTCAGCAGAAGCTGATGATGCAAAGATCCTCACATTTGGATTGTTACCTGAAAGAGTACCACTTACAGGAGCAGTAGGATTTGGATTAGTTGAATCACTATAATAGTAAATTGATCTATTAGAAGCAGATGCATAACAATAGAATTCATCTCCACTAGCATGGTAACCAGAAGTGTTTTCATCAAAAGCTATAACTAAATTACTTGTACCATCATAAGTAAAAGGACTAGTTAGTTCTATCTCTACCCAACCAGCTGTAGCAGGAGCAGTGAAAGAAGCAGAATAAACTTCTGTAAGATTAGTTGAGACTACCCAATCAGAAGTAGAAGTGAAGCTGTTCTTATCTGTATTACCCATATAGATAACAATATCGTCAGTCCAAGAAGAGTTGCCATTATAATGATAAGCTATTTTGTTAATCTGTGATACCCCTAAGTTAAGTTCCTGAGAAGTATAAATGCTTTGGCTATATGTGTAGCCATAGTATGGTTCAATAGGGAGATGAGCATCTGTTACATTCCCATCACCAATCTGTAAAAGGGCTGCTAAGAAATCTTGGCTTAAAACAATAGAAGAGTTGGGATAATTAGCTGTAACAGTAAGAGTAACTAGCTGACCTGCCGGTATTGAGTTAGAAGCAGTAGCAACAAAACTTACACTAGCTTCTCCGCCTGCAGCAATACTAAGAATGTTATCACTTGAATTATTAAATGTGATATAATCAGCTTGTCCTATACTAACAGTGTTGCTTGGAGAAGCCACTTGTCCTGTATTAGCTATACTCGCAACTACTGAGAAAGTTTCTCCAGCATCAATAACATTGTTACCATTACCTTGACTAGAATCATCAATCAAGATTTGGGTGATTTCCATCTCATAGCTTTTGGCTGTTAAGTTAATACTACCAGTATAATCTTCTCCTCCAGCTGTGATAACATACGAAAGAGTGATAGAATGATTATTTGGAACATTCTCAGCAATGGTAAAGTTAATTACATCATTGATATTAAGAGAAGCTTCAGCAGCTATTGTACTAACAGAAGCTGAGTTTGAATTTAATGTTAAGTAAGGATCAGATTCACTAAAAGTAATAGTTCCAGAAGGAGAAGTAGCTGTTCCTATATTTTCTACTAGTAAATTTAATGACCCTGTTTCGCCATACTCTAAAAGATCATTATTATTAGCATCGTTTACTGAATAGTTAGATAAAGTGAGATAGGGACCATCAGCAGTTATAACTTGAATATCAGCTATATAGGGCTGGTAATCTACTCTTGAAATAACCATCTTAACTGGTTGAGGTGTTGATAAAGCAGGGAAATTAATAGTTCCACTTCCATTAGAACCTAATAGTTGGGTTCCAATAATAGCACCATCAACTGTTAAAGAAACATAAGAATAAGGAGCTGCACTAATATCTAAAGAGGTCGCTCCTAGTAAAAGATTACTAGCATAGTTTGGTGTCTGAGCCTCAGGAATTCCTATCATAGGAATCAAAGAAGGGTCACCCATTATAGAATAAATTTCCCAATAATAACTCTTTCGTGATGATGATGAGGCTTGAACAGCCATGTTGCCTCTATAGACCATAGAACCAGCAGAATTTGACCAGTTTACATATTCTTCACCATTCTCATGGAAAAGAGCATCAAACATTCCCAAATCTGTTCCAGCATAAGTTGGGTTTGCAGTTGATGTCGGTGTGAAATGTCCAACAGACCACCAATAGTCTTCATCCCACATTGTATTATTTGTACCACCGATGTATAAGACACCACCATTTGTAGCTCTTATCCATGATTCTCCAAAACAAGTATCAACTTCAAATTTATTAGTAACACAGCAGTTACCTACAGCAACAGGATACATCTCGGTATTAGTTGAATTCAATACATCATTGACATTTACTTCAGGATCAGCCCAAGAAGTAGAAGAACCATGGGCTGTGTAGTTGATGTATCCAAGCCCTTCATTTAAATCATTAATTATACTTTGTGATGCAGAACCAGAGGCTGGATATAAATAAGTTGTAGCATCAATTCCATGTGCTGAGTTAAAATAGTATTGAGAACCATAGTTAATAGTACCATTACCATGAGTTGGAGCCCAAGAACCATCAACTCCAGCAATCAGAGTAACTCTTTCTAAATAGGAAGGATCAGCCATCTCATACTTCTGATAAAGTAGTGTTTTATTTACCATGGTTGTTAACTGGCTAGTAGAAGTAGCTGAGAAACGGCCATAGTACATCTCAGGTAAATAGTCTGTACCTTCTAATCTTACATAAGTTAAGTCTGTAATATGGCTACCTTCCTCTCCTGAGAAAGCAGGGACTTGTGCAACATCTCCACAAATAAGGAGATAAGAAGGTGCGGGATTAGAGGGTGTAGCACTATCCCAAATATCTGAAATAGCATTTTGAATACTAGTAGTAGTTGATCCAATGACATCTATATCTAAGATAGTTACATCATAACCTTGTTGTGTTTTCCACTGGATAAATGGTTCCAAAGTATCTAAATAGTTACTTGGACTTACAACAATATAACCTAATGGATATGATTCTAATGTAGAACGATTATTTCTATAGTTAAAAATTGTAGAAGGATAATTTACTTCGAAGGCAGGAGAGAAAGTTTTATCTCTTAAATATTGAGTAGTTATAAGATTGGCTCCTTCAAACTTAAGATTCAAGCTCGCTTGCCTTATAATAGAAATTGAGTTATTCCCTGGGTTATAGGCAACTGGATAGAAGTTTACTTCAAAAAGTCTCATACCTCTTTGGTAACCAATTTCAATAACTTCAACTTGTTCTTGTGGAATAAAATCAACACTTTGATATGTTTTATTATCAATTACAAATACAATATCATCAGAACTTGAACTTTTTGAGACAGATGGTTGAGCAGGGAAGATTTTATTTGTTATGTTCTTCTCTGACAGGTTTATAAAGGTTGTTTCACTCGATTTAAGCTCAGTAATAATCTTCGCATCTTCTGGAACAGCAATGATTTTTGAGCTATAAGGAAGTTGAGGTTTTCCTATTTGGCCAGTTAATCCATAATTATCCAGATATAACTGAGTGAAATTACCTTCGGTAGAAGTATAGTTTCTTGCTGAAATTGAGTTTAGTTGGTAGTCAATTGTGATTTCAGTTTCTAGATTATTAACTAGTTTGACTTCATTATTGCCCTCTTCTAATACAGAAATATCAGCAAAAAGAAAGCTGAGTGATGATATCAATATTAAGATTGATAATAAAATTTTTCCTTTCATTAATCTTCTCCTCTCATAATAATATTACTTTTTATGTCTTAGTGCATTTAATTCACTTATAATAACTAAATCTCTAGATTAGTAAAATTATTAATAATAAAAGTGTACAAGTATATTCTGTCAATAAAAATTTCATTTATAAAAGTTATACTTATGAAAAATTACTTAGTGTTAATTATTAACCTATATAAAGAGTCATTGAGTGGAGATAACTTGAAAGAATCTCTATTCCATCTGGCTTAAGATATAAGAAAAAAATAATAAGAAAAAATATTTGACAAGTTTATACAGCAATTTTTATAATTTAATAATTGGAGGTCTGATGCAAGATATGATAATCAATCTAGTTATTTTACTTATAGGAGCAGCTATTGGAGGCATAGTCATAGCCTTTGTTCTACGAAAGCTTAGTAAGTCTCAGGCGTCTCTCCAGGAGACAAGAATCAAGAACGAGTTACAGCTGGAAAATGACAAGCATATTGCTGAAAAAACAAGACAAATAAATGAAAGAGGCATTGAGATTGAAGTCTTAAAAAGCAAGTTAGAAAATGAACAAAAAGCTAATGAAGAATTAAAGGTTTTAAAGGAGAATTACAGTTCAGCTGTAGAGGATAAAGCCAAACTTAGCACTCAGAACTCAGAATTCAAGAAAGCTATAGAAGAAAAGAATGCCTATATTGAAGAGCTTAGACAAGAGATAAGAGATTTACAAAAATCAAAAAGCTCTCTTTCAGAAGAAAAAGCAACTCTTTTAACAAAGGCTGAAGAGAATAAAAAAGCATTTGAAGAGAAATTAGCAATATTGACTGAAGCTAAAGAGAATTTAAAAAGGGATTTTGAGGTCTTAGCTAATAAGATATTTGAGGAGAAGACCACAAAATTTAAAGAGACTAATCAAGAGAGTATTACTAACCTTTTAAATCCTATGAAGAGCCAGCTAGAGGAGTTCAGGAAGAGAATAGATCAAGTTTATGACAGTGAAAACAAGGATAGAGCATCATTAAAGACTGAGATATTGAACTTGAGAAGTTTGAATGAAACCTTAAATAAAGAGGCTAAAAATTTAACAAATGCTCTCAAACGTGATCCTAAAAAGCAAGGAAACTGGGGTGAAATGAGACTTGAAAGGGTCTTAGAGGACTCTGGTTTAACAAAGAATATTGAGTATTTTACACAATCCCATTATATAGACAAGGAGAACAATAGTAAATATCCTGATGTCGTTATCAAACTACCTGAAGATAGGGATATAGTAGTTGATGCTAAAACTTCTTTAACTGCTTATGAGAAATTTAATTCTAGTGACAATAGTGCAGAGAAAGAGCGAGCATTAAAGGAACATCTGCTTTCTGTTAAAAAACATGCAAATGAACTTTCAGCTAAAGAATATCAGAAACTAGATGGTATTAACACTATTAGCCATGTCTTAATGTTTATACCAATTGAATCTGCTTACTTGCTTGCTTTGGAGAATGATAATCAAATTTTTACTGAAGCAATGGATAAGAATGTAATGATTGTTGGACCTTCAACATTAATTTATGTTCTTCAGATGATTAAGCAAATCTGGAGAAGTGAATATCAGACAAAGAATGTTATTCAGATTGCAGAAGAGGGTGGAAAGATGTATGATAAGTTCTGCAATTTTATAATTGATTTAGAGAAAATAGGAAAAAATATTGAGGATTTAGCGAGTAATTATAACTCTTCTATGAATAAGTTAACTAGTGGGAGAGGTAATTTAGTTAAAAGAGCTGAAAAAATGAAGCTTTTAGGTGCTAAGGCAAATAAACAATTGACAATTATAAGTCAAGATGAAGAAAGTTATGAATAGGAGAAAAATTATGTATACAGCAACAATGCGTTATTATTTTAAACCAGAAAAGATGGCAGAATGTATCGAGAAATGGCAAGAAGAAGTATTAGAAGAAGCTGAAGAAAGACAAGGATTTGTAAGAATGCAGTTTTTAGCTAAACAGGATGGCCAAGCTATGGCTATCGGTACTTGGGCAGAAAAAGAGTATGCTGAGCAATTTATGCAAACAGGTATATTTAAGAAAATACTCGCAGAGTTTGAGCCATACATGACTAAAAAACCAGAACCTGAAATATGGTCAACAGTACTTTATTCAGAGGTGGAAGATATATAATGGAATGTAAGAAAAATGAAAATATGAAAAATTGCAACTGTACTTATCCTGGTTGTTCTCGAAAAGGTGTTTGTTGTGAATGTCTTGAATATCATAGGTCAAAGAGGCAACTACCAGGTTGTTTCTTTCCAAAAGAAGCAGAGGCAACATGGGATAGAACTTACGAATATTTTGCAGATTTAGTTAAAGAAAAAAAAGTATAAGAGAGGAATATAATGAAGAAATATACAGATTTCGCAGTGAAACAAATAGTTGAATTATGTAAGATCCCTAGTCCTTCAGGTTATACATTTAATGCCACTTCTTACTTGATGGACACATTAACACAGCTGGGTTTTGAACCTAGATATACTAGAAAGAAGGCTGTAATCGTAGAGTTGGGTGGGGAAGGTGATCACTTAGTTTTGGCTGCTCATGTTGATACATTAGGTGCAATGGTTAGGTCTATCAAAAGTAATGGAAGAATTAGACATACTAAGATAGGTGGATATCCTGAAAACAATATCGAAAATGAAAACGTTATAGTTCACACTCGTGATGGTAAGGAGTATGAAGGTACAGCTTACCTAACTCATCCTGCTGTGCATGTTTACAGAGATGTTGGTTCAATGACAAGAAATGATCAAACAGTAGAAATTATTTTAGATGAAAAAGTTTCATCTAAGAAGGATGTTGAAAAGTTGGGTATTAAAGTAGGAGATTTTATTTCTCTGGATCCCCGTACCAAAGTCACAAAATCTGGTTTTATAAAATCACGGCACTTAGATGATAAGGCTTCAGCAGGACTACTAATAGCTTTAGCAAAGATGGTTGCAGATAAAAAGATTAGCTTATCCCGCAAGGTTTCTTTACTTTTCACAACTTATGAAGAAGTTGGTCATGGAGGTTCATCAGGAATACCTGAAGATACACGTGATATGATTTCAGTAGATATGGGTGCAGTTGGTGATGATTTAACGACTGATGAATACAAAGTTTCTATCTGTGTTAAAGATAGTGGTGGACCTTATGATTTTGATTTAACAAATGATTTGATTAAGATTGCTGAAATCCATAAGTTAGATCATGCTCTAGATATCTACCCGAGCTATGGATCTGATGTTGAAGCAACTTTAAGAGCAGGTTATGATATCAGACATGGACTAATTGGACCTGGAGTTTTTGCATCTCACGGTTATGAGAGAACACATAGGTCAGGTGTTGAGAATACTCTCAAACTTTTAGCAGAGTATATTAAAACTAAATAATAAAGAATAATTTACATTAATAAAGCTACGCTAGTAGATTTCATCTATTAGCGTTTTTTTAATTTTAGCATAATTAATACAGAAGAATTATTCATTCAAAATTAAGTTATTTTCACTAATTGGGATTAATATTGTCCTTCGCTCCTTCAGTGTTATTCTCAGCTTAAGTTCTAGGATTTATTGGAGATAATAATAATCAGCAAGCAAAGATTATAGTATTATTTAGGACTACTTGTTAGTTGATCAAAGCTTTCTACAATAAAGCCAAGTATTTCAATTCCCAATAAGTTAAGTTGAGCAACCCTTTTATTCTTGAGCCAGTTAAGATGGTTAGCAGAGTTTTTCAAGTTTAAATCAAAAAGTAGAGATATTGTATTGTTGATTTTTGGAAAAGCTTGTTCAACCTTAAGAGAAAGATAATTAGGTGATTGCATGAGAACAGATTGAATAATCTGATACATAGGATTATTAGGTCTGCGGATAATTCTGTTAAGATTATTATGATCAAGTCGTAAAAGTTTATTTCTCCACTTATTGACCCTAGGTTTTTGGTTTTTTAACTGATTAGTAAATTTTGGGTTTGTAGAGGGAATTTGCTTTAAGTAAGCTTCATTACCAGTAAAGATATCTGAAATAATGGACTCCATGAAAATCTTCTGTTCTAGTCTTTGATCTCGACTAGTATTATTTAGGAAGTGCATAATTCTTCTATCAAAAAGTGGCATAAATACCTCAATCTGATTAAAACGATAATTATTTGAAGTATTAATAATATACTTGTGCTGTCTGTTTTCAATATTCCAACGATCATAGTTTGTGTCAAAGCAATTAGTAGAAAAATGCGACATAGATTTAGTAATGTTTCCCTCAAGAATTTCTCGGAAACTAGATGATGAAATTAAGGTTTGCCGACATTGGGAATCAAGCAGTTTTTTCATTAGTTGGGATTTATTAGAAACAGGAATGCTATCTTGATAAGGAGGTCTTAACCAAAAACTAGTAAAGCCTGTAGTTATCCAGGAAGTAGAATTACTGATTAAATCACTTACAACCCAGTCACATTCGAAAGGAAGAGACCTCCCCAGGAAACCAGCAGCAAAAAAGTTGGAGAGTTTCTTTCCTGCGAAATAGGGTTCAAGATTCATTTTATCAAGCTTTATGTTTTTATGCTCCACCTGAGAAGCTTTAGCTATTTGTTCAACAAGTTTAATATCAGGATTATCTTTAGTTCCATAGGTGATAGTCTGATAATCAGTATTATTTTTCCTTAAGAGAGAGAGAAGTAATCTTGAATCAATACCACCAGTCAAGGCTAGAGTGGAAGTTTTAAAGTTTTTGGGAATTAAGTTAAGGAAAATATCAGATAGCTCATCTTTTTCTCTAAGTCTTTGTTTACTGAAGTCTATATTAAACCAGTTTATTGAATTTAATTGCTTGCTTTTTTTATCATAATTATAGAAGAAGCCGGGAAGACATTCTTTAATATCTTTGTATAAGGTGTTTTGCCCATAACAAAAACCAGAGGCAAGTAGAGAGCAAAGTTGTTCATCTTGAATATCTGAAACATCAGCATAATCTACGGGATTAATCATGACTTGCAGGCTTGGTGATGTCTTATAAAAAAGAGAATATCCTCCGAAGTGATCGATTCCAAAGCAGATTTGAGAATCTGATTCAATAACATATCTAAAAGAGCCATTGAGTTTAGAAATGGTAAGGTAAGGGTCTCTATTATTAACCATTTCTTTTAGTTTGTTAATAGCTTCTTGGTTATGATAAATCAGATTATCAACGATAAAATATCCTGAGAATAGCTTAACTTTATTCAATATATTTCTCCTTGTTTGAATAAATAAAAATCTGCAAAAAAATGGCAAGCAAAATATCAAACAAAATTATTCATTGACGCTTGATTAAGCAAATGATATATTAGTTTTAATTAAGAGTTTGGGAGATAAAATGCGTAAATACTATCTTATTATTTTATTTATAGCAATCTTTAGTTTGCTTTTGGGTAAGTCTTATCATGTTAGAGATTTTAACAGTACAATAGATGTAAATATAGATGGGACTCTCAATATTGAAGAATCAATGAGTTATCAATTAACTGGAGGACCTTTTCGCTGGGTAAGTAGAGATGTTAGAGCTCCCAAGAGAGGATTTATTCTTTTGGAAGAAGCTTTTATTGATGGTAAAAATACTAGAAGAGGATCGCAAGCAAATACAATATCTATCAAAAATTCTAATCATCTAAAAGTTAAGTTTAATCTAGCAGACATTTCTGATCAATTAGTAAAATTTACTCTCAAATATAAAGTTTATAATGCTTTTGTAACTAAAGGGGAAAAAGCTGTTTTAGAATGGACACCACTTCCTGACCGCTATAAGTTTTTGATAGAAAAAGGTAGAGTAACTTTTAGATTTCCTGCTACTATTCCTATCAGTAATATTGTTAATTTCCTTGATGAAGTTGAAGGCGTAACTTATCAAGAAGAGGATAATTCTTTAATTTGTTCCTTTAAAAATCTGAAAGGGAAATCTTTTGAAGTAGTTAGCAATCTTCCTAAAGAAGAGATGCAATTGAAAGAATTTGTTTCTCCTAATAAAGAACCTTCACTTAGTGAAAAATTTCCTCATTATAATTCATATATTCGTCTATATAAATATTTGATTCTAGCTTTGATTCTGTTTTTAATATATGTGATTTTTATACTGATAATTCGTTATGATAAACAGATTAAAAACTTACCAGAGATTAGCAAGTTGCCATCCCAAAAACACCCTGCTCTAGTGGCAAGAGTCTTGCAGGTAGGTTCAGATGATTTGAATTTAATTCCCGTTTTGATGCATATGGCTATTAAACAGTTAATCTCTTTTACTCAAGTTACCAACAAAAAAGGCAAGCCAATCAAAGATTACTATGTAGATATTTCTAGCAATATAAGTAATGCAGACGATATTGATCGAGCTTATCTTGAACTACTAAGAAAAGAAGAATCAAGGAAAAAGAAGAGGATTGAACTAAAGTCATTAGTCTCAAACTCATATAGATATAAAAAAGAAGTTTTGAAAGTTCTTAATGCAAAATTTGACGAAACAGGCTTCGTCGATGTAGGAAAAAAGAAAAAATACTATAAAAAAGTTATCTTCTTCTTTGTCTTGTTAATTTTAGGAGTAGTATCTTCTATATTAGGGGGTATTTTCTTTACTAAAGGTATTGCTGTAGCCCCAATTCCTGCCTTTGTTATAATGGCTTATTGGGTCTATATGATGCTTCACTTGGATGATAAGGTTATTCTAAGTCCACTAGGTTATAAAAAGTGGCAAGAATGGAAAGCTTTTAGAAACTACATAAATAAAGCCCTGAAAAATAAAGGGGAGGAACTTGATCCTCATGATTCCGAAGACCTATTCCCATATATTTTAATTATGGGATTTGGTCAGCAATACTTGCGTTATTTCAAAAAGAAGAATATTGAACTCAACTTCCCTAATTTAGGTGAAATTGCAGATGATATTGAGGCTCTAAACACCTTGATTACCGTTGTTGTTGTGACTTCAGCAACAAGTGGTGGAACTAGTGCTGCTAGTGGCGGAGGCGGTGGTGGAGCAAGTGCCGGTTAATTGGTATTAGTAATTATATTTTAACAAGTAAGTCAAAATGGAGGAGATATGAAATCTACATTGATAGTACTTTTATTCTTGCTAGTGAATAGTCTTTTTGCTCAATCAAGTAATGACTATATGAGTGAGTTTGAAAAGTATAAGCTTGAACAAGCAAAGCAAGAAAAAGATTATTATAATTTTGCTCAAAACTTTAAAGCTTATCAGGACGAGCAATTTATCAAATATGAGAAGTATATTGAAGAAATGTGGGGAGATTTTAAAGAGTCTTCTCCTAAAACTTGGGTAGGATATTCAGAAGATTTATCTGGAAGAACTACAGTGGACTTTGATTCATCCAAAGTTGTTGTCGAAGTAGTTGTAGATAAAGATAGTAGTGAGGAAGAAGTAAAACAGAAACTTCAGGCTCTAACTAAGAAAATTCTAGAAGAAAAAGACGAGACAGGCACTACTATTCTAGAGGGACAGGTTGCTTCTCCTAATGATGCTAATCAAGCTGTAAAGCCTTCTGATGCAAAAGAAGTAGTTGAGCAAGCAAAGCTAATTGAAAGAGAAGTAAATGGTAAAAAAGTATATGCTATCAATTTAGATTTAGTTTCAGATAGTGATAAAAAAAGAATAGCCAAGTATGAAGATTTAATCTCTAAATTTTGTAAAGAGGCTGGTGTCGAACCTGCTTTAGCTTTAGCAATAATAAAAACAGAGTCCTGTTTCAATCCTAGAGCCTATAATAGAAGTGGTAATGCATATGGAATGATGCAGATTGTTCCTAAATATGCAGGCAGAACTATGAATAGAATTCTCTATAATAAAGATAAAGAACCAGCAAGTAAAATTCTCTTTGATCCAGAAAAAAACTTACGTATGGGAATCAACTTTTTGGGACATTTGAAATCTAAAAGTTGGAAAAAAATTACTAATGAAATTAATCAGCGTTATTGTGTAATATGTAGTTATAATGGCGGTTCAGGCGCTATTTATATTGCTTTAGCAGGAAAAACAAGTAAAATTCCACAAGAAAAATGGGATGCAATGATGAAGCTACTTAATTCTGATA
Source organism: Cloacimonadales bacterium (SeqCode) (assembly GCA_963678375.2). Lineage (GTDB taxonomy): Bacteria > Cloacimonadota > Cloacimonadia > Cloacimonadales > JAFGVF01 > JAEKNW01. The sequence continues at coordinate 1,339,053 of OY782831.1, forward strand.
ATAATAAGAAAGTTTATGATTTACTTCATACCAAATCTTGGGAAGAAACTCGCCACTATATTAAGGTCGTAGAAGAGCGATATAAGCAATATTTAGGTTATAACGCAAAACTTTAAGATATTATCTACTATGGATTAGTATTTGCATAAAAATACAATTAATAAATTATTTTTAGTGATGTGAAAATATATTATGATTATAGGAGCTTAAATGGATGTGATAAGAAAAATAACATTATTAATGTTACTACTTATGTCAGTTGTTGGTTTGCTATCTGCTCAAGAGGCAGAAGTTTCTTTTAATTTAGATCAAAACGGTGAGAATGTGGTTGTTAGGGCAGTTTTTGTTATCCCTGAAGGACTTCATCAAAGTTATGAAATTGATGATGAATATGCTCAATTCTACCTCTATTCAGAAACTCCAGGCTTAGAATTTGGTGAGCTTATATATCCTGAAACTGAAGGGAAACAATCAGGAGAAATAGTGGAATATCATGGGACCATATCTCTAGCTTTACCTTTTATTATAAAGGATCAATCGGTACAAGAGATTGATCTTGAATATTCTTATCAGTTGTGTTTAGACTCAGGTGCTTGTTTAAGACCAGTATCAGGCAATGAAACTCTAACATTGGATAAGAATATTATACCTGTTGCAGCGGAAGAAGGACTGGAAACAGGTGCAGAAGAAGAATCAGCATCAGGTGCTAAAGTACTCTATTTTATTGTTCTAGCTTTCTTAGGTGGTGTTTTACTTAATGTAATGCCATGTGTATTGCCTGTATTATCTATAAGAGCTATGAGTCTTGTTCGCCAAAGCCAAGATAATAAATCAAATATTCTAAAAGGTTCTTTAGCTTATACATTTGGAATAGTTATATCTTTTATTATCTTAGCAACTTTAGTTGTAGTGATAAAATCGACAGGAGAATCTCTTTCTTGGGGATTCCAATTCCAAAATCCATGGTTTGTTTTCGGTTTGATTGTAGCTATTTGGGTATTCACTTTATCACTTTATGAGGTATTCCAGCTAAGAGTTCCTGGTATGAATATGGCAACTCAAGCTTCTAATAAAGGTGGAATTACAGGGTCATTCTTTTCTGGTATTTTTGCTGTACTTTTGGCTACACCGTGTACAGCTCCACTTCTTGCCCCAGCAATTGGTTTTGCTTTTCAACAACCACCAACAATAATATTTGTATCATTTATAATGATTGGATTAGGTTTAGCTTTCCCATTTATCCTTCTAGGTTTTGCTCCTAAGGCAATTAAATTAATTCCTAAACCAGGTGATTGGATGACTACGTTTAAAGAGATTATGGGTTTCCTCTTATTTGGTACAGCTCTTTATCTTTTATATACACTTCATTATCTTGTAAGTGGAATGGCTTTCTTAAACACCTTAACTTTCCTTCTTGTATTAAGTTTTGCAAGCTGGATATATGGTAAATTTGCAGGACCAATGAGTTCTGTATTGAAACAATGGTTATGGACTGTAGTAGCTATAGCTCTCATTTTTGGTTCAGCTCATTACTTATTAGATTACTCAACAGATACAAGTGTAGTAAGTGAAGAAAACCATAACCCTCCAACAGCTCAATGGCAAAAATTTACTGAAGATAATTTAGATAAATATAGACAAGAGGGTAAAGCTGTTTTTGTAGCTTTTGGAGCAAAATGGTGTACTTCTTGTAAAGTAAACGAAGCTAATGTCTTTAAGAAAGATGAAATCAAAGACTTCTTTGAAGAAAAGGATGTTGTCTTACTTTATGGCGATAATACTCGCAAAAATGAATTAGTTGAAAAATGGTTAGCTAGATATCAAAGAGCAGGCGTACCATTCTATATCTACTTTGCTCCTGGAGCTGAAGACGGAGTAGTTCTACCTGAACTCATTTCACCTTCTACCATTACTGATTTAATCAAGTAGGGGATAAGTATGAAAAGTAAGATAATTATAGTAATACTTGTAGCTATCTCTCTTTTAGCTATTCTAGCTTGTGATAGATTTGATAAACCAACTTCTAATAATGAAGAAAGTACAGATTATCAAACGATTGTTACTGATTTCTTTAATGATTTTCAAGTTGTTGCTGATACTATCTCGGCAGATAATGTTGAGTATTTTATGGATTTCTTCCATGCCGATTATCTTTATAATGGTTTATATAAAGAAGATATCCTAAACATGATAAATACTATTTTTATGGTTTATGAACCTAGATTTATTAACGTTATTATGGTTGAAAATGATCAGCTAAATGTCGAATGGAAATTAAGAGTGACTACTCTTAATGATGTCTTGGTAGAAGAGCATATCTTTAATGATGCTATGTTAGCAGTTGGAGATGATTATTATCTTTATGGAAATCAAGTTGAACCTGTGGAAGAAGATAAGCTAATGCTTTTTGCTGAGATAATGACTGCAACTTGGTGTGGAACTTGTCCTGAAGTGGAAGAGGCTATGCATGAATATCAATTAAGTAATCCAAACCAGTTCTTTTATTTGGAGTATCATGTAATGGATGCAATTGCTGGAGAGCATAATTTTTTCGATAACTTCTATGGATTCACAAATCCTCCTGTTGCAATTATTCAAGGTGCTGATAGTTTTGTTGGCGACCAAAGCGATACTTATCCAGCTATCTTAAATGAATATAAAGAAATGAATGCACAGTTTAAGCTTAGTCAGTTAACACAAGTAACTTCTACTGGAAATTATCAAGCTCATTTAGATATTGAAAAAATTACTACTGATGAATTTGATACATCTAATTTAAAACTCAGATGGGCTTTCTATGAAGAAGTTTCCCCTGTGAATAATTATATAGGTCAGCCTTGTCGTCATGTAGTCTTAACAGAAGGCTATTATGATTTGAGCTCTGAAGACTTGAATAATACATTTTCCATTAATCTGGATTACCCTCGGGAAGTTCCAGATGATTTAGGTATTGTTTTCTGGTTACAGACAGCAAATGATACTCACGATGATGAATCATTTATATATGCATGGATAAAACAAGATTTAGGGAGTAAATAATGAAAAAAAATAAAATAATATTAGTCGTTGTGTTAGTTTTGATAACATTATCTTTAGTTGCAGAAAAACCTTTTACTGCTTTTAAACTAGAGAATGAAAAAAGCCAAGTCTTTCAACTTAGTGACTTTACTGGTAAAGGATTAATTGTTGTAGATTTCTGGGCAAGTTATTGTGATCCATGTAAAAAAGCTCTTCCTCACATGGAAGAACTACATCTTAAAAATGATAATGTTGAGGTCATAGCTATTAATATTGATAATCCAAGATTAAAAAGAAAAGCAATGGCCTATATAAAATCAAAGAAGTTCACTTTTACAACTCTTTATGATTCTGATGCTAAAGTTGCTGATAAAATGAGAGTAACAGAAATACCTTATACTTTCTTGTTAGATAATCAAGGTAACATTCTTTTTGAATTTTCTTCAGGTAAAGCAGATGCTCATGAAGTTTTACAAGTAGAAATAGATAAAGCCTTAAATGCAGTTCTTCAGGAAGAGGTTCAAGAATAATTATGATTAAAAAAGTAATTGTATTATTAATATTAGCAGCTAGCTTTACATTTATTAGTGCTGATATCTATATCTCCGGATTTAATCAAGCTGAATTTATTCACAGGAGTGCTAAAGATTCACTTAAGAACTATTTTGAAGATGAGTTGGGAGTAGTTGTAGATTATAATAGACTTTCATTCGGAATAACCTTCAATGCTTACCTACCTAAATATGATGATGAATCACCTCTACAAGAGTTAAGATCACGTGATATTTCTTATCAATGGGAAGAGAGATATTTGACCTATTCTGGGGATAATATCGGACTTAAAGTCGGTACTTTATCAGAGTCTTTTGGTACTGGTATGACTTTTAGAGCTTACGAAGATGAAGATTTGAATCATGATAATAGGTTAGAAGGGGCTATGACTTCTTTTAATTATGGCACATTTAAATCTAAAGCAATCTATGGAGTAAGCCCAGTTCCTGATGTTGAAGACAAAGATGACTCTTTTGCTGGACTTGAGTTTAGTCTGTCTAATGACTTTATGACTTTCGGTGGATCAGCTCTACAAATTAGGGAAAGAATTACTGATACCAACTACTCTGATAGACAGGTCTTTAGTGGTAATATGAATCTCTACTTAGATTTTATGGATATCTATGGTGAGTATGCTTACTCTGAACTGGAAACTAATGAAATGACATACGGCCATGGCATCTATGCGAATTCAAACTTCTATTATGGTGATCTTACTTTCTCAGCTTTTTATAAGAAGTTCGAAAACTTTAATTACGATCTGAATGATTTACCAACACTCAATCATGCAGATGATGTTCTCGATGATTATATTGAGGTTGGTCTTGATGAAGAAGGAGCAATGGGAGAACTAACCTGGGATAACTCTTTTGCTAAACTTTTTGCATCTTATGCTGAAGCATGGTCCAGTGATTATAACTATAGACTTTCCAATGGCTATCTTGAAAGTTCAAAGTATTTTGGAAACAAGCTTTTAACCTTAAGTTATGAGCATTTTGAAAGAAAGAATAAAGATGGTCAATCTTGGTCTAAAGAATTAACTCCTACTGCTGCTATTGATATTCCTTTTGAGAATAACTTTAGTCTTTATCTCAAAGGACACTATACACTTATGAATGAAGTTCATCTTGGTGAAGAGAAAGATTATGTTGAACCATTATTGCAAACTGATTTTATGTATGGTGACTATGCTTTATCAATAGTATCAGAAGCACAAATGGAAGACCTTTCTTCTGTTTCAGATGCTGATTTTTGGCTTGGTGCAACACTCTCAGCAAGAGTTGTTGATAACACTAGTGTAAATATATTTGTTGGTAAACAAAAAGGTGGAAAGCTTTGCCAAAACGGTACCTGTAAATATGTAATGCCTTTTGAAGGCCTTAAGTTTGAAATCACAACTAAATTTTAGGAGAATTAATATGAAAAGAATATTATTGTTTATATTATTGCTAAGTGCTTTAAGTCTAAGTGCAGATCTGATAATTGATATTGAGTTTGATACTGATGTTGTTGGGGAAACAGGAACCGAACCATATACATCAGAATATTTCCATATCACTAATAATGGCGAAACTGCTGAATATACTATTGGCTTAAATATGATTACTTTCACTGAAGGATGGTTTTTAACCTGGTGCCATGAAGATTTAAGTGATTCTGGATTATTTGAAGGTTGTCATCATTTTACACAACCTTGGACTTTTACTTTCCAAGCTGATGCTGTTTTAGCTGCTGATTTCCAAGTTAATAATATGGGTGGAAATGAAGGAATGATTGTCTTTGAGTATATTATTTCTGGTGGAGATTTAACTGAGCCCATAGTTCTTCCTTTCACTTTTAGAACTGTAAATTATGTTTCTAACGATGATAACCAAGTTGTAGCTAATGTTACAAATCTATCAAACTTCCCAAATCCTTTTAACCCAGAAACTAGTATTAGTTTTTCTATGAATAAAGGTTCAGAAGTTTCTTTAGAAGTGTTTAATATTTTAGGCCAACGTGTTGCTACATTGTTAGATGATTACAAATCTCAAGGTAATCACACTGTTATTTGGAAGGGTAAAGATGATAAGAATAATAACTTAAGTTCAGGTATTTATCTATACAAATTAACAGTTGGGAATCAAACAAAGATGAATAAAATGATATTAATGAAATAGAATTAAATATCTTAATTTTAAAGCCCGGTTTCCCCGGGCTTCTTTTGTAAATAATGCATTTGATACTCCTCTATTGCTACTATCGCTATAAAGTTCTAGGCTCTTAAGAAGATAGTAGTAATCATGGCAACGAATGATAAATGATTTCTATCAAACAGTTTAACATTGACACAAAAACTAAGAGTATAATCATAGGCTAAAGAAAGATAGTTAGGAGATTTAGATGGCTAAAATTGAAGCACCTGATTTTAAGAGAAGGAGAGCAATACCAACAAAATATAAGACCCTTTTAATTCTTTTCTGTATTTTAGGAATAGTTATACATTCATTCTGGAATAAAAAAAGAGTAGAAACACTTGTTGTAGATCAAGATACAATTATGTTCCAAGAAGTTAATACTCAATCTGTTTTAATAAACTTCATCATTACAAATACTTCAAAAATAGATAAATCAGAAAAAGTGAAAATTCAAATAGTAGATCAGGATAATTATCTTATAACTTCAACAATAAAATATTTTGACTTCAAAAGGGGGAGGAATGTGTTCACAGAACAAATAAGATTTAGTAGAAGATATCCAGATATAAAGGAAAGAGAACTGAGAGCGATAATCACTATTGAACCAAGAAAACTTTAAACTAAAACTACTAACAAGGGATATATCCATATTGAGATAAGGATTAAGTGGAATGAAGTAACTACTTTTTTCATTACTTGTTCCCGAGAACATAAAAAGTTAAAAATAATTAAGACAATGTAAGTATTAAGGAATATAACTTGCATTAATATAAAATTAAAAATCAAAATTAAGGGAATAAAATGTCATTTTTGATCTTAGCAACAATACTTTTAATAGTTTATTGGATTGTAGAGTATTACTTACATTTGAAAAATGTTAAGAAAGTACCAATAAGAATTCATGTCAATGGAACACGCGGTAAATCAAGTGTAACAAGATTAATTGCAGCAGGTCTAAGAGCTGGTGGAATCAGAACCGTGGCTAAAACAACAGGAACTTTACCTAGAATTATTCATCCTGATGGTAAAGAAAGTGCTATAATCAGGTTGATGGGGGCTAATATTATTGAACAGAAGTATATCTTCCGTAATACAGCTGCTATGAAACCTGAGGCAATTGTTATTGAGTGTATGGCTGTTAATCCTATCTACCAGTGGGTAGTTGAAAGAAGGTTAGTAAAAGCAACAACTGGTGTTTTAACTAATGCTAGACTTGATCATACAGATTTAATGGGTGAAACTGTTGCCGATATTGCTAAAAGCTTATCAAACTTTTTCCCACCGAGGAAGATCTGTTATACTGCTGAGAGTAATGAAAAGATATACTCTGTTCTAGAGAAACGAGCTAAGAAATTTGGTACAGATATTCAGCAAATTTTACCTCAAGATGTAACTGCAGAAGAACTGCTAGGCTTCTCCTATATTGAGCATGCTGACAATGTTCAACTAGCTCTTAAAGTATGCCAAGCTCATGGAGTAAAAAGAGATGTAGCTCTTAAAGGAATGCAAGCAGCAATTCCTGATCCTGGAGCTTTAACTCAACACAGAGTTGAGGAAGGGGATAAAGCATTGATGTTTTATAACGTATTTGCTGCGAATGACCCTGCTTCTACAGAATTTTTATATCATAGAATTACTGATATAATTGACCAAGGTCAAAAATTCATTATTCTAAATTCTCGTTCAGATAGATTCTTCCGAACAGATCAACTCTTAGGTGTATGTAAAAATCTAAAATTTGACTATCTTTTATTAACTGGAGAATCTCCTCAAAGAGCATATGACCATGCTATTGATTTAGGTATTGATAAGAAGAAGGTAATCAAAGTAGGTCAACCTTTAGTTCATCAGATATATGAAAAGATTGCTTCTCTAACTAAAAAAGAAGCCCATATTGTAGGAATAGGAAACATAGCTGGTGAAGTTAAGTATGGTGCTCAAATAGTAGCCCATTTCAAACATTTAGAACAGAAACAAAAAAATAAATAATTATATAATAAGGAGAAATTGATGGTCGAAGCTGCCGTTGGTTTAGGTGTGATAGTAAGTTTAGTCTTCACAGAATTATTAGGAGCTTCAGCCGGGGGAATAGTTGTCCCAGGCTACCTAGCTCTCTATTTAGATCGTCCAGTTCAGATTTTAACAACCCTTTTAGTGGCCTTAGCTACTTGGTTGTTAATAAGGTTTATATCAAGTTTTACTATTCTATATGGAAAAAGAAGAATGGCTCTTAGTATCCTTCTTGGCTTTATTTTAGGATGGATAGTATCAGGAATGCAAGTAAATATATTTAGTTTCAATGTTGAATCTGTTGGTTATATTATTCCAGGTCTTATTGCCAATTGGTTAGAGAGACAAGGAGTAGTTAAAACAATGTCCACAATGATAATAGCAGCTGTTTTAGTTAGAATAACTTTAATGGTAATTTCAGGCGGAGAGGTGAATTTCCATGTTTAGACCATCATTAAGAACTAATTTATCCTTAACTTTACTAGCCTTATTTTCAATCATACTTTTTGTGATTATTGGTTTAAGTAAAGGTCCTGATTACAAAGAACAAAGAAGTGCTGCTGAAAGAATGGAACGTTCTATCGAAAAAGTATCACTAAAATTTAAAGAGTTACTTAAAGAAGATAAAGTAAGCTGGGATAAGCAAACTGATCCAGATCAAACTGGTTTGATAGGACCTGAGACAAGTCCTATAATTTCATCAAGGGCAGTTTTAGCTGAGAAGCAAAGAGCAATCAATCCAAATTTAGCTGCTGTTTTTGTAAAATGGCTCAAAGAAGCAGAATTAAAATCAGGTGATTATGTTGCAGTTGGTGTTACTGGGTCAAGTCCTGCTGTGAATATAGCTTTATATTCAGCTATGAAGGAACTAGAATTGAAACCAGTTATTATTACTGCTCTTTCTTCATCACGCTATGGTGCTTCTAATATAAACTTTACTTGGTTAGATATTGAAAAAGCTTTTTATCCAGAAAGTGGCTTCTTAACTTATGCTGCATCACGTGGTGGAAACAGAGATATTGCTGCTGGTATGAATAGTGAAGGTAAAGAAGTTTTGGGAGATATTATTGATGAGAATAATCTCCAATTAGTTGAGGGTAACCGTGCTAGGATGATAATGTTTGAAAAAGCTCTTCCTAAAGGCAATGAATATAAGGCATTTATTAATATTGGTGCTTCTGTGGGTAATGTTGGTTCAGTTGTATCTGCTGGACTTCTTAAAGAAGGAGTTAACAGGACACTACCAGAATTAGAAGCAAAAGGTGTACTAGAATATTTTGCTGAGAAAAACATACCAATTATTCATTTCTTTAGAGGAAACGATACATTTGATGAATACTATTTGTCAGAAACTAATGCAGAATCAAAGAAAATAGGTAGGGGAAATGTTTATGGCTATAACTGGACAGTTGCTCTAATTTGTTTGATTCTACTATTATTAGCAATAACTTTAGTTATTATTTTTGATAGACATGATAGACACTTTATGGCTAATATAGTTAGCCATCGTGAGGATTAAAATGAGAAAACTTCTTGTAAGTATTATTCTTTTATTAGTAACTAACTTGCTTTTAGCTTCTGAGTTCAGTTCTAAACATCTACCTCCTTTGAATAGTGATAAGACTCTTGAAGTTTATAATAACGAAACTGAAAGAGGAAGAGACTATTTCGTATTCTGTGATACACTTGATTTAGAATATGAAGTTGAAGAGGGTTATGAAGTTTATGGTTTTGTTAGAACAATTGCTAGTGATGAATTAGAACCAGATTTAAACATATATCTAAATGATACACTTTCTATGCTTCTTTCGGTTCTAGTCGATAAATCTGTTAAATATACATCAGATCAATATCCAGAACTTTCAAGAGCTAAAAAAGTCTATATTTCACCTCAAAAGGATTCTTGTAAGATTAAGTTAACAACCTCTAGCAAGCTTCCTTTAATGATAAGAATGTATAAAAAGAAAGCTACCTTATTAAATAGAAACGAAAGCCAGAGAATTCAGGATTTTAGAATATGAAACGATTATTAATATTAACTCTTTTACTGCTTAGTATGAGTATAGCCTTGGCTGAAATATCAATGACATTTTCTAACCAAGTCTCTTATAGTGATAATGTGTTCCAATTGTCGGAAGATGACCTAGATGAACACGATGCTGCTAGTGATTTCAATTATATTGAAACAAGTGATGACCTAATCAACTCTGCTAAACTTAGTATTTATAGTAGAACTCAAATTGGAAAAGCTAGATATGACTTTTATGTGCGTGGTAGCTATGATTATTATTTAAAGAATAATGATAAATCAAAAGCTTCAGTTTCAACTGGTTTTGGTCTTAATACTAGAAACTTTGATTCTTCAATTATGTACGGCTATTATCCTGGGAATTATGTTAGGAAATATCGTGACAAAGATGGTAGTCAAGAATATGAAAAATTCGAGTATGACAAAAATTTATATAAATTAGATGCTGAATATAGATTCACCCGTAAGGCTTATCTCTTAGGCTATCTTAAATACGAACAATACTACCATAATGAATATTTCACTGAGTACGACGGAGATGCTATAACTCCTGGTCTCGGACTCAAGTATTCATTTGCTGAACTTTACCTAGAAGGTTGGTATTATTATCGTGTATATGAGACCCATGATGATATTCTTCCTGATGATGAAATATCTGATCAATCTTATGAAAGTAATATCTATAATGCTAGAATCAGAATGAAGAAAATCAAAACAAAGAGATTTGATTATCGTCCTGTTTTTGATTTTGAGTATGAAAAAAGATATTATGATGGCTGGGATAAATATCATAATGGTAGAGAAGATGATACTATTACTATTAATCCTTGGGTTAAGTTCTATTTGGCAGATTATTTAAACATTACACTTGACTATACATCTAAAATAAGGAATGTGTCATCAGAGAGTCAAAGTGTGGAAGACAGCAAAACTTATCAAGAAAATGAGATGTCTGTCACCTTTGAAGTACCGCTAAAATTTTAATCTGAGGTGTGTATTATGTTTAAGAGTGAGTCAAAAAAAGAGAAGATTAAAGAGTTTCTCTATCTAATAGAAAATGAGAAAGTAGATTTAAGACGCTTCACTCATCCCGTATTAGTATGGACTATTAAAGATCAAAGAGTTTGTTATACTGTTTGGGAAGAGGATTTACTCAATAGATTCGGTCTAGAGAATGTCGATGGTTGGGATTATGATGAAGACATTTCTTTTGCGCCAGACTGGGTCTTAGATGATGATGATTTATTGTTTGACGATGATGATGATGAATTTTAAAAGCTAAAATTATAGTATTGAATAGCAAGAGTGTGTAAATACACTCTTGTTTTTTATCTAATAAATGAGGGAATTATGAAAATTGCAATAGTTGGTGGTGGCTCTTGGGGATTAGCTTTAGCTAACCTACTCCATGATAATGGTAACATTGTCAAAGTATGGGAGTATAACCAAGATTATGTTAAACTTATTAAAGAAAGTGGTAGGAATGATAACTTTTTACCAAATATCGACATTGAAGCTCCTGTGTCAAGCCTGCTTTCAGAAGTGATTAGCTCAGATACGGAGATGATAGTTTTAGCAACTCCTTCTTCCTTCTTAAAGCAAGTGATTAAACAGATTAACCCATTGATTTCTAACTTAGATAATCTAAAATATATCATCAATGTGGCTAAAGGTTTTGACCATTCTAACGGTGATATTCTCTCAGATATGATAAAGAAAGAATTACCAGCAAAATTCGCTAACTTAGTTTGCGTCTTATCAGGTCCTAGTCATGCTGAAGAAGTAGCACAAAAAAAACCGACAACTGTCACCATTGCTGGACAAGATTTGAAGTATATCAAAACAGCTCAATTAGCCTTCAGTAATGACTATTTTAGGGTCTATAGTACAACTGATATTATTGGAGTAGAGCTAGGTGGTGCATTAAAAAATGTTATAGCTCTAGCTGCTGGTATAGTAGTTGGTTTAGGTTTTGGTGATAATACTTTAGGAGCTCTACTTACCAGGGGAAATGTGGAGATCAAACGATTAGCTTTAGCTATGGGTGCAAAACCCGAAACCCTTGATGGTCTGGCGGGTATGGGTGATTTAATTACAACGGCAATTTCTCAGCATAGTAGAAATAGATTTGTTGGAGTTGAACTGGGGAAAGGTAGAGACTTAACTGATATTCTAGCAAATATGAAGATGGTCGCTGAAGGTGTTTTAGCAACTAATACTACCTTTATGCTTGCAGAAAAATATAAGATAGATATGCCTATCTCTCAAGCTATCTATAAAATCTTACATAGTGAGATTTCTGCAAAAGATGCAATTAGGGAGTTGATGCTGAGAGAATTAAAAACAGAGAAGTGGATGTAGAAAATATCTTTCAAATTGTAGTTTGATTGTGAGTCTCTATTAGAAAAGTAGAAATTTATTTTCGAGACTATCAACCTTTATAATGAATGCTAGTAATTGATAGTATTTATAATTATTTTTATGCTAATTTTCTACTTTTTAGATTTATCCTTTGACAAAATAGGCTGATATAATAAAATTTTCTCAAACGTTCAAAAAGGAAAATCATGATCAGTCATAACATAGTAACAGAGTATATATCAGTATTTATTTTAGCCTTTGTATTTGTATACAGTATAACACCATGGATAATAAAATTAGCACATAAAATTAATTTCGTAGATAATCCCAATGCACGAAAAATTCACAAGAAAGCTGTTCCTTTGATGGGAGGTGTGAGTGTTGTAATTGGTTTTATTGCATTAGTAATGTATGATGTGATAATAGTCTCAAATAGATATTTTAATATGAGGTTGATTGGTTATCTTCTAGGTGTTGTTGTTATCGTATTAGTAGGCTTAATTGATGATAAGCGAGGAATGAATCCTGTAGTAAAGATGGCTGGACAGTTTTTAGCATGTTCCCTATTTATCTTTACCAACTTTGGTACTTTAGTTTGGGTTAACTTGCCATTTGGGGGAGATTTAACCTTTCCTATGATTCTCTTAAACAATGATATTATGTTTAACAACTTTTTTTCAGTTCCTATCCTCTATATATGGATGATAGGCTTGATGAACGCTACTAATTTTCTGGATAATATGGATGGGATGATTACAGGTATTTCTGCAATTATTGCACTAGGTTTCTTTGCTTTCAGTATGATAATTAACCCTGATAACTCAAGCTCAGCCTTATGGTTAAGTTTGATGGGTTTGCTGTCATTATCTTATGCTGGCTCAGTTTTAGGTTTTCTACCCTACAATTTTAACCCAGCAAAGATATTTTTAGGTGATGCCGGTTCGATGTTTATAGGATATTTCCTTTCTTCTATGGGAATTTTAATGGCTAATTTTGCTTCACTCCAATTCCAAAGTAAGTGGTTTTATCTTCTACCAGTAATTTTGATTTCGTTTGCTATCTTTGATATTTGTTTTGTCTCTATTACCAGGAAGCGGGATGGAAGATTGGTATGGCAAGGTGGTAAGGATCATACTACTCATAGAATCAAGAATATGTTTCACTCTGTTAAGGTAACTGCACTATTAATTTATGCTATTAATATAATAATTGTTATACTCACTATAATGGTTACTATTATTGGTTCTTATATTTTGCTGTTATCCATATTGCTTATCTGCCTGATATGTTATGTTTTATTAGGAAGAAAACTTTATGCAGTACCTGTAGAAATACCAGCTAACCAGCTAAAAAAAAAGGCGTAGAATGAAATTTACTATACTGGGTACAGCACCAGGAAAATCGCTTATAGGAAAAAGCCACACAGCTTATTTACTTGAAGATAGTAATAGTAAGTTTTTAATAGACTGTGGTGAGGGGACAACACAAAAGTTATTAGCAAGAAATTTAGATAAAGATGACTTGGATTTTGTGATTATCACTCACTTACATCCTGATCATGTTACTGGTTTGTTTATACTGTTGCAAACGCTATACTTAAACAAGAGAAGCAAGGATTTATTAGTTTTTCTTCCAGAAAGTGTAGAAAATTTTAAGCATTTCATGGAAACTTTATATATTTTTAAGGAAAGATTTTCTTACAGAATAATTATTCAGCAATATAATGAAAATACTTTTTGTGAAAAGGGGATTTATCCCTTTAGAAACACTCATTTATTAGGTTATAAAGACCTTGTTAGAGCAGGAGGGGCACAGAATAGACTATTATCTTATTCTATGATAATAAAAGGTAAGAAAAAGACCTTATTGCTTTCTTCTGATATAAGAGGAATTGGTGATATTAAAGAGAATTTAACTAAATGCCATGTCTTAGTGATTGATGGAATTCATCCTAGTGAACAAGCAATAAAAGATATTATAAAAGATTATAAAATTGAGGTTTATATCACGCATGGGGAATATGAAATATTACAAAAAAAATTTGCAGATCAAATTCAAGAAGATGTAAAATTAGCAGAGGAGAATGATGAAATTATTTTATAGCATATTGTTAGTTTTACTGGTATTAATGGTTGGATGTGAGTCTAATCGATACAGAAAAGCAGTATCATCTTATTATCGAGGTAATTATACAGTCTCAATTGAGGAAATTGATTCTTATCTCAATGAATCAACTAATGGGGCTTATGAAACTAATGCAGAGTTGATACGAAGTAAATCATACCAAAAATTGGCTTTACGAGCCTATGAAGCAGATAATTTAGCTTTAGCTACCCGATTTGCTATCTTAGCAAACTCAGAAGATATTGATACTCTATTAGCTAGATGTTATTATGATTTTGCACAAGAATCATTTGCTAAAGGAGAAAAAGATAAAGCAATGGCATTCTATGACCAAATTTTAGTTGAAACACCAACATCAAGATTTGTGCCAGAGATAGTCTATTATAAAATGAATGAACTTTATACAAGGAATCCAGAACTTTATCTTACTGTTTTTGATTATTATAAAGAGCTTTATCCAGCTTACAAAGATAATTATTATGAAATCAAAGCTAGAGGTATTGTTAAAGAGTTTATTCCAAGCTTAATATCTGATGCTTTAGCTATGGATTCTGATGAAGGACTCCAGCTACTATTAACTTTTGTAGATTATACAGTCGCTAATACAAAAGAAGTTAGGTCAGCAATAGCAGAAATTTATATCAATTTAGCTGAAGAAGCTATCGTTGAAAATGAGTTTATAGAAGCTGATGAGGCTTTTAAAATGGCTGTTTTCTATAACCCTGAAGTTAAAGATTATGTTAAAAAGAGATTGCTAGAGACTGCTGATTCCTATATTAATGCAGGACTGAAGTATGTTGCTGATCGGGATTTCGAAAACGCATTTATCCTGTTTAATAGAACTTTTGATGTCATACCTGGCTATAAAAAAGCCCTCCAGGTTATTCAAGAAACTACAATTCTCCTTAATCAGATAGAACAAGCTCAGGGTTTGTTTGAAAAAGCTCAGAATCTGGAGAAAGCTAATTTGAGGAATTTGTTTTCTGATGTAAAAGCAAAGCTAACAGCTAGTGAAAGGAATGATTATGAAATTAGAAGATTTCAAAGAGTTTTAAGTCTGTATCAACAAGCATACGAGCTTGACCCCTTACTAAAATATAGAGATCATATATTTTATACAAAAAACATAATCCAATATTATAAGAGTCCAGACAAATTTGCTGTAGAAGTTCTAAAGGATTATAAATCATTTATTATAGAGAAGGCAATTATTGCTGCAAGAGACTATATTTATGAAAACAACAGTTCTTCTTCAGTTACTGATAGTGGTTGGGAGATTCTGGTGGCCTCTGGTAACTATAACTATGAAGTTAGGTACTCTTTGATTAGCCTTAATGATAAATTATATTTTCGCTGGTTAGTAAATTTGAGAAGCAAGGAAATAACACCGATAAATACACTTTCAGAAAGGGCTATGGATGGTAAGTTTGAACTTACTGAGGAGGAAGAAGAAAATGAAGATTAATAAGATTATAATCAGCTGTATTAGTTTCTTAGTGCTTTTTACCCAACTTCCTGCTCAAGCTTTTGATTTGAATAAATTTTCCAATCCTAAAAAGTATGGCTGGGAAGATTATCAAGATAGAGCTAATTACAGAAAGGATTTGAATACTAGAAAAGAGTTATTACAACTTTATGAGGTTAAAGCTAAAACGATTAGCTCAACTATGGCTAAATCAGCAGTTTTCCCTGGTTGGGGGCACTATAGTATAGAATCATATTCCAAAGGACATACTTTCTTAACAAGTGGAATTCTATTAGCTGGGGCTGGTTTATACTTCTACTCAAGATCTCAAGACTACTACGATAACTATAAGAATGCTAGTCAAATAGATGTAATTAATAGTAATTTTGATAAAGCAGAACAAAACTATAATACGGCAATGATTTTTTTAGGGACATATTTAATTTTATGGACTTATAACCTATATGATAGTGCAGAGAGCACAGAAAGATATAATGCCAATCTTTGGGAAAATTTAGCAAACAATAGATTTGAAAACATATCTTTAACACCAACTAGTTTTGAAGTGAGGTTTTAATGAAGCAGCTTAAAATAGCTATTACAATAGTTTTGTTTGGTCTATTACTAGCTTGTGGTTTAGATAGATCCAATCCCTTAGATCCTGAGAATGGTGATATAGGTATTCCTCAATTAGTTACAGGAATTGAATTAAGTTCTAGTGGGCAAGGGGCTAATGAAAAATATGTAGATATTTCTTGGAGTAAGTTAGACCAAGGTGAAGCTGATGGATATTTTATTTATAGATCAAGATCATATGATGGAACATTTGATTTGATTAAGGTTATGTATGGTGTAGATCATGATTATTACAGAGATAGATATAAAATAGTGCCTGGACCTTATTTCTATAAGATGTCATCGTTTTTGTATCTTGATCCAAGCAATCCAAATGATAATGAAAGACTGGAGGGTAAGCTGACTCGACCTGGTGATTCAGGGATTGTGGTTCCCCAATAGGATGTGTTAATTTGCTAAATGAACTAAATAAGGAACAGAATCAGGTTGTATCAACAACAGAAGGGGCTGTTTTAGTATTAGCTGGCGCTGGAAGTGGAAAGACTAGAACTATAATTTATAGGGCAGCTTATCTTATTAATGAAAGAGAAGTAGACCCTTATAATATACTAATAGTTACTTTTACCAATAAGGCAGCTAGCGAACTTCGTGAGAGGTTATATACATATTTTGGAATCAATCCATCTCGTTTGTGGGTAGGTACTTTTCATTCAATATGTTTAAAAATCTTAAGAAGTGAGTATAAACATACTAAATTCAATTCTAATTTTACTATTTATGATAGTGATGATCAGAAGTCATTACTCAAAAAGATATATAAAAAACTAGGCATTAATAAAGAGAATTTCCCTTTACCACAGATGAAATCATCAATTAGTCGAAGGAAAAATGATTTTCTATTACCTGAGGATTTGCAGTTTTTAAAAGAAGAGGGTTTCTCAAATAGAATCTATTTGCAAGTTTATACTGCTTATCAAAATGAGCTAGTAAGCAATAATTGTATGGATTTCGATGATATCTTAATTTATACTTTAAAGTTGATGCAAGAGAATAAAGAGATTCTTAATAAGTACCAAAAGATCTTTAAATACGTAATGATTGATGAATATCAAGATACAAATGTCATTCAATACAAGTTAACTTCTCTGCTTGCCCAACCAGATAATAATATTTGTGTAGTTGGTGATGATGACCAAGCTATCTATTCTTGGCGAGGTGCAGATATAACCAATATTCTTAAATTTGATAAGATCCATAAAGAGACAAAGGTAATTAGATTAGAGCAAAATTATAGATCTAGCCGACAGATTTTAGAATTAGCTAATCAGTTGATTCAAAACAACCAAGAAAGGCATCCTAAAAAGCTGAGGACAGAACTTGAATCTAGCCAAGAGCCAATTATGAAAAGACTTGAAACAGATGTTGATGAGGCTAGATATATAGTAGATGAGATAGTTGAGATTCACAAAAGATATGATCTTAAACTGAATGATATAGCAGTGCTTTACAGAACTAATTCGCAATCACGTCTCTTAGAGACTGAGCTAATAAAGTATAATCTCCCCTACAAAATTGTTGGGGGAATAAACTTTTATCAGCGCCAAGAGATCAAAGACATCTTAGCCTATCTCAAGTGTATTATTAATCCTGCTGATAATGAGAGTTTTCAGAGAATAATCAATAAACCAACAAGAGGTATTGGCAAAACAACTATTAATGCAATAGCAAGCTATGCTATCGACAACAGATTGTCTTTAAGTCAGGCAGTTAATCAAGTAGATAAAATAGATTCTCTTAGCTCACGAGCTAAAACAGCAGTAGCAAAATTCGCAAGTATGCTTAATAAATGGCGGGTTAAAGTAGATTATCTTAATTGTTTTGAAATTACTAATCTGGTAATTTCTGATATAGATATCATCCAGAAACTAGCTAAATCAGATGACCCAAAACTAAACTCACAGGCAGATAACTTGAAAGAGTTTATAAGCTCAACTTCTCAATTTAGGGAAGAGTTTTTACAGAATTTTGAAGTGGAACCACAGCTAGATGATTTCCTTAATTCAGTGCAGTTATTAACAGATTTAGATAGATTTGATAGGGATTCTGATTCTGTAAATCTCTTAACTATTCATAATGCAAAAGGTTTAGAGTTTCAAGCTGTATTTATTGCAGGAATTGAAGAGGGGTTACTTCCTCATAATAGATCAACTTTTGAAGTTAAAGGAGTTGAAGAAGAAAGAAGATTGTTATACGTTGCTATTACTAGAGCAAAAGAGTATTTATATTTAACTTATGCTAATTATAGAAGAATTAATGGATTAAATGATGCATCATCTCCTTCTAGGTTCTTATCCGAAATCGGGATTAAGACATCTAATAAGAGCAATTATGTTATGCATCCTCAAGCTCCTAAAAGAAAAAGTTTGTCTTCTATTAAGAAACCGAGTAAAATAGTAAGTAGTGGTAGGTTCAGGCCAGGTGATAAAATCCATCACCAAGTATTTGGAAATGGGATGGTTTTAAACTCTAATGGTGAAGGTGATAATATGATTCTTACAATCTCATTCACTACTGGCTTGTTAAAGAAAATTAATGCACGATATGTAGAACTCATTTAAGGAGTTATGATGAAAAAAATACTTATTCTAATCGTAGTGGTCAATATGTTTAATCTTCTTTCAGCTTTTGATAAATATGCTGGAGAAATCTATGAAATACCTCTAGGTGTGCGTAATATTGCCCTGGGTAATACAGGTTTAACTGATACTAATGGATACTCACCAGCTTTCTGGAATTCAGCTTTATTGCCTGAGTTAGAACATTCAACTCTTGAATTAATGCATGCTAAAGAGTTTGATGGTTTATTCAAATATGATAGTTTTTCTTTGTATTATAAAGGACAAAACTCAGTTGCAATAAGTCTAACCAGAATATCTGTCAATGATATACCCTTAACTAAACTAGAGAATGGCCAATTACCTCTCTCTAATGAAAATCGTCCTTATGCTTATAAATATGTTGATAATAATGATTATCTACTTAACATAGCTTTGGGCAGAAAAATAAGTGAAAAAATAAATCTAGGAATTACACCTAAGATTACTTATAGAAAGCTAGCAGAAGAGACTGCATGGGCTATTGGAGCAGATATAGGAATGCTCTACAAGGCTACTTCAAACTTTAAGATAGCTACTAAACTTAATAATGTCGTAGCAACTCATATACTTTGGGAGAATGGTTCTTATGAAATGGCATCACCTAAAGGAGAAGTAGAGTTTAGGTATGATATTGGTGTCTGGAATGATAAATTGCTTTTTGAATTGATTATGAGGTCTGATATATATATGTTTGCAGATAGCAATATCGGGCATTATGACCTTGATTTTACTTCAGTGAGTAATCACTATGGCTTAGCAATTACACCTTATCAAAATATTTCATTTCTTGGAGGATATGATGTAGATTCTATTACTGCAGGAATAGATCTCAAAATAATGGACTTTTCCCTCTTTTACGCTTACAAGAATAATGATAATAGTGATTTAGGTAATTCCCAGAAAATCTCTTTAGGATATAAGTTTTAATGAATAAAAAGAAAGTAGTTATACTAGGTATAACAGGTTCTATTGGTGATTCAACATGTGAAGTTATTAGACAGAATAGAGATAAATTTCAAATAGTTTTAGCCAGTAGTCATAGAAATTTCCCTAAGATGATGGAACTACAAGAGGAATTTTCTATAGGTCATGTGGTTGTTACCAGTAATGGTTTTTATGCTGAAAAAGATGATTACAGATGCCAGATTTATATAGGGCAAGCTAGTTTGCTCGATTTACTAGCAGAATTAGATTATGATATAGTTATTAATGCTATAGCTGGTTCTGCTGGTTTAAAATCAACTATTGCTGTCTTAGAACGGGGTAAAAAACTAGCACTAGCGAATAAAGAATCTTTAGTAATGGCTGGACATCTTATCCAGAAATATACAAAAGTTAACCCTATCCTTCCCATTGATAGTGAGCATTCAGCTATTTTCCAAGCACTGGGAAATCATAAAATAGATGAAGTGAAAGAGCTGGTTATTACTGCTTCTGGGGGATCATTTAGAGATAGAAAGCTTGATACATTTAATTCCATTACACTAGCAGATACCTTAAAGCATCCAACTTGGGATATGGGGGCTAAAGTTACTATCGATTCAGCAACCATGATGAATAAAGGACTTGAAGTTATAGAAGCACACTGGTTGTTTAATATGCCTTTTTCTAAAATTAAAGCAATAATTCATCCCCAATCAATTATTCATTCTCTTGTTAGGTTTAAGGATGGATCTCTCATTGCACAGATGAGTAACCCAAGTATGCAGATACCGATTCTTTATGCTTTAACTCACCCAAAACACATAGAATTTAATAATGTAGAAACTGACCTTCTTAAAATACCAGATTTATCTTTTAAAGAGATTGAACCAAAACGCTATCCACTTTTCTTTTTAGCTTTAGAAGTAGGGGAAGAAGGTGGTATTATGCCTACAATTATGAACTCTGCCAATGAAGCTTGCATTAACTTATTTACCAATGGGAAAATAGGCTTTAGAGATTTTTATTCAATAATTTCAGAGACTTTGCTTGCTTCTCAACAGATCGAAAATCCTAATCTTGAAGAGATTATTAACATTAATGAAAGGGTTTATAAGGGAATATTAAATAAATATAGAGGTAAATTATAAAAGAAATAGTTTAAGGTTTGGTTAATTATGTTAAAGGTTATTCGCAGTAAACTTCATAATCTCTTCGTGCCCCTATTGTTTTGGTCATTTGGCATAATTCTTGCTAGGCATTATAACTACCATTGGATGCTGAATCTAGTAGTGCTAGTAAGTTTGGTCCTATATCATTTTACTAGCAAAATTAGAGTCTATATTATACTAATTCTCTTTACTCTTATAGGCTGGCTTTATACAAGTACATTTCTCCAAACATCTCCTTTGGATATCAGTAATTATTTGGCTGATACAAGCTCAATTTCTGAAGTGTTTGAATATAGTATTGAAGATATCAAAACCACTTCTAAAGGGAAGAACTATTATCTTGCTAAGCTTAGAAAAATGAATAGTTTCGACATAGAAGGGAAAGTTCTGTTATATAGTGATATTGATAGCTTAAAAGAACATAATATTTATCAAAGCCCCCTAAGTGTAAGCTCTATTGATAAAGCAAGTAACCCTGGTGAATTTGATTATCAGGAGTTTTATAAATTTAAGGGTATTAGGGCTAGAGCTTTTACAATAGGGTTAACAAGGCATTTAGCTAGGGATGAGAATGTATTTCAAGCACTTGAATCTTATATTATTAACAAAATCAAGAGTAATTTTGCTAGTAATAGTTCTATGGCTCTGGCTTTATTTGTTGGAGATAAAGGACTGCTCAATATTGAAGAGGAAAGACTTTCTGAGATGGGATTGTTACATCTTTTTGCTGTTAGTGGTCTCCATGTGGGGATACTTTATTTAACTCTATTAACATTAATAAATCTACTGTTAAATCTTAATAAGGCTAGAGTGCTTGCATCAATCCTATTAATTTTCTATGGCTTTCTTTGTTCTTGGTCACCATCAGTATTTAGGACAGTATTGCTTATTATGATATATAATTTTGTCTTAGTCTTTCAAAGAAAAGTATCATTCTTACAGATTATATCAATTATTCTTTTTATCATAACTATAAGTAATCCTTTGCAGTTATTCTCAGTTGGTCTTCATCTTTCACTTACTGCATTCATTGGTCTGTGGGTCGCTGACCGTAAAATCATACCTTTTTGTTACAAATACATGAGAGCTTATTCGATACCTAAATTTGCTTCAAGTATTATTTTTTACTTAATCTACTCTCTATGTATAATTATTTTTATAGCACCTCTATCGGCATACTATTTTAATATAATAACTTTGAATGCTATTTTAACAAATGCCCTAGCTACTCCATTAGTAACACTTATGCTTAATGTGATACTTCTTTCTTTAATTTTACCCCAAAATATCTTGATCCAAGACTATCTGAACTTAGCCTTTTCTCTTCTGACAGGTCTATTTGAAAAAATCATTAGATTCGCTGAGAAATTACCTTTCTTCACAAGGAATATTAGTATCACTGGCTATGAACTTCTGATTTTTCTATTGGCAATTTTAATCATAATAATAACCTATAAAAGAAGAAAACTCTTAGCTTATGGATTAGCATTAGTAGTTTTAGTCCTAATAATTTTTAATAGTCTGGGTCTTTTTACACCTTATCATAATCAGATAATCTGTTTTGCTGCAGGCAAAGCAGATTGTAGTTATTTTGAATTTGCTGAAGGACAGAACTTGCTAATAGACACAGGTTCGCAAGAGCAATATCCAATGATCGTTCAGAATGCTCTCTTGTCATATCTAAAAAAAAGACATATTTCTTCTCTTGATTGGGTGGTTATCACTCATCCACATGAAGATCATTATGGGGGGCTGCCCTTACTTGAGAAGCATATTAAAATAAAAGAATTAATTATTCATAAAAGTGCTCTTAAGGACGATGCCTTTGCAACAATAATTCATGAACTAGCTAACAGGGTGAATATTACTGTTCTGCAAGATACCGCTTCTCTTTGGTTAGGTAGAATTAGTTTCTTACATCCAGATTCTTCCTATGAATCAACTAATATGAATAATAACTCTTTAGTAACGATGATTAATTATGATGAATATAATCTGCTTTTTACTGGAGATATAGAGAAAGAAGCTGAGATGAGATTGCTTGAACAACAAGGAGATAAACTAGAAGCTGATTTCCTTAAGATAGCTCATCATGGTAGTATTACTAGTTCTCAAGAAGACTTCCTCAATAAGGTGAAGCCAGATATTTGCTTCATTCCTGCAGGCTCAAGAGATAATGTTCGTTCCCAAACAAAGTTGTATTGGAGAGATTGAATAAACTAGCTACAAGAGTTCATAATGCTAGTCTCAAGGGAGCTTTAAAACTAAAAATCCAGTAGTACTAAGTAATCATATAAGGAAGATGTATTCTTATAGAGAAAACCATGGCAGTCTTTTTAAACCAAGGGTCATTAAATTAAAAATATAGTTAACAAGTAACTTCTTGCAAAATAGAACTTTAAACTTCGCTAAAATGTTAATAATTCTTAAATATTAAAATTATTCTTGACAGGAAATAACATCCATACCGTTTAGTATGCTAAAATATAATTCTAAAAAAGGTGGATAATGGCACACAATAAAAGTGAAGCAGCAGAGACAAGATCAACAATAATCTCATCTGCGTTAAAGTTGTTTTCTGATAAGGGTTTTGATGCAACCTCCATATCAGAGATTTGTAAGAATGCTAACATTACTAAGGGAGCTCTTTATTGGCACTTTAAAGATAAGCGTGATTTATACTTTAAACTGATTTCTGAAGTTATTGAAGAAATCTTAGGTGAATCAATGTTTATGGTATTTCAAGAGAAGAGCCCAATAATGAAGATGAAAAAGCATCTCAATAACTATCTAGCAAATATTGAAAAAAATGAAAGTTATCAAGATGCCTATCGTTTGATGGTTAGAGAGATGCAGTTTGATCAACTTGCTGATATTGGTAAAATGTTAGATGATATAAAAAAGAAATACGATTTTGAGTCAATTTTTCAAGAGGCAATTGATTGTAATGAACTATCTAATTCATTAACTGCCAGGCAGTATTATGATATGTATGTTCACATGTTTGACAGTATAATAATCCATTGGATTTGGCATGGTAAAAACTTTGATTTAATTGAATGGGGAAACAAATATTTTGATTATGTATATAGAGTAGATTTATTAAGGAGTAAAAATGAAATTTAAGTATATCATACTTTTATTGATATTTCCGTTATTTTTAAGCGGTATAACATTAGAAGAAGCTGAGAGAATAGCTCAGGAAAATAATAAGGTTATTAAGATAGCTCAAGAAGAGAAGGGAATGAGTTTTTCTAATTACAAGAGTATAAAAGGGAGCTTATATCCTCAATTGACTCTTAGTGGTTCTTATGGTTTGAAGAAGACAGATGTTCCAGATATCTTACCTGCTGGGGTAATGGCTGAAAAAGAAATGCCCTTGAATACGGTATTATCTATGAATCAAATTTTGTTTTCTAGTGATGTCTTTAATGGTTTAAAAGCAGCTAGAGTCTATAATAGTATAAATGATACAATGCTAGAAGTGACTACTAGAAATGTTTTATTTGAAACAAGAAGATTATTTAATAATGCTCTTTTAAGTAAGCATGTAGTTGACATAAATGAAGAAGCTTTACAGATAGCAAGGGCACAATATGATAGAGTATCTAATATGTTTGATCAAGGACTTGTCTCTGAGTATGATAAGTTAAGGTCAGAGTTGCAAGTATCTCAGTTAGAGCCTCAACTCCAAGACGCAATGAACAACTATCAACTTTCTTTACAGGTTTTGCAGAATCATCTTGGAGATAATGTAGAAGTTAAAGATGTTGAAGGTCAATTAGTTGAACCAAGTATAGATGATATCTCTTTAGACCAAGCAATTAAAGAGGGTTTAGAAAATAGAATGGAGCTTCAAGCTTCTCAACTTAATGTTGATATCTTGGATATCCAGTATGAAAACCAGAAGAAATCATACTTGCCAAGTATAGCTTTAAGTGGAAGTTTAACTAACTTCACAAGTACAAGTGACTATGAAGTAGAAGCTGATAATTTTGGTAACATTTATTCTTTATCAATTGGCTTTGAAATGCCTCTATTCACTGGTTTTTCAAATCTAAACAAGGCTAAAGAATATAAATATCAAGTGAGGTCTGCAAGATTAGAGACTTCAGTTTTATATGATAATATTAAGTTAGAGATAAAGAGTAATTATCTTTCATTAGAGAAAGATAGGAAAAATGTTACAACCGCTAAGAGAAACAAAGAGTTAGCAAGTCGTGGTCTAGAAATAGCTCAGCAGATGTATAATAATCAACTGGGCACTTACTTAGATGTTCAGTCTGCACAATTAAGTTATAATCAAGCTCAAGTTAGCTATATTTCAGCAGTACACAGCTTGATTAATTCTTATGAAAGTTTGCTCAAGGCAATGGGATTAAATTTTAAATCTTAAGGAGAGATAATGATAAAGAAATTTTTAATATTATTAGTAATTGCTTCCCTCTTTGTAGTAGTAGGGTGTCAAAAGAAAGGACAAGAAATTGAGGCAAAGTCATTAGAGGCAATATATCGTGAAGAAGGAATTCCAGTAAAAGTAGAAACAGTTCTAGCACAGGATTTTACTCGTTATCAGACATATTATTCTGAAGTTTTTCCTAGTAAAAACACAGTAATATTTGCAAAGTATGAAGATAGGATAGCTAAAATAAATGCTTCAGCTGGTGATTTTGTTAAGAAAGATGATGTAATCATAGAGTTTAATCCTAACTCAAGATTCGGTATTAAAGAGACACAAGCTAATTATGATATGACATTAGCAACCTATAATAGGATGAAAGAAGTCTTTAAAAGTGGTGGAATTAGTCAACAAGAGTTAGACACTTATGAAAGCCAATTAAAAGTAGCTGAAGCCTCATTAGAAAACGTAAATGATATGTTACAAGTAAAAGCTCCTTATGATGGTTATATCACTGAATTACCAGTATCAGAAAATGATTATATCTTCATAGATACAGCTTTATTTACTATTTCAAACTTGAACACATTGAAGTCTGTTTTATGGGTAAATGAAGATGATATCAAGTTTGTCAGAGAAGGAATGTTTGCTTCAGCCAAATGGAATGGTCAAGAGATTAGCGGAAGAGTGATTAAAGTAGCTATGGCAATGGATGCTCACAGAAGAGCTTTCAGAGTGGAAGCAACTTTTGATAATTCTAAGCGTCTAATAAAAGCAGGTGTTACCTCTGAGATTAACCTTCTTCTTTACAAAAAGACAGATGTTATTGGCGTACCAACTGTAATGGTAAGAGAAATTGAAAGTTCACCTTATCTCTGGGTTGTTGAAGATAATAAAGCAGTGAGAAGGAATGTAGTTCTTGGCCAGACTGGTAATGAATTAATTGAAGTATTAAACGGATTAAAAGCTGGTGATGTGTTAATAACAGAAGGCTATCATTTAGTTTCTGATAATGATAAAGTAACTATAAAATAGTCAAAAGAGTGGAGTAATAATGTTTTTATCAAAAATGTCAATAAATAGACCAGTTATGACAACTATGTTTATACTGGTATTCATCCTCTTCGGACTTTTAGCATTTACTAAAATGCCGATAGATCTATTCCCCTCAGTAAACATACCTTATGTACTTGTTACTACGGTATATCCAGGGGCTGGTCCAACAGAGGTTGAGACTCAAGTTACCAATATAATTGAGGATGAAGTAGCCACTATTAGTGGTTTAGATAATGTACAATCCTACTCAATGGATAATGTATCTACTATTGTTCTTAAGTTCGAACTAAGTAAAGATCCAAAAGAAGCTAATCAAGAGGTAAAGGATAAAATTAATAAAATTATCAACCGTTTACCTTCTGATGCTGAACAACCAACTATTGAAAAGATAGAGATGGATGCCTTCCCTGTTATTGACTTAGTTCTTACTTCTAATTCTAGAAGTGTATCAGCTATTGAATTATTTGAGCTTGCTGATAACTCACTGAAAGATAGATTTGCTAAAATTGAAGGTGTTGCCAGAGTAGAAATTAATGGTGGTGAAGAAAGAGAAATTAGAGTTGAAACTAGTAATAGAATTTTGAAATCTAATAACATCTCTTTATCACAAATCAATAATATTATAACTATGAACAATTATAATATTGCTGCTGGTTATTTTACAAATAAGAATACTGAAGTGTCTCTAACAACCAATGCGGAATTTACTTCTATCGAGGACTTACAGAATTTAGAAATACCAATTAATGGTGGTTCTAAAAAATTAAAAGAAATTGCCAAAGTTTTTGATGGAAAGAAAGATATTAGAAGTATTTCTCGTTTCTTTGATAATATACAAGACAGCCATTATGATAAAATGGTGAAGATTAGTTTAATTAAGAGTTCTGATGCTAATACTGTTGCTTTAGCTGAAGAAGTAATTAAAGCTCTTCCTGAGCTTAAAAACACCTTACCAAGTAACATTGAGCTAAAGCTTGCTTATGATAACTCAGTTTTTATTCAATCCTCAGTAAGCGATACTATCACAAACTTGATACTTGGTGTATTACTAACTGGTTTAGTCTTATTCTTATTCTTGCATGATTTACGCTCAACATTTATTGTTGCTTTATCAATGCCTACATCAATTATATCATCATTTATGGTTATGCAGGCTATGGGCTTCTCTTTTAACATGCTCTCTTTAATGGGACTTTCAACTGCTGTTGGTGTGCTTGTATCAAACTCAATCGTGGTTTTAGAGAATATTTTCAGACATAAATATATGGGAAATGGTAATAAAGAGGCAGCCCTGTCAGGTTCTGGTGAAGTTACTACTGCTGTGATAGCCTCAACAGCTACTAATCTAGTTGTCTTCTTACCTATTGCTGCAATGTCTTCTATGGCTGGACAATTCTTTAAAGAGTTTGCTTTAACTGTTTCAATTGCAACAGTATTCTCTTTAATCATGTCTTTCACTCTCACTCCAATGTTGGCTTCTTTAATCTTACCAAAAGAAGAAAAGTTAGATTGGTTTGGAAGGATTATGGAGAAGAATTTCAGATTCTTTGAAGGATTATATAAGAAAGCACTAGCTTCATTATTAAGTAATAGAGTTAAGCCGGTTCTATTTGCTATATTTATGACCTTGCTACTCTTTGCTACTTTCATCTTCATTGCTCCAAAACTAGGATTTGAGTTTATGCCTGAGTTTGACCAAGGTGACTTGTTAATCAATATTGAGCTTCCAGAAGGATCAGACCTTACACAAACTTCACAGAAACTGTCTGAAGTGGAAACAATAGTGCTATCCCACCCTGAAGTTAAACACATTATTTCAACGGTTGGCAACAATAATAGAACAAATGTTGCTACTGCTGAAATTAAGTTAGTAGATCCTGAGTTCAGAAATATTACTACTTCTCAGATGAATCAAATCTTTATCAATGAAGTAGCTCATATTACGAATGCGAAGATTTTCTGTAAAGGTACTCGTGGTGAAGATGGCGATAGCCCTATTCAATATTATTTAATCTCACCTGATAAAGAGTATTTAGACTCTATTGTGCCAGAGCTTAACTCAAAAATGAAACAAGTTCCAGGACTGATAAACTATAATGTTTCTTTAAGAACTGGAAAACCACAGCTGACTCTTCTTCCTAAAAGAAAAGAGATTGCCGATGCTGGTTTAACTGCTTATGATGTTGCTATGGTTGTGAGAGGAGCTACAGAAGGACTAACAACTGCTGTTTACCGTGATCAAGGTGAAGAATATGATATTAGAGTTACTATGGACAATGATTTCGTCTCTACACCTGAAGAAATTGGAGCTTTGATTATTAATTCTCCTAGTGGACAATATACAGTATCACAATTAGCAGATGTTAAGTTAACTCAAACTACTTCTCAAATTACTCATAGAGATAAACTTCCTTCCTTAATAGTTACTGGAGAACCAGGTACTGGTTATCCTCTTGCAAATGTTACTAACAAAGTTATGGAAGTTTTTGAAGAGATGGACTTGCAAGATGTTGATATAAAGGCTGGTGGTAATGCTGAGATGATGGATGAAACTAATAAGGACATGGCTCAAGCTTTCTTGTTAGCTATAATCTTAACTTATATGTTGCTAGCATCAATACTCGAAAACTTTACCCAACCTTTCTTAATCCTAACAACACTTCCAATGGCTACGATTGGTGTTTTCTGGCTAATGTTTGCAACAGGAACTACTATGAACCTCTTCTCTATGATGGCTATCATTATGTTGATTGGGTTAGTTGTTAATGATGCTATTTTGATTTTAGATTATACTAAACAGTTGATGGCAAGAGATAACTTATCTGCTAGAGAAGCTTTGCTTATAGCTTGTCCTATTAAGATGAAACCTATCTTAATGACAACTTCAGCTATTATCCTGGGTATGCTACCGATGGCTTTAGGTATTGGCTCTGCAGGTAAAGAGATGAGAATACCAATGGCTATGGTGCAAATAGGAGGTATGGCTACTTCTACTATGCTTACCTTGCTCTTAATCCCATCCCTATTCTTCTTAACTCACTCTAAGAAAAAGAAAAGTAAAAAATAAATCATAAAAAAGCCGGATAGATTACTATCCGGCTTATATTTTGGGTTTTATATGAATAATAAATCTTTATGTAATATTTGTCCTTTATATTGCAATGTAGATAGATCTACTAAGCTAGGCTATTGCCAAGCTCCAGACTATCTAAAAGTCAATTTAGCTCAACTTCACTTTGGGGAAGAGCCCTTTCTTGTTGGCGATAAAGGAAGTGGAACTATATTCCTATCCCACTGCAATCTGCATTGCTGTTACTGCCAAAACTGGGAAATCTCAGCCCTTGGACGGGGGAGAGAATATAGTCAGCAAGACTTATTAAAAACTATGTTCTCTCTTAAAGAGAAAGGTGCTGTAAACATTAATTTTGTGTCACCAACTCCCTATACCGACCTACTTATCCCTGTTTTGCAAGAAAGTAAAAAACAAGGACTTAACCTCCCCATTGTCTGGAATACTAATTCTTATGAGACTGTGGAAAGCTTGAAAAAACTTGAAGGTTTAGTGGATATCTATCTAGCAGATTTCCGTTATTGGGATGAGAATAATGGACTGACCTATTCAGGGGTATCAAACTATAGACAAGTAGCTAGCTTGGCTATAAAGGAGATGGTAAGACAAACAGGACATCTCAAACTTGATGAAGGGCTTGCTTGGATGGGAACATTAATCCGAATTCTTGTTCTACCAAATAATATTACAGGAGCATCATCAATTTTGGCTTGGATAGCTGACAACTTAGGAACTGATATGACTATAAGTTTAATGTCTCAGTATTATCCAACTTATAAGAGTAAAGATTTTCCTGAACTGAATAGGGCTATAACAGAGAGAGAGTATTCTCTAGCCCGTACTCAATTAGAAAACTTAGCTTTTAGTAACTATTTGTTGCAGGACTTAAATCCATCTGCTGAATGGACTCCTGATTTCACATAGTTTAAAATTATTTAGATTAATGGACTTTTGCAGAAAATCTCCTCTCAATACCTTTAGGAAATTCTTTCTTGATTATTACTATCTGCAAAATTCATTGGATTTTTATGAACAGAGTAACAGTCAAGGAGAGCTAGTAATTTAACTAGTGTTTCGTAAAACAACTATTGTTTACACCTGTAACCAATATATACATAGAAGTAAGCAAATTATACACAAGAAACAAAAAACGAAAAATTTGTCTCTATGCTTTTCATGGTCTTATTTATGTTTTTCACAACATCTTATGAGCATTTCAGCAAAAAGAAATATAAATAAATAAATTTGTGGAACTAACAATGCAATAATATAGAATAAATGATCTTTGAAAAATTGATTTTTAAAAAGGATTAGGGCTCTTAACTAAATCTTTGTCTCTTGTCGATTCTTAAGACTTAGTAAGGATAAAATTTGAGAGCATTCTATGTAGTCTGTAGGTAAAAGGGCTAAATATAGATATAATCCGTATTGACATAACAATAATTGGGAATGTTCCTAAGTGAATAGTTTTGGAGAATTTATCACTCACGCTACCTCCTCAAAATTGACATTAGTTCAATTCACTTGCCAACCCAAGCATCCCAATTATTGTTAGTGTCAATATTTTTTTATCATTTTTACAGGACAAAATATGAGTAGAAGGTTATAAAAAGTAGGGATAGGATAAGAGAAAATGAAACAATGGTAGCAGCAAACTCTCTATCCAAATTTTCCAATTCTGAGAAGATAAGAGTATTAAAACCCACAGGTGCACTCGCACAGATTAAGACAATATTGGAAATTGGTTGAGGAAGTTTTAACAGACTGACAATTCCAAGCCCCAAGAAAAAACCTAAAAGCATTCTTAAAGATATCACACCAAGAGTCAATCTAAGATTAGCAATTTTAGGATGGAAGTAGATTCCTAAAGAGAAAATGATCAGGGGCATAGTTGGTACTCCTATATAATTTAAAACATCAATCTGAATCCCTGTTAAGTTGAAGGGTGAAACATTAATTAGCAAAGCTACTATAATTGCCCAGATTGGAGGAAGGGATAACATTTTCTTGATTGGTAAGTCAGTTTTATTACTCTCTCCATATTTTATAGCTTGGTAGTAAGCAAATAGGTAAATCATAAAGGAATTCCCTAAGTCAAATAAGGAGTAGTAGCCAAAAGCTTCTTTACCAAAGATAGCATAGATAAAGGTAGATACAAAACCAGTATTAATAATTAATGAACCAATTAAAAAGCTTCCCTTTCTTGCTTTGGGGATCTTCATTTTGTTTACCAAGTAACTTGCTGGTAGGTAGGTAACGAGGACAATGAAAATAGGTAAGATCATTAGATAAATTAGATTAGAATTTAGAGAGAGGTTTGCTAAGGAAGCTAAAGTTAGAGCTGGCAAGCAAATATTAAGAACTAACTGTAAAAACCTATCTGCATCTTTGCTGTTAAAAATTCTTAATTTTTTACTTAGAAAACCTAAGGCAAACATTATTAAAACTGGTATTATCTTGACAAAATATGGGGGCATAGCTACTCCGAATAAATTATTGTTGACACCAAATAAACAGATCCCTAGAATAAGTAAAGTTTTTTGTTTACAGGATTTGCAGAATATTAATTTAGGCAATAAAGAAGTTTAAAAATAAAATTATAATAAAAAGATAATCCTGGAGGATTAATGAGTACAGAAAAACAGATCACTGAACTAAGACTTAAACGTTCTCAGGCTGAGTTAGGTGGAGGGCAGAAAAGAATTGATGCTCAACATGCTAAGGGTAAGCTAACAGCACGTGAAAGAGTCAATAATTTATTAGATGCAAATAGTTTTGAAGAATTTGATCTTTTTGTTGAACACAACTGCCATGATTTTGGTATGGAAAAGAATATTATACCAGGTGATGGTGTAATAACTGGTTGTGGAACAATAAATGGAAGGTTAGTCTATATTTTCTCTCAGGACTTTACAGTTTTAGGTGGTTCTTTGTCGAAAACTTATGCTGAAAAGATCTGTAAGATAATGGACATGGCAATTAAAGTAGGAGCTCCAGTAATTGGATTGAATGATTCTGGTGGTGCTAGAATTCAAGAAGGAGTTGATGCATTAGCAGGTTATGCAGAGATATTCTATAGAAACGTTATGGCTTCTGGAGTTGTACCACAAATATCTGCGATATTAGGTCCTTGTGCTGGTGGAGCTGTTTATTCACCTGCGATTACAGATTTCGTTATGATGGATAAGAAGAATTCCTATATGTTTGTAACAGGTCCAAAGGTTGTTAAAAGTGTACTTAATCAGGATGTTACTGTAGATCAGCTTGGTGGAGCTATGGCTCATGCAACCAAGAGTGGTGTAACTCATTTTGTAACTGAGAATGAAGAGGAAACACTTCTTCTAATTAAGAAATTATTAAGTTATATACCATCAAATAACTTAGATGATCCTCCTTATATTCCTAATGCAGATCCAATAGATAGAGCCTGTGATAGACTAAATCAGTTAATTCCAGAAAATCCAAATAAACCTTATGATATGCTTGATGTAATTCATGAGTTAGCTGATGAGAATGAATTTTTAGAAGTTTCTAGAAATTATGCTCAAAATATTATTGTTGGATTCGCAAGATTCAATGGTTATTCAGTTGGTATAGTCGCTAACCAACCTAAAGTTTTAGCAGGAGTTTTAGATATCAATGCTTCAGCTAAA
Source organism: Cloacimonadales bacterium (SeqCode) (assembly GCA_963678375.2). Classification (GTDB taxonomy): domain Bacteria; phylum Cloacimonadota; class Cloacimonadia; order Cloacimonadales; family JAFGVF01; genus JAEKNW01. Next base: position 1,372,293 of record OY782831.1, read on the forward strand.
GCAGCTAGATTTATTAGATTCTGTGATTCTTTCAATATCCCATTATTAGTTCTTGAAGATGTTCCAGGTTTCTTACCAGGTCCTAACCAAGAACATAACGGTATTATCAAGCATGGTGCTAAACTTCTTTATGCTTTTGCAGAAGCAACAGTACCAAAAATAACACTTATCTTAAGAAAGGCTTATGGTGGAGCTTACTGCGTTATGAACAGTCGTCACATGAGAGCAGATATGGTATATGCTTGGCCTTCAGCTGAGATAGCAGTTATGGGACCAGGTGGAGCTGTGGAAGTTATCTTCAGAAAAGAAGCAATGGCGTCAGATGATCCAAAAGCTGCTCTTAAAAAGAGAGAGGATGAGTATAGAGATAAATTTGCTAATCCATATAATGCTGCTAAAAAGGGTTATATTGATGATGTTATTGAACCAAGTAGGTCAAGATTTAGAATTATTAGAACTCTAGAGATGTTAGCCAATAAAAAAGATTCAATCCCTCCACGTAAGCATGGGAATATTCCTTTATAGGGGATGCTATGAAACATAGAAAAATAATATCACTCATCTTCTTGTTTCTCTTTGTAGTAGGCTTCTTGAATGCTACAGAAGAGACTGTTAGCTTTAACAAAACAGGAAAACAAGTAGAATTTACTATTAGGAATGATTATACTATGAAAGCAGTAGCTGATAGTATAAATATGCCTGTTAAGAAACTTAAGGCTATGTTAGCTCCAGAATTAAAAAAGTATGGAGAAAGTAATCCTGAATATGCAAGTTATCAGACTCAAAATAGAAAATGGGATGATTTATCACTTTCTGAGTTGAATATCCCACCAGCAATAATTGCTGAGAAGTTTGATGAGTTCACTAAGGAAACTTTACCTTTTGGTTATAGTGTGACCGCTGTAGGTATATTAGTAGTTTTTGCTTCATTACTTTTGATTTCTATTTTAATTGCTCAATTTCAGCATATTGAAAAGACTAAAGATATTAAGGTCAAGAAGAAGAAAACAACTAAGACAGTTGATACACCTGTTGGAAAAATCACTGGACCTAAATCAGCAATTAGTTCAAATGCTATTGTTGCAGTTATTGCAGCCTTACACAAACATAAGCTCTCGGTGGAAGAAAGGGTAAAAATACAAATGACATTCAGCAGGACACCAGTTAATATGTGGAGTGCTTCTGCCAAGATGGATATGCCTAATAGAGTATATAACAAACCTATAGATAGGAGTAAAAGATGAAATCATACAAAATGAAAATAAATGGTGAAAGTTACGATGCGAGAATTATTTCCTTTGATTCTGAGACTGCTAAAGTTGAAGTAAATGGAAATGTTTTCTTAGTAGAATTTGAAGAAGATACTCAAAATATGATACCTAAAATTACTAGGACATATAAAGAAGCTCCAGGAGCTCCTCAATTATCGGTTGATTATGCTGATGGTCGAGTAAAAGCTCCAATTCCAGGAGTCATTGTATCTATTAAAAAAAATGTAGGAGATAGGGTAGAGAAAGGCCAAGCTATCGTTATTCTTGAAGCTATGAAGATGGAATCTGAGATAGAAGCACCTGCTTGTGGTGTGATTGAAGAGATTTTTGTTAAGGAAAAAGCTCCTGTACATGAAGGAGATGCTCTTGTTAGAATCAAATTTGATGCTGTTGAGGAAAGTCCCCAAACTAAAGCTCAACCTAAACAAGTTACTGCTAAAGCTGCTCCAATGCCAGCAAGCAATCCTCTTCCAAGTGGCAACAATTCAATTACAGCTCCTATTCCTGGAACTATTATAGATGTTTTAGTTAAAGAAGGAGATAAAATCACTCCTGATAAAGCTGTCATTATTCTAGAAGCTATGAAAATGGAATCAGAAGTTACATCAGACTTTGCCGGAACAGTTAAAAAAGTCCTTGTTAGCAAGGGTCAAGCTGTTCAAGAGGGTGAAGAGCTTATTCAATTAGGAGATTGATAATGGCTGAATTTATAAATTTCTTTGAAACTACAGGATTTTATAATATTAATTTTGGCTATGCCATGATGATAGTAATAGGACTAGTCTTCATATATTTAGGTATTGCCAAGCATTATGAACCCTTACTACTTGTTCCTATTGGATTTGGTATCTTGATAGGAAATATTCCTGGTGTAGGATTACAAGGTCAGGGAGTTTACGACGAAGGTTCTGTACTTTATTATCTTTATCTAGGGGTGAGCAAAGGATATTATCCTCCTTTAATCTTTCTAGGTATTGGGGCAATGACAGACTTCTCAACCTTGATTGCTAATCCAAAGTTAATTCTTATCGGAGCTGCAGCTCAAGCTGGTATTTTTATTACCTTTATCGGTTCCCTCTTGCTAGGATTCAATGTCATGGAAGCAGCATCAATTGGTATTATTGGCGGGGCTGATGGTCCAACATCAATTTATATATCCTCTAAATTAGCTCCTCACTTACTTGGAGCAATTGCTATTGCTGCTTATTCATATATGGCTCTTGTACCTGTTATTCAACCACCAATTATGAAACTGCTTACTACTAAAAAAGAAAGGCAGATACATATGAAAACCCCTCGTTTAGTAACAAAACAAGAAAAGATTATCTTTCCTATTGTTGGATTAATCGTTACTTGTTTTATTGCTCCAGGTGGTATTGCTCTTTTAGCAATGCTCTTCTTTGGTAACCTGCTTAAAGAATGTGGTGTTACTGAAAGATTAGCTGATACAGCTCGTAATGCTTTAATGAATATTATTACTATTCTCTTAGGTGTAACAGTTGGGGCAAGTACAGATGCTGGAAAATTCCTAAATCTATCTTCTGTTAAAATATTTGTTTTAGGTGCTTTCTCATTTTGTATTGCTACAGCCTTCGGTATTGTCTTTACTAAATTTATGAATTTATTCCTAAAAGAAAAGATAAACCCACTCATTGGAAACGCTGGTGTTTCAGCAGTTCCTGATTCAGCTCGTGTTTCTCAAATTGAAGGACAAAAATATAATAAACGTAACTTTTTGCTTATGCATGCTATGGCTCCTAATGTGGCTGGAGTTATTGGTTCAGCAGTTGCTGCTGGTGTGATGCTAGGTATTTTAGGTAATTAATCAAATAAATAAAAATTATTAAAGAATGAAATATATATCCCCCATGGAGACATGGGGGATTTTAGTTTGTAGTCAACCACCTATTTTACAAATTAATCCATTTAACCCAAAGATTTCTATTGACACATCTAAATTACAATACGAATTTCGTTTTATCAGAGGAGGTTCTGATGAAATATGTCATTTTGAAGTTTAATGATGTGAAGTTAGATGTTAGGGATATAGGCAAGGTTAGGGGTTATTTTGCTAAGAACTTTTCAGGTAATACCCTATTACATAACCATCTTCCTAATGGAAAGTTATCTTATAAATTTCCAAAAATACAATACCGTTTATTTGATGGTAATCCTGCTCTTGTAGCAATGGAAGAAGGGATTGATGTACTTAAAGAAGTGTTCTTTCTTTCAGATGAGATGACTATTGGCAATCGTGTATTTCAACTCAATGAAAAGGAAATAATTTCCTTTGATGTAGAATTACGTCAACAAAAAGACCCTGTTTATTATAATTTTGTTTCACCCTACATGGCTTTAAATCAAGAGAATTACAAAAGATATCAAAGAGCAGACTTTTATGATAAAGCTGAAATATTAGCTGAAATTATTAAAAATAACTTAAAGACTATCTCTAAAGGCTTTTCTTATGAAATACCAGATTTTGATAGTATTAAAATTCAAGCTAATCTCAAACCTAAATTAGTGAATTTCAAAAATGTTAAAATGCTTTGCTTTACTGGTGATTTTAAAGCAACATTTCTTATTCCAGATTATTGGGGACTTGGGAAACAGACTGCAAGAGGTTTCGGAATTGTAAAACGCATAAACAATTAGATAAAAGGAGGTTATGTGATTAATAAGATTATCAAGTTAGGCAAGTCTTTATTGAAACAAAACAAATATTATAACATCGATACTAGTGCTACCGAGAAAAACAATATTTTTTTAAAATCGCAAATGATTAGCCCTCAGAGCTATAAAGGTGAAGATAATAACTACTTAATTGACAGAATGGCCATCGTGTTAAATTTTGATTTAGTGAATAATAAGATTGAAATCAAAGCATCTGAAGTAGAATGTAGTAACAATAATTTTACATATTTTAGTGCTTTCACTCCTAATACTCCAAATGGTGCTAAAATATTTTTATCCTCTAATAGTTTAAACAAGATTCTGGAAAATGTTTTTGAGAATCAGTTATTATATAAAGCAAAAAATGTTAAACAATGTAAATATCTTGAAAGTATTATTCCAGATAATTATTGGCAATTTATTAGTTCAATATCTAAAAAGTTTTATATAAAACCAATGAAAGATGAGAAAAATAAGGTTTCTCGTGAAGAGAAAATAAATGTCTTAAATAGTATATACTTTGATAATTTTAATCAAGATATGTCCATTCTTGAAAATATCAACTCTATTTTTTTTAAGAAAGATAAAAACCTTGATAAGTTACCGGAAATAGGTAAAGATTGTAATAATATATTCATGATTACTTTCAATAATCAAACAATTAAAGAATATGAAGGTGGAAAATACTATCAATCATACTTAAATCTATGTGTATTTGATTTCCTAGATAGATTTTATTTTGAAAAAGGGACAATTGAAAATAAAAACATATGCCATAACTGTAGTAAGAATACAAAGCTAACTAGAGACTCGGTGGTACCTTGGAAATTTATTGTACCACAAGTATTATGTTCTGAGAATTTGAATAAAAAATATTCACATTATAATTTTGGTATTTGTCGGGATTGTTTAGTTGAACTTTTAGTAGGAATAAAAACATTAGAAAAAAACTTATCAAATAAAATGTTTGGCTTAGATAATTACGTAATTCCTTATCAAATAGAAAATGAATCTTTAGAATATCTCACCTATACGAGAATAATGAACTTATTTAAAGACTATAATCATCCAAATTATACCCAATTGAAGGAAATAAGTGTTGGTTTAAACAGAGCAAATAGAAGAGATTTAAAATTTGATGTTATGTTCTATTATCATAATAAACAACAGTTTGATATACTAAAGTTAATTTCGAATATTGAAGCAAGCAGTATTATCACAAAGTTCAATCTTTTTAATGAATATACAGCCAAGTATAGACTTAATGAAATAGAGATTATAGATAATAAGAATAATTATCTCGGAGATAATAGTCTAACATTTAGTACACTTAGATACTCATTAATTAAATCTTGGTACTCAACTAAAAGTAAGTTAGATTTTAATAATTATGGAAAGAAACTAATAGATATGTTTGATAAATTTGTTACTAATGGAAAGTTCTCTAAACTTAATTTGATAAAAGATTTTATTGATGTATATAAAGGAAGAGCTAACAATGATAAGGTTGATGCATTATCTGCCTTTAAAATGGTTTTATTTCTGTCAATTTTTGATGAGTTAAATATTCTAAAACATGGAGGAAGTATGGAAAACAAAGAACTAATTACAACAGTTCAAGATGAAAGATTAGTCGAATTCTTAGAAACTCATAATAGCGTTTATAAAAATGACCCGCATAAGCAAGGTTTATTTTTACTTGGAACAATAATTTCTAAAATTAAGTATGCTCAGAGAGATAAAGCTTCAAATATTTTAAAGAAACTTAACTTTGAAGGAATCAATAGCAGGAAAATTCAATCATTATTAGTAACTATATATGATTTTTATCAAATATATAAGAAAAATATCTTCTTACAAGAATCTCTGTGGGGCTGTATCTATGATAGATTACACGAAATTGAAAAATCATCACTAACTTCGGAAGAGATTGCCTTTTATATTTTATCAGGTGTATCGTATCAAGATTATTTAGGTATTATCGCTGGAATTGACAAGAAAAATGAAACTAATCAAGGAGAAGAAAATGAAAATTAAAAACAATAGTGAGATATTATTCATCTATGATGCAAAAATGACGAATCCCAATGGGGACATGGATAATGAAAACAAACCTAGAATGGATTATGATACTAATACCAATCTAGTTAGTGATGTAAGACTGAAAAGATACATTAGAGATTATTATGAATCAGTAGATAAGAAAGAAATTTTTATTACTTCAGGGGCTAAAAACTCAAAAGATAGAGCTAAGCAAATGAAAGAAAAAAAAATCCAATATACTGATTTAATAGATATTAAACTCTTTGGTGGGGTTTATGCTGCAGAGGGTGGAAATGATCATTTAACTGGACCTGTACAGTTTAACTGGGGGTATTCACTAAACCCTGTAGAGATTAATGAAAGTTCAACTATTACTTCTAGTTTTTCTAAAGGTGAAGGTATTGGTAAAGATTACCGGGTAAAATATTCTTTGTTAGCCTTCTCAGGTTCTGTAAACTCATCAGTAGCTGAATACTCTACTCTTCAAGAAGAGGAATTAGTTGATTTTGATAAAGTTATAGTGAAGTCTCTTTTTCAGGCTCGGACAAGATCTAAAACAGGTCAAACCCCAAGATTGTATATGAGAGTAGAATTAAAAGATAATAGTTTTTTAAAAGACCTAAGAGAATATGTCTTTTTAACCTATAATGTTGATAAAGACTTTTTAGTTAGAAGTATTGGTGATATAGAGCTTAACTTAGATAAATTAATAGAATATTTAGAGGCAAATAAAGAAGCTATTCAAAGAATAAAAATATGGGTAGATGATCAAATTAAGTTATCTCACAACTTAGAGCAGATAAAAAGCATTGGAATAGAAATAGATAATTTTACAGTATAAGAGCCTATCATGAAACAAAACATAGATAATATACTGTCATTTGAATTGAGTGGTAAGTTTGCTCATTTTAGGAAGTATTACACTAATACATCAGCATTATCTTATTCAATACCTCCAAAAACTGTACTAATGGGAATAATCAGTTCGATATTAAAGATCCCAAGAAATGAATATTACGAATTATTTGCATCAGACAATCAAGATAGAATCTCAATTTCAGTAAAAGTTTCTAAAGGATGTGAAATCTTTAGAAAAACTCATTCAATAAACAACTTGAATGAAAAATATTGGAATTTAGCTAATTTCAAGAACAAAGGTGCACTAATTCATTCTCCCACCAAAACAGAGATTTTAACAGCAAAAAACTATTCCAACATTAAATATATAGTTTTTGTTGGATATAGAAATAAAAATCAAAAGATTGAAGATCTAATAGTAAAGCTTAAAAAGAGAGATTTTGGGTTTGGGGTATATTTAGGTCAAAGACAGTTTATTGGGAATATAGAAGCATTAAACATATACTCAGCAAACAACCTTGAGTTTCTGGAAGAGTCAGAATATTTAAGCACAGTATGCACTCAGGATAATTTTGTAAATTGTGATTTTACTAATTATGACTTCAACATTATTCAGGAGAGAATGCCAATTGGATTTGAAACATTCACTGAACCTGGGTCAGAAGTATTACTTAGAAAGCCTTGTCCTCCAAAAAATATATATTTCGAAAAAACTGGAAAAATAATTGAAGGTAAATTTAAAAATTGTTATAAGATTTCACAAGTTAATCAAGAAGAGTATGTCTCATTCTACTAATAGAATATAACTGGGCGACTTTATAGGTCGCCCGATAATAAGAGGGGGAAAATTGCTTTTATCCCATATTTATGAAGATAGTGATAAAAAAGAAAAGTTGTTAGTTAATCATCTATCTAATGTAACTATTTTGTGTTTAAGAAGTTTTGAGCGACTCAATGTTAATTTTTCTATAATAACAAAACAAGATTTAAAAAAACTAATTCAAATAGTAGGATTATTTCATGATTTTGGAAAAGCAACCACCTTTTTCCAGGAACACTTACACGGAGGAGGTTCTAATAAATATACAAGGCACAGCGAAATATCAGCTATCTTAGCTTTTATGGTCGCTCAGAATGTAGGTTTTGAAAACAAATGGGCTTTCATGGTTTTTCAAGTAGTTATTCGTCATCATGGAGACTTAAAGGATTTTGAGAAGTTATCTACGGATAATCATTCTATTATAAAAAAACAACTCTCCAATATAAGGTATTCGAAGGACTATGATCAGTTATTGGATTTCTATTCTATTAATAACTTTGATATTTCAGATATAGTTTTAAACTTCGATGATAGAATAGAAGACTTCAGTGATTTCATCGATGATATAGATGAATTCGTGGGAGAATTAAGTGAATGCCCTGACTATTATGAATATTTCTTCCTTAATAACTTTCTATTCTCATTATTGATTGATAGTGATAAAAGTGATGCTGCTCAGCTAACTGATGAATATTTTGCTAATAACCTTCAAGAAAGGTTATATGATATTGAAGATTATTTAAAGAGGAAGCAACAAGAGAACAAGGATAATTTCGATACTACAAAATCGATAAACAAAGTTAGAACCGAGTTTTTAAAATCAATAAAGAATAGTAATAAAATTTCTTCTAATAATCATATTTATTCTATAACAGCACCTACTGGGATTGGAAAAACATTTGGATGTATGTTATTTGCCGATAGATTAAAAGAAATTTTAAAAAAGGATAAGAATATAGAGGCGAGAATAATTTATGCTTTACCCTATACTTCAATAATCGATCAGAACTATTTAGAATTTGAAAAGGTTATTACATCATCAATAGGTAAACATTATTCGGAAAGGCCAACGCGATATTTATTAAAACACCATTATTTAACCCCGCAAATAGTTAAAAATAGGGTTAATGAAGATAAAACTTATCAAGATTATCTTAATGATAAGCTATTTATTGAATCTTGGCAGTCTTCTATTGTCATAACTACTTATGTCCAAATACTTCATTCTATATTTGGTTATAAAAATTCATTCTTAAAAAAAAATCACAATATTGCTAATTCAATAATAATATTAGATGAAGTGCAAAATATCAATCCCCAGTATCATTATCTTATAGGGACAGCACTTGCAAAATTCGCAGAAATCTTCAATGTCTATTTTTTACAGTTGACTGCAACTCAGCCTAAAATTTTTGAGCCAGTAATAACCAATCATCTTATAACTGCAGAAATGTTTATGAAAAATGATGTTTTTAACAGAGTGAAAATAGATTTTAACAGAAATTTAAACAATATTGATTTATTTACTGACTATTTTAATAATGATTTTATTGACGTCAATTGCTTAATAGTAGTTAATACTAAGAAACTAGCAACATCTTTATATTTCCGTATTAAAGAACTAAGAAAAAACTATCATTGCTATTGTTTAACCACAAATCTAACTCCAAGAGATAGAAATTATAGAATAGAAGAAATTAAGTCTAGACTTATAAAAAAAGAGAATATAATTGTAATATCCACACAGTTGATTGAGGCAGGAGTTGATCTCAGTTTTAAACGAGTTTATCGTGATTTTGCTCCTTTAGACTCAATCGTACAGGTAGCTGGAAGGTGCAATAGACATTGTGAATATGGAACTAGAAATGGCAAAATGACGATATTTAATACAAAACTTCATACTGTTTATCCAAGGATTTTACTTCAATATACTCATGATGTTCTAAAGGATTTAGAATCTTTTGAGGACAAAGATTTTCCCCATTTGACTAAACAATATTTTGATAAATTTAACTTCAAGGCTACAAGTGATGAAATTATTAATGCAATAAGATGTATGAACTATGATTCTACGGATACTTGTGATCAAATACCAATATCAGAATTCAAAGTTATTGATGAATATTTGCAATATAACGTTTTTGTACTGAATACAGAATATTCACAAGAAACATTTACTAAATTGTTAGATATTAGAAATATGTTAGTTAATTGCAATGATAATTATGCAAAGGATGAATTATTGATAAAAATAGAGAAACTGAAACATGAAATGATATCTTATAGGATTTCATTATCAAGTAAATTATACCAAACTTATAAAGATATAATTAAGCCTGACTATAATGATGATAAACATTATTATTATCAATATATTGATTTACAAGGATGCCAGGATTATGCTTATGATGAGGATATAGGATTGCTTGAAGAGCCTAAACAAACAATGATAGCTATTTATTAATAATTATGGAGAAATAATGCAATTATTCTTAAACACATATGGTGCTTTTTTACAGAAAAAAGATGGTATGTTTCAGATAAAACTAGATGAAACAAAAAAGATTATTTCGCCCAAAAAAATATCTTCTATTGTAATTTCTAATTCAGCTACTATTTCAACTGATGCAGTTCAATTAGCCCTAGACAATAATATTGATATCGTTTTTTTAGATAATTTTGGTAACCCTATTGGAAGAGTCTGGTTTCCAAAACTTGGCTCTACAACCTATATCAGAAGAAGATTATTAGAAATTGATATGACTGATCAAGGACTTGACATTGTCAAGAAATGGATTACTACTAAAGCTAAAAATCAACTTGCTTTCATTCAAAAACTCCTTTCCAAAAGAGACCGTTCTGACCAAGAATTTACTAAGATTATCGATTCAATTAAAACAAGTTTAGCAAAAATTGAAAATGTCCATACTCCTTTAAGTACTTCTGATAATACCATTATGGCTTATGAAGGTAACATCTCTAAACTTTATTTCAAAGCTCTGTCCCTCTTAATACCAACAAAATTCTCCTTTCATGGTAGATCATCTAGACCTGCTCTTGACCCCTTTAATGCCGTTCTTAATTACTCTTATGGTGTCTTATACTCCAAAATTGAAAAAGCTCTACTTATTGCCGGTTTAGACCCCTATATTGGACTTCTACATAAAGATAATTACAATAAAAAATCTCTTGTCTTTGATTTCATTGAACCCTATCGAATTTACTGCGATGAACCTGTTTTCTATATGTTTTCAAGGCATAAACTTCCTACCGATGGCTTTGTAAAATCTGGCAAAGGTATCTTACTAAGTGATGAATGTAAAAAACGAATTATTCTAGACTTGACTAACTTCTTCGATGAAACTATTAGATACAGAAATAAAAACACTAAAAGAATTGATACAATACTATCTGATGCCCATGCCTTTGCTAATTGGCTTATTGGGAAAAGAGAGGATTATTGATGCTAACTTGGATCCTCTATGATATAGAAAACAATAAAAATAGAAATAAAATAGCAAAGCTATGCCTTAAGACAGGGCTCTATAGAGTCCAATTATCCTGCTTTTTAGGCGATATTAATTCAACAGAATTAAAAGAACTTTCATTGCACATTGAAGAATTAATCAATATTGATAATGATAAAGTTTATATTTTCCCAATCTCAAAAGATGATTTTGATAGAATTATTCTTTTAGGTAATGCTTTCGATAAAGACCTAGTAACTGATGAGATTAAGGCACTTTTCTTATGATAAACGATCTTTTTATTACCGCTTCAGATATTATTGAATACCTTTTCTGTCCAAGATTTATTTTCTATCAGAATGTGTTAAAGGTTGAACAACATGAACACCAACGTTTTCTTGTTAATAAAGGTAGAGATATTCACGATTTGAAAATGGTTAGAAATAAAGATTACTTGAGAAAATCAATCGGCTGTATAGATAAAGATATTGATGTATACCTCTCGTCTCCAACTCTCCACTTAGTAGGAAGAATGGACGAAGTACTCACTCTTACTGATAAGAGCAAAGCACCCCTTGATTATAAGTTTGCGACCTATGAAGATAAGTTGTTTAAAACATTTAAAACACAACAAATTGCCTACGCTCTGCTTATTGAAGAAAACTACCAATGCTCCGTTAATATGGCTTTTCTGGTTTATGTTAGATCAAAAAACCTATTGAAAGAAATTCCAATCATACAAAAAGATAAGGATAATACTATCGAAATTATTTATAATATTTTCGATATTATCTATAAATGCCACTTCCCTCCCGCAACTAAGAATAAACTTAAATGCCAAGATTGTACCTATAAAAACCTATGTTTCTCATAAAAAATCTTGACTATAAAATTAACTAAACATATATTTGAATAGTACATAGTGTGTAAGTTTTAGACATTTTTCTGTTCCCTGAAACAGATTTATGAAAATAATTTGCTAGTTATTAACTAAAACAGTATTATATAATATTTTATAAATATTCTGAGAGGTGTAATATTATGGTTTTTATCCTATTTTCGGCTTTCTGCCTTAAATTATCTAGCACTGACTTTTTGTGCTATCTTAATGAAAATCATTTAACTAGCAAGGATGACGTGTCTAAAACCTGAATCCATTAAACCAAGGATTGAAACCTGTTTTAGATTTCAATAAAGTAATCACTATCAAAAGGTCTAAAACCTGAATCCATTAAACCAAGGATTGAAACCCTGCGATGAAAAGAAAGAGATGCCTGGGAGACCAAGTCTAAAACCTGAATCCATTAAACCAAGGATTGAAACTGCTGTGGGGTGACCAGGGCGAGAGACCTGCCCACAGTCTAAAACCTGAATCCATTAAACCAAGGATTGAAACCCTGCCTTGAGTTTGAGAAATTTTGAGATTTTTTTGTCTAAAACCTGAATCCATTAAACCAAGGATTGAAACTGATGATGTGGAAGTGTATGTAATTGTTTTTTGTAAGTCTAAAACCTGAATCCATTAAACCAAGGATTGAAACAGCCACAGTTGAATATCTCGCTTGCATCTCCTAATGTCTAAAACCTGAATCCATTAAACCAAGGATTGAAACTATAACGCTTGTTATGTGGTGGGGTGACCAGGGCGGTCTAAAACCTGAATCCATTAAACCAAGGATTGAAACAGCCACAGTTGAATATCTCGCTTGCATCTCCTAATTAGTCTAAAACCTGAATCCATTAAACCAAGGATTGAAACCAGCATTGTTCATTGTTTCCGTTTCCATTTTCATTTGTCTAAAACCTGAATCCATTAAACCAAGGATTGAAACTTTGATCCCGCAGCTTATCCACGAAATGTGGTATAAGGTCTAAAACCTGAATCCATTAAACCAAGGATTGAAACATAATAATTTTTTTTTTCGAAAAAATCTTGACTCTGTCTAAAACCTGAATCCATTAAACCAAGGATTGAAACTCTCCCCATACGATTACTTCAAAATAGCTTACTTCTGTCTAAAACCTGAATCCATTAAACCAAGGATTGAAACAGAAAAGCATAGAAGATGCAATTAAGAAAACAGTAAGTCTAAAACCTGAATCCATTAAACCAAGGATTGAAACGCATATATTCAAAATCCCATAAATCTATTGTCGCTGTCTAAAACCTGAATCCATTAAACCAAGGATTGAAACCTTGCTTCTGAGACATATTTTGTCACGTATTTCCCTGGTCTAAAACCTGAATCCATTAAACCAAGGATTGAAACATGTTATCAATATGCCTAAAGGGTATTTGATCGGAGGTCTAAAACCTGAATCCATTAAACCAAGGATTGAAACACATTGTCTGGAGTAGATATTTCAGTAGATCCTTCAGTCTAAAACCTGAATCCATTAAACCAAGGATTGAAACACTACAATCTTGTCCATTTGCTGAACATCAATTATTGTCTAAAACCTGAATCCATTAAACCAAGGATTGAAACAGAAAAGCATAGAAGATGCAATTAAGAAAACAGTAAGTCTAAAACCTGAATCCATTAAACCAAGGATTGAAACGCATATATTCAAAATCCCATAAATCTATTGTCGCTGTCTAAAACCTGAATCCATTAAACCAAGGATTGAAACAAAAAGATATTGAAAGAATAAAAAGAGATATAAAAAGTCTAAAACCTGAATCCATTAAACCAAGGATTGAAACTCTGAAGAGGTTAAAAAAGTAGCCTACAAGGTTCAGTCTAAAACCTGAATCCATTAAACCAAGGATTGAAACTCTGAAGAGGTTAAAAAAGTAGCCTACAAGGTTCAGTCTAAAACCTGAATCCATTAAACCAAGGATTGAAACTCTGAAGAGGTTAAAAAAGTAGCCTACAAGGTTCAGTCTAAAACCTGAATCCATTAAACCAAGGATTGAAACCTATGAGTAAATCTATGAATACAGGAGACTGGGCAGGTCTAAAACCTGAATCCATTAAACCAAGGATTGAAACGAAGATATGGCTATCGGAGACAAGTTTGATAGATTAGTCTAAAACCTGAATCCATTAAACCAAGGATTGAAACAGGAAGAAATGATCAAAATGACTAATACCATAAACGAGTCTAAAACCTGAATCCATTAAACCAAGGATTGAAACATGGGCGGACTGGCAAGCGAAATCTGAGCTTGTCCAGTCTAAAACCTGAATCCATTAAACCAAGGATTGAAACGCTAATAACTTTAAAATAGGAGAATAAAATGAATACGTCTAAAACCTAAATCCATTAAACCAAGGACTGAAACGGGCGGTCAAGCTGACCACCTTCCGACAATAGTGAGTCTAAAACCTTTATCCATTAAACTTAGATTTTATGTGAAAAGTTAACATGTTACTATTAGAATTCTCTTTTTACAAAAAGAGACTAAAATCTCACAGAAGTTAACTAGGTCTAATTTATTAAAATCCCCCATGGAGGCATGGGGGATTCTTTTATCTAGTTTTTTAGCTTTTATTTAACAATAATTGGCACATAGATATCGAACTTGGATGTTTCAGAATGGTCTTCCGAAAATCTCTCATCGAATATTTCTAACTCATGACCCATAGCCCATTCATAATCGACACTTTTAATCCATTCACAGCTAATATAACGATAGGTATCAGCTAAGGTGGCAGGACTACCCTCATGGGTAAATACAGCATAGGTTGCAGGTTCTACATTATAAGATTCAAGTTTGGGATTGTCTGGCGTATTAGCCTTCTTAATCATTCCTACGAAATAAGTAAATTCATCATCAGGTCCAGGAGCCTTTTCTACAAATTGAGGGTGGGGAGGACAGATTGAGATATAAGAATCATTCTTGTAATCAAATTCTCTACCCAATACTTCTTTGAAATCCATCCACAACTTATGAATCGAACCATCTCCATGTTTAACTTTTCTCATTATACCAACAGCATTAATCTCTGACATCTCTTTAATTTTGTAGTTCATCTTTTTTCCTTTAGTTTGTTTTTCACAGAACTGCAGTACTAGTTTTGGTGTGTAATTCATCAGCTGATTGTTTCTTTTATATACAAGTGGGGTATCGTGAAATTGCTTTCTAAAAGCTCTAATAAAAGATTCAACAGAAATAAAACAGTATTTGCCGGCTAAGTGTTTTACTTGAGGATTGTTCTCTATTAGATCTTTTGCAGCTTCAGATAGCCTCCGCTCTCTTATATAACTCTTCAATGTATAGCCTGTAAAAGTATAAAATATTCGCATAAAATGATAGAGAGAAAAACCAACATTATCAGCAATATCTTCCATCTGAACATCATTATAAAGGTTTCTCTCAATATAATCAATACTATGTTGCATTATTCTATTATAATCAGGCATATTTTTTTCTTTCCTTTCATTATTGACTTTTTTTGCTTATACAACAGGAGAAGATAAGTGTCAATTTATTTATATATTCCTAAGGAAATTATTTCTGCTGAACATTATTTCCGAAGGAGACCAATCGTTGATACATGGTTATTGTATTATTATCTGCTTAATAATCTCTTTATTAAGCTTCTATTAGGTCTTTACTGGGTATCTATTAGGCATCCATTAGATTGAGAGTCAATAAACATACCATAGTAGAGAGATATATGCTCCATATACAAGACATGATCTTGCAGACTATACAAGGAATTCAAATAAGGACAAGCTTGGGCTAGTTAGTTTAAATCATATTACTTAAGTCCTATTCAGCTAGCATAACTTAGACTAAACAGTGAAAATCAAACTCGTTACTGGCTATCATACAATAAAGATGCTATAATAAAAGACTCTATTTTTACTACAAAACTTGGATAATAGTCATGTTTTCATATTATTAAGCTTTGAATCTCCAAAGTTAACTGAATTTGCAAACGGTAAAATAATGATTGACAAAATTAATAAAAATAATTTAATGTAAATTATATAAACAAAGTAATTGAGGTTAAATGTATTTAATAAGAGGTAGTATTATTAAATTAGATATAAATATTATCGAATGTATTTGTAAAAATATTAACAAATAGAATGTTTAATCAAGTACATAATATACTAAGATTTTTAAATATCCTTAGCTTTAGAAAATAAAACACGCACAACTTAATAATTATAAGTAGCGATGGAGGGAAACATGGAAAAAAAGATTCTTGCTGTAATAATGATAATATTCTCAGTAGTGTGTTCGTTTAGTGAAATTAACCTTGGAGAGGTCTCAAGCTGGGAAGAAGGATTTTCGATTTTTAGTGTAGGAAATACTTTCTTTAAACAGGATAATAGAATTCTTTTCAAGAAAAAAAGAGGAATAGAATTGTATGAAATCGATAGAGAGAATAATTTGAATTTAATTATTGATTTTCCTCTTTCAAAATATGCATATGCAGAAGTTAGTGATGATTATTTGGTAGTAACATCTTTTGACGATAGAACTGAATATATGTATGTGATTACTTTATATGATATTAGTGATATGGATAATATTATTGTAGTTGGTGAACTCTTTACTGATGACAAGAAATTTACAATAAAAGATAACCATCTGGCTATCTCACAATATGATATACAAAATGAGACAACTAACTTAGAAATATATAATATAGATACGTTAGAACTTATCAATACAGTATCTAATTGTATAATTATCCAAAGTATATATGATACTGATAAGTTTGTGGTACATGATATTTATGAAAATTTAGCAAAAGTTGTCTATATTAATGAAGAAAATAATCTTGTTACTCTAGGAGAGCTAAACTCTGGAGGGAGGGTTATTGTTCACAGCGACAGATTGCTCGTAGTAAAGGATTCTTCAGTGGATTTCTATGATTATGGAGAATCTTTAGAATATTTATCTTCTTACACCTTTGCTGAAGCAATAGCATTATATAATCAGGGAATCTTTTATAATGGAGAAGTCTTAGGCTTTCTAGCAATGACAGAGATCGCTCCATATCAGAAATATATTGCACTCTACAATATAATCGATCTAGATAATATATATAAAATTGAAGATATTCAGCTTGCAGAATTTGATAATTGGTACTGGATGTTTAGTCCTACTTTATAATGGATCTTATATCCCGAAGGGATGACATATAATAGGGAGTGTTCGCAAGACACTCCAAAGAATGTATGTAAAAGTGAGCCCTGGAGGGGCGATATATCCTTCTTTATAAGTCTAATTATTATTATAATCGAAGTAATTGTTGACAAAAAATTTTTTTTTTAAAATATTTAAATAAATCATTATGGAGGTTATAATGGGACAATCATTGGTTCAAAACTATATGCATATCATATTTTCTACTAAAAATAGAATGAGATATCTCAAATCTCAGAGACAATTAGAAATTTTTAAGTATATTGGTAATTTATGTAATGAAAAAAGATGCCAGGTTATAAAAGTTGGTGGTTATGAAGACCATATTCATATTCTTTGTTTGTTAGATAAAAATATTGCCTTAGTTGATCTAGTCAGATTCGTTAAAACCAATTCTTCAAGATGGATCAAAAAGAGATTTCCAGAACTAAATCTCTTTTCTTGGCAAGAAGGTTACGGTGCATTTTCAATAAATCCTCAGCAAAGTGCTGCTGTTATAGGATACATTGAAGACCAAGAAAACCACCACCACAAAGTCTCTTTTCAAAATGAACTAATCTATTTCTTAAAAAAGTATAAGCAAAATTATGATGAACGTTATATCTGGTCATAAATTCGTATTTGATTAGGATATGTCGCCCCTCTAGGGCTCACTTCTGCTCGTAATACATGGAGTGTCTTGCGAGCACTCCCTATTATATGTCATCCCTTCGGGATATAAGAGGACTTGTTTCTTACAAAATTTAAAACATAAATTACAAATTGCACTTTGAAAAATGCTTTATTTATAATATTGATATTAAGAAGATTTATCAAGAAAACCTAAACTTGTGCAATATTACTGACTTCTTTAAGTATAAGCTTTCGGGGAAGGTGGTTTGATGATTGAACAGTCTCCAACGTAAGATGTAGACAAGTAAAAAAATGGTCTTGACAAATTTCCAGAAAAAACTAATAATAAAAAAAGAATAAAATTAGGAGAAGAAATGAATTTCCAAGATATAATATTGACGCTACAACATTACTGGGCTGAGCAAGGCTGTAATATAGTACAACCTTACGATGTTGAGATGGGGGCAGGAACTTTCCACCCAGAGACTTTTTTTGGTTCTTTAGGGAGTAAAAATAAGAGAGTTGCATATGCTCAACCTTGTCGTCGTCCTAAGGATGGACGTTATGGAGAGAACCCTAACAGGTTTCAGCATTATTATCAGTTCCAAGTTATTATAAAACCTTCTCCTGATGATATACAAGCTCTCTATTTAAAGAGTTTACAGGCCATAGGCATTGAAATAGAGAAGCATGATATTCGTTTTGTTGAAGATGATTGGGAATCCCCAACTCTAGGGGCATGGGGACTTGGTTGGGAAGTCTGGTTAGATGGTATGGAAATTAGTCAGTTTACCTATTTCCAACAAGTTGGTGGTTTGGATGTATCTCCAATTAGTGTTGAATTAACTTATGGTTTAGAACGACTTGCTATGTATATTCAAGGTGTTGAGGATTATAGAGATTTGAAATATAATGATGATACAAGTTACGGAGAGATTTTTTTTCAACGTGAGCTAGAATATTCCCACTTTAATTTTGATCATGCTAATGTTGATATTCTTTTTAAGGGATTTAATGAATTTGAATCTGAGTGCCATAGATTAGTAGAACATAAGTTAGTTTATCCGGCTTATGATTATCTCTTGAAGTGTTCACACTCTTTTAATTTACTTGATGCCCGAGGTGTGATATCAGTAACAGAGCGTGCTAATTATATTGGTAAGATAAGAAGAATGGCTAAGGCTTGTGCTGAACAATTTCTTAGGATAAATGAAGGAGAATAAATGCTTAATGCCCTCTTTGAAATGCGTTATACTTCGCCAATTATTGCTACTGCTATTCATAATGGTCATTATATACGACCTGACCTTAAAGATAACTTAATCATAAGTGATGAAGATAGAAAAAGGGAAGAAGATCCATATACAAATTCAATTATTCGTTCTTATGACAACAGGATAGTAGTTAATACTTCTAGATTTGAAGTTGAATTAAATAGAAATAGGGATCGAGCTATCTATAAGACTCCTGAGGATTGTTGGGGATTAGAGGTCTGGAAGAGACAATTAAAAGAGTCAGAAATTCAGCAATCTCTTGCTGAATATGATAGCTTTTATCGTAGATTAGATTCAGCTATAAGTGAAACTATCAAAAGCTTTGGTTATGCTATTGTACTAGATGTACATTCTTATAATCATCATCGTTTAGGCTTAGGTCAACCTTATGATAGTCAAGAGGATAATCCTCAGATAATCTTGGGGACAACTAATATGCCCAGGACATATTTAGAATCAATCTATAAGATCCAGAAGAAGTTTCAAGAAAATATTTACCAAGGAAAGAAACTAGATTGTAGAATAGATATAAAATACCCAGGTGGGACAATGTCTCGACACTTACACAGAGAATTTCCTGGTAAAGTATTCTCATTAGCTATTGAGTTTAAAAAGACCTTTATGAATGAGTGGACAGGTGAATTATACAGGGACAAAATGGAAGAATTAATTACAGCCTTGCAGTCAATTACCCCACTCTTAACTAAGGATTTAATCATTGAAAGTTAGACAAAAGTAGGGTTTTCTTGTGAGAAGGATAGTCTTGCTTCTATTGCTTATTTTAGTAGTTATTACTAGTCATGCTAAGGAGAAGACTGTCTATTTTCTTTTACATGGACTCTATAGTTCCAGCTATCATTGGAATCATCTACTAGATTCAGAAGATTTCAATAAGAGTGAGTTTACTTATGCAGGAAATTTGAGAGTAAATGAAGGTCTATTTTCAGACGATGATTTTATAGTTACTCCAGAATTTGATGAAGAGATTAAGACACTTCTTGAAAAAGATAATCAAGTTTTTACTATTAATTTTGCTTCAGGTTTCCAACATGATTTTAAGCAACAGGCACTGCAAATTAAGCAAGTATTAGAGCTTTTCCCAGACCAAGGATATAATTATTACTTACTAGGTCATTCAATGGGAGGTTTAGCTGCTAGATGTTACTTGACTGATTATTTGAATCGTAATGTTAAAGGCTTAATAACAATTGGTACACCAAACTTGGGCTCTTACCTAGGCAACTCAGATACATCTTTAACTGCTTTTCTGGGCGTAATGACAGGTGTTTTTACTAGGCCTGATAATCTGATAACTGGAATTACTCGGATTTGGAAAGAAGATAGAAGAAACGTAACTCCAGCCTTAGCTCCTGGAAGTCCTGAACTTACTGAGCTAAACTCAAAAAAATTCCCGAAAGATGTTAAGACACTTTGTCTCTTTTCTACTATTAATAGACCAGAAGAAATAGAAGCTCTTTCTAGAGACGAGCAATTTGTGCATCAGGTATTGCAAATGGAAAAATTGAAGTCATTCAAATCAACTAATCCCAAAGATGTTGAAATTACTACCCTTTATAATGACCTGTATTATAATGATGGTTTGGTGTCTATTGCTTCTCAGAATCTCAAAAACGCAATTCCTAATAGCTATGAGATTGTATCTCATCATATCCCAACCAGAGTTTACCATGATAATGAACCTAAGGATATTGAGCATTTAATACCAGCAATGAGGATTATCAAACGAAATAAGAGAGGGAAGAGATATAATCTATTTATCTATTCAACCAGCCAAGAGATCATGAAAGAAGATTATTTCTATTCTATTAGTCAGACTTTTTTTAATACAAATTCTTATGATGCTAGCCTTGTTGCGGATTACCATGATACTTTAAAAGCAGTTCATCTTAGTAAGTATCCCCCAGTATTTGATTATGGTATCTTTTTGATTAACAGGACAGATAAGTTAAATGAAGTTAGAAATAAAATAGATTCTACTTGGATTTTCCCTATAATTGTCGATTTTTCTATTAATAATAATCTCAAGATGTTTGCTCAAAAAGATTGCATTTATATCAAAATTATTTCAGTTGAAGAAGCTGAGTATTTCTTTAATTTTCTAAGTGATATATTAAGTGGGAAAATACATGTAAAAAAGGGGGAGCTTGATAAGGTGAAAGAACAGATAGTACGCTATTATTTTACAAGTTCTAATATGACTGAACGTTTGAAAATTCCAGATTATTGGTGGTTGGATAATCTTAACTTTTTCCAGTAATTCTCTAGTTTAGTGATTATAGGTTGTGGAACTAAGTGAGAGATGTCTTGATCATTTTCGAGCAGCTTTCTAATCTCTGTAGAGGATATATCATAAGGCTTAATTTCTAATAACTTGAATCTAGCGTCTATAGTATGAGAGTCTTTTTGCTGACTATTTCTACTTACAACAGTGAAATTTACATTGTTCAATAACCATTCCTGCTTATACCACTTAGTAAAGCTGACAGCATTATCATAACCAATTAAGAAGGTGAATGTAGAATTTGGAAAGGTAGAATAAATTCTTTGAATTAGGTGATAGGTGTAGTTGATTCCAAATCGGGGAGAATCAAGCTTACTTACAGAAAAGCAGGGTTCATCTTGAATTGCTAAGTTTATGAGTTCAAAACGTTGTGAATAGGGAAGGAGAAGGCTTGTAGATTTGAGAGGATGATTTCCATTAGGCATAAAGATAACTTGTTTAGCAAGTTTATGTCTAATAACTTCTTCAGCAATATAAAGATGTCCATTATGGATGGGGTTGAAGGCCCCACCCAAAATAGCAAAATCGTACATTAATCTAGTTTCTTAATAATTTTCTTTGTTAATTTTTCATCTGGATAAGATAGTCTAAGGTATTCCTTAAAAGAGTTTGCTCTTTCCATATTTTCTTGTTCACGATAGATTAAAGCACTATAATAAGCACTTTTCATATCTATTTCACTTTTAGAACCAGTAGCTAAAACTTCACTAAAATAGAGAAGGGCTGCCGGATAATCTGATAACATATAGTAAGTATAGCCATTAAGATAAGTTTTCTCTAATAGTTTGAACTCAGCTTTTTTAATAATTTCTATTGCTTCAGCTCTGTATTGTCCTGCTGGATATCTAGTTAGATACTCCTCTAAGGATGAAATTGCAGCATTAGTTTCTTCTTGAGTGTAGCTTGCAGGTTCAGATGTTTTCCAGAAGCATTGGCCAATTCTAAAGTAGGCAATTTCAAGCTCAGCCATATTGGATGAGTATCGCATTAAGAATTGATATTCAAGTCTTGCATTTTCATATTGCCCCATTAAGTAGTAACTTTCAGCAAGTTTAGCTTGTGCTTTTGTTGTTATGCCAGAGCTTTTATAACTTACTATAGATTCGAATATTGGAATAGCTTTGCGATATTTCCCTTCTTGAAAGAATTTATCAGCAATTTTAAATCTTTCGGTTTCAGATTTGTTTTCATAAAGGTTATTACTACATGCCAAAAGTAGTCCTATAAGTGCCATTAATATAATAATTTTTTTCATTTTATCCTCTGTTCAGTAATATAACTGATATTTTTATTCTATTGACCATAAAGAATAGACCAAGGTCCCTGCAAATAAAGAAAGTAAGACAGGTTTCCAAAGGGTAATTGTTCCATCCTTAACAGGTTTTTTTTTGCTTAATGAATAACTAATATTTTTCTCTATTCGTGAAGTATCATTGTTAATTATTAAAGCTTGGCCATAATAACGTTGAACTTGCATTTGTCTAGAGAAAAGAAAAGATTTTTTCTCCTCATAGCTTATGTCACTGGTAATTGTTAACTGAATAGATTTAGAAGCTTGGTCAAGTCTATTTCTAATATCTACTCCAATTTCTAACAATTTCCTTTGTGCCAAGAAGTTAAACTTACTGTTATCAGAATTGATCAAGTAATAGCTTTCCTCAAAGTCTATTTCATTTCTCAATCCGGTAAAGAGTGAGTCAGCTATATCTCTATTAAACTGTTGTTGTGCTAAGATAACAGAAGAGTATATTAGTAACAGTATAATTATAGTTCTTCTCATTTATTTAAGTCCTTAATAAAAGATTTTACTTTATCAATTCTGATATATTGTGGGTATTTACTAGCAAGTTTTTCTGCTTGATTTAAAGCCAATTCATAGTTACCTAAATTTTTGTTAATCACAGCTATCTTAAAAAGACTATCATATACTTTTTCATGGTCTATTTTAGTTTGTGAAAGAAACTTAAATTTTTCCAATGCTTGAGAGTATTTTTGCTGATCGTAATCAATTTCAGCTAACCAATATTTACAATTTATAGTCAAATCATCTTCAGGGAATGCAACTAAAAAATCATTGAATTTTGATTTAGCTTGCTCAAGTTGGTTATTATTATAAAGTTTCCTGGCTTGCTGGTAGAGTTCAAGCGAAGAAGGTTGGATATTTTGCTTACTTGGAATTTTGTTGTGAAAACTTTCTATACCTTGAAGTGAGTTAATATTTCTTGTATTATTTGAGATAATATCCAGCATTGTCTCTAGTCTGTCAGAATAGAAAGAAATCTGTTCTTCCAGTAAATCAATTTTATTCTCTAAGAATAGAATGTCCGCTTGAAACTGTTCAAGCTTTTGTCTGTTAAGAGAGTCTTGGCAAGCTAAATTATAGACTAATGAATCACTAGTGGCTTGTAAAAGCTCAAAATGCTTAGCAGTTTTTTGGTTATTAGAGCAAGCAATAGTGGTTAAAATTAAGCAAATGGACAAGATATAGTATTTCATAATTTTAATAAAATCAGGTGGTAGTGATATCACTACCACCTGAAATATTTATCATATTATGCTTTAAGCATAAATGCTTTATATCCTTTATATGTGCTGTATAAGTCAGCTTTGCTAACTACTTCATAAAGTGAGTGCATGCCTAATAAGCTAGGACCACAGTCAATAACTTCAGCACCAAACTCAGCTAGGAACTTAGCAATAGTTCCTCCACCACCCTCATCAACTTTTCCGAGAGTACCAGTTTGCCAGATAACTTTAGCTTCATTGAAGATTCTAATCACTTCTGCATTGAATTCAGCATTTGCATCATTAGAACCACCTTTTCCACCAGCACCTGTATATTTAAGAAGAGTAACACCTTGTCCAACTACAGGTGCATTCATTTTTTCATGAACACTTGGGTAGTTTGGATTCATAGGAGCATTAACATCAGCTGATAGGACTTTAGTTTTCATTAAAGTTTTTCTTAGATTATAGGAACCACAATCTTCTCCATTTTGCTTTAAAACATCACCGATGAAGTCTGAGATAAAGATAGATTTTGCTCCAGTATTACTATCAGAGCCGACTTCTTCTTTATCACTGAAATAAACAATAGAAGTTCTTTCAAGATCTTTTGTATCTAGGTCGAGAAGAGCTTTAAGTCCTGTATAAGCACAGATTCTATCATCTTGGCCATAACCCATGACCATTGATCTATCAAAGCCCATTTCACGAGCTTTTCCTGCTGGGACTAATTCTAATTCAGCAGAAAGGAGGTCTTCTTCATCAATACCGTATTTTTCATTAAGAAGTTCTAGAACATGATATTTTATAGCTTCTTTTTGATCTTTATCCTCTACAGGAATTGAACCGATGACTAGGTTTAAGTTATCAGCTGAAATAGCTTCACCAATCTTTTTTGATGCTTGAACTTTTCTAGCAAGATGAGGAAGGAGATCAGGGATTATGAAAACAGGATCTTTTTCATCTTCGCCAATTGAAACTGGAACAACTTGACCAGCTTTATTTACTACAATACCGTGAATAGCTAGTGGTGTTGAAACCCATTGATATTTTTTAATTCCACCATAGTAATGAGTTTTTGCCATACCTAGGGCACAAGCACTATCTTCATAAAGAGGATTTTGTTTTAAGTCTATTCTTGGTGCATCGATATGAGCAGCAATAAGGTTAACACCTTCTGATACTGGTTTTTTACCTATTATAGCAAAGGCTAAAGTTTTTCCACGAAAGATGGAGTAAACTTTTTTACTTGATTTATTAGCTAAAACTTCTTTAAAACCTTTAGCTTTAAGAGCAGTTTCTGTATAAGCAACAGTTTCGCGAACGTTTTTACATTGGTTTAAGAAATCGATATAGTCTTTGGAAAACTCATGAGCTGCTTTGATATCTTTCTTATCAGCTTCTTTCCAAAAGTTTTTACGATTATAAGTAAGAACTTTTTTCTCTTTTTTCATATTTACCTCATATTTATTTTATTGATAAAATTTTAAATTTTCTCTCACCTTTTGGAGCCTTGACAATAGCAATATCATTAACAGATTTGCCAATGAAACCTTTCCCAATAGGTGATTCAATAGAAATTTTAGTATAGTCATTTTCTGGGAAATTGACTTCTGCAGAACCTACTAAATAATAATTGATAATTTCATCTGAGCCAATTTCTTGTGCTTCAACTATTGCGCCAAAGCGAACTTTGTCCTTAGCAATGTTGCTAGGATCTAGTACTTTTATTTTAGAGCTGAGCAATTTTAGCTTAGTTACTTCATTATCTATCTGTCGTTGTCTTTCTTTGGCTGATTTATATTCAGCATTTTCACTTAAATCACCCATTTCTCGGGCAATAGCAATAGCTTTCAAAATACTAGGTCGTTCAGTTAAAAGGTCGTTTATTCTTTTTTGAATTTGTTGCATTCCATAAGGAGTAATATAGCTCATTATTTTCCTCTATTTTTAAGTCTCATTAAGTGTTTATGGCCAGAAATAGCACATTTTTTTAGTCTAGCATTACCACTTTTTGTCCATTCTTCAACAATCTTCTCTAAGCTAGGATCATAAAAATTAATGCTTGAAGCAAGAATCTCTACCACATTTGGGTCTCTACTGTTATCATAGAAATCGAATGTATCAAGGTAGAGTTCTTTATCGATTTTTCCCACTTCTTTAAAGAACTGAGAAAGTCCTTTAAGTAACTCTTGTGGAGCATAAGCCCATTTGTTCTCTAAGTGTCTTAGAACTTGTTTGGTATATTCATTTTTGGCTTTACATAGCTTAGTAAGAGTTTTTAAGGCAAGCATTTCTAAATCTAGCTGACCACTTGTTGTCCATTTATAAGCAGTAGTAAGATATTTATCAGGAAACTTCTTCAGTAAGGGTAAGAAGACTTTATCAATGATGAGAGCTTGCTCGTGCTGATTTTTAGCATCATCTAAGAATTCTTGCATTTTTGCAAAATAAGTATCTCTATCTTTTGCATAGATTTTATTTAATATTATCGATACAATAAACTTTCCATTGTCTAAGCCTTCATACCAGAGATAGTTATAGAAATCCATATAGTGGTCATGTTTCTTCTCTATGTTCTTTGCTATTTCTTTAGCTACGAGTGTAAGAACTTCATTAGGTACCTTGTGGCCTTCTCTGGCAGGATAAGCATTATAGATTATATCAACACAATAATCTTGTTTGTCTAATTTATTTTTACAGAAGTCATCAGCATCTTTTATTAATCTTTCTTTCCAGTCTAATGATATCATTTAATCTCCTATTCTAGTTTAATACTGCAATTTTCCCTTTTTTCTCAGAGCCTCCCATATTGATTACATAGAAATAAATACCTGAAGAAACTTTTTTACCACTATTGTTTGTAAGGTCCCATCGGAAGTTATCAATTCCATAGAAAGGTCCTAGTTGTTTGGTAAAAACTAAGTCTCCAGATTTAGTGTAAATTGAGATATTACCTTTGGTGTTTAAAGGGAAATTGGTAAAATTAATCTCATTGTCTCCCTTTCTTGGGTAAGCTGGATTAGGGAACACTACCAACTTTGTTAAATCTGTAATATCTGTCAAGCTGAAATGAGCTGTACTCATTTGAGCAAGCATCATATTAGCATTACTATCCATAATATTATTAGTAATAAGTTTATAAGGATAATTTCCATATTGAAGTTCATGAGAAAAAGTAACGATTATTTCATTATCACTATGTGAAATATTGTCAATAGTGGCTAAGACATCGTTAGGAGGATTTTTTAGGGTAAAGTTTGCTTTAGTTACAGGTTGAAAGTCACTAGCAAAGATATTTTCTGAAAAAATCAATTTAACCTGTGTACGATTGATAATGTTGATTTTCTCAATAGTTGGAGCAACTACGTCATCGATATTTTCAAACTGAGCTGATAATGTCTCAGCTAAGATATTATTTCTAGACATAACATCATAACAGGTCAGAGTATATGTTGGGGCAACTAGCTCTTCTCTTAATCTTAAAATAGCTCGATTGAACTGACTATCTAAAATAACAGAGTGAGGATTTCCAATATCATGATTTATAGAATAATGGCCTACTCTGATCATATCATTTGCCAAAGGAACATTAAAGGTTACTTCTAAACTAAAATTACCAATCTTTCTCACATTAATAATTTGTGGTTGTCTATTAGGAATTACAAGTTTCCAAGGAGTTAAAAAGCTTTCAGAATTTTGATAATCTGGATTATAGCAACTTATAGCATACTTATACTCTTGATTAGTGGATAAGCCTTGATCATAGAAATAGTTTGCCTGGGTACTTGTTAACACTTCTTGCAAGCCATTATGTTGACGATAAACTTTGTAAGTTGATAGTCCATCAGAATCCCATGTAAGTTTAGCTGTATTTTCATCAATAGGAACAGCTATAAAATTATCAGGAGTTTCAGGTTCATTATGATAATCACGAGCAGTTAAATAAACGCTTTCACCTTCTCCACCATATACTTGGTTACAGATTAGAATTGGTTGAGAAGACTCATCCTCTTGATAGAAACTAATCTGGAAAGAGTTATTTGAATTATGAACAGCTGTAGGAGTTAATTTCTCTGAGATAAACTCAACTTTGTAGAGAAAAGGAGTAAGTGAGAGATAAATCTCGTCCTTCCCATCTTCATCTAAATCATAGACAAGAAGAGAGTTATTTTTATTTACATTATCAAAAGCAATTTTATCAATAAGATGGAATGAGTTGTTACCGTTTGATTTATAAAGATAGAACTCAAAATAGGTATTATCCATATTTTCCAAGCTTTCTACATAGCCTCCTACGATAAACTCATTTTCTCCATCACCTGTGAAATCACCATAATCTAAATAATAGGCATTTTGCACACCGATTCTATCAGACCAGGTTAAATAGCTTTCTGCATTTGAGTTTATTTCATAGATCATTACATCGCCATCAGTATCAGCAGTAAGGATATCTGGATAATTATCTCCGTCTAAATCTCCACATTTTATCCAAGGTATAAAGGTGTTTCTAGCGAAAGTGGAAGATGAATTAACAAGTCTTTCTCTTTCCTCAAAACTATTAAGTTGTCTTTGATAAAGTTTAATAACAGTTTGAGCAGGTTCATTAATAACACAAATCAAATCGTCTCTACCATTATTATTATAATCAGCAAAGATAGCACCTGAAGCATTATTAATTGACTGGATATAGGAATTTAAAGGATAGTCGTTACCTTCAAAGGTATCAAAAAGGTAAAGAGTCTCCAAATTTAAACCAACTACATCATAACCGGAGTTGTTAGAATCCCCAATATCAAGAGGTCTAAAGTTATCTGTGAACTGATGTTTTATCTCAAATCCTTGATCATTCTTCTCATAAATAGCTGCAGAACCAAAGGTACCATCTTCAATATTCATTGCAATGAACTCATTCTTTCCATTATCATCAAAATCTACATAATCTTTTGTAGGAATAATCTCACTTGAAAATAGAGGACTAACCTCAAAGTGGTTTATAGGAGTAGAAGAGTTATCTATTGAACCTAGATCATGAAGAAGATCTGAGTGATATATAAGACCAGATCTATTTCTTGCAGAATATTCAACACTAATAGGACCATTAGCTATTGAATTTGGTAATGGCACAAATAGTAAGGAGTCAGCATAAGAAGAAAAAGCATTGAATTCTTGATTATTGCTATCATATATTGTAGCTTGAATATCAACACTTTCATTAAAATGACATTTTAGGTAGTGATTTTTATTATTCGAACTATAACGAGTAACAAGTTCTGGATTACTTTTTACGTGCGGAATAGACTTATCAATATAAACATTTCTCAGTATGTTAAATACCTTTCCACTATTATTCTGAACTGTTAATCTAATCCTGTAATTACCATCAGGTAATTCAGGCTCTACTCTAAATTCTCTTAAAAGACCAGAATAAGGAACATCTATTTCATTGCTATAGAAGTAGCTTGGAGTTTGATTATGAGTGTAACAATCTTTCCATATTATATCTTCAATTTCGTCTCCAGATGAAAAGGTAACTGAATATCTGAAGAAGTCCTCAATTTCTATTTTACCCCGAATGTTAAAAGTAGAAGAAAGCCCCATTTCTTCATAAGGATAAGTAATTGCTATATCTTGAGAAGTGAAATTACTTAGTAAGTTATAGGCATTGATTAGTCCATAGCCATATTCCTGGTTAAATCCACTAGCTTCAACACTTCCTAATGGTAGGTATTCTGTAGTAGAATAAAGCATAGTCTTTAGCTGGTCAAAAGTAGTCCCTGGTCTTTGAGATAGAAGTAAGCCTATAATACCTGCTGCATAAGGTGCTGCCATAGAGGTGCCTGAAAGTTCAGAATAACCATCGTTAGAACCATCCATGCTATAGGTACTAAGGATTTGAGATCCAGGTGCCACAATATCAAGTTCAGGTCCATAACTAGAGAAACTTGATAATTCTTTCGAAGGATCAACAGATCCAACTGAAATAACAGTAGATAACTTAGCAGGATAACTTATATAAGGTCCTGGATCATTACCAGATGAGGCAACCAGAATAACACCACGATCATAGGCATATTGACATGCATCAGCTATAATTGGGGAGTAATAGGAAGAACCCCAGCTCATATTAATAATATCTGCTCCCATGTCAGTAGCATAGATAATTGCAGCTGAAACATCATCATCTTGAAGATATCCACCACCTGAAGTAGTCCTGAATCCAGCTCTTATAGCTAATAATTGTTTATCCCAAATAACACCAGCTATACCTTGGCCATTATTGACTTCTGCACCAATAATACCAGAAACATGAGTTCCATGATAGTTCTCATCAGAAGCGTCGTTATCTCTAACTGTATAATCACCAAGGGCAATATTATGAAGTGTCGGAGCATCAGTGAAGTCCCAACCTCTCCAATCATCAACATAGCCATTGTTATCATTATCAATATTAGAATCTGCTATTTCATTTTCATTGTGATAGACAACGTTCGCTAAATCAGGATGTTCAAATAGGATTCCTGAGTCAACTACAGCAATAATTAAGTCATCATCACCTGTTGTATAAGTCCAAGCTTGTGGAATCTGGCATAAATCGTGTTGCTGTTGATAGAAGTAAGGGTCATTTGTTGTTGAATGAAATATATTAAGATAATTTGGTTGGATATATTCTATCTGAGGAAATGAAGACTTCTTTTCCTCGATTTCTGAAATCGGTACTTCTTTATCAGTTTCAATAACAAAGAATTGGTTATAACTTTTTTGTGTTACTGGAGTTACTTTCTTTAGTCCATAGCTTTTTATCCAACTACTCATAAGAGGCAATGATTCAAGGTCAAGCTCAGATCTTGATTGAGCTAGTTTAACAATTATCTCTCTAGGTGAGTGAGTTAGAGCAAACGTAAGAGTAATCAAGGATACCAGTAAGAATGTAAGAACTACCTTTTTCATTTAAAAATCCTTAGAATTTGTAAGATAAACTTATCTTATGAACATCATCTAATCCATCAGTCATTTGCAGATAAGCATAATTTATATTGAATGAGTCATAATCAATACCAAGACCATATGTGTATTCATTAGAATCATTCCCTGCCTTAAATCCTGTTCTTAAATAAAGAATTTCGAAGGTTTTAAACTGAACACCAAAATTGTAAGCAAAATCAGTGTCTTGAGATTTATGAGTTTTTACATCAAAAGCTAAATCATAATAATGTGAGATAAATTCTTTAGAAATTCCTAATTCGTAATTTATTGGTAAATCAATTTTCTCTTTATCCATATTAGAAGTAGTACCTAAGTTTTTAACTGCAGAATAGAATTTTACATCTTTGAGAGGAGTAGACCAAACATAACCTAAATCAGCTGCAAACCCATAGCTTGAAGCAGTTGAGATCTTCTGATAAAGAATACTAGTATTAATACCAAAATAATGGGTTGCACCAAATCTATAAGCATAGTTAACAGTACCAATGAAGTCTATTGGAGAGAATTCACCTATTATAGCTCCTGTTTCATCACGACTATCTAGTGTACCATAGTTCAAATGTCTAAAAGCATAACCCCAGTGGTATTTTCTTTTGTTTTGTGATAAGGCTCCACTGATAAGATCAGTATCACCTAACCAGAAGTTTTGTGAGATTGTTATGATTTTGCTACTATTGAAGAGACCAGCTGCTGGGTTACTTGTAAAACTTAAAGCATCATTTGAAAAGAGAGCTCCTGTGTCAGCCATACCAGACATAGCTGGACTTGTAGTTATCTCTAAAATCTGAAATCCATACTTTCCTGCATTATCATGTTGAGCATTCAAGCTAGCGACTAGGGTAATTAACACTATAACGATTATTTTTATTTTATTCATATTAGAATCCTTTTATTTTTCTAAAGCAAATTTTATTCTTTTATATTTTCCATCAGCTTTGATAATAGCTAAATAGACACCTGAAGACATCTTATTATAAGGAATATCAAATTTATTCATATTTTCTAAATATGGGTCAAGTTCTTTTGTTGAACTAAAGACTTTTTTCCCTGAGATAGAATAGATGTTCAACTGAGCTAAACACTTTCTAGAAACCATAGCGTTAAAAAATAACTTATCGTTGATGGTTGAGTTGAATGGATTTGGGTAAATATAAACCTGACCACTCACGAAAATATCTTCAGTTTCAAGAGTATTTTCTAATTGAGAGTTAAACTCAACTGCATTCCTATGGTAAGTATTGTACTCAGTGAACCATGAAGTTACTTTATCAGCTAAAGTAAAGTTGCTATCAATATCTTTTACATAAGCACGGTTAATAGTAGCTCCATCTAAAGTTGAGTAAACATATAATTTATTATCTTCTGAATGTAAAAATGGATATGATCTACAATTATTATAATTTCCTACAGGGAAACTAGGAAGATTATTCCCTTCTTCGTTCCAAACAGAACTACGATTACGAGAGAAAGAACCGATAAAATTATAGTCATCTTCTTCTCCTAAGCTAACTGCATAAGCTCCTCCATAGACAATTAAGGAATCGTTTGGAGTGGAATACACAGTAAACCTATTTTTATCAATAAACTCACCATTATAAGCAATAACTTTAATTCCATCTTTATGACCTAAAACTATATCCCAAGTTCCATTTTTGTCATAATCTACAAGAGATGGTACACTAGTAGAGTGGACTGATGATTGGATATAAGCAATTTTAGAAAAATCACTACTTGTAAAAGTGTAGAATCCATAAGGTGCTTGTACAACTAACTCCATTGCCTCAAAATGAGGGTTAAAGTCAAAATACATTATATTATTTATTAATGAATCAGCAGGAATATCAAGTTCAATATTTTCAATAAGACCATCTTCTTCGTCTAATAGATTCAAATAATAGTTATCAGATTTACTAACAACCATGATATTATCAGCATAAAGGAGGTTTGACTTCATCTTTCCAGGGACTTCAAAGTTTGTAAGAATGTTTAAATCACTATCTACAACCTTAATAATTCCTTGATCTAGGGAGGTATTATTTAAGGCACAGAAATATTTATAAGTATTCTTATCCTCTTGTTTGTGAATAAGAACAGGAGAAGTCCAACTATAACCTGCTTGTGAAAAAGCTGTTGCTAGATCTGTACCATCATAATAGTTTAAAATAGCACGAGCCCCTGGTAAAATCTGTTGGGTTGGGAGAAGTAGTCTATTAGCTAATTCATCATAACTATGAAGTCTGAAAAGCTTCTCTTCCATGCTGTAATTATCTAATGTTTGATCATTTTCAAAAATAGTTAAATTACTTCCATTAGGGAGAATTACTTCATTTTGTCCATTATTATTCATATCTAATGAAATAGCTGGAAAGTTAACTGTTCCAGTGAAGCTAGTAGATAGATTCCATTCGAAAGTAACGCTTAAAGTCATAGTGTTGCCTGCTTGAGAGATATTAAATATTTCGAAAGGAGTTCCACCATAATAACTAACTGCACTAGGCAAATGAAGCAGTCCAGTACTTGGGTTTGGGCTGAAACCAATATAATCATTAACATTTGCCCTGAAAGCATCTTCTGGTCCACCATAACCATAAAGAGAAGCTTGAGGATTATTGTCCAAATGCTGAATTCCATCAGCTTCTTCTAAATCAACACCCTTATGATTTGCGTTACCATTAACCCTACTAAGACCGATTTCTGGGTCGAAATTAGCTTCAATAATGTATTCATCAATGTGCCAGATTAAAAGACCAGAACCATCAACAGGCATATAACCTGCACCAGCATAACCAGGCAGGAAGAAATCCCATTCGCAACCTTTTAAACGATTAGTCATGAAATCAAACTTTGGAACAAGGTCTGTTTGACCTTCCTGTAGTGGATAGTATTCTTGTTGTCCATCAGGAAGTAAAGGGAAGGTGAAACTAGCCTGTCCATTTAGAACCGAGTTGTCAGGATTTTGAGATCTGTTTTCTATTAGGAAATACTCTTTTTCTGACATGTTAATCTTTATCAATTGTGGTTTACTTGGACTTTTATCCAAGAAGTGATCAATTTCCAAGCTATAAGTATCAGCAGTAACTTCAATAGGGGTTTCCCAACCTAAATAGTATCTAGGCCAGGCAGAAAGTTGAGCAGGTGTGTAACCATTGGCATTCCAAGCACCTGATCCCAAAATCCCCCAATTACCTATACCTGCAGAAATTCCATTCTCTGAGATGTTGTCACTCAAGTTAGGTAGCCCTAAAGCATAGCAGAATCCTGAGGCGATAACCCCTAAGTTACCGTAGGGGAGTTGGCTACCATCTTCTGGAAAGTAGTCTTGCCACTGATGCTCTGGTGCAATAACAAAATCTGTTACATAAGTTCCATCAGCAGGAATCCCTTGATATTCATCATTTTCAGGGTCTAAACCTAACTGAAGATTTCTACGTGATAAGAAAGTTGACCAAAGCAAGTCAGGTCTTTCTTCATAAATGTCAGATTCTTGTCCTGCACCTGCATGGAAGACAATAAATGTATCCCAGTTATTAAAATCAATATTTGCATCAGATTCTTGGACAATATCTTGAGCAAATTCTGCAATTCTTGCTCTAGTATCTGTATCTGAGCCATAATAGCCCATAGGTTTATCTAAAGTAATTACTTGTGGATAGAATTGATAGTTTAAAATGTAGTTACGGTGGGAAGCATCGTATAGATAGTCCCCTAATTGAATCATATATCTGTCAAAAAAAGCTTGATCATGTACTAATGAATCTGGATAAGATGGTTCAGTAACAAAAGAGACATCACTAAATTGGACAAGATAAACAAGAACATTTTGAGGAAGTTCTTTATCTCCTGTTCTATTCAATTTAGGAAATTTTTCTGAGGGGAAAGATGCCTGATGTGATACCGGTTTCTTCATCATTGGATGAGGTATAACCTCTCCAAGTAAAGTTATTACTAAGAAAAGTAATAAGGTCATAATTGAATATCTTTTCATGTTTACTCCTATTTTAAATTCTTTTTGGGAATTCCCTACAAATCGTCTGACCGGTTATCAATTATTCTATACTTTTCTCCTTTGAAATTCATATATTCTTCTATAAATACTATGATTGCAAATGCTATTAAATTAGTCAATTATTTTCTGCAATTTATTATAAATTAGTGATCTATTCAAGTTAAAGCCAATATTATATTGACAAAATTTTCAAGGCAGGGAAGCTTATCAAAAAGAATAAAGAATAGGGAATATCAATGAAAGATACTAGGGATAAGACTGAGAGTCTGGTTGATAAAAAGAAAAGGAAGAAGAGAGAGAGAATAATCAAAGCTGCTATTAAGCTTCTTTCAGAAAAGGGTTTTGCTAAAACTAAGATTAAGGATATAGCAAAGGAAGCAGAAGTTGCTGATGGAACTGTCTATACTTATTTTAATTCTAAAGAAGACTTAATGATGAAAGCACTTACCGAGAGCCTACATATTAAGCTCCTTGAGGTAAAAGAGATTACGTCTAAGGAACCAGATGCAAGAGCTAAAATCTTAAAATTCTTTGATATTCATGCTATTGTTTTCACCCAGAATCCAGAGATTGCTAAGTTTTTAGTTGAAGATATCCGACAGATAAAAGAATATTATCATAAGTATCCCAACTACTCAATCTTTGATGAATACCGGGAGTATATGATAGAAATATTTAAAGAGGGTATTGATAAAGGACGTTTTAGAGATGTCTCACCTCAAGCTTTTGCTTTAACAGTTATCGGAGCAATGGATTTTGTCCTGACTCAATGGGTTCTAAAAAATCACGAGTTTGATCTTCGTTCAATGGTCTTCAAGATTATAGATCTTATTCATTATGGTACAGGAAACTTAGATGTATAATATTATAGAAATAACCCCTAATGTTACCATTTTACAAGCCAAGAATTCATTTCTTAATTCCACTGTTATAGAGAATAAAGATGGACTTTTAGTTATTGACACCTTACTACTCCCTAAAGATAGTAAAGAATTATATCAATTTTGCTTAGCAAAAAAGAAACCAGTCAAATACTTAATAAATACTCATTGGCATAGTGACCACTGCTATGGGAATAGATTTTTTGACGCAGAAAAACCAATAATTATAGCCCATGAAAAATACTGGAATACTATTGAAAGCGAAAAGAATGTTATTGCTCCTCACAGACCCAATATCATCAATAAAAAACTCCTTAGACTTCCTAGCATTAGCTTTTCTAAAAAGCTTAAGATTCCTGAATTTGACTTAATTATTCAGTATGCTCCTGGTCATTCTATGGATTCTACAAGGATTTACTCAACAAAAGAAGATCTTTATTGGACAGGTGACAATCTACTTAATTCAAATGATGATAAAATTGCCATACCTTACTTTTATTGGGGTCATCCTCAAGAGCATCTTACTGAATTGAAAAATCTATCTGAGAACAATCCAAGTAAAATAATCCCTGGCCATGGTCTGCCCTGTGGGAAAGAAAAGTTAGAAAGGGATATCATTTATATCCAAAACTTACTTTTAAAATATTCTAAACTAGGCTCACAATGCAAGATGGATCAACTGCCAAGTTTAGAAGAGTGCTATCCAGTGCGTAAAGGAGAAGAATTCTGGGTTGAGAAGATGCATGAATTAAATCTACAGAAATTACAGAAGATGAGATAAGGTTTTTCTTTTTCCGCTTTCGTAGTAAAAGAGTGGTCAAAGGGGTGCAACCCATAAAAGGTAATCTCATCTGTAAAGTAAGTTAGTGATGACGGATGTGTTGAACCATAGCTACCATTACAGACACACCAGAATAAAGTGAGGGTGTAGGAAAAAAAGAAGAAGACCAAGAAGTCTACCACTAAACCCACAAAATACCCCTCATAACCTATCTGCTAACTTCTTAATATTTCATATTTTAATCACCAATAAAAAAAATATTGACAGAAAAGCTGACCTAGAAAAAAATGCAAAAAAAGGCACACTCTCTTTAAGAGAGGCAGAGCAAAAGCTAGCTAAGATAGCTTGTAGATCTTTGTGATAAGCGGACGAGGAACGCTTTGAAACGCATATAGTTGGACACTATGCGCTTGTTAGCATAGTCGGTGGACGAGTACATCATTTGTACTGGTCATATTTTCATGTCGTAACAACCTCGAACGCGTAAAAAAATATTGAAAAATACAACAATTTTACAAATTAAAATTAAAAAAAACAAACAACATTTAAGAAAAAATACAGATATATTTATAGATCCACTATAAATGGAGGAATCCGTGAGTAAAGATAATAAAATCAGAATTAAACTCAAAGCTTATGATCATCGTCTGTTGGATCAATCTGTACAAGAAATCATTCACAGCACAAGAAACACAGGTGCTAAGATTGTTGGTCCTATTCCATTACCAACAGAAAGATCATTGTACACAATTTTAAGATCTCCACACGTTAATAAGAAAGCACAAGACCAATATCAAATGTTAGTGCACAAAAGATTGGTGGACATAGTTAATCCTACTCCGCAAACAACAGCAGCTCTAAAAAAGATGAGTTTGCCAGCGGGTGTTCATGTGGAAATTAAGGCAACACAAAGGAGCTAAGGATGATAGGTTTAATTGGAAAAAAGATAGGAATGACTCAAATTTTTGATGAAGATGGAAAGATAATTCCGGTAACAGTTTTACAGGCTGGTCCTTGTCAGGTTTTAGAAATGAAAACAGCTGACAAAGATGGATATCAATCAATCAAATTAGGATATGAGCCACTTTCAGAGAAAAAAGTTAATAAGCCAATGGCTGGTTACTTTAAATCTGTTGGTTGTGATCCTGTAAGATATATTAAAGAATTTAGAGTAAAATTCTTCCGAGATACAGAGTTAAAAGATACATTTAGCGTTGACTTATTTCAAGTTAACGAATTAATTACAGTTACTGGAACTTCTAAAGGTAGAGGTTTTGCTGGTGTAATGAAGAGACATAATTTCCATGGTTTTATGGCATCACATGGTGTTCATGAATCATTTAGAGGACCTGGTTCAATTGGTCTTTGTGCTACTCCTGCTCGCGTTATGAAAGGTATGAAAATGGCGGGTCACTATGGAGTTGATAAAGTTACTGTAAAGAACCTAAAAGTTGTTAAAGTTGATGTTGAAAAGAACCTCATAATGGTAAGAGGGGCTGTTCCAGGACATCGTAATAGCTTAGTTCTTCTTAAGAAAGGTGTTTAACGGGGGAATAAATGGCTAATGCATTAAAATATAATAGTAATGGTGAAAAAATAGGGGAAGTTCAACTTCCTGCGTCAGTTTTTGAAGCTGAATGCAAAAATCCTAAAGCCTTACTTTACGAAGTTGTTAATATGTATCGTGCTAATCAAAGACAAGGTACAAAAGCAACCAAGTCAAGAGGCTTAGTAAGAGGATCCACAAGAAAACTTGGAAAGCAAAAAGGTAGTGGCGGAGCTCGTATGGGTTCAAGAAGATCTCCAATTAGAGTTGGTGGTGGTCACGCTTTTAGAATTGATCCAAAATGTTGGTATAGACATATTCCTGCTAAGAAGAAGAGATTAGCTTTAAAACTAGTTTTATCTGACAGAGCAAATGAAGGTAAAGTATTAGTTGTAGAGAATCTTAATTATGACAAGCCAAGTACCAAGAGTGCAAAGGCATTAGTTGAGAAATTAGTTACTGAAAAAGGTAGAGTACTTATCGTAACTAAAGGAAATGACAAAGCAGTTGTTAGATCTTTCTCTAACTTAGAATATGTTGAAACAGGTAGAGCAGATGGTCTTCATGCTTATGGTATTCTAAAGAATAGTTTTATCGTAATGACAGAAGAAGCCTTGCAACAAGTTGAGGAGGTATTCGGAAAATGATACATCCAAGAGAAATAATCATAGCTCCTATGCTTACAGAAAAGTCTTTAATTGAAAAAGAGACAAACAACAGATATATCTTTAAAGTAAGCATCAATGCTAATAAGATAGAAATCAAGAAAGCAATAGAGAAAGTTTTTTCTGTTAAAGTAGTGAAAATCAACACTATTAGAATGAAGGGAAAACCAAAGAGAATGGGTAGATATGAAGGTAGAAGACCTGATTTTAAGAAAGCTATCGTTACTCTTCAAGCAGATCAAACAATACCAGATTTTGAAGTTTAAGGGAGTTAATAATGGGAATTAAAAAATATAAACCAATTACACCTACTTTAAGATATAAAACAGGTTATACTTTTGAAGAAATCACAAAAAGTACACCTGAAAAATCTTTGCTTGCGAAGTTAAAAAAGTCTGGTGGTAGAAATAGTCAAGGTCGCATTACATGTCGTCACAAAGGTGGCGGACATCGCAGACATTATAGAATTATCGATTTTAAAAGAAATAAAATAGATATTCCGGCAAAAGTAGCCTCAATTGAATATGATCCAAACCGTTCAGCAAGAATTGCACTTCTTCACTATGTAGATGGTGAGAAGAGATATATGATTGCTCAGGATGGCTTGAAAGTAGGAATGGAAGTTATTGCAAGTCCTACTGCTCCTATCAAAGTGGGAAATGCTTTACCACTTAGTAATATTCCATTAGGTACAACAATCTCATGTGTTGAACTTAAAAGAGGAAAGGGTGCTCAAATAGCTCGTTCAGCTGGTTCAATGGCACAGCTTGTTGCAAAAGAAGGTGATTATATCCATGTGAAGATGCCTTCAAATGATGTTCACTTAGTTAGAAAAGAATGCTATGCTGTAATCGGTCAAGTTGGTAACTTAGAACACAACTTAATCGTTTTAGGTAAAGCAGGTCGTAGTAGATGGTTAGGAATCAGACCTACAGTCCGTGGTGTTGTTATGAACCCAGTAGATCACCCACACGGTGGTGGTGAAGGTAAGACATCTGGTGGTAGACATCCTGTTTCTCCATGGGGTAAACTCGCTAAAGGTGGAAAGACCCGTAAGACTAAGAAATATTCTAACAAGTATATTATCAAATCTAAAAAGAAGTAAGCTGACATAGGAGAAAAATAATGCCTAGATCGATAAAAAAAGGACCTTTCGTCGATGAACATTTGATGAAAAAGGTTGAAACACAATTAAGTACTAAAGATAAATCAGTTATCAAGACCTGGTCAAGAAGATCAGTTGTATTACCTGAATTTATAGGACTTACTTTTGCTGTACATAATGGACACAAATTTGTGCCAGTATATATTTCTGAGAATGCAGTTGGTCATAAGCTTGGCGAATTTGCACCAACCAGAACATATCGTGGTCACAAAGAAAAGAAAAAAAGATAGGAGATGAAGAATGGAAGCTATAGCTAAACTTAGATACCATCGTGGTTCAGCTCGTAAAGCTCGCTTGGTTCTTGATTTAATCAGAGGTAAATCAGTATCTGAAGCACGAAACATTCTTATGTTCTCAGAAAAGCGTGTGTCAGATCCTGTACTAAAAGTATTAGAATCTGCAGTGGCTAATGCACTACATAAAGATGCGAGAAAAGAAACAAACGAAATGATTATAAATAAAGCACTTGCTGATGATGGTCCTATAATGAAGAGATTCCGTCCAAGAGCTCAAGGTCGTGCTTTTATGATAAGAAAGCGTACTTGTCACATAACCTTACAAATTTCAGATCTATCTGAAACCGCTTCCGGACAGGAATAGGAGGAAAATTTGGGACAAAAAATTAATCCAATTATATATCGTATTGGCGTAAATAAAGAATCTGAATCTACTTGGTTTGCTACAGGTAAACAATATTTAGATAATTTCCATGAAGATTTAAAAGTCAGAAATTATATTGAAAAAAGATTAAGATTCAGAGAAATTCAAGAAGACGTAGATGGTAAAATTAGAAAGAAAATGATACCAACAAACAATATGGTTTCAAGAATAGATATCTCTAGAAAAACTAATTCAATCTATATTGATATTCAAACAGCTCGTCCAGGCCAAGTTATTGGTAAGA
This sequence comes from Cloacimonadales bacterium (SeqCode), assembly GCA_963678375.2. Lineage (GTDB taxonomy): Bacteria > Cloacimonadota > Cloacimonadia > Cloacimonadales > JAFGVF01 > JAEKNW01. The sequence continues at coordinate 1,413,168 of OY782831.1, forward strand.
AGGGTGAAGATATCGATAAATTAAGAAATGAAATCAACCACCTTGTTAATAAAGGTAGAAATAAGAACATGAATGTTTTTATTAATGTTAAAGAAATTAACAAAATGTGGTTAGATTCAAAATTAGTTGGTGAAGAGATAGCAAAACAGTTAGAACAGAGAATCTCTTTCAGAAGAGCAATGAAAAATGCTATGCGTAACGCTTTTAAAGATGGAGCTTTAGGAATTAAAGTTCAATGTGCAGGTCGTTTAGGTGGAGCAGAGATTGCTAGAACAGAGAGATATAAACAAGGTAGAACACCTCTTCACACACTTAGAGCCGACATTGATTATGCTTTAACAGAAGCACAAACAACATACGGTGTTATAGGTATCAAAGTGTGGATTTATAAAGGTGATATTCTTAATAATAATGTTACTCAAGGGTAATATTAGGAAGAGGAGAAAAAGATGTTAGCACCAAAAAAAGTAAAACATAGAAAACAGATGCGTGGAAGAAGAACTGGTTTAGCCTATCGTGGTTCAACAGTTTCTTTTGGTGAGTATGCTTTAATGGCTACTCAAGATGGTTGGATTACTAGCCGTCAAATCGAAGCTTCTCGTGTCGCTATAACAAGAACTATGAAGCGTCAAGGTAAAGTGTGGATAAGAATCTTCCCTGATAAACCTATTACAAACAAACCTGCTGAAACTCGTATGGGTAAAGGTAAGGGTGCACCAGAGTACTGGGTAGCAGTAGTAAAACCTGGAAGAATAATGTTTGAGGTCGATGGTGTGGACGCTTCTATTGCAAAAGAAGCTTTTAGATTAGCCGGACATAAACTTCCGATATCGACAAAAATGATTGCACGTGAAGGAGCAGAGATATGATAGCAAAAGAACTAAGAGAGTTATCAGTAGAAGAATTAAATGCCAAGCTTAACGATTGTAAAGAAGAGCTATTTAATCTTCGATTCCAACAAGTGCGCAATATGCTGGAGAATCCGGGTAGATTCAAAGAACTCAAGAAAGAAATTGCCAGAATTCATACAGTGTTAACTGAAATGAAAAAAGCTAACTAAGAGGTCGAAATGCAGGAAACAAGAAAACTAACCAAAGCTGGTGTAGTAGTAAGTGATAAGATGGATAAAACTATTGTCGTTAAAGTAGAAAGACAGTTTACCCATCCTCTATACAAAAAGACTGTAAGAGTGCATAAGAAATTTATGGCTCATGACGAAAATAATGAAGCACAGATCGGTGATAAAGTAATAATTGAAGAGAATAGACCTTTAAGTAGAAAGAAAAGATGGAATCTTCAAGAAGTCACTGAAAAGGTTAAATAGGAGTAAGAGATGATCCAAGCACAAACAATATTGAACATCGCAGATAACTCCGGTGCTAAGAAGGCAATGTGCATCAAAGTTCTAGGCGGAAGTAAGAGAAAATATGCTTCTGTTGGAGATATCATAGTAATAGCTATAAAATCAGCAACACCTAACGGCAAAGTTAAGAAAGGTACTGTTGAGAAAGCTGTGATTGTAAGAACTGCTAAAGAAATAAGAAGAAAAGATGGTTCTTATATTCGCTTCCAAGATAATGCAGCAGTTATTCTAGATGCTAAAATGGAACCTAAAGGAACTCGTATTTTTGGACCAGTTGCTCGTGAACTTCGTGAGCATGAGTTTATGAAAATTGTTTCTTTAGCACCTGAAGTGTTATAGGAGTAGATAATGCAAAATAGAATGAGAATCAAAAAAGGTGATACAGTAGTAGTAGTAAGCGGAGCTGATAAAGGCGTTAAAGGTAGAGTATTAGTAGCTTTTCCACGTAAACAACGCATAATAATTGAAAAAGTTAACATGATTAAAAAGCATGTTAAACCTAATCAATCTAATCCACAAGGTGGAATTATCGAAAAAGAGGCCCCAATTCACGTATCAAACGTAATGCTGTATAACGAAAAAATAAAAGATGTAACCAGAGCTGTTTATAAAACAACTGCTGACGGTAAAAGAGTCAGAGTTTGTAAAAAAACAGGGGACGAAATCTAAAGGAGAAGGGATGAACAGAAAAAAAGAAATATATTTAAACGAAGTGATTCCCGCACTTAGAACTAAGTTCGAGTATAAGAATATACACATGGTGCCAAAGTTAAATAAGATAGTTATTAGTATGGGTGTTGGTGGTGCAACACAAAACAAGGCTATCTTAGATAATGCTATAAAAGATATGGAACAAATTACAGGTAGAAAACCTCTTGTAACTAAAGCTAAGAAATCAATTTCTAACTTTAAGTTAAGAGCTGGTATGCCAATTGGCTGTAAGGTGACTCTTAGAGGCGAGATTATGTATGAGTTCTACGACAAGTTAATATCGATTGTAATTCCTCGTATCAGAGACTTTAAAGGTGTTCCTTTAAAAAACTTTGATGGCAGAGGTAACTACTCATTAGGTTTAGATGAACAAACAGTTTTTCCTGAAATTGAATTTGATAAAATTGACATGGTAAGAGGTATGAATATAGCAATAGTTACTACTGCTCATACTGATGAAGAAGCCAGAGAAATGTTAAAATTGATGGGATTCCCTTTCAGAAAAGTTGCGGTAAAGGAGTAGATTTTGGCAAAGAAATCATTAGTTGTAAAACAACAAAAGAAAGCTAAATTCGGCGTTAGAGAATATTCTCGTTGTAAAATTTGTGGAAGACCAAGAGCTTACATGAGAGATTTTGGTATATGCCGTCTTTGTTTCAGAAAATTAGCTGACCATGGTAAAATCCCTGGAATCACAAGAGCTAGTTGGTAATAAACTGGAGGAAAAATGATATCAGATCCGATAGCTGATGCAATAACAAAAGTAAGAAATGCATATCGTGCCGGACATACCAGAGTGGTATTAAATCACAGTAAAATTGTTGAATCTGTAGTTACTCTTTTAGCTAAAGAGAACTTCATCAACAGTTTTCATGTATTAGAAAAAGATCCTGAAAGAGGATTAAACTTCAAAAAATTAAGTTTAAACCTTAGATATACAAATAGTGGTCAGCCGGTTTTAACCGGAATTGAAAGAGTTTCTAAACCTGGAAGAAGAGTATATGTAAAAGCAAACCATGTTCCTAGAGTATATAATAATACCGGTTGTGCATTTATATCAACAAGCAGTGGTGTTATGGTTGATAGAGATGCCCGTAACCAGAATGTTGGTGGCGAATACATATGCAAAGTGTGGTAGGAGGATAGCATGTCAAGAATAGGAAAAAGTCCAATCGTGCTTCCTGAAGGTGTAAAAGTAAACATTACAGGTAGCCACATAGAAGTTGAAGGTAAATTAGGTAAACTCTCACATGATTTAGTTGGTGGAATTACTGTTACTCAAGAAGATAATCGTCTAGTATTCTTAAGACAAGATGATAGTAGAGAGCAAAAGGCTTTCCATGGCTTAGGTAGAGCTTTAGTGCAAAACCTAGTTACTGGTGTTACTCAAGGTTATGAAAAATTACTCCATGTAATTGGAACTGGTTTTTCAGCTGAAGTAGTTGGCCCATGGCTTAAGCTCAACTTAGGTTACTCTCATGACATCTATTTAGAGATACCAGAAGGTTTAGAAGTGAAAGCTGAAGCAATTCCTCGTGGTAAAGGTATGCATTCTGAACATCAAGCAAATGTATTCGTAAAAGGAATTCATAAAGAAGATGTTGGTAAATTCTCTGCTGAAATTAGAGAGTGTCGTAAGCCTGAGAACTACAAAGGTAAAGGAATTCGCTACAGCACAGAGCGCGTAATAATCAAAGCTGGAAAAGCTGGAGCATAAGCGGGGTAAATAATGGTAAAACCAAGTAATATAATTAGAAATGAAAAAAGAGCGAGACGTAGAAAAGCTATTCGTAAGACACTTAGCGGAACAGCTACTCGTCCTCGATTAGTTGTTTTCAGAAGTTTGAATCATATATATGGACAGATAATTGATGATTTAAAAGGTGTTACCTTAGTCTCATTATCATCCAAATCTAAAGATGCTCAGTTAGAAGAAGGAATTAAAAAAGTAGAAGTTAGTTTTCAAATTGGACAGCAATTAGCAGCCAAAGCAATGAAAGCTGGTATTACTAAAGTTTGCTTCGACAGAGCCGGTTACAAATATCACGGAAGAGTAAAAGCATTTGCTGATGGTGCTCGTAAAGCCGGATTAGAACTATAACGGGAGGAAATGTTGAGACAAATGAATAATCCAGAAGTTGAAGATCAATTTGTTGAAAAAATAGTTGCAACCAACCGTGTAACCAAGGTAACTAAGGGTGGTAAAAACTTTTCTTTTAGCGCTATTGTAGTTATTGGTGACAAAAAAGGAAATGTTGGTGTTGGCAAAGGTAAAGCTATTGAGATTGTTGATGCAATCAGAAAAGCTAAAGAAAGAGCCAGCAAAACTATGTTTAGAATTCCGATAACTAATGGTACAATTCCTCACGAAATGTTAGGAAGATTTGGTGCGAGCAAAGTCTTAATGAGACCAGCTTCTCCTGGTACTGGTGTTATTGCAGGTGGTACTACTAGAGCTATCTTTGAAGCTGCAGGAATTGAAAATATTCTATGTAAGTCAATGGGTTCTAATACACCAACTAACGTTGTAAAAGCTACAGTTGTTGGTCTTAAAAAGCTTAGAACTATCAACGATATTGCTAAACTTAGAAATAAAACTTTTGCTGAATTGACTGGTATGGAGGCTAAAGATGAAGATTAAAGTAAGCCAAATCAAAAGTGCAATTGGCAGAAAAGAGAATCATAAAAGAATTTTAGCTTCACTTGGTTTAGGTAGAATTGGAAAATCAAGAATTCATGATGACAGTCCTGTTATCATGGGTATGATTAAGAAAGTTGACTACCTATTAAAAGTCGAAACAGTTGAAGAAAACTAAGGAGAGATAAGATGTTAACCTTACATAATCTTAGTAAACCAGCTATTAAAAAGAATAAAAAAAGATTAGGAAAAGGTCAAGCGACTGGTCAAGGTCAAACAGCAGGTAGAGGACACAAAGGACAGAAAGCTCGTTCTGGTGGAAAAATCCCTATCTGGTTTGAAGGTGGTCAAATGCCTATCCAGAGAAGACTCCCAAAAAGAGGATTCAAAAATATCTTTAAAGTTTCACATAGAATCGTAAATTTAAAAGACCTGGTTGATTTAGACGTTCAAGAGTTAGATATTGCTAAAATGGAAGAGATTGGATTACTACCAAAGAGTGGTAAAAAAGCCAATTATCCAGTTAAGGTCCTAGCCGAACTAGGAGATGTAGAATTTTCAAAAACAATGACTATTAAAGCCAACGCTTTTTCCAAAAAAGCAATCGAACTGATTGAAAATAAAGGTGGTAAAGCGGAGGTAGTGAATTTTGTTAAGTAAAATAGCGAATATATTTAGAGTTCCTGATTTAAAGAAAAAAGTACTATTTACTGCTTTTATTCTTGTGTTATATAGATTGGGAAGCTTTATTCCGGTTCCCGGCGTAGATGCCTCAGAGTTAGGAAAAATATTTAGTAACAATAGCGAAGGACTACTTGGATTAGTAGACCTTTTCGCTGGTGGTAATATGTCTAGAGCGTCAGTATTTGCTCTTGGTATTATGCCATATATTACAGCTTCTATTGTTATTCAATTACTCGGAAGTGTTATCCCTTATTTTGAAAAACTCAAAAAAGAGGGTGCTGAAGGGCAGAAAAAGATAACTCAAATTACAAGATATGGAACCGTATTGGTAGCGGGTTTGAACTCTATTGGAATATGCGTTATGTTACTTTCACAACCAAACATTGTAACAATCAACCAAACATTTTTCTTTGTATCAACAATTATTACCTTAATCACTGGTGTTATGATCATCATGTGGCTTGGTGAACAGATTACAGAGAAGGGTATTGGTAACGGTATTTCTTTGATTATATTTGCTGGTATCATAGCTCGCCTTCCTGGTGAGATTTATGGTCTTTTCCAAAGAGTTGCAGCTAATCCATCTATTGGGAATATTTTTATGATTCTCTTTATTTTAGCTGCCATAGTTGTTGTTACTGCATCTGTTATCTTAGTAACTGAAGCAATAAGAAAAATACCTGTTCAGTATGCAAAAAGAGTTATTGGCCGTAAAGTATATGGTGGTCAATCTACTTATATCCCATTAAGGGTTAATACTGCTGGTGTTATTCCAATTATCTTTGCTCAGTCAGTGCTTATGTTCCCTATTACAATTATTAGATTCTTTAATACAGATTCTACTTTTGTAACAAACTGGTTCTCACCAGGAACTGCACTTTATACTATAATATCAATGATATTAATCATCTTCTTTGCTTACTTCTATACTGCAATGGTTATGAATCCAGTAGAGATGGCTGATAATATGAAAAAATACGGTGGTTTCATTCCTGGTGTTAAACAAGGAAAGAGAACTGCTGAATATATCAATCGAGTATTAGTTAGAATTACTCTTCCTGGAGCTATTTTCTATGCTATTATCGCTGTTATGCCTGATATCTTATTCCGTGTTTTAGGAGTTAGTTTATCAGTACTCGGCGGTACAAGTATTATCATTGTTGTTGGTGTTGCTTTAGACACACTTCAACAGATTGAATCTCACCTTGTGTCTCGTCACTATGATGGTTTCATGAAACGTGGTAAATTAAGAGGAAGATCAGGAAGATGATAAAGATTAAGAAGCAACATGAGATTGAAAAAATGCGCCAAGCAGGTGAAATAATCGGACTACTCTGGCAAGAGATGGAAAAGATTATTGCCCCAGGTATCTCTACTTGGGAATTAGACAAATTTGCTGATGAATTTATTCGCTCTCATGGTGCTTATCCTGCATTTAAAGGATATACTGTTCCCGGCTTAGCCCCATTTCCAGGTGCTATTTGTGCTTCGGTTAATTCAGTAATTGTTCACGGAATCCCTTCTAAGAATGTTATTCTTAAAGAAGGAGATATCATTGGTGTGGATGTTGGTACTAGAAAAGCCGGTTATCATGGAGATTCAGCTTACACATTTACAGTAGGCGAGATTTCAAAAGAGACACAAGATCTTTTAGATGTAACCAAACAGGCACTAGAAATTGGTATCAATGCAGCAATTGTCGGTAATAGAGTAGGAGATATCTCTTATGCTATCGGCAAATTTGTTAAAGAGAATGGTTATTACTGTGCTGATGATCTTACAGGTCATGGCATTGGTAAAGAATTACACGAAGACCCCATGATTCCCAATGTTGGGAAAAAGGGTACGGGAAAGTTAATAAAAGAAGGAATGACCATAGCGATTGAACCCATGGTCAATATTGGCACTAATAAAGTTATTGAAAGAGGCTGGGAATATCTTGTAAAAGATGGTTCTTTATCTGCTCATTTCGAACATACCATATTAGTAACAGATACAAAACCAGAAATTTTAACTAAGGTAGGAAGAGAGAATGGCTAAATCAGGTGTTATAGAGGTAGAAGGGGTAGTTAAAGAGTCCTTGCCAAACACGCAATTTAAGGTGGAGTTAGAAAACGGGCATGTTATACTTGCTCATAGTTCAGGAAAAATGAGAATGCATTTCATTAGGATTTTACCTGGAGATAAAGTTAAAGTAGAATTATCACCTTACGATTTGACCAAAGGAAGAATCACTTACCGTTATAAATAGTTGTTACAGATGAAGGAGAAAAAATGAAAGTAAGAGCTTCTGTTAAGAAAATCTGTAAAGATTGTAGAATTATCAAGCGAAATGGTGTTATCCGTGTGATTTGTACAAATCCAAAACACAAACAACGCCAGGGATAGACCCTAACAAAATAATATAATAAATTCCGAAGGAGGAAAGGCTTGGCACATATCGCAGGTGTTGAGATACCTAATAACAAAAGAGTTGTTATAGGTTTAACTTATATTTATGGCATAGGAAGATCTTTGTCTTCAGAAATCCTCAAGAAGGCTAACATTGATGAGAGCATCAAAGTGCAAGATCTTTCAGTAGAACAAGAAAGACTTATTCGTGACATTATTCAAAATGAATATACTGTTGAAGGAACCTTAAGAACAAAGATTGCTTTAGATATTAAACGTCTAATGGAAATCAATTGCTATCGTGGACTTCGTCATAAGAGAGGACTCCCTGTACACGGGCAGAACACTCAAAATAATGCAAGAACCAGAAAAGGTCCAAAACCTGGTTCAATTAAGAAGAAGAAGAAATAGGAGAACTTATGGCTAAAAAGAAAGTAAGAGCTAAGAAAAAAAGAGTTCGCTTAGCATTTGACGAAGGTGTAGCACATATCCATTCTAGTTTTAATAATACTATTATCACTCTAGCTGATAAGGCTGGTAATGTACTTACTTGGTCATCAGGTGGTAAGATTGGTAATAAAGGTTCTCGTAAATCAACTCCTTATGCAGCCCAGATTGCAGCAGGAGAAGTAGCAAAAACTGCTCTTGATATGGGAATCACAAAAGTAAAAGTAATCGTTCGTGGACCTGGTGGAGGTAGAGAAGCATCTATCCGATCTATGAATGCGACGGGATTAAAGATATTATCTATTCAAGATGCAACTCCAATCCCACATAACGGCTGCCGTCCACCAAAAACAAGAAGAATCTAAGGGGGAATAATGGCACGATATACAGGACCTAAAGCAAAATTAGTTAGAAAATTTGGTGAGAATATTTTCGGAACACCAAAATATGATAGAATATTAGAAAGAAGAAACTATCCTGCTGGTGATCACGGTAAAGTTTTCAGAAGAAAACTTAGTGATTATGGTACTCACTTAAAAGAGAAACAAAAACTCAGAAACACTTACTGTCTTTTAGAAAAGCAATTCTACAACTACTTTGTAAAAGCTTCTAAGAAAGAAGGTGTTACAGGTGATAATTTCCTTCAATTACTTGAAAGAAGATTGGATAATGTAGTCTATAGATTAGGCTTTGCTGTAACCAGAATGCAGTCCCGTCAATTTGTTAATCACGGGCATGTTATGGTTAATGGAAGAAGAGTTAATATTGCTTCTTTCTTATGCAAACCTGGTGATGTTATAGAAATTAAAGAAAAGTCTAGAAAAGGTGCCATGTCTGAAGCTGCTGAAGTTACAAGTGCAACTTCTTCATACTCATGGTTATCAGTTGATAAAGATAATTTCAAAGGTGAATTTTTAGCAATACCAAATGCTGAAGAGATACCTACTAATGTAGATGTCCGTTTAATTGTTGAGTTCTATTCTAAATAAACTGGAGAGACACATATGATGTTCTTAGAACCGTTGCAGATGCCGAACAAAGTCGAAGTTATTGAAAACAGTGATACTTATGGGAAATTCGAAATAGGTCCTTTAGAACCTGGTTTTGGAACTACTATCGGTAACACCTTAAGAAGAGTTTTACTAGCTTCTATTCAAGGTGCTGCAATAAAATATGTTAGAATTGAAGGTTTGCATCACGAATTCTGCCCTATTCCGGGTACTAATTCCGATTATGTTGATCTTATTCTCAAACTGAAAGAGTTAGTTCTAAAAATTGACGATATCAATGAAGTTGAGTTAGTTTTAGAACATAAAGGAAAAGGTGTAGTAACAGCAGCTGATATTCAAACACCGGGAAACGTTGAAATTCTGAACCCTGAACTTGTACTTCTTGATATGAGCGAAGATGTTGATATCAGAATTGAACTATGGGCTGCTAATGGAAGAGGCTTTGTCCCTTCAGATAAACAGGACATGAATGAAAAATCTATTGGAATTATCCCAATCGATTCCATCTATTCTCCTATGAGAAAAGTGAACTTCTTCGTGACTAACCAACGTGTTAAAGAGAAGATGAATTATGATAAACTTATTGTTGAAATTACAACTGATGGTTCTATCAACCCTAAAAACTCACTATTTCTCGCTGCCAAAATATTGAAAGATCTCTATGCTAGTATCTCTCAATTTGAAGTGGAACCAGAATATATTGAAGAAGTTCAAATGGATCCAGAATTGGAAAGACTTGAAAAACTATTCAATATGAATGTTAAAGAACTTGAACTTACTGTTCGTTCTGCAAACTGCTTATTGGCTGCTAAGATCGAAAAGATCGGAGAATTAGTTGGTAAAACTGAAAGTGAAATGTTAAAATACCGTAACTTCGGTAAGAAATCTTTGGATGAAATTCAAGGCTTACTTGATACTTATGGCTTATCTCTTGGTATGGATGTTGATTCTATCAATGCTCAAATCCAAGAGGCAAAAAACAGAGTAAAAATAAAAGAATAAGGATTCGACCATGAGACATAGAGTTAGAGGAAGAAAATTTGGTTTAGAAAGTGATCACAGAAAAGCTATGTTACATAACTTAGTAAAATCACTTGTCGAACATGGACGCATCAATACTACACTCGCAAGAGCTAAAGAGATGCGCTCGCTTGCTGAACGTTGTGTTACTTATGCTAAGAAAAATGATGTTCATAATCGTAGATTAGCTTACAAAGTTCTTCAAGATAGAGACTTAGTAAAAAGACTTTTTGAAGAAATCGGTCCAAATTATGCTACAAGAAACGGTGGTTACACTCGCGTTCTTAAAGCTGGTAATCGCAGAGGAGATAATGCTCCTATGGCTATTATCGAATTTGTGGACGGTGTCGGTAGAAAAAGTACTGAAACTGCTGAATAATTATAATAATATAGAAGAAGCTACTCATCATGGATGGGTAGCTTTTTTTTTGCTTAACTGGGAAGTGGAAGCCCACATCCGCCTCTAACTGGGAAAGTGGAAGCCCACATTCGCAAGATAACTGGGAATGCGGATGACCACATCCGCCTCTAACTGGGAATGCGGATGACCACATCCGCCTCTTAACTGGGAATACGGATGCCAACATCCGCCTCTTAACTGGGAAAGTGGAAGCCCACATCCGCAAGATAACTGGGAAAGTGGAAGCCCACATCCGCAAGATAACTGGGAAAATGGATGACCACATCCGCCTCTAACTGGGAAAGTGGATGACCACATCCGCAACATAACTGGGAATGCGGATGACCACATCCGCAACATAACTGGGAAAGAGGATGACCACATCCGCAAGATAACTGGGAAAATGGATGACCACATCCGCAACATAACTGGGAAAGTGGATGACCACATCCGCAACATAACTGGGAATGCGGATGACCACATCCGCAACATAACTGGGAAAATGGATGACCACATCCGCAACATAACTGGGAAAGTGGATGACCACATCCGCCTCTTTTCTTAAAAAAAAAGAAACACCTCCCAACCCTTATCCAAATAAAGATCTAGCTAATCCAGTCACTGCCCTTCCAAGTTAGCTTAGGAAGAATAAACTCATCCAACTTCACATACAAAAAAGTTATTCCTATCAAAGAAAATTCATAAAACTATAATTTCTCTTGACAATAACTTTGTATCTCCCCTTTTATGCATTTGTATAGAGTTTGAGATTGTTCATCCAGCCTCTATAATTATCCAAAAATTGTAAGCTGATTTACGGATTTTTTTTAGCAGTTGCTGTGGACTGCACTTATAGGGGCATTGCCCCTATTTTTTTTGTTTAAGATTTTTATTAGAACACCTATCCTCTATTTTCATTATCTCTATAAATTTCTGGTAGGTCTTGGATTTAGTAACAGTGAAGGAGTAGTTGTGAGTTTTTTTACTGGCTTAGAGTGGACTTTAGTCCACCAATTTTAACAAACTTTCTCTTTTATTGGATGGTGGATCAGGCTGTTTAAAAAGAAAATTACTATCCACAAATTTCACTAATTCCCCTCCTACGGAGGGGTGTAAGTGTCTTTCACTGACGGGGTGGTATCTTCCTAACTGGGAATGCGGGTATCTTACCAGCACCAAGTGCTTCCAAGCGATTGGAAAGAAACTCCAAAAAAGCCCACACACCAAAACAACATAAAATTTATAGAACAGGTAACTCCCTATTATTAAATTACCTTATCCATAAAATAAATTTGACAACTAAATTCTAAAACACATTATTGACATTGATTGCATATATTACAAAAAAGATAGGTGTTTTGGAGGAAGAATTATGAAGAAAACCATCAGAGTGATTTTTATGCTTATAGCGGTTTCTTGGGGATTTGAGGAACTAGAGAAGAATTTACCTTTTGGGTGGGAGGTTAAGCCTTTTGATTCTGAATTTAATGTAAGTACTGGAAGAACTCCCCCTAGGAATCTATTAAAGTGGTTTTGCTCTTCTGACGCAGCTGTCAAATGTCTATCAATTAAAGATATAGGGTTAAATGGTTGCTATGTTTTACAAACAAACGTATCTTTAACTGAAGACGCAATTCTCAAATTTAAAATTCCAGTTATTCTTGAAAATACAACAATAGTTAGTTTTAAATGAGTGTAGGAAAGGTTTCAATTACCTCTGATAATATGCTATCAAATGAAGCGATTGCTCACATGACTTTACATAAGAATAGTCGAATATCAACTGAACATTTTTATAGCTTTTTGAGTGATTATAAATTCATAACTAGGTTCAACTTCTTAAATAGCTACATCAATAAACTCTGCATGATTAGGAAAATATCAATCATTGTTTCAAGCTCAGAATATATAGAAGAATATTCGAAAATGATTGTGCCAATATTTTGCTTGAGAAAGAATATTGAGAAAGCAAACATTCGGTTAAACAATGTGAAAACAATGCTGTTAATTAAAATATCAAAGGATGGTCATAAATGAGACTAAATAAGGTTAGGATAAAGAATTTTAAAAGTATTAAAGATAGTGGTGATATTGAATTTCATGATAATATGTTCGTACTCGCTGGTCAAAATGAATCAGGAAAAAGTTCTATCTTAGAGGCGATGGAACTTTTTGCTACTGAAAAGGCTGATAGGTCAAACTTAAATTTTGAGCTTGAAAGAGAGGAGGAATTTATACAAGAAGTTATTTGTGACTATACTAATATTAGTGAAGAATTTCATATGAAATTATCAGAATTGATAAGTAACAACTTTAAAAAAATAATTAGTTCAAAAGAAACAATTATTAATGATATGAATGTTGATATTGATATTCTTAAAAAGATTAAAACTTTTAGTATCATCAAAAAGTATGATTTTTCAGAACTTGCGCCTTCTAGCTCTATAGCAATTAATCCAGAATTTGTTGATTTAATTTTGTTATCCATCAAAGTCGATATACAAGGTTCTACCACTGAATCATCAATGAAAAAGATTAAAGAGTCTGATAAGGATTTCAAATTAGAAAAGTTTAATCAAGCCTTAAATACAGAGCTATCAGATATGGTTCCAAAAATTAAACTTTTCAATGATTTCTCAGATATATTGCCTGATAAAATTCTTTTATCGGATATAAGAAAAAATACAGATACTGAAGGATATAAAGCTGTAAGAAATTTAGAGGGTTTAATGGGAACTAATTTTAATAAAATAGCTTCAAAAAAGTTATCCCAAAAAAACTCATCTGCAGAAAATGAATGGAAAAATTTGTCTGTTATGTTTCAAGAAGATTGGCAACAAAAAATATTCGGTAAAAATCCTGTTAACATAAGATTCTTCATAGAAAATAATACCAGTGGGCAACCAGAAATCTCATTTTGTATAGAAACCAAAAATTCAGAACTTCTTGAGCCAAGGAATAGAAGTAAAGGAATGGTATGGTTTCTTTCTTTATGGCTTGAACTTAAAGCAAGAGAAAAAGAGGAAAATACTGTATTTCTATTTGATGAACCTGGACTACATCTGCATGTTAAAGCTAATAAAGATATGCTAAATGTGTTTCACAAACTATCATCGCAGGGTCATCAAATCATATATTCGACACATTCTCCATCTCTTATTGAAACAGATAATCTTAATAATATTGGACTAGTCTTAAACGATAAAGAAAAAGGGACATTGGTCGAGAAATTAACAACTTGTAAGATTAATACACAGAACAAACAAGATGCTTTACAACCTATTGCCCAGGCAATGGGGTTAGATTTGGGTTGTGATTTTTCAATTCTGCATGAAAAAAATGTGTTAGTTGAAGGACTTTCGGATTTTTGGTATTTTAAAGGTATGAAAAAACTGCTTGATTTGGATAATAATTATGAGTTCGTGCCGGGAATAGGTGTTAATACAGGCAAAATAAATAACTTAATCTCATTTTGTATTGGTTATGGTCTTGACTGGTTATTGGTTATGGATGGAGGAGTTACTCCTAAAAAAACGTTTATTGATTTGCAGAATAACTTATTTAATGGTGATGAAGAATCAACTAAGTCAAAAATAAAAATGTTAACTGGTGAGATTGAAGATATGTTTGAATTAGAAGATTTAAAACACATAGACTCTGAAATAACTATAAATAAAAGTAAATCCTCTTATGAAAACATTGGGAAGAGTAGGAAAATACTATTTGCTAAGCTATTTTATCAAAAAGTAGCTACTAATGAAATTAAATTGAATGATATGAATTCAAAAACAGTAAAAAGGTTCAAAGAGGTTTTTACTTGGATTGATGATAAATTTAAACTGGAGTCAAATATAGATGTATAATGTCTAACTTCACAGAAGCACTATTAGAACAGGAATTTATAGCTCTCTTAGATCAGGAATGGATTCCTCCTATTCATGAAGTGCTTAGCATCTCTACCAGAACCACCCCGTCAGTGAAATACACTGCCACCCCTCCAAAAAGGGGAATAAAGGACGGGCAAGGATGCCTGTTTTCCCAGTTAGGAAGAAGCTCGCATTCCCAGTTAGGAAGAGGGGAATTACCTATACTCGATACCTCTTCCTCTCCACATATCCTTCGCGTCTGTACTCTATCCTATCTTTGACGAAGAAAGTTAGTTCTTTATTATATTTCTTGAGAATTTTTAAATCATGGTCATTAATTTTAAGTGAGAAAATTTTGTTTTCCTTATCATAGGTAAAGATTGAATTAGGGTTTTGAGATAAGAAGTGAATAGGGTTTCTTTCAGCTAGGTCAGCCCATTCTTTATCAGTCCAAGTTTGGTAGTTTCTATTATTTTTATTATACAGGTCCTTAGCATTTACTGATGATTTGTAGAAGGATTTGAAGTTTTGGACTATGCTAACTAGGTTTGTTTGGGTTTGGAGATTGCCATTTTTGATAAGTGATAGTATAGTTGGCATTTTGTAGAGTTTGGTCATTGCGGTTTTTTCAATTTCTTGAAGTAGGTTAGCAAGATTAGAATTTTTGATAGCTTGGAGATTAGCTTGGTCTGGATATATTTCTAAGAGGAAGTCTAGCCATGAATTGAAAGTTGAGATATAGAATTTACCAGGGATATCAGAAGCAGAGTTAAATTCACTTAAGGAGTATTTATTGATTAGGCTATCTTTAATACTGTTGTAATTATCAATTAGTTTTTGTGATCTAGATAGTTTCTGATTTCTTAAGTTTTCAAAGATATCAATTAGTTCTAAATCTAAGTTTAAAGAACAGTTAATAGGAAGTAGATTTTTAGTTTGTTCTATAGTGAGGCTTGTTTTTTCTTGTAGATCTCTGGGAGTTAAGCCAGCCAGGTAAGAGAGTTTGAAGTGGCTATTTTTATAATTACCTACAAAGTCTAGGACGGTGAGTTTTTCTTTATTTGGGTTAGTTCTGAGTCCTCTTCCTAGTTGTTGAATAAAAACTACAAAAGATTCTGTTGGTCTTAAGAACATTACTCTGTCAATATGAGGTATGTCGATACCTTCATTGAAAATATCAACTACACAAAGGACTTGAATCTCTCCATCGCTGAATTGTTGGATTAGTTCTTTTCTTTTATATGTAGCTGAGTGAAGAGATTTAGCCTTGATATTGTGGATTTGGAATTGCTTGGCTGTATAATCTGCATGCCTAACACTACAGCAAAAGGCAACTGTATGGTTACCAGGATGAAGTTTGTAGTTCTTTATGATGTTCTCACTTCGTTTATTAACCATATAAGCATTTTCTAGGGCTTCTAAGTCATATTTCCCAGATTTCCAGGGAATAGTCTCATAATCAACTTCATCATAAATAGCATAATAATCAAAAGGCACTAACCAACTGTTATTGATAGCAGTATGGAAATTACATTCAAAAGCAATGTTATAATCACAATGGTGATAAATATCTTTATTATCAAGTCTATCAGGTGTTGCTGTTAGTCCTAAGAGAAACTTAGGTTGAAAGTAGTCTAAGAATTTTAGATAGCTGGAAGCAGCTGAGTGATGAAATTCATCTACAATTATGTAGTCGAAGTAATCTGGGGCAAAGAATTTTTCCTTAAGGTAAACAGATTTTCCTAAGGTGCTAATTGAACCAAAGGTGATATCTTTGTCTGTGTCTTTCTGGTCAGCTTTGAAGTAACCAAATGAAGCGTGGGGTCTAATCTTTTGAAAGGTCTCTTTTGCTTGGTCAAGAATCTCTTCACGATGAGCGATAAAGAGAATTCGCTTAAAGCTTTTAGAATCAAAAGCAGACAAGAAGGTTTTACCTAATCCTGTAGCCATTATGACCAAAGCTTTATCAAAACCCTCGCTTCTGGTTCTGTCTAATTCATAAAGGGCTGGTACTTGACACTTGATGGGCTGGTATGTTGATTTTTTTAAATATTCAGAAGTAAGAGATGCTACTTCTTCTTGTATATCATCAAAATCAGGGTTAGTTTTGTTTTTCTCTGGGTAAGAACTATCAATAATGTTTAGATTGGGGCGATATTCAGTAAAATATCTAAACAACCACTCATCTGAAGGATTAAAGCTGTAATTTTCAATGATGCTGTTATAATGATTCAGAAAGTCAGTAATGACTGTAGTGTCGTCAAATAAAATGTTCCATTCTAAGCCATTTGTTAGAGCAGTTTTGGAGATATTAGAAGATCCAATAATCATCTGCTCATCATTTTCACTATATTTAAAGTAGTAACCTTTTATATGGAAAGAAGTTCTTAGCTTTTCTTGGTCAAAAATGGAGAGAGAAAGATTTTCATTTTTTAAAGATTTTAACTTATAAAGGGCAATGGGTTCTGTAACATTAAGGTAAGTAGAGGTAAGAATAGAAACCTTAGCATTGTTCTTCAAAGCATGTCTCAGATAGTTAAATAGTAAATCAACTCCTGAGTTCTTGATAAAAGAGACACAGAAGATTACTTCTTTGGCTGTTACTAATTTCTCTTTTATGATTTCTTCTAAAGATCTATCTCCAGAATTAGTAATGGCTTTCATATCTTCCTTTATTTCTTTAATAGAACATTGAGCCAAGCTTCATTTTCTCTACCTATACGTTTATCTTGAGAGATAGTATATTCTACAAGGGTAAATCCAAGAGCTTGGTAATTAAGAGATTCGAATTTATCTTCTGTGTAATCACAAAAGAAACGTCCATTTCTAAACTCCTCTTTCTTCCCATATTTCAAAGATAAAAAGAGATAAGCTTGGGGTTTGAGGGCAGTGTAGATTTTTTTTAGAGCTTTTGGCATTTGCCAAGAAGGAAGATGTAGCAAAGAGGCACAAGCCCAAGCTCCAATAAATCTATTTTTATAGGTAATATCAGCTATTTTTTCCTGAGAAATAGGGATTTTAAGATAGTCTTCAGCCAGTATCGCTAACTCTTGAGCAGGTTCAAGAGGAAGTACTTGATACCCTCTATTCAAGAAGTATTTAGCATCTCTGCCAGAACCACAGCCGATATCAAGGATTTCTCCACTTTCAGGTAGGTAGGATAAGAAGTAGTTTTGTAGTTTACTCATATCTACATTTATAGTCGTATCAAAGTATAATTGAGCATTTTTATTATAGTAATTCATATTTTATCTCTTTTTAATGTAATAACTTTTTAATGTCCTTATTTTTTTAGCAGTATAATAAAGAGAAGAAAATTTGTAAAGGTAATTCTTTAGGCAAGAGGATTAAGTCCTTGATAGGTGTTTACCTTTTTTGGGGTTTGGAAGAACCACCCCGACTCGGAAATACCGAGCCACCCCTCCAAGAGAGGGGAATTCAGACCACCCCGTCAGTGAAATACACTGCCACCCCTCCGCTGGAGGGGAATTAATACGGGCAGGGATACCCGAGTTCCCAGTTAATTTACCAGCGCTCCCAATTAAGTCAATTAAGCATCAGTTTAGAGGTATTAACCAACATCTTAAGCGAATTATTTTTAATTATTTTTAACCAAGTGAACCAGAATTATAAAAATGGACCCTATAATAAAGTGAAAGGCTTGCAAGTTTTCAAAAAAAACAAAAGAGGTAAAAGAAATGAAAGTTAAGTTTAAATACGGTATTAAGAGTTATTCAGGGACTTTAGATGAGTTGGTTTATGCGAATTTTGAAGATAGATCAGTTGTAATAGGTAGAATGTTACCTGTGGATAGAGAGAGAACAGCTCAGAATGAAACAGTTTCCACCTATGCTGGTAAAATGGCTGATTTTTATCAAGCTATATCAGATGGATTCAAAGAGGATTTAAAAGCCTACACGAAAAAGATGTATAGGTTAAAGCCTTATGCTAAGAAGATAGCTGGTTCTTTTTATTCAGTTTATACAAAAATGATGTGGTCTGCTTCTAAAGACCCAGAACAGCCAGTTGATATTGAGTCTCTTACAAGTTCTCCAATTGTGTCGGGTACATTTCCTTCAATTGATACTTTGAAAACAGCCATTGAGAATGGGCATTTGCCTCTGGTTGATGGCTATGAAGAGTTTACACATTCTCTGGGATAAAAAATAAATAGAAAGTCTTCCGAGGGTTCATCTCTCGGAAGATATTTTTTTACTTATCTATCTTAGGTAAACATATTTTAAAATTAATGCTAGATGAATGAATATCAAAAGAGTATAAAAAAAATAAATTGTGAATTTATAAGTAAATGATTATATTTTGTCTATACAAACAATAAAAATTCACTAAAAAATGATTTTTTACTTGACAAAAAAGTAATAAAAATATAATTTGTATTTATGAATATTCTTGTAAATAGGGAGATTTATGAGGCATTGCTAAGCTTGGTGAGGAAGATACTATTAATAAAGATGGCGATGGTGGAAGACGAGAAAGAAGCATAATTTGATGGGGTATTAGGTAAACACAATTTCATAAAATAGAATAATCATTTATGAGATTAATCTATTTATTTTTATAGTTCACCATAACAAGAGAATTTTAATAAGAGAAAATTGATATGGTGAGTAGGCTTTTAATATTTCTATTTTTATGGAGACTGAATGGAAATAATTACAATAGAATATATTAGTGGTAAAGATACTTTTGTCATCAAGAGTAAGAGTTTGGGTGAAGTTTTGTTGAATTCTAGTTTAGGTACAAAATGTTTATTTCATTTAATCAATAATCCAGGTAAATCATTTGAACCTATTTTTCTCAGGAATATTCTTAATAATCAAGTTCAGTTAACAACTGATGTTAAGAAGAGATTTGACCTTTTTACTAAAGAAGACCAGTTGTTATATCAATCAATTAATCAATTCATTCCTGCAACTGATATGAAAACTGTCATTGCCTGTAATAGACGGTTAAAACAGATTGATGAGGAACTGGCTGAATCTATGATGAATAATGATTTAAAGAAAAGTGATGACATGCTAGGAGAAAGAGAGTTTATTGAATCTTATCTCCGAAATTCTATGAACATGAATGGAAGCTTTAGGAACCTTAACAGTGGTAAAAGAAATGCGACTAAATCTATTCAAAGAAGTATAAATCATACTCTGCAGGATATATCTAGTCAATCACAAGAGATACATGATCTTTTAAAAAGTAGATTGATTGTATCTACCAATCAAATTAAATATTATATAAGCAATGATTCAGGCTTGATAAGTTAGCTACTGATAGATTAATCTATTCCCCTTCCTGTTTGAGGGAGGGGATTACTATTGGCTTGTGAAAAGTCTTATATCCACCCAGGAGAAGAGTTGCGGATGTGGTCATCTGCTTTCCCAGTTATCTTGCGGATGTGGTCATCCGCCTTCCCAGTTATCTTGCGGATGTGGTCATCCACTTTCCCAGTTAGGAGTTGAAGAAGGGGATTATTGTCGTCTTTCAATTCTCATTTGGCTATCTTCAACATAGCTTTGGTCTAAATCCATAGCAATAACTTCTTCAAAAAGAGCAATAGCCTTATCATATTCCTCTGATTTTTCATAGCCCATTCCCAGAAAGAATTTTATCTGCATTATTTCAATGTCTGTTAGATCTTCTCTTTGTATGACTATTTGCAAATCTTCCATTCCTTCAGGAACTTTACCTAAAAAAGATGGCATATTGATTTTGAGAATGCCACCCCAAAGTCTGGCATTTTTATGATGAGGTTCAATTTCTAAAGCCTTTTCGAAAGCTGATAAGGCAGAATTAACAACTAATAAAGCTCTTAACTGATAAGTCTCTTTAGCTTCAAAGCCAGCCATGTAACCATAAGTACTTAAGATGTCAGGGTTGTTAGGAAAGTCTTTTTTAGCAGTTTTCATAATTCGATATGCTTGGTGGATATCAGACTTTTCAAGAGCAAAAGCAGTATTTATTACTTCCTGAGCTTTATCAGACCAAAGAGCTATAACCCAAAAAGTTAGTAAAATTATAATATATATTTTTCTCATATTTTCCCTCTAATAATAAGACTTCATCACTGTTTTTCAATTTGGTGAGAGCTAAATATTTTGTCCAGAATAAAAAAAAACTTGCCAAAGAGAACTTTTAAATTAAATTGACTTTGTACTTCAAAGTACAATGTAAAAATTTAAAAGGAGTTAAAAATGAAGAATGCAGAAGAATCTTTAAGATTTATAAAGTCATTAGTGGAAGATAATAGGAAATTAGCTTTAAGTAGTGGTATGCCTTCAATAATTTGGGGAATGTTTGTAATTGCAGCTTTAATCCTAACCTATTGGGGAATTCATAATGAGATGTATAGTGGCTGGTATTATATGGGTGTATGGACAGTCGCCACTAGTTTAGGTTGGCTAGTTTCTTGGGTTGTAGAAAGTAAGAGAGAGAAATTTACAGTTTCTAGTTATTCCCAACAGATATTGGGGGTAATCTGGTTGTGCCATGGTGTGGCTATGATGATTCTAGCCTTTATAACTTCTCTATCACAAGTCGTAAATCCTTACGCTATATCACCTATGATGGGTACTCTACTCGGTTCGGCTTTCTTTATTGAGGGCTGGTTAAATCAATATAAGTGGTTAAGAGTAGTTGGTATTCTCTGGTGGGTAACTTCTATAGCAATATTTTTCTTAATAAAAGTCGATGGTTATGGAGAAAGCAATACTTTACTCTATTTTGCTGGCCTAATGTTTTTACTTCAAGTAGTACCAGGGATTAAGTTAGAGATGCTTTGGAGAAAGGAGAAGAGATAAATGTCTATAGATATAGATGCTATATTTGATTACCAAGAATTAGATGATATTATTCATGCTCGAATCAGATTAGCTATAATGACTATTTTGCTAACTAGAGGAAAGACAGATTTTGCAACCTTAAAAAAGCAAACAAAGACCTCTGATGGCAATTTAAGTACCCATTTAAGAAAGTTAGAAGTAGCAGGTTATATCTCCTTTAAGAAGAGTTTTGTTGATAGAAAGCCAATAACTAGCTATTGGCTAAGTGATAAAGGAAGAGAAGCCTATGCTAACTATATAGAAACTCTAGAAAGATTAGTTAATACAAAGCCCAAATAATCTTTGAAAAAGGAATAAAGATGAAGAAAATATTGTTGCTTGGATTATTTATGTTAAATTTGACATTTGCATTTGGAAAAACAGCAGAAGAATATATTGAATCTGCAAGAGCTATGGAAAATGAAGATATTTTTGATGCAATTGAGATTATGGAAGAAGCAGTTGATGAATATCCAGATAATGTAGATGTGCTTAGCGTTTATGGTTTAATGGTGAGTAAAGGCTCGGGTCAGACTAATTTCTTAAAAGCTGGATCTATGGTAAGAAAAGCTGAAAAAATCTTTGCTCAAGCCTTAGAGATGCAAGAAAATCATAAGAACTCTCTTCTGTGGAGAGGGATTCTTAGAGTTAATGTCCCTAAATTCTTTAATAAACTCGCTAAGGGAATTTCTGATTTAGAGAGTGTAGCAAGACGTCCAGGCTTGAGTAATGATGACTACTTGGTAACTTCTTACTACTTGGCGTTGGGTTATCAAAAGCAGGGGAATGAAGAAAAGGCTATAGACTTCTATAAGAATATTATCCGATATGGTAGTAATTCACCTTTCTATCAGGATAGTCTGAAACAAGTGGAAGATTTGACATCAAAAACAGGTAAGGAAGTACTATCTGATGATGATATGCAAGCTCAAGTTGATGAATATTTAGATCAAAATAACTATCTTGAAGCCTATAAGATTCTTAGCAAAGCAACCGAGCAAGATACTACAAATATTGATCTATATCTTAAATATTTGAATGTAATACAGGTTATTTCCCAACATGGATATGATGAAAAGATTTATGAAGATGTAGCTTTTATGACAGACTTAGCCTTCAATGTTGCTGATGCCCTAAGCAGAATAGTTCAACTGATGCCCGAAAATGAGAATTTTAGATTACTCAAAGCTGATGTCTTATCTCAACTACCATTTTTTGTAAAATCATTGGAAGATGCTAGACTAGAAGCAGAATGGGTCTTAGAAAATAGCAAGAATAAAATGAACATTCAGACAGCTAAAGATATTAAGGAAAGAATCATCAATAGACAAGCAAGAAAGGAACTAACTGATAGCTTTTTAGCTAGTGAAGATGAAAAAGAAAAGGCTAAATTAATCTCTCAAATGCAGTTTCAAGAAACAAAAAGGGATAAACCTCAAGGAATGGCAACTAAGATTTCCTTAACTTTAGGTTTCGGTGATTATATTGCTCCCCAAACTGCAGTATGGATTGAAGACTTGCAGGGGAATTATATTGCTAGTGTCTATGTATCAGGGTTTTCTGCTAATATTAAAGATAAGCAGGTACATTTACCTAAATGGGCAAAGAAATCAGAATTTGAGTCTTCAATTGTTCAAATTACTGGTGCTAGCATTGATAGTGGTAAGCATACCTTTTACTGGGATAATAAAGATAAGACAGGTAATGTTCTGACTTCTGGGGATTATTGGGTTTATGCTGAAGTATCTCACTGGCCTCATGCTAATTATTCCTTACAAAAAGTTAAAGTCTCCTTAGGCGGTAAAAGTTATAGTCAGACAAGTCAAGGTGATTTGATAATTACAGAGTTAAAGGCTGAGTATTAGTTTTTCTTGACATCTGAGAAGAGTAAAATTTATTTGCTATAATCATGCAGATTCAGGGGTGCCTAACGGCTGAGATTATACCCTTAGAACCTGATCCGGGTAATGCCGGCGAAGGAAGTGAGATGCGACTTTATTACACACCTTACAAATCTAACCTTCATTAAGGCATTATCCTCCAAAAAAAACTATTGGAGGAATGATGGAACTAACTGTTTCACGTGGTATTATTGATACCTATTTTAACAAGTTGAAGAGTATTTTAGAATTAGATGTTGCTATCGTAGGAGCAGGACCTTCTGGCCTAGTTGCGGCAACTTATTTAGCTAAAGCAGGAAAAAAAGTAGCAGTTTTTGAATCAAAATTAGCCCCAGGTGGTGGTATGTGGGGTGGAGCTATGTTATTTAATCAAATTGTGGTTCAAAATGAGGCAAAAGCAATTTTAGACCAGTTCAATATCAAGTATGAAAAGTATGATGATACCTGTGTTACTTGTGACTCTGTTCATGCTACTTCTGCCTTAATCTATGCAGCTACACAAGCTGGTGCTATTATCAATAATGGATTTATCGTTGAAGATGTAGTATTCCAAAAAGAAAAGGTAGCTGGAGTTGTTGTGAACTGGGCTACTGTTATTAGGGAAGGTCTTCATGTTGATCCTCTTGTAATAATGGCTAGAAGAGTGCTTGACGGTACAGGGCATCCTTGTGAAGTAACTTCCACTGTTGCTAGGAAAAACAGCATCAAGTTAAATACTCCGAGTGGAAGGGTTCAAGGTGAAAGATCACTTTCTGTTGAGGAGGGAGAAGAAGCGACTGTTGAAAATACTAAGGAAGTCTATCCAGGTCTTTTCGTATCCGGTATGGCTGCAAATGGTGTAAGCGGTTCTTTTAGAATGGGACCAATTTTTGGAGGAATGCTCCTGTCTGGTCAGAAAGTTGCTCAACTAATTGAGGAAAGCTTAGAAAATGACCAATAATTTTGGATTATATCTAATTATAACTAATCCAGTTCTATCTTATCAAGATATTGCTCGTATAGCAGTTAAATATAATATAAAGTATTTACAGCTACGCGAGAAATCCCTTTCTGATAGAGAAATAATCTCTGCTAGTAGGGAAATTTTAAAGATAACTTCTCAATCTTCTACTAACTTCATTATGAATGACCGGGCAGATTTAGCTAAAATAGTTGATGCTGATGGTTTGCATTTAGGTCAAGATGATATTTCCTTAAAAGATGCAAAAGGGATTTTCGGGAATAATAAAATCTATGGCCTTTCGACTCATTCGCTGGAACAAGCTAAGCAAGCTATAACTCAAAATCCAGATTATATTGGGTTCGGTCCCATCTTTCCCACACCTACTAAAGCAAAAGCTGACCCAGCTGTAGGATTAAAATTAATCAAAAGTGTAGTTGAATCTTCTGATATTCCTGTAGTAGCTATTGGAGGCATTGATGATAATAATGTTGAAAAAGTAGTATATGCAGGTGCGGAAAATGTTTGCCTGGTTAGATATTTTATGAATAATCTTGATTTAGAAGAAAGGATTCTCAAAATAAAAACTAAGTTACATATTTAACTGTTAAAGAATAAAGGAAATTATGACACAATTAGAATCAGCCTTAAAAGGTATTATAACTCCTGAAATGGAGATTGTTGCAAAAAAAGAAAATAGAGATAAAGAATATATTAGAGATGAGGTTGCTAAGGGAAGAATCGTGATCCCTAAAAATATTAATCATGATTTCTCAGCTCTTGGAATTGGTTACGGACTAAAAACCAAAGTTAATTCTAATATAGGAACTTCTGAAAAACATTGCGTACTAGAAGAAGAATTAGAGAAACTCAAGACCTCTGTCAAATATGGAGCTGATAGTATTATGGACTTATCAACTGGAGGTGACTTAACAGCTATTTTGAAGTTAATGGTGAATAGCTCTCCTCTAATGGTGGGAACTGTTCCAATCTACAATGTTATGAGTAAACTCTTAGCTGAAGGAAAAGCTTTCTATGATATGACTGCTGATTTACTTTTTGAAGAAATTGAAAATCATGCTAAAATAGGGGTAGATTTCATTACAGTTCATTGTGGGATAACTAAACAAAGTATTGCTACTTATGAGACTTCAGACCGCTTGTTAGGTATTGTTTCTCGTGGTGGTTCTCTTATTAAACAGTGGATGAAAAACCACAAGTCTGAAAACCCTCTCTATGCTGAATATGACAGACTTCTAGAAATATGTGCTAAATATGATGTTACTTTATCTTTAGGGGATGGAATGAGACCAGGATCTCAATATGACGCTTCTGATAGAGGTCAATTTGCTGAACTATTAGTTTTGGGCCAACTTGTTGATAGAGCTAGAAAGAGAGGAGTACAAGTTATGGTTGAAGGACCAGGTCATATTCCTTTAGATCAAGTAGAGATGAATGTAAAAATCATGAAATCCATCTGCAAAGAAGCACCTTTTTATGTTTTAGGTCCTTTAGTAACTGATATCGCTTCAGGATATGATCATATAACAGGTGCTATCGGAGGAGCTTTAGCTGCTGGAGCAGGTGTTGATTTCCTCTGCTATGTTACTCCAGCTGAACACCTTTGTCTGCCAACAGCTGATGATGTTAAACAAGGGATAATTGCTACAAAAATTGCTGCTCATGCAGGAGACATAGTCAAAAAAATCCCAGGAGCAATTGAGAAAGATCATAAGGTTTCAAAAGCTAGAAGAGAGTTTGATTGGAATACTATTTATGCTAACTCACTTGATCCTGAACTTGCTAAAGAAAGAAAAGATAATTCTGAATCTAAAGATGATGATTACTGTACTATGTGTGGAAAACTCTGTGCGGTAAGAACTGATAGAGGAATTGAATCAGATTAAGAAGATCAACTAGCTTATAATTTTATACAGGTTGGATATTTTGTCCTTCCTGTATTTCTTAATGAGTATGTAAACTGTCGGATTTCGGTCCGACAGATACTCTCATCCGCAAGAGCTAACAACAAGCAGGCATTCTTAAGAACTGAAAGGGGAAATTCTTACTACAATTTGACTATACTATCTAACTTACAATGAGTAAAAAACAAGAAAAATTAACACTTGTTTATCCATTAATAATATTATATTTTAACACCATTTAACTTAATAAATATTTTATCAATAAAAATTTATTTGACAATAAATATGTCATGTCTCAAATTTGCCCCAAAACATTGAGAGGAGTTTTTTAAATGAAAAATACAAAGTACTTTTTATTAATATTGATAACCTTTTTACTGACTATATGTCTTAATGCAGAAACTTATACAGAAGATTTCGATGTGAATGCAAATTGGTCAGGTGGTTCAGGTTATACTACAAGATCTTATACAAATAGTTTAGCTCCAGGAGGACTAACTTTCATTTCAAATGATGTTTTTCGAGAAGGCTCATATACCTATAGTGGAAGTTATGCTTGGAGACTGGATGATGAATCAGGGGCTTATCTTAATGCTGAAATGTCTTTGACTGTTCAATCATTTAGTATTCAGATGGCAAGATGGGCTAATAACCCTAGTCCAAATATATCAATAGAATATAGTACTGATGGTGGAAGTAACTATAGTCAAATAGGGACTATTGATGGTAGTTATTTTACAGACGGTGATAAAGTATATAGAGCTTATGAGCATACGTTTGCTAGTCCAATTACTCCAGATGCAGGATCAACAATTGTAATTAGATTTTATACTACTTCTGGGGAGAGAATGTTATATGATGATTTTTCAGTAGTTTATTCTACTGGAGCAAATTTAGCTCCGACTATATCAAATATTATACAAGCTCCAGATACTGATATTTATTCATCTACAACAGTTTTAGTTTCAGCTGATGTTACAGATGATAGTGGTGTATCCAGTGTTGTTTTAAACTGGGGAACAGCTTCAGGTACTTTACCAAACTCTATAACTATGGCTTTTGATAGTGGATCTACTTACATTGCAAATTCAGAGATTCCTGCTCAAGCTAATAACACCACAGTTTATTATCAAATTACAGCAACTGATGATGCTGATGAGTCATCTACATCTGATGAGTTATCCTATCTTGTTCAAAATCCAATTCCACCTACAGCTGAATTTTCAGCTAACACTACAACAGTTTATTTAGGTAACCCAGTTACTTTCACTAATGAATCTACCGACGGCTTAGCTCCTCTCACATTTAGCTGGAACTTCGGTGATTCAAATACATCAACAGATGAAAACCCTAGTCATACTTATGCTTCAACAGGCACATATACGGTTGAACTTACTGTAACTGATGCCAACTCAGCAAGTGATACTGAAACTAAAACAGGATATATCACAGTTGAAGATGCTCCTGCTGGAGCTAGTGACCTATTTATCTCGGAGTATATAGAAGGTTCTTCAAATAATAAAGCAATTGAAATTTTCAATGGAACTGGGCAAAATGTTGATCTTTCGGATTATACCTTGAAGAAGGGGACAAATGGAGCTGATTATTCAGTAACCTATAATCTAAGTGATGCAATTTCTGTATTGGGTAATAATGAGGTTGTAGTAATTGCTAATAGCAGTTCAGATGCCCTCATTTTAGCAGAAAGTGATGCTTCTGCAGGAATAATGACTCATAATGGAGATGATGGGATTGGCTTATTCAAAAATGGTGTTTTGATTGATGTAATTGGTACAACAGGTCAGGGAGACCCAGGTAATGGTTGGTCGGTTGCTGGAGTTGCTGCAGCTACTCAAAATAGAACTTTAGTCCGTAAATCATCAGTCTTCTCTCCTACTACAGATTGGACTTTATCAGCTGGAACAAGTGCTGAAGATTCACAGTGGATAGTAGAAACTCAAGATGATTTTAGCTTTTTGGGAAGTCATACTTTTGATGGTGTAGCAGCTTCTAACCTAGTAGTTGATTTCTCAGCTGATGTAACCTCTGGAGACCAGCCTTTAACTGTTACTTTTACTAACTTAGTATCTGGTGGAACTTCTCCTTATCTTTTCAGTTGGGATTTTGATGAAGATGGGTTAGAAGATTCTTCTGCAGAAAATCCAGTTCATACATTCACTGAGGCTGGGGTTTATAGTATCTCTCTTAGAGTGTTAGACAGTGATACAGGGGATTCTACTCATGTTAAAACAGACTATATTACAGTCAATAGCACAAGTATTGAATCATATTATAGTTCAATTACTGAAACATCAGGGCAAGCTTTAAAAAACCAATTATATACTTTAATAGCGACAAATACTTTGTCAGATTATGATGCTTCAAGAGAAGCTATGTACAGTAGTATTGATAATGTTAATAATAGTATTACAGGTGTTTATTCAGGACTTGAAGTCGCCCATAATTATGGAAATACCTCTTCCCCTGCTGGCATAGATTGTGAGCATTCTTATCCACAAAGTTGGTTAGAGGAATACGAAACACCGACCGATTATGCTATTGCTAGAACCGATATTCATCATTTGTTCCCTACTAAATCTGAGGTGAATTCTTCCAGGGGTAACCTGCCTTTCGATAATGTAAATTCTGTATTGAATAGTTGGACTGAAGCAAGTGGATATGTTTCATATAGGGGATATAACATTGATGGTGAGACAGTTTTTGAGGTAGCAGATCAACATAAAGGTAATACTGCTCGTGCTATGTTATATATGAATACTCGTTGGAACTTACCATTATCAGATGATGGTTCAACAACAGGCTTAAATATTGATATGTTACCAACTCTTTTACAATGGCATGAATCAGATCCGGTGGATCAAGCAGAAATTGATAGAAATGAAGGTATTTATGCTTATCAAGGTAATAGAAACCCATTCGTTAATCACCCTGAATGGGTCGCCGCTATTTATGGTTCAGCTTCAAATCCACAAGTAGCCACTCCTGTAATATCACCAGCTTCTGGTAGTTTTGTTAATTCACTGGAAGTAACAATATCTTGTCTTACTAATGGAGCTTCAATTTATTATACTAGTGATAATTCTACACCTACAACTTCTTCAACACTTTATGAAAATCCTTTCACAATAACTGAAACAAGTATTATAAAAGCTATTGCAGTTAAGGCTGATTTTGATGATAGTGAAATTGCTAGTGCTAGTTATACACTTACTGAAGATCAGACAGCTACCAGCGAGCTTTTTATTTCCGAATATATTGAAGGTGCTTCTGGGGACAATAAAGCTTTGGAAATCTTTAATGGAACAGGATCTAATGTTGACTTAAGTGCTTATTCTGTTAAGCTAGCTTATAATGGTGGTGATTGGAACAACTCAGTAATTACTCTAAGTGGAACTTTAGCTAATAACTCTGTTTATACTATCGGGAAAGATAATGGTAATAATGATGCTGAAATTCTCGCAGCAGACCTATTAACAGGTTCTTTATCTTTCAATGGTGATGATACTGTTGGTTTGTTCAAAAATAATGAACTAATTGATATTATTGGTGTATATCAATCAGATCCTGGCTCAGGATGGGATGTTGCTGGAACTAGCACCGCAACTGCAGACCATGTTTTAGTAAGGAAATCCCATATTACTCAAGGTAATCCAGATTATTGGACTTTAGAAAATGGCTTTGGCTCAGCTGGAACTGATGTAAATGATTCTGAGTGGATAGTTTATTCTAATGCTTATTATACAGATTTTGGTAGTCATAATTATGCACCTCTTACAGTTGATTTCTCCGCAGACCTGACTTCGACAACAGCAGGTACTACAATTCAATTTACTGCGAATGTAAGTGGTGGCTCAAGCCCTTATGCTTATGAGTGGGACTTTAATAATGATGGAGTTGCTGAATCAATGTCAGCTAATCCTAATCATATCTATAATGTAGCTGGTACTTATTCAGTTTCTCTTTATGTTGTAGATAATAACCTAGATGAAAGGACTTTAGTTAAAACTGATTACATAACTGTAGCATCCAATATTGTATATGCAGATGATTTAATAATCTCAGAATATGTTGCAGGCTCTGGAAACAATAAGTCGCTGGAAGTCTATAACGGAACAGGGCAAACAGTAGACTTATCTAACTACTCTATCAGAATCTCAAACCCTGGGGGCTCTTGGGCTCAAACACTAAATCTGTCTGGAAATCTAGAGAATGATGCTGTTTATGTCTTAGCACATCCAAGTGCAAACGCTAGTGTCTTGAATTCAGCATCTACTACCAATGCAAACCTAGCATTCAATGGAAAAAATGCTATTGGTTTGTTCAAGAGTGATACTGCACTTGATATCATTGGAGTTCCTAATGCTTCTCCAGCTGGAAATGCAGATGGATGGACTGTTGCTAATGTTGCTAATGCTACAGCTTCTAGAACTCTTGTTAGGAAAAGTAATGTGTCAGCTGGTAATACTAATTCTGAAACATGGACTGCTTCCGGTAATAAAAATGGAACAACAACTCCAGATTCAGAATGGACAGTCTTTGAGCAGGATTCTTTTGGAGATTTAGGAAGTCATGATTTCGATTTTGGAGATGAAACTCTTCCTGTAACATTAACCTCATTCACATCATCAATGACATATAGTGGTTTAGGCCAACCTATGGTGTCAATTCAATGGAAAACTGAAGCTGAAAGTGGACTTATTGGTTATAATATTCTTAGAAGTTCAACTCCTTTCTTAGATAATGCAATAAGGGCTAATGAAGAGATTGTTTCAGCTAATAACAGTCTTGTTGGAAATAACTATTCTTATACAGATCAAAATGTTGACCTTCATAGCAACTACTATTACTGGTTGGAATCAGTTGAACTCTCCAATGAAAATCAAACTTTTGGCCCTATCCATATCAAGGTTGTAGGACATAACTCAGATAGTGTTACTGTTCCTCATAAAACTAGTTTGAGAAGTATTTACCCAAATCCATTTAACCCTTCCACTACAGTTAGATTTTATGTTAATACAACTGATAGAGTTAACATAAAAGTCTATAATATAAGAGGACAGGAAATTAAGCAACTGACTCAAGAGATTTATCAACCTGGATTTTATAAGGTAAATTGGAATGGCAAAGATGAAAATGATAATAGATGTGCATCAGGTATTTATCTTTTCAAGATGGAAACAACAAGAGAAAGTCAGTTAATCAAAGGTATTTTAGTAAAATAGATATCGTATTAGCTTAGATAAATTAAGGGAGCCCTGTCTTTTTGCAGGGCTTTTTTCTTGTAAGCAAAATCTCTTTTTGTTAGAGGTCTGTAGCTAGCTTGAAATTGCAAGACTCAACGTGGGTTAAGTAGTCAAAAAACAAATTAATTGACACTATTAGTCCATTTGATAAATTAAATCCAAATAATGCATAAAAACTATCATATTGATAGTTGGCTTAATGAGGAATAGTTTTAAATTACTAAGAATTACTTAGCATAAGTTAAACTAGGTTTTTCTTACTTAAGATAGATTATTCTCACAAGCTATAAAGCGTTTTCAGATAAGGAAATTTCTAAAAGAGGTGTTATGTTAGAAAGAGTTAGTAATCCTAATGAGAGTTTTGAAGATAAAGATTTTGACAGAGCTCTCAGACCAAAATCCTTGAGTGATTTTGTAGGGCAAGAGCATATAAAAGAGTTGTTAGATATCTCTATTAGAGCAACTAAACTCAGGAATGAACCTTTAGATCATATCTTGCTATACGGTCCTCCCGGCCTAGGTAAAACAACTCTATCAAACATTATAGCTAATGAGTTAGGTGTTGAGATAAGAGTGACTTCAGGACCAGTATTAGATAAACCATCAGATTTAGCAGGTATTTTGACTAATCTTCAAAGGTGTGATGCCCTCTTTATAGATGAAATTCACAGACTTAACCATGTTGTTGAAGAATATATTTATCCCGCAATGGAAGATTTTCAGATGGAGATTATACTTGATAGTGGTCCATCTGCGAGGTCACTACAGATAGATTTAGAACCTTTCACAATGATAGGAGCAACCACAAGAGCTGGTCTCTTAACTGCTCCACTTAGAGATAGATTTGGCTTAGTTCTCAGATTAAATTATTATGAACAATCAGCAATCGAAAAGATAATAAAACGTTCTGCTTCAATCTTGCAGGTTCCAATCGAAGATGAAGGAGTTGAGGAGCTTGCTAGAAGGTCTCGAGGTACACCTCGTGTGGCTAACAGGTTACTGAGAAGGGTTCGTGATTATGCTCAAATTAAAGGTGATGGTGTAATTACCTGTGATATTGCTCTCAAAGCCCTCAAGATGCTTAATGTTGATGAAGAAGGGTTAGATGAAATGGATAAGAAGATTCTCTTAACAATTATAGAAAACTATAAGGGTGGACCAGTTGGAATCAAAACTCTAGCTGTTGCTGTGGGTGAAGATCCTGGTACAATTGAGGAGATTTTTGAACCATATTTGATTCAGAAAGGTTTGTTAGAAAGAACAATGCAGGGTAGAAAAGCATCCTTTAAAGCATATAAGCATTTTAAGCTGCAACCAGAAGAGGAACAAATTAGTATATTTTAATAGTAGTCAATAAGAGAAAAATGAAATACTCTTTACTTGACACGATTTAACAAGAATAAAATATGAAATAAATAAAACATAATGGAATAGATTTAATGCAAATTGATAGAAAAATAGATCACGTCTTATTTGATTTTGATGGTACACTGGCTAATACACTACCTTTAGGATTTGAATTATATAATCAGGTCGCGGACCAGTACAACTTTATAAGTGCTGAGGATTCGGAAATACCTCAACTAATGAATATGTCAATTGCTGAGATTCTTAAATTAAAAAACATTCCATTATATATGGTGCCTATAGCTCTTTATAATGTGAAAAAGAAGATGAAAGCAAGACTAGCTGAAGTTGAACCCTTTGATGGGATTAGGAACTTCCTCTATAAGCTAAAAGAAGCAGGCTATCATCTTTCTATCATATCATCCAACTCCAAAGAGAATATGATTAAATTCCTAGATATGAATGACATAAATGTCTTTAACTATATTTATTCCTCAACTTCTTTATTTGGTAAAGATAAATTAATCAAACATTATCTAAAAGCTGTTAAGACAACTTCAGATAAGGTTCTCTATGTTGGAGACGAAATTCGGGATATCGATGCAGCTAAATCATCTGATGTAAAGGTTGTAGCAGTCACCTGGGGATATAACGATATTGAACTGCTTAAAAAACATAAGCCAGATTTTTTAGCTGAAAGTATAGAGCAATTACAAGAAATTATTCTTTCTAAATAGTAAAAACTTATAGGATATATTTATGAAAATAGCTGTTGTCGGATTTGGAGCTGGAGCTATTGGTTTTCTACACTCACTAAAAGGAAGCCAACATCAAATAGAAGTTTATGAAAAAGCTAAAGATATTCACTCAAGTTCAGTCTCTGGAATAAGAGCTGATGGAAAAATATTTGTCTCTGCTGATATGGGGGGAGACCTATCAGTAAACCTTGATTTGCAGAATGAAGTGGTTGATTACTATCTTTCTAAAGTAAGCTGCTCCCCTGATAAAATAGAAAAAGGTTCTTCTTTTACTAACTCTAACTATTTTGAATCTTTCTATGCTCAAGGTTTTAATCCCATTCATGCTGAATTTTGGCATATTGGAACTGATGAACTTAAAAATGTTGTCACTAATATTTATCAAGAGCTTAATTCATACGATAATATTAACTTTCACTTTAATAGCCAAGTTGAAGAAATCAATCTCGATCAGGAGCCTGAAATTACTTTAAGTAATGGGAGTAAAGAAAAATTTGATAAGATAGTTGTTGGAGTGGGTAGAACTGGTCATCGTCTAGTGAAGTCTATAATAAATAATCATCCTGAGCTCATAATGGAAAATACAAAAGTTGATTTAGGAGTAAGATTTGAACTTCCTAATCATATTGTTGAAAATCTTAATAAAGAAATGTATGAGTTCAAAGTACAACTTCGCACAGCTTCTGGTTACTCTGTCAGAACCTTTTGTAATAATCCTTCAGGCTATGTTGTTACTGAAAAGTATGAAGATTTCATGACTGTCAATGGACATGCTAAGCTTAATGAGAAAAGTTCAAATACTAATTTTGCAATTCTAGTAACTCATTCTTTTACAGAACCATTTAATGACCCTATCGGTTATGGCTCTTATATTGCTAAACTTTCCAATATCTTGGCTGGAGGAGATAAAGTTATCCTACAAACTTTTGGAGACTTTGCAAGAACTAAAAGGACTAAACATTTAGGAAGAGTTAAAGCTACTTTACCTGAAAACGAATATATTTTAGGCGATCTAA
Organism: Cloacimonadales bacterium (SeqCode); assembly: GCA_963678375.2. GTDB lineage: Bacteria > Cloacimonadota > Cloacimonadia > Cloacimonadales > JAFGVF01 > JAEKNW01. Next base: position 1,447,685 of record OY782831.1, read on the forward strand.
ACTTAGTATTTCCAGGGAAAACCTGCCAAGCTCTGACAGAGTTCATAACCACTCTTGATAAAGTTGTCCCAGGTATTGCTTATAGTGATAATTTGATGTATGGTACAGAATGTAAATTCTATAGCAATAAAGTCTCTAATGATTACAACTCTAAAATTCTTTTTATGGGAGATTGCTCTGGTTGGACTAGATCTATAACCTACGCTACTGCTCATGGAGTCATGCTCGCTAGAAAGATAGATTGATAGATAGTGTCTACATAGATATAACTTGTTCAGCTTTTAGTCTACTTAGACAATTAAAAGGGATTTTTATAGAGTGTTTTAATTTATTTCAAAGTTAATCTATTGTTAAAAAAAGACTTTATCCTTTAGTTTTCTCATATAGTCGATAATGCTTTCACAAAAAAATAATTGACTAAAATAAAATAACAATTTTTTTTAAATAAAGAGTTATATTTGTCGGACGGTGGATGTCCACATCCACCCAATGAAAATAAATATCATGTAAATCTTCTATGGTTAAGAAGAGTTTATATTAAAAATACTCACAGAATTTTAAGTCTATAATCGATAATAAAAAGGATAAAAAATGAAAAGATTCAAACTTCTCTTTCTTTCTTTACTAGTGATACTTTTTCCTGTTTTAGTAACAGGTTATTCTATATTGACAGGTGATCTTTCAGGTATGGTTCTTACTGAAGGTACTTATTATTTGGATAATGTTTGTACTGTTTCAGATACTGGGATATTAACAGTAAATGCTAATGCAGTTCTAAAATTTGCCCCATCTGGAGGCATTAGGGTATTTGGAAGAATTGATGTTAATGGCACAGAAACAGGTCATGTATATTTTACTTCAGTTAATGACAACTCAGTTGGAGAAACGATTAGCCTTTCTACAGGTAATCCTCAAGCAGGAGATTGGAAAGGAGTAGAATGTTATAGCTTCAATGATAGTCCTTCTATAGGGGAATTTGATTATTCTACACTTAGATATGGTGGTCGTATCGGTAATGGTAATCTTTATTATCGCGATTCTGATTTAGGTTATTTTAATAATAGTACTAGTGAGTTTGGTTCAAGCTATGGTTTAGAAAGCTATGCTAGCAATCTTACTGTGTCTAATAGTAGCTTTACTAACAATGAAGATTCTGGAATTTACGCTCAGGGTAGTATTGATATCGATAACTGTAGTTTTAATAATAATGATGGATATGCAGCTTATCTTTATAGTACTGAAGTAACAAGTTATTCAAGTAACTCAGGATCAGGTAATCTGATAAATGCTTTTGGTATTAATGGTAATATTGAAGAAAACCTTACCCTTGGAGCAAATGAAATAGGATTTCCAATAGTTCTTACAGGCACATTAACAGTAGACGAAACATCCATTTTAACGATTCCTGAAAACAATGTTATCAAAGCAACATCTTCTGGAAAAATATCTGTACGTGGAACAATTGACGTTAATGGTACAGAATCAAGTCCTGTTTATTTTACTTCAATTAATGATGATACTATTGGTCAAGTATATGGAATATCTTCAGGTAATCCACAAGCAGGAGACTGGAAGGGAATAGAATGCTATAGCTATAATGATAGTCCTTCTATAGGGGAATTTGATTATTGTACCCTTAGATATGGTGGTCGTATCGGTAATGGTAATCTTTATTATCGTGACTCAAATTCAGGTTACTTTAATAATAGTTCTAGTGAGTTTAGCTCAAGTTATGGTTTAGAAAGTTATGCTAGCAATCTTACTGTGTCTAATAGTAGCTTTACTAATAATGAAGATTCTGGAATTTACGCTCAGGGAAGTATTGATATCGACAACTGTAACATTACTGATAATAATGGTTATGCAGCCTATCTTTTTAATACTGAAGTAAGCAGCTACTTAAGTAATTCAGGCTCTGGAAACCTAATTAATGCCTTTGGAATAAATGGTAATATTAATGAAGACATCACTTTAGGAGAAGAAGAGGTTGGATTTCCAATAGTTCTTACTGGAACATTAACAGTTGATGATACATCTACTTTAACGATTCCTGAAAACAATGTTATCAAAGCAACATCTTCAGGAAAAATATCTGTACGGGGAACAATTGACGTTAATGGTACAGAAACAAGTCCTGTTTATTTTACTTCAATTAATGATGATAGCATAGGTCAAGTATATGGAAATTCTACTGGTATTCCTCAAGCAGGAGACTGGAATGGAATAGAATGCTATAGCTATAATGATAGTCCTTCTATAGGGGAGTTTGATTATTGTTCACTTAGATATGGCGGTCGTAATGGTAATGGGAATCTTCATTATAGCAATTCTATTTCTGGTTACTTTAATAATAGTTCTAGTGAGTTTAGCTCAAGCTATGGTTTAGAAAGCTATAGTAGCAATCTTACTGTGTCAAATAGTAGCTTTACTAACAATGAAGATTCTGGCATTTATGGAAATGCTACAATTGATATCGACAACTGTAACTTTACTGATAATAATGCTTATGCTGCTTATCTTTTTAATGCTGAAGTAAGCAACTACTCTGGTAATTCAGGCTCTGGAAACCTAATTAATGCCTTTGGAATCAATGGTAATATTAATGAAGATATCACTTTAGGAGAGGAAGAAGTTGGATTTCCACTAATTCTTACAGGAACATTAATTGTTAATGATTCGGCAACTCTAACGATTCCACAAAACAATATCATTAAAGCAACTTTAACTGGGGCTATCTCAGTCCGTGGAACAATTGACGTTAATGGTACAGAATCAAATCCTGTTTGCTTTACTTCAATTAATGATGATACAATTGGTCAAGTATATGGAATTTCTACTGGTATTCCTCAAGCAGGAGACTGGAAGGGAATAGAATGTTATAGCTTCAATGATAGCCCTTCTATAGGGGAATTTGATTATTCTACTCTTAGGTATGGAGGTAGGAACGGTAATGGGAATCTTTATTATCGCAATACTCAAGGAGGATATTTTCACAATAGTGTAAGTGAATTAAGCTCAAGTTATGGTATTTATACAAATAGTGATATTTCTGTATATAATAGTATAATCGAGAATAACCTTTCTTATGGAGTTTTTGTTTTTGGAGGTAATCCTGATTTCGGATCTAGTTCTTCAAATCCTGGACTTAATACTATAATAAACAATGACTCTAATGAATATCAATTTTATAATACATCCTCAAATAATATCAATGCTTATTATAATACTTGGGGATACGAAAACGTTAACGCCATAGATCAGCACATTTTTGATGATAACGAAAGCTCTTCTTCTGGAGAAGTGCTTTTCGATCCATGGTTTGTGGAAATTGCTGAGATTTCATTATTGACTCCTACAAGTCAAGATTTTGGATCAATTTTTTATGGCTTGAGTTCAACAAAAAGCATAGTAATAAAAAATGTTGGGACCATTGATTTGGTTATTAATGATATTTACATTTCTCCAGAATTTCCAGATGTTTTCGACTTAAGTTATAATATTGATAACCCAATCCAACCCAATGAACAAGATACTATACTGGTAACTTTTTCTCCAGGAAGCAATATAAACTACCAAAGTAGTCTTCTTATAGATAACAACTCATCTAACCAGCCTTTATTAGAAATATTTCTACAGGGAACAGGTGAGTATGACCAAATTCCTAATCCTCAAAATGTTAATTTCTCTTTGAGTAATGGCAATGCAAACATAACCTGGGATCCTGTTATTGAAACAGAACATGGTATTCCAGTTACACCTGATTTTTATGTGATAAATTATAGTGATGATCCTTCTGCAAGCCCAGATGAATTTCTTCATTTAGCTATTACAGATCAATTGACTTACAGTCATTCTGGGGTTGTTTGGTTTGCAGATCAAATGTTTTATAGTGTTATTGCTATAAGAGATTATGAAGGTCAATATTCTGCTAGAATGCGGAATCAATCTTCTATAAATAAATCACTAACCTGGAAAGAAATTAAAGCTAAATACAACATTGACTGATTAATTTTTTCTTCTTAATTTAATCTTTATTGGCTATCTATTGGGTGTCTATTGGGTATTTATTAGCTGTTCATTAGCTTAAGAGTAAATAGACACCTGATAGAGAGGATATATAAGCTTAAAGAATACTAGATAATCGATACAGATAGATCATGGTTTTAACTTAAAGGTCTACTGCATTATTCAGGTTAAAAATGTGCAATATTATCGGCTTCTTTAAGGATAAGCTAATGGGAAGGGTGGTATGATGGTTGAACAGCTCTAACCTATCTACATAAGTTAAGAAAAAAAAATCTTGACTGTTACTGTCATAAAAAAAAAGATGTTAACGTTAAAATAGTATAAATTTGATTTATATAGAAAAAGGAGTTAATATGGTAAAGCTAAGATTGACTAGAATGGGTGCTAGAAATAACCCCTTCTACCGAATCGTTGCAGTTGATTCTCGTGTGAAAAGAGACGGAAAGTATATTGAGAGTGTAGGTTACTACAATCCAGTGCCTGAAGTGGCTGATATAAAAGTTGATACAGAGAAAGCCCTTAAGTGGTTAGAAGTAGGTGCACAACCTACAGATACAGTTCGCTCTATTCTTAGAAAAGCTGGTATTTTAGAGATTTGGCATAATGCTAAGAAAAAGCAAGTTGCCACAGCTAAACAAAGCCAAGAATAGGAGAAATAATGAAAGATCTTATAGAATTTGTTGTTAAAGCTCTTGTTGACGACCCTAGTGAAGTAAAAATTACTGAAATCAATGGTGATAAAATTACTCTTTTTGAACTCAGAGTTTCAAAAGATGATATTGGTAAAGTAATTGGTAAAAAGGGTAAGACTGCAGGTGCTATTCGTACAATTCTAAATGCTGTTTCTACTAAACAAGGAAAAAGAGCAGAACTTGAAATTATCGAATAGATGATTGATAAAGAACTTTTAGTTATAGGCAGGTTGGGAAACCTCATTAATGATGATGATGATTTCCAATTTATACCGAATGATAATTTTCAACCTGCTACTTTTGATAAAGTTGAAAAACTTTATTTGATCTTTACAGAGCATAGAGTGTTTTTTGTGGAAATTAAAAGATTTTCGCTTCAAAATTCTAAGTACTGGATATCATTTAATGATGACGGTGTCAAAGAAGAATTTGAACTAAGAAAATCTGCTAAATTAGCTATTCCAAAAGTTAAACATTATTCCTTGAAACAGGGGAAAGAATTTCTAGATATAACTGGATATAAGGCGTATGAAGATGACCTTTACTTAGGTGATATAATTGATTTTATCCTAAGTCCTGCTCATCGGATTATTGTTATAGAGGATGACCAAGGGAAGGAATTATTGATTCCTGAAGTTGATTATTATATTAAAGAAATTAGAAAGTCTGAAAATATTGTATTTTTTCAAAATACTCAAAGTTTGAGAGAATTATGATAATTGATATTTTATCTCTCTTTCCTAAGATGTTTGAAAATGTATTTTCTACAAGCATTATTGCTAAAGCTGTTCAAAAAGAGTCATTGAAGATAAATCTTATAAACTTACGAGATTTTGCTTTTACAAAGAATAGGCAAGTTGATGATTATCCTTATGGTGGTGACTCTGGAATGGTGATGAAAGTTGAACCTGTTTTTGAAGCTTATGATTTTCTAAATTGGAAGGATATACCGGTAATTTACTTTACTCCGCAAGGGCGCGTTCTTAATCAAAATATTATTAAAGAATATTTAGAAAAACCAAGAATTGCTATAATTTGTGGACATTATAAAGAGTTGGATCAAAGAGTTAGAGATAATCTTGTTACTGATGAAATCTCAATTGGAGATTTTGTCCTTTCTGGTGGGGAACTTCCTGCTATGATTTTTGTCGATGCTATAGCACGATTACAAGATGGGGTTATAAGTGATATTACTTCAGCTTTAAAAGACTCTTTTGAAGATGGGTTTTTAGGATCCCCTCAATACACAAGACCAGCTGAATATAGAGGATTAAGAGTTCCGGATGTTCTCTTACAAGGTAATCATAAAGAGATTGAGAAGTGGCAAGAACAACAAGCTTATAAGCTTACTAAAGAAAGAAGGCCAGATTTATTAGATGAAGAATAATCTCTATTTAGGATTAGTTCACTATCCTGTATATAATAAATTTAATGATGTAGTAAAAACTTCAATTACTAATTTAGATTTACATGATATTGCCCGATCTTGTTTAACATTTGGAGTTAAAAAATACTATGTCATTCACCCATTGGAGTCTATGAAAGAACTTGTTAATAAGATTATGGGCTTTTGGGAATCAGATATAGCTAAAATTTATAATAAAGATAGAGTTGATGCTTTGACTATTTTAGAGCATTCATACTCAATAGAAGATGCGATAAGCGCAATAGTAAACCAGGAACAAGTTGCTCCAATAGTAATAACTACTACTGCTAAGAGATTGGATGAAAGTGTGTCTTTTAAGCAAATCTCTTCAGCTATTCCTGCAGATAGGCCTGTTCTGCTACTTTTTGGAACAGGTAATGGACTGCATGAGGGAGTACTTAAATCTTCTGACTATGTATTAGAACCAATTTCAGGTCCTAATCATTATAATCATTTATCTGTCAGAAGTGCAGTAGCAATTATTCTGGATAGACTTACTTCCGAAGAATAAAGGGAGGAATAATGGATATTATTCAAGTTGTAACCAAAGAACAAATTAGAACAGATTTACCAGAGTTTAGAGTTGGTGATACAGTACAAGTTCACTATAAAATTAAAGAAGGAAACAAGGAAAGAATTCAAGTCTTCCAAGGTATCGTTCTTCAAATTAGAGGTGCAGGAATCTCTAAGACTTTCACTGTTAGAAAAGTTTCAAACGGTGTTGGTGTTGAAAGAATTTTCCCTGTGAATACTCCTCTTATTGCTAAATTAGAAGTTGTTCGTTTCGGACACGTTAGAAGAGCTAAACTATATTACCTCAGAAATGCAAAAGGTAAATCAGCAAGAATTAAAGAAAAAAGAAGAGTTAGTAAATAAAAAATGGGAGCTAAGCTCCCTTTTTTTTGTTTATGTGAGGGTTTGTTAGGGTTGGAGAAAAATAATGATATATGGAATTGGTAGTGATATTATTGAAGTTGATCGTATTAAAGGAGCAATTGAAAAAGATAATGGCTTTAAAGAAAAAGTCTTTTCAGTTAGCGAAATAAGTCTTTGTGAAAGTAAATCAAACAAATATCAGTCTTACGCTGCTCGTTTTGCTGCTAAAGAAGCTTTTATGAAGGCATTTGGGACTGGATGGTCAGATGGGATTGCTTGGAAAGAAATTGAAGTATTATCAGAAGAGACTGGTAGACCTTATCTTAATTTATTAAATAAAACAAAAGAGATAATTTGTCAAGAGCACAACTTTATAATGCATGTATCACTCAGTCATCTCAAAGATTATGCTATTGCTCAAGTTATACTAGAAAAGTAAAGAAAACTTTAAGTCAGAATATAAGTTAAAAATACAAAAGTAGTTTTAAATAATTACCATTCAAGAATCTTAATTAAGTAAAATCAAAATCCTAAGTATATCTAGGGCTATCAATTACTCCAGCACATAAGACTATTAAATAAATTTCAAGTATACACTACTTTACTTACTTAGCCATGCGTTCTGAGGACAAGTGATTCTAAATAATTATTACTAGTCTTATTAGATATAACTTGACTTTAATTGCAGTTATAAATAAAAATGTAAATTGGATTATTATTTTTGAAAAAAAAGAAAATGAGGTATAGATTATTATGAATATTGTATTATTCGGTATTCAGGGAAGCGGAAAAGGTACACAAGCAAAACTGCTTTCGGAGAAATTAGCAATGAAGCATATCAATCTTGGCGAAATGTTTCGTCAAGAGATAAAAGCTGAGACCGAGATAGGTAAAATTGCTAAAGTTTATATTGATAAAGGGAACTTAGTTCCTGATGAATTCGTCTATCACATGATTGATAATTATGTGGGGTTAGGTATTAAAGGGTTAATTTTTGATGGTTTTCCTAGAAACAAAGATCAAGCAGATTATCTGGTAAAACATTATCATATTGATTTTGTTATATATCTTGATCTTGATGACTACGAAGCTAAGAAAAGGATTTCGGCTAGAGTTAGATGCCGTAATTGTCATCAAAACTATAATCTTTTAGCAAATTCTCCTAAGCTTGAAGGCGTTTGTGATAAATGTGGTGGAATTGTAGCTCCAAGGGATGATGATACTCCAGAAGCTATCGATCAAAGACTAGCACGTTTTCATAATGAAACAAAGTCATTAATTAAGTATTTTCAGAGACATGACTTATTATATAAGGTTGATGCAAATGATGATATCTTAGTTGTAAATGAAAAAATCTTAGATATTATAAGAAAGTATGGAAACAAACAAATCTAATAATATCATATCTTTTTTGAATAGTACTATCAATTCTCTTGCAGTGCTGAATTTGGTAGTACTATTCATCATGCCATATTTTCAACGTGGAGCATTACCTGAAAGTGTATTAATATCTTATAGCATTATTAATATTGTCTTGTATTTCGCTTATAATATTAGTCAGACAGTTGGAAAAGGTTTTAAGAATAGCAATTTATTTGATTATTTACCCTATCTAGCAATAATGATAGGTATCTACTTGCTTTCAAAACACCCAGAATATTTTATACTTTATATCTCACTCAAACAACTTATAATTCTTATTAAAAAGTTTCTTCTATATGCCTTTGAAGGTAGATTATGGGCAGCAATAATCAGTAATCCTGCTATATCTTTAATGATTAGCTTCTTGTTGGTTATCGTTATTGGAGCATTACTATTAATGCTACCTATTGCTACTGCATCATCTGAAGCCATGAGCTTTATTAATGCCCTATTTACCTCAACCTCAGCAACTTGTGTTACAGGTCTGATAGTTGAAGATACAGGCTCTTATTTTTCTTTATTTGGGCAGATAGTTATCCTTATTTTGATTCAAATTGGGGGCTTAGGAATTATGACTATTTCTACAGCCTTTGCATTAATATTTGGAAGAAAACTGACTGCTAAACTTGAATTAGTTATGCAAAATGTGATGGGTGAATCAAACAGATTAAATCTCTTTCAACTTCTAAGATATGTAATTGCAATAACAGTCATTTTCGAAATGTTGGGTGCTTTTTTCCTATTTTTTACTTTCAAGAATATTTATCCTAGCCCAGTAAAAGCTATTTATTATTCAGTATTCCATTCTATATCTGCTTTTTGTAATGCAGGTTTTGCCCTTTATTCTGATAGCTTTGAATCATTTTCAAGCAATATCAATGTAAATCTTGTTCTTACTTCTCTAATCATTATGGGGGGGTTAGGTTTTGTGGTTATCATGGATGTAAAGAGGAATGTTTTTGGAAAAGGTAGACTAAAGAAGCTTAGTTTGCATTCAAAAATTGTAATAGCCTCAACAATCATGCTAATCATTTTCGGATTGATAGGTTTCTTTATTTCAGAATATAATAATACTATGAAAGGAATGAGTTTTGCTAACAGAATGATTACATCTTACTTCCAGTCTGTCACCTGTAGAACTGCTGGGTTCAATACTATCTCACAAGGTAATTTATCATATAGCTCGATTCTCCTATCAATAATCTTAATGTTCATCGGAGCATCTCCAGGCTCTACTGGTGGGGGTATAAAAACAACTACTTTCGCAATTATGGTTTTATCTATAATTTCTATACTTACTGGGAAAAGTAATGTTTCTGCTTATAAGAAGAAAATTCCCATTCACGAAATAAAAGAAGCAATCTCTTTAATTGGTATTTCTATTGGATTTTTAATGTTGCTACTATTCATTCTATTTATAGTTAGTGACGGTAATTTCCAGGAGGTTACTTTTGAAGCTTTCTCTGCTTTTGGTACTGTCGGCCTTTCAATGGGTTATACAAGTAGTTTAAATGGTGCAGGGAAAATTATCATAATTTTATTAATGTACCTTGGAAGAATAGGTCCATTAACAATACTCTATGCTCTTGCTCAACGTGTTGTAAAGAAAAGAGTTAATTATTTAGAAGAAAACATATCAATAGGATAAAAAAATGGCAAGATTTGTTATAATTGGCATGGGAAAATTTGGAACTGCTGTAGCAACTACGCTGGTTTCCCATGAGGCTGAAGTAATAGGTGTGGATAAAGTTGAAACAGTTTTAGAAGAGATAAAAGATAAACTCACTTCTGCTCTCTGTTTTGATGCTACTGATGAAATAGCATTAAAACAGTCTGGGATTGAAGATGCAGATGCGGTTATTGTTGCTATAGGTAACAATATACAAGCAAATATTATGACTTGTGCACTGCTTAAAAAAATAGGCATTGGTAAGATTTATGCTAAAGTAGAGGATAATCTCCATAGAAGAATCTTAATATCCTTAGGTATTGATGAAATATACTTCCCAGAGGAAATTGTTGGACAGAACTTAGCAAAACAGCTTGTTCTAGAAGAGATTGATCAAATTATTGAACTTTCTTCAGGTCATTATTTAGCTGAATTGGTTATCCCTAATGACTTTATTGGAAAAAAACTCCAAGATTTAGACCTCCTAAAAGTCTATAATTTAAACATTGTGACTATAAAAACAAAAGTACTAAAGATTACTGAAGAAGGAGATAAAGTCATTGAAGAAAAGATAAATTCTCTTCCTGGGGCAAATGATGTCCTTAATGAGGGGGATAGAATTATTATCTTAGGCTTAAGAAAAAATATTGATAATTTAATAAATGATTTTAAAAAGAAAGGGTAAGAATCATGAAAAAACGTTCTTTTTATAAGAGTATTAATGTATCTCTTTTCATAATGTTGATTACATATATAGTTCAAGCTGTGATCTTAATATTTCAATTTAATAGTGGGAATCCAATCGAGCAAATCATAAATGATTCAAAGAATATTCTTTTTTCTTTCATAATCCTCTTCATTATCTACTATATTTCATTAATAATCTATCAACCTATAAAAATGAAGAAATCTATAAAGCAATTACAGCATATTTTTGATGAGTTTAGAAAGGGTAATTATGATTATGACTTAGAAAGTGTGACAGAAAATATCGAAAAAGAATACACCCCTTTGATAGAAGCTATAAAGAAAATGATGGCAAATATTATCCAGTTTGATAAACTAAGAAAAATTAAAATATCTGCTCATTTCGGAAAGATAAAAGCTCTACTATCACTAATGACTGATGGAGCTTTAATTATTGATAACTCTGGAGAAATTCTTTATGTCAATGATGTAATGAAAGAGAGATTTATTAAGTTAGAATTAGATGAGAATAAAGACTTTTTAGATACAATTTATCCAGAATCATTCGAAAAAACTATTAAGAAGTATGTTATGGAAGTTATATCTAAAGGCGAAAAAAAAGAAGCATGTACTATGTTTATTCCTGAGATGAACTTAGAATTTACAATAAAATCTGCCCTTTATAAAAATAGCAATGGGGATTTTTTAGGTGCAGTCTTTATCATAACAGATCTAGCAGAAAAAGACGAGATAAATGAATCAGATATTAATGAATCTAATAGTGATGATAAGGTAGATTAGTGGGCAATATAATTCTAAATTTGACTTATAAGGGTCAAGAGAGTATGCGAATTGATAAATATTTAGCTAGTTTAAATTGTGATGAGCTATATTCACGATCCTTGATTGAAAAAATAATTAGTGGAAAAAATGTTAAAGTCAACGGGAAGTATGTAAAAAAAAGCTATCAATTGATGAAGAATGATCTCATAGATATTCAGTTTCAAGAAGATACATCTACTGAGGCTCTTCCTGAGAATATCCCTTTGAACATTGTTTATGAAGATGATGATATTGCGATTATCAATAAACCGGAAGGCTTGGTTGTACATCCAGGTCATGGTAACTTGACAGGAACCCTAGTTAATGGACTTGTTTACCATTTTGGTGATCAACTATCAAATGATAGAGGTGCTTCAAGGGTCGGTATTGTTCATCGAATAGATAAAGGTACTTCTGGACTATTAATAATAGCAAAAAATAATTTGGTGCATGCAAAACTGTCAGAGATGTTTAGAAATAAAACTATTAAGAAAACTTATAAGGCTATCTTAGTTGGGCACCCTAAAGCTGATTCAGGAACAATTCAAACCTTTCTTAGAAGAAGTAAGAGTAATCCTTTAAAAATAGTTGTTAGTGATTACGGGAAAAATGCTATAACTCATTATCAAGTTGAAAAATACTACCATTATTTTTCCTTAGTAAATATTGAACTGGAAACAGGAAGAACTCATCAAATTAGAATACATTTTTCTCACTTCAATAATCCTGTTTTAGGAGATAGACTTTATAGCAATCTTGAAGAAGTTGCTTCCAGAATTCCCGCTAACTATAAAAAAAGATTAAATAACTTATATGATAATATATTAATAAATCAAGCATTACATGCATACAAACTTGAGTTTATTCATCCCATAACAAACAAATTTATTTCGGTAAAATCAGATCTACCAGACTATTTTAGAAAGAGTCTTGCTTGGCTGGATTTGAATTTTTCTATTGATGATTAAGGAGTAACTATGTCTTATAATTTCGCAAGTATTGAAGAGGCTGTTGAAGATATTAAACAAGGTAAAATGATTATTGTTGTTGATGATGAAGATAGAGAAAATGAGGGAGATATTATCTGTTCAGCAGAGAAAATAACTCCCGATATGATTAATTTTATGATAACCCATGCTAAAGGTTTGGTTTGTACACCTATGACTAATCAAGCCTTACAGAGGTTAAATATTCCATTAATGACTGAAGATATTACAGAAAAGCAAGGTACCAAATTCACCATTTCTGTTGATGGTGCTAATAATACAACGACTGGAATTTCAGCTCAAGATAGAGCTAATACTATTCTATCCCTTGTGGACCCTAATTCACAAGCAGATGACTTTGTCAGACCAGGTCATATTTTTCCATTAAGAGCAGAAGCTGGAGGAGTATTAGTCCGAGCTGGACATACTGAAGCAGCTGTTGATTTAGCAAAATTAGCTAATTTACAACCAATGGGAGTTATCTGTGAAATCATAAATGAAGATGGTTCTATGGCACGATTGAAAGATTTAGAAACCTACTCTCAGAAGCATGGGCTCAAGATTATTACCATTGCAGATTTAATTAAATATAGAAAAGCCAATGAAGAGCTAGTCGAACTTATTTCTCAAGCTAAGCTTCCTACACACTATGGAGAATTTACTATTTTTATCTTCAGAAGTACTATTTCCAATGAAGAACATCTTGCTATCGTTAAAGGTGATATAGGTGATGGGAAAGACATCCTAGTAAGAGTCCACTCCGAGTGTCTAACAGGTGATGCACTTTTCTCAGCGAGATGCGATTGCGGACAACAACTTGAGTATGCTTATCAAAAGATTGCCCAAGAGGGAAGAGGTGTAATTCTCTATATGAAGCAAGAAGGAAGAGGAATCGGTATTGCTAATAAAATTAAAGCTTATCACTTACAAGACCATGGTAGAGATACAGTTGAAGCAAATTTAGAATTAGGCTTTGCTGAGGATCTTAGAGATTATGGTATAGGAGCTCAAATGCTGGCCTATCTTGGTGTAAAGGAAATGAGACTTTTAACCAATAATCCTAAAAAAGTAGTTGGACTTGAAGGTTATGGCTTAAAGATAATCCAAAGGGTACCAATAGAAATAGATGCCATGCAAGATAATCATTTTTATCTGAAGACAAAAAAAGAGAAGATGGGGCATTTGCTTAATAAAGTTTAGAGTTAAATAACTGTAAGGATAGCTAGCATCTTGCCTGCTGTCCTTTTTTTATTCTTGTAAAATAAATATTGACAATAAGATGAGATGTTTCCAAATTAGAATTATTATAAAATAAGAATGGAGATATCATGAAAAAAGCACATTTACTGATATTAATTATGATAGTTATTTCTTCTATCTTGAATTCTGAGACATTTGAAATAAATAATACTGAAAACAAGGTAAGTATAATTTCATCAAACAAGCATAGTACAATTATGAGTTTAGAGATTGGTTCTTTTACCAAAATACCCATATTTATTGAAGGAAAAGAATTTTATCACATCTCCATCGAAAAAGAAGCTGAAACTTATGAAAAAGGTGCTCCAGAAGTCCCAGTCATCTCAAGAAGTATTATCATTGATAATCAAACAAAACCAGAGCTTAAAATACTTGCAAGCGAATATCAAGACTTTGAAATTGATGTCGCACCCTCTAAAGGTCTTATTACTAGAAATATAAATCCAGCAACAGTTCCCTATGAACTTGGTATTACTTATAACAAGAATGAGTTCTATCCAGCTTCTCCAGTTTCTCTAAATAAACCTTATATCATGAGGAATTATAGAGGAGTTACTGTGTCTTTTACACCATTTTTATATAATCCCCAAACTGGGATTCTAAGGGTATATACAAAAATAGAAGTTGAAGTTCTAAATACTCAAGAAGTTGGAACGAATAGAATCATGTCAACTTCTAAGAATCTAACTTCCTTTGATTTTTTATACAGAAATCACTTTTTAAACTATGAAGATCTACGTTATGACCCTTTAGATGAGTTTGGCTCTATTTTAGTTATAGCTCCTCAAAATTATATTTCTACTATGCAAATTTATGCTAATTGGAAGATACAAAAAGGTATACCCACACACATAGTAGATGTCGCTACTATTGGGAATAATTCAACATCTATCAAGAATTATATTCAAAACTATTATAATTCTCATCCAGACTTAGCATTTGTTCAGATTGCTGGAGATGCTGCTCAAGTTGCTACTCTTACATCAGAAGGTGGTGGGGCAGATCCAATGTACGCTTTAGTAGCCGGAAATGATAATTATCCAGATATATTTATAGGTCGATTCTCTGCTGAAACAGTTAGCCAATTACTGACCCAAGTGGAAAGAACTCTTAACTATGAAAGAGATCTTAACTCATCTGCTACTTATTTAACGAAAGCTCTGGGTATTGCATCTGCTGAAGGGGGAGGAAGTCAAGGTGATAATGGAGAATCAGATATTACTCATATGAATATTATTAGAGATAATCTACTTAACTACAACTATAATCAAGTTGATCAAGTCTATGACCCAGGTGCTAGTGCCTCAAATGTTGCAAGCTCAATTAATGATGGTAGAGGACATGTAAATTATGTCGGTCATGGTTCAACAACCTCATGGAGCACAACAGGATTTTCTACCTCTAATATTAATAATCTAACAAATGTAAATAAACTCCCATTCATTGTTTCGGTAGCTTGTGTTAATGGTAATTTTGTTAACTCTACTTGTTTTGCTGAGGCTTGGTTGAGAGCAAGCTATAATGACCAACCAACTGGTGCTATGGCTATTTATGCTTCCACAATTAACCAATCATGGAATTCACCTATGAGAGGTCAAGATGAAATAAATGAATTGCTTACTAGTGAAGCTTTATCTACTATTGGAGGTTTATATT
Source organism: Cloacimonadales bacterium (SeqCode) (assembly GCA_963678375.2). Taxonomy (GTDB): domain Bacteria; phylum Cloacimonadota; class Cloacimonadia; order Cloacimonadales; family JAFGVF01; genus JAEKNW01. The sequence goes on from OY782831.1 coordinate 1,463,207, forward strand.
ATAGTGGTGCTTGTGATATGATGGATGCTTATGGATCTGATGGTCAAGATATGTATAACACTTGGCATATTTTCGGCGATGCTTCTCTTCAGGTGAGGACTAACACGCCTCAGACAATGACTATTAGTCACTCTGGTTATCTAAGTATTGGAAGTTCTTCTTATAGTGTTAGTACAGGTACACCAAATGCTCTTGTAGCTATCACCCACAACAACCAAATTATTGCTAGCCAATACACCAATAATTCAGGTAATGTTCTTCTTGATTTAAACAATTTACCTACGAATCCAACTGATTTAACTCTCACAGTTACCGCATTTAATAAAATTACTCTTGTTGAACCAGTCTCAATGTCAGTAAATAATGGGCCTTATCTTACACTAACGGAGTATTCAGTAAACGATGCTAATAATAATGGTCTCTTAGAGTATGGAGAAAATGCATCATTGGATTTAGTTATCGGAAATATAGGAACAGCTACTTCTCCTTCTGGAACTATTACTTTTAGTGAATCAGACCCTTATGTAATTTTGACATCCCCTTCAACTTCAGTAAGTAGTCTAGTATCAGAAGGATCTCTAAATATTAATGATGTCATTGATTTCACTATTTCAGATAATGTTCCTAACAATCATTCAATCACTCTTTCGTATGTTATCACAGCTGGAGGAGAAGATTATACTGGTAGTATTAACTTAACAGCCAAAAGCTATGAGATGGAAATCACCCAAATCTTGATTGATGATTCTAGTCAAGGTAATGGTAACAATGTTATTGATGCTGGAGAAACTTTCTCAGTAGTTGCGAGTATAGCTAATACAGGACAAGTGGCTTCTCCAAGCAACACTGTTAGTATAGGACAAGCTGATTATATCACATTTAATAATTCAAGTGATAACATTCTTAGTATTGCTGCAGGCGGAGAAGCTAGTGTAAGTTTTGTTGCTACTGCTTCTAACTCAATACCGGCAGGTCAGCTAGTTACTCTTACTATTACAGCTAATTATCCCAACTCTTCTATTGTTTTAAGCCAAGATTTCTTAGCAGCCCTTTTACAGATTGGTGATGGGAATGTAACAGATGCTCATCTCCCTATTGAACCATACTATGGCTACACATATAGCCAAAGCATTTATACTTCTCAGGAACTTAACTTAAGGGTATCACAGATTAACAAAATAGCTTATCATTATAATGGCAACTCTTCTTGGACTGACGATATTGTTATCTATATGGGTAATACAGATAAGAACAGCTTCACTTCTACTTCTGATTGGGTAGTCTCAACTAATCTTACAGAAGTTTATTCTGGTTCTTTCACTGCTCCAGCTACAGATGGTTGGGTAGAGATAGAACTAACTAGTCCTTTTACTTATGATGGTACAAGTAATTTAGTTATAGCTTTTGATGAAAACACTTCTGGTTACCATGCTAGTGGAGATGAATTCTATTGTTATGCATCTGGTTCTAATAGATCTATCTTCTATTATAATGACTATACAAATCCTAATCCTGCTTCACCAGTTTCTGGTACAGTCTCAGGTAACAATCCCAATATTAGAATCTTTACTACTTCTACTAGTGATGAACCTGTAATTAATTTAAATACAACTTCAATTGATTTTGGAAGCGTTACAACTAATGATTTTGTACTGGAGACTATTATAATTTCAAATATTGGTGGAGTTCCTCTTACAGGTTCTATAAGTACTGATAATAACTTTACTATAGTTGAGTCTAGAGCAAATGTCTCTAAGAACGATATTCAGCTTGCTCACCAAGAATCAAGAACATTACGTAACAATAACTTCACACTTAGCTCTGGAGCTTCAAAATCTTATGATATTAGTCATCCTACAAATCAAGCTGGTACTTATTTAGGTTTGATAACTATCCTTTCAAACGACCCTGATTCACCTCAACTTGATGTCCCATTAAGCTTAGAGGTTCTTGATCCAGCAAATATTAGTCTGAGTGCACGTACAGTATCTATCGGCTTACAGCCTGACCAAACTGCTAGCAGAAATTTAACAGTTTCCAATGACGGTGATATTGATTTGAACTGTACTCTCAATCTTAATTTTCCTGAAAATAGAGATTTAATTGAGATTTTCTCAGCTAATTTTGATGATCATGACTTGTCCACATGGACTATAGATTATCTTTCTTCTGCTGAAAATACTTGGCATATTACAGATTCATATAATTATTATGGGACTAATTATAGCATAGACGGGTCTTCCTTTCTGTTCATCGATAGTGATGCAGCAGGTTCGGGTTTTGAAATGGATGATAGTATTGAAAGCCCTTCTTTCAATATTAGTGGCTATGAAGAAATAACTATCCAGTTCGATCATTATTTCAATAAATGGTCTGATGAAATCGCAGATGTAGACTTGTGGACAGGTAGTGAGTGGATTAATATTGCTAGCTGGCAAGGTAATGATATTGGCTCATGGTCATCTCCAACTCATTTTACTCATACATTTGTTAATGAAGGATATACTGAAGTAAAACTGAGATTCCATTATTATAATGCTATCTATGAATACTATTGGGCAATTGATAACTTGCTTGTTACTGGTCAAGGAAGTCCTGCCCCTCAATGGCTCACTCTTGATAATCAATACACTAATCTTTCTATTGCACCTGATGTTAATCAAGATATAATCTTAAATTTCAATTCTCTTGATTTTACTCCAGGTGAATACACAGCAAGTCTTAATATTCAATCTAATGCAAGCAATAACAGCTCTTTAGATATTCCTATTACTCTAACTATTAGTGACTTAGTCAATGAACCTGACTGGCAACCAGTAATCTATCCGAACAATACTGCAACTATCTATGCTGAAGTTACTCATTTAAGTGATCAAATAGCTGAAGATGATATTGTATCAGCTTGGGTAGATGATGAATGCCGTGGACTTGGTGAGATAGTTTTAGTAGATAGAAGTCAAGCATTTACTACTATTTTAGTACAATCAAATGGTAACTTAGAGAATGTCTATTTTAAGCTCTATGATAGGTCAGCTGATACAGTTATTGAGGAGTCCAACTCCACTCCTATAAGCAGTGGTCAAATTGTTGGCTCTGCTCAAGAACCTTTCCCTATCAATATTGGCATCATAGAGCTAATGACTCCTAATAACTTAGATGTCGAGATGTCTGACGGCATCGCTACTATTAACTGGTTAAGTGTTCCTAATGCAGACTACTATAAAGTATATTATTCTAACGATTTAAACAGTTGGATTGAATTAGGTGATACTAATGACACTTCTTATCAACATAATCAACCACGTTCCAATACCCAAGCCTATTTCTATAAGGTTAAGGCTATGAAGAATTAAATAAACCATACTAGTGCATTTGACTCCTAGAGAATATTGCACTAATTGGTTATAATAAAATAACTCTTACTGAAGGACCTTTGAAAGGTCCTTCTTTTTTGGATTTAAGTTCAAGTCTGCTAGGGATATTAATCAAGAATCAAATGACCAATTACATTACAAAAATATGATCACAAAACCTACTTTATTGTTACTCTCTCCATTAAAGTTGGATAAATTATGATGAGAGTAACAAGGGAGGAAGGATTAGTTGCGGATGTGGCCATCTACTTTCCCATTCAGTGAAGATGAAATGGGAAAAGAAGTCAGGTATTGTTGTTAGGATAAATAAAAAGCCTCACTTTCGTAAGGCTTTAATTTTTTTATAAAATGATTAGTTTTATCAACTAGTCTTCAATAACTTTTTCTTTTTCATCTTGGCAATCACAATCATCCTCGCAATCGCAGTTTTCATCATTATCATCACAACCGCAGTCACATTGGCAATCATCATTTTTTGCTGAATCAGTTACAGTGATAGCAAAGATGTTAATACTCAATCTTGCAGAACTTAAAACAGGATAGAAATCTTCAATATATTCAGTAACTGTTGTTTGAATATCTTCGTTGTTATCTAAAATATCTTGCTTAAAGCCTACACTTATCTTAAGTGAAGATAAGTCCATATTGATATTAATTTTTGGCTTTTCACCGTAGACGTTGTTTAAGAATTCAGGTAAAGATTTACTAAGTTTTGAAATAGCTGAAATCTTTTGATACATTTTGAATCCAGCATATCCAATTCCAGTAAGAGCTCCTAACCACAGTACTTTCTTAAAAAATTTACTCATTTCTCCTCCTTTTTAAGTTTTGTATATGAGCTAAGTCTTTATTTATAGATAGACTTAATTTTTCCCCAAGATTTCTTTGAATTGTTCACAGGAGTTCCTGATTGAACGTCATCCATAGTTCTAGGGTTGATTGAAAATTCATCAAAACCATAATTAACCATACCAGTAATAGAAGAGAATTGGTCACCAACTGATGGTTCTGGTTGGATATAGAATAAGTCATCTACATTACATGCACCAGTATTGTCATCAACTTCAAACTGATTATACTGATCTGGAGCAACAGTACATGTTACGTTCATAACCTTAACTAAGCAACCTTCGTAAGATTCAGCTGTCATTCCACCAGACATTTGACCAGTAGTAACAATAATAGGATTAGGAACAGGGTTACCTGAACTTAAAACAGTAACATCACAATAGGTTAATTCTGTGTAACCATAATATTCATCAACAGTACCAGTAACTTCTACTAAATCTCCAAGTTGAACATCAACGCTCCAATCAAAAACGTAGATACCTTTCCAAGCTCCACCTTCAGGTTGAGAGATGAAGAATTTTCCAATTTCAGCAGATGTGTTAGCACGATTAGCAGTAACAACACCTTGAACTGTTACTTCTTGACCATCTAGTGGAGATGGGTATGTTCCATCTGAACCAGCATCAGTAGTATACTGAATGTCATAAATCGTTGTAGCACTCATAGCTACACTAACAACTAATAATATTACAAGTAAAAAGTTTTTCATTATAAACTCCTTTTTTTATTTACACTTTTTATTTTTCTCATTTTTAATGACATAATTATAAGTCACATTTATCATAGTGACAAAATAGTGTCAATACTTTTTTCTGATATTAAAGATAAATTAATATTGTTAGCCAGTAACATCTTCAAAATTCCTAATTAATAATATCCAATTATTTAAGTAAAACCATTTTTTTTGTCTGAATTACATTATTGTTAGTGCTTAAACGACAGGAAATAACCCTGAAAAGTAATTCTATTTTTAAAAACTTTATACTTTGCAAACAATAAAGGGTGAAGCAATAGTAATCAAAAATATTATAATTAACCCAAATAATGCAGTAGACCTTTGTGAGTAGCACTATATTCTTCTGCAAAAGTAAGATCCATAATTTCTCCGAATATATAAATTATATGCGTCAAAATTCTGTAAACTATTTTGCTAGAATAATCTGCAATCTTCACCAGTGATGCGTAGCTTTAGCGAAGTATTACTAAAGCTCTACTACACTATCTGGGATTAAGAAGAGGCGCTCATTCTCTTAAGCTATTTCAAAAAAGCAATGAAATGAGCACCTAGACAACATTTCCTATTAAATTAACCATCAAGCTGTTTACAGGATTAATTAATACTTATTATAACTTATTTGCTAATGGTAAAAGACAAGCCAATGAAGTAGTCTTCGGTCTGATAGTTATATTTACCACCTAGGTCAATATTAACATTTTCAGAATGTTCATAACCAATACCTCCAGTGAAAATTTTACTGCTTGTAGCTTGAGTAATTATTTCTTTATTTGAGCTAAGCTCATTAAAAGCAATATGATCTTCTTCAACACTACCGTCACCGTATTCGATTATTCGGAAGTTAATTTGATTATCAATACTGTTATAGGTGTTTTCAGTAGTAATAAAATCATAAATGAATGTAGAACCTAACCTAAAGAGGAAATTTCTAATACCAAAACCATCATTTGAAGATATGTGGTTAGTTGGGATTTTAAACTCTAAAGCAATAGGAATAACAAATTCATTGTTAGTAATGATAGTTTCTTTTTCTCCTGAAAAATACTGAGTTTCTGTTATCTGATATTCACTACTAGTATCGATTTCTTGGCCCATATAGTTTTCTTCAACGTTTTCTAGCTTCTCTTCTAAATCAAATTCTCCAATAGAGTATGTATAGTTATAAGTTAATCCATAACCAAAGTTAGCAGTTTTGTTTAGAGGAAGGTTCATTAAAAAATATGAATTGAAATCAAAAGCAGAAATATCTCCATTTTCATCAGAAAGAGAGTAATTATTTTGTACTTCCGTTATCGTATATTCAGTTGAGTTCAGTGAATCTACTTTTTCAGCAGAAATCAAGTGTTTTTTCCATGAATTTTCTTTTTCGCCTTGCAAGTAACCTGTAGAAAAACCAATTTCCCAGAAACCGTATTCACCATTAAATCTACTATCAATTTCTTTATTCAAACTGGAAGCAAAAGATATTTTCTTAGTGCTCATATTGATTTTTCTTTTATAATCATCTGTAATCATACCATAGTTTACTAATGTATCCGGAACGATAATGTCTTCATAAGAGCCATAATAACTGTCATTAGTATCACGAGAAAGAGATTTGACGATGTTAAAAGCTAAATCAAATCTAAGATTATTATCATCAACAAAGAGGTTACTATTCTTTTCTAAAGAAAACATAAAATTCATCTTTTTTTCTTCTAATTTTGTAGAAAAGTTACCTTTTTCTGAATATCTATGCTTGTAATCATCTTCATCAATATCATACAATTCTCCATAAGTATCTAGTTGGTTAGAGCCAGAATTAAAACCATCAAGGTAGTCATAACCACCGAAATTATATAAACCCATTCTTTCCTGGGCATTATCTAGCTCTTCTTTATAATTGAAGAGAGAGATTTTAAATCCAAGGCTATAGTTGTCCATTTCAATATTGTTATTCCAGATGAAATCGACCAACTTGTCATTATCTTGGTAATTCTCTTCCTTAGTATAGGTAATTGATTTTTCATCAATGATTCCATCATTGTTGCTGTCACCATATAACGTATTACTTTCCTCATATTCACCCATATTTCCGTTTTCAGTTAATTCTGGAGTAAGACTATTTCTAAATCTTACAAAAAAAGCATGCTTGATGTTCTCTTTAAAAGGATTTGTAAAGGCAATACCAAAAGGGAATTCTTCAAATAGCCTAGTCTCAGAATTTTCACTTAGCTGACCAAAGTTATCATTGAAGCTATAACTAAAATCTGCAAAATTAGTGAAAAAGTAAAATCTTTCAATGTTATTTAGAGAGATTGGGTCATAAACATCTTCCCAAGTATCTGTGAAGACTCCACTACTTGCAAGGTAACGCATTGACTGTGGTTCCTGGGCTAGGGTAGTGCTTATAAGGCAGGTTAATAGTATGATTGCTAATATGTTTTTCATAAATTTCTCCTAGTTATATCCAACTTCAAAATGAAAGTGTCCGTTTGTAGTATAGTCATTCTTATCCCATTCTATTAAAAGCTCAGAGCCTTTATAAACATTGCCTGATATTCCTCCATCCCCGTCAGTATCAATACAATGAACATAATACTGACCTGGGTTTAATTCAAGTTGATGTAATACAGTAGCTCCGGGAGAGACAAATGTTTGAAAAACTGGAAATACTGTTTCATTAGTTCCTTGTCTTCTTATATTCCAGGATGCTTCATAACTGTCAAAATCCACAGTTAGGCTCAAGTAGATCAAATCATCTGAGATTTCTGCAACTTCAATTTCATATTCATTTGAATAATCAGTATATTGAACAGGAGAATTATAGTCATTATAAGCTCTAATTCTGTAAGTTAAAATATCTCCGATTTCATAAGCTGAAACATCATTGTCAATATACTCTTCTACATTCATTTCAGAAATATTTTTTATTTCAATAAAATCACCAGCATTTATTTTACGTTCTATAAGATAGCCTGTTTCAAGATTAGAATAATCATTCCAAAATAGTCCTATTGAGAGATCAGAATTATTAGTTGCATAAAGATTAGCTGGAGCACTTAAAGAAAAATTATACATTAGAATAAGTGAAGTAGGAGATGAGAGTAAGCCTGATTCAAATTGACTAGCAATCTTAACCTGGAAATTATAGGTTGAACCAAATTCTAAATCATCAATAATTGCTTGGGTAGTATTAGCTCCTACTGAAACCGATGCAACTAGTCCATCATCTCCAGAAACAACTACATCAAAATAGTCCTCATTATCAGAGTTGTCGTCCCAAGTTAATAAAACAGCAGTATCACTCAGACCATTAACTCGCAGATTTGAAGGAGCATCCCACCTAGCAGATTTTATCCTAATCGTATCAGAAGCAGTTAAACCTGATTCGCTCACAACATCTAACCTGTAGTCATAATAAGTATTTTCAGAAAGTTCATCATCAGTAAAACTAGTTATTGATGCATCATTAAAAACTGTGATTAGCTGGTTGTTTCTGAATAGCCTGTAAATTTTGAAATCTACTTCAGATGATTCTTTCCAGGTTAAATTAACCAAAGATGTTCTGATGTTTCCGCTTTCATAACCAGGGGTAAAATCACCACCATCTTTAAGTGATTGTCGGTTAAATTGTGCTTTCGTTACTTGGTCAAGTTCTTGGTTACTAATATCCATGGGGGATTGACAAGCTATAATTAGTAAAAAAGCTAACATCCCCATGAAGTAAGATACTCTCTTCATTGTGCCTCCTAAGGTTTTGGAATAGTCAATAAACTATAAAAGAGTAAAAATATAATAATTATTATATTTATATGATACTATATTATCTTAAGACATAAATAATTTATCAGATAATTGTTGTCAATAACTTTTTTATGGACAATAAATGTCACCAGAGTAAACTTGTTTTATGAAAAAAATAACACTTTTGGGAATTAATTCCCGTTTTACTCACTCTAACTTAGCCTTATTTTATCTCAAAAGAGCTATTGAAGACTTACCCTACCAAGTAAGTCATCTAGAAGAAAGTATAAATCAAGATAGATTTAAAATATTAGCTAATGTGATAAAATCTAAAGCAGATGTCCTCGCTATATCCACTTATATTTGGAATCGAGATATAGTTGATTTTATCATTACAACACTTAAGAAGATTAGTCCAAAGACTATAATTGTAATAGGTGGACCTGAGGCTGGCTATAATTGTCATCATTGGTTAGAGAGAGATTTATCTCCAGACTACATAATAAAGGGTGGAGGAGAAGCTGCTTGGAGATTTTTAGCAGAGAATGATTTCCGCTATGATAACCCTATTGTCAATATACCAAACTATACTTTCTCTGAAATTAGATTTCCTTATAGAGAATCAGATTTTCATAGATTAGAAAATAAATATGTTTACTATGAAGCATCTCGAGGATGCCCTTTTAAATGTTCTTTTTGCTTATCTTCCAGGATGGATCAAAAATTAGACTATAAAAGTTTGCAGGTTATTAAAGCTGAATTGGAAATCATCTTACAACATAAACCTAAGATTATCAAATTTGTTGATAGAAGCTTCAATGCTGATAGAAATATTTCAAGAAGTCTTTGGCAGTACATTAACTCTCTAGATACCAAAACTAAATTCCATTTTGAGGTTCACCCAGCTCTTTTACAGCAAGAAGATTTAGATATTTTACAAAAGACACCTAAGGAAAGAATTCAATTTGAGATAGGAATCCAATCGACTAATCCCAAGACTATTAAAGCTATTAACAGAAATCATCATTTTCAAGATTATCGAGAGAAGTTAAAGAAACTTATAAAAATAAAGAATATCCATACGCATTTAGATTTAATCATCGGACTTCCTTACGAGGGTAAAAACTCTTTCCTCAAATCCTTAAATGATTTGCTTCTCTTAGAAGCAGATGTTATTCAACTGGGCTTTCTTAAAGTGCTCCCAGCTACTCAGATGGCTGAAAAACAAGATGAGTATGGACTAAAGTTTGATTCGCAACCTCCTTATCAAATAGTTCAAACTAAGTGGTTACCATTTTCAGATATTGCTTTCTTTTTAGCCTTTGAAGATGTCTTTAACTATATCTTCAATAGTTCTCGATTAAAACACACACTTAAATTTGTTACTTCTCATTTAGAAGAACCCGTAGATTTTTATCAACAATTTACTCATTTCATTGGCAATAAAGGAGAGATAAATAATAGTAACTGGACTAATCTTTTTGCTATTGTCAGGGACTTTATACATCAGAACTTTCCCTCCCTTAATAAAGAACTAGTAGATGACTACTTAAGCTGGGATTGGTTACTTCATTCACGTAAAAATAATCTTCCTACTTTTCTTGATAGAGAAGAGAATCATATCTTTAAAAGACAAGTTTTCTCTACACTAAAGAATAAAGAAGATGATAGCATGCTGGAGCTACTTGGTCCGAAAGTTAAAACACTCAATAATACTGCTTTTTTCATACCTCGGAGTGAAGATTTCTGTAAAAAAGAACTTGCTGGAAAAACAAAAGTACTTGTCTTTAATCCAAATGGCTTTTTATGTATTTGATGCATCTGTGTAGATTTACAAGTATCGGTTATGTGGCTGAGTAAAATTAAGTGATGAAAAAAATATTGTCATTACTAATAATTTAGATTACTATGTAGTTAAATAAATAAAATTTGGAGAGCTTAAATGAGTTTTTTCCCTGCACATGATCCAGTGTTAATTTTCGCTATTGTAATGACAACTGTCTTAATAGCACCTCTGTTAGCAGAAAAGCTACGCTTACCAGGAATAATTGGTCTGATATTTTTTGGTGTTATTCTAGGTCCCCATGTGTTTAATATACTAGAGAAGGACAGAGCAATAGATTTATTAGGGAAAATTGGACTTCTCTATATAATGTTTCAAGCTGGTTTAGAAATAAATCTAGATGAGATCAAGCGAAACAAGCATTTGAGCATTAACTTTGGAATAATGACCTTCCTAATCCCACTTGTCTTAGGAACAGTAGGAGCCTTTTATATTCTTGATATGTCTCTCCCTGCTTCAATATTATTAGCTAGTATGTTTTCCTCTCATACTCTATTAACATTTCCAATCGTGAGCCGAATGGGCTTAGCAAAGAAAAAGTCTGTTACAGCAACCATTGGGGGAACAATTATTACTGATACCTTAGCTTTTTTAGTCTTAGCTACTATCGCAGCAATTCATACAGGTCAAGTGTCAGCTATTTTCTGGATAAAGCTAATCTCCTTCTCTATTGTTTATTCTAGTATCGTTGTTGTACTTTTACCTAAAGTGACAACTTGGTTCTTTAGAAGATTTTTTACAGAATCTGGAGTTGAAGACTATGTCTTTGTTATTACAGCTCTTTTCGTTTCAGCTCATTTTTCACATGTAATTGGATTAGAACCTATTATCGGTGCTTTTCTTGCAGGACTAACTCTTAATCCACTAATTCCGGAAAAAGGTCTTTTAATGAATAGAATCCAATTTGTTGGAAATTCATTATTTATTCCTTTCTTCTTGATTTCAGTAGGAATGTTAATAGATCCAGTGGTTCTCTTCACTAATAAATCAGCTATCCTAGTGTCAGTTGTAATGATTGTTATTGCTTTATTCTCTAAGGATTTAGCTGCTCGACTATTTTCTAAACTAGCAAGATTTTCTAAGAATGAACGTGGACTTATCTACGGAATGAGTGTTAATCAGGCAGCTGCAACTTTAGCAGCAGTGCTTGTTGGTTATAATATTGGCATCTTTACTGAAGCTATTCTTTCAGGAACTATTATGATGATTGTTGCTACTAGCTTAGTAGGTTCTATTATGACTCAAAAATATGCTAAGAGAATTGTAATTAATAAGAAGAATGATATCCAAGATATTCCTAGTAAAATGAGTCTCAATAGGATTTTAATCCCTCTTCTCAAAGAAAAGGATGTTGCTCCTCTAATGGATTTCTCATTCCTACTCCAAAGTAAGGGTTCCCATGAACCATTATACCCACTCCATGTATCTTTAGAAGGCAATAACATGGAAGAGAAGATTGTTGATGGAGAGGCAATTTTAGCTAAGGCTAATATAAGATCAAACTCAAATCAGAAAAACTCAATACCTTTGAATAAGATAGACTCCAATATTTCTGCCTCAATCTTAAGAACTATAAATGAACAAAGGATTAATAAGGTTATCTTAGGTTGGAGTGAGAATGGTCCATTTATAAGCTCCTTCTATGAAACAACAACAGACCAACTTAGCCGCTATTGCTTAGAAATGATATTTATCGCGAATTTGATAAAACCACTGAATATAACCAGAAGAATTCTCTTAATTGTACCTCCTTATCTCTATAGACAGGCTGGCTTTACTGATACTATCAATTCCCTTAAGGTATTAAAGAATGAGCTGTCAGCAGAATGGCTAATTATTTCCGAAGAAGAGACTTTCACAGAAATTAAACATCATTTCGATAAGCAAAAAACTAGTGTAGATTTTAAACCAGTTGAAAGCTGGAAAACTGTAACAAGCTTAATTAAATCTGTTATTGAGCCTACTGATATGATAATTCAAATCTTAGCTAGAAAGGGTTCTATAGCCTGGAGGATGTCTTTTGACCAACTAGCTAATAATCTCTATAAGAACTTCCCAACAAATAATCTTGTTGCTGTATATCCTTATCTTTATACTGATGAACATTTAGAGCTTTCAAATGATGGTAAACAGGGGGAAACTACTATTAAAGATACTTTTATTAATGACTTAATTCCTGCTAATAATATCTTTTTTGATATGTCAGAGAAGAATCCTGAAATCGCTTTTGAGAAGATTTTCCAAGAAAGTACTTTAAAAGAGAGTCAGCTACTTCTTAAAGAGATTATTGGTGTCCTATATGACTACCCACTTGAATTGACACAAGAAATAGTACTCATTCATACTAGAAGCAATTTAATCAAAGAATATAAAATATATATTGCAGTTAATAAGAAGGGTTTTGAAATACCCAAAATCGATAATACCCATAAGATTATGATAATTCTCTTATCTCCAATAGATAAAACTACTCAAAGCCATTTGAATATTCTTTCTCAGATTTCTCGAACTGTAACTAAGGATAACTTCCTAACGGCTCTACTTCAAGCCAAAGATTTTGAAGAATTGACCCAGTTAATGAAATAGATAATTGTTCGTTATATGGTCGATTGTTAGTCTCTCAACTTATTACCGATATTTGATAGGTAAACTAACAATAAAGGAAAGATAAATCTTTGAAAATAAAAAAGCCCTCTGCAAAGAGGGCAAAAAAGTATTTGATAAACTACTATAGTTTAATTCTTTATAATAAATTTAGAATTATACAACTTTTTTTACTTTATTAGCTTTTAAGCAAGAAGAACAAATTTTAATAGTCTTTACTTCACCATTAATATCAGCTCTAATTTTTTGAAGATTTGGGTAAAATCTTCTTTTAGTTGCATTTAAAGCATGACTACGAAGGTTACCAACAATTGAACCTTTTCCGCATACATCGCATACTCGTGACATAATTCACCTTCCTCATTTTTTTCTATTTATGACAAAAGAATGATATACATATATTTTGACAAGAATTTTGTGCATTTTTTTTCACATTAACAAATCTGTCCAGAAAAAAATTAGAAACGTCTTCTTTCACCCAAGAGAATAATATCTTTTAGATTCTTTTTTTTATGAGCATTAATCCATTTTTTTTCAAATTCTTTATTCTGGACAATTTGAGCAATAGCTGAAAGAGATTTTAAGTGAATATTTCTTTCAGACATGGAACCAGCTAGAACAAAAATTGCTTTTACCTCTCTTTGATCTTCAGAAAACTTGATTCCTTGCTTAGACCTGATGAGGATTATTTCAAAGCTGTCTTCCTTTTCTACAATAAGATGAGGAATTGCAACAAAAGGTGTAAGAGCAGTAGACGCCTGTTGTTCTCTGTCATGCAATTTCCTTAAAATATCTTCTTTCGAGATGGTAAGTTCTTTTTCAAGATGTTCTGCTATGAGACCAAACAATTGATCTATACTGATGTCTTCAGTAATATCCATAACTTCAGCATCTTCAATCAAAGTATCAAACTTATCTTTGGTGATATCATCTCTTTCATAGAGAATACTTTTCAATTCTCCTTCTAAATTGTAAGAAGTTAACTTCTTATTCATTACTCTTTCTATCAAATGAAGGAAAGCATATTCATTATGTTCTTTCTTTTTCCCGTATAAAAGGTAAACAAAAAAACCGAATATTATTAAGCCGAAGCTAATTAGAATTGGGTAGAGACCCATATCAAAGATAAGCATTATAAAGGCAAAAATTGCTAAAATTTGAGTCCATGGATATAGTGGAGCTTTAAAAGATGGACGATAGTTTTGGATTTTACTTTCTCTGAGTATTATTACAGATAGATTGGAAAGAATATAGTTCATAATAACAACAGTTGAGGCAGCTTTTATTAAAATATCTAAAGGAAGTAAGATAGCAAAGACTATAAATGTGCCTGTTATTAGCAGGGAAATAGTAGGTGTTCCAAGTTTAGGAGATATGAAACCTAATGCTTTAGGCATTAAATTATCTCTGCTCATTGCCATTGGATAGCGTGAGGCTGACATGATTCCAGCATTAGCTGTGGTAATAAAAGCTAACATTGAAGCTATCAAAATCATATAAAAACCAAAATTTCCTAAGAATAGTTTAGCAGTATTGGCTATAGGAGTTAGATTATTAGGGTCTGCTAGAGTTTTAGGATTCTCAATGCCGACGGTTACAATTAACATACCAGTATAGAGGATAATGGTCACCACTAATGAGGAAATTAGTCCTAGGGGGATATTCCTCTTAGGATTAGTAATCTCTTCTGACATAGATGCAACTTTAATTAAACCACCATAAGAAACAAAGACAAATCCTGCTGCTATAAGAACACCCTTTCCCCCATTGAAAGTAAAAGGTTCAAAATGTTGAACATGAACTGAGGATATACCTCCAACTATATAGATAAGCATAATGGAAATTAATAGAACTACTAAAGTAACTTGAAACTTTCCAGCTTCTTTAACCCCGGTAATATTTAGAGTTACGAAGAAAAGAGTAATAAGTATACCAATAATGGACCAGGTAGGAGAAGCTAGATTAAAAAAAAGTTTTGCTACGGACATAATACCTATAATTCCAAAAGCACTCTTCAAGGAGAGAGCAAACCAGCTTAGCAAGCCTGAAATAGTACCAACTGAAGCACCTAGACTACGATTAATAAAGAAGTAGTCTCCACCAGCTTTTGGCATAGCAGTAGCTAATTCAGAAACAGATAAAACACCTGCAAAAGCAAGCAGTCCAGCAATAAAATAAGAAACAAACTCTGAGGGACCAGTCATAGCAAAAGCTAGCCCAGGTAAGATAAAGATACCAGAACTTATCATAGCTCCTGTTGCTATGGAAAAAATTTCAGGTAATTTAAGAGCTTTCTTCAGGGGCATTGCACCTCCTATCAATTAAAGTTACTTTTCTGTAATCATCTATAATTTCGAAATAGAGCTCAATTCGTTCATCTGTGATAAAATCTTCTGCAATCTCAGGCCATTCAATGAAAACAATACCGTCATCAGTAAAATCAGTAATACCTAGTTCTAAAATCTCTTCAGCAGAACCTAGTCTGTAAAGATCCAAGTGGAAGACAGTAAAATTATGTCCATCATACTCATTTAATAATACATATGAGGGGGAACTTATGTAATCTCTGACCCCTATTTCTTGGCAGAAATTACTAACAAAATAAGTTTTTCCAGCCCCTAATTCTCCATATAGAAAATAGATATTTCCTTTTCTAGCTTCTTTCGCTAGTGAGATTGCAAATTTTTTACTCTCTTCTATGTTTTTTAATATGAATTCTTTTTTCATTTTTACCTTTTAATGAAATAAAATATTTAGTAAGTGTTATTAAGGATAGTCCCTAACAATTCTCCATTAGGAAAATTGTTAGGGAAATATTTTTTAGTAAACTAATAAAACTAAAAGTTTAGTTATTTGTTTAATTTCTATTTTTTAGCTTTTCCAATTGATAGAGGTAGAATCATTTCTTGCATAGATATACCTCCGTGTTGGAAGGTACTATTGAATTTCTTTTGATAAGCATGGTAGGAGTTTGGATAGACAAAGTAGTAGTCCTCTTTAGCAAAGATATAATTCTCCACTATATTCTTTACAGGTAATCCAACTGATTTAGGATTCTTTACAAAATAAGCATGCTTATTATTTGCAGTTAAGTTTTTTCCATCTTTATATCTAACAGTTTGGGAAGTATCCCTGTCGCCTACAACTTGGGTGGCTCTATTAACTCTTATAGAACCATGATCTGTAGTAATAACGATATTAGCACCTTGTTTTGCAATTAGCTTTAACGCTTCATATAAAGGTGAATGAACAAACCAGTGCTTAGTGAAGTTCCTTAAAGCTTTTTCATCTGGAATTGTCTCAAGTAATATCTGATCTTTTGATCTATGATGAGTTAAAAGATCTAAGAAGTTATAGACTAATACTACTAGTTTTTCATTTTGCCAGCTGTCGATTTTCCTAATAACAAAGTTTCCTTCTTCAATATTGAAGATTTTAACATATTTAGAAGGTACTTCTAAGTTGACTCCAATATCTTCTAAGTGTTCGTCCATCAACTGATGTTCATTTCGGTTGCGACTATTATCTAAATCTGATGAATTATCCCAATATTCAGGGAATCTTTTCGCAATATCAATTGGAAGTAATCCACTGAAGATAGAGTTTCGTGAGTAAGGGGTCGCTGTAGGTAAAATTGAGTAATATAGTTGAAGATCGATATTGAATAACTCTTTAAGATATGGTTCAATAGCTAAATATTGATCTAATCTAAGACAATCTAATATTATGAAATAAGTAGGTTTGTCCTCTTGAAGAAGAGGTTCAATATAGTTGGAAATTACATCGAATGACAGATTTGGTCTATCATCTGAGTTAATCCATTTCTCATAGTTTTTTTCTACAAAAGTAGTAAATTCACTGTTACAGCTTTTGGTTTGTAGA
Organism: Cloacimonadales bacterium (SeqCode); assembly: GCA_963678375.2. Taxonomy (GTDB): domain Bacteria; phylum Cloacimonadota; class Cloacimonadia; order Cloacimonadales; family JAFGVF01; genus JAEKNW01. The sequence goes on from OY782831.1 coordinate 1,480,221, forward strand.
AAATGCATTTGTTCAAGTCCGGAATCTTCAACCTCACTAATTCTTAAATCCCAATTACAGAGTTCCCGATAGATATCATACCAGTCCTCAAAAGAGGGATTATCCATAATTATATCGTTTATTCTACTAACAAATTTTGTATATTGAAGTCCAAGTTGACTCTGGATAATATTAGTAGTTTCAAAGATTTTCTTTATAGACATAATAATTTGGTTTGGATTAATTGGTTTTATTAGGTAGTCTGCAATTTGGTTAGCAATAGCTAAATCCATAATCCCTTCAGCTTCACTTTTAGTGACCATGACTACTTTTATATCAGAATCTATGCTTTTAATTCTTTCTAAAGTCTCTAATCCATCTAAGCCAGGCATCATTTCGTCTAAAAGAACAAGGTCAAAATTGTTATCTTCTACTTTCTTTATACCGTCCATTCCATTTGATGCAACATCAACACTATATCCTTTTTTTTCTAAGAACATTACTAACGGTTTTAGTAATTCAACTTCATCATCAATCCATAGTATATTTAGTTCTTTGTTCATATAATCCTCTGATTTTGTTATAGTAAATACCCTTGATACTGCAATGCCTTATAGATTATCTCCTTCTACTTGTTCTTCAAATTTTCTCTGCTTTTCTCTAATAACTTCATTAACTTTTTCTAAGTCACTATCTTGGAAGAAAAGAGCCATTTTATAATTTAGTTCTTTGCCAGAACAGTTAAAGAAGCCTTTCATATTGTCTAAAAACTGTTCTACAAAGACATCTTTTAAAGTCTTAGAATCTTCTCTTTTTTTATCATTTATCTCTTTTATTTTTTCTTTTAAATCTCCGTGTGTCATCTCTTCAGCCTGTTTAACCCATTCTTCTTGCACCTCATAAGAAGTATCTTTTACTAGTGGTTTAATCAAAGTCAATCTATCCATTCCAATTTCTTTAACTGTTTCCGAATCGATGTTCATGTCTTTTATATAGATATCATAAATGGATATTAATTTTGCTGCTAAGGTATTTGACATATTATATTCTGATTCAATAAATTCTTTAAAGTTTTTATAACCTTTAATTTTGAAAGTTCTCATTCTTTTCATCTCTGATAAGAGTTCTCCTAAGGCAACAAAATCCTCTTCTAATCTATTTTTTATCACACCAATTGCTTTAAATCTCTCTTCAGGAGTTAAGCGTTCATCCTGATTTGTATTGAATATCTCTGACATAATTAATCCTTACTTTTATTTATTTTCTATTTTCTTAATTATCTTCTAATGGGAAGTAGATATGCTCTGTAGCTGGGAAAATACCTTCTTTTACTTCTCTACTATATTGAGATAGAGCTTGCTGAATTTCTTTATCTAAATGAGCATAAGTTTTTACAAATTTCGCTATATAATCAGAATTTCCTAGAATATCATGATAGACTAAGACCTGACCGTCAGTAAATCTCCCTGCACCAATTCCAATAGTTGGAATTTGTACTTTTTCACTAATCTCTTTAGCTAGACCTTCTGGAATTCCCTCTAAAACTAACATAAAAGCTCCAGCTTCTTCTACAGATATTGCCTGAGCTAAAATCTCCTGATACTTCTTAGTTGTCTTTCCTTGAACTTTATAACCACCAAATTTATGAACAGACTGGGGAGTAAGCCCTAAATGGGCTACAACAGGAATTTCACAATCTACAATAGCTTTTATAGCATCTATACGGGATGGTGAACCTCCCTCAAGTTTTATAGCATTAGCTCTTCCTTCTATGATAAGACGTGCAGCATTTTCTTTAGTTTTGTTTATATCTAAATGGTAGGACATAAAAGGCATATCAGCTACTATAAAAGTATCTCCAGCCCCTCTTCTAACCGCTTTAGTGTGATGAATAATATCTGCTAATGTTACCTCTAATGTATTCTCATAACCTAATATTACCATTCCTAGACTATCACCTACAAGTATAATATCACATTCAGATTTTTCTACTAATTTCCCAGAAGGATAATCATAAGCTGTCATCATCACTATTTTTTTATTATTAGTCTTCATTTTCTTATATGAATTTATGTTTAACATTTCTTTTTATTCTCCACCATTCCCTTCACTATCTCCATCGCCCTCTGTAGAATCCATCTCTTGTTCTTCTCGGGCACTATCTCGCTCGTATTGGAGGTCTGATTGAAATTGCCCCTTGTCAAAATAGATGTCATAAATAAGATCACCAACCTCTGACCAAGCCATAAATCTACCCGCTAGATAACCATCTAAAAAATTAGCTTCCATTGCATAAGCTCCATTTTCATACCAAGCATAAGCTGGACCTGATAACTTACCATCTTTGATTGTTTTAAACTGGCCAAGTTGCCTATTCTCAAATAAACTATATGCTGTTCCAGTAAATAAAGTCTCATCCATATAATATAGACTATCTCTAATATCCAACTGAGATAGCAATACTGCATCAGCTGGAAGTTCAAAATTCTCAATTGAATCAAAACTTAAAGAGTTAATCTCGGCAAGTGTCACTACATTATTACTATTATGACTTTTTTCTTCAGAAGTTACCACTTTTATAGGTAACTTTTTATTATTACCACCATCTATTAATCCATCATCCATTCGATTATTGTTAGAGCATCCAATCATTAACAGGTGACAGAGTAAAGCTAAATAAAGTAATTTTTTTACCATTAACTCCTCCTCTCAAAGTATTCTCTTCAAGTATAAGTTTTTTTATAATGATATAATAAGCAATTAATGAAAAGTAGTCAATAATTTTTCATTTTTTATTTCATTAAGGTATCCAAAGCAGGAACCATTTCCTCTAAGAAGTCTTGATATCTGTCCTCAAAGATAGCTTTTCTTGCCATACCTACCAGTTCTAAATAAAAGTGAAGACTATGAATAGTTGCTAACCTCAAGCCCAAGATTTCACCAGCATTGAAGAGATGTCGTATATAGGCTCTTGAGAAATTTCTACAAGCATAACAAGTACATTCTTCATCTATCGGTCTTGGGTCATCTTTATATCTTCCAGCTTTAATTATCAGCTTACCATTGCGAGTAAAGATAGTTCCTTTACGGGCATTTCTAGTCGGCATCACACAGTCAAACATATCTACACCATTTGCTATATTCTTTAAGATATCACTAGGTGTACCTACTCCCATGAGATATCTTGGCTTATCCTTAGGTAGCAGGGGATTTAAGAATTCTGTGACTGCAAACATGTCCTTTTTTTCTTCTCCAACAGCTAGCCCCCCAATGGAGTAACCTGGGAAGTCCATATCAATTAGTGCCTTAGCAGACTCTTCTCTTAAATCTTTATGTACTCCACCCTGAACGATTCCAAAAAGAGCTTGTTTGTCAGTGTTTTTATGAAATTCTTTTCCACGCTTAGCCCATTCAAGAGTAGTCTTCAAAGATTTGGCAACGTAATCTTTACTTGCAGGATAAGGAGGGCATTCGTCAAAGGACATGATAATATCTGCTCCAATAGCATTCTGAATTTCTATTGCTCTTTCTGGAGTAAACATATGATAAGAACCATCAAGATGAGATTGGAATTTCACTCCATCCTTAGTGATCTTTCTTAATCCAGCTAAACTCATTACTTGAAAACCACCACTGTCGGTTAGTATTGGTCTATCCCATCCTATAAACTTATGAAGTCCACCAAATTTCTTGATAAGCTCATGCCCAGGCCTCATATAAAGATGATAAGTGTTACCTAAAATTATTTGTGCATGAGTATCCTCAATTAACTCTTTAGGAGACATTGTTTTAACTGAGCCAATTGTTCCAACAGGCATAAATATAGGAGTTTTAATAACCCCATGAGGAGTAGTAAACTGACCTGCTCTAGCATTACCACTCTTTGCTTCTAATGTATATTTAAAGATAATTAACTCCTTCTAATTTTTATAATAACGTGAGAATAGCCCACTGAAATCTGAGTAAAAAGCATAGATCATTAATGATAAAAGGAAAAATATTCCCAATTGTTGAAGTACTAGCTGGGTTTTCAAAGATAATTTTTTCCCTCTAATACCCTCAATAAAACTAAACATTATATGTCCACCATCTAAAACTGGTATAGGTAAAAGATTCATTACCATTAACACTATATTTAAAAATGCAACAAATTGAAGACCTCTTGCTACACCCTGCTTTATATAATCACGGCCAGTAGAAAAAATCATCACTGGACCACCAATACTATTCTTCAATGATTTTGGCTTTCTGATAATCTGATAAAGACTAACATAATGCATACCAACAATGGAAGTTGTCGTTGCTACACCCGATATTATTGCTTGAGAGAAACTTAAGTTTTCTTCATATTTAATAGGAAAGTATTGGGTTACTCCAATCAGCTTACGATCATCATTTGGTAATTCCATTTTTCGTAGTTGCTTTGTTAAAATATCACTATCTCTGGCGATTTTTAGTTCAACACTTTCATCATTTTTACTAATCTCACTATTCATCTCATACCAGTTGTTTACTTCAGCACCATCTACCGATAGGATTCTATCACCAGATTTAATCCCAGCATTATAAGCTGGGCTCTTGGGCATTACTTGGCCAATTATAGGTAAAATCTGTGGTCTTATAATTGAATAATCAGCCCAATTAGCTAACTTAACTTCAGGTATGGTTACTTCATGCTTCTTGCCATTTCTCTCTATTAACAGACTATTATTCTGGCCATCTTTTAACATGTCTAAACCTGAAAACCAGCCTTTTACATTATTACCGTTGATTTCTACAATCTTATCTCCAGGCTCGAAGTATGCCGACAAAGGAGGGTTTACCTGGTCTATAATTGGAGAGTGATCAGTTATCTTTTGAGTAAACATAAATGATACTATTAAGATTAATAAGGCAAAGATTAAGTTAGTAAATGGACCAGCAAAAGCTATAATTGCTCTTTTCCACCAAGGTGAATTGAGAAATCCATCAGGGTCATTACCTGCTTGGTCAATATTATCACCCTTCATCTTAACATAGCCACCTAAAGGAATCCATGACAAAGAATATTCAACACCACCTTTAGTAATTTTAAAGATGGGCTTGCCAAATCCGATAGAAAATTTCTCGACAGGTATTCCACATAATCTTGCTGCTAAAAAATGGCCTCCCTCATGGACGGCTACTAATAAACCCAATACTACTAAAGCTACTATTATTGTTGTTAACAATTTTTCTCCTAACTCTTAAAACTTTAATTATACAATAATCTTTATACTATATTTGCTAGCATATAAAATTTGAAATTTTATGAACACCAAAACTATAACTACTACTTTTTTTGTCAAACTCAAAACAAAATCAACTACTATATCTTTATTGTTACTCTTTCTATAAAGTACTAGGGATTAATGGAGAGAGTAACAATCAAGCAATTTGAACTAGGCGATTGTGGGAAGTAATAAAGTACTTTAAATAGCTTTTTTCATATTTCTTCCATTCATAAAATCTAACTCTTGGGCAAAACTTAACATAAAAGTTTAAGAAGCAAAAAAAAATATTAGAGTAAATTAATGATATATATATTACCAAATAATGGTAGATAAAGAAGCAAAATGTCCATGTACATCGAGTAAAAAATCAAAAAAGATGAAAAAAGCTATTGACAAGAAAAGGGTCTCCAGTAGTTTGACGGAACCAATGCGAGGGAACGAAAGTTTTCTTGGAAAAGTTGGAAATGATCTTTGAAATAATTTTAAAAGTTTAAAAAGTTATAGAGTGAATGAATGAAGTAAACTTGCGAGAGACAGGAAAACGATTTATAATAATAATGGAGAGTTTGATCCTGGCTCAGGACGAACGCTGGCGGCGTGGATTAGGCATGCAAGTCGGACGAGAAAGTTACCTTCGGGTAATTAGTACAGTGGCGGACGGGTGAGTAACGCGTAGATATCTACCTTTAAGTTGGGGACAACTCAGGGAAACCTGAGCTAATACCGAATGTGGCTGCAAAGCTAAAGGGGGCTTTGGCTCCCGCTTAGAGATGAGTCTGCGTCCAATTAGCTAGATGGTGAGGTAAAGGCTCACCATGGCGATGATTGGTAGGCGGCTTTAACGAGTGGTCGCCCACACTGGGATTGAGATACGGCCCAGACTCCTACGGGAGGCAGCAGTCGAGAATAGTCTACAATGGGGGAAACCCTGATAGTGCGACGCCGCGTGAACGAAGAAGCTTTTCGGAGTGTAAAGTTCTTTTCTGTATGAGCAATGCTTTATTGTATAAGATATAATAGAGAGAGATATTAGTACAGGAATAAGCCACGGCTAACTCCGTGCCAGCAGCCGCGGTAATACGGGGGTGGCAAGCGTTGTCCGGAATTACTAGGCGTAAAGGGCAGGTAGGCGGATATTCAAGTCAGGTGTTAAAGGCATCAGCTCAACTGGTGTACGGCATTTGAAACTGGATATCTAGAGTCAGGTAGAGGTAGATGGAATTCCTAGTGTAGCGGTGGAATGCGCAGAGATTAGGAAGAACACCAAAGGCGAAGGCAATCTACTGGGCCATGACTGACGCTAAACTGCGAAGGTGTGGGTATCAAACAGGATTAGATACCCTGGTAGTCCACACAGTAAACGATATACACTAGATGTCGGGGGTAATATCCTTCGGTGTCGTAGTTAACGCGATAAGTGTATCGCCTGGGGAGTACGATCGCAAGGTTGAAACTCAAAGGAATTGACGGGGGTCCGCACAAGCGGTGGAGCATGTGGTTTAATTCGATGCAACGCGAAGAACCTTACCTGGGCTTGACATACTCGGACGGCTTTAGAGATAGAGCTTTGCCCTTCGGGGAACCGGGATACAGGTGCTGCATGGCTGTCGTCAGCTCGTGCCGTGAGGTGTTGGGTTAAGTCCCGCAACGAGCGCAACCCTTATTTTTAGTTGCCATCATTAAGTTGGGCACTCTAAAGAGACTGCCATAGTAACAATATGGAGGAAGGTGGGGACGACGTCAAGTCATCATGGTCCTTATGTCCAGGGCTACACACGTGCTACAATGGTCGGTACAATGTGTTGCGAGACCGCGAGGTTAAGCGAATCACAAAAAGCCGATCACAGTTCGGATTATAGTCTGCAACTCGACTATATGAAGCTGGAATCGCTAGTAATCGCGTGTCAGCATAACGCGGTGAATACGTTCCCGGACCTTGTACACACCGCCCGTCAAGTCAGCCGAGTTGATTGCACCCGAAGGAGGTGGGCTAACCAGCAATGGGAGCAGCTTACGAAGGTGTGGTTAGCGAGGAGGACTAAGTCGTAACAAGGTAGCCGTACCGGAAGGTGCGGCTGGATCACCTCCTTTTAAAGGAGAAATAGTTTCTTGATAAGTTTACTTTTTCATTCTATAGCAACAAAGGATTTAGTTCTAAGTAAGGGGGCTTGTAGCTCAGTTGGTTAGAGCGCACGCCTGATAAGCGTGAGGTCGGCTGTTCAAATCAGCCCAGGCCCACCATATTATATAATAGTGGGGGATTAGCTCAGTTGGGAGAGCACCTGCTTTGCAAGCAGGGGGTCAACGGTTCGAGCCCGTTATTCTCCACCATCTTATTTTATAACCATCAGACTAAATTCAAATAGATAAAATTTTACAGTAAATAGAGTGCAATAGAGTGTGTATAATTAATTTTTTGTAAGAGCAAAAGAGCACATGGTGGATGCCTAGGCACCAAATGGCGAAGAAGGACGTGGTTAACTGCGAAAATCCTCGGAGAGCTGTAAGCAAGCTTCGACCCGGGGGTATCCGAATGGGGCAACCCGGCACAAGTAATGTTGTGTCATCCGAAAGGAGGCTAACGAGGGGAACTGAAACATCTTAGTACCCTCAGGAAGAGAAAGTAAAAACGATTTCCTCAGTAGCGGCGAGCGAACGGGGAAGAGCCTAAACCGGTTGAATAATCGGGGTAGTGGGACTATAATGTAGAGAAGTAAATGATAGACGAACCCATCTGGGAAGTTGGACCGTAGAAGGTGAAAGTCCTGTAGTTAAAATTGTTTATAATCTTAGTAGTATCCCGAGTAGGTCGGAACACGAGAAATTCCGATTGAATCAGCGAGGACCATCTCGTAAGGCTAAATACGTTTGGTGACCGATAGTGAAACAGTACCGTGAGGGAAAGGTGAAAAGGACCCCGGAAGGGGAGTGAAATAGAACCTGAAACCGTGTGTTTACAAGCAGTCAGAGCTTACTAGCGATGGCGTGCCTTTTGCATAATGAGCCAACGAGTTAATCTAATCAGCGAGGTTAAGTATTACAGATACGGAGCCGAAGCGAAAGCGAGTATTAATAGTGCGATAAGTTGATTGGATTAGACCCGAAACCGGGTGATCTACCCATGTCCAGGTTGAAGGTGAGGTAACACTTACTGAAGGACCGAACCAACTGATGTTAAAAAATCAGTGGATGAGATGTGGGTAGGGGTGAAAGGCCAAACAAACCCGGAGATAGCTGGTTCTCTTCGAAACATATTTAGGTATGGCCTTAGATTAATTTATAGGAGGTAGAGCACTGAATGGGCTAGGGGACTCACCAGTTTACTGAACCCAACCAAACTCCGAATGCCTATAAATGATGTCTAGGAGACAGCCCGTGAGGGATAAGCTTCACGGACGAGAGGGAAAGAACCCAGACCACCGGCTAAGGTCCCCAATTTTATGCTAAGTGATTAAGGATGTTTAATTGCATAGACAGCCAGGATGTTGGCTTAGAAGCAGCCACCATTTAAAGAGTGCGTAATAGCTCACTGGTCGAGTGGTAATGCACCGAAGATGATCGGGACTAAAGCATAGAACCGAAGCCGTGGACGGTCGTAAGACCGTGGTAGAAGAGCATTCTAAACAGCGACGAAGGTGTGATGTGAGTCATGCTGGAGCGTTTAGAAGAGACGATGTTGGCATGAGTAACGATAATGTGAGTGAGAAACTCACACGCCGCAAGTCCGAAGTTTCCTCAGTAAAGATAATCTGCTGAGGGTAAGCCGGCCCCTAAGGCGATGCCGAATGGCGCAGCTGATGGGAACCAGGTTAATAATCCTGGGCCTGAGATACAGAGTGATGGAGTGACGCAAGTATGCAACACAGACTACTGTTGGAATAGTAGTTGAATGTATGTAGGAGAGAATACAGGCAAATCCGTATTTTCAATCCGAGGTACAGGACGACAGCTTAGCTGATAAAGTGTGTTTATAAGCTTGCCAAGAAATAGCTTCTAAGCGATGAAGTATATCAGACCGTACTGCAAACCGACACAGGTGGACGAGGAGAGTATCCTCAGGCGTTCGAGAGAATTCTGGTTAAGGAACTAGGCAAAATGACCCCGTAACTTCGGGAGAAGGGGTGCTACATTAGTGTGAGCATGTGCAATGCAGAGCATGAAGTAGCCGCAGTGAAGAGGCCCAAACGACTGTTTATCAAAAACACAGGTCTGTGCGAAGAAGTAATTCGAAGTATACAGACTGACACCTGCCCGGTGCTGGAAGGTTAAATGGAGAGGTTAGCTTTCGAGCGAAGCTTTGAAATGAAGCCCCAGTAAACGGCGGCCGTAACTATAACGGTCCTAAGGTAGCGAAATTCCTTGTCGGGTAAGTTCCGACCTGCACGAATGGTGTAACGATTTGGGCACTGTCTCAACCAGGAACTCGGTGAAATTGTAATAGCGGTGAAGATACCGCTTACCCGCGAAAGGACGGAAAGACCCCGTGAACCTTTACTGTATCTTGGCATTGTAACTTGGTTTAGTATGTGTAGGATAGGTGGGAGGCTTTGAGACATGGTCGCTAGATTGTGTGGAGCCGTTGTTGAAATACCACCCTTATTAAATTGATTTACTAACGATATGAAAACATATTGGACATTGCCAGGTGGGCAGTTTGACTGGGGCGGTCGCCTCCGAAAAAGTAACGGAGGCTTACCAAGGTTCCCTCAAGATGGTTGGTAATCATCTGCAGAGCATAAAGGTATAAGGGAGCTTGACTGCGAGACTGACGGGTCGAGCAGGTAGGAAACTAGGTCTTAGTGATCCGGCGGTTCTGAATGGAAGGGCCGTTGCTCAAAGGATAAAAGGTACTCCGGGGATAACAGGCTGATACCGCCCAAGAGTTCATATCGACGGCGGTGTTTGGCACCTCGATGTCGGCTCAACTCATCCTGGGGCTGAAGAAGGTCCCAAGGGTTCGGCTGTTCGCCGATTAAAGAGTTACGCGAGCTGGGTTCAGAACGTCGTGAGACAGTTCGGTCCCTATCCTTCGTGGGCGCAGGAGATTTGAGAGGATCTTCATTTAGTACGAGAGGACCGGTGTGGACGAACCTCTGGTGTATCGGTTGTGGCGCCAGCTGCATTGCCGAGTAGCTAAGTTCGGAATGGATAACCGCTGAAAGCATCTAAGCGGGAAGCCAACCTCAAGATTAGATCTCCCCTTAGAGTCATTGGAGACTACAATGTATATAGGTCACAGGTGTACGCATGGCAACATGTTCAGCCGAGTGATACTAATAACTCGATCGTCTTACTTAATATTTTTTATATACACTCTATTATCTCTTACTGTTTTACACCAGTAAGAGAAATGAAAAATTAATAATTAAAAGTGAAAAATTATTAAGACTTCATGCACGACAAACTAAGTAAAATAAACATTTTTGACAGGGGTCAAAGATGGTGGTAATAGCAGTGAGGCTACACCTGTTCCCATTCCGAACACAGAAGTTAAGCTCACTCACGTCGATGATACTGCACTGGCAACGGTGTGGGAAAGTAGATAGCCGCCATCTTTGACCCCTGCTTTTTTTAGTGAAAAGTGAAGAGTGAAAAGTGAAAAGTTGTGGTATTGCTTGAGGCATCGCTAAAGCTATGCCCCCACACGTCGCAATGAGAATTGAAAATTTCAACAGGGAGAAAAGATGGAACTACTTCTGCTGGCCATCTTTGACCCCTGCTTTTTTTAGCTGGGAGTGCGGATGACCACATCCGCATTTGGCTTTTCTAAAAGCCAAAATATATCATGGAAATTTGAAAAATTTCCATGTTTAAACTTTATCTTGTTCTTTGAAAAAGATGCGGATGTGGTCATCCGCTTTCCCAGTTATGTTGCGGATGTGGTCATCCGCTTTCCCAGTTAGAACAAATATATTGACAAGTGATTAATAGCAGTTTAAGGTGTTACACCATTGTAATTCATTTATCCTAATAACTTAGGATCAATGTAATAGGTTGTATCAAAAAATAGTAGTTTAAACAAGATGCAATATTTGCACAAAGTCCATTCTCGAAATCAGAGAAAAAAGGATTAATTAAAATAATTAAGGAAATAAGAAAAAAAAACTTTACTAAATACAAGCTTCTTTACATTTATACTCTAAAAGAGATTTAAATAAAAAATGTGGAGGAACTATGCCTCAAATGATGAGGAAAGTACTGCTAATCATAATGTTATTAGTGTTTAGTACTATAATTACAGCCCAGACTTCATTAATAAGAAACATACGAGTTGAAGGAAATGTTAATATAGATGACTCACTAATCCTGACAGTTTCGAAATTAAAAATTGGTGATTTCATTGATTACTCAAAAGTATCTGAAACAATTCAGAGTCTATATGCTCTAGAGGTTTTTAACAACATTTATATTGAAAAGGAGAATATTTCAACAGGTATTGAGGTAATAATTAATGTTGAAGAATATCCTGTAGTAGAAAGTGTAACTTTCGAAGGGAATAAAAAATATAGTGATTCTGCATTAAAGGAATTTGTCCTTCTTCGTAAAGGGAGTTATTACTCAGAATTCCTTAAAAATAAAGTTAGAAGACAGATAACTCAGAAATATACTGAAAAATCATATAATAATGTAAGTGTTGATTATAAAGTTGATGAACTAGGAAGTAATAGAGTCAGAGTAACCATTCAGATTGATGATGGTGAAAAGATAAGAGTCAACAAGATTAGCTTTCATGGCAATAAAGAGCTTACAAGTAAGAAATTACGTAAGAAAATGAAAACAAAAACTACAAATCTGTTCCGTTCTGGTAAATTTGAACAGGATCAATTTGATACTGACTTACAGGCAATAGAAGATTACTATCAAGAACAAGGTTACATCAATGCCAAAATTACTAATTATGATGTAAAAACTGTTGAAGATAGATTCATTCAAATAGATATTTATATTACTGAAGGTGATCAGTATAATTACGGTGATGTGCTTGTCACTGGGAATAACTTTTTTACTGAAGAAGAAATTATGGAAGTTTTGGAATTTGATGAAGATGAACCTTTTAATATGCAAGAATTTAATTCTCGTCAAGACCAAATTAGAGAGATGTATTCAGAAGAAGGTTTTATTTATAGCTCAATTCAGCCTCAATTAATTATGGTTGATGATAGAGTGGATATTCAAATTAATATTGATGAGCAGATAAGAGCAAAGGTTCGAAAAATTCATATTACTGGTAACCGAGGTACCAAAGAGAAGATAATTAGAAGAAAACTAGCTGTACATCCAGGAGATTATTTTAAAAGATCACAGATACTTCTAACTCAACAAAACATCTACAACTTAGGGCTTTTTGAACCAAATATTGGTATAGAGCCAAAACCAATTAACAGCAAAGGTGATGTAGATTTATATTTCAATGTTGAAGACAAAACTTCAGGGTCTGCTAACGGTGGTGTAGGTTATAACAGTGTAGATGGATTTGTTGGTCAGTTGAGTTTATCTCATAATAATATTATGGGTAATAACTGGCAATCAAGCATATCTTATGAATTTGGTGGTTCAACCCAAAATGTGCAGTTTAGCTTTACTAATCCTTATACCTATGATACTAACACTCTGACTGGTTTTAGCGTGTATAACACTAAAAGAGAATGGGATGATTACTATTATGAGATTTTAACTCGCGGTGGTTCTGTTAGAATTGGTCGACCTATGAAGGTTATCAATAAAACTCAAGCAATTTTAGCTTATTCATATTATTCAAAAAAATATACTATTACTGATATTGAACAAGTAGAAGCAAATAATAATCAAAGTTTACTTGAATTAGATCCTTTAGGCTGGAGAAATACCAGTTCTTTAGGACTTACTATTTCAAGAGACTCAAGAGATAATGTTTTCTTCCCTACAAAAGGTTCTCAAATAACTATTTATAATGAACTAGCTGGTGGCTTCTTGGGCGGTAATTTTGATTACTATAAATTTATTTCACAAGTAAGCTTTTATACAGAGACCTATTATAAATTTGTGTTAAGAAATAAATGGAGATTCGGTTATGTAACCTCTTTTGGTCAATCAGCTTCTGTGCCACCTGATGAGAGATTCTATCTAGGTGGAACAGGTCCAGATGGTATTCGTGGTTATGGTGACAGATCCATAGGACCTAGTGATGGTGGAACTAGAGAGATTCTCTACTCTTCAGAATTAGCTTACCCTATAGGAGGAGATCAATTAACAATTCTCTCTTTCTTAGACGCAGGTAATAGCTATAATTCTTTAAACGATTTTAATTTCTTAGACTTTAAAAAGGGAGCTGGCTTTGGTATCAGAATCAGAACACCTATGGGCTTAATTGGGTTCGATTATGCTTGGTCTTTTGCAAATGAAGAGTGGCAACCTCACTTCCAGTTTGGAACTACATTCTAGAGGACATAATGAACTACAAACATCTTTTTGGACCAGTCATATCAAGGAGATTAGGTATATCCTTGGGAGTTGATGTTGTCCCTTATAAATACTGTTCTATGGATTGTGTCTATTGTGAGGTAGGTGCAACAACCCATTTAATTAATCAACCTGAAGTATTAGTTGATCTTGCTGAAGTTATTAAAGAATTAGATGATTATATCTCTAAAAACCCAAAACTTGATTATATAACATTCTCAGGTGCTGGAGAGCCTCTCCTTTACTCAGAAATTGGTCATTTAATAAATTATATAAAAGAAAAATACCCACATTACAAGTTAGCTCTTATAACTAATAGTACCCACCTTAAGAGGGGTGATATTCAAGAAGAGCTTATGAAACTTGATACTATTATGCCTTCTCTAGATGCAGTTGATCAGGCAATTTTTGAGACTATTAATCGCCCCCATAAGGATATTCTTGTTTCTGAAATAATAACTAATCTAATAGCTTTCAATAAGGACTTCCCAGGACAAATGTGGTTAGAAATATTCTTTGTACCAGATTTAAATGATACAGAAGAAGAAGTTTCTAGAATGAGGGAAGTGATTAAAGATATAAATCCAGAGAGGGTTCAACTGAATGCTCTTGATAGACCTGGCACAGAAGCTTGGGTAATACAAGAAGATAGGAATAAATTAGAAGAGATAAAAAACTTCTTTGAAGCTGATCTTCCTCAACATATTATTGTTGAAATAATTAAAAAAGTCGATAAAAAGATTTATGATGAAAACTCTACTAGTTTGGAAATTGAAGAGAAAATTTTATCAACAATTAAAAGAAGACCTTGCACTGGTCAAGATATGAGTCAAATGCTTAGTGTTCATATTAATGCTATTAATAAAGTTCTTCATAAACTAATCGAAGAAAAGAAAATTGAAGGTATGCATCAAGAACGTGGTATCTTCTATAAAATCATAGGTTAACTGTGAAGATAAGTGTTATTATAACAGCAGGTGGTTCTGGGAAGAGATTACCCGGAAAGATAAAAAAACAGTTTCTTCTTCTTGATGATAAACCGGTACTATTTCATACTATTGAAAGATTCTTGACAAAAAAAATAGTATCCGAAATAGTAATATCACTTCCCAAAGATGACTTTCATGAACAAAGTTGCCTAATTCAAAAAAACTATCCAGATAAAAATATTAGGTGTGTTGAAGGTGGAAAAGAAAGGCAAGACTCTGTTTATAATGCCTTACTTGCTTGTGATTCAGACTGTGATGTTGTTTTGATTCATGATGGAGTAAGACCCTTCTTTGGCCAAGATACTGTTGAAAAAATGATTAAAGAAGTTAAAATTGGTAGAGGTGTAATACCTGTTAGCAAAGTAAAATTTACAGTTAAAGAGTGTGAAAATGGTTTTGTGAAACAGACTATTCCTCGGAATAATTTATATAATGTTCATACACCACAATGTTTTGTTTATCAAGACATCTTAGAATTGAACAAACAGATAATGAGAGATAATCTACTGTTGACAGATGATGCTTCCATCTTTGAAGAATGTGGATTGCAGGTTAAGACAATAGTAGAAAATGATTATAACATTAAGATTACCACACAAGAAGACCTAATTTATGCAGAATTCTTGTTGTCTAAGCTTAAGTATTAAAATTTGTATACGGAGATTTAATGAAGAGATTTATTAAGAAATTTGAAAATAGTAAATTAAATATTCCAATTCCTATTTTGGGTCTTGGTTGCGGTGTTTTGGGATTAAGTTTAAATAAGGTATCTGTTGACATTGGAAAATATGCATCTACTCTACTTAGAGCTCTCGAATATAGAGGTTATGACTCAACTGGAGCTGTTTTCCAAAATAAAAAAGATATTACCCTTTTAAAAGATGTTGGAGCTCCAAGTACTCTTGTAAAAACTCTAGGCATTGAAAAACAAGCCGGTAAACTATTCTGCGGACAAGTACGTTGGGCTACCTTCGGACAAGTAGATAAGAAGAATGCTCAACCTCACTGGGTTAAGTGTAAGAGAGAACTCTACGGTGCTCATAACGGTAATATCACTAATACCCGTGATTTAAGAGAATTCCTACTTGCAGAAGGACATAATGTTGTTTCTGATAACGATGGAGAAATGCTAGTTCATACAGTTGAACACTATTTCGATATTGAGCTCGGTAAACATAAAGAAACTGAGCAAATCAAAGAAGAGATCAGAAAAGAAGCTATGCGTAAAGCTATAGTTCAGGCGGGGAAAAAAGCAGTAGGTTCTTATGCTGCTGTAATCTGTGACCCAATAACAGAAATATCATGGGCTATCAAATCAGGATCATCTCTGTACTTTGGAATGGGGGAAATTGATGGTCATAAGTTTGGTCTTGCCTCATCTGACTTAACCGCTGTTCTTCGTTTTACTAAAATGTTGGTTAATCTTAGAGAAGGTGAATTTGTAGAATACACATCTGAAGGTTACCAATTATTTGCTCAAAAGAGTCTCTGTTTCAAGAAAATGGGTATTGAAGATGAATGTTATGAACCAGGTGATAAGATAAAAAAAGACCTAGTAAGATCAAAACTGAGAGCAGAAGATACAGAACTTCTTCCGGACTATGATTATTTTATGGAACAAGAAATCCATTCTCAACCTGAATCTACAGGTAAGCTAATTAAGATTTATCAAGGTGGTTCCAATACTGGTAGAAGAATGATTGAATTCTTAAAAAGAGAAGACATTTTCTCAAGTATAGAAAAACTATCACATGATATTGCTAAAGTTGAAGAGTTTTCCAAAAAGAAAAAATACTTTGATAAATTCTTAAATGACAAGAAATCTGATGAATACTATGAAAAAGTAAAAGATGGCTATCAATCTATTTATGATGTTTTAGTTAAAGAGGACTTTGAAAATAAATACCTATTCTCAGAAGAGAAGAACTTGCTAATTGAATTAATGAATGGTGGCTTTTCAAAGAAGAAGTTGCTTCTAATAAAAGCACTTGATAGTTACTATGAAGATATTGAGAATAATCTCTATCATAAAAATGTAGATGATTTTATTAAGCTGCTTGAAAATACAAAGAAAAACAAAGGTGTAACGTATTCAATAGCATGTGGTACTTCCTATAATGCTACTAAAGTTGCAGCCCTCTTCTTCAATGAAATTGCTGGAGTGGAAATTATTCCAATTTTACCCGGAGATTTTAGAGGTGAATACTCTAATAGTTTAAAAGACCATGACCTTATTATTGGTGTTTCTCAAAGTGGGGAAACTAAAGATCTGATAGATATCTTTAATGATATTGATGCTTCAGGCTTGAATATTGGCAAGGTTGTGGTTGTTAATAATATGAATTCTACACTTGGACAAGAAAAGAGCGATGTTGCAATTCCTATTCATTGTGGTCCTGAAATAGCTGTGCCTGCTACTAAAAGTTTTATGAACCAACTTACTGTTTTCTACTATCTAGCTATAAGAGCTGCTGAAAGAATGTTAGAGATGGGAAGAGCAACTATGGATAAGGCTGAAGTATGGGAGAAAGAACATACTATTGCTTATCGCAAAAAGACACTGAAAGATATTCCTCTTCTTTTAAAAGAAACTATCTCAACAACTAAAGAACAAATAACCTACGTAGCGAATAAAACATATATGGAACCATCTATGCACTTGTTAGCTACTAAAATTTCAGGTGTTGCTTTTGAAGGTGCTCTGAAAATAAGAGAGACAGTCCTCAACCATACTGAGGGCAGAGAAGCTTCCGAATTTAAACATGGTCCTAACACAATTTTAGGTAAAAATACAATATTCGGACTTAAGAATGTTAAGAAATTATTAAAGAAGATAAACCTGCTTCACGATCTTGTCGCTTCAAATGCAGATAATTATAAGCTACTTCCTGACGATACTATTGCCTTAAACAAAGCAATAACAAGCTATATCTTTGATAGAACATTCCCATTTAACCTATCAACAAATGCAACGGAACTTTTCAAAAAATTAGTTTCTGAAATTGATTTCTTTGACGAACTCTATAGAAATTACCCTCTTGTTTATATTACAGGTCCAGAAGAAAGAGATATTAACTTAACAATTTCTCAAATCAATACCCATAAAATTAGAGGAGCTGATACTTTTATTATTGCTGAAGAGAATGATAAACTAATGGATAATGCTAGATTAAATCCCTTTAGTGATAGTAAATATTACGGTTGGGGCTACATTCCTCTCCCTAAAACAGGTGATACACTTATGACTTGTTTCTCTTCATCTATTGCCTTGCAATTGCTTGCTTTAGCTATGAGTATTAAAAAAATGGAGTACCTTGATAGATTAGGTATGGTTGAGCATGGTGTTCACCCTGATGTGCCAAAAAATGTATCAAAATCAATAACTGTTGATTAAAAAGTAAAAATAATTCTTGACATTTAGTTAACTTTATAAACTATGAGTCTAATAATAAAAAATAAATAAAAAGGAGATGCAGAATGATTAACTTAAGCATTAAAGCTACTGTAAAATTAAGAAGTAATTAATCTGCACTGATACCTTAAAAAAATAAAATATTTATGGGATCAGTGGAGCTTGAAAACTGTGCTGATCCTATTATTGCGTCAAAATTTACCCGGAATCTTGCCAATTTGGATTGGCATTCCGGGTTTTGTTTTTCCGGGGATTATTTATAATAATAAGGAGAATATATGTCTAAAGATATAGTTTTAGAAAATGAAAATGAAATTATTCTTGATCCCAATCAAGCAATATTAATTGGAGTCTGTCTTCAAAAAGAAGATATCACTGACAAAGAGAAATCTCTTGATGAGTTGGAACTTCTGGCAAAGACGGCAGGACTCAAGGCAGTCCACAAAAGAATTCAAAAACGTGATAAAATAGACGGTGGTACCTTTGTCGGAAAAGGTTTCTTAGCAGAGATAAAAGAACTGGCCCATGAACTCAAGGCAGGACTAATAATCTTTGATAATGAGTTATCTCCAACTCAGGGTAGAAATGTAAGTCAGCTTTTAGAGCTTGAAGTAAGTGATAGAACTGAGATTATTCTCAATATCTTTCATCATCATGCTCAGACTCATGAAGCATCTCTGCAAGTAGAGTTGGCAGAACTGAAATATCAATTGCCACGTTTAAAGAAGCTATGGTCACACTTTGAAGGAAGTAGGGTGGCTGCTGGAGGTGGGAATCAAGGTGGAGGTTCAGCTGCTCGTGGAACAGGTGAGACTCAGCTAGAGATAGATAAGAGAATCATTCGTAATCAGATAGTTACTATTGAAAAGAAGTTGAAATCTATCATGATTCAAAAGGATACTCAAAGTAAACAGAGAGCTAACCTGAGAAGAGTATGTTTAGTTGGTTATACAAACGCTGGTAAATCAACTTTGTTTAATCAATTGACTGATTCAGATGTTCTAGCAGAAGATAAACTATTCGCAACTTTGGGCTCAACTGTAAGAATGTTGAAGCTAGAACGCGGGAAAGAATTAGTTTTATCTGATACTGTTGGTTTTATCTCTCAGCTACCTCACCATCTTGTAGCTTCATTTAGAGCTACTCTTAAGGAAGTAACTGAAGCGGATCTTCTTCTGCACACAGTTGATGTCTCTGATTCTCGTTTTGAATTCTATATAGAGGAAGTTGAAAAAGTATTGGAATCTATAGGTGCTAAAGAGATTAACAAACTATTAGTGTTCAATAAAATTGATAAGATACCTGTTTCTAAGCTAGCTTTTATTAAGGAAAAGTATCCAGCAGCTATCTTTATCTCAGCTCTTAGTAGGAATAATATTGAAGAATTAACTACAAGAATTGAGAATGAACTTCATAATTATGCAACCTATCAACTCTTCATACCTTTTGCTGAACAAAAAAGTGCTTCAGAATTAGAGAAACTTGGTCAGATAGTTAATAAAAAATATCAAGATCAAGGAACTGAGTTTGTCGCTATTCTAAATGAAGAGGATGTAAGATTCTTTAGAAAGTTCTTAAGGTATTCCGTTCAGGATTTTTATCCTAATATATAAATACATTCTTTGCAAATCTTGCTAGAAGAATATTGATTTTTAACGTCGTTAATCAATCTACAATTTAGTTACCTTCATTCTTTATATTAAAGAGTGAAGGTTCTTTTATATCAAGATTAATTTCCTATCTTTCTCTTGACGATTTTTCTTCTCATTTAATTATGAGCTATCAATCATGAGAGGATTAAAATGGAAAAGATTAAAATTGATTTATCTAACTTAAGTAATATATTTCCGCAAGAATTCACAGAAGCTCAGAAAGCAAAGGCTCAAACTCTTTTTCTCAAGAAACTATCGGAAAAAGCCCATAGATTTTATGGTGGAAAGATGCAAACTATTCCCAAAGCGGGAGTTTATGGTTTTAACTGGTTTAATGTCTGGTATACACCAGGTGTATCACAGGTATCTACTATTCTGAGAGACAAACCAGTTGAAGCTTACAATCTCAGCAATAAGGGTAACTTAGTTGCTGTCGTGTCAGATTCAACTCGTGTTTTAGGAGATGGAGATTGTGGCAAGTATGGTGGATTAGGTGTTATGGAAGGTAAAGCTTTTTTAATGAAGTATTTGGGTGGAGTAGATGCTGTAGCTCTGTGTATAAATAATAGAGATAAAGATGGTAAACCAAATCCTGACAAAGTGATTGATTTTGTTAAGATGCTTGAACCATCCTTTGGAGCTGTTAATCTAGAAGATATTTCTCAGCCAAACTGCTACAAAGTACTAGATGAACTGAGAAATGATTGTCAAATTCCTGTTTGGCATGATGATGCTCAAGGAACAGCTTCGGTTACTTTAGCAGGTTTAATTAATGCATTAAAACTTGCTGATAAAAAAATTGATGACGTTAAGACAGTCTTGATGGGTGCTGGAGCTGCTAATTCCACGATCGCTAAGATTTTAATGACTGCTGGTATGCCAGGGAAAAATATGATTATTTTTGACTCCAAAGGTTCTCTATCTACCGATAGGCATGATTTTGCTGAAGAAAGTTTATCTTATCGTCAGTGGGAGCTATGTCAGAAGACTAATCCTAGAAAAATCAAAGATATCGAAGTTGCTATGAAGGGAGCTGATGTCCTAATTGCTGTCTCTAAACCAGGTCCAGATACCGTTAAACCAGAGTGGATTAAATCAATGAATAAAAAAGCAATTGTCTTTACTTGTGCAAACCCTATCCCAGAAATATATCCATATGCGGCTAAGGAAGCTGGTGCTTATATTGTCGCAACAGGTAGAGGAGATTTCCCTAATCAAGTGAACAATTCTCTTGGTTTTCCTGGAATTTTAAAAGGAGCTCTTACTGTCCAAGCAAGTAAAATAACTGATAATATGGCAATAGCAGCTGCCTATTCTTTAGCAAAGTATGCTGAGAAGAGAGGAATTAATCCAGATAATATTATTCCTACAATGGATGAAACTGAGGTTTTCCCTCAAGAAGCAGCAGATGTCGCCATGCAGGCTATAAAAGATGGAGTAGCTAGAAGAGAACTTACTCATGAACAAGTATTTAATATAGCTAAGAATGATATTAGGGAAGCTAGGGCAACAATGCAACTGCTTATGGACCAAGAGATGATAAAGCAACCACCTCTTGAGATGTTAGAAGAAGTTTTAGCCTGGACTATTTCTCAGTTTAGTTAATAGAAATGAACAAAGCTTTCTCTAAACTAGCTGTAATAGCGTTAATGACTCTACTTGTCTTAATGATATATAGCTATTTAATCCCTAAGTATGATTATAGTAAAATCATTGCTCAGTCCACCGATTCTCTATTCGTAGTTGAGATTGATTCTATCTCTAGTGATTCAATAAATTCAGCTCCAGTTTTGGATAAAGTTGAACCAAAAAAGAAAAAGAAAAAGTATGTTAAGAAGATAAAACCAGTCTCTTTTTCAGAAATAATAGGAGGTGATGATTTTAGCAAACTCGATTCTTTCTTTGGCAAACTTAAAACACTAGAAAATCATCAGAATACAAAATTACGGATAGCCTATTTTGGAGATTCTATTACAGAGTCTGACCTAGGTACAAATAGATTAAGGACTGTTTGGCAAGATAGTCTTGGAGGTAAAGGAGTTGGCTTTGTCCCAGCAGTATCTAAGTTAAGCCAATACCGAGCCTCAATCAAACACACTTATAGCGATAACTGGAAAGAGTATTCGATAAGTAGGATGAAAGATAGAGTTTATCCTTTAGGACTTTATGGAAATGTAGCAGTACCATCTATTCCAGTAATGGATAGTTTAGCTTATGATTCTACAAGTGTGAGCTGGCATTCCTATAGTATGATGGAAGGTAATTGGCTGACAAAGCCAACTTTACAGGTCTTAAACCCCAATGCCCCTTTATTAATAAAATTCATAGCTAACCGAGACACCTTAACTACAACTATTAACGTTAGTGACCAACTACAGTTCATTACTCTAAGCGATTCTCTCTTGAAGTACCTTTCAGTATCTTATTATCCTCAAGATACATGTTATGTCTATGGACTGGATTTTAGTGATGAAAATGGTATCTATATTGATAACTATTCTCTTAGAGGAAACAAAGGCAATAACTTTATTAATTTAAACAATGAAGTTGTAAAGCAATCACTTGACCATTTTAACTATGATTTAACAATACTTCATTATGGAGCTAATGTTACTGATCCAATTATGAAAGATTATAGCTGGTATAGAATTTCTATGAAAAAGAATATTCGTTACTTACAAGACTTTTTAGGTGAGAAAGCTATAATATTATTTAGTGTGGGAGATAGAGGGGCTCAGAAGGATAGCTTGTGGGTTAGTTCTCCAGATTTACCTTATCTAATAAAAGAACAAAAAAGAATTGCTAAGGACACAAAGATTGGCTTCTTCAATCTCTTTACAGCTTTAGGAGGAGAAAACAGTAATGTTGAATTGGAAAAGGATCATCTTTTAACCCCTGATCATACTCATTTTACTCGTAAGGGGGCAAGACATTTCGGACATTTAATTTTCAATAAATTTATGGAAGAATATCATGGCTATTTGGAGAAAATTAATGCTGACTAAAATCATAGATTTCTTAACCTATAATCCTGCAAATCCAATCCAGTTTAACTCTCCTTCTTTCTTAATATTCATTACTCTTGTATTCGTGGCTTATCCCTTGGTAGTGAAAAAAATTAAAGTAAGAACTATATACTTGCTACTTTTTTCTCTCTTTTTCTTTTATAAAACCTCGGGTATATTTTGGTTGCTTCTGCTGGGAACAGCCTTAGTAAACTTTATATTAGGAAGACTAATTTCACAGAATCGATCAGAGGCTAAGCTATATCTCGCTTTGAGCATAATCTGGAACATTGGCTCTCTATCTTATTTCAAATACACAAATTATTTAATAGAAGGCTTTAATGCAATTAGTGGAAGTGAAATACAGGCTTTGGATATTATCTTCCCTGCGGGAATATCTTTCTTTACTTTTCAAACTATGAGTTATACAATTGATATTTATAGAAAGAAACTAAAGCCTATCCATAGTTTTTTTGATTTCGCCTTTTTCGTCTCATTCTTTCCACAGCTTGTTGCTGGCCCAATTGTAAGAGCTGCAGACTTTCTTCCTCAGATTAATAAAGGGAAAAGTCTATCAAATACTGATATTTCAGAATCTCTTATGCTTATCATTAATGGTTTGTTTAAGAAAATGCTGATAGCTGATTTCCTTGCTCTACATTATATTAATCAAGTTTTTACTAATCCAACAGCATACAATGGTATTACTAATCTTATAGCAGTTTATGCTTATGCTATCAAGATATATTGCGATTTCTCTGCTTACTCTGATATGGCAATAGGCTTAGCTCGACTATTGGGTTTCAAGCTTCTGGAGAACTTTAATTTCCCTTACCGGGCAGCTTCTGTAAAAGATTTTTGGAAGAGGTGGCATATTTCTCTCTCTACTTGGTTACGTGATTACCTTTATATCCCTCTTGGAGGTAACAGAAAAGGAAATGTGTACTTAAATCTTATGATTACTATGGTGTTAGGTGGACTTTGGCACGTTAGACCTAATGCTTTTTGGACATATCTTACCTGGGGCGGATTGCATGGTCTGGCCTTAGTTTTGCATAAAATGTGGTCTAATACTAAGCTAGCTAATTTCATTGAGGGAAAGAAAGTTGTTGCTAGTCTATTAAAACCACTCTCATGGCTGCTAACTTTCCACTTTATCTGCTTAACTTGGATTTTCTTTAGAGCTAATTCAATCAGTAATGCTTGGATTATGCTCAAAGCTATATTCTCAGACCTATCTTATCAACAATTAACTAGCTGGATGGCAGACTATAAGTATGTCGGTATAGTTCTTTTGCTTAGTTATCTTTTACACTTTACCCCAACAAGATTAGATTTTAAGTTTTCAAAACAGATTAGTAAACTTGGACTAATAGGAAATGTGATAATCCTCTCCCTTTCACTGATTATTCTTAGTGAATTCCAAAGATTTGAAAGGAGTTTTAATAGTGTCTTGCAAGAAGAAAAGCAAGAAAATATGTCTGAGGAGACCAATTATAAAGTTCAGCAATTTGAATACTACAAATTTTAAACCTGCTTAAATAAAGGCTTCAGATTACTTTTTAGCAGTCTAGTATAATTTCTGCTAATTTTTATTTGCATATTATTTCTTTTTGATTATATTGATAGTGTAATTATAAAAATAATAAAAAAACTAAACTTTAGGAGGAAAGTATGAACTTCTTAAAAACTAGAAATTATATGCCAAGTTGGTCTTTGTTTGATGAACTACTTAACAGCTTTGAAGCTGATGATGCAAGAAGGATGGCTCTTGATATAATTGAAAATGAAAAAGAGTTTGTTATCAAGGCTGATCTTCCTGGATTTGATAAAAAAGATATTAAAGTTTCAGTTAAGAATAACCAGTTAACTATCGAAGCTGAAAAAACTGTTGAAAACAAAGTTGAAAATGGTACTATTCACAGAGAAGAAAGATTCTCAGGTAAATATATGAGAACTTTATCACTTCCTGAAAACTGTGTTAGTAATAATATTTCTGCTAAACTAGAAAATGGGGTTCTTGATCTTATCATTAGGAAAAAAGAGATTGAACCAGCAAAACAAATTACTATCGATTAACTCTCCTATCAAAAGTAAATAAGCTAAGAATAGAAAGCCTTGGGAGTAACTCCTGAGGCTTTTTTTACTGAAGTTTCAACTATATAATTATTTTGTTAACAAAACTGTTTATAAGAGTTCATGAGTTACTGCCTTAATTCTTAGGAAACCATGGTATAAAAGCACTTGTTCTATTTTTATAAGCTTGGAATTCTGTATTACCTTCATATCTTTTTTCTAATAAGGGGATACCTGAAACAAACAAGAGCAAAAAGGTTATGATTATAGGACTAAATATAGCATAGATTCCCATGTGTGTATTAAGTGTGATTACAAAAATCCCCCACCACATTGCAGATTCTCCAAAATAGTTAGGGTGGCGTGTGTAACGCCAGAGTCCTTTTTGCATTATCTTACCTTTATTATTAATATCCTTTTTAAAGCGTGATTTTTGATAATCACCAAGAGATTGGAAGAAGAATCCTAGCAACCAGATAGCCAGTCCTATTAAGTCTAAAATGGTGAAGCTTGAAAAGGAACTTAAGGCTAACATCATGATTGGATATACTATTGTTAATAAGAAGAAAGCTTGAATCATAAATACTTGAATAAAGCTTCTAATAACCCAGTATTTCCCCCAATCAGCACGCCATTTGGCGTATCTAAAATCTTCTTTTTTCCCCTTATTTCTTGCTAAGATATAAATTGATAACCGTAATCCCCAAACCATAATTAATCCAAGAACTAAGATGAATCTATAATTATAACTAGGTCTCAAATATAATGTAAAAAGACTTACTAAGATGAAACCTATTCCCCAAGCAATATCAACCAAAGAATTATCCTTTTTTATTAAGGCTAATACAAATAAAAAAGTGAAAAATGAAAAAATAAGAAAGGCATTAGCAATAAATAATTCAAACATATCTTTTCCTCGCTTGTGGTTAATCTAACATAATGCAAACTGCAACAGAACCAATACCATTATGAACACCAATCACTGGAGAAATTGGGGCGATAAAAGCTGCTTCTTTTTTGAGAGAAATAGCTAATTTATCAGCATACATCCTAGCTCTTTCTGGGGCTTTAGCGTGCACAATTGCGTAGTTCCACACTTTCCCTTTTCCAGCAAAATCTTCAATCTTAGAAATGATACTCTTCATATTTTGCTTTCGACTATATGATTTCCCAATAGCAATTCCTTTTCCAGCTTCATCGACTGATATTATTGGTTTAAGATTAAGAATTTGGGCTGCAAGACCTTTGAGAGAACTAATTCTTCCTCCTTTCACAAAGTATTTCAAGGTATCAATATCAGTTAAGATTCTTGTTTTATTAATCCAAAGAGGTATTTTGCTACTAATTTCTGAGGGACTAGCTCCTTTTTCAATTTCTTTGGCTAGTCTCAAAACTATTAAACCTAAACTTCCTGAAAGATGTTTACTGTTAATAATTTCTATATTCGGATAATTAGCAACAAGTGCTCTAGCAGAAGCATATAATCCTGAAAGCTGACTTGAGATGTGGATTGCGAAAGTGTGTTGATAATTATTGTTCATCATTTCATAGATACTATCAATTGCTTTAGGAGTTGGCTGTGAGCTTACTGGGTGGTTCTTATCATGTTCAAGAAGATAATAAAAGTTATCGGAATTAATAGTCTGCTTATCTAAGAAGAGATTATGACCAAAATTGATCCCAAAAGATATTTGTTGAATTTGATATTTTTCTATAATCTCATTAGGTAAATCACAAGCAGAATCAGTGACTATTCCAATAGGGTATTTTCTATTATGATTAACCTGAAACTGTCTCTGCATATCATCCACTTTTATATCTTCTATGGTAGCATAATCTTTAACTTGATAGAAGAAATTGTCAGGTTGGTTAGTATGAATATGAAGATGCATTTTATCTTTACTACCAGCAATAATGAGAGAAGAACCATGTTCTTTAAATTTTTTCTTAAACTCAGCTAAATTCAGACTAGAATTTGAAATAACTGCTTCCGTACAATAACGATAGCTTGAATCTGTGAGAATATGTTCGTTAACAATATTTTCTTGATTACTATTAGTGATAACCTTAGGAATTCTCTTAATCGAACCTGAAGAAATAAAATCCATCACTCCAGAAAGAAAACTTACAAATCCTTGAGCTCCCGCATCTACTACACCAGCTTCTTTGAGTACTTCCAGTTGGTTAGGGGTCTCCTTCAAAGCTCTTTCAGCAACTGAGTAGGCAGAGCTAAGTACCTGTGTATAATCTTTGGAAGCAGAACTGTAACTCTTCACTGCTTGAGACCACTCCCTCATTACTGTTAAAATTGTACCTTCGACAGGCTCGGTAATAGAGTTATAAACATGAGTCATTGCTCTTAGTGCACTTTCAGCAAACTTATCAATAGTAATAGCAGAAACATCGCCTAATTCTTTACTTAGACCAAGAAGAAATTGAGCAAAAATTATACCTGAATTTCCTCTTGCTCCTGAAAGAGCAGAGTCTGAAATAGATTCAATTGTTTCTTTTAAAGACCTATATTTGTATGATTTGTTTAAGATTGCATTAATAGTAGTCACTAGATTAGTTCCTGTATCTGCATCAGCAACAGGGAAAACATTAATTTTATTCAGATAAGCTCTTTGCTGGATCAAAGAATAACCACCTGCTACAAAAGCGTTATAAAATCTAAAACCATCCAGATAACTAATTTTAAGATTTGCTAATCCCATCTCTGCTCCATTTTCTGAATTTTCTTAATATCATAACCTTTTTGCTCCAGTTTTTTTAAGACTTTATTATAATCATCATTAGACATCTTAGGTTTTCTACTCATAATCCAGACAAATTTCTTATTTGCTACTCCTATGGAAGTGTAACGATAATCTTCAGCTAAATCTATAACTAAGTATGGAAACTTTAAAGGCCAAACAAACTGGACTCTCCATTCAGCATTTGATTCTGTGTTGAATATCTCTCCTTGGGGATGCATTACCTTTTTCTTACCATTTCTTTGATTATAAAAGGTGTAAGTAATATTTATTTTATTACCTTTTCCTCTATGATAACTTTCGATACCATTATAAGCATTTTTTTCAATAAAATTGGGGATTATTGCTATAACATACCAATCACCCATAAATCTATCTATATCCAAATAATCAATAGTTTTCATCTTTTTAATCCCCCCAAACTTACTTTATATATTATAACTAATAAATAATTTATGTCAATTATTAGTTTGCTTCAACCTAAGATATCAACTTAATTCTATCTTCGTTTTCCTTCATTGTTACTCTCTCTCTATAAGCCTAATAGTTTAAGAGGAGAGTAACAAGAAAGGGTGTAAATAAGTGTATTGTTTTCGCACAGTTCACTTAATATGTATTATTATCGCACACCGTTAAAATATTTACTATTATTCTGTAAAAGCACATTAAATAATAAGTTAAGGTTATTAAAAAATTAATGGCTAATAAATTGCTTTAATAAAGGTAAAATAAAAGACAGGGGAAGCCATGAACAAGATTTTAATCTTAGGAAAGAGTAGTAGATTACGAGATGAGATAGAGAAATATCTTATCACAAGTAACTTTGATATTTTAGCTACCAGCCCTGAGGAAGTAAAATTAAATCAGATAAGCACCAGTGACTTTACTCACTGCATTGTTTTACATGAATTTCCTGTTTTTCGTAATTTTGAAACATTGGAGAGAATAATGAGACTAAATTGTAGTAAAGTGATAATTATCACATCAGATTACTCTTTGAGATTTAAGAAAGAGATTGCTAAATGCCATAAGGCAGAAGTGATCTATAGACCTTTTTTACCAAAGCAATTAATTACAAGTCTAACACAAGACAAACACTAAGATTGGGAGGAAAAATGCGAAAATCATGTTTGTTAATCGTTTTTTTGTTATTGATAAATATAGTAAATGCTGTTCAGTCCGCACCTGAAACTTTTTATTATGGCTATCAAGCAAGCTGGGATACTTATGAAAATCAAGTTGTGATAAACTGGGAATATACAGCCCCAAGCAACTATGAAATTGATCAATTTGAATTAAATCGAAATGATTGGGCTACCCCTCAATTAATTCCATTTGATGGCTGGGGAGGTGGTTACTTTGAAGATAGTGACATTACCATTGGGCAAGAATATACTTATACTTTGAGAGTATTTTTAAATTCTACTATTGATGCTTCAACAGATGTAACTGAATATGCTAACATTACAGTTGATACAGAAGATATTAGTGATCTTCTCTATGCACCATCAAATCTTACTTTGGGATCTGGTTTAGATTGGGAAAATAATAAAATACCTATTATTTCTTGGGATTATACACCACCAGAAGGTTATTGGGTAGAATCATTCTATGTTCAGAGATCAGATGAAGATATGGTAAATATGGTTCATTTGTATGAAGCACCTTGGTATTATGAAGACTATAATACTACAGCTGGAGAAACTTACACATATAGTGTAATGGTGATGATTGCTAATCATGATGTCATGTTTAATCTAATGTCAGAAACATCAACACCATTTGAAGTAGATACTTCAGCATTACCTTTAGCTAATCTTAGTTATGATGGATGGGCACCGGGTACTTATAATGATATACCTGCGATTAGTTTTTCTACTACAGAAGTTGGCGTAGATATATATTACACTACAGATGGAAGTGATCCTACAACATCTGATAATCTTTACTCAAGTCCAGTAATGATACCTTGGGGTGGAGAATTCACTATAAAAGCAAGAGGCTTTAAAGTAGGTGAAACCCCTTCTGCAATTTTAAGTTTAACTTATAATATTTCAGGGTATGTTTCAGATTTGAAGCCTGTAGATGAGCAATTAAATATTAATCCTGACTATCCAATTCTTTCCTGGTATGCAGGAGAAACTGTAGAAGGATATTTCCTAACTATTGGTTCAACTAGTGGCGGAAATGATATAATAGATGATTTATACATAGATGAAAATAGTATAGGTTTCACAAATGGCTCAACTATAAAGTACATTCCTAATATTGAGCTAGATAGAGGAAGTCAATACTTTTGGACACTAAGTCCTATGCAAGAAGAAACAAATATTGTTATTGATAATCCTGAACATACTTTCTTTACTTCAGATAATACTACAATAAATACATTCCCATATCATGAAGGTTTTGAAACTACTGCTAGTGATAATCTACCTTCAGGTTGGGCTGATATTAACTTAGGATATAGTTATGATTGGGGAGTTGTTGACTGGAATAGTTCTTCAGGTAATAACTCAATGAATCTATATTTATCTGGACAAGATGATTGGTTATTTTCTGCACCGATTCAAATGAGTCAAGGTAAAGAATACCAAATCAATTTCCAAGTTGCAAGTAATAATTTCACTTCTCATACTTGGTATTTAGTTTCAAATACTGGTATTCCTAGTGATGATAATCCTTCTATTGTTGCAGAATTACCAGACTTCACAGCTAATTCTAGTTTCGACCCTGTTTCAGGTCTCTTTGAATCTTATGAAGACCAGATAGTATATTTAGCATTCAAACCTAATTCATCTTTCGGGACTTATGTATTCATAGACGATTTAACAATCTCTCAAGATTTTCTAGCTATCGAAAGTCCAGAAATTGCTTATGACGAAAGTGTATGGCAAGATAATCCCTTTACCTTAACATTATCTCATCCTAGAGATAATACTCAAATCTTCTACTATATTGCTGATCAAGGAAATCAACCTTATGATTTTGCTAACAACTTTGAAGGTGATAAACTTCTTTATTCAGAACCAGTTAGTGTAGCTATAGGTGGAAACTTAAAGGTATATACTCAGGCTTTAAACGCTGAATGGGATCCTTCTCCAATAGAAGAATTTGATCTATTAGTAAAACCTGTTCTTGAAGCTCCTATTTTCTTAACACCTGGAGGTACTTATAATGAGCCTTTATCAATTGAATTATTCTCTGAAATAGTAGATGTCGAAATCTATTACACTATTGATGGTTCTGATCCAATTACCAGTGCTAGTAAAGTCCTCTATATAGAAGGAGTTCCAATTGAAATCGCTTTAAACCAAACTATCACAGTTAAGGCTTATAGTGAAAAAGAGAACTATATGCCATCTGCTGTTGTTTCAGAAACATACTCTACTCAACCTAAACTAGATTTGGTTACTTTCTCACCGGAAGCAGGAAACTTTACCAGCGAGCAAAATATCAGTCTTACTAATGTTGAAGGGTCATCAATATACTTTACTTTAGATGGTTCTGAACCAAATGAAGATTCTTCTTTATACTCGGAAGCAATTCTGTTACTCGAACACACAGAAACAACAATCAAAGCTATTGCTTATAAAGATGGATATGAAGAGAGTGATGTTGCTGAAGCTTCCTATGCTATTACAGGTCAAGTTGATACACCTACAACAAGTCTTGAGCCAGGTATTTACTCATCTCCTATCGAAGTTACTCTTAGTGTACCAACAGAAGATAGTGAGATTTATTATACCTTGGATAATACTAATCCAACAGAAGCAAGTCTGCTTTATGATGGCTCTCCAATTTTAGTTGATAACTTCTCTTCCTTAACTATTAAAGCTATAGCTATCAAAGAGAACTGGGCTAATTCACAAGTTATGGAAGCTGATTTTGAAGTAACTGGTCAGTTACCTCAAGTTGTCTTTAGTCAAGAATCTGGCAACTACGAGGGAAGTCTCAGTTTAATTTTATCTGTGCCAGATTATCCTACTGCTTCTATTTACTATACTACGAACAATACTCTTCCTACAAATGAATCTAATCTGTATGATGGTGAAATAGTACTTAACTCTCCATCAGAACTCACTATTCAAGCTATTGCTGTTCAAGAAAACTATCTTGATTCAGATCCTGTGATTAGAGATTATCAAGTTAGGAATAAAGTAGCTGATCCTGTATATAACATTGCCTCAGGTATTTATACTCAATCCCTTATACTTGAAATAACTACTGCAACAAACGGGGCATCAATCTACTATACTACTGATGGTTCTGATCCAACTGGAGGTGATTTATACCTTGGTCCTATTAGCTTAGAAGAAGAATCAACTTATAACTTCTCAGCAATCGCAGTAAAGAATGGTTGGTATGATTCAGAACAAGCAAGTGCTAATTACCAGATTACAGGTTCTGTTAGTGATCCTCAAATTGATACTGCTTCTGGTATCTATTATGAAGCTATTACAGTAAGTATTTCTAATGAAATGCCTGAAGCTCAAATGTATTATACTTTAGACGGTTCAATCCCAACTTCTGAATCAGAAATGTATGTTGAACCACTTAATTTCAATCCTGGTGATGAAGTTACTCTTTCTGTTATTGCTCTCAGGGATTTTTGGGCTGACTCTCAAGTTATAGTAAGAAGTTATACTCTTCCAGATGAAACCTATATTGGTTCAATGATGATTAGCTCAACTTCTTATACACGAGAAGAAAATCCTCAGTTCACCTACACTATCCTTACTAATCTTACTACCGGCTCTGTTAATTCTGTAATTAGCATTTTAGATGAAGATGATAATTTTCTTGCTTCAGAATCTAGCCAAGACATTATTTTCGCTGGTATTACTAATAGCTTTACTCAACAAATATCTTTGCCTGAAGGTGGTTTTGCAGAAGGTAATTACTACTATAAATTAGAAGTATTCAACGCAGATGAAGAACTTTTAGATTCTTTTGAACCAACTTCTCCATTTGTTATTGGAACTCCTAGTTACACTATTACAGGTGATGAAAATCATGACTTCGGTTTAGTCGCAGCAGGTTCAGAAAACTCGTATTCCTTTACTATCAATAGTACAGGAACTATTGCTCTTGAACTTGAAATTACTGAACCAGATTCTCCTTTTGAATTAGGCTTTACACCTACCGTTATTGGTACAGGAATATCAAGCGAAATAACTGTAAGCTTTAATCCTGAATCTTATGGTCTTTATAGTGATGAATTAATCTTAGCAACTAATGCTGGTGATATCGTTTGTTCTTTAACAGGTCAAGCTGTTATGGGACAGTATAGAGATAATATATCTTCAATATCAGAAACATTAGATTATGGAACAACTAGTCAAATTACTTTTACTATCTTCAATGATTCTCCAGCTGCTCCACTTAATATTGAATTACTAGAAGATGAATCATGGATTGCTCTTGATAGTGAATTAGCTCTAGTCGAAGCAGGAGATTCTTTAATCGTAACAGTTACTTTAGGTGATATAGCACTAGTAGGAGGTGACTATACAGCTAATCTAAACATAAATACAGATGATTTAAATCACTCTGAAGTAACAATTCCTATTTCACTTACCATCAATGGTGCTTCAATTAGTGTCTCAGATAATCCTATTGAAGTAATAACTGGTGTAGGTGTGGATGTTGATTATAAATTCTCTATAGAAAATGAAGGTCCTGAAGCTTTAAATTACAATTTAACTGATGGTGCAGACTGGCTGGTTGCTGATGAAGCTAATGGTATTATAGATGGAAACTCAGCTGAACCAAATGGATTAAATTTTGATGGTGATATTGCGGTTGGTACCTATACAACTGAAATTACTATTCAATCTAATGACCCTAATACTCCTGAGTTAGTTATTCCTGTTACTTTCATTGTACAAGATGCTATATTTGGTTATCTTCCTGTTAATGGACAGCTTGACTTTGGTAATGTAGCACTTGGCTCAGACAAAAC
This sequence comes from Cloacimonadales bacterium (SeqCode), assembly GCA_963678375.2. Classification (GTDB taxonomy): domain Bacteria; phylum Cloacimonadota; class Cloacimonadia; order Cloacimonadales; family JAFGVF01; genus JAEKNW01. Next base: position 1,513,743 of record OY782831.1, read on the forward strand.
AATGGAAATAACCTTGAAGAATACAGGTAATATTCCTCTTACTGTTAATTCATTGATATCTGAAGACCCTGCCTTCACTCTTGATCCTCTAGTAGATGATTTAATCCTTGATGGTGGCGATGAGCAAATCATTGACGTGACTTTCACACCTCAAGCAACAATTTTCTATAACAATATTGATTTAGAAATTACTTATGATGAAGTAAATACAGTAAACTTTGCTCTCTTTGGTAGAGGAGAAGATCCAAATCCTTCATTCTCAATTAATTGGGATGATAACTTACATGATTTTGGTAATGTAGAAATAGCTTCTACAGAAACAACTACCATGAAAGTATTCAATACTGGTAATGTTGAACTTCATTTTGCTGATTTTGATTTCGAAGATGCTGATATAACTTCTGTTGATGATGAAGACTTCACTCTTGATGTTGGTAAAGATTATACTTTAGAAGTTTCATTCACACCTGATGTTATAGGTGAGTATTCTCTAGATATAACTCTAAACACATTAGAATTAGCAAGCCAAACAGCTACAATCACTGCGGTTGTCTTTGAAAACTCTAATACTTCTACACTTTCTTATCCAGAAGGTCTACCTTATGCTTCAACCGATGGAGTAAACCCTACAAGAGGTTTAGTCGGAACTAACTTCGAATTTAGAGTAGTATATACTGATATAGACAATCAAGCACCAATAGCCATTTATCCTCTTCTTTATCTTGACTTAAATCATGATGGAGACACAGATGATGAAAATGATATTGTCATGATAATGGATGAAGTTGATCCTGCAGACCTGTCATATAATAATGGTAAAGAGTATAATTGTTTTGTTGAAGTGCCTTATGGCTATAATCCACAATACAAATTTGCTGCTTATGATGCAGGTTTCAAGGAATCTATTGGACAAGCAACCAACTGGAAAGCAGGTCCAATAGTAGTAGATGAAGCTTTAGACTTAGGGCTTTATGCTTCTCATATTGAGTTTGATAATTATCATCCAGACTTAGGTGATGAAGTTCAGGTTACTGCTCACATTCAAAATTGGGGAGATATGCCAGCTGAAGATGTACCTGTCACTTTCTTACTTGATGAAGTTGTTTTTGATATTCAGGTTATAGATTTCATAGCGGGAAATTCTTCAGTTACTCTAGAGACTTCAGTAATTCCTCTTGTTGAAGATTTCCTTCCTGTAAAAGTTCATGTAAATCGTAATAATGCTAACATAGATTTAATAGAGGATAATCATTTAAACAACTTTGCATCTCGTCCACTTGTTGTAGGAGATGTAGAGGTGCCTGGTTCTATTGATGTGACTGCTACAGCTTCTCCAGGAACTGTTTATGAAAATTCCAGTCAGACTTTTACTGTTTATGGTTCAGCAAACTATGTTGATGTTCATGACCCTAATCTTGATGTCTCTGGTTCTTTTGTAAGAGCTACTATTCGAGAAACAGGTCAAATCTACACTACTCACACAAATTCTTGGGGTAATTATTCTATTACTATGTCTACACCAAACACTGTAGGACTCTACAACATTGATGTTTATGTGACTGACTACACTTTAGAGGGACAGGAATCTACTATTCTTAATGTTATTCCAAGACCTGATAGATATGATTTAAGGATTCATGTCTCTACTTCACCTCACCAATATCCAAGAGTTAATCCTCCAACAGACGATACTTTTGATATCTTTGTGTCTGTTTCTAATATGGGAACTATTGATATTGATGAAGATATTACTGTGAATCTTAATGAAGGTTTAACTGGAATGGGTGGAGCCTTATTAGAAGATTGGTTTATTGCAGGTGGTTTAGCTGTTGGTGAAAGTCAATACTATGAATTTGAACATCCTGGTGTGGCTGATGAAGGTTGGTATTACTTCCATGGCGAGGCTTTGCATGCTAATATGGCTTTGGAAGATTATACTAATAACAACTACTATAATCAAAGTAAGTTCATCTATCCTGCCTTGCCTGACTTATCTCCTACCAGAATCTCTTTCTACAATCTACCTGCTCAACGTAATCATGGTGTTGTTGGAAGACCTTTCAATGGACAAGTTTATGTGAAAAATCTACTGGTTACTGATGCTATGCCTACTACAGCGACTGTTGAATATAAGGGAAATGCGACTGGTAATGTCTGGCTTCCATTCTCTGTGATTGATGTTCCTGCTTTAGCATCTTTCCAAGCTGTCTATCTTGATTTCGATGAAGATATTGATATTCCTGTTGGACAAGCTGGCTACTATGACTTTAGAGTTACTGTTGACCCTCCTCTTCCTGGTATTATTAATGAAGATGATGAAACTAACAATGTTAGAACTGAAACTATTGAAGTTAAAAACCCAGATTGGGACTTCTCAATTCGTCATGCTTCTCTGGAAATTTCTAACTATAATCCAAACTTTGGTGTGGGACAAGTTAACTTCACTGCTGATATAGAAAACACTGGAACTGATTCTGCTGAAAATGTTCAAGTTAAGTTTGAATATGCTCCTTACAATAATGGTCTAGTTGTAGGTGCTTGGCAACAGATTGGTGATATTGTTGTGATACCTGCCATTGGCTCAAATGATATTGTCTATGATGTTACAAGTGATGCTTGGTTAGTGCCAAATTCAAATGGCTATCTCTTGAGAGTTACTGTTGATCCAAACAATGCTTTCCCTGAAGTTAATGAATTCAACAATGACCAAGATAGATGGTTAGGCTATGATTTCTATCCTTGGGCTCATAGTGATTATCATTCTACTACTCTTGGTTCTACTGCTTCTGTGGGAAGATTTGTATCTTCAAGAGCTGCTTGGCAAGCTGACAATGTAAGAGTTGTTTTCTATGATTGGTATGAGAATGAACCTTTTGCTCCTGGTATTGTTCCAGACCAAATTGACCTTGACCAAATCGTGAATATTCCTGGCAATGAAGGAACTACTTTTGCTCGAGCTAGTAAAGTTTGGAATCAATTAGGCACCCACAATATCACCTGTCATGTTGATATTACTGAAGGAGAAAATGGGGCTGGAAATATCAATCCTAATCCAGGTCATGCTAATCATTTCCTAGGCGACTATGATAACGAAATCTATGAATCTAATAATGTTGATTCCTTCGTAATGGTTGTCTATGAACAGCTTCCTGACTTAGTTGCTTGGAGTGAATATATCAATCCTGAAATCCTTAATCCAGATGAAAATGAATCTATTAGCATTCAATCTTCTTTTGAAAACCATGGTTCAGGTGATGTTGATGATGAATTCCAAGTTAAGTTCTATATCGATTCAGTTCAGTTAGGAGACCCAATTCTTGTAAATGGAATTGAAGCTAACCATAATGATGCTGTTCAAGCGACTGCCAACTTCTCTTCTCCTGTTTCTGGTGCTCATGTTATCAGAGTTGAACTCGATACAGAAAATGACATTGCTGAAACTAATGAAGATAATAACTTAGCCTCTCGTGTTCTTATTGTTGGCCCTGCTCCTAATATGATTTTCTGGGCAGATTTTGGTGGTGATAGAAATGATTCTTCTCTTGAATTATCAGATTCTTCTCCTGCTATAGGACAAGAAATTACTGTTACTGCTAATCTTAAAAATGAAGGTAGAGCTAATGGTTCTGGTTGGCTTGATTTCTATCATGTAATCGCTTCTGATTCAACCTTGATTGCTTCACGTCAATTCGAACTAGACCAAGATGATGCTGACCAAATTATTATTAACTGGACTGCTACTTCTGAATTTGGTTCTATCATTGCTGTCATTAGAGATGTTTCACCTATGGAATATAATGAATTTGATAATAGTGTGGAAGTTGAATTCGGACCAAGTCTGCAATTCGTTGACACTTATACCAACACTGAAATCCAAGAAGATAATGGTTCTCAACTTATTGGTAATCTTAATAATATTGTTGAAAATCGTGATAATACACAAGTTATCTTCTTTGCAAGTGCTGATGTAGAAGGAAGTCAAGTTACCCTAGACCAAGACTATAGACTCTGGGTTAATCCTCCACAAGATTTCTATGGCACTATTAATGTTAATGTCGAAGCTTTAAATATCTATGATGATAGTGTTCAAGCTACTTTCGCTATTATCGTAAACAATGTTAATGACTTACCTACTATGAACTTACCTGAATCTATTTCTCTTAATAATGGTCAAACTTCTACTCAAGACTTCCTCCCATATCTCTCTGATGTAGATGATGCTGAAGTTACTCTTACTATTGCAGTTGAAGAAAACGACAATGTCAATGTGGCTATTAGAGGAACAGATGTTGACTTCACTCCTGTGGATGCTTTCGAAGGACAAACTACACTTTACTTCACTGTTACTGATGGTCATTCTGATGAGCTTATTTCTGATTCTTTGCTTGTAAGTGTTATTGATGAAAATAACTCTCTGGTTAATGCTGAAGTTTTAGATTTAACAGAAACTAACTTCAATAGAGCCTTAGCTGATGGTGATGTTGACTTCTATAGCTTCCAAGGTGCTTCTGACCTTAAATACTTCGAGCTTACTGTCCAAAAAGATGAAGATTTAGAGATTAATGTCTATTATTCCTCTTGGGAAGATGGTGGAGATGTAGATTTAAATAGCTATGATTATCAAGCTCAAAACAATGAAAAGTTGGAAATTGAAGTTGCTGATGCTGGCTATTGGTTCATTAGAGTAAGAAGAAATAACCTTGCAAAACGTGTTAATGTCGCTAATAGAAACAATGGTAATGAATATTCAATCATTCTCAAGACTTTAGTCACTCCTAAAAATATCGTGGCTCTTAGAGATGGTGAAATCTGTACCATTACTTGGGATAATGTTACCGCAGCTAAGTCTTACAAAATCTATAGGGTTGAAAGACTCGATGCTGATTGGGGTCAGCCTTACTCAATCGTTGATACTAACTCTTTTGTTGATGATAATACAGACTATAATCAAATTACTAATATTATGAGAAAGGCTGTTTACTTCTACAAAATCGTTGCTTCAACTGATGAAGTTGCCCCTGTAAGATCATATAAAGTTAAAAGAAACACTCAAGCTGGAAGTAATTCTAACTTGAAATAAAACCTTTCATCACACCACTACTAAAAAGGGACTATCACCACACAGTCCCTTTTTTTCTTTGTGAGAGTTGAGAGTTGAGAGTTGAGAGTTACTGGGAACGCTTGCATCCTTGCAGGCAATAGAAAAGACTCACACGAAGACACGAAGGCACGAAGGGATTGAGAATTGAGAATTGAGAGTTGAGAAGAAGACCTCTTCTGTCGGACGGTTTTTCTTCTATAGCTTTCTACTACGCTTAAGCTATTTAGAATGTATTAGCGAAGGGAGATGGACAGCTTGTCAGCCACTTAAAATAACTGGGGAGGTGTAACTGTAGTGAAGAATCCTGGATAGATTCTTTTCTAATGTTCAAAACTGCCTAAAAGATGCAAACGTTCCAGTAATCCGTGGAGAGATTCTCCTAAGTTTGCTACTGAATAAAATATTTTTACTGGACATATTTGCCCCTCCTGATGATAATAAATTCAAATATAAAGGAAGATTTATGAGAAAGAGAATATTAGTATTATTAGCTATTTTATTGTCATTTAGCTTTATTATCGGAGAAGGTTTAAAAGAGATTATATCAAAAGATGATAATTATCTTTACCAAAACTTTCCCTCAATAAATAAAGAGTATCTTAATCAAGGTTATCACCCAGAATTAATTGAGCTAAACAATAAGATTGTTAAAATTGCCAGAACGAAAGGTGATTCCCTTAATACAGGCAGAGCTCTTTATAATTTAGGAACTCAGTATAAAGAAAAAAAAGATTTTGATAAGGCAATTTACTACTATTTAGAAGCTATCAGAATATTTGAACCTCTCAATTTTCACATTAATCAGTTGATAACCTATAATTCATTATTTCAAGTTTATGATAGCCTGAATGAAAGAGATTTTGCTAAAGAAACAATTCTCAAAGCAGAGAAAGTCCTTCCAAAAGTTAGTGAGAAACATGAAAGAATAAGAACCTATGATAATCTCAGTAATCATTATAAAGATGTTAGAGACTATGATAAATCTATAGAATATCAGCTTAAAGCTTTAGAAATAGCTCGTAAGAATGATTTAGTTACTGATATTGCTGCAAGTTATTTATCTTTAGGTTCAATCTACCTTGATAAAGAAGATTATTCTTTGTCCTGGCAAAACTATAAGCAAGCTCTTAATTATATACCTCAGATTAAAGATAGAATGTTCATTGCTTATCTTTATAATAATATCTCTGCTTTATTCAATAAACAAAAGAAATACAATCTAGCTTATGAATATGCTATTAAGTCTATTAAGATTAAGGAAGAAATGGGTGAACATGGGTCCTTAGCCAAGTCATATTTGAATCTTGGAGCTATCTATTTTTTCGCAGAGAAGTATGAGCTAGCTATTGATAGCTTTAAGAAAGGGATTACTCTAGCAAACAACAATAATGATATCCATACCCTAGTCTCCGCATATCTTAATCTAGCAGTTACTTATAATAAAATAGACTTATATGATTCTTCTATTACTACTTATGATACTCTTCTAGCCTTATGTGAAAAACACAAGTTCGAAAACACTAAGTATTCTGCTTTGGGTAACCTCGCTATTGTTTATCAAAATACTGGTGATTTTCACAAGAGTATAGAATATTCTAAAAGAAGTCTGGAAAATCCCAATCAAACTCCAAGGTATATTGCTAGAAATTATATTAATATTTCTACTTCATATACTAACTTGGAAGAATGGCAAAAAGCTATTGAATACGCTTCTCAAGCCAATAGATTATCATATCAGATTGATGACAAAAGATATATTCTTAAAACAAATAAATCTTTAGCAGTAAGTTATGCTAAACTCAAGCAATACAAGCAAGCTTACGACTCACTAGCAGTCTATGCCCAGCTTTTAGATGAAATATCAGAAGAAGATAAAAGGAACTCAATTGAAGAACTAAGAATAAGATATGAATCTGAGAAAAAAGACAATCTTATAAATGAACTAGAGCTTGATAGTGAGTTGAATAAGCTCAAGGTTAAACAGCTTAATTATCAAAGACTTCTAGCCTTAATTGCTTTAGTAATTATTATCTTTATCAGTCTGCAACGTTTCTTTACTCAACGCAAAATTATTAAGATTAAAGAACAGCTTAATAAAGAACTTGAAATAAGGGTTCGAGAAGAAACTAATAAGCGAATGGAACACCAGAGAGCTATAATTGAACAAAGTAGATTAGTTTCTTTAGGTGAATTAGCAGCAGGTATAGCCCATGAACTCAACCAGCCTCTTCAGTGTATTAGCTTTGCTCTAGAAAACATGAAACTTAGCTTTGAAAAAAGAGGATATAATGAAGAGTATTTTCTTGAGAGAATGGGTCTAATTTTACATGATATATCAAGAATGAGCTCTGTTATTGATCATATTAGAATATTCTCACGCAAGCAAACCCAAAATGAGTACACTCAGTTTAATCTAAATGAAACAATAGAGAATGCTCTTAAGCTAATCTCTGAACAATATACAAACCATAATATTGAGATAAAAGCTAATTTAAATACCTCAGAATCATGGGTATATGGTAATACTTATCAGATAGAACAGGTAATTCTTAATCTTTTTACAAATGCTAAAGATGCACTTGAAACAAAGTCAGGAGAAAAATATATAAAACTGACTCTCTCAGAAGAAGCTGATAACTATATCATGCTTATTGAAAATAATGGTCTTTTAATAGCCAATGATATTAAAGAGAAACTCTTCTTGCCTTTCTTTACTACAAAGCCTGCTGGTAAGGGAACAGGACTTGGACTCTCAATAGTTTACGGTATAATTACTGAACACAACGGAACTATAACTCTTCTAGAAACTGCATATACAACTTTTAAAATTACACTACCTAAGATTTCAGAGGAAATTAATGACTAAGCAAAAGCAAACTGCCCTTATTGTTGATGATGAAAAAAGAATAACTTTTGAATTACAAGAATTCTTTGAAATAAACGATTACACTACTCTCAAAGCTCATTCTATAAGTGAAGAAAAGGAGATTTTAAGTAAGCATCATGTGGATATTCTAATCCAGGATATTAAACTTACAGATGGATCAGGATTAGAAATCCTTCTAGATGTAAAAGAGAGATTTCCTGAAATTGATGTGATTATGATTTCAGGACATGGTGATATGGATACTGTTATTGAAGCAATGAGGCTTGGAGCAACTGACTACTTAAAGAAACCTTTTACCCATAATGATCTCTTAATAGCTTTGGAAAGAATTAACAGCTCAAAGCTGAATAAAGAAAAGCTAGCTACGCTTTCAGATCAAAAGGCTTATATCCTTGATAATATAGCAGATAAATATGCAAAAAATATAGTAAGTATAAGTGAGAAATCAAAAAAGATGGTATCTGAAGCGTGTAGAATTAGTAAATTTGATAGTGTGAATGTTTTACTAAAGGGTGAAACTGGTACAGGTAAGGAAGTTTTAGCCCATTTTATCCATAATATTAGTGGAAGAAAAGATAATTTAATCGTTAATGTTAACTGTTCTGCAATACCTGAAACTATGTTTGAATCTGAATTTTTTGGTTATGAAAAAGGAGCATTCACAGGGGCAGAGAAGAGTAAAAAAGGTTTCTTTGAGTTGGCTAATAAGGGTACCCTTTTCTTAGATGAAATCGGAGATATGTCTTATAATGTCCAGAGTAAACTACTACGTGCTATAGAGTCTCAAGAGTTCTATCCTTTAGGTTCACAACAACCTAAGAAAGTAGATGTTAGGATTATTTCTGCTACTAATAGGAATCTGGAAGCTATGATTCAGAGTAATGAATTTAGAGGAGATCTCTATCACCGGTTAAATGGATTTACTCTTATTCTTCCACCCCTACAAGAAAGAAAAGAAGATATACCTAGCTTGATAGATAATTTTGTGGAAAGATTTAGCAGAGAAAACAAGAAGGTAAGTCCAACAATTGAAGATGAGGTTTATCAATACTTATCAAACATGAAATATGAAGGAAACATAAGACAACTTAAAAATTTAGTTGAAAGAGCTATGATCTTCTGTGATAATAACTCTCTTAATCTCCAGTCTTTTGGACTTAAAAGCAGAGAAATAGAACCTACTGAACTTGCTAATAAGAGTAATCTTAACTTAGATGACAACGAAAAATCTCTAATACAAGAAGCTTTGACAAGAAGTAAAAATAATCAAAGTAAGGCTGCTAAGTTGCTAGGAATATCTAGGCATGCTCTGATTAGAAGACTAGAAAAATTTGATTTGAATTAGGCTATAATTAATATATTATAGCCTAGTTCACCTCCAGTTATTCCTGATATTCCTTAATCCCAAATGGTCTATTATAACTTTAATGAAGAGGGTTATTCACAAAGGTCTCTTGCATTTTTGGATTAATGTGCTTGCAACCAGTTTGCTCCTATTCCAATATCTACTGATAGTTTAACAATCTTGCTATATTCTTCAGGTAGAGCACCTTCCATTTCTTCCTTAATAAGGGCTTTCATATCTTCTAAGACTTTTTTCTTTACTTCAAAGACAAGCTCATCATGAACTTGAATAATCATTTTTATATCAGGATTATCTTTAATTTTATTATGCAGGTTAGTCATTGCAATTTTAATTACATCTGCAGCAGAACCTTGAATAGGCATATTGACAGCTACTCGTTCAGCCTCGCTAATAAGTCTTTTATTACTACTCTTAATTCCTGGTAAGAATAACTTACGTCCGCTAATAGTTTCGCAATAACCATAAGTTTTAGCTTTCTTAACCATCTTGTTCATAAAGTTTTTGATGGTAGGGAAGGTTTGAAAATAGTGAGCAATAAATTCTTTTGCTTCCTTTTGACTGATATTGAGTTCTTTAGAAAGTTTTTGAGCTCCCATACCATAAATAATCCCGAAGTTAATAGTTTTAGCAGATCTTCTCTCATCAGAATTGATATCTTCAGGAGCTTTGTTATAGATGAGGGCAGCAGTAGATCTATGGATATCACCATTTTTATTAAAAGTATCTATCAAGGCTGAATCTCCTGAAAAAATTGCTAAAAGTCTAAGCTCAATCTGAGAATAATCAGCTGCTAGGATTACAGAATCTTGTTCTTGAGGAACAAAGGCTTCTCTTATTTTACTACCTAACTCAGTTCTAATAGGAATGTTTTGTAGGTTTGGATTAGTAGAAGATAATCTACCAGTGGAAGCTCCAATTTGATTGAAACTAGAATGGATACGTCCACTCTTCTCATTGATTAGTTTAGGTAAAGCTGAGATATATGTTGATTCTAATTTTGCTAGCTGACGGTACTCTAACATAAGTCTAACAATTTCGTAGTCATCTGCAAGAGTCTCTAAGACAGTTACATCAGTAGAATAACCTCTTTTAGTTTTTTTGACAGGTGGGATTTCCATTTCTTCAAAAAGGAGTTTGGCTAATTGCTGAGTGGAGTTTAGATTAAATTGATAACCTGCAATGTTATAGATTTCAGAAACAAGATTATTTATCTTTTCATTTACTTGATCTGAAAGGTCTTTTAAGAAGTCTTTATCAATATAAGCTCCATTCATTTCCATTTTTTTTATAGCACAAATGAGAGGGATTTCTATTTTATAGAAGAGTTTAGATAATCCATGGTGTTCAATATTTCCTTTATAGACTTGATATAATTTATAACTAGCCCAAGCATCTTCTGCAGCATAGAAAGTTGCATCTTGGATTGAAACAAGTTCGAAAGACTTCTGATCTTTACCTTTGCCGATCAGTTCAGTTATTGCTTGCATTGAGTAATCAAACTCTCTTAGCATACACTTATCAAGAGAGTTTCCATCATTTGTTGGATCCAAAAGAAAACTAGCAATCATAGTGTCAAAAACTTTGTTATCCAGAGCTAGACCTTGATATTCAATTACTTCAAGATCATACTTAAGGTTATGGCCAATAATCATTTTACCTTTAAGATATTTATCTAATACTGAAAGAACATCTTCTTGAGGAAGATTATCAGAAGCAAAATGATTTAAAGGAATATAATAAGCTGAATCTGTAGTATAAGAGAAAGAAATTCCTACTAGTTCAGCTACTTGAGTATCTAATGAAGTCGTTTCGGTGTCTAAAGCAATAATATCTGTTTCATTTGCAGATAAGACTTCCTGCAAGTGTTCAAGAGACTTAATCAGAATTGCTTTAAATTCAACTTGTTTACCATCTTCTGAATTAGATATCTTGCTCTTATCAACTGAAGTATCTTCAAAGAGTAGCCCTTGTTCGTAGTAGTCATCTTTACTAGTATCTTGACTTGTCTTTTCTTCTTGTATTTTATCAGAATTACTATTTTCCTCAAGAGGTATAACAGACATTAATTTCTTTTTCAAAGTATTAAGCTCAAAGTCGTCAAAGTAGTCTTTTAAACTTGCAGAATTATTTAGGCAACATACAAGGCTAGTCAGCTTGGGAATATCTACTGGTACATGAAGGTCTATTTTAGCTAATTCGTAAGACTGATAAGCATTCTCTTTTTGCTCACTAAGTTTTTTTAGAGTAGCCCCTTTCTGACTTTCTAAATTAGCATATATGTCATCAAGATCTTTAAACTGAGTAAGAAGTTTTTCTGCAGCCTTTGGACCTAAACCCTTAACTCCAGGAATATTATCAGCAGAGTCTCCTACAATAGCTAGATAGTTTATAAATTGACTTGCATCAATCCCATATTTTTCTTTGACAGCTTTTTCATCCATAAGTTTATTTTTAAATGGATCAAGTAAATAAACATGAGGTTGAACTATCTGGGCAAAATCTTTATCTCCACTGACAATATAAACTTCTGCCTCTCCTTTAAAATGCTCAGCAAAAGTACCAATAACATCATCTGCTTCATATCCCGCTAGTGAGATTTCTGGTATGTTTATTAGTTTGAAAAAGTCCTTAACTGGTTCGATTTGTTCAACCAAATCATCGGGCATGGGTGGACGGTTAGCCTTATAATTTTCATCCATTTCATGTCTAAAAGTCTTTTCTTTTCGATCAAAAGAAACCATTACATAGGAAGGTTGATATTCTTCTATTATCTTCAAGAATGAGTTAATGACTCCATATATCGCAGAAGTGTTTTGTCCTTTGCTATTGAATAAAGGATTACGTATAAAGGCAAAATAGGCCCTGTAAATTAATGCTGTTCCATCAATCAAAAATAATTTATCTCTCATGTTTATCTCTCTTTTTCTGGGAGTTTTGATTTGTCTTTTACATAGAAATCTTTTAAGTTAATCCAATTGTTTCTAGCCATGATACCACCATAGCTAAAGAGGGCAATATTATTAAAATCTTTTTTTCTCGAAAGCTGAATTTTTGAAGTAATCTCCTGAGCAGGATAGATATCTTTGCCATCATCCCAAGCTCTTAAACCTACTACTATTTTATTTTTATAAGGCTGAAGAGTATAATCATCAAGCTGACGTTCTAAGGTAGCATTATCTTTTGTATAAGCCATTAAATATATTTTATCAATAATACCTTTATCTAGCCATTCCTGCCAGTTTTGCGAATACTTTGCTCTACCTTTTACTTTATCTGCTATCACTGCGGCACTTAACTCTAGTTTCGGATTTAATTCCTTAACCCTAGTATAAATCTGGGATACAAAGTTAGTAATAATTCCTTCTTTCCAGAGCATTCTAGAACCATAGGAAGATTTTAGGAAGTCTGATTCATATTCTCTTATAGCTAAAGGATTAAATCCATAATCCTCACCAGGGTAACGAATATAATCTAAGTGAAGTCCTGCAAGCTTAGGATAGTTTAATAACAAGTCATTTATTACATTCATAGTATATTGTCTAACCTCAGGAATACCTGGGTCTAAGAAGTAACCTTCAGCACTTGTGAGTGGCATTCTATTCCCATATAAATCCGTTGTTATCCATTCGGGATGCTTAAAAAAAATATGGTTTTCAGGAAGCTTAGTTAAGTCATGACCTGTTACTACAAAGGTTGTTATCCAAGCATGAACCTTGATGTTATATTTACTCGCTTCTTGCAAAAGATATTCTAAAGCATCAAAATCAGAAGCCTTCATAATGTGAGAACGAACATCTAGATTACTATAGTCATCAACTCTTTTATTAGGGGTGTAGATAGCATCAGCCCTATAACGTACTTCTGCTAGTAGGGTATTTTGTCCATTTGCTTGGAGATTTGTAAGTACAGAATCTATAGAACTTTCTCTAACTAAATCCCAGGGTAATACCCAGACTGCTGAGATTGCTTGACCAGCTAAAGATGAGATCGCTAGTAGCATTAAACTAATATAGAGAAAAAGTCTCATAATGAATGCTTCCTTATTAAAGTAATATTTTTATTAGAATGGTAAGTGTGAGATATGTGTCAAGGAAATTTCACCTTCATGTCTTTTCCCTCTCTATTTATTTGGATATATAATTATATAGTGGACACTTTTGGAATTATTTAGCTACCGAAAACACAGAATACACGAAGAGGAAAGAAGATCCTTAACACAGAGTTTCACAGAGTTTTTAAGTAGGGAAAATACCTCTTTTGTCGGAAGGTGAACTTTTAGTTTGCCATAACTTCTTTTGTCGGACGGAGGACTTTTAGTCAGCTATTTCTTTATGATAAGAAGAAAGAGGAAGAGAATCTATCCACGGATCACACTGATTACAGAAAGAAAGAAGCCTCTTAAATCCTGGAAGGATGATGATATAATAGGCAGTGCTCGCAAGACACTGTTAACTATTAACAACAAGTGAGTTAGCCCTGCAGGGGCGACATTAAGATTTGACAAAAAACAGTATAATTATTTAGGATTGTAAATAAGGGGAAAACTTTACACGAATTACAGGAATAAAAATGAATTTCACGAATTAATTAATTAAGAATAAAAGCCTCTTCTGTCGGATCGTGGACTTTTAGTCCGTCTTAAGCTAAGCTGGAAAATAGAAGAGTATAAAAAAAGGGTATATTTTGGATGATTCAGAAAAAGTTTTAATTGCTATCTTTTATATTATATTATTAAAGTTCACTAAGTCCATAAATCTTTTCTAGCATATCCCAGGCATATTTTAAGTCAGCCATTTGCATTATAAAAGTTTTATCATCATTAATTTTAACAGTATCATAATCATTGAAATTAATACCACTTTTATAGTTTATAAATTCAATTGATAAACCAAAACCGAATCTTTCATAATAATTACCTCCTTCAGGAACCATTCCTTTTAGTTCAACAAATTTTTTATAACATTTATCCAGTTCAATGATAAATTTACCAATATCAATGTTAATTAAGCTAAATTCTTTATGATTATATCTTCTATCTGGTCCTGGAAAGCTGATAAAAAATTCAAGTTTTTTTTTATAAAAGTATAAATAACCTCTAAAATTCAATGATTCATAATAGCTATTATTAGAGGAAGTTCTAATTAAATTCTGAATTTTCATTCTTTGCTGTTTCTCATATCTCTGAAAATATATTTGCTTATAATACTCGTCAAAATCTTGTCCTAAGCAATCGAAGATTTTATTGCACTTTTTTTTGATTTCGTCTATTTTAAATTTAGCAAATTCCAATTGCTTTTTTTTGTTTTCTATCTGAAGTAAGTCTTCCTTCTTTTTTTTTCTAGCAACTTCTAACTCATAAAAGAAATCACTAATTGCAGTAGATACTGTAAAAATTATCACTATAACGATAATCAATATCAATGCACCCATATTAATAATCCCTATGCGCAAATATATAATTAGGATTGTATTTCATAACTATCTCCTTTTAATTATTTACATATTTTCGTACTTATTAAAACCCATTCAATATCTTATACTTAATCTCTGTATTAGTTGCTTCAATCACTTCAGCTCTGAAACTCTTATAACCTATAATATTTGATTCATTTAAATCGTAAGTTATATCAGTAGTAAAGGCTGGGCGTGCCATATCATTTGAAAACTCACGATAGGAAAATTTAAGAATGTTATCTTGCTTTCCTGTATAAATGACTGTTTGTTGGAGAGAGTTTTTCTTGGCTATGAAATAATTACTTTTAGGTTCTATTTGGAGATTATTCTTGATTGATTTTGCATTAGCATAAGCCGAAGTTGATGCAACAACACCTATACTATTATCATTGCCTATTCTTATATTCTTTCCTCCCGGAAGACGTCCATGGGCGGTACTCCATATAATCATATCGCTATCTTCAGGGTGATAGTGTTTATACATGTTATCCGAATGAACTAATTCATAGAATCCTTCTTTTATTGTTATTGAATCAAATAAACCCACTGAACAAGAGCCTGAACCATTTACATAAATACCATCTGCGTAATATCCACTCCCTGTCATCACTATTGGCTCTCCTAAAAAGGCTGTTGACTCAACACCTATATCGGGATTAGTAAATGTCTCTATAGATGATGGATCTTTTTTGTAATAATGTCCCATACAACCAAACATAAATACCATTAATAATATCAAAAATAACATTTTAAAATATTTCATAACATCTCCTTTATTACATAATATAAATAATCCAGCACCATCTAAAACTTGTCAACCATTATTTAAAGATTCCCAATAAATACCCACATTATACCTTTCAAAAACCATTCTATTTTGACAAATATTCCAAAATGGTATAATTGATAGTTGTTTAACTAAAAAGCTTTAAATGGGCATATTTGAGCCTTGAAGTAAAGAATAAAGACCTCTTCAGTCGGACGGTGGAGATTCTCTCCGCCATTCATTCCTTCTCTTATATAGTATGCGACGCTTTTTCGATTTTGTTTGATTTATTTTAATTATTTTATATCTTCTATTATATAATTGTCTTTTTTTTCGAGGGTATAGTACCAAGAATTTTAATTATTTTATATCCTCTATATTATAGTTGTCTATTTTTTCGGGGCTTTGTTTCCTTTATTTTATTTTTTTTTATTCCCTATACTACAATAGACTATTTTTTCGGGGGATTGTACTTATTATTTTAAGAAAATTTGAATAGCTCTTTCTTATATAAGTATTGTTACGCTTTTTCAAAAAAGTTGCCTTATATTTTATTTTTTTTTATTAGTTGTGTGAATTGAGATAAGTAATATTTAATAGTTTATATTTTATCTATGAATTTATTTTTTTAATTATTTTATTATAACCCCTTGAATGTCTCTTGCTCTCTTTTTACAGAGACATTTTAGCATAAGGATAATATTTGTCAAGAAGTATTTTAATAATTGGAATATATGTATCTGTAAAGTGAAATAATACAATGGTTTAGCATGATAATAATATCTGTCAATCTATACTCTTTTACTAATTCCCCCTTATATACATGGACGCCCTTTTTCCAAATTTTCCAAAAATATTTTAATTATCTTTATTATAAAACCATCCCTCCAAAAAAGCAACCCCCTCTAAAAGCAGAAGGGGTTTCATTTTAAGTATTTATTATTTTTCTATTATTATTTTATTTGCGGATGTGGTCATCCACCTTCCCAGTTATCTCAACTCTCAACTCACTTCATCACAATAGCATCTTTAGGGCATTTCTCTTCGCAGATACCACAGCCAACGCATTTATCTTGGTCGATATGATGAACTTCTTTAAGGTTACCAGTGATAGCATCCACAGGGCATTTCTTAGCACAAATAGTACAGCCGATACACTTTTCATCGATGATATAAGCTTTTTTACGCATTCCTTTAAGAGCATCCTCAATAGCCTTTGTTGGGCATTTTGTTGCACAGATTCCGCAATTAATACACTTTTCATAATCGATAACAGCAAGTTGTCCATCCATAGTAATTGCATCAACAGGGCAATTCTTAGCACAGATACCACAACCGATACATGGATGTCCTGCCCCACAAACCTGCTTCGGAACAGCTCCAAAATCGTGAGAAGAACAGTCAATTCTTACTATCTTACTTTCAGGAATAAGCTCTATAAGATTGCGAGGACAGGCCTTGACACAAGCTCCACAAGCAGTACATTTATCTTCATCTATAATTCTTTGATTATCTTCATCTATTATAATAGCATCAAAAGGGCAAGCATCGAAGCAGTCATTGAGACCTACACAACCATAAGTACAAAGATTAGGGCCTGAAGAGACATTCACAGCAGCCTTACAAGTCTCAATCCCTTGATATTCATACTTAAGTTTTGTAGTTTTTCTGCCACCAGAAGCACAATGAATATAGGCAACTTTCTTTTCACCTGCAGAAGCAGTCTGACCCATAATCCCAGCAATCATAGCAACAGTATCTCCACCACCAGGGGCACAAGCATTAATAGGAGCACCTTCATTTACGATAGCTTCTGCATAGCCAGCACAACCCGGTTTTCCACAAGCACCACAATTAGCACCAGGTAAGACTTCCATAATCTGTTCAACTCTAGGGTCAACTTCCACATGGAATTTCTTAGAAGCAACAGCCAAGCCAAGTCCATAAAGAAGTCCTAATCCACCAACAACACCAATGGGAACTAAAATAGTTTCTAACATAATATCTCCTTATTGACCTTAAAACTTAAGTCCGGCAAAGCCAAGAAAAGCAAGAGCCATAGAGCCAGCAATAATAAGGGCAATAGGCATACCTTTCATGGAAGCAGGAAGTTCAGTGTACTCGAGTTTTTCTCTAATTCCAGCCATCAGCACAAGCACAAGGGTGAATCCTAGACCAGAGAAGAAGCCATTAAGAATAGAGAAACCGAAGTTATAAGGAAGTCCGTTATCAGCAGTCAGGTTAAGAATAGCCACACCGAGAACTGCACAGTTGGTAGTGATAAGAGGAAGGAAAACGCCAAGTGATTTATAGAGGGCAGGAGCATTCTTTTGAATGACCATTTCCACAAATTGCACTAAAGAAGCGATTGTAAGGATAAAGGCAATAGTCTGCAAGTATTCAATATTAAAAGGAACCAGCAGATAAGTTTGAATTAGCCAAGTGATAGCCGAAGCCATAGTCATGACAAAGATAACAGCCATTCCCATACCCAAAG
Organism: Cloacimonadales bacterium (SeqCode); assembly: GCA_963678375.2. GTDB lineage: Bacteria > Cloacimonadota > Cloacimonadia > Cloacimonadales > JAFGVF01 > JAEKNW01. The sequence goes on from OY782831.1 coordinate 1,531,814, forward strand.
CAGAATCCAACTTTTTGGAAACACCAAGGTAAGGACAGATACCGAGAAACTTAGCTAAGACGAAGTTATTTATAAATATGGCACCGACAGCCATGATCATAATTTGACTTAATAATTCCATTATTTACCCCTTTTGTTAAGTAGATTAATAACAGCTAAGATGAAACCTAGTGTAATAAAAGCACCAGGAGCGAGGATAGCAACCAGCATAGGAGAATCTTGATAAGCTTGAGGAAGGACAGGGAAACCTAAGAATTTTCCTGCACCAAGTATTTCTCTGATAGCACCAAGCACAACCAAAGCGAAGGTAAAGCCAAGTCCCATACCTAAAGCATCCATAATAGACATAAAGATATTATTTTTTGAAGCAAAAGCTTCAGCTCTTCCAAGGATAATACAATTCACCACTATTAAAGGAATGAAGAGTCCTAATGATTTATGAAGTGGAGGCATGAAGGCTGCCATAGCCATATCAACGATAGTCACGAAGGTAGCAATCACCACGATAAACATAGGGATTCTGATTTTAGTAGGCACGATTCCCTTGATTAAAGAGACTATTATATTGGAGCAAAGGAGAACGAAAGTAGAAGAAATACCCATTCCCAAAGCATCTTTCACTGAAGAGGTAACAGCCAATGTTGGACACATACCCAAAACCAAGATAAAGACAGGGTTTTCTTTGATGAATCCTTTAGTAAATTCTTTCATAGCAGTCATTAGTTAGCCTCCTTTTCCATGAGAAGTTGCAGAGATTCTTTGATTGAATTGCTGATAGTTCTTGTAGTAATTGTAGCACCAGTAATAGATTGAATCTTTCCACCATCTTTATCAACTTTAAGGTCATCAAGTCCTAAGTTAGCAAAGCGAGGGGCAAAATCAGGATTGACACATTTAGCACCAAGTCCAGGTGTTTCAGCTTGATCAATCACTTTAATCTTCTTTATTTTGAAATCTTGAGTTAGACCGACAACAGTTTTAACATTGGAAGAATATCCGTATTTAGTGGCAGTAAGCACGTATCCAACCTTGTCATTATTTTGGTCATAGGCAACATAATAGTAAAGAGAATCTCCCTTGATATCAAGTTGCAAGAATTTAGCTTGGAAACTATAATCATTTGAATCATTTTCATCGATTTTGGTAACTTCTAATCTAGCTTCTTTAGCTTCTTTATCTTTTACTTCTTTAATCATAGGAGCAGTTAAGCCATTCAAGTAAGCTAAGACCCCAGCAGCTATAGCACAAGTAATTAATAAGATAAGACCTAATTTAAGATAATATTTCATTATTTCACCTCTCCGAAAGCTTTTGGCATAGTCCATTTATCAATAAGTGGAGTAGCAAGGTTCATCAAGAGGATAGAGTAGGAAACACCTTCAGGATAACCACCAACCAGCCTGATAGTAATAGTCAAGAGTCCACAACCCAAACCGAAGATAATTCTTCCTCTTTTAGTAACAGGTGTAGAAACATAGTCTGTAGCCATAAAGAAAGCACCCAGCATGAGTCCACCAGAAAGAATATGAAAGAGAGGAAGTTGGATACCTGCAGAGAAGAGACCATTCATACCACCAAACATCCAAGCAAGAACAAAGACACTTCCGATATAAGAGAAAGGTATTCTCCAATCAATAATATGTTTAGCCATTAAGAAGATTCCACCAATGATAAGAGCAAGGGCAGAGACTTCACCAATACAACCACCAATATTTCCAGTTAAAAGATTTCCCAATGAAGACCAATCAAGTAAACCATTAAAGATAGTATCTTGCACTAAAGCAGGGTCACTAGCATCAGAGAACATTTCAACATCTCTAATAGATTTAATGACATTTAGAGGGGTAGCAGAAGTAATCTTAGTGTAGGCAATGTTAGACATATTTTGCACATTAGCCATAGTTGTTTCTGAAATACCAGAAATAGAATTTTTTATAGTATGCTTCCAACCATCAGTCATGAGAGTAGGCCAAGAAGCAAGTAAGAAGGCTCTTCCTAATAGAGCAGGATTTAAAGGATTATTTCCTAGGCCACCAAAGACTTGTTTTCCCACCGCAATAGCAAATATAGAACCAACAATAGGTAACCAATAAGGAGCATTTGCATGAATATTAAAGGAAACTAAAAGACCTGTCAGAAAGGCTGAACCATCAGAAATCGTAATAGGCACTTTTCTCCATTTCTGAATCAAAGCTTCACAAACAACAGCTACTAAACCACCAACTAGAGTAAGTAAGAAAGCTTTTATTCCATAAAAATAAGTTCCGACTCCTAAAGCAGGAAGTAAGGCAATTACTACCATCCACATGATATTAGAAGTTGATTGATGCTCGTGTAAATGAGGAGCAGGGGATACTTTATATATATTATTCGACATTATTCACTCCTATTTAGCCTTTTTTCTTTCTTCAAAGATTTTCGCCTTAGCTATATCTACATACTGAAGAATATTAATGTTAGCAGGACATACATAAGCACAAGTTCCACAACGCATACAATCCATTGCCCCTGCCTTTTCTGTCATTGCCCAATCGCTATACTTTGTTCCTCTTACTATCATATTAGGAATAAGATTCATTGGGCATACATTGACACAACCAGCACAGGAAATACAGTTTTGTTCTTGATTACGCTTGGCTTGCTTTTTGTTGAATAATAATAAACCAGAAGAACCTTTAGTCATTGGGGTTTCTAAAGTTGGAATAGCAAATCCCATCATAGGTCCGCCAGAAATTACTGAACCTATCTCTTCGGTAACACCACCAGAAACTTCTAATAATTCGGAATATAATGTTCCTATCCTTGCCCGGTAGTTTTTAGGATTTTTAACTATTCCACCAGTAACAGTGATAACCCTCTCTATTAATGGCTTCTTCTTGGCAATAGCTTCATAGACAGCAATAGCAGTTCCAACATTCTGAACCACTACTTTTGCTTCCATAGGAAGTCCACCCTTGTTTGGTACCTTGCGTTTGGTAGAAGCATAAATAAGCTGTTTTTCAGCACCTTGGGGATACTTAACCTTTAAAGAAACAACTTCAATATTACTCTCTTTGCTAACTAGATTTGTCATGTGCTTTATCGCATCAGGCTTGTTGGCTTCAATACCTATGATACCTTTTTCAGCCTTGACTATCTTCATGATGGCCTTTAAACCTTTTATGATGTCTTCAGCCTGCTCTAACATTATTCTGTAATCAGCTGTTAGGAAGGGCTCGCACTCAACACCATTAAGAATAACTGTATCAATCGGCTTGTCTGATGGGGGGGATAATTTTACATGAGTAGGAAAACCTGCTCCACCCATTCCACAAACACCAGCCTCTAGTATTCTTTTTTTCATTTCTTCTGGACTAAGTGATAAATAGTCTTTCTCGTCTATCAACTCTACCCATTCATCTTTTTTTCCATCACCTGTTATTTCAATAGCCATTTGACTATTTCCAGCAGGGTGAGGGAACTTCGCAATTTTTGTAACTTTCCCGGTAATAGAAGAGTGCATAGGTATGGAAACAAATCCACCAGCCTCAGCTATTACTTGTCCTGTTTTAACTTCATCACCAACTTTTACAATTGGTTTTGAAGGAGCACCGATGTGCTGAGATAATTGGATAATTACCTTTTTAGGGAGGGGAAATTCTTCGATGAAGGCATCTTTAGAAAATTCTTTAAAATCATGAGGATGTGCTCCACCCATAAATGTTTTTAAACTCATCTTGTCTCCCAACAATTTTTTTAATATTTTATTTTTCTTTAACAATAATTCTTGTATTTGTCTCTCAATTTTTCTTATAAGTTATTTATACCCCAAATAATTGAGTCTTTAAATTTATGCAAGTTTTTTAATTCGATAAATTTTTCTTTATGGTAAAAGAGCTTATAAATTCATTGCTCTATAAGGATAGTTAATGAGTTATTCTTCTCTAGGGTATCTTCATTGTTACTATCCATTTAAAATAGTAGAGTTTCATGGTGATAGTAATAATCATGGGATTTGAATTACAAGAAAAATAATTCTATCATGATAAATAGCTTAAAATTTTCTATATTGAAATCAAGTTTAATTTCTTTCTTAAGCTTCAGGGAGGAAGTGGTCCAAGAGAGACCACTCTCAATCAATTTGTCAGTTTCTATACTTAGGGATTAATAACTAACTTAGCAAAGATACTAGTAACAGGACCTGTTCTAATAGATTTTTCCCATACAGGTTTAATCTTAAGTGCACTAATAAGTTTAGGCTCACCAACCAGGATATAGGCTTGGCAGTTTGTACACTTGTCTCTAAAGAAGTTACCGATATCTTTGTATAATTCTAAGAGGGTATTTTGGTCATCATATTTATTTCCATAAGGAGGATTAATAATGATAGTACAGTCTTTTACAAATTTGATATCTTTAAAATTACGGTTCTCTACGATTACTCTGTCACCGTAAGGCAGTTTAGCCAAGTTTTCTTTGGTTGCTACCACAGCAGTAGGGGAGATATCATTAGCAAAGATGAGATGTTTGGGTAGTTCTTTTTTATTTTTATCAATTTCTTCTTTAACTTGTTTCCATAGTTTAGGGTCGAAGTTAGGAAGTCTTTTCAGATTATTATTATCTTTTAACAAGTCATTGGGAAGTTTGCAGTAATTAAGAATAGCTTCACCAAGAAAAGTACCGGAACCACACATAAAGTCAAGTAGTTTTGTTGACCCATCCCAACCTGTTTCTCTGACTAAAGCAGCGGCAATAGTCTCTTGGATGGAAGATTTAACGCTTTGAATCTTATAGCCTCGTTTATGCATGGACGAGCCTGTTAAATCTAAACTAATGGTAGCTTTATTGTTATCAATATGCAAGTTAAAGAGAATATCTGGACTTTTTAAGGTAAAGTTTGGTCTTCTTTCATGCTTAAGAATAAATTGGTTACAGATAGCATCTTTCATTACTTGGCCAGCGTAAAGAGAGTTAGTTATAATAGAATCTTTAATATTAGAATTAATCCCAAAAGATTCATCTACATTAAAAAGCTGAGACCAGTGGATATCTTTATAGCAGAGGATGCCTAGGTATTTGGGACTAAAGCAATCAAACTTGACTAGAGGTGCCAGAATTCTTTGAGTAGTTTTAGCCATTAAAATAATAGTATAAAGGGCTTTATCTTCAGCAGAGAAGTAACATCCACCATTTGCAATTTCAATATTTTTTGCTCCAAGTTCTGTAAGTTCTTTTTTTGCTAGTATTTCTAAAGAACCTGTAATTTGAGCAAAATAACGATTATCTTTTCTATATTCAAACATTATATTTCCTTATTTAATTGTATTTTCTTCAAGATATTTAGAGCTAAGCTCAATAAATTTTGATTTGTTTAAGAGGGGTAAAAGACTTGCTAAGATTTCTTCTCTATTTTCAAAGCTAAAAGCTAAATACTTCCAGATATTTTTCATTCTACCTAAGACATAAAAATCATTAGCAGAGTATTCTTCAAAGGCAGTGTAGAGGTCTTTATGCCAGTTAACTAGTTTGCTTTTGCAGATAATTGATTTTTTCCCTCCCTTAATATACCAAGAGAGGTAAGGGTTGATTAAGATACCTCTACCAAGCATCCAGCTTTTGATAGTGGGAAAGCGGTTTTTAAGCTTTAGGAAGTCATCTACAGTAAAAATATCACCACTATAAGTTATTGGGTGTTTGAGGTCTGTAATTGCCTCTGCGATAACATCAAGGTTAACTTGGTCTTCATACATTTGCATGGCAGTTCGTGGGTGGATAATGACATTTTTAACTGGATAATTATTAAGAATGCTTATAAGATTATTAAATTCTGAATGATGGAAACGTCCTGCCCGTAACTTTATTGATAGTTCTTGATGTTTGAGTTTAGAGAAGATGTTATCCAAGATTCTGTCTATTTGGTCAGGATAGTTTAAGAGAGCAGCTCCTCTTCCTTTGTTCATAATGGCTTTAGCTGGACAAGCTAGATTGAGATTAATTTCATTATAACCCCAGTAGTAAAGAAATTCACAAGCTCGAAGAAAAGATTCATGATTATGATTCAAGAGTTGGGGAATTACACGCATTCTCTGATCAACTGGATGTAAATCAAGAAATGATTTCTTAGATATTTTACTATCATCTGAAAGACTAATAAAGGGAGCAATAGCATAATCAAAATATGGGAAGTGCTTCTGATAAACGTTCCTAAACTTATTATCTGTTACAGCTAGTAAAGGTGCCATTACTAAATCCATTTTCTCTCCAATCTCATATAAAACTTTCTTAATGTCATTATAATTAATAAATGTTTTTCGTTAAGTAATTTTTTTTATCTTTTAAAAATTATTTAAACATTAAGGATGAATTTACCTAACTTGAATTCGAATATGCAATATTTAAGTCTATTTTTGTAATTCTTTAAGAATATTGTTAGGTATGAATATTTCAATAATTCCTGAAGAGTAGGGGGCAATAGAATATTGTGGAAAAGTTAGTAAGATTCCATCTTTAGCGAAATTCCATAACTTAAGTAAGTCAGGTGAAGCTTTAATATTATTATCAAAGATAGGGATATTTTTCTCTAAACAGTAGTCTGTACAATATACAGCTAATTTATCTAAATCAATACTTTTAACTTTCTCACTAAACTTATAAGCTTTGAAGTTCGCTAGGTCAAGGTTAAAAGTTTTGACACTGGTGTTACCGTGAGCTCCTCCAGTAAATTCATAGTTAAGAAGCTTCAAGGATAGTTCTGTTTGTGATTGATAGACTATTTCAAAATACCATTTTTGGATATAAGAGAAATTTTGATAGAAGTCATTCTTGACTTTATCCCGATTGTAAAATGCATCAATAAAGGCTTTTATTTTTGAAGATCTATAGTCCGAAATAAGCTTACCAACATATTGTTGTTCTGCTTCTGTCATAAGGGGAAAGTGAATAGTTTGGACAAAGATCGTATCCTGAGAGTTTACCTTAATAAAATCCTCTCTTAATATGACTTTTTTAGGAGCAGATTGAGGGTTTTGCTTTAATATTTTAATAGTAGTAGGTTTCTCTGACTTAATAGCTTGTAATTTACTAGCTTGCTTATCAATTCCATTAATATTCAGAAATAAGAATAAAAAGAGGAAAGACAGGAGTAAGCTCTTTTCTTTCGTTAACATAGTACCATTCCTTTTTTTTGATGTTTATATTGATAAGATATAAAACATGTTTAAGTTTGCAATTAATAATTTAGTTTTATTTATTTAAGTTAAGCTGTGAATAAAATTCTGAAACTTGTTGAGTGGATACTTGGCAAGCTTTCTCAAAATCAGCATATTTAAGTAGGTTACAAGCCACTGCTGAAGCAAAGAAACAACCTGTGCCATGTGAATAAGAAAATTTACTTTTAGCTTTGGTGAACATTGTTTGGTTATTTGGAGAAATCAAATACTCTTTTACTTCTAGATCTTCTTTCTTTGTGAAATGTCCACCCTTTATATACACATTACAAGCAGTTTCTTCAACAAGTAATTCCGCTGCTTTAATAGCATCTTGGTAGGACTTTATTTTAGTATTTGTAAGTAATTCAAGTTCTAGTTTATTAGGTGTTAGCAGGTTAGCCCTTTCAATAAGCTTTCTATAGACAGCAATATCTTTCTTAGCAATAAAAGATTTTCCTTTGGTTGGGGCTAAGACAGGGTCAATTACCAGAGGAATATCTGGATAATCCAATAATAATTCTGTGATAAGTTTGGCTATTTCAAGAGAACAAAGAGCGCCGATTTTAATGATTCCCAGTGGGAAAGAGGTAACATTCTTGATAAATTGCTCTTTAATAATCTCTAAAGGAAGGGGATAAATACTATCAAGCCCTGAGAAGCCTTGAACAGTAATCCCTGTAATAACTGATAATCCCCAAAAGCCTAATCTCTCAGCTACTTTTAAATCCTGTTGAATGCCAGCACCACCTGAATTATCAGATGCAGCAATAGTCATGAAATATCTTTTATCGTACATAATTAATCCTCCTCAACTGAAGATTCTATAAGAAATTTATCGAAATCTGGGTAAATTACTTGGTAGAGATAGAGACCATTTGGGGGAGAAGTAAAGATAATATTTTGATTACCACTTTTAGCTTCTAAGAGTTCTTTTATCATAATAGGTGGATAGTTATTATGTGAGAAAGAAACTAGAGTACCTACCAATCGTCTGACCATATTATGGAGAAATCTGTTAGCTGATATATAAAAGATAATATCATTATCTTCTTCAAGTAGATCAAATTGGGTTAGATTACAAACTGTATTAGGGATTTGTGGATTAGGTTTACAAAAAGAAGCAAAATCATTTTGACCAAGAAGATAAGGAACAGTCTCTCTCATCTTGGAAAGATGAAGGTTTTGGTAGGGGATGAAACTTTTGTATAATCTATTAAAGGGGTTTTTCTTGCGAGTTAAGATATATTTATAACTTCTCGAAGTAGCTGAAAAGCGAGCATGAAGTTGATCATGAATTTGATGAACTTCTGTAATTCTAACTGAATCTGGAAGCTTAGTTCTTAGAGCTAAGCGAATCTGTTTTGGTGTCATTTTTACTGGGAAATAGAAATGGGCGTACTGACTTATGGCGTGAACACCGGTGTCTGTTCTACCTGACCCAACAATAGAAACCTTATTCTTAGCTATTTTAGTAAGGGCAGTTTCAATTACTTCTTGAACTGAAATCTCATTAGGCTGGATTTGCCAGCCATGATAACAAGAACCATCATAGGCTATTTTGATAAGATATTTCTGCATATTTCCTCACAGTTTGACCAGTATAATATTGCTAAAACAATTAATATAAAAATTATCACAAGATTAGCTTTCCAATGAAAAGGGCGATAATTAATTACTCGAAGCTCAGAATTAGTTTCTTCTTTAGTCTCTGGAATTCTTAACATTGTGTTAAGGAAAACTTGGATAAAGAGATTAATGAACGAAGAACGCTGAGGGAAGAGTTTATCATAATTTTCTACAAACTTACTAGCTAATTTGACCGTAGCAATTAAATAGAAATTAAAATGGTGAAAGAAAGAATCCACCTTACGTGATACAAGATTAACACCGAAGATGAAAGTTGCTGAGTAGACATCAGAAAGATATGATTCCAAAGTAGTAGTCTCTTTCAACCAAACTATCAGGATTAGATAAGAAAGTAGTTTTCCTACAAACTTTAAGGCAGATTCAATATCATTAGTAAAGATAAAGTCTAGTGCTAAATAAGCAATGAGCACATAGGAGAGTTTAGCCACAATCTTCAACCAACTTCTTCTAATTGAACCTTTAAGAAGTAGTAAGAGAATCCCTAAGGCAGTAGCACCAGCTAGATAAAGGGATTCTGAATTAATTACCAATATTGTCGATATAATTAAGAGCAACTTTACAAAGATATTAATCTTGAAGGAAAAAGTATTTTGAATAGCTTGAATGGGCATTACTTCCTAACAGCTCCTGGGTCTTGAGAAGAGGGCTGATTGATTATACTTGTTTCCTCTTTTTCTTTTTCTTCTGTTTCTTCTGTTTCTTCTTCTTGTTTTTCTTCTATCTCTGTTGATTTATCATCAGCATTGTTTTCTTGCAAATCTTGATCTTTTTCAATATTTTCTTCAGTTTTGTCATTCACATTTTCGGGCAGGTCAAACTCAAGATATTCCAGTTTATTAATTTTATTGTTTGAAAAGAATACTTGAACCCACTGATTTTGGTCTTCATTAAGTGTGTAGTTATCTAGTAAGTCTTTAAATAGTTCTCTAGCAGCAAGAGTATCATCTTTAGTATAATAAAGATAACCAAGAGCCATCTTAGCCTTAATCAACTCTTCGCTTTCAAGAGTATCTAAAACAGCTTCTAATAAAACAATACTTGTGTCGATATTTGTTTGTAGATATTTACTGGCATCTTCATACATTTGCAGAGAAATCTCTTTACCTTGACTAGTTAGTTTTAACTTTCCTTTTTCTAGATAAACTTTGAGTGTATAAGTGTATTTTGATTCAGGATATTCTTGTGTTAGAAAGTCTAAAATATCATAGGCATATTGTGGTTCTTTATAAGTATCAACATAGAGAAAAGCTTTAACAAAGCTAGCGAAAGGAATATATTCTTCATCAAAGGCAATTAAAACTTCATCAATATTCTTAAGTCTAGTATCTACAGTTAATGAATCACGACGAAGCAGGTCAATCTGGGTATTAAGAGTGTCTAATCGACTTTCTAGAGTCAGCATTTTTTCAGCATTAGGATCAATATTTTTGAGAGAATCTGCAATCAGAGTATCAGCTAAAGTGTTTGTATTTAGAGCTAGATCTCTTAGACTATCAATTTCACTAGCCATAGTTGAAGTTTGCTTAGAAAGCTGTCTAAGGGAATTACTTAAAGAATCTAGCTTTGTATTGAGGCTGTCTCTACGAAGAATAAACCTAGACTTATTATCGATTATATTATCATAAACAACTATTGCTGAATCAGGAAGTTGCATAATGTCAAGATAGTATTCTGCAAGTTTAAACTGTTCATTAACTAGTTGCTTTGGTTCTAGCTGAGAGCCATCATCTTTAAACAATTGAATCTGACTAGCTACTGAGCTTTTTGCCACAGCACTTTCAACAAGTTCAGAATTGGAGTCCGCTTTTTTTACATTATTAAAGTGTTGGATAGCTAAGCTAAGACTATCAGTATTAGATAAATAGTAGTTACCCAAAATATAGTTAGTTTCTGCACTAATAGGTCCTCTTTGATTGCCATCAATAAGGGAAGTTAATACTTCAATACCTTGGTCTTCTTCATTATTTGCTAATAAAATTCTACCTTGAAGAACAGTTATTTTATTTTTCTCATCTCTTCTGTATTCATCATCTAGCAGTTTTCTAGTTTGTTTTAAGGCAGTTGTATAATTATTTAAGTTATAGTTAGCAAGGGCTATATAGTAACGGGCATCATATTTGATTTCTCTTTCATTTTTTAGTCTTAGGAATCTTTCCAAAGAAGATATAGTCTCTTGATAATTCTTGTCTGCAAAGTAGTTTAGTCCTATGAAATAGGAGGCTTGTTTGTATTCAGAAGTTGATTTATGCTCTTCAATAATTCTATTCAGATAGAATCTAGCTCTTTCAAATTTTTCATCTTCTGTATAGAAGTCAGCAATTTTTAGTAAGACTTTTGCTTCATCTTTAGCGCTTTTAGGAGAAAGAATTTCAGCTTCTAAAAGAGAATAAGCTTGATCATCTCTTGATAAATCACGATGAGTTTGTGCTTTTAATATAACTGCATCAGTATAGAATTCACTATTGGGGAAATACTGAATAAGTTTATCACATTGTTCAAAAACTTGCTTAGTAGAACCACCTTTTTTGTAAAAACTAAGTGCCATAAGATAGATGGCATCATCAACATATTTACTGTTGGGGTAAAACTCTAAGAGGGATGCACATTTTTTGATTACATCGTTGTATTGTTGCTGGGCTGCTCTTGAAGCTCTTCCAGAAGCCTCTAAGTCTTTAGAACTTGCTTCTTCAAAAAGTTGCTTTGCATTATAAAAAGTGTTGTAATAGGCACAAGATCCTAATAAAAGCAGGACAATAACAAGTGCTGATATGATGAAGACTCTCTTCATAGGTTCTCCTGAATAATAAGCAGGTTATAAGGGGTATGGTTGGTAGGAATAACCTACCAACCATTTTTACTATCTATTTTAAAGTTAAATACTTTTCAACAATTTCAACTGGACGGAAGGAAGCGACGAACTCTTTCATTTTTCTCATATCTGGATAAATGATTCTATCTCTATCTATATAATCTACAAATGAACGAATTTCAGCTTTTACAGCTTCTATTGGTTCAGAAGACTTTACTTTTCTATCATCTAAAGCTTGGCTGTTTGCCATGAGTTCAATTGCTAAAACATGCTCACAGTTATCAATTATAGTTCTAGCTTTTACAGCTGAGATTGTTCCCATAGAAACATGGTCTTCTTGAAGTGCAGATGTAGGAATTGAATCTACTGAAGCAGGATGAGCTAAAACTTTGTTTTCAGAGACTAATGATGCTGCAGTTAGCTGAGCAATCATAAAACCAGAATCAATACCAGGACGTGGTGCTAAGAAAGCTTTTAAGCCACGAGATTGAGCTGGGTTAAAGAGTTGTTCCATTCTTCTTTCTGAAATATTAGCTAATTCAGCTGTAGCTAGACCTAATGTATCTAAAGCAATTGCAACTGGTTCTCCATGGAAGTTTCCACCTGAAATTACTCTATCTTGGTCAGGGAAAATAAGAGGGTTGTCAGTAGCTGAATTAATTTCAACATCTAGAACAGTCTTTACATAGTCTAATGCTTGTCTTACAGCTCCATGAACTTGAGCACCGCAACGCATGCTATATGGGTCTTGAACATTCTCACAGCCCTTATGTGATTCTCTTAACTGGCTACCTGCTAAGAGTTTTGAAATATTCTCAGAAGATGCTAATTGGCCAGTATGTGGTCTAACTTGATGGATTAAAGCATCAAAAGCATCAGTAGTTCCTAAGTAAGCATCTAAAGATGCTGCATGAGCTATGTCAGCAGTGCGACAGAGGTTTAAGGCTCTAATATAAGCTAAGGCACCAACAGCAGTCATAACTTGTGTACCATTATTTAAAGCTAGTCCTTCTTTAGCAACTAATTTAACTGGTTTAATACCAGCTTTTTCCATAGCTTCTTCACCACTCATCTGCTGCCCTTTATAGAAAGCTTCACCTTTACCAAGTAAGACTAATGCAAGATGAGATAAAGGAGCTAAATCACCACTAGCACCAACTGAACCTTTTTCAGGAATGCAAGGTGTAACATCTTTGTTTAACATCTCAATTAGAGTTTCTAATGTAGATAATCTTATGCCAGAATGACCTTTAGCTAAAACACAAATTCTAAGTAGCATAATAGCACGCGCTTCAGGAATTGAGAAGAAGTCTCCAACACCTGTTGCATGACTAAGAATTAAGTTTTCTTGTAATTCTGCAATATCTTCTTGAGCAATAGTGATAGTAGAAAACTTACCAAAACCAGTAGTTAATCCATATACTATTCTGCCTTCATCTATTACTTTATCAACGTAGTTACGGCATTTGATTACTTTGTCTCTACTATCATTAGTAAGAGCTACTTGAGTATTGTTATGGGCAACATCCCACACATTTTCTAAGGTAAGGTTATTACCATCAATTAATATCTTATCCATGTTTACCTCATGTTATTATTTTTTATATCATTAAAATATTAGACACTATTTTTGTCAATAATCAAATGTTTGATATTGAGATAGATGGAAGAAAATGAGAATTCAGAACTAAAAAGAATTGAAAGACTATCACACAAATTAAAACGAATTAAGACTAATTTCACCAATTAAAAGAAGACAAAGAGGTTGAGAATAGAACAGTATTGATAATAAGCTGTGATGAAAGCTCTTCTGTTGGAGGGTGGGCACTTTTTTATTACTTGATACAAGAATAGAGTATAGTGGCCTTAGTATTTAGGGTTAAGCATTATGAGTGAAATAGAGAATTCCTTCAGTTAGAAGTTTCTGAGAGTGGAGAATTTCACCATCTTTTGAAAGAAGATAAGCACCACCTACATATTGGTATTTATCTTTATCTATAGGGGAAATATAGTTTGTTAAGATTGTATGTTTACCAGACTTATTACATTGTTTGATGTAAAAGGGAAACTCTTCCTTTTCCCAAAAGTCCTCATAATTTGATTTTATTTCAATTGCTCTAGCAAAAGGAACTAGTAGATAATCAGAATTTGTTTTATTTATCCTATCAATAAGATTTTCATCAAATAGGTCTCCACAGATTAGACAAGTAAAAGAGCAGCTCTTTATAATAAAGGTGTATATTTCATTTCCTTGTAAATAGATTGATTTGTCGGCGTGATTATCATGCCATCCTAAAGATATTCTTCTATAATTAGCTATTATTTTTCCAACTGAATTTATGCACATGAAACTATCATAAAGTGTATGATTAACTTTTTCAAAATAGCCGAAAGCTATAGCTATATTTTCTTTGAAGGCAATTTGTTGTAACTTCTGTATCTCTAAAGAATCTTTTTCTAAAGCAAGCTGGAAATCGTGTTCAGGCTCATCAGTATTAATTAATCCTGTTAATACAGCTTCTGGAAAAATTATAAAGTCAGCATTCTTGGCTGATGCGATTAAAACAAAGTGTTCAATCTTTTCTAAGTTTTTTACTAGAGTTTCTTCAATCATGGGAGTAACTACAGCAAATTTCATATAATCTCCTAAATCTCAATTAAATACATTATTAGTTGTTCTGTTCCTTTAGTCAATAAAAAAAAGGCCCGCTTAAGCGAGGCCTTTATATTTGTATTTAGGAAATGCCTGCAAGATGCAAGCCTTCCCTCTACTATTTCATTAAGATCATTTTACTAGTTTTAGAATAATCACCTGTAGTCATTTTGTAGAAGTAGACACCTGAAGCAACGCTTGAGTTGTTAGCATCTTTACCATTCCATACAACTTGATGATTACCAGCATCTCTGTTTTCACTAAGAAGAGTTTTAACTTTCTGTCCTAGGATATTATAGATAACAAGGTCAACTCTTCCTGCTTTATTCATACCGAAAGAAATTGTAGTTTCTGGGTTGAATGGGTTTGGATAGTTACCTTTTAAAGTGGTAACAGCTGGAATTGCTTGATTATCATTTGAAACAGGGTTAGCAATACCTGCAAGGTAGATGATAATTTCATTATTATCAGGGTCATCAGTAGTAATAGTTGCTTGGCTAGAGAATTCTTGGTCTCTACTTGGAGCAAATACTAAAGTATGTTCAACTTCTTGGTCAGGTAAAATACTAAAGTTGAGAGAAGAAGCAAGCTCTTCATCATCGTTCATAAGGTAGAATGGGTCTTGAACTTGGATAGAAACAATACCTGCACTTTCACCTGAATTTGTAAAAGCGATAGGTAATTGAGCCATATTCCCCACAAGAATTTCACCAAAGTTATATTCTTCAGTAGTAATAGCGATAACTGGAGCACCAGGAGCTTGACCAGATCCACCAGGGAAAGTAACATAATCAAGGTAGAAACAGTCATCATTACTTGCTACCATATAGTCTTTAGTATAAGTCCATTCAAAGACATTATCACCAGCTGGAACTTCAAAAGTATATTCTTCCCAACCAGTATCACCGCTTAGGTGAAGTTCTTGTTGTCCGTTAATCTTGAAGTCAACCCAATCATAATTAGATTCAGTTGAAACATGTAACCAGAAGTTAATTTCACCAGCAACAGTAGAAGTGAATTCAACAGAAGCTGAAGTAGTACCACCATTTGGAATATCAGCAGATTTTAAAGAATATTGACCTTCATAAGCATTATCAGAGAAAGTGAAATCACCAACAGTAGTCCAACCAAAGGCTTCTAAGGATTGTGATTCAAAGTCATCAACAGCAAGACCAACAAAAGCTGAGTATTGGCTTGATGTAGAAAGGCTACCATACTGGGCAGTAATATCAAAGACTAATTCTTGACCACTAGGGATTTGGCTACTTAACATAACCTCAAATGAAACTTCTTGATTATTATTAGTCTCAAGATCTTCAATTTGAATATTATTGTTATTAGCAACAACTAATCCAGCAGGGCATTCAATACTAACATTAGTCAAAGCAGCTACATAGCCACCGATATTTTCTACAGGAAGTGATAACATAAAAGTTTCACCTGCATCCATACGTTGGTTACCATTACCAAGGACTTCAGTAGCTTCAATATCGCCGATAGTAAGTTCTGGAGCATGGTTTATTAAATATATTTCATATTCCCATTGGTTAGCACCTTGATCAGCATTAATGCTAACTGTGAAAGGAATCATATAGTTATTTTCAATATTATGTGGAATAGAGATAGTAAAGGCATCTGCTGGAAGTGAAATTACTTGGTCAGCAGAGATAGATTCAACAGTTACTTGGTTGTTTTCTATAACAAGTCCTGCTTGATCAGAAGCTAAAGTAATAGTTAAATCAGAAGAAGTTTCAACACCAACATTTTTGATATCGAAAGAGAAGTTACCTTCATAACCGATATGAGTTTCAGTAATAGGTTGGTTATCAATAACTACATAAGAACCTTCTGCAGGAGTAATAGAAACAAGTTCAACTGCAGTAACTTTATTGAAACCTGTGACTGTAAGGGTGAGGTCAACAGGGTTAACAGGTAGGTTTTCAAGGTCAAGAGTAACATTACCCATAGCATCAGTATAGCCAGAACCAAGGAGTTCATTATTGTAAGAAAGTGCTACTAGAGAATTCTCTTGGCCTGTGTTTACAGTGTATTCACTTGTTCCAACAAATAAAATACCAGTATGATTTAAAGAAAATTCATCAGGAGTATTAGTTCTTACTTGTAAAGAAGCATCACCAAAGATGTGCCAAGTTTCATACATGTCAATACCATCTGAACCATAAGAATCCATCATTTCGCAAGAACCACTATAGTAAAGTCCACCAATAGTTGAAAGCTCTTCTCCAGTTAAAAGGTCTGTGATTTCATCTTGTCCACGCATTGGTGAATTCCATGATTGGTTGATAGTAGAAGCATACATTACCATAGCACCAGCAGGACTACCATTATGGGTAGCTCTAAGCCATGCTTCAGCAAAACATGTATTGCTAACAAAGTTACCGTTAACACAGGCAACAGATACGATGAAAGGAAGTTTGCCAACGTTTGTTAAGTTATTAACATGGCTATTTGAGAAGCCTGTTGTAACCCAAGTTGTGTTTGAACCATGACCTACATAGTTCATAAAACCACGTCCTTCATTAACTGCATTAGCCACATGAGTTGTGTTAGCACTTGGAGCATAAATTTGATCTACTTCAGTGTAGTTGTAGCCAAGTAAATCTTGTCTAATTAAATTCATGTGAGCAATATCAGATTCTCCCATATCACCTTGAGAACCACCACCTTCACCTGAAGCAATACCAGTAGCTTTAGTTAAATAATCGTTAGTACCATTCTCATCTCTTTCATAAGCAATAGTTCTTTCAACTTGAGTAGCTAATTGGTCAACATTCTCAGCTGAGAATCTTCCAATAAAGATGTCAGGATAAGAATCATTACCAGCAACAAGAG
This sequence comes from Cloacimonadales bacterium (SeqCode), assembly GCA_963678375.2. Classification (GTDB taxonomy): domain Bacteria; phylum Cloacimonadota; class Cloacimonadia; order Cloacimonadales; family JAFGVF01; genus JAEKNW01. Next base: position 1,548,963 of record OY782831.1, read on the forward strand.
CATACATAGGGTCTGCTCCACCACCACCTGAAGATAAAGTTGCTACTTGAGGAGCATCACCAGCAATTTGAACAAAAGCTAAATCATCATGAGTGTCATAATAATTTTGAATATAGTTTTTGATGCTGTTTGCATTGTTACCAATAGTAGCTACATCAACCATTTCAGTATGGATACCTTTTTGATTTTTCCAATCTACATAAAGTTGCATTGTAGAGAAATAGTTCTGAGGAGCGATAACTAAAATAGTACCAAACTCATCTAATGGGTCATATCTATTTTCTTGATAGTTTAAGAAATGATTTTTATAAATAAAATCAAATGATTCAACATTCTTAACACTACGAGTAAGAATATTTTCACCAGCCTTACCAGTGTTTGCAACAGCTACTCTAATGTTAGTATAAACTCTTAGTATATTAGTAGTAGGATTGTACTGGAAAGGATTGAAAGTAACAGTAACACCACGATGATTTCTCATGATGTAAGCTGAACCTAAAGTCGAAATTTCTTGAGGGAAAAAGTTATCTTGCTGATATATTTCTCCAAAAACATAAGGTACAGTAGCTGGATCAATATCTCTAGTGATAACACCTTTTGAAGGTGCTACTGCTACTTGATATTCAACATAATCAGAATCGATAATTCTCATTTCTGCTTTTGCATGATTATCAATAATGATAGATCTGCTTACTGTTGGAACTTCTGGAGCTCCTTTAATATAAGTCTCAGCTTCTTTGTCTAAAGAAATCTGATTAAAAACTTGTCCGTTAATAAGAACTTCACTCTTATTAAAATAACCAAGAGACATTTCAATAACTGTCTCACTCGCGTCAGATGCTATTAAATTAACCTGATTATCAGAGTTTCCTACTCTAACAACCTCTGCACTTAAAGAAAGAACTAAGGTTAACATTAGCATTACTACTAAAAAACTTCTTTTCATTTTTCCTCCATATTATCATAAATCACTTATTTATTGTTCATCATTATATTATATTCATTTTATTATAATGCAAGATTGATACCACTTTTATAGGAAAGTTATTTAGTCAATAGAAAAAGGGATTATGATAATAAAAAAACTGGGAGCGCAACACTGGGAGCGTTACTGGGAGCGCAACACTGGGAACGTTACTGGGAGCGCCAGCATCCTTGCTGGCATCTTATACTTTGCATTCAGGGTAGATGGAAGTTTAAACTGGTACACAAATGGAAGCTTAAATTGTGAAGAAAACCTCTTAAATCCCAAGGGGATGGCATTTATTAGCAAGGGGTGCAAACCCCTTGTAGAGTGCCACCACAATGGTGAGCCCTGAAAGGGCGACATAAAATATATGAATTTAACAATATAGATATTTTTCATAATATTGAATGTTATATCATCATTCTTGCAGGATTTAACAGACATCTCCATGTTATATATTTGTTATTCCGCCCTTTCAGGGCTAGTCTTGTTTTGGGTACTTTTCAAGGGGTTTGCACCCCTTGCTAATAAATGCCATCCCTTTGGGATTGAAGACAATCATTGCTTGAAGCAATGATGCGGATGTGGGCATCCTCACTCTCATTTAAGAAATTCCGTCCTCTTGAGATTTAAGGTGTATTTCTTCCTTGCTATACCTTGAATATTTAAAAATATAAAACAATTTAATCCCAGATATATTTTTCATTATAAGGAATATCATATTTATTTAAAAATAATAAAAATTCTTCTTGGAATGTTTTTACCCTATGATGTTCATGTTGATTTCCAATGTATTTAATAACTAAATCAATATCTTTAGGACTAACAGAAAATGCTCCATATCCAGTTTGCCAACTGAATAATGTATATTCATAATTTTCAGATATCCACCGCGATGAGTTACTTTTTACAAATCTAATTACTTCTATCAATGGATGTTTCTTTGATAACAGACATAGAACATGAATGTGATTCTGGTAGCCACCAATACTGATCACAGGTGAATCTATGTTTTTAAATAAACTTACAACGTAGTTGTAAATTTCTTGTTCATTTTCTGATGTGATATAGTTTTTTCTGTTTTTTGTACTAAATATGATGTGCATATAGTTCTTTACTAATGATTGACCCATTTATCCTCCTTATGTAATCAAAATAACTATAACCTGTTATTTATTCCTCATTTTCAATCTCTTAAATTATAAAATGGGATTTAAGAGACATTATCAGTTTATACATTCCTCTATTCTGAAATTCTATGGATTAATTTTGTAATTAGATTAATTCATATATCATACCAAATTAAGGGTAAAGAATTATTTGGTCAAGGATTAATTTAAGAAATGTGTGTTTTATTCGGAACTTTTCTGTATTTAGCAGTAGGATGATAAACAACAAAATCATTTGGTTATTAAGGTCTAAATTCTAATACAAGTTGTTGCTCTCTTAAATCCCAAGGGGATGGCATTTGTCAGCAAGGGGTGCAAACCCCTTGTAGAGTGCCACCACAATGGTGAGCCCTGAAAGGGCGACATAAAACATATGAATTTAACAATATAGATATTTTTCGTAATATTGAATGTTATATCATCATTCTTGCAGGATTTAACAGACATCTCCATGTTATATATTTGTCTATCCCGCCCTTTCAGGGCTAGTCTTGTTTTGGGTACTTTTCAAGGGGTTTGCACCCCTTGCTGACAAATGCCATCCCTTTGGGATTGAAGAAAAGAATGCCAGCAGGGATGCTGGCGCTCCCAGTGTTGTGCTCCCAGTGACGTTCCCAGTAGCTTCATACTGAAAAACATCATCTTTATTATTAGTGAGGTTTTTATTCATCAGATAGAATTCTCATAAAAGTATTATACAAGACTGTTCTAGGTAACTTTAGTTTATAACGTATCTCATCATCTTGGGTTTCTGTAACAATTTTATTTTGAAATCCATTAATCATTTGACTTGTAGGAATGTGTCCTGTATTTTGACCAAGACCAAATAAATATAAGTCTGATGGACTTATGTAATTTGTTCTTCCACTTTCACGAAGAATTGTTGGGACTTGAGGGTATGGCCCTGCATTTGTTGTAAATATCCCTGTTAATGTTTCTATTAATGAGGTTGATGCTTGATTTATTGTTAAAACATCTGTCCAAGTTCCTGGTTCTCCATAAGTAGTAGGATCTCTTTGATTGTTATTGGTTATGTTGTATTTTTTATCTTCTATGTTTTTGTTGTCAGATATATTTTCAAGATTATTATTATTTTCTGTTCTAATCCCTCTTTCCATACCTATGGACATAATTACTCTCCAAGATTGTCCATCATTTGTTTGTATACTTGCATAATCTGAACCATTGTTGTAGATAATTCCTATTCCATTATTTATCATATAACTTGTATCTGGTTCTCCTTCATGAACAAAGAATTCTAAATCATATTTTACAAAATAGTCCTGTATTGCGTTAAATGTTCTTATTACTTGTTCTCTTCTTTCAAGTGTATAACCTGCACTTATGTTTGGATAGAAATGAATTTCAAAACCATGAACTTCTGTCATATTTAATGGTAAATCTATATTTTCCCATGCAATTCCTGTTGGGAATGCTCCTGTTAATAATTCTAAATAATCTATAAGTAATGTTTTGTTTTGAGCAGCTGCCTCTTCAAAAGCAACTAAACTATCGTTTCTTACATCTACTGTTGGGATTAAGTTTGATTCTGGTGTTCCTTGAATTGTATTTGCAGTAGTTAAACTAACTATTTCAAATAAATTATTCATGTCACCATTCTCTCCTTCATGGAAATAACTGTCTTCTAAAGCAATAGTACCATATTTTGTTTCATAAGATTTTAAATCTCCGTTTGGACTATATGTTTTTACAACGATTGAATCTAAACAAGTTTTTCCTTGATAAATTGGTAATTGGTTTCTGTCAAACTGGATATTTCCAATTCCATCATTATTAGTTGTTATTTGTTGATGAGTTTGATTGTAATAGAAATCGACAATAGAGGTCATATTTGGTTCTTCTGTTGATATTGGAAGAACATCTAAAACTCCTACAACTTCAAAGTTAATATCAGTCATTGGATTAATAATAAAGGTAAGAGGAACTTGGCTAATATTCAAAACAAGGTTTAAATCAAAAACACCATGTTGGTCTTGAGGAGGAATAACAAAGACAGACCTATTCTCTTCATCAAAGTAAGTTCCGAATTGAGCATCATTAATCCCAGCTTCTATAATATCATCAGGGTTAGATATTATCTGACTTAAAGGTATTTCAATTTGATTATCTTCAGCAAAGGTAATCTCTGTGGGGTAATCAGGTAAGACAAGAGCTTCTACTCCATCATAATTGGCATTAACGCGGTAGAGTTTCATCATAGCAGATAGGTCTGAATCTGTGTAGGTAGTATCTTGAGAAGTAATAATCTCTTCAAATTCTGTTGAGGGTAATTCAGAACCTTGAAGGGAGAAGTAGAGTCCGTTGTCTATGTCATTAGGATTTTGCCAAGACAGGGTCATACTCTCATCATTAGGGGTAATTTGTAGATTTGTTGGTGCTGCAAGACTGCTTCTTTGTAAAGGTGTTCCGTAGCGGAATAGTGCAGGATCAATATGTTTTGTAGGTTGATATAAATTAGCCATAACTGAAGAGAGGAAAACTGTAAGACTAAGAGTAACAAGAAGTCTCTTATTAGTTATAAAATAGCTGATGCCTTGAACAATATTCATAATAAACTTTCCTTTGTAATTAGAGTAATTAAATTCTAAGACAAAAATAAGGGTGGAGAAATATTTGGTCAAGGTTTTTTTCTGGGAGCTACTGGGAGCGCCAGCATCCTTGCTGGCATCTTATATTTTGCCTTCAGGGTAGATGGAAGCTTAAACTGGTACACAAATGGAAGCTTAAACTGGTACACAAATGGAAGTTTAAACTGGTACACAAATGGAAGCTTAAATTGTGAAGAAAACCTCTTAAATCCCAAGGGGATGGCATTTATTAGCAAGGGGTGCAAACCCCTTGTAAAGTGCCACCACAATGGTGAGCCCTGAAAGGGCGACATAAAACATATGAATTTAACAATATAGATATTTTTCATAATATTGAATGTTATATCATCATTCTTGCAGGATTTAACAGACATCTCCATGTTATATATTTGTCTATCCCGCCCTTTCAGGGCTAGTCTTGTTTTTTGGTGCTTTTCAAGGGGTTTGCACCCCTTGCTAATAAATGCCATCCCTTTGGGATTGAAGACAATCATTGCTTGAAGCAATGATGCGGATGTGGGCATCCGCATTCCCGGTTAAAAAAAGGGCAGAATGTTAATCTTCTGCCCTATATATATATATATTACGTAACTAATATTATTTCCCAGCCATCATAGCATCGATATCAGCTTTTACATCTCCTGTTGGTTTTATGTCAAAGTTTTCAACTAAAACTTTAGCAACATTTGGTGATAAGAAAGCAGGTAGTGTAGGTCCTAAGCGGATACCTTTAACCCCAAGAGCTAACAAGGCAAGTAGGACGGCTACAGCTTTTTGTTCATACCAAGCAATATCAAATGAGATAGGTAAATCATTGATGTCATTAAGTTCGAATACTTCTTTAAGTTTAAGAGCAATAACAGCTAATGAATATGAATCATTGCACTGTCCAGCATCGAGAACACGTGGTATCCCACCTATATCACCGAGTTGGAGTTTGTTATAACGATATTTAGCACATCCGGCAGTTAAGATAACAGTTCCTTCCGGTAATTCGTTAGCTACATCTGTAAAGTATTGTCTTGTATCATGTCTGCCATCACAACCAGCCATAACTACAAATCTTTTAATAGCACCAGATTTAACAGCTGCAACAACTTTATCTGCAAGAGCGATAACTTGATTATGAGCAAATCCACCCACGATAGAACCAGTTTCTATTTCAGTTGGAGGAGGGCAAGTCTTCGCTAATTCTATTATCTTTGAGAAATCTTTTTTGCCAGCTACAGGTTCGATATGAGGAACATTAGGATAGCCAGCCATTCCGGTTGTGAAGATTCTCTTTGCATATTCTTCTTTTACAGGAACGATACAGTTGGTAGTCATTAGGATAGGACCATTGAAAGTGATGAATTCTTTATCTTGTTTCCACCAAGCATTACCATAGTTTCCTACAAAATGTTTGTATTTTTTAAAAGCAGGATAGTAGTTAGCAGGAAGCATTTCAGAGTGGGTATAGACATCAACTCCTGTTCCTTCAGTTTGTTGTAGAAGTTGTTCCATATCTCTTAAATCATGACCAGAAATAAGGATACCAGGGTTTTTACCTACACCGATATTAACTTCTGTGATTTCAGGATTACCATAGGTAGAAGTGTTTGCTTCATCAAGTAAAGCCATAGTGGTAACAGCCATATTACCAGCCTTGAGGACTAAGCCAACCATTTCATCAAGAGTAAGGTCTTTAGTAGTGGAAGCTAATCCTTCCATTAAGAAGTTATAGATATCATCATTTTCTTTTCCTAAGACCGCTGCATGTTCTGCATAAGCAGAGATACCTTTTAAACCATAAACAAGAAGTTCTCTTAAAGAACGAACATCTTCATTTTCAGTGGAAAGAACCCCATGTTTTTCTCCAACTTTCACAAAGTCTTCTTCTGTCTTACCAGTCCAAGTTATGGCGTCACAATCACACTTATAATTTAAAGCATCTCTTCTTTGGAGGGCTTCTTTAATTAAGGCGACAATTCTTTCATCATCGAAGTTTGCATTTGTAATAGTTGCGAAGAGACTTTTAGCTATAAATAAGCCATTATCTCTATCATATTTACCATCTGAAGCTAGGGCTATGCCTTTTAAAGCATAGACTAAAGCATCTTGTAAACAAGCTGTTTTTGCTGGTTTACCACATACACCCTTGTTAAATCTGCATCCGATATTCTGCATAGTTTCTTGACATTGGTAACAATACATACTCATTTTTCTTTCTCCTATCTGTTTTTTTGTTTGTTAAAAATTATTTAATTATCTTTGGCTTTGTATTAAAAATACATTTACCTACATTTGATTTTATGAACTGTTTTTAGGGTATAACTAATAATCTATTCCAGCTGCTTTGACATTTTCAGGATCAAAAGCATGGCACGGAGTTACCCCATAGACCATTTTACATTTTGGACATGTTGTTTCAAAAGTTTCCATCTCGAAGTTATCACCACATTCTTCACATTTTATTTCTAAAGGAAGAGGCATATATTGGTCTGCAAAACCCATTTGCCTTACTTTATCTACTACATCTTGTCCGTTTTTAAAGCTTCCGCTACATCCATCGTGCATAATTTGGCTCCTATTTATTTATTTTTTCATTCTTCTCTGTTATATGTCGCCCTTGCAGGGCTTAATTCAATTTTTCACCTGTAGCAGTGTCTTGCGAGCACTGCCTATTAGATGCCATCCCTTCAGGATTTAAGAATTACCCCTTAGGGATTTAAGAACCACCCCGACTCGGAAATACCGAGTCACCCCTCCGTCAGAGGGGAATAATATGGAGTGGAAGCATCCTTGCTTCCACCTGAGACCAAGGATGGTCTCAGTCCATAAGTTGTTTGTTTCCACCTGGCAACAAGGGTGTTGCCAGTCCATAGTTTCGCATGCAATTATTCCTAGATAGCTTCTCATTTTTGAAGCTTTTCCCCACTTCTCAGCATAGTTCTATAAGAAAGAATCTTCTTATCTAATTCTTCTAAAGTTGTGAGAATCTGACGTTCTTCATCAGTAGTTTCAATTACTTTCGAGATTCCACCATTTTTTATTACTATTCTTTTATCAGCCATGAGAGCAAGAATGGGGTCATGGGTAGCCATTAAGACTATTTTGTTTTCAGAAAGCAGGAGATTTAAGGCTCTTTTACGATCAATTCCGGCATTTTCAATTTCATCTATGAGAATTATAGGGGATTTACTGAGAATAGCTGTATCTGCTATCATTAAAGCACGTGATTGACCACCACTTAAGCTGGTTATAGGTGTTTCTGGAGAGAACTTTTCACCTGCTAGATCATTAGCTTTTTTAATGATATTGGCAATTACTTCCTCTTTGTTTTCCACAAGTCTGCTTTGAGCATGAATTTGAACGAATTGATAAACTGATAAATCCATAACGAAGTTCATATTTTGGGAGAGTTGAGCTACTAGTTTATCCGAAGTTGAGAATCTCCATTTAGCATCAGGTTTATCATTGTTAATTAAAATTCTTCTCCCTGTTGGGGTATCGGCTTGAGCAACCCATTCAATATCACCTAGGAGTCTACTTTTCCCTGATCCTGTTGGTCCTACTATACTAATTATTTGTCCTTTTTTAATCTTAAAATTATTGAAATTTTCAGGATTTCCACTTTTATCATTACCAGGAAGAATGGTAACTGTTTCTACAATCTCATTATCTTTACCCAGGAAAGAAATCATTTGTTTAACAAATTCTACCAGCTGTTGGTAAAATAGGTCAGGTTCAATTGCCATATCTTCGCGATGTTCCTCTCCTAAAGAATCAAAATATTCAGCTAAAGATTTTCCTTCATTTCCTTGATAGGTGATATTATTATTCTCCAAGAAAGAGTCTAAGAAAGGGTATTCTAAGAGTAGGTCTTCGATAATTAAGTTTGGTATAGTTTTAATATTTATAAGCATATTAATCCTCTAAGTTGATTTTTCTTACATTACCCATTTGGTAGCTTTCCCCGATTCTAGTTTCTCCTAAGCAGTAGGAACAGAGGGCGGAAGGCATAGGGAAGCGTAATTCTTTGCCTTTCAGAGTATCGATATTATCTTTCTCATCATAGATTAAGGTAGAAAGCTCAAAAGAACCTTGTCCTGTTAATCCATTTATATGCATTATGGTTGCCTTAGGATTTACACTATTTACACGGGAAGCAAAGACTTCTCTTTCTGCTTGAGAGACAATATCTCCTTTGGTTATTACTATTATATCAGCTGATTTGAGCATAGGACCAATCTTCTTAGGAGTGTTAATTCCAGAAAGATTATCAATTACACAAATAGCTTTGATTCCCTTTATGTAAGGAGAACATCTGTTACATAAACCAGCAGATTCACTTATCAAAACATCCATTTTATTTTCAAGTCCCCACTGAGTAATTTCTTCAACATTACTAACAAAATAGTGGTCTGGACACAAAGCACCTGAAAGTCCTTTCTTTACTGGTATCCCAGCATTTTTATATAAAATATCATCGTCAGTATAAAGACAATCGAACTTAGCTACTGCTACTTTTAATCCTTTCTTTTGAAGAGACTCTATCGTCTTTAAAATTACGGATGTTTTTCCTGAAGAAGGGGGACCTGAGACAGTGATTAAATTCATTATTTCTCCTTTATTGAAGCTTGGAATAGTTTTTCACAATGTTTAATTGTTGCTGAAATATCATGAGAATAGATATAATCCCAACCTAACCACATGAATTTATTTCCCTTGGGAATTCTGTTATCTACATCTGGATTTACACTTGGGAATAGTCCACTATGAGCTAAGACTTGTCCTACTTGTTTAGACGCTAAGAAATCTACTAGTGGGGTTAATTCCTGCTTCCTCTCGATTTTAGTTAGCATAAAGATAGGACTTATAATAGCTCCATCCTGAGGCCAAACAGCCTTCATTGTAGAGTTTTCTTTGACCATTTTAGTAAAGAAATAGGGCATAATGGTTATGATTGGCTTATTATTACTTTTCTTTTCACTTTTTACCATCTGAGAAGGATGAAGTGATTCTAACAATGAACGTCCTAATTTAACCACCCCATCATCTCCATATTTCTCAAAAATGTTGAGAAGAATACCGTTAAACAAATCAAAATCACCTACTGGAAGAGAAACTTTGTTTTCAAACTCAGGCTTCATGATATCTTGCCAAGTTCTAGGAATTTGCCTATCTCCTAATTCATTAGTATTTATGAGGAAGACTGCAGGAACTACCCCAAGCAGGGAAAAGTGTTCCATAGGATCTTTAAGATTGAGTCCTGTGAAGATTTCATTATACTCTTCAATAGGTGAGAAGTCGGAAAAAATACCTTGGTCTTTAAACTTCCCAAACATCTCAAGATCAAAGAACATATCAAATCCTGCTGAGATAAATATATCCGGTAAATCACTAGGATTATTAACTTCTTTAACATGCTTTTCAATCCAATCAACCCCCATTGAAGCAGCTTTAAGTTCAGATTCAACTTCTATTCCATACTCTTGCTTAAAAGTCTTAGTAAAGCTATTAAACTTCTCCATCAAGGGTATTCTAACTGGACATGGCAAAGCACCAACAACCTTAATAGCTTCTTTATTATTACTTAATCTATTTTCACTAAGTGAAACATCCGGATTATTACTTTCACCTTCTATAGCATCTATTAATATAGAAGTAAATGTATCATAATCGATTTGTTTAAGCATTAGAGCTGTTCTAAGCGAAATTGCTTTGGCAAAAACCTGTCTCTTGTTTTCATCATCCATTTGAGGAAAACCATTAGATGTGAATACAGAAATAGTTTGAGGATATTTCTCGACTATTGATAGAAGTGAATCTGTGGCTTGAAAATATGGCATGTCTTTTCCTTTTCCTATTTGATAAATTTAGATGGACTTGTAGGTCTAGGTAATTTAGAAACTAATACTCTGACAAGGCTATCTGTTTCATTATATATGCAATGGACAATCTCTTTAGGAGATTCAATTACATCATCTTCTTTAACTTGCACTCTCTCTTCACCTATCATAATGGTAGGTCTGCCTTCTAAGACATAGAACAAGGCATCTACAGGGGTTATATGTGGCTTTAAGGATTCTCCAGCCTTTAGTAAGATATGATTAACTTGGGCATACTCACTATTATAGACTTGTTTAACATCAACACCATGAGCTGTCTTATATTCTTTCTCTTCTCTAAAGTTTGTAATTTTCATAATCTTTTCTCCTTTATATATATTTAGGTACTATAATACCTAATTAAGACTAAAAAAATATCTTACATAAAATCTGCTAAATGCATATCTTTAAATCTATCATAAATCTTCTTGGTTGCTTGGGCAACTTCTGCATCAATTATGCAGGTCCTAAATACACAATGTGTCTTACCAAAAGGGCAACCAGTAACTTCTATTTCTCCCTCAAAAAGCTCGATTATCTCTAAGAAAGAGACATGCTTTGGTGACCTTGATAATTCAAAACCACCTTGAGGGCCTCTAACGGAATGGACTATCCCAGCGCGAGTTAACTTCTGGAATATCTTAGCTAGATGAGCTTCTGAAGCATTCAAAACCTTAGCAATCTCTTTTACACTAACCCTATCAGGTGTCTTAGATGCAATATGGACTAAGCCATGCAAAGCTAAGTAGGTAGCTTCAGATAAATTTAATAATTTACTCATCTTTTCCTCTTTTTACTTTTCTTATTTTTATTCTGGTACTACAATACCTAATTGGTATTATCTGTCAAATGTTTTTTTAATTTTTTTCTATTTAGTGGCGTGAATGCCTCTATAATGGTATTTGTGCCTCTATGTTATAATGTGAAAACTGGACTATCTTAAGTTTGATTTATGCTTAACCCAAAGAAGCTTATAGAAAAAATCAAAAACTATAGCAACAATAAAAGCTGTTAAAATAGGTCCCAAGATAATCAAACTCCAATGCATGATAGGAAGAGAGAATGTTCCTGTAAGAGAATATGTCCAATGGATAATAACTGCTAGTCTGATTACATATGTAATAATAAAGACAATTTTAGCAGGAAGTGAGATTGCTGATTTGAAAGGACGAATAAAGTTAAGCATGGATATAATATTTCCTTATTCGTACTTTTTACAAGTTAGATTTATTTCTAAACAAATTATAGATAAATTCAAAGAGAAAAGTTACAATAAAGGATAGAGCTAAAGCAATAATTATATCGTACAAAAGGAAGATTTGAAAGTTGGTAATTGATATTGAAAAAGAAATGATGTAAGTAATAATGAAAATAATTTTACCAAAGAAACTAAATAGTTGAAGAAAATTTCTGCTTGTTTCACCAGCAGATTTTCGATATCCATGTAACATAATTGACTCCTAAATTATTTTGACCAAATATCAAATAATTGTAAAATTATGTCAAGGAGAAAACACCATACAAAGACTTCTAGTGTAATATACTATGGCTAAATCATCAACTTGTTTATCTTTACAAGATAAAAAAGCTACTGTTTTCCAGCAATATTTTATATTCACCTTTCTTTGATTGCTACTCTCTCTTTTAACTATTGGATATCTAAGAGCAGACTAACAATAAAGGAATGATAAAATGGTATTTTAAGATTAAACCAAATAACACAGTATGCTTTTGTGATTAGCGCTATATTCTTCTGTAAAAGTGAGATCCATAATTCTCCAGAATATATATATTATGCATTTCTTGTGGAATCACCCCCTGCAGCCACCTCAAAGAGGGGACTTTGCTAGAATAATCTGCTCTTTTCACGAAAGCTCTACTACACTATCTGAGTTAAACAACAGTTTTGTCCTTAATAATATTATATAGTAACTCAAAAACATAAGCAATGTTGCATTAATTATACCTTCTCCTAACAAAATTACAGATGAACTCAAAAAGATAAGTAACAGCAAAAGGAATTCCTAGCAAGAGAAAAGGTAGATAGTAATAGAGAACTATTTTGTATTGCCAAAAGAAAAATATTGATATTATAAGAGATAAGAAGAATACAATTTTACCTAATCCGCTAATTGATGAAAAAAAACTATGAAAAAGCTCACGTATCTTAAAAAACATTATTAACTCCTTATTAAGTTATCAAATGCAATGTAGAAGTTAAAGATAAAATTTGTCAATAAAAAAATGAGGATCATGATTGTGATTTCTTAACAATGGTCAAATATCAAGTCATCTTAGATTACATCTCTTCATAGTTTAAGAGATCTTAATTAAGATTTGAGATTATGACATGATTCAGCTTTAAGTCAATATTGTCACATAAGCAAATTAAAAGCATAGTTTATCGTTGACTACTTTATCCTAGTGGAGAGAAAGTAAACTGTGCAAATTAAGATAATATTCTCAGTTCATAATGATTTAAGAAAAACATATTGACGAAAACACTAAGGATTATTTTAATAGTCTCAAAGTTAACACTGTTAAATAAAAAATTTAAGGATAAAAATATGAAAATTTCAAGAAGTTTATCTATAATTATATGTCTAATTGTTTTTTTAGTTCTAACAAATTGTAGTGATGACAATACTACAAAACCAAAGCAAGTATCTCAACCAACATTTTCACATGAAGCAGGTTCATACAGTGAAGTAATTGAAATTGATATTGAAACTTCTACACCAGATGCTGTGATAAGATATAGTACCGACGGTAGTGATCCTACTGAAAATTCAAGTCTTTACTCTATACCATTAAGAATAAGAGAAACTACTCTTATTAAAGCTAAAGCATATAGGAATAATTATAGACCAAGTTTAACATCACAAGTAAATTATGTGATTAATTTACCCTTGGCACCCGTTCCTACTTTTTCACCATCTGGTGGAACTTACAATCAAGCACAGGAAGTCACAATAAATTGTGAACTAGAGGATGCTGAAATTAGATATAGCATAGATGGAACTATACCTAGTCAAACTTCTCTCTTATATACCCAACCTATAATTATAAGTGAGAACACTACTTTAAAAGCAAGAGCCTTTAATGAAAACTATCAAGCTAGTCCTATTGTAGAAACTCTGTATGAGTTCGAGACACTTGTAGTTGCTAATCCAGCCTTTAATCCACCAGCAGGAACTTACAACCAGGCTCAAGAAGTAACTATTACTTGTCAAACCCAAGGAGCTGAGATAAGATATAGTCTTGATGGCTCAAATCCAACAGAAACTTCTTTACTCTATGCAAATCCGATTAGTATCAGTGAAGATACTACTTTGAAAGCAAGAGCCTTTAAAGAAAACTATCAGGCTAGTCAAGTGATAGAAGCTGTTTATGAATTTGAGACACTTGTAGTTGCTAATCCAGCATTTAATCCACCAGCAGGAACTTACAGCCAGGCTCAAGAAGTAACTATTACTTGTCAAACCCAAGGAGCTGAGATAAGATATAGTCTTGATGGCTCAAATCCAACAGAAACTTCTTTACTCTATGCAAATCCGATTAGTATCAGTGAAGATACTACTTTGAAAGCAAGAGCATTTAAAGATAACTATCAGGCTAGTCAAGTGATAGAAGCTGTGTATGAATTTGAGACACTTGTAGTTGCTAATCCAGCCTTTAATCCACCAGCAGGAACTTACAACCAGCCCCAAGAGGTAACTATTACTTGTCAAACCCAAGGAGCTGAGATAAGATATAGTCTTGATGGCTCAAATCCAACAGAAACTTCTTTACTCTATACAGATCCGATTAGTATAAATGAAGATACTACTTTGAAAGCAAGAGCCTTTAAAGAAAACTATCAGGCTAGTCAGGTGATAGAAGCTGTGTATGAATTTGAGACACTTGTAGTTGCTAATCCAGCCTTTAATCCACCAGCAGGTATTTATACTGAAGCTCAGAATGTTTCTATTACTTGCCAAACCCAAGGAGCTGAGATAAGATATAGTCTTGATGGCTCAAATCCAACAGAAACTTCTTTACTCTATACAGATCCGATTAGTATAAATGAAGATACTACTTTGAAAGCAAGAGCATTTAAAGAAAACTATCAGGCTAGTCAGGTGATAGAAGCTGTGTATGAATTTGAGACACTTGTAGTTGCTAATCCAGTATTTAATCCACCAGCAGGAACTTACAGCCAGGCTCAAGACGTAACTATTACTTGTCAAACCCAAGGAGCTGAGATAAGATATAGTCTTGATGGCTCTAATCCAACAGAAACTTCTTTACTTTATACAAATCCAATTAGTATCAGTGAGGATACTACTTTGAAAGCAAGAGCATTTAAAGAAAACTATCAAGCTAGTCAGGTAGTAGAAGCAGTGTATGAGTTCGAGACACTTGTCGTTGCTAACCCGACTTTTAATCCTCCATCTGGAATTTATACTGAAGCTCAGAATGTTTTCATAATATGCCAAACCCAAGGAGCTGAAATTAGATACAGTCTTGATGAGAGTGAACCTACAGAATCGTCATTATTATATACAGGACCAATAAATATAAGTGAAGATGCAACCTTAAAAGCAAGAGCTTATAAAGAGGGCTATCTCCCAAGTCAAGTTATGACTTCATATTATAATATTGATAATGGCCAAAGTGGTTTAATGATTTATGTTCCTGGTGGAACATTTACCATGGGAAGAACAACAGGAACAGGTAGTACGGATGAGCTACCAACACATGAGGTTACGTTAAACTCTTTTTACATTAGTAAGTTCGAAGTAACTCAAGCAGAATATGAAGCTATAATTGGATCAAATCCCTCTAGTAATTATGGTATTGGAGATGACTATCCTGTTAATAATGTGAGCTGGTATTCTGCACTAACTTATTGTAATGAGTTAAGTATAGCTGAAGGACTAACTCCTTGTTATGATTTAGAAACTTATACTTGTGATTTTACAGCTAATGGCTATAGATTACCAACCGAGGCTGAGTGGGAATATGCAGCAAGAGGTGGAGCAAATGATAGTGGTTATATTTATTCAGGTTCGAATGACTTAAATAGCGTGGGTTGGAATATGGATAATTCTGGTAATACTAGTCATCCAGTGGGAGGAAAAGCTCCAAACATACTGGGCATATACGATATGTCTGGAAATGTATGGGAAATCTGTTATGATAGATACGCCGCTTATGACTCAGAACCTCAAGTAAATCCTACAGGACCTAGTACAGGTAATACAAACGTCTATCGAGGAGGGAGTTGGTTTAACGGTAGCTATCATTGCAGAATATTTAAGAGAAATAGCAGCTCATTATCTTTAGCATCTTTAAATGTAGGTTTTAGATTAGTAAGAAGTAGTATTGAGTAAAATTTAAAATAATAAATTAGAAAATTTAGAAAGGGATTCGATTAACTAAATATTTTTAAACTCCGAATCCCTTTCTAAACTTTAGTAAATGAATATAACTATCAGGTTATCAAATTGAAAAAACATATTGACGAAAATTTTATCTTAAATAAGTCTGAATTCAATATATGAAAAATAGAATAATTGTTATAGATATTGGAAATACAAACCTAGTTATTGGGCTTTATGATAATGACTTGTTACTTTCTTCATGGCGGATTCACACTGATAAAAATCGCACAGAAGATGAGTATTTTGTTGTCATATCATCATTGCTTTTATCGATTAAGGAGGATATAGGGAATATTGCTATAGCTGTTTTATCGTCAGTGGTTCCGCAGTTAAATAGAGTGATTCGTAAAATGTTTGAGAAATATTTTAACTGCAAATTTATTCAAGTTAATTCTGAAACGGAATTGAATCTAAAGTTCTTAGTTCCTGATTACAGTCATATTGGAGCTGATTTATTAGTAAATGCTTATTCTTCAATCAATAAATATCAGACAAATACAATTGTCTGTGATTTAGGCACAGCAACTACAATTCAATTGACAGGTAGGGATGGCACATTTTATGGTGCTTCCATAATTCCAGGAGTAAAAAGTTCTTCAAATTTGCTATTTGAGAAAGCTTCTCAGTTAGCAGATATTAAGTTGGAACGACCTAAGCAGATCTTAGGGAATACTACTAAAGATGCCCTTCTTTCGGGGATTATAAATGGACACGCCTTCATTTTAGATGGATTCATTCGTAAGATTAAAGCTGAATACAAGCTTGAAGAATATAAAACTATAGCCACTGGAGGTATTGCAAAATTGATTTGTAGCTGTTCACAAGAAGTTGAGATTATTGATGATTCATTAATCTTAGACGGATTGAACCTTATTGGTAAAAATATTAAATAATAATTAGGATTGTATTTAATGGTAAAATTATATAGAGCAATAATTCTGTTCATAATACTCGGGTGTAGTCTAAACTTATATGGAATTGATTACAAGCTTGGAGATTATAAGAGCTTTTATGGTAATAAGATAGACTATTATAATCTTGGGGCAAAACAATTTCAAGATAATATTTATTGGTCTAGTCGCTTTCCTTCAACAGAAGAGGAAATTGACTTTGTAAATAAGCGAGTTGGGATTATTACTAAATTTAACTCTGTTGAAGCTTATCCTAAAATCTATATCTCCTTAGATCAATATTTTGATAATCTTTTTGCTTATTCATTTGATAAACAACTTTATGAAAAGACTATGGCTTTTTTCCAAGAAGAGGAAAGAGAGGAATCTGGTGGTTTAATCCCTGATTTAGTATTTGATTTACCCAAGTTTGCTCGTTCAAAAACAGTTAAGAGAATCTTTGGAGATAAAGCTGGTAGGTTAAGTTTCTTTGGTTCTGAACGACTTACTATCTCTGCTACAAGTACTAAGAATGACAATATTGCTCTGTCTGAAGGATCAAATGCTTCTACTCTAACTCCTAAAATGGAACAGAAGCTAAATATGCAATTGAAAGGTACTATTGGTGAAAAAATCCATGTTGACCTAAAATACAACTCAGATCAGGAAGAAACTTTCTTTGATCCTAATAATATCAACATTTCTTATAAAGGATTTGATGATGAGATTATACAGTCTATTGAAGCAGGTGATATCTCTTTAGATTTATCTGGTTCTTCTCAGTATGTTGGTTCAATTTCTTCTTCTCAAGGGCTTTTTGGTATCAGAACTGATCTCAAGATAGGTGCTCTTGAAATCACTGCAATTATGAGTCAGGAAGAAGGAAAGAAAAATAAAATGACATTTGAGTCAAAGGCTCAAGCTGACTCCTCAGTCGTAAATTCTAGAGATTACACACGAAGAGATAGATATTATTTAGTAAATCCATACGAATTATATATGCTCTATCAAGATGGTGATGTCATAGCTGGTACTTCAAGCCCAGTTCCTCAAGGATGGATAAATAATGCTATCAAACTAGATAATAACGGTTCTCTCTTACTCTTTGATGATCAAGTATTGCCTGCTGATGGTTCTCTCTTAGTTTATTTAGATGATATGAATGCTACAAACAATACTGCTACAATTCCAGGCTTTGAAGATGTTCAAGCTTCTAGTCCTTTTACCCCACAATTTGATTTGTTGGAGGAAGGAGTGGATTATTTCTATGACTATGATTCAGGTATCTTAACATTAAATAGAACTATCAATAGAAACTATACACTTGGTGTCAGGTATATACAAAGAAATGGTTTATCGGTTCCAAGGAATGATCAAACAAATGAAGAACAGGTGCATGTTAAATATATAAGAGTGAGTAATCAAGAGTTTGATCCAACTATAAATCCTAATCAACCAAATTTTGAAATGACCGATGGTGATAACGACGGACTTCCGGATAACAGATTCTATACTTGGCACTATCAAATGAGGAATGTATATAGCTTAAATTCACGTAATATAAATAATGAAGATTTTTCTTTAAGAGTCTTTACTAATGATACTGCTGATAATACAAATGACTATTTTGTTCCTGAAGATGTTGATAATGCTGGTTTTTCTACTCTAAATGAGTACCTCCGTTTAGATACTAATGGAGATGGGAAAGTAGATGGTTCAGATTCCTCAGTTAATCTTTCTAGTGGACTTATCTTCTACCCTTGGTTAGAACCCTTTAAACCTCTTGGTGATACCCTACTTTATCAAAAAGAAAACGAGAATATCTCTTCTACTGAATACCGCTACAAGATGATTGTTAAAGGAAAAATTGGTACTGATGAAATTTCTTTAGGTCAAACAAATATCTTAAGAGGATCTGTTAAAGTTAGGGTAAATGGAACCTTGCAAAATGAGAATATTGATTATTTAGTAGATTATGATTTTGGTAGAATTACATTTTTAACTGCTGCAGGTAAAGATCCTAATGCCAAGATTGAAATTGATTATGAATTCAAGTCAGGATTTGGTTTAGATAAGAGACAGCTTTTTGGTATAAGAGCAGACTACAAGGGTTTTGATAACTTCAATATAGGTGGTACTGTTATTTACAGGTCAGAGACTGTTCAAGATAAACGACCTAAAATTGGAGAAGAGAACATGGAACTCTTCTTAGCTGATATTGATAGTGCCTTTGAGATTAAACCTAGATTTATGACTGATATGGTGGATTGGCTTCCTTTGATCGAAACTGATAGCGAATCATCTTTCAAATTATCTGGTGAGATTGCTTTCTCTGCTCCTAATATTTATGGTAATCCTGATGGTAAGAAAAAAGAAGCCTATATTGATGATATGGAAGGTATTCTAGACCAGTACCCTTTAGGAATTACTAGAAAGACTTGGGTGCCAGCTTCTCAACCTGTGAATACCCTTCTTTCTAAGGCTAGAACCTTTTGGTTTAATCCTGAAAATGTGGAAAGAAGAGATGTTTATGATCCTGCTACTATGGATGATGAAGAAGAGAAAGAAGATATTAGTATTTTAGCCCTAAAGATTGTTAGACCAGAGCTGAGTCAGCCTGAAACAAATAACCGTTCCTGGGGTGGAATTATGAAATATGTTGGTAACCAAGTTGATTTCTCAGAAAAGAAATACATCGAGATTTTGGTTAAAGTTGATACTACCTATGGAAACGGTGATGTTAATGTTAATTTGAGATTAGATTTAGGTGATATTAGTGAAGACTTCTATACTCGTAATGGGGGGGAAGGCTTTCTAAATACAGAAGATGGTATTGATGATGGTATCATTGACGGTATTTTGGATGTTAGAACAGAGGATTTGGGACTTGATGGAATCAAGAACGGAATGCCTGGTGATGATCCATACGACAACTTCAGCGATAACAAGAATAGTGATGGTGATTATTTGCAAATTAATGGTACTGAAGGTAATAATGTTTTAGACACTGAAGATTTGAATGGAAACGGTAACTTGGATGTTCTTAATCGCTATTTAGAATATTCAATTCCTATTTCAGCAAATAATAATGAGTTCCTACAGTCTGAATATCGTGGATGGAAACTATTTAGAATTCCTATTAACAATGAAAATAACTATTCAAGCATAACTAATAATCCTGCTATTAATCCTTCCTTAAGCAAAATATCTTATGCCCGACTTTGGTTTGAGGTTGATAAAACCGTCCGTATCAAAGTGGCTGAGCTAAGTATTGTTGGTAACAAATGGGAAGAAAGACCAATCTTACAGGTTAATGAAATAGATTCAGTATTTGTTGAATCAACAGTGAATCCAGATATTTTAGACGCTAATAATACAACTATTTTAGCAGGAATCACAGACAATCAAAAAGATAATCATTACACTCCTCCAAAAGGGACTTTTGAAAAAACTGATGGCGTTGAATCTTTCGAGCAATCTTTAACTTTTTCAGTTTCTAATCTGCAAGAAAATCAAATTGGTATGCTGAGAAAAAAATCCACTCAATCTACTAATTATCTACTTTATAATAAGCTACGTTTCTGGGTCTATCCAGAACTCCCTGAAGGTAACCTAAATGTCAATGATTCCTTAAATGTTATAATTAGAGTTGGTTCTGACTCTACTCGCTATTATGAAGTTAAAGAAAAGATAGCTCCTATCATTTATGAAACAAAGATGAATAGGAATAATTGGATTGAAGTAGAAATAGATTTTAATGATTTAACAGAACTTAAAAATATTGGACTCCTTAATAATAGCAATGCTGACCAGTATTATGTTAGAGGCAATAGATCATACCGAATGAAAGGTGATGTTACCCTGTCTAATATCAAAGAGATTAACCTTGGTATTGAACCTGTTTCCGGATCATCCTATTCAGGAAAAGTATACTTCAATGATATTAGGGTTGCAGACCCTTATGAAGATACTGGCTATAAGGCTAGAGTATCAATGAACACCTCCTTTGCTGATTTCTATACTACCTCACTTGATATTGTGAAATCTTCAGATAATTTTATCAATCAGCCTTCCCGTAATACCTCTTCGGTAACTTCAAGCCAGGAAACTACATCTTTAAACTTTAAAAATAACCTGAGATTAAACAAATTCTTTAGTGATGATTGGAAGATCAATATGCCTCTTACATTCAATTATTCAAATACAGAAAGTATTCCACGCTATAAGCAAAATTCTGATATTCTAAGAGACAATCTTGATCCTATCGAAAAAGAAAGAGAAAAAAGTAATACTGAGAAGTATGATGCTTCCTGGAATTATAGTAAATCAAAAACTAATAATCCTTGGGCAGACTATACTCTTGGTTCAATATCTCTATCTGCAAATGCTTCTTTGACTGATCAAGTAACTCCTACTACTGCAGATACAACATATACTTGGAAAGGAACTGTCTCCTATAATCTAAACCTAGGAAACCTACCTCGTGGATTTAATATATGGAATGATTTAAAACTTAATCTTTTCCCATCTTCCATAGACAATACCTTTACCATGGATGCAAAAAACCCACAGAAATATGTTCTTACAAGGACTGACACACTTGTATATTGGCGAGATGATACTTCATCTTCTAATATAAACTCTAAAATTGCTACTACTGCCAATACAGTGACTTTCCCTATTCTAAGTGGGAAAAATAAAACTTATCTGAATACTACCTATAAACTTACAACAACTCGAGATCTTAAATATGAGAAAAGAGTCAATGATATCAATATAGGTGAAGAGACAAAGTATAATCAGATAATGACTTATAGTTTTACACCAGAGCTCTTTACAGATTATTGGAATTTCTCATCAAATGGTGAAGTTAGATTTAATGAAAAAAGGACTCAGAAATCAAACGTAGCTGCTGTAATTGCTGAAGAGGGTATTCAGTTTAAACATGATGGTGATGTTGATAGATCCCTTAACTTCAACGTGACTTTAAGAAATTCTGACCTACTATCCACCTGGGCAAGTTCTCTGCAAACTAAAAGGGCTTCTCGACAAGATAGTCTTGCTTCATCAGTTGATAAAACTTCAACTCAAGATGATAAAGACAAAAGAGGTGAGGATCAAGATGACAAAGACCAGCTTGAGGACAAAGAAGAATTAGAAGAGAAAGACAAGCTTGAGGAAGAAGAAAAAGAAAAAGAAGCAGATAAAGCTAGAGAAGAAATGACAGTCAAAGATAAGAAGAGACTTAGAGATTTGCAGAATGAAGAAAATAAAATTATGCAAACATTAAATGAAAAGTTAAGTCCAGAAGTAAGAAAAGAAATGGAAGTTAATATAGAGCGTGTTAGAAAGGAAATAGCTGAGCTATCTGGTGAAATATACCGTCCTAAAGGTAAAGCAGAGCCAAAAGATGATAAGTATGCTGACAGTGATCCTCAAAATAAGCAAAGCTCAGAAAATGAAGAAGGGAAGACTTTCAGATTTGGTCTTACTGATATCGTAAGTTTCTTAAGTAAAATTGATAACTTAGATATTTCTTATTCCAATGATTATTCTATGAACTATGACAATCTGGAAAAGAGACCATCTTACAACTTCCAGTTATCTATCCCATACTCTTTAGATAATGAATTTATCAATGTAAAAGAGAACAATAATATTATAGACTTGTCCTCTGGACTTTCTTTAAATAGAATTGATACTCAGTTTGGTTATTCTCTAACTGATAGAAAAAGATGGTCAAACACTACTACTCAAACTATTACAACAGTATTCCCTGATATCTCAGTTAATATTAATGATATCCAAAGATATATAAGATTACAAGACTACCTAACAAGCTCTTCAGTAGGAACTAACTTCTCATATCAAGTTAAAGAAGAAGGTGAAATTGGTTTTACTGAACCTAACTCTCAGACTCTTACAACCTCTTTCTCACCACTCTTGAGCTGGCGAGGGAATTGGATTAATAATATTCAAACCAGTGTATCTTATAACTGGTCACAGACTGAAACAACTACTAATAAAGTCTCATTTGATTATGTCACAAATGTTAATAACCAAAGTTTAAACGGTAATATTAATTGGGCATTTAGAGCTGTTGATGGTTTCAAATTACCATTTATCTCTAAATCAATTGTTATTAAAAATGATATGACTCTGAAGACAGACTTTAGCTGGGATAAGAGCTATTCTACTGAAAAAGGTAATGCTCAAGAAATTGTTACTAAACACCTTGTGAATTATTCTATCGTGCCAGGTGCTGCCTATAACTTCCATAGAAATATTAAAGGTGGAACCGACTTTTCCTATAAGCTTACTCAAGATAAGAAAAGTAATAGAGATATACAGATTACTTCCTTTGCTATTTGGATTGAGATAACTTTCTAGCTTAAAAATAGTCTATGATTTAAACCTAAATTCTAAACCCTTTTTCTTTTATCTCGAACTTAATAGGGCAAAACCCTCTATAATTTTGCTTTTAAAAAAAAGGGGTTGACACTAAATCTAATGATTAAAATTAATGGCTTTATAATAAAATAAAACTTAGGAGGAGATAATGTCTGAAAACTTAAAGTATGGATCTATTAGTTCCGCTCAGGCGATGGAGTTAGAAAACAAGTATGGTGCTCATAACTACCATCCACTACCAATTGTAATTGCTAAGGGAGATGGTGCTAAAGTATGGGATCCGGAAGGAAATGAATATTTCGACTTCCTTTCAGCTTATTCAGCTGTAAACCAAGGACACTGTCATCCAAAAATTATTGATGCTCTTGTGGAGCAGGCTAAAACATTGACTCTTACATCAAGAGCTTTTTACTCAAATAACTTAGGTGATTATGAGAAGTTCATTACTGAATTCTTCGGTTTTGATATGGTATTACCTATGAACTCAGGTGCTGAGGCTGTTGAAACTGCTATCAAATTATCTCGTAAATGGGGATATGAAAAGAAAGGTATTGAAAATGGAAAAGCTGTTATTGTATTTGCTGACGGTAACTTCCACGGTAGAACTGTAACTATTATTTCTGCTTCAGTAGATCCAGATTGTAGAGAAGGATTTGGTCCTTTCACACCTGGTATCCACAAAATACCTTACAATGATGCCCAAGCTTTAGATGATTATTTAACTGCTGAAGGCAAAAATGTAGCAGCTTTCATAGTTGAACCTATTCAAGGTGAAGCTGGTGTATTTGTTCCAGATGATGGTTACTTAAAAAGCTGTTATGATATCTGTAAAAAACATAATGTTCTCTTTGTTGCTGACGAAGTTCAAACTGGTGTAGCCCGTACTGGTCGCCTTTTAGCTTGTGACTACGAAAATGTACGCCCTGACATTCTTATTCTTGGAAAAGCTATCTCAGGTGGTGTTTACCCAGTATCTGCTGTCTTAGCTGATAAAGAAGTTATGTTAGTAATCAAACCAGGACAACATGGTTCTACTTACGGTGGAAACCCACTTGCTTGTGCTGTTGCTAAAGCTGCCCTCGAAGTTGTTAAAGAAGAAAACTTAACAGAAAGAGCTTTTGAACTAGGTAAAATCTTCCGTCAAGAATTAGAAAACTTCAATCATCCAATGATTAAATTAGTGAGAGGAAGAGGACTTCTTAATGCTATCGTTGTTGAACCTAAAGATGGTAAAGAAGCATGGGATGTATGTGTATTATTAAAAGAAGCTGGTTTATTATGTAAGCCAACTCATAGACATATCATCAGATTTGCTCCGCCACTAGTTATTACTGAAGAAGAACTAAGAGAAGCTTTAGATATAATCAAGAAAGTATTTAATGAGTTATAGAAGATAATCTATACTGATTATGATATAAAAAAGGTCCTTGATTTCAAGGACCTTTTTTATTATTTACTAGGAATCATTTATCTCTTTGGACTTGCGTCATGTTTTTTATCAGTTTTAATTCGTCCTACTCATATACTCATAGGGGACACTTTTTTTATTTTAGTCACTATTCAAAAAATAGTATAAAATAATTATGAATAATCAGGAATCTCCTTAATCCCTTTGGGATTCAGTAGGATTTGGTTTCTTTTTAAATGACAAATGCCACATCTTTTGAATTCAGTAGGATTTTATTCTTACCAAACTGATAAAGTCCATCCCTCTAGGATTCAGTAAAATAGTGAAAGGTCCTTGAAATAAGGACCTTTCGTATTATGTCTATAAATTTATTTATAAATTCTCTATCTTTTTAAGTGGTTTAGGAGCAGTAGCAGGTGTAACTCCATCTGCTGAAATATAACCTAAAGTTGGCTTACCTTTAGGATTACCATCCTTATCTGTTCTAAAGAATTCAAGAGGTATTCTGATAGCTTTTCCATCTTTTTCTAAAACATCATTACCATCAGCATCAACTTCAAAAGGATTAATATCTAACCAACATAAGCCGATAGCAGCTATGCCATCTTGGCCATTTACTGAAGCTCTTTTTGAACCAATAAATTCTCGTTTTTCTTGGCTGACATTTGGTGAATTTATACTGGAAGTACAGATACCGATCTTCTTTCCATCAAGATATACATCTCTATCAACAACAATACCTTCGGAGATAACTAGTACCATTTTGCGAGTGCAATCCTCATTAATAACTTTCATAATTGCGTCTTTGCCAACAAAATCTTTGGTTAAATCAAAAGCAGCATTGAAGAGGGGAGCATTAACAGGAGACCATTCAGGTTTATACTCTTGTCCCATGAGAGGGAGACCTACGTTGCCAGCAGAAAGCCTATTCTCATCTCTTCCGCCTAAACCAACTAATAAGCCACCTAATTCAAGAGCTTTTTCTATAATGCGTTTGTATTGTTCAACAGCAACTTTAGCAGGAACATATAATTCCCAACCCCATCTGTTAGTATATCCAGTTCTAGAAATATAATAATGATTACCTTCATAATCAAATTCATTAAAAGTGAAGAATCCCATATTTTTTGCTGGATTATTTCTATTTCTGAGAACTTCTTGACCATATAATTCTTTGATAAGTCTATAAGCATAAGGTCCTTGAACATCAATTTTAGCTAAATCAGCAGAAATATCTTCAACAAGAACAACTTCATCTGCTTTTTTATATTTAAGGATTCTATCTGCATCAGAGATGACTTCCACTTCCTGTCCATGATCCATACCTTTACCTGTTAAATCATGTCCAGCATTGATAACTAAGATGAATTCTTCCTCAGTAACTCTCATTATGATAAGGTCATCTTGAACACCGCCATTTTCGTTTAAGAGCAGGGTATATTTACATTGACCAATCTTCATTGATTCTACATTTGCAGGAAGGGTTCTGTCTAATAATGCAACAGAATCTTTACCTGTGAATCTAATTTGAGCCATGTGATCAATATTATAAACTGCAACTTTTTCTACAGCTTGAGCTTCTTCAATTACTGAAGTCAAATAATTAACAGCCATATCATACTGACCAAAATTACTTTTCTTCATCGATGTCATTTCTCTATTTAATTTTTTAGCAAGAAAGGGCATATACCATTGTTCTTCAACTTCGCTTAGTATTGTTTTACGAGGTTGAGCAGGGAAATCAAAACCAATTTTACTCATTTGTATATCCTCTAATATTATTTTTAGTTATTAGATTTTATTTTATGATTTTTGTAAAGAAAAATTTAAAGGCTAGTAGAAAAATTGGATTTAGAAGAATAATCTATCCACGAATAACACTAATTACACCTAGAAGAAAGCCTCAAGATTACTCTTAAGGCTTCTATATTCATTGTAAATTATTAATTAATCATTTTTAGTTCTTCACAGTAAGTATTAAACCCCAAACTCTTCCAAAGGTTGGTTCAACTCTTCAGTTCCAGGTACTGCGAATCTACCGTCTCTGATAATATCAATCTCTTTTCCGTCAGCAGTAATAGCTACGATGAAGTCTAAATCTTCATAAGGAAGAGTAATATCAGTATGGCAATTAGTATAAGCTTCTTGGATATCTGTTTTTCTTTTAGCTGAGTGGGTATTTTCCCGAGCTGTAATTTCTTTACCATCAATAGGGTTAAAGACTGCAAAATCTTCTTCCCAAGAGAAGCAAGTATCACCAATAGCGAAGTGAGGTCCCATTTTTTCTACTATAAGAATAGGAAGTAAGTTTAGAATATCAAACTTTTTAGCCATCACATAAGCTGGAGTGTTAGTACCGATAGCAAATTCTCCAAGTGGAAGTGTCTTGTGGGGGAAGAGTAAATCTTCTTGAATAAGCTTTTTATTCTCTTCTTCATTTTCCATATTTCCACAGGTATATTCTTCCACATAACCATCTTTAAAGTGTAGTTCTAGTTCTTTAAAAGTGATATTGTTAAGGAAGCTTTCTTGTACATGCAGAATACCATTTGTCCCTTCTAACATTGGAGAAGTGAAGACTTCCCCTACAGGGATATTTACATCAGCTCCACAATTAACGAAGTTAGTGTGTTTATCTGGGTCAGCTAACTTTTGCATTTTAACTTTGATATCTGTTTTATTTCCATTTTTCCCTTTAACATGAACATATTCTGCTTGGTCCATTACATCAACTATTTTTTGTTGAATTTCTTCCCAGTGAAGAGTATCGATCATGTTAATATCTGAAGTTGCTTCGAAGATTTCTTCAAATTTAGGTCCGATTTCGGGAACAGGGAAGCCGATAATACAGAAACTTGTCTCTGTACGAGGCATATATTTTTGAGAAGTTTTGCTACGAGCAATATTGAGCTGTTGAGAAAATTTTTGTTGTTCTTCTGAAAGCTTCAAATTTTCTGCTTTGGCTTTAGGAGAAAATGGTTTTTCACCGAAAGCATCAAAAGCGACAACACCAGCATACTTGGTTAGTACATCTGAGCAAATTTCAGAAACAGTATCTTGATCAATTATCAGCTTGTCAGTGTATTCTCTATCAAGGACCATTGCTGAATCAAATCTATGGTCATAACCATATTGTTTATTTGCAACTGTAGAAGATGCTCTCGAAAAAAGAGGTTTGAGATTATAATCTTCGAGATTCTTAGCCAGTTGTCGTACAATTCTTTCTTGTCCTAAATTATATACAATCAAAACAGTTTCTTTGATTGATAAGTCTTTTTTAGCTAACTCAAAACCACGGATAAAGGCTTTAGTGAGTTCATCAGTTAGTTTTAAAATTTTATCTTCAGGGTATTTATTAAGGAATTGAGCAGTTTTAATCTCATTTTCAGTAATATATTTTCCATATTGATAGAGATATCTAATATCACTTAAATCTGCTTCCATTACAATTTTTCCAAAAGCATAATTGTCAGGATCAAATGTTGATCTAGTATTTAACTCTTTCTCTTCTAAAGTTAAATTCATTACATAATCTTTATAAATAGCAAAGATAGAATCATAATCTTTCTTATCAGCTTTCATAGAGGCTACGATGTCTAAGAAAAGTTGATTCTTTTTAGCTAACTCGCTAATTTCAAAGTTTACTACATGAGAGAAATAGCTTCTATAACTAATATAAATGGCAGATAAAAGTTGTCCGATTTTGTCACCATATTGAGCAACTGCGTAGGCAGGATTAGCAAAAGAAGTTTCATAATTTTCAGCTAATACTTCTGAATAGATTTCAGAATTGAACTTGGCTAACTCTTTTAAGTCATAGTGCTTGAAATAGTTATCGTTATACTCTTCTTTGAACTGATCGGCTTTAAGTATCTTGCCTGCTATTAAGGATAGAAATGGTTTAAATGTACCATCGCATTCTTCAATTTCTTTCTGTAATTTTTTTATCTCTTCAATTGTTTCATTATACTTGGGAATTGCTGTTTCATTGATACTTTTTTTTAATTCTAAAAACTTCATTGCATCTCCTTTGTTGCATTCTTGGTTTCTATTTCTTTAGTTTTTTCTTTATTTCTCTTATTATATCATTCTCTTCAATATCGTCAATAGAAAAATTAGCTACCTCCTCATAAAGAGCTCTTCTTGCTTGATATATGGCAAAAAGTTCCTCTTTAGTATTTTTCTTTACTAGGGGGCGATTACTGTTTTTAATTCTATCATATAGAATCTCCCAAGGAGGATTTAACCATATAACTAGATAGTTTTTTAGGTATTTTCTATTGTTTGGACAAGAAATAACCCCACCTCCGGTAGAAATAACTCCAGAAGGCGGGGAAGAAAGGAGGATATCTCGCTCTAAAGAACGAAATTTCTTTTCACCATAAGTATGAAAAATATCTTTAATGGATCTCATACACTCTTTCTCCAGAAGGTAATCGAGATCAAAATGTTCCAGCTTCAAAACATCAGCCAACAAACGACCAATATGGCTTTTGCCTGAACCCATAAATCCAATAATAAATATTTTTTTACTAATCATATGACTAGAAAATATTTTCTTTGAATCATGTCAAGAAAAAATTTACCTATGGTTTATTTAATTATTTAAGAAGTAGGGCAAAACATCTTTTGCCCTATTAAAGAAAATCTTTTGCCCATTTTCTCTTTAGTCGTTTGTGAGCCGTCTTGTAGCTAGCTCTTCTTGCTTTATTCCCAATTATGAATATATTATATATAAAAAAAGGTGGATTTATATGTTAAGGATCTCACTTATGCTAATAATTCTAGCGTCTTCATTAGTAGTTAGTGGCAAAGAACCAATCCCTGTTGATAATGTAGATCTTGTTCAATACCAAGGAAGATGGTATGAAATAGCGAAATTACCTAACTGGTTTCAGAAGAAATGTGTAAAAAACACTACAGCTACTTATAAACTTAGAGAAGATGGTTATATCTCAGTAATTAATCGTTGTATAGAAGAGGATGGCCATGTTAACCAAGTTGAAGGTAAGGCTAGGATAGTAGATAAGCAAAGTAATGCCAAATTAGAAGTATCTTTTGCGAGGTTCTTATGGAAGAACTGGTTTTGGGGTGACTATTGGGTGATTGGACTAGCTGATGATTATTCTTGGGCTATTGTGGGAGGACCTAACCATAAGTATGCTTGGATATTAGCAAGAGAAAAACGTTTAGACAATTCTACTCTTGTTGAGATTTTTGATATTTTAGATCATCAAGGTTATAAAACTGATAAGTTTGAATTTACTCCACAAGATTAGATGGCTAAAGAAAATATATCTCTTGACATACTATGATATTTTTTTGTTTGTAATAATTAATATTACTTAATTGAGAGGTTTTGTATGTGGCTTTTCTTTAAATATGATTTTAGAGGTCTTATGGAAGGCTTTAATAAAGCTGGATGGATAGCTTTTTTTATTACTATTCTAATACAAATAATATTATATATATTTTATAGTTTTAATTATGAATCTTCTAAACATGCTATAGCTTATAATATAGGTGGAGTAGTTATTAACGGACTAATAGTAGCACTTCTTGCTCATATAATTAGCTCAATATTTACAAAACCTTATCCTGATAAAAAAAAGTAATATTTTTAGCTCAAGTGTTACCTTATATAAAATCTGTTTGGGAGGTTAAACAGCATGAATACCTTATTATTTTTCATTAAATTAGTTGGTGTGTATATATTATCACTAGGTTTGTTGCATCTTGCACATGGTTTACAAGTTATAAGCGGAATGATAAAATTCAAGTTCTTATTATTCATAGGAAACATGCTTTTTTCAATCAAACTTATTATGACCTTAATTGATAGTAGTAGCCCAATATACTCAATCGAAAATATAATCATTATATTATTTATAAGTATTATTTGGTTAATATATTTTGTTTATTATTATCGGAAATAAGAGGAAGTAGCACTAATCTAAATCTTAATACCTCCCTATGTATCAGCAGACTTAAACCCAAATAATGTAATAGACCTTTGTGATTAGCCCTATATGATTCTGCAAAAGTAACTTCCATAATTTCTGCGAATATATATATTATATGCGTTAAAATTCTGTAAGCTATTTTGCTAGAATAATCTGCACTCTTCATCAAATTTCTATTGCATCATTCGGCTTAAAAATTCCAAAAGAAATATATCTCTTGACATATTTCTTTCCATTTCAATAATTAGGTAAGTAAAAATAAAAAAGAAGGTGTATAATGAAAAAGATTCTTATTTTTGTTGTAGCAGTTTTGTTTACATTAACTATAAATGCAAATCCAGATACTAGTAATGAGTTTACAGGTTCTTTAACTATTCTCACTCAATATATGGATGGTTATCATAATGTCCAATTAAAATGGGAAGATAATTCAGCTACTAACGACTATTATGCTTATATAATCACAGAAGGTAACTCTGAAGATGAAGATAATCATGTTGTAAAGGGTTATACTAGAGGCAATTCTTTCGCTATTTTTAATGTACCAAATTTAGCTAATATATCACCTCGTTATAATGTGTATAAAATGAATTTTAATCAAAATGTTCAACTAGCAGACATTATCACAAATGATAGCGATAATCAATTTAGAGTAGCACTTACTTGGTCTCAAATCAAAGAACTTCTTAAGAAGAAAAGTAATAATATCTGGAAGATCAGAAGAAACAATATTCCAACAAGTATGCAATAAATTATTGCTTTAGATAATTTTTAAGAGACTGGAAACAGTCTCTTTTTTTTTGTATTATTAGATGGAGCTTCTTCTTTCGGAGGGTGAGCGTTCTCGTCCGCCATTAGCTGAAAGTTGAAAAAGAGAAATTCCTGAGTATTGGAGTATGTTCCTGTTTCAATTTAAACCCCAGTTTTCTCCAAAAAACTTCCTTGTTATTCCTTCATTGTTACTGACTCCACAGAATAGTAGAAATTTTAAGAGATAATGATAATCAAGTAGGAAGAAAAAAGCTCCAAGTGTCTAAAAAAATCAACACTCAGAGCTTAGAAAGGTTTGTAAATTAGCTTATTGTTTAGCGTATTTTTCTTGATTATCAATGAGAGCTTGTACAGGCTTCATTCCAAATGGAGAACCTTGTTCAATGGAGTTAAGAACAGCTCCACCACCGGTAAAGAAGTAGTAATCATCTCGTTCGATAGCTTTTAGGTAGGTTTCATAAGCAACAGCTTTAAATTCTTGGAGAGTATCACCACCACCAAACATTTTCATAGCATCTTCATTCTTTGAAATAATATCATAGAGGTCTTTAGTTCCTTCGCTGAAATGAGGAGCAAAACCCATAACTGCGTTACAGAAGAACATATTAGCTCGGGAGAAAATTTCTTTGATATGGCGTAAAGACCAAGTTTCCCACGATACATCTAAGATATAATTTAGTTCTGTTCCCGGTTTTAAATCATAGATAAAATGAGTGCGGTATTTACCAGGTATCTTTTCACCTAAAACATCTGATTCCACGATATAGGGTAGTTCCACAATTCTTTGAGGGAATTCATTGGCTTTTTCTAAGAAAACTCGGGCGTGCTCAAGGTCTTTTTCAGTAATACCTTTAATTTTAAGGTCATATTTAACTGCCAAGTAAGCGTTATAGATAACACCACCCAATACTAAATAATCAACATGTTCTAGAAGATTATTTAAAGGTTTAATCTTTGTGTCAAATTTAGAACCAGCTACTATGCCTACAAAAGGTCTGCGAGGTTTGAAAACTTGCTTAAGATGGGTAATCTCTTTTTGCATTAAAATACCTGAGTAGGAAGGCATATAGTAGGTTGGCTTCATAGTTGAAGTATGTGGTTGCCAAGAACCAAAAGCATCATTAACAAAGACATCTGCGATATTAGCTAAAGCTTTACCTAAATCATCAGAATCTCCATTCATAGACTCTTCACCCCTAAACCATCTTGTATTAGGAAGGTAAATCATATCAACTTTATTATTTCTTAAGTCCTCTATGAGAGAGTATATAGATTCATCATCAACCTCAATACCGTTATCTTCCCGTTTATACCATTTAGGAATCTCAATGTTTAAAGATAACTTTGATTTCATATAATCTACAATTGGGGTAACTGAATCATCATCAGATATGACTATATGACCAGTCTCTTTATCAACTGGACGTCCATTGTGAGTCATTAATATTAATTTTCCACCACGCAAAGCAATGTTTAATAAGGTAGGAACTGTAGCATCAATACGTTCTGTGTCTTTTATAACACCATTTTTTACAACGTTATGGTCAACTCTTACTAAGACAATTTTGTCTTTTAAATCAGCATCTTGAATTCTTGGTAAATTACGATTTAACATCTTCACTCCCAGATATCTTCTTTATATACCAATTAAATGTTCTTGTTCAAAGTAGGCAAGTTATTTTTTGACTAAAAGGCAATTTTTGTGGCAGAATTAGAAAGTAATTTGTTGATAGTTAGTGGTGGAAGGGAAAGGGGATTGTGGGGAAATCGGGAACATGAGCCTTAAAACTTTTTACTAATATTGCTTTGATTGGAGATGCTTTTGGATAGATTTTAAAGGATGTATAGTGATATGAAATTGATTTCAATAAAAGTTCTTGACAAAATTATTCCTCGATTTATATGACATTAATATAAACTTACAAATAGTTAATAAAAAATGGAGGTTTTTATGTCTTTAATAGAGCTGATTAGATCAGCAGTAAATAAGGGTGTAATTTCTACCCCTTTCACAACCGACATGATTAAACAATGGTGTCAAGATAACTCGATAGTCAAAAGCGATGGTACGGAGTATGCAGAAAGCTCCATTGAATCAATACTATCAAATTCGGATATCAGCAATGCAGGCTCTTCTAATAAAAATGTTAAAGTTTTAGACAGTAGAACCAATAATAAAGGTGTTAAAGAATACTGGTTTAGTGATAAATAACACTTTTTTTGAGTTTTTCAATCACGCCCGAGTAGTCGTGATACAGACCTTTGGCAAGGCTCCTAATTTATGAGAGCCTTTTGCCAAAGATCTGAAAATCCCCTCTGGGGATATAAGACCTATACTTTTATGATTATGTATTATTTACAAAAAACTATCATAAATAGTACAATGTGACCCGTATAATACTGTAATACAATATCTAGTGCAACTTATTACTTCATAATTTCTATCAAACCTGAACTTGATTCAAAATTTTAGGCACAAGTTTACTACAACTTCATAAATAAAGTTTATTAAAGAAAATTAATGAGCGTGAACTATTTTGAAAAAAGTGGACTCTATAATATTTAGGAGGGTTAGTTTTGAGATTGGTGCAAAGTGTGGTTCATGAGTTTAGGGTATTCTTAACGATGATCGTTTTTTTAGTTTATTCCAGAAAGAACCCTCAACTAATAAAAAACTAGAAAAAAGAAATAATGAGTTTAGGAATGAATCATTGAATAGAAAGAATATGAAATAAATGGATATAAATATGGAAACAAAATTAATCCATGAAAATGAATGGTGGTCTTCTGTAGTCGATGTAATTGAGGTTTTAACTGGATCAGATAGGGCAAGAAAATATTGGAGTGATTTAAAGAAAAAAATATCTGATGAAGGTTACCTTGCAGAGTCCGCAAAAATCGGATAGTTGAAATTACAAGCTTCTGATGGGAAAATGAGACAAACAGATTGCGCAAATACAGAGACTATGTTTCGTATCATTCAGTCAATTCCATCTCCCAATGCAGAGATTAAAAACTCAGAGAATTTGACTTTGCCAACACTCTGCGCCCCTCCAGGGCTATGATTAATTTTTGTTTTCTTTAAACAGGGTCTAACGAACCCTGCCTATTAGATGGCATCCCTTCGGGATTAAAAGTGAATTACATTACTTAAATATAATCTATCTTTGTTAATCTTTTGCGACAATGTTTATGATGTTATCCACTCTATTTTGGAGAGAACCAAAAGAAATTCTTCTTCATGACTCTGTGCAACTCTGTGATGACCTCTGTGTCCTCTGTGTTAAGGGTCTTCTTTTTTGTGTAATTCGTGAAATTTGCCTGGGATGGCGTAGCTTTAGCGAAGACACCTGGATAGAAGATTTTTATTGATAGTTTTTAATTGACACTTCTCTTCATCTTTTTATGATAAATTCAAAGGTGTAAAAAAATATGAAAATTAGAATAATATGTCCAGGCAAGACTAAACAGAAATTTATTGAAGAGGGAATAGCAGAATACACTAAAAGGTTAACAGCCTTCTGCAAGTTAGAAATAATAGAAACCGCTGATGTTAAGCTATCTTCTTCAAATAATATTGAGATAGTAAAAGAGAAAGAAGCAGAAATAATTAGGAAATATTTAAAAAATGATAACTTTTTAATTGCTTTAGATGAGAAGGGAAAACAATATGGCTCAATAGATTTTGCGGGATTTATTGACAGTTATAAGGGAATAAGAAATATTGACTTCTTGATAGGTGGAGTATATGGTTTAGCTGAAGAATTAAGGCAGAAAGCTGATCTTTTACTGTCTTTTTCTCAAATGACCTTTACTCACAGAATGATAAGAATGCTCTTAGTTGAGCAAATTTATAGAAGTTTTTGTATTTTAAATGGTAAAAAATATCATTATTAAAAGAGGTGATTATGAGTGATTTAATGTTAGCTGTTAGTTTTTTATGGAAAGGGATGTTGGGTATTTTTGCTTTTATGTTTCTTTTCTATGGTATTATAACTGGTTTAGATAGAATATTTGTGAAGAATAATAAAGGAAAAGCTGAATAGAATGGCTAATAAAGAGATTTTCTTTAAATATCTTGAGGATAACTTTCCTGAAAGATCTGATGTTTTGAAGGCTAAATTTGAAGAATACTATCATGTCTTGATAGAAGCTAATTCCAAGATAAATTTATTCTCGAGAAAAATGCCCTTAGAAGAGATATGGACAAAGCATTTCTATGATTCTATTTTACCATATAAACTAATTGATTCCAAAAAGAAAAGAGTTTTAGATTTCGGTACTGGTGGTGGTTTACCTGGTATTCCAATGGCTATACTTTTCCCTCAAATGCAGGTCAATCTTTTAGATGGGACTAAGAAAAAGATCATGGTAATTAATGAGATGATAGAAATTCTTGATTTACCTAATGTTGGGACTATCTGGTCTCGGATTGAGGATTATAATACTATTAACAAGTACGACTACATAATCTGTCGTTCAGTTAAAATTATTCCTCAGTTTAAGCAACCACTGCTAAATGTTCTTTCCCCAAAAGGTAAGATTATTCTCTATAAGAGTAAAATACTAGACGATGTTGTTCAGTTTGATAAATATAAAATACATAACTATAGTAATGAAATTTTAGGAACAAGAAATATAGTTGAGATAAATTATGAGTAGAATCATTTCAATAGTAAATCAAAAGGGTGGTGTAGGTAAGACCACAACAGCTATGAATTTAGCAGCAGGTTTGGCTGTTATGGAGAAGAAGACTCTTCTTATAGATCTAGACCCACAAGGGAATTCTTCTAGTGGCTTAGGTATAGATAAAAATGAAATTGAAAAACATGTATATCATGTGATTATTGGTAAGATAGATATTACTGAGACTATTATGCCAACTTCAATGGATAATTTAGACCTTGTTCCAGCAAATATTAATTTAACTGGGGCTGAAATTGAACTTGTTAAAGAGTTTGCCAGAGAACAAAAACTTAAAGAAGCTCTTAAATCTATTTCAGATAAATATGAATATATTATTATAGACTGTCCACCTTCCTTAGGTCTCCTCTCGGTGAATGCTCTAACTGCTTGTACAGATGTTATTATTCCTATTCAGTGTGAATATTTTGCCCTAGAAGGGGTAAGTCAACTCTTGAATACTATCAGACTTATTCAGCAAAATCTAAATCCAAAGCTTAATGTTTTTGGTATTCTACTTACTATGTATGATAAAAGACTGAACTTAGCTAATCAAGTAGTATCAGAAGTAAAACGTTATTTTAAAGAACAAGTTTTTGAAACAATGATAAACAGAAATGTAAAACTAAGTGAAGCTCCTTCTTATGGGAAATCTATCTTTGAATACGATATAAAATCGGTAGGTTCCCAGAATTATCTTGAGTTAGCTTCGGAGGTGGTGAATAAATGAGTTTTGAATTAGGCCGTGGATTAGATTCCTTAATTTCTAAACTACCTGAATCAACTAGCAATGAAACAGGTATTACTACTGTTAAGATTGAATTTATTCATCCAAACAAACTGCAACCTAGAAAGCTTTTTGACAGAGAAAAGCTGGAAGAATTAGCCAATTCAATTAAAGAAAATGGCATAATTCAACCAATAATAGTCACCAAGAGAATGGATGAAGATGGCTATGAATTAGTTGCGGGTGAGAGACGTTTGGAAGCTTCAAAATTAGCAGGTTTCGATGAAATACCTGTGATAATTAGATCAATTTCTCCTAAAGAAAAGCTTCTTTATGCTATAATAGAAAATGTTCAAAGAGAAGACTTAAATGCTATAGAAGAAGCTCTAGCTTATAATCAATTAATTGATGATTTTGGGATGTCGCAAGCCCAAGTAGCTGAAATGATGGGTAAAGATCGCTCTACTATTACTAACACTCTGAGAATGCTTAAATTAACTCCACCAGTTCAAAAACTTTTACTAAATAATGATATTTCTGCTGGTCACTGTCGTGCTATTTTACAGGTGTCCCAAGAGGATCAAGCAGATTTTGCTAACAAGATAGTTAAAGACTCTCTATCTGTTAGAAAGGCGGAAGATTTAGCTAAAAATTGGCAAGGTAGAATTAAAAAAAAGCAAGCTTCTGTTCAACGTAGGAAAGATATTGAAATCATTATCAAAGAGCAACTCAATCTTAAGATAAAAGTTGAAGAAAAGAATGGTAAGGGTAAAGTTGTTATTAAGTATTCTAGTCAAGATGAGTTAGATCGGTTACTCAAATCTCTTGAAAGCAAGACTAATGTTTAAAAAATACGATGGATTTGACCCAACTCTCTTAAAAGCTTTGAGTCTTATTACTCAGTTAGGACTTTCCATGATTAGCTCAATCGTTATATTTTTATTGATTGGGCGATGGATTGATAAAATATACGACACTGCAAATTTATTTTTAATTATTGGTATAATTTGTGGGATAATTAGTGGTATGTTATCTAATTATATTATTTTACGGAAATTCTATGGAAATAAATAAATATATACGTAGAATTATTCAAATAATTATCTTGACAAATATCCCCTTGGTTATATCGATATTTATATCTAATAAAGAGTGGGTTAGCTATAGTTATATATTAGGTTCAGTTGCTAGTGCAGGGAATTTTATCTGGCACAGCTATGTAGTGCGTAATGCACTGTCAATGAATGAAAATGCAACTAAGCTGCGGGTTGTTAAAGGCTTCTATCTACGCTATGTTGTATTTATACTTTATGCCTTTATCATAGCTTTTTTATTGAGAAATCAGATTGATATTATCTGGTTCGGATTTGGATTATTATCTGCCCAAATCTCTATCTATTTAGATACGGTTTGGACTTTAATAAAAAAATACTTAAGAATCGAGTAAACTATGACAAAAAAGAAAATTATTTTAATTGCCTTAGGCATTGTCTTTGTTGTTGAACTTGTTCTCTCATTCTATCTAAATTACAGTATAAACTTAGGTACAAACCCTGAAACAGGTAAGTTTGGTATCTATGTTACTGAAGAGATAGTACCAATGCAGGACAAAATCAATGAAGAGACTCAGCCTGATCAGCATTTAATGGATTCTCAAGTAGTAACCAAGTATAAGGCTGATAATCCAGACTGGACTATCGCTAATGTTATTGAAAATATTGAATCAAACCAAGCTGAGGAAGATTTAGAACACATCAAGGAATATTTACCTTGGGGATCTACTTCCATCTATCTCTTCTTCCATAACTTTCTGGGTGATTCTGCAACTATTAGTGCCATTCGTATGATTCGTATGATGTTTATAGTTGATTTAATTTTGATAATCTTAGCCTTAATGGTCCGTCGTAAGATTCAGTTTAAACCTGGTAAACTACAAGTCGCAACAGAGTGGATATACGATTCTTTTGAAGGTTTAGTTGGTGAATCCTTAGGGAAGAATAACAAACACTTTACTCCTTATCTGCTAACACTATTCCTCTTTATCTGGATTAGTAACATGATAGGACTAATTCCTATTCCAGGAATAAGTGAGCCAACTAGGAATTTGAATGTCACAATCGGTCTTGGTATCATTGCCATTATAGTCGTACAATACAACGCCATTAAAAAGAAAGGTTTATGGACTCATCTCAAGAGTTTTGCTGAACCTATGTTCTTCTTAGCACCCCTTAATATCATTGGTGAACTTTCCAAAGTAGTTTCCATTGCTTTCCGTCTATTCGGTAATATTATGGGTGGTGCAATTATTATCTTAGTGGTGTCTGAATTAGTCAAATATATCATGGTACCAATTGTTTTATCAGGCTTCTTTGGACTCTTTGCCGGTTCTGTGCAAGCATTTGTTTTCACTATGCTAGCTATGAGTTATTTGGCAGTAGAAATTAATTCAGAAGAGTAGGAGGAAAAATGATACAAGCAGATAGTTTTTTACTAATCAGTGCCTATTTAGGTGCTGCATTAAGTACAGGTTTAGCTTCCATTAGTGCCGGTATAGGCGAGGGATATGCTGCGGGAGAAGCAGCTAAAGCTCTTGCTAAACAACCTAAAGCTGGAGATGGACTTTTGAGAACTATGTTGATTAGCCAAGCTGTTACTGAAACAGGAGCTATATTCGGTTTAGTTATCTCTCTACTTCTCATCTTTGGTGGAGCAGGTCATATTGCCGGAAGCTGGTTCAAAGTAGGTGCTCTATTAGCATCTGGTTTGGCAATGGGACTTGGTTCAATAGGACCAGGATTCGGTGCTGGTTATACCGGAGGACAAGCCTGTAGTGTGATTTCCAGACTTCCAAAAGAATCAAACAGAGTGACCACAAATATGTTAATAGGTCAAGCTTTGGCACAAACCGATGCAATCTTTGCTTTAGTTGTTGCCTTACTTCTATTATATAGTGTTCCCAACCCAACTGCTGCAACAAGTCTTGGACATTTTGTAGTCAAGATTTCAGCTTTTCTGGGTGCTTCCTTAGCTATCGGATTAGGTACTATGGGACCAGGTATGGGAATAGGATTTGTTACTGGTAGAGCTTCGAACATGCTGGGGCGTTTTCCTCGTGAAAGAGGTGCAATTTCCAGAACTATGTTCTTAGGTGCTGCTGTTTCTGAATCAACAGCTATCTACGCTCTAGTAATAGCTTTCTTGTTAATTTTCTTCTCTTAATGAGAATACAAATATAAAATAAAAAATAAAAATCCGTTGGAGGAATAATGGATCTTAATCAAGCAATAGTAAAGGCTGCAGCTTTATTAGGCGCAGGAATAGCAATGGGAATTGGTGCTTTAGGACCAGGATTAGGTGAAGGTTTCACAGCAGGAAAAGCATGTGAAGGTATTGCAAGAACTCCAGAAAACGCAGGTTTAATTACCAGAACAATGCTTATTGGTCAGGCTGTGTCTGAATCAACAGGTATCTACTCATTAGTGGTAGCATTATTATTAATATTTACTGCTTAATTCTCAATATATTGGAGAAAGAATGATTAGTATAGATGTCTCAATGGTAGTAGTTATTTTAAACTTCCTACTCTTAATGTTTATCTTAAAAATGGTTCTCTATAAACCAATTAAAGATATGATAAATGAGAGAGAAAGTAAAGTAGCTGCTGATATTGATGATGCCAATAAATCTAAAGAAGAGGCTAAGAAGTTAGTCTTAACCAAAGAGGAAGAGTATAAAGAAGCTGTAGTAGAAGCGAGAAAACTACGTGATAAAATCAGAAAAGAAGCTGAATTTGATGCAGAAAAGATTATTCAGCAAGCTTATGAAAATCGTAAATCTATTGTGGCAGAGACTGAAGAGCAGCTTTCACATGAGAAGAAGAAAGTTCAACAAAAACTTCAAGCTGAACTAGCTTGTCTTGTCTCACAACTAACAGGAAAAGTTTTGGCTCAGAAGATAGATTCTGATAAAGATTTAGAGCTTATAAACTCTATAATTGATAGTCGGAGTGAATAATGAAAGATACTAAAACTGCAGAACGCTACGCTAATGGATTCATGGCAGCTTTTACAAGTGAAGATTTGCCAAGTTTATTAGAAGAAGTTAGAGTTCTTCAACAAGTTTTAAGAGCTAATTCAGACATTTCCCGAGTGCTCTCTTCCCATGTTATCAAAGAGAAGGATAAATTACATATTATTGAACCCTTCTTGAATGAAAGCAAGTTTGGTGATTATTGGCAAAACCTAATTATGTTGCTCTCAGAAAAGAATAGATTAAATCTTTTCGATGAAATAATCTATTTCTTAGAACAATATATATTATTGGAATTAAATATAGTGAAAATTACAATAAAAACTGCTCATGAACTAAAAGAGGATATGAAAACAAAGATGATTGACTTCTTATCAAATAAAATTAAGAAACAAATTGAAGCATCTTTCGTTACTGACCCCCAAGTTCTGGGTGGATTTATTGCTGAATCAGATAACTTCATTGTCGATTCTTCAGTAAAACGAAGCTTAGAACAGTTCAGACTAAGCTTAATTAAAATGTAAGGAATTAAATATGATAAGACCTGAAGAAATTAGTTCAATCATAAGAGATAGAATAAAGAAGTTTACCTTAGATCAAGATATAGCTGAAACTGGAAAAGTTATTCAAGTAGGTGATGGTATTGCTCGTGTATATGGCTTAAAAAATGTTATGTATAACGAGATGTTGCTTTTCCCTAATGATGTTTTCGGTATGGCTCTTAACTTGGAAGAGGATAGCGTTGGTTGTGTTCTCTTTGGTGATACTACTAAAGTTAAAGAAGGCGACATTGCGAAAAGAACTAAGAGAATTTTAGAAGTTCCAGTAGGTGAAGCTTTGCTTGGTAGAGTAGTTAACACTCTAGGACAACCTTTAGATGGTAAGGGTGAAATTAAGCAAACTGAGTTCTATGAAATGGAAAGAAAGGCTCTGGGTGTGATTGCTCGTCAGCCTGTTGTAGAACCACTCCAAACTGGGATCAAGGCTATTGACTCTATGATACCAATCGGTAGGGGACAACGTGAATTAATTATTGGTGATAGACAGACTGGTAAAACTGCTATCGCATTAGATACTATTATTAACCAAAAAGGTAAAGATGTTTTCTGTATTTATGTAGCTATAGGTCAGAAAGAATCTTCAGTTGCTAAGTTTGTAAGAACCTTAGAAGAATATGGTGCAATGGACTATACAACTATTGTTATGGCAGGTTCAAGTGAGCCTCCTTCAATGCAATACATGGCTCCTTATGCAGGTTGTTCAATTGGTGAATACTTCAGAGATAATGGCAAACATGCCTTGATAATCTATGATGATCTTTCTAAGCATGCTGTAGCTTACCGTGAGATTTCTCTTCTTTTAAGAAGACCTCCAGGACGTGAAGCCTACCCTGGCGATGTTTTCTATCTTCACTCAAGATTGTTAGAAAGAGCTTCTAAGCTTAGTGACAAATTGGGAGGTGGTTCTTTGACTGCTTTACCTATTATTGAAACTAAAGCTGAAGATATCTCTGCTTATATCCCTACTAATGTGATTTCTATCACTGATGGACAGATCTATCTTTCAAGCAGATTATTCTACTCTGGTAGAAGACCTGCCATTAATGCTGGTCTATCTGTTTCACGTGTGGGTGGTTCAGCTCAGATTAAAGCTATGAAGCAAGTTGTTGGTCAGCTAAGATTTGCCCTTGCTCAATATACAGAGCTTGAATCATTTGCTAAATTTGGTTCAGACCTTGATAAAGCAACTCTAGCTCAGTTAAGAAGAGGACAGTCTATTGTGGAAATCCTTAAACAAGGTCAGTTCTCTCCTCTATCAGTGCAGCAACAAATCATGATTATTTTTATGGCTAATGAAGGCTATTTAGATGAATTTGATGTTGAAAAGATAAGTGAAATTGAAAAAGAGCTTTATATTACTTTAGATACTGAGTTCAAAGACTTTACTAAAACCCTTGCTGATGGTGCCTTAACAGATGACAAAAAAGCTAAGATGGCTGAAATCTGTGAACATGTTGCTGGCAAGTTTAGATCTTAAGTAGAAGGTTAAAATGGCAAATATTAAAGACCTAAAGCAAAGAATTTCTAGTATTACTAACACTCGTCAGATCACTAATGCGATGAAAATGGTAGCTGCTGCTAAGTTACGCAAAGCACAATCAAGTGCAGTAAATCTCCGCCCTTATGCTGATACTACTGCTACAATGATTCAAACATTGCGTGCAAAGCAGACAATTATTGACCATCCATTTTTATCACTTAGACCTAAAAAAGAGAAGATACTATTAGTTGTTCTGACTGGTGATAAAGGTCTTTGCGGATCATTTAACTCGCAAATTCTGAAAAAAGCAGAAGGCTTCTTAGCAGAAAATCCAAACTGTGATATTATCTCCATAGGTAAAAAAGGCAATGAATTCTTTAAGAAACATAAAGCTAATTTGATTGATACTTATTCAGGTATCTTTCAAGCCTTAGATCATAAAGTAATTAATCAAATTGCCCAAGAGCTAGAAGATAAATATCTACATGAAGATTATAAAGAAGTTGTTTTTATCTATAATGCTTTTAAGTCTGCAATTGAAAGTGTAATTGTTCATAAGACTATTCTTCCTGTATCTAATAATGGTGATTTGGAAATAAAGAAACTTGAATATCTTTATGAACCAGACGAAGATACTATAGTTGAAGAATTAGTTAATAAATATACCTTTATTGAAGTAAAGAGAGCTTTAGCTGAATCATTCGCTGCAGAAAATGCTTCTAGAATGACTGCTATGGATAATGCTACAGAAAATGCTTCTGAACTCATAAGCGAACTCTCTTTAGAATATAATAGAGAACGACAAGCTTCTATCACTACCGAGATTATTGAAGTCTCTTCTGGTGCGGAAGCTATTAATAATTAACAAAAGGGGAAATTATGACTGAAGGCAAAGTTATTCAGGTTATCGGACCCGTTATCGATGTTGAGTTTCCTGAAAACAAACTTCCTAAAATATATAATGCTCTCATCATAAAACAAGAGAAAAAAGACCTTATCCTAGAAGTTCAACAGCACCTTGGTGAAGATAAAGTAAGAGCTGTTGCTATGGATTCTTCCGAGGGAATTAGTCGGGGAATGGTAGCTACTGATACAGGTGCTCCAATCTCAGTTCCTGTTGGAGAAAAGGTTCTAGGACGTATTATAAACATTACTGGTGACCCTATTGATGAACAAGGCCCTATTGAGTCAAAAGACAAGTGGCCTATCCATAGAGTTTCACCAAGATTTGAAGACCTCTCTGCTGAAGAAGAAATTCTGGAAACAGGTCTAAAGGTTATCGACCTTATTGAACCTTATCCTAAGGGTGGTAAGATTGGACTCTTTGGTGGTGCTGGTGTTGGTAAAACAGTTCTTATTCAGGAACTTATTAGAAATATTGCTACTGAGCATGGTGGCTATTCTGTTTTTGCTGGTGTGGGTGAAAGAACTCGTGAAGGAAATGACTTATGGCTAGAAATGACTGAATCAGGTGTTATTAACAAAACTGCTATGATCTTCGGTCAGATGAATGAACCACCAGGAGCTCGTTTGAGAGTTGGTCTTACTGGTCTAACAGTTGCTGAATACTTCCGTGAAGTTTCCAAAAAAGACGTTCTTCTCTTTATCGATAATATCTTCCGTTTCACTCAAGCTGGTTCAGAACTTTCAGCTCTGCTTGGTCGTATGCCATCAGCTGTGGGTTATC
Source organism: Cloacimonadales bacterium (SeqCode) (assembly GCA_963678375.2). Classification (GTDB taxonomy): domain Bacteria; phylum Cloacimonadota; class Cloacimonadia; order Cloacimonadales; family JAFGVF01; genus JAEKNW01. The sequence continues at coordinate 1,593,613 of OY782831.1, forward strand.
AACCTACTCTTGCATCCGAAATGGGTGCTCTTCAAGAGCGTATTGCTTCTACAAAAGATGGTTCTATCACCTCTGTGCAAGCTGTTTATGTTCCTGCTGATGACTTTACAGACCCAGCTCCTGCAACTACTTTCTCTCATCTTGATGCTTCAACCTTCTTATCAAGAAAGATTGTTGAAAAAGGTATTTATCCAGCTGTTGATCCACTTCAATCTACTAGTAGAATTCTAGATCCAAAGATTGTTGGTTTAGATCATTATAATACAGCTCGTGAAACCCAAAGAATCATTCAAAAATATATCGATTTGCAAGATATTATTGCAATTATGGGTATGGATGAATTATCAGATGAAGATAAAATTATTGTTAACAGAGCACGTAAGTTAGAAAGATTCTTCTCACAACCTTTCTTCGTTGCTGAGCAATTCACTAACACACCTGGACAATATGTTCCTTTAAAGAAAACTATTGAAGGCTTTAAAACAATCCTTAATGGTGATTGTGATACTTGGCCTGAACAAGCTTTCTTATTGGTTGGTGATATTGAACAAGCTGAAGAGAAAATGCATAAGTTGAATAAAGATGATAAACGTTAAAGTAATTCTTCCTAGTGGAATCAAGATTGATCAAGAGTGTGATAGTGTAACTATTCCTGGTATTGATGGTGATTTTGCTGTCTTAGAAGGGCATACAGCCTTCATAACTAAGATTAGATCTGGTATTGTTACTATTGATATCAATAAAAATAGTCAAGAGTATGCTATCCATGATGGTTTTGTTACAGTTGAAGATGATCTGGTAACAATAGTATCAGAACGTTTTGAAAAGTCAGACGAGATTGATAAAAATAGGGCAGAATCAGCTATGAAGAGAGCTAAAGAGAGATTAGCACAAACTAATAACTCAGAAATTGATTTCCGAAGAGCTGAATTTGCTTTAAAACGTGCTATTACTAGAATTAGAACAATTTCAAGTTAAAAGTATTAACTTGTTTGATAAATATTAGCTCTCTACTTGGTAGGGAGCTTTTTTTTGTGTTAGAGATTTGAGATAAGAGATTAACCAATTACACGAATCTAGGATTTGCTTTGTGAATGTATACATAGATTGAAGGAGATTATATATGTATTCAGGATAAATAAAAGATAAGTTGACAAAATAATAGTAGAAATTTTACGCTTAATTAATCATAAAAAATGAGGTTGAGTATGAAAATTAAATTGCTAATGTTAATGTGTCTTTATTTCTTCTTTACCAATTTACTATGTGAGGACATTGTGTCAACAATAGAAAGTGCTAACAAGAAGAAACAGATTGCTGGCTACATCCAAATGTTATCTCCATTCCGGTTTGGGAATAACCTAAAACTTGGAGATCGTGTAGTCTATTGTTATAAAACAGAGGGAGATAATGAAAGTATTCACTCCTTAGAGGTGTATTCTAAAGATGATAAGAACATGGTTATCTTAGATGAGTTTGAAGGCAATGCTGTCTATATCAGAATTGATAATAAAACAAAACAAGTCACTGAAATTTGGGGTACTGATGAGTTTGGTGAAAATCAAACTATTGATGTTTTATCTAAAAATGAGTTATCAACTTTTGAAAATGAAATTAGTGATATGTTTGCAAGAGCAAACTCATTTTTGCAAATTAGTAGTAGTTTTTATTTAGAATCTCAAGCCGAAAAGAAGCAAGTTGGTCTAAACTCAATAATAAATACAATTGATGTAAGAATGGATGTAAGCAAGACAAATATCCCTGTTGAACTTTCTGAAGAGGTTGCCAAGGATAATAAATTGATATTATCAAACGATGTGCCAAAAATGCTTCCTTTAATACCTGTTGCCCTAAGTAATTTTAATAAAAGGAGTATCCTAAAGCAATACGATTATGGATTTGTTGAGAATAATATCTTAGAATTGAGGAGCTTTCGAAAATGAACAGCTTTAAAATTATAATATTGCCCTTGTTTATCATTATCCTTATAACACTTGTTGGATGTGATTTTAAGTTATATAATGATCCCGAAGTTGATGAGGGTGCTTGGAGAGAAGATTTCATAGCTACAATGAACATTGATGGTTCTGATGTACAACTATTACAATCACAACATCAAACTTCTTTTGCCGGAGCAAGACCTTTTTTTGTTAGAGACTTAGCAGGCAATTATGATGATGAAGTTATACTATTAGACTTTTCAAACAGAATTGATATTATATCTCTCGATGGAGAGTATAGAAGAACCATTATTGATTCTTTGGGCGGTGTGCAATATTTTAATCAGGATAGAACAAAGATGCTCTTAGAAAAAGATGGAGAAATATATATTTGCAATGTTGATGGCACTAGATTAATAAATTTAACTAATACTCCAAATGTATATGATAGGTCCCCAAGTTTTTCTTATGACGAAAACAGTGTTACTTATTCAACAGGAAATTGGGATGTTAATTATTGCATTAATAAAGTCAGCTTAGAAAATTTACATACTGAAACACTCTTTACATTAGATAATAATGGATATAGTGTGCATTTTTTGCCGATCAACTATCCTTCATTAATCAATGAAATGAGCATAGTTTATGATTTGTTCTTATTTGGCACAGCAATTCGTCGTTAGATAAGCATGAGATTATAAGACTAAATCTAGAAACAAATGAAGAAACCACTCTTCATTCTGGTACAACAAGAATTGTATACTCTCATGATAAAGAAAATATTGCTGCATATACAAGCTGGATAGGTGTCTATCTGATTGATTTACTAAATGAGGAAATAAATACGTTTGATACAGATTCCTATACTGAATTCTTAAGTTTCAGTTCAACAGATAGATATTTAGTTATGAATACTGGAGTTTGGGATTTGTCTTTAAAGATTAGTTATGTTTTCTCTGATTCAGAGTTCTTTAAAAAATATAACACTGTCGATAGATTACATATGAACATAAATGAAGATAGACTGATTGGAATTGTTAGTTTCTTACATTACTAATAGGAGGGAAAATGAAGAATAGAATTATGATTTTAATGATACTTACATTTATCAATAATTATCTTCAAAGGCACAGCATTAGTTGTGCCTTTTAGTTTACTCAGATTATTTCTAAGCTTAAAAGCTGAAGAAGTCCTAAGACCTTATAAGAGTTATTTAAAACTAATTGCCTAAAACAACAAATACTACTTGACAAATTTCCTATTGTAATTATATTAAAGAAAAATAAAAAAACTGATGTAATATCAGAGGAGGACGTATGTTAAAGACAGATGTATTAGTAATAGGATCTTCTGCTGGTGGTATGGTAGCTGCAGTAACTGGTAAAAGAATTAATCCAGACAAGAAGTTTACCGTTGTTACTATAAATGAGAAGACATTAGTGCCTTGTGGAATACCTTATGTCTTTGGTACTCTTGGAACTACTAATAAAAATATCATACCTGTAGCAGAGAATTTTGCTAAGATGGGCATTGAATTTATTAATAATGAAGTTACAGAAATTATTAAAGAAGAAAAAAAGGTTAAATTACAGGATAAGAGCGAAATTGAATTTGATAAATTAATTATAGCAACTGGCTCTTTCCCCTACAAACCATTATGGTTAAAAGGTGCAGATTTTGATAATGTTTATGCTGTGCCAAAAAATAAGATTTATTTAGATGAAATGCAAGAAAAGTTAGCTGCTGCTAATAAAATTATTGTCATCGGAGCTGGTTTTATTGGAGTTGAATTATCTGATGAATTAAAGAAGGTGGGTAAGGATGTGACTCTTATCGAAAGACTTCCCAATATACTCTCCTTAGCTTTTGATACTGATGTATCTGACAGAGCAGAGGCTATTCTTAAAGAAAATGGTGTTAAGGTGCTTACAAATACTACTGTAAGCGAGATAACAGGTGATGCTAAGGCTGATGGTGTATTATTAGAAGACGGAAGTAAACTTGAAGCTGATGCTGTAATTCTTTCAATGGGTTATAAGCCTAATAGCCAATTAGCTATAAAGTCCCATTTAGGTATTAATGATGCTGGTTTTATCAAGGTTGATGAATATATGAGAACTTCTCATCCTGATATCTTTGCAGTAGGTGATTGTGCAGAAAAGAAGCATTTCATTACTGGTCAATCAGTGCCTATGATGCTAGCTTCTACAGCTTGTGCTGAAGCTCGATTAGCAGGGATGAATCTCTTTGGTATCTCTGCTATTAAGACTTTTAGTGGTACTATATCAATCTTTGCTACAGCATTGGGTAAAACAGCATTTGGTGTTGCAGGTATTACTGAAAAAGAAGCAAAAGAAATTGGAATAAATTATGTAACTGGTTCATTTGAAGGTGTTGATAGACATCCAGGAAGCTTATCAGACACTTCCAAGCAGTTTGTTAAATTTGTTGTTGCTAAGGATTCAGGTGTTATTTTGGGTGGAGAAGTTATTGGTGGATTGTCTAGTGGTGAAATGACTAATACTATTGGTATTATGATTCAAAATAGGATGAACATCAATAGTTTGTTAACTGCTCAGATAGGTTCACATCCACTTCTTACAGCTTCACCTGCTGGTTTTCCTATGATAAAAGCAGCTGAAATGGCAGTAACTAATATGCTTAAGAAATAAAAAAAATAGAACTATGAAATAGAAGCAAAATCCAATGTACTTATTCGGGTTTTGCTTTTTTTTTATATAGTAAAGATTTGCTTGTTTGGGTCAAATATGTAATCTCTCTATAGTTTGTAGTTTAAGCATTATATTGTTAAATAAAGTTTTGTTATCAATTATTTCTTCAAGCACACCTGTTTTTGTTAGAAAGATAAATTCTTCTTCTAAATTTAGGTAACTAACCTTTTTACTCTTGTTCATTTTATTTTTAAAATTCAAATACCATTCTTTATATCTACTATAAGAATAGATTAGTCTATCCAATTGTGGATAGTTACGGTATTGATATTTAAGATGTTTAAGGTAGATATAAATAACTTCATAGATAGGAAATCTTTCCTTATATACTTGAAATGGGATAAAAGAATTTAAGCCTTTGTTATCCATAAGAGCATAAACTCTTTCATAAAAAGGGTTAGAATATTCTCTTAGAGGAGATCCTGAAAAGAAGTCTCTCCTGTACATCTTTTCATAAATTTCAAGATATTGGGGATAATGTTTTTTTAATACTTGCATATAGATATTCTTATTCCTGCCAGGTCTAAGAGTTAATCCTCCTGCTAGTACAAAGGCTGGATTTATTGATTTATATAGGCTGAAAAGCTTTTCTAAATCTTTTGGGTTATCAACTATTTTCGGAAGTATGGGCATAGCCGTAATACCAATAGCAATACCTCTTTTTTGGAGGACTTCTAGAGATTTTACCCTATCTTCAATAGAAGAAGCATTTGGCTCAATAATTTTGCGATGCTTGTCATCAGGAAAAGTCAAAGATGAAGATACTGTGACTCCTGCTAGCTGATTAAGTTTATCTAGAAGGTCAATATCCCGTAAGATATGAGCAGATTTAGTTATTATAAATAGAGGGTATTTATGCTTGATTAAGACTTTGAGACTTTCTGTCATTATCTGCTCTTCTAACTCACAAGGTTGGTAAGCATCTGAAATACCTGACCCAACCAATATAACTCCCCAATCTCTTTCTTTTGTCAGATCTTCATCTAATTGTTGAGCTGTGTTCTTACGGACAACTATATCTTGCTCAAAATCACCTTCTACATAATAACGCTCAGCTCTGCCATCACAGTATTTGCAGCCATGTTGGCAAGCCATATAGGGTGAGAAAGAGTACTTACTCACAAAATAGCTATCTATGTGAGAGCCTTTTTTTAGGACCTTCTTAACTTCTTTATAGTGCTTTGTTATCATGATATGATAAATGATTTTTCTGATAAATATGTCAATCAAAAAGGATTATTTATTATTTTACTGATCTCTTTTCGCAGGTTTTTTGACCCATAGATGTACATTGAATTCTCCATCATTATTGGTATCTTCATGAATTCCTAGTACCTAAATGGGATATTAACAATGAAGGAATAGGCAAGGATAAAGTGAAAATATTTCAAGAGATAATTAGGATAAAATATTTGACTAGTCATTAGTTTACTTATTGCGAATAATAGTATTAAAGAAAGGAAGATTTCTGTAATCTGATTAAGATAAAATCTTATTTCTGTAAGAGAATTTTTCTTATTTCCCTTCCTTGATTACTTATCAATCTGCAAAAGTAAACTCCAGATGATAAAACTTCACCAGAGGCAATATTGTTAGACCAAACCAACTTATAAATACCTGGAAGCTTTTCCCCTTCGTCAAATGTTTTAACTCTCTGACCTTTAATATTATAGATTTCGATAAGAATGTCTGAAGCTATATCTACATAATAAGTTATGTTGGTGGATGGGTTAAAAGGATTGGGGTAGATTGAAATCAATCCAACAGTTTGGGGAATTTCCAGATTAGTAGTTTGGTTGTCAGCAGAGATTTCTATTTTTGTTGGTCCAAAAAACTCATTAGATCCATCATAATCTATAGCTTGAATCCAGTAGAAGTAGGTACCATCTGAAGATATAGTTTCATCTAAATAGGAATAATGTTGTGTTTGACTAGTATTAGTTGCAGGTATGTATATGTCTAGCATTTCTAATTCTTGTAGGTAGGCTTTAGTATTTCGGTATATCTTATAGCCATCTAATTCGCTTTCTGTTTGACTTACCCAGTTAAGTTTAACATTTCTACCATTCGAGATCAAACTTGTAAAAGAAGTTAACTGAACTGGAAGAGTCTGGTCTTCTTCAATATCATCGTGCATAAAACTAGTATAGCCTATTTTCCAATAATTGCTATCGTAAGGAGTACCCCCATCAGATGAATACCAACATTTGAAACTGAGGTATTCATTTACAGGGTTTACTAAAATAGTAGCTCTATAGATTAATTCATCCCAAGAATTATTTAGACCTTGAAGAACAGGATTAGATGCTACTGTCCAGTTTATTCCATTATCAGAAACAGCGAGATATAGATCACCTCCTCTAGGGTTCCCAGAAGAACCAACAGAAGCTAGCATATAGTATTTATTATCAATAAAAGTAACATCTAAATGCCAAATTTCTATGTTGTCATTAATAATAGTTAAATCAGTAGCAATTGGCTCAGACCAGGAATTAGTTAAAGAAATGCTTGTTCTCATTCTTATAGTTCTAGGAGAAGTTTTTGTATCAACAGTCCACATTTTTATGTTATCATTATCTCTTACTAAGGAAGGAGAAATGATTTTCTCGGTATTGCTTCCATCTACAACAAGTACTGGAACAGTATCCGACCAATTAATTCCATCTGTAGAATAAATGTAGTTAAGGGTTTCATATCTCCAACCAGTATGTTCTCTCCAAAATATGTACATAGTAGTTAGATCGCTAGACATTATTAAGTCTGGATCAGAATGGTAATAATCGTTGGGGTTAAATGAATCAGGGAAGGGAGCCACAACAGGATTAAGTAAGCCAGGAGGAGTAGTCCAGTTTAAACCATCTTGGGAAACGCAGATGCTAGGATTTTCGTATTGAGTTTGAGATTCAGGAAAAGGTGTAAAGACCATCCAATACTTATAACCCTTCCAACCATTCTCAAAGTAGAGAACGTCTGGGTGGACTACTTCGTTGTTTCCTTCAACATAAGATTCAATTGCAAGCGGTATTGGAGCATTTTCTGCATAGTATCCATCAATATTTAAATGAGTTAAGCCACTGAGTTTGCCTAATAAGCAAAAAGTTATTAAAGAAAGAAGTAAAGACTTCATCTAATCTCCTAGCTAGTATTTCAATAAGTTAGTTAATCAAAGCCAATTAATGTATTACTTTATTAAGTTATATTTCTAAAAGGAAATAATAATTCTATTAAAGAAAATCGCAAGTAAATTATTACAAGGTATAAACTTTTCTAAACTAATAAATTTGAGAGGAATATCGGTAATCTAGAAGTCCCATTTTACTATAAACAAAATATATCTTTAAAAAACAATGCTGTCTAGTATTATTTGCTTTTAAAGAAGAGATAACATCTCAAGGCTAGGTCTTGGCTGAAGGGGCTAGTAAAGGTTATCAGTAAAGAAAAAAGAATTTTATTGACGATTGAATTATTATTATAAAATATGTTATTAAGGAAAATTATAATGTTTACTGATAAAAAATTAATATATAGAAACCTTAATTGTAGTGATAAAAGAGAGCTGATAGAGCAACTTTGTGATAAATTAGAAATTGCAGGGGTTGTAGCTTCATCGTCTGAATTTTTCCAAGCAATCTGGCAAAGAGAAGAGAATTTCTCTACTGGAATTGGGAGAAATGTTGCTATTCCTCATGGAAAGAGTGCTACAGTAAAAGAGACGAAGCTTATACTAGCCTTGTTACCTCAAGGTATTGAATATGATTCTCTAGATGGCCAACCTGTAAAAATAGTTTTTATGTTTGCAGTGCCAACAGGACGGAATCAAGAATATATGACTTTACTAGCTAAAGTAACGAAATTTGTGAGGGATGAATCTAATCGACATAAGCTTTTAGATGCAAAAAATGATCAAGAACTTTTAGACCAGATAAGAGAAGTGATTAATGAGTAAAAATTTAATTCTAATTGTGGGTTTAATACTAGTAGTTTTGCCTATATTGGCAATAGGGGATGATGCAGGGACAAGTGGATTTAACAGTTTGAAAATTATCTACTCAGCTAGGGCAAACGCTATGGCTGGAGCATTCACATCCCGGGATGACGATATTGATGTTATATTCTTTAATCCTGCTAATTTGGGAGGATATGAAGTTAGGAGACAAGTGACTTCTACTTATATGAACTATTTCGATGGATATAATGGTGGAGCAGTTGCTTATCAATACCAGAAAAGTCAAAAAGCCAATGTTGCCTTTTTTGGTCAATTTTTAGCAAGCGATGATATGACAAGAACCATTGAGGGAGAGAATGGTGGCTATTTCGAATCTGGAACATTTAATAACTCAGACTTCATTGCAGGGGCATCCTATTCATATTATTTTAATGAACAGCTCAATCTAGGTATCACAGGTAAGTATATACAAGAATCAATTGATGATAAATCTGCTTCAGCTATAGCTTTTGACCTTGGTCTTTTGCATAGGCCTGTAAATGATAAAATCAGAGTTGGTGCTGTAATTCGTAATTTAGGAACTCAGATGACATATTTCACTGATTCTGAATATAGTGAAGGTTTACCTCTTGTTTATGCAGGTGGTATATCCTATAAAACAGATTTAAAGACTCGTAATAGTCATGCTGAATTTATTCCAACTATGTTAGTCTCTTTAGATTTATCAATGGCTAAAGGTACAGATTTGACAGGCTTAATTGGGTCTGAATTCCAAATCCATGACCAGTTACTCTTGCGTCTTGGATATAAAACAAATGCTGGCGATTATAAAAATGGTGGAGATAATGAACTATACTCTGGTTTTTCAACTGGAGTAGGATTTGTTAGAAATAATTTAAAGATTGATTATGCCCTTAACTCATATGGAGATTTAGGCTTTGTTAATCAAGTAACATTAAAATATCAATTCTAGATAAAAAAGATTAAGTTTTAAAATTCGGAGAAAAGTTAATGCTAACCAAAGATTTCTTATTTGAATTAAGTGTAGAAGAGATACCTGCAGGGTATATTGCTAATATAGAAAAGACCATTATTGATAGATTTAAGGCTGAAATAAAACAGGCTAAACTAAGTTATAGTGCCCTGTCTAGCTATACAACACCTAAACGTTTTGCTATTCTAATAAGAGATTTAGAAACTATGCAAAAAGATGAAACTGTTGAGAAAATGGGACCTGCAACAAGAATCGCTTATAATCAAGATGGTTCTTTAAGCAAAGCTGGAGCTGGTTTTCTTAGAGGAGCTGGTTGTAGTCCAGAGGAATCTTACGTTAAAGAAACTGCTAAAGGCCAATACATAGCTTGCAAGAAAGAGATTAAGGGACAGCATGTCGCTAATATTATCACAGGCTTTTTACCAGAACTATTAAAAAATATGCCATCCCCTAAATCTATGAGATGGGGAGAAAGTAAGATCCATTTTGCCAGACCAATTAGAAATATACTTTTAATGTTAGATTCTGAAGTTATTCCTTTTACCTTTAATAATTTGAAGTCAAATAATAATGTAGTTGGTAATCGTTATATCGATGTTGATGTTTGCAAAGTTATTAACCAGCCACAAGACTATTTACAGACTCTAGAAGAAATATCTGTAATTGCTGATCGTAAAAAACGCATCTCTCTAATTGAAGAACAATTAGAAAATCTCTACAAAGACAGTGATAAGAAAATAATTGAAGATAAACGTCTCCTTGAGTTGGTAGTAGATTTAGTCGAATATCCAACAGCTGTAATTGGTACTTTTGAAGAGAAATACTTAAGTTTACCTGATAAAATTATTACCTCTACTATAAGTCAGAACCAAAAATATTTCTCAGTAGTAAATAGTGATGGAAGCCTCTGCAACGAATTTGTTTTTATCTCAAATGGTAATCCTCAATATTCAGATATTATTAGGAAAGGGAATGAAAAGGTAATTAAAGCTAGACTTGAAGATGCTGAGTTCTTCTTTAAAGAAGACACTAAACACAGCTTAGAGTCTTATGTTGATAAGTTAAGAGATGTAACTTTCCAAGCAGATTTAGGATCAACCTATGAAAAGGTGCAAAGATGTTTAAAAATAGCTGATTATATAGCTGATGAATTAAAACTTTTAAATAAAGAAGATATCTTAAGGTCAGTCCTTTTAACTAAAGCTGATTTAGTTACTTTAATGCTGGGTGAAAAAGAGTTCACTAAATTGCAAGGTTATATTGGTATGAAATATGCACTTCTCTCTGGAGAGAAAGAGGATGTTGCCTTAGGTATCTATGAACATTATATGCCTCGTGGACAGAATGATGGTTTGCCAACAAGTGTAAATGGGGCAGTAGCCGCTATAGTAGATAAGTTAGATACTGTTTGTGGTATTATCGGGGTTGATTTGATTCCAACTGGTTCTAATGACCCTTTCGCTTTAAGAAGAGCTGCTAATGGAATTGTGAAAATCTTAGATGATAGAGATTGGAAAATTGATATTTTTGGCTTGATTGATTTTGCTTTCTTACAGTTAGAAAGCAAGTTACAAGAGAAAAATCACAATAAAGACTTTGTTTATAGCTTCTTCCAACAGAGAATCAAATGGTTATTAGAGGAAGAAAAGATAGCCTATGATGTTATTGATAGTGTTATTGACTATGATTTTACAGATATTGCAGAAATAAAAAAGCGAGCATTAGCTATCCAGAATTTTAAAGGTTCTGCTGATTTTGAAGGTTTGGTTCTCGGCTATAAGAGAGTTTCAAACATACTAACTAAAGAGAAAACTATTTCTGATCTTAATTCAGCTCTCTTTAATGACCAAAACGAAAGAGTTCTTTATGACTATTTTACAAATAATGAATCAGATATTACAGATAAACTAGAACAACAAAATTATGTTGAAGCTATGCAAATCTTAGTTTCAGCTCGTTCATTAATTGATAACTTTTTTGACAATGTTATGGTTAATGTAGAGGAAGAAGAGATTAAGCAAAACCGTTTGAATTTGCTATCTTATATTAAAAATGTATTTATCAAGATAGCTGATTTAGACAAAATAGTTGTGGAAATTAAAAAGTAAAATCCCATAGACTGGCAATATCCTGTTGCCAGGTGGAAGCATGGGTGCTTCCGCTCCATAATTCCCCTCCCGTGGAGGGGTGGCTCGGTATTTCCGAGTCGGGGTGGTCTTAATTCCCCTCCCGTAGAGGGGTGGCTCGGTATTTCACTGGCGGGGTGGTCTTAATTCCCCTCCAGCGGAGGGGTGGCAGTGTATTTTACTGGCGGGGTGGTCTTAATTCCCCTCCCGTGGAGGGGTGGCAGTGTATTTCACTGGCGGGGTGGTCTTAATTCCCCTCCAAAAGAAGGGTAGCAGTGTATTTCACTGGCGGGGTGGTCTTAATTCCCCTCCAGCGGAGGGGTGGCAGTGTATTTTACTGGCGGGGTGGTCTTAATTCCCCTCCCGTGGAGGGGTGGCAGTGTATTTCACTGGCGGGGTGGTCTTAATTCCCCTCCAAAAGAAGGGTAGCAGTGTATTTCACTGGCGGGGTGGTCTTAATTCCCCTCCAAAAGAAGGGTGGCAGTGTATTTCACTGGCGGGGTGGTCTCTTTAAAAGAGCCTATGCAATACGCACCTACCAAGACTGACAGAAAAATAACTAGAAAATAAAAAAAATAAATAGGAGTTTGAAATGGATATTATTAACCAATTCAAATTAAAAGCTCAAAAGGTAAATGGTTCTATCGTTTTACCTGAAGCTATGGATGAAAGAACTCTAGCAGCTACCGAACAGATTCTTAAAGAGAAAATGGCAAAAGTTGTTCTCATTGGTCAACCAGCTGATGTAGAAGCACGTGCAAAAGAAAGAGGCTTTGATATTACAGGTGCAACAATATGGAACCCAGATGATTGCCCAAATATTGAGGAATTCACAGACTTTTTCTATGAAAAAAGAAAGAAAAAGGGAATTAGTCGTGAAGATGCTGCAAAAATAGTTAGAAACCCTCTCTTCTTTGGTGCCTTACTTGTTAAATTTGGCAAAGTAAATGGAATGGTTGCTGGCGCTGTTAATACAACTGGTGATGTTCTCAAAGCTGCTCTACAAGTTGTAGGTGTTAAAGCTGGACTTGCTACAGTTTCTTCAAGTTTTATTATGGTTACTCCAGACTTCCAAGGTCAAGATAGAGTTTTTCTTTTTGGCGATTGTGCTGTTGTACCTAATCCTACTGCTGAACAATTAGCTGATATCGCAATTTCAACTGCTGAAACAAGAGCCTCACTTATTGGAGATGAAGCAAAAGTTGCACTACTTTCTTTCTCAACCAAAGGTTCAGCTAAGCATGAACTTGTTGATAAGGTAACTTCTGCAGTAGATATTATTAAGAGTAGAAATGTTAGTTTCGAATTTGATGGAGATTTACAAGCTGATGCAGCTATTATTCCTGCTATCGGAGAAAAAAAGGCTCCTGGAAGTAAGGTTGCAGGTAATGCTAATGTTTTAATTTTCCCAGACTTACAAGCTGGTAATATTGGTTACAAATTAGTTCAGAGATTCGCCAAAGCTGAGGCTATTGGTCCTGTGATCCAAGGATTAGCAGCTCCAATCTGCGATTTATCTCGTGGTTGCTCTGCTGAAGATATTGTTAATACTACTGCTTTAGTACTCTTAATGTCTAAATAGGAGGAAATCATGATAAAACTTTCCAACAAAGCAAGAGCAATTAAACCTTCACCAACTTTAGCAGTAATGTCAAAAGCTAAAGCCTATATAGCTAAAGGTATAGATGTGATAAACTTTGGTGTTGGTGAGCCTGATTTTAACACCCCTGAATATATTAAAGAAGCTGGTGTAAAAGCTATTCAAGACAACTTTACTCGCTATACACCTACTCCAGGCATTCTTCCTCTCAGAGAGGCAATTGCGAAGAAGTTCAAAGAAGAAAATAATTTAGAGTATGAACCAAGTCAGATATTAGTTTCACCAGGAGCAAAGGCATCAATAGTTTTTATTTTGATGGCTATCTGTGATGCAGGTGATCAGGTTATTATTCCTTCACCTTACTGGGTTAGCTATCCTGATCAAGTTGATATTGCTGGTGGTAAACCCCTCCTTTTAGAAACAAAAGAAGAGGATAATTACAAAATCAATCCTGATGATTTAAAAGCATTGATAGCTGAAAATCCCAATATAAAAGCATTGATGTTGAATAATCCTAATAACCCAACTGGAGCAATATATTCTAAAGAAGAACTCCTGTTAATTGGTCAAATCTGCCTTGAGAACAATATTTTGATAATAGCTGATGAAATTTATGAAAAACTAGTTTATGATAATGCTAAACATTATTCTATTGCAGCTCTTAAAGCTGAGTTTAAAGATATCACAGTCATTATCAATGGTGTCTCAAAAGCTTATGCAATGACAGGCTGGAGATTAGGCTATAGTGTAGGTCCTAAGTACATCATGGATGCTGCAAGTAGTCTGCAAGGGCATATTACTTCAAATACCAACTCCATTACTCAAAAAGCTGCTATTGCTGCCCTAGTAAAAGATGATGGCTCTATTGAAAATATGAGGAAAGAATTTGAAGAAAGAAAAGCCTTTATGCACGCCGAACTTAATAAGATTGCTAAAGTTACTACTACAGCTCCTCAAGGTGCCTTTTATATTATGGTAAATATTGATTATTACTTAAAACATAATACTAAAGGTCTTAAGAATGATGTAGAATTATGTAGCTATTTATTAGAAGAAGCTAAAATAGCTATAGTACCTGGTTCTGCTTTTGGTAACGATAAACTAGTAAGATTCTCATATGCTAATAGTATGGACAATCTCCGCGAAGGTGTTAAAAGATTCGCACAAGGATTAGAAAGTTTAATAAAATAAAGTTAAAAAGAATCAGGTTACTTGCGTAACCTGATTCTTCATAATAGATATAAAAGTAAGGAAACAAAAATGGATCAACTTAAAGAAAAGATTTTGGAAGCAAGAAAAGAAAGAAGAGAAAAGGCTTCGAAAGGCTGGTCTCGACTATTCTATATGATAGTACTTCTACTCTTAATTATCATCCTTCTCTACAAAACTAACACGAGTAAGTTTGATGTATTCTGGAATATTTTTCAAGGTGATCAAACTGAACAAATTCAGGAGAATTAGATGAGTTTAGTAGTTATCGGGTCTATTGCCTTAGATACAATCAAAACTCCTGCTGGTGAAGTGGCAGATGTGCTGGGTGGTTCAGCTATTTATGCTTCAATAGCAGGAAAATATTTTACAGATGTCTCAATTGTAGGTGTGGTTGGGGAAGATTTCCCCCAAAATCACATTGATTTATTAAATAAGAAAGAAATTAATATTGAAGGACTTGTAAAAGTCCCAGGAAAAACTTTCCGTTGGAAAGGAGAATACCTCAATCTAAATCAAGCAACAACTTTAGATACCCAATTAAATGTTTTTGCAGAATTTAAGCCTATTCTAACCCAAGATTGCAAAACAAATAATGTAACTCTTCTGGGTAATATTCATCCAGCTTTGCAATTAGAAGTCTTAGAGCAAATAGAATGTTCTGATTTAATTGCGATGGACACAATGAATCTTTGGATTGATATGACTAAACCTGAGCTAACTCAAGTTATTAAAAAAGTAGATTTAATCTTTATCAATGAAGATGAAATTAAAATGTATGCTGAAAAGAGCAATATCTTTGAAGCAATAGAACTTATTCTTGATTTAGGTGTAAAATATGTGGTTGTCAAAAGAGGTGAGTACGGTGCTATTGTAGCTAGCAGAGAACAACTATTCTTTGTTCCTGTTTATCCTGTTAGAAAAGTAGTTGATCCAACTGGAGCTGGGGATTCCTTCGCAGGTGGTTTTACAGGTTATTTAGCTAAAGTAAAAAAATATGATTTTGAGACAATTAAACAGGCTACAATTTATGGAACAATCACTGCTGCTAATAATATTCAGTCATTTAGCGTAGAAAACCTACAACAATTAACAGAAAGTGATATTGAAAAAATGAGTTTAGAACTCAAACAATGGATTAAAATCTAAAAATTATTATATAAAAGAGGATACTATGGATTATAAAAGTGCTGGTGTCGATATAAAAGCAGGTGAAGATTCTGTAAATAGAATTAAACCCCTAGTAAAAGAAACTTTCAATAAGAATGTACTTTCACAAATTGGTGGCTTTGGTGGACTTTATCAGGTTGATCTTTCTGCTTGGAAAGAACCTGTTCTAGTTTCAAGTGCTGATGGTGTTGGAACTAAGCTCGTAATAGCTAATATGGCTGGTGTCTATAATACAGTTGGTCAAGACTTGGTTAATCATTGTGTAAATGATATCTTTGTACAAGGGGCAATTCCACAATATTTCCTTGATTATGTCGGAGTTGGTAAGCTAAATCCAAAAGTTATGGAAGAGATTATTTGGGGATTTGCTAAAGCTTGTAAAGAAAATGAAATGGCGCTGATTGGTGGAGAAATGGCTGAAATGCCAGGAATCTATGCAGAGGATGATTTTGATTTAGCTGGAACTATTGTTGGTATGGTAGAGAAAAAGAATATTATTACTGGAGAAAAGATTCAGAAAGGTGATATTATCTTAGGCCTTCCCTCAACAGGGCTCCATACAAATGGTTATTCTTTAGCTAGAAAAATACTTTTCGAGAAGATGAATCTTAAAGTTGATTCACTTATTCCAGAAATAAATCAAACTCTTGCAGAGACAATGCTAAAGATTCATAAATCTTACCTTCCACTTTTAAAAGAATGGGCTTCGCCTGATATGATTCATGGTATGGCTCATATTACCGGTGGAGGAATACCTGGTAACCTTTCTCGTGTTATTCCCGATAATATGACTGCTGAGATTAATTGCAAAACTTGGGATATTCCTGCTATTTTCCAGCTCTTGGTTGAAAATGGTAATATTGCTCAAGAGGAAAGTTATCGTGCCTTCAATATGGGAATAGGTATGATTGTTGTTGTTGGTTCGGACTTAGCAGAGACTATAAAAGCTAAAACAGAAGTCTTTGAGATTGGCCATATTACAGATAGAGTAGCTAATCTAAAAGTTAGGATGAACTATTAATGAAATGGAGAATTCTCACCCAAGGTAAATTAAGTCCAGCTGAAAATATGGCTATCGATGATGCTATCTTTGAACTTGTTCAAGAAGGTAAATCTACACCTTTAATAAGATTTTATGACTGGGATCCCCCAACTCTTTCCCTGGGTTACCATCAAAATGCTGAAAAGGAAGTGGATTTTGACAAACTTAAAGAAGTTGGCTATGGCTTTGTTAGAAGACCTACCGGAGGTAGGTTAGTTCTCCATAAAAACGAAGTTACTTATTCAGTAATTGCTCCTAATGATGAACACCTAGCAGGTAATGTTCTAAAGAGTTATGGCGATATTAGTTTAGCCTTAGCTCAAGGATTGAAGCTATTAGGTATCCAAGTAGAGTTTGAACAAAAAGAATTATCTTCTTTTTCTCAACGTGAACCTCTTAATCCTTGTTTTAATTCATCTTCAAAATATGAGCTAGCTGTTCAAGGAAAGAAGATTGTTGGGTCTGCTCAAGTGAGAAAAAATGGGGTTTTACTACAACATGGCTCAATAATTCTTGATGAAAATCAAAGAGAAATAGCCTATCTAATGCCAGGACTTTCTGATAAGATGCGCGAGAGACTGGCTACTCTAATGGATAAGAAAACAATATCTATCAATCAAGTTCTAAACAAGACAGTTCCTTATGCTCTTGCAGTAAGCAAATTTGCTCAAGGATTCCAAGAAGCTTGGCAAAAAGACATTTTTGAAGAAATTCAAGACTTAGAAGGATTCGAAAAAAATAGAGTCGAAAAATTAATTAAAAAAAAATACTCGACAGATATGTGGAACTTGAGAAAATAGTAACGTACTGAAAAATAATGATATATAAAATATTACTAATTTATTAATATTTAGTTAAAAAGGGAAGAAATCTATTGAAAGACAAATATTTATATGATGGGATAAAAATTACTGCAAAAAAGTTGCAATCACCAGTTTTTGAAGTCAAATTTAAAAATAAATTGACATCATTCTTATTATATAATCTTTTTGTTAAAATAGTATGATAAACTAAAGTATTATGAAATTAGTGAAATATTTGATTTTTTTTTAAAATAATTTATTGTGATATTAAAAGGGAGGATAACTAAATGCGTAAGACAGCTATATTGATTACTGTCGTTTTAGTGCTTTTTAGTGTCCAATTATATGCTCAGACTTCTGGTGTATTAAAGGGACAAGTTAGAGATAATAACGGAGAACCATTACCGCAAGCTAATGTTGTATTACAGTTAGATGGTAATAATACTCAATTTGGTACTAGTACTGATGAATTTGGTGAATATATTATTATTAATATCTCACCTGGTGTCTATGACCTTTTGGTCTCTGCTACTGGTTACAGAAGACAGTTAATTCAAGGTGTTGAAATTAATGTTAACCAAACCACAAATAGAGATCCAGTTCGTTTAGAACCTGGTGATAATTCATTAGAAGCTATTACTTTCACTGAGAAACGTAAGGTAATTGATACCGATAGAGTCGGTACCGAAAGATCTATTGATGTAGGGAATATAAGTGATTTATCTGTTTCCAGTGTTGATGATATTATGGCTCTCCAACCTGGTGTTACCAATGTTGGTGGCGAAATTCGTGTTCGTGGATCAAGATCTAATGAAGTTAACTTCACTGTTGACGGGATGTCAGTTTCTGACCCTGTTGATGGTGGTTCTGCTCTTCAGGTTGATACTGATGCTATCGCGGATATGAAAGTTTATACTGGTGCATTAACTGCAGAATTTGGTAATGCACAATCAGGTATGGTCAATATTGTTACCCGTTCAGGTTATCCTGAATACCGAGGTAAAGTAGAATGGAATACCGACCACTTAGTAGATGATGGTAGAAACCAAGATCTACTTAGATTTAACTTCGGTGGACCTGTGCTTGGCTATTTAGGTGCTGAAAACAATCTTAACTCAAGATTTACCTTCTTCATTAATGGAGCTGGAACATGGACAGATGGAAGATATGCCGAATATTATGAATCTGATCCTTATGCAGACTTCACTTTTAATGGCCTTCCATTAGTAAATGAATATCCTGTTTATGATGTTTATGGTGATAGAGATGAAGTTGCTGGCTTTGATTTATCAAGCAGAAATTATAATGACTATAATCTTAACTTCAAATCTAGATATCAAATTAATAATAATGCTAATGTTACTTTCGCTGTACGTGGTGACCGTTCAAGTTATGAACCATTTGCATGGAATTGGAAGTATGCTCTTCAGCATTTTGCAGAAACAGAAACAGAACAAAGACAATACGTTTTCACTTACGACCAAAACCTTAGCCAAACAGCTAACCTCAAATTAAAAGCTTCTTATTTCCAAAAAGATACTTATGAAGGTCCAAAAGGTATTGATAGAGAAAACTTCTTATATTTAAATGTTACCTCTAATGAAATTAATAACGATCTAGAACGCAGAGAAGAATATGTTCAAGGTGTGCTTAATAATGAAGGTATCTTCCTTTATGACCACCCTGCTTATGTTTCTATTGATAGTGACTCTGATGGTGTTTATGACTATTATAGCTCATTTAGACCAGCTACTGAGTGGACTTATGAGACTACTGCTTTGGACAATCCTGGAATTCCTGGATTTAACGCACCTGGGTCAATTTATACGAATTTCGTAGATGATAAAACTATCTCTTATAACTTAAGAGGTGATGTAGAATGGGCTATTGATAGAATTAATACTGCTAAAACAGGTTTTGAACTTACTCGTTATAGTATTGAAAAAAATCAACTTCAAAGTTTTACTACTATTTATAATGATAGAAGAGCTAACTATCTAAGATCAATCTTTGACTCAGATTCTATTCCAGAAGGAGCAGATTCTCTTGCTATTCAAAATATTGTCAATAGCAATTCTGATGTCGTAGAAATCTTCGGTGATGGCTCTGCTGAAAACCCTTATTTTGTTGTTTATTCTCCAGAATCATATTACCAAGCATCTAAAGCTTCTTCAGGTACTAGAGACGGTTATAGAGCAGATCCTATCCAAGGTGCTTTCTACCTTCAAGATAAAATGGAATGGCAAGGTATGATTGTTAATGCTGGTTTAAGATTTGACTTCTGGTACATCGGTGAAGATTATGATGTTCTTAACGATGACGGAACTTACAGAACTGAAAGCTTTGATGGTAAAGATAAAACCCAACTTATGGTATCACCACGTGTTGGTGTATCTCATCCAATCTCAGAAAGAGATGTTCTTAGATTTGCTTATAACTACCAAAACCAGTTACCTGCTATGAGATATATCTTTACTTCTAAAACCCCTCAAGATGCTTACACATCAGATAATGCTGTTACTGTTGGTAATGCTGAACTTGAACCACAAATAACAATTACTTATGAAGTTGGTCTTCAACACTTAATCAATGAAGATTGGGCTATTGACCTTTCATTATACTATAAAAACTATTATAACTATGTTTCTACAAGAAAAGTTGTTGATCCTGATGAACCGCAAGTTTTCTGGTATGAATTCATTTCTGAAGACTATGCTTCTGGTAGAGGTATTGATGTGGCTTTAGATAAAGCTCTTACAAACTTCTGGTCTGCAAATATTTCTTACTCTTTTGCTTGGGCTGAAGGTAACAACTCTTCTACTGTTATTCAAGACGAAAACACTAACTTACGTGAATTCCCTCTTGATTGGGATATCAGAAATAATCTTAGCTTAAACTTAATGTTTAGAATTGAAAGAGGTGAAGAATTCTTTATTCCTTTCACTAACTATATTTTACCATTAGATGATTTTTCAACTAGCTTCACTTACACTTACTCATCTGGAGAACCTTATACTCCACAAGATCCAGACACTGACAATTTCTTAGATCCAAACAGTGAAAGAAAAGATGCTAGACAGAATACAAGTTTGAAAATCTCTAAGAAAGTTAATATTAGTAGAAATTCTTATATTAATATTTTCTTTGATATTGATAATTTATTCAAGTATAGAAACATCAATAGTGTTTACGCTAAAACTGGTGATCCATTTGATTCAGGTGAAGACTTCTCAGTTAATGGTGTTGAAATACCTGAAGTTAATTTTATGAATCAACATAGATTTAATGATCCAGGAAGAGTTTCTCAAGATAGATCATACTCTTTTGGTATCTCTTATAATTTCTAAAATAAAAAATATAATATAATAATTGGAGGAAATGAAGGATGAATAAGAAAATTTCAGTACTCTTACTAATAATTTTGTTAGGAAGTTTTGTATTTACTACTGCTTTATTCGCGCAGGAGGCTGCACAGGAAAGTGGTAGTGCAATTGAAACTATAGCAAGTACTCTTTTTGGAAAAAGCTTAGTTAAACAGTTTAAAGATGGTGGATGGGCTATGTGGCCTCTCTTAGCTTTATTTATCTGGGGACTTGGTATTGGTATTTGGAAACTCTTAGTATTAGTAAGAGGAAGAATAAATGTTGAAAAATTCTTAGAAGAAATTGTTCCTAAAATAAAAGATGGTAACTTTAAAGCTGCTATTGAATATGTTAATGATCAAAAAGGTTCAGTTGCAAATATAGTTAGAGCTGGTTTATTGAAAAATGATTCAGGTATCGAAGCTATGGAAAAAGCAATGGAAAATGCAGCTGTTGTTGAAATGTCATTCCTTGATAGAGGTTTCAACGAATTATCTACTACAATTACTTTAGCACCTATGATGGGTTTCTTAGGAACTCTTCTAGGTATGATTACAGCTTTTGATGATATTCAAAATACTGAAGTTGTTGACGCTGGCGTTGTTGCTGGAGGTATCAAGATAGCTCTTATCACTTCTGCTGCTGGTTTAATCATTGCGATCCCTATTCAATTTGCTAACAATATTTTCATGACTATGGTTGATAGCATTGTTGTTGATATGCAGAAAGCAACTGAAAAGGTAATTGATACTTTGACTGAAAAGTAGGGTGGGGAATCATGAAATTTCCTGCTAAAAAGAAAAAAAGTGCTGAAATACCAACAGCTTCAATGTCTGATATTGCTTTCTTGCTGATTGTTTTCTTTATGGCAGTTGGAAAATTTGATAATAAACAAGGTATTCCTTATCAAATTGCTGCTCCTGCTGCTGAAGAACAAAATCAAGAGCAAGATGTGATTTTAGACAGACAGAATCTTATTGAAATTGAGATTTGGAATGAGGCAGGTACAAGTAATGTCTTATGCGAATATTTTGTTTATGACGAGAATGATGTTAAGCAAGATGGTG
The DNA here is from genome assembly GCA_963678375.2 of Cloacimonadales bacterium (SeqCode). GTDB lineage: Bacteria > Cloacimonadota > Cloacimonadia > Cloacimonadales > JAFGVF01 > JAEKNW01. The sequence continues at coordinate 1,615,604 of OY782831.1, forward strand.
TGAGATTCAGAGTACCAGAACTTGGAAAGCAGATGATTAAAGATAAAGTTGAGAAAAATCCTGATAGTGTAATTAAACTCAAAATTGATAGAAATGTTGAGTATAAAGGATTTATATCAGTGTTCGATGAATTAAGAGCTAATAATATGGCAAAAAAAGTTAAATTTGAACGCCATTATTTAAACAAATAGGAGAGCTATATGAATATGATTAGAAAAAAGGTTAAGGCAGAAGCTAATACTTCTTCTTCATCAGATATTGCTTTCTTACTACTTCTCTTTTTTGTTGTAACAACACAGATTATCTATATTCCTGTTCAAACTAAATATCCAAATGCTCGTGAAATCGAAAGGCAGATGCAAAGCAATATTTTAACAGTTTATGTTGCAAATGATGGCACATCTCCTAATTTTGATTATTATTTAGATGACGTCTATGTAAATGAGCTAGTTGATAATAAAAGCAATGAAGAAATTAGTCGTAGTTTAGGCAAACAAATCAGATCAAGGATTGATCAAGATCCTGATAGAAACTGGATTGTTAGTCTTAGAATAGATGCTGATGTTGATTTTGATACTATTAATACCTTAATAACTGATCTTCAGAACAATAGAGTTGAGTCTATTGTCTTTGAAGCTAGAAAGAGGGGCTAATCTATGGCAAGTAAATACACAGATTGGAAAACTGAGGCAAATGGCTACCTTGTAAAGGGTATGGCTATGTCAGTTGTTTTAGTTATGTTTCTTTTACTAGTTATGCCTCGTTTTGAGTCTTCTGGAAAAGAAGAAGAGGTTAGTGATGAATCACAAGTATCAGAACATTTTGAATTTGAAGAAGTTGTTGAAGAGGAAGAAATCATAGAAGAAGAGGCTCCTGAGGAAGAAGAAGAAATTATTAATCCTGAAGAGAATATTCAAATGAACTTTGATGAACTAGGCCTCGAGGATATTGAGAGTGCGGTTGAGCGTAAAACAATCTCTACTACTGATGATTTAGATAAACTCAACATTTCATTTTCATCTGTTGACGAAGCCAGTATTAACCAGCCATATGTTGTCCATCAAGAAATGCCTACTGTTATCCGTAGCGTTAAACCTATTTACCCTGATATAGCTATTCAAAACAATGTAGAAGGAACACTCATTGTTGAAGCTTGGGTTAAAGTTGATGGTACTGTTGGTAATGTAAGAGTTATTAAATCTCTTCAAAGCATTCCTGGTGGATTAGATGAAGCAGCAGTTAATGCTGTATGGCAATGGACATTTGAACCCGCAAAATCTGGTGGAAGACCAGTTGCTTGTTGGGTGAAAATTCCTCTTAACCTAAAATTTGAAGATAATTAAACTGGAGGATTATAAATGAAATTGATTTTCCGTAAGCTGATTCCAGTATTAGCTATAATGATTTGTAGTATTTCATTACTGAATGCTGCTGCGGTCGACCCAACTCCGACCAAACAATTTGACTTAACAAAATATCATGATGTTGGAAACATATGGCTCCGTGTGAGTAATTATGGATTCTTTGGTTCTGGTAGTGATATTACTCCTCAATACCCTTCACTTGAGTATCCTGGTGGTAGTGGAATCGACTATCTTTACCAAGGTGCTTTGTGGTTCGGTGCGAAAAAAATTAGAAGAAACGCAACAGGTGAAAAACTTTATTGGACATCAAATGACCCTTACGGTGAAGAAGATATGAGCGTTATTGCTGAATCTGACTTACCTGATGATTATAATGGCTTAGGCGTTGTGCTTGATACATTAGTTTCTGTTGGGTTTGATGGTGACTTAGGTTTAAACGAATTTTTACCTGCTTATAATCCTACAGAAAATGCAAATCCATCTGTAGCAGACTTCTTTGGCACTTTTAATTCATCTGACAAAATTATGACTGCTTCAACAAGAGGTCAAAGACGTGGAGAAGATGATGATGGTGATGGTAAAATAGACGAAGATGGTCCTGGATTTACCTTCCCAATGAGGGATATGCATGAGCTTCCTGAAGCTTTCCAAGGCTTAGGTTCTATTTATCTTCATGAACAGGATTTTGACCAAACTAGAGCTATCGAAGAAAGAAATGATATCTGGTTCCCACTTGGATTTATGGATTTGAGTGCTAGTGACGAAGATGAATATTTCAATTTTGCTACACCATATGATGATGATGGTGATGGTAGAGTTGACGAAGATTCAGCTCCTGTTTCAGAGCAAGATTTTATATCTTACTACTATGATTATTCTCCTTTTGGTTATGAAGGTCAAAGAGACTGGGGTAGAGATAAATCAAGAAGTGACCATTATCCTCTGAATATCCGCGTTAGACAGATGAGTTATCAATGGTCTTATGAATACATTAAAAATCTTGTTTATATTGAATTTAATATTACAAATATGAATGACCAAGACACTCTTTATGATTGTGCTATGGGTGTTTATATGGATTCAGACGTTGGACCTCAAAGCTGGGATTCAGATAAAGCTTCTGATGACCTTTCAGGTTACCAAAAAGGTGATGATTATGAATTTGCTTATACCCGTGACAATGATGGAGATGGTGGATTAACCACAGGTCTTGTAGGTTCACGTGTATGTTCACCTATTCCTAATCCAGATTCCCTAAACTACTCATGTTGGTTCTGGGAAGTAGGTGATGGTCCTGATGATTCTAATATCAGATCTTCAACTTTGACTGGTAAAACAAATAATGAGAAGTACTGGTTATTAATTGGTGGTAAAGCTAGAGCTCTTGAAAGTGGTGAAGTTATTAATATTAACCCAGATGATGAAAAGTTCGAAGCTTTAAGAAAAGAAGATAGTGAAGGATTTGGAGATCACTTTATTCAACCAATTGCTGCTGATACAAGATATCTATTTGCTTTTAGTGGTGCTCAACCAGGTACTCCTGCATATAATGAGGTAGATGAAGAAGGAAACTATTTTAAAAGATGGAATCTTGCTCCTCGTAAGACTATGAAAATTGTTATTGCTGTTTTCCCTGGAGACAACTTAGAGGATTTAAAAGCTACTTCTATCTGGGCAAAAACAATTTATGGTGATGCTCAATCATTAACTAATGTTGTTCTTCCTGATACCGCATTACACTATACTCCACCAGAACCACCTGAAATTCCAAATTTATTTGCTGAAATTTCTGAAGATGGTAATTATATCAACTATTACTGGGATAACAGATCTGTTTTCTCCTATGATAGAGATAATGTTAGTGGAACACTAGTAGGCTGGCAAGATGGTAATGCTAATCTAGATTCTTGGTATCAAAACTGGGATGAATGGAGTGCTATCTATGAAGGTAATAATGAAGTTCCTGCTCCACCAGATACCTTATCTAGTGAAGAAACAAGAACAATTTCACCTCCAACAGCATTTAGATTAAGACATGACTTCCAAGGTTATCGTACTTGGATTAGATCAGGTTCTGGCTCACAAGAAGACTGGTCATTAGTCCAAATGTGGGGAAAATATGAAACAGCCCAAGACCTAGAAGATTATAATGTCAATCTTGGTGTTGTTAATAGTGCTGGTGATGCTATTTTTGAAGACTTTGGTGGTTATACAGATATCGATACTGGATTACCAAACGAAAGAGTAGCAGGTTCTGAAGATAACAGATATGATGATGACCAGTATTATAAATATAACGAATATTACACTATGAGACCAATAGAATTAGGTGAAACTATTAATGGTTGGCCTCTTTATAGATACGATGTTGACTATAGTCAAGAACTTCAAAATCAAGCAGACCAAATTGCTTTAGATATGTTTGGAATTACAGTTAATCAAGATGCTGGTACTATCCTTTCTGATGAAGTTAAAGCTGAAATCGCTGTCCAACTTTTCAAAAGAGATGATGTAAGAGAAGATATTTTTAGAGAACTCTATGATGAAAAACTTATTCCTCTCTACAGTTTCGGTGGTCAGTCTTCTATCGGTGATGCTGAGAAATTAGAAGAACTTAGACAAGAACGTCTTTCAAGAAGATTTTTCAAATCATCTGCAAGTGTTCCTCGCAAAGGTATAGAAACTTATGTGGCTGTAACTGCCTTTGATAGAGGTATGCCTGCTAAATCATTGGATTTCTTAGAAACAGGTAGAGATGCTGATGCTAATATGAAGGTATTCTTCCCTGCTCCAAACAGTAGAGATAATGATGGTTCTAATGTATATGTAGTTCCTAATCCTTATATTGGTGGATCTGCTTTCGATGGTAGAAGAGAAAATGATGATAAGGGTGATAAGTCAAAGAGAATTTGGTTTGTTAACTTACCAGAAAGATCTCATGTTAAAATCTTCACTCTTGCTGGTGATTTAGTTGATGAATTTAGACATGAAGGTGCTTATGAAGAAGATATCATCACAGTTAGTAAAGCTGCTGCTTTAGGTATTACTTCAGAAAGTATTCACTCTTGGAATCTACTTTCAAAAAATAATCAAATTGTTGCTCCTGGTGTTTACTTATTCTCTGTAAAGAATTTAAGAAATGGTGACATCAATGTTGGCAAATTTGTCTTAATTAAATAAAGGGGACTGAACTAATGAAAAAAATAATTATTATATCCGTAATTGTTCTCGTTCCTATACTTATGTGTGCTGAAATATTTGGTAAAACAGCTACTGCTGCCCTTCAGTTCTTAAAACTCGGTATTGATGCTAGAGCTACAGGAATGGGTGAAGCTTACGTTGCTGTTTCAGATGATATATCTTCAGTTTACTGGAATCCGGCTGGACTAGCAACAAAACTTAATCATCAAGCATTCTTTTCACATACTGAATGGGTTGCTGATATAAAACATGAGTATGCTGCTGTTTCATATACAGACGGTATTCAAGCTCTTGGTTTGAGTGCTTCAGTTCTCCATATGGATGATATGGATGAAACTACTGAAGATGTCTTCGGTCCTACTGGAAGAACATTTACTAATAGTGATATTGCTATCGGATTAACTTATTCCAATGCCTTCACTGATAAGTTTTCTTTTGGTATTACTGGTAAGTACCTTAGACAAAATCTTTCTGAATTTAATATTGATAGTTATTCTTTCGATATAGGTTCATTATATAATACTCAATGGAAAAACTTAACTATTGGTATGGCCTTAAGAAATTTTGGTCCTGATGTGATTTATGAAATTGATAATGATAGTGATGGCTTAACTGATGAAGATCCATTTGACTTATTGGATAATGATGGTGATGGAGTCATAGATGAAGATGGTGAAGAACTTGGTTTTAAAATACCTATGTCTTTCTCTCTTGGTTTAGCTCTAGATCTTATTAGACAAGATGAACAGTCTTGGATATTCGCAGCTCAGTTAGATAATGTCGTTGATAGAGAAGAAACTTGGAACTTAGGTACTGAATACGTTTATAGAAACTTTGCTCTTAGAGGTGGTTACCAAATAGGATACGACGCTGCTTCTTATAGCTTTGGTACTGGCTTCAAAATCCCTACTAGATTTGCTGTTTTCGCTCTTGATTACGCTTATACTGATATGGGTGATTTAACAGAAGACTTCATAAATGGTGTTCACCGTTTCTCAGTTAAGATGGATTTTTAAAGTAGAAATATAAGGTCCGAGTGGTTCGCCACTCGGACAAAAAATTTGTATTTTGATAAAAAGTGACTATTTTATCATCAAAGAATTAAACCAAAAAAAAATGGGAGGAATGTACATGAAACGATTGTTTCTTGTTGTGGCTGTATTAGCCATTCTTATTACTGGCGTTTTTGCTAGTCAAAACGACCCTAGAAAAGCGATGTCGATTGATCCAATTGGTAATCAATCTTACACACCGGACAGTAGGTTTGCACCTACATACACTTTTGCTATCGAACCTGTAACTATAGTTGATAACTTCTATGACTATTTCCCAGGTTCATACACTGGAAAACCAATGCAAAGAGTTCAAACTCCTACTTTAGATGGACATTGGTTAATTTTCCACACAAAAACAACTGCTAATTCTAACCGTAGAGTCTACAAAACCTTTATCGACAATACTGGTAGTATTCAATCAAACACAGCTTTTGGCTCAGCTGATATCTGGGAAGGGTATCCTGGTATCGCTGTAACTGAAGGTGGAAGACCATTATTCGCATATCATGTGGATCTTGATGATGAAGCTACTGCTCTTGAAGTTGGATTTGGATATGATGCTGTTATCGGCGGTGTTGCTTTAGGTATGCATTCAAGCCTTTATCAAATCATTGATAATCCTTTAGAAATTGAAGTTAATGGAACAATGGTTTCCACTAACGAATTTATCTGGCCTTCAGTACAAGTTGGACCTTCACCTGTTGCTGGTTCTCAACGTGTATACATCATGGCTAAAAATGCTACTGACAACGGTTCTGCTATTTCTGAAAACGTTGTTATGTACTACAAAGATTTCACAGAAACTGAAATCGAACTTCAATCATTTGATGGAAGTGGTTGGTCATACACAACTATTCCTGAAATGGATGAATGGAACAATTCTCAAGGTGAATGGAGAAGACCTTACATGTCATTCATCGTTCATGAAGACAAAGCTTACTACATTGGTTACCACATTGCTTACACTGAATCAGGAGATGCAGGTGTACCACTTGATGAAGGTACTTTAACTGTCTTTGCATGTGATAACTATGGTGAAGGTGAATGGACAAGACATTCATCTTATCCAAATATTAACTGTGAAAATCCTAAACAAATCAATCCTGTAACTGGTGAAATTGTAACTGGTACAGGTATCTTCGTTGATGATTCTGATAACCCTTATGCAGATGAATTTATCGAAATGAGCATCGGTCAATCTGGACACTTCGGTTCAAGTGTAGATCATGCTGGAAAAATCCATATCCCTGCTTTCTTTACTGTACAAAGCACTGAAGGTGGCTACTGGCCTGATTTCCATACTGTAAAACATCTTGCTTTTGATACTAATACTCTAGAATGGGAATTCTCTGAAGTTTACCCTCAAGTAGATAATGGTACAAATATTCCTAATCCTCCAGCTGATTTCACTAACTATGATGGTGCAAATGATGGTTATAATGATGTAACTGTTTGGAAAAGCTGGGATAAAAATGCTGATGGTCTTCATGATGAAGTTCTTGATGATGGTACTTGGGATGATATTGATGATGGTGTTACTGCTGCTGATGCAGAATATTGGGGAATCCCAATCAGAGACAATATCTGGCCTTACATGTACTGGGATTCAGCTGCTGCTGATAACGCAATGATGTTCCACCTTCATACTGCTCATGTTACTAATGCTAATGAAGAAGGTATGATGGCTATGGTATGGCAATCTTCAAAAAGATCTAAAAATTATAATGAATATCCAGATTCATATGAAGATTTAGCTCCTTACCAAAACATGGCAGAATTAGTTATCTCTGTTTCAGCAGATAACGGTGGACATTGGTCAGAACCAATATTCTTAAATGGTGTTGATACTCCTGAAATGCAAGATGAAATTCCTGAATTCCCTTACTTAGGTTCAGAAGTTGATTTCATCGGTGTAGACGGTGATGGTAATAAAATTGGTCGTGTTCATGTTATGTACTTAGATGATGATACATTTGGTTCATCAATTCAAGGTATTGGACAAGCAACTGGTGGAGCAATGAAATATATGGCTCTTGATATCGTATTTGTTGACGCTCCTGTTGATAATGAAGATAATGATGTTGCACCAAGTATTGCTATGTTAAACCAAAACTATCCTAACCCATTCAACCCTACAACTACAATTAAATACAACGTAGTTAAAACAGGTGATGTTAAACTTAATGTTTATAACGTTAAAGGTCAATTAGTTAAGACTCTTGTTAACACTCCTCAAACTGTTGGTTTAAACCAAGTTGTTTGGAATGGTGATGATAATGCTGGTAACAAAGTTTCTTCAGGTGTTTACTTCTACAAAGTAGAAAATGCTGGAAGAACTGAAATGAAGAAAATGGTATTAATGAAATAATATCTTAGATTCAAATGTTAAGCCTTAATGGCTGATATACAGAGCCTCGCATTAGCGAGGCTCTTTCTATATCCTAGGAAAAGTAAAGTTTATGTCTCTCTTTTTCAATCTATATTCATTATTATTGCTATCTCTATAAACTTCTACTAGATTAAAAAGATAGTAACAATCAAGGAATAGTATAAAGCCAGACAGGGCAGTAGAACTTTGTGATTAGCTCTATATTTTTCTACAAAAGTAAACTACATAATTTTAATGAATATATATATTATATGCGTATTCTATGGATTCACCCCCTGTATCCCCCTCAACGAAGGGGAATTTGCTAGAATAATCAGCACTCTTCTCTAAAATCCTAAAACTTCCTTGGGTTATAGATATAAATAATTATCTTAATGATTGACGTAGATAATAAGAAAAAATTTAGTGTAAAAAAATAGAAAAAGTAGGTATAATGAAAGATAAAAAAGATCTTACTCAAGGTAACATATTTAAAACTATAACAATGTTATCACTACCGATAATGGCACAATCATTTATTCAAATGGCATATAACATGACAGATATGTTATGGATAGGAAGAGTCGGATCCGGAGCTGTTGCATCTGTAGGAACTGCTGGATTCTTAATCTGGTTTTCTTTCGCTTTTATCATTATTGCCAAGATTGGGGCTGAAGTAGGCGTTGCTCAATCAATTGGTAAAAAAGACAGATTACTAGCTAGAGATTTCGCTAGAAATGCTCTGCAATTAACCTTGATCTTAGGATTTTCTTATACCTTAGCCATGGTAATTTTCTCGAGACATTTGATAGGATTTTTTGAATTAGGGGATGTTAATGTTATCTCTGATGCCATAAGTTACTTAAAAATTGTGTCATGGGGCATAATTTTCACTTTTATTAATCCTGTTTTATCTGGAATTTATAATGGTATGGGTAACAGTAAAACTCCCTTTTATATTAATGCGGTAGGTTTAGTAATCAATATAATTTTAGATCCAGTTTTGATATTTGTCTTTAATTTTGGGGTACAAGGAGCAGCTTATGCAACTGTTTTCTCTCAAGCTATAGTAACATTAATCTTTATCCTACTTTTTAGAAGTAAGCTAGCTCCTTTTGAAGAATTTCATTTCTTCAAAAAACCTATACCTTCTGTTATGAAGAAAATATTTGCTTTTGGTACACCAATCGGACTTCAATCAGGACTATTCACTCTCTTTGCAACTTTGATTGCCCGTTTAATAGCTCAGTGGGGTCCAATTCCAATTGCTGTTCAGAAAGTTGGAAGTCAAATTGAAGCAATATCATGGATGACTGCAAGTGGTTTCTCCACTGCCTTATCTTCCTTTGTAGGTCAGAACTATGGAGCTGATAAATGGGATAGAATCTCCAAAGGATATTTTACTACTATAGCACTTTCTGGTTCTATTGGGATTTTAGCTTCTTTACTCTTAATATTCTTCGCTGAACCGATTTTCGTTATCTTCATCCCTAACGACCCTCAAGCCCTTAAACTTGGAACTGATTATTTAAGAATACTTGGATTTTCTCAACTCTTCATGACTCTTGAGATAACTTCTCAAGGAGCTTTTAATGGCTTAGGTAAGACCCTTCCTCCATCACTGATAAGCATTATTTTTACTGGAGCAAGATTACCATTAGCTATAGTCTTATCTGCATCAACAATACTAGGTCTAAATGGAGTATGGTGGTCTATTTCTATAAGTAGTGTCTTTAAAGGAACTATTCTAGCAGCTTTATTTATTCTGCTTCTCTACCGACATCCAGATCCATGTAAGCCAAAGAAGATTACGCAGCTTATCTTTAAATTTGATAGAAGAGCTTGGCAAGATAAACGTGGATTGTCTGGGAAATAGCTATATTTGTAACTTATGATCCCCCTCAGCTGAGGGGGATTAAAAAGCTATATTAACTAAACAAAATCAGACTCGCAGCCATCACAATCATTCCGGTTATTAAACCATATATAGAAAGGTGATGTTTACCATATTTTTCACTAGTAGGTAGCAGTTCATCAAAAGATATATAGACCATGATACCTGCCACTGAAGCAAAGATGATTCCAAAAACTAAATCACTTAAAAATGGCATAAGTACTAAGAAGGCTAATAGTGCACCTACTGGCTCTGCTAAGCCAGAAAGGAATGAATACCAGAAAGACTTTTTGCGACTGCCTGTTGCGTAATAAATTGGTACAGAAACAGCAATTCCTTCTGGAATATTATGAATAGCTATAGCAACCGTAATTCCTATACCTAGATAAGGATCCTTTAAGGCAGAAGTAAATGTGGCTATCCCTTCTGGGAAGTTATGAATTGCAATAGCAAGTGCAGACATAAGGCCCATTCGCATGAGGTGTTTATCCCTGTTCTGAGGTACCATAGATTCTACAGATTTTATCTCATGGGGATTTTCATAATCAGGTACTAATCTATCAATAAGAGCAATTATTGCCATTCCTCCAAAGAAAGAGATAACTGTTAAAAGGTAAGAAAATTGGGGATTAACACAACAAGTTGCTAAGGCTTCCCTTGCTTTGGGGAAAATCTCAATCATCGATACATAAATCATAACTCCAGCTGAGAAACCTAATGAAACTGATAAAAAAGTTGTGTTTGTTTTCTTAGCAAATAGGGCTATTAGGGATCCTATACCTGTTGCTAAGCCTGCGAACATTGTTAAACTTAAGGCGAACAAAATTGTTGAAGTTGATATATTTTCCATAAAATCTCCAGGTCTGTTTTAATAAATTATAGCTAGAATTAGCCTTTTAAGCAACTTTTATTCTTTTTCCTTTACATATTTATTCATCTTAAATTTTGGTAAAGAAAAAGAATCGAGGGATAAATGGAGAAATTTAGATTATATACCTTTGCTGTTTTATCTATGTTATTTTGGAGTTCAACCTTTGTTTGGTTTAAAATAGCATACGAAAATTTTCAACCATTAACTATAATATTTTTAAGATTGCTGCTGGCTGGAGTATTACTTGAAGTGTATGTAAGGCTTTTTAGAAAACATCAGAAAATTAAGAAAGAGGACTTTAAAGTTTTTTTTCTACTTTCCTTCTGTGAACCTTTTCTTTACTTTTTAGGTGAAAGCTTTGGATTGATGTTTATTTCAGCTACCCTTGGGTCATTAATAATCTCAACAATACCCCTCTTTACTCCAATCTTTACCTATATTTTTCTAAAGGAGAAACTGGGAATCTGGGGGGTAATTGGCTTATTAATTTCTTTTGCAGGATTACTATTTATAATTTTAGATAACGCAGACTTATCAGGCTCTATCTGGGGAGTCTTATTAGAATTCTTTGCAGTTTTCTCTGGAATTGCCTATGGTATAGTTGTTAAGAAGTTAACACATAAATACACATCTACCACTATTGTAAAAGTGCAGAGTCAGTTAGGTGCTCTTTACTTCTTACCTCTTTTTTTAATATTCGATTGGTCCAAGTTTCTAGCTGTTGACCATTCTTTTGAAGTATATACTGTAATAATCAAGTTATCACTTTTCGGTTCTGTTGGAGCTTTCATTCTCTTCACGGAAGTAGTCAAGGGTATGGGACCTAACATAGCTAATATGTTTACCAATTTAATACCTGTTTTTACAGCTGTAATTGCATATTTTTTACTCGGTGAGTTAATCACTCCAATAAAAATGATAGGTATAGCTACGGTTATATTGGGACTCTTTATTTCTCAGTTTAAGGGGAAATATTGGAAGTTTAGATTGAGACCAGATAAGGGATAATAATGCATTTTCTAATATTAAGTATAATAGCATCTGTAGCGATAGGTAACTTGCTACATATGTTCAAAGAAAAAGATAGTCATCTCAAAATACTTCAAGTTTTTCTAGGAAATTACCTAGTAGCCAGTATTGTATCTTTTGGGATGATTAAGAATTTCGATTATAATATTGTTCCCTTAGATATTAGCTTAGGTGCAGTGTTTGGGATTATGTTTTTGGTAAACTTCATCTTTTATCAATCAAATATTGTAAGAAATGGAATGGCTATCAGCATTTCTGTTATGAGAATCTCTGTAGTTATTCCAATTTTGATATCAATTATAGTTTTTAAGGAATCTTTACCTTTTTTGAATTATGTGGGCATATTTATTGTCCTAATAGCTTTTGTTATGATGGGTAAGTCTAGTACTATTAGAGATAAAGTTTGGTTGTTTTATTTGTTTGCTATTACTGGTTTTACTGAAATTGGTATGAAACTATTTCATGAGATAGCTTCAGCTCCCGATAATCAAATGCTCTTCTATTTATTTACTTCTGCTTTTATTGTTAATTTAGCTATCTTGATTCATAAGAAGGAAAAAATACAAATGAAATATCTTGGAGCTGGCTTACTCTTAGGGATTCCTAATCAGTTAACTTCTTATTTCTTTCTTTTAGGACTGAGTAGCGTTGAAGCTGCTATCGCTTATCCTTTTGTCTCTTCTAACGTTGTTCTCCTAGGATTTATGTCCGATAAGTATTTATGGAAGAGTAAATTCTCTCGTTATCAGTATATAATTTACGGATTGATTTTGCTAGGTGTCATCTTAATAAATGTTAAAAAATAGAAATAGCAAAAAAAGTGTTGACATAATATCATAATAAATTATGTTAGTAATATCTAACTTATTAAGAGGTGATTATGAACAGTGAAAAGCAATTATCACTCAGAGATATCCCAATGGGGAATAGGGTCGAGATAGTAGGCTATGCTAACATTGACAAAGAGTATAGACAAAAATTATTTAGTTTAGGACTCATTCGAGGTGAAGTACTTAGAGTAACTAAGAAGGCTCCCCTAGGAGATCCAATTGAAGTTTGCCTTAATGGATCAAAAGTTTCTCTAAGAAAAGAAGAGGCTAAAGAACTTATTGTTGAATTGAGAGAACCTTGTGGTAAGCATGGTCATCACCACAGACATGGTGGTGGCAACAAAAAAAGAGGACTTGGTTGGGGAAGATTTTTCCACAAATAGATATTAAGTTGATAAATTATTAAATAGAACTAAGAAAGGGGCGAAAGCCCTTTTTTTGCGTAAAAGCAAAATAAACTTTGACAATTATGACCATTATTAAAATTATTAATAGATTAATAATAGGGAATAAATATGCCAAAAATTGATGAGATAATTAACAAGCTAGATTTAGAGAAGCACCCTATGGAGGGTGGCTTTTTTAGAAGAACTTATACTTCAAAAATAATAACTTATTTCTCTAACTTAGGTGAAGAACGCCCACTTGCTTCTGCAATCTATTACCTCTTTGATAAAACACTAGTTTCAAAACCACATTCTTTAAAACAAGACGAAATTTGGCATTTCTATTGTGGTTCTTCGCTAGAGATTCTCTTAATCTATCCTGATGATAACTCTGAAATCCTTACAATGGGTTCTGACATATTAAATGATAATAAAGTTCAAGTTGTTATTCCTGCTGGAACTATCTTTGCTGCTAAGATACAAAAAGATGGAGCTTATGCTTTGATTGGAGCTACCTTGTCTCCTGCCTTCGCTTATAGTGATTATAAGGAAGAAGATTCTTTATATTTAATGAATAAATTTCCTCAATACAAAGAATTTCTACAAGACTTTACTTCAAGGAATGAGGTGAAATAATGAATAAACTCTTTACAAACATAAAACTAAATGACAAGATTCAAGATCTATTAATAGTGAATAATAAAATAGCACAAATTGCTGATAAAATCTCTGAAACTAATTGCCAAGTATTTAATGCTGAAGGAATGATAATCTTACCATCTTTCGCTAATAGCCACACTCATGCTGCTATGACACTCTTAAGAGGCTATGCTGATGATCTAGAATTATTTGATTGGCTGAGTAATTATATCTGGCCCTTAGAAGCCAAGCTTACAGAAGAAGATGTTTATTGGGGAAGTCGTCTTGCTTGCTTAGAGATGATTAAAAGCGGAACAACTTGCTTTAATGACATGTACTGGCATACACAAGCTACTGCTAGAGCAGTTGAAGATTCTGGAATAAGAGCTGTTTTAGCTCAAGTGTTTATAGATCAAAATGATTCCCTGCAAGCAAAAAAGCAAATTAAGAAAGCTGAAGAGTTTTTCTCTAATAACAAAGATAGTCAGAGAATCAGTTATGCTTTAGGACCTCATGCTATTTATACAGTGTCATCAACTTCCCTTAAATGGATAAAATCATATGCAGAAGAAGAAGATATATTAATTCATATTCATCTGGCAGAAACTAAGAAGGAAGTCGATGATTGTTTAGCTGAACATGGTATGACTCCTGTTGAGTATCTACAAAGTCTTGGTTTAATATCTGAAAGGAGTTTGCTAGCACATTGTGTGTGGCTCTCTGATAGAGATATTGATTTGATTTCAGATTCTGGAGCTACAGTACTTCATAACCCAGTATCTAACCTTAAACTTGCTTCAGGCTATTTCCCATTAAAGAAGCTCAAAGATAAAGGTGTTAGAATTGCAATAGGTACAGATGGATGTTCATCAAATAATAATCTATCTTCTTTAGAAGAAATAAAATTTGCAGCTATGTTACCCAAATTTAACAATATGGATCCTAAGCTATACCCAGCTAGTGATGTATTCTTTGATGCCACTACTGCTTCATTTGAATCTATGAGAATAAATGCTGGAAAAATCGAAGAAGGTAAGTTAGCTGATTTTATCTTGATTAAAGAAAACTACTTGATGACACCTAATTATAATACTATTTCAAATATTGTCTATAGTGCTGATAATACCTGTATAGATACTGTAGTTTGTAATGGTGAAATAGTAATGGATAAAACTAGAGTAAAAGATGAAGAACTAATTATCCAAAAAGTAAAAGAGATTTCTAATAAACTAACTAATAAATGAGGGAATTATGTCCAAAAGAGTAAAAATAAGTCTCATATCTTCTGCAATAGTTTTTGTTATTGTAGTTTTGTTACTTCTAATCTTTCCTGTTTTAAGATTTTCAAACAGAATGATTGACACATTTGTAATAACTTTTATTTCGTGCCTAGTATTTTACGTTTTTACATATCTTCTAATAGGAGGTCTGGAAAAACGCGATGAACAGAGGGAGAAGTGATGAAAATAGTATTAGCTGCTGACCATGGTGGATTTGAATTAAAAGAGATTATTAAAGATTATTTATCTACAAGTTATGAGATAGAAGACCTAGGAAGCTACAATAATGACTCCGTAGATTATCCTGATTATGGAATTAAGGCAGGTCAAGCTGTAATTGATGGTATTGCTGACAAAGCTATTATCTTTTGTGGTACTGGTATTGGCATCTCTATTGCTGCTAATAAAGTGCCTGGAATCAGAGCTGCTTTATGCCACAATGTAGAATATGCTAGATTATCTAGACAACATAATAATGCTAATATCCTAGCCTTGGGAGGAAGATTCCTTACCCCTAATGAAGCTAAAGCTATTGTTGATACTTGGCTAAATACAGATTTTGAAGGTGATAGACATCAAAAAAGAATAAATAAAATAAATGTATATGAGAGGAGATAATAATGAAACACATTAAATCTTATGATCCTGAATTATTTGAAGCAATGAATGATGAACTTATTCGTCAAACTGAAAACTTAGAGTTAATCGCTTCTGAGAACTTTACTTCTATGGCGGTTCTTGAAGCCCAAGGTTCTGTTTTAACAAACAAATATGCTGAAGGTTATCCTTACAGAGTTTCTAAAAAAACTGGAAAAAGATCTTATAAACTTTATGGCCGTTATTATGGTGGCTGTGAAAATGTTGATATTGTAGAAAAACTAGCAATCGAAAGAGCAAAAGAACTTTTTGGTGCTGATCACGCTAATGTGCAACCCCACTCTGGTTCTCAAGCTAATATGGGAGCTTATTTCTCCGTTCTTAAACCTGGCGATACAATTCTTACTCTTGAATTATCTCATGGTGGTCACTTAACTCATGGACATCCCCTCTCATTCTCAGGACAACTTTATAATGTTGTACATTATACTGTTGATCAAAAAACAGAAATGTTTGATTATGAGCAAATAAGAGAATTAGCCTTAGAGCATAAACCAGCTCTTATTGTTACTGGAGCTTCTGCTTATCCAAGAAAAATCGACTTCCAAAAGTTCAGAGATATCTGTGATGAAGTTGGTGCTAAATTTATGGTAGATATGGCACATATAGCTGGTCTTGTAGCTGCAGGTGTTCATGATAATCCTGTACCTTACGCTGATCTTGTTACTACTACTACTCATAAAACTCTAAGAGGGCCTCGCTCTGGTCTCATTCTTTGTAAAGAAGAATACGCTTCTGCTGTTGATGCTAACGTTTTCCCTGGTATCCAAGGTGGACCACTTGAACATGTGATTGCAGCGAAAGCTGTTGCTTTTAAAGAAGCTTTATCTCCAGAATTTAAAACTTACCAAGAACAAGTCGTTAAAAACGCTGCCAGATTAGCCTCAGAATTAAAAAACAATGGTTTTGAGCTAGTTTCAGGAGGAACAGATAATCACCTACTTCTTATCAATCTAGGTGATAAAGACTCAGATAATCCATCAGGTAAAGCAATGGAAGGTGCTCTTGATAAAGCAGGAATTACTGCTAACAAAAATACAGTTCCTTTTGATACTCGTTCTCCTTTTGTAGCTTCTGGAATTAGAATAGGCACTCCTGCAGTTACAACTCGTGGTATGAAAGAAGATGATATGAAAGCTATTGCTGATTTCATCAAAAGAGTCTATGATAATCATAAGGATGAAGAACTTCTTGCTGAAATTAAAAAAGAAGTTAAAGAGTTTACTTCAAAATTCCCTCTTTACCCTGAGTTATTGAAATAGATAGCAAAAAATATAAAATTACTAAATAAAAGAGCAGGCTTACTGACCTGCTCTTTCTTAATTAAATAAATATTTTTTTACTGATATAAAGTTTGGAACGCATCTTGCATATTAATATATTAGTTTTCAGAGTTAGTCACTCGAAAATCTTTAGCATTCTCCCCGGATGCTAAATTCTCTCAAATGTGCTTAGTGTGGGATTTACAGTTAAAGATAGTGTGGTGGTATCTTTAATGTGTAAATCCCTTTTTTCTTTTCTTGTAGTCCTTGCTGTACAGACTAGCTAACTTCCCATTATAAAAGGATTTAATATATTATTCTACAAGTTATAACCCATCTATGGGACTAGCTCCTTCATACTAAGACAAAAGCATTTATATCTGGTGTGATTAATGCTATCTATATAGAACAATACTCTTTTCAATAATTTTACAAAAACTAGCTTTAAAGTAAGGTTCTTGTTTAGATATTGCTAGTGTAAACATAGTAGATGATTGTAGCATGTGTTTACTAAACTATGTTTACTCTTGTCAAAGATTGGAATAATGGCTAAATAAAACGATAAAAAATTATTGATAAAGTGAAATAAAAAATTATCCTCAAGACTACTATAAAAAAAATAGTAAAAAATCTTAGAAAAAACTATTTTTCCTATTGACAGAATTAATAACTACTTGCTAAAATGGCATTGTATTAATATGTACTAAAAACTAAGTCAAAGGAGAATATATTATGAACAAGAAGATGCTAACCTTAGTAGCTTTGTTAGTCGCTTTTACCTCCATTTTTGCAGTATATGTAGAAATAGGAGATGGAGATACCACTACAAACTATATACCTTTCTATGGGTATTATGATTATGGTTGGACAAATTACATTTTAACCTCTGAGCAAATCGGAGATGCAATCGATATCAACGAAATTCAATTTAATGTTGGTAATACTCCAGCAAATTACGCTATGGAGAATCAACAACTTTATATGAAATTAACCACAGACACCGAAGTCCCTGTGGCTTATCCTGATCCTGTAAACAATGATTTTACTCTTGTTTTTGATGGTCCGGTTACCTGGGATGGTACTGGTTGGCAAGGTGTAATTCTTGATACAGAATTTTCTTATGATGGTAGCTCAAACCTTCAAATCGTATGGGTTAATAATGATGGATCTTGGGCAAGCTCCTATCCTAACTTCTTAAAAACTGATACACAAGTTAATACTGGTGCTTACAAGTATGCTGATGGGACTTTCCCTGAAATTGATGGTACTAATGTAACTTACTATCCAAATACTCGCCTTGGTTTTGCTGCTGAAGGTGCTCCTGGTTATCCAATCTTAGTTTCACCTGCTAACAACTCTTTAAACAACGAATTAGACACTGAACTAGTTTGGACTAACGGTGAAAATACTGAATTCATTCATGTTTATTTTTCAGAAAATCAAGCAGATGTTGTAGCTAATGAAGCTTCAGCTCTTGTTGTTGATGGAGAGCTAGTGACATCTTTCTCACCTACTTTAGAAAATGCAAGTGTTTATTACTGGAAAGTTGTTGCTTCAAATTCGACCTCTGAAATCGAGGCTTCAACTAATGTGTTTACATTCTCAACTACTTATGGTGTAGCTGAAGTTCCTTATTTTGAAGGATTTGAAGATACTACTCCTCCTGCTTTACCTCTTGGCTGGATGACTCATCATGAATCTACATCAAACTATTCATATGTAGAATCATATAGTGGCCAATCTTACGAAGGATCTAATTCTTTTAGAATAGGTAATAGTAGTGATACAGAAGGCACATATATTGCTATTTTACCACAGATTGAAAACATGGGTAACAGAATGAAATTCTGGTCAAAATGTTCATCAGCTGGTGCTCAAGTAATTCTTGGTTACTTAACTGATGTAGCAGATGCTGCTACTTTTACTGAAATTCAAACTATTGATATGGCTTCTGATTATACAGAAAACATTGTTGAATTAGAATTACCAAGAACAGTAAGATATCTTGCTTTCAAACATGCAAATGTTGGAACTTACCAAACTATCTATATTGATAATGTTATGATTGAAGAAATTCCTGAAAACGAACCAACTCCAGCTACTTTGTTATTACCTGAAAATGGTGCAACTGATGTTGCTATGGATGCTGAGTTGACTTGGGAATACGGAATGAATACTGTTGCTGTAAATCTATACTTATCAGATGATATGGCTGATGTAAATGATTTAGTAGCAGAAGCTATGGTTATTGATAACCAAGATGTTACATCATATAATGCAGATTTAGCAGAATGGACTACTTATTATTGGAGAGTAGGTTCTTTAAATTCTACAGGTTATGAAGTTCTAAGTTCAATTTACTCTTTCACAACTTCTACTCCAGAAGGAACTATCCAAATTGGAGCAGGAGCAGAAGTAAATCAAGGTATGCCAATTGAACCTTTCTATGGTTATACATATACTCAAACAATCTACCCACAAGCTGATATAGATATGGTGGGTGATATTCAAACAATCGCTTGGCATTATAACGGAAACTCTGCTTGGGGTCCTGATGATGTTAAGATTTATATGGCTCATACTGATTCAACAAGTTTTGCTACCACTGAAAGCTGGTTAGCAGCTGAAGAATTAACCTTAGTTTACGATGGAACACTTTCTGTTCCTGCAGTAGATGGTTGGGTTCCTGTCACTTTAGATACACCATTCAACTATAATAATACAGATAATCTATTGATTGCTGTTGAAGAAAATACTGAAGGTTATCATTCTAGTGGTGATGAGTTCTTTAACACTGCAACAGAAAACAATGTTTCTATTACTTTCAGAAGTGATTCAAATAATCCAGAACCAACTGAACCTCCTGCTGGAACACTAAAAGCTTACTATCCAAATGTAGTTTTAGTTATGGAAGGTGGGGAAACTCCAATAGAATTCCCTGCTCCAACAAACCTAACAGCTGAAATTGAAAATGAAAACGATGTTCATCTTACTTGGAATAAACCAATTCTTCCAGAAGAAGAAGGCCAATGGTTATGGCATGGCTCTGGTGTTTATGATGATGGTTTCGGTACTGGAAATGCCTTTACTTATACTGGTGTAGTTAGATATGATGCTACAGATTTAGCTAATTTCAGTGGAGCAAATTTAACACAAGTGAAATTCTATCCACGAAATGCTCAAGCAAGTTATACATTGAAAGTATGGACTGGTGGCTCATATGATGGCACAAATTTTGTACCTGGTACAGAAGCAGTTTCACAAACAATTGATGCTATTGAAACTTTTGCATGGAATACTGTAACAGTTGATGCTGATATCTCTTTAGTAGCTGACCAAGAATTATGGATTGGAATCGAAACTGTTACTCCTAATGGTTATCCTTTAGGTGTTGATGCAGGTCCTGCTGTTACCGGAAAAGGTGATTTGATTTTCTTTAACGGTGGCTGGAATCTAATTTCTAATCTAGGAAATAATAAAAACTTCCTCATCCAAGCTTACATAGAGGGAGCAAGAATCAACTATAGAGACCCACTTGAGATTACTGCTTATAATATTTATCGTAACAATACAATTATCCAATCAATTGCTGATGCAAATGATACAACTTGGGTAAATACTGATGTTCCAAATGGTGTTTGGGAATACTATGTTACAGCACTTTACGGTACTGATATGTCAGAACCATCTAATACTGTCGTTGTTGATACAACACCTCCAGTATATAATCCTCCATCAAACTTTACTGCTGTAATTGTTGATGAGTTTGATGTGCAAATTAACTGGGATGCTCCAGCTACTAGAAATAGATCTAATGCTCGTGATGAAGTAATCTTTGGACTTGCAAGTCAAGATCAAATGTCTAGAGATTTAGTCGGTTATACATTATATCGTGATGATGCTATTATAGCAGAAGTTGCTACTGATATTATGTCTTATTTAGATGAAGACCTTGATTATGGTACTTATCAATATAAAGCTATTGCTAATTATGATGAAGCAGATTCTGATCCAACTCCAGTTGTAACTATAGTTATTGAAGAAGAAGAAGAAATTCTCCCTCCAGAAAACTTAACAGCTTCAGTAAATGAAGATGTTGTTACTTTAAACTGGTTTGCTCCTGGTGATGCTCCTGAAACTATGAGCGAAAGCTTTGAAAATGACTTCCCTCCAACAGGATGGTCTGTCGATGTTACAAACACTACTGAGTCATGGGCTCAATATGAAACTGTATCTTTCACTTCTGGTGATATAGTTCCTACTGATGGTTCTTATCAAGCTGGTGTAATGTGGGATTACGGTGCTCAAGATGAGTGGTTAATGACTGGTGAAATGACTGGCTTAACAGGTCTTACTTTTGATTTCTACGGACATTATGGATCTACTTATGGTGATAACTATTATGTTAAAGTATCAACAGATGGTGGAACAAACTGGACTGCAGTCTGGAATGCTTCAGATTTACCTGAAGGTGATAATAATTACGAAACTCCTATCTCAATAGACCTTTCAACTTATGCTACAATGCCTATCCATGTTGCATGGAACTTTGTTGATGGTGACGGACAAGGTCTTTGGTATGCATCTTATATTGATAATGTAATCTTCGAAACAGCTGCAACAACAAGAGCTCTTAGAAGCGATGAACTTGTTTCATTTAGTAAAGCTCTTCCTAGACCTGAAGTTAGAATTGATAGAGAACTTACTGGTTATAAAGTCTACAGAGATGATACTGAAATCGCAAGTGTAGGTGCTGATGTACTTACTTATGCAGATGCTGATTTAGAAAATGGAACTTATGAATACTACGTTACTGCTATGTATGATGGTCAAGAATCTGAAGCTTCAAATACTGTTTCAGCAACAGTTAATGTTACAGAACCAGGTGATTATTTAATCGAAGATGGTTTCGAAACTTATACTGACTTTGCTTTAGAAGCAGATCCATGGACATTTATTGATGGTGACCTCTCAGGTACTTATTCAATTACTAATACTACTTGGGAAAATGCTGAAGCTCCTCAAGCTTATATCGTTTTCAACCCTTCAATGACTACTCCTCCATTGACAGATGCTGGTTATAGTGCTTATGAAGGTGATAAATATATGGCTGCTTTTGCTTCAACTACTCCTGCTAACAACGATTGGATGATTACTCCTGAGTTTACTTTAGCAAACTCTGGTACTTTCAACTTCATGGGTAAATCAATCACTGATCAGTATGGTCTTGAAAGATTCAATGTCCTAGTTTCAACTGGTTCAACAAATCCTAATGACTTTACTCCTATTTCAGGTGTAACTTATATTGAAGCTCCTACTACATGGACTCAATTCTCTTATAGTTTAGACGGTTACGCAAACCAAACTATCAGAGTTGCTATCCAATGTGTATCTAATGACGCATTTATTTTCATGGTTGACCAAGTTCAAATCGAAGCTCCTGGTGGAACACCAAATAATCCTGAAATTGCTCCTGTAGTTTCACAACTTATTGGTAACTATCCTAACCCATTCAACCCAGAAACAAGAATTGCTTTCTCAACAAAAGAAAACGGTCCTGTTTCTATTGATATTTACAATGTTAAAGGTCAAAAAGTAAGATCACTTCTTAATGAAAATAGAGAAGCTGGTACTCACTCAGTTGTTTGGAATGGTAAAGATGATAATGGTAAGAATGTTGCTTCTGGTGTCTTCTTCTACAGAATGAAATCAGGAAAATATTCCTCAACCAAGAAAATGATCTTAATGAAATAGTAGACCTTGTTATCCCTCTCAATGTGAGGGACTCAGGGGGTGCTACCACATAAATTGACACTAAAAGCCTCGCAACCTGCGAGGCTTTTTCTTTATCAAAAAAATTAGCGGATGTGGTCCTTCCCTTTCCCAGTTATCCTTTCTTACTACTTTCCCTAATAATTTCTAGGAGAATTTGGAGTGATTAGCAATCAAGGAGTAGTAATCCACTAAATTTTCTAAGTATCATCATGGAAAGGCTAAAATAAATTTTAAGACAGTAATCTCTTTAATGTCTTGTTATATAACAATATATAAAGTTATACCTATGGTATTTAAAAATGACTAATAGAACTAATCATTGACATTATTACTGGCATTTCTAATATTGACTTACATGCTAACCTTGGCTATAGGAGCCAACAAAATTATTGAAGGAGAAAAGTATGAAAAAAACTATGCTTATGCTAGTGTTGATGATTTTAACTATAACATCTTCATTCGCCGTATTTGTTGAAATCGGTGAAGGTGGATCAACCTCAAATTATATACCATTTTATGGTTTATTTGATTATAGTTGGTCATCATTTATTATTGAAGGAGAAGACATTGGTTCTGCTATAGAAATCAATGAAATCCAATTTAACATTTCTAATACACCAAGTAATTATGAGATGATTAATCAAAAAGTTTATGTTAGACATACTTCTGAATCTGAAGTATCATTAGCTTACCCAGATCCTGAAAATAATGGATATACCTTACTTTATGATGGTCCAACTACCTGGAATCAGTCAGGATGGCAAGGTATTATTCTTGATCAAACTTTCGCTTATGATGGAACTTCAAACTTAGAATTTGTTTGGGAAAATCATGATGGAACATATGTGAGTGGTTATCCAATATTTGTTACTACTCCAACAGAAACTAATGCATCTTGTTATAAATATGCCGATGGTAACTTCCCAACTGAGATAGGAACTAACCAAACTTTATTCCCAAATATAAGATTAGGCTATGCAATTGAAGGTGCTCCAACAAGTCCTGTTCTTATATCACCTGCAAATAATTCATTTGGCAATGAAACTGAACTTACACTTGAATGGCAGGTTGATGAAAACACTACTGATGTAGATGTTTATCTTTCTACAATGAGAGATGAAGTAATGAATGAAGTAGAATCTGCTAGAGTAGTTTCAGGTCAGTTAGTTGAATCTTTTGCAACAAATTTAAATAGCGGATCAAGTTATTTCTGGAAAGTAATAGCAAATAATACTACCCTTGATATCAGTGTTACTTCACAGGTATGGCAGTTTGCAACCGAGCTTGGAGAAATTGCATTACCTTATTCAAATGATTTTGAAGAGTTAACAATTGCAGAGACTTTACCATTGGGTTGGTCTTCTTTCCTTAGTTCAACTAGTGAATATGCTCAAGTAGGTGCTTATGCTGATGCTGCTTATGATAGTGAAATGGGAATTAGATTATATAACAGTGATGATGTCACAGCTGAACTTATAATAGCTACTCCTCAAATTGAAACTAGTGGTGCTAGAATCAATATGATGGCTAAAGTTACATCAGCAAGTGAAGGCGACCTTCTACTTGGTTACCTTACTGATATTAACGATTCTTCTACTTTCACATTAATAGAAGCTGTAGATTTAACAAGTGAATTCGCTAACTATAGAATTGCTCTACCTGATGGCGAAAACTATCTTGCATTTAAACATGCTGTTACTGGAACCTATAAAAATATTTATCTTGATGATATAATAATAGAAATGATTCCAGCAAATGAACCTGTAGCTGCAACTTTAGTTACTCCAGAAAATAGTCAACTAAATGTAGTGATTGATACTGAATTAGAATGGGTTAATAATGAAAATACTTCTACAGTAGATGTTTATCTTTCAGAGAATCTATCTGATGTTGAAGACAAACTTGCTTCTGCAAAAGTTGTGGATAATCAGAATGTAACTACTTATTCAACAGATTTAGAAACTTTCTCAACTTATTACTGGATGGTAGTTGCTAAAAACAGTGATGGTCTTTCTATTGATTCTCAGATTTATAACTTTACTACTTCTCTTGAAGAAGGATTAATTTTATCTGGAAATGGCGTTGCAACTTCTGGTAACTTGCCTATCAATCCTTTCTTTGGATATTCTTACTCACAAGTTATCTATTCTGCTGATTTATTCAATGGAGAAACTGGAGCACTTGAAAGTATAGCTTATGAGTATAATGGTAATGCAGCTTTTGAAGATGATATAATAATTTATTTAGCTACAACACCTTTAGATTCATTTACAGAAAATACTGATTGGTTACCTGCTTCTGAATTAACAGAAGTATATAATGGTACACTTACAACTACAGAGGAAGCTGGATGGATTACTATCACTTTTGATACACCATTCAATTATGATGGATCTGCTAACTTAGTTGTTGCTGTTGAGGAAAACACTGAAGGTTATCATGGCAATAGTGATAAATTCTTTGGTTATGAAACTGAAGCCACTGTAGCTTTAAGACACAATAGTGACTCTGTTGATGCTGATCCAACCGATCCTCCTAGTGGTACTTTAGTGTCTTACCAACCAAATACTATCTTTGCTTTTGGTCAAGAAGTCACTCCACTTCCTGTAGTTACTGACTTAGCAGCTTCTGTAGTTGAAAATGATGTAACTCTTTCTTGGACAGCTCCTGAATCTGGAGAAAATACAATCGTTGAATACCAAATATTCAAAGATAATAGCCAAATAGCAACTAGTGAAGATTTAACATACACAGATGCTGATTTAGCTGATGGAACTTATGAATATGGTGTAAAAGTTGTTTATTCTGAAGGTACTTCTGCAATGTCAAACCTTGTAGAAGCTACAGTCTCAACTACTCCTATCGAAGTTGAAGCTCCTCTTAACTTAACAGCTAGTGTATCAGGTCAAGATGTTACCTTAAACTGGTTAGCTCCTGGTACTGAAATACCTGATGAAATCACAGAAGGTTTTGAAGAATCTTTCCCTCCTACAGGATGGTCAGTTCAAAGCACTAATACTACTACTTCTTGGGAACAATATGAAACTGTTGAATTCGAACTTTCTACTGTTGCTCCTACTGAAGGTACTTACCAAGCTGGTGTTCAATGGGATTATTCAGCTCAGGATGAATGGTTGGTTACTTCTGAAATTTCAAATGTTTCAAACTTAACTTTTGATTACTATGGTTCATTAGGTTCTACTTATGGTGATAACTATTATGTAAAAGTATCTACTGATGGTGGTAACAACTGGACTCCTGTCTGGAATGCTTCAGATTTTGCTGAAGGTGAGAACAATTATGAAACCCCAATCTCTATTGACTTATCTGCTTATGCATCAGAGACTATTACTGTTGCTTGGAACTTTGTAGATGGTGATGGTCAAGGATTATGGTGGTCAACATTTATCGATAATATCGTATTTTCTTCTAATGGAAGAACTTTAGCTTTTGATGCTTCTGAATTGAAAGCATTCTCTAAAGCTGAAAAAACTCTTTCAAATTCTAGAATTATAAAAAATAGAATTTCTAAAGATCCTAACTATATTGCTACACGCAATACACGTGAATTAACTGGTTATAAAATCTATCGTGATGCTAGCGAAATAGCAACTATCTCTTCTGATCTTTTAACTTATACTGATGAAGAACTAGACTTCGCTAACTATGAATATTATGTAACTGCTGTTTATACTGAAGGTGAATCAGATCCTTCAAACTCTGTTACAGTGTCAGTTATTGATCCTTCAACTACTTTACCTCCTATGAACTTAACAGCTGATCTTAATGGCAGTGATGTTGACCTGAATTGGGAAGCTCCTCTTGATTTATCTGAAGGTGCTTGGTTATCTAAAGGTGCTGAAGATAATAACGACGGTATTGGTGTGAATGGTCCTGCCGAATTTGGTGTTGCTCACAAATATACTCAAGATGAACTTGCAATCTACCAGGGTTTATATATTAATACAATCAAGTTCTTCCCACGTGAAGCTACTGCTACTTATACTGTTTCAGTATGGGGTGGAGCTACAGGTCAGACTCTTCTTTATAGCGAAGTTGCTTCTGATTTCGTAAATGAAGCTTGGAATGAACACCAATTAACAGCTCCAGTAGCAATCCCTGCTTCTGGACCTCTTTATATTGGTTACATGGTTGATACACAAGTTGGTTTCCCAGCTGGTTGTGATGCAGGTCCTGCGGTTACTGGTGGAGATCAAATTCACTTTGTTGGCGAAGCATGGGATGCTCTCTCAGCTGTAGCTACTCCAGACATTAACTGGAATATTCAAGCTTTTGCTTCTCCTGAAGGTGCAGACAGAGCTATGGCAAGACCACTTGTTTTAGCTAAAAAAGCTGTTAAAACTTCTGCAAATATTCCTAGTTTAAGATCAGGAAATTTAAACCCTATAGTTACAAGTAGATTTAACATTGAAAGAGATGTTACAGCTTATAAAATCTACCGTGATGGTACTGAAATTGCTGAGGTTGCCGCAGATGTATTTACATATACTGATAGCAATCTTGAAAATGGTACTTATGCATACCATGTTACTGCTATGTATGGTGATTCAGAGTCATTAAACTCAAATACTGCAACAGTAACAGTTAATAATTCAAATCCTGAAGATGTTATTATCGCTGATTCATTTGAATCTTATGATGATTTCTCTATCCAGTTCGGAGATTGGACCCTTGTTGATGGAGATTTAGCTCCAACATATGGATTTAGTGGAACTACCTTCCCTAATGCTGAAACTATGTTTGCTTATATAGTATTCAATCCAGCAACAACAACTCCTCCTCTAGAAGATACTGGTTACCAAGCTCCTGATGGAAGTAAATATCTTGCTTCTTTCGCAGCTACAACACCTCCAAACAATGATTGGTTGATTTCACAAGAATTCACCCTTGGAGCAGAAGGTGAGATAAACTTCAAAGCTAAATCAATTACTAACCAATATGGCTTAGAGAAATTCAATGTGCTTGTGTCTGATGGTTCAACTAACCCTAACGACTTCACATCAATCTCTGGTAATATTCCTGTTGAAGCACCTATCACATGGACTAGTTATATGTATGGTTTAAATAACTATGCTAACCAAACTATTAGAGTTGCTATTCAATGTGTTTCCAACGATGCTTTCGTATTTATGCTTGATGATTTAAAAATCGTTTCTGCTGGCGGAACTGATAATGATAATTCTACTATTCCTGTTTTAACAACAGCTTTAGGTAGTAACTATCCAAACCCATTCAATCCAGAAACTACTATTTCCTACTCAGTTGAAAAAGCTGGAAAGGTTACTCTTGAAATCTATAATATCTTAGGACAGAAGGTGAAAACTCTTGTTAATGATACTAAAGATGCAGGTTCTCATAATGTAGTATGGAATGGTAAAGATCAATCAGGAAACAAGGTTTCTTCAGGTGTTTATTTCTACCGTATGAAAAATGGAACTTATTCTAAAACAAACAAAATGATATTAATGAAGTAGTACTGAGATGGCTTGCATCTAGCAGGCATTTCATGAAATTATAACGCAAAAGCCTCGTTAAAACGGGGCTTTTGTTTTTACTGAAGGTAAATAATCCTAAGTAATGCACTCTTCACTAAAGCTCTACTGCATCATCTAGGATGATAGATAAATCCTTAACGAGAAAGGCGAGTTCCTAGATAAAAAAAAGCCCCGAAAGATTTAGGGGCTTTACTAGCATTTGGAGGTGCTTTTATTGGTTTATTTCATAAGGATCATTTTGTTTGTTTTGCTGTAACTTTCTGTAATTAACTTATATAGATAGATTCCAGAAGATACTTGTTTATTATGGTTATCTTTACCATCCCAAACAATGCTTAATTTGGTATTTGCAGTCTCAATATTTTCATTAAGAATAGTCTTAACTAATTGTCCTTTCATATTATAGACTTCAATAGTTACATGTTGGGGATAAGATAGAGAATAAGAAATAGTAGTTTCAGGATTAAATGGATTAGGATAGTTTGCATACAGCTCAGTTTGTAAGACATCATTATCAATGTCATGGTCTTCTTGATCCGAAATTTTGATAGTTACTGGACCAAACATCTGACTTGTGCCATCAAAATCATTAGATTGTAGCCAGTAGTTATAAATGGTATTCATCTCCACTTCGCTATCAGTATAAGAATAGCTATCACCCATAGCTTGGTTTGAAGCAATTATCATTGTAGCTGTTATTCGTAAAGCATTATCTTGATTTTCAGTCTCTGATCTATAAATATTATAGCCTAAGAGATTTGATTCAGATGCGGTTTCCCATGATATTTGAGCATAATTTTCTGATGTTGCAATAGCATTGAAGGATGAGAGCTCAACTGGTAAGGTAACATCATCACCATCATTCATTAAAATGAAAACTTCACTATCTTTAGCAGTGAAATCAACACCTTGGAATGTAAAGTTTCTATCAACATCAGTTTCTGCTATGAAAGCTGGATCAGCTATATGCCATGCTCCACCATAATAGATTCTTGCATACCAAGAACCTGCAGGAGCAGTAACTTGCACATCAATATCATTATCATAACCTGTTAGACCTATTACTTTTTTATTACCTAAATTTTCATAATTCGGTAATGAAGTAATTAAAGGGTTATCAGAATTGATATTATAATTATAATAAAGATTTACATTTGGTTGAATTGTTACACCATCTATAGTAGTTCCTTCATTTTCAGGGAAATCTGGTAAGTTTTCTATTTTCATATTATCAATACAAACTGAGCCACGTGATCTACCTGATGTTACACCCCTGATTATGATATATTTTGCTGTGCCGAGACCTACTCCATATTGTGATAAATCAAAAGAATAATTATACCAACCACCTGTAGCTTCAACAGGAGCTAGATTATACTGAAGTTTTACTGTGCCTACTAAAGTAGCATTTTCTATAGAGCTAGTATTATTAACATATACAGATACTAAATCATTATATGCACTATTAGTAATTCTATATACCCATAATGAAAGAGAATAATTCAAACCTGGAAACATGATTGGATTAGTTATCAAATCTGCAGTATAATTAGCTGAAGTTTGATCTCTTCTTATAATTGCCATTCCACTGCCCTCATGAGGTGTCGCTCCATTGTTTGATGTTGCGGATATATTCCAATTACCCCACACAGAGACAGGATTAGCTGTCCAACCTTCAGGAAATTGGTCATCGAAATTTGCTACTATGGGGAATTCAACATTACCAGAACTAAAGAGATTTGCTGTTAAACCTGCATCATAATTTAATGAAGTATCACATGACCAAGCTTTATAAAAATACTGGGTAGATTCTGAAATATTTTCATGGAGAAATTGACCAGCATTTCCAAAATAAATAATTTCTGCAGAACCTAACATATCGCCAGCTGTATAAGAACTACCATTAAGAGGCTGAGAAAAATCATCTACAGAATTTGTAGCTATTAGAACATTACCAGGTGTGTTATTGTTGACCCAACTCAATGAGATTTCTCCGATATCCTCATTTTGGGCACTAAATTCTACAAAATCAAACTCATCTGAATAATAAACTGTTACTTTGAAAGTATTATTAACTAAATATGAATAACCAGGAAGATTAGGATTCTGCGCACTTAAATCAAAACAGTGTAATTCAAAGTTAATATCACCACCTCCAAAGAAAGAATTAGCAAGATCTAATCCAGTTCTTGAATAATGAATTGTTACTGGTGAATTTTGATAAGCTACCGAAGCCATTGATGATTCATAGCTTCCGTTATAACCTCCAGTACTTGTACATTTTAGATATGACCTTGGTGATGCACAATCATAAGCACCGAAAGAATGAATATCGTACTCTACATCTATTGAAGTGATTCTTGCCCCTATAGGAAGGTTAATTGTTAAAGGAAGAGCATTTTGTGAATTTGCTGGTGGTTGGGGATTATCCATCTGATACGTTAAAGTAACATTTCCTCCAGAGTAGGTTGCACTTGCTGAGTTTTGTCCTAAAGCAAATGCTACAAGTGATAACAAAACTAAAGTAAATAGAATTTTCTTCATAATTTTCTCCTTTGATTAAAATTTTTAAAAAACAAAATCCTTTCTTTTATATAATAGCATTTTAACTTCCATATATTTCTATTAAGTACAAAAAGTCTGTAATATGTTGATAAATAATATAATATAGATATTGAAATTTTTCTTAGAATGAAAAAAAGCAAGAAATTAATAAGAAAAGTGCGATATCGCATTTCGAAAACGCAATGAGTGCGGTATCGCCATGTTGACTTTAAAAACTTAAAAAGTGTATTACAATTCTTAAAAAAGTGAATTAATCATTGACTATCACTAAATGTTGAAAGAAGATTTATAATCTTAACAAAAATAGCTTGACTAATAGTCAACATAGCATTAAATATTATTTCGAGCGTGAATTAAGAGGAGTGAAAATGAATGATTTGTTATCTAAAATAAAAAATGATAGTAGGCTTGAACAGTTCGAAACTTATAAGGAACTATTCACTAAATGCTTTGAACAAAGAAATATGGAAATAAAGACATATTTTGAAGAGTTTTTAGTAAAATGGACTGAGTTTAAAAGTTTTGAAGCAAAACCTAATAAGCACGTAAAAGATATTATCAGCGCTAACTTCGAATTATTTTTTAGATTTATTCGTGCATCGAATAATATTGATTGGTTTAATGAATATTTACCTGTCTTTAATGAGAATGAAAAATACCTGACAAATTACTTTTACTTAGCAAATATCTATGATTACTTTGGTTATTTAATGTGGTTAAAACATGATATTGAAAAAGGTGTACAATACCTTTTAAAATCTTTAGAAATAGCTAACAGATATTGTAATCCAGATGAAATACCAGGAAGATATACTAACTTGGGCTATCTTTATGAAGTTGTGGGAGATCTAGCTAAAGCAGAATATTATTATAATGAAGGTTTGGATTTTGCTTTACGTTATAATTCAATTAACGCCCTCAAACTTGCTTATAATGCAATGGGAAGATTATATATTGGAATGAATCAATTTGAAAAAGCTATAGACTTTTTTGAAGATTCCTTAAGCTTGTATGAGAGAGAACAAGATATAGATAGAGTCGCTGTAATAAATAACTTAGCTATGTGTTATAGAACAATAAATGTGACAGATAAAGCTAAAGATTTATACCATGAGATTGATAAAGAATGGATATTGCAGAGAGATCCTGAACTATATTTTGCTGTACAGACCAATCTTGGTAATCTGCTAGTTGCTTATAACGAATATGGAATAGCTGAAGAAAAATTCATGAAATCTTTAGACTTTGCTCAAAAAGTTAAAGCTTTAGACCAAGTCATTAGCTTATATGTAAGTTTAGGAGATTTATATAGTAAGACAAATAGAACTGATCAAGCACTAAGTATATTAGATGAAGCCCTTGAATTAAGCAAACAATTAAAAAACTATAGAGTACAAAAATCTATTTATCTCAAATTAGCTGAGATTAGTCTATCTGAAAAGAATTACCAAGAAGCATTATTGTACCTAGATAAATTAGTTGAAATTGCCAAGGCAGTGCAAAACACTCAATTACAGATTAGAACTCTCAAGAAGCAAGCTTACTGCTACGAAAAATTAGGAGATTTTAAAAAGGCTTACACTTATTTAGATAAATCTGAAAGAATACAGGAAAAGATTGCAGCTGTTGAGAAACAAGAGAAAAGAAAGGAAGAACTAAAATTAGTTGGTAATTCTGTAAGAAAGCATTTCATTTTTCAGACGAGTAATTCGCTTATATCTAGGGAGCTTTCAGCAAGGATTGGAGTAAATTTACTTGGAACTGATCCTTTAATGCAGAAAGCCGTAAGTAAGGCTTTACTAGCCTCAACAAACTCTGACGCTAGTATCTTGATTAAAGGAGAATCAGGAACAGGTAAAGACATTATTGCTAGAATAATTCACTACTCAAGTTCAAGACACAGTAATCCTTTTATACCTGTAAATAGTGGTTCGTTTTCTCCGGGAATAGTTAATTCTGCCCTCTTTGGTCATAAAAAAGGGGCTTTTACTGGGGCTGTATCAGATTATGTTGGTTATTTTGAAGCTGCTAATAAGGGAACTGTTTTTATGGATGAAATTGGAGAAATGCCTCAAGATATTCAAATTGCTCTTTTACGTGTTTTAGAAGAAAAAAAGATAACTCCTTTAGGATCAAGTAAGCAAATCCCAGTTGATTTCCGTCTGATTTCTGCTACTAATAGAGATTTAGATAAAGAAATAAAAGAAGGAAAAATGAGATTAGATTTCCTCAATAGAATAAATACACTAGAAATATGTATTCCTCCTTTGAGAGAAAGAAAAGATGATATTCCTCTTTTGATAGATGCTTTTATTGAAGAGATTAGCATGAGGGTTAAAATTAAGAAGCCGCAAATATCAATCCCCGCCTTGAAACTTCTCTTAGATTATGATTATCCAGGAAATGTAAGAGAACTTAAAAATATGATTGAAAAATTAATTATCTTTAACAATAAATGTGAAATACATCCAGATGATATTTATAACTTAAATATGAATATTACAAGGAAAAATATATTTAATACTAAACAAGTAACTTTACATTTAGAGACTCTTGAGAAACAGGCAATATGTGAAGCTATGAAGCAAAGTTCAAATAATAAGACAGATGCTGCAAAGCTTTTAGGTATAACAGTCTATGCTTTAAGAAGAAGATTAGAAAAATATAATTTAAAGTAAATCTTAATCTTTGAACATGAAAATAGCCCTGCTCAGCAGGGCTATTTGCTTTTATTGAATTATCAAGTTCTTTAATTATTTGCTACTATTTCATTAATACCATTTTCTTCATTTCAGTTTTTTCTGCATTAGTTAACTTGTAGAAGTAGAGTCCTGAAGAAACTTGATTACCATTCATATCTTTACCTTGCCATACATAAGAGTGATTACCAGCTTGTAAGTCACTATTAACAAGTGTATTAACAAGTTGTCCTTTAACATTATAGATACTTAGGTTAACATTACTAGCTTTATTCATATTAAAGCTAATAGTTGTTTCAGGATTGAATGGGTTTGGGTAGTTTTGTTTTAACTGCATTGAAGGCATTGCAACATTATTGTTATCAATATTTGGTGTTGCACTAGCAAAATCAATATCGATTGCAGCATACATCATTCTTCCACCAGTTGCTTGACCAATACCTTGTTCAGAAGATCCAAATGTCTCATCATCTAAGTACATAAAGTGTAATCTTCCGATAGGACCAGTTCCTTGTGAAGAGTGAACATATTCTATTTTGTTAGTTGGGTAAACGAAAGTAGGGATTTGACCATGTAATTCAGGGATTTCTAGCCCATTTAGTGAGAATGGCTCTGACCATGTTGCACCATTATCAGCAGAAACACTAATCATTGTTTCTAAGTTTTGGGCCCAATCTTCAAGTTCAGGATAAACATCAGGTGATTTATTATAGTCACGAGCTTTTTGAGTATCATGCCAAATAATAGCCATCATACCCATTTCATTAGCATCTGTAATCCTGATGTGATTAAGATGGAATAGGGCTGCTTCATCTACAGCATCTTCATCCCAATATGGGAAAGGCCACATAGTTTCAAGGAGAGGCATTCCCCAGTAATCTGTATCAGCAGGAGTTACACCATCATCTACATTATCCCAAGTGCCATCGTCAGCAATTTCATCTGTAATACCATCACCATCAGTATCCCACCAACACCAAGGTACTTCGTCACTAACACTCTCTGTGTTTCCTGTAATATCAAAAACTCTTTGTTCTGTTTGTGGATAAACTTCATTAACTAAGAAAGTGTTATCAGCAGGATTGAAAATCACAGTTTTTATTACATGTAGAGCAGGATAATATCCACCTTCATAGTTCTTTAAAGTATAAAGAGCTGGCATATGAATTCTGCCATGATCATCAACAGAAATATTGAAATGTCCTGATTGACCAATTCCTATGTACATATCTTCATCAGAATAATCATTTTGATCTGTATCAAAATATTCTTCAGTCATCTCTGTACCTTCATGGAAGCCAGTAGGATTGATATAATTTGGGTTGTATCCATCAAAAGTGTCCCAGAGAGAATATCTTTGCCATTGGCCTTCACCATAATTATCACAAACAAATACATCTAAAGATGGTTCGTTAATACTTGGGTCATCTACACCAGTTCCTTCAGCAGCAATATGATAACCAATGTAATATAGTTTATCATCAATTACTTTGAAAGACATGAAAGGTCGTCTCCAATAAGTAGTAGAGACATTCCACTCATCTAGTTCAGGAATTGTTGTTGATCCCCAGTTGGTAGGATTGAAGGTTTGGTATTCAATCTCTGATTCTAAGAAATCATGATACATAATAAAAACATTTTCAGCTGCAGCAGTACCAGCAGACCAGCCATTTTTAGCTGCTACATAAACTCTTTGATATCCTTCTTGAGGAGATGGACCAATTTGAACTGAAGGCCAATTGAACTCATTAGAATCATACTCAACACCATTTACTTCAATAGTATTTGGTGAATCAATGATAGTATATAAACTAGAGTTTTGATTTAGTGAAATACCACCAATAACAGCATCATAACCTAAGCCTACTTCCCATTCAGAATCTGAAGCATCCCAGTTACCATGATAAGCAAATATAGGTCTTCCAGCAGCAGTTAATCCTAAACCAGCATAACCTTCATTAGTATCAACTGGATTAAAAGTTGAGTTTGTTTGAACAATACCTGTTTCATCAACAAATGCTTTATAGATTCTACGAGTAGAACTACCTGTAGCCTTTCCATGATAAATAATCCAGTTACCCTTAACACCACCATTAGCTGAAAAATCAGCCATCATCATAGGTGTTGCACCATAGGTGCCTGGGAAGTAATCATAATAGTTATCCATTATGTTTACTGGTTCAATAGCAAATTGGAAAGGAGTTTCATAACGGTTGTCTGATTGATAAGGTCTTAATCCGAATTGATCAAGTTTAATACTCTTTAAAGGTGTGTTAGCACTAGCAAATAAAGAGATAGTTAACACTGTAAGCAAAGTAATAATCATAAACTTCTTTTTCATAGTTCCTCCACTATTTAAGGTTTGTTTAGACAAGTAAGATAATTATACTAATGATATAGTATAAAAACTAAAGTATCTATAATTATATCTATGTATATAATAAACAATATATAATTTAAAAAATATGTCAAGTGATAAAAATGATAAGTTATCGGTATTACAAAATATATTATATGAATGACTCAGATGACTTTCTGAAATGCAATCTGGGATGAACTTGGACTTTACTTTTTTAATTTATGATTTACATATAATACTTCCTATAGGCTTTACTCAAATAATGCAATCTTCTCTAATGCTCTACTGCACCAGTTGGCTGTAAACCCAAATAGACTAATAGCTTGTTAGGGACAAAAAAACAACTCGAGTAGAGGAAACCCGAGTTGATTCTGTTCATTATTCTGGAAGGAATGAACATTAAGTGACTATTTTTATATAGGGAAAATTATTTTAGTAATATCATTTTCTTAGATTTGGTAATTTTACCATTTTTCATTCTATATAGATAAATACCTGATGATACTTTGTTATTGTTACTATCTTTTCCATCCCAAACTATACTATGCTTTCCCGCCTCAAGCTTTCTATCAATAAGAGACTTAACCTTTTGCCCTTTAATGTTATAGATTTCAAGTTCTACATGACCTTGTTCTTTGAGCGAAAAGACAATTGAGGTTTCAGGATTGAATGGATTTGGATAATTTCCAATAAGGGATAGGGTAGGTTTATCTGTATGGTTATCATCAATAGGAGTGCTAGAATAATAGAAGTTTGCAGTTCTACCAGGGTTACCTCTATGCATAATCCAATTTGCATAACCACTTCTTTTGAGATCTAAAAGTCTTAAGTCAGTAATAGTTGAGATAACTAAATCTAAATCCCCATCATTATCAATATCTCCAAGAGCTGGTGATACTTTGAGGTTGTCGTTTAGATTAATAGGGAAGTTACCAGCTTCTAAGGCTTGATGATCAATAGCATGCAACATTCCTGATGTATCACCAAAAATCAAGCAAAGACCTTGTCCGTCTAAATCTGCTAAAAGAGGTGCTCCTTCAATGTAAGAATCAAGGATGAGTGGAAAGTTGTTAAGCTCAGAACCATCTAAGGAAAGGGCATGTACAGCTCCCTCATAGCTTGTAAAAAGTAATTCTTTATTACCATTATTATTAAAATCAGCAACGAGAATATCTTGTTTAATTGCTGCACCTACATCAAAAGAGTAAGCAGTAGTACCATCGTGATTAATTATCTTAATGACACCTTGAGATGAAATAGCTGAGATAATTTCAGGGTATTGGTCACCATCAATATTTGTAACTAGAGGAGCAAATTCAGTATTTGAACTTAAAGCATAAGGGAAGCCGTTTATGTTATTTTGGCTAGCATAATCAATAACTAGTAAATTACCAGATATAGCTTGCAGGATGATTTCCTGATTACCATTTAGGTTTATATCACCAGAAGCAATATTGAAAATGAAGTTCCCTGGGAATTCACATGGATAGTTAGGAAACTCATTTCCCTGACCATCAATAATGTGAAGCTTACCATTAATTGTGCAGATGACAGCCTCTAGTGTGCCATTACCATCCACATCTGTTACAAGAGGATTAGCTTTAACCATCTGATTCTCTAGGAATATTGGTCCCCATAGCAATGTACCATTACCAGAGACAGCATAAGCTTCTTTATTGCTGGTTACAGCAACAATATCTTGAATGTTATCATTGTTTAAATCTCCAACTGCAAGGGGGAGAGTGATACTTGAAGATAGATTATGAGGAAATCCACTAATGAAATTTTGTTGGTTATCTAAGACATTTACATTGCCTTCAAGATCAGCAAAGATAATTTCATTAGTATTATCATTATTGATGTCCATGATAATAGGTGAGGAGTGGGTCTGACCTGTTAATGGAAGTGACCAACCAGGGTAATCCAAGGACAGTTTAGTTTCAAAAGGAATTTCTATACTGTAGGGAAATTCTGAATCAAGATTAGCTTGCACATATAATTTGAACTCTATTGGTTGGGTTGACATGTTAGAGGTAGTGTTAAATGTAAAAGGAGAGTCTGCATTCCAAACAGAAGCCCCTGAAACTATAGTACCTAAACTTGCAACAGAATCTTGAATTACCACTCCTGCTTGATCACATCTAAGATATATATTTGTGTTATTAGAAGAAGCCCAGGTAAGGCCTGTATTAATATCTAAATAGTTTGTTACTTTTACTTGAAGAGAAATTCTTTCTCCAGGATTAGCTACACCATCACCATCCCCTTCAATTTCAGCAATAACTTTATCTTCTATTATCATATTAGGAATCTTATCATATAGTACTGCAGCAAAAGCATTAATCCTGCCTGCTCCTAGTTTACCAGCATAATCAGGATTAATATCATCAATAAAATCTGCTGTATTTTCAATTCTTTCTCTAATTTGAGTGTTCGTAAAATCTGGATTCACTGCTTTAACTAAGGCAGCTATACCACAAACAATAGGAGAAGCCATAGATGTTCCTTGAGCATTATCATAACCATCGTCTTCGATAATAGTAGATTTAATTTCAGTACCTGGAGCAGAAATGTCAATAGGATAACCATATTCAGAGAATGATGCTTTCTCATCATTTCTATTTGTCGCTGCAACATTAAAGGCATTAGGACAATCTGATGGTGCATCTATATAACTTGAGTTGTGCTCAACATTACCATTTCCAGCTGCTACAACTACTAAAGAACCATAATTAGTTGCATAATTTACGTAAGTATTAGCGTATGAAAGATTAAAGGTTTGACCTCCCCAAGATGCATTAATAATGTCTGCCCCCATATCAGCTGCATATACCATCTGCTGATAACCATGAGGATTGCCATTACTATCTTGATTATCAGGAGCACCTTGCATATTTAATAGTTTTCCATTAAAAGCAGGACCAACTGTTCCTAAGTTATTATCTCCAACAGCGCTGGCACAACCAGCAACATGTGTGCCATGATAATTGTGATTCCAGTTCTGTAATGGATTATTATCATTGTTAACGAAATCCCAGCCCATGACATCATCTATCTTACCATTTCCATCATTATCAATGCCATCTCCTGTAAAAGTGCCATTAACCCAATCTATTGTTACACCAGTCATCTCTTCTTCATTTAACCAGATATTTTCTTGAAGATCAGGATGTGTCCATTTTATCCCAGAATCAGAGATTGCTACAAGAACATCTGATGCATCTCTTACAAAATCCCAAACTTTTTCTGTTTCAGTTTGAGTTATATACCAGAGACTTTCATAGAGACTATCGTTAGGAGTATATTTATTTCTGTTAATAGTAACATAGTCAGCCCATAAGATATCTTTTATTGATCTTAATGAATTTAGAGCTTGTTCAATTCTTTTATTATCTTTAATAGTTACTTTGTATATAGCTTGAATATATGAACCATTATCATTCCATTCTTTATGTTTTACAAAAGGACAATCTTGCGTGATTTTTACTATTTGATATTCTTCAGCAACTTGATTAAAGGATTGAATATTGGTAACAACTATATCATTATTATAAGAAACATCAATAGTTCCTTCTATATTTCCAATAGCAGACAATTCGAAACAGACCATTATATTATTTTCTTCAAAAACATCTTGAATAAACTTATCAGCCTGCAATAAACAAAGAGATGCAATCAAAATGATAGCAAATAATAACTTTTTCATAATATATCTCCTAAACTTTTTAATGTACTTAGTAAGAACTAGTATTAAAAATAAAAGTTCGATTAAATTTAAAAATATATAGATGCATAAATAATACCAAGAGTATAAAATTGAATCTAAAAGATATAAAAAAGATGATGAAATGCAAAAAATCCATCCTGATTGTTGAAAATAATTTTATCACCCTATGTATGGCTTATATTAAATAGCTGAAAAAGAGAGGATTATGTATATTATGTGTACATAGAAAAATCGTAATATGTATTCATTGTTTACGGAAAAGACCAGAGTTTTAGTGTGGGCTCTCATATTTGATGAGAGCATAACACAAGTTAATTTGTGTTGCTTGGAGATATGTAAAACTTACAATAATATCACTCAAATAGTTAGTAGTGTTATTGTATTTTACCGCTTTATTGTTAGTAACTCCATGAAAACCAAATACTTAATGAGGAGACTAGCAATGAGGAAGTAGTCATGATAGATATAAAAAATCTAAGGCCATCTAGGTCAATATGAAAAGTATAAGCAAATAAGAAACCCCTTTCAAGGCTAAATACCAGAAAGGGGTCAAAAAACTTAGCTAGTCTAGAATAGACCGCTTATATTACCATCTTCATCAATATCCATTTTTTCTGCAGATGGGGTCTTTGGCAAGCCAGGCATTCTCATAATATCACCAGTTATTGGTACAAGGAAACCTGCACCTGATGAAATAATGATTTCTCGCACAGTAACTAGGAAGTCTTTAGGCCTACCAAGGAGAGCAGGATTGTCAGAGAGAGATTTTTGAGTTTTAGCAATACAAATCGGAAGTTTATCATAGCCATGTTTAGTTATTTGTCTTAAGGTTTTCTTAGCTTCAGGTGAGTAATCGACGGCTTCAGCACCGTAAATTTCATGAGCAATTTTGAATATTTTATCTTTGACTGGATCTTTCCAATCATAGAGATTATTCAACTTACAAACATCTGCCTCAATCATATTTACTACTTTTTTTGCTAAGTCAAGTCCACCATCTCCACCTTTAGTGAAGAATTCAACTACTGATACATCAAAACCAAGTTTTTCCACAAAGTCTTTTACTATATTAATTTCTTCTTCTGTATCAGTAGCAAACTTATTAATAGCAATAATAGATTTCATACCGAATTTTTTAGTATTTTCTAAATGCTTTTCTAAATTAACAATACCCTTTTTTACAGCTTGAGGGTTTGGCTCAGATAAATCTTTACGTTTGACTCCTCCGTGGAACTTTATAGCTCTAATAGTAGCAACAACTACAGCTGCATTAGTGCAGAAACCACCATAAGGGCAAACTATATCAAAGAATTTTTCAGCACCTAAATCGAAACCAAAGCCAGCTTCTGTAACAACATAATCAGATAAACCTAAGGCTGTTTTAGTAGCAATTATACTGTTAGCACCTTGGGCGATATTAGCAAAAGGTCCTCCGTGGATAAAGGCAGGAGTATGTTCTATAGTTTGAACCAAGTTTGGCTTAATTGCATCTTTAAGTAAGGTAGTAATAGCACCTTCATAACCCAAATCTTTAACCAAAACAGGGTCTCCATCATAATTATAACCAATAGTGATTTGACCTATTCTTCTCTTAAGCTCCATTAAGTCATTAGATAAACATAGGATAGCCATAATTTCTGAAGCAGGTGTAATATCAAATCCTTCTTCCATTGGTACACCTTGGGCTTTACCACCTAAGCCAATTACAACATCACGTAGCATTCTGTCATTAACGTCTAATACTCTTTTCCAAGTTACTCTTCTAGGATCTATATTTAGCTGATTACCTTGATAGATATGATTATCAATCAAGGCTGAAAGTGTGTTATTAGCAGTTGTTATAGCGTGAAAATCTCCTGTAAAGTGGAGGTTAATATCTTCCATTGGTAATACTTGAGAATAGCCACCACCTGCAGCTCCACCTTTGATACCAAAAACAGGTCCTAAAGAAGGTTCTCTAATAGCAACACTAGCTTTTTTGCCTAACTTATTAAGGGCCATAGAAAGTCCGATTGAAACGGTTGTCTTACCTTCTCCTGCAGGAGTTGGAGTAATAGCAGAAACAAGAATTAATTTTCCTCTTTCTCTTTTTCTAATATCAGCAACTACAGGTAATTTAACTTTTGCTTTGTATTCTCCATAATGCTCTAAATCTTGAGATTTTAAGCCTAATTTAGCAGCTACGGTATCTATATGTTCTAACTTAACTTCACTAGCGATGTCCAAATCTGTTTTCATTTTAACTCCTTAATGTAATTACTTTCAAATAATATAAGGTATTTTGAGATTTAGACAAATACAAGTTATAAAGTATATTCTTTAAAAAGTCTGCTATTATCCCTAATTATGCAGAAGATCTTTGTGAACAGCACTATATTCTTATGCAAAAGTGATTTACATAATTATCATGAATACATATTATATGCCTACTATATTGATTCATCCCCTGTATCCCCTTCAAGGAGGGGATTTTGCTATAATAATCTGCACTCTTACCTGTATACGTAGCTTTAGCGAAGTATTACTAAAACTCTACTGTACCATCTGGGATTATTGTATGAGAATCATTTTTCTAGTTGAGCTAAACTTACCGCTTCTTATTTTGTAAAGATAGATTCCTGAAGCTACCTGTTGCTTATTTTCATTTGTTCCCTTCCAAACAATACTATGATTTCCAGCTTCTCGATATTCATTAATTAAACTTTTAACTTTCTGACCCTTAATATTATAAATTTCAAGCTGAACATGACCTGGATTCTTAATATTGAATGATATAGTAGTTTCCGGATTAAAAGGATTTGGATAGTTTTGATATAAGACACCATTATTACTAGCAATATCATTGTTAGCATTCTCAGTAAAAATAGGTGCATCATCAAAATCAATATTAAGCCTTGCATATTTAATTGAGCCCTCTGTTTCTTGTCCAATACCTAGAACAGAAGATCCATAAGAAGTATCATCATTATACACTAAATATAGTTTTCCAAATGGATTTAACCAAGAATCATTAAAGGAATCAAATTCACTACTTAGGTAGGCGAAAGAAGGATTTTGTCCTGCTAATTCAGGAGTCTCAACATTATTTAGGGAGATAGGGTCGGACCAAGCTAGCCCCATACTATAGTTGAAAGCTATCTTAGTTTCAATAGTTTCTTCGAAAGGTGCAAGTTCAGCATACTTTTGAGGATCTAGATTGTAAAGTCTAGACTTTTGAGTATCATGCCATAAAATTGCCATCATTCCTTCATAATTAGTATTAGTAATTGAAAGATGATTAAGCTTAGGAAGCAGGCTATTATCTGTAAGGGCATGTTCATCCCAATATTGGAAAGGCCAAATAGTCTTTAAAAGAGGCATTCCCCAATAATCTGTATCTGCCTGTGTTATGTTATCATCAATATTATCCCATGTTCCATCATCAAGAACTTCGTCATAGATGCCATCTGAATCTGCGTCCCACCAATACCAAGGTGCTCTATCATCCTGAACAGTTAATCCCCCATTTGGTGATGTCCATTGAACTGGGAAAATTGGGTTCTCAGACTGGGGATATACTTCTTGGATAGTAAAATCATCATTCCAAGGATCAAAAATGATTTCCTTAATTGTATGTAACTCAGGATAATAATATCCAGAATAAGTCTTTTGAGTAAAAAGAGCAGGAATATGAAGTCTTCCCATACCATCAAGACCTACATTAAAGTGACTGGACTGTCCTATACCAATGTACATATCATCATCATCTAGGTCATTAATAGCTGTGTCAAAATATTCACGTTCCATGAATTGACCAGTATGATATCCGGTTGGATTTACAAAGTTTGGATTATAAGATTGGAAGGAATCCCAAACTGAGTGTTTGACCCATTGACCTTGGCCGTAATTATCACATACAAAAACATCAATAGAAGGTTCTGCAATAATATTCTTGTGGTCTAGCTGGAAATCAACTGCTTCATGATAACCAACATAATATATGACGTCTTGAAAAACTCTAAAAGCCATAAATGGCTTTCTACACTCTGTAGTAGAATTATTCCACTCATTTAGTTCTGGTATTGTTGTATATTCCCAACCTTCGCCTGTAAATAATTCGTACTCGATTTCTTGTTCAGTAAAGTCGTTGTAAAAAATGACAATATTTGCTGATGAATATTCTGTATTATGGGCACTATTCTGACCACAGATATAAACCCTTTGATGACCGTCTACAGGGGAAGGACCAACCTGGATTGTAGGGTTTAGAAGTTCAGATATCTGATGAGATTCTCCATTTACATCAATGTTTAATGGGCTATCAAAGACTGAATATACTTGCGAGTTCATACCAAGTGCAGCACTACCAATAACAGCGTCATAACCAAAACCTATTTCCAAGTATGGGTCATCAGGAGCTGGGAAATCAAGATCTGTTTGATAAGTTAAAAAAGGTCTTCCACCTTCTGTTAAAGCAAGAGATGGTGATTCTTCCCAGAGGTCATTGCTACCGAAGGCTGCATTTGTTGAGTCGTATATATCATTATAAACAAGGGGAATAAATGCTTTATAAGTTCTTAAATTCGCGCTAGGAAATTCTTTCGCAGCATAGATTAACCAGCTTCCATTTAAGTAGGGAGTAATTGTTCTTTTCATAGGCATACTTCCATGGCTTGCTAGAAAATAATCATAATAATTAGTTCTTAAAGAAGTTGGGTTGGTAGAGAATTCGAAAGGTGCTTCCCAACTTGTTTGGGACTGATAAGCTTTCAAGCTAATTTCATCAAGTGATTGCATATTCAAAAAAGTTTCTGTATCAGCAAATATAGATTTTGTACAGACTATAAGCATAAGTAATATAAAGATCTTTTTCATAGCTCCTCCACTATTGTTTAGCACAGACAAGAATTAAATAATCATTTAAGAGAACAATAACAACTGTTCAGAATGATATGAACCTATTAACTAAACTAATAATGTAAATAATAAAAAACTTGTCAATAAATAAAATGAAAAGAAAACTTTTTTTGTTTATAAAAACTGATATCTTATCTTTATCTAAGGGGCTTGTTGGTGATTAATCCAAGATTTAAAAGAGGAAACCTTTCTTCTACTAACTATTACTTGAATGGGGATGTCAACTATAAGGTCTAAAATCAAGCGATAGGACTCATATTTTTTAATATTCATAATTGCATAGTCAGCTACTATAAAAGAGCGAGAAATACGGAAGTAGTGCAAAGGGTCCAAGATAGTTTCTAAATGTTCTAAGGACTCATTAATAATAAATTTATTATTTTGCTTAGTAATAATATAAGTAAGGTTTGATTCAGAGAAGAATAGAACGATTTCAGAAGCAAAAATAGGAATATAGTTAAGACCTTTTTTGATAAGAAAACGAATATC
Organism: Cloacimonadales bacterium (SeqCode); assembly: GCA_963678375.2. GTDB lineage: Bacteria > Cloacimonadota > Cloacimonadia > Cloacimonadales > JAFGVF01 > JAEKNW01. The sequence continues at coordinate 1,660,466 of OY782831.1, forward strand.
TTTATCTTGATTAGTGTGATTAGAATCTGTTTCTGATTTTATTAAAGGATTGTCTAAATTGTTTAAAATTAGGGATTTGAACTTATTAATATTTTCTTCAATATCGCTTCTACGAATAGGTTTGAGAATATATCCAATACTATTTAGTTTAAAAGCATGGATAGCATATTGGTTATAGGCTGTTAAGAAGATGATTGGTGCCTTAGTAGGGTATTCTGAGTAGATTTGGAAACAGTTACCATCCCCAAGTTCTATATCACTTAAAATAAGGTCAGGTTGTTCATTCTTAGAAAACCACTCTTTACCCTGCTTCACACTTCTAATTATAGTGACTACATGGTAATCAGGACTAATATCTTCAACTATTTTCTTGATTCTATTGGCAGTTAGATACTCATCTTCAATAATAATTATATTCATTTACACCTCTTTTAACAAAGGTATTTTGGCAATGAACTTTGAATCTGTTTCTACAATGACGATATTGATTTTCTTTAATAAGAAGAGTCTTTGGTTAAGATTCTTTAGTCCAAGTTTAGAAGTAAGTTCAGTTTGTTTTTTTAACTGTAGTGTATTTTCCACAAGAACATAGTCTCCATTAGAGTAAACTTTAATTTCTAAAGGAGAATCATCGGTAGCAATGTTATGTTTGATAGCGTTCTCTATTAACATTTGGATACTAAGTGGGGGGACAAACTTATTTAACTCTCTATCATCGATTTCTAAAGAAGTATTAATGCTATCATTAAATCGCTTTTTTAAGAGAAAAATAAATGCTTTGCAGAAGGTCAGTTCTTCTCTAAGTGTAACAAAGTTCCGGTCTTGAGTATCTAGGATATAACGATATACATTGGAAAATTCTTGTATATAGTCTATAGCACATTCTTTATCAACATCAATTAGGGCTACAAGTGTTCCTAAACTATTAAAGAGAAAGTGAGGGTCTAATTGCTTCTTCAAGCTACTAAGTTGAGATTGTAAATTAGATTCGGTAAGCTCTAGGTTTTTAATCTTTTCAATTTGAAGCTCGTTAATAGTCATAATATATTGTTTGTAATTATAGACTGCGAAAGAGATAATCCAAGCTACAAGTCCCAGTCCAATAGGACCAAACATCGATACAGAGTTCTTTTTTGGTAGAAAGAGGGGAGAAATGAGTAAGATAGTGTTAAGCATTGCAGATATTGAGAAGAGAAGTTTTGTGTTTAACAGATCAACTTTGGTTCTATGAACTTGGTAAATGATTACAAAATGGTAGATTATCAAGAGAATAAGAGATGCTAATCTAGTAAAGATAATGGTTTTAGGAAAGACAAACAAAATTAATAGGTTAAGTAAAATTACTAGAGATATTGTAGCCATGAATTTCTTCTTAAGAAAAGCAGCCATAAGCAGTCCAAAGAAAATCCATATAAAATGATAGAAAGTAAGTATGTAAAGCATGCGGGAAAATGTAAAATCTGAAAAAAACAGAGATAGTGGAGACAGCATCCAGTAAAATATGCCAGCTGTTCCCATTAATAAAGAAAAGAATAGGATAGTAAAATTGAGATTCCTAAATCTAATAAAAAATATGATTAGAGTTAATAAACTGATAAATATTAAGAAATTACCAACAAAAAAGGTAAGATAGTCAGTATTTCTCTTGATAATTTCTTCATTAATTATATATTCACGTAGGCTATCCTCATCACCAACTACAACAGGGAAAAACTTAAATAGTGGTGTTTGCCTGTCTATATCAATAGAAAAGTAGATAGTTGAAGATTCGAATTCATTGAAGTGGCTATTATTCTCCAAGATAATAATTTGTTTGTTCATTTGAGAATTTATATCAAGATTGCTTATGGATGACTGGCTTTCTTTAGTTGGGAAGATTTGATTTGGATAGTAGACTTTTAGATTATTCTTAAGAGAGTGAAAATAAACAGCATTAAAGGGTATGATCATACCAGACAGATCAATTTTGAACCAAACCTTAGTGTGGTCAGTGATAGCACTATAACGATAGTCTTGCATGTCTTTCCATGCCTTATCAGGGATGTAATCGAAATCTGGATATGTCTTATTCACTTTGGGAATATTACCGATGAAGAACTTGATATCATGATGACCAAAGACTTTAAGTTTATTCTCAAATATTGAAGATATTCCCCAAAGATTAGTAAGTGAAAGAAAAAGGATTAAAGTTAGTTTATAAATCTTCATGTTCCCTCAAATATTATATTATTTACTTCTTGCATTATTTGCTGAAGAGAAATGAAGAGTCAAGATTTTTATTAGATTTTTTGAGCTAAATAGATAAGATTGTCTGATGTAGGACTGACTTTATTGAGGTCGAAATCTCCATAGATATTTATCAGCTTAAAACCGCAATGTCCTAGAAGTAACTCTAGGAAATCACTTCTTACACCCTTCAAAGCAAGATTATGATGAATTACTTGACGATTTCCATGGTCATCTACCAAGACATAGCTATCATGCCAGCTCGTTATTTGATTAATTCTATCAACTTGATGTGAAGTATACATAGATATCTCTTTTTTTAATCCCTTATGATACTTTTTGTAGAGGAGGGTTTTAGCTTGTTCTTGTGGTAAATCACAGGTATAAGGACAGATATCAAATGCAAGATAACCCCGTGGATTAAGGTAATTATTGATGTGTTTGAGAGCTTTGATTTGCTGGTCAAGACTTAACAGATATTGAAAAGTAGAATAACTGTAGAAAGCAAAATCATATTTTTCTGGAAATATAAAACTAGTCATATCCCCCAAGAAAATCTTTTCTTGTGGAATTTTAGGATACTTATCTTTCAGCATATTAATTAATACAGAAGACATATCTATACCAGAAATATCAATATTATTCTCTGCTAGTTGGGAGGTAATCCTTCCAGAGCCACAACCCAACTCAAGAACCTTTCCCTTGATTTGCTTACTAAGTCTTAGCCAAGCCTTAAAATCATTAGTTTGGTGTGAATTAATTGCATATAATTCCCAATCAAAGAGGAAGGCATAATCATTCCAGTTTATTATCATTTAGATTTATCCTACTTAATTATTTCCCTAATACGAGTGACAGTTTCTTGGATTGATAAATCTGAGGTATCAATTTTAATAGTATCCATATTATGATAAGCTTCAAGTCTCTTTATGCTATCAAAGATTTGGTCATCTGTTCTTTTATCTTTAAGTAATCTATTCCTAAAAATATCTGCTTGAGCAGTAAGTGTTATTTTATAAATCTGGAAATTTTTGTTAGGTAGTTTTTCTAGTAATGAGTTCAATAAAGATTGGTGAGGTATAACCCAGCACAAGATTATATATTCTATAGTAGAGTTATTAATATAGTTTGAAAGTAGATGATTAATATTATCTTCAACCATCTGCTTGTTCTCATCAGTTACTTTGAAAGGATTGATCATCCAGCACCAATCACCATCTAACCAGGCAGAATTATTCAGCTGCTGATAAAGCAATTGGCTAGTAGTTGATTTACCTATTCCTGGTGCCCCATTGATGATGATGAGTTTCTTCATTACATTTCCTCTAATTTGTCAATCCCAAGTAAATTTAGTACTATACCTATAGTATTTCTAAAAGATGTTACTAAGGCAAGTCTTTGCTCTGTGTAGTCACTTTTCAAGACAGGACATTCATGGAAGAAGTGGTTAAAGCTTTGACAAAGCTCGTAAGCATAGTTAGCTAACATAGAAGGTATCAATTTATGAATAGAGTCATTTAAGACTTCTGGGAATTTAGAAATCTTTTTGATAAGTCTCATTTCACTAGCATTAACAGGCCAAGGATTTGTCTTAAGCTCAATATTTGCTTTTCTTAGAATAGAAGATGCCCGGGCATAACTGTAAAGCAAATAAGGACCAGTGTCTCCTTCAAAACGAATAGCTTCTTTAGGGTTAAAAATCATATTCTTGCTAGTTTCTGTCTTAAGAAGTTGGTATTTGATTGCAGCCAAGGAGATAGCTAAACTTCTTTTATCTACTTCTGAACTATCCATATTTTCATATCTTTTTAAAATTTCTTCTTTTGCTAAGTCAGCAGTATTGAGTATCAAATCATCAGCATCCACAACTGTTCCTTCACGTGATTTCATTTTCCCTTCAGGAAGTTCAACCATTCCATAAGAAAGATGTTCAATTCCATCAGCATATTCTGCTCCGAGAAGTTGCAGGATTTTTTTTAAGACTGAAAAGTGATATTCTTGTTCATTACCAACAACATAAATAGATTTATCATAGGAAAAATCTTGATTTTTTAAATAAGCAAGATATATATCTTGAACTATATAAACAGATGTCCCATTAGGTCGAAGTAGAACTTTATCGCCTAGACCATCTTTTTCTAAATCAGCAATAACTGCACCATCAGCACGCTTTTTAAAGATACCTCGCTCTAAGCCATCTAAAATTATTTCTTTTCCATTCTTGAAAATCTTACTTTCATAATATTCTTTATCAAATGAAGTACCAAAGAGCTTAAAAGTTTCATTAAAACCATTGAAAGCCCAGTCATTCATCTGTTGCCAAAGAGAAACAACTTCTTGATTACCCACTTCCCATTGCTCTAACATTTGCAAAGCTTGGTCTTCGTAGGAAGAATCTTTCTTAAATTGTTGAGCAAACTTAACATAATAATCTCCGACAAAATGATCTGATTTAATTCCTTTGTCTGAAGGTTTCTGACCATTAGCAAAATCTTGATATGCTAACATTGATTTACAGATGTGAACTCCACGATCGTTAAAGATGCAGGTCTTAACTACACTATGTCCTCCATGTTTAAGAATTCTAGCAGTACTTTCACCTATTGCCATATTTCTTAAATGTCCTAGATGAAGTGGTTTATTAGTGTTTGGAGAGCAGTATTCAACAACTGTTTTGGTCTTGGAAACGCTTTTACCATATTCAGGTTTAAGGGCTTCATCTAAAACTTGATTTATAATCCATTCTGGTTCAAGAAAGAGATTTAGATAACCTCCAACCGCTTGAAGACTAGCAAATTCCGGATATGACTTGAACCTTTCCGCTAAATCTTGGGCTATTAAATTTGGACTTTTCCTAAGTTGTTTGGCTAAGCTGAAACAAGGAAGTGCAAAGTCACCCATCTCATCATTAGGTGGTGTCTCAAGAACTCTCTTTAAGTCTTCAAGAGTAAAGTATTCTGATAATTCTTTATGTAATATTTGGATTATTTCATTTTTCATAGAAACCTCGTAAATCATTATAAATGTCAATATTTTAATTATTGTTAAATGGGCAATGATTTTTTTTGGGATTAAAGGCAAAGTTATAAGTAAGAGGCAAAAAACTAAGATTCTAAAAATAAATATAAGCTATATAAAGCTTAAAACTTTCACTATAGCTTAGGATAATTAGCTCATGATGACTTTGCTTGCAAAATCCATCTAGACAGTATAAACCTAGACAGTGCAGTAGACCTTTGTGATTAGCACTATATTGTTCTACAAAAGTAAGATCCATAATTTCTCCGAATATATATATGCGTCTAAAGTAGAATCACCCCCTGTATCCTCCTCAAAAAAGGGGATTTTGCTAGAATAATCTGCACTCTTCAGTAAAGTTTTACTATACTATCTGGGATAAATGACTCATTATAGAGTGTCCTTAGGTGATAATGTGGTAATTTTATCAAATGCTAATGGAGTAATATAAAAGACTTGATAGATTCATATGATAATCTAGCAATAGATAATCATGTCTTATAAAATTCCAGTAAGTACTTTAAGACAATATAGAGTATATAGAGAAAATATATCTTTACTATTGCAAGTCTATTGTCATTTAGTCTAATGCATGCTTAATGGATACCCAATAGAGACCTAATAGACCCCCAAGATACCTTCTTTTAGGCGGATAATTATTCATCTCCACAAGTACTTATCTCATCTTCTTCCTCAAGTTCTATTAATATATTATCGGCATTAAGCAATGAATTATTCCTCAAAGCTTTCTCAAGATCTTCTAGAGACCAATTTCCTTCATGTCTACCTATGCCATGCATGAATAATGGAAAATGAATGAAAGATACAGATCTGTCTTCAATATTAGCTGTAAAGCTTTTCCCAATAAGTATGGCGAATGGGAAATGAGTTTCTGGAAGATCAAAATCTCTTATCAATTCAAGGTTATCTTCAGCTTCAATATCATATTTTTTAATAGTGTAATTTTCTTCATAAGCTGCTAGGAGAGAATCAACTCTTGTTAGAACTTTTAAAGAAGGTTTTCTATTCTTATAAAAGATTGATATAGTTTTTGTTTCAATTGCAACTAGGGAACTACTAATAATAAAAAATATTAATAATACTAATATATTTCTCATAACTTTCCTTTTTTGTTAATAATATTAGAGACAAAGAGGGGAAAAATAATTGAATTTTTCCCCTCAAATCATTCATCATCTTTTTAGGATGAAATTTATTATTCTACTAATTCTGTCAAATCAATATCAAAATCTTCTCTAACATTCTTCTGAATAAGATAAAGAGGAGATTTTTGACTTCCCAACTGCAATAAATCACTTGTAGAATCGTAAGGTATAACAGTTAGAATCTTTGAACCTGAATCAGAAGTATTAATCTTAATTGATAAGTGAGGATCATTAAGTAAGTCTTGGTAATTCTCATATTCTTTATCTAAGAAGTCTGTAGCTCTTAAAGATTTAAAGCGATTAAGCAGTTTTTTCATTACTTTATTATCATCTTCAACATCTTGAGTGAAGTCATTTTCTGTGAACTTCCAGAGAGAATCTGCATAAGTAAATTTGTAGTTTCTTTCTTTGCTAATAACATGGAAGTCAAGAATATTATCTGTATCAAGTTCAAGAACTATGTTTTCTCTCCAGCCTTTAACATCGGGTTTGATAGTCCAACTCAAATTTTCAGAAAGTTGATAAATTTCTGTAGATTGAGGATGTCGGGCATAAGAGAAATTATAATTATCAGCTCTACCAATCAGTGCCTGTCTAATTTCATTTCCTTCAGCGTCAAAAATCGTGATCAAAGTGGCTAAAGAATCAGTAACATTATAGGCAGTTTGGGCTTTTTCTGAGATAGAAATAGGTAGAGATGATGTTTTACTGCTAGTTAATTTATTAATCAAATCTTCGCTCTTTCTCTTTTTGATAGGTGATTCAACTGGATCAGTCATCTCCCACTTCTCATTGTTTTTTACTAAGGTAATAGTACCACTAGTATCAGCTAGAACAATAGTGTGAAAGTTATCACTGTTTTCACCGAAATAGTAAAAGACTTTCTCTGTTGGTTCATTCATATTGATTATCAGAAAGATACCTGCAACAACTAGTAACACAAGTAAGGCAATTATATTTTTTCTATTCATAGATCTTCTCCAACATTCTCTTTTTATTGTTATATAGTTTGAAGGATAGCAAACCATAAAGGATTAATAAGATAGATGGAAGTAGGATGTTAGTCCATTTGATTACCTTTTTCTTTTGACTAGAAATATCAGCTTTTAAAGGTTTATACTCAGTACCACGTGAACGAAGTTGAATTAAGGATGCATCACCTACAATTGTATCAAGAGTATTTAGAACAAACTCCATATTTGTTTTGTTACCAGCACCTGCATCATCTAGTAAGATTTCGCTATCAGCTAGGTAAATAATCTGAGTAGGTTGAGACTCATTTATATTATCAGGAATATCTGTTTGATTAGCAAAGAAGCTTTTAAATGAACCTTGATAGATACCTGCTAGAGTAGCAGCTTCTTCATTAAGCATACTTGTAAGGTCTTGGTTCATGTAGCTATTAACTCCAATATCAAAGCGAGGAGCTGTAACCCTCTTACTATTCTCTGATGTGTACATTAGGGGAGTAAAGTTAATTCCTTGAGGAAGATTATTAACATCTAATTCAGAAGCAAAGACTAAAGACATTACTTCGATATTACCTACTAAGTCTGCATCTTCATTAAAATTACTGATAACAGGTATAAATGGGTATTTAACAGGAGTTTGCATAGTAAACATACCCTGTCTTCTGCTCAAGTTAACCTGTCCACAATTAGCATCACCTACTAAATTTTGCTTAACAACTATACCATAATGGTTAAGGAGGTCAAAGAGATTAGATTTAATAGCTTCAGCTTGTTGTGTTTGGATGCTAGCTCTAACTCTGTCTTGGAAGAAGGCTACTGCACCACCTTTCATGATATATTGATCAAGATTATATAACTGATCGAAAGAAAGAGAATCTTTGATACCAGTAATAACTAATCCATCAATATCATCACTTAATGGTTGTGACAAATCACTCTCTTCAACCTGATATGATTCAGCAAGAAGGGCATTGAAAGTAGAATAATTATCTCTAGCTCTACCAAACATATCTTGGGAGACTTCTTCAGGTTTGAAGACTGCTATTTTCTTTTGCTTATCAGAAATGAGTTTTTTTATTGCAGAAGTAATATCATATTCTAATCCTTGTGTTTTTTGAACAAGTGGAATAGTCTCTGTTTTCCCTTGATAAAGGAAAGCAAGTCCTAAATATACTTCTCTGATTTCCATTTTATCATTTTCGTTAATTTGCATTTGTACAGGTTGAATCATATTCTTTTGAGCTTCTTGTTTTAGGTCTTCTTCAGAAGCAGGATCTAAAAATTCAAACTTTAAATGTCCCTTAGAATAGACAGCATATTCTGCTAAGAGGTCTTTAGTATAACGACGAGCGTCTGCATATTCTGGAGGTAAGTTTTCTGAAAAATAGGCTTTAACCACAAGTCTATCATCTAAGGTTTTGATAGTATTTTTTGAAGTTTCTGACAAAGAATACATTTTATTCTTAGAAAGATCAAAACGATGGAATAGAGATACTGAGATTAAGTTTAATATTACAATTATAACAGTTACAATTATTACATTTATCCATAAAGATTTTTTCATTATTGCCTCCTATCTCTTCTTCAAATCTAAGCTTGTACTTGCCAAAAAGAGGAATAAATATGTTAAAGAACCGAAATAAATAATATTACGAGTATCAATAACACCTTTAGCAATGTTTGAGAAATGGTAATTTATACTCAAGTACTGAAAGATTCCTGAAATACCAGAAGGTATAAAGAAGAGAGCATAATCTAAGATATAGAAGAAAAAGACTATTACAAAACTTATAATAAAAGCAATGATTTGATTCTTGGTTAAGCAAGAAGCAAAGATGCCAATTGCTGAATAGGCTGATGCTAAGAGAATTAGTCCGATATAGCCAGTAAACATAGCTCCAGCATCAACATTAGTACCAATTAACATAATAGTTATTGGGTGAATCAATGATAGTAACAAACCTGTAATTATTAAGCCAAGACCAGCAATGAATTTGCCAATAACAATTGCAGAAGATTTTACAGGCATAGTAGAGAGAAGTTCTATAGTACCATTATTATTCTCTTTAGAAACTAATCCCATAGTAATAGCTGGGATAAAAATTAAGAAAATGATAGGTATGATACCAAAAAGGGTTCTTAAGTCTGATTGATTTATTAAAAATAGGGGATTAGCGAAGAACCAACCAGTTATTAATAGAAATCCAACTAGAACCATATAAGCAGCTGGTGATTTAAAGAATGAGGTGAACTCTTTTAAAGCAATTGTTTTGATATAATGCATCCTAATTACCTCCTTCTATGGTCAATGATCTGAAGACTTCTTCAAGAGAAATATAATCTCTATGGAATTCAAGAAGAGTCCAATCTTGTTCTTTAATATAATTATAGATATCTTTTCTCACATCATTTGTAGGAGTATATTCAAAGATAGCTTCATTAAAATTATCCAAAATAGGTTTATAGCTAACTAATTTAGCACTTGGAATTGTTGCACTTATCTGATTTAAATCATCTTTGCTAGCATCTATATGAAGAATCAAACGTGCCCTGTTGGAATAATCTTCAGTTAGCTTTGCTTGAGAACCATCAGCTACAATTTTCCCCCTGTTTATAATCACGATTCTATCACAAAGGGCTTGAACTTCTTGAAGAATATGACTTGATAAGATAACAGTTTTCTCTTTTCCTAAATCCTTAATCAACTCTCTAATCTCAACAATTTGGTTAGGGTCAAGTCCAGAAGTTGGCTCATCAAGAATCAAAATTTTAGGATTATGGATAATAGCTTGTGCTAGACCTACTCTTTGTTTATAACCCTTAGATAAGGTGTGTATAGGTTTCGCAACTACTTCTTTCAAACCACATTTATCAATTGTCTTTTTGAAAGCTTTTTCAAAATCTTTACCTTTGATATGTCTCATGTTAGCAACATATTTGAGGTAGTCATAAACTGTCATTTCATGATATAAAGGGTTAGTTTCAGGAAGATAGCCAATCATAGCTCTAATTTCTTCTGAATTATCTGCAACATTATAATCTTCTACGTAAATATTACCTGCAGAAGGATTCAAATAGCAAGTAATCATCTTTAATGTGGTAGATTTACCTGCTCCGTTTGGTCCAAGAAAACCAAGAATTTCACCTTCGTTGATTTCGAAGCTTATGGAATCCACTGCACGCACTGTTCCGTAATCTTTAACAAGATTTTCCAGCCGAATCATTGTTTCCTCTCCTTTTTTAGTGTTTTTAATAATTATATATTATAACAAACGAATCTATATATATTAAGTTACATATTTTTTTATTTTCTTCTGATTAGTCAAGCTGTAATAAACTCAATATTTCCCAAGAAAGGGATAATAAGTAGTTTATAAGCAAGAAGTCAGAAATACTGTCATAATCATTACTTTCTATTTTTCATTGTTAGTATAACAGGAATCATACCAAAGGCTAAGTATCCTCCAATTCTAAAAGTAGTTGTAAGATCTAACTTATCCCCTAAAAATCCTACTGCAAAAGATGCTAGAGAACCAACCGCGAAGTTGATTGTCATATACACACCATTAACAAAGGACTGGCGATTTGTATCTTTATCATGCACATAAGCTAAAATTATTGGATGAGAAAAGAACATGAAGAAACCCAAGAGAGCTAGTAAAACTAAGGCCAAACTACCACTAGTATAGGTGTAGAGAATCATTAAAATGGGTGAAAAAATTGCCATAATGAGTAGGGCATTTTTCCTTCCAATATAGTCTGAAACTGTTCCGGCAGTGAAAGTGCCTACTGCTCCAGAGAATTGCATGATAGAGAGGGCTATACTTGATATAAAGATAGTAGAACCTGTAGATTTCATGTAGGTAGGAAGGAAGGTCATAAGGGCTTGCTTCATAACTCCCTGGAAGAAGAAGATTCCAGCTACGGTAATGAAAATAGGTAACATATACTTCATTACATCTTTATGAGAATCATTCTGTAAATAAGTAGCTTTTACAGCCTTAGAATCACGTTCAACTTTATTGATTTTAATCAGAATTAATGCTGATAAAGCTACACCAATAGGGATTAGTCTCCAGACTCCCTCTAGTGTCCAATAAGAGATTGCTGCAGTGATTATTAAGGGCCCAATAGACCTCGCAAGTTCACCTCCTAGCATATAAAAGCTCATACCTAGACCTTTTTTATCTCCAGCTACCTTTTTTACTAGTACAGGGGATGGAACATGAATTAAAGTAGAGCCAAAGCCAGCAACTAGTAGCAAGAGGAAGAGAGTTAAGTAGTTCTGAGCTACACCCATGAGAGTCATAGATGTAACAGCTATAGCAGGAGCTGATGCAACCAGGTATTTTAATTTAAACCTATCCGAAAAAGAACCAATGATTGGGTTAAATAAATTTGGTAACCTCAATGCTATAGGAAGAGTTCCGGCTAGCATTAGGGAGAAACCAATTTTTTCTTGAAGCAAAGGTAATAGAACAGGAAAGAAACCTGTAAAGCTATCATGTAGCATATGTGCTAAAGAAATAGTAATTATATTGCTGAGTTGGAAATTACTTTTTTTCATCATGTCTCATTTCATCAAGTACGGCTATAGCTCTTCTCATATGAGGAATAACAATGGATCCCCCAACTAAAAGTCCAATACTTAGAGCTTCTTCAATTTCTTGATCACTATAATCTAGATCAACGCAGTTTTTTAAGTGATAGTTTATGCAATCATCACATCTTAGAACTAAAGAAGCAACTAGACCAAGTAATTCCTTAGTATTCTGGGGAAGAGCACCTTGTTGGTACATTTGCTTGTCCAGAGAAAGAAATCTCTTGGTTGCAAGTGAAGAGTAGTTAGACATGATATCATTAAGTCTCTCTCTTTCTTCAGTAAAATTTTGAATAGTATTTTTTTTCATTTTTACCTCACTTATGATTAATTTTTTTTCATAACCAAGATATTTAAAGAGCTAAAATTGTCTTCTTTTTTTTTAGTGTGATTATTTTAATTCAAAATGAGCAGTAGGATTTTGTGAGTAAGAGTTTAAAAGGATTATTTACATAGTTGAGTAATCTTGGAGTATAATTCATTTTTATTTATAGGTTTAGCAACAAACTCATTACAACCTGCAGCAATATATTTGTCTCTCTCTTCAGACATTGCAAAAGCTGTTAGGGCAATTACTGGTAGATCTTTGAATTCTTGACTTTGTCTAATATGGCTTAAGGTTTCCATTCCGTCCATAACCGGCATTTGCATGTCTAAAAGTACTATATCATAATTGTTCTCATGTAGCTTAGCAAGAGCGACTTTACCATTCTCAGCAATATCACATATATTATTAACTTTTTTTAAGATTGACTTTATTAGTTTTTGATTAATAGCATTATCTTCAGCTACTAAGATTTTTACATTACTAAGATCGGTTACAGGGGATTCATCATAAACATTCTGGTTAGGAGTTTTTGTATGACCTTTTCCTTCTGGAAGAGGGATTATTACTTTGAAAGTTGAACCTCTATTTAATTTAGAATCTACATGTATTTGTCCTTCCATAACATCCACAATTCTTTTGACAATAGATAAACCTAATCCAGTGCCGTAAGTAATCTTCTTTTCATCCGTTCTAATTTGTTCAAAAGCATTGAAGATAGTTTGTAGCTTCTGTTTTTTAATACCAATACCAGTATCTTTAACTATAAAAATTACATTTCCATCTTGGTATTTAACTTCTAAAATTATCTCTCCTCGCTCAGTATAATTAACTGCATTTGATAAAAGATTTAATAATATTTGTTTAAGCTGTATTTCATCACCAACGACCTTGTCTGGGATGATAAGAGATTTTATCACTTTGAAATCTAGTGATTTATTGTTAGCGCTAATTGAGATTATTCGTTTAACCTCATCAATCATTGCATTTAGAGAGAAGTCATTACTAGAAAGTTTTATATTACCAGACTCAATCTTAGAGAGTTCAAGAATGTTGTTGATAATATCCAATAAGTGGTTTCCAGATTGAACAATTGTTCTTAACTTTTCTCGTTTATCAAGGTCTTTTTCAATATCATAGATTAACTGGGAGAAGCCATTGATAGCATTTAATGGAGTTCTAATCTCATGACTCATGTGTGATAGGAAAGTTGACTTAGCCTTATTAGCATCTTCTGCATCTTCTTTGGCTTTCTTTAAATCTTGCTCAAAGGCTTTCATATCAGAGACATCAATCAAGTATTCCAAATAACCTACATATTCTCCTTTTGCATCGTAAAGTAATCTTGTATGATCTTTTACCCAAATCTCAGAGCCATCTTTTTTAATCATTTTATAAGGGGAATGAGAATAAAACTCTTGCTTTTCTTCGTAGAATAAATCAGCTTCTTCTAACAGTTTAGGGAGCATATCTTCACTAACTAGGTTATTGAGGTCAATATTGTTTTCAATAATTTCTTTTTTTGTATAACCAGTAAAATGATAGACATTCTCTGATATCCATTCTATCTTTTTTTGTCTTCTCTGTTAATACATTTCATAATCATAACAGGACCATTCTCAAAAAGATTGCGCTCCAACATTAGATTACCTAAATGCTCTTCTTTTTCAGTAATATCGCTAAAACCTACTAACATATGTTTATTATCTATTTGAGAAAAATGTACGTTAAAGATATAGTATTTATCCTTAATGTTTAGTTCAATTTTTTCAATATGAAGACTTGTCTCATTTCCATTTATTAGTTCTTGCTTCTTTTTTAAAATAGAACTGACAAGCTCAGGATTGTTTGAGAAAGTGTAGAGAAGTGAAGAAAAAGTATAGTCAGTAAGTCCTTCTCTTTTAAATTGTTGATGAACATATTGGTTGAAATAGATAATATTATCATCTTCAAGAATCAATATTGGGAAAGGGATTTTATCTATGGTATTATGAAAACCTACACTATTATCTGATAAATTTTTCTGAGCTAAAAAATCTTCTGTATAATCACTGAAGATTGTTGTAATTAGTTCTGAATCTGAAGAGTCAATAGACTTAATAGAAGTTACTCGGAAGTGGTAGTAGCGATTATCTAGAATACCATGAACAAATAACTCAGCTTTTTCCCCATTCTTTTTGCAAAGCTCTGTTTGTTGGATAATCTTATCTATGTCAGTTTGATTTATTGCTAGCTTATTAGCTATTTCGGCTATTGATATGTTGATTGAACTGTTTAGGAAAGAATCAAGACTCGGAGATAGAGAATTATTCTTTAATAGAATATTGTTACTATCAGTATCTTTAGTAATAATAACCGCTGGAACTAAACCAATAATATCTTTTATAATAGAGCTTTGGACACATAGAACAGGAGATATTGACAGATGCAAATATGGCTTAATTGCTTTGGTATCATATCCCAATTTACTATAACCATCAACACTTATAATAGCACGTACCTGTAAAGCATTAAATTTATATGAATCTTCAATATCTTTTTTATTAATGCCAAGTATTTCTGAATAAGATAACAATTTTTCTTTGCTTAATCCAAGCAACTGGCAGAGTTCTTTACATGTAAATTCTTTTTTCATCTATATGTCCATCGAGGTTAGTTTTATTCTCAAACCATGCAGATAACGTTTAATTGATAGGATTTCCTTTACTCCTCTGCTTGTAACAAATGCTTACTAAAGGAAAATCTTCTGCATTATTTGACTTTATCTCATATCAAAAAAAAGATTTATGTTGTCAAGAAATGATTTTCAAAAAATTATTTTATTTATCATAAACACTTTAACTAATATTTTTCTCATTCCTTCATTGTTAGTCTTTCTATTAAGTTCTAGAGTGTTATGGTGAGACTAATAATCAAGGAGTATAAAATACTGTTGCGAATGAACTTGCCAAGTATTACTAAAATTATACTAATCATTTAGGATATTTGCTTAAGCTATTATCCAGTCTATTTGGTCAAAACTTATTACTTATAAACTTATAAAGATAGTTTGTTCGTATTATTTCTATTAATAAGCCTTTATAAACTAAGGGTGAGAACCAAATTTTGATAACAAAGAGCATATAATCTTAGTAGCTTAATAGCCTTCTATTAGACTTTGGTAAGCAGATGGGTGGAATTACTTGCTTAAGGTTAGTATGCCAAAATTAGAATAGCTTCAATATCTTCTCTGGTAAACTTACTAAATCTTCCTATTGAAGGGAACTCCATAATTTTATCTGCTATCTTGCTTAACTCACTTTTTTGAATACAGAGGTCTCGTAAAGAAATAGGATTACCCCAGCTACGAATTTTGTTTCGCATTGAGATTAGCGCTGAGACATTGTTATCTTCATTCCAAATTTCATACCAATCTTTAAAATGTTGGGGGTAATTAAAAACCATATATTCAATCCAGGCAGGGAAGATAACACCTAGGCCAGCACCATGGGCAATTTTAGGATAGAGGGCTGAGAGAGCATGTTCTATTATATGGCAAGCCCAATCTCCTCCATTCATTCCAACACCGCTTATCCCATTGAGAGCCATAGTTGCAGACCAAGCTAGATTAGCTCGAGCATTATAGTCTTGGGGATTATCTTGTAATCTATCAATCATAGAATAAATAGTTTTTACTAAAGCTTTATCAATTTCACGAGTAGCAGTCGCATCAGTATCAATGAAATAGTATTCGAAAATATGAGCAATTGCATCTAAACCACCATTAACAGTTTGCTCCCATGGTAGGGAATACTGAACAGTAGGATCAATCACAGATACTTTTGGAAACAAGAGAGGAGACCCACCACCCCATTTCTGTTGAGTATCTGTATTTGTTATAACAAAACCACTATTCATTTCTGAACCTGTAGCTGAGATTGTAAGTACAGTATAGATTGGAAGTGCTTCTTGAGCTTTAGTCTTCCCCTGCATGAAAAGCCATAAATCATCTAGATAGTATCCGACGGCTATGGCTTTGGCACTATCTATAACACTACCTCCACCAACAGCAAGGATTGCATCAACTTGTTCTTCTCTAGCATAACTTATTGCTTCATTCACTTTCTGAAGAGTTGGGTTTGCTTGCACTCCCCACATCTCCACAAAATCTACCTTTTGCTCATTCAAAGAAGCTGTGATTTTATCATATACTCCATTAGCTTTTATAGAACCCTTGCCAGCTAATAGTAGTACTTTCTTATGATTTCCATATCTAATTTCATTAGCTATCTCAGATACCTTATTTTTTCCAAAAATTATTTTTGTTGGATTATAAAAAGTAAAATTATTCATTTATCCACCTACTTAAGTTTATGCAAATAGTATATAGTAAAAGTCAATAATAGCAAGCAAAAAACAGATTTTTTTAAAAGCTCATTAATAGTTCTAGGTTAGAATTAGATTTTAATAATTTTTTCATTGACTCATCTAAATCATTATAATATTTTAGTATTTATGTTCTATAATAGACTTTTATCACTCTATAGTGGTTCTAAAAAGGAGTTGATTTGGATATAAAGGCAAAGATATTAGTTGTAGATGATGAGAAGATTATAAGAAAACTACTAGGGGCAACCTTAACAAAAAATGGTTATGAAATTGATTTTGCTTCAAATGGCTATGAGGCAATCAGTAAGATAAAAAATGACCAGTTTGACCTGATCCTTTTAGATGTTACAATGCCAGGACTAGATGGTTTTGAAACTTGTAGAAGGATTATCAATATCGATCCTGAGCTTCCAGTAATCCAAGTTACATCTTCAACAGATAATGAATCTCTAACAAAAGGTTTCGAGGCTGGTGCTTTGGATTATATAAGAAAGCCATGGCAGACTATGGAACTTCTAGCAAGAGTAAAAAATATACTAAGAATAAAAGCAGCTGAAAAAGAAAAACAAATTTATTTTAAAACTCTCCAAGATGATATGATTACCGCATCTGTTATTATGAAGATGATTCTTCCAGAATGGATTTTTTTAGACAAAAAAATGCTCTTTGTTTCGGACTACGTACCATCAAATCATGTTGGGGGAGATGTCTTTAATTCAGTTAAGCTAAATGATAACCAGTATATAGTTTACTTAGGTGATATTTCTGGGCATGGGGTTCAAGCTGCTCTTTTTATGTCAGCTGTCCGCACCACTATCAACTTGTTAATAGATGAACATAAAGATGATTTTGATATAACTACCTTAATGACTAAACTTAATACTACACTTTCAAAAGACCTCTTTAAATCAACTGATTCCTATTTTACTCTAATCTTTGGAATTGTTGATTTCGCAGAAAAAACTTTTGAGTATGTTAATTGTGGTCATCCTCCTTTTATTGAGTATAATATAGATACTAATCAAGTTATGATTCATGATGAAAAAGGGACAATTCCAATTGGTTGGAGTCCTAACTATGTTTTTGACGAAACTGAAGTAGGTAAGATAGATCTGGCACTGAACAAGATAATTTTCCTTTATACAGATGGTCTTAATGAAAGTATTGATCCTGAGGGTAATGAATTCGGTATAAATGGCTTAACTAATATTTTAGAAAAGGAAATCGATGATGTTAATACTATAACTCTTCCTTTTAAAATTAAGCAATATTTACAAGATAATGAATATAAATTAAGTAGTGATGACTTTACTCTCTTTGCTTTTCAGTTGCAAGGGAATAATAATTTGAATACAGTGAAAAAAGATCCTGATAAAGTAAAAAAGATGATTTTCTGGATTAAGGCTGTAATGAAAGATGTTGCCGCAGTATCTCAACATTGTGAGAAACTTGTTTTAGCTTGGACAAAAAACACTACTTTCTCGGCAAAAGTTGAGATTATAATAGATGAACTTCTGAACAATATCATTGAGCATGGCTATAAGTATGAAGAGACTGCTAGGATTGTTTTTGAATTTAAACTTCTAGGTACAAAACTACATATAACTATGTGGGATAAGGGTATAGAATGGATACCTGAAACAGTAAAATATAATCATGATAACCCATATCTATTTGAAAAAGACCTCTTTGATGTTTCTGGTAGAGGACTCTACATGGTACTATCTTGGTCAGAGGAATTTTATCGTAATAGATATTCTGAAGAATTAAACGAGACTATTGTCGTATTAGATGTCAATAGATAACTGATAGGGGTTTTAGATGCCAAAAGTTTCAATTATTATGAGAGTCTATAACGAGATGCCTTATATTAAATATGCCCTAAGAATGTTAAAGCAACAGAGTTTTCAAGATTTTGAATTAATTATAGTTGATTCAGGTTCTACAGATGGATCTTTTGAAATTGCTGAGAAAGCTAATCCTCAGATAATATATCAAATAATTCCAGGAACTTATGTCCCAGGTAGAGTCTTAAATGAAGCTGTAAGTAAGGCAAAAGGTGATATAATAGTATTTAATAATTCAGACTGTATTCCTAAGAATAACTACTGGCTAGAAAACTTAATCAGACCTTTTGATCAAGATAAAGACACAGTTGCTTGTTTTGCTAATCAAGTTCCTCGACCAGACGCTACACCTTTAGTTAAGAAAGATTATGAACGTGCTTTTGGTGATGGTTCCATTTCTTCTAAATGGAATCACTTCTTTTCACTTGCCTCATCAGCTGTGACAAAAGAGATTATCTCCCAGTATCCTTTTAATCCTACAATTCAGTATTCAGAAGATATTGAGTGGTCCTGGAGAATGAAGCAAATGGGGAAAAAGATTACTTATGTAGCAGATGCAATTGTAGAACATTCACATAATTATACATGGAAAGGTCTTGTCAAACGTTACACCGGAGAGGGAAAGGCTGAAAAAGAGATCTATAATGAACCAAGAAGGAACTTTATATTAGCTGTTATTATCTCAGCTAAACTTGAAATTTTGAGAGATTTAATTTATCTGATAAAACACAAACAAATCCATTGGCTTCCTTATGCTATTGGAGTAAGATTCCTCCAACGTTATTGTGTCTGGAAAGCAAGAGCATAATTGTAATGAAAAAATATAAGATATTAGTTTCAGTCTTAGCTTATGATAATGGAAAATCAGGCATAGCTGACTACATAAATAATGTTGTAAAATACTTAGCTTATAATCATAGTTTAGATATCTTGATATACGAGAAAGATTCTTATATTTTCCCTCATCAAAGTGAGAACATTAATTTATTAATTGTTTCTGATAAGTTTTCTAAACCTGCTGTTAGTATGGCATATCATCTATTTGTCCTACCTTTTAATCTACCTTTTGAAGACTATGATTTTGTCTTTTTACCAGCAGGTAATCGAAGACTTTTTTCTTATTATCCTAAGAAAACTATTGTTACTTTTCATGATCTTTCCCAGTTCCATATTGAAAATAAATATGACTCCTTAAGAATGCACTATATTAAGAAAGTAATACCTTTTTTCTTAAAGAAAGCTCAGATTGTTATGGCTATCAGCCAATCTACGAAAGATGATTTGGTTAAATTTTATGAAATGAATCCTGATAGAATTGAAGTTAATTATAATGGTTATGACCCAAGTAAACTTGATATCAATCTTACCGAAGAACAATTAGTAAAAAAATTTAATATTGTGGATGATTATATTCTTTATATTTCTAGGATTGAACATCCAGGCAAGAACCATCTAAATCTAATAAAAGCTTATGAAATGTTACCAGCTAAAATCAAGAAGCAATATCAATTAGTCTTTGCTGGTAGTGAATGGAATGGAGCAGAAGAAGTGATTGAGTATGCTAAGAAATCTCTTGATAAAGACAGAATAATCTTTTTAGGCTTTGTTCCAGACCAAGATCTTGGAGCTCTATACAAGTATGCAGCTCTGTACGCTTTCCCATCTTTTTATGAAGGCTTTGGAATACCCTTGCTAGAAGCAATGTATAGTCAAACTCCAGTAGTCTGTTCTAATGTGTCTTCACTACCAGAGGTAGGTGGAGATGCAGTAATAACTTTTGACCCCACTTATCCTGAAAATATTTCAAGCGTCATAAAGTACGTTATTGAGAACCCTGAAATCCAAAGAAAAATGGTTGAAGCGGGAATTGAACAGGTTAAAAAGTTTAGTTGGCAGAAGCATTGCGATAAAATTATATCCTTAATAGAACAATATTAAGAAGCCAATCAAACTTAGCTAATTCTTAAATCTTTCAGCAAATTCCTTGATTTTATCTTTATCAATATCTTTATAAGAAGATTTAATTTTTTTTACATACTTTAGCAGTAATCTAACTAGCCAAGAAAACTTATCCAACTTAATCTCTGAACCAATTACAGAAATAGCATTTGCTTTTGTGTACATATCGTTGGGAATAGTATCTTTTATCTGTCTTTCTAAGTTCTCTTTATTTGGTTCTCCAGCCAAAATAAAGAAACCAAACTTGCGATTAAGAATTTCTGGACGGTGTAAAAAGATAAAGTTCTTTATTTTCCTATCTATTTGTCCAAAGTAAATGGATGAACCAATTAATATATTATCATAACAAGAAATATCTTGGACTTTCTCATCATGGGTATTAACCATCTTAATAGAACCTGTTAGTTCTTTGCTAATAAGCTGAGCAACTTCTTTAACACTACCGTTCTTAGTGGCATAAATTATCAGAGTTTTCATGTCTATTCTCCTCTAACTAGAACTTTTTCAAATAAATCTTTTAACTCTTCTTTTTTGATGACTTTCTTTGCTGATTCTAAGAATTCATCCATTTTATCATAGCCATGACCCTTGTAAATTGCAGCTTGGAGTCCCATTTCAAATTTATCTATCTGCTTTAGGAAGATAGCTTCAGCTGTCTGGGCCTCTTCAAATTCTTTCCATAAGTTAACAAATTCATGACTATCAGGATAAGATTCAAAGACTTTCTCTATACTCATGAGCTCTAGGTCATACTTTTCAGTAAGTGATATTCCATCAACAGGAGTAATATCTCCAGCATATATTTCACCAATTTCATGAACTAATGCCATTTTCAAAACTTTTTCCATATTCAAATTTAGTCCCAGATGATTTGCTAACAACCATGCTGTCATTGCTGTTCCAAAAGTGTGATCAGCAACTGATTCTCCATGAGCTTCAGGGACATCTCTTTTAAGCCAGCCTTGTCGAAATAGATTTTTAAGCTTGAAGATTTGGTATAGTACTTCTAAGTTTTCATCATCGAAGAAGTTAGCTTCCTCTTCTCTATATTTTTTTATCATTTTATTACCTCAATCAGAACTTATTTTCATTATAATTAGTTTGAAAATTCTGTCAATAAAGAAGTCAAAGAAGAAGAGGTAAAATTATTTAATTGACACAAAAAAGGGCTATTATTTTTTGAGAAAAAAATATCTATTTGGAGGCTAAGTGAAATATCTTAACCAGAGAAAGATGGAAGGTATCTTATTCCTTGTAATTTTCTTAGGGATTTTTACCTTTCTAGGTGCTAAAATGGGAGCTAATAACCTGCTGGGTTCTATTATGAACACTGCTCATGATCTCTTATTGAACACTGTTTTTTACATCATGGCTATTACGGTTTTATCTTCTGCTTTAGGACAGCTCATGATTGAGTTTGGTGTTGTTAGACTTCTAGAAGGAGTCTTAGCTCCTTTGATGCGTCCAATATTTAATCTACCTGGAGTTGCATCTTTAGGGGGATTAATGACTTTTTTCTCTGATAATCCTGCTATAATTTCTTTAGCTAAGGATAAGAACTTCAATGCTTACTTTAAAAAACATGAGTTAATATCACTTACTAATTTTGGAACATCTTTTGGTATGGGATTGATAGTAATTAGTTTTATGATTGGTAAGGGTTTTGTTGCTGCAGCCTTAATTGGTTTTGCTGGAGCTATCACTGGATCGGTTATTTCTACTAGAATGATGCAAGCTATGATTAAAAATGAATTCCATAATATACCCCGAGAAGTTCCTGCAGATTTAGAAGAGAATGTTTCTTTCAAATCAAAAGGTAACTTCTCAATGAGATTTCTTAATGCAACTCTTGATGGAGGTAAAGCTGGGGTAGAGCTGGGTTTAGCTGTTATTCCTGGTGTGTTAATCATCTCTACAGCTGTTATGATTCTCACTTTATCAAGTAAAGATCCTTCTGGTATCTATACTGGTGCTGCTTATGAAGGAGTGCCTGTAATACCTTACTTAGCTAATAAAGTAGGTTGGTTCTTCCAATTCCTTTTTGGTTTTGAACAAGCAGAAGCTATAGCCTTTCCTATAACTGCCTTAGGTTCTGTGGGTGGTGCTCTCTCCTTAGTTCCTAAATTTATTGAAACTGGTATTGCTAAAGGTAACGAAATTGCTGTCTTTACTGCTATGGGTATGTGTTGGTCTGGATACTTAAGTACACATACTGCTATGCTTGACACTTTAGGATATCGTCGATTAACCACCAAAGCATTGCTCTCACATACGGTTGGTGGACTACTAGCTGGAGTTGTAGCTCACTATGGTTATACTCTCTTTCAATATCTGAGTTAGAATGAAAATTGAGATAAATAATTTACCGATAAAAGTTGGAATAAGAGTTATTACTGATATCCTTGTAAGTGATAACTCTTATGCTTTTGACCAATTAAACAACCTAGGACGAGAGTATCGAAAGAGATTTGCAGATTTGCCCATCAGCAAAATAGAAGGAGTACAAGAAGCTAGATCTTTCTTCAGAGCTATTGGTATTGATCCAACTAAAAGAAGACCATCTTCTGAAGCTCTTTTACGAAGAGCCCTCAATAATAAAGACTTCTATAAAGTAAATAATATTGTTGACCTAGGAAATCTTTTCTCTTTAAAATTTCTACTCCCTATTTGTATATATGATCTCGATGCAATAAAAGGGAATGTGATAATCAGAATAGGTAATAAAGAAGATGAATATCTCGCTCATAATCATAAAATTATGAATTTTGAAGATAAATTCGTTATTTGTGATGAACTTGGAGCTTTTGGATCCCCACTAAAAGATTCCTTAAGGACAGCTGTTACAAGGCAAACTCGAAAGCTTCTGGTTATCATCTTCGCTCCAGAAAACTATTGTAACCAGAAACTTGAGTCTTATCTGGAGCAAATCATGCTAGGCATGAAAGACTAGTTATAATAATCGAAATCTGTCCTTATATCCATTATCCTTCCTAACCAGCTGGAAAGGTAACTAGCCTGCCGAGAGCACATCTCTTCTGTCGGGCGAAGAGATTCTCTCTAACCTCGGATAATAATTACTTTATCAAATTAACTTTTATGTTATATATTTATTTTTTCCACCATACTTGATCTTGTACCCCAGCTATTCACAAGCTTGTTCTATCCACAATCTAAAAAATATGATTGACTTATATAAGCACTTTAGAAAATATAGTAAATTAGAAAAAATTTAATGAGAGGATGATATGGAATACCCATTTGAAGTATTTGAGAAGAAATGGCAAGATGTATGGAAAGAGAGGAGAGTTTTTAACGCTGAGAATGAAGTTGAAGACAAGGAAAATTACTTTGTCTTATCAATGTTTCCTTATCCTTCCGGTGTCTTACACATGGGGCATGTCTCTAACTAT
The DNA here is from genome assembly GCA_963678375.2 of Cloacimonadales bacterium (SeqCode). Lineage (GTDB taxonomy): Bacteria > Cloacimonadota > Cloacimonadia > Cloacimonadales > JAFGVF01 > JAEKNW01. The sequence goes on from OY782831.1 coordinate 1,684,356, forward strand.
TCAATTGGTGATGCAATATCACGCTACAAAATGATGCAAGGTTATAACGTCTTGCAACCAATGGGCTATGATTCTTTTGGTATGCCAGCAGAAAACTTTGCAATTCAACATAACACTCACCCTCGTTTAGCTACTGAAAACAATATGGCTATAATGCAGGGACAGTTGACAGCTATGGGATTTGGATTTGACTGGGAAAGAACTCTAGCAACTTCAACTCCTGAATACTATCGCTGGGGACAGTGGTTATTCAAAAGATTATATGAAAAAGGCTTAGTATATAAAAAAAGATCATTTGTAAATTGGTGTGACCAATGTCAAACAGTTTTGGCAAATGAACAGGTTGAAGATGGGAAGTGCTGGCGTGATGGTTCAGTAGTTAGACAGAAAGAAATGGAACAGTGGTATTTTAAAATCACAGATTATGCTGAAGAACTTCTTGACTTCTCTAAAATGGTTGATTGGCCTGAAAGAGTAATTACCATGCAGAAGAACTGGATTGGAAAATCTACAGGTACTGAAATCGATTTCATTGAAGAGACTAGCAAAGAGAAGATTAAAGTTTTTACTACTCGTCCAGACACTATTTTTGGTGTTACTTTTATGGCTTTACCACCTGAACATGACTATATTAGAAATCTTTTAAAGTCTGAAGCAGAAACTAGTGACCTAGCTCAGTTCTGTGAAAAAGTTATCAATGAAGACAAGAAAGAAAGAGGTTCTACTGATCAGACTAAAGAGGGCTTTTTTACAGGTAAATACTGTATAAATCCAGTTAATGGTGACAGGGTTCAAATCTGGGTAACTAATTATGTACTTATGGATTATGGTACAGGTGCTGTAATGGCTGTCCCTGCCCATGACCAAAGAGATTTTGAATTTGCTAAGAAATATGATATTCCTCTTAAACTAGTAATTCAAAACGATGATAAATCTTTGGTTTTAGAAGAAATGACCCAAGCTTATGTTGAACCAGGTATCCTTGTTAATTCAGATAAATTTAATGGTAAAAATAGTGTAAGTGCAAAAGAAGAAATCTCTGCTTGGATAGATGAAAACAAGATTGGAGAGATGACTACTACTTACCGTTTAAGAGACTGGGGTGTATCCCGTCAGAGATACTGGGGGAATCCAATTCCTGTTATTCACTGTGAAAAGTGTGGCTCTGTCTTAGTTCCTGATCAAGATCTTCCAGTCCTACTTCCAGAGAATGTTCAGGTAGGTAAGACAACCCAAAATCCACTTCTTTCAGTAAATGAGTGGGTAAATACTAGCTGTCCAAAATGTGGTGGTCCAGCTCGACGAGAGACTGATACAATGGATACTTTTGTAGATTCTTCTTGGTATTATGCTCGCTATACTGACTCAAAGAATGTTGAAATGCCATTTGACCCAGAAATAGCTGAAAAGTGGCTTCCTGTTGACCAATATATTGGTGGTATTGAACATGCATGTATGCACTTGATATACGCCAGATTCTTCCATAAATTTATGAGAGATATTGGTTTAGTAAAAGGTGATGAACCCTTTGCCAGACTCCTTACACAGGGTATGGTATGTAATATGGGTAGTAAAATGTCTAAGTCAAAAGGAAATGGAGTTGATCCACAACCTTATATTGATCGCTATGGATCTGACGCTATCCGAGTATTTATGCTTTTTGCTTCTCCACCTGAAAAAGATGTGGATTGGAGTGATGATGGAGTTGTAGGCGCATTTAGATTCCTCAACAGAGTCTATCGTCAGGCAGAAAATTATTCCCAATTAATAAAGGAAAATTATAGAGAATATTCTCCAGAAATGGAAATATCCAAGGAAATGAAAGAATTAAGATTTTCAACTCATTCCATGATCAAGAAATGGTATGAAGATATAGAAGAGAGATTACAGTTTAATACTGCTATAGCTTCAATTATGGAGCACTTGAACAAAGTTGCTAGTATTAAGAACCCTCAGGATTTGTCTGATAATGACAAGCTTGTTTTTGCTGAAGCTAATGCCGTAATGTTTAGACTTATCTATCCTTTTGCTCCTCATGTTAGTGAAGAAGTGTGGTCTATGATTGGTCAAACTGGTCTAGTACATGAAAATGGTTTACCAATCTTTAATCCAGCCTATTTGGTTAAAGATCAGGTTACTTATGTTGTCCAAGTAAATGGAAAACTTAGAGGGAAAATTGAAGTTTCTACAGATACAGGTGATGAAAAGATAAAAGAGCTTGCTTTGGATTTAGACAATGTTGTAAAGTTCATCGAAGGTAAAGAGATTAAGAAAATTATTGTTGTTAAGAAGAAATTAGTTAGTATAGTTGTGAAATAAATATTATTCCCCTCTTCATTTCGACAGAAATGTCTTTAAGAGGGGTGGCATCCCACGAAGCTTTAGCTAAGTTGGATGACGGGGTGTTTTTTCCTCTTCATTTCGTAAGAAATGTCTTTAAGAGGGGACATCCTGCCAAGCTTTAATGAAGTTGGATGATGGGGTGTTACTTATGGACTGAGGGCACCATTGCCCAGGTGGAAGCAAGGGTGTTTCCACTCCATACTATTCCCTCCGTCAAGGGAGACATCAGGGGATGCTTCCCCAAAGAATAAATAGGAGATGCTTATGAATGTTATTCATAGTAAAACCGGTTGGATAGAAGTAATAACTGGCTCAATGTTCAGCGGTAAGACCGAAGAGTTAATTCGTAGAATTCGTAGAGCGGAATATGCTAAGCAGAAAGTACAGATCTTTAAGCCTAAGATAGATAACAGATATGAGGATGATTATATTGTTTCTCACTCTATGATGAAAGCCCCATCAACCAAGATTGAAGATATAAATGAAGTATTGGAATTAATAGAAGAGGATACACAAGTAGTTGCCATTGATGAAGTACAGTTCTTTTCTGATCAAGTTATTGATATTTGTAATGAGCTAGCTGATCAAGGAAAGAGGGTAATAGTAGCTGGTTTGGATCAGGATTATAAGGCTATACCATTTGGACCTATGCCTAAGCTTCTTGCAGTTGCTGAGTACATAACAAAGAACTCAGCCATCTGTGTTAAATGTGGTAATCCAGCAACTAGAACTCAAAGGTTAGTTAGAGATACTGATACTATTTTGGTAGGTTCAAAAGAAATTTATGAAGCTAGATGTAGAAATTGCCATGAGGTCTTGGATTAATGGGAAAAATTGTATATTGGGCTTTAGTTGTATATGAATTTATAATTATTCTAGCAGTCTTTAAATCTTTTATTATCTATTTTTCAAGAAATAATAGATTTTCCTATTTCTTAACAAAACTTAATTTCGTAGATGCATTGACTGATCCCTATTTAAATATTTTTAGAAAACTACTCCCACCTATCAATGGATTAGATTTTTCCCCCATGATTGGATTAGTAATACTTCAAATAATCGAAAAATTAGTCTATACAAACTTAATTATTAACTGATAAGGATTTAAAATGTCTATATCTATTCCCCAAATAAGAGACAAAGAGTTTTCAACCAAAACTTTTGGATACAGTAAGCGCGAAGTTAGAGAATTTCTAGAGTTTATAGCTAATGAGATATATCAAGAGAGAAATCAACAATATCAGTCTAAAGAGAAAGAAACAAAAGAGAAAGAATTTATCTCACATAAGGCTACTGAAGCAGTCAAAGGTGTAGAAGAACTCAAACGAAGAGAAGAGTTAATCCAGAAAACACTGCTTTTTGCTGAGAATGCTAAGGCTGAAATGATAAGTAATGCCAGAAAAGAAGCAGAGAATATCATTAGAGAAGCTGAAATAAAGGCAAAAAAGACAATAAATGAAGCTCGTCATTACTTAAATCAACTTGATTTTCAATATCTCAAACTAAAAGAAGAAAAAAGAATGTTTCTACTCCAGACTGCATCTCAGTTTAAAACTTACTTGGAGAGGATAGAAAAAGATCCAGCAATTGCTAGATTGAATGAAACAAGTGTTCAAAATGAGATGAAAAAGATAAAAGTTGAAAAGAAAACACAAGAAGAGGAGAAAAATGAACAATCAAATACAAAGAGCTAAAGATTATATCGCAGCTAAAATAGGTTTAGGTTATGAGGTTGGAATAATCCTTGGAACAGGATTAAGTAATTTTGCTGAATATATTAGCGATAAAACTATTATCCCTTACGGTGATATTCCAGGTTTTGTTAAATCTACTGCTCCCAGTCATAAAGGGAACTTAATTGCAGGTAAACTTAATGGTAAGAAGGTTCTTGTTTTACAGGGAAGATTTCACTTTTACGAAGGCTACTCTATGGAACAAGTTGTTTTTCCAACAAGGGTGCTGAAAGTACTTGGCATTCACACTTTAATAGTTACTAATGCTGCTGGAAGCTTACGCGAAGAGTTTAAGCCTGGTTCTATTATTATGCTTAAAGATCACATAAACTTTATGGGAACAAATCCTTTAATCGGTACTAATGATGATGATTTAGGTGAAAGATTTGTTTCTATGCATGATACTTACTGCGAAGACTATAGAAAGAAAATGAAACTTGTTTCTTTAGATAATAAAATTAAGTTATCAGAAGGTGTTTATATAGCAGTGACTGGACCTAGCTTCGAAACAAAAGCAGAATGTAAATTCTTTGCTAATATTGGAGCTGATGTTGTTGGTATGTCCACAGTTCCCGAAGTGATTACTGCAATTCATTGTGGCTTGAAAGTTATGGCTTTTTCTATAGTGACTAACTATTCAAACCTTATACAAAAGGCTAAACATAGTCAAGAAGAGATTAGAGAGAACGCAGATATTGCTAAAGCAAATCTAGAAAAGCTTGTTTCAGAATTTGTTAAAGATATTTAATTCATTGACAGATTTATGAGATAATTATAAATATTATTTCTAAGAAAAACCGGAGAAATTCTTATGTCAGATAAAATGTTAACTAAAGAAGAATTAAAAGAGTGTGAAGAAAAATTGTTAAAAGAAAGACAGAAAAGTCTTGACTATATTAACAAACTCAATGAAAATCAAAAGGATAGTGTGAGAGAGAGTTCTGGTGATGCTTCTGCTTATGCAATTCACCAAGCTGATCATGGTTCTGATACTTACTATAGAGAAAATCAAGTTCTAATGATGGAAAAAGAACACCAGCATATAAAAAGTTTAAATGCTGCCCTTAAAAGAGTATATAATGGCACTTATGGAATTTGTGAGATTTGTGGCAAAAGAATTAAGCCTAAGCGCTTAGAATATGTTCCTCACGCAACCTATTGTATTGAGTGTCGCTCAGCAGAAGATGAGAAGAATAAGAAGAAGAATAGGAATAAAAAATAATGAAAGAGAGCTGGAAATATTTCCTGATATCACTAGTAATTATAATTATTGACCAAGTAACTAAATATCTAGTAAGACTTAAGATACCTTTGTATAATTCGATTGAGTTGATTGGTAATTATTTTAGATTAACTCATGTAGAAAATCATGGAGCTGCTTTTAGTCTTTCTTTAGGTGATCATTCCCGCTGGATATTTATAGCTTTAACCATACTTTTATCTTGTATTTTTATCTACTTGATAATAAAGCAATCTAAGTTTCAAAAACTATATTTTAGCTTCATTTTAGGTGGAGCTATTGGTAACTTGATAGACAGAGTAATTTTTGGGAAAGTTACAGACTTTTTGGATAGTCTTTATCCCCGCATTCCTACAGATTGGAACTGGTTTTACTCTTTCGATAGATGGCCAACTTTCAATGTAGCTGATTCTATGATTGTTATTGGAATGATTCTATTTGCTATAGATGCAATAATCTTTGATAATAAACGAAAAAAATCCCTTGAGGAGGCATAATGCCAAAAAGAGTAATTATAATATTTTTCTTAGTAGTTTTGTTGCAAGCTGCTTTTGGACAATCAATAATGGAAATACAACAAACGAATGAACCTGGAGATGGTAGTTATCCTTCAACATATCTTGGGCAAGAAGTAACAATTAGTCCTGTAACAATTGGTGTTAAGGGGTTTGATGGTTCAGATAATAACATGTTTGCTTTTGATTTAAATCCAGGAATTTGGAATGGTATTTATTTGAATAATGCTAATAATACTGTTAATACAAGAACAATGGTATCTATCACAGGTACTGTAGCTGAGAATAATGGTATGACTGAATTAACAAATGCCACTGTTACCGTAATTAATCAAGGTCCTTTTGATTTAACTGCTAACGATATAACAATCTCAGCTATTGCAGATCCGCAAATTGCTGAGCAGTATGAATCTTCTTATGTAAAAATTAATAATCTAGTTTATAGCGGTAATAATGAAGGAAATTATTGGCTAGCTCAAGATGCTGATGATAATACTGTTAGAATTGGTTCTGGTTTCTTTGAGTCAAACCCTGCTACAGGTGACGAGTTTGGTTCTATTTCTGGTATTCTTGTTTATGATGGTAGTAACTTTGCTATTCATCCTAAAGATGCTAGTGACCTTGTACCTAGTACTCCGGCAACTCTTTCAGTTATGTCAGAGAAAGAGAAAATTGGGGATAAATTATATGTTCATGTAAAATCAACTAATATCAAAGATTATTGGGGAATTACAGGTTTTGAATTTAACTTCACTTATAATGATGAATTCCTAAGTTATTACACCAATGAAGTTGGTCTTTCTGGTTTAGGCGAACCTAATGCTATTGCTAATGAAGAAGTTGATGATGATGATATTTACACAATTAACTTTATGCCAGGTGTTACTTTTGGTTCTTATGATTCTCCTACTTTAATCACTCTCATATTTGATATAAAAGAATATGGTCTTGCTTCAGTTAATTTTAGTAATTTTAAATTCTATGATGATGCTGAAAATACATGGACTGTCAGTGATTTATCAAACTTAAATGTATCATTCAATAATACTTATAATGATAAAGAAGCTTACCTATCAATAAGAAACTCTAACAATGATAAAAACATCTTCAACCCTTATCTAAATGAAAGATTAACCATAAAATATGGCTTCAAGCCTGGCTATAGTACTAAAACTATTATAAGAATCTATGATTTAAAAGGTAGATTAATCTATACTCCAGTTAATAAAGTTCATAGTGGACTTGGTGAATTTGTCTGGGATGGAAGAGATAAAAACCGTGAACTAGTTGATATCGGAACTTACATTTGCCAAGTAGAAGTTGTAATTAGAGAAAATGGTGATAAATATGTAACTGATCAACCAATCGTCGTAGCCGGACAGCTAAAATAGGGAGTATCAATGAAAAAAATATTACTAATAACTATCTTAATTTCTCTTGTTGCTTTAAACTTGAATGCAGCCTTTGAAACTTATGCAAGCTCAGCTAGAGCTCGTGGTATGGCAGATGCTTTCTTTACTTTATCAGATGATTCAGATGCTTCTTTCTATAATCCAGCTGGTTTAGATGAAGCTGATAATCAGTTTTCATTTAATATAGTTGATCTTTATGGAAGTAAATATCTTAGAGTTGGAGCTTTCTCTGCAGCTTACAGATTCTCACCTATTTATGGTGTTATTGGTATTGCAGGAAAACAGCTAGGTGTTGAATATGAAGATACTGATCTTTCTACTGAGACTACCTTAACCTTATCACATTCATTTAAGCTAATGAAAGATTTACATAGCTCACTAGCTTTTGGCTACTCACTTAATATGTACCAACTTGACTTTGCTGAAGATTATGGTGAAGATAGTGCTTTTGGTTTGAATGTTGGTGCTATAGCTACAATGCATCAAAGAACTAAAATATCATTTACTATTCATAATATAAATAATCCAGACATGGGAGAAGACGAACAGTTTGAACTCCCAAGAAAAATGGTTACCGGTATTGCCTATCAACCATACTATGGTGTAACAACTATTCTTGAACTTACTAAAGAGTTAAAAGGTGATACATCAGTAGCTGCAGGTATCGAATATACTGTCTTAGAGAAAATGAAACTAAGAGCTGGTGTTCATAACAATCCTGCGGTCTATTCTGCTGGTATTGGTTTTGATGTTAAAGGAATGTTAGTTGATTATGGATTCACTTATCATTCAGACCTTGACCCTACCCACCATTTCCAAGTTGGATATAGATTCTAAAAAAGAGGTTTAAATGAAGAAAAAAGACAAGGAAAATAACCAAGATTATATGAATAATGGCTCTTTTATTCCATCAATCATTTCTAAGTTACTTTTTGATGGTTTTCAGAATTGGATTAGAGATTATCAACATAACAGAAATATCAAAAAACATGACATAGTTGAGGAAAAACTTGTCCTTGTAGAAAATCTTCAACTGAAACTAGACAAGAGAGTTAAAGAAAACAAATACAAGATTGATGCTTTGAAAGTTTTAGTTATTATGAGCATGATTATGAATCTAGTATTCTTTGCAGTGCTTCTAGTTTTCTTAATCATAATGTACTAAAAAATATAAAAATAAGTTAGTTTAAGAGCTTTGGTTTACCAAAGCTCTTTTCTTGTTTGCCTTAAGAAAATGTAGCAGGTTATGTTAACTGGGAAAGCAGATGCCCACATCCGCAAAGGCTTTACAAAAGCCTACTAAGCTTTGGGAAGTTTTCCAAGGGCTTCCTTCTCAAGCTTAGTTTAGTGGCGGATGTGGTCATCCGCCTTCCCAGTTATTCTAAACGGATGTGGTCATCCTCTCTCCCAGTTTCTACTTTATTCTTGACATATAACTTAGTCCTGAAAAAATAATTTAAAATGTCAAAAATGTGGAGGAAATCAATGTCAATTACCAAACTTGATCAAATGTTTGATTCTTTAAGAAGTAAGAAAAAAAAGAGATTAGTCGGAGCATACACTGTTGATAGTCATTCAATTGGGGCTATAAGCAAGGCCATAGATTTAGGAATAGTCGATGCTACCCTAATAGGTAATAGTGACTTAATTAAAGCCACTTGTCAAGCAGAAAATATTGATGTTAATAAATTTGAGATTATTGATGAAAAAGTTGATGCTAAAGCTGCTCAAAAAGCCTGCATGTATATCAGAGAAGGTAAAGGTGATTTGATCATGAAAGGATTACTTGGAACTGATACATATATGAGGGCCTTATTGAATAAAGAGACAGGTCTTGTTCCTAAAGGCTCTATGTTGTCTCATATTACAGTTATGGAAATTCCAAGCTATGAAAAATTGCTTGTTGTTTCTGATGTAGCTATTATTCCTCTACCAGATTTAAAACAGAAGATTGGTATAACAAATAATATTATAAAAACTTGTAAAGCTCTTGATATTGAAAGACCAAAAGTCTCAATTCTTGCATCATCAGAATCAGCAACTGACAAAATAGTAGCTAATGCTGATGCGGCTATAATAACTAAGATGGCTGAAAGAGGTCAGATTAAAGGAGCTTTTGTTGATGGACCCCTTTCACTAGATTTATCAATTGATAAAGAAGCAGTTGCTATCAAGAAGTTCCAATCACCTGTTGCTGGTGATGCTGATGGTATTGTTTTCCCTAATATCGAATCAGGAAATGTCTTTTATAAGACAGTAACTAAGTTAGTCAAGGCAGAACTTGCAGCAATGGTCTGTGGCGCTAGCTGTCCTGCTATCCTATCTTCTCGAGGAGATACAGAACAAACAAAACTTTACTCAATAGCCTTGGCTGCTCTTCTAGCATAAGAATAAGGAAGCTTTAAAATGATAACAAAATTAGACCAAATGGTTGATCAGGTTAAGAAGTTAGGAAAGAAATTTAAGATTGCTGTAGCTTATGCTCAGGATTCAAATACCATTGGGGCTATTGCTCAAGCTATTAAAGATGGCTTTATTGAAGCAATTATGATTGGTGATGAAGATAAGATTATTGAAGTTGCTAAAGCAGCCAATATTGAGCCAGATATTTTCCAGATTATTGATATCAAAGATGAAATTCCAGCAATTGAAAAAGCTGTTGAAATGGTAAGAAATGACCAAGCAGATGTTCTGATGAAAGGTCTTTGTGGAACTGATAAATTCCTCAGAGGCGTTATTAATAAAGAAAAGGGACTCTTACCTCCTAAAGCTACTATGACCTATGTTTGTGCTTTAGAAATACCAAAATACCATAAATTGCTTTTTGTTACAGATACTGCTGTTTTACCTTTCCCTGATTTGAAGCAGAAGACTGCTATGTTAAACTACTCTGTAGCTATGGCTAGAAGATTTGGTATTGAACAACCCAAAGTAGCTCTTATCTCTGCTGCTGAAAAAGTAAGTCCTCATTTTGAATCGCATAATGACTACACACAGCTATGTATGATGGCACAAAGAGGTCAGATTAAAAATTGCATTGTTGATGGTCCTTTAGATATCTTCTTAGCTTGTGATCAAGAAAGTGTAAAGATAAAAGGTGTACCAACTCCTATTAATGGAGATGCAGATGTGCTTCTTTTCCCATCCTTAGAAGCCTGTAATTCTTTCTACAAGGGACAAATGTTATGGGGTGGAGCTGAATTAGCTGGGCTTATTCAAGGAACTACTAAACCAGTAGTTGTGATGTCTCGTTCAGAATCACCAAAATCAAAATATTATTGCATTGCTCTTTCCTGTTTGATGGTATAAGAGAAAGCTGTATATATTTATATAAAGGGCGAAATATTTTCGCCCTTTAAATAGACCGGAGTTCCTCAACAGTTGGTAAGGGACTTCGGAGATAACCTACCATAGGAACTAACTATTTAATTCTTCATATATTCTTTCAAAGATATAGCCAACATGAACTCTATTTAGTAAATCAATCATATTAACGTTGATTTCAATTACCTTTCCTTTATGAAATCCGTATTTCACAACATTGATTGCATAATCCTGATACCAACGATTAAGATTTTTGATTTCAGCTTGGCTCCATCCACCTTCAATTTCCATTTCTCTTCCTCTTTGTTGAATCCTTTGCCAAGCTAATTTGGGGTTTCCGACTAATTGAATTATTAAGTCTGCACTTGGTAGTTGGTTATTCATCTTATGAAACTCAGTTGTTAATCTTTCAAGCTCGAGATCAGTGAGCAAACCATCATGATGGAACTGATGACAAAAGACGAGTAAATCCTCTGGAAGTGACCGATCTTTTACATAGGAACTATCACCATTCTTACCTTGTAATCTTTGTTCAGCTCTCATCTTTAAGAAATGAAGTTGCAAATCAAAACAGTACTTCTTTTTATCTGATAAAAACTTCTCTAAAAGAGGGTTTTCCTCAGGTTTTTCATAGAGTCCTTTTAAATTTAAGGATCTTTCCATAATAGCAGTAATAGTTGATTTTCCTAAACCCACATTCCCAGCAATGGTAATTAATTTTGGGTTCTCTGAAAGGAAGTTCTCAAGTTTTTTCTCAATCTCGATAGCTTTAAGTGTAGCTTCAGTTTCTGGTAGTTTTACCCATTTTCTTATTCCTAGACTAGTGATTCTTAAAGGTGTTTCTCTAATTCTTTTAGCAATTAGATTTATAGCTGTATCGACAAATTCATCTTCTGGCAAAGCATCTGTATCTAGAACTAGAACAGGACATTTTACATAGTTTTCAATATATTCTTCATAAAGATAGTTTAGTTGTTGTAGGTAGCTTTCTGGGATCAGCTTTTCACTTTCTCTACCTCTTTTAGCAATACGTGTTTTCAAGCTTGCAACATTAGCTCGTAAATAAACTATTATATCAGGTTCATTAAAGTTTTCTGTCATTAAATGATAGCTTCTTTGATAAGCTTGGAATTCTGCTTCTGTCATGTTTCCAAGAATCCTCTGAGCTTTTCCAAAGATATGATAGTCTTCTGCTAAAGTTCTGTCTTCAAGGATAATGCCCCGTGAACTATCAATTCTCTTTTGTCTTTCTAATCTCCCATTGAAAAACTCAATTTGAGCCATAAATGCATTTTTTACTGGGTCTTGATAAAAGGCATCTAAGACAAGAGGGTTAAAAGTTTCATCAAAAGTGTGAATGTCAGCTTCTTGACTTTCACCAGGGAAAAGTGAGAGAAGTTTATCTTTGTAAGGTTGAGTTTTTGCTTTAGTTACTAAGGTAGATTTGCCAACACCAATATTACCAATTATTCCTATTCTTAAGTTTTCCATATAAGTCCTTTATTCTAATCTCTGTTTGAATTTAGCTTAATTAATATTATAATATATTTTTTAAAGAGATGTTTTCTGTCAAGTGTAGATATCACTTGACGAATAAACTAAGATTTTTAATTTTAGATGTTGGAATTTATCCAAAGGAGAATGCTTTGTTAAATGATATAGATAAGATAGAAAAAATAAAAAAGTTGAAGATTGAAGAACTAGAGTCTTTAGCTAATGAGGTTCGTGAAAGAATCATTGAAGTTACCTCAAAGAATGGGGGACATGTCGCTCCTAGTTTAGGAGCTACCGATTTAGCCATAGCTCTTTTAAAAGTTTTTACTCCACCTGAAGATGCTATTGTCTGGGATGTTGGACATCAAGCTTATGCTTATAAAATCTTAACTGGAAGAAATAAAGATTTTGATACTTTAAGACAGTATCAAGGAATCAGTGGTTTTAATAACATCTTTGAGAGTGAATATGATGCATTCGGAGTTGGGCATAGTTCTACTTCAATCTCTGCCGCTTTAGGTATTGCTTGTGCAAAGCAGATTAGACATGAAGTGGGTCACAGCATTGCTATTATTGGTGATGGTGCTTTAACAGGTGGGATGTCTTTTGAAGCTCTCAATCATGCTGGACATCTTGCTAAGGATAAGATGCTAGTTATTCTTAATGATAATAATATGTCAATTTCTAAGAATGTGGGTGCTCTTCAAAAATATTTGACTAATATGCTGGTAAGTAGGTCTTATAATGCCCTTAAAAAACAAGTTTGGGATTTTTCTTCAACCCTTCCCAGGGCAATTAGGACAAGGTTTATCAGAGGAGCTCAGAAAATGGAAGAGAGTATGATTAACATTCTTGTTCCCAACATTATCTTTGAAGATTTAGGTTTCAAATATGTTGGTCCTGTCGATGGTCATAACATTCCTCGTTTAATAAGAGTTCTAAATAAGGTCAAGTATAATATGGTAGGACCAGTCTTGTTGCATGTTGTTACTAAAAAGGGCAAGGGCTTCTCTATAGCAGAGAATAATTCCAGTAAATTCCATGGATTAGGACCCTATAATGCTACTTCTGGAGAGACTCAAAGTAAGAAAGCTAAGAATTGGTCTAGTAGCTTTGGTGATAAATTAATAGCACTAGCCGAATCTAACAAGAAGATAGTTGCAATAACTGCAGCTATGTCTGATGGTACGGGTTTAACTAAATTTGAGAAAAAATATCCAAGTAGATTTTTCGATGTTGGTATTGCAGAACAGCATGCAATTACTTTTGCTGCAGGTTTAGCTACTAAGGGTATTAAGCCATTTGTAGCTATTTACTCTACCTTTATTCAACGAGCTTATGACCAGATAATTCACGATGTTGCCTTGCAAAAACTTCCTCTTGTTATTTGTTTAGATAGATCTGGTTTAGTAGGTGAAGATGGTGCAACTCATCATGGTGCCTTTGATCTCTCTTTCTTGTTGCCCATACCAAACTTAGTTATTCTTACCCCAGCTTATGAAAAAGAATTCCATGAAATGCTAACTTTTGCTTCTGAATATCAAGATGGACCTATTATAATCCGCTATCCAAGAGGAAATATTAATATTGATAAGAATAACCATAGACCTTTCCTCTTAGGCAAGTTCTCTACAATAGAGACTGGTAGCAAGATTGCTATTCTGGTAGTTGGTCATGCCTTAGAAATAGCTAATCAAGTAAAAAATGAACTGCTGGAACAGGCTAAAATTAGCCCAGAAATCATTAATGTAAGATCAGTAAAACCTCTAGATTATGCTGGTTTAGATGAACTCAAAGATAAGTTTGATTTAATAGTAACAATAGAACATAACTCTCTTACTAATGGGGTAGGACAGCTAATTAAGAATTATCTTAAATCTCAACCTCTTCTTAATATAGGTTATCCTGATAGCTTTATCACTCACGGTAATGTTAGCAAATTATATGAAGAAATTGGATTCACTGCCCAAGCAATAACAGAAAAAATATTAAAGGAAATAAAATGAATTTAACAGGAAAACAAAAAGCATATTTAAAAAAAATCATTCACGATACAAAACCGGTTGTAATGATTGGGGGTAAAGGTGTATCTGAACAAGTTATCAGAACAATAAATGAAGAATTAGAAATGAAAGAACTCATAAAAATTAAGTTTGTTGAATTTAAAGAGCAAAAGAAGGAACTATTCCCACAAATTGCTGAAAAGGTTGATGCAATAGCTATTGATTTAATAGGTAATATGGGTATTCTTTATCGTCAAAATGCTGATCCAGAAAAACAGATAATAAAAATCCCATAACTAGAAATGTACCACACAGATACTATTACAGCTTTAGCTACTCCAGTGGGTTCTGGTGCTCTTCATATTATAAGAGTTAGTGGTGACCAGGCTATTCAAGAAGTAGCAAAAATATTTAAACCACACAAGAAGCTTCTTGAAGCTAAAACACATTCATTGGTCTATGGTAAAATAATCTCCGATAACCAACTCCTAGATGAAGTTGTCTGTTCAGTATTTAGAGGACCTAACAGCTTTACAGGTGAAGACTCTGTTGAGATAAGCTGTCATGGTTCTATGTTCGTAGCTAATTCAATTCTATCTGCTCTCCAAAAATCTATCAGGCTAGCAAAAGCTGGAGAGTTTACCTTAAGAGCTTATTTGAACAATAGATTAGACTTAACACAGGCAGAAGCTGTTAATGATATGATTCAAGCTAAAACAAAGAAAGCTCAAGCCTTGGCGATGAATCAGCTTGATGGTTCTTTATATAAAAGGATATCTCTGCTCTTAGATGAATTATCTAAATACAGGATTCAGTTGGAGCTAGAAATAGACTTCTTGGATGATGATGTCCCAGATATTGATCTAGATTTACTTCAAGATAATTTAAAAGAGCTTAAAAATAAATTAGAAACTTTAGTAACTTCTGGTAAACAAGGAAGATTAATTAGAGAAGGCCTTAAAGTCAGCTTGATAGGAAAACCAAATGTTGGTAAATCAAGTATATTTAATAAACTTTTAGAAACCGAGAGGGCTATCGTTACTCCTATTCCTGGTACTACAAGAGACTATTTAGAAGAAGTGATTGCCTTAGAAGGATATCTTATTAGAATTTATGATACTGCTGGTATTCGGGAAACCTCCGATACTATTGAAAAGATGGGTATTGACCGTTCTCGAAGTATTATAGAAACAAGTGATATTGTCTTATATATTACTGATGGTAACCATAGTAAAGATGACTATGAAGACTTTGTTGCAGGTCTAGATTCTAATAAAATTATTAAGGTTCTTAATAAAACTGATATTCTAACCCAAGATGTGATTAGAGAGTTCTCAGATTATCTTCACTGTCATTCGTCTGACGAAGCTGGTATAAAACCATTGAAAGATAAACTTGTATCCTATATCAAGCTATCTGATCAAGAACTAGAATCAGGCTTATTAACTAATAGCAGACAGATATCATCTGTTGAAAAGTCTATTATTTCTATTCAACAAGCTATTGCCTCTTTAGATAACTTTATGGGTTATGAATTTACAGCTTTTGATTTAAAAGAAGCTTCTGCTCATTTAGAAGAAGTTATTGGTAAAATCACTGATGATGACTTGCTAAATTCTATCTTTGATAACTTCTGTATTGGTAAGTGATTGATAAGCTTAACTAGTTTAATCTGTTAAACTTAACCTACCTAGGATAAACCCAAAAAATATCTTATTGCTTGCTTGCCTTTCCCTTGATTGTTACTCTCCTAACAAAGTCCTAGAGTTTTATGGAGATTCTAATAATTAAGGGAGCTAACATGTTTATTATTAGTAGAATGTGGACTTCCAAATAGTATAGCCTGCAAATAACTGGGAGTGCGGATGCCCACATCCGCATTTGGCTTTTGACAAAAAGGCAAATATTAGTAAAGGAAATTATGATTTCCTTTATTAAGCTTTATTCTTTTTCCCAGAGAAAAAGATGCGGATGTGGTCATCCGCTTTCCCAGTTAAATTGCGGATGTGGTCATCCGCTTTCCCAGTTATACACAAGAATTATCTCAGATATTCCTTAGCCTTCCTAATAATTTCTTGATCAGTACCTAGCAATTCAGCTATCATAAGTCCAGCTTGGGGAGTTTCTCTTTTGCCAGTGATTTTGATAAGATTATACTTCATTTTTTTATGGAGAGCTTTAAGCCTATTATCAGGATTAATCTGATTTTGGTCTCTGATTTCTTTGAAATCATCTTCTGTAATTCCGGGGATAGTAAAGTGGGCGACACCTTCAATTTCTAAAGGTGAATTAAAATGAGTAGCACAAAAGCAGAAATTATTTTTGATATACAGTGTTTCGAACATAGCTTTTGATAGGGCATTACCTTCTTTAGGGTTAGTACCTCTAGCAAATTCATCTAAGATGAAGAGTCCTTTCCCAGGTCTTCCATAATAGGAGTTTATCCTTACCAACTCTTTACCAAAAGAAGATAAATCAATAGATTTCTGATTAGCTTCATCACCTGTAACTAGGATGTAGTCGAAGAGAGGTATAATACATTTATAAGCTGGGACAGGGAAACCATGTTGAACAAGATAGGAGAATTGTCCTAAAGTAGTAAGGGCTGTAGATTTACCTGCCATATTAGCACCAACAAGGATGTTCATTTTATTGTCTAACATTAGGTCAATTTTCTGATATTTGATAGACACTCTTTTTAAGGCATCATAGACTGGTATATTGACAGCTTGGATAATCTGGACCTTATATTCCTTAGTTAAGATAGGTAGAGTGCAGTTGTATTTAAGAGCAAAAATTGACTTTCCTAGAATATCATCAAATTTGGCTACTATTTCAAGGGAAGTGGCCAAAACATCTTGGTACTTTTTTAATTGTGTTGAAAGCTGTAAAATTACTTGATTAGAAAGATCTTCTTGTTTAATAAAGAGTTCATTTAGTCTATATTCGTAATCCCTTATAGCTTCAGGGTATTTAATATAATAGATTGTATTAGCAAAATTTTCTTCTTGAATACCAAAGAAGTCACTTTCTTCAATTTTTGTTTTTAAAGCTGTCTTCATATTAGAGACAATTATTTTCTCTTCAATTTTGCTTAGCTTTAAGTCATCAATTATTTTTTGCCTAAATAACTGCTGTTCGATTTTCTTTTTTCGTGAAAGAGAAGCAATTTTCTCTCTAACAGCTTGTAGCTCTGAGGAATAAGAAGAAGATATTTTGAAGGTTGGAACTTCTTGACCATCTGGGTCTAAGATATTAAATACACGTCTTAAGTGAGGGAAATCTTCAACTACTTTAATTTTATCTTTAGCTAAATGAAGTCTTAATCTCTCATAAAAATAGCAGAATTGCTTAATCTCGAAGAGCTCATGAATCTGGATATCTTTACCTAAACGCTTTATGCTATAAGAAATATCTTTAAGATGAATTAGCTCATTTTTAAGTTTATCTTGCAAAACTTTATTGTCTGCTATTTTTTCAATTACTTGGCCTAGTAATTGAAAGTAAGCTGTCAGCTCATCTTCTTGTCCTGGGAGGTAGTGTTGTAAAGTTTTCCTATGTTTTCTACCCAACTCCGAAAAAGTTTCAACTCTATCTAAGATCTCTTTTAAATCAAGAGCTTCAAAAGACCATTTATCTAACATTTATACCTCGAATTTCCTCATTTCTTACATTCAATAATTAGCTGAAATACTGGCAAGCTTTTTTTAGCTCTCTCTCTAGTAGACCTGACTTCCTCAACCGTAAGTAAGGGACTTCGGACGAATATAATATAAGAACTAGACAAAAAGGGAAAAATAAAAAAAATAAAAAAATACCAACACTTGCTGGTTTTCATTCGTCTTAGTTTATGAAAAGGAGATAAAATGGATAAAATTGAAGAGATAATTATTGATTATTCTGACTTGATAGCAGATTATGCTTTGTCAATTGCGCATGACAAAGATCTTGCAGATGATATTGTGCAAGATTGTTATCTTAAGATTATCAATAATAATCTTCTTTTAGCCCGTTTAACCCCTAATCAAATTAGAAGCTGGCTTTTCACTGTGATTAAAAACATTCTTATTGATAAGAAAAGAAAAAAAAGAATCGAAAACATACCCTTAGAAATAGCTACAAGCTATGAGGATAATCTTGTTCTGACTAGTCAGGTAGAAATCTTGCTAGATTATTTACCTGAAGATGAAAGAAACATTATTTATAATAAGTATTGGTTGGGGATGAATTCTCAAGAAATTGCAGGTGAAATGAACATGTCTGCCTCTACTGTAAGGTGGAAACTGCAAAAAGCTCTGAGTAGTCTAAGACAAAAGGTAGGAGACTCTTTATGGAAACAAGACTATTATCTTTAGGCGAGTGGATTATAATGCATTTGATACCATTCACAAGGACAGAAAACGCGGAAGAATTATCAGAAGATGACTTAGAAGAACTAGAAAAAATTAGAGAAGAAAATCATATTTGGAGATAAAGGAGAATAAAAATGAAAAGAATAGAAAACATTGGCGCTGTGGACTTAAGATTTGCTGACAAAGAGACTTTGGAAAATATATCACAAATTTCTAATACTGGAATAGTAATTTATTCGCAAAGAGTAAAGAATTTAATGTCAAATATTGCTATTTCTAATACAGGCATGGTAGAAGAAGTTCCTGAAGACTATAAGTTAGAAGTAGGTAACCTTGATATTAATAAAGCAATGCTTGAAGCTATGGAAAGTCCTCTAAAGAGTGTTATCTTAGGTGTGATAACAATTGATCATGATGTTACTGCTGAATTAATTCAAAACAAGATTGAAGGCATATTTAATATTGGCATTATTAATGCTCCTAAAGATCTTGTGGGATTAGTTAAAAGTAAGGTACTCAAAAATATAGGGGTAATAAGAGAAACTTCCAAAGATAGACTTTCTATCCAAGGGAGCAAAGAGCTTACCAATAACTATTTGAAGAGCCTCAAGGATGATATTAATTTGGAAGTTATGGGAAGCCTTTCAATGTTAGAAGATATCGATTTAGATTTATTTTCTCAGAAAGTAAAAGCAATTTCCCTTATGGGGTCTGCAACAGTTCGTGAGAAATATCAAACATTTTTTGAGAGCATTGCTAAAGTTCAAGGCTCTTTGAGAATTGTTCCAGATAATTGCAAGATTCTTAGATCACTAACCCAACTTGATTCTATCCAAGTTAGAAGAATGGCTAAAGAAAATATCTATTCTCATGGTTCAATAATCTTCAAAGAAGATGTGACTCCTGCTGACCTAGAACAAGGAATGGGTAAAATTCTTAAGTGTAAGAGAATCTTAGCTCATAAGAAGCTAGTGGATAGTCTTATTGAAATTATTGATTCAGATATTCCTATTACCTCTTATGCTGGTAAGCTGGTTATTAATAGCGGAGAAAAGACTTTCACCCAACTAGAACTGCAATATGCTAAGGAAGCTTACTTTATAATTAATAAGGGAGTGCTTAATTTTGAAGACAAAATTGATCCTGATTTATTCTATGAAAAAATCGATATTCTAGAAAACTATGGTCAAATCTTAGCTCCTGAATCACTATATGGTCTAGTAGAACTTAAAACTACTCTTAATAAAGGAGAACTGATTAATACTTCTAAAAAGACAGAAAAGGCTGAAAAAGAAAAAGATACTGATACTATCTCTAATATGGGTATGTTGAAGTTGTAAAAGATGAATAATAAGATGCCTTTGCTAGTTTTTTGAGCTAGTGAAGGCTTTATTATACGTTGGAAGTTGATTTGTAAGTTCCTTTATGATGATGAAAAGACACACCTGAAGATAAGATGAGGTTATCTTATATTACTTTCACTCTCCATCAACTAGACTTGCTCTTCACATTCTTGTTATACTTTAAAAAGTTATCTTAGCTTTAGAAAATCTTTCATTGACAAAATTTTTTCGTATAAAATTATCTAATTAACTACACATTGGGAGAAATTTATGCTGAAAAAGATTATTGTTTTAATGTTAATAATGTTAGCTAGCAATCTATTTAGTGATGTACCAGAAAAGTATATATCAATAGAAATACAATCAAGATCGGATATTTCTGAATTAACTAAGCTTGTTTCAATAGATAAAAGAGAAGGTAATATAATCTATGCTTATGCTCTACCGCATGAAATTGCTTTTTTAGAAGAAAGAGGGATTGTATATGAACTAGAAAGCTTACCAAATAATGAGAGAGCAACTCTTACTATGGCTACAAATATAGAAGAAATGTCTAATTGGGATAGGTACCCAACATTTGAAGTATTTCTTGAAATGATGAGTAATTTTGCCAGTGATTACCCTAATCTCTGTCTTCTAGAGAATATAGGTTATTCCCAGAACAACAGACAGATACCTGTTGTAAAAATAACAAGTAATGTTAATCAAGAAACAGCAAAACCAGCTTTTTATTATTCAGGGCAGATGCATGGCGATGAAGTAGTTTCATATATATTATTACTTAGGTTAATTGATGAACTCCTAAGCAATTATGGGAGTGATCAAGAGATTACAGACTTGGTAAACACAACAGAGATTTGGATAAATCCTTTGGCTAATCCAGATGGAACATATTATGGAGGCAATGACACTGTTAGTAATGCTAGAAGATATCTCGCCAATAATTTAGATGCAAACAGAAATTATATAGACTTTATTGATGGCTACCCAGGTACTGGTTCTTCGACTACGGTTTCTCAAGAGAACTTAGATCAAATTGACTTCATGACTGGTAAAGGAATTGTCATGTCAGCCAACACTCATAGTGGTCAAGAAGTAGTCAACTATCCTTGGGATACAATTCCTGGACTACATCCAGATGATTTATGGTACCAGCAGATAAGTCGAGTTTATGCTGATGCGGTACATGAAGATGCACCAGCTACTTATATGGATGGTTTTGATGATGGTATTACTAATGGTTATGAATGGTATGAAGCTAATGGGACCAGACAGGACTACGCTAATTATTACCTAGGGATTAGGGAAATAACTATAGAACATTCAATGGCTAAACTCCTAGATGTTAGCGAATTAAACAATCATTGGACCTATAATCGTGATGCCTTAATTCAGCTAATGGAACAAGTCCATTATGGTATCAAAGGTAATATAACAGATTATCAAGGTAATCCTTTAGTTGCTAGTGTGGAAATATTAAATCATGATATTGATGTTACAAAAGTCAGATCAAATGGAGATTTTGGAGACTATTATCGGCCAATATATCCTGGTACTTATGATGTTAAGATAAGTGCTGAAGGTTATGAAAGCCAAATCTTTACTAATGTTGTTGTTAGTCCTAATAGCTCAGTTACTTTGGATGCTGTTTTCGGTCAAGAAGAACTAAGTCAAAATATTCAACTAAATTCAGGCTGGAACTTGATTAGTTATAATCTAGATTATGAAGAGTTATCTCCAACAAGTATTTTTTCAGATATTATAGATAATGTTCAAGAAATCAAAAATATGACACAGACTTATTCTCCTGATGTTCCTTACTATTTCAATACTTTAGATAATCTTCTTCCACAAGAAGGATATTGGGTTAATGTTAATGAAAATAGCTTGTTAGAATTAAGAGGGAATGCTTATGATCAAACAAGTGTTATAGAATTAAACACAGGTTGGAACTTAGTCGGTTATTTGCCACAAGAAAGTACTTCTCCAGAAATAGCACTAAGTTCGATTAACGATAAATTACTACAAGTAAAAGACCTTACTTCAATTTACAATCCAGCTATGCCTGATGTCTTTAATACAATGGAGCTTATGTCTCCTAGCAAGGGGTATTGGCTTGAAGTAGCTGAATCTTGTTCTTTGATTTACAATGTTCAACCTGTTAGCAAAGTAGTAAGAGAAAATAATTGCCCTTGGGATATAAGCATTTACCCAAACAATAGTGCTATAATATATGCAGAATTTGAAACAGATGACTTTCTGATAGATTATGAAAATGACTATATAGGTGTCTTCTCTGGAGATGAATGTTTAGGGGCTGGTCAACTTGCTCAATACATTGATAATCAAGGGAATGAAAAGAACATTGTAGTACTTGTAGTTCAGATTCCAAGTAATCAAGCAAGTTATAATTTTGTTTATTACCAGTCACAGGAAGGACAAA
This sequence comes from Cloacimonadales bacterium (SeqCode), assembly GCA_963678375.2. Lineage (GTDB taxonomy): Bacteria > Cloacimonadota > Cloacimonadia > Cloacimonadales > JAFGVF01 > JAEKNW01. Next base: position 1,706,558 of record OY782831.1, read on the forward strand.
GACTGGCTTTAAATCAAGAAATGACTCTTCAAGCTGGTCAAGTATATGGCCAAGTTCCTGATCAATTAATTAGTCTAAACTATCAATCGACAGAAATTAGCAATAATAATGTAGATCAAGTTAATTCTTTTACTATTTATGCTAAGTCTAATCCTTTTACTAATATTTTAAATATTGGTCTATATGCAAAAATTGAACAAGATCTTGAACTTAGTCTTTATAATTTAAAAGGTCAGAAAGTAGCCACAAAAAAACTTAGATCTCTTGCAGGGCAAATGACTGACATTAGCTTTAATACTGATAAGTTAGCATCTGGTATTTACTTTGTAAGAACTGAAAGTTGTAGAAAAACATCAACACTTAAGGTAATTAAGATTAAGTAAAAGGTTAAATATTTTACATAAAAAATATGATTCACACTGAAATGCAAAAAAAAATTTACATCTTTGCTTTATCATCCAGAAGTTTTGTGGAATTTACAGGAAAAAGTTAAAAAAAATAATTTTTTTCTTGCCAAAATAATTTTAATATTAATAATGTACTTAGACTTAGATGATTAATAAAGAGATTTTATCTAAGCTGAATTAAAACCTACAGACCCTACATAGAATGCCCTCCGACAGCGGGGTTACCACCCGGTAACTTCGCTGTTTTTTTATTACTAGTTAAGGAGAATTTTAAAATGAAGAAAGATTATCATATTCATACCCACTTTAGTAAGGATAGCAAACTCAATCCAGATGACTTAATAATTAAAGCCATAGAATCCGATTATGCAGAAATTGCCTTTACTGATCATTTAGAACTCATGTTTCCTCAATGGTCTTTTCATCAAGAATATACCTTTGCTGATTATCTAGGCTATTTTACTAACTTGCAAGAAAAGTATGCATCACAGATTAAGATTTTACGAGGGATAGAAATAGGGGAGTATCAAGAGACCAAACATCAAGTAATAGACTATTTTGCAGGATTAAGACCAGATATTATCCTAGGATCAGTTCATACTATCTTACCTGATAAAGACATCTCTCTTCCCTTCAACAAAGCACTTTCTAAACAGGATATAGTAAATTATTACAAAGCAAATTTAGAACTAGTTGAAAACTGCGATATTGATGTCTTAGCCCATTTGGGTATCTTTGCTCGCTATTTAAAACACGATATAAAAGCAGGATTACCAATCTGTAAGGATATTTTCCAAGTTATGAGAGAGAGAAAAATAGCTTTAGAAATAAACTACTCAGGTTTGAGAAAACTAACAAAACAAATTATACCTCATCTTGAAGTTCTTGAGTTATATGCCTTGGAGGGTGGGAAATTTATATCTATTGGTTCAGATAGCCATCAAGTAAGTGACTTTGATGATAATTATGATAGGGTTTGGACAATGCTCCAAGAAAATGGATTTGGGATTTTTGAACTACTTGGATAAAAAAAGGAAAGGTTCAATTGAACCTTTCCTTGGGGATGAATTTCAATTAGGAGAAATTTCTATTTAAGCTAGCATTTTAATACTTTTATTAATTAACTTACTGTCCATTGCATTCATCATCCAATCTTCAGCTATCATCTTGTTTATCATTAAATTTCACTTTTACTTGTAGTGCTCTACAAATAACTATGATTTATTTATCAGTAACTTATCAATAGTCTCTTGGAAAGATTTTTTTGGTAAAGCACCAGCTGCCATAGATGGTTGACCTTCAGTTGGGATAAATAATATTGAAGGAATTGATCTTATTCCAAACATAGCAGAAAGCTCTTGTTGCTCTTCAGTGTTAATTTTATAAATATCTACTTTACCTTCATACTCTTTAGATAATTCTTCCAAAATAGGAGCTACCATTTTGCAAGGTCCACACCAATCAGCATAAAAATCGATTACAGCAGGTCTCTTACCTTCAAATTTCCACTCTTTATTGTCTTCATAGTTAAATACTTTTTCTTTAAAGCTTTGTAATGTTAAGTGTTCCATAATTACCTCTTTTTTTAGTTTTTCTATAGTATAAGGTATTTGTTAAAACTTGCAAATAGTTTTTTAAACAATTGCCTTTTTTTTTGCATAAGGCAAAACATCATGTAAACTAGAAAAGAAAACGAGATAGATGAAATCAAATAATCTAAATAGTCGAATGTATTACATGACATATATATAGATATATCCTGTGCCGTCCTAAATAAGTTACCTAAAAAGGAAAGGAGCGACACATGAAAAATGAAACAAGAAGAGGCAGAGATTATAAGAAATTTACAGTTGCCTTTAAAATGAAAATTATTGACGAGATTGAGAATGGTATTTTAACTAAACGAGAAGCTTGCAAGCTATACCAAGTGAAGGAATCAACCTTATATAGTTGGTTAGAAAAATACGGTATAAATGAACGCATAGACAAAAAGGTGATAATTATGACCAGAGAAGAAGAATCAGAATTAGTACTTTTAAGACGCGAGAATAAGCTGCTAAGACGATCCTTAGAAGATGCCCAGTTAAGATCATTAGCTTATGAATGTTTAGTAGATGAAGCCTCTAAATTTACCAAAATTGACTTAAAAAAAAACTTTGGTTCAATAGCGCGCGAAGTTGTCAGGAAAAGGCTAAAAGACGAAGCTACAGAAGAACAGGACTAAATTTAATATGCAGAAGTTTAGGTTACACACACCAAGGTTACAAAAAGCATGAGAAAAGAGTTTTCGAAAAACATTCTGAAGAGGTCGAAATAATGCTTGAAGTTTATAGTATCAAACATAGAATGCCAAATATAGGTGTAAGGAAAATTAAATATCTATTATCCAAACAAGGCTATAAAGTTGGGAAGGATAGATTATTTGAATTACTTTCTATAAATGGTTTATTAGTACGTACTAAAAAGCGTAAGAAATACACTTCAGCTTCAAGTTATATTAATAATAAATATAGTAATTTATTATAAGATCTTAATATAAATAAACCTAACCAGGCTTGGGTATGTGATATCACTTATATAAGAACACTTTCAGGTTTTAGTTATTTATATCTTGTAACAGACTATTATTCTAGAAAGACATTAGGTTATCATATATCTAACAACTTAGAATCAGAAAATTGCTTAATAACCTTGCAGAAAGCCTTGAAACATGTAGATAATGCAGAGAATATTATCCATCACTCAGACCATGGGACACAATATCTTAGTAATAAATATATAAAATTTCTTACTAAAAAGAAATTTAAAATAAGTTTAACAGGTCCAAATCACTGCTATGATAATGCAGTAGCAGTAAGGGTAAATAATACTTACAAAAATGAGTTTGGTTTGGGTAGAGTTTTTCATTCAGATAAAGAACTTGAACAGGCTTGTAAAGAAGCTGTTCATATATATAACACAGAAAGACCTCATTTAGCATTGTATTATAATGTTCCAAATGAAGTCTATGAATCTCATATTGTGGATAACTAATGTTCTTCGATAAATTATCCATCAATCCACATTGCATAAAAATATTTCAAAGAAAATTTTTATGCGAAATAATGAACCAACCTGTTCAATAGTAGTAGTAATGTGGATTGTGGGTAATTTAAATTAGTTATCCATCAATATGATATTTATCAACATAAACCAAGGTAACTATATCAGAACTTGACAGTTTGATATAATGGTAAAGTATGTGTACTATTGGAAAAAGAGTTTATGAAACTTATATTGAAAGATTTCATATGTTTCATTATTGCAAGCTTATAGGGTTTTATAGCATATAGAAGTTGTATTTAATAGTGAGAAATGTTTAATCATTTGATGATAAGAAGGTGCTCTTGAAAGAGCACCTTCTTATTGTAATTATTATTTTGAGAGGCGTTTATAGTCAGCTAAAAGTCTTGGAAGATAGCTATCAGAGTCACCATCAAGAAGATGATTATCAACAACATCAAAGATATCTACTGTCTTATCTACAAACTTTTTTACTGCATTTATTCTTTGCTGTAACCATGAGTTTTCACTATCATCTCTATCTTCACTATCAAGTATAATTCTTTTACCTGCATGGCTAAAAAATGGTTCTGGTGGAACATGAGGTACTAAATCTCCTTTGTTAACAACTCGATAATGGGGACCTTCGATCTTATTGTTTAATTCATTACAAAAATTCTGATTACCAGGTCTAGGGCTTGCGAAAGTATAAAGCCCATATACTTTATACCCATTTTCTGCTAACATACCAGAGTACAAGGATGCTAAGGCACCTCCCAAACTATGGCCTGTTACCCAAATCTTTTTATTCTTAGGATTTGCTTTATCTATACAGTTCGTAAGTTTGATTATAGCTGGGAAAAGAGCGTCTTGAAATCCTTCATGAGCTTTGGTGTTTGTAAGAGGTCCTGGATCTAATACAGCTTGAAAGTTTCCTAGCCAATCTTTAGGACTATTAGAACCTCTAAAAACAACAATTATATTATTTGAATCTGACATTACAAAGCATTGTGTATCAATATCATGTTTTTTAGAGATACTTATAAAACCTTCAAAGTTGTAGTTATTATTATCAATAATATTCGAAATTTCTTCTTCGCTACAATAAGAAAGATTACATGCCCTAGCTAAATATAGTGCATTTGATTCACTATATTTAATTTCATGTTCTAGTGTCCTAATTGTTTCATTTTTCATATAAACTCCTAATTCATAGTGTTCTACATTAGTTTAAAGGTCATCTTGGCTAGCTTATTCAGATACTTTTACCTTAGATAGATTCCTAAGATAAAAATTATATTGTCTATTCAAAATAATTTACTATTTATACTTTGTAGAAGTTTTAAAATCTAAACAAATTATTATCCAATGTTTTAATGTGTCAAGAAAACAATTTTTATTATAAATATCGACAGTGGGCTAACTTCCTTTAGGTTTTCTAATATCGTTTAGTACTAATTATTTTAGTAAAGCTAGAGTTATTCTATTAGTGCTTACTCCTCATATTTTCCAAACCCTCAACTACTTTCCAAACATCGGTGAAGGAAACAATATCTTTTGGTTCTATTTTTTTTGCTCTTTCAATAGCAGTATCTACTTTGTCAATTAATCTATCATAGATTTTAATCTTATTAAAGAACTTCTTAGATTTATCATAGTTGAGAAAAGGAGGAAATTCCAGAAGTCGATCTGAAACAGCTGAATCAGTTGTAAGGTTAGGTACCTTTTCCATGAAGTGAAATAAGAACCATATCTCAAAGCATGGATTTGAGTTGATAATATGTACTTTTTCTTGTCCAACAGATTTTATAAAACTATTTTTTGCCTGTTGGAACTGTTCTTGTTGATTCTTACCTATAATATTATCCATATCAATCAGGCAATAGACAATATCAGTATCTTCATTCTTGATTAGTTCCCTAGCTTTCTTGAATATCTGCTTATACGAGGAGTTTTGTGGTAGTTCTGGCTTAACTTTGAAGGCATATCTCTTATAATTTTTTAAGCTAATAAAATATTCTTGTTCTGAAATACCTTCACCGATAATAGCAATACTAGTTTTTAGTTTTCTTAAGCGTCTACTCATTCTTGCCATCATTTATCCGTGATCAATTAATGTTGAACCAAGATTAGGAACAGCACCCAACTTACCAGACTTATAGGCTTTTAAATAACTCATATTTTTTCTTATCTCAGGGAAATCGGCAAGGGAATATAAATCTGTTGATCCATCAGATTTCTTATCAGTAAACCATACTACATCTTTTCTAATATCATCAGAGTTTGATAAAATGTCAGTATTATGAGTACTAACAATTAATTGTGACTTACTAGAATTTCTAAGGAAAGTATAGATAAAGTGTCTAACTAAATCAGGATGCAAGCTTCGTTCAATTTCATCAATGGTTAGAATACGTTCATTTAATGTTAACTCGTTTAATGCTCCCCCAAGCTCAAAATATCTTTTTGTGCCATCAGATTCTTCATCAAAGTCAAGGTTGGATGTTTGTTCTACACCCCCATTTATAGTCTTATGATTTAACTGTAGTTCAACACTAGAGAACTTTCCTTCAGCGAGTATGTTCTTTTTAACTGAGTCAGGAATATTGCTTTTAGTGATACGATCTGATAAGTCTTGGTCTATTATAACATCTTCTTTACTTATATATATATCATTAATGTTAAAATCTGCCTTTGTAAAAGATTTGTTAGTCTTTGCTTATTTACATTGTCTTTATCAATGCGTTTAACTGCCCAAGTTTTGAGATCTGAATTTTGCTTTACGATAGGCATTAGGTCTTTATAGAACCATTCAAAAGCATTTTGTAGATCAGGAACATTGATTTTAGTAACTTGTAATGCGGATAACAATGTCATGGTACTTACTGTGTTGGAATCTAGAGCATCTTTATCCTTTTTGTATAAGTTTAAGTCTTGGTATGTACCATATTTTATCTCATCTAAATTTCGTGTAAAGATTTTTGTTGGTTGTCCTTTAGGGTAATACGAAAGTCGTTCTTCAATAATTCTGTTGTTGTTTAGTTTAAGTAGATAATCATATCTTATATTATTTTTCAAGAAAATTACTTCAAATTCTCCAACCTCTTGGACCGTATTAATGTCAAATTTAAAGGGGGTAAAATTAGTCAATTCATCATTTCTTTTAGGATGGATTACAGCATTACGAATGAAATCAATAGCTTTTAAAATATTAGTTTTACCAGATGCATTAGCACCATAAATAATACCAAGTTTGAGAACTCTCGTCTTTTCATTAATCTTATAACAAAAATACTCTTCAAGGGTCTTATCTTTAGTAGCTTCGAAAGATATAGTCATCTTCTCTTTATATGATAAGAAATTCTTAACAGAAAACTCTAATAACATACTTTCTCCTAATTATTAATTATGAATTTGTAGATTTTATACAAAATAAACGATTAAAATATATTGTCAATGAATAATTGCATGTATCAATGTTTTATTACACTTGATACTTTTTATGTATCAACTTAATTAAGCATTTCTAGTTATTCATTTTGTTTTATGTTCTTGTTTGCTCAATGAATGTTTTACCTTGTACAATTTAATAAAAGGAAGGTAAGTTAAAGAAGTGGGTATAAGATATGATGTTAGTACTCATACACTAAGAAAGACATTTAGTTATCATGCCTTGGAGAATTGAGTATTTATTTTGTTGATGTAGATATTTAATCATTTATCCAAGCTGTCTTAAAATTAGAATATCATTTGGAAAGGACAAATCAATCAGCACAAAAGTCGATTACAAGACGTTTTTAATCTAAATATCTGTTAACAGTGTTAAATTAAATAGAAAATATAAAGTAAAGACTTGACAAAACTCAATTTAATACAATAAAATGAATTATATAAATTAGTAGCACAAACAACAACAAATAACTCTTTAAAGGGGATCAAAATGAAGAGAAAAATCTTAGTATTATTATTGATGTGTCTTATAGTAATTATGTTAGTGGGATGTGACAATAATGAGCATAAGCAAAAGACTGGAAAAGCTTTAAAAGTGGGTTTTTTATTCGTAGGTCCTATCGGGGATGGTGGTTGGAACTATGCTCATAACAAAGGATTATTAGAAATAGAGGAGATGCCATATATTCAAGAGATACTTTATAGAGAAAATGCTTCTAACACGGAAAGTAGTCTAATTGCTATTGAAGAGTTAATTAAGGATGGAGCAGATTTGATTTTTGCAACTTCTTATAATCATAAAGAGGCAACCCTCCAAATGGCTAAGAAATACCCTAAGGTTATCTTCGAATCTTGTTCTACTTTCCTTAAAGAAGACAATATTGGATCCTATTTCGGGAAAATTTACCAAGGTTGGTATTTAGCAGGTATTTTGGCTGGGATGAAGACAGAATCCAATAAGATAGGTATCATAGTTGCTCATGCAAATCCAGAATGTAGAAGAATAACTAATGCTTTCTCTTTAGGTATAAAAGCTATGAATCCCCAAGCTCAAGTTTATGTAGAGTGGATACATTCTTGGTATAATCCTGTAAGAGAAAATGCAATTGCTAATAAAATGATTGATATGGGATGCGATATTATTGCTCATAATAGTGATTCAAATGAATCCCAAAAAGTCGCTGATAACAGAAATGTTTATTCTATTGGATATAACACCGATATGAAGACTTTTGCTCCTAGGAAAAATCTAGTTAGTGTTGTTTGGAACTGGGGTGATTTTTATAAAGAGAAAGTTGAAGAAGTGTATGAAGGAAGATGGGTAGCAAGTAAGATTTGGTTGGATCTAGATTCTGGCTTATTTGGTTTAACTGAGTTTGGTGATCATTTTGATCAATCTCAAAAATCAATTTTACAAGAAATCATTAGAAAGGTTAAAGCAAAGGAATTAGTGATTTTCTCAGGTCCAATCAAGGATAATGAGGGTAATGATAGAGTATTACCTGGACAATCCTTGACTGATGAAGAATTATTAACAATTGACTGGTTAGTCGATAATATTAGTGTAATTAATCCAATTGCTACCGAATAATTAGAAAGAGATAGAAGATAAATATTGACTTTATTAGGCAGATAAATCTTATTGTAGTAAAAAATACATGCAGAATTTACAAAAAGAAATGCGAAAGGTAAATTATGAAAATTATTAAAATAATATCTGTCTTACTAACCTTGTTATTTATTGTTGCTTGTTCCTCAAAGAAACCGAAAAATGTTATCATTATGATCTCTGATGGTGCTGGTTATAATCATATCCTTGCTAGTGATTATTATCAGTATGGTAAGACAGGAAAGCAAGTATATCAAACATTTCCAATAAAACTAGCAATGGCTACATATTCAATAAATGCTGAAGGTTATGATTCAAATTTAGCCTGGACAGATAGTCTATATATAGATGGTAAATGGACAGATTCAGCTGCATCTGCGACCGCCCTTTCTACTGGAGTAATGACAAAGAATGGTTATCTTGGTGTTGATGAAAATAAGGATGATTTGCTTCATTTTTCAGAGTTTATACATGCAAAAGGTAAGAAAATTGGAACAGTCACTACAGTTGTAGCTTGTCATGGTACACCAGCAGGTTTTACTATTCATAGTCCATTTAGAAAAAACTATCCTGAGATTTTCCAATCAATGATCTTAGATTCAAAGTTATCAGTAATGTTTGGGGCTGGACTAGATGAGTCAATCAATCTTCCAGAACATAAAAAGTATTATTATGTTGGTAATAAAGATTTTTGGAAGCAGGTTGAAGCCGGTAATACAGATTTTGATTTAGATGGAGATCAGCTAGTAGATAAAACCCTAGCAGATATAGATGGTGATATGGAACCTGACTCATGGAAAGTAATTAGAAATAGAGAGGAATTCCTTAATATAAGCAAAGAAAATGCTCCAAAAAGACTTTTAGGAATCTTCAATTCAAGAGCAAATGCCCAGTATGACCGCAAAGGCAACAAGCACCTAGCTCCTTTTGAAGTTCCTTTAAGAGAAAACATTCCAAGTCTGAGTGAAATGTCCTCTGCTGCAATTGATATCTTAGATAATGATAAGGGTTTCTGGTTACTCATTGAAGGTGGAGCAGTAGATAAAGCTTCTCATGCAAATTGGAAAGGAAGAACAATTGAGGAACAGATAGATTTTAATCTGGCGGTTGAGAGAGTTGTTGAATGGATTGAAAGCAATAGTTCCTGGGATGAAACTCTTCTAATTATTACTGCTGATCATGAGACTGGTCATATCTCAGGCCAAGCTAATATGTTTAATGAGATAGTTGCTGATATTCAAACTAGTCCAGCTGGAATTATGCCTGAGTTTTACTTCCTTTCATCTGAACATACTAATTCATTAGTTCCATTCTTTGCTAAAGGAGTTGGTGCTGATTCATTTATGGAAAGAGCAAACAAACTAGATAAGGTAAGAGGTAAATATCTCCACTCAACAGATGTAGCTAAAAGCTTGTTTGATTTATTTCAAGACTAATATTTCTAGAGAAATTTATCCCTCTTTCATTGCAAGTAGTAATGAAAGAGGGATTTTAGTATGTATTATTTATTTTTTTTCTTTCTTTCTTTCAATAGCAATCTGATTAACTGCTTTTAGAGCATAAAATACTTTTTCAGGAGTTACCTCAAATGCTTCGTTATGAATGGTTTCACCTTCAGCACACGCTCTCTCAGCTACTAGAAAAAGTTCCTTATCAGTTACTTGATCAAGACCAATATCAGCTAAGCTTGTTGGTAAACCAATAGACTCACAGAAACTAAAGACTCTATGGATTTCTTCACTTGACTTATCGGTAAGTATTAAAGAAGTTAATGTTCCTATGGCAACTTTTTCTCCATGAAAATAAGCATGAGTTGGTTCAAGGACTGTTAACCCATTGTGAACAGCGTGAGCAGTAGCTAAACCACCACTTTCAAAGCCAAGTCCACTAAGTAATGTATTGGCTTCAATAATGTGCTCAAGAGCAGGAGTGACAGTTTTTGCATCACAAGCAATTTTTGCATCAAGACCATATTCTAAAAGAGTACTAAAACATAAGTTTGCAAGAGCAAAAGCTGTCATTGATCCATAATTTCCAGTCATATTACTAGCATAGTTTTTTTTACAACTTTCAGCTTCAAACCAAGTTGCTAAAGCATCACCCATTCCAGCTACTAGAAATCTACTTGGGGCATTAGCTACTATTTTTGAATCTAGGATTACTAAATCAGGATTCTTAGGTAGGACAAGATATCTTTTGAATTCTCCAGAATTAGTATAAATTACTGAAAGAGCACTACATGGTGCATCGGTAGAAGCAAGTGTTGGTACAATAGCAACAGGTACCTTCATAGCATGAGCCACTGCTTTAGCTGTATCCAGAGCCTTACCACCTCCAATACCAATGATAGCATTTATTTCATCTTTTTTTGCTATTTCTACTAATCTGTCAATCTCTTCGTCTGAACATTCACCTTCGAATTTATTCCAGTTTACTGATATTTCTTTATCAACATTAGCTTTAAAGTTGCTTAGTAAAGTATCATAAACAAATGGATCACAAATAGCAAAAGCCTTGGACCCAAATCTTGCTACTTCAGAACCAAGCATTTTTAATGTGTCTGGTCCTTGAACGTAGCGACCAGGAAAAAGGGTTGTTGTAATCATTTTTACTCCTTTATTTTATGGTGTGAAAAGATTTTGCTGTTAAGTATCAGCTTTATGTAGAATATAATCAAGAATAGGGATATGACAAGGAAAATTGATAATGAAAAAAGCTCTGCTACAAGTGTGAACAGCAAAAAAAATTCTGAATATTAATAATATTTTAAAATTCACCAAAAAATTATTTCGATTTGAAGGTAGTAATACTGATCTAGTTTCTTACAAAAGAATCGAATTATTTTCTTTTTCACTTATCCTTTATTGTTGCTGTCCTCATAAACTATTGGAAAATAATGCTGATAGTAACAAGGAAGAAGTTATCTAAAGTAGGGAGATCCTAAAAAAATACATAATATTGCACTCAAAATTTTTACTGCATCTCTAGGCGTAAAAAAACTCTTCTGTTGGTCAACAAAAGAGTTATAAGTTTATTAATAATTATGCTTTATTATATTTAGAACTTTGGCATACCAGGGATGTCAGGCATTCCGCCTTTGCTTCCCATTTTAGCCATTTTTTTCATCATTTTTGGGTTATTCATTTTCTTTATCATATCTTTCATTTGATTAAACTGTTTGAGTAATTTGTTAACTTCTTGAACAGATCTTCCAGAACCTTCGGCTATTCTTAAGCGACGGCTTCCATTAATAATTTTTGGTTCTGAGCGTTCTTTTAAGGTCATAGAATAGATAATAGCTTCAATATGAACTAGTTCCTTACCACTCATGTTTACGTTGGCCAGAGCTTTTGAATTCATCCCTGGGATCATCTTCAAGAGACCTTCTAAGGGTCCCATCTTTTTAATCTGCTGCAATTGTTTAAGGAAGTCATCTAGATCAAATTGATTTTTCTTTAATTTTTTAGCAAGTTTCTCTGCTTCTTCTTCATTCATTGTGGTTTCAGCTTTTTCGATAAGGGTAAGAACATCTCCCATCCCAAGTATTCTGGAAGCCATCCTATCTGCGTAGAATACTTCTAAGTCACTAGGTCTTTCTCCAATACCCACAAAAGCAATTGGTTTGTCAGTTATAGCTTTAATAGAAAGAGCAGCACCACCACGTGAATCACCGTCCAATTTGGTTAGAATAACTCCTGAGAAATCTAATCTGTCATGAAATTCTTTAGCAACATTAACAGCATCTTGACCAGTCATTGCATCAGCTACAAAGAAGATATAGTCAGGTTTGAGAAAGTCTTTTAATCTTTCAACTTCGTCCATCATCTCGGAGTCGATATGAAGGCGACCAGCAGTATCGAAAATCACAGCATTGTGGTTTTGTTGATTTGCTATCGCAAGGGCTTCTTTAGCTATTTGCACAACATCTTTGGTTTCAAGGTTTGAATGTACAGGAACACTAATTTCTTTCCCTAGAACCTCTAACTGATGAATAGCGGCTGGACGATAAACATCACAAGCAACCATTGCAGGAAAGATGTTTTTTTGTTTACGGAAATGAGTAGCTAATTTAGAACAGGCTGTAGTTTTACCTGAGCCTTGAAGACCAACTAACATGATCTTATTAATTTTATTATCGTGAAGCTTAACTTCAAAACCATCTGTGTCCATGAGTTTAGTTAATTCATCATTAACTATTTTCACCACTTGCTGGCCAGGAGTAAGAGATTTCATAACCTCTTGTCCTAGACATTGTTCTTCAATATCTTTTACAAATTTTTTTACTATTTTATAGTTAACATCTGCTTCTAAAAGAGCCATTCTAATCTCACGTAAAGAATCTTTAATATTCTTCTCAGTGAGCTTTCCTTTTCCTTTTAGGTTTTTAAAAACTTTATCTAATCTACTTGATAAGTCGTTGAACATATATTCTCCATTATTTTAATGAATTAATAGCTGAGGCATAGTCATTAGATTTAAAAATATAAGAACCTGCAACGAAGATATCTGCTCCAGCTTCAATCAATTTAGGAGCATTTTTATCATTTACTCCACCATCAATTTCAATTTTGAAAGTCAAGTTATTTTCTTGTCTTATTTTGTTTAATTTTTCGATTTTGTGATAAGTATTTGAGATAAATGATTGCCCTCCATAACCAGGGTTAACTGACATTATTAATATAAAATCAATATCACTTAAGACTTCCTCAATCAGTGACAATGAATCTCCAGGGTTCAAAGCAAGACCAGCCTTAATACCTAACTCTTTAATTTTATAAATTTCTCTATGGAGGTGATGTACTGTAGCAGGATGAAAAGAAATCATTGCAACACGTAAATTAGCTAAAAATTTGTAATAGTCAGAAGGATTAGTTACCATTAAATGAACATCTAATGGAATAGTGCTAATAGTGTTGATTCTTTCGATAACAGGATTACCGAAGGTTAAGTTAGGAACATAATGTCCATCCATAACGTCAATATGAAGTAAATCCGAACCAGCTTTAATAACAGCTGTTAAATCTTGCTTCAAGTTAGCAAAATCAGCAGATAGTATTGAAGGTGATACTTTAATCATTTTTTTTCTCACTTAATAAAAAGACAAGGTTATTTATTTTTGAATTAACATCTCGGGCAATAACCTTATTTAATTTTTTAATTATCGTAGTCTTCATCAGGACAAACTCTTGTAGCCAAACACTTGAGTCTACCCCAACATAGAGGGTGTTATTTTGATATTTTATAAGAGAAGAATGCTCTGCCATAAAGGAACCGACAACAGTCTTCCATGACAGAGCAATAACTATCAAATCGTGATATCTATCACCACCAATATTGAATAAAACTGATGAGATAGAAGATTTTATATTTTTCAATATTATGCACTTTTTTTCAAGGCTAACGAGAAGCCAGCCCATGATAAAAGAGAAACAGAAACCAGTGTTAAATATGCGGTTCCCAATGCATTAGAGCCATTATCGAATGGCATCATCAACATTGCAGGTACAAAAGCAATAACAATTATCATTAAATAACCTAACACTTTGAAGTTAGTAGTCTTTTTAATGTTTATTAAATAATAAGCTACTAAACCAGCTAATACTACAACGATAGTAACTAAAGTTATCAGTAAAAGGCCAGTGAATGTATGTTCGTTACTCATCAAATTTCTAAAATGAAAATTTGCTCGTACATAAGAAGGTATAAAGATACCTATTATCACTAATAAATATCCCACCACTTTGAGAACCATCTTATTAACCATGGAAAACTCCTATATCTCTTCTTTAACTACTGAAACAACAACAGTAGCAGTTAAATCTGATCCAAAGCTAATTTCAACTTCTGAATCACCAATCTCTTTGATATGTTTTTCGATATGAACGTTGTTTCTGTTTATTTCAACACCTTTTTCTTTAATAGCTTCTACAATATCAAATTCTGATACTGAACCATAAAGACTACCGTTTTCATCAGCTTTTCTATTGAAAGTTAGAGTCATATTGCTAAGTTGTGATAATTTAGCTTTGTTTTCTTCTAACTTAATATTTCTAACTTTTTCAGCATCAGCTTTGATTGCTTCAATTTTCTTTAAAGCATCTTTAGTAGCCATTACTGCAAAATTTTGTGGTAAAAGATAGTTTCTTCCATAACCGTTCTTAACTGTAACTACATCACCGGCCATACCTAAATCTTTTACATCTTTAATTAATATTAATTTCATTTTTTTACTCCATTTTTTAAGTTAAACCAAATATCAATTAATCCCACAATACAACTAACAAGTATAAATATGTGAAAATTAAGTAATATTATAATATAAGTTAATATTCTTAATAAAGTATTATTAAATGTTGAACCTAAGAGCCAAAGCCAGACAATTGGAAAGCCCTGAATAGCAAGTAATAAGACAAATGTAATGGTAATAGGTAATCCAATAAAACGAGTCTGTTGAAATATTGCTAAAGCAAATCCCATCATCATTACATAAATCAAACTATCAGGAAGTTTATAGGCTATTGTATGAAATTTCATAAGAACATTTTTTCTTGTGAAAATCATACCTGTAACCAGGGCAAATATCATTGGGATTATCCAGAAAAGTTCAATATTATTAAAGTATGAATCAATCATTTTCAAATATTCACTCTCTAAGTTTTGATAATTCTCAAATAATGCTCTGTTAGCATCTAATTGACTAATAATTAACTCTTTTGATTTTAAAAGATTATCAGCAAAGAGATACTTTCGCAGAAAGCCATAGCATAGTTGGAAAAGAGCATAGAAAGAAAACGCATTTCTAAATCCGTTTCTAATGTATATATGAACAAAAAAATATGTTGCTAATCCTATTCCTATGAGAACATCAGCAAGTTTTAACATGTCCATCTGCATTGTAAAAGCAGATACTATAGCTACTATTCCAAATATTGCAAATCCGATATTTACATCTTTGGCTTTTTTTCTTAGTAAATCACATATATTAACTGTCCAAAAGATCAATCCCCAAAAAGGGGAAATTATTGAGACTAAACTTGATACTACAGCTAGTAACACTTTTTAGTCAGCGATGTATGGCAATAGAGCCATGTGACGAGCTTTTTTAATTTCGTTTGAAAGTTTTCTTTGATGTTTAGCACAAGTTCCAGTTAATCTAGCAGGTTCAATTTTTCCTACTTCAGAAATGAACTGTTTAATAACATCAGTATTTTTATAATTTATTTCCAAGTCTTGATTCTTGCAAAATCTGCAGAATTTTTTCTTACCATATTTTCTTTTTTTATCGTAAAGCATGTTTTCTCCTTTAATTAAAACGGTACGTCATCGTTCACAAAATCTGGCTCAGGACGATTTGTCTGTTGAGGTTTTTGATTATTGCTTTGATTATTTTGATTATAGTTATTATCCTGACTGTAATTATTGTCATCATAACTATTTCCGTCCGTTTTATTTGATTCTAAACTCTGAATTTTATTAACGTAAATATCAGTAATTCTTCTGTTCTGTCCATCTTGTGTTGTATAAGAATGCTGTTGTAAGCGACCCTCAACAATAACAGGACTTCCTTTTCTTAAAGTATTATTAAGTCTTTCAGCTTGGGCACCCCAGATGTTTATATCCATAAACACTGCTCGGTCTACCCATTGATTAGCTTGTTTATCCCAATACCCATCATCTATTGCAATATTACAGCGTAAAACTGCAGAACCGCTAGGTGTATATCTTAATTCACCATCTCTGGTTAATCTACCTGAGACTGTTAGCAGATTTAGTCTTGGAAATTTCAAATCCATAATAACCTCTAATCTAATACAAGAAGGTTATGTCTGATTACATTTTCATCAATTCGATAATTATCTTCTAATACTTTTACTTTATCGGCATCCATTGTGAAATAGTAGATATAGTAATATCCTTCAGTAGCTTTGTTGATAGGGTAAGCAAGAACTCTTTTTCCCATATCATCAGCTTTAACAATTTCACCACCATTACTAGTGATTATGTTTGAATATTTTGCAATAATCTCTTTAATCACATCTGGTGCAAGTTTAGCATCAAGAATAATCATACTCTCGTAATTTCTAACCATTTATTCCTCCCTATGGTCAGTTGATCCCGATTTTCTCGGAATAGGTAACGTAATTTGCACTATTGTAGTTTAATAATTCTTCAATACCATGAGAAATATAGGTATTAATTAATTCTACCATGTACTCATTTAGTTGGTTGATTTGTTGCATCTCCTGCTTGTCAAATTTATCAAGCACGAAGTCTCTCACATCTTTCGAATCAGGTCGGCCAATACCAATTCTGATTCTTCCATATTCATCACTATTAAGGACAGTTCTGATGGATTTTAAACCATTGTGTCCCCCTGTTCCTCCCTTACCACGAATTCTAATTTTCGCAAATGGTAAGTCTAAATCATCAACAATAACTAAAATTTCATCAATATTGCTAAATTTAGTCATTGCACTCTGAACAGCAATACCACTTAAATTCATATAGGTGGTAGGTTTAATAAGTATAGCATCAGAATATTTCGTGAAGTAATAATTCTTAGTTTTTGTAAAACTCAGATTATACTTTTTAGCAAAGTAATCTACTGCAATAAATCCGATATTATGGCGGGTTCGAGAATAAGAATTCCCAATATTACCTAATCCCACAATTAATTTCATTTTTATTCAGCAGCTTCCTCTTCTACAGCAGCTGTAGTTTCTTCTTGACCTTCTTCCGTTTCCTCAGTTACTTTACTCTTATCGTGAACAACGATAATTGTAATGTCATCAGACTCTTTGATTTTTACATTAGGGATTTCAATATCCTTAACATGTAATGAATCTCCGATTTCTAATCCTGAGATATCAACCTGAACATCTTCAGGAATGTCTTTAGGTAAACAAGCAATACTAAGGTTTCTGATGATGATATCTACAATACCACCCATCTTAGCACCAGCAGGTTCGCCAACATATTTGATAGGAAGAGATAAAGAAACTTCATGGCCTGGATTGAGTAGTAAGAAGTCAACATGCATAATGTCACGTCTTACTGGGTGAATTTGCTTATCTTTAAGAATGCAACGATGTTCTTTGCCATCAATTACAACGTTAAAAACAGCTAATTCGCCAATACTCTTTTTGTAGGCTTTCATAAAGTCAGGAGCGTTAAATTGGATTGGTAAACCCTCTTCTCCTTGACCATACATAATACCAGGAATATTGAATCCCTTTCTTAAGTCTTTACGGTCTGACTTCTTGCCTAGTGTTCTTTTTCCAGCTTCGATTTTGATAACCATTGTTCCTCCACATTCGTTTCTGTTCTATCTAAAAAGAATACTTAATGATTCTTCAATATGTATTTTTTTAATTGCTATTGCTAACATCTCAGCAATAGATAGTTGTTCAACTTTTGAACAAGCTTTTTTTGTCTCATCTAATGGTACTGTATTTGTTATAAACAGCTTTTCTATAGGAGAATCTTCTAATCTCTGTATAGCAGGACCAGACAAAATTCCATGAGAACAAGCTGCAAAAATCCGGGTTGCACCATTTTTATGTAAAGCATGAGCTACTTTAGTAAGACTTCCTCCTGTATCAATAATATCATCAAACAAGATAGCAGTCTTTCCTTCAACATTACCAATAATATTTAATAACTCTGCTGAGTCATTGTTACCACTTCTTCTTTTATCTCCGATAGCTAAGTCACATTTTAGTCTTTGAGCAAAAGCTCTAGCTCTATTAGCACCACCTGAATCAGGTGATACAACTACTAAATCTTTAGGATTAGCTATAGCCTTAAAATGTCTAGCAAAAGTTGTCATAGAAAAAAGGTGGTCAACTGGGATGTTGAAGAATCCTTGAATCTGATCTGCATGCAAATCAATTGTGATGATTCTATGAGCTCCAGCTACGGTAAGCAAATCTGCTACTAATTTAGCTGTAACAGGTACTCTTGGTTGGTCTTTTTTATCTGAACGAGCATATCCATAATAAGGAATTACACAGGTAATTCTTTGGGCGGAAGCTCTCTTAAAAGCATCAATCATGACTAATAATTCAACTAAGTTATCATTAACAGGATAACAGGTAGGTTGAATTATAAAGACATCTGCACCTCTTACATTATCATTAATCTTAACAAAAGATTCATCATTAGCAAATTTAAAAACCTCTACATCTCCTAAGGGTATTCCGGCAAAATCAGCTACCTCTTTTGCTAATGGACGGTTTGCGTTTCCTGAAAATATCTTTAATCTTGAAAACATTTCTTACTTCCCATTTATATTGTTTTTGTAATTTTCGTCCAATATCCTTGTTTTGTAAAATAATCATAAGATTGTTTCAAAAGTTCAGCTGATGTGTATATCCCATAACAGGTAGAACCAGAACCAGACATTTGAGCTATCTCCGCTCCACTATCTTTAATCTGTTCAATAATCTTTCCAATTTCAGGATATTTTTTAATAATACCAGTTTGTAAGTCGTTAAATATTAGTTTTAAGTTTTTTGTTTCTAAAAATTTATCAAAATTATTATTTATCTTTCTTCCTTTAATCATTTGATAGGCTTCTTTACTTGAAATGCCAAGTTGAGGTTTTACTAAAAGGATGTGGTCAATTTTAATAGGGTCAATCTTTTCAATAATTTCACCTCTATTTGAACCACAAGCTGATCCACCTTCAAGAAAGAAATTTAAATCACTACCAAATTTTGCAGCAACATTATGCATGTCAGATTTTGACATTTTTAATGTCCATAACTGATTTAACATCTTAATCGTGTTTGCTGCATTACTTGAGCCTCCTCCTAAACCAGCAGCTAGGGGAATCTCTTTATATAATTCAATTTTTACACCACTATTAACACTATATATGTTTTTCAAATAAGTTGCAACCTTGTAAATTAGATTACTTTCTCCACAAAGTTCTTCTATATTTGACCAAACTTCAATTTCCTTACTTTTTGTCAAAGAATATTTTAGATTATCGTGTAAATCAATCTCGCTGAATAGTGTTCTAATTTTATTATAGCCACTATTCAGCAGAGATTCAACATTTAATATTAGGTTAATTTTTGCGTAAGAAAGAGAAAATATTTCTTGATTTTTTCTTTGTATCATCTTGGCCATAATAATAGTAGTAGTAATAATAATAGTATTTATGTCTATTATAGTATTTCTTAACCTTTATACCATTGACGATAAATCCATCTACCTTTTTATCTACATTTCTTAAAATTTCATTTGCTCTTGTTAAGACTGCTTTTTCTGTGAAGGCAACTCTAAGCACAACAAGCACTTTATCTACTTTTTTAGACATAATAATTGCATCAGTTACAGCAATAATTGGAGGAGAGTCAAATAGGACATAGTCATAAATACTCTCAAGTTCTCTAATAAACTGGTCCATTCTTTCTGAAGAAAGCAACTCTGATGGATTAGGTGGAATAAATCCTGAAGTAATAACATCAAGATTTGGTATTCCAGACCTCTTTACAACATCTTCAACTAAAAGGGTGTCATCAATTAAATAATCACTTGAACCATTATCTTTTTTCAGACCAAATTTGGTATGAATAGTTGGTCTTCTCATATCAATATCAACAATAACAACTTTATTATTCATTTGAGCAAGGGTAATTGCTAAGTTTGAAGATGTAGTAGATTTACCTTCCTTAGGAGCAGATGACGTAATCAAGATGCTCATAGAACCAGGCTGTTTATTTGCAATAATATTAGTTCTAAGAGCACGGTAAGATTCTGCTGTTGGTGATTTTGGAGAGTAATGAGAAATTAATTGCCCTGTAATATGAATTAATGATTGTTGAAGTTTAGGTTTTTGTTCAACCGAAGAATGACTTATCATATTATTAAGTTCGTCTAATTCACTTGTAGGGACATCAATAAGCGGAATAGTGCCATAAATCGGGCTACTGACATGACTCTCAATATCTTCAACAGTTCGTAATTTAGTATCTAAAGAATGTGCTAAGAATGCTGAACCAATTCCAAGACCTAAACCAAGGATAACACCTATGAGATAGTTCATCATTTTCTTAGGTTTGATTGGATTTCTAGGAACTCCAGCAACTTCTAAAATTCTTACATTACCAATCTGTGATATTTCTGCAATTTTAGCATCCTCATATTTCTCTGTAATAATTGTGTGGATTTTTTCATTAAAAAGTTTATCTCTAGTTAATTTAGAGAGCTCTAGTTCTTGATCAGGGAGTCTATCCATTTCTTCTTGATAGAATTGAACAGTCTCTCTTAGACCTACTAATTTCGAAGAAACTATTTCATATTCACTTTCAACGTTTGCTAATCGTTCAATAAGTTTTGATCTATATGAGAAAGGGTCTTGGAGTGTATTAACTCTAACAGTTTCAGTGATTTTTGCTTTTAATTCTCTTTTTAAATTGGATAGCTCTTCGTTAAGGTTAATTAGCTCAGGATGGTCTTCTTGATAATTAGATTTTGAAGACAAAACTATTAAATACCTTTCTTTAGTGACAATTTCAGAAATAAGATTATGTATTAAGGTATTATTTAAAATATTATCGATGGAAACAGTATCTTTTGCAGCTGGTTCAGTAGTATATTGGTCAGCAACAAAAAAGTCTTTATCTACTTCATCATCGAATAAATTCTGAGATTCTACTATTTTTAAATCTTGCTCACTAATTTTAGTAGTTGAGCTATCTTGGTATGCTCTTGTTAAATCTCTGTCTTTGATATAAAGATCATTGAGGATGAGATTTTGATTCATTATCTTGCGTTTAAGGATATCAATCTCAGTAGCTTTAAGTAGTGAATCAGTCATAGCTGTGTGCATATCTGCTTCAAAAGTACCAGCTTGTTCGACTAGTTTTTGAGAAGCTGGGGAGAGCTCAGATATTTGGTTAGCTTTTTTAAAATCACGTAACTGCTGTTCTGAGTTTTCTAAGAAAGATTTTGTTTCCTTAACTCTTTCTTCCAAGAACTCTCTTATTTGAGTGAACTCTAATCTAGCATAACGAGTTGTTTCTTCCTGAAAAGCGATTTCAAGGGCATTGATAGCTTCTGCACATTCAGAAGGAGATTCAGATTCATAACTTAATGTTAAAACATCGGTTTCTCTAATTGATTCAATTTTAAATCTACCTTTCATTGTTCCAGCAATTGATCTAATATATCTATCGTATAAGGGACTCGACTTAGCAATATTAGAGGAAGGCAAAGAGAATTGACTAAAATTGTTTGATTGAACTAATTTTTGAGCAGCACTTACCATTACAGGTGTACTTTGAATAATTTGAATATTATTATTCAAACTTGTCTGGTTGTTTCCCATAGAACCAAGCATCAAGAGTTCGGTGCCACCCTTGTTTTCTTCAAGAAGAATTTTACCACCAGCTGAGTAGATTCGTGGTTGCTTTGATGTGTAATAATATGAACCTATGGCAACAATAGCAAAGATGAAGAATACTAAAAATTTGAATCTATAAATAATCGCTAAATAGTCAGATATTTTAATCTCATCTTCGAAGATGTTACCACTTTTATGTTGATAATTTGTATTGTTATTATCCATGAATCCTCTCTTATAGTTTTAAAATTGTAATGTACACTGATAAGATGATACCTATCTCTGACATAAACTTGACAAAGTCTTTAAATTTACGATAGAAGGTTCCTCTAACGATTACAGTGTCACCAGGTTTAAGAGTAACATTATACTCTTTATCGCCACTATTAAGATAAGATTCTAAATCGATAGATATTGTTTCTTCTTGTTCTCCATATGAGCGAACAATCCTAATATCTTGAAGACGTGCATCATCAGATGGACCGCCTGCCAAAGCTATTAAAGTTAAAATATCTGTATTATCCGGAACTAAGTATAAACCCGGACTCTTAACTTCGCCCCAAATATAGGCATTGATTTTAAGCTGTTCTTGATCTCCTCTGGCACCAGAAAATGAGTATGCTGATGCATTATTGATACCAGAAGAAACCGTGTCTTGTGCAGTAATAGTCACACTAAACAAGACCAATATAATTATAATTATAAATCGTCTCACAAGAGCCCCTTTATATGTTTTTTTGCAATTTATTAATAAATCTAATATAAGTCAAGATTATTCTTCTTTAATCTCTATTTATGGAGAATGAACTAATCTCAGATTCAGAGCCATAATAGAAGGTTCTGTTGTCGTCAATGTCGCCGTAATAGTAGTCGTCTAGTTCGTAATCAAATTTGAAGACATCAACCCGCCAATAATAATCACCTTCACTGAGATTACCTCCTGTATAGTTAGCTGAAGAGTCATCTTGGAGATTTTCATCTGGAGCATCAATTAAAATATCTTTAAACCAAATTAAACCATCTTGATTACTGAACAATAAGATTCTATAGAAGTCATAGTTTACGCTATCATTCCAGTCAAAAACCAAGTTGCTTGAGCTTGCTAAAACTTGGCCATTAAAGGGCGATGTAGGATATACTTTTTCAGACAACCTATAATGTACAGTATCCGAACGAGTTGAATTACCAGCTCTATCATAAACATCTATAAAGAAAGAGAATTTATTCTCATGCAGAAAGTCTGCTGAAATACTGTTATCTATATATGTGTTATTTTCAGCAGTAATTGAATCAACTCTCACAATATTATCAATATCATCATTCATATATCTGTGGATTATAATTTTTTCTAGATCATTATCAAAAATAAGGGGTTCCCACAATAATTTAAATCCTGAGTTTCCACTATCAGCATCGATCCCGTTGTTAGTATCATCCAGAAATATATCATCGTTGTTATAACTTATTGTTCCATCTCCAGTATCACCTAGATGGGGAACAAGAACAGGTTTAGTTGGTGGTATGGTGTCTTTATCTATTTCTTCATCCCCAGTGCATCCAAACATTACAAAGCTTAATACAAGTATTAAGCCAAATAGTAAAATCTCTCTTTTCATATATATCTCCTAAAAAGTAAAGCTTAGTCCAATTCTATTAGTATTGCCTAAGTTATTTGTAACAAAAGCATAATCAATATTAAAGTTATAAATTGCTAAACCAAGACCTGTAGAATAGTTTTCATCGCTATAGCCAGCTCTAACAGCAACTCTGTCATCATAATTGAACTCTCCTCCATAGTGCACTAGGCCTTCATAAACATAATCTTGATCAAGTGCAAGGATTAGAGTTGATTTTATGAAAGGAAGAGGTTGTTCGATAGCTACACCCATTTTGGTGTTCATTAGAATTTGATCAACTCGGTCAGAACGGGAATCCCATTTAATATCAGTGTCACCTAGGTCCATGAAATTAACTCCATATTTTATCTTACCTAAATAATCTTGGTTAAAGACATAAGACATATCTGTTGATGCCAAAAGAGACAAGTCAAAACCAGTTCCAGTACCCATATTTGTAAAGAGTTTTCGTCTAATGAATTTTAGATTTCCACCAGCATATATGTCAATAGGCATTTCGAAAAATTTCCAACCTAAGTCAATGTCAAAATGAATATGTTTACTAAAACCTAATTGAAAAAGGTCATCGGTACTCTTAAAAGTACTTGTTGGCTCTCCAGGTAAATGCAAGGCAGGGTTAGCTACTCTTTGATCAACATTTGTACCGTAAAGGAATTTCTCTTCAAAATGAGGAATATCATCAACAGTTAGTCGAGTCCAATTAATACCTATTGTTGCATTATTTGGTAGAGGTTGACAGAAGACTAAGTTATCATAACTTGCTAAATTATCATAAAGAAAAGCATGCATAGCAAAGATTTGGCCATTTTTAATTTGACCAATTCCAGCTGTATTCCAGTAAATAGCATTAGCATCATCAGCAACAGCACTGAAAGCTCCCCCCATCGAAATAGCCCTAACGCCTCCACCAATGGCTAAGAAGTCTCCAGCATATCTTCCAGCAAAAAGATTCATAGTAAGAATGAGTGTAATTAATGTTATATATATCTTTTTCATATTAACCCCTATTTAATAATTGCCATTTTTTGGATTTTTTCAATTTTCTTATTTCCTCTTTTCGCTATAATCTTGTAGAAGTAAACACCATTAGCTAAATCGAAGCCTGCTTTATCCTTACAATCCCAACCATAAACAGAACGTGGGTACTCATGATAGCCAACAGAGGTAGGTAAGCTATTAAATTCCATTACTTTTCTTCCAGAAACACTATAGACAATAATATCCACTTTATCAGCATCATCAGTAAGAGTATAAGTAAAGCGAGTTCTACCGTCATTTTCTGGTTCAGTTGCTTGGGCTATTACTGGATTTGGATAATTAGCAATGTTTATAATATTGAACTTAGTGTTAACTTTGAAGGTCACATCTAATGAGTTGAAGTTACCACTGACATCAGTACAGTCAACGACCAAAGTATATTCACCTTGAGGTAAATCCAGATGATATTTGATCGGAATATTATTAATATTATTATCATTTAAAGTAATGATTAAATTCTCTTCAGGGATTAATTCTCCATTTAGATATAAAGCAAATCTGTTTTCTTGAATATCAATGCCGTTAGCATCTGATAGGACAAGAGAAATTGTTCCTTTACCTGAAATATAACCACCTTGGGTAAACTCTTGTTCTTGCACATTTGGGTCTATCTGAGGTAATATTTGGTCTTTATTCCTTAAAATAGTGAACTTGCCAAGTCGTTTGATACGACCTCTAATAGTGCCATCTTCAGTAGAAGTAAAACCACCTTGATGAATCCATTTCTGGTAACTTTCTTCCCATCTAAAGAGTTTAATTTGATTATTGTTTGCATAATAGTTTGTTAAAGAATCACTTCTTGCATATTTGATTTTAACATCTAACTCGCCATTGAGTAATAAGCCTGTTGAATCTGCAATTTCACTATTAAGACAAGAAATATCAAAAACCCTTGATTGGTGGCCTGAATCAACTAAAACAGTTTCAACATCAGGTTGCAAATTAGGGACTACATAGTTTTGGTGAGTAATGTTGAAGAGCATGTTATTGCTATTATAACTAGCTGGGATTACTAACTCAGCACAGTTATCAGTACTTAAGACTATTCCTCCGTCACTTGTAATTTCTTGATAATTCATAACATTTTCTAAATTATGCATATTGTTAGATTGAGAGATTTCACTAAACTCATTTGGGAAATTAACTCGTAAAGTGTAGCGATAATTTCCAGAAGTATAATCTTCGATTGGAATAATTAGTTCAGTTTCTTCAAGAAGTTGTAGGGCAGGTAAGCTATTTTCATAAATTAGTTCATTCTCAGATGAAACTAAATCTAAACGATTAAGTTGGAAATTTGTAGCTTGTGAACTACAGTTACCTTGGTTTTTCACTATGTATTTTAAAGCTGGTACTTCGTTAATATCTGCTAATTCTCCAGATAATATTGCTAAATCTGGTCCTAAAACGACATAGTTATATTGGTTAGAGGTAACTACTTCTTCATCCACAGTCATAACTTCAATTGTGTACATCACTTCACGGTCAGCGCTTTGTTGGGGGATAGCGAGACTAGTAATGTATTGATTATCTGTTCCATCAACAAGTTGCATAGGTATTGAGAGGCGATTTTTAGCAAAGGAAGTGTTGTAATTTAGTACTACGCTTGCTATCTCTTCTTCGGTTATTATGTTACAGTTTACCATAACTGAGTCAAATACTGTTGGTTGGTTAGGAGTATGAACTATGTTAGCGAAGTTAGAATTTCCAATACCAACAGTTTTTTCACCAAAATATACTCCATTTGCATCGTAACTCTCAACTCTGATTCTATAGAATTGTCCTTGCTCAGTTTGCTCTGGTATAAGATATGTATGATCATATTGTCCAGCAATTATAGGCAAGTAGTATGCAATGTTTTGTACTAGACCATGCTTATCAATAACATATAGCTTAGCTTTTTCTAATTGTGTCATACTAGTATTCATACTTACTCTGATTGTATCACCAGGAGCATAAATATCTTTATCACTAGTTATTTCTAAAGTATTTTTTGGCTTATGCAAAGGAATATTAGGATCTCCAATCAGAACACAAGCTGCTGTTAAAGCAATTCTAGCTGCTCCGCTAGACTTAACATAGAATTTCGCTTTAGTGTAATTAACAACATCACCAAGGTTTTCTAGTTCTGCTCTAAAGTAACCATCAGCTAAGGCAGTACCAAAAGTCAAATCCTGGTTAAGATAACCTAAGCCAGAAAAGCCTATTGTTGCTATAGCTCCTTTGCCTGGTTCAGAAACAAAAGCTTCACTAATACAGGATGCTCCTGGGTAATCAAAAGAAGATGCATAACATGCTAAACTGCTAACAAAGGGGTAGTAGTCATTATTTAGTGTTCTAATGTCATTGAAATTTAAGAGATTATAATCAGCCCAAATCCTACCTCCTCCATGTCCCATAAACTGTAAGAATGTAGTTCCTTGGTCAATATTATCCTTTAGAGAGAAAGTTGAACCATAATAATTAGAATTAACTGTCTGTGTAGTTGTATAAACTCTTGAAACACGGTAGTCATCATTTATCATTCTTCTACGAATGATTTCTTCTTGTTGCGAGAAGATATCATTTCCTTCACTTGCTTTGCCCCCCGCAGAAAGTGTAACATGGGAGGAAGCTAAACTTTCAAAATCTGCTTCTTTTATATGGTAATAACTTTTTTGAGCAATATCATTAATCTGATCAGCTTCCCATACATTGATTCTAGAGATAGCAATTTCAGCAACTTGGTCATCCCCAACAACACATCCATACCAGTTATCGCTAGGAGTTACTCCGTGTTTCCAGGTCCAAACTTTTCTATAAGGTATAATATTATAGACTGATGTGGGTGAGTTATCTGTGGTATTATAGGTAGCATCACCAGCTAAAAGTACACTCCTCAAGCGGGGATTAGACCAGTTGTGGTAGGCATAAGTAAGAAAATCTTTAATTGCATCAGCAGATACTATACCATTGTTAAACTCATCATAAATATCTTGAACATCAACAACTTTAGTATTATGTCCCATTTCATCCCATAAAGTCTTATACATTTCTAAGCCTTCATTAGCCATAAAGTCATTTTTAGTTATAATAAGACAATCATAATTGTTCGTTGTTGATTTTAAGTCAGATATTTTATCAATTCTAATTTCAAGTGGAAGTTTTTTATTAGCCTCAGTTACAGCAAGATAATTAGTATCTTCAGAATTAACATCATCTTGGAAAGTGACATTGTAAGGAGCTTCTCCAAGCTCAAATGCAGGCTCTATTCTTACATTTTCCATTTTACTTGAACCTAATTTATAAACTGAAACATCGGTACTTTGAAAGCCACCCAAAACAAACTGATAGAGCCCATAGCCTTTATCCTTAGGTTTTTTAAATTCAATCCAATCTAAATCTGTTTTATATTCTCTCCAGTAGGTTAAGTCCAGATAATCTAGGGCAACTAGTTCATTCTCTTCATTAGGTGTATCACCTGGAAGACTAACATAGAGGTAGTTTTCACCATGAGTGAGAAAAGAATTGGGGATTATGTTAGAGCTTTCAAAAATTTGCTCTGTTTGACCTGTCCATACTTTTGAATCAACTATGCCTTGGTTTAGTCTGACAATTGCATGGTGGTCATTTACGTCTGATTCACTGTAAGTAAGTCCAAATAGTGAAACTTTGGCATCTATTTTATTGATATTAAGATCTGCAGGATATTGAATATCAAAGGGAACAATTTCTAAGTTAGGTGCTTTTATCTTCCTCCAAAAATAGTTATCTTCTCGATAATAGTTCACATCATAATCATAACCTCGTCCTATTTTCTCATAGAAGCTTTGGACTTCAAAATGAACGTTATGATCATAATGTTTTGGCTCAATATATTCTGAGGGGCTAGAGTACATAATGCCACCATTTTCAATAGCCATTCTTGCCCCAAGTCCATCTAAAAGACGTAACTTATAGATATTCTTAGAAGAGTAAGCGCTGAAATAAGAGTTATCTCCTGGGTTTCGTTTTCCATAAAACTCAAAGTAATCTTCTCTATCAAAAGAACCATCTTCTTCACCATAAAAATAGATTGGTTCAAGACCTTTTTTACTTTCTAATTGAAGGTTTTTGGGATTAATGTTATCTAAGCTCCAGCCAAGAGTAATACCTGTCAGCTCTTGATATTCAGTAAGCTTTTCCTCTAAAAAATCATAAGTGATTTTATAAAGCCCATCTTCAATGACCACTATATCAATTGCATTGTGATTATAAGTTTCTCTTACAACTTCATGGTCTAATACTAAGTCTTTTCTCCATTTCTGGGAAAATCTATTGTTTATAAAAAAGTCATCACCTACGCTATCTATATAATTATCAGAAAGATACCAGTCACGTTTCTCACTAGTATCACCTTGAACTATAATTTCAAATTCTACGTATTCATGAACAAAGAGTTTTTTCTGTCTCTCATTATATTGAAATGGATAAAGTTGAAAGCTAGTAAATCTTCTATCTCCAATAAAGGCACTATCACCTTTACTAAGTATATCTTGTGGGTATAGCTCATTCTTTAAGTTTTTTGTGTCTGGATAATAATCTTGATATTCTACTTGTTGCTGGTCTAATAGATTAATTATGGGAGATCTTTCTAGGTTAAGATTTTTATATTCTTTAGTTCTTTTGGTTAAAACTCTAAGAGTAATATCACCGTCTTCAGGAATTCCTACAGCATCAGCAAAGTAGGGTAAAATTGCTTTTTTTTCTTCAAAGGTCAATTCTGAATCTGAAATATTAATTTTATCAATAGATGAATTATTTTTTTTACTTTTTTCAATTGTATAATCAGGAACTTCAAAAGCAACACGAATATATGATTCACTCATGTCTAAGATTTTGAAATCATATCCCAAAACAAGCTGACATAAGCCTATCATTAGAGCTGTTATTATTATTCTTTTAGTCATTATTTCTCTCTCATTTTAGTTATTTTGTTATTAAACAGTATTATTAATTACTATTCTTATCAGAAGTAAATAATATTTTACTCATTAATTCAATACAAATATTTAGTTTTCATTAAGAACAATAATTGTGACTTCCTCCTATTTACTTTTGTGGTCTCATACCAATATCTGTTCTAATAACTTTTTCTTCGAAGAAAATATTTTCGACTAAAGAATAAACTTTACGAATCAATTCTTCTCTATTATAGCCTAATGAGGTAATTCCTAATACTCTGCCACCATTTGTCAATAATTTTTCATTAGATTTTTTAACTCCAGCATAGAAAATCTTGCTATCTTTATCTATATCACCAACTTCTATAACTAAATTTTTTTTATAATTACCTGGATATCCACCGGAAGCACAGACAATATTGATGGCAAATTTATCGTGCCAACTTAAATCCAAACTATTTACTCTCTTCTCAGCTATATATTGACAAACTTCAAAGAAATCTGTTTTTAATAAGGGTAAAACAACTTGTGTTTCAGGGTCTCCAAATCTACAGTTGAACTCAATAACTTTAGGGCCATCTGCTGTAATCATTAGGCCACAGTATAAGACTCCAGTAAAAGGACAACCTTCTTCTTGCATTCCTTTTAAGATGGGGCTAAAAATCTGATTGTCAATTTCAAATCGATACTTTTCGGCTTCAATAATTGGAGCTATTGCTCCCATCCCACCAGTATTTGGCCCTTTATCTCCAGCTTCAAGTTGTTTATGATCCATTGAAAAGAGAGTACTTACAAAGTTAACACCATCACAAAAAGCAAAGACTGAAGTTTCCCAGCCCTGTAAAAACTCTTCGATAACTAACTGGTCCCCTG
Source organism: Cloacimonadales bacterium (SeqCode) (assembly GCA_963678375.2). Lineage (GTDB taxonomy): Bacteria > Cloacimonadota > Cloacimonadia > Cloacimonadales > JAFGVF01 > JAEKNW01. The sequence continues at coordinate 1,736,887 of OY782831.1, forward strand.
CTTTTCCAAATTTACTATCAAGCATAAATTCTTTTAACTCTTGTTCAGCTTCTGTTTGAGAATGAACTATAACGACCCCTTTGCCAGCAGCAAGACCATCGGCTTTAAAAACTTGAGGGTACCTACACTCTTTTATGTAAGCAAGTGCTTTTTGATAATCTTTAAAAACCTTATATTGAGCAGTAGCTACATTGTATTTTTTCATCAAATCTTTAGCAAAAGCTTTGCTCGATTCTATTCTAGAAGCAGATTTACTTGGTCCTATCGCTACAATGTCTCTTTCTTGCAAGAAATCTACTAATCCCTCTGATAAAGGTTGTTCAGGGCCAACAAAGACCATGCCAATCTTGTTTTTTGAAACATAATCTGCAATGTCTTCAAAAGCAGGTAAATCTATACATTTGAACTCTTCTTCTATCCCTCCATTACCTGGAGAAACTATAACTTCATCAACCTTTTTACTTTCAGCAAATTTTGTTGCAATAGCGTGCTCTCTTGCTCCACTTCCAATTACTAATATCTTCATTCTACCCTCTTGTTAAAAAATCTTTTATCTTAGTTAAAACAAATTCAGCCGAACTCTGTCTAACTATATCTCTGTCTCCTGCAAAATGTCTCAAATATGTTTCTCTACTATCTTGAAACTTAAAAGCAAAGTAAACAGTTCCTACAGGCTTGTCTTTACTCCCTCCACTAGGACCAGCAATCCCTGTAACCGAAGCACAAATGTCAGCCTGAGTTAGCTTAAATAAACCATTTACCATTGCTAAAGCACACTCAGAGCTAACAGCACCATATCTTTCTAAGATATCAATAGGAACGCCTAGTAAGTCATTTTTAAGACGATTACTATAAACTACAAGACCACCTTCAAAATATGAAGAACTTCCACTCCTATCTGTTATCAATTTCTGGATAAGTCCACCAGTACATGATTCAGCAAAAGAAATCTTATAGTTCTTTTCAAGTAGTAGACTATGAATATCCTTTAGTAAGTCTTTCATATTAAATTTTCTTTATAAGCTTTAGTAGCTTTTTGAGAAGATAACTCTCTGTTTAGATTCCTTACCACAACAAATACAATTACCTTGTTCACTATCTAGCTCAAAAGGAATATTTCTAATAGTTACTTTAAGGTCTTCTTTGATTTTTTCTTCACACTCAACTGAACCACACCAATGAGCAAGAGCAAATCCTCCATGGATTTCAGGTTTTTTCTTACTTTCTGGAGTAAAGAATTTATAGAATTCTTCCTGGTTATCAATGATAAGAGTATTTTCTTTTCGGAAATCAAGTGCTTTTTGGTAAATATTTGCTTGTATTTCTTCTAAAATCTCTTCCACAGTATCAACAAAATCATTCCACTTAAGAGTTTTCTTATCTCTTGGTTCTAAATCTCTTCTCCCCATAAAGACAGATTCCGATTCCATATCACGTTTCCCAACTTCCAATCTGATTGGCATACCACGTTTAATCCATTTCCAGTTCTTCTCTCCGGAAGTGGCATCACTATCATCAACTTCTATTATAATCTCTTTTCCATCAAATCTCTTGTTTTGAAGAGCACTAGTAATTTTCTTAATATATTCTAGAATTTCTTCGCGGTCTTGATCAGTCTTTGCAATAGGAATAATAACAATGTGTGCAGGGGCAATTTTTGGTGGAAGAACCAGACCATTATCATCACTATGAGCCATGATTAAAGCCCCTATAAGTCTAGTTGATACTCCCCATGAAGTTGTCCAAGCATATTCATATTCTCCATCTTTATTCTGATACTTGATTTCTGATGATTTAGCAAAGTTCTGACCCAAAAAGTGAGATGTTCCAGCTTGGAGAGCTTTTTTATCCTGCATCATTGCTTCAATAGAATAGGTTGCTACAGCCCCTGGGAAGCGTTCACCTTCACTTTTTTCACCTTTTATAACCGGTACAGCCAGATATACTTCAGCAAATTTCGCATATACATCTAACATTAATTTAGTCTCTGCTTCTGCTTCATCTCGGCTTGCATGAACAGTATGCCCTTCTTGCCATAAAAATTCAGCAGTTCTCAAGAATAATCTAGTTCTTAGTTCCCAACGAACAACATTAGCCCATTGATTAATCAAAAGAGGTAAATCTCTGTATGAATTTACCCACTTAGAGAAAGAAGCACCAATTATTGTTTCTGAAGTAGGTCTAACTATGTATGGCTCTGTTAGCTCACCACCAACTTTTAAACCTCCATTTCCGTCATCTTCTAATTTTGAATGGGTTACTACAGCACACTCTTTAGCAAAACCATCTACGTGCTCTGCTTCTTTTTCAAAATAACTTTTTGGTATAAATAGAGGGAAATATGCGTTTTTTACCCCTTCACTCTTAAACATTTTATCTAATACTTTTTGTATATTTTCCCATATTGCATAGCCCCATGGTTTGATAACCATACAACCTCTAACATCACTATTTTCAGCTAATTCAGCTACTCTTACTATTTGCTGGTACCACTCAGCATAGTCTTCATTTCTAGTTGGTTCTATGGCAGTTCTCTGCTTTTTAGCCATCTTGAGCTCCTTAAATATTTTATATTTTTTTATCTTTTTTAGATAAGATATTTTGTCAAATAAAAAGGAAGAAAGACTATTTAGGATATATTCAAGAATTCAACTTTACTGATGTCATGCCCCTGTTCGTTATTAAAAATAATAAGACTCAATTTCAGCCTTAGATAAATATTCATAGATAACTTTTCTACTGGGTGTTCTTTGGGCCTCTATTAAGTCTCTATTAAGCATGCACTAGGCTAAGAGTCAATAGACACTCCTTAGTAAAGATATACACTCTCTAATTACAGTAAATGTTCTTGCAAACAAAACAAAGAATTTATATAAGGACATGATTGCACCATTCAGGTTTAAGTCATATTGAGCTGGTGTAATATACTCAAACTGTATAATTATACACCTAACCTTCTATTATACAATGAATATGTTATAAAAAAAAGACTGAACTTTATCAGTAGACTTTTGCAAGACCATAAATAGTTCTTGACTATATTCTCCTTCAAAGTGAAAAATGGCGTCATAAAAAATATTATTTTGGAGACTATTATGTACAGATTCAGAAAAGATCTGCAAGCAAAAAAAGCTGTAGAGGTTAACGTACCTCACAAAAAAGTAATGATGTGTTTAAATGAAAGCACATTAAACCCTTTAGAAGCCGTCCATGATCAGTTAATGGATAATTTAAAGTCTGTTCCCTTGAATAGGTATTTTAATGATATTACACCCAAGCTGCGTAACAAGTTAGCAGAATATGTAGGTTATGGTATCAAACCTAGTCAAATCTTATTTGGAAACGGGGCTGATGAAATGCTTTATTATATTTTTACTAGCGTCCGTGATAGTGTTAGAAGTTATGCTGTTTCATTAGCTCCTTCATATTTTGATTACAAGAGTTATTGTGATGCAGTAGGATTAGGATTTGAACCAATTGAATTAAACAAAGATTTTAACTTTTCAACTGAAGATTACTTAGAGAAATTAAACCACCCTAATTGTAAGTTAGGTATTCTATGTAATCCTAATAATCCTACCGGCAACTTAATCCCTGATAAAAAGATTGTTCATATTTTAGAAAATACAGATAAATTAATCTTATTAGATGAAACCTATTTCGAATTCTCAGGCATTACTTTTGCTGATGTATTGCACAAATACCCAAACTTAGTTATTGTTCGGTCATTCTCTAAGGCATTCTCAGTGGCTGGCTTAAGATTTGGTTATCTGATTACATCTCAAGAAAATGCTATTGAACTCAGCAAAGTTATGACTGCCTTCCATAGCTCTTTAATGATTCAGACTTTTGCTTATACTATTTTAGAGAATAAGGAAATCTTTTTAAAACATACTCAGAATGTAAAAGATATTAGGAATAAACTATATATTTGGATGCTGTCACAAGACTATATAACTGTCTATCCATCTCATACCAACTTCTTAATTTTTACTATAGGTGATTCTACACCTGAACTGTTTGAATATCTATCAGAAAATGATATTGCCCTCCGCCCAGTCTGGGGACACCCATTACTTAAAAATCATATCAGAATTTCAATAGGTACTCAAGAAGAAGTTGAAGAGTTTATGAGACTCTTCTTGAAGTTCATTGATAGGTTCTAAAAAAATATAAATATTTTAGGGTACTATTATGGTGCCCTAACTTTCTTTTTGTTCTTAAAGATGCTTTCATTTTTAAAGGAGGTTGAAAGATGAAAATAGTAGCATATATTTTGGCTGGAATAATTTTTGTTTTTTGGTTATTTTTTTTAAACATTTCAAGAAAGAAAACTGCAATATCGTTACGATTAGGATTAGATAATCCATTAATGAAAAATACAATTTTTCAATTAAATGTTTTGCCTCTTTATACTTCAATATTTCTTATTATCAGAGGCCAGCCTTTACTAATAATAGTTGCAGTTGTAATATATTTTCTAGTAAGTATATTTCCTAATATATGTTATGTTCTTTCTTTAGCTTTGAATTTCACTTTAGTTAAATTAATTTTTTTATATATATGGGGCTCATTTACCCTTGATTGGTTAGTAATTCTAGCCCTAACATTTCTATTAGATTATTTGATTGTTGGTCACATTTTGATTTATGTACATGGATATGGCTTAGAGGGTTATAAGATAGTATACTATGAAGAAGACGAAAAGCATCAAAATGACAATACATAAACTAATGTGTTATTTAACAATATCTATAGTTTCATTATTGTTAATTGTAGCAACTCTATTCAAGTTACCTTATGGGTTTTATATGTTCTTGAAAATAGTTGTTACTGGTTATTGCATTTATGAAATTTACCAACTATATCAAATATATAAAAACAATTTAAACTATTACATTATTTATGTTCTGATTGCAGTTTTATATAATCCTATAATTAGAATTCAATTAAATAAACCGTTATGGAATATTATTAATATAATTACTATTGTACTTTTTTGGGTCAGTTATATCTTTATTTTTAAGAGAAATAAGTAACAATATTAATCTCATGCTTTTTTTAGTTTTACCTCTCTTTATTTTAATTGATATTTGTCATTAATATAGATTATTCCATAAGCAATTGATTCATTTTGAGAATAGACTTCAACTGATATATTATAATTTAAAGTCGCTATCCACTAATTTACCATTTTCGTAAGTTTCTGTGTGAAAGGTATTACCACCTTCATTATAATGTATTTTTTTTATGTAGATTATCGTTCCAATATTCTCTTTTGTTAATTATCCGACAACGAGTACCTTCATAATGCGATCTTTTATTGACAGGTTTTCAATTTATCATAGACTTTGTAGTTGCTTGAAGGAAAAAAGATATTTAAATATTAAATAATAATATTAATTCAGATATTTCTAATTTTATCTAAATATTTTTGTTCAATATCTTTACCATCTACTGGTTTCTCATTACCAAAATCATCATAATAAATATATTGTCCAACTAGCTGATCATCTTTATAATTACTACTAATTTTTTTAACCCATTTTTATGATATCCTAAGAATTCTCCATCCTCTAGATTATTTATATAATTAGTAATATCTTGTATATTCCCATTTTCATAATATTGTATTACCTTACCTTCTAACTTATCTTCTTTATATTGTTTTATAGCTTTTAAATCTCCATCTGCTTAGTATTCTTTGTGTTCTGTAATATTCTCATTTTTTGTTTTGTTTGCTTTGTCATATTTGATGTTTGAGAATTCATTATGCATTTTACTATTGTTATTATGCAGATTAGGATTGAGATTATTATGTTTATTGTTTTCTTTTGTGCTTTCATTAATAACTGGTCTTTTATAAAATCCATATTTGTTATCATGTGGTTGAGATGGTAACAATGATAAATAAAGTAGATATAAAGGTCCTAAAATAGGTAAAAATAATAATAGCAAATTCCATTCACTCCTTCCTATATCATGCATTCTTCTAAATAATATTGCTAATCTAGGAACAAAACCTACAACGAGGTAAATGTTTGATGCTCCATTTATTAAACTGTTATGGTTGTTGTCATAAGTCAAAGAACCACCTACATAGCCAAGAAAAAAGCAAATAGTCATATCAATTAATACATAGTGCCAAAACTCTTTTCTTGTTGTCCTTTCATTAGTTGTAGCATATTTCTTAAATGCCATAAAATAATATTGCATAACGTCTCCCATGAATTATTAAAAAATTAATAAATCAATATATAATTCAAGGTTATTAAATTAGATATTAATTGTCAATAAATATTTAAACTTATATGGAGAATAGTTATTTGTACTAGCTTTAATAATATATCACTTCTAATATTTGATGTTTTTAAAAAAAGGTATTGATTTCTCAGTACCTTGATTTTATGTTAATTAATGCATACTATTTGTATTCAACTTCATATCAATATTAATTTAGTAACAAGGGGCTTACGCTCCTTGTTTATTTAGCATAAGGATATAATGCTATTCATCATGGTTGATTATCTTTCTAAACACAACTCAGACAAATAGCTTTAACTGAATAATCCTTATGACTATTCAAATAGTCACTTTAGAGTAATTATTGACAACCCTAGTTGTCAGTTTATCTTTCATCTCTCAGATAGAAGAACATATTTTAGATTCAGGGACTGTTACTCTTTTTCGAATTGGATTTTTGTACTAGTGTTTAAATCCAAGGAACATTAAAAAGGATCTTGTTCAAGTCTGGTGGCTGGAAAAGAGTAATAATAAATGTCAACTTTTGGTTTATTAATAATTTATATTCCTAATGTAATAATTAGTATTTGATTCTTTCTATTAAACCCTTACAGGGTTAGCTTGTTTTAGGGTGGATATCATACCCAGGGCTGCAATCCTTACAGGATTTGACCCTGGGCTATCATATTACCACCCTTCCAGGGCTTTCTTGAACCCTTTCAGGGTTTATAAGGTTTAAAATATTGCATACCTAAACTTTAGCTGTATTTATAACCTCAAACAAAAAAAAGGCACTGATTTCTCAGTGCCTTAATTTTATTAGAATAAATGAATACTATTTGTATTCTACATTATATTTATTTTTAAGCTCTTCAACTTTTGCTACATAAACTTCTCTTTGCTTCATAGTCATAAGCTCATTAGTAATAGTTTGTTTAACTTGATCTAATGTAACATCTTGAGCAGGAGTTTTACCATCTAATTTGATGATGTGGTAGCCAAACTGAGTTTTTACTGGCTCAGAAATCTCACCAACTTCCATCTTGAAAGCAGCTTCCTCAAATTCAGGAACCATTCTTCCACGTGAAAAAGAACCTAATGAACCACCTTGCTCTTTAGAAGGACATGATGAGTTCTCTTTAGCTGCAGTAGCAAAATCTAAATCTTCGTTCTTGATTTTATTGTAGATTTCTTGGCATGCTTCTTCATTATCTACTAAAATATGGCTTGCTGCAACTTCTTCCGCTTTAGCATATTTATCTTTGTTTGCTTCAAAATGTGCCTCTAAATCAGCATCGCTAACTTTAGCAGTTAATAATAAGTTATTGATATTAATTTGTGTTAAAACAGTTTCTTTTAATCTTTCTAATTCTTTTTTAAAGACTTCTGTTTCTTCAACTTTATTATCTATTGCGTCTGCAAGAAGTAATTTCTGATTTACTAACTCATTAAGAATCTGAGCTTTACCTTCTTCATTATTAAACTGAGCTGCTCTTTGTTGTCCTAACTGTTGTAGAAACATTTCTACATCTTGAGTTGTAATATCTTTGCCTTCTACAGTTGCTAATACTTTGTTTTCCATTTTATCTCCTTTATTCATTTGTGGGTAAGAAATAATTAATGTGTTATTATGTCAAATGTTTTCCTAGAATTAGAGTTTGTAAATATACTTCTGAAAATAATTTAACCTAAAGAATGTGTAGATCTTTGAAAAAAGGACTATATCCATTTGCTAAATAACTTTCAAAAGTCTCTAAAATAAAAAAAGCCTGCTAAGCAGGCTAAAGTTGGCGACCCCTAGGGGAATCGAACCCCTGTTGCAAGAATGAAAATCTTGAGTCCTAACCACTAGACGAAGGGGTCAGTATATATATGTTATTAAAATACTGACAGGTTATTGTGGCATCTCCAAGGGGAATTGAACCCCTGTTGCTGGAATGAGAATCCAGAGTCCTAGGCCACTAGACGATGGAGACTTATTGATTTTGTTGGCGACCCCTAGGGGAATCGAACCCCTGTTGCAAGAATGAAAATCTTGAGTCCTAACCACTAGACGAAGGGGTCAACAGGATGGTGATCCAGGATGGGCTCGAACCATCGACTCTCTGCTTAAAAGGCAGATACTCTACCACTGAGTTACTGGACCACAAAATCACACTGAAAATCAATGTATTGCTAAAATCTTAAATTACCCTTTTCCTGTCAAGAATATTTTTAAAAAATTATTTTTTCTAAAATCAAAGAAGGCATGTTTGCTTGCAGGGCTTTCAATATCTACTTCTACAACCTCTCTTCTAGATCAGCCAAAGCATTAATAAAGTATATATAAGCTTGATCTGGGGAATCGTAGGGAGAGAAGTACTTATGAACATCTCCATCGTTAAAGTACTTAGTACACATATAGTAAAAATGGTCAGAAGTAGTAAGTTTTCTGGTAATTTCTAATAACTTAGGATCACCCTTGGCTAGCACTCGTTCAAAAAGTTCATATAAGGTTTCGATAGCATTGTTTTGCATATCATTTTCTAGCCAAGCTGAAAGATCTCTTTCTTCATCAGCCCAAGAGACAGCTTGTGGAAACGCCAAAGGTTCTTGTTGATAATTGGCTAGTTTGCTGGTCTCTTTTGGGTTAGCAAAACCAAGGTGTTGGTATTTTAAAACTTCTTCTGGAACTTGTTCCATAAAGTCAAAGATTCCAGTCTCTGCCCATTGGTGTTCGCCAAAAGTTTCATAATCCATAAAGAGATTAAGAAATTGGTTTCTGTTATTATCATTTTTCCAGGTAAGTTGGTCAATCCATTTAATGAATTTTTCAGTTGTTAAGGGATATTGTGACCAGTTTTTGTCAGAGAATCTGAAGGCAATATCATCGGATAATTGATAAGATTTCAAAAGTAAGTTCATAGTCCTAGCGTAGTTCTTATAAGCATAGAGGGGAGTTCTCCATTTTAAAACTCTTCGTACTCCTTCAGTAATGATAGTGTTAAACTGACCTGTGTCAAAGACTAAATCAGAAACTCTATCTTGATAGATAAGCTCAGTGTTTCTGAAAGTTGTAGGTTTTTGTCCAAACTCTTCTATCATTAAGTTAGTATGTTTTTCGACTTGAGCGAGAAATTCATCTTTATTATATAGGAAAGAGAGGGAGTGGTAGTAGGTTTCACCTAAAAACTCAACACAACCAGTAGCTGCTAATTCTTTGAATGAATCCAAAACTTCTGGATAATATTGCTTGAATTGGTCTATGGTAATACCAGAAATTGAATAAGCAATCTTAAATCTACCTTGATATTTCTTGATAAGTTTTAACATTAACTTATTGGTGGGTAAATAACATTTATCAGCTACCTTACGCATTACTTCTCGGTTTAGTCTGTCATCAAAATAGGATTCATCAGAACCAATATCCATAACATTCAAATGCCTCAGTCTATATGGCTGATGCACCTGAAAATAGAAAACAATATTAAGCATCTATCTCTCCTCGCTGGGTTACTAGTATTTCTTGATATAATTTTTTCACTTTTTCAGCAGATTTATCCCATTGGATCGCCTTAACTTCTACAGCTCCAGCTAAACCCATTTCTTTACATTCTTCTGGGTGCTCGATTAAATATATTAGAGTTTTTGCCATCTCATCAACGTTCCAAAAATCAATTTTATAGGCATTCTCAACAACTTCAGACACTCCTGATTGCTTTGAAATGATAGAGGTTATCCCATAGGCCATAGCCTCTAAGGGGGCTATACCAAAGGGCTCAGATACCGATGGAAGCATATAAATGTCTGAAACTTGTAAAACTCTTTCTACCTGCTTTCTATTCAAAAAACCAGTAAACAAAAAACGATTTTTTAACTTCATAGAAGCTGAAGAACGCAGGATTTTTCTCGCCATATCACCTGTCCCAGCCATAATGAACCTGACTTGTGGATACTTTTTAAGAACTTTCTCTGCAACTGATAGGAAATAGTCTGGACCTTTCTGCACAGTGATTCTTCCTAAGAATAGGACAGTAGGTCCTTTGAACATTCTTTCTTTATTAAAATTATTATCCTTCTCAAAAGAAAAAGCATTATGAACGATATTTACTTTACCAGTGTCTATTTGATAACGTGAAATTATCATTTGGGCAGTATATTTAGAAACTGCTATTACTTGGTCAGCGTAAAGCATGCCAGAGTATTCAATTTTATGTATTCTATCATCTCCAGGTCCACCAGCTCGATCAAACTCAGTTGCATGGATATGAGCTATCATGGGTTTGCCAGTCATTTTTTTTACTATCATACCTGCAGGGTAACAGAGCCAGTCATTAGCATGAATAATATCAAAATCAACTAACTCTGCTAGTTTCTCAGCTCTGAAGGCCATTTCTTGAACCTTCTTGAATATATCTTCATGACCTTGCAAATTAATCACAATGTTATCAAAGATACTCCTTTCACTTCTATGTTCAATTTCTTCAGTTTTGAAAGTAGTAATTAATTTGGTAAATTCCTTAACTAAGGCTGGAGTATAATAAGTTTCTGGAATATGACTTACACCTAAGTAAGCCATTTTCTCTTCCACAGTTTTAAACTCTTTGGTTATGTATTCTTCTTTTCGTGGTTTATAATTTTCATCAAGCATCACAAAAGGAAGACTATCGGCATCATCCTCTTTTCTTAAAGGAAAATAAACAAACTCTTTTGTAGGCAAAAAGAGATCAATTTCAACACCTGCTTTCAAAAGTGATTTGACTAAACCATACGAAGCCATAGCCAAGCCACCAGCAATCATTGGTGGGAACTCCCAAGTTAACATAAGAATTCTCATAATTTATTCCTTATTCTCTTTGAGCTTTTCAATTACTTTTTCAATATCATATATAGCTGCTACTGACCAAGCCTCGGCAGGAGCTCCTTTAGGGAAATGTGGCTTGCCTCCATCCCAAATAGAGGCTATGGAAGCTATGTAACCATGTTTATACTCATGTCTAAATTGTTTTATTACAGCTTCTAATCCTTCTATTAACTGGTCATTGCTGAGTTTATTCTTAAAGAGTCTGAGATAGAGTGATGTATAAGGCCAGAGCAACCAAGCCCAAACCGTACCTTGGTGATAGGCTTTATCACGATCTAAAATAGTACCATAGTAAGTTCTCTTAAATTTATGGTGATTAGGAGTAAGAGTCCTTAAACCATAATCAGTTAAGAGTTCATTTGTTGCTCTTTCGTAGATCAAAGTAAGCTGTTCTTCAGATAAGGGAGCATATTTCAAACCTGCTGCTATGACAGCATTTGGACGAAACTCCTCAATAGGCTCATTATTAGTAATTCTGTCACATAAAGAATTGTTATACCAGAATTTTTGGAGAGATTGGGCTAATTTCTCTGTATAAGTAGCTACATCGTACTTTGCCTTATACTTCTTTTTACTAAGTAAATTATACTTTTCAATCATCTCTTGGTAGGTCTTATGAGCTTCATACCAAAGGAAATTAATCTCAACTGGAGCACCTGCACGTGGAGTAACAGCCTTGCCATCTATTTTGACATCCATCCAAGTCACTCCTGCAAAGTCATCCTTAATAATGATTAAGTTATTTTCATCAAGGTAGAACATTCTTCTTTCATCATTGAGATAGCTTAACAATATATTCTCAGTTATTGCTATAAGTTTTTCCCACATTTTCTTATTATTTCTAAGTGAGGCTAATTTTCTTAATAAAATTATATAGTATAGACTTGTATCCACAGAATCATAATTCCCTTCACTACCAGTTTCAGGGAACATATTAGGAATTAGTCCTTGTTTAATATGATCATTGAATCTTAAAATGATTTTCTCTGCTTTGTCTATCATGTCAGGACGTTTAATCATTGCACTTAAAACTAAGACAGAATCTCTACCCCAAGCACCGAACCAAGGATAACCAGCAATTATGTCGTTATCAGTAATGAAATCTTTCAAACTAAACTCTAATATTTTCATATAATCTTCATGAGAATAAAGATATTGGTCATTGAAATCAAGATCTAATAAATCAAAATTACGATAGTTATCTGGATAATCCCTAGGCATAGGTAAGTCAGCATAACGGTTATTAATTCTTTTAATGGTCACATGGTGTTCTTCTATCGGAGCATCAGAAAATAATAGTTTTACTTCCTGATTCTTATCTAAATCAAATCGGATACTAAAAGGTGAAACTAAATCTTCATTACAGTCATAGCCTAACATTGACTCCCAAGGGTAGAATACTTTCTTATACTCCATATACTCTTGGTTGATTTTACCCAGACTTGTTAAGCAATAGAGGGTTAGATTATTGGAGAGCCTTTGAACCATAGCACCATAAAAATTGTTACCTTGAGCAGTAGAAATAACAAAATCATCCTCGTTTAATGAACCAGGCTTATTTAAATAATGGTGACTAACCATATCTACTTTTGGACGTAATTTCATATGGATAAGATGTTTGCTTAAATTCTTATAACTAATCATGACTGTATTTGTCTCGTAATCCATCTTGATTTCTTTGCGTATTAAAATATCATTATTGTGTGGAAGAGAAGAGTAAAGAAATACAGGGTAAGGACGTAACCATGACTTAACTAAATGCAGGAATCCTTCTGGATAGATACAGTTTTCATAATTGCAACTATCTAAATATAGCTTTTCTCCTCTCCATTCTATTTGTTCTTCAATAGAAGTTAGTAAGGAAGCTCGATTCAGCTTTCTGTCAGAGGCTGTGAGTAGGCCATGATACTTACGTTGGTTTATTAAATTTCCTGTTCCGAGGGCATAAGATCCATACTTATTCGTCAAAATCCACTCATGGTGTTGAGTTTCAAGAAAATAATCAGACATTTTTTTCTCCTTTCTCAAAATGCTTTATTTTTTTAATATTGTATTATTACATTATTAGTCAAGGAAATTAAGAAAAATTTATTCTGTAGGTCTTTACTTTGTGTTTTTCTAAAGAAGTATTTCATCTTATATCTTTTCACCAGAGTGAAAAACAAAAAAACTTGCCAAAATTAAAAAGCTGTAAATAATTGGTTAAAATTTAGATAAGAGAGATAAATATGATACAAGTTAATTTTATTAATTACTTAGAAGAAGCTATTAAAAAGCATTGGGATCTTCCTGCTTTTTCAGATATTGAAGAAGAAGCTATTAATTATCAAAATGTAGCAAATAAGATATATTGGTTACACAACATTTTGCAAAATTTTGGTATATCTCGCGGAGACAAAGTAGCAATATTGGGCAAGAATTCAAAGAACTGGGCTATCGCTTATCTCTCAGTAATCACCTATGGTGCAGTAGTTGTTCCAATTCTTCCAAACTTCACTTCTGAAGATATGAATCATATAATCAAACATTCTGAGAGTAAATTACTTTTTGTAGGGAACTCAATAATGGATAACATTGAGGAAAGCGAACTTCCTAGCTTGCAAGGTATCATTCATTTAGATGATTTTACTTTAGTTGAATCAAAAAGCAATGATGAAAAGATTGAAAAAGTTAAGCCTGCAATGGATAAAAAGTTTTCTTTATCAAAGCAAGATTTTTCACTTCCAAAGGATATTTCAAATGATACTTTAGGAGAAATAATCTACACATCTGGAACAACAGGTTTTACGAAAGGAGTTATGCTTCCTCTCAATAGTTTAATTGCTAATATTATTGTAGCAGGGGAGATGTTGGAGTTTAGAACAGGTACAAAAATGCTTTCATTTTTACCATTATCCCATGCTTATGCGTGTGCTTTTGATTTCTTATACCCTTTTACTTGCGGTGTACATGTTCATTTTCTAGGGAAAATACCATCTCCAAAATTACTGCTTAAATATCTAAAAGATGTCTCACCTGAAATGATAATGTCTGTTCCTCTTATCTTAGAAAAGATAATCAAGAAGAATGTTTTTCCACTATTAGAAAAGAAGATGATTAAGTTTGCTACTGCCATTCCAGGTGTAAAACAAGCTTTTTATAGCAAAATTCGAAAACAACTTTTAACAGTCTTTGGTGGTTCTTTAAGAGAAATGGTTATTGGAGGAGCTCCACTCAATGCAGAAGTAGAAAAGTTTCTTAAGGCTATCAAGTTTCCTTTTACTATCGGTTATGGTATGAGCGAGTGTGGTCCTTTAATCTCTTATGCTACTTGGGATCAACATAGATTTAGATCTGCTGGAAGAGTTGTTAATTACTTGCAAGCTAAAATAGATTCCTCTGATCCGTCTAATATTCCAGGAGATATTCTGGTTAAGGGAGAGCAGGTGATGTATGGTTATTATAAGAATAATGAGGCAAGTCAAGAAGTTTTATCTGATGATGGATGGTTAAACACTGGCGATATAGGGCTTATTGATAGTGACAATTTTATTTATATTAAAGGTCGATCCAAGAATCTAATCTTAGGAGCTGGTGGAGAAAACATATACCCTGAAGCTATCGAGCAATCTTTTAACAACCTCCATTATGTGCAAGAATCCTTAGTAATGGAGAGAGATAATAAACTAGTTATCCTAGTTTATCCTGATGTAGAAGAAGCTGATAAAAATGGTATCTCTGAATCTATGTACCCTAAACTTATGGACCATAACAAGAACCTCTATAATGAAACAGCTCCTGCATATGCAAAGATTAGTCAGGTTAAAATAGTTGCAGAGCCTTTCCTCAAGACTCCTACTCAAAAGATTAAAAGATATCTGTATAAGTAACAAAAAAATAACCCAAGATGGATTCTTTCAGAAACCACCTTGGGTAATATATAACTCAGTAAATACTAAAAAGCCCAACCAAATTTCAAAAATTCGATATTAACAATCTGATCTAGTTGAATAAAAAGGTCGTTGTTATCAAATTCCATCTCTTCAATATTATTATTACCTAGGTAACGTCCAAAGCTAATACTTGTTCCCCAGTAAAGCCCTTTATAAGAGAAAATCCTGTAACCTACACCTACACCAACTCCTATATCTGAGAATGATTTCTTCTCATAATAATCATTATCATAATAATCAGAATCCCAATGTTCAACCCAGCCATCGAAATTAGCATAGCGAGCAAAAGCACTAACATAAAAACCATTCTGAGTATTTCTTAAGAAATATCTAAAATGACAATCTAAGGTGAAAATTTCAGTATTAAATTTCTTGTCAGGACTGAAATAATAGATAGGAAAAGCTATCTCTGCATTACGGTTAACATCGAATATAGAAAAAGTTCCAGAAAAAGAAGTATTTTCAAGAAGCAGAAGTCTAAACAAATTAACTTCTATACCATACTTTTTATCATGTAATGGGTTATTCTTAGTTTCTTCATACATAATCTGTTGAGTTTCATAAATTTTGTCGATTTTCTTATCTACTTTATCTAAAGTAACCCCTTCTTGTTGAGCTGACTCTTTCTCAACACTATAGAGTAAACCTGACAAGCTGACCAAGCCAATAATGAACAGTAATGTTAAATTTTTCATACAGTCTCCTTCCTTTTATGCACTAATAATGCGATTAACTCATAAGTTGTCAAACTTTTTTTAAGAATATATAAAATAAATATGCTGAATTACAATATCGACTGATTGATTTACTTAAATATATCTCAGAACTGAGTTAATAATAATAATTAGCAATAAAAAACAAAGTCTGCTAATTTTTTATTTGACAGATAGAGTAGTTGATTTATTTTGTGTTCATATCAATATTAATTAAGAAAAGGAGATTAAGAAAAATGGCTAAAAAAGTAGATAAAGGTACTTTATCCATCCATACAGAGAATATATTTCCAATTATTAAAAAGTGGCTCTATTCAGAACATGATATTTTCTTCAGAGAACTCACTTCTAATGCAATTGATGCTATGAACAAGCGAGTAATTGAAGAGCAAGGTATAGATACAAAAGATTTTGCTGTTGAAGTTAAAATAGATAAAAAGAAAAAGACAATTACATTCAGTGATACTGGTATTGGTATGACAGCTGAAGAGATTGAGAAGTACATTAATCAAATTGCTTTTTCAGGTGCAGAAGATTTTGTTGAAAAATACAAAGATGTTCAAGCTAATATCATCGGACACTTTGGCTTAGGTTTTTACTCTTCATTTATAGTTGCAGATAAAGTAACTATTGATACTTTATCTTATAAAGAAGGAGCTAAAGCTGCTGGCTGGTCATGTCAAGGTTCTACAGAATACGAAATCTTTGATGGCAAAAGAAAAGATGTAGGTACTACAATTACTATCTATGTGAACGATGAATCAGAGGAATTTTTAGAAGAAGATAAAGTTCAATCTATATTAGAAAAATACTGTAGCTTCATGTCTTTCCCAGTTAAATTCAATGATAAAGTAATTAATGAAAAACCAGCTTTATGGAACAAAGCACCAAATGAAGTTACTGAGGAAGAGTATAAAGAATTTTATAAAACAGCTTTCCAACAGTATGATGAACCCCTCTTTTGGATTCACCTTAATGTTGATTATCCTTTCAATCTCAAGGGTATTCTCTACTTCCCTAAATTTAAAAATCAGTTAGATGTTAATAAAGGACAAGTAAAACTTTTCTGTAATAATGTCTTTGTTGCAGATAATCTTAAAGATTTGATTCCGGAGTTCCTCTTACTCCTAAAGGGTGGAATCGATATTCCAGACATTCCTCTCAATGTTTCTAGAAGCTTCTTACAGAGTGATAGCCAAGTCAAAAAGATTTCTAACTATATTGTTAAGAAAGTTGCTGATCACTTCAAAGCTGCATTTAAAGATGATAGAGACAAGTATGCTTCTTATTGGAAAGATATCTCAGACTTCATTAAGTATGGTTTATTAACTAATGAAGATTTCTTTAAAGCTCTAGAAAAACAGATAGTTTATAAAACAACTGAAGGCAAATGGCTAACCATTGAAGAATACATCGATGCTAATAAATCAGATGATAAACCTCAAAAAATCTATTATGCTCCAAGCGAGAATACTCAAGTTTCATACATTGAAATGCTTAAAGAACAGAATATTGACGTCATCTATGCTGAGTCAATGCTTGATTCTCATCTCTTCCAAAAGTTGGAAATGGGCAATAGCGATATCAGATTTGTCAGAGTTGATTCAGAAATTAATGACGACTTGCTAGAACAAGATACTGATGCCAAGCTATCAATGCAAATAAAAGAGATTTTTGATAAAGAAATTAATGGCAGTGTTGAAGCTTCTTTTAGTAAAGATAGCTATAAAGATTTCCTTAAAGAAAATCCGGATGCAGTTGAATTACTAACTCCTTACATCAAAACTGAAGATGAATCAACTAAAATAAATGTTTACGACCTCCCAATTGATGTTAGAGAGAAACTTGGCGATAAAGCTATGAAATCAATTTTTGAACATGTTTATACTGAAGTTCAAGTAGAAACTAAAAAACTCAAAGCCCAAGCAATTCCAGCTATGATAGTTTTTGATGAGTTTATGCGTCGCTTCCAAGAAATGAATGCTATGATGGCTCATCAAGATATGGATATGCTTAAAAACCATAAACTTATTCTTAATACCCAAAATCCTACAATTAAGAAGATTGTGGAAATGAAAGAGAATGGTCAAGACGAAAAAGCTAAAACTATGGTTAATTTTGTCCATGAACTTGCTCTCCTAGAACAAAAACCTTTCAGTGGGGAAGAGCTCAAGAAATTTATCGCTGATGCTAATAAAGTGATTCAATTTGTGTAAAGAAATGATATACTGATAGATTATCTATCATCTAATTACAATAGAAGAGACGTAACTAGTTTGCGTCTCTTCATTTATTGCCACATGATTACTAGTATCTCCATTAATTATTGGCATTCAAGGAGATAGTAACAATCAAGAAGGAAGATAAGGAGAAGGTAACTAACAATAAAGGTCTCATTTGAAAACTAATAAAACACAAAAAACATATATATAATTCTTGACTGACCAAGCTTAATATATTTTCTAGTATTATAGGTGATGGAGTTCACCTTTAACCGTCCAAGTGACTGATGACTCCTAAACGAAGAAGTATCTCCGTTTAGGAGTTTTTTATTGGAGAATAATATGGATATTAATTTATTTGTTGTGGTTATGCTTTTGGGTGGCTGGTTTATGGGAAAACTTTTTACAAGACTAAAGCTCCCTTCAGTGCTAGGTATGTTGATTTGGGGCATTCTATTTTCTTTCTATTTTAAGAGTAAAGTGCCAGGTCTTGTTAATGCTGCTGAGCCCTTTTTAAAATCATTTGCTTTAATAGTTATCTTGCTTAGAGCAGGTTTGGGAATAAGTAAATCAACCCTTCAAAAAGTTGGAATTACTGCACTTCTTATGAGTTTTATTCCCTGCTTATTTGAGGGATTTACTCTCTTATTTCTTTTTCACTATATCTTTGGATTTTCATACCAAATTGCAGGCTTAACTGCTTTTATGCTATCTGCAGTATCTCCAGCTGTTATTGTGCCATCTATGTTAGAGATTAAAGCAAAAAGAATAGGTGAAAAGCGAGATGTTCCTACTATAGTTTTAGCTGGAGCTTCTGTTGACGATGTATTTGCTATAACCTTATTCTCTGTTTTTTTATCTCTAGCTTCAAAAGATAGTTTCCAGCTAGGAAGAGTAATCTTGAGCATACCTCTGTCAATTGTATTAGGAATTCTACCTGGATTAATAGTTGGTTATTTTCTAATTTATTATTTTAAGAAAAGATCACAACATATAAAATCAACAGAACAAACATTAATACTCTTAACCATCTCAATGTTATTAGTAAGAGTAGGGGATCTATTACACAGTGCTGCTCTGTTGGGGATAATGACAGTTGGTTTTATAATATTAGAAAAAGCTAATGATATTGCCCAAGATTTAGCAAGGAAATTATCACAAATTTGGATATTTGCAGAAATAATTCTCTTTGTCTTAATTGGTTTATCAGTAGACATCAAGGTTGCATATCAATCAGGTTTAAAAGGATTACTAGTAATCTCTCTGGGTTTGATAGCTAGATCAATTGGAGTTTGGTTGGCAACTCACTTTTCAGGGTTAAATTATAAAGAAAGATTGTTTTGTGTTTTCGCTTATCTACCAAAGGCAACAGTTCAAGCAGCTTTAGGAGCAGTTGCTTTAAAGATTGGTCTAGCAGAAGGGCAAATAATTTTAGCTCTAGCAGTGCTTGCAATAGTTTTCACTGCACCCTTAGGTCTTATTTTAATAAAGGTATTTACACCTAAACTACTAGCAGATTAATCTTACAAAATTTGCTTTTTCTTAAAAAATAGATAGTATTTTACAAGACAAAAGGAGTAAGAAATATGAAATTAACTGATTTTGATAAAGCACATGTAGTTAGTAATAGAAATAAACGAGTTTCTTTAGCAATTGTAGAAGGTCCAGAAGGGAAAGCGAATGTAATTACCTTAGAGTGGTTTATGAAAACATCTATTCAGCCCCCAATGTTTGCTATATCTGTAGGACATGAAAGATATTCTCATGTAGCTCTACAAGCTAATAGACACTTCAACTTGGTTATTCCTTCAGCGGAAATGCGGGAGGATGTTATCTTTTTCGGAACAAAATCTGGTAGAATCCTTGATAAACTAGCAGAAAGAAAAGTAAAAACTATACCTGGAAAATATAAGAAATTACCAATAATTGAAAATGCTGTAGCAAACTTTGAATGTAAAATAATTACTCAAGTTAATTCAGGGGATCATACTATATTTGTTGGTGAAGTTAAATATTCTTGGGTTGATGAGACTAAAGAGATTTTAAGTTTATAAGTTCAAATAAGTTATGGACTGATGGCATCTTTGCCATCAGTCAGTGGAATCAGTAATGTTTCCACACCAAAAAAAAGAGGCTCTTGTTAGAACCTCTTTAATTTATTAAATTAATATTTCTTAGTTAGATTTACTCAATTCTTGATATTTTTTTGCATAATATCTATATTTATCATTATCTTTTAATTTTTGAGCAGCAAAAGCAGCATATTGAGCTGGAGTTGCATTATTTCTATCAACCACAAACCATTTTTCAGAATAGGATAAAAGATCTTCAAACATTTGCTTATTATACAAGAATTGACTGAAAAGTCTTAAGTTATCTGGAGAAGCTTCTATATCTATAAGCTTCTTATAGTATTCATATATTGCATCATCATTCTCTAATAATCTTGCGTAGAAAATCAAAGATTTATAAATATCAACATTTTCAGGAATCAGTTCATTAGCTTCTAACATTTTGTCATAAGCAGCTTGATAATCACCCATCTGTTCAACAGTTGCTGCATATAGATCGTAATGATCATAGTTATATGGATCTTGTTGAATAAGTATTTCGATTTGATTTGCAGCTTCTTGATAATTTTCTAAAGCAAAAAGTTGTTTAGCATATTGTGTTCTGTATTCAATATTGGTTGGTTCTAAGCGAACCCATTGAGAGAACATATATAGCATTTCATTATCTAGTTTTGAAATCTCAACTTCATTAGGTTCTTCAGCTTTACTTAAAGCAATTTTTTCATTGTTTAAGATTGAAGTTAAGAATCTGTAAGGTTCAAGATTATCAGGATCTAATTCAATTAATTTGTAATATTTAGCTTTGATTTCATCAAGATCACCTTCACCTTCATTGAGATAAGTTTCATACTCTTTATTAGCTAAGATTAAGATTCTAGCATTAATTGAGTCAAGTTTTTTACGGGTATCTTTATACCATCTTCTTTGATCCCTACTCATCTCTGTACGGTCTAAACCTTCTAATTGATTATAGACAATCTGATATTTAGCATAAGCTTTTAAATAACTTTCGTAAGCAATTCTATCATTGTTTTCGGCATTAAAAAAGTCAATATCAGCTAATTTTTTGTTTGTTTCTAAATGATTTGGATATTCAACTAATACTTCATTAAAAAAGCCTTCTGCATTATCCAATAATTGTTGTGAATAATAGATATTTCCGTTTCTAAGTGCTCTTTTAGCTTTTGGACTAAGTGAGTCACTACTGTTGAATATAGAACAGCCTGTAAACAAAATCGTAATTCCTATTAATACTAAAAAGTATTTCTTCATGTAAATCCTCCACGATTACACTTTATTATTTAAATAAAATTATCTGTTAATTTAATAATTTATCAAGATTTAAAAATTTCTATCACCGTTTTATCAAAAATCACAATTTATTAAATAAAGTCAAGAATTAAAATTAAAAGTATCTTCTTGCCAAATTTATTAAAGCTGTTTTAATTGCATAACAAGGTTAGTTTCTATAGCTATAAGTACACTCAATAAAGGAGTTAGATTTAAATTATGGTTAAGATTTTAGAAGATTTTAATGAAAATATTTTTTCTCAAATAATTCAATTATGGGAAATTACAGGGGTTGGTAATCCAGAAAGAGGTGATAATTTTTCAAATATTAAGAAAACTTTAAATCATGGAGCTAAATTGTTTTCTATATCATCAGATAATCTTGTTATAGCAACTTGTTGGGTAACCCACGACTTTAGAAGAGCTTATATTCATCATATGGCTGTTCACCCAGATTATCAAAATAGGGGATATGGGCGTAAAATTCTCACAAGAGCTCTGGAATACTCTCAAGAATTAGGTCTGCAATCTAAACTTGAAGTTCATAAAACAAATATCAATGCTCAGGCTCTTTATCAAAAACTTGGCTTTAAACTTCTTGACGGTTATGAAGTCTATATTAAAAGGGATAAAAAATTAAGTTAAGGAATATAAATATGAACTTCTTTATACCTACTAAAATATTCTATGGGAAAAATGCTTTTTCACAAGCTCAAGCAGAAATTAAAGCTTTAGGTTCCAAGGCCCTGATTGTAACTGGACGTCATTCAGCCCAAGCTAGTGGAGCTTTAGCTGAAACTGTTAAATATCTTGATATATGTAATATTCAATACCAAATTTACTCAGAAATTGGAGAGAATCCAAGTCTAAATAGTGTTAGTAAAGGTCTTGCAATATGCCTAAAAGAGGAATGTGATTTCATTATAGGAATTGGAGGTGGATCTCCTATTGACGCTGCTAAAGCTATTGCTGTTTTGGTCGCTTCTAAGCTTGAAACTAGTGAGATCTATGACTCAGCGAAATTCACAAGTGCTCTTCCTTTGTTAGCGGTTCCAATTACCTCAGGTACTGGAACAGAAGCTACTCAATATAGTGTGCTAACAGACACAGAAAATGAAACAAAAGCTGGTTTTGGTTCTCCCTTAGTATTCCCTAAAATATCAATCTTAAATCCTGAATTTACCTATTCTTTACCTAAAAAAGTTACTATCAATACTGCGATTGATGCTTTAAGTCATCTTTTAGAAGGACTCTTCTCTAAGAATAGAAACCCTTTAACTTATCCGTTAATTCATGAAGGTGTGAAGCTCATAATTAATAATCTGGAAAAAGCAGTTAATAATCCCTGCGACTATTCTGCTCGTGCTGCCCTAATGCAAGCTTCCCTTTATGGAGGTATTGTTATTGCTCATAGTGGCACAACTCTACAACATTCCATTGGATATCCACTTACTACAAAATTTGGAACCCCTCATGGTATGGCAAATGGTATTGTTATGGCAGAGATTATAAAGTTATATTATCCAGAGATAAAGTCTGAGATTGATGATTTAATGGCTTATTTAGCGATGACACAAGAGCAGTTCTTTGCATGGTTACAAAAATTTGATTTAACCTTAAAGGAGAAACTTGATCAAGAATTGATTGATTACATGACTGAAAAAGTTATGGCTACTCGTAACATGGCTTTAAATCCTGTTCCTGTTTCTAGTGATCAGGTTAAAGCACTATATAGAAAAATTAGTCTTTAATAAAATGGAAGATAAGGTGTCAAAGATAGAATTATTAGCTCCTGCTGGAAATGAAGAAGCACTTGTAACAGCTGTAGAATCAGCTTGTGATGCTGTTTATTTAGGTGTTTCAGCTTTTAATGCTAGGTCTAGAGCCAAAAATTTTCAAGTAGAGCAATTGCCTAAAATTATTACTTTTTGTCACAATAAAAATGTAAAAGTATATGTTACCCTGAACACGCTCATAAAGAATAATGAGATGAGTGATTTGCTTAAATTAGCCTATAAAGTAGTCTCTGCAAATCCTGATGCTATTATTATTCAAGATTTGAGTCTTTTCTACATCTTACAGAAGCTAGACTATAGGCACATTCACTTTTCTACTCAAGCGGGTATTCATAACTCAATAGGGGTTAATTTTGCAATAGAAAAAGGAGCAGAGAGAGCTATTTTAGCCAGAGAATTGACTCTTGCTGAAGTTGCAAGTGCTGCCCAAGCTGGACCTACAGAGATATTTATTCATGGAGCCTTATGTTATTCAATATCAGGTGCATGTCTTTTCTCTAGCTACTTAGGTGGGATGTCTGCTAATAGAGGCAAATGCAAGCAACCCTGTCGAAGAGTTTTCAATCTTACAAAGAGAAAAAAAGAACATCTTTTTAGTCTAAAGGACCTTGAGGCTATCGATCAGCTAGGGGAACTTACTAGAATAGGAGTAAAATCTCTAAAAATAGAAGGAAGAATGAAAAGGGCTGATTATGTAAGTCAAGTTGTAAAAGCTTATCGTTTAGCCTTAGATAATCCAGCTGAAAGAGAGAGAGCAAAAGAGATGTTAGTCAATGATTTTGCTAGGAGTAAAACGGCTTACTTCCTTGGCGGGGATGTCTCTGATGCTATTACTCAACAACCTTTTGCAGGTATATTCTTAGCCTACGCCAAAGTAAGAGCTAATAAAATTTATTTTAATTCACAAGTCAATTCTCAACTTGGAGATAAAATTAAAGTCTATTATGGAGAAGAAGATTCTGACACTTATACTATTACAAAACTTTTAGAAAACAATTCTATTGAAGTTTCAGAAAATCTTACTAATAATGATAAGGTCGCTGTTTATAAAGTCTCAACTTTGGAAGAAAAACCAGCAAGAATGAACTTTGAAAATGATTATTTACCTAACATTTCTAAGAACAAAATTAGAGAGTTGACAGCTTTGGACAATTATAAAGATTACAATCATAAAGGCAAAACTTTGTTTATCCGATTAGGGAGTTTAGAGGATATTAGCCGTATTCCTAAAAATCACCATAAAGTTAAATACTTGCTTCCTCTAAGTGAACTTTCTGCAAATGGGAAAAAAATTATTAAAAACGTTATCTGGGAACTTCCCTTATTTATTGCAGAAGGTAATATCAAACAACATCAAGAATCTATTTTAAGTCTTTATAATACAGGCTATAGGGAATTTGCTATTAGTCATATTTCTCAGTTACATCTGATTCCTAAAAGAGCTTCAGTTTTAGCAAATGAACATATCTATACTCTTAATGACTTAGCAATAAAACAGATTAAGGAGTGGGGTGTATCTTCCTACATTTTACCCTTAGAAAATGATATCCCTAATTTAAATCATTACAAGCACAAGGATGGAATCATTCCTATCTTCTTTACGCCAGCACTTTTCACATCCAGAATGCCTGTAAAACAAGGCTATATTAAAGATAAGAAAAATAGTTATCTAGTAGCTAGAAGGGGTAAATTAACTTATACATATCCTCATAATCCAGTCGCTATTTTTAGCTTTTTAAGAAAACTAGAAGATTATAGTAACTACTTTTTAGATTTTTCAACTCCCAATATTGAGAAAGAAGATTTTGCTCTTATTTTTCAAGATTTGGAAAAAAGGAAAAATCCCGTAAACACTAGCAAATTTAACTTTAAAAAAGGTCTTTGGTAGAACTAATTAGCTTATTTTGATTGCCTGAGTAATACTCTTAAGTATCTTATAAAATACTTAATCCAAAGATATAGCAAAAGTGGGAAGATTATAACAATTCTTTTATTATACTGGTAAGCTTGAGAAAAATCCAATTGAAAGAGAGAGACAATAGCTCTTGTAGTACCACAACCCCAACAATCTTTTCCCGTAATGTTTTTATAAATACATAGACTTGGTGCTTTAGATAACTGACTTATCGTTATTTGAGATAAAATAAGGGGAATTATAAGCAATAAGACTATAATTCCCAATGCTTTTATTTTTCTAGAATCTACGGACCAATAACCTGCCATTACCGTCTCTGTAAGTATTAGTTACTATTAGAATAATATCTATAATAACCCAGATTCCACATCCACCAGCAGTTATGAGCTGCAAGATTCCTATACCTATCTGCTTTGTATAAAATCTGTGTACTCCAAAAGCTCCCAAGAAAATACATAAAAGTAAGGTTAATAACCAATCACTACTATCATCTTGTGCCATATATCTGATAGTAATAATTTCGTCTGCTTTATCATTATCATAAACAACAAAATCAACTACCATGCCTGTTACAGGTTCTTGGCTATCTCTCCAATTTTCTCTAACAAAATAATAACGATTTCCATTATCACCAGATATAATTCCTGTGTTAGCTGACCAATCATAATGTATTACTTTACCACGCATTTTTACTCCTATTTGCTTGTTACTTTTGCTGTTATTAAGTTTATGCCTTTATCGTCTTTTAAGAATAACTCTTTTCCTACTATTTCATAACGTTTAACTTGTTTTAAACTGCTGAAGAACTTGTTTTCAGTCTTTATGTTGGGGCCTGCCATTTTTGTTGACATGACCGGCGTGAAACTCACTTCATTTCCAACTAAATAATATGAAGTACGATAGAAATTACTACCACCAAAACCATAGGCCTTGTTTTCATCACTATCGAAATATATGTTAATATGATTATTATCACCTTGAGGAATGATATTAACTACACTATCGGAAAGCTTAGTTACCTTCCATTCTCTTTCTAACAATATACCAGGAATCTTGGTTAGAATATAATTTGACATATCTTGTGGAGAAATTTCTTTATCTAACTTTCTTTTGAAAACTAACTTGTCTTTATCTACTAAAAGAATGGAATCATAAGCTTCGAAATCACTCTTTAGAACTATATTATTACCATCTTCAGTCCATGTGAAAGTGCCATTAATTGTCATTAATTTATCTTCAGTTTTTAATTTCTTCTCTCTTTTTATAAAGGTTGAATCTTTCTTGATTTCAATATCTACATAAGTTTCTTGCTGGTCTGCTTCTATTAAAACTCCTTGATAAAATCCTGACCAGTCATAGAGATTTCTAGAACTTGTAAGATTTTCTTTCTTACTTTTTTCTCCACATCCTAATAACAAGATAGCTAAAGAAAGTAATAAGAGTAATTTAAGTTTATTATAATTCATATTTATACCTCTTTCTAAGATCTTTTAGTACAATTTATATTGCTTACTGATGTTTTGTCAAACTTCATTTACTATTGTTGATATTAATAACATCAGATGCAACTTTCTAATGGACAAGCTTAATCCAAATGTTATAAGAAAAATTAGCATCTCGATTAACTCTTAACATTATTTATTTTATGCTAGTATTGTGCAAGTAAAAAAACTTAAAAAACGAGTAAAAGCAAAATTTGTCTTGACATATTTCACCGCTTTTGCATTTTGACAAAACGAATTTGTTAAAGATATTATAAAAATAGGACCTATAGCTCAGTTTGGTAGAGCTTCCGGCTCATAACCGGACGGTCGGGGGTTCGACTCCCTCTGGGTCCACCACTTTTAAGCCTGCTCAGCAGGCTTTTTCTATTTGACCATGAATTAGATTAGTAAGGATTGTACTTTGAAAATTATTATAAAAAAAACCGCTATCGATAAGTATAAGAAAGGATACCCTATTTTATCGTCTAACTATATTAATTACTCTTATAAAAATGAAGACCAAGGCAAAATTGTAGATTTAGTTGATTATAACGAAAACTTTATTGCAAAGGCCTATCTAGGAAAACAAAATAAAGGATTGGGTTGGGTGTTCTCAAATAAGCAAAATACATCACTAGATAATTCCTTTTTCAAAGATAAAATCGAAAAAGCAATTTCTTTACGGTCAAAGCTCTTCAAAGATTGCCACACAAATGCTTTCCGACTTTTTAATAGTTTTGGTGATGGTATAGGAGGAATCACCATTGATTACTATGCAGGTTTCTTAGTCATAAATTGGTACAATAAGGGTATTCTCAAATATAAAGACTTGATTATCCAGAATCTACTTAATAGTGGAAAAGCTAAAGGTATCTACCAAAAATTTAAATTTAAACATGAAAATACAAAAGAATATGTAAATCATATTTATGGTAAAAAAGCTCCCCAATCCTTCTTTATACTTGAAAATGGTGTAAAATATTGCATCA
The DNA here is from genome assembly GCA_963678375.2 of Cloacimonadales bacterium (SeqCode). Taxonomy (GTDB): domain Bacteria; phylum Cloacimonadota; class Cloacimonadia; order Cloacimonadales; family JAFGVF01; genus JAEKNW01. The sequence continues at coordinate 1,764,386 of OY782831.1, forward strand.
ATTTTGAAGATGGAGAAATGGTAGGTATCTTCCTCGATCAAAGAGAAGTTAGAAAATTACTGACTAGTTCCTTTTCCCAAGAAAAATCAGTTCTGAATACTTTTTCCTACACAGGTGCCTTTTCCATTGCAGGTCTTGCTGGTTCAGCTAAATCAACCACTAGCGTAGATCTGGCTAAAAGAAGTCTTCTTAAAACTCTAGATAACCTAAAAATCAATAACTTAACCACTGATCAGCAAGAAATTATAGTGGAAGATGTTTTTAACTACTTCAAATACGCCCTAAGAAAAAAATTACTTTTTGATATTCTTATCCTTGATCCTCCCTCTTTCGCAAAATCTAAGAAAAGAAGTTTCTCAGTCCTTAACGATTATTCAGCTCTAGTGCAAATGATTATCCCTCTTGTAGCCAAAAGTGGTTATATTATTGCTTCAACTAATAATAGTCAGCTTCCATTAGACAAGTTCAAAGATATGGTTGAAAAGGGAATTGCCTCCCATAATAGACCTTTTGAAATTAAACAAATCTTTCGTCTTCCTCAAGACTTTTCTGTCAATCCTGTATATCCGCAAGGGAATTACTTAAAAGTTCTTTTGTTAAAATTAGACTAAGTATTTTTCTTTAACCAGTAATATCACTAGCTTACGACCATCTACACTGACATAAAATCTCACTGGAAATACTTGCACTTGAAAAGCTATTAGCTTTGAAATTCCTAACACTAAATTTTGATTTCCTTAGTTTCATTCTTACTCTCTCCATAAAATCCTAGGAACTCATTACTTGACTAACAATGAAGAAATAGTAAATATAGATACTAGGGAAATGAAAATTAATCACAATTCTATAATAATAAAAAGACCATAGATATATTATTATTTATAAAAATAAATATAAATATTGACAAAACTTTTATAATAAATATAGTTTGTAATATAAATTATAAAAGGAAAGCAAATATAATGAAAATATTAAGAAAGTATCTAGCTAATCATCAAATAATACAAATACGTAAAATATGTAATGATTATAATACTATTAATAAATTAATTACACAAATCTTTCCTAAAGTACATATATATATATTAGAGCATTTATATATCCTTAAACTAGACCAAATCTATATCAATCGCTTAGATTTGGTCACAAAAGACAAGTCAGATTACTAAGTGTTGAAAATATTCAACACATCGTCTGTTTTGACACAGATTAAAAAAATAAAAAAAAGGATATTAAAATGAAAAAGATAATAATAATAATGTTAGTCTTGATGACTGTTGGGATAGTTTGGGCTTATGATGGGAGTTTTTTTGTTCATAACAATTCATCAAAAATAATAACTGTCGGACTCATTCAAAATGGAGGAAGTATACAGCAACCAACAACATTATCTCCTCACACTGCTTGTTATCTAAATGGATTAGTATCTGTTACTTATGATATTAAAGCGGTTGTTGGCTCAAATATTAACATACTTATTCCTGGATATTATGAGATACAAACTCACACTCTACTACCAGGAGGAACTTCAAATAATATTATTAGTTTTGAGTTCTCGAACCTTAATCCCGTAGATCCAGGTGATCCTGGTCAAAATCAATGATGTAATATAATATCCTAGGTTACTATAGTAACCTAGGATATCAAAGGAGATTTAATGAGAAAAACTTACATATTTATGTTACTACTTATTATAAGTAGTGGTTTCAGTTTGACAACAGACTTTTTAAATCCTATAGAATTTGGTGATACTAGTGGAACGGATACAGGTTGTCAATTCTATTATATTAAAGAAAATTATTTTATTGGTGGAACAGCATCTGGACTGTCTGTTTATCATTCTGAGGAAGATGGGTGTATTACCTTGATCGATACATTGCACACAGACTATTTCGGTTCATTTGTTTTTAATGACAGTTTTCTTGCAATTAGTTCTGCATTTGGACCAAATATAGATGTTTATAATATTGAAGATATGAATAATGTATATTACTCTCATACTATTTTAACTAATTATAATATTGGTAACATGTTTCTAATAAGTAATAATAGGCTGATAATTAGTAGATTTAATGATACTTCTTTAGTAATTGATATTGCATATGGAGATGAAATAACTATTTTTCAAAATTTATTTTTTATAACTGATTCATGTATTGACGAAGAAAACCTATTAGTTTATGATTATACAATTAATACTAACAAATGGATTTCTTTGGATTCGGAAAATCACATTTCTGAGATAAGGCTAGAAGATAGGCAGATTGATTTTGCTTCATCAGATGATGATCACATTTTTCTTGTCTATGATAATTATGTTAAAATGTATGATTCTCTATCTAGTATTACTGCCCTAGACTCTATTTTTGTAAATTATTATGATTTGACTATTAGGCATAGAGGTATAGAAATTAATGATTCTAAGTTGTTTTTTGTAGATACTGATTACAGCATTTCATCTCAGATGGAAGAGCCAGTTCTAAGAATATACAATATTGATAATAATGGCTTTGAATATTTTGCTAGAGAGTTTTTTCTGGAAAACTGGGATAATCGAGATTACTATCTCCTGCACAAAGTTATATTATGCAATGGTTATATTTATATCAATGCAGAAGAGGAAGGAATTAAAGGATATCAATTATATGATAATCAACTTGAACAGATTAGTCAATATGGAGAAATAGCTTACTGGGAAAATTCTTTTCTTAATCGTGATGGGAAAATATTTCTTAACGCAAGAAAGAAAGATAGAGAGTGTGTAATTTACGATTTCTCTAATGGAGTTTATCCTACATTAGTCGAGAATGATTATGCTTATGGACAGTATTCTTCATTTCCTTTTCAGTCTGAGTATATCTATAAGAAATCTTATTTAGATAATGAGGTGGAATTTTACCATGTAAATAACAATAATACTTTAAGTCTTATTGGGAGCATAAATGAGATATATTATTATCTTTATGAAAACTTCATTCCTCTAATGCTTGATGATAATTTTCTTGTTTATCAGTTTATCAATAACATTTATGTTGGTGTTTTGGAAAATGGTGTTTTTGTTGAATCATATAACTTCAATCTAGGTGCATTTGCAGAACATAAGACTTATGCAACTTTTATGAAAAATGGACATCTTTATAGTATTGATACAAGCTCAAATGTCATTGATATATATTCAATCAATAACTCTAACTATTCTTTTCTAGCATCAGATTCTTCTCACGATTTCACCATACACCCAGGTAATGCCTTCATTAGTTACACAAATGATTTTGTTTGTTTTAGGGGAGATAATTTAACAAATTACCTATTGTCTATTAATCCTGATACTTTTCTTATTAATTCTGTCTATAATATGAATCAAGAAGAAAGAATGCTCAACAATATTGAGAATTATCTTTTTGTTCGTATAAATGGGTTAATTGCTAATGGAAGAAACTTAGAAATTATCGAATTTAACCCTGAAAGTGATGTTCAGTATAATACAATAGACACAATTAGATTTCCATCATGTGTTTTATCAGTTGATTTTATCAACGAAAATGATAATATATCTGATATGATAGTAACAACTATGGGCTCTATCTTTTACTTCCAATGTGCAATAACCCCCAACGGTAACCTAGATATCACACCAGTAATCTTAAATTCTTCTAACTATCCTAACCCTTTTAATCCTGAAACAACTATCTCTTATCACATTCCTAAGAAAGGTAATGTTACAGTCGATATTTATAATATTAAAGGACAGAAAGTAAGGTCCTTACTTAAAGAAGAGCAAGAAGTAGGTCAACATTCTATTATTTGGAAGGGGCATAATGATCAGGGGCAGAAAGTTAGTTCAGGAACATATCTTTATAGGGTAAAAAGTGGAGATGAGGAAATTGTTAATAAAATGATGCTGGTGAAGTAGTGACTTTCTTAGCGAGAAAGAGAAAAGAAAGCTATCTCAAAAAGTGTTGAAGCTGTATTATTACATTCTTATTAGATAGATCATTTTAAATATAAACTACACATCAAAGATCATGAGAGTAAATTTGATAGGAATGAAGAATAAATTTGTTGTGTATATCTTGTTTTAATCACTTTGTTTAGATGTTTCTAGGACTGTTAAAATGTTGTTAACTTAATTGATTTAGTAGATTAAAAAATATAAAAGGGAAAATAATGCGTATAAAATATGTCTTGTTAATTTGGATGTTATTACTATTAAACTTGTTACATTGCGATTTAGATCATCAACAAAGTGATATGTTGTATGATGGTTATAGGGTGCAATACTTAGGAAACAATGTTGTAAGGAGTTTAAATAGAGTTTTGTTGTTTGATAGTTATGGTATTACAGTTTATGAAACAATAGAAAATGACTTAGATGAAATTCTAACCTTAAATCTACCTAAGGTCAAACTGATTGATATGAACAGTAGCTATATAGCTTTAGTAATTTTTAGTGCAGAAGGAGGGCCTTATTATTCTCATAAGTTACTTGTTTATGATATTTCTCAGATTAATCAACCTTCTATAGTCTATGAAGAAGAATCAAACTTATTAGAAGTATTTTTAACTAGTAACTATTTAATTTTAGATAAATATGATAGGATTGAAGTTTATGATATAGAGACGTTTGAACTAATAAATACTTATAATGATATATCTTTAAAGCAAAATATACATGATTCGATATATTTTACCGTAAAGAATCAAAGTCAAGACATCTATTATTTATGTTATTTAGATGAAAATGGTCAACTGATCCAAGATTATAATCTGGGGACTAACTTTGGTAGAGTAGTTACTCAAAATGAAAAACTTTTGTATTGCTATCAGGGCTTTATTGATTTTTATAATATCACTGATTCTGATAGTATCACATTCCAGAGGACCTTTGCATTATCACATTTTGCAGAGCTTGAACTCCCTGGATTATTAATATTTGATAATACGATGGTAGTACCATGCTATTCAAATGATAATCAACTAATTCCTCAGTTAACCTATTATGATATTAGCGATATTGATAACATTAGCGAACTAGGAAGTTATGAGTTTTTTCCTGAAATGGGTCAATACAAGTGGATGAGAGTTTATGATACCATCCAATGGAATAATAATTTCTTAATGGTCATAAAAGATCTTGGTATTATTTATTCAAACCATAATAACTTCTTGGATGATTATACAGTATTAAAGTATAGTAGAGCACCAATTATTAGTAAAAATATCAATAATAAACTATATGTCAACTATAGTAATATTCTTGGTTTTAATAATATTTTTGATATAAGTTCATTGAGTAATATTACTCAGATAGAAAATTCAGATTCTTTAGGAACCCTGCATTGGTTTGAAGTAGAAGATAATCAATATGTTATTAATAATAACTTCAGGGATAGGACTTACTTATTATATAATTTTAATGATGATAGTCTCAACTATATTACTACTTTCGAACTTCCTCAAGAACTAAAGAATTGGCAACAACAAATCTCTCTAAATCTATGGAATGGGCATGACTTAATATTTTCTTTTGGTGAAAGTATTTATTGGTATGGCTATGAAGATGGGATATTCTCATTAATTTACCAAGATGAAGTTGCTGAAATTGATTTAAGTATTAGGTGGTTTTACTACAACAATTACTTCTATAAAATATCTTATCAAGGTCTGCTTGAAGTTTATGTAATACAGAATAATTCATTGGATTTAGTTAACACAATTTACTGGTCTGATAATAATGGTCCATCTGGTTTCGTTAACCAGTGGGGAATAGAGGACGGGTTACTAACAATCGCTAACATTAATCCTAATGGAGTATCAAAAATATATGATCTCAATGTTGATCCACTGAACTTAACAGCTGAAATTGATTTGGATTACTATCTTATGAATAGCAAAGTTAAAAGATATGGGGATTATTACTTCTTTAGTGGTTGTGATAATGAAAACTATACACCTTATCAATTTTATGAACAACTTTCATACTTCAATATATATAAGAAAGTTGGGGATGAGTTTATAAGAGTTGGTGATATTTATAATCATCGTCAAACATGGGATTTCGAAATAGTATTTCAAGGTTCAGATGATTTTACTGTTTTTCTCTGCTCAACTCGTGGTATTGATGTATACTCCTGTCAAGCTACCCCAAACGGTAACCTAGATATCACACCTGTAATCTTAAATTCTTCTAACTATCCTAACCCATTTAATCCCGAAACGACTATCTCTTATCACATCCCTAAGAAAGGTAATGTTACAGTCGATATTTATAACATTAAAGGACAGAAGGTCAAGTCCTTACTTAAAGAAGAGCAAGAAGCAGGTAAACACTCCATAATTTGGAAGGGGAATAATGATAAGGGGCAGAAAGTTAGTTCAGGAACATATCTTTATAGGGTAAAAAGTGGAGATGAGGAAATTGTTAATAAAATGATGCTGGTGAAGTGATTTGATGTGAAACAAGAGATAAATAATTAATCATAATTCAATAATAATAAAAGCTCATAGAATAATCAATATCTATAAAAATAAATAAAAAGATTGACAAAATAATTATTGAAAGTATAGTTTGTAATATAAATTATAAAAGGAAAGCAAATATAATGAAAATATTAAGAAGGTCTCTAGTTAATAATCAAATAATACAAATACCTAAAATTTGTAATGATTATAATACTCTTAATATATTAATTACACAAATCTTTCCTAAAGTACATATATATATATTAGAGCATTTAAGTATCCTTAAAGAAAGACCAAGTCTATAACAATCACTTAGATTTGGTCACAAAAGACAAGTCAGATTACTAAGTGTTGAAAATATTCAATACAGCGTCTGTTTTGACACAGATTAAAAAAATAAAAAAAAGGATATTAAAATGAAAAAGATAATAATAATAATGTTAGTCTTGATGACTGTTGGGATTTTGAGTGCAGCAACGATACATATTAAAACGGATATGAGTTTTGGACAAGAAGATATTTATATAGAACGTTTGGGACAATATAACCAATATTACGAACTATATCATAGTTTAAAATAGTTATATTGATTATATTTAAAAGGACAGAGCTCGTATCTGTCCTTTTTTTTGTTATAGCGATTTATTCAATGCTTAATTATGGTTTTTTTATCATTTTTCAAGGGTCGTCCTTTGCTATCTTGATTACATCTCGATCATCATTTGGAAATTATACCTGATGTTAAGGAAGGAGGCTTAGGAGAGTAGTGAAAACGTAATTGGAGCATGCTAATTTAATGGATAATTATATTGCTAGTTGCATATATCTAACTTGACAAACTAAGACTTATATGATATTTATCCTTGAAATAGTAAATATATTAACTTTTGGCTATATTATCTTTTAGAGGGTATTGTATTAAGTGATTGTGTACAGATTAAATTCAATATATCTGTGAATACTGTGCTTGAAAGTAGAAACGATTATACTTGCTAACTTTTCCTATATTTAAAGGAGTATATTTATGGAAAACAATAAATCAAACATAGAAATAAAAGCTCTAAAGCTTCTTAAAGAATTATATGTATGTAAAGATGAAGAAGTAGATTTTTGGCAGAATAAAATACTTGAGGAAATTTCCGATATTGCTTTATTGATTAGAACAATAGAAATGTCTAATCTTTACTGGCTACCATTATTTCGAAGAGAAGTAATTAACTTTTTAGCGACCTATCCAGATATTAGTTACTTTAATTTTAATGAAGTAGAACATTGGGTTCTGTTACATATTGCTCTTCATGAATGCTCACACGAGGTGTTTAATAAATTATTGAAAAATTTCCAGTTAGTATATAAAAATTCAAAATCAAATGTCATTATAGGTTTTCAACCTATAGATAAACTTTTAATCAAGCAGTTTGGAATTCTCAAAATAATATATGAAAAGTGTATTGATGAAAAGATTATAGATTTTCATTTTTCCGATTTTGAAAAGTATCAAGATAAACTTGCCTATCCAGCAGAACAAGGAATGACTATAGTTGCTCTCAACCAGAAAGGCTCTTCACCCTTTTGCTGGCAATTAAAGATGGTCATGTTAAAATTAAAGAACTTCCAAGTTACTGAATATGATAAATTACGACTATACAAAACCATTATGCATGAATCATATCATATGTATATTCGTTCTCAAGCTGTCCGAAGCTATCACAGCGAGAACCATAATGTCTATAAGTTCTTTGATGAAGGGTGTGCTGAGTTATATGGCTATAAAATTTATCAAAAAAATGACTTTTTACATTTAGATGATAACATTAGTTCTCTGCATATTAAAATGTTAGGTATAGATGCAAAAGATGTTATCTATAATTTCCTTAGTTATATATTCCAAAGAAATATTAGATCCTATGAAATGGCTACAAGTTTTGTTAAATTTTGTGATAAAATACTCCCTGATAAGAGTATTACTGACTTGTATGTTGACCTGCATCGAGTACAAACAGGGAATAGTCTAATTTCTGATTTTGTAGAACATTTGGGGCAAAACCACTTAGATGATCTCATAGAGCTTTGGCTGATTAACCTAACTTCACAAACATTTACCTATTCAGATGATGGAGAATTCAAATGTGAGATTGAAAGAGTAGCTAAAAATGAAATTACCTTTAACTACTCCTACCCAGAAGCTATTTATATGGAGCAGAGTATCTTTGTGAGAGTTGACAAAACACACGTTCCACTTATTATGTTAAGTGAAAACCGTTATAATAGTAGGGGGAATTTTAAAATTATTTCAGACATAAAAGGACAAGTGGATGTGTTTATGGCTGTGAAAGATAAAGTCTATCATGTTTTGTTATAAATCAACATTTTATATGGACATTTAATGAAAACACACGAGAAATATCAATAGGGGCAGGCACATATAATATTGTCATTAATGGTTTAACCAGTCTTGATAATGATCCTGTTTGTATCGAAAGAACTGGTATTTATTTACTAGAAGATAGTTATATCACTATTGAAGAATATTTTGATATGTCAAAACCAGATCCAGGTACACCAATAACTCAATAAATCAAATACTAGCGAGGAGCTTAGCTCCTCGCCTTTTAAAAAGGAGTAATTATGAAAAAAGATATACTGATAATAATCACTTTATTATTTACTTTGAATCTCTTTTGTGAATTAGATTATCAATTAGAATCAGAGTTTGCTTTTGGTGGTATTGAGTATTTGAAATATTCGAATGGAAAGATAATGTCGCGCAATGCCTATGGATATACAATTTATGAGATTCAAGATAGCGGTAATTTAGAAACTATGAGTAATATTAGATTTTCTCCATTGTTAAACCATTATTATTCTCATGATAAATTAGGGGTCTATAGTGGTTATTTTACTTTTGGTAGGCAAGAGGATTTAGGGTCTTATTTCACTATCTACGATACATCTATCCCTAACCAACAAACTATTCTTTATCATACTCAGATAAATAATGAAAATATGTTTTCAGCAGAACTGTTTGAGAATTACTTTATCCGAAAAACAGGGAATCACAGCTACACGGTCTTTGATTATAATACTTTTCAACCAGTTAGTTACGTAGATAACATATCATTATTATATGATACAAAGGTCAATGATGAGGGAGGTGTACTTCATGATTATAGTGATAACTGTTACTACTATTATGTAATAGATGATACAGGAATTCTTCAAAGGAAGTATAATTTAGGTTCAGAAGAGAGAAAAGTTGCTATTGCAGGAGACAAGTTAATCACTTACTCTATGGGTGATATTAAACTCTATAACATAACAGAAAGTGATTCTTTAGAATATACAGGGTCTACTTTTTATAATAACAACCCCTTATTATCAGTTGCTTTTGCTGATAACAAAGTTATATTTACCTCTGAAGAAGGATTTAATCCAAAAGTGTTAATGCTGGAAATGTATGAAATTGATGTTGAAAATAATTTTAATCTAATAGACTCTGAACAAATCTATAATAATCCAAATTCAAATCATATGCCTGAAAGTTCACTTGTAATTGTCAATAACTCATTATATATAAGTTTGCTTAATAGTAAGTTTACACAAGCCAATATATCAAATAACAGTATGGAAATATTAGATGTTAATTATATTGGAAAAGGTAGATCATCCTCCTATGGATTTGTTAAAAATAATATATTTTATACAATGTGTTTTGAAGAATTTACAAGTTTGGATAGTTATTCTCTAGAAAACTATTCTAATGTGCAAGAGATAGATAATAACTTCCCTGAAAAAAGTGCCTATTGGTATTTCCCAGAAAATGAGAAAATTGTTAGATTTGATGAAGAGGTGGCTTGCTTTTATTTTTATGATTGGATTAATGATGATTTGATTCTTACAGATTCTTATAATCTACAGGGTTTTGTAGATAATACTTTCCTCTCCACCTTCAAATGGGATGGTAATCAATTCATCTACCGGATTAATTCTTCTTTGAAATCTGTAAAAAAAGAGAATGGTAACTTTGTGGAAACGTGGATTTTAGATGATGGTTTATTATGCAATTATGAAGTTTATCAAAATTATATTTATCAACTTAAGTCAAATCAAGGGATTAAAGTTTATTCATTTGATGAGTCTGAATATCAGCTTGTTAACACTTTTACACTTCCTTTTGTTAGTAATTTACCTGCTATATTTATCAAGGGCAACATATTAACAACTAACGCAAAAAATATAGTAGATTTATCAGTTGATCCAGAAGGGCTTTCTATGAGATATGATTTGAATCAATTTACTATCAACTCTAGTGCATTAAAATATTACGACTATCTAATGTATTGTGGTAAAGAACTTATCGAGACTTCTGAGGGAGAACATGTTCTCGATAATGTTTTATCAATTTATAAACTAATTAATGATGTACCTATCAGGGTGGGTGCAATAGAATCAGACTACATGATTCAAGATTTTCAAATTTTAGATAATGGTTCGGAAGAGAGTTTTGATATTCTCTTGTCTCATAATAATTTCTTTTCCATCTACTCCTGTCAAGCTACCCCCAACGGTAACCTAGATATCACACCAGTAATCTTAAATTCTTCTAACTATCCTAACCCCTTTAATCCCGAAACGACTATCTCTTATCACATCCCTAAGAAAGGTAATGTTACAGTCGATATTTATAACATTAAAGGACAGAAAGTAAGGTCATTACTTAAAGAAGAGCAAGAAGCAGGTCAGCATTCTATTATTTGGAAGGGGCATAATGATCAGGGACAGAAAGTTAGCTCAGGAACATATCTTTATAGGGTGAAAAGTGGAGATGAGGAAATTGTTAATAAAATGATGCTGGTGAAATAGAAGGATTTGTCTAAAAAATAATTATATAGCTTATCTAGTGATTAAAACAATGATGATTTTCTTTATTATAGCTAATGTTCTGGGTGATTCTTAGGAAAACTGTTGACATATTTCTACACTTTTTAAAATTCAACTAAAGATATATTTAGAGAGGATAATTGTGGCACATAGAGTCTTAATAGTTGAAGATAACAAATATTTATCAGCCCAGTATAAGATGGTATTAGAAAGACATGGCTATGAAATCAAAATAGTTTTTGATAGTGACGAACTATTTGAAGAGTATCCAGCATTTAAACCTGAAGTAGTTGTAGTTAATATGATGCTTACCTACTCTACTTTAAATGGTATTCAAATAACTAGAGCATTGGTCTATGATTATGAAACAAAAGCCAAAATTATTGCAATCTCAGCAGAAGCTACACCACTTGAGCTTAAAGAGATTCGCAAGTTAGGAGTTTTTACATTCATTGAAAAAGGTGAAAACTTCAATCTTAATTATCTTATTGTTAATATTGAAAATGCCATAAAATACTCTAAAAATGAAGACGAAAATAAAAGTCTGATCCACCATAATAAAAACCTCAAAAAACAAATTCTAAGTAAGAATCCTTTCTTAGGATTATGTAGAAAGATAAGAAGTCTAAAAGAAGATGTAATTAATGCAACAATAAGAGAGCAATCCTTATTGATATATGGTGCTCCAGGTACAGGAAGACATAACCTAGTTAATTACTACTATAATAATTCAACTCGCTTTGGTATGCCCTTTATTCAAGTAAACTGCCGACAGTTATCTAATGAAATTGATTATCAACTTAGACATAGTCATCTTGATAAAAGTGAGATAATCAGTAGAAGACTAGCTGAATTAATTGAAGAAAATGAGTCAGGTATTATTCATTTCGATGAGCTTGCCAATCTGAGTAATGGCATTCAACTCATCTTGGTTAAATATATTGAACAAGCCCAAGAATCTACTACAATTCCTATATTTTTATTCACAACTGCCTATACTCTTGGACGATTGAAGGCAAAAAGAAGAATAAATAGCAAGTTACGTGATATTATGAAAGATAATTTCTTAACTATTCCTTCTCTTAAGAGCAGAGGGAATGACTTGATTATTTTATTCAAATATTTCATGGAAACAATGTGTGAACAATACTTCCTAGAATGTGAAATAGATTTTGAGGAACTTAGTGGTGTTCTTAAATCTTACAAATGGCCTGGTAATGTAGTAGAATTAAAGAATTTCTGTAAAAATATCGCACTAAAATATAAGATAGTAGATAATAAAGCAGTTATCTCATCTTTTAGGAAACTTACAATTAATAAGGATTGTAGTGATTGTGGTCTAGATCTATATGATATGGATAATTTTAAAGAAGCAGTTGTTACCTTTGAAAGAAACTATTTAACTCAAAAGCTCCATCAACATAAATGGAAAATGAGTGAAGTTTCCCGTTCTATCAATATTGAACGCTCCACTCTCTATAAGAAAATCAGCCAGTTAAATATTGAAAGAGAAGATAACATTGACTAAAAAATATATCCTGGCTTTTGAAACATCTTGCGATGACACTTCTGTTGCAGTTATAGATACTGATTATCAGGTATATACTAATCTGATTTCATCACAGTTAGAACATAACAAGTATGGAGGTGTAGTTCCAGAAATAGCTTCTAGATTACACATGAAGTCTATAATGAAACTTACCCAGATTGCCTTAGATGAAGCCAATCTGACTTTAAAAGATGTTTCAGCAATTGCTGTTTCTGTAAATCCAGGCTTGATTGGTTCTTTGTTAGTTGGTTTATCCTTTGCTAAGAGTCTAGCTTACTCTCTCAATATTCCATTAATAACAGTTAACCACATGCTGGGGCATATAGCTGCTAATCTTATTGAACATCCCAAGCTTACAGCGCCTTATCTTGCTTTAGTTGTCTCGGGTGGTCATACTGAGCTAGTTCATTTTATTACAGAACAAGACTTCAAAATTGTGGGTCAAACAAGAGATGATGCAGCAGGTGAAGCCTTTGATAAGAGTGCCAAACTCTTAGGATTAGGTTATCCAGGGGGACCTATCATAGACAAATTAGCTCAAAAAGGGAATGAGGGCTTTCATGATTTCCCACTTGGTTTAAATAGAAAGAATAACTATGATTTCTCTTTTTCTGGGTTAAAGACCTCTGTTTCTACTTATGTAAAAAGTCAAAGTCAAGACTTTATCAATGAGAATAAAGAGAATATTTGTGCTTCACTTCAGAAAGCTATTGTGTCTATTCTGGTAAAAAAGACTATAAATTATGCCAAACAAGAAAAGATAAATAAAATTATTATAGCAGGGGGAGTCTCTGCCAACAGAGGTTTAAGAGACTTGATGCAAGAGCAAGCTAATAAAATTAGAGCAAAATTATATGTCCCTAAACTTCAGTATTGTATGGATAATGCAGCAATGATTGGTGCAGCAGCAGTAAAAAAATACTTGAACAAAGAATTTTCTGATCTTAAGGTAAATGCTTTTTCAACTAAGGGTGTTAGATATTTATAAAGACCATTAATATCTTGTTTTTTACTTCAGCTTGTTATCGTGAAAGTACAATAAAAGTTCTATATTATCATTAGTCTTTTTCACAAATACATTTTTGCTAAAAATTATAATTATATTCTTGACAGTAATTACTTATTATTGTTAATTTACTTTATAAAGATTAAGGAGTGCGAAATGAAAGTTATTCTAAACATAATGTTAATATTTACTTTACTATTATCAATAGCTTGTAGTGCAAAAGTATCAGGTAGAGAAGATGCTTTGCAGAAAGAACAAGAGAAGAATTATGAAAAGACAATTTATTGGATGCCAATGGCAAATCAGAATATTCAGATGGTCTATGATGAGAATGAAAGTAACCTTATGATTGTTTCTTATATCACAATTGATAAGACAAAAATCAATGATACCAAAGAACTAACCTTTATTCTAGACGAAGATACTAAGATGAAGGCTTTTACAATTAACAATCAAGTAAGACCTATTGATAGAATTCTTCAGTATGATGAAACTAATTTTGAAAAACCACTTGAGTATGCATTCGTTGAGAAAATTAGATTTTTTGCTAACCTATGGAAGGTTACTCTTACTGATGAAGATTTAGCTCAAGATGAAATTCAATTAATGGTGAAATATATTATCTCAAATCAATCTGAAGATGAAGCTTATTCTAAGGATAAGGAAGGATTCACTCTGAATGGTGAATTGTGGTGGTATCCTTCAACTATGATTAATGGTGGAACAATTGAACTAGAACTAAATATAAAAGATAATTATGAAGTAACTTATTCTGGTAAGCCTCTTCCATCAAGACATATTCGTTCATATAAATTTTATGATCATTTAGTCCAAAATCTCTGGGACACACCACTTTCTCTTGAAGCAAAAAAAATCAAAGACTAAGATAAATACAATGAAGATTCAAGAACTTATTAAAAAAAATAGATCAATTAGAAGATTTGATAATAGTCGTAGAATTACAGAAGATGAGTTAAAATACTTAATCGAAAATGCTACTAATGTTGCTTCAGCAGCTAATTTACAGAATATTAAATATATTTATTCTAACTGTAAAAGAACAAATGATGAGATTTTTCGTTGTTTGAACTGGGCAGGTTATCTAGAAGATTGGCCTGGTCCTGATTCAAAAGAAAGGCCTAGTGGCTATATAATTATGCTGACAAGAAGTGCTATCGAGAAGTACTCGCACTTTGATGCAGGGATTGCTGCTCAAACAATAACATTATCAGCGACTGATTTAGGGTTGGGTGCTTGTCTTGTTGCGGCAATCAACAAACCCCTTTTAAGTAATGTTTTAGGGGTATCAGATGAAGAATATTCAATTCTTCTATGTATTGCTTTGGGCAAGCCTGCTGAAAAAGTTGTCATAGATCCTGTTTTGGATAATAATATTCAGTATTGGAGAGATGACAAAGATGTGCATCATGTACCTAAAAAAGGAATAGACCAGGTTGTTTTAAATAGACATATTGACAATGATTAGAATATGATACTTTTCAAATAAATATCTTTATGTAAAGAGTGAGATAAATGAGATAGTAAAATCTTATTTATCTCCTTTTTTGTTGCATCTTCTATTGTTACTTGATTAATAATATTTCCTATTGAGGGAAGTTGCAATAGTATTTTTTGAGCTTCTTTTGAAATTGATAGTATATTTTGGTTCATAGCACAATCAGGACAAACAAGACTCTTACTATCTAATGAATAAAACAAAGAATCTGAGTAGAGTTGAGAACACTCATTACACTTTAACAAGTCAAAAGGAATTCCTAAAATATAGTAGTAATGGATTAGAAATCTCCAAAAGAGAGCAATATGGTTTTTTTTGACACCAGGTATAAAATTTAGATAGTTTAACAAGAGTCTAAACAGACTAAGGTAATCTTCTTCCAGATAGTCATCAATTTTTGTAAAGAGTTCACAAGCAGCACTCTGATACTTAAAACTCTCATAATCATTTACTGCTGCCAAAGTTGTAATTAAGTGAGCTCCTTTTAGATTATAAATGTCACTAGCTCTAACTTTAGAAAGCTCTAGATTTAGATAATTTAGATTGGAAATTGTTCCAGAGAGATTATTTTTCTTATTAGTTAAACCCTTTACAGAACATTGAATAATCCCAAGATTGGGGGTGATAAACTTAAAAATAGCATGACTATTCTTATATCTAATCACTCTGAGAATAATGCCTTCACAAGTGATATCACTTTGTTTATTCATTTGTTATTCCCAACATCTTCATGGCTTGCCTAAAATCAATAGGATTGACATAAAGTGTTTTCTGGTTTTTGTAAGTGACATAACCAGGGGCAGAACCACGTGGTTTCCTTACAAACCTTATCTGTGTATAATCTACTGGCACATTTTCTGATTTTTTAGCTTTACTATAATAGGCTGCTAATTGAGCACAAATAAGTCTATATTTATCTGGTAGATGTTTATTAGCATAATTTCTAAGAACAACATGTGTTCCCTGAAATACTCTAGTATGGAACCACCAGTCTCTTCCTTTGGCTACTCTACAAGTAAGAAGATCATTTTCGCTAGATGATCTTCCAATAAAAATCTCCCAGTTATCGTCAATCTTGATTCTTCTGAAAAACACTTTAGTATCAGTTTGCCTTTTATTAAGCTTTTTAATATTGGTAAGTTCAAGCAAATGCAGGTAGTTGTCTTCTTCATAAATATCTTCAATATCTGCTTGAATATCCTTTATTTCTTGACTAGTTTTGTCAATTTGCTCAGCTATAAGTTTTTGGCCTACTTTTGCTTTCTTATACTTCTTGAAATAGTAATTACTATTTTCTACTGGGCTCTTATCTGGAAGAAGAGGAATAGTGATTTTGGGGAAGTCACTTAGATAATAATTAGGCAAAGTTATTTCTTCCATCCCTTTCTTAATCATATGGCTAGAGGATTTTAAAAGCTCAGCATAATGTAACCATTTCTCTTCATCTTGAGCTACAAGAAGTTCTTTCTTTTGCTTATCAAGTTTTTTCTCTGCTTTTTTTAACCCCTGCTTTAGACTACTTACAAGATTCTTCTTAATACTATCCTTTTTCTTAGAAATTATAACATTATAATAATAGGCTTCAAAGAGAGAATTTATATCATTAAATCCTGAATCTTGTTTCTCCTTAATTTTACCATTCACTATATTAACCTTATATTCAACTTCTTCAGCTTGAGCATGGAAGTTATTAGCTGGTGGCATCCATTCCATTTTGGGGATGATCTGTCGTTGATTATTGTCAGCAAATGAGAATTTTTTTAAGGAATCAAGGATGATAGGTTTATCATCAATATTTTGACAAAGAAGAATATTTTCAAAGTTTGCTCCTAACTCACAAATTAAGCTATAGCTATTAGTCTCATTAAAGATATCAGTTTTCTCTATCTTAATAAGGTAGATTCTATCGTTTGGCATAAGCTCAATCGCTTTAATCCTTCCTTTGTTTAAATGTTGATTGAATATAAGAAGATTTTTGTCTTCACTCCAAGGTAATAAATCATTGTCTGTGATGAACATAAATGAGTTACCTTGATTTAGAGAAATCTGCAATCTATTTTCACTTTTAAAAAAAGTAATCAAGTATTGGTCATGGTACCTTTGTAAGCTCTTAATCTCATAGTTGATTAAGCTGCTTCCATCCCATTCTTTAAGGTATTTATATTTCATAAGAACTCCTAAAGAAGTACTAATTACAAAGCAAAAAAAATGTCAAATTATTTCTTGACACTAAGACAAATCATATTATAGTATAATTTAATTGATTAATTATAAATAAAGGAGAGAAAATGAAAGCTACAAACATCATTTTAATTGTATTAATTGTTGTTTCTGCTGGCTTAGCAGTTATGTTGGTATCTACATCTAACAAACTGGGCAAACATGACTCTGTTGTTGCCGGTTACGAAGAAAGAATCGCAGAGTTAGAGGCTGCTCATAACAATATGTTAGATGAAAAAGACAACTTAATGCAAACAATTGCAGATTTACAGCAAAAAGAAAAGAATTATTTAAGGGTCCAAGCACAATTATATGAGATAGCTGAAATCACACAATCTAATAAAAAATCCTTAGCAAACATTGAGTTAGATCCTGATTATGCAACTGATCAATCTTTACAAACTTTAGAAAAAAATCAAAAAGAACTTAAGAAATTAAGAAATGAAAGAGGACTTCTCTACACAGAAATTAACTCTTTAAAGAAGGATTTAAACTCATCTAATGCAGATAAAGAAAAAATCCAAGCCCAAATCGATAGATTACAAGCTGAAATCGATAGAACAGATGTAATGATAGCTAACTTGGAGCAGTCAATTACACAAAGTCAAGAACTTATTGCTAAGCAACAAGCCCAAATTAATACTATCTTTTATGTTATAGGAAGTAAGGAAGAGCTTAGAGAAATGGGTATTACATCCAAAGAGGGCGGTGTTTTATGGGGACTTCTTGGTGCTACTGAGACAGTGAGAAATGATTTCAATAAAGATAACTTCACAGCAATGAACCTAGCTGAAAATGATGAAATTGAAATTAATGCCTATATTGATGATATTACTATCCATTCAAAGCAATTTAAGTCAGCTTATGAATTAGTTGAAGTTAGTGATGACATTACTGTTTTAAAAGTGAAAAATCATGAACAGTTTAGAGAAAATAAACACTTAGTTATTGAAATAAACTAATATTAGTAAGTATATTTTTAAAATGGGCTACTTAACTTGTAGCCCATTCTTTTTTTAATATTTTATCTGAGAATGCCTAATCACACACCTTGTTTGGCTGGATCCCAAATATATTTATGTATTTGCAGTTGAAATCTGACATTTATTTTATCTTCTATAATCCAAGAAACTAAAACTTTTGGTGCAACTTTATTAAAAACAGGGGAGAAGATAATATTTCTTTCTAATAGTTGATTTGAAAAGATAAAATTTTTACTCCATAGGTAGTCTTCATAATCAGAAATAACAAACTTTAGTTCATCAGTATCATTCATACAATCTAAATTAGACATACAAAAGCCATTTTTAGAACCACTATTAATTGTTTTAACATCAATAATTTTATGAACTCTCTCATCAATTTTGTCTAAGGCTAAAGAGCCATTAGTTTCTAAAAGAACTTTATAATTATTATCCAGCAAGGATGTGATAAGATTAGTAATATCAGCTTGAAGTAAAGGTTCACCACCCGTAATTTCAACTAATTTAATGGGGTGGTACTTCCTAATCTCATCCATTATATCTTCAACATTCATAGAATAATTGGCTTTATAAGAATATTGGGTATCACAATAATTGCATCTTAAGTTGCATTCGGCAAAACGGATAAATATACAAGGGTAACCAATATAAGAAGACTCACCTTGAATACTACAAAATATTTCAATCAATTTTATCATGTTTTATTTCTTGTTGGGTAATTTTATTGTTGAGGTAAATAGGGGAAGGTTTTATGGTAATCGAGATATCTATTTATATAGTTAGTCAAGTCTCTATAATCACCAATAACGAACTTTTTCCTTTCTCCAACAGAGTAAAAAGAGTAGTCCTTTTTCTGGAAGTTGAAAAAATCGAGATATTGAACATCTCCTAAAATGGGTCTGTGTTTATGAAGAAGCAATTTAATTTTATCTGAACTTCCATTTATAATGTTATCGAAAGGGTTATTAAGAGATTTATCTAATACTAAGAGCTGGGAAGATGTCTCTTCTAAAGAACCGTAGTCAGGGGTTAAATTCAAGGCCTTCCTAGGATTTGAAGTAACCATATCAAAAATGTCTTTGCTAGATACCTGTGGGAAGTTATCTCTACTAAACTTCATCTCTGCAAATAGATTAATATTTCCTGAAAGAGTTGAGTCTGTACCAATAACAATATTTGCTCTATATTTCAAACAAGCATTTATATCCAGGTGCTGCCCTATAAGATTCTCATTAGAGGTGGGGCACCAACAAATAGTAGCTCCTAGCTCAGCAATTTCTCTAATTTCATTTTCTTTAAGAGCTATTCCATGAATCATTAGTGTATTTTTAGCTAATAGACCTCTTCTTTTCAGCTCAGAAAATTCATTTCCAGTAATCTCATCAACACCTTCTCCAAGATGGACTATAAAAGGTATTGTTTTTCCACTCTTTTCAAATTCCTCTTCAGCACTTCCACCACCCCACCAGTTTCCAAGAGGCAAGGAGTGGCATTGAGTATAATCTTTGATAACATTGATTGGGAAGGATTCATAATAGTCATCTGTTTGATGAGGAGCATGATCTTGAACAGCTACTACTCCTGAGAACAGATTTTTATATACACCTAACTTACATAAAATCATCTCTTTTCTTTTAGTTAGAATAAAGCTACCATCATTTACCCAAAACTTGTTGCGATCTCTATAGGTTGGATGGTCTTTCATCTTTTCAACCCAGATATGGGAGTTGCAAAATTTTTCCTCTGTTATAGCTGGTGGGTACCAATTTCCTACTAAATGATCATGAGAGTTGATTAGTGCTGGATAAATGATTGCATTCTCAAATAATAAATCATTAGCTTTAGCTTTGATATGTTCAGAGTTAACATTTATACTAGCTTTTTCTTTGATATTATTAGACGAGAATACAATCTTATCAGCAATAAAATTCATTTTATTCGGCTTTTTTCAAGTTTTTTATCATTAAAGGTATTATTTCGAACAAATCACCTACTACTCCTAAATCAGCTACTTTGAAAATTGGAGCATCAGGGTCTTTGTTAATAGCAATAATGTAATCTGATGATGACATCCCAGCTAAATGTTGAATTGCTCCTGATATACCACAAGCAATATAGATTGAAGGTTTCACTGTCTTACCTGTCTGTCCTACTTGATGTGGATAAGCAATCCATTCATTATCAACTGCTGCTCTTGAAGCTCCTACTGCACCACCAAGTAATCCTGCTAATTCTTCTAGCATTTTGAAATTTTCAGCATTCTTTAATCCTCTTCCACCTGCTACTATAATGTTAGCATCGACGATATTAGCTAAATTACCTTCTTCTTTTACTTTTTTAATAAACCTAGTTAATCTTTCAGAAATCTCTAGTTCTAATTTTTCTTCAATTAACTTACCTTTTCTTGAAGTATCTAATTTTAAAGGATCCATTACTTTATAACGAACTGTTGCCATTTGAGGTCTGTGATTTGGGGTTTCAATTCTAGCCATAATATTTCCACCAAAAGCTGGACGGGTCTGGATTAAATTGCTAGTTGCTGGGTCAATTTTTAAACCTGTACAATCTGCTGTAAGCCCAGTATTCATGGCTGTCGCAACTCTTGGTAAAAAGGATCTTCCAGTGTTAGTTGCGCCCGTTAGAATAATCTCCGGTTTATATTTTTTAATAAGTCCCTGCAGTGCTTCAGCGTAAAGATCATCTGCGAAATGTTCAAGAAGTGGATCATCTATAATTATTACTTCTTGTGCTCCATGATGGTATAGTTTATCAACTAGAGATTTAACCTTATGACCGAAAAGAACTGCTGATAATTTTGATTCTCTATCTTCAGCTAATTCTTTTCCTTTTCCTAAAAGTTCATATACTACAGGAGCTATATCATTATCTTGCTGTTCTGCAAAAACCCATACTCCTCTATATTCATCTTTATTTATATTTGTTTGTGCTGCCTTTCTAATTAGAATAGCTTCAAAAGGACAAGCCGAAACACATGCTCCACAAAGTACACATTTATCAGCATTAATCTCAGCTACTTTTTCGGTAATAGTGATTGCTCCATAGGCACAGGCTTTTAAACACTTCCCGCAACCTACACATTTTTCTCTTATTACTTCAATCATATTTTCTCCATTATAATTTTTATCTTTCTTTTTTATGTAATTTGATATCTAATATATTAAAATTTTGTTCTTATAATCTACCTTGTTTTTTTTTGCAAATTAGGCAAGTAATTTTTTTCTTTTTTTTAATATTCATTATAATATAGCTTCATTGATATTATTCCTAAGAATTGCTACTATATCTTTATAGTTACTCTTTCTATAAAGTACTAGGGATTTATGGAGAGAGTAACAATCAAGCAATTTGAACTAGGCGATTGTGGGAAGTAATAAAGTACTTTAAATAGCTTTTTTCATATTTCTTCCATTCATAAAATCTAACTCTTGGGCAAAACTTAACATAAAAGTTTAAGAAGCAAAAAAAAATATTAGAGTAAATTAATGATATATATATTACCAAATAATGGTAGATAAAGAAGCAAAATGTCCATGTACATCGAGTAAAAAATCAAAAAAGATGAAAAAAGCTATTGACAAGAAAAGGGTCTCCAGTAGTTTGACGGAACCAATGCGAGGGAACGAAAGTTTTCTTGGAAAAGTTGGAAATGATCTTTGAAATAATTTTAAAAGTTTAAAAAGTTATAGAGTGAATGAATGAAGTAAACTTGCGAGAGACAGGAAAACGATTTATAATAATAATGGAGAGTTTGATCCTGGCTCAGGACGAACGCTGGCGGCGTGGATTAGGCATGCAAGTCGGACGAGAAAGTTACCTTCGGGTAATTAGTACAGTGGCGGACGGGTGAGTAACGCGTAGATATCTACCTTTAAGTTGGGGACAACTCAGGGAAACCTGAGCTAATACCGAATGTGGCTGCAAAGCTAAAGGGGGCTTTGGCTCCCGCTTAGAGATGAGTCTGCGTCCAATTAGCTAGATGGTGAGGTAAAGGCTCACCATGGCGATGATTGGTAGGCGGCTTTAACGAGTGGTCGCCCACACTGGGATTGAGATACGGCCCAGACTCCTACGGGAGGCAGCAGTCGAGAATAGTCTACAATGGGGGAAACCCTGATAGTGCGACGCCGCGTGAACGAAGAAGCTTTTCGGAGTGTAAAGTTCTTTTCTGTATGAGCAATGCTTTATTGTATAAGATATAATAGAGAGAGATATTAGTACAGGAATAAGCCACGGCTAACTCCGTGCCAGCAGCCGCGGTAATACGGGGGTGGCAAGCGTTGTCCGGAATTACTAGGCGTAAAGGGCAGGTAGGCGGATATTCAAGTCAGGTGTTAAAGGCATCAGCTCAACTGGTGTACGGCATTTGAAACTGGATATCTAGAGTCAGGTAGAGGTAGATGGAATTCCTAGTGTAGCGGTGGAATGCGCAGAGATTAGGAAGAACACCAAAGGCGAAGGCAATCTACTGGGCCATGAC
>OY782831.1:1790000-2484814 GCA_963678375.2 Cloacimonadales bacterium (SeqCode)
CGTACTGCAAACCGACACAGGTGGACGAGGAGAGTATCCTCAGGCGTTCGAGAGAATTCTGGTTAAGGAACTAGGCAAAATGACCCCGTAACTTCGGGAGAAGGGGTGCTACATTAGTGTGAGCATGTGCAATGCAGAGCATGAAGTAGCCGCAGTGAAGAGGCCCAAACGACTGTTTATCAAAAACACAGGTCTGTGCGAAGAAGTAATTCGAAGTATACAGACTGACACCTGCCCGGTGCTGGAAGGTTAAATGGAGAGGTTAGCTGTAAAGCGAAGCTTTGAAATGAAGCCCCAGTAAACGGCGGCCGTAACTATAACGGTCCTAAGGTAGCGAAATTCCTTGTCGGGTAAGTTCCGACCTGCACGAATGGTGTAACGATTTGGGCACTGTCTCAACCAGGAACTCGGTGAAATTGTAATAGCGGTGAAGATACCGCTTACCCGCGAAAGGACGGAAAGACCCCGTGAACCTTTACTGTATCTTGGCATTGTAACTTGGTTTAGTATGTGTAGGATAGGTGGGAGGCTTTGAGACATGGTCGCTAGATTGTGTGGAGCCGTTGTTGAAATACCACCCTTATTAAATTGATTTACTAACGATATGAAAACATATTGGACATTGCCAGGTGGGCAGTTTGACTGGGGCGGTCGCCTCCGAAAAAGTAACGGAGGCTTACCAAGGTTCCCTCAAGATGGTTGGTAATCATCTGCAGAGCATAAAGGTATAAGGGAGCTTGACTGCGAGACTGACGGGTCGAGCAGGTAGGAAACTAGGTCTTAGTGATCCGGCGGTTCTGAATGGAAGGGCCGTTGCTCAAAGGATAAAAGGTACTCCGGGGATAACAGGCTGATACCGCCCAAGAGTTCATATCGACGGCGGTGTTTGGCACCTCGATGTCGGCTCAACTCATCCTGGGGCTGAAGAAGGTCCCAAGGGTTCGGCTGTTCGCCGATTAAAGAGTTACGCGAGCTGGGTTCAGAACGTCGTGAGACAGTTCGGTCCCTATCCTTCGTGGGCGCAGGAGATTTGAGAGGATCTTCATTTAGTACGAGAGGACCGGTGTGGACGAACCTCTGGTGTATCGGTTGTGGCGCCAGCTGCATTGCCGAGTAGCTAAGTTCGGAATGGATAACCGCTGAAAGCATCTAAGCGGGAAGCCAACCTCAAGATTAGATCTCCCCTTAGAGTCATTGGAGACTACAATGTATATAGGTCACAGGTGTACGCATGGCAACATGTTCAGCCGAGTGATACTAATAACTCGATCGTCTTACTTAATATTTTTTATATACACTCTATTATCTCTTACTGTTTTACACCAGTAAGAGAAATGAAAAATTAATAATTAAAAGTGAAAAATTATTAAGACTTCATGCACGACAAACTAAGTAAAATAAACATTTTTGACAGGGGTCAAAGATGGTGGTAATAGCAGTGAGGCTACACCTGTTCCCATTCCGAACACAGAAGTTAAGCTCACTCACGTCGATGATACTGCACTGGCAACGGTGTGGGAAAGTAGATAGCCGCCATCTTTGACCCCTGCTTTTTTTAGTGAAAAGTGAAGAGTGAAAAGTGAAAAGTTGTGGTATTGCTTGAGGCATCGCTAAAGCTATGCCCCCACACGTCGCAATGAGAATTGAAAATTTCAACAGGGAGAAAAGATGGAACTACTTCTGCTGGCCATCTTTGACCCCTGCTTTTTTTAGCTGGGAGTGCGGATGACCACATCCGCATTTGGCTTTTCTAAAAGCCAAAATATATCATGGAAATTTGAAAAATTTCCATGTTTAAACTTTATCTTGTTCTTTGAAAAAGATGCGGATGTGGTCATCCGCTTTCCCAGTTATGTTGCGGATGTGGTCATCCGCTTTCCCAGTTAGAACAAATATATTGACAATAATTTCCCCCTCTTAATACTTTTGTTATACACAAAATATATGGAGGAATTATGCTAAAAAGCAGTATATCATTTACTTTATTAGTATGTTTTAGTATGCTTTCTGCCTTGGGTTCTTCTTCAACTTACGGACCTGTAACAATAGATACAGTTGATCCTGAAGTGGAATTACAGACACCTAATGGTGGAGAAAGCTGGTATTTCGGTGATACGCAAGACATACTTTGGACTGCCAGTGATGATTTTTTATTAGAAAACCCTATTTTACTTGAAGTTTCTTATTCAGGTAATCAGAACTTCTCAACTTTACAAGAAAACTATGAAAACACAGGTAGCTATGCTTGGCAATTCCCAGAAATAGAGACTGATAATTGCTACATTCAAATCACAGCTACTGACCTAATGGGAAATAGCAAAAGTACTTATTCAGCAAGTGCTTTCTCCCTCGGTTATGTGCCACCGCAAGCACCGGATGAAGTTAATGTCGATCTCTCTAATGGAGTAGATGCTTTACTTAGCTGGCAAGCTGTAACCCAAACTATCTATAATACACCCATAATCCCGGATGGATACATTATCCTCTATAATGAAACCCCTTATGAAGATGATGAGAACAGATATTACTTCTTAGGTTTTTCACCAACCCCGGATTACACTCATCAACATGTGGCCTCTTTCCGAGATGAATTTTACTATTCTGTGAAAAGTTACAAAAACTTCTCAGCAAGACAGCTGGCTGTCTTAGAAGAACTTTCTGCTAAAAATCAAAGTAAGCCTCTTACCTGGGGACAAGTAAAGAGTAGAATCCAAGCCCAAGGAGGTAGAAAATGAGATTTTTAACTATTCTAACCTTAATCTTAACCTGCACCTTAAGCGTAACTTTATCAGGCCAAGAAACTTTCATTGCTCAAGATTTTGAAGAAGCTGTAAGTGATGAATGGGCTTATACTGCTCAACCCCAAGAACTGCAAAGAATAATTCTCTGGGGAAGAATGAACCAACCTGTGGGCAACACCATAGCCCAGAGTGGAGACTGGTATTGGGCAACCTGGGATTTAGATAATATGGAACACTCTCTTGAATTTGCTAGTGTTGATTTACCTTTTGGAGATATCTATAGTCTTCATTTCTGGTATTACTCTGCTAATTTAGATAACCAAACAGATTATGTTAAATACTGCCTTGAATATGATGATGGAACAGACTGGAATAACTGGATGGATTTAGATGTTAACTTAACAGGCTGGAATCAATTTTCTCTTGATATTCCTGCTAATGAAAGTCAAGTCAGACTTAAAGTCTCAGCTAAGTATGACGGTTTTGCCAAGTATGTCCATTTTGATAATTTTGTCATAAATAATGAGCCTGCTCCTCTCACAGCTCCCCTAGTTAGTAATATCACAGCTGAACAAATTACTGATGGCTCTAAACTTGTAAATATCTACTATGATCTCTTTGATGCTAATAATGATCTTTGCGATATTTCCCTATTAATCTCTCAAAATGAAGGTCTTACCTATACTTATATTCCCGATTCTGCTAATCTTTCAGGTCATATTGGAAGTGATATAACTCCAGGTAATAATAAGCACATTATCTGGGATGCAGGTAATGAAAACCAAACTTTCTCTGCTGAAAATTACTACTTCCAAATAATTGCTGAAGATAATACCTATCTGCAAATTGCAACCCCGGTTATCTCTCCAGAGTCAGAAACTTATGATTTACCTCAAACCATCACAATTACTTGTGAGACAGAGGATGTTGATATTTATTATACCTTAGATGGAACTGATCCTGATCAAACTTCAACTCTATATCTATCTCCATTTAACCTTGGTTCTTCTGCTACTGTTAAAGCCAGAGCTTATAAAGAGGATTGGCAAGAATCTCAAATCGCAAGTGCTGACTATGTGATTAACAGTGATTTTGTTCTGGTGGAAGGGGGGACTTTTACTATGGGGGATACCAGAGGTGAAGGGCAATCTGACGAAGTCCCAACTCATCAAGTAACTCTCTCCTCATTTTATATTGGGAAATACGAAGTAACTCAAACTGAATACCAAGCTGTAATGGGAAGTAATCCTTCTTATTTCTCAGGCTCAGATAAACCTGTGGAACAAGTAACATGGTACAATGCAGTTGAATATTGTAATGCCAGGAGTATTCAAGAAGGTTTAACTCCATGTTATAATACTACAACTTGGGCATGTGATTTTTCTGCTAATGGATACAGGTTACCCACTGAAGCTGAATGGGAATATGCAGCCAGAGGTAGGACTAATGATCCAGATTACCTTTATGCAGGTTCTGATGATATTAATAGTGTTGCTTGGTACACATCTAATTCAGGCTCCACGACTCATAATGTAGGAACTAAGACTCCTAATAGTCTTGGACTTTATGACATGTCCGGAAATGTTTGGGAATGGTGTAATGATTGGTATGGCTCTTATTCTTCATCTGCCCAGACTGATCCTGTTGGATCTAATAGCGGGTCTTACCGTGTGCTACGAGGTGGTGGCTGGCTCTACGATGCCGACTACTGTCGTGTGGCTCTTCGTTACATCAACATTCCCTTCGGCAGCAGCAACGTCGTAGGCTTTCGCGTTACCAGGGCAGCGGAATAATTCTTGAGCTACTATCTTGCTATGCTAGAGTGAAAAATTAAAAGTGAAAAGTGAAAAATCAATTGTGAGGTGACCTCTTCAGTCGGACGGTGTCCTCTTTTGTCGGACGGTGGAGATTCTCTCCGCCATCTTCAGTCGTAGGACTGAAGAAAAGAACTATTTTCCAAGCTTTGCTTGGGGCGGAGAGAATCTCCACCGTCCGACAGAAGAGCCTTTTATCCCGTTGGCGGAGAGAATCTCCATTTCCCTTCGCTAAAGCTATGGAAGACAAGCCGTCCGACAGAAGAGGATTCTTAAAAAGCGAATAAGTAATAAGAAAAATAGGAAGGAGCAAGGTTATGCACTTTTGGTTAGAAGACGAAATTAAAGGTTATTACAAGAGAAAACATTTACCACATTACGATAATGACAAGGTCTTTCAGTTCATCACTTACAGGCTATTTGATTCTGTCCCCAAGAACTTATTATACAGGTGGATGGAACAGTTGGAAATGGATGGTAATATTGAAAAAGGGTCTGAGAAATATATTGCATTAGAGCGTAAAATCCATGGTTATGAAGATAGTGGTTATGGTGAGTGTTACTTAAAGAATCCATTAATCTATAACATAGTGAAAGAGGCATTTGAACAGTTTGATCAAGTTAGGTATGAGCTAGTTGATTGGGTAATAATGCCAAATCATGTGCATGTACTAATAAGTCCGAAATTAGGATATAGTTTACCTAAAATAGTGCAAAGTTGGAAGGCTTATACAGCAAGACAAGCAAATAAGGTATTAGGACGGCAGGGTCAATTTTGGATGAAAGATTATTTTGATCGCTATATTAGGAGTGAAGAACATTTATGTAAAGTTATAGCATATATTGATAAAAATCGAGAAAGCCTTAAAAGATAGTTTTATAGCATAATGCTTTTCTCTTCAGTCGGAAGGTGGAGATTCTCTCCGCCATCTTCAGTCGTAGGACTGAAGAAAAGAACTATTTTCCAAGCTTTGCTTGGGGCGGAGAGAATCTCCACCGTCCGACAGAAGAGTCTTTTATCCCGTTGGTGGAGAGAATCTCCATCTCCCTTCGATAAAGCTATGGAAGACAAGCCATCCAACAGAAGAGTCCACCGTCCGACTGAAGAGGTCTCCGTTCAAAATAATACCTTAGCCAATAAGCCAATTTTATTTCCATTGAAAAACTAATTAAGCACAGATTTAGCAAGGTTTATGATACTATATTGGCTAATTTAGGTGTAAAAACTAAAAAATATTTTAGCAGTCAAACTTTTTGTTTGACAGTTTTTATAAATAAATTATTTTGTCATTAATTAGCAGAAAGAACAAATGATTGCTAAAGAGGTGTTATGAAAAAGAATGAAATAAGATTGAATGTTACTTTAAAGAACTTGATAGATGAATATATCTTGAATAACGAGGAGATATCTTCAAGAATCTTGTTTGAGAAGTATATGAATAATGTTAGCTCAGCCACTTTAAGAATTGATTTAAATAAACTAGAGCAATGTGGCTATATTTGGCAACCTCATACTTCGGCTGGGAGGATTCCGACAGTGAAAGGGTTCAAGAAGTATGTTGAGATGCTGGGAGATGATTTATCAGAGATAGCTTATCCTAGGTTAGAAAATTTAAGGGAGCTTTTAATAAATAATTATAAAGATACTCCTTTAGGCCTTCATTATATAATTCAGATCTTAGCACAGGAATCAGATCAACTTTCTTTCGTAGCAGAACCTGAGATATCAAATGGAACACTTTCCAACATCGAAGTCTTTAATATAGGCAAGAATAAATTATTATTTGTTGTTAGTTTAGATTCTGGTATGGATAAAACAGTCATTTTAAATTGTAAATATGACATCAATGAGCAACAGCTAAAGAAGTTAGTCAAATATGTTAGAGATGAGTATTTAGGGTTAAGAATCTATGATATCATAAATAAATACTTATCTGAAATGTTAGAAGTGAAAGATGAACCAGCTAGTTTATTAAATCTTTTCTTAACCGAGCTTCATAAAGCATTAGTTGAAATAAGTGGTTATTTCATTCATTTTGATGGCAATATGGCTTTTATTGAACAGCCTGAATTTGATAGTAAAGAGAATATTATGAAGTTTTTCAATATTATTCAAAGACAGGATTTATTAATTAATACAATGCAAGAAAATGATGATAATAATGAATATGAAGTTTTAATGGGAGATTCTTTAAACGATGGATTATGGCATGAGTTTGTTTTAATCTATGCTAAATATGAACTCTTTGATATTCCTGGATATTTAGGAATAGTAAGTCCACTCCGAAATGATTATAGAAAGAACATTTCTATGGTTAGAGATATTGCTAAAACTATTACAGAGACTACTAGGAGAGGTAGGATTGTACCGAAGTTTTAACCCATGTAATGTTTTAGAACCTTATAAAGGGTAGAATATTCTTCAGTAGAATAATTTTAATAATATTTATTAAGGAGAAAAGAGATGGCTAAAAAGAAAAGCATAAAAAAGAAAGAAGAGAAAAAAATAATAAATAAGGATAGAGAAGCTAAAATGGTGGATGAGAAAGACAAGAAAATTGATGATATAGATTCTCAAGTTGAGGATCAGGAAGTCAGAGAAGAGCAAGCCCCTGAAGAAGTTGATAGAGAAAAGCAACTTGAAGAAGATATAGCTCATTGGAAAGATAAATATGTTCGTTCTATGGCTGAGTTTGAAAATTATCGAAGAAGAACCTTAAAAGAAAAATCAGATTGGATTAAAAGTTCTAATGAGAGCATTCTTTTATCAATCTGTGATATTATGGATAATTTCGAAAGAGCAATGGGACAAATGAATGATAACCATCATGATGACCCATTCATCAAAGGAATTGTACAGATAAAACAACAATTAGATAATCTCTTAGAAAAGGAACATGTTCAAAAGATTGAAACTGAAGGAAAGGATTTTGATCCTGCTTTACACGAAGCACTTGCGCACATCCCTTCAGATTTAGAAGAGAATAAAATCGTAGCAGTTATTCAAAACGGCTACAAATTATATGATAAAGTTATGAGAACAGCAAGAGTTGCTGTGTCTAATGGACAAGCAGTCCAAGCCCAACCTGAAGAAGAAAAAAATAATAAAGAATAAATGGAGGTAAATAATGGGAAAAATAATCGGAATAGATTTAGGAACAACTAATTCATGTGTTGCTGTTGTTGAAGGTGGAAAGCCTGTAGTTATAACAAATGCAGAGGGATCAAGAACAACTCCTTCAGTAGTAGGTTTTACTAAAGATGGAAACAGAGTAATAGGAAAGTTGGCAAAAAACCAAGCAATAACAAACCCTCATAATACAGTTTATTCAATCAAGAGATTTATGGGAAGAGGGTTCGACGAGGTTTCCAATGAGATAACTCAGGTTCCTTATAAAGTAAAATCAGGTGTTAGAAACCAAGCTGCAGTGCATGTAGATGTCGAAGACAAAGATTTTACACCACAAGAAATATCAGCTCTTATTTTAACTAAGATGAAAGAGACCGCAGAAGAGTATTTAGGAGAAAAAATTACTGAAGCTGTAATTACAGTACCTGCTTATTTCAATGATTCTCAACGTCAAGCAACAAAAGATGCAGGTAAAATTGCCGGTCTTGAAGTTAAGAGAATTATTAACGAACCAACAGCTGCAGCTTTAGCTTATGGTGTAGAAAATAAAAAAGAACAAAAAATTGCTGTTTATGATCTTGGTGGAGGTACATTTGATATTTCAATCCTTGATATCTCTGATGGCGTTGTAGAGGTTCTTTCTACTAATGGTGATACCCATTTAGGTGGAGATGATTTTGACAAAAGAGTTATTGATTGGATGCTTTCAGAATTTAAAAAGCAAGAAGGTATTGACTTAGCAAGTGATGCAATGGCTATGCAAAGATTAAAAGAAGCTGCTGAAAAAGCTAAAATTGAATTATCTGGAACTCAGTCAACTAACATCAATCTTCCTTTCATTACAGCAGATGCTTCAGGTCCTAAGCACTTGAATCTTAACTTAAGTAGAAGTGAATTTAATAGATTAGTATCTGACCTTGTTGACAGATCACTAGAACCTTGTAAAAAGGCAATGAAAGATGCTGGTATAGCTCTTAGTGAAATTAATGAAGTGCTTTTAGTTGGTGGTTCTACACGTATCCCTGCAGTGCAAGAAGCTGTTGAAGGTTACTTTGGTAAGAAGGCTAATAAGAGTGTTAATCCAGATGAAGTTGTAGCTATCGGTGCTGCAATCCAAGGTGGAATCCTTGGTGGTGATTCAAATATGAATGACGTACTTCTTCTTGATGTTACTCCACTTTCATTAGGTATTGAAACTCTTGGTGGTATTTCAACCGTTCTTATTCCAAGAAATACTACTATTCCAACTAAGAAAAGCCAAGTATTCTCTACTGCTGTAGATAATCAACCTGCTGTTGATATCAAGGTTCTTCAAGGTGAAAGAAAGATGGCTAATGATAATAAGGTGCTTGGAAACTTCCAATTGGTAGGTATTGCTCCAGCTCCTCGTGGTGTACCACAAATCGAAGTTACATTTGATATTGATGCAAATGGTATCATTAATGTAACAGCAGCAGATAAAGGTACTGGTAAAAAACATTCGATAAAGATTGACAGAGCTGGTACTCTTTCAGAAGATGATATCGAAAAAATGGTTAAAGATGCTGAGTTACACGCTGATGAAGATAAGAAGAAAGCTGAAAAGATTGTTGCTAGAAACGAGTTAGATTCAGTAATCTTCTCTACTGAAAAAGCAATTAAAGATTATGGTGACAAAGTTTCTCCTGAAGATAAAAAGCAAGCTGAGGATGCTGTAGCTGAAGCAAAAAAAGTGCATGATAATGCTGATTTAGCAAGTGAAGATTATACAAAAGCTAAAGAAGAATTAGCACAAAAAGCTCAAAAGATCGGTGAAGCTATGTATGCTGACATGCAACAACAGCAAGGTGGACAAGGTGGAGTTAACCCAGAAGATTTCGCTCAACAACAACAGCAACAATCAGACCAAGCGGAAAAAGATGGTCCAATGGATGCAGAATATGAAGTTGTTGATGATGACGAAGATGATAAATAAATAAATTATAGATTATCTCAGAGAAGGGTCTATAGATCCTTCTCTGATTTTAACAAATCATTAATAATGATGAATAATGATAAGAAAATTGATGGTTTGTTTATCAATATTCATTAAAAAAGTGAGGAAAGATGGCTAAAAGAGATTATTATGAAGTACTGGGAGTTGATAAGAATGCTTCCGATTCTGAAATAAAAAAAGCATATAGAAAACTAGCAATGAAATACCATCCTGATAAAGCAGGAGATGATAAAGAAGCAGAAGAAAAGTTTAAAGAAGCATCAGAAGCTTATGAAGTGCTTAGTGATGCAGATAAGAAGTCTCGTTATGATCAATATGGTCATGCTGGATTGGAAGGAGCCTTTGGTCAAGGTGGTTTCTCTTGGAATGATTTTACCCATGCTAGTGATTTCTCAGATTTATTTGGAGAAGGAGGATTTTCTAGTATCTTCGAACAGTTCTTTGGTGGTTTCGGCGGTGGAGGAGGTAGAAGTAGGAGTCAAAGAAGAAATAGAGGAGAAGATTTACAACTTGAAATCTCAATTTCTCTTAAAGAAGTCAACGATGGTGCTGAGAAGAAATTAAAGATAAAAATTAAAGATACATGTGATAGCTGTAATGGCTCTGGTTCCGCTGATGGATCATCTGAAACATGTCCACAGTGTAATGGTCAGGGTCAGGTTAGGCAAGTAAGACAATCACTCTTTGGACAAATTCAAACTGTAGCCGAGTGTCCAACCTGCCATGGTAAAGGTAAAATAATTAAGAACAAGTGTAGCAAGTGCAATGGTTCTGGTAGAGTAGATACTTTCAAAGAAATCAAAATTAAAATTCCTGCTGGTATTGATGATGGTCAATATTTCCGTCTAAGAGGACAAGGTAATGTTGGTTTAAACAATGGTGAAAGAGGGGATATTATAGTTTTAGTTCATGTAAAAGAACATGATCTATTTGAAAGAGATGGAGCAAATCTTATACTTGAATATCCAATTTCTTTCTCTCAAGCAGCTCTTGGTGATGAAGTTAAAGTCCCAACAATCAATGGAAAGATTAAACTTAAAGTCCCCGAAGGCACTCAGTCAGGTAAAGTACTAAGATTAAGAGGCCAAGGACTACCTCATGTTAATTCTACTTATAAAGGTGATTTATATATTAAGTTGATGGTAATTACACCAACTAAACTTTCTGCAAGAGAAAGAGAACTACTTAAAGAACTTCAAACCTTTGATAGTGAAAAGAAACTAAAACCGGGAAAAGGTTTCTTCGATAAGTTAAAAGAATTTTTATTCTAAT
Source organism: Cloacimonadales bacterium (SeqCode) (assembly GCA_963678375.2). Taxonomy (GTDB): domain Bacteria; phylum Cloacimonadota; class Cloacimonadia; order Cloacimonadales; family JAFGVF01; genus JAEKNW01. The sequence continues at coordinate 1,800,933 of OY782831.1, forward strand.
AATATTATAATAATCCTTGCGGAGTTTTCTTTCGCAAGGAGAATTTTTTTAGATTCTTTCAAGGATATAGTATGCCATGTTTTTATGTAGAAAATCTGACCCAGCAGAGTAAAGAGATTGAAATTTCTGGATCAGAACACCATCATATCACTAGGGTTTTTAGATATAAACCAGGCAAAGAGATTTTTCTAAACTCTGGAAAGGGCTCTTATGCCAAAGCGATTATAACGGAGGTTAATAAAAAGCAATTAACCTGTAAAATTTTAGATTTTATCCCGAAAACAAGATATTCGCCAGATATTGCTTTAGCTTTTTCACTGCTTAGAAATAAAAATGACCATATTCTAGTAGAAAAACTTACAGAATTGGGAGTAGCTGAATTATTCCCTTTCGAATCTGATTATTCAGTACGAAGAGCTACTAGCAATACAATAGAAAAATTCAAAACAAGTGCAATCGAAGCAATAAAGCAGTGTGATAATGGCTTTCTACCACAGATTCATGAAGTTAAAAAACTTAAAGAACAGATTGCGGATATTGAAAAGAGGGGATATAATATTATTATTGCTTCAGAGCAAGAAGATACCAAAAGCTTAAAGGACATTTTGAAAAAAGAAGACTCTAAACCAATTTGTGTTTTAATTGGTCCTGAAGGGGGATTTTCCCAACAAGAGTTTGCATATTTTACAGGTAAAAACTTTTCCCAGTACAAGTTAGGAATAAATATCTTGCGAGCTGAAACAGCAGCTATCTGTGCAGTTTCACAAGTGATTAATGTTTTACTTTAAGGTATTTAGATTTCTTACTTTTCCCAAAAGAGCTGCTAAAGTAGGATAAATATCCATATTTTCAACTACAACGTTATCAGGCACTTCTAACTTCTTTGGTGTGAAATTCCAAATACCCTGGATTCCAGCTGAAATCATTTCATTAGTTAGTTTCTGAGAGTTTTTAGCAGGTGTAGTTAGAATAGCAATTTTAACTTCTAATATTTCTATGACATCTTTGAGTTTTTCAATAGGATAGATTTTTATATTGTTTATTCGCTTATCGACTTTATCCGGGTCATTATCAAAAGCAGCTACAATCTGTAAACCAGATTGAGCAAACCCTTCATAGTTCAATAAAGCATTTCCCATATTACCGACACCAACTAAGCAGGCATCTGTAAGATTATCCCAGTCAAGGAACTCTATACATGCCTTTAATAGTGAATCTACTTGATGTCCTCGCTTGGGTATTCCACGAACTCCTGTTAATGCTAAATCCTTTCTTATCTGAGTATGGTGAATATCCAAGAAACGTGATAGCTCTGAAGCAGAAGTATATTCTTGACCTTTCCTCTGCATCGATCGTAGTATATATATATATTTTGGAAATCTTCTTAATGTTAAATCCGAAATTTCTTGTGCCATAAGTTGAGTGCTCCTTTTGTTAATTATAAGAATTATATATCGATATTATATGTCAAGAAGTTTTTTGAGCAAAAATATACTTTTTCTGAGAAAGATAAAACCTATATGCCGACCAAGGGCATATAGGTACTAACAAGAGAGATTTATTCGAATTATTTCATTGGATATAAACTCTTACTATAGATACTTCTGATAATATCATCTGTAGCATCAATTGGAGCTATAGCAATCAAGCCACCCAATGAAGGAGTTTCTTTTACTAATCTTACAAGTTTATCAAGGTGCTTTTCACTAAATCCTTCATCTGATAATTTTTGATTTACTCCCATAGAGAATAACCATTCCTCTACACCTTTAGCTAGTTCATGAGCTTCATTAGCTCTACCTTTTAAGTTTGGTACTATTGGAGCGTAGATATCAGCTAAAACTTCAGGACAAGCTGGATAAATAGTCTCTAAAACAGCTGGAAGAATCATAGCTAACCCCAGACCGTGAGCTAACTCAGGTTTTAAAGCACTGAGTGGATGTTCTAATGCATGTGTGTAATGGAGGAGTCCATTATCAAAAGATATTCCACCTAAAGCAGAAGCATAGGTTAAGAAATAACGAGCTTCCATATTAGTAAGGTCTTCTTTTATGATAGGAAGATATTTATGAACTAACCTTATGGTTTCTTGAGCTGTTAAAATAGAATAAGGAGATGCTACTTTAGTTGTAGCAGATTCAGTAACATGATTTAATGCATCAATTGAGACAAAAAGGGTCTGATGAAGAGGAAGATCTTTCATTAAACCTGGATCATCGATAGCCCAAGTTGGATAGATACAATCATAAGCAATAGCTGGCTTATAATCTTTAGCTGTGATAGTAACAACTGCGAATCTATTAACTTCAGTTCCAGTTCCATGAGTTGTATTAATAGCAAGAATAGGGGCTGCATGACTAGGAACAAATACACCTTCATAGAGTTCTGCACAATTATTATTAGGATATTCCATCATTATTGCTACACTCTTAGCTGTATCTATTGGAGAACCTCCTCCAATACCTATTACAGCTTGTGCTCTAAAATCTAAGGCAAGTTTAGTTGCTTCATCTACAGCTGTATCAGTAGGATTAGGAGTAACCTTGGCGAAATTGATATATTCAATCCTGTGTTCTTTTAATGATTTTTCAATAACATCCCAAGCTCCACAGGTCTTGTATGAGCTTCTACCTGAAATTACGATAACTTTGTTTAATCCTCTTGCTACCATATCATCAGCAATTTCATCGATTTTATGGATAGCTCCTAGACCAAAATAATCTTTCACAGCAGTTCTGAGTTCAAACACGGCATTGATATCAGTCTTTTTTTCGTACATTTTGTACTCCTTTCTATTTTTTCTTTCTTTATATCAATATCTATATATCGAAATAAATTAAATACCCACAATCTGTCAAGTAAAAAAAACAAGACAACTATCTTAAAAATAGGTTTCTAAGCCTAAAGTCAATGATGATGCTAGTTGGAAAGAAAAAATAAAGTAATAAATAAATATCGATATCGAGATATGGTAAAGCACAAAACTAAATAATCTATTGACTATTTGAAATCAGATAATAATTTGAAAAAATGAAAAATAAATTTCTTGATGATTATTTAAAAATAAAAGTAAAGGGTATCATAATTCCAGTTCAAGTAAAAAGATTTCCTACTTCTAAGAGGCTTAGGTTGTATGGAAGTGGTAATAATATTAGAATAACTGCTCCTTCTAGTCTTGGCAAAAATAGAATATTAGAAATCTTAAACCCTCATTTTGATCAGATTTATAAGCTCTATATTAAAGGATTAGCTGAAGAGGATAGTTTGCAAGAAAAGAAACTTAACTTAGATATAAAAGTATATATTGAGGGAATATTGACTCCTATTCATTATCTCAGCAAGGAAAAATTTAAACAAGAGTCTTTTTTCTCTAAAGGAGTTATTTACCTCTATCTTAATCCTGAAGAGAGAAACTATGATAATGTTTATAAGCAAATTGATAGTCTTTACACTAACTTAGCAAATATTTATATAGCAAGATCATTAGATGATATGTTAGAGTACTTTAGTTTTAAGGAGAAGCCTAATCTTATTATTAAGAAAATGAAAAGACAATGGGGTAATTGTAAGAAATCCGAAAATAGAGTAGTCCTGAACTATCATTTAATGAAAGTTCCCCCGATTCTTAGAGAATATGTGGCTTTTCATGAGCTGACTCATTTGATTCATGCTAATCATGGAAAAGAGTTTTATAAGATTATGGATAATGCTTTTCCAAAGAGAGCATGGATAGATAAAGAATTAAAAAAGTGGTCTTTTGTCTTAAGAGATAATTATGTTGAGGAGTATCACAAATGAAAAATCCAGTAAAAAAAATATGTGCAATACATGATTTAGCAGGTCTTGGTCATGTTTCATTAAATGAAGTTATATCAATTTTATCTTCAATGGGACATCAAGTAGTAGCCTTGCCAACAGCTGTATTGTCTTCCAATACCGCTTATGAGAATTATAGATTTTTAGATTTAACTGAACAGATGCTTGGTTTTATAGACCATTGGCAAGAGCTAGGAGTATTATTTGATGCTATTTATAGTGGCTTTTTAGGTTCACCACGCCAGATTGAGATAGTAAAGAATTTAATCAGAGACTTTAAGAACCCGAGTCAGCTAGTAGTAGTTGATCCAGTATTTGGAGATGATGGAGCACTATACAGCTCATTTGGCTTGGAGATGGTTGAAGAAATGCGGAAGTTAATAGAATCTGCTGATATTATTACTCCTAATATTACAGAAGCTGCTTTTTTATTAAAGGAAGCTTATCCTCAAGTAATGTCTATAAAGCAGGCCAAAAGCTGGTGTAAACAACTTGCTAAGAAAGGTCCTAAGATAGTAGTCTTAACAAGCGTTCCTGATGAGTGTGTTAAAAAGAGAACGGCTGTAATTGCATATAATAGAGATGAAAACAGGTTTTGGAAAGTAAGTTGTGACTATATTCCTGCAAGTTATCCTGGAACAGGAGATGCTTTTACAAGTGTGTTGCTAGGTAGTTTAATGCAGGGTGATAGTCTCCCAATTGCCTTGGACAGAGCGGTGCAGTTTATATCAATAGGAATACGCTCTACTTATGGCTTTAAACATAATATCAATGAAGGTATCTTAGTGGAAAGAGTCTTGAACTATCTTAAAGCTCCAATTCCGATGAGTTCTTTCGAAATTTTGGAATAGATTATGAAGAAGATTGTTTTCACAGATTTAGACAGAACCCTCTTTACTTCAGAATCAAAAATTTCAAGAAGAAATTATGAATCTTTGCTTCAGTTGGGACAAGAAGGGGTTATTAGAGTAATAGTTACTGGAAGAAATCTCTTTTCAGCCCAAGCTGTTTTACCAAAAGATTTTCCAATAGACTATTTAGTGATTTCATCTGGAGCAGGAATAATTGATTTTCAGACACAAGAGATTATTAGTAAAACAGAAATTGAGAACCAACAAGTCCAACGGGTCATTCTCTATTTACAAGAGCTAGATGTAGATTTCATGATTCATCACCCTATTCCTAATAATCATTATTTCCATTATTCATATGCTTCCAAACCTTGTATAGATAGCTTTAAAAGAGTAAAACATTATCAAGAATTTGCGTGTCTTTATAAGGGATCTTATACTAAGAATGCAACTCAGCTTATTTCCATAGTTGATAATGTTAAAGAAGGTATAGTTGAACATGCGATTGAAAATTTACCAGATCTTTCAATTATTAGAGCGACATCTCCTCTTGATCATAAGTCAGTCTGGATTGAGATTTTCCCTAAAGGAGTCAATAAAGGTTATGCTTGCAAGAAGCTAGTAAGTAAATTAGGTTTACAAGCAGGACAAGCCCTTGCAATAGGTAATGATTATAATGATATTGCTATGTTGGAAAGTTTTAAAGATTCGTATGTCGTGGCTAATGCTCCTGTTATCATGAAGGATATCTATCCGCTTGTAGCAGAGGATTGTCAAGACGGTTTTACAGAGATGCTAAAAGAACATTTTAATTTTATTAAGTGAGGTAAGGATGAAAATTAAAGATTTAAACTTAGAATTAACGAAAATAATGCCTAATAGCATTGCTTTTGACTGGGATAATGTAGGCTTGTTGATAGGTGATGGGACAGATGAGGTTAAGAAAGTTCTACTAACCCTAGATGTAACTACTAATGCAGTAGATAAAGCTATAAAGGAAAATTGCAACTTAATAATCTCTCATCATCCTATTATTTTCGGTAAAATAGCTAGACTAAATAATCCTCTATACTTGAAATTAATCAGAGCAAATATTGATGTAATTTCTATGCATACAAATTTAGATTCAATTCCTACAGGGGTAAATAAAGTATTAGCTGACCGGTTAGGTCTAAAAAACTGTAGATTTATAGCAAATGATGGTGGAAATAACGTGTATTGGGGCAAAGTATTTGTTCCTCTTTCACATTTAAACTTACTTAGAGAAAAAATTACTGAGGCAGGTGCTGGACTTTATGAAAAGTATGATGCATGCTTAGTAACTAATGAAGTAAGGGGCTCTTTTACCCCTAAAGCAACTGCAAAACCTCATATTGGGAGTGTAAATAATAAAGAAGTTATCGATGAAGTACAATTACAATTTAGAGTTGATAAAGCTAATTTTAACCTGGTCATAAATGCTATAAAGACCATTCACCCTTATGAAAGACCAGTTTATCACTTCTATGAAATCTCGGACGATAATATTAATTATGGTTCTGGTATGGTTGGTGATTTAGAAAAAGAGTACAAACTATCTGAGTTTGCCCAATTTGTTAAAGAAAGATTAAATGCTCCTTTTGTAAAGTTATGGACTGCTGGTATTAAAGACAAAATCATCAAACGTGTTTCTGTTTGTGGAGGATCAGGCTCATTCTTAATAACAAGGGCAAGTGCAATTAGTGATGTTTTTGTTACTGGTGATGTTACTTATCACACTATGTTAGATTCTAACTTGCCAATTATCGATGCTGGCCATTTCTACACAGAAAATCCTGTCTTAGAATATTTTAGTCAAATTTTAGATAATTTTGGAATTCAATATGATATGCTGAAACAGGAAGAGCATGAAATCAAAAACTTAGAGCTCAAATAAGGAAATATGATGAAAAAGATGTACAAAATGGAGAATCAAGTTCAAAAATATGAATGGGGAACTAAGGATTTTATTTCTAGCTTACTGGGATTAAAAAAACAAGACGATAGTCCTTGGGCTGAACTCTGGATGGGTGCTCATAGCAAAGCCCCTTCTTTTCTACCTTATCTTAACTTGACTTTGGATAAAGCGATTAAGTTGAATCCTCAAGCTTTTCTTAGTAAAGAAGTTGCAGATAAATATAATAATAATCTACCTTATCTTTTCAAAGTCTTAAGCTCAAGAAAACCTCTTTCTATTCAAGCACATCCCAATCTTGAACAGGCTAAAGCTGGTTATCAAAAAGAAAATGACTTAGGTATTGATTTGTCAGATTTTACCAGAAATTATAAAGATGATAATCATAAACCTGAACTCATTTGTGCTTTAACCGAGTTTCATGCTATGTGTGGTTTTAGACCAGCTGAAGAAATTGTTGAATTATTTTCTGACTTGGGATTAACAACTATTTTCGAAAACTTTGCTTCTTTTCAAAATAAACAAGACTCAGAATCATGGTCTGTTTTGTTCAAGGAAATTTTAAACGCTTCTGTGGAAAAAAAGCAACAGTGTTTAGAACACACAATCAAAAACATCCATTTGCTAAAAGATAAATACACAAAGGATTGGCTTGCAAAGTTATTTGATATCTACCCTAATGATATTGGTGCAATTTCACCCCTTTTCTTAAATACTTTCAAACTTGAACCCGGGCAAGCTGTTTATCTCCAAGCTGGTTTTTTGCATGCTTATCTGCAAGGTACAGGCATTGAAATAATGGCAAACTCTGATAATGTACTTAGAGGGGGACTTACTCCAAAAAATATAGATGTGGCTGAACTTACCTCTATTTTGCAATGGAAGATGGAAAAAGCAAAAATTCAAACCTATCCCCCGAAGGAAAACTTAATCGAGTATAAGATAGCGAGCCAAGAATTTAGCTTAAAAAGATTGAACTTACAAGGGGAATACAAACTCTTAAATAGTAGACCAACCATAATTTTAATTATATCAGGTCAAGTAGAAGTAAAATGTAATGGTGAAACTAAAGAGATAAATCAAGGTCAATCAATTTTTATAACTGCTCAAGCAGAAGAGATTAAGCTCAAAGGACAAGCTCTTTTGTTTATAGCATCCACAAATAACTAATTTATCTAGATAGAAAAAAAGGACTTAGCTAACTAAGTCCTTTTTGCTTAAAATAATTCTTTATCAAAAATCTCACTTCTGAGCGAGATAAACAAATTCTAAATTAATATCTGTTTGTTCTGCGTCTTGGTCTTTCTTCTCTTGGACGAGCTTCATTAACTTTGATGCCTCTACCCATGATTTCTTTGTCATTTAAACTGTCAATAGCTTCTTGACCAGCTGCATTATCAGCCATTTCAACAAAACCAAAGCCTTTAGGACGACCAGTTTCTCTGTCTTCAATAATTTTAACTGAAGTTACTTCACCAAATTCCGCAAATAATTCTCTTAATTCTTCTTGTGTCATAGTATATGACAAGTTTCCAACGTAAATATTCATTAATTCCTCACATTCTAACTTCTTTTACAGAAGTCTATTTGACCTAAAAATATAATTGTGTAATTTACTGTCAATCTTTATTTTATTTATTTTCTGTAAATTACTAAAATTTAGTTTTAAAAGTCACTTACGAAGGTTGATAATACTTTGATAGACACTATTATAAAGAAATATGTAAAAGTACAAAAATATTATAAAAATCTCTTTAATATAAATTTTTACTACTAATTATCATTGCTAATTAATAGCGTAATTTGCTATAGATTACATTGTTTGAGTGAAAATCAAGCAGTATATAAGTTAAAAACTAGTCTGTTTTATTTTTGAATTCAAAATGACTAGTAAAATATTGACATTTCTATGTGTTATGAAAAATATCGCTATAGAGGTGTAAATTATGAATGCAAAAGTAGAGTTAGCTAAAAAGGCTTATGATTTAGCCAGTAAGTATTACTTAGAATATGGTGGTTGTCCTCAGTGTGTATTGTTAGCCGTGAGAGATTTAATTGGATTTATTAGTAGTGACCTAATAAAAGCTTCGCATGGGTTCGCAGGTGGAAGTGGGCTCTTGGGAAAGGGGACTTGTGGGGCATTAAGTGGAGGTTTATTGGCTCTTGGTAGCAAATATGGAAGAGATTTAGCTGATCTAAATCATATTAAGACTAAGAAATGTCTAGAAATGAGCAAAGAACTTATTGAACGTCACGAAAAGGAACTAGGTTCTTTCACCTGTCATGGATTCCAAAAACAGTGTCATAACAGAACTTTCGATATGTGGAATTCTGATGAAATAAAACAATTTAAAGATGATAAGTTTGTTAATAATTGTGCTCATATCTGTGGAAAAGTAGCTGAATGGTGTATCGAGATGATGGAAGAATAGCTTTAGTCATAGAATTCAAAATCAGATAGTTACTAAAATATATAAAAAAATGGTTCAATTTCAAGTATGATACAAAGTATAAAGTAATAATTAATAGCATATTAGTGCACATAAGTAAATTACGTTTTCGAGTATTGTTTTTAGAAGTTTGTAAGCTAAGTAAGACTTACCCTTTCAGGACAAAGTTCTTATTCAACAACCATAATTTACTGTAAACGATAAAATTTTTATTATATGTTCAAACTAGACAACTAATATGCTATATTAAAAAAACTCGTTTTTCCATTAGATTACTAAAGAGAGTCGAAAATTTATAGATTAGTCAATATGATTTTGAAAGAAAGAAATTACTTTTTCCCAGAACAGCTTAGTGGATACTGTTTCAGGAGCATTTTCCCCTCCATGTCCAGCATTTTCGACAATCCATAATTCTTTAGTACCTTTTAGATTATCGTATATTCTTTGAGACATTTCAACAGGAGTACGCAAATCATTTTCACCGACAATAAGCAAAACTGGTTTATTAAAAGTTCTTGAAAGATTGATTGGTAGAAGGTTTTTTGGGTAAGTTCTGGGGTAACTCAATTTTCTGTCGGGATTCAATTTGTGAAGATTTAATATGACCTCTTCAAAATCTGTCATAAGAGCTCTTCCTACAAAACAATCGACATTTTTATTTTGATAAGCTACTGCAAAGGATAAATAAGCTCCAGTAGATACTCCAAAAACCCCAATTCCATCTACTTCTGTAAGTTGAGAAATTTTATTAATAACAGCGTCATAGTCCCAAATATATTCTGTATAGCATAGTAAATCTGGATTAGTTTCCCAAGCATCACTTTCTCCAAATCCTCGCCAATCAAAAGATACTACATTCATACCTTTTGTAACTAATTTATATATGTAGCTGAGCATATTCATCATATTTCCACCGTCACCATTAGCAATAATTATTGTTTTATTCGGAGGATATGACTCATAGGGGAGCCTTTGAGGTTTGTAATACATCTCATGAGTGATTTGTTTAGCTTCTTGAGCTGGAAAGAAGAAGCACTCAATGTGATAACCATCTTTGGTAGTTACTGGAATTTCCTTATAGATTAAACCATACTGCTCAGGTTTGATTTGGTAGTCTTTACAAGGTTTAAGACAATATGATAAGCAGGTAAATAGTAGCAAAGTTGAAAAGAATATTAGTCTTTTCATATAATATAAGATAACTTATCTTTTTATCACTAAACAGTTAGCCATTTTATCATGTAAGGCTTGTTTTTGGTCTGTAAAACCCGCCATAAGATAACCAATCATTAATATAAAAGCAGAAACAATCTTACCAAAGTGTCTTCCAGTAGCTCTTAGAAATCCAATTCTTCTTCCGTAAACATCAACAACTTTCAATCCGAGGACAAATTTACCTAAGGATGCTTGAAGAGGAGAAGATTCTAGAATAGCGAAATAAAGCCAGAAAATCAAGGTATTCATAAGTGTTATGGGTGAATTTAAGGCATCAAAATAACTTTGATTTGGGTATAAATTAGGTGTTTCAAACCCAATTAAAAGAACTCGGGCAATAATAGTAATAACAATAGAATCAACTATAGCTGCAATAAATCTAAGCCAAAAGCCAGCATATCTCATAATAATACTCCATATTTTTTTACCAAACTTATGGTTTATTTTTATTGTGTCAACTTTTAATTTAAATTTATATTATTTTTTATGGAAAATTGGGTGAGAAAAAAGCCCTTCAAATGAAGAGCTTTATACAATCCGGGAAATATCAGCTTATAAATAGGCTTCTATTTTCTTTATAAGTTTTGATTTGTTAACTAAGCCAACAGTCTGTTCTTTAACTTGGCCATCTTTGAACAAGATCACAGTTGGAATAGACATCACAGAGTATTTACCTGCAATTGCTGGAGCTTCATCAACATTGATTTTTACAACTTTAAGTTTTCCTTCTAACTCAGCAGCTACTTTTTCGATAGTTGGAGTTAAGGCTTTACAAGGACCACACCAAGGAGCCCAAAAATCTACTAAAACAGGGATATCTGAGTTTTCTACGATTTCAGCGAAGTTTGTTTCGTTTACTTCAATCATCATTACTCCACAATAGCAAGAATATCTGATCGTGAAACAATAAGATATTTCTCACCGTCGAGTTCTACTTCGTTTCCACCATACTTAGCATAAAGAACAGTGTCTCCGACTTTAACGATTTCTTGTAGTTCTTCATCATTACCAACAGCAATGATTTCACCCATTTGTGGTTTTTCTTTAGCACTATCTGGAATATATAAATTCCCAACTTTTTTCTCTGTAGGTTTTTGATCTAATTTAATCACTACACGATCATCAATAGGTTTAAGGATCATCTTATACCTCCGTTTTTGATTTATTTTTATTTTAAATTCGATTATTTAGCAAACATATTTTCAGACTGCTAAAATTAGTCAAGATTTTTTTTGTAAAAATAAGCAAGCATACATATAACTGTAATAAGTACAATAATTAAAGGAAAGTAGTAAGGATAACTCATCTTGCATTAGCAAGGAATATATAAAGTTAGTAGTGGATAATCAGATATGGAGAATTAAAGCTTGACATTGCTTTTTTTTTGAGTATTTTATTACAAACTTTAAAAGGAGATTAGTATGGCAAAGCAAAAAAAGAATAATAAAACAGAATTAGATACTAGCAAGAATAAAGAATTAGAAAAAACTAATACAATAAGTGATGAACAAGATACAGTCTTGTTACATACTAGAGATCATGCTGAATTCCATAATGCTTATACTTTGGATTCTGTAAAAAAAGGAATCAAACTATTAAAGGTAGTTTATGGTGATAAGATACAGTTAAGTGAAGAAGCTGTAGATCATTCTATGATAGACCAATTAAGAACCATAGGTAAAGATATTTACTTTTTTATTTCATCATTGACAGCAGGTACAACACCTGAAATATACATAAAAAGAAAATATGAGTTTATTCGAAACTTAGCCAATAAAAAAGAGGTTGGTAAAAATAATAAAAATATGTTCTATCTTGCTTGGAATGGACTTATTACAAATGATAGCTTCAAGAGATTAATTAGGCAGAAGTTTGGGCTTGAACAATTCTGGGATGCTCTATGTCCTCAAAATATTCCTTCTAGAGGTAGTGAATTAACTCGTTATAGAACAAAATTTGTCTTAGCTATGGACATGGCAAGCAAGAAAGATGGTTCTCGTCGGCTTGAAGGCAGGCAATTAGATGATGGATCAGGTTTGATTATGCAGGAGAGAATTATTTGGTTACCAAATGGGAAAGCAATGCCTCTCTATCCTAATGCATATGTGCCTTTGAATCAAACCCAAGTTATCCTCATTAGGCATGGTAAATCTATTCATGAATCTGGAGGCTCTAATCCTGAATTTGTAGGTTCAGGCTACTGGGATTCATGGCATAATAACAGACGTGTTTCCTATTCAGTTGGTAATTCTTTAAAAGAAGAGGGCATAGAGACTGCTAAGAGTTTAGGTTTAGATTTTAAGGTAGCTGTTGATGCCCTTCAAAATGAAGGATACCGGTTCTGGGCATACTCCAAAGAGAATCCAATTAATGTTTTTGGTTCTGAATCAGAGAATACTGAACAAACTTCTCGTTACTTCTTGTCTGGTGCAGAATATACTAATATCAACTTCAAAGCTATTTATGGACTCAATTCTCAAAAGTATGGAGCAATGACTCATAAATATAAAAATGATATTTTCAAAGAGTTAGTTAATATTTATGGTGATGAATGGTCTGGTAGTGAGTCAGATAAAATAAAGAAAGCTAAGTCTATGTTAAAGAATAGATTTTATCATTATCCAGAAGGTGAGACATTGATTGAAGCTGACTGGAGAATTGGTTATAGCTTTATTCAACTATTAAAAGAAAACCAAGGAAAGCGAATTCTTCTTTGTGATCATTCTGGGGCTATAAGAGTATTCGAAGCAATTATTAGAACGCTTGACTTTGCTGATTATTCTTCGCTAAAAGAAGGACAAGATTCGATAATGGCTCTTATTTATCAGCCAGGAATGAATATTCGTTATGATTATTTGCAAAAGAAAGAATTTAAATTACGATAGAAAACGTTAAAAAAGAAGAGCCTCTATCAGTTGATAGAGGCTTAATTTTTTTTATTATGATTAGTTTTTTAGTTCTTTGATTAAAGATTCCAAATCAACTCTTAAATCATTGTCTTTATTAAATTTATTTTCAATCATTCTTTTAGCATGAAGAACCGTGGTATGGTCTTTCCTATTAAAATAAAGAGCAATTTCCTTTAAAGATGTTTGAGGAATTAAAAGACAGATGAGATACATTGCTACTTGTCGAGGGAAAGCGATAGTTTTGACTCTTGTTTTGTCCATAATTTGTTTTCTGGTTATACTGTAGAACTTGCAAACTCTATCGATGATAGAGTCCATGTTGATATCTTTAGGTTTATCGGTAATCATATCACCTAAAATATCTAGCACCATTGTTTTATTAATATCAAGAGGATTTACTCTATTATAAGAAGCATAAGCTAATATTCTGATTAATGAACCCTCAAGAGCACGAACTGAGCTAGTAATCCCTTCAGCAATAAATTCAATAATATCATTTTGTAATACTATGTTTTGATTATCAGCTTTTTTCTTAAGAATAGCGACTCTTGTTTCAAAATCAGGGTTTTTCAAATCAGCAAGAAGTCCAGATTCAAATCTAGTAACTAACCTATTCTCTAAATCCGGAATATCTTTAGGAGGTCTGTCACTAGTTAGGATAATTTGCTTCTTAGAAGAGAGGAGGGCATTAAAGGTATGAAAAAATTCTTCTTGAGTACCTTCTTTCTTAGCAAGAAAATGAATATCATCAACCAAAAGAACATCTACATGACGGAACTTCTGTCTAAAAGTAGTCATACTATTCCCTCTTATAGATTCTATCATCTGATTAGTGAACTCTTCTGAACTAATATAATAAATGGTCTTGTTCTTATCAATGTCTAAGAGATAATGACCAACTGCTTGCATTAAGTGGGTTTTACCCATCCCTGATTCGCCATAGATGAATAACGGGTTATAAGTGGAACCAGGAGATTCTGCTACAGCCATAGCTGCTGAGTACGCAAAGTTATTATTTTTCCCAACCACAAACTGATCAAAAGTGTAAAACTCGTTTAAAGGAGGTAAATCATAGTTATCACCCAAGCCACTTTTTCTGATTTTCTGACTAGGACGTTTTTTCAAAGAAGAATCATCATTCAAGAAGCGGATATCAAATTTTCTTTGATATAAATTAAAAGCAACTTCAGATATCATGCTTGCATAGTTTTTATTCAAAAAGTCAGAGGCAACCTTAGTTGGGGTCATTATATAAAGCGACTCATCTTCAAATTTGACTAGTTTTGTTTCACTAAACCAAGTGTTAAAACTTTGTTTCGCTACATGTTCTTCCAATTCATCTAATATATTTTGCCAAATATCTTGATCCATATCTACCTTTTAATGTTTTTTAAAATTATTATCTATCTTTTTATCCACCTTGTGTGGATAACTATTTTTTAACGTATAAAATCACTCTATATCATATATTTAACTGAGTAGGATTGTGGAGAAATTGACTTTATCCACAAGTTATCCACTTCACAAAAAGCAAACATTTATCTCATCTCAAATTTTACTTATATAAGAGGTAGGATTTAAAATATTCTGAAGATTTATCTTGTCAAGTAACTATATTTCATCTTGGAAAGTGGTGAAAAATAGTAACATTAGAATAAATGGTAAGTTACAAAACTATACAATACCTTATTCTCCTCTTTCTTTCTTTATATAATTAACTATGTCATAATTATTTAAGAAAGTGTTAATTATTTTTTAAGATTTCTATTTTTGAGCTCAATTTTCCAGAAAGTTCTCACTGAAAAAAAATTAACTTTCTAAAAATGCAGTCTTTTCTATTTTGAGTGAAATTTCTTGAAAACAAACAGTACACTTGGGAGGGGATTTCAGGCACAAAGAGTGAATAATGACATTTCAATAACCTGTTTGAAGTCCGATTGACTTAGCCATAAATGCTAATGATTAATAGGCTTCATTAACTAGTTAAGTCACTTATCTATTATTATCTTCATAAATTTCTGCTAGTCTATGTGGATTATAACAATGAAGGAAGTGTAAAAAAAGTTAAAATAAAGTCTTGCCAAGAATGTTCAAGTTAATATTTTTCATTTATAAGATTAAATTTTTAGGAGTCATTTATGAAGAAAGTTCTTACCCTTTTAGCTTTTATTTTATGTATAATCAATATATATTCCCATCCAAGAGTAGACTTAAGGTCAAGCAGACATTACGAATCAATAACCAGAATAGACTCCCTGCATGGCTATGATGTTGTAAGCTATTTTATAGATGTTGAAATTGATGATCAAAATGACTATATTCAAGGCTTTGTTGAAGCTGAAGTAATTGCTCAAGATAATTTAGAATTCGTAGGATACAATCTTGTAGGATTGGAAGTTGAAAGCGTACTTGTTGATGGTGTAAGTATTGACTATACTTATAGTAATGATATTATAACTATACCTGTAAGTGTAGAAAATAATCAACAATTTACTACCAAAGTTTTCTATTCAGGGTATCCACAACTATCTAATGATGGGTATAATATTGGAATGGTTTTTAGACCAAATATGGTCTTTACTATTTCAGACCCAAATGCAACTAGAAATTGGTTCCCTTGCTATGACCACCCTTGGGATAAGGCATTAGTGAGTTTTAATATAACTTGTAGAGATGATTGGGTAGCAGCCTGCAATGGCTTACAAGGTCAAACTATTGATAATGGCGATGGAACTAAAAGCTATGAGTGGATAGGTGAGAATCCTATGTCAACATACTTAGCAGTTATCCATATTGCACCTTATTCTGTAATAGAACAGACTTTTACAAAAGAAGATGGCCAAGTGGTCCCTATTCAGCACTTTGTTCAAAGTAATTATTATGAAGACTGTTTGGTTGATTTTGTAAGAGTTCCTGAAATGATGCAAGCATATACTGATGCCTATGGAGAATACCCTTTTGAGAAGTATGGTCAAGCCCTAGTGAATATGCAAACTTATGGAGCAATGGAACATCAAACAATGACAACTTTAGGTGTTTCTTATATTGATGGTTCTCCAAATGACCCTGAATATACTGTAGCTCATGAATTATCCCATCATTGGTTTGGTAATTGTCTGACCCCATTCACTTGGAAAGATGTCTGGTTATCAGAAGGGTTTGCTACTTACTCTGAAGCTGTTTGGGCTAATTATCTACTTGGTTATGATGCTATGATTGATTATGTGAATATACAAATTCAGAATTATTATAAAAACTGGCAGAACTCAGCTGGTCCGCAAACTATTTATGATCCAGAGTATCTAGAATATTTTACACCACCATCTTATGAAAAGGCTGCTTCAGTTTTACACATGCTTAGACTTGAACTAGGGGATGAAGTTTTTTGGAATATGATCCAATCTTGGTATGCTAATAATCAATATGGCAATATTATAACTGAAGAGTTTGTTGCACATTGCGAGAACATCTCAGGTCAAGATTTACAACAGTTCTTTAATCAATGGATATATTCTGCTGGAATTCCTTCTTATGAATATGCTATTTTGAAGAATCCTGAAACTAACCAAGTGAGGTTTTATAACAATGTTACTTCAGACAGCGGAACTGATTTTTATCTAACTATTCCTTTCCACCTAGGAGAGAGTTCTGATTCATTAAGGACTCTTTTTTCTCCAGGCTATAGTTTGACTGATCCGGTAAGTGTTTCTAATATTAATTCTCCGATTTTTGTTGATCCTGATTCTTGGAACTTAGTTGAAGGTGTTGAGCAACTTACATTAGATATGAATAATGTATATGCAGGAGATGGACAAGCTCTACTTTCCTGGTCTTCTTTCGGAAATGAAGAAGATTTCTTGGGATATAATATATATATGAAAGAAATTGATAATCTTGATTGGAATCTAGTAAATACAGAGCCAATAACTTCTACAAGGTATTTAGTAGAAAATTTAACAAATAATCAGGAATACCATTTCTACGTGGTTATTATTGATGAAGATGGCTTTGAATCATATCCTACAGATAGTCAAGATATGATAGTTATTCCGCAAGCAATAGAAGCAAGTCAATCTATTCTTATAGTAGATGATAGTGCTGATGGAATTGGTGTTATGCTAAGCCCTTCAGACCAAGAAATTGATGATTATTATAACAATTTGCTTTTTCAAGGATATCAAATTTCTAATATAGATTTAAACCAAGAAGAATTAACCTATCCTGTAATGACAGATTATGATGCTGTTATATGGCATAATGATACTGTATCTTCCAGCGAATTATCTGCTTATGAAAACCTGCTGGGAAATTATCTTCTATCAGGTGGGAAGCTGATTATCTCTGGTTGGAAAAGCGTACTAGACCTTTCACCAAGTTTTCTAGAAATTTTCTTAGGTATTTCATCTTTCGAACTATATAATTCCCCTGTCTTATCTTTAGCAGAATCTACTAATGAGCAGTATCCTGACTTATCAACAGATGGTTCTTTACTGCCAGAACCCTGGGAAGGTAATCTTTCAATGATTGCTACTTTTACTCTTGGTCAAGCTAGTGAACTATATACTATCTCTGAACCTGAAGGCGTAGTTGCAGTAGCTAATAACTCTGAGAATGGTTGGGAGACTTATTTCTTTGGTTTCCCTTTATATTATTTCAATCCTGATCAAGTCAGATCTATGATCTTAACACTTTTAAGTAACACAAACCCACCTGTAGAAAATGATAATAATGATGTTGAGCTTGCCCAGGAAAGCTACCTAATCTATCCAAATCCACTTGCTCAAGATTTGCATATAAAAGCTAATTATAAATCAGATGATTCTCTTAATATCTCCCTTTATAATATTAAAGGTCAGAAAGTATTAACTGCTAACAATATGCAGTTGAAAAATGGCAATTTGAGCTGGAATCTTTCTGAAAAAAAATTAGCAAATGGAGTATATTTTATTAAAATTTCAAGTAAAGATAGTGAAAAGGTACAAAAAATTCTAATAATGAAATAAGATAGAATTATTCATTTTAGCAAAAAGGGGATTTTCTATGCAAGATGAAAAAAAGATTCCACGGACTTTACCAGTCTTGGTAAATCCTAGTTTGGTGTTATTTCCTTTTATGATAATGCCACTTATTGTTGCTGATCCTGAGAAGATAGCAGTTGTTGACTATGCTTTAACACATGATAAGTCTCTTGGTTTATTTTTACAAAAAGAGAGTCAAGAGAGTCAAGATGTTGAAGTTTATGAATATGGTACAGCAGCTTCAATAATAAAAATGGTCAGAAATAAAGATGGCTCTCTTTCAATATTATTGCAAGGGAACTCTAGAATCAGAATTGAGAAGATCATTCAACATGAACCAATTCTCATGGTAGAAGTAGAATCACTAGGTGAAAGAAGTGATGATACACCTAAGATACAAGCTCTCAGAAAGATAGCATTAGAACTACTAGAAACTGTCGCAACAGAGAGTAATCTCCCCGGTAAGGAGTTTTTGCCTTCAATTAAGCAGATACCTCAGACTTCTAGAGTTGCTGATTTAATTGCAGAAAATACTGATATTAAGACTTTGGAGAAGCAAGACATTCTTTCAACTCTTGACTTAGTTTTTAGACTAGAAAAGCTGAATAAATACTTAGCTGATTTGATTAAACAACTTCAACTTGAGAATAGGATTAGAAGCAATGTTGAATTAGAAATGTCCGAAGATCAACGAAAATATTACCTTAGAGAGCAGCTTATGGCTATCAGAAAAGAGCTGGGCGAAAGTGATGAAGTTGAACAAGAGATAAGCTCTTGGGAAGATAAAATTAAGAAAGCTAAGCTTCCTGATTATGTTCTGCAGGCTGCTGAAGAAGAGCTTACTAAGATGAAAACAATGCAACCCGCATCGAGTGAATACAGTGTTCTTCGCAATTATTTAGATTGGATTGTTAATATTCCTTGGAGTAAGAAAACTAAAGATAACTATAATTTAGATAAAATAGATAAGATACTCACTAAAGATCATTACGGTTTAGATAAAGCTAAAGAGAGAATAATTGAATTTATTGCTGTTAAGAAGCTAAAACAAGAGATTAAGGGACCTATTCTTTGTTTTGTTGGTCCTCCTGGAGTTGGAAAAACCTCCATCGGTCGTTCTGTTGCGAGAGCACTGAACCGAAAGTTTATCAGAATGTCCTTAGGTGGTGTTCATGACGAAGCTGAGATTAGAGGGCATCGACGTACTTATATCGGAGCCATGCCAGGTAAAATTATAACCGAGTTAAAAAGAGCTGGTTCATCTAATCCTATTTTTATGCTTGATGAAATTGATAAATTAGGAAGAGACTTTAGAGGGGATCCTGCTTCAGCTTTGTTAGAGGTTCTTGATCCAGAACAGAACTTCTCTTTTGTTGATCACTATATAAATTTACCATATGATTTGACTGATGTAATGTTTATAACTACAGCTAATTCACTGAATACTATACCACAGCCTCTACTTGATAGAATGGAAATTATTGAATTCTCTTCTTATATTGAAGATGAAAAGATAGAGATAGCAAAGCGTTATCTTATTCCTAGAGAAATTGAAAACAATGGAATCACTAAATCCCACGTATCAATGACAAAAAGTGCTTTGGAAGAGATGATTCGCTATTATGTCAAAGAAGCTGGAGTCAGGTCTTTACAGAGAACAATAGGAACAGTGATGCGTAAGATAGCAAGAAGAGTAGCTGAAGGTCATACAAAACAAGTGAGAGTAACTAACAAGAATATAAAAGATTTTCTTGGTTATAGAAAGTTCTCTACCGAAATGAAAAATCGAAAAGCTGAAGTTGGTATTACAACAGGACTAGCCTGGACAAGTTTTGGTGGTGAAATTCTATTTTGTGAAGCTATTAAGATGCCAGGGAAAGGTAATATTAAGTTAACAGGCCAACTTGGCAAGGTTATGCAGGAGTCTGCTCAAATTGCACTAAGTTACCTACAAGCAAACCATAAGAAATATAAAATTTCTCCAGAAGTTTTTACTAAGAACTCACTGCATATTCATTTCCCAGCAGGGGCTATACCTAAAGATGGACCTTCTGCAGGTGTAACTCTAACAACTACCATTGCATCTTTATTAATGAACAAAAAAGTAAAACATGATGTAGCTATGACTGGTGAAATAACTTTGTTAGGAAAAGTTTTACCAATTGGAGGATTAAAAGAAAAGATTTTAGCTGCTAAACGCGCAGGGATAAGCCATGTTTTAGTTCCATATGATAACCAAGATAGTATAGAAGAATTACCAGAATATATCAAAACTGGGATGAAAATACAATATGCTAAGAATGTTGATGATATTTTGCAAGAGGTACTTATAGACTAGGATAACCTTTTGCTGCAGTAAAGAAAATCAGTTGCTATAAATAGCGAAGACCAGATATCTTTAATGAGAAGACTTGACCCTCTTTAAGGTTACTGGGAAAGAAAATAATAAATTCGAAAACTAAAAGGATATAATGCAAGAAAAATTTAAAAACAGAGTTAATATTCTACTCGACATTGAGGAAGCTTTTTATAACAAAGCAGAGTATGTCTTTCGTAGCTATTGTACTATTCTGCAAATAATACCTACTTTCTATTATGGATCTACTAGGAAGCAGGTTGATATATATTATGGGAGCAAGGTATCAAAAAGTTATCCTGTAAGTATTAAATATAATCAGGGAACTAGCGACTTCTTTTTAGATAATAAGTATTATCCTCAGTTTAAGGTTAGATTTAATAACTATAAAAACGAAAAGATACCCTTCTTTTTTTCAGAGCCTGGATCAATTTTTACTGTAGGGCGAGATTCTTATAGTATCAATAAGGATATTATTGCTTCTGGTTTCTATTTTCTTTCTTGTTGGAAAGAGTACGTTAATAAAAAGAATACAAATCCTGATATTAGATTTAAATATCAAAATTCAATGCAGTACAAATGGGATTTTTCTGAGATTCCCGTTGTTGATGCTTACTGTGATATTTTAGATAACATTTTGGATTTAAGCTTAGCTGATTATAAAAAGGATTTTCGTTGGAGACATGAACATGGATTTTGTGTCACTCTTTCCCATGATATAGACTACTGGGATGTTTGGAGTACAGACCAGTTCAAGGCAATAATGAAATATAATGCCAATCGAATCAAGAAAGACCCTGTTAAATCAATCTATAAGATGATTGGACATTTTCTTACAAAAAAAATATATAATCCAGAGAAAGCTATACTTAAAATACTAAACAAAGAGAGAAGGTTAGGAGTTAATAGTACAAACTTCATTCTGGTTCAGGATAATTCTGATGATGGAAGAAGAAACTATTTTACCGATGATAGATATAAATCAGGTATAAAAAAAGTGTTTTCTAGACAAGCAGTTGGATTACACGGATCACCAGATTCTGCTTATTTCATAAAAGAAACTAAGAAAGAGTTGGAAAGATTACAAAAGATTTTTCCACAGCAACTGGGTTATCGTTCCCACAAACTCTCTTTTCAATATCAAAGTTCTTATGATATCTTGGAGAAGATGAATTTAAAGTATGATGCTTCCTTAGGCTACTGGGAACATATTGGCTTTAGAGCAGGAATATCATTTCCTTTCTACCCTTATGATATTGAAAATGATAAGCCCTTTAATATCTTGGAAATCCCTCTAATAGTAATGGATACAACTCTTATTTCTAAACTAGGAATGGGACAGAATCCTTTTATTGCAGCCTACAGAATAACAAAGTTATTTCAAAGAGCTAAGAAGTTTCAATCACATATCTCACTCTTGTGGCATAATAATACTTTCGATAGTATTGATTATCCAGGTTGGTCTTGGTTATATTGGTCATGTATCAGAAAAGCTAAAAAAATGTCTGCAATGGTATGTTCGACTGATGATTTATATGACTATTGGGTTAGATATATTGAGAAAACTAATGATGTTAAAAGTGAAGATAAAGAAAAAAACATAAATACTGAAGTAAATAATTAATTATTAAATATAGGAGCATAGATGAATTTAACTGAAAACGCGAAAGTTGTACTTGAGAAAAGATACTACAAGAAAAATGACAAAGGAGAAACAGTAGAAGACTGGGAAAAACTTATTAGCCGTGTGGCTAACAACATTTCTCAGGGAGACAAAACAAAGTACCAAAGATATTTCAATCTTTTAGATTCTGGAAACTTTTTACCAAACTCTCCAACTTTAATGAATGCAGGCAATGATTTGCAACAGCTCTCAGCTTGCTTTGTATTACCCTTAGAAGACTCTATGGAAGGTATTTTTACTACCATAAAAAATGCTGCAATGATTCATAAAAGTGGAGGAGGGACAGGTTTCTCTTTTAGTAAACTAAGAGAGACTAATGCAAGAGTCCGTTCTACTAATGGTGTCTCTTCAGGACCAATAAGCTTTCTAAAAGTTTTTAATAGTGCAACTGATGCGGTTAAGCAAGGTGGGACAAGAAGAGGAGCAAATATGGCTATTCTTTCTGTTCAACATCCTCAAATTATTGACTTTATTACTTGCAAAGAAGATACTGCCGAACTTAATAATTTCAACATTTCTGTTGGCGTTACCGAAGACTTCATGAAAGCAGTAAGAAATGATGATGACTTCCCACTAATATCTCCTCATGACCATGAAGTTAAAGAAACTCTTAAAGCCAGAGATATTTTCTCCTTGATAGTTGATAAAGCTCATAAAAATGGTGAACCTGGTATTATCTTCTTAGATAGAATTAAAAAGCATAATCCTACTCCGCATATTGGAGAAATTGAATCAACAAATCCATGTGGGGAACAACCACTACTACCTAATGAAGCTTGTAACCTGGGCTCAATTAATCTCGATAATTTCTACTCTCCTGAAGGTATTCAATGGGATGGTCTTAAAGAGGTAATTTATGACTCAGTAGAATTTCTTGATGATGTTATTAATGTCTCTAATTTCCCACTTCCTGAAATCGATGAAATGGTTAAAGCAAACCGAAAAATCGGCTTAGGTATTATGGGTTGGGCAGACTTACTCTTCCAAATGGGAATTCCTTACAATAGTGATAAAGCTGTAGAACTAGCAAAAGAGCTTATGGAGTTTGTAGATTATCATAGCAAGGTTAAGTCAATGGAACTAGCTAAGGCTCAAGGTTCATTCCCTAATTTTAAAGGGTCTATCTATGATAAAATGTCCTTGTTAAGAAAGGATTATAAATTCCAATGGGAAGACTTAAAAACTCAAATTAAAGAAAATGGAATACGTAACGCTACTGCTACAACTATTGCTCCTACTGGCACTATTTCTATGATTGCTGATACTTCTAGTGGTATTGAACCTCAATTCTCACTTGTCTATGTAAAATATGTTATGGATGGTGAAAAGCTTATCTATGTTAACAAGCATCTCAAGAAGCGCTTAGAAGAAGCTGGGATTTATAGCGAAGCCCTTATGGAAAAAATCTCTGAAGCAGGTGGACTTAGTCATATTGATGAAATACCTCAAGATATTAAAGATGTCTTTGTAACTTCGCATGACATAGCACCAGAATGGCATATCAGAATGCAAGCTTCTTTCCAAGAATATACTGATAATGCAGTATCAAAAACTATTAACTTCAAGAATGATGCAAGCCCAGAAGATATCAAAATGGCTTATGAACTAGCCTACGAAACAGGCTGTAAAGGTGTAACTGTTTACCGGGATGGTTCCCGCCAATTCCAAGTTCTTAATGTTGGTAAAAAGATTAATGAAGAGAAAGAAAGTCTGCCTGCCAAACGTTCACCAAGAATTAGACCTGAAATTACTACTGGATTTACTCAAAAGATAGAAACTGGTTGTGGACATATGTATGTTACAATCAACTCTGATGATCAAGGAGCCTGCGAAATGTTTATCCAAATGGGTAAAGTAGGTGGCTGTGCCTCAGCACAGTTAGAAGCTCAAGCTCGACTTATATCTTTAGCCTTGAGAGCTGATATAGATATAGAATCTATCACAAGACAACTTAAAGGTATTAGATGCCCTTCTCCAATGTGGAACAAGGGTAAGTTAGTAACTTCTTGTTCTGATGCTGTTGCTACTGCTCTCCAAAAGTTTATGGATATCAATGAAATAAACGATATTACTAAGATTAATATTCAAACATCTCCAGACAAAATTGGAGAAAGTATTGAAAAACCAAAATCTAATACTGCAATTAAAACTTGTCCTGAATGTGGCTCAACTGTCTATCATGAAGAAGGCTGTTTAAAATGCCAAGCTTGTGGCTGGTCTAAGTGTTAGAAGTATAAATAATTTAAAATAACTTGAAGACATAATGCCTTAAGCTATAAAAGCTGAATCTTATATAAGATTCAGCTTTTTGTTATATATTATTTTGGCTAAGATGATACTTAATGTGATTTTAGACAGTAAATAAAAGTCTATCTCTATTTGCCATAAAATGTATGTTTTTATATTGACAAATACAGAAGTTATATTATTCTATGATAAACATTTGAGAGAAGAGGTTAATTATGGAGAAAAAAGGAAGATTTATTTTTTTTATTGTAATGCTATTAAACTCAGCTTTATTTGGACAAATTTACATAAACGAAGTTGTAGCATCAAATCAAACAATAATAGCAGACTATTATGGAGAATATGGTGATTGGATTGAGCTATACAACAATTATGACTATGACTATGATTTAAACAACTATTTTTTATCTGACGACGAAGAAGAATTAGAACAATGGCAATTTCCAGCAATAACAATACCCGCTCAAGGCTTTATATTAGTTTGGGCTGACAAAAATGAGGAAGTTGATCCTGATGGTTTTGCTCATACTAGTTTTAAAATAGGTAGTGATGAAAGCATTTATCTATGTTCACCTGATACACTTATTATTGATGTAGTAACCTTGCTATCACCACCTTCCGATTATTCTTATGGTAGAGCAAGTGAAACATCTAATGACTGGTATTTTTTCCCTGAACCTACACCAAATCAGTCTAACTCAGGAGGCTATGCTGGTTTTTTGGATAACCCTATGCCCTCTCATGATGCAGGATTTTATGATTCTGGATTTGACCTAAGTTTCACTAATATTGAAGAAGGGGCAGTTTTATACTACACTCTTGATGGTTCTCAACCCCAAGTTGGTGGCGCGAATACTCTTATTTATAATCCCCAAGAAACATTAACTATTGAAGATAGAAGTAATGAGGCAAACAATCTCTCAGAAATAAGAACAACAGTTGATAATGAAGATGAACACTGGACTGATCAGTGGGTCCCACCTACAGGATTAGTAAAGAAAGGCACTGTTATAAGGTGTCAAGTAATGAAAGCTAATCATCTTCCAAGTGAGGAAGTTTACTTAACTTATTTCGTAGGACCTGATTTAGCAGCCGATATTGCGGATATACCAGTAGTTTCTTTGATCACTGACCCCAATGGTTATTTTGATGATTATGAAGGGATTTATGTTCCTGGAAGAGATGAAAATGGGGACTTGATAACACAATCTTTAGACGCTCATTATCAAGAAAACTGGGAAAGACATACTTTCTTACAGATGTGGGAAGCAGATAGAAGTCAAGGGTTTACTACTGAATGTGTATCAGAAATACATGGTTCAGCTTCAGCTAGATTAATGAGAAAGGGAATCCGTATGGGCTTTAAAGGTTCATTAGGCTATGAAGATTTAACTTATGATTTATTTGATGATAATAGGACAGAAACCTACAACTCAATAATTCTTAGAGCTTCTGGTCAGGATGCTCAACACACTATCTTTAGGGATGGCCTTGGACAATTGATTTTTGAAAAACAAGGTTTAGGTATTTCTCCTTTTAAACCTGCAATATTATTTATTAATGGTGAATATTGGGGGATTCATAATTGGCGAGAAAGGTCAGATGAAGATTATGCTGAGAGGTTGTACGGTGTAGATGTGGATGAGATGGACTTTTTAGAGAATAGTGGTTCTGCAAACCCTGAAGAAAGAGTTGGAACAAGAAGTCGATATTCTCAAATTCTGGATTTCGTAAAAAACAATGATTTAGAAATAGAGGAAAACTATCAAACTGTTTCGGAAATG
Organism: Cloacimonadales bacterium (SeqCode); assembly: GCA_963678375.2. GTDB lineage: Bacteria > Cloacimonadota > Cloacimonadia > Cloacimonadales > JAFGVF01 > JAEKNW01. Next base: position 1,827,196 of record OY782831.1, read on the forward strand.
ATTGATATTGATAATTTTATAAACTATTATATTGCTGAGATCTTTGTAGCAAACTCAGATTGGCCTTCTTATAATGTAAGAATGTGGAGGCATAAAACAGAAGTTTCAAATGCAGATGTGTATTTCAATCCAAACCCTATAAACCAGTATGAAGATGGTAGATTTAGATGGATGATTTATGACCTTGATCAATCTTTAGGGCGCTTTCATAATTACAATAGTAATACTCTTCAATCTGCTGGAATCGTGGGTGGTTGGAATGATAACTTCTATTTGATTTTTAGGAAGTTAATTGGTGCTAGCAACTCTGAAGGGGTTCCTGTTGAAGATAATAATGGCCTTTATTCTAATGGAAGTCAAGAGTTTAGAAATCAATTTATAACTACATTCTGTGATGCTCTGAACACCTATTTATTACCTGAAAGAACTAGTGAATTAATCTCTATTGTTCAAAATAGCTATTCCCCTTATATGGAAGAACATATTGATAGATGGGGATTTCCTGAAAATATATCCGATTGGAATGGCTATGTTAATGGAGTCTCAGATTTCCTAAATAACAGACCTAATGTAATTAGAAACCATATAGCTAATAAGTTCCAACTCAACTCAGGAAGCAGTGATTTGACTATAAACATAAATGATGACCTGATGGGATATGTTGTTTTAAATACAATCAAGATAGGTAATGGGAACAATTATGAGTCTGCTCCTTTCACTGGACAATATTTCAACAATCTGCCTATACAAGTTACTGCTGTTGCTAATCCTGGTTATAGGTTTGTTACTTGGGACCAAACAGGAAGTTCTAATGACTCTCTACAAGTTGTTTTGGACGGAGACTTAAATCTAACAGCTATTTTTGAGGTTGATGACGGAGAATTTCAAGGTGATGCAATGAACCCACAAGCTTGGGATTTGAATAATGGTTGCTATCAACTTTTCTCTTTCTCACCTGAAACACCTGCGGGAGTTTATCCAGACAATATGAGATTTCTACTTACTTCTTTACCAGATCCTAATTTGGAAACGGAAATAACAACTTATTACTCATCTCCATATAACATGGAATCACAATCTAGGATTAATGGCTTAGATGGAGATGGAATATCTTTTATAAATACCAGTGATACAACAATTAATGGTCTAGAAACAACTGGTTATGTCTCAGCTGCAGTACTTGCTCTAAAAACTAGCGGAATGACAGATATTAAAGTTAATTTTACTGTTGAAACTTTGGAAGAGAATACCCGTGTTTATGGACTTGCTCTTCTTTTTAGGACAAGTACTACAGGAGAGTGGTTAGCAGTAACTTATGAAGAAGCTGATATCAATTATGTATCAAATGTTGAGGAAATCAAAACTTACTACAGTGTGGAACTTCCCAGTGAATTAGAAGATTGTGACTATTTTCAATTGTGCTGGCGATACCACTTTATCTCTGGTGAAAGTGGTTCTCGGGCAATGCTTAGATTAGATGATATAATAGTCTATAGTAATGAACTTGAAGACTTTAGTAATATAAAAGTAAATGAGGTAATGTCTGATAATGAGAACTTTGACCACCCTTTAGCTATAGATGATTTTGCTGAAAGGTCAGACTGGATTGAACTTCATAACAGTGGTGGTGAAAGTGTTAATCTTTTAGGTGCTTACCTTAGTGATGATGAAGATCATTATGGGCAGTGGCTTATGCCAAATATAACACTAGCTGCTGATGAATATATTGTGGTCAGGGCATCCAAGGAAAATAGACAGGATACTGAACAACAATTACATACAAACTTCAGTATAAAGTCCTCTGGGGAACCTGTTTATCTTACAGATTGGCAAGGTAATTTACTGGATTTCATGGAAGATTTTGAAATACCTCAAGATAATTCCTATGGTAGATTAGTGGATAGTCAAAGTGAATGGTCTATTTTTACAGTTCCAACTCCAGGGGCTGCTAATGTTATTGTAGCTATTTCTGCTCCTAGCAATGTGGTTCTTTCTTACCAGAATGGTTCTTTATCTCTTCAATGGGAAAGCTTGACTAATGCTATTAGCTATAAAGTCTATAGTGCTGATACTCCAGATGCAGAACTTTGGGATATTGAAGTTGATAACTTATTAACACCTAACTGTATTATTGGTGGTCTTGATATGCCTTTGAAGAAGTTTTATAAAATTATAGCTGTTTATTAATATGTATAAATGGATGGTGGATAATTTTGTCCACCATCTTTTAGTTAGAAAATGCTTACAGAGGCTGGTAATTCCAGAATTGTTTTAGTTTAACCATTTCTTAAGTTGAAGTAAGTAAATCAACATTGTGCAAGCTATTTTACTTAGCATTCTCACTAATCAACCAGAAAAATATAGTCTATTCAGGATAAAGAAAAAAAAAGCTTGCCTATTAAAAGCACTCTTATAAAAATAACATGTTGAAAAAAATCAAAAATATAAATTAGATAAAGGAGAAGCTATGTCAGCTACCTTACAGAAAATTCAAGAGCTTAAAGCTCGTGAAGCTAAAGTAGAAATGATGGGTGGTGAAGCCCAAGTAGCAAAACAACATAACAACGGAAAATTAACAGCAAGAGAAAGAATTGATCTCTTGTTTGATGCTGGAACTTTTAGAGAAATTGATAAATTTGTAGCTCATCGATGCACTAATTTTGGAATGCAGAAAGTAGATATTCCTTCAGATGGTGTTATTACTGGACATGGTTTAGTTAATGGAAGACCAGTATTTGCTTATTCACAAGACTTTACTGCTCGTGCGGGATCACTTGGAGAAATGCATGCTGCTAAAATCACAAAAGTTATGGATATGGCCATGAAATCTGGAGTACCTGTAGTTGGTATGAATGATTCAGGTGGAGCTCGTATTCAAGAAGGTATTGATGCCCTAAAAGGTTACGGTGATATATTCTTTAGAAACTCAAGAGCTTCTGGGGTTATTCCTCAAATATCTTGCATTATGGGGCCTTGTGCAGGTGGTGCAGTTTATTCACCTGCTATGACAGACTTTATCTATATGGTTAAAAATAGTAGTTTTATGTTTATTACTGGACCAGATGTGATCAAAGCTGTTACAGGCGAAATGACTGATAAAGAAAGCTTAGGTGGAGCTATGGCTCATAATGAATCTTCTGGAGTAGCACATTTTGCTTGTGAAACTGATGAACATGCTATTAATTCAATCAAAGAGCTCCTTTCTTTCCTTCCTAATAATAATATGGAAGAAGCCCCTCTAGTTCCTACTTCTGATAGTCAAAAGAGAATCTGTGAAGATTTGAATACTATTATTCCTGATAATCCTAGTAAACCTTATGATGTGAAAGATATTGTTCGTAGTATTGCTGATGATGGTCACTTCTATGAGCCTCATGAGTACTATGCTAAGAATATTGTGATAGGTTTCATCAGACTTAATGGCAGATCTGTTGGTATAATAGCTAACCAACCTATGGTACTTGCCGGTTGTCTTGATATTGATGCTTCTGATAAAGCCTCTCGTTTCATAAGATTCTGTGATGCTTTCAATATTCCTCTTCTTTCAATTGTTGATGTTCCAGGCTACTTACCTGGTGTTCACCAAGAGCATAGTGGTATTATTAGACATGGTGCTAAACTTCTTTGGGTTTATTCTGAAGCAACAGTTCCAAAATTAACTTTAGTTACTCGTAAGAACTATGGTGGTTCATATATAGCTATGTCTTCAAGACACTTAGGTGCTGATATGGTCTTTGCTTGGCCTACTGCTGAAATTGCAGTTATGGGTGCAAAAGGTGCAGCTAATATTATCTATAGAAAGGATATTATGAATGCTGAAGATCAAGATGCTAAGAGAGCTGAATGTATTAATGAATACGAAGAACTATTCAATAACCCATACGTAGCTGCATCACGTGGTTATGTTGATGCAATTATTGAACCTAAAGAAACTAGAATGAGACTGATAGAAGCACTAGAAATTCTTTCTACTAAGAGTGAATCACTTCCTCCAAAAAAACATGGAAACCTTCCGGTATAGTGGGGTTGGAATGAATTCAGATAAAAAGAAAAAAATGGTCGCTGCTTTAAGTGGAGTTATCCAGTATTTAGAAGAGGAAAAACAAACAGCAATGCAGATATCTGCTCCTATAACTCCCCATAATATTTCATCTGCTTGGACAAATTATGGTAGGCAAACTACTATGATGAATGGTCAGATGATGCAAAGAAGAGTTGTTAGAAGATAAAAACAATAAATAAAATAACTTAAATAAATCGGAGGATTTAATAATGTTAGATACTCATGGCGTAGTTAAAATGACTGATATGAAATATGGACAAGATCGCCCTAAAGCATCTAATCCTATCAAAATTCAAGACCTCTCTTTCCGTGATGGTCATCAATCTCTTTTTGCTACTCGTGGCAGAACTGAAGACCTCTTGACTGTTGCAAAAAAAATGGATGAAGCAGGTTTCTACTCAATGGAAGTTTGGGGTGGAGCTACTTTTGATGTTATGCACAGATACCTTAATGAAGATCCTTGGGAAAGAATTAGAACCCTAAAGAAACATATAAAAAAGACAAAATTCTCAATGCTCTTGAGAGGTCAGAACTTAGTAGGTTACAGGAATTATGCAGATGATGTAGTTGAAGCTTTTGTTCAAAGAGCTTGCGATAATGGAATTGATATCTTCAGAGTTTTCGATGCTTTAAATGATTTCAGAAACTTTGAAGTAGCACATAGAATAATTAAGAAGAACAATAAGCACTTCCAAGGTACAATTTGTTATTCTCTTACTGAGATGAGAATGGGTGGGGAAGTATATAACTTAGATTATTATGTTAATAAAGCTAAAGAGTTAGATAAATTAGGTGTTGATTCAATATGTATAAAAGATATGGCAGGATTAGTTTCTCCTTATGATGCTTACAACTTAGTGAAAGCCCTTAAAGAGACTGTCGATGTACCTATTCATCTCCATACTCACTTTACTTCTGGTATGGGAGACTTAGCCCTTCTTAAAGCTATTGAAGCAGGTGTTGATATCATAGATACATGTATGGCTCCATTTGCTTATCGTACCTCTCATGCAGCAGTTGAACCCTTAGTTGTTTCTCTTTTAGGAACAAATAGAGATACAGGTATGGATATTAAACTTCTTAATGAAATTGATAATGAAATTGAAAAATTCATCCCTAAATATAAGCACTTAGCTAATGACACTAAATTCTCAGTTATTGACCCTGAGGTTATTATTCACCAAACTCCTGGTGGAATGTTGTCAAACTTAGTTAATCAGCTAAGGCAAATGGATGCTCTTGATAAAATAGATGAAGTCTTCAAGAAACTTCCTGAAGTTCGTAAAGACTTAGGAACCGTGCCATTAGTTACACCTACAAGTCAGATTGTTGGTATTCAAACAGTTAATAATGTTCTTTTTGATGGTGATGGCGAAAGATATCAAAGATTTACTGAACAAGTTAAAGATTTATGCTATGGTTTATATGGTAGAACAACTTTACCTATGAACCCAGATGTTCAAGCTAAGGCTCTTAAAGATTACCCTCGTGGACAAGAACCAATCACTGTTAGACCTGGTGCTATCTTAGAACCAGAACTACCTGAAATTAAAGAGTCTGTAAAAGGTCTTGCTAAGGATATTGATGATGAACTAATAGTTGCCCTTTATCCTGTTACAGGAAAGAGATTCTTAGAATGGAAATATGGTGTCAAAGAAGCTCCAGCTGAAGTAAAAGCAAAGACTATGGATCAGGTTAAGGCTGAACAAGACTTGGTTAAAAAAGCACTTTCTGGCCAGTTAACTGCTAAAAAGCCTGTAGTAGAAAAACCAGAAAACTTAAGGAAGTTTGATGTATATGTTGATGGTGAATACTTTGAAGTTGAAGTAAATGCTGAAGGTGGAATGAATGCTGTTCCTGCAGGAACATATACTCAACCACAAGCTCCAGTAGTTAGACCAGCCAAAACTGTAGCTCCAAAAGCAACACCAACAAGTAATCCTACACCTCAAGTAGCCAGTCCACAAGTGGCAGGTGGAGAACAGGTAATTAAATCTCCTATGCCTGGTATGGTATCTTCTTATAAGGTTAAAGTAGGGGATCATGTTAAAAAAGGTGACACTGTCCTCATTTTGGAAGCTATGAAGATGGAAAATAATATTCCTGCTCCATGTGATGGTATCATTAAGAGTGTACCTAAGAGTGCTGGAGATAATGTAGCTAAGGATGAAATCTTGATAGTGATTGGTCAAGAAGCTAGTGCCCCACAAGCCCAAGCTAAGCCTCAAGCTCAACCTCAACCTCAAGTCCAAGCACAAGGTCAGCCTGCTACAGCTAGTGGAACTCAAGTAAAAGCACCTATGCCAGGAATGGTCATGGCCTATAAGGTCAAAGTTGGAGACCAAGTTAATGCTGGTGATGTGGTCTTAGTACTTGAAGCTATGAAAATGGAAAACAATATCCCTTCTCCTGTAAGTGGGAAAGTGCTAGAAATCACTAAATCTGCTGGCGATAATGTTGGTAAAGATGAAGTTATGATAGTAATTGGATAGAAAATAAATACTATAAAGAGCCCTGTTCGCAGGGCTTTTTATGTAGGTGGGGTAATCTTCTGTCGGACGGTGGAGATTATCTCCGCCCCAAACAAAAATATAATAGAAGCTTAATCCTTTTTAATTTGCTTATCTTTCAACTTTTTCCACCAATCTAATCTCTTATTAATTTCTTTTTCAAAACCAAAGGGAGATGGTTTATATAGGTCTATTTCATCTAATTGATCAGGAAAGTATTTTTGATAGAAATAACCATAATCAAAATCATGTGAATACTTATAATTATCACCATAGCCTAAGTTCTTCATTAGTTTTGTAGGAGCATTTCTTATATGCATAGGGACTCCAAGATGAGAAGTCTTCTTAGCTAGGTCTCTAGCAGCTTTATAGGCTGTATAAACAGAATTACTTTTTGGAGCTGTTGCAAGATAGACTACAAGTTGAGCCAAGGCAGTATTAGCTTCTGGCATGCCTAAGAAATGAACAGCATCTTTACAGGCATTAGCTTGAGTTATAGCATTTGGGTCTGCTAATCCTACATCTTCTGTAGCAAAGCGAACTAATCTTCTGGCAATATACATGGGGTTTTCACCAGCTTCAAGCATTCTGGCTAGCCAATACAAACCAGCTTGAGGATCAGAGCCTCTGAGTGATTTATGAAGAGCAGAGATTACATTATAATGTTCTTCTCCATTCTTATCATAAAACATAGACTTCTGTTGCAGAATCTTTTCAATATCCCCAATCGTTAGTTTTTCTAAGTCTCCATAAGAACGTAACATATCTAAGTTGTTTAAAGCCTTACGTCCGTCTCCACCGCTTATATCTACTAGATAATCAATGGACTCTGCATTCAAACTAGGCAAGTATAAAGTTTTTGCCTTGAGGATTATTTGTCTTATATCTTCTTCATCCAATGAATTCAGAACAAATACACTAGTCCTAGAAAGCAGGGCTGAAATAACCTCAAACGAAGGGTTCTCAGTTGTAGCACCTAAGAGGATAATAGTACCAGATTCAACATAAGGGAGGAAGGCATCTTGTTGAGATTTACTGAACCTATGAATTTCATCAATGAAAAGAATAGTTTGCTCTTGAGTGAGGTCAAATCTTTGTTGAGCTTCTTGCATAACCATTTTCACTTCTTTGATACCTGATAAGACTGCAGAGAATTGGATGAATTCTTTCTTAGTTTTATTCTCAATAATTTTAGCTATAGTTGTTTTGCCACAACCTGGAGGTCCCCAGAGGATAATAGATTTTAGATTATCATTTTCTATCATCTTATGTAGCATAGAGTCTGGATTAACAAGGTGTTTTTGTCCAATAATATCTCTTATTTCTTGTGGTCTCATCAGTTCAGCTAAAGGGATATTCTGTTGCATAAGTTTCAATAACTCCTCTTAGTAACCAATCTTAAGGTTGATACCGGGTAAGTTAGGATTATTTTCAATTTTCTTAAGTAATTTTATCAATTCTTCAGCTCTAAATTCTTCATTCTCTTGCATTCCTAATCCTCCAGCTCTATGAGGACTCATTATAACATTATCAAGTGTGTGAAAAGGAAATGTAGCTGGAGGAGTAAACTTACGTTCTGAAGGGTCTATTGGGTATTTGTACCAAACATCTAAAGCTGCACCAGCTATTGAATTTTGTTCTAGGGCATGGAAAAGGGCTTCTTCGTCAACAGTAGAAGCTCGTCCTACATTAACAAAATAAGTACTTTTCTTCATTGCTTTAAAGGTATTCTTAGTAAAGACAGCCTTGGTCTGCTCAGTAGCAGGTAACAAGTTAATAATGAAATCATAATTCCCAGCTATTGAATCAAGGTCATTTAATGAATAGATTCCTTGTTGAGAATTAATATCCTTTCTTTTTATCTTATCAATGGTAAGCTGGTAAGGAAGTAAAAAGCTCTCTAATAATCTTCCAATATGACCGTAACCGCAAATGAGCAACTTTTTCTTATAAAGTAAACTTGAAGGATTAGCTTGGTATCTTATTGACCAATCATGCTTTCTAAAGTCTCTATCAGCTGGGATTATGTGCTTAATGCCAGTTAGAAGCAGAGCCATAACATTCTCAGCCACAGGCCTAGCATTATGGTGAATATTCAGAAGTTTTACCTCAGGGAATTTTTTCATAAGCTGTGAAGTTGACTCAGGTACCCCAACAAAGGGAATAATCAGGTACTTTAAATCCAATAAAGGAGCTAGTTTTTCCTCTGTAAGATAAGCTAAAATTAGGACTTGAATATCACTAGGTATAGTTTTTCCAAGACTTATTCTATAGCTTTCACCTAAAGCTGTTTGAAGCTTGTCTTGAATAATATTATTACTATCTCGATAGTAGTGACATTTTAGTTTAGGCAAGTTCTTTCCTTTTCTTAATAATATTAAAATAGATTCCTGCAAATAGTGTCAAGATTGATAAGATTAGACCTGCAAGTGAAAGTTTGGTACTCAAATAGTAGCTCTTAGGAGCAAAAACCATTTCAACTTTTTCACTTCCCTTAGGAACAACAATACCTCTCAAAATATGATTCACTGGGTAAATCTCAGTTTCTTGACCATCTACATAAGCTTTCCAACCTGCGGGATAGTAAGTTTCACTAATGACCATAAAAGCATCTTTGTCTAAATTACTTACTTTAAAACCAAGCTTGTGCATATAATCTTTTTGGGGTATCTGTTCAATATTGCCCATTCCGAAAGGCTTTTCTATTGGTATTTCAGATTCAACAATTGCTTGTCTACTAGGTCTGAAATTACTACTATTCATATAAGCTAATCTTTCTTGACTAGAAGTAAGAAGCTTTAAGTCTTCTACAAACCAAGCTCTATCTAGGGCGTCAGGGTTATAATACAATCCTACTAAATCTCCTCCCTTTTTCATAGTAACTAGTGGAGATTGTCCGATATTCTCTTTAGAAATGAAATACTTAGCATTTAGCATATTTATAACATTAAGATTCATTGCATTATTTAGCACATCATTATATCGAAGTAATTTAGCACCATGGTAGCCACCAATTATCTGCAAGTGAGCTGACCAAGATACATCATTCATGTTATCAAAAGAGAATACACGATATGTACCTTTTGCTTGATGTTTGTTAAGATAAGTATCAATTCTATTCATAGTTAACTCAGTAGTTTCTCTTTTAGGATAAAGGGTTTGGAAGTAAGCCTTGTTCACTATCATTAAATCTGATATCATAAAGACGCCTATCAGGATAATAAAAACTTGTTTCGATAACATTTTTTTGGTATAGAAGAAGATTAAACCAAATCCTAAAGCTAAGAAAAAGAGACCATTACGGACTGAGTTTATAGTTAAAGTTAAACGTTCAGCTTTTAAATTCTCAATATGACTCTGTAATTGGGGACTTCCTTGATATTGTTGCCATTGTGCCATTTCTCCTTCAGAAGTAAATTGCATACCTGAGAAAAGACTGGATCCTCCTACAAGATTAAAAAGGAAGAGAGCAATAAAAACTATCATACCAATTCTCATCGCTTTAGCTAACTTTTCATCCCCAACTCTTGAGATAACTTCTCTTAAACCAATAGCAGCTAAGGGTATTAGGAGTAATTGAGCTATGACTAGATGAGTTGCTGGTACTCTAAATTTGTTAAATCCAGGTAAGTAATCATGGAGAAAATTAGATAAGAGAGGGAAATACTTTCCAAAAGACATAAGTATGGCAGCCAAGATACCAAGACCGAATACTTTAGTATATTTGCTTTTCGCCAAGAAGAGAGCTATAATAGCTAAGAGAAGAATTATAACTCCGGTATAATGATAGGCTTGTGTAAAACTCATCCAGCCCCAATAATCTTGATTTATACCACCAAAAAAGTTAGGAAATACTAAAGATACTAACTCTAATGGATGCATCGACCAGCCTTGTGCATACTCTTTTGTTAGTCCTGTTTCACCACCCCGCATGGAATAATGAGAATACTCTAGATTTGAGAGATGGGGATTCATCACTGCTAGTGTGGCAATTCCTCCGGCTAATACTAAGAGGAGAGAGAAAATTATAAAAGGTTTATAGTCTTTGGTTCTTATAACATTAACAAGCTCATAAATCCAGAAAATGGCTAAGAAGAGGAAGAAATAATAAGTAATCTGTAGGTGGTTAAGTCTGAGTTGAGTGATCAAAGCAAGTGAAAAGAAACCTAACCCAAGCAAGTTCTTTTTTTCTCTCAGATATAAGAGGGAAAAGAGTAACCAAGGTAAAATCATGATAACTTGAAACTTAGTATTATGTCCCATCTCTATAAGGGCTACAAAGTGAGAAGATATAGCAAAACTTATTCCCAGCATGGTAGAGACTAAAATGCCCATTTTTAGATATCTAAGTAAGAAAAAAGCTCCTATTGCGCCAATCATCAAGAAGGATAATTTCCAGTTTATTAAAGGATTCAATCCCATGATTAGGTTATTTATAAAGGGGTACTTTGTAGGAAAACTAATTAAATAATTAGGCATTCCAGAAAAAATGTTACTGTTCCAGAGGGCAGGATCAGAGTGAGTCTTATTATATTCAATTGATTCATTAGCTGTATAACGCCATTGATTAGTATCATGAGCAATTGGCTCATAACCTAAGAAACCTAGTTTGAAGAATGAAATTGACAAGAATAAAATAATTATTGCTAGCCCTAACCAATTATTATTTAGTAGCTTATCAATTTTGCTGTTAGTTTTTTTTATACTTCTTTTTTCTGAAAGCTGATTTTTTTTCTTAGCCATTATTCATCTCCTATCTTGCAAAAATTTAATAATACTAACTGAGCTTGGTCACCACAAGTTTCATCATGGCAATCATAATTTGCATAAGTGGCAACACGAGAGTCTTCTTTTAGATTTCTTTCTAACATCTTTGTACCTTCTGCATAGTTTAGTTCTGGATGGAACTGAACTCCCCAAACAGGGAAATCTTTCCATTGAAAAGCTTGAATTTTTACTTTCTCATTACTAGCAATTACTTGGAATGAGTCATCTAAGTTAACTACTTCATCAAAGTGAGATTGCATGAATATGGGGCAAGTAATTCCTTCAAATAAAGGGTTATCCTTGATTTGAACTTTTGTAAAACCAAACTCAGGAGTTTCAGCAGGAATACAAGATTCATCTCCACCTAGTAGTCTAGCCAACATTTGGTGACCATAACAGATGCCTAGTATGGGCTTTCCTGAAAAGATGAAGTCATTTATAATACTAAACACTTCATTTTGTTCAATATGCTGACTGGATGCTGAAAGTTCAGAACCTGATAGAATTAATTTATCGTACTGTGAAAAATCTAAATTCAAATCATTACTATATATTCTTTTGAAAACATAATTATACTTGTTTTTTAAAATTCTGTCTATACTCTGCCTAAATCTAAAAGAAGCATCATCATTTTTTATAGTATCTAAAATCAATATCATTTTTCCCTCTCATATTAATTCACAGTATGATGAAAAAGCTAGTCCAATTTTTATTACACAAACTGCGAAAATATTATTTTTCCTAACCTTATCTTATATTACTAGCTTGCTGTCAAATAAAAAAAACATTTGACAGCTACTAAGTCTATATTTTTAATAAATAGGTTAAAAAGAAGTTATAAATAAAGGAAAAATACAAATTATGCAATTACATCAGAGATTTATAGAAATAGCTAAAAAGTATCCGAATGATATAGCAATTATAGATGTTTCTGCTGGGAAATCAGTTACTTATTCCAAACTGCTATTGGCCTCTATCATACTTTCTGAAAAATACAAGAAATTTCCTGAGAAAAACATTGGTGTTATGATACCAACCTCCTTTGGTTGTCTAGTTACAACTATTGCCCTTTTAATGGCAGATAAAACACCTGTGATGATAAATTACTCAGTGGGAGCTTTGGAAAATGTGCGTTATGCTCAAGATAAATGTAATTTTATGACTACTATAACAACAGATAAATTACTGGATAAATTGAAAATTACACCAATCGAAGGTATGATTAATATTGAAGATATCCTAGCCAAGATTAATCTTGTTGATAAAGTTAAAGGAATGGCAATTTCTAAACTTCCTACTAACATGATACAAAAGCTAGTTCATAAAGGCTCACGAGAAGAGAATGCAGTAATCCTCTTTACGAGTGGTTCAGAAAAAGACCCAAAGGCTGTTCAACTTTGCCATCGAAATATTATGCATAACGTAAAAGGTTTTACTAGAGTGGTTAAAGATATCAAAAATGAAGTCTTCTTAGCCAATCTACCCCTATTTCACGTTTTTGGTATTACTGTTACATTTTGGACACCTCTTCTCTACGGAGGGAAGACTGTTACTATAGCAAATCCTCTAGATTATAAGCTGGTATGTCGTTCAATCAAAAAACACCAAGTTACCCTTATGGTTGGAACTCCTACTTTCTACCACGGCTATCTTCATAAATCAGAAGCTGGCGATTTTGCTTCGGTAAATATTGCAATTTCTGGAGCTGATAAACTTCCTAAACAGATTAGAGATGAATATCTGCATAAACATAATTTAGAGCTTTATGAAGGTTATGGTGCTACTGAGACAAGTCCTGTAATTTCTACAAATTATCACGGGAATAATAAAGTCGGTACTGTTGGTAAACCTCTACCAGGTACTAAAGTTAAAATTGTAGATAGAGTTACTGGTAAAGAAGTACAAGCAGGTCAAGAAGGTAAAATCCTAGTTAAAGGTGATTTAGTTACATCTGGATACTATAATGACTATGAAGAAACCTCTTTGCGTATAAGAGATGGCTGGTATGATACTGGTGATATGGGCGTTATTGATAAAGATGGTTATATCACTCATCGAGGCAGACTTAGGAGGTTTGTCAAAATAGGTGGAGAGATGGTATCCTTGACTAAGGTAGAATCTGTTCTTGAAACAATTCTTCCAGCTGAGACTCTATGTTGTGTAGTTGAAGTTCCTAACTTAAAGAAAGGGGCAGAAATCGTTGCAGCAGTTACAACAAAAGAAATTGAAGCAAAGCAAATACATAAGTATATGAAGAAAGAACTTCCTAGCTTAATGGTCCCTCGTGAGTATTATGTTCTTGATGAATTGCCTCTTATGCCTTCTGGAAAAGTTAACTTCAGAAAAGTTGAAGAGATTATTCGTGAAATGCATAATGTGAAGAAGAAAAAGTAGTTATGAAACAAAAACTAGCTATTTTAATCTTACTACTTGCTTCTAATCTTTTCTCTCAATCTTATAACTATCAAAGGGTTAGACACTGGTTCTTTTTCCCCCTTTTAGCTTATGCTCAAGAAACTTCTCTTGTCTATGGTGGAGTAGTAATTTATGATACTGCCAAAAGTAAAGAATCCTTTGAAGGACAATGGTCCAATGTTATTCAACATTCATTAAAAAATCAATTTCGTTATCTGACTAAAGCTCAGTTTGCTTTTCAAGATAACTATTCAACTTCCTTTGCCTTAAGAACAAGAAATTGGCCAACAACAATTTATCAATTCGGGAATAATAGTGATAAAGATTCTGAAACAAAATATACAGAAGTAGAATACTCTTTTGAATTTGATATCTATCGAAGATTATACAAACATTTATTTCTGGGTCTTAATGCAGAAATAGGCAATCTAAAAGTCACTAAAAGAGATAATAACGAATATATTGACTGGTCTAATACTCTAGGAAATGAAGGGGGGTGGTTTAACGGGATTGGTTCTGTCTTAAAAGTAGATACTCGAAACTTGGTAAATTATCCATCACGAGGACTTTACTACCGCTTTTCATATAGAAATTATGATAAGCAATGGGGAAGTGATTACGATTTTGGTATGACTGAGATTGATTTAAAAAACTACTTCTCATCATCGCCTAATCTAATCTTAGCTACTCATTTAGATGCTAAGATTACCCATGGTCATGTACCTTTCCAAAGACTTGCTAAATTAGGAGATAGACTCCGGGGTTACTCTTCTCGTAGATTTATGGATAATCATCGAATTGCAGGAAGAGCTGAAATAAGAACTTCGCCTTTTTCTAATGGCTTTTATACTAGAGCCGGATTTGTCCTTTTTGTTGAAGCTGGTAAGGTAGCTCATGATTTAGATCAACTTAACTTCTCAGACTTAAAACTATCCTATGGTAGTGGTTTTAGATATAAACTGACCAACTCTGAAGATAAACTTAATATGAGATTTGATATCGCTTTTACTGAAGAAGGACACTCCATTAGTATATCTGCTTATGAAGAGTTTTAATCAGAGGACTATTTTGCAAATCCCTTTTATGAAAGGGAAGATAGGGGATGCCTCTTAAATCCCCTTTTGTGAAGGGGAAGATAGGGGATGCTTCTTAAATCCCCTTTTGTGAAGGGGAAGATAGGGGATGACCAGTCAAATATTCGGGAAAGAAATAGGTCAGATGGTGACCTTGGTCAGACATCTTTGTTACGTTGATTATAACTGTCTCCATACTTTCCTAGGACTCTTAGAAGAGAGTAACAATGAAGGAATAATAATCTCAATAAGCTAGACATCTATTGCAATATTTTGGTTAAATATTTAATAATTCTACAATATAGCTCTTAATAGACACAATTATGATCGAATAGTATAATAAGTTCTTGACTTATTTCCCCTAGTAAAAAATCTAAATCAATAAATATATATAACTAACTCAATTATACTAAGGAGTATGTTAATGGCAACAAAATCCAAAAAAGATAAATTAATATTAAATGTTATCCCTTTGAGGAAGATGATTCAAGTACCTAAAGTTGTGATGCCAATCTTGATAGGCAGAAAACAAACTTTAGCTGCCGCTAATGATGCAATAAAGAATAATGAGCCAATACTTTGCATTCCTCAAAAAAACGATGAAGAGTTTCAAGAATACCCAACTTCAAGAGATGTTTACCGTTTTGGTACTATGGCTATGATAAACCAAGAGTTTCAGCTTCCTGACGGGAATTTAAGACTTCTCTGTGAGGGTATTGAGATGATTAAGGTTAAGAGATTCTTCCAAACTGGAAAATATCTGAGAGCTGAGGTCGAAATCATTGAAAAGACTCTTCAAACTGAAGATTTGGACATGGTGGAAGCCTATGTAAGAAATCTTAAAACATCTTTCAAGAATTATGTTAAACTTAACAATAGAATTCCTGATGAACTTGTACAAGCTGTTGATATGATAGATGATAGAGATGAAGTTTTCTACTTCTGCTTAAATTATGTTGATTTGAATACTCGTACAAAACAGGCTATCTTTCAACATTTAGACTTTCTAAAAGGCTTAAAAAGCTTAATTCTATATATCAACAAAGAAGCTGAAATAATTAGGCTTGAGAAAGGGATTGAGAATGAAGTAAGAGCATCTTTAAGTAAGATTCAAAAAGAGTATTTTCTCAACGAACAACTTAAGCAGATCCATAAAGAGCTTGGTATTAGTGAAGATAGCGATTCTGACTTAGTTAATCTCAAGAAAAGAATTAGCGAAACTCCTTTAACTGAAGAAGCTAGAGATAAAGTGGAAGAGGAATTTAAGAAATTAAGTAGAATTAATCCTCAATCACAGGAACATACTGTTCTTTTGAATTATATCACCTGGGTCTTAGATCTTCCTTGGGAAGCTAATACAGAAGTTGCTACTGATATAGAAAAATCAGAAAAGATACTTAATCGTGATCATTATGGTCTGAAAGACGTCAAAGAGAGAATTTTAGAATATATCTCTGTTATGCAGATTAGCCAAGGAGTTAAAGGTCAAATTATTTGTTTCGCAGGACCTCCAGGTGTAGGTAAAACTTCTTTAGGAAAATCCATTGCAGCATCTTTAGGTAGAGATTTTGTGCGAATTTCTCTTGGTGGAGTAAGAGATGAAGCGGAAATTCGCGGTCATCGTAGAACTTATGTCGGAGCCATACCTGGTATTATAATGAACTCAATGAAAAAAGCTAAATCAACTAATCCTCTAATTATGATGGATGAAATTGATAAACTTAGCTCTGACTTCAGAGGAGACCCAGCTTCAGCTCTCTTGGAAGTGCTTGACCCAGAGCAAAACTCTCACTTCCGTGATCATTATATTGATATTGAATATGATTTATCAAAAGTTGTCTTTATTACTACTGCCAATGATATTCACACAATTCCAAGACCTCTTTTAGATAGAATGGAACTGATTGAACTTCCTGGCTATACTGAATATGAAAAAGTTAATATTGCCAAGAATCATCTTATTCCAAGACAGATGAAAGAACATTCCTTAAGCAAACTAGTCAATGTCAAATTCTCCGATGAGATTATTCATTATATTATCAAGTTCTATACCCGTGAGTCTGGTGTTAGAAATCTGGAAAGGACTATTGCTAAGGTTCTTAGAAAGGTAATTAAAGACCATCTTAAAGGGAAGATTAAGAAAAGTATTACTCTTAACAAAAAACATATCCATGGCTATCTTGGTGTTGAAAAATACTCACATTCTGAAACAAATAAAGAAAGTAGAGTCGGGGTTGTTAATGGCTTAGCTTGGACAGCTGTTGGTGGTGAAACAATGACTATTGAGGTGGTGAAATTACCTGGTGAAGGTAAAATTAGTCTTACTGGTCAACTAGGGGATGTGATGAAAGAATCTGCCCAAGCTGCTATATCATTTGCTAGACTTCATGCTAAAGAATATGGCATCCCACAGGATTTCTATAAGAACTTTGATATTCATCTCCATATCCCAGAAGGAGCAGTTCCTAAAGATGGCCCTTCAGCAGGTGTAACTATGGCTACTGCCATTATCTCAATTTTGAGCGATATACCTGTTAGACATGATATTGCTATGACAGGCGAAATAACCTTGTCAGGAGCAGTCTTGGCTATTGGTGGTTTACCAGAGAAGCTTATTGCTGCTAAAAGAGAAGGTATTTTTGATATTTTAATTCCTCAGAGAAATACTAAAGATTTGGAAGAAATATCTGATGAAATTAAATCTGGTCTAAACATCAAAGCAGTTTCCACTATTTCAGAAGTTCTAGACTTTGCTCTGTTAAAAAATAAGAAGTAAAATGAAATTTCAAATAGTAAAAAGAAATATCTTATCTGATAATACAATAGAATTACATATTCAAATTGATCCTAAAGACCAAATCCTCTTCTGCTTCATTCTTGAAGCCTGGGAAGGAGTCTTTAATTATACCACTATAGATAAGAAAAATTCTCTTATCAACATTAGGATTGCTGAGGATTTTGCCCTAGAAGCAGACCAATTAATAAATTATTTGCAAGATTATTAATTTGCTATCTTTCGTATTTATAGTGAGATATAAATGTTAATAAAAAATAATGAAAGAAATATTAAAAAAGTGTCTTGACAGATTATAGACATTTTACAAATATGATTTCACATATTCGAAACGGGGTGTAGCGCAGTCCGGTTAGCGCACTGGTTTTGGGAACCAGGTGTCGGAGGTTCGAATCCTCTCACCCCGACCATCGATTTATGTTCCGATTATGATGGGCGTATAGCTCAGTTGGGAGAGCTCTTGCCTTACAAGCAAGCGGTCGGGGGTTCAAGTCCCTCTGCGCCCACCATCATTTTCAAACCGATTAATAAAATTTCTTATACATCGGGCGTATAGCTCAGTTGGGAGAGCTCTTGCCTTACAAGCAAGTGGTCGGGGGTTCAAGTCCCTCTGCGCCCACCATCATCTTACTAAGCCAACACTGTTGGCTTTCTTTTCAAAGTGCTTATTGGTTAGTAAGTACTTTATTTTTTTAGGACGGGGTGTAGCGCAGTCCGGTTAGCGCACTGGTTTTGGGAACCAGGTGTCGGAGGTTCGAATCCTCTCACCCCGACCATCCTAAACAATTTCTTTTACATCAGTAGAAAAAGCTTCAAGAGATATAAAGTGACACCTATTTTGCCAATTTGTGACACCAACATTGCCACAATTTAGACAGCTTTTACACATAACTAACTATTATATAATAAAATAACGCATTTTCAAAAGTGACAGCAACATTGCCACTTTGCAAAAGCGTTTTTATTATCTTAGATTGGATCTTCAGGTCCTGAAGCATCAACTCAATTAAACCATACAATAATTTAATAGGTTCTACTCCTTAGCAAAGAAATTATTGGGAACATATAATCAGAAGATCTGGATGGTTAAACGCAAGGAGAACTTCTTTAATCAAAAAAAGTTCATTTATTATAATTTCCAGATTAATTTATTGACACATATTAAGTAAAGATTGCTAATTGTAATTATAGGTTTTAGCTACTGTTGAGTAATATTACTAAAACTAGAATAATTGGAGGTATGTTTCATGAAAATGAGTTTTTGTAAAGATAAGAAGAGGGTTATACTTAAACCTTTAAATACAGATTATGATGTAATAACAATAGAAGACCATGAACTTGAGACTTTTAGGGTTTTAGGCGAGATGGTGTTCTTATTTAGGGTTATATAAAATCATGAGAAGGATAAAGTTCTACAGCCCCAACGATGGTTCCGTAAGCAAAAACCTAGAAAGGTTAGAACAGATAGTTGATAACTTTGACCCAATAAAGACTGATTTTGATATTAACGAAATTGTTGAGTATTATAATATATATTTGTTCGTTAAAAATAGAGTTCTTAATTCATTATGGGCAAGTGAACATGTTGATTTACTTCAGAACAATGCCAAAGAATTTAAGAATATCGTAATTAGATACTTTACAGATAATATAAATCTTATTATAACAAGGGATATCAACAATCTAGAATACTACTATCATAGTGATTTTTGGAGTATTTTGGTGCAATATAATTTACTCAATAAAGTATCTGACAAACAATTTAGACAGTTCATTATAAATGAAAAACCTAATCTTAGGTTGATGCTAGAACATAAATCTCTGGTTTCAAGGTATGATGAAATTATTAGGGAATATATACTTCAAGTTCCATCTCATGTAGAACTCATATTAGATCACTATGAAACTAAAAGAGCAATGACCTCGAAAATCTACTTACCTAAATCTTTAAGCTTAGGCGATAAAGAGACATTGATTAATGAATATATTTCATTAGATAATGCAAATTTAAACTATCTAAGAATGATTAGGTATATACAAGATAGTAAAGATTCTATCGTTTTAAAACCTAAGACTAGACTCAAAGCAAAAAAAAGGATTATGGCACTAGAAAAAGAACTTTTAAGTGGCTCAAATTCATTATCAATAAGTTTTTCTATTTCCAAACAAGAACAAAATACATTAAAAAAATTTGATGATCTTAATCCCTTTAATATATCATATAGTAAACAATGGCTTGATAATAAAACTGACAAGGCTACATTGCTGAATAATTTTATTATTCTATTTGAGTACCTAGATAGCCAGTTTAGAATCGATTTGATAAGTAAATACTCTGATATTGGAGTAATTGAGAGGGAAAACATACTGTGTAACAAGAATGCTTATCCAAATAGTATAATTTTTAATATGTATCAAGATTTTTCTAATTATCAAATGCATTTCTATGAAGAACATTTAAAGAGTATAGGTACTTGCGTTGAGGATCTTATTGAGTGGTATTTTCATGACAACATAAATGAAGTTTATGGTGTTGATAACTATTCTTTTGTAAAAAAATCAAGTAAAACGACCTTTTATGAAAGATGTATATTACTAGTAACTGAAATGGAAAAAATATTGAAACAATACGACTTATTAGTTGAAGATGGTAAAATTGATCACGACTTGTTGGAAATTAAATCTGAACAGTTAATCTTTAAAAATTGTAAAAGTTTTATTACAGATAAGTATATCTACGAACAAAATAATGAGTTTATAGATAACCTATTTTATTTATTATTTTCAGATCAATGTATGTTAGCATATGTTGAGAGAGTTAAGACTAACTATGAGTGTTTTTATGATCTAATTCTACATGAAAGTGTCAGTATGAATGATTTTAGTGAATATAAACACTGTGGACTTAATTGGCTGGTCAACAGTTCTATTATAGTTGAGGAAGATGATAAGATTGCTTTCAAAAGTATGGAACAAGTTTTTATTTTCCACGAATTATATGTATATAGAGTAGTAAATTATTACAGGGTATCTCCTAATATTCAAAAAGAAATTGATTTGCTTTTGGCTAAGGGATTACTAATATCTGAAAGCAGTTTGTTCTCTAGACCTGAACAGGATTATTTTAATTATCATCTGAACAAATCTACTTTTAATAATTCACTAGATATTCGAAATAGTTATCTACACGGAACAGGTCCACAAAAAGACAAAGTTAGAGAACACCAAAATAATTATTATACAATTTTAAAGCTGTTTATATTAGTTATTTTTAAGATCGATGATGATTTGAGTATTAACAAAAATACTAATAACATTAAATAGCTTATATACAGAAGTTATGTTAACATAATCTCATTTCACCGTTTTTACGCTTTTTATCAATTTTGAGACAGTGAATCGTTTTTGCAGTGAGAAAAAAGCGTAAAAACGATTCATTTTACAGACCTTAAAAATAATAATCACTTAACTATCTATTAAATAGATCTTTATGGGTATGTTGGTCGTTTTTTACTACCACAAAGCTACTGTAAAACTATAAATCAAAAGATAAAGTTTCCTGTGAAAGCAGTTAAAATGGAAATTTTGCAAAAAAGATTAAAAATATATGTAAAATACTCAAAAATTAGCCTTTAAAAGATTAAAAAATCGTTTTTGAAGATGGAAAACTTGGGTGTCACTTTTTAGTTTCACAGGTGTCAAAAAAAGACTTGAACTTAGCTGTAGATGGGATTTTAAATTGGTACAGTTTTGGCAGTTTAAAATGCTACAGTTCTCTAGATATAAAAAAGAGAAATCTAGGAGACAATATGAAAGAGGGATACAGTAGCAAAATTTTAGTATATTATCGCCCTTCCAGGGCTCAGATAATTTCAGGTTTCATTTATACAGGGTCTAGCGAACCCTGCCTTTTAGATTAACATCCTTGGGGATTAAAAAGGTATTTATTTTCTTAAAACAAAAATTCTAGGGTTTGATTTAATCTATACATTTTGTCTCACATTTCCACTTCACTTTGGAGAGAATCAAATTTACTGTTTCCAAACAACATTATGCAATTTTATAAATTCTAGTACTATATCTGGGTATAAGCAAGTCCAAACATTTCTTGAAAATAATAAATTGACGATTTGACCAAGTAAATTATTTAAGTACTAAGATTTGGATCTTCATACCAAAGTATGTAAAATGAAGATTCAAAACTCTCATGATGGACGAAGATTTAAAAACAGTTTCTCCAGTATGAGATGATTTACTTCCAGCCAAAGTATGCAATTAGGGAGTAATACACAAGTACTATGAGATTTTTATTGTTTTGATTTATTTATAAAGGTCTGAAATCCTGAGTGAGTAAATTAATGGAGGAACTGAAATGTTCTCAGATGGCTCAACCGGATTTATGCTGGTTGCAACAAGTTTAGTAATGCTTATGACCCCAGGATTAGCCTTCTTTTATGGTGGTCTAGCCTCTAAACGAAATATTCTTGGTATAATGATACAAAGTTTCGTATCGTTAGGTGTAACAACTATCCTCTGGTATGCCTTTGGTTATTCCCTTTGTTTTAGTGGCTCAGGTCCAATTATTGGAAATTTTGATAAGAGTTTCCTCTTAGGGATTAACCTTCTAACACCTTTTGGAGATGGTGCAATTCCTGAATTTGTTTTCTTCTCCTATCAAATGATGTTTGCTATTATAACTCCAGCCTTAATTACTGGTGCATTTACTGGAAGGGTTTCTTTCAAAGCTTACCTTCTATTTTTGGTAGTTTGGCAAATTTTTGTTTATTACCCATTTGTCCATATGATTTGGGGTGGGGGAATCCTTGCTGAATGGGGAGTTAGAGATTTCGCTGGAGGAATTGTAGTGCATGTCACAGCTGGTTTCGCAGCTCTTGCTTCTGTTATCTTTGTAGGTGAAAGGAAAAACAGAAACTCTAAACCTAACAGCATCCCCTTAGTTGCTATTGGAACAGGTCTTCTCTGGTTCGGCTGGTACGGTTTCAATGCTGGAAGTGAGCTTAGGGTTGACCATGTTACAGCACAGGCATTTGTTAATACTGATATAGCAGCATCTTTTGCTACAATTACCTGGTTAATCATTGAGTGGACGCTCAAAAAGAAACCAAAATTTGTGGGGCTTATGACAGGGGCTGTTGCTGGACTAGCAACTATAACACCAGCTGCTGGTTTTGTTCCAGCTTGGGCTGCTGCAATTATTGGTATTTTAGCTGGTATTGGTTGTTATATGGCAGTTGCATTGAAGAATAAACTCAAATGGGATGATGCTTTAGATGTTTGGGGTGTTCATGGTATGGGTGGATTTATTGGAACTGTATTACTTGGAGTTTTTGCAAGTTCAAGTCTTAATCCAGCTGGAGCTGATGGTTTATTGAATGGAAACTCTACTTTCTTTTTCAAACAGTTAATTACTGCAAGTGGAGCTGCTATTTACGCTTTCTTTTTTACTTATGCAATGCTGTGGATTATCAATAAGATAACAATTGTCAGAGTTTGCGAGGAACATGAAGGTCAAGGATTAGATAGATCTCTACACGATGAAGATGCATACGCATAAATAATTAAACACTTTACAAAAACTAACGACAAAGGACTGTCAGTCCTTTGTCGTTCTAGTAAAAATAAGACTCAAGTTAAATTCTGGTAGTCAGAATTATTAAATGAATGCATATCATAATAAGTAGTTTTTATGCAATATATGAAAACCTGCATACTTGAAGTCCTTCTGGATATATTTAAGAAAAACTCTTTTTTATTTTATCTAAGAATTTCTTTCTCCCTTTTTCCTTACCTTTAGTGATGAAATCCTTATTCATCCACTTGACTTTTTTCATTCCCACACTTCTAAGAGTTGCCTTAAGGGTTCTCGAAATTGGACTACCAAAGCCGAATCTTAATAAGAAGGTTGGCATTTCTGATGTTGTTATGATTGTTGTTGATTTGATATTTGTTAATTTACCTATGAGACCTATTTTACCATATTCATAAGCATAGGTCTTGAGCATAACCTTATCTATAAATCCTTTTAAGATTGCAGGCATACCGAACCACCAGATAGGGAAGATAAAAACTACTTGGTCAGAATCATTCAAAAGTTTCTGGTACTTTTTAACTAAATTATCACTTGTTTCACCTTTGGAAAACAAAGCTAGATCACTTTCTTGCATAACTGGATTGAATCCATCTTTGTTAAGATCTATGACTTGATAATCTTTCTTTCTTTGTTGTAATGATTCAATAACGACATCTAAAACTGCTTTATTAAAGCTTCCATGCCAGGGATGTGCAAAGACAATGCTTGTTTTCATATTATCTCCTTTTTTCATATTATAACAAATCAGGAAAAGAATGCCAATTTTTTACTCTATTAAAAACTGTTATTTTTTCCGTTTTTTTTTATTTCCACAATAAGATAGCAAAGAAGTATTTACGACCTATAAAATCAAAAAAGTGATTGTTAGTAAATACCTACATCTTCTCTTACTCCAAAAGATTTTCTAGCTTTATAAAGTTCTTTAACTTCTTCTTGGTCCATAGTTTGGTAAGAACCTAGTTGTTTCAGATTAAAGAATATTTTAGAAAAGTGCTCTACTGTTTCCATTCTGTAATAGGCTGTTTCCACATCACTTCCTAAAGTTAGAACTCCGTGTTTCTCTAATAAAAACGCTTCATGATTATGAACATACTCCTTAATCTTGTTGGGTAAAATGTCAGTGCCTGGCCTGCCATATTCAACCAGTGGTATTTTGCCTATGGAAACAATCACTTCTACTAAAATAGGTTGATCAAGAGGAATTCCTGCTACTGCTAAAGTTGTTCCGAAAACTGGATGAGCATGGAAAATACCTTTCACATCAGGTCTTTCTTGATATATCATTATATGCATTTTGATTTCAGAGGAAGCTCTAGCAGATCCCTCAAGAATATTTCCTTGCATATCACATAGGAGAATATCATCATAGTTTAGGTATCCCTTGGACTTACCTGAAGCAGTAATCAAAAATTTGTCATCATCAACTCTAATACTTATGTTACCATCGTTAGAAGCAACAAATCCTCTATTATAAGCACGTTTACCTAATTCTATTATTCTATCTTTCTCTTCTTTGTAGTTCATTATTTCCTCCAATACTAGAATGTTTGATGAGTTGTTTTTGTCAATTAATAGTCTAGAAAAGTATTGCTCTTTGCGGAAAAATGAGAGTGGTTGATATTTTAATATGAATTATAGCAGTTTACAGGATTAGAACATTATAACAAAACAATTTTATTCATATAATATCAATGAATTGTATTAGCTAGTGGAGGTAAGTTAAAAGCCCTTGAAACAAGGGCTTTATATGTAAAGATGATAAATTATTTATAGACCATTTAAAAAAAATTAAGAATAGAGCTATTTATAATTTATAATCTATTTAAATTTCAGAATTTTATAAGAAGAAATATTTGTAGTCTATACTTTGGGTTTTCTGATGATTCTAATTAAAATCATTATTACAGCGATAACTAGAAGTACGTGTATAAAACCACCAATTGTATAGGAACTAACAAAACCAAGAAGCCATAAAACAATTAATATAACAGCAATAAGTTCAAGCATATTACTTCTCCTTTAGGCTTAATTTTTGAGTATAATTTATTGAGTTTTTAGCTCAACTTATCAATTATTCTGAATTGATTAGATGTATACTCAAGTGTTATTTATTTATTTGAATTTAGTTACAAAATCATCAATAGATTTCTTAAGAGAATCCCATGTAGATTCTACATTACGTTTGACTGATTCCCAATTTTCTTCGCTAGCATCATCAAGTTTTGATAGCTTATTTTTGCCTTCATTGATTTTAGCTTTCAGCATTGCAACATTATCTTTAATCTTTAGTTGAGCATCAGCATTAAGGTCAGAAGCTCTTGCTTTAATTTTATCAACCTGAGCTGACCACTCATCTAACTGTGCTTGTAGTTTCTTTTTATATATTTCTTTAGTTTTCATACATATTCTCCTTTGTTTTGTTTAAAAAAAATTATTATAATCTTATTGATATTCCGAATTTTCCACCAGAAAAGACGTTTCCACCACCAAGCTCTAGATTAATTCCAAATTTCTTGTTAAAGTAATAACGAGCTCCGAGTTGACCAGCAAGACCTAAACCTGAAGCTTCAGAACCATCATAATCATCTGGTGAATCCCATATATAGAAGCCTAAACTAAGACCAGCATAGACATCCCAATTTGAAGGGATTTCCATCAGATTATTAAAATGATAATTAGTATTTCCAAAAACACCTATTACTGAATGTTCATATTCAATATTACGGTATTTTTCCTCATTGGACCTGAAAGATAGTTCACCACCTAAGGTGATATTTTCATGAATTCCATAATCTAAACCCATATATATGGGTAAGCCATCTGAAGAAAACCCTAAGCCAGTATTCATTTGTGTTTGCCCTTAATTTAAGGCATTAGAAGCAAATGCCAAACTTAAGAGTGATAATAACCATATAATTAAAACATATTTTTTCATTAAATTTACCTTTTTTTGTTTTTCTTGTTATTCAATTATTTGATAAATTGAATTTATTATACTTTAAATTTATTATTAAAGTAAAAACAACTAGAATATATTGTATATAATATTCAATTTAGTAAAGAAAACAAAAAATATTTTTAGTTAACTAATATCTATACTCTCTTTATATATATACTTATTTAAGTTACATTTTAAGTTAAGCTTGTCAGTCGCTGGTTAAATTTACTCCTTAAGTAATTAGAAATTACTAAGTTATTTAGTCAAAATTAATAAATAAAGACTGCCCTATTTATTATTTAGATGTATTGAAAATGCACTCTGAATAAAATGTGACAAGAATATAGGTAGATCAACTTAATTTATAACAAGTGAAAACAGTTTATAATAATGATAAATGATCAAGATTAAAAATAAATTTGCTATTCTTAAATTACTATTTAATATGTGAATATAAAAATCTGAAGGAGATTAAAATGAAAATTAAGAAATATATAATACTGCTTTTTGCATTATCAATAATGATGTTTTTAGTAAGTTGTGAAGACGATGATTCTACGTCACCAGAAGGTAGCGCACAAGTTAGAGTAATCCATGCTAGTTATGATGCTCCAGCGGTTGATATCTGGGTTGAAGGTAATAAAAAAATTGAAGATCTTGAATATGGAATGTCTTCAGCTTATGCTGAATTAGATGATGGAATGTCTCAAATTATGGTAGTTCCTGCTGGCGCACAAGAACCTGTAGTAATAGATGTTGAGCTTGATTTAGTCGATATGGCTGATTATACAGTATTTGCTGTTGGTTCTTTAGCTAATATTGAACCAATTTATACTGTTGATAATAGGGCAAGTCAGACTGATATGGCAAAAGTTAGATTTGTTCATGCTTCACCAGATGCTCCAGCTGTTGATATCAAGTATGATGATGGCTCAGTTTCTACAGTATTTGAAAATAAATCATATAAATCAATTTCAGCTTATATGAGTGTTCCAGCAATGTCTTATTCTTTTATGGTAAGCCCAACTGGTTCTGATGATGTTGTTGTTAGTTTTGAACCAATAGATGTTCAAGCAGGAAATGTCTATACCATACTTGCTCATGGTACACTTGCTGAAAATGATGATTATCCTTTTGCTGTAAGAGTTTTTGTTGATAATGGCAATGGTGATTCCTATGTTGACCTAACAGCCGCAGGTCCTGAGTACATGGATATATCTCCAATGGAACTTCAACAAATGATGTCTTCAAACCCTGATCTTATAGTAATTGATGTGTCACCAATTTTTGCTCAAGGACATATACCAGGATCAGTAAGCTATCCTCTTAGTGGTGGAGTGTTAGATAATGCTATAATGTATCTTGATAAACAAGCAGATTACGTAATATACTGTCATACAGATCAAGCTTCAATGAGTGGAGCTCAAGCTTTAGTTGATGCTGATTTTGAAAATGTATATCGACTAGAAGGTAATTTCAGTGCTTGGGAAGAGGCTGGCTACGATGTTGAAGAAGGTATGGCAAATGTTTTAGTGACTCATGCTTCTCCAGATGCCCCAGGGGTTGATTTACTAATAGATATGATACCTGCAAACTCAAGTGCTTTGGAATTTCCTAATAATACAGGTTATCTTGCATTATCACCAGGAATGAGAAAGGTCCAAGTTAATGTTAGTGGAACAGAAACTACTGTTATTGAAGCTGATATTGATTTCTCTACTATGAACAATTATTCTTTATTCGCTGTTGATGAAGTTGCTTCAATTTCTGCCCTTCTTTTAGAAGATGATTTGACTCAACCCACTTCAGGAAATGCACATGTCAGATTTATTCATCTTTCACCAGATGCTCCAAGTGTAGATATAACTTTAACTGATGGAACTATTGTTTTTGGAGATAAATCGTTCTTAGAATATTCAGATTTTACACCTTTGGCAGCAAATACTTATGATCTACAGGTAAGATTACAAGGCACAGAAACAGTTGTCTTGGAATTACCAGGAATAAGCTTAATGGATGGTAAAATCTATACAATATTTGCCAAGGGATTCGTCAGTGGAAGTGATGAGCAAGCTTTAGGTGCTGAGATTATAATGAATGAATAGATTTTAATTTCAAATGAGACTCGGAAATTTCCGAGTCTCAGACCTTTGACAAAAGCCCATATTTTTTAGAAAGTCAATTATTCTTTGAAAAATATAGGACAAAAAGCAATTCATAAAGTCGCTATATCTTTACCCAAACTCTTCTCTGCGATGTATTTAAATACTATCTTGCTTGAGTTTAAGTAAATCTATTAGCGATCTCTTTTTGCAAAAAGAGACCAAAAACTCAGAGAAGTTGACTTTGTCAACACTCTGCTCGGAAATTTCCGAGTCTCTATTTTTTTTGCTAAGAACAAGTAATATTGCGGATGTGGTCATCCGCTTCCCCAGTTATGCTAGAGATTTTGTCATCTCTTTTATTTAAACCCAGACAGTCCTTAGTCCTTTGTGGTTAGCACTATGTTATTCTGCAAAAGTAAGATTCATAATTTCTCCGAATATACACATTATAATTGTATGCGTCTATATTGAAACACCCCCCTGTATCCCCCTCAAAGAAGGGGATTTTCCCAGAAGTTAGAATTATCTTTAAAGTTGGAACAAAAATTGAATAAGAAAAAGTATCCCAAAATAATACTAACTATTATGAGGTGCAATGAAGTATTTAAAGCCGATAATTCTTATCTTTTGTTTCTTAAATATTGTTAATATATTGTTCGCAAATGCTGATCAGAGTTTAGAACCTATTGTATTAAAAGTTTTTGAGCTTCCAGACCCACGTAAAACAGATGCTTATACTAAAGCTAATATAGCTGTTATTGAAGCCTTTAAACAAAAATATCCTTATATAGAATTACGTTCTTTTTCAGGAATTCAGATAGATGGTATGGATTTAGATTCAGGACCACTTATGGCAATTGCTGGAGGAGTAGCCCCTGATATAATGTATGTTAATTTCAGGCAGAGTGATACTTATATTCAAAATAATTTCTTATATCCCTTAGATGAATTTATTGAAAAAGAAGAACCTGAACTATTAGATTTAAGAGTTGAAAAACCAGTTTGGCAGGTTATTCGGAGAAAGAAGAAAGGTGAAAATGAAGAAAAAGTCTGGATGCTACCTTATGAAACTCTAGTCAGAATTTTAATGTACAGGAAGGATGTTTTCAAAAGAGCAGGCTTAGATCCTAACCAGCCTCCAGACAATTGGCAAGAGTTCAAGGAATATGCAAAGATACTTAGTGACCCATCTAATGGTAACTATGGCATAATTTTATCTAGTGGACCTCAGGCAGCTTATGACTGGTTACCTTTCTTGTGGGCAGCTGGTGGAGATGCTGTTCAATATGATGAGGAAAAGGAAGTCTGGCAAGCTACCTTTGCTAGTCAAGCTGGTCTTACTGCTATGGAGTTTTATCTTGATCTAACTACTGAAGAATGGATTGATAGCAATGGCAATAAACAATATGGTTATGCAATTAGAGAAGGTGATTGGGGTTATATGTGGAAAGATGGTAAAATTGGTATGCGAATGGACTATCTTTCTCAGCAGAATATGGCAGGTGAATACGATCCTAATCTCTATGGGTTTGCTCCAAGTCCAGCAGGTCCTTCAGGTAAAGGTGGTTCAGAAATCAATTGCCGAATGATGGGTATTTTCTCAGAAGCAGGAATTAGTAATGATGCTGGTTTAGGTGATAGAGACCCTAAGAGAGTAAGAGATGCTGCTTGGAAATATATAAAGTTTTATGATAGTGAAGAAGCTAGGAAGATACGATTAAAGGTCATGATTGAAAATGGCTATGGTAAGATGCAGAATCCGGTTTTTTTAAAAAGGTATGGCTATGAAGAATATCTAAAATATGCTCCAGCTGGATGGCTTGAGACCTTCCAAAGAGCCATGCAAGAAGGCAAACCTGAACCTTACGGTGACAACTGTCAGAAGGTATATGAGTTTATGACCTACCCTTTAGATGAATTAATCAAAATGGATTTGAAGGGGGAATTGGGTACTAGTAAAGCAGAAAGACAGTCCAATATAATGTCTGTTTTACAGGCTGCTCAAGAAAGAACTAATCAAGAGATGATTGGAAGTCTTCCAGAAGCAGTAAGGATTAAACGGGAACGAATTGCAGCAGTGATTGCTAGCTTTATTTTACTAATTTTTGCCTTTACTCTTTGGCGTGTATGGAAGATTCTTACTCCTGAAAGCAAAATCAAAAGCAAAAAGAAAAATAGCAAGTATCTTTTTTATATTATAATTTTACTCGCTCCAGCTATTCTTAGTATTCTACTTTGGAAGTATATTCCCATGGTATCGGGTTCTTTGATGGCAGTGCAGGACTTCAAATTAGTTGGAGAGAGTCCTTTTATAGGTTTCGGTAATTTAGCTGAAGTTCTCTTTGATTCTACTTGGTGGGCCTCAGTAGGAAGAACACTCTACTTCATGGCACTGAGTTTAGGTTTAGGTTTTTTCCCACCCATTATTTTAGCAATACTTTTACAAGAAGTATCACGAGGTAAATTAATTTATCGTATCATTTATTATTTACCAGCTGTTATTTCTGGTGTAATAGTTATTTATTTATGGAAGTTACTCTATTTACCTGGAGATAATGGTGTTCTTAATCAGCTTCTAATGGCTATGGGATTGCCGAAAAGTATGTGGATTAGAGATGAATCATTAGCAATGTTGTGTGTGGTTTTACCAGGTATTTGGGCTGGAATGGGACCAGGTTCTTTAATCTACTTAGCTGCCTTAAAGAATATCCCTAATGATATGTATGAAGCTGCTGATATTGATGGTGCAGGTTTCTTTGCTAAGGTTAGACATATAGTCTTGCCAAGTTTGAAAGGACTAATCATTATTCAATTCATTGCTGCATTTATTATAGCAGCACAGTCAAGTGATTTTATATTAATTATGACTTTTGGTGGACCGAATGAAGCTACTAGAGTAGCCGATTTACTTATTTTTGAAAAGGCTTATCTTTATCTGAAATTTGGTTTAGCAACAACAATGGCTTGGTTATTATCATTATTAATGATGGGCTTCACTATTTTGCAGATAAAATATATATCTAAGATGGAGTTTAGAACAGGTAAGGGAGGAGATGAATGAGTATAATTGGTAAAGTTGGCAGAAACAGTAAGAGAATTAAAATTCTCAACTTCTCAATTCATTTTGTGCTCATATTAGGTGCAATAACTATGATTTATCCCTTTTTGCTTATGGTATCATTCTCCTTTAAAAGTAATGTTGATAGCACAAGTTTAGATCTGATTCCTGCCTTTATCTATAATGATGAAGCCCTTTACAAGAAGTATATGGAGAGTAGATACAATGAAGAATCTAGCAGGTTAATGGATAATTATCCAGGATCATGGATTTCTTTCGCAGATGTGAGACTTCCTAAACAAGTGAATGAAAATGTATATAAGGTTTGGCAAGACTTTCTAAACGATAATCAACCAACACCTTATGAGTATTATGTGGCTGAACATTATGGTCGAGGTATCTACCCTTATGCTCAGAGAATCTTTAGAAAAGAACTTAGAAAAGAGAACAATAATAGTTTAATTGAATTCAACAAAAAATATAATACAGGAGCTCAATCTTGGGAAGAAATCGTAGTAGAAGAAAAAGATATATATCGGAGAAATTTTGTCTCTTCTAAACAAGGTTATCTTGGGAGATTTAGAGAGTTTAAAGTTAATACACCTCATTGGATGAGATATTACGTAAATCCTGAAGGAACTTTTGTAAATACTGAGTTAATCCCAGAGTACGGCGATGATATTACAGCTTTCAATCAAGCTAATTCTACTCATTATAAAGCTTGGTCAGATATTAAAATTCCTGAAAAAGTACCTGAGTTAGATAACCCAATTAGAAAGGAATGGATTCATTATACAAAAAGAGTTATTAATATTAGGCATCTCAAGATTAATCCAGAGGCTGAAATTTATTTTCAAGCAATGCTAAAAGATAAGTATGGAGATATTACTACATTAAACAAGACTTGGAAAAGTAGTTTTAAAGACTTCTCGCTAATAACAATACCTGATCCAATACCAGATTCAGGAGCTCTAGTGGAAGATGTAGCTCATTTTGTTCAGAACGTTGCTTTACCTGAGCATATCTACTTAAGAAGTATTACAAAAGATTTCCGTACTTATCTGAAAGAGAGATTTACCAGTATAAAAGCTGTGAATGCAAGTCTCCAAACTAATTACTCATCTTTCGCTGATATTTCCTTTCCAGTGGAGGATATTGATTATTATAGCTTTGCTAATCGTAAGACTGCTATAAAAAAAGAATTCTTATGGAGAAATTATGCAATGGCACTTGATCAAATGCTGTCTGATGCTCGTTCTCTTCAGAATACTGCAATTTATGTATTGTTATCTATTTTCTTAGCTATAACAGTTAATCCTCTGGCTGCTTATGCTTTAAGTAGATTCAAGCCACGGTTTTCCTATCAAATTATCCTACTATTTATGCTGACAATGGCTTTTCCTGCTATGGTTATGGGAATACCTAATTTTCTAATGTTAAAGAATTTAGGGTTATTAAATACCTTTTGGGCTCTAGTTTTACCAGCAGCTGCTGATGGTTACTTTATTTTTCTCTTAAAAGGATTCTTTGATAGTTTACCAAGAGAATTATACGAAAGTGCAAGTCTGGACGGTGCTGGAGAGTTTAGACTCTTCTGGCAATTTACTCTCTATTTGAGTAAACCAATTCTAGCTGTGATTGCTTTGGGAGCTTTTAATGCAGCTTACCGGAATTTCCTCTTCGCTTTCTTGGTTTGCCAAGATCAATCGATGTGGACACTTATGGTTCATATCTATGAATTAATGCAGAGAGCTTCTTCTGGAGTAGGTTATGCTGCCTTAGTAATTGCTGCCATGCCAACACTTGGAGTGTTTATCTTTTTTCAGAGGATTATTATCGAAGGTATTGTTATACCTATGGAAAAATAGGCTAACTGTGAATGCCTATGCTCAACCAGCTTATTTTTACAGAGAAAAAGAACAATATTTAGTAAAGATTAGTTATTATAAAAGCTTGATCTAAAGGCAGAGTTTATTGAAGAGTTAACATGATAAAAACAATAAAGGAATAAATTATGGTCAATGAAAAGATTTATAAAGAGAGAATCCAGCATTGGATAAAAAGAGTTGGAGATGTTGTTTTCAGCCAAGCTCATAAACTTCAAGCTCAATATATTTATGATGCAAAAAATCCTATACCTCATGATAAGATAAAAGAATATTCATGGCAGTCTATAGACGTTGGTGATAAATGGGCAGATCTTTGGGGTTGTGGTTGGTTTAGATTTACAGGTAAGGTGCCAACTATCATGAAAGGTGCCAATGTGGGAGTTTGGATTGATGTCCAAGGAGAAGCTTGTCTTTATAAAGATGGTCTACCATATCAAGGATTGACTAATAAAATAGATTGGAATTTGCAAGCAGGTAAATACTTTGTACCACTCTTTAAAGGTGCTAAAGGTAATGAAAATATAGAATTACTTATCGAAACTGGAGCTAATGGTCTTTTCGGAGAAGATAAGAAAGAATATAAATTAGAAAAAGCTGATATTGTAGTTTTTGACCAAGAAGCTTATGATTTATGGATGGATATAAGATGTTTATTCTCTCTTTGGGAAGGATTAACAGACAATACTGTCCGAAAAAAGAGAATACTTCATGGTTTAAACAAAGCTTGTAACCTCTGGGATGATGGAAGAAATAAGGTGGCTTGTTTAGCATTAACTAAAGAACTTCTTTCTTTACCAGCTAATGCTTCTGCTTTAACTGCTTGGTCAATAGGTCATGCTCATATAGATGTAGCTTGGTTATGGCCAATTAGAGAAACTCGTAGGAAATGTGGAAGAACTTTCTCTACAGCTTTAAGATTCTTAGATGAATATCCTGAATATATTTTTGGTGCATCTCAAGCTCAATTGTATCAATTTGTCAAAGAAGATTATCCTCAACTTTATCAAGAGATTAAAGATAAAGTAATAGCAGGAAAATGGGAATGTCAAGGTGCAACATGGGTTGAAATGGATACTAATATTCCTTCAGGAGAATCACTTATCAGACAGTGTATTTATGGTAGAAGATTCTTTGAAGAAGAATTTGGGAAAGCAATTGATTTTTTATGGTTACCAGATTGTTTTGGTTACACTGGTTCACTTCCCCAAATTCTCAAGAAATGTAAGGTGGAAACTTTTATCTCTCAGAAATTATCTTGGAATGATACTAATACTTTCCCACATCATACTTATAGATGGCAGGGGATAGATGGTTCCGAAGTCCTTTGTCACTTCCTTCCAACAAATGATTATAACTTCAGTAATTTACCAAAGAGCTTTATTGAAAGCCAAGATAGATTTGCTCAAGCTGATGTCTCTGATGATTTTCTTAATCTCTATGGTATTGGTGATGGAGGAGGTGGACCTTCTAAAGAACATATTGAATTAGGGCTAAGACAGCAAAATCTAGAGGGTGTACCTAAGGTTAAATTTGCTCAAGCTAAAGACTTTATTAATAAAATCAAACAGTTAGAAAAGGAAAGCCTTCCAATGTGGCAAGGTGAGCTTTATTTTGAGTTGCATAGGGGTACTTATACAACTCAATCATTGATGAAGAAATACAATAGAAAATTAGAGCAAAAGATGCAAATGATAGAATTCTTAAGTGTCTTAGTTAAGAATAATACTAATGACTATCTTCAACCGATTTGGAAGGATATTCTCCTAAATCAGTTCCATGATATTATTCCTGGTTCATCGATTGGCTGGGTTTATCAAGATGCTCATAGGCTATCAGAAAGGAATTTAGATAAACTCGACCTTGTTCAACAAACTTTGACATCTCAGCTTCTAGCTAAGTCAGTTTCTCATAACAACTTAATAGTGTTTAATAGTTTGAGCCATGCCCGAAAAGAAGTAATTGAATTTGCTAGTCAGGAGTCTTATCAAGTTTTTGAGGGTCAATATCAACTTGAAACAGAATATCAAAATGGTTATATCTATTTCCAAGCATTAATTCCTCCTTTATCATATAAAGTTTTTAGATTAGAAAAGTCAGTTCAAGTAAATAAGCCACTTTTAACTAAAGATATTTTCTTAGAAAACTCATTGTTAAAAGTAGAACTTGGGCAAAAGGGGCAAATAATTTCAATCTGGGATAAAGTAAGCAAAAGTGAATGGTTAGAAGGACCTGCTAATTCTTTAAAGCTTTGGGAAGATTTACCTAACAACTGGGGAGCTTGGGATATTAATCACTTCTATCGTGAAACAAAACCACAAGAAGCAAGTATTATAGAGCGTAAGATGATTACTAATAATAGCTTTAAACAAGCTGTTTATCAGAGACTAAGTATCGGAAACTCAGAGATTAAACAAGTAATATCACTTTATAAAGATTCTACCTTAATAGAGATTGAAAACTGGGTAGATTGGAATGAAAAGCATAAAATGTTAAGAGTCGCTGCTAATCCAGCTATTTACTCTCCTAAAGCAACTTCTGAGATTCAATTTGGATTAGTAGAAAGACCTACCCACAAAAATACTTCTTGGGATTGGGCAAAATTTGAAGTTTTGGCTCATTCTTTCATCGATATATCTGATCAAAATCATGGTTTTGCTATTCTCAATGATTGTAAGTATGGTCATTCTGTTCAAGATAATAGTTTGGAAGTCAATCTTTTGAGAAGTCCTGCTGATGTTCATAAAGAAGCTGATCTTGGAAAACATAACTTTACTTATGCTTATTACCCTCATAATAATAGTTTAGCTAATAGCAATGTTATTCAGCATGCCCATTCTTTAAATCAAAAACTTTATCTCTTAGAAAGTGACATAATTCCTAATAATCAAGAAAAATCATTATTTAAAACTGATAACCAGGCAATAGTTATTCAGACCATTAAGTACGCTGAAGCGAGCAATGATATTATACTAAGATGTTATGAAAGTCTTGGTTCAATGCAAAAGTGTAACTTAGAGTTAACAGACGATTATTCTTCTGCATATCTATGTAATATGTTAGAGGAAAATGAGGAACTTTTAGCGATCAAAGATAAGTCACTTGAGCTAGTATTCAATCCTTTCGAGATTAAGACTATCAAACTGACTCTGAAAGAGGACTAGGGTAAATGAAACAATATCGAGCATTAATTCCTTTCCCGCAAAAGTTGCAAGTAAAAGGGGATAACTACTTTTACTTTTGTAAATCTGCTCTCGCAATAAAAAGTGATAAATATAAAGAATTGATAGAAGATGAACTAGTCCAAAGTCCAATTGCTAAAACTCAAGCAACAGTTACTAACTTAGAAGTTATTTATGATGATAGTCTTTCAGGAGTAGAATCTTACAGACTTAAGATAAGGCAAAATAATATTACATACTTTATAAAAAGTGAACAGGGCCTCTATTATGGCTTACAGACCATTAAACAACTGATTCGTTTTAACCACAACAAGTTATATCCACTAGATATTGAAGATTTTCCTGCCTTTGAATGGCGGGGATTACATCTTGATGTATCTAGACACTTCTTTTCTATATCAGAGATCTATAATCTTCTAGATAGAATGGCAGAACTTAAATTAAATAGATTTCATTGGCATTTGAGTGATGACCAAGGCTGGAGAATTGAGTCTAAGCGTTATCCGAGACTGCATGAGCTAGCTTCTGCCCGAAAAGAAAAGAATGGTAGTCTTTATCAAGCATATTATAGCCAAGAAGAGATTAGGGATCTTGTAGCTTATGCAGAATCCAAGATGATAATGGTTATTCCAGAGATAGACTTGCCAGGTCATACGCAAGCAATACTATCTGCTTATCCTGATTTATCTTGCCACAAAAAACCTCTTCCTGTATGGAATCAGTGGGGTGTTTGTGAAAACATTCTTTGTGTTTCAGATGAAAAGACTCTTGCGTTTGTAGATTCATTATTAAATGAGGTTATTCCTCTTTTTCCAGGACCATATTTTCATATTGGAGGAGATGAATGCCCAACAAGTCAGTGGGAAAAATGTCCTAAATGCCAATCTAAGCTTAGAGATATGAAAGTTAAATCATTTAGCTACTTGCAGGGAGATTTTAATCAACATTTAGCTTCTATCCTTAAGAAACATGATAAAACAATGATCGGTTGGGATGAAATTGCAGATACGAAAGCTCCAAATCAGTCTATTTTAATGTGCTGGCGAGGTGATGGGAAAGAAGCTGTTAGGAAAGCAAAGCAACAAGGCTTATTGTATATTCTGACACCTAATCATCCTTTTTATTTTGATTGGAAACAGTCTGATAATCCTGAGGAAGCAGGAGCATTTGGAATTGCTTCTCTTGCAGATATCTATAATTTCAATTACCAAGCTTTAGATTCTGAGCTGCTCTTAGGAATGCAAGCGAATATCTGGACTGAAAGAATTATAAGCTATGATAAATTGGAGTACATGACTTTCCCAAGAGCTCTAGCTTTAGCTGAGAATGCTTGGACTCCTATTGATAATAAAAACTATAATCGTTTCTTACTATATTTAAAAAGATACTTATCTTATTATGATGAACTCAAGATCAATTATGCGAATGTAAATGTTGATAAGACTTGTAAATTCCATAAAGAGGAAATCATTAGACGTGAAGATTTAGTGTCAGATTTACCAGAGTTGACTGATGTTTCTTCTATCTTTAATCCAGGGGCTATCAAATTGAATGACAAGTATTATCTTCTGCTTAGAGTACAAAATAGAGGAAGAGAAACTTATCTAGTAAAGGCTAAAAGTGACAATGGAATTGACTTTACTTTGGATGATCAACCTGTCACTATTTTAGGAATGGATTCTATAAAAAATGACATTAGACATATTTATGATCCTAGATTAACCTTTATAGATAATCTTATTTATATTATAACTGCAGTAGATACTAGTCAAGGTTGTTTCTTGGGTTTATTTATAAGTAAAGACTTAGAAATCCTAGAGTGGAAGGGTTTTATATCTGATGTTGATACTAGGAATGGAGCAATCTTTCCAGAAATGATTAAGGGACGTTATGCAAGGTTAGAACGTCCAAATAAATCTACTTTAGCTAATGGAACTAAAACTGGCTCTGCTATCTATGTTTCTTATTCAGATGATTTACTTAAGTGGGATAATCATGAACTGGTTATGCAAGGAAACCCTCACTATTGGGATGAGCTTATTGGTTCTGGCCCAGTTCCTATCAAAACTCGTCACGGATGGTTGCATATTTATCATGGAGTAGCTACTCATTTCGCTTCCAGTAATATCTATCAAGCAGGCTTTTCTTTTTTAGCTTTGGATAACCCAGCCAGAGTTCTTTTCCGATCAAAGAATAATTTCTTAGAACCAAGAGAATATTATGAATGTGTTGGACAAGTTCCCAATGTAGTTTTTCCGACTGGGATTATTGCCCTAGAATATGATGAGAAGGGCTATGTTCAAGATGATAGTGATCTCTATGTCTATTATGGCTGTGCTGACACTTCTGTAGGCTTACTTAAAACAAATATGTCATACTTTATAGAAAAGATGTTGATTGAAAAAGGAGTTTAATTATGAAAAAAAATCTACTACTTATTTTTACTTTGCTAGGCTTGCTTGGCTTATCTGCTGAAAGAAAATTCCCTGTACCAATGATTGATGACATTCCTCTTAATTATGTCTGTTATAAAAGTCCAGATAATCTAAATATAGATGGTAAACTAGATGATGAAGAATGGATAAAAGCAGATTGGACTCAAGATTTTGTTGATATCCAAGGTTCATTAAAAGCTAATCCACCTTTTATTACCAAGGCTAAAATGCTGTGGAATGATAATTACTTTTATGTTGGTGCTTATTTGGAGGAATCTGATCTTTGGGCATCAATAACTAAAAGAGATGAAGTTATCTTCTGGGATAATGATTTCGAAGTCTTTATAGACCCTGATGGTGATAGTCATGATTATTATGAGTTGGAACTTAATGCTTTTAATACAGTCTGGGATTTGTTAGTTATAAAGCCTTATAGGGATAGGGGACAGGTAGCTTTTAATAGCTG
Organism: Cloacimonadales bacterium (SeqCode); assembly: GCA_963678375.2. Classification (GTDB taxonomy): domain Bacteria; phylum Cloacimonadota; class Cloacimonadia; order Cloacimonadales; family JAFGVF01; genus JAEKNW01. The sequence continues at coordinate 1,866,499 of OY782831.1, forward strand.
GGACATAAAAGGTTTAGAGACTGCTGTTCATCTTGAAGGAAGCCTTAATGACCCTTCTGATAAAGATGATTATTGGTCAGTTGAAATAGCTATCCCTTGGCAATCACTAGCAGAAGCTGCCCACAAAGAAACTCCTCCTCTTGATAATGATATTTGGAAAGTTAATTTTTCTAGAGTCCATTGGCAATTAGAAAAAACTAACAAGGGATATATAAAGAAGATTAATCCAGATACAGGAAGGCTTTATCCAGAAATGAATATTGTCTGGTCTCCCCAAGGCCTTATTGCCATGCATTATCCAGAAATGTGGGGTAATGTCATGTTTAGTCACCAAGAAGTAGGTAAAGGTAAAGTAGCTTTCATCCCAGATGATTTACAAGCTGAAAAGATTTATCTTAGAAAAGCTTATTATGAACAGAAAGAATATTTTCTCCAGAATGGAAACTATTCAACTAACTTAGAACTACTAAATCTGAAAGAACCTGATTTTAAGGACTATCAAAAGAAATTACTAATCTATACTTCTCCAAATACTTTTCATTTAATCCTAAAAAGCCTGAATAATAAACCTGATTTACATATCTTTCAGGATGGTAGATTATTGGAGAAAATTGATTTTCATTAGATTTTGCGTAAGTTGAATTTGAACTATAAAGAAAAGCTCTGAAAGGGGCTCAGAGCTTTACTTGTTTTGGATTTGTTTTTTGGACTATTTCATCAGAATCATTTTGTTTGTCTTGCTGTAATTATCAGTAATTAACTTATATAAGTAGATCCCTGATGAAACTTTGTTATTATTGTTATCTAAACCATTCCAAATAACATCTAGTCTAGTATTAGGACTAGTAATATATTCATTAATAAGAGTTTTAACTAGCTGACCTCTCATGTTATATACTTCTAATCTTACATGTTGAGCTTGTGATACTGAATAAGAAATAGTAGTTTCTGGATTAAAAGGATTTGGATAATTGCCATAAAGTTCAGTTCTCAAAATGGCATTATCAATATCATGGCCTTCCTCACCTGAAATTTTTATAGTAACTGGACCAAACATTTGGCTAGTTCCATCAAAGTCATTAGATTGAAGCCAGTAGTTATAAGTAGTGTTCATTTCAACTTCATCATCTGTGTAAGAGTAGCTATCACCCATAGCTTGATTGGAAGCTGTTATCATAGTAGCTGTTATTCTTAAGGCATTATCTTGATTCTCATTCTCTGATCTAAAAATATTATAACCTAAAAGATTTGATTCAGAAGCTGTTTCCCAAGATATTTGAGCAAAATTATCTGCTGTTGTTATAGCATTGAAGGAGGAGAGTTCAACAGGGAGGGTAAAGTCATCATTATTTGTTACAACAATGTCTTTGTTACCTTTTGATCCATCATAGTTGTAAATAATATATAGTCTACCTTCCATAATTAACCAGACATCCACTTCTGAAGAACCGTCATAAAGATCTAATTCAGTCCCACCAATATATACATGAGAAATTTCAGCTAACTCAGGATAAAATATTTGAATAATATAAAATCCTATCATATCAAAGTTATAAGTAAATGCAGCTATTGGTTGATATGCAAAACCCTCTGTTGGTAGGTTTTCTAAAATGACAGGAACATGAGGAGTTGCATTATCTGGAATATCAATACTTATTCCCGCTATAGGGTTAGTTTCACTAGGTATTTCTGGTTGAATTTCTACATTAGTTGTAAACATATATTCTTGTGGTTCTGTAGTAGGATATGATTTTTGTTCATTTATTTTGTAATAAGGGGTAACAGTCCATCTTACTATAGCTGAAGAAGGAAGTTCACCACCAGGAAGACCAGTAAAGGAGAAAGCTACACGAGATTCTTCATTTTCTACATTTCCAATGATAGTATCGATTTCTGTTTCAACTTGAATAGTAACTCTAACATCATATCCTCTAGTGAAACCAACTACTTGAGGAATAGCATCCCAAGATAGAGAAACATCTGTTGCTTCATTCCATTGTCCGTCTGTAGGCAATATATTTGTTGTAATATGAGGACAAACTATAGATGCAGGAATAAGATCTTCTGCCCAAGTTAAGTAAGGGTAACCCATGTTTCTACTGGCATCCATACTCCAATTATCTTCATCTCCATTAATACTCTCTCCCAGAAAATCCCAAGTAGCATTTGTGAAAGTTGATAATGTTTTCATTTCTTCAGTACTAAGTCCAACACCAATAGCTGAAGTAGCTATTTGAGCTGTCTCATAATCCCAGAAAGAATTATCGCAAGTAAAGTTTCCACTATTCATGCCAAAACCATATCTTGGAGCACCACCTAAAAGAGTAGTTGGTTCTCCAACTGAATAACAGTTATCAATATCCACATTAGAAGCACCACTAATAAATCCACTTACAAAAGCTCCACCTTCTACATCTCCTAGAGAATAACAGTTACTTATTACTGCAGGACTACTTGAAGTACCGTCTATAGAACCGGCAAAACCACCAACAGTTTGGTCATAACTTGTTACATTTCCACTAGCAAAGCTGTCTTTAACATAGATAAGTTGATATCCATTGCCTATAAGTCCACCTGTTCGTGTACCTCCAATTACATCTCCACTGGCATAACAAGAATCTACGCTTGTTGAAGCCAAATATCCACCTATTCCACCTGAATAATAGTTACCAGTAATAGTAGCAGATGAAGTACAGAGGGATATGTCAGAATTAAAGTTTGAGAAAGCGACTATACCACCCCAATAAAGTTTTGTGTTATCTTCGCTTAGACGTGAAACACTTCCTGCAGAAGAACAACTGCGAATTGTAGTATTAGTTGCAGTAGCTAGGCAACCTCCAACCTTATTATTTCCTGTGATTGTTCCAATCATAGAGCAGTTAGTCATAGAAGAATTTCCTAGAGAACCAGCTATACCTCCAACATCTTGGGTACCAGTAACACTTCCTTGAACTGAACAGTTGTTTAAGGTTAATCCATTTGATGATTGTCCCACTATAGCACCAACGTAATTAGTTCCACTTATGTCTGCATTTAACAAGCTAACATTAGAAATACTTGCATTAATACAGAATCCAAAAAGACCTTGTTGGTTAGCAGCTCTATCAATGGTCAAGTTCTGAATTGCAAAATCTTGGCCATCATAATTGCCAAAGAAAGGTGATGATGAATTTCCAATTGGGATAAAACCTTCTCCACCATTTGAAGTGGAAGATTCAGAAGCATCAATCACACCAGTTTGTTGGATATAAGTTCCGGAAGCCCAATAAGAGCTTGTTGTAGATAAGGTAGTTAAATCAGCAAAATCCTCTACTAAGTAAGGGTTTTCAGAAGTACCATCTCCACTAAGTAAATTATGAGGAATCCATTTGTCCAAAGCAAAAAGTGACATACATAAAACAACTAATAAAAGCGATAAGATAAGTTTTTTCATTTTTTCTCCTTTTCTTTTTTAAAATTTTAAAAAACAAAATCCATTTAACGATATATAATAGCATTATTGATGCCAAAAATACCTCCTAAAGGCATATAGTTTGTAACTTATTGTTAGATTGGTAAATATAATAAAAAGCATATGTCGCTGAAATGAATTGATTTCCCAAGAAAACTAACTAAAGTGCGAAATCGCAATTCGAAATCGCACTCAGTGCGATACCGCCATGTTGACAAAGTTGAATGTATTTTTATTTATATTTTAATATTTATCTTTCCATTAAAAGATATGTAATTATGAGGTTACTTCTGTTAAAGCTCCTAGACGGCTGTCTCTTTTTACTAGACTTAAGTTATATCGAATGCATTAGGGAAAATAGCTTTGTCTAAGAACTCTCCCAAGCTTAATTAGCTCTTGATTCTATGATCATCTTAAGAGTTAAAAGGGGAAATATTAGATAGATTATCTATAAAATCAATAAAATATTATTTAAAAATAAAGAATATTTTTTATTAAGTCCCTCAGAAAAAGCATTAAAATTGCTTTTAGAAAGATAAATCTATCATAATAAATCCTTTATTAATGAGGTTTAAACAGATGCAAATAAATATTTATCGATTTATCTTGACATAAAATATCGATATTCAAATATCGTAACTATAAGAAAGATAATTACGGAGGAAAAGATGGAGACATGTGTAATTAGACTTAGGATGAGTCAGGCAGATGCCCATTATGGTGGTAATTTAGTTGATGGAGCTAAAATGTTACAACTCTTTGGAGATGTAGCTACAGAGTTGTTAATTCGTAATGATGGAGATGAAGGTCTTTTTGCTGGATACGATTCAACGCAATTTTTAGCACCGGTTTATGCAGGTGATTACATTGAAGCTTGTGGCAGAATAGTCACGGTAGGAAATTCTTCAAGAAGGATGGAGTTTGAAGCTAGAAAAGTAATTGTTTCAAGACCAGAGATTAGTGATTCTGCTGCAGAAATATTAGATCAACCAATAGTAGTATGTAGAGCTGTTGGCACATGTGTTGTTCCTAAAGATAAGCAAAGATACAAGAATAAGCAAAGTGCCTAGGTGAGAAATGGACAAAGTTCTCTATGACAAGCGTGATCAAATAGGTAAGATCACTATAAACCGTCCTCAAGCACTTAATGCTTTAAACACTAGTGTTTTGAAAGAGCTTAATAGACTTCTGACTGACATAGAATCCGATACTGACTTAAGGGTTCTAATAATAACCGGTAAGGGTAGAGCTTTTGTTGCAGGTGCTGATATAAAAGAGATGCAAGCTTATAATTCACTTGAAGCTAGACAATATGCTGAGCTAGGTTTATCTACTATGAAGCGGATAGAGGATTTAGCTATTCCTGTAATCGCAAGCGTAAACGGCTTTGCTTTGGGTGGAGGCTGTGAATTAGCACTTGCCTGTGAGATTAGGTATGCTTCTGAGCAAGCTAAATTTGGTCAACCAGAAGTTGGTTTAGGTATTATCCCTGGTTTTGGTGGAAGTCAAAGACTGGCACGCTTAGTAGGCATAGCGCATGCAAAAGAGTTAATTTATACAGGCAAGGTAATTGACTCACAAGAAGCTTTAAAAATTGGCTTAGTCAATAGAGTCTTTAATAGTGAAGAATTAGAATCGGAAACGATGAAGTTAGCAGATTCCATCGCTAAACAATCAACTTCAGCAATAAGGTATGCTAAAACAGCTATCAATATTGGTATTGATGCAACTTTAGCCAACTCTTTTGAATATGAGAAAAATCTATTTTCACTCTGTTTTTCTACTCAAGACCAGAAAAAGGGTATGCAAGCATTTGTAGAGAAAAAGAGAGCAAACTTTTAGGAGAAATCATGAAAATAGGAATAATTGGTGCAGGAACTATGGGAGCAGGAATTGCTCAAGTTTGTGCAATGCAAAATCATCAAGTTTTATTACAAGATATTGAAAAAAATAGCTTAGCAAGAGCTATTAAGATTATAGAAAAAAGTTTAGATAAACTAGTAGTTAAAGAAAAAATTGATGAAAATAAGAGAAATTCAGCTCTTAATCACATTGATACAACTTTAGATTTAGAAGATTTCGATCAAGTTGAACTTGTAATTGAAGCTGTAGCAGAAAAAATGGAAATAAAGAAAGCTATTTTTTCACAATTAGATACTATCTGTCAACCAGATACTATCTTCACAACAAATACTTCTTCTCTGTCTATTACTGAAATTGCTTCTGCTACAAGAAGACCTGATAAAGTTATTGGTATGCACTTCTTTAATCCAGTACCATTGATGAAACTAGTAGAAATTATTAAGGGATTAGCTACATCAACTGAGACAGTTAAAAAGGTTAAAGCTCTTACAAAAGATATTATGAAAGAGCCTGTTGAAGTTAATGAAATGCCAGGTTTTGTAGTAAACAGAGTATTGATACCAATGATTAATGAAGCTATAGGGATATTAGCAGATGATGTGGCTTCAGCTGAAGATATTGATAATGCTATGAAGTTGGGTGCAAATCATCCAATAGGTCCTTTAGCTTTAGCTGATTTAATTGGAAATGATGTGAATCTAGCTATTATGGATACTCTCTATGAGGAATTTGGAGATCCTAAATATAGACCGCATCCCCTATTAAAGAAGTATGTGAAAGCTGGATTGTTAGGCCGCAAAAGTGGAAAAGGATTCTACGATTATACCAAAAAAGTAAGTTAACAAAAAAGATGATTAAGTTAGTTGATATAGTTAATATATATAGATAAGGACATGAGGTAAGTAAGATGGATTTTAGTTTTGCTAAAGAGTATGAAGTATGTCGAAGCATGTTCAGAGACTTTGCTCAAAATGAAGTAAAACCGATAGCTGAGGAAGTTGACGAAAAGGAAAGATTTCCTATTGAAACAGTAAAAAAGATGGCTCAATGTGGTATGATGGGTATCCCTATTCCTAAAGCTTATGGGGGTCAAGGAGCCGATACTTTAACTTATATAATGGCTGTAGAAGAATTATCAAAAGTGTGTGGAACAACTGGTGTGATTCTATCAGCCCATACATCTCTTTGTGCGGTTCCAATTCTGGAATATGGTACTGAAGAGCAAAAACAAAAGTATTTGATTCCTTTAGCAAAAGGTCATAAGATTGGTGCTTTTGCTTTAACCGAACCTAATGCTGGTACTGATGCAGCTGCTCAACAGACCATAGCTGAAGATAAAGGAGAATATTATCTTTTAAATGGTAATAAAATCTTTATTACAAATGCTGGTTATGCAGATATTTTTATCATCATGGCTATGACTGATAAGAAGGCAGGCACTCGTGGGATATCTGCTTTTATTCTAGAAAAAAATATGCCAGGATTTACTATTGGTAAGCATGAAAAAAAGATGGGAATCAGAGGTTCATCTACAAGTGAACTAATCTTCGAGGATGTTAAAGTTCCAAAAGATAACTTATTAGGAAAAATAGGGAAAGGTTTTGGTATAGCTATGAAGACACTTGATGGTGGTAGAATTGGTATAGCCGCACAAGCTCTTGGTTTAGCTCAAGGAGCTTTAGATGAAACTATTATCTACACTAAAGAAAGAAAGCAGTTTGGACGTTCTATTTCAAAATTCCAAAACACTCAATTTCAACTTGCTGATATGCATTGCAAAACTGAAGCTGCCCGTAATTTAGTTTATAAAGCAGCTTGGAATAAAGATCAAAAGCAAGCTTATTCTTTAGATGCTGCTATGGCTAAACTATTTGCTGCTGAGGTAGCTATGGAAGTAACAACTAAAGCAGTTCAGCTCCATGGTGGTTACGGCTATACCAGAGAATACAGCGTTGAAAGAATGATGCGTGATGCTAAAATCACTGAGATATATGAAGGAACTTCTGAAGTTCAAAAAATGGTCATTGCAGGCTCAATTCTAAGGTAAGGAGGAAGGAAAATGAAAATAGTAGTTTGTATTAAACAGGTTCCTAACACTAATGAAATTAGGATTGATCCAATTAAAGGCACTTTAATCAGAGATGGGGTTGATTCTATAATGAATCCTGATGATAAAGCAGGTTTAGAGACAGCTTTGCAGCTTAAAGATGATAATCCAAACACTACAATAACAGTTATTACTATGGGACCAAACCAGGCTAAAGCTGTCTTACGTGAAGCCATAGCTATGGGGGCTGATCAGGCTATACTCTTAACAGATAGAACTTTTGCAGGAGCTGATACCTGGGCGACTTCCCTCACTTTAGCTAATGCTATTAGGAAAGTGGGGTTTGATGTCATAGTATGTGGAAGACAAGCTATCGATGGTGATACTGCTCAAGTTGGTCCTCAAATAGCTGAGCATTTAGCGATTCCACATGTCAGTTATGTATCTGAAGTTAAAACTCAAGCAAATAACCTAATTGTTAAAAGAGAATTTGAAGACTTTTATCAAAGAATTAAAGTAGCAACTCCTTGCTTAATTACTTCTTTATCAAGCATGAATAAACCTCGCTATATGAGAGTTGGTAGAATCTTCGATGCTTATAGAGATTTAGAGATTAAAGAAATGGGACAAGTTGATATTGATGTCGAACCTGAAGAACTAGGTCTAAAAGGTTCTCCAACAAAAGTTAGAAAAACAGAAACAAAGAAAACTAAGAAGGCTGGAGAAATTGTAGAACTTGATCCACAAGAATCAGCTGAAAAAATAATCTCACTTCTAGCTGAAAAATATATTATTTAAAGGAGACTGAATCATGACTAACGAAATTAAAAAAGTAATGGTTTTCGTGGAAACAAGAAATGACCAGATTCAGTCTGTCGGACTCGAATTAATTGGTAAAGCACGTCAGCTTGCAGATGTCCAAGCCGGTAAAGTAGTTGCTGTAGTGCTTGGAGAGAAAATCATAGAAAAACAAGCTAAAGACTTAGTTGCTTACGGAGCTGACCAAGTTATTATTGCTAACCATCCTTATCTAAAACTCTATATGAACGAACCATATACCCAAGTTTTAGTTAAGATTATTCAAGAAATGAAGCCTGATTCAGCTCTATTCGGTGCTTCTACAATCGGAAGAGATTTAGCTCCCAGAGTATCAGCTAGATTGCATACTGGCTTAACTGCTGATTGCACAGGTTTAGAAATTGATCAAGAAAGTGGACTTCTCCTCATGACCAGACCTGCCTTTGGTGGGAATCTCTTTGCTACTATTATTTGTCCAGACCATAAACCTCAAATGGCTTCGGTGAGACCTGGAGTTATGCAGAAAAAAACTAAAGATGAAACAAGACAAGGAGAAGTTCACTTCATTGATGTTGAAATTGAAGAATCTTCTCTAACTTATGAGGTTCTGGAAGAAGTCTCAATTGTTAAGACCAAAAAGAATATTGAAGATGCTAATATTTTAGTTTCTGCTGGACGTGGTCTTGGTAACCATAATAACCTTAATAAATTACATGACTTCGCAAATATTCTAGGAGCTGCTATCTCTGGATCAAGAGCTATTGTTGATGCTGGATGGATTGACCATTCTCAACAAGTAGGACAGACTGGTAAAACAGTCAGACCAGAAGTCTATTTTGCTCTTGGTATCTCAGGTGCTATCCAACATATTGCGGGTATGGAAGAATCTGAACTAATTATTGCAATTAACAAGAACAAAGAAGCTCCTATCTTTGATGTAGCTGATTTAGGCCTTGTGGGTGATGTTAATCAAATTATCCCAGAGCTTGTCAAAGCCCTAAAAAACATGAAAACTGCTCAGTAAATCCCTTCAAAGAGGGGAACTGAGAGTGTTTCAAGATAAAATATTTCCTGATACATATAACATATAACCCGTGGGGAAGTTCATATTATTTGAATTTCCCTATTTTTATTACAAATACATTTCGAAAATGTTTATCTCAAATAGAACTTAACTCTTATATCTTATACTAGCAGAGAATAATTATGAATAATTTTGATAAAAATGCTACTTGAAAAGTCATTTTTCCATCTATTTTACTTCATCATTGTTACTAACTTCATAAAAGCACAGGAAATTTTTGGGAAAGTAATAATAGAGGAAAGATGAGAGTGAAAACTTGAACACAGCTATTACTATAGAATCATCAATATTAGTAATAAGTGGCGATAGCCTGTTTTTTGAAGAGTATTACTGAGAGTTAATGACCAGCAAAAATCTACTTGACAAGTCTGGGTTTTATTAAGATAATAGTTAATAAAAAACACTAAGAAGACTCTAACACCACAAAACTTTAAAGGAGTATTTATGAAATTAATTCATAAGCTATTATTTGTCAGTATTATATTATTTATGTTTTCTCCAACATTGCTTTACTCTGCTTTTTTGAGAGATATGCCAGTTACTGTAAGTCAACCTAATGGAGAAATCTTAAATTGCTTTGCTTCAGGTGATGAATATCACAATTGGTTACATGATGCTAAAGGCTTCACAATAATTCAATCACCTCAAACAGGTTACTATGTTTATGCAGAAAAAGTGGGAGAAATCCTAGTAGCAGGTAATTTAATTGCAGGACTGTCAAATCCTAAAAACAGTAACTTAGTCCCAAACATAAATATATCACAAGCTAAATACAGGTCTCTAAGAGAAAGCAAATTCACTATGCCTGAGACAAGGGATGCTCCGACAACTGGCACTATTAATAATCTTGTGATTTTTATAAGGTTCAGTGATGAAACAGAATTTAACAAACAAATATCTACTTATGAAGGTTGGTTCAATAGCAATGCAAGCTCTCAAAAGAATTATTTCTTAGAAGCATCTTATAACCAGTTGACTGTAAATACAACTTTCTATCCAACTAGTTCTAATGGTTATGTAGTTTCTTGGCAAGATTCTCATCCTAGATCCTATTATCAACCTTATAATTCTGTATCAAACCCTAATGGTTATCAAGATGATACTGAAAGTAGAAACCGTGAATTCACACTCTTAGAAAACGCAATTACTAGTGTATCAAGCTCTATTCCTGAAAGCTTAGTTATTGATGCTGATAATGATGGTCGAGTAGATAATGTAGTTTTCACGGTAAAAGGAGGTTCTGATGGCTGGTCTGATTTACTTTGGCCTCATCGTTGGTCTTTATGGGATCGTTATGTATATCTAAATGGTAAAAGAGTATATGACTTCAATTTTCAGTTAGAAGAATTCTTAGATTCAAGCAATGTTGGAGTTATTTGTCATGAATTTTTCCACACTCTAGGGGCTCCAGATTTATATCATTATAATGAAGAATTTCTAAGTCCAGTTGGTAACTGGGACCTAATGGAAGGAACTACTAATCCTCCACAACATATGGGAGCATATATGAAGTATAAATATGGTGATTGGATAACTTCAATACCTACTATCTCTGCTGATGGTCAATATACTTTGAATCCTCTAACATCTTCTACTAATAATTGTTTCAGGATAAATTCTCCCAACTCTGGTTCAGAGTATTTTGTGGTAGAATATAGAAAACAAGAGGGAAGCTATGAATCATCTCTTCCTGGATCAGGGTTACTAATATACAGAATTAATCCTGCTTATGATGGGAATGCTGATGGTCCTCCAGATGAAGTATATATCTATAGACCAAATGGTACTAGTACAGTTAACGGTTCCATTTATTCCGCTCATTATAGCTCAAATGTAGGTAGAAGAGCCATTAATGCTACTAGTAATCCTAACCCATTCTTAACAGATGGCTCAGCTGGTGGATTAGTTCTTTCAGATATTGGATCAGCAGATGCTACTATCACTTTTGTTAAAGGCCAAGGATTAGCAACAATTACGTGGACTCCTAATGAAATCCAGGAAACTCTTCCATTAAATACTTCTGTTTCAAAAGATATTATAATTGGAAATACTGGAGATATTGCCTTAAATTATACCTTATCCAAACCAACTAATTCTGCTAATGTCCTTACAGAAGGATTCGAAGCAGGAAGTATGCCATCAGGTTGGAGTCAAGAAAATGTGTCTGGTGAAAACAAAGCATGGGAATTTACAACAGGAGGATACAGTAATCGTCCAGGTTCTGCTTATGAAGGTACAAAAAATGCCAGATTCTATAATAACTCATATACTGCTTCTGTCTCAAAATTAATCACCCCTTCCATGAATCTGGTTGGTGCTGAATCAGCTACTTTAACTTTCTATCATACCCAGACAGAATGGTATGGAGATCAAGATGAGTTAAGAGTTTATTATAGGACTTCCGCAGCAGCTTCTTGGAACTTACTAGCTACTTACACTGAGTCGATTGCTGACTGGTCTAACAGAACTATTGAACTTCCTAATTTATCAGCTGATTATCAAATAGCCTTCGAAGCAACAGGACAATACGGCTATGGTGTTTGCCTGGATGCAATTGAAATAAACAAAGAGGTTGTGGGAGATTTTACTTGGTTAGATGTGAATGGTAGTGATAGCTATACTGCTACAATTAATCCTATGTCTCCTTCACATACAATATCTGTAGGCTTGTCAGCTGATGGGCTTACACCTGGTGATTATGAAGCTGAGCTTACTATCACAAGTAATGCTAATAATAATCCTATAGTAACAATCCCTGTAAGTATGAATGTAACTGGAACACCACCACCAGCAGCTATTTATATTTCTCCTGACAATTCATCAGTTAATGTAAATGTAAATGGATACTTAGAATGGCATGGAACTATCAATGCTGATGGCTATAAAGTGTATCTTTCAGATGATCAATCTTTTACAGGAGTCACACCATATGAGCAAAGTGAAACCAACTATAATTATCTTGGTTTAGATTATGATACATGTTACTATTGGAAAGTTGTGCCTTTCAATGAAGTGGGAGATTCAAACCAAGATATCCAAGTATGGTCTTTTACTACTATTTCAGATCCTAGTATAGCTATGCCTGTTTTCCTTGATTTTGAAGCTTCAAGTGAGACTCCAGCAGAAATAGTCCAAACGAATATGCTTATTACCAATGAACATGCTAGTACAAGTAATGTAATCTCAAAGCAAATAGACAGTTATGGGAATAACGCTTATATTGACTTCCAGTCAATGAATAATATAACAGCTAATTCAGTTATTAATTTTGATTATCGAATTGTTGATAATTCTTCTCCCTGGAATGCATTAAATGTTATTTCTGATCATGACTACCTATTAGCTCAAGTTTCCACTAATAATGGAGGAAATTTCACTTCTATTGACCAGATTAACAGCTCAAATCATGACTCTAATCAAGATATGACTAACTATACAATAGATATTAGCTCATACGCAGGTCAAAAAGTAATCTTTAGATTTCAAATGATCTGGGATGAACAAGAAAACTACTACTTTGATATAGATAATATTTTCTTTGGTAATGCTCCGGAAGTTACTATTCCTGAAGGAGATTCTTCTACAGATCCTATAGTTTTAACTGATGAAAACATAGAAATTGATTTTACTGACCCAAGTCCTGAAGCTTTCACACTTCAAATTTTTATGATACCTAGTCAGCCAGCAAACTCATCTGGATTACCTGCTACAATGGATTCTTTCTTAGCTCGTACCTGGAGAGTTATCTCTTCTCTTCCTAATCCAGGAAACTACAATGTTACATTTGATTTAGCTGGCTTGGCAATAGAGAACTATAATTTAGTAAGATTCTTTAAAAGAGCTAACAGCAGTGAAGAATGGGTTGATGTTATTAACTTAGGAGGAAGCTTAAGCTGGAATGGAAGTAAAGTTACTATCTCAGGTTTAGATTCCTTCTCAGAATTTGTTCCAGGTTTAGATGAAACACTTCCTGTTACCTTAGCTGCTTTTAACGTTTCTCAAACTCAGAATAAATATGCACAGATCAACTGGGAAACAGCTTCTGAATCAGAAGTATTAGGTTATCATCTCTTGAGAGCTAATACTCAAGAAGCTGAAAATGCTATAAAAGTAACAAGTACTTTGATTCCTGCAACCAATTCATCTAGTGGTTCCCACTATTCATTTATTGATGATGAAGTTGAAATGGATCTTGCCTACTACTATTGGTTGCAAACAACTGATTTAGATGGAAGTTCTGATATGTTTGGTCCAATTACATTAAAAATATCAAGTTCAGAAAATTATGATATTGAAGATTTAGTTCTTGGAACCCAATTGCTTGGTAATTATCCAAATCCATTCAACCCAGCCACTACAATTTCTTTCTCAGTTGCTGAAGCTCAACAAGTAACTATTGATATTTATAATATCAAAGGACAGCTAGTAAAAAGGGTCTTTGATGAAAGAATCGAAAATCCAAATGTTAAGAATAGTGTTGTATGGAATGGGCTGGATAATCAGGGCAAACAAGTAGCTTCAGGAATCTATCTAACTATTATGAAAGCGGGTAAGCAGACCTTCAGTAATAAAGTAATTCTTATGAAATAGACTATAATAGTCTATACTTATATACAAGAAATAATATTTAGCCCTGTAATTAGGGCTAAATTTTTTTGAGATTATAAAGACGTATTCCTCTCTTCTTAGTTGATTTAAGCTATTGACCTAACCCCTAGAGTTATTCAAAAGCAATAGAAGATAAAATTATTCTGTGAAATGAATAGATTAATAAAAAAACATTTTATCTTTCCAAATGACAGGTCAGATAATTTTCTTGACTAAAAAATTGGAATTACTATAATTAGTGTTTAAACATATTAATGGAGAAGATTATGAACAAAAAAATTAAAAGTAGAATCTTTTTTGGTTTTTTATTATTACTTATTGGTGTAATAATTACTAGCTGTACAATAACAATTTTAGAAGTACATCAGCCAGAAATTGGCTATATTAATAGTAAAATGATATCCACTCTGAGGGCTGATTTCCCACAAAGTATTGGTAGTGGATCTTACACCTTATCTATTTTAATGCCAGAAGATTGGTCAATTGAGAATAATCAAGTAGCCTATAACTTTGAAAATACTGAAGGAAGTTATTCATTCACTTATAGTGCTAACGCAGCTGCAACAATTACAAATACTCAAGAAGCTCCACTAGGCTATGTCTGGTGGTCTGGTATTTCTGAAGTTCATAATCCCAATTCAGACAAAGCTGAAGCTAACGTTGTTTTCAATACTGGAGCAAATGCTACAGATTTCACTCTCAGATATCATGTTGGTGATTCTCAAGATGATAATCTTTCTGAATATCAATCAGGTCCTAAAGAAATTAGCTTAGTAAGTCAACCTGCAGCCGATGTCCTTACTGATGGTAGAGTTTTTCCAGCAGTTGAAACCAACCCATGGGATAATCATACTTTTGATGTAATCTATTTTTCGCCAAGTGAAACTATACCTAATAGTGCAGAATTATATTTAGATGATGTGGCTTATCAATTGTTTTTAGTTGCTGGAAGTGAAAGTAATGGTAAATATGGGGTGGATGTAGATTTCATCTCTGGTGGTCAACATGATTATTATTTTTTATTCGATAACTCACTAAGATACCCTTCGGGAAATGATAACTTATCTTTAACTATTAATGATATAGGAATATATTCTTTACCTCATACTGAAACATTTGAGAATGATAGTGTTTCTATGGATGATTGGCTTTCCCAGGGTGATTGGGAAATTTCACAAGTAATGGGTGTTAATGGACAGCCAGAAACAGCTTATCACGGTGATTATATTGCAGGAACAGTACTTTCAGGCGATGGGCTAACTACGGTAAATTATACAAACTCCTTTCTCACTTCTCCTGTTTATGATGCTAGGCAGGAGGCTTCAGTATTTCTGAATTTCTACCATAATTCACAAATTAATGAGTACTCAAACTTAACAATTAGGATTGAACAAGTTCAAACAGGTTTAACAATTGATAAAGAGATTATCTCAAATTTATATACAAATGGTTGGGAACAAAAATCTATCAATATTAGTGATGAAGTTGCTGGAAATCTTTTTAGAGTAATATTCCAATTCGCTACTGGAAGTCAAGCTTGCCCTGGAGCAGCAATTGATGATTTTAGTATAGATGTTTCTGATTTCTTCGATGCTGAAATGAAATTTGTTGAAAATATAACTGTTGCAGACAAGGGTAACTCAGAAGCATTTATGTTCTCTTTGAAAAATATTGGTTCAGCAAATGATATCTATGATTTAAACATAACTCCAACCCCTGAATTTTCTTATCAATTATTAGAAAATACAGGTAATGCTACTTGGGCACCTATTAGTTATACAGATATTGAACTTACTCCTTCTCAGGAAATTTCTTTGAAATTACAAGTACAAGTTCCCCTTGATACTCAATTACAAGAGGAAGAGATTATTCTCAATCTTTCAAGTGATAACGGGATTATGCAATCACAAGATCTTACTACTAAAGTAAGACCAAATGTTTTAACAAGCCAAGAATATGGTTATGTGATGTATTCTTCAGATTATTCTGATTTAGCTCAATATGATTGGTTAGCAACTTCCAATGCAAATCTTTTATCTGAAGGTGATTTTCTTTCTAGAGCTATGTTGCCTTTAGGCTTTTACTTTGATTATTTTGATTCAGTTTATGATAGTATCTATTTAACTCCTTACGGAGGTCTTTCATTTTATAACCATGATGACTATTCTGATGTTGAAGAAATTCCTGGAAATGATGGTGTTGATTTACTCTTAGGCCTTTACTTTACAGAGTTAGGGCTAACTTATGGAGGTAATGGCTACTATGAACAAGCAATAATAGAAAATCAAAATGCTTTTGTACTTACTTTTGAAGATTGCTATACTTTAGAAAATAGATTTGATAGTTTTTCAGCCCAGATGATTCTCTTTGAGAATGGTGATATTAAATTCCAATACGCTAGTCTTCCTGAAGAATATGAGTTAGGTTATCCACTTGTAGGAATAGAAAACTATTCAGGTAATGATGGAATAAAATTCCAAGCTAACTATAATGCATTAAAAGAAAATTACGCACTCTTATTTTCCAGAAATCTTGTAGCTATTAATCCACAACCAGAAAACTATTTCCCTGCTTTAGCTTCTACTGACTTATCTTGGGAAACTGTTGGTAACTTCTCTAGTATGAAAATTTACTTAAAAGAAAATGATAGTCAGTTTAGCGAAGCAGATTTAATTTATAATGGAAATTCAACTACTTCAATTTCTAACAGCCAAATTC
Source organism: Cloacimonadales bacterium (SeqCode) (assembly GCA_963678375.2). GTDB lineage: Bacteria > Cloacimonadota > Cloacimonadia > Cloacimonadales > JAFGVF01 > JAEKNW01. The sequence goes on from OY782831.1 coordinate 1,883,068, forward strand.
CAGCAATGACAATTAATAATAATTATTACTGGAAAGTTGTAGGGATCACTCAGGAAGCTTATGAATTATCTTCCCCTATCTATCAATTTACTGTAGCAGGAACTTCTCAAGCAAGTGGATATGTTACTGACAGTTATACTGGTCAACCTATAGAAGGTGTTTTAGTCTCCATTATGGATGTTGATGGTGGAGGTGAGTTCAGAAATTCCCTAGAATCAACATTAACTGATGCAAATGGTTACTGGGAAATGAGTCTTATGGCTAATACATATTATTTAGAGTTTAGCAAAGATGGTTATACATCTAATACTGGAGTATATTTAAATCTATATGATGATCACTCAATTGATGTTGAAATGGATAGACTTTTTGCTCTAAATCCTTCTCCAGCAAATGATAGTATTGATATTAATATCAATACTTCATTAAATTGGGATAATCCAGAGGGATATAACTATGCTAGAGTTGAGATTTCAGAAAACGAAAATATGGAAGATGCTAGTCAAGTTTATGAGGGACCACTCACTAATTACATATCATCAGTAAGTATCTTACAAGCAGGAAGGTATTACTATTGGAGAGTCAATCTTTCTATTAATGGTAGTGAAAATATAGCACTTGGACAAGTATGGAGATTTAGAACCCAGTTCCCTGAATCAATTCCTCAAGCAGATTATGAAGTTGAATACTCAAATTACTATATGGAAAAAGCAACAAGAATTGCATCTGGTTATCTCATACCAGGGGGTGAATCAGGAAATAGAGAAAAATTAATGAAAGTAAATAATGAGGGTCAAGTTGTATGGCAACATCATTATGCTATGACAAATAGTGTTTTCAAGAAAGCTATCAGTTTAGATAATGGTAATTATTTAATTATTCGAAATCAGGATACTGGTTATTTATATGGAGAAGAGACTGGTATTAGTGAAGTTAATTCTCAAGGCGCGATTGTCTGGAACCAAAGCTATAAATACTATGTCAACTCATCTTATAGCAATGAAGATGTTGATGATGGGATAATTGATTCTGCTGGTAATATAGTTGTTTGTGGATCTACTGGTTTTGGTAACTGGGATTTTCTCCTTACTAAAGCAGCTTATAATGCAAACTCAGCAATGTGGCAAAGAAGATACGGTTTAGAAGATTCACAAGAAAAATGTAACAGCCTTTTTGAAGCATCTGGTGGTGGTTATGTTCTAACTGGATATAGAGCTGGTACAGAAACTTCAACAATAGGTAATTCAAGAGTCTTAGTGATAAAAGTAGATAATCAGGGTAACCAAATCTGGGAATATGAAGAAGGATTTGGGCAATCAGGAGATGGTTATTCTTCTGAAGCCTTTAAATCAATTGAACTCTCAGATGGTTCAATTTTAATTGCTGGTCTTCTATTTGATGAAAGATCAAACTTCCAGTTTAACCAATCTCTTTTAATTAAAATTTCTCCTCAAGGCCAGAAGTTATGGCATAAAACTTATCCGATTAAGCAGTTCGGTAGAGCTTTAGATTTGGCAGTAGATAACCAAGATAATATTTATCTAACTGGTGCTCCAGATGCTATGAAGGTTGACAGTGAGGGAAATATTCTCTGGATTTATGAAGATGATAATGATAATATGGGCTCATATTTCTCTAGTGTATTTGCTACCGAAGCTGGCTTTACAATAGTTGGTGGTGGTAGAATAGCTATCTTCGGAGAGAATACAATTGGTCCACTAACAATACCGCAGAATCCAATCATTACTGTTAATGGTGATCAGGTAGAACTTAGTTGGGAAAGCGTTGAGGGGGCTGCTTCTTACAGAATAGAATCTTCAACAGAGCCTGACGGAAGTTATGGATTAGAAGGGACTTCTACAAGTAATAGTTGGAGTGGATCTTATTCTGGAGAAAGGAAATTCTATAAAATAAGAGCTGAAAACTAAAAAATAAGTCACATTATAAATCGAGGACTCTTGTTCAAGAGTCCTCTTTTATAATAATAGAGCCTAATTGCTAACAAGAAAATAACAAAATTTAAGTAAAAAATTATTTGGAATTAGGATAAAAAGCACTACTATATATATAAATTTAGAATAATTCTAATATTGTTTATAAAGTTAGGATAAAAGAGGAAAAATGAAAGATTATACTAAAATACTGAGAGATAAAAAAATATCTCCTTCCATTCAAAGAATAAAGATACTAGAATTTCTTGATAAACACAGAAGTCACCCGACAGTAGATGAGATATTCACATCTTTGATTCCCGTTATCCCTACTTTATCTAAGATGACTATATACAATACCTTAAAAATATTTTCAGCAAAAGGACTTATTAAGTCAATACCTAATAGCGAGAATGTTGGTCATTATGATTTCAATGTAGCTCCCCATTCACATTTTAAATGTAGAAAATGTAAGAAAGTCTATGATATTGATGTAGATTTAGGAGTTACAATCGATACGGATATTGATGGTTATAAAGTTGATGAATATAACTTAATATTAGAAGGTACTTGCAAAAATTGTAACGAGAAAGATTAATAAAATTATAATAAAAAAAATAAAATCAAACAATTGACTTTGTTTTGAGGAGTGTGAATGAAGCCTGTTAAGATTAAAGAAAATGTATATTGGGTTGGTGGTGTTGATTGGGATTTAAGAAATTTCCATGGCTATTTAACTCAAAGAGGTTCAACCTATAACTCATATTTAATTATTGATGAAAAGATTACTCTAATTGACGGTGTTAAACATTATTTATTCCCTGAACTGATTGAAAGAATATCAGAAATAGTTGATCCTGCAAAAATAGATTATATTATACATAATCATGTTGAAATGGATCACTCTGGATCCTTGCCTCAGATGCTTAAAGTTGCAAAGAATGCTAAGATTTTTGCTTCACCAAATGGAGAAAAAGGACTCAAAGCTCATTATGGTGAAGATATAGACATAAATGTTGTTAAAACAGGAGATACATTAAATATTGGTAAAAGAGAACTATGTTTTGTTCTTACACCTATGGTCCATTGGCCAGATAATATGGTTACTTGGAGTGCGGAAGATAAAATTCTATTCTCAAATGATTCTTTTGGTCAACACATTGCTTCATCAGTACATTTTGATGATGAGTACCCTATGAATACTGTCTTTGATGAAGCACAAAAATACTATGCAAATATTGTTCTTCCTTATGGAGTACAAGTTCAAAAAGCAATGGCTACAGTTAAAGAGTTACAGCCTGAAGTTATTGCCCCTAGTCATGGTTTGATTTGGCGAAAATATATTCCTGAAATAATGAGCAAATATGACAAATGGGCTTCTAATAATGCTGACGAAAGAGCTGTAATAATTTATGATACTATGTGGGGGTCTACCCAAAAACTAGCAAATGCTATTGCTAGGGGCTTCGAACATAGTGATGTCCCTTTCCAAATGTTTAATCTTCAGTACAATCATATTTCAGATATTATGACAGAGTTAGTGGAGGCTAAATACATTTGTGTAGGTTCACCAACCTTAAACAATAATATATTACCAACTAATGCATCTTTCTTAACTTATCTAAAAGGTCTTGCACCTAAAAATAGAGTTGCTTTAGCATTTGGTTCTTATGGTTGGGGAGGACAGAGTATTGGTATAGTTCGTCAAGATTTAGAAAAGTGTAAATTCAAAATGTGGGATGATATAAAACATCAGTACATACCATCTCAAAAATATCTAGAAAATGTAACTGAAACTATAATGAACAACCTAAAAGAAGAGAGGAAAAAAAATGATTAAGAAGAGATTAGTTGAAGAAATTAATGCACAAATTAATAGAGAACTAAATTCAGAATATATATATTTAGACATGGCGACGTATTTTGAAAAAGAAGGCTTGACAGGATTTGCTCAATTCTTCAAGATTCAAGTGCAAGAAGAAAGATTCCATGCAATGAAATTTTATCAGTATTTAGCTGATAGAGATGGGGATATTCTATTAAAAGAATTAGCAAATCCTCATCATGAATATAAATCACCAATGGAAGTCTTTGAAAAAGCTTATGCCCATGAACAGTATATCACTAAATCAATAAATGATTTGATGGCTATTGCTATCGAAGAAAAAGATTATGCAACAGTCAGCTTATTAAACTGGTTTGTAGATGAGCAAGTTGAAGAAGAAGCTACAATGAGTGAAATTATTGATAAGCTTAAATTGATTGAAGGCTCTGGACGTGGACATGGCTTGATGATGTTAGATAAAGAACTTGGTGCAAGAACTTTTACACCACCAACAAATGAATAAAAAAGCTTAAAGCAAAAAATAAATAAGGAGAATTATACTATGGAAAAATACGAATGCTTAGCATGTGGATACATTTACGATCCAGCAGAAAACAACAACGTCGCATTTGAAGATTTACCTGAAGATTGGACATGTCCTCTTTGCGGTGTTGGCAAAGATATGTTCCAAGTAGTAGAATAATTATAAGATAGAAGGGTTGGTAACAACCCTTCTTTTTACTTTTTGATAAGATGGATAAATACGAATGTGTGGCTTGTGGTTATATTTATGACCCTCAAGAACATCATAATATAGATTTTTCACTCCTTCCTGAAACTTTTACCTGCCCTAATTGTGGGGCCCAAATAGAAATGTTTCATAAGGTAGTGGTCTTTGACAAAGAACATGCCCCATTCGATTTTACTAACAATAAATAATAAACTCAGAGGAGATATTAATGCAAAACTTATCAGTAAATGAAGTTATTGAATTTGCTTTAAATATAGAAAGAAACGGAAAAGCATTTTATGAAAGTGCTCTTGAAAGAAGTAGTTTAGAAGATAATGCTAGGGCTTTAATAACTATGTTAAGAGATGAAGAAGTAGGTCATGAGAAATATTTCAAAACTCTACGTGATTCAGATGATTTAGCTGAATTAGTAGATCCCGATGGTTGGGAAATGACTTCTTCCTATTTAGACTCAATAATCCAAGCTCATATCTTTAACAAAGAGGGTTCATCAATTAAGTTAGCAACTGAGGCAAAAGATACTGCAGAGATAATTAAATTTGCCATGCAATTTGAAAAAGATACTCTTCTATATTTCCATACTTTATATGGTGAAACTAAAGACCCAAAAGCCCAGAAAGCCATTTTTAGAATTATCAAAGAAGAAATGAAACATCTTAAGAAACTTCAAGAAATTGAAAAGGACTTTTAATAAAATATGGTTGATTTATTTCCTGAAAATGCTCTAGCACCTGATTTCTCGCTTCCAAATAGCCAGGGGGAGATTATTTCTAAGACTGATTTTCTAGGGAAATGGTTATTGCTTTATTTTTATCCAAAAGATAATACTCCAGGTTGTACTCTTGAAGCTAAGGATTTTTCTAACTTTATTCGAGACTTTCATGAGCTTGGAGTAAAAATTCTTGGTGTGAGTAAGGATTCAATAAAGTCTCACTGTAACTTTATTTCGAAACATGATCTGAAAATAGATTTGCTCAGTGACCCTGACTTAGAAACTATCAAAGCTTATAAAGCCTGGGGGATTAAAAAGAACTATGGAAAAGAATATGAAGGCCTTATTAGGTCAACCTTCCTAATTAATCCACAGGGTGAAATTGCAAAATATTGGTCTAATGTTAGAGCTAAGGGACATGCGGATCGTGTTTTAAGAGAAGTAAAAAAAATATTAGATAAGTAACAAAACAAAAGGAGAAAGATATGCAAAAAGATTATATGATTATCTTGGTTAATGCCAGAAAAGATGAAGCTGTTACTGTACAAAAGATTTTAACTGAATGGGGATGCTTTATTAAAACACGTTTAGGACTTCATGGTGGGGTATTAGACGATTGCTCACAAAATGGAACTATATTTCTAGAATTAGCAGGGAACAAAGAAAAACATGAAGAAATGGCTAGAAAGCTAAATCTGCTTAAAGGTGTTTCTGCTAAAATTATTGATATGGAAGTTTAAATAATTTTATTATTTATTTAAATAGAACCCGAGAAAATGTAGTATTTCTCGGGTTTATTATTTCTTGTTTTGGTTATTTAGTAAGGATATCTAAAATATCTAATTCTTGTCTTAAGTCTTCATCCTCAATATCAGTGGCTTCTTTAGCAAAATGTTCTTGGAATGAAGAAAATTTCTCTTTATAAAGTGGAGATACACTGAGTTTTTTTGACATTCTTTCCCATTTAGAACGTGGCTTTCTTATATGTCTAGGTCTAGAATTATTATATTGCCAATCATCTTGACCTTGATTATCGCCATCGCTTTCATCAAGCCCATCATTAATCCAATTATGCATTAAATTAACATAACGGGATAGTAAAATAGCCTTTCTTATTCCATTATCACTGCCCCTTGTTGTTTTAGAGAAAACTATATCTTCCTGTACAAATTCTGGTATTCCATTTCTATCTTTATAAGAACAAGTAAGTTCAATATCATTACTTAGTCCAATTTTATTAAGCTTGATTAGAATGATACCCCCTCTTGTTTGTCCATCTTCTGATTCAGAAGGAAAGAGAGTATTTACTCTCATTATTTCACCTGTGGACTTGTCGGCTTCAGGTGAACCATAAACTTTTTCGATTTCATAACTATCACTCTTAAGGTGAAGAGTTAAATCAAATACTAAAGGAGTAACCATAAAATCAAACTGAGTATTCATACGTTTCTTAAATTCTTTTGCACTATGTACTGAGTAATAATTTGCTCCAGGTGTTTTAGTTATATAATTAATCAGTTCATTATTCAAGTCCACTCCAACACCAATAAAACTGGTATAAATTTTGTTTTCTGCATTGGCTTTCATCATTCCCCAAAGTGTATTCTCATCAGTAATGCTTGTATTCGGCATGGCATCTGTTAAGAAGATAATTCTGTTATCATATACCTTTGAATCATAGTCAGGTAATTTGTCATAAAGTTCTGTAGCAGTATTGATTCCTGCATACATATTAGTCCCACCCTGAGGGTGTATTTCATCGATATGATTCCTGATAGCATCCATATCCGTTTTACCAACAAGGTTAAAAGGCTTAGCTATATAAGAAGAATGATTGTAGAGTACTACAGCGAATCTATCATCTTTTTCAAGATGCTTAGTTAACTCAATTATACATTCTTTAGCAATTTCCATTTTCGATCTGCTATCATATTCTCCCTCTCTCTCTTTCCTAATACCTCCATCATAATAATATTTATCGAAAGAAGACGACATTGAACCAGATATATCTAATACGATAGTTAGATTAAGCTTTTTTCTCTCAAAAGAACTTTTGGTAATGTTAGAGTTAAGGCCTACAGAAAGATATAGTTCTTCTTCACCAGTAAGTGGATGGTTATTCTTGTAGGTAGTGTAGGCAGGCTCAAAAAGATGAGTAGCTTTTTTTGTGATGTTATTATCAAAAAAGTAATCATAGAAAATACCTTCTTGGGTTATATCTTCTTCAACAGGCATATAATTATTTTTTATGTTTTCACGGAAATTATTAATATCCTTAGCTCCTCCTACTGAGAACCCCAGAGCATCATCATTGCTTAGTCTTGAACTTAAGTTAACCTGCTCACCAGATAAGGAAGCAGAGCTTGCGTCAAATGATTTAGTAGTTGCAAGACCTCTAACTATACGTTTCCCAGTAGTATTAGCTCCTGCAACACCTGAACCGAAACTTAATTCTTCAGTTTCATGGTCTGTGCCATAAATCCAATCATCTTTTGTTACAAGCTTAGTTGTATCTTGATAGACTTCTAATGAGTCAGCAGATTCTTTAGAATCTTCAGATTCATTCCAAATAGGATCATTCTCAACTGAATCACTTTTAGTTAAGTTGCTTTCAGTAAGACTTGCATTCAAAGAATCAGCTTGAGTAAGTTCTTCGTTTTTCTTTCCTTTAGTACAAGCAACAAAAAATAATGTAATAAGCAGTATTATTACTATTAATCGTAACTTTCTCATTTTTTCCCTCCTTCTAAAGTAATTATGTTCTAATTATAGAGTTAAGTAGTAAGTCGTCAAGTAAAAATAAAAAAACTCTGATTAGTTAACTAATCAGAGTTTGCTATTTGATTATAATGATATTCTAGATTTTACAAGCTACTTTTACACCTTTAAGAGTGTCAGATACAGGACATCTTTCCTCAATAAGCTCTCTTAACTTTTGAATATTTTCTTCAGGAGAAGGAGAATCAATATTAATTTTATATCTAATTTCTTGATAACCAGTTCTTACATCTGGATTAATACCAAGGAACCCTTCAGGGTCTAAATCACCTTCTATATCTACATTACAAGCCCTTAAATCAACTCCACACTTTTTAGCAAAAGCTGCTGCACAGATAGTCATACAACCACCTAAGGCATTTAAAAGCATTTCAACTGGGTTCATAGCCTGATCTTTACCACCTAGATCTTTAGGTTCATCTAGCCCCACTTTAAAGTCTCTAGATGTTCCTTCACTATAAACACCATTCCCTGACCATTTTACATTAGCTTTAAATATAGTCTTAGCCATATTTCCTCCATTTTTTTTTCTCTATATAATAACGAAAGCAATAGGAGAAGCAAATAAAATCTCCTATTTAAGTTAGTTTTTAAAGAAAAGTAAAAAAATATTTTTTGTGAATATTTTCTGTAAAGTTAGAATAAACAGGTTATTATGATTATTTGAATAAGTTATTTTCAGATAAAAATCAATAAAAGAGATAAAAAAGTATTGACAGAAAAGCACACTATTATAAATTGATTAAACTTAACTTATACGAAGTATTGGTCCAGTAACTCAGTGGTAGAGTATCTGCCTTTTAAGCAGAGAGTCGATGGTTCGAGCCCATCCTGGATCACCATTTGACCCCTTCGTCTAGTGGTTAGGACTCAAGATTTTCATTCTTGCAACAGGGGTTCGATTCCCCTAGGGGTCGCCAAGAGAGCTTATCAGCGTGGTAAGCTCTCTTTTTTTATTGGATGAATATATGAAATCGATTAATCCCAAATAATGCAGTAGATCTTTGAGAATAGCACTATGATCTTTTGCAAAAGTAACTTCCATAATTCTTCCGAATATATATGTTATATGCGTCCGAATTCTGTAAGCTATTTTGCTAAAAGAATATGCACTCTTCACTAGAGCTCTACTGCACCATTCGGGTTAATATAAAAAAAAAGCTTGTCTAAAATCAAGCAAATCGCAATAATGGTATAAGAAAATAAGGGGTAATTATGTATAAGATTAAAATTTTATTAGTTATACTTGTAGCCTTAATTGGATTAATTGCTTGTGAAGATGGGGCATCTATTAAGGTTCATAATCAAACAAGTCATAACGTATATGGTGAAGTTGATGGTATTGAATTTACAGTAGCAGGTGCGACTACAAAGAAAATAAATGTTGATACCAATAGAAAAGTATTTCTCTTCGAAGATGGAAAAACCAGCAAAACTTTAAGTTTAGTAGGGGAGACTTATAGAATATGGGATGAATTTTACGGGGTTCCTCAAAGTGAAACTGATATAAAGCTCTATCCTGGAAAAAGTTATGATGTGTTTTGTAGCCCTAATTCTGCATCAGTTAAAGTAATAAATAATTCAGAATACAGTATTTATAAACTCAACTATCGCAAAAATGAATTATTCTCACCTGGTCAATGGTTTAATATTACTTACGACCCACCCCTCGAAAAAGGAGATTTTGCCTACTACCATTTAGCTCCTCAAACAGAAGAGAACCGTTTCTTTTATAATTTCTCTGTTGAGAACCAGGATGAAGTCATTTATTCTATAGGTAATGAATTTGATGGTGTAGAACTTTTTATGGATGAACAACATCTGATAATAATAGAAGAAGAGTAATCAACAATATTTGATTAGAAGGATTAAATCACCGATTTAACACTGAAGAAAACCTCAAGTAAAGCCATTCTGGGATCTGATATAGATTACTAGAGCAAGGGCTATCAGAAGAAGGATCAAGATTATCCATGATATAATATCATTTTTGGATTTATTAAGCTCTTTCAGCACCTCTTTATTAGTTTTGATGAAACCCTTAGGCACATCTTTAAAGTCTTCTTCATGTACTAACTTATTTCTAATACTAGCTACAAAGCGTATTTTATTGACTAATACAGGAGGGAGTTTATCTTCAACAGAAGATAACTTGCTATGAAGGCCTTTACCCTGAGCTCCATAGTTTTTAACAAGAGCTTTTTCTATTTTTTTATTATATTCAATTACTTTCCATTTATTCATTTTAATAATCCTTAATGGTACAGGAGAGCTTTGAACTCAAAGATCTACTGCATTATTTATTATAATATAAGCTTAGTCACGTATAATGTCAAGACTTTTCCATTTGCCTTGTTTGAATCTGTGCAAGAGTACTAAAGAAAAACTCAAGAAAGTAAATACTAGAACCCCCCAGCCAGTTACTGCTGAAGCATTAAAAATCTTGAGACTGATAAAGAGATTCGCTACTGCTAACCAGTGCATAATAATAAAAGCAAACATAGTCCAGTGTGTATCACCAGCTCCTCGTAAAACTCCTACAAAGGCAACTGTTACAGCATCTGCTAAAACATAAATAGTAGCGAGTCTGAGCATTGATTTTGCCATCGGGAAAGCTTGCTGGAAAACATCTGATGCTTGATCAGGTTTAAAGAAATTAACAAGCATATCTGTTGTAAAGACATAGAGTAAGAAAATAACAGCAGAATACCCTAAGCCTGTTATTACTCCAGAATAAGCTACTTTTGTAGCTGATTTGATATCTCTAGCTCCCATATACTTGCCTACGAGGCTGGTTACGGCTATCTGAATTCCTATTAAAGGCATAAAGGAAACATAATCCCAATTGAACATTATTGTTGAAGCAGTGGCAGCAATTTCTCCTTCAGAGTGGAGTAGGAGAATCATGGTAGTAAAAGCAGATAGACTCATAAAACTCTCGAAACCTTGTGGAAGACCATACCAAAGTAACTTCTTCATAATTTCAGGATTAAACTTAAATGATTTGAGAACCTGAAAATCTATTCTATTCTGTTTTGAGAAATAGAGAACAAAGAGAACTAAAACCCCTACAAAAGCTCCAATGTTAGTGCCAATTGCAGCTCCTCTGATCCCTAAAGCTGGGAAACCAAATTTACCAAAGATTAAAGTGTAGTTGCAGATAACATTGGTTACCAATGATACTAGGGCTGCTATCATTATGTACTTAGTTTTTCCTAAACCTGAGAAAAAACTAGATAAAGCTGTTCTTAGCAACAAGAAAATTGATCCCCAGAGCAAGATAGAGAAATAGTCTATCTGAAGTGGTAATTGTCCAGCAGGGATATTCATATGCTGAAAGACTAACTTGGCTAAAGGGGTTGTTATCAGCAGTATAGGATAGGAGATTAGAGCAATTAGAATTGCTTGGAAAGTAGTTACTGCCGATCTTGTTTTAAAACCAGCTCCTAAATATTGAGCTACTAAAGCTGTTGAATAACTAATTAATCCAGTGAAAAATATCGTGAAAGTTGCTAGATATACTCCTCCACCTAACGACGCGTTCATGTGATCTGGACTTAACTTAGATAGGAAAATCCTATCAGTGAAGGTCATTAATGCATCACATCCCATAGAAGCAAACATGGGAAGAGCTACTAGTAGCATTTCTATAATTCCACCCTTAGGGTGATTATTTTCATTCATCATTTTTCACCTCAATACTATTCAGTAAAGACAGAAAACAAAAGACCTAATTTTAGGCAAGATAATTGTTGAAGTTCTCTCACATGTAGTTTCAGGAATAGCTTGAAGCTAAATAATCTAGGTAATCTTAATAAAAGTATAAGTCTATAAGAGCTATTATCACTATTACTCCTTCATTGCTACTCACAGCATAGATACCCAGAAGTTTTTGGGGTTAGTAATAATTAAGAGGGTATGCTTGGTCATTTTGATAATATATTAATATTTAAAATCGATAAAAATATTGACAGATAAAGCAAATTTGACTATATAAAAAGTATAAAAAAAGAGGTGTGAAAAATGAAAAAGTTTTTGATTACATTCTATATAATCCTAATATGTGCTTTATTACCTGCAAAAACAGGTCTTACAACAGAATCTTATATCTATCAGAACCACAATAATAGATACAAGAAGTATGGCTTTATGCTTGCCTATGCACCTGTAAATGAGGGTTATTCAGCTAAAATATACGGCATTCCTGAAAATAACATGCTCTCGACTAATTTTTCTTATTTTTCCCTGTATCATGCCAGGAAAGGCTCTTTTAAAGGTGGTGAATTTGATGATTCTCCACTTGATTTCTGGGTCAAAGAAGACAAAGACATCTATAGAAAATATATTGTTAATCTAGGTGTTACTCAAGGCTTAACTGCTGAAGGAGGCATATTCTTAGCTTATTATGCTGGACTTGGTCTTTCAGAGGAATTTCACCAATATAAATCTTCCTATGGAAATTATTGGTTTAAAAATGAAAATAAAATGATAGGGGATATTGGTATAGAGTTAAATGGCAGATTGAGTTTAATCAACTTTGGTATAGGATTTTCATATCAATCCCTATATTATCTGTCAGCAGGATTGGAGTTTTAGGGGAAAATATAAAAAACAGTAGAACTTGTCGATGACTATATGTTCTACTGTGATAGATGGTTCATTTTTAATCCTGTAATATTGTTGATAATTACTAAATCAAGGTCTTCAACAATATAATGCGATATTCCTCCTGCGAACTATATTTATCTGCTCTCTTCACAAAAGTTCATCTACATCATCACCTTAGAAAGAGTACTCAACCATTAACTTGGTCCAAAAGTTATTATGTAACTCATCAGTTCTTTCATTAATAGTATCTGCACCGTAGGAATAACCACCAGACAACTCAATATATTTGTTAAATTTAAAGAGAAGATTTGCATATAGCCCAATATGATCAGTGTAATTATACTCGTGTCCATTTGCATCAATATATTTACCAGAATAATTATTATAGCGAATACCTGTTGTTGATTTCAATATTTTCCCAATATTCATGGTAAGATCGCCATTTATATATTGGTATCCGTTATCAAATTCTTCTTTTTCTGATGAAGATAAATCTAAGTAGTTCATAGATGTCATTGAGAGGGATAGATCATACCTTTCCATAAATGTATATTGGGCATTTACTGTATTTTTGTAAAGCTTATAAGTCTCATTAAAATTATAAATTAGGGATTTACCGAAGGCTGTTGAATAGGTAAAAGATAAATTACTATAATTACTCCAAGTAAGTGATTGTCTAAGGTCTGGTTCATTGAATATCTCGCCAATATACTCTTGTTGATTAAATCTAAGTCCTAAGTCATAGTTAAATCCATTCATAGTTGAAGCCGTTAGGTAGGATGTAGCAGATAAACTTCTCTTATCTCCATTTTCATGAAAGAAACTGTAATCAATCCAAGAATCAAGGCCAAGATATCTTAATTTTTTAGTATCAAAAATATATTCAAAACTGCTTGTTAACAGAGTATAATTTGTTTCATCTATCCTCCCCATATCTGCTGTGAAATTCTGTGATGAAGAGTTACTTGCCAGCATTATATTATATTTTGGAGCATAATAGTTATATTCTAAGGAAAAATCAATCCCATTAATTGTTTCTGTATCATCTACTTTATTAGTAGATAAATAAGAATCAATCATTAAGCTATTTTTATCATTAAAATAAATAACAGGTTTTATCTGAAGTAAACTATTAGTATAGTCCTTTTGAGGATTAAATCTATTTAGAGTAGTAAGCTGTAAACTCCAATTTTCACCCTTAGGCTTAACATTAGCTACAAGATATTGGTCTCCTGAATTATATATATTGCCATTATCGGTTAACTTTTCATCTTTAGCATAGAGAAGACCATAGCTAATATTCTGCAGATTCCCAGTAAACTTGGCTGCTATATCAGGTTGTTGAATATGCCTAGTATAAAACATATAATTAGATATATCAAAGATAGCATAATCTTCAGTAAAAAAATATCTATTTTCATTTAAATAAGGAGCAAACTCCAAATTATAGATATCTTGTTCATAATCCAAAGGTACTTCTGAGTAGTCAGGATTAACAGAGGCTTTGAAATTTAAAGCAGAAGATGGATTATAAGCAAAATCTAATCCAGAATATTTAGCTCCATACTTACTATCCTGATCTAAATTATTATGCATATATGAAGTATAGCCGCGACTTGTAATATTAAGCTTACTACGGACAATATCAGATAAAATAATATCAAATCCTTTATCGAAATAATCACTCCTGATCTTAATATCAGTATATGGTCCACTATAAAGATGGTACTTCTTGGTATAAGCTCTGGAAAATGCTAACTTCCACTTGTGAACCTCTAGGTTAGGGTAATTTAGGTCATTAAAGGGAATAGTGAAATCAACAATCCACTCACTATCTGTGCAAAAAGTCTTATAAGAGTAATTACTATCCCAATCATTACTGATATTAAGATCAGATTTTCTTACTCCATCTAATAAAGAACCATTTGGATAAGCATAATAGATATAACCAAATCTATCCTTTGGTGAAACAACAACTTGCACTCTTAAATAATCCGCTTTCTGATAAGTCTCATGATTAACTAAATTTCCAAAAATCATATCTTCATTCTTAGCCATCACAGCGTGAATGTAGAGATTCTCTTTATCATAAGAAGCACTAATGCTTATTGGTTCTACAAGTTCAAGCATGTCATTAGGTTCATTTCTCATAAATTGACTTTGATCTACTATGAGAATACTTTCTCCTCCAACAGACAATAAAAAAGACATAAGTAAAGTTATTAGCAATATTTTTTTGTAACCCATTATTGTTCCCCTTGGCTTATGATGAAGCACTTGTATAGTATTTTATATTCTTATGAAGTAAAAGTAATGATATTGAGGTAAAACAGATAGTTAATAAAAAGACTCCTAAAGTTGATTTAATATCAAAGTCAATAAGTCCTGTGAGAGGAGTATTCCCAATTATAAGTACAGGAATAATATAAGTTAAGAACCACTTAACATAATAATTTTTATAGATAACAGCTGGGTAAATACTTAAATCAAAAAAAGATGTAAATAAGCTTGTAAAAGCTCCTACTTTAACAAAATGAAAAGCTCCAATAGCAATCATCAACATACAGCTTGCTTTAATAATTATTGCAAGCGCTGTTAAGACTAAGAAATTAATCAAACTTACATAAGTGAAACTGACCTGATAAGTAATAATAATTACAATAAAAAGCACTATATCAGTGGTTATATTAAAAATAACTTTAAGATTAAGCTTAGAAACCAGTAGATTAAAATAGAGGTTAATTGGCTTAAGCAGATCATTATCTAGTCCTCCATAAAGAATCTTCTCAGGTATTGCACTAATATTGCTAGAGAAAAAGAGAGCATAGAGGTCATTGACACTTTTTACTATCGCTATAAGCAAAAACACTTGCCAAATTGGTATAAATTCTATAAGATTAGTATTTTGATAGATAAGTTTATAGAATAAAATAGATATTATCAAACCGATAAAATCAAAAAACATTGTTAATAAAAAGTTAGATTTGTACATCATCATAGCTTTTAAATGAAGATAGTTTTTATAGTAATAATACATTAACCTATCCCCTCATATTTTTTTAATGAACTTTTCCAAACAACTTTTATGACATAAGTAAAGATAATCAACCAGACTAGCATTTTACTAAAAATAATCAATATTTCATTAGAAGTTAAATGATTAGAAGAGAGCAACTTTGCAGGATAATAAGCAATAAATGATGTAGGAAGCCACTCGAGAATAGATTTTACCCAGTTAGGATAGATATCGAAAGGGAGAAATACACCAGTCATGATTGGTAAGGCAAAAGACATTATAGAATTGATAAATTCTATTTCAACAAACTCGAATGCAGAGATAGATAATAGAAAAGTCATTTGATAAGAAATAATTGAAGATAAAATGAAATAGGCTATATAGATAAAAGGATTACTCCAAGAAAAAGATATTTCAGGTATTCCAATGAAAAGATACATGGTTAGTAAAATAACAGCAATAGAGGTTAAAAGATACATTATTTTTGTACTAAATATAACGCAATAATTATGAGAGAAATAGGAGTATGGTTTTAAAAGATGATAGTTCAGAGAACCATATTTAATATCACTTGTTATATCCCACCAAGCTACTGGTGTAAAAATATCTCCTGATACCCGAGCTATAATAAAATACAAGATCAAAGATTGATAGTCCCATTCATTTAAAGATGAGCCTGATGAGTAAATAAACTTAACTAAAAATAGAGTTCCTAACAGGGGAATCAAATCAACAATAAAGCTAAGTAAAAAATTTAATCTATAAGCTTTGGATTCATTTAATGTTTGCTTTATTAACCCAGAATAGTACATTACCTATCCTCTAAAACATTTGCTATTAGAGTTTCTAATGATTCTTGTTCAACATTAAAATTTGTAATTTTATAATTATCAAAGATAAAATTTAAAGAATCAGTATATTTTTCTTTACTTATAAAAAAATCAACACTTTTACCATCACTGACTCCATTAAAGTACTTAGCTAAAGTCTCAGCTTCTCTAGTTGTTGCAGCTATTAGCGATATTTTATCTTTATTTTTCACTTTTTCTAGATTTGCTATATCATCATAATAAAGCAATGTCCCTTTATCTATAATAACACACTTATCACAACACTCAAAGACATCGTTGATATTATGACTAGTAATTACAAACTGAATTTTTAATTCTTGATTGCAAAAAGTAATGAACTCTCTTAGCTTTTTTCTAACCACAACATCTAGGTCAGAGGACGGTTCATCTAAGAATACAAGTTTAGGTAGGTGTAAGAAGGAAAATAATAGCTCCATTTTTGTTCTTTGACCTAAAGACATATTTCTGAGGGGTTGATTTATTTCTTCATCAATAGCAAAAGCTTCCTTAAAAAGTTCAATTCTTCTATCAAACTCACTTTTACTATACTTATAGATGTATCTAGATAATCTTAGACTTTCTATCGCCGGAAGATCCCAAATAAGTTGTTGCCTACCACCTTGATAAAGACCTATCTGGTTTTTAAACTCTTTGCTAAGTTTATGAGGGGTTAGCCCCAGAACTTCAATGCTTCCACTGTCTGGATGGATAATTCCAGTAAGTAACTTCAACAATGTAGTTTTCCCAGCTCCATTTCTGCCTAATAGACCGATATTACCAGTCGTGTCATAGCTAAATGATAGGTCATGCAGAGCATTAATCTTTTTAAACGCTGGCTTAAAAAGAGAAGATGAAGTTTTTATCTTATAACCTTTGTTAACATTACATACTTTTATTAAACTTGAATACATCTAAAATCCTTTATTGAAATTTATGCTTAACTATTTTTTAATAAAATATAATTTTTAATAGCTTGAGGGAGCTTACGCTCGAAATGATGAAATAAACAACCTCCATTGGTTTTATCTGTATGCTTCTCAAGCATACAACCACCATAACACAAAGGTAGATACTTACATTCCAAACATTTTTCATCAATTAAAGTATTACACTCTGATAAATATGGAATCATGTCAACATAATTTTGTGATATATTACCAACAGAATATTTTATTTTTCCCGTCATACTAATACAATTATATATATTGCCATTCGGGTCTATAATGATACTTTTTTTTGATTTTGCTGAACATAGCATTGGTGTGAAAAATTCATTGTTAATGCTGTGAATAGTATCCTTTCTAGAAGGAATCTTATTGATAATATAAAACTCATCAACAATACGACTAAATTCTTTTAGTGTCAAGCATGAGGTAAGCGCATTTTTCTCACCAGATACCATTCTTGATATATAAAATGAAGATATACTTAAGTCATTAATTAATTTATACCATTGATTTAATTCAGATAAATTATTTTTGTCAAGAATAATTGATACATGAGGGATAATATTTATGTCCTTAAGTTTTATGATTCCATCGATTATTTTGTGAAAACTGGATTTACCACTTTTCAAAGGTCGTCTAAAATCATGAGTTTCTTGTAAGCCATCTATAGTTATTAATACTGTTTTTGGCTTTATAATCTTAAAAGCACTAAAGACTTCAAAATTACTACATAATGTCCCATTTGTGACTACACTTGAAGAAACTGTATTGTAGTATTTTTTTACAATATAGTAAATTGTTAACATGGTTTCAGGATACAATGTTGGTTCACCTCCATGAAAAGATAGATTAATTTCTTCATTATAGAATGTCGAAGCATTTTTTAAAAATTCATCTAATTCTGAGAACATATTAAAAATATTTCCTTTCGAAAACATTTCTTTTTCGTAGCAATAAAAACAATTACAATTGCAGTTATTTGTTACTAGAATCGTTAATTGTAGCTTTTGGTTCCTCTTATTAATAATGCTCAATCTTTTTAATGCACTATCTTTCTCGTTATATTTATCGTCAACTAAATATTCCAACTCTCTGAAAGTTTCAATATCTGTTGTTGTTAAATCTGTCAGATTACTAGTTAATTTCTGTTCAGTAATACTATCTATCTGTAATATTGATTTATTAAGTGTATTAAATAAGTATGTGTTATTGTTAAATTTATAATTGCAGACATATTTCGATATTCTCATTTTTTTATCCTTTATTGTTGTATAAATAATAAGTGGCTTCTTGTTTTAATATTTAAATACTAATTATTATTTTGACAGTTTGTTTTTGGTGGTTCTGGACATCTTTGAGTCCGTTGATTACATTCTTCTTTAGTATCTTCACTATTTGGTTCTACAACTGATTTAATTACAAGTATCATTATTTTCCTCCAATTGATTGATAGTAGCCACTTATTAAATCTTTTTATATAATTAATCTATTCAATTTCTATACAATAAATAGTCCCATTGACTTCTACTAAAATTAAATTTGTATCACTATCCTCATATATAATGTGATAAGTCACTTTTTTCAGATCATGTAATGCAATTTCTCATACTGTAGAAAATTAACTTGACTACAATTGCAAAAGTCACAAAAAAATACACTAAGTAATAGAAAAAAAATAATCTTATTCATGAAGTTCCTCTGTAATAATAAATGAGGAAAATTAAAAAGTCCCGCAAAGATATGTTATACTACTGTATAATAATAAATTACAAAGGTATAGATAATGGAAAGATATTATGATAGGGTGTATACAACCGCTAAAAAAGTAGCCTTTTTATATATAAAAAATGCAGATGATGTTGAAGATATTATTCAGTTGACTCTTATGCAATTTTATTTAAACAAAGATAAAATTACTGAAGAAAAAATTTATAACTGGGTATTTACAGTTACTAAAAACTTCTGTATGCAGTATTTTCGTTCAAGGAAAAAAGAAGATGAGTTAAAAAAATCTTATATAATTGAGGCAAGTAGTAATTTATCCCATGATGATAATCAGGATAAAAAAAATGAAGAAAATTTAATCATAATAGATATTGATCAGTATGGATTTATTAATAACAAAGATAAAGTTATTTTAAAAGATTATATTGATAAACATAATAGTATTTCTAAGCTAAGTAAAAGCTATAAAGTGAAAAAAAAGACTCTACAGAATAAGATAAACCTTTTATTGAAAGAGATTAAACTCTATCATATTATTCAGTCGCAACCTCATGTATTTGATGCTTTGCCAGGCACTAAATTATCCAGAAATATTAATAATTTCCTTAAAACTATCACTAAGGCGATTGAGACAAATGAGATAGATAAATTAAAACACTATCTCAGTGATTGTAAAATAAATAATAGTATTGATAATTTATGTGTTAAGGAAGTTTCTTCATACAGAATTCAAATTGTAGCATCAAATATTTACATGCTAATCGTAGGTTTTATAGATTTGGATGACCAGGTTAAATTTTTTATGGCTCGTTTTAAATTAATAAATAACTATACTTTAAAGTTTACTGAATTTCCCATATTTCCTAAGAGAGTTGTTGCTCTTGATAAAAAATATGCAGAAGGAAAAGAAGGGTTAAAAGGACTTTCTGATGATAGAGGTGCTAGTAATATGAAGTTTGGAACTCCAGACACTATACTAAACAAAAGAATGGGTAAAGTTGTTCAAACAGAAAATGAATTTAAACCCAAAAATAAGGCAGTAGATCTTTGTGAATAGCAGAATATTCTTTTGCAATAGTAACTTACATAATTTTCATGAATTTATATATATTATATGCGTCAAAATTTTGTAAGCTATTTTGCTAAAATAATCTGCAATCTTCTCCAAAGTTTTACTGAACCATTTGGTTAAAATGGAAAAAGGGTTATGAATTTAAACATAACCCTAAATAGTTTTTTTTAGTAGCTATTAATTAGTCACCTAAAGTAGCAACCATAACAGCTTTAATAGTGTGCATTCTGTTTTCAGCTTCATCAAAGACAACTGAATTTTCAGATTCAAAAACTTCATTAGAAACTTCTTGAGAATCGATACCATACTTTTCAAATACTTCTTTACCGACAGTAGTATTTAAGTCATGGAAAGCAGGTAAACAGTGCATGAAGATAGTTTCTTTTTTACCAGTCATATCCATCATAGCTTTATTAACTTGGAAAGGTTTAAGAAGGTTAATTCTTTGTTCCCAAACTTCAGCAGCTTCACCCATAGATACCCAAACATCAGTGTAAATAGCATCAGCATCTTTAACACCAGCAGGGATATCTTCAGTAAGAGTAATTTTTGCACCAGTTTCTTTAGCTATTTCATTACATTTAGCAACTAATTCATCAGTTGGGAAAAGTGATTTAGGAGCAACAATTCTGAAATCCATACCCATTTTAGCAGCACCAATCATGAGTGAATTACCCATATTATTTCTACCATCACCAACATAAGTGAAAACAACTTCATTAAGAGGTTTTTTGATATGTTCTTGGATAGTAAGTAAGTCAGCAAGAATTTGTGTTGGATGATATTCAGTAGTAAGACCATTCCAAACAGGAACACCAGCATATTCAGCTAATTCTTCAACAACTGATTGGCCGAAACCTCTGTATTCAATACCATCATACATTCTGCCTAAAACACGAGCTGTGTCAGCCATAGATTCTTTATGGCCAATCTGAGAGCCTGAAGGTCCTAAATAAGTTACGTGAGCTCCTTGGTCATAAGCAGCAACTTCAAAAGCACAGCGTGTTCTGGTTGATGATTTCTCAAAGATAAGAGCAATGTTTTTACCTTTAAGTCTTGCTTGTTCTGTTCCAGTATATTTAGCTCTCTTTAAATCTCTTGCTAAGTCTAACAGGTAATTGATTTCTTTTGGTGTGAAATCAAGTAATGTGAGGAAATGTCTGTTTCTTAAATTAAAAGCCATAATTAACTCCTTAAATATATATTTTTCTAATTACCAAAAAATAGTAAGTAAAATTTATAGCAAGGAAATTTTTAATTCTCTCTTAGTTCAGGAAATTCCAAGACATCAAGACAGTGATAGATTGAGGGATAGTTCTATATCCAGCAATAACTTGTTCATCAAGAATATTCTTCCAATAAAGATTAATTTCAAAGAGTTTGCTAATTTGGAAACCAAGATATAAATCTAAGAGGGAAGTTTCGGGATGAAGAAGTTCTTTTGTATCGTCGAATGCTAAGTAAGCATCAAAGAAATGGTAAGAAGCTCCAACTTTAATATAGTTATTGTGGTTAACATCCCTAGCAATTTCAAATGAATTTGTTAGATTTGCTTTTGGTAGGTAATGAATATTTTTATTATCATATACTTGATAGAATCTCATTTTTGATGATATCTTAAAGGCGTATTTTCCATAAGTTCGGTTGATTTTACCTTGAAACTCAGTTTTGAAGGCTTGAAAATCTTGTTTATATAAAGTGTTTAGGAGTTTAGTCTCAATAATCGAGTTCCCAAGAGCTAAAGCAAGATTAAGAGATTTAGATGTATATTTCAAAGATAAACCACTGTTATTCTTTTCATTAAGAAAGTAGATAGGCATACTTAGTTCTTGGCCAGTATCAGGGTCAATACCAGGGGAATATCCTTTGATAAGGTCCTTTTTCTGGAGGCTTTCTTTAAAGTCAGTAAAAGCGTTCAAAGATATATTCTCTTGAAGCTTATAGTTAATTTCAGATTTAGTTAGCAACTGATAAGGATATGTAAGTAGAAGTCTATTATCAAGATTAATCTTATCATAAAATGATTTTAGAGAAAGATCAAGTAAATGGTCAATATCAGAAGAGAGTGCATTTATTTCTTGGTTATAGAAGTCTGTTTTACCAAAAAATGCTTCGTAGTTAAAGTTTGCTTGCCAGTGATCAGACCTTAAATCTTTATTCATGAGAATTTGTAACTTATTTTGCTCTAAAGTATTATCAGTAATTCCTTTATAAGTTTCAGAAAAATACTTGAGACCGAAATTGATAATATCATTCTTATAAAGAGCGGACAAGCTCTGACTATTATCTTCAAAGATAGCAGTTTTTAGCATAAAAGCTGGGGAGAGTCTATGAGAAGGACCTTCGTAAGCAATTGAATTGAAAGCAATATCTAAACTAGAATTAGAATAAGGAATAATAAGATTAGCAGAAGTGTTGGAAGCTAACTCAGACCCATAAAAGAAGTCTCCTTTAACAAAGTTCATGCGAAAATCTAAATTAAATCTATCTAAAAATTCATTCTTCTTTAGGGCAAAATAACCTGTTGCTAAATCATAATCTCCAGTAGATGCCACAACTTCAATTGCGGTAACTGGGAGATTATAATAGTCTTTAGTTAAATCAATAAAATAATCAGCTTGAGATTCTTGATAGAATCTATTATAATTTTGCAGTTTTAGGTAACTTGGATAGAGAGAATTAAGTTCTGTAAAGTTATCTCTTCTAATATGATAATTATCACTTACTAAGCCAAAAAGATGTCCTTGAATAGACCAGTATAATTTTTTATTCTCATCTGCAATAAAGTTTTTTCTGCTTTGAGTTTTATAATCTTCAACCTTTGCGAAAAGGTCTAAATAGGCTGTTTTATCAATCTCTTTATCCACATTAGATAGAGAATCAATAATAGCTTGGAGACCAAGAGTATCGCTTGCTACTTCTTGAACTCTTAATGTATCCTTATCTGTGGACAAGATATTTTCTTGAGCCCAAGTATGATATATAGCAAAGATAAGAATGATAATAAGAAGATATATTTTAAACTTCATAAAAGAAATCCTTTTATATTAATTTGTTTCAATAAAATATAAAAGGATAAATCTAACAAGGAAAAAATTAAAAGCTACCAATTTCAAAGAATTCTTCCACTTGTGGTATTCCAGATTTCTTAGCTTCCTCTAAGCTTCCATTAAAGAGGAGCTTTCCCTTATGTAGGTAAACTATTCTATCAGCGATTCTGTGAATTGATGCTAGCTCATGCGTAACAATTACCATAGACATATTTAGTTGGTTTTTGAGATTGATAATCAATTCATCTAAATTTGCACTGGTAACAGGGTCAAGTCCTGCTGAAGGCTCATCACAAAAGAGTATTTCTGGTTCAAGGGCTAAAGCTCTAGCCAAGGCAGCTCTTTTTTTCATTCCTCCAGATAGTTCTGATGGGGTAAGATATACTGCATGGTCTAGATTTACCAAATGTAATTTAGTTTTAATTATTCTATCTATAATCTCAGGAGTAAGATTGGTATGTTGCTCTAAAGGAATCGCAACATTATCATAGACCGATATTGAGTTGAGCAGGGCACCATTTTGGAAGAGCATACCAGTTCTTTTTAAGATTTCATTAAAATCTTCTTCATCAAGATTAGTTACATCTTGGTTAAAAATCTCAACCTTTCCAGAGTAAGGTTGGTACATTCTTAATATATTTTTAAGGAGAGTTGTTTTACCGCAACCACTTGTACCTAAGATAACAGTAACTTCACCTTTATACATTTCAACTGAAATCCCATCGAGAACAGTCTTTTCACCATATTTGGCTATGAGATCGGTAGTTTTTATTATTATATCTTTTTTCATAATTTATAAGTAGATTAAACTAAATGCTGCATCTGCCAAGATTACAGCAAAGATTGAAGTAACAACTGAGCTGGTGGTTGCTTTACCAACCCCTTCAGCTCCCCCAGTAACTTTCATACCGTAGTATGCTCCAATAATTACTATCAGCCAAGAGAAACAGATAGTTTTAATTAAGGTTATGATGATATCTTTGGTTGCTAAAATGTTTATAGATCTTGAAATATAAACTTCTAAGGCAACATCCAAAAAGCCAACTGATATCATTAAACCTGCTCCCATAGATATAAGAACTGAAAAAGCAACAAGTATAGGCATTGTAAGAGTTATAGCATGAAATTTAGGTACAATGACATATTTAATAGGGTTAAGCGCCATCATCTTTAAAGCGTCTAATTCTTCAGTAACCTTCATTGTTGCTATTTCAGATGCAATAGCCGAACCTGATCTACCTGCGATTATTATAGCAGTTATTAGTGGTCCCATTTCTCTCACAATGGAAATACTCAGAAGATCAGCAATATATACATTAGCTCCAAATTTCTGCAGTTGAAAACCTGATTGCAAAGTTAAAATAAAGCCAATAACAAAAGAGAGAAGTGCAACAATCGGTAAGGCATCTAGTCCAATTGCAACTGCTTGTTCAGTGACTGCTCCCTTGCGTCTCCCTTTTCTATTAATAAGACCACTTATACTCCACCAAATTGTATCTGATGCTAGGTATAAACCATCTACAAGTTGTTTTATTAGGGATAAAAGGCTATCACCAGCTTTAACAAAGATGTTATCCTCTTTTGGCTTTTCAGGACTTTCACCCTTAACCGTAGAGAAAATCTCAATAGTTTTCATAATTGATTTATCACCAGCTATTAGGGCATCATTAGCTAACTGTTGCCTATCAAGTATAGTCTCAATAAGTGAAACACCAGCACCATCGATTTCTTTTACTTGGCTCAAATCTAGTTTATTAATTTGGGATTTTGCATAGTTTCTATCATAATCTTTCAATAGATTAGTGATATTGGCAATTACTATTTCGCCATATAAGTAGAGAGTTTTGTCTTTAACTTTTATTTCTGTCATAATCTTTTAGAAGAAGTAGGATAATCTGATAAACGAGCTAGTTTTATAAACAAAATAGTCTTTAATATTCTCATTATAATTTACATCAAATCTGAAATCCCAAGAAACATTTCTGATGAGTTTGATATTGAAGACGTTAACAAACTCAAAAGTTGGATTTTCCTCACCTTGTAGAGGAATTAGTAGGTCAGCAGTAGATGACCAACTAAGTCTAACCTGGGGAATGTTAACATTTGCAACAATAGAGGTCGCAACACCTTTTGTGGAAGTATCATCTAACCTTTTATAAGTTCTATATCCACTTGTTGCATCATCACCATCATAGACAAGAACATCGCTATTATAGGTCTGCAACCAGCCTAAACCAGCTCTAAAATTAATGTTACCATACTTACCATTATTAATTCTATAGTTGAGACCAATATCTTCTTTAAGAGTAAGAGGGAAGATAGGATTTTGGGTTTTGATTCTATCATTATTAAAGAGAGTATCAACGATAGTTGCATTTTCATCTTTTATAATATAATTTACATCTGTAGAAAAGTAAGTATGTTTAGGGAAGAAATGAGAATTTGTATCAAATCTTCCATAAAAACCTAACTGGTTCCAAATGTTGTAGATAAGTGTGTTATTAAATCTGAAATCATCAACAGATATTTTTAAATCTTGTTCTGATTCTTTATTGAAGCCAAGCTCCCAGTCAATTCTACCTTCATAATCTATATTATCTCTTTGATAGTACATTTTTCTGTCAAACTGACTACTCATAGTTAAATTTTCATCAAAAGAATCTTCTTCATCTTCATTATTAACATTAATATTGAAGTTTAGATGGAAAGCATTTTGGGTTGACCAGAAAGTTTTAAGGAGATTATCGGTTTCTTGCGGGTGTATACCTGCTCCTAGCAGTTTTCCATTAGCTCCAGCAGGATCAACAACAATCGTTAGATTATAATGCTTATTAGGTTCTAAATCTATAGTAGTAAAATCCACATAAGTTGAAAAAGATGCACCATCAATAGTGATGAAATAGCGACCTGCTTCAAGAATCCAAACTCTATTTTCTTCACCAGCTTCATCAGCAGCAGAAAAATCAAAACCAACAGCCTCATTAGATTCACCTTCATAAATATCATAATTCATTCTTACTTTGTTTTTACTGGAATCAATAATATTGATTATTAGAGAAGACCAATTTGGAGTAACAATTGTTCTATATTTAGGTTTAATCTCAATAGGATATGGTATTTCCCTTTCTTGACCTTGACCTAGATAAAGTGTGTATTTACCAACTGGTAAGGTAATTATCTCACCCATAGAGATGATAGTATCAAAAGATGTATCATTACTTTTAACTAGAACTTTAGGAGCATTTGAAGAGCTAGATAGATTAGGGACTGTTAATTCACCATAAGTATCTTCTATACCTTCAATAATAATAGATTTATAGATGTCATCATAATCAACAACTTCCATATTTAACTCAGGTATGGTAGTTTTACTTTCAACTCCATTATCAAAGTAATCTTTGGTTTTTATCAAGAAATTATCATATTCTTCAGCTATAATTTCGGAAAAAGTTTGAACAACTGAGCTCATTCTAGAATCTAAGACTTGAACAGTTCTATTTGATCTATGAACAACAATAATACGTTGTTTGGCATTTCTGAGGTAAAAGTCAATTCTGACATGGGCAGAGACTTGGTCATTAGTATTAACTTTTTCGATATTTCCTACAAAAGAATCTATATAATAATCAGGTATCGAAGTAAATAAATCTCTTTGCGCACTTTCAAAAAAATTATACCTATTAGTTTTTTGTAATAATAACTGGGGAACAGCATTGTAGAGCTTATCTGCCCATAAGGAAGTTTCAGAATAAGAAATTGTATTGATTGAATTCTTCTCAACAATTTGATTTCTTTGGTATGAACGTGGTATTTGCGATTCTGTTATCTCCACAGTGTATGGATAAGGATTTGTCATTCTTAACTCTTCTTTATCTAAATGTGGAAAGTAGTCTAATATGTAGTGATTTACTTCCTTTACTTCTCTATTACTAGAACAACCAGTAAAGCTAGCGAAAACTATAATTATCATAGATAATAAATAAATTATTTTTTTCATAGGTCCCCTCTTATTCTCCTCTTAACAAAATGGTTGGATTGTCATTAATCTGTTTAGAAAATTCATTTAAATTTTCCATGGCTTCTCTTGCTGAATCTAATATTTCTAAAATATCCCTTCTAGAACGTACAACTGTATTATCAACAGTATTCATCATCGATTCAAGTCTCACAATTGATGAGTTTAAACTGCTTGCAAGAACATCTAAATCTGCACCAGCTAAATCAGTTGAAATCGTATCTAGATTTGTTATTATATTATCAATTGACCCACTAGTCAATATCTTGTTCACGGAAGATATAGACTGGGTTGTAGCAGTTACTAAGGTATCTAATTTTGCATCAAGAACGTTAGTAAATTTAGCTACATCCCCTGATATGAGTTCAAGATTTCGCATTGTACCTTCTAGAGTAGAACGATTCTCAGTAAGAATGTTATCTAAGTTTGTTATAATTGAAGCCATTCTATCAATGTTGTCTTGGTCAGCTAAGTTATTCAAACTTTTGATCAGGGCATCTAACTGTTCGGTAATAGATACTGCTTTATTAGTTATTGTACCAAAAAGTGATTTCTCAACCTCAATATATGATTGAGGTGATAATAATTTTGACTCATTTGTACCACCCTTAATCTCAATACTATTCAAACCTGTTATACCAACAGGGGAGAGAGAAGCTTTGGCATCACTCTTAATAGGAGTTCCACCTTTTATACTTATCGTAACAATAATCGAAGTTACATCCTCGGGGGAGATTACTATATCGTCTACCCTGCCAACTCCTATACCTTGATAATTAACTTTGCTACCAACATCTAATCCTCCAACAGATTCATCATGAAAATTGATGTAGTAGATATCACGTTGCTGGGATAGATTTGCTCCCGCAATAACTGCAATAGTGATTATTATCAAAGAGAATCCAGTTATTAAAAAGACTCCAAGACGAAATTTTTGAGCTTTATTAGCCATTTTTACCTACCATTAATTTACCTTCTAATATTATAATTGCTTGTCCCTCGATTGAGACACTTTCTATCTTATCTATTAATGTCATATTACCTCCCCGCTTAGATACCTGTTCTAACTCTATACTATCTCGGTTAAGAGCCTTAAACCAATATTCAGAGACAACTAGCCCTGCTGAGCCAGTTACTGGATCTTCAGGAATACCTTCCCAGGGATCAAAAAACCTCATTTTTACTATATTCTCCTGATAATTACTAAGGATTAATCCTCGTATATTAGTTAAGAAATTATTTAAGGCAAATATCTTTTCTAAATTAATTTCTATTTTTTTTAAATCAAGCTCATTTGAAACCAATAGAACTAAATAATTATTCTTTTCACTAAAGAAAATACTTCTCTCAATAGGAAAGTTAAAGAAAGATTTTATTTCAGAATAGATATCAAATTTTACTAACTTATCCTTAGGGAATTTCATACTGATAAGGTCATCTTTTTTAGAACAAGTTAGTTTTCCATACTTAGTAATGAAGTTAACAGAATTAGCTTGAGGGTTTATGTATTCGAAATACATTTTTGCTGAAGCTAAAGTTGCATGACCACAAAGACCTACTTCTGTTTGGGGAGAAAACCACCTTAAAATTATGTCTCCTTCATCCTTTTTTAGAAGAAAAGCAGTCTCTGAAAATCCTATTTCACTGGCAATACTCTGCAATAACTTGTCAGAAAGCAAATTATCTAGCAAAACTACTGCAGCAGGGTTGCCCTTGAAAGGCTGATTAGTAAATGAATCCACATAATATATTTTCATAAATCAAATTATATCTTTGATGTTAATTAAGTCAAGTAATATGACTAATAAAAAGTTAAAATCTATTTTTACGTGTTTTCCAAAGAGGTTATAATGAGAAACTTATATTTTTTTAACAAGCTATTTCATATAATAAATCTTGAAAGCCATTTTAGTAAACTAATACTTTAGTAAGAACTACCAAAAACTATCATTAAAGAAATGCAGTAAATCTTATTCTCAATATAGAATATAGAATATAATATTAGATTTACTGCATAATAAGTCTCCAGTTTGTTATTCTATAGTTAGACTTGTAGATTTTTTCCCTCTTTTATTACATTCAATAGTAATTTTGATTTGGTCTCCCTGCATTAAGTCTGGTATTCGATAAATTAACCTACCGCCTTCTTTACTTTCTTGTTTGGAAATTAGCTGTGAAATAATTTCTTTTTCATTTACTTCAATATCAATCTCATAAATAAAATGATCATCTGCATCTCTGACCTTATGTTCATAATCAACAGTTAGTAGCTTAGTTTCATTATTAAAGCTTGCTGTAACGTCTTGGGCTGAATGGGCAAATAACCCACTCAATAAAATAGTAAACAGGGTAACTAGTATTAATTTTTTCATTAATTTTCTCCTCTTTTTTTAAATATTTGTGATTTTATCCATTTCCAATTGAAGCTTATATGTAAAATAGCAAATAATGCAAATAAGATTCCTGCTGTTTCATGTATTTCTCCTACTATTTCATCACCATTTAAAGCTGACGGAATGAAGGCATATAGAAGGGCACTTGTGATTGCTGCAAGAAAAGCAAAAAAAAGTAGAATATTTATTACGATAAGAATTTTTTGTTTTTTCATTTTAGCTCCTTATTAATTTATAACATAATAATTATTTAAGAACTAAAAGCAAGTTTTGAAGAATTATTATTCTCTTTATGTACTGGTATTCATAGCTCTGGTGCCCTATTTAGGTAAAAAAAAAGAGGCGAAATTACTTTCACCTCTTAATTACTATTTAATACTGTTTAGTGTTTGTCATCTAAGCCAGTAGTTTGTTTTTCAACATGACCTTTAAATTTATCTCTACCGAAGTAGTAAGTATGAAGTAAGTCATGAGCTTTATGAGAACCTGGTTTTTCTAAGTAATCTTTATAGATTTTAGTGATTTCAGGGTTGTGATGTGAGCATCTGAAGTCCATATTAGCATCTTCTTTATAAAGAGCTTCACCTCTTCTAGCACGTTGTGAGATACCATTACCGAATGGTTGTCCACCACCACCAACACAGCCACCTGGGCAAGCCATGATTTCAACAAAATGATATTCAGTTGAACCAGTTTCGTTAATTTGCTTTTGGATTTTGTCCATAACTTTTCTAGCATTTCCAAGACCGTTAGCAACAGCAACTTTAACATCACCGAAACCAGGGATTGTAATAACAGCTTCTTTTACACCTTTAAGTCCACGAACAGCTTCAATATTAGGATTTTCTAAATCTTCACCAGTTACTAAGAAGTAAGCTGAACGGATAGCTGCTTCCATAACACCACCAGTAGCACCAAAGATAGTACCAGCACCTGTGTAGAAACTCATGCCTTCATCAGGTTTAGCTTCTTGGATGTTTTGGAAATCAATACCGGCTTCGTGAATCATTCTGAGGAACTCACGAGTAGTAAGAACGATATCAGTATCAGGAACACCATCACGTGATAATTCAGGTCTTTGAGCTTCAAACTTTTTAGCAGTACAAGGCATAATAGCAACAGATACTACATCTTTTGGATCTAAACCATGAACTTCAGGATAGTAAGTTTTTGATAAAGCACCAAACATTGACATTGGTGATTTAGCTGTTGATACATAAGGTGTTAAGTCTGGATAGTAGGTCTCAACAAATTTAACCCAACCAGGAGAACAAGAAGTAATAACTGGTTTTCCAGTATGTTTTTTAAGATTTTCAACACACTCTGTACCTTCTTCCATAATGGTAAGGTCAGCTGTGAAGTTTGTATCCATAACTGAATCAAAACCAAGAGCTCTTAAGGCTGCGTACATTTTACCAGGAGTAACTGTACCCATATCCATTCCAAACTCATCACCTAAAGATGCACGAATTGAAGGAGCTTCTTGGACAACTACATGTTTTGTTGGATCTAAAAGAGCATCCCATACTTTATCGGTATCATCTTTTTCTCTTAAAGCACCGGTTGGACAATAAACAGTACATTGACCGCAATTGACACAAGCACTATTACCAATACCCCAGCTCATAGCTGTGTCAACGTGGGCTTCAAAACCACGATCAGCAAAAGTAAGTGCGTTAACAGTTTGGATTTCATTACATACGGTAATACAACGACCACAATTTATACATTTATTTGTATCTCTAACAATAGAAGGACTTGAATAGTCGATAGGTTTCATTTCTAATAAGTTAGGAACTTTTTCCATATCAATATCCATTGTATAAGCTAATTGTTGAAGTTCACACTTACCATTAGCAACACAAGTAGGACATTTAACATCGTGATTTGCAAGAACAAGTTCTAAAATAGTCTTTCTTAATTCTCTTAATTCTTTGCTATTAGTAGTAACTTTCATTCCTTCAGTTACAGGAGTAGCACAAGCTCTTTTTGGAACGCCGTAGCCTTCTACATCACATACACAAATACCACATGCTGCTGTAGGAGCTAAGTCAGGATGCCAGCATAAAGAAGGAACTTTAAAACCGGCTTTTAAGGCTGCCTGAATAATTGTTGTACCTTCTGGAACTTCTACAGGGATATTATTGATTGATAAATTAATCATTTTCATCTTTACATCTCCAGATCTATTTATTTAATTCTTTTTAAAAAATCATTTCTAAAGTTCAAAATTGAACTCTTAATTGGCATATTAGGTGACTGTCCTAGAGCACAGAAAGAAGATTTTAACATAGCTTCAGAAAGCATAATCATACTTTCTAAATCTTCTTCACTACCTTTACCATCTCTTATTTTACAAATAATATTATACAACTGCTGGGTACCTAAACGGCAAGGGAAACACTTTCCGCAGGACTCATGACGGAAGAAACGGAGAATTGACCACAGCATTTCTACCATATCAACCTCTTCACTCATTACCATAATTGCACCTGAACCTAAAACAGCAGTGTACTCTTTCAAACTTTCATAATCCATTTTTACGTCAAGAAGTTTATCAGATAAAATTACACCAGCAGCTCCACCAACAAGTGCAGCTTTGAATTTTTTACCCTTGAGCATACCACCACCATACTTATTGATGATATCTCTCAAGGTAATTCCCATTGGAACTTCAGTAAGTCCTGGCATAGCTACATCACCCATCAAAGTATATACTTTTGTACCAGTAGCTCCATTAACGCCAAGGCTCTTATACCAATTTGCACCCTTATTAATAATAGTTGGTACATTAGCAATAGTTTCCACATTGTTAACTACTGTTGGAGTTTGCCAAAGACCTTTAACACCTGGGAATGGTGGTTTGAAACGAGGGTTACCTCTGTTTCCTTCTAATGATTCAATAAGAGCAGTTTCTTCACCGCAAACATAGGCACCTGCTCCAACTTTGATATCAAAATCTAAGTTGTAACCAGAATCAAAGATATTTTCACCTAAGATACCATAAGAACGGCATTGGTTGATTGCGTGTTTTAATCTTTCAATACAAAGTTTATATTCACCTCTTATGTATATAAAACCTTTGTTAGCACCGAATGCCCGGCAAGCAATCATCATACCTTCAAGAAGTTTATGAGGGTCACCTTCCATGATCAATCTATCTTTAAAAGTACCTGGTTCACCTTCGTCAGCATTAATAACTAAGTGCTTGTTAGGTGAATCAATAGGTGCAGTAAAACTCCACTTTAAACCTGTTGGGAAACCAGCACCGCCACGTCCTCTTAAACCTGACTCTTTAACTTCTGCAATGATTTCTTCAGGTTTCATTTCTAATAAAGCTTTTTCCCAAGCTGTATATCCACCTGCACCAATATATTCTTCAATATCTTCAGGATCGATAATACCAGAGTTTTCTAAAACATTTCTTTCTTTATAATTAAAGTCATAAGCTTCAACTCTATCTGTTGATGCTAAAAGTCTTTTTACTGGTCTTCCTTTTAAGAAGTGTTCTTCAACTAATTCAGGAATATCTTCAACAGTAACATTTTCGTAAAGAGTGTTTTCTGGATACACTTTGAGGCAGACACCTTTAGCAAAAAAGCCAAGTGGACCAGTCTCTAAAACATCAATCTCATCTTGTAAATTTCTTTTTGCAAGTTCGGATTTTAAAGCAAGTTCAATTTTTTTAGCACCTGCTTCAATAGAAGTCTCATTAATACCTAATAGTATATGGCTACGATAAAATTTCATTACTTGTCTCCTTTGATGTCTTTAATAATTCTGACAACTTTTTCTTCAGTAAGGTCACCATAAATATCGTTGTTGATCATCATAACAGGAGCATTACCGCATACTCCGAGACAGGCACATAATTCTAAGGTAAACATACCGTCTTCAGTAGTCTCATTTTGTTTAATATTTAATATTTCTTTTAATTTTCTATAAATGTTATCACACCCTTTTAGATAACAAGGTGGTGATTCACAAAGTCTAATAATGTTACGTCCACGTGGTTTCATAGAGAACATACCGTAGAAAGTAATAACTCCATAAATGTGGTTGATTGGTACATTTAGATATTTTGATACAGCAAGAACAGCATCTTCAGAAATATACTGCTGAGGGTGATTGTCTTGGATATCATGTAGAATATAAATTAAATTATCTTTAGTTGGTTCGTATTTTTTAAATATTTCCTGATACATAAAAAATTCCTTATGGGGGTTAGTCAGTTGAAATTATAAAGTCATTAACAGGATTTCCATTAACAATATGTTCTGCTACAACTTTTTTTACTTTTTCGGCATTCATATTGCCATAAGTAACACTCTTTGTGCCATCAATAATAACATCAACAACAGGTTCCATTGAAGATAGCCCTTTTTCTCCAGTTTGAGTAACTAAAACATCATGAAGTTGTCTGTTTGCTACTTCGTCTAAAAAAGCTTTCATTACTTCACGAGCTCCCATTGCGATACCAGAAGTTCCCATACCTACAACAACTTTTACTCTTGTTTCACTGTTTCTTAGTTTCATGTCGTTTTGTGCTTTCTCTCTAATTTTTCTTAAATCAGCTAGAGTTTTCATTATACGACCTCCTAATTTATTTATTTGTTAGTAAATTCATCCCAAAATTTATTAAATCCAAAATTATCTAAATTCAACAAAACTGTCAAATATTAAATGTAGTCAGAATAAAAAATAATATTTGCTAACTACTTAAAGAGTGATATTATATAGGATAGGAATCAAAAAAATATCATGAAATTTAGGGATTTAACAGTCTTTTTTCTCTCAATACAAGATATAATAAGTAGTTGAAAAGTGCTGTTTTCTCTGAAAGAAAAAAAATATTCCTACATTTATTGACAGGTATATCAGTTTTTTTTAATAGGAACTATTATAAATAGGTGATTTTTATGAAAACAATGAAAAAGACAATAATAGAAAATATTAACGATGCAATTGAGAGATATCCTAACAAGGTAGCTTTAACCTGGTTAGGGGATAAGGGTATAACTTATAAAGAACTTGGTAATAAATATAGAAAAGTAGCTCAACTCCTAAAAGAACAGGGTATTAGGTATGGTGATAAAGTCGCTATCTTAAGTGAGAATTCTCCGAACTGGGGAGTTGCTTACCTGGCAATAGTTTCACTAGGAGCTGTAGTTGTGCCAATATTGACAGAGTTTCATGAGAATGAAATACATCATATTCTCAGACATTCAGAAGCAAAAGCTATTTTTGTTTCAAACAAGCTTTTCCCAAAGTTCGAGACTTTGTTTGGAGCTGGTAAAGATATTATAGCTATTGATATTGAAGGATATAGTATAAAGAACCCAACTTCTGCTCTCAACAAGCTGAAAACTATGCTCTTAGATAGGCGTGACTCAATGCTGGATAAAACTGGTATTATTGGAGAAATAGCTGGATTTAAACATAAACAAGTTGATGAAAATGATATTGCTGTTATAATTTATACCTCAGGAACGACAGGCCAATCTAAAGGGGTTATGTTAACTCATAAAAACCTAATCACTAATATATTAGCCTGTTTTGATGTGCAACCAATGGATCAAAATGACCGATTAATATCTATTCTTCCACTTCCTCATACTTATGAATGCACTTTAGGCTTTCTATTCCCTTTGATGCATAATAGCAAGATTACCTATCTAAAAAGACCACCTACGGCAAGTGTTCTTCTTCCAGCCTTAGCTAAAGTAAAGCCTACTATAATGTTAACCGTTCCTCTGATTATGGAGAAAATCTTCAAAAATAAGATTCATCCTGCTTTAACATCCAAACCAATTTCAAGATTTCTCTACTCAATTCCTATGATAAGAAAACTACTACATAATCTTGCAGGTAAAAAACTCTATAAATCCTTTGGTGGTCAGCTGAAATTCTACGGTATTGGTGGTGCAAAAATTGCCTCTGATGTTGAAAAATTTCTACAAGACTGTAATTTTCCTTATTCCATAGGTTATGGTTTAACAGAGACTTCGCCACTTGTAGCTGGAGCTCCACCTGCTAAAACACGCTATCGTTCTACTGGACCAGTTGTTTTTAATTTAGCTTATAAGCTGATTAACAAGAATCCTGAAACTGGAGAAGGGGAGATTGTTGTTAAAGGCGATAGTGTAATGAAAGGTTACTTTAAGGCTGAAGAAACTACCAAATCTGTCTTTACCGAAGATGGATACTTTAAAACAGGAGACTTAGGGCTAATCAAAAGAGGCTATCTTTATATAAAGGGAAGATTGAAGAATGTAATTGTGGGTCCTAGCGGAGAAAATATCTATCCAGAAGAAATTGAATCGATCATTAATGAAAATGAATTCGTTATTGAATCTCTTGTACTTGAACAAGACCAAAAACTCCTTGCCAGAATACATTTGAATTATGACTATATAGATCAGATTTACGGTTCTCATGCAAATTCTGAAACTAAAATAAAAAGAGAAATCACTAAAATTCTTGAGAATATCAGGACTGATGTTAACTCAAAAGTCTCAAACTTCTCAAAAATTACCAAAGTCGTTGAGCAAGCTGAACCTTTTGAAAAGACCCCTACTATGAAAATTAAAAGGTATCTGTATAAGTAAATGCCTAAAGCCTTATCACAGAGACGGGGAGACGGGAAGATTTTTCTAGCCTGTGGCTCAAAGACGTGGTGACGGGGTGATAGGGTGACGGGGAGAGTAAACAATCCCCTTTCAGCTCGTAAGAGCGGTATGAGAGGGGTGCCGTAAGGCGGGGAGAGTAAACGGTCATATCAGTTGTGCCATTCCAAAAAAGTGGACTAGTAAATTAAATGAACTAGGAACACAAAATGGAAAGAAAAAAGAATACTATTTCATTAATAACATTTTTTTTGTTTGAATATCAGCATCAGTTTTTATTTTAGAGAAATATATACCTGATGCTACACTCTTTCCTCTTTCATCTTTACCATTCCAGACCATACTGTGTGTCCCAGCACTAGTTTCTTCATCTAATAGCGTTTTCACCAACTGTCCTTTGATATTGTATATCGACAAGTTCACTTTACCTGGTTTAGGGATATTGAAAGAAATTGTTGTTTCAGGGTTAAAGGGATTGGGATATATCTTTGAAGTAACTTTAGGCAAACTATCAATATCTTCATCAGTATTAGCTACAGATATCATTAATTCACTATAGATGAATTCACTACCATCACTAGAAAAATATCCAAATCTATCAAAGCAATTAAAGGTTCTCGATGAAGAAGAAAAGTTATCTCCTATATTTTCACTATATAAAAGGTCAAGTTGGTCATTATACACTCTTAGAGTAGTATCGTAGTCATTATTAATTACAATATAGTCTTTTGATGTAAAAATTCCATCTGGTATATAGGGAAGCTGAACTTCATTAAATTCATATTCATTACCTGATTTTATATTATTTGTGAGAAACCACCCCTCATACCTCGCAAGAAAAGTTATGTAGCTGTTATCAGAAGCTTTCACAAGATTCCCTGTATCATATTCTTTTAAATTAGTGATAATTAGTTCATTATTACTAATAGATAAATCAGCAACTGCCCTCCCATTATTTCTTTTGAGTAAATAGGGTGGGATATCATAAATTAATTTATCATTGATACAAAAAATTCCACTTCTATCACTAAAGTATAAAATATTCCCTAAGTTTTGGCCTACTTGTGAATCAATTATCTCATTAACTTGTTCAAAATTACTATTAAAGACTCTATATGAGAATGGGTCGTCATTTTGGTATGTATAAAAATCTGATGTTTGAATATACATATTTTCCACGAAAAGAACATCGTTATAATACATTGTATTCATCCAATATTGAAGTTCATAGGTATCAAAGTTAAGAATAAAGTTTTCATATACCTCATTCGTTTCATCTATTGAACTACCTAGTAATATCTTGTCATCAGATAAAAGTTGTCTGAATACATAATTTTCATTTATATCCTTAGTATTAATCAATTGTTCACTATCACCTAAATCATTTAACAACAATATATAATCAATCGTTGCTGTTTCATCACCATCCCATTCCTGCAGATTCTTATCAGTTATATGAAAGGCTTCTCTATTAGTTAGAAAACGATAATAGACAAATATATCATCTATAGATTCCACGACACTATTTAATTCAATATCAATTATTGATTCTTGAGAAGAAAAATCATAATCACTATCTAAAATAAATTTGCTTATTGTTAAGGTTTGACCAGCTAATTCCCAATCATAGAATCTAACAAAATCATCTTCAAACTTATCATAGACAATTTCTTTATAACTGAATGGCACGAACAAGGTATCGACCTCGCTAAAAGAAAACTGGATTTCATTTCCAGATAAGACCATACTAACACAAGCTAACACAAATACTATTAGCCTTTTCATTTCCACTCCTTTTTTTGTTATTGATGTTCTATTACACCATAATATATAATATGACTATACAACAAATTTAGATAAGTGAGATTGAAATACTCACAAATAACTACAGAGATATCTCTGTAGTTATTATTATTATATTTTATTATTCTGTCAATTATTTCATCAAAATAATTTTCTTAGTTGCTGTGGCATTACCACTTCTAATTTTATAGAAGTAAACACCGCTTGCACTAGATTTATTTGCATTATTTGTTCCGTTCCAAAGAACTTTTTGTACACCTTGCTCCATGTCTCTATTCGCTAAATTATTGACCAACTGTCCTCTGAGATTATATATATCTACTGTAACCTCACCAGCTTGTGGATTGTTAAACTGAATAGTAGTTTCAGGATTAAATGGATTTGGATAGTTAGTGGCATTTAAGTCTGTTACAAGCTCAACATCATCATCTAAGTTGGGTGTATAACCTGGAAATTCATAACAACCGAGATCTATTATATTGTTATGTATTCTTGGATTTCCATATAGATCTAGTTCAGCTGGGACAAACCACTCGGGAAGCCAAGCAAAACTACTATTACCAGCATCTATGGCAGGAGACACCTCTCCTATGTCTGCACCTCTTAAATGATAGTAAGATGCTAAAGCTGGATCTCCTCCTACAAAGAGTGGGTCTTGGTTATAGATATTATTATCCCCCAATATTAGCTCTGCTCCAGATAGATTACTTACTTCTAAGTCTGAATCTCCAAAAAGACAGTTGTCTATGTCTAAAACTTCATTAGTAAGTGATAAATCCCAGGGTTGATTATTGTTCATAAAGATATTGTTTCTATAAACTGTATTTGTGCCACTATTCATTATAGTACCAAAGTTAGGACATCCACTATTATTGGCAAAAGTACAATTAGATATTGTTGTATTTTCTCCCATAGTACCAAACATCTTACATTCCCCTCCAACATTATTAGAAAATAGGCAGTTATCTATTACAACTTCTAATGTGTCAGCCCAGTCTATAAATCTAAATAGAGTCCAACCATAATAATCAGAAGTACAATGATTATCAATAAATTCTGAGTTAGTAACCTCTACTCTGTTCATAGCTACCACATTACCAATACCTTTTCCATTTTCATTAATACAAGTGTTATTATAGACCTTAACATTGTTCATAACAACATCTAACGCTTTAATAGAAAAAGCTGGGTAACTCTTTATTGAATGATTATTCTGGAAAATTACATTATCAAGTTTAACTTTACTATAGTATATTCCATTCACGTATAAATTGGACCAACTATCAATATTACTAGCCTCAAACACTACATCCTCAATTATCAAGTTATCGATACAAGTTGTGAACACAGCAGAGCCTTCTCCATTGCTAATGCTCATATCTTTTATTGTAATATTCTCTCCAAAAAATTCTGGTATGATAGCCCCATTACCCCAACTAAATATTTCAGGATTACCTATAATCTTAGTCTCTTGAGAAGAAACTCCTTGTAAAATTGTGTTACTTTTTAACCCTATAGGTATATTAGTATGCCCCCATAAGTCATGTTCATAGATTTCAGATGTTAGTCGTATGGTTTTAGGGTTATCTCTATTACTAGAGATTATGGTATTAGCCCTATAAATTGTGCGTAGTGGTTGGTCAGGTGTTAAGCCAGAGTTGTCATCATCGCCATTGTTCGCCACATATAGGTCTGCATCAATCTCCTCATGCATTCCCTCATTTACATCAAAAGTTCTATAGGGAGTATAACCATCTTCTATTGCCTCAACAAATCCTTCAAAAAAATTGGCATAGTAGCGTTCGTAAGATGCTTTAGTAAATTTATCTAAATAGACATCAGTTACTGCACCTGCTGGGTTTCCCCAATACATATCAGCTCCACTTGCGGAATAGTTATCAAATAATGAACATCTGTTGCTTTCTGAAAAATTGATTATTGGTTGCTCACTAAGAGTGCTTTGGGTATATATCCCTCCTCCTGACATTAGTGCTAAGTTATTATTTATAGTACATGCAGCTAGATGTACAGTAGCCTGGTAATTAATAATTATCCCTCCCCCTAAATCTGCATAATTATCATAGATTTGAAGATTTACAATATTAAAACTACTCAAGGCGAGACACAAACCGCCCCCTATAGTTTTAGTGCCATCCTGATAGCCACTTCCTCCTGTTATTGATAATCCTCTTATTTCAAACTCTTTATCTCCAACAGTGCAATATAGAGTACTACCACTTTGGTTACCATCTATGATAGTTGTAGAGATAAAGGTGCTATCATTGGTTATTGCTTCTAATGAATAGAGTTTTAGGTTGTTAGCATAGCTTAAATTAATATTTTCATAATAGGTACCTGGATAAACTAATACAGTATCTCCTGTAGAAGCCTGATTAATAGCAGTCTGGATTTCTGTATATGGTTTAGTACCATCAAGTGAGACTTCAAGGGTATTAGAAAAGAGAGAGGTAAGACCAAGTAATATCAAAAGTGTATAAAATAATTTTAGTTTCATAAAGCTTCCTAGGATTTAATGACTTCGTAACTCTGAGATCCAACCTCTTCCCAAGTAATTTCTGGATAGAGATCATAATTAACTTGACTAGCAAAGACCAACACGACAAAACTGAACAAGAATAAAAATGAGATTATTTTTTTCATATCTCCTCCTATTATATAGACCCTTAAAAGACTTATATTTTTATTAGTTTACTCTATTTAATTGATATATAAATATTTACGAGAGGTAAGCGATGGATAATGATTTTAAAGAGTATTTTAATTATGCCAAGGAAATTGCATATAAATTAGTTAAAGATTATGAATTAGCTGAGGACATTGCAAGTAATTGTGTGGTTAAACTTGAAAAGGTGTCAAGAACAAGAGAGATTGCTAATCCTAAAGGATGGATTAGAAAAGTTGTTACTAACTCATGTAATGATTATTTTAATAAGCAAAAAAGACTATTAGAAGTTCCCTTAGATGAAGAAAAACTTGAATATTTTGCTTACAAAAATCAAGAAAATAGTAGTGAAATTATAGATTTTGAGATTGATTTTAGTAAGTATCCTTTTCTTGAGCATAAAGATAGAGAAAAAAAGATATTAGAGTATTTCTATATAAAGAAAGAATCAAAGGCAAAAATTGCCCAGAGATTTAAAATTAAAGAGAGTAAAGTCAAAGAAATAATATATAAATTTACTAATGAAATTGAATTATATCATCTAATTGATAATAAGACGCTATTTTTTAAGTTACTACCTTATACTAATCTTACCATTAAGATTAATAATTTCCTACATAAACTAAAGCACTGTCTTAATAATAATGATTTATCTTGTATGAAACGATATTTGAAAAATGCTAAAATAAATGACTTTTCCAAGATTGAATTTAAAGAGATGAAGTCATGTAAATTAAAGTATATTGATGAAGATAGGTATCAACTCTTAGTTGTTTTTATTAATCAAGCTAATAAGTACAGCTTTTTTTTTATAGAATTCATTATAACAAGATCCAGCAATGTACAAGTAATTGAATTTCCTATCTGGCCAAAAGGAGTTGTTCAAATTGATAAAAGCAAACTAAAGACAGAAATTAAGCAAAAAGATCTAGATAGCTTCAACGGTTCCTATAACGAAAGATTAGGAAGTTATGATGAATTGAAAAAAAAAGGTATTGCTAAAGAGATTCAACAAAAAGATAAGTTTTAATTTACACACTCCTAATTAATTTTAATGCTTTCCTTTGCCCCTTTGAATAAAACTCGGTTTTTATTCAAAAGCCTGTTAAGGAAGTAAGAATGAAAAGAATGACCTAAAAAGTCGGATGAAAATTCTTTTCTGGTGTTTAATCATGTTTTATGGTTGCGTCTGTTCTAGCATCAAGTATTACAACAATCATCTCTTTTGTATATCCGATGCTACAGACTTTCAAAAGCCTAATCTAGTATTTAGCTATAAATCAACAGTGCTAAACAAAATCATTTTAGGCGATAAATTACTTGATAAAAGTTCGAAATCCATCCCACCACTTCTGGAAGTGGGACAATAATAAGTTCGCTACCACCAGTTTAAAAAGTTCCTTCAGGTTTTGTTAAAACTATACCTTCACAGATTAGAATACAATCCAAGACCAAACTACTTATCGTTTTTAAGGATAATAACCTCTATCTCCAAATATCATTTGACATTTTCCCCTATTAAATGATAATGGAATGAAAGGTTGAAAGTGGTGTCATGTAGTCACAAGCAAGCAAGATTTACCACTTCAACAATAATTCATAAAGATTGGTAATAATTATGGCAAAACAAAACAATAATGATAGAATAAGAGAAATTAAGAATAGAAAAGCAAGGCATGAGTATTTCTTTGTCCAGACTTACGAAGCAGGTATTGTTCTCAGAGGTACAGAGATCAAGTCCATTAGGCAGGGTAAAGTAAGTTTTAAGGATTCCTATGCAAGAATTGATAAACAAGGTGAGGTCTGGCTTCTTAACTTGCACATATCACCCTACGAGAAATCTACCTACTTCAATCACGAAGCAACTCGTCCACGTAAATTACTTTTAAATAAGAGGGAAATCAAGAAGATGAACTCTAAGATTGTTGAAGGTGGTATGACGCTCATACCTGCTTCAATTTACATAAATGAAAAGAGTCTTTGTAAGGTAGAACTAGCGATTGCTAAAGGTAAGAAGAACTATGATAAACGTGAAGTTCTTCAGAAAAAGGATCAACAAAGAGATGCTGATCGTGCCAAGAAAATGACTTATTAGGTGGGTTGATGCAGGTAAAAAGAATCTTAATCTTTATCATATTCATCATTTCACTTCTACCACTATTTAGTCAAATCAAAGTTCAATATGCTGATAGTGAGGAGTATTATCTACTTGAAACTTTTGTTCATAACAAGATAGATTATTTTAGATTAGATGACTTTAATAGATTGGTTAAAGGGCAGATTAAAGAGATTTTATTAGACGATCGTCTTCACTTTTATCTTTTTAAGAAAGAGATATCATTCTGTTTAGAAAGCTCTTTTGCCCATGTAGCTAGTTATAGTCAAGAAACAGGTATGCTGGAAGATGAATACTATAATTTCTACTACCCTATAAAATACGTAGAGGGTCAATATGTTTTACCCCAGCATTTTCTAACAGAGATTCTCCCACAGATATTTCCAGCCTTAATATCTTATACAGATGATTTTCTTTTAATTAAGGAGCATAACAGATCTTCTATCGAGGTAATTGTACTTGATCCTGGGCATGGGGGAAAGGACCCTGGAGCTGAAGGTGCAAATGGGCTTCAAGAAAAGCATATCGTTCTTTCAATTGCTAAGAAACTTCAAAAAAGGCTAGAGGATGAACTAGGTGTAAGAGTTCTTTTGACAAGAAATGATGATTCTTTTATCTCATTGAAAGAAAGAACAGCCTTTGCTAACCGCAATGATGCTGATCTTTTTGTTTCCATCCATACTAATGCTGCTGAGAACAAAAAAGCTCATGGTATTGAGGTTTATTATCTCTCAGAAGCTAAAAATGATGAATCTAGAGCTGCTCAGGCACTTGAGAATGCTGTTGTGGAAGAGTTTGAAGGTCAAGATGCTTTACGTGAATACACCCAAGCTGATTATGTTATAAGTGATTTGATTCAATCTGCTCAGTTAATAGAAAGCATAAACTTAGCCTATAAATTTCAAAACAATTTAATTATTGAAAGTCAAGCAAGAGATAGAGGAGTCAAATCTGCTAATTTTTATGTTTTACGGGGTGCTTATATGCCATCAGTCTTGGTAGAATTAGGTTTTATTTCAAATTTTGATGAAGGAAAAAAGCTTAATGAAGATAGCTATCAAGACAAACTTATTGAAAGCTTGTTTTATGGTATTAAATCATTTAAACTACATAATGATAGAAATAACAGCTTAGAGTAATGAAAGATATTCACCCTAAGAGGTTAGCAAGAGAGAAGAAAATCAAGGCATGGTTAGAGGATAAGTCTCATAGCCATAAGAAAGCCCATCCTTTTTCTAAAGTTGTAAAAGCAGTCTTAGATGGAGTTGGTTTAACTGCTTTAGGTTTCAGAAATGCTCAAAGAATTACCACTAAACATATTCAAATAAAAAGTAGTAAATTTGGAGAGGGTCTTAATAACTTCAAGATAATGTTTATTTCGGATTTTCATCTTAATGGAAACCCTCTGTTAATTAAACCTATCCAGCAGATATTGCAAGAAGAAGAAGTTGATATCTATCTTTTTGGTGGCGATTATCAAGTAAATGCTTTTGGAAATTATCAGGTTATAAAATCCCTCTACACTCAATTACTTGCAGTTATTGATACATCTAAAGTATATGGTGTTTTAGGAAATCATGATGAGTACAAGATTGCTGAGATACTTAATGATTTAGGTGTCAATATGCTAATTAATGATTTCGTAACTATCAAAAAGGGAGAAGATTCTCTGCTTATCTCAGGTATAGATGATTCTGATCGTTATCTTTCTCATGTTTTCCCAAAACTAGAAGGTCATTCAGACAAATATAAACTTCTCTTGACCCATTCCCCAAATGTCTATAAAGAAGCCCAGAAAGAGGGCTATGATTTGCTTCTTGCAGGACATACTCATTCAGGGCAAATCTGTTATCCAGGCGGAATTCCAATTGTAAAATTTACTAAATTTCCTAAAAAGTACTCTTACTCAAAGTGGAGTTATAAGAACAT
This sequence comes from Cloacimonadales bacterium (SeqCode), assembly GCA_963678375.2. Taxonomy (GTDB): domain Bacteria; phylum Cloacimonadota; class Cloacimonadia; order Cloacimonadales; family JAFGVF01; genus JAEKNW01. Next base: position 1,927,899 of record OY782831.1, read on the forward strand.
GCAAGGCTATACTACCGCGGGAGTTGGTAATACATGGGTGAATGTCAGATTTTTCTGCCCTCCTGAAGTTGTTGTTATTACACTAAAAAAAACTTGACATAGAATAGCCAAATTAGAATAATCAAATAAGTTCACTATAAAAAAGGAGCCTATTATGTCAAAAGTCCCTCTTTACTTACTAGTATTGTTATTTGTTTGTTCATGTTCTACCAATAAAATTGTAGAGGATAAGAAAGTAGATAATCTCACCGCATTCACCAAACTCTATGGATATGTTAAACATTTTTACCCCTCAGATGAAGCTCAAGATATTGATTGGGATAGTTTTGCAGTTTATGGCTCTCAGTATGTAATGCCTGCCCGTAATAATGAAGAACTTAGTGAATTATTAAGAGACCTCTTTTTACCTATAGTCCCCGATTTAATACTATATACACAAACTAAGCCAGAATTAAACCTAGATGATGTTCTACCAGGTCGTAAAACTACTTTCTGGCAATATGACGGGTATAACAATACTAATAGTCCTTCTGTTTACAGGTCGATAAGAACAAATCGCCCCATTAAGATAGATAAAACAACAGCAAAAGAACCTATATGGACAATCTTATATCCCCAAATGTCAAATGATGTTGATTCAGATACGAGGATCAGAGTATCGTTTAAGATTTGGAAAGCAGAAAGTGACTCACTTACCCCTGGCATCTATGTGCGTTTTGGTGGGGATTATGTCGGAGACGAGCTTAGTCAAAGTGGTTGGTCAGAAAAGAGCTATGAACTGGAAGTTAAATCAGATCAAATTAATGCTTTAGCAGTGATATTTGATAATTTAGAACATTTATCGCTGGATGATTTTTTAGTAGAAGAGTGGCATAAAGAAACATGGCATAGGGTGTTTTTTTCTGATTTCTCCCAAGATGAAATCGGTAATTTACCCAACAATTTCATTATAAACACTACTCCACATTATGGAACAATTAGTCGCAATGTTGATGTCCTGATAGAAAACAATATGGATAACAAGAGAATGTCTATCCAAAAGACAAACTCAGCAGAGAATTACACGCTTGGATTTATTGATAAAATATTTTCTGAAGAACTTCTTTATGGCCAAGTATTGGATAAAGAACTGATACCGGGCTTAAATTGTTACTTTCCTATGGTGCTACAATGTGATATGAAACACACTTATCCCATCGCTGATAAGACTAAACTTGATGAGTTGAAACAAAAATACTCTGTTTATGATATGCATAACAGAGAAGAACAAGGGGTTTGGTTTGCAGGTATAATAAAGTATTGGAATGAAATGAATTTCTTCTATCCCTACTTCGAATATAATATCTGTGATTGGGATAAAGAATTGTCTCTTTGTCTGGAAAGAACACTAGAAAGCAAGAATTTCTCGGAGTATAGGCAAGCTTTAAGACTCTTGATGTCCAAAACTGAAGATGGGCATGCATTTTTAGGAGATAATTCATTAAACACTAAGTTGCCCCCATTTAATACCTATCCTATCAATGGCAAGTGGTTAGTTACGTCTGTTTTAGATGATTCACTAGCTTCACTTTTAGGAAACGAAGTGGTCAAAATGAATGGAGAAAGCTTTAGTAAACTGATGCAAGAAAATAGACCATACTATATCTCTTCTAATTCAGAGACAACGAATCTTAGGCTATTTAGAAATTTTATGAGAACATATCAGGATTCTGTTGCCATATTTAAATTCAAATCCACTAGCGAAAAGAGTGAATATGAATACACAAAAGAAATACCTTTAGCGAAATATAACCCCATGAATTTATTGACAAAACCTGAGAAAGTAATCCACTACCCTAATGAGATTGTATATATAAATGCTAATATAATGAACGATGCAGAGTTAGATGAAGTTATGCCAGATTTGTTAAAGGCTAAGGGGATTATTTTGGACCTAAGACTTTATCCTAGAATTTCACCAAAACTACTTAGCAACTTACTAACGGAAGCTGATTCTCTTACAGGCTCAGTGAAAAAAAGATATATTCAACCAAAAGAAGAATTACTTAGACTTAATGAAGATAAGCTAATTTGGGCATTACAACCTGCTGAACCACATATAGGAGCAAAGATTATCGCTCTGTGTGGGAGGAGTTCACAGAGTTACTGTGAAGCATACCTTTTGGTCTTGAAACACAATAAATTGGCTACTCTTGTTGGTCAGCCTACTGCTGGAGCTAATGGCAATGTTATCCAAACTTATCTACCTGGAGATATTAAAGTGAATTGGACGGGGATGTTGAAGAGAAATCCTGATAAGAGTAGGTTCTTTGGTGTGGGTCTCATTCCTGATGTAATCGTGGAGAAAACTGTTGATGACATACAGAATGGTAGAGATCCAGAGCTAGAAAAAGCATTAGAATTACTGAGTTTAGACCAAGAATGATTGGTAAAATTAGATAATGAAATGATTATCCGTTAACTTTTGTTGTCTGATACTGTACATGTTTATGTGTAATTTAGTTTAGAAAATTGAACAAGATCAAATAAAATGTTAGAAAATTAATAATAAATTACTTGCTTAATTGAGCTTTCTCTATTAATATGAACATCAACATTAAAAAAAAGGATATGAAAATGAATAGAGATGAATCAATATTTTTTTCTGATCAAATAGAACATAAACATAAAAGCCTAAGAGATAGATTTTATTATCACTTAGAATATACTATGATAAAAGATAAAACCACTATTAATGCTAGAGATATCTACCAAGCGTTAGCACTGACTATAAAGGAAAACTTGATTGAGAAGTGGTTAAGAACGGATTATGAATACCATAAAAGTAACAGTAAAATGGTTAATTATCTTTCTATGGAGTTTTTAGTTGGACGCTTAATGCTAGATTCATTAAACAGTATGGGCATCCTTGACCAAGTTCGTGATCTTGTAAAAGAGCTAAATTATTCTTTAAGCGATATTGAAGAACTTGAGCCTGATATGGGATTAGGTTCAGGAGGTTTAGGAAGGTTGGCAGCTTGTTTTATGGATTCATTAGCTACTCATAATTATCCAGCTATGGGTTATGGAATCAGATATGAGTTTGGGATTTTTAAGCAATTAGTAAGACAAGGTTATCAAGTTGAAGAACCTGATAATTGGTTAAGAAATGGAAATCCATGGGAAATAAAAAGACCAGAAATTACTTATCGTGTTAAGTTTGGTGGTAGAGTAGAGCACTTTGAGAGAGAAGATGGAAAAACCTTATACTACTGGGTTGATACTAAAGATATTATGGCTGTTGCTTGGGATATTCCTGTTCTTGGTTATGATACGAACAATGTCAACACTCTGAGATTATGGCAAGCTCAAGCTACGGATGACTTTGATTTTGATTATTTCAATACAGGTGACTATATTAAAGCAGTAGAGAAGAAAAATATATCCGAAAACATATCCAAGGTTCTCTATCCAAATGATAACTTTCACCTAGGAAAAGTTTTAAGACTAAAACAAGAATACTTCTTTGTCTCCTCAACTCTGCAAGATATTTTTAACAACTTCAAAAAACATAATAGAAATTTCTCACAACTACCTGAAAAAGTAGCCATTCAGCTTAATGATACTCATCCAGCATTAGCTATTCCAGAACTGATGAGAATTCTTATTGACCAAGAGAGACTTGAGTGGGATAAAGCTTGGAATATTACCAAAAAGACAATTGCATATACGAATCATACTGTTCTCCCTGAGGCTTTGGAAAAATGGAATTATGACTTAATGAGTGAGTTGTTACCCAGACATCTTCAAATAATCCAAGAGATCAATCTTCATCTCCTCAATAGGGTTAATAAGACCTATCCTGGTAATATATATAAACTAAAAGTAATGTCAATTATTGAAGAAGGACAACCTAAACATGTCAGAATGGCTAATCTCTGTATCGAAGGTTCATACTCAGTTAATGGTGTTGCAAAATTACACTCAGAAATTATTAAAGAGAAAATATTTAAAGATTTTTATGAGATATATCCAAATAAATTTAATAACAAAACTAATGGTATAACCCAAAGAAGATGGTTAGACTCATGTAATAAACACCTAGCAAACTATATAACTTCATTAATTGGAGATGGTTGGAAGAAAGATCTCTTTGAATTAAAGAAACTGGAAGACTATTATGATAACGAAGAAGTACTTGAGCAATTAAGTCATCATAAATTTATTAATAAGCAAAGACTTACCAAAAAGATTTATAAATTAACTGGTGTTAGGGTTAACCCTGATTCTCTTTTTGATGTACAAGTAAAAAGAATGCATGAATACAAAAGGCAACTTCTCAATATATTGCACATTATTTACCTTTATAATCAAATTAAAGATAATCCTGATGCAGATTGGACTCCACGCACTATAATCTTTTCAGGCAAAGCAGCTCCTAGTTACTTTGTTGCTAAGAATATAATTAAGCTAATTAATGCTGTTGGAGTTAAAATTAACTCTGATCTGGAGGTAAAAGATTTACTTAAAGTAGTGTTTATACCAAATTATTCTGTTTCTTTAGCTGAGATAATCATTCCTGCAGCTGATTTGTCCGAACAAATCTCAACAGCTGGTTTCGAAGCTTCAGGTACTGGTAATATGAAATTTGCCCTCAACGGAGCTCTTACGGTTGGGACTCTAGATGGAGCCAATGTGGAAATGCTAGAAGAGTTTGGTAGAGATAATATCTATATTTTTGGCTTAAAATCTGAAGATGTGGTTAGAATGAAACACGAAGGTTATAGCCCAGAACACTCCTATAACTCCAATCCGGAGCTAAAAAGAGTAATTGATATGATTAGAAATGATTACTTTAATCCAACTGAACCAGGAATTTTCCAACCAATCTTAGATACTCTCTTGAAAAATGGTGACTACTTTATGGTATTAGAAGATTTTAATTCTTACTGCGAAATCAATAATACAATTTCTAATGACTTTAAAAATCATAAGCTATGGTATAATAAAGTTTTAATGAATATTGCTAGATCTGGTAAGTTCTCTTCAGATCGAACAATCCACGAATACGCAAGTGATATCTGGGACATTCACCCACTAAAAGTCTAGTTCCATCTTAGACAAGGCTTGCTAAGCTACTAAAACTATGTGATTATGAGTGGCGAGAGCAACATTTTATTGTGACTTAACTTCCTTCATTGTAACTATCTCTTGAAGTTATTGGGCTTATAAAGGGATGGTAACAATGAAGGATTAGACACACAAGATTTATTCAGTATTTAGTATCATTTCTAAAGTTTCTAAAAGGGTGTCTTGAGAGATGGGTTTTGTTAAGTAATAATCACATCCTGCATTCAAGGCTATGATTTTCTCTTCTGGATATGCGTATGCTGTTAAGGCAATAATTGGTTTTTTGAAATCCAGTTTCCTAATTTCACTTGTAGCCTCAATTCCATCAATTAAAGGCATTTTTATATCCATCAAGATGGCATCAATCCTGCTTGAATCATGTTTTATCACTTCAATTGCTTCAGCACCATTCTCAGCATGAACTATGTCATAGCGTCTTGATAAATATGCTTGGACTAAAGTGAAATTATCTGGTTGGTCTTCAGCAACCAAAATTACTTTCTTATTTCTCATTTATTTCTCCTTGATTTGTATCTTTATATGGTAATTCAAAATAGAAGGTTGCCCCTTTACCTAAGTCTGATTCTAGGTATATTCTACCCTTTAGCATTTCGCTTAGAGCTTTACAGATTGATAGTCCTAGACCAGAACCAGGGGCCATATTATTTAATTTATAAAAGATATCAAAAATGATTTCATGGTTTTCTTTGGAAATCCCTAAACCTGGATCCTTAACAAAGAGAGTTACTTTCTCTTCATTATAAGAACTGATACCAAAATAGATATCACCATAATCTGTAAATTTTAGTGAATTAGTTAAAAAATTTGTTAGAATTTGTGTTATTTTATCCTCATCAGATTCTATAATGAGAGTAGATAAATTTTGGGTAACTAATTGCAAATGAATCTTTCTGCTGTTAACATCCTTAAAACTCGTTGATATGTCTTTTAAGAGCTGGATTAAATCTAGTTTGACTACATGCAGGTTAATACTATTTGATTCAATCAAAGCATAAGCTAGTATGTTCTCAATAATATTTAAAAGATATAGATTGTTTGTATTGATAATATTAGAATATTCTGAGATTAGAGCTGCTTTATCAACATCCTTTAAAAGGTTAGAAAATCCTACAATCGCGTTTAAAGGAGTTCTAATCTCATGACTAACATGTGCTAAAAATGATGATTTTAATCGATCACTCTCTTCAGCTTTCTCTTTAGCAAGTTCTAGTTCTTTATTCTTTTTAGCTAGAGATTTCTGGAACTTTACAATATTAGTAACATCACTTATAATACATACAACTCCGATAATATTCCCTTCACTATCATAATTGGGAGAATAGACTTCCCTAGTATAACCAACAGTATTGGTGACAGGGTTAATAAATTCGACTGACTCTAAAGTCACGACTTCACCCTTTAATGCTCTTTTTAACCCATCAGTAACTTCAGAGTAGGTACCTTGACTAAAAATTTCTGTGGTTTTCTTTCCTAAAACTTGACTAGCTTCAACTCCAGTAGCTTTTGCCATGAAATTGTTCCAAACAGTATATCTCAAATCTCTGTCATACACTATTATCCCTTCAGAAGCATTTTTGATAAGGTTCTGGTTAAATATCAGTGCATCTTTTAATTGTTTATTTACAGTTAAATGCTCATTCTCTAACTGGCTGAAATCAGTATTGTCGTATATGACCGAGAAAAGATAAAGTTTATTATTTACTATTATCTTACTAGAATGAACTCTAACAGTTCTTATTGTATCATCAGCTAGTTTATGATTAAAAATAAAGGTGTTTTTACCTGAAACAATGACCTTATTGATTTTTTCTTTGATTTCCTCTTGCTTCAAAATATTAATTTCAAAAATTGTCATATTTAGAAGTTTATCATTAGGATATTTGTAGAAAGCAATTGCACTTTTATTTGCATCAATAATTATACCAGTTTCAGGATCAATTATCATCATAATTGATAAGTTATTCTCAAAAAAATGCTTTGATTCATCTTTGAAGAAAGAGCTTGCTTTAGATTCTTTTTGCTTAACAAGTTCTAGAGGATTACTCATTTAGCTTCCTTTACTAGGTATTTTTTTAAGATTTTAATCAACTCGGTTTTGATAATTGGTTTTGATAAGAAATCATCCATTCCAGCCTCAAGACATCTTTCCTTGTCCTCTGCGACGGCATTAGCTGTTAAGGCGATTATTGGAATTCTTTTGTTTGCTTTCTCTTTTCTGATAACTTGAGTTGCAGATAGTCCATCCATTTCTGGCATAGTTAAATCCATAAATATCATATCAATATTATTGGCTAAGAATATTTCATAAGCAATTTTCCCATTAGCAGCTTTGTACAAAGTAGCATCTGGTATGAGTCTATTGATTATGATAGTAATGAGTTTCATATTTAGACTATTATCCTCTGCAATTAAGATGTTTGGTGGACTTGTTACTTGAATAATAGGATTATTTTCTGGTTTTAGTTTTTCTTTTTGCTTGTTTCGTAAATATATCCTATCTTGTGCTTTTACCAAGGACTGGTATAGATCAGTCTGCTTAACAGGTTTAGTTATTCGAAAGCTTAAATCTAACTCTTCTGAGAGAGTTTTTATTAGATTATCGTCCTCTGAACTATGTAGTAAGATTATTGGTTGTTTATCTTGACTTAATTTTAGTTCATCTCTGATTATTCTTATAGCATCTAAACCTGATATTTCTGGCATTAAATAATCAATTATAATTGTATCGTAGTGATTTCCTTTTTTTAATAAATCTATTGCTTTTATTGCACTGTTTACACAGGTTGTATCTATGTTCCAGTTATCTAAAATGCTTTCTAAAATATCCAAATTCTGTTGATTATCATCAACACATAGTATTTGTTTAATATCTGAAATACTCTCCATTGAAAATTTATTACCATTTTCATAATCTACCTTGAAAGAAAAGAAGAATTTCGAACCTTTGTTTATTTGACTAGTAAACTTAATCTCTCCCCCCATCATCTTAATTAAATTATTGGAAATAATTAAACCTAATCCTGTTCCACCAAACTTTCTGGTAGTGGATGTATCTGCTTGAGAAAAAGCTTGAAATAGTTTATTTCTCTGGTCTTCTGAGATACCAATTCCTGTATCGCTGACTTCAACATATAACTCTCCATTGGTATCAGATAATTTAGTAAAATCAACTGTAAGTTTAATCTGACCTTCATCTGTAAATTTAACAGCATTAGAAAGTAGATTGATTATAACCTGTTTAAGTCGAATAGAATCTATTACCAAGAATCTTGGTATTTTGGGAGAGATCTCAACCAAGAACTCAAGACCTTTTTTAGCAGTGTTAAATTTTATTATATCTTCAGTTTGCTCTACCAATTCAATAACATCAGTTTTTAATATATCTAACTCTAATTTACCTGCTTCAATCTTAGAAAAGTCAAGAATATCATTAATTATATCTAGTAAGGAATGTGCTGATGTTTTGGTGTTTTCAGCATATTCTTTTTGAGTAGAAGATAAGTCAGTTGTTAAGAGTAGCTCACTAAAACCAATCACTCCATTTAGAGGAGTTCTTATTTCATGGCTCATATTGGCTAAAAACTGAGACTTAGCTTTACTAGCATTAAAAGCCTTAATTGCATATTCTTGAGCCATCTTAGTTTTATTACGCAAGAGTTCAGTTGTTTTCATGAGATTTAATTCACTCTCAATACGAGACATAATATTAACATATATCTGTACAAAGAAATCTAGAAGCTCTTTATCCATATCAGTGAAAGTAGTATGTTGTTTAACAAAATCTACACCGACAAAACCTAGACATTTGTCTTCTGAAAAGATAGGACTTGTGATAATGCTGAGTATTCCCTGGGGTTCCAGTATTGCTTTAACATATTTATCATGATAAGCATTCACATCTTCTATTGCCAAGGATTGTTTATCTAGATGAACATTAACCCATTCTTGAGCTAAGGAAAAAGGTATATGCTGCAAATTATCAATTTCTGGAGAAATCCCTTCACCACACCATTCAAATGTGTTGGACATTTCGTTTTTTTCTAAATCATAATCAAAGATATAAGCTCTATCACCATTGAAGAACTCTCCGATTTCCCCTAACACTTGATTAATTGCTCCATTAATATCATTTGTATCAATGTTGATGAGATTAGTTGAGAAATCTCTGAGGATACTTTGCAGTCTATAATAATATTGAAGTTTCTTCTGATAGTTTTTTTGCTTTGTAATATCAATCATAAACGTAAGATAATACTTCTTACCATTAGTCTCAAAAATTTCAGCAGATAAGAGACCTGTAATAGGTTCAGCTACGTGACTTGAAACCTTGATTTCAATATCTCTTATTGTCCCATATTTATTGACCAGATTTGCTATGGTATCCTTTTCTTTATTATAAGTAATTTCCCTATCTAAGAAATTATTATAGTAGCCAATAAAATTTTCCTTATTCATATTGAAGAGATCCAAAAAAGCTGTATTCAAATCAACAAATTTCTTGTCTTCAAAAGATGATAAGGCTATGCAAGTAAAAGAATTATTGAATAACCTATTGTATTTCTCAAGGTCAATGGACTGTTGTTTTTCATAATTAACTCTTTCAGTAATATCTCTAGCTGCTGCATAAACATGACCATCAATTGTATTTGATCTCCACTCTATATAGTGATAATCACCATGAATAGTTCTATAACGATTTACAAAATTAGTAACATCTTGCTTGTTTGCTAGTTGTTCAACTTTCTGAAAAGTCGCTTGTAAATCATCTGGATGAATGAACTCGTAAAATTTATGATTGAGAAGATATTCTTTAGAGTAGCCAAGAATTGATTCCCAGCTTTTGTTTACTCTAATGAATTTTCCATCTAAATCAGCTATGCAAAGTAAATCAAGGTTGATATCAAAGAAGTTTGCCAGATCAATAGTATCATTATTACTTGTTTTATCTTCAACAAATGTTAACACAAGGTATGTGATTTCAGGAGAATATACAGATAAAAAGTACCTTCTATTATTAGATGTAATTGTCTTGTTTGACAAAGATTTAGTCTTATTAAAGGCAATTTTTAAGAAGATACTCTCTAAATCAGGATAGTTAGCAAATACTAAATTGTTAACAAAACTACTAGAACTAGCTAGAATTTGCTCTCGTGATAAATTAGCTAATTCTAAGAACTTTTGATTTACTTCTATGTAAGAAAGTTCACTAGTATTATCTAAGTTATTTGTTGAGGCTTTAAGTAAAGCATAAGCAAATGGAGCTTGGTTTAGTATATTACCATTCATCGAGTGTTGCATTTAATATTCTCCTAATCAATATCAAACAAATTATAGATGTCTTTAGATAAGTGTCAATATATTTCTCAATAAAATATTGATGTTTAAAAGAACTTATAGGATAGAGAAAAAGGTTGACATGTTTCCTATCTAGCATTTTGTTTAAAATACTGTTTAGATAATCTTGTAATGGAGGAAAAATGTTAAAAGATAGGTTAATAATTACCGATGTTGGCTCAACAACTACTAAAGCGGTTTATCTCAAATTAGAAGCTGGTGAATATAAATTAAAAGGACTAAGTAACGCAATTACAACAGTTGAAGCTCCTTATGAAGATGTTAAAATAGGTGTTTATCAATCTATCAAGTCTCTCCAAGCTGATAGTAATGAAACTTTTCTATCTGATATGGCAAATGAAAGCAATTTGGATTTTTTACCTGATGTTTCCTACCTTACAACTTCTTCCGCTGGTGGAGGATTGCAAATATTAGTTGTAGGGCTAACTCTTTTTGATTCAGCCAAATCTGCTGAAAGAGCTGCTTATGGAGCTGGGGGAGTTCTAATAAACACACTTGCTATAAATGACAAGAGAACAACTTATGAGCAAATGCAGATTATTAATAATTCTCATCCAGATATTATTCTTTTCTCAGGTGGTACTGATGGTGGAGCCTTTACTGGAGTGATAAGGTTAGCTGAGATTCTCTCACTTGGGGTTCCCTCTCCTAAATTTGTTACTGAAAAGAAAATACCTCTTATTTACGCGGGAAATACTGAGGCTCAAGATTTTATGAAAACCTTGTTTCAAAGACATTATGACCTATTTATATTGCCTAATATCAGACCAAAAATGAATGAAGAAGTTCTTGAACCAGTTACGGAAAAAATTCATGAACTATTTTTGAATAGTGTGATGGAAGATGCTCCTGGTTATGCTCAACTTAAACAAGTCACAGAAAGTGATATTATGCCTACTCCGCTATCTGTCTTGAAAGTCATGGATCTTTTAAAAGCAAAAAACACATCTGCAGTATTGAAAGTTGATATTGGCGGGGCAACTACTGATATTTTCTCTGTAATTAATGAAAAGCTATATAGAACAGTAAGTGCTAATTATGGTATGAGCTATTCAATTTCTAATGTTATTGCTAATGCTGGATTTGAAGCACTGAAGAAGCTTCTTCCCGATACATATAACGAAAATTTTGTAAGAGATTATATTGGTAATAAGATGCTTAATCCAGGTTTTGTACCAGAAAATGAAAATGAACTTGCTATTGAACAAGCAGTAGCTGTTTTAGCTTTAAGGTTATCTTTGGAACAGCATTATGAGATGCATTTAAGTACCTCAAAGCTAGGTTTCTTAGAAAAAGTGAAATCACGATTTAGAGACCCATTCTATGATCAAATGTATCAAGAAAAAGTAGCTGAAGCTAGTAAATTCCATCATTCTGATATTAGTATCGCAATTGGTGCTGGAGGAGTTATATCTCATGTTAAAAAACCTTTACAAGCACTGTATATTGTTATGCAGGGTTTCCAAGTTGAAGGGATTACCCAAATTTGGCGAGATAAACACTTCATTTCTCCTCACCTTGGTTCTTTGACTCAACACAATGAGAAGCAAGCATATTCTCTTTTAATGAAAGATTGTTACGAAAACTTAGGGACAGTCATTCATCCTTTAATTATGACAAAGAATATCAATAAGATTGTTCTAACGGTAGAAATTGGGAGCGATATTCATAAACTCAAGATTAATGAAATCAAGTATTTTGCTATTAACAAAACTAGTAAAGTTACTTTAAAACTAACTAAATATGCTTTAATCAGAGATAAAGATGAGGTTATTAGTTTTGAAACAGATAAAGCACTGATAATAAATACTTATCCACCAAAAGAAACTGATAATAAGAAGTTGATGAAAGAATTATCTTTGTATTCATTTGATAACATAAATTACTTAGATGAAAATGATGCTTACAATGTAGTGGGGAAAAATCAATTATATATCAAAAAAACAGGTAAATTCACTAGAGATATTAAACTACCTTATGAAGGAGAGATCAAAGTTACTACAGGAGATAATTTGACTGCTGATTATATCTTTGGAACGAATAATCATAACTTCCCCAAAATATATATTGTTAGTTTGGTAAAACTCTTAGGTAGTAGATTTAATTCTATTGACCTTAGATCAAATTTACAAATTAAGGTTGGGGATATAATCAAATATAATCAAAACTTGATTGATATTGCGCATTCTCCTGTCCGAGGAATTGTCAAAATGATTAACTATGATTCTGGTACAATATTGGTTAGAGAACACCAAGATTATCATGAGAAGCCTATGAAAGTGACTGTAGCTAAAAAATTGAACATCAGAGCTAGAAATATAAAGAACTACTTAAAGGTCAAGAAAGGTGATTTTGTTTTTGAAGATGAAAATTTGGTATATCTCGCTAGAGGAGCAAGAAGAGTCATCAAAGCTCCTAATACTGGGCACATTACAGACATAGATGAGAAAAAAGGAATAGTAACTATTCAGTACATTCGCAAGCCTATCAACTATCCAGTTCAACTCAATTGTAAGGTTTTAGATGTCCAAGATAGAATTGGCATCAAAGTTGAATATGAGGCTATTGAATACCAAGGAGTAATTGGCTTTGGAAAGAGTAATTTTGGTAACTTATTATTGATACAAGATATTTATGATACTCCTGATTTGTTAGGTAAAATTGTAGTGCTTGATAATGATGTTTCTCTTAAAGATTTGAAATATTTAGAAAAACAGAAGATTTCTGGATTAATAATTGCAGGAGTAGAAATGAAAGATATAGTTGCCTTTATAGGTAAAGAGATTGGAGTTGCTTTAACAGGTAATGAAGATATTTCCTATCCAGTGATTGTAATGAATGGATTCGGGAAATTTAAATTTTCACCAGATTTCATTACAGATATCCAGAAGAATATTGGCAAGAATTGCTTGTTAAATCCTGAAACTCAGATCAGAGCAGGAGTTACCCGTCCAAAAGTAATTATTAATTAAGAAAAGGTATAAAATATGGAAAGTTTAAAAACTTTAAATCTAAGGTTATCAAGCGGAAGACCTAAAAGAAAAGAGATTAAAGAGTATTTTCTAAACACTTACAAGATTGAAGAAGAATTATATAAGACTCTTAAGCGAGATGAATCTTTCTATTTAAGAGCTGACTCACTAAGACATCCTTTAATATTTTATTATGGGCATACTTCTGCTTTTTATATGAACAAGTTGATTTTAGCTGGTTTGATTAAAGATAGAGTTGATCCTATAATAGAATCTATGTGTGCGATTGGTGTTGATGAGATGTCTTGGGATGATTTGAATGAAGAACATTACGATTGGCCTGAAGTCTCTCAAGTAACTAGTTTCAGAAAACAAGTTCTACAGATAGTTTCTGACTTAATTGATAACTTACCTTTAGATCTTCCAATTGATTGGGAATCACCTTGGTGGCCTATCATAATGGGTATTGAACACATGAGAATTCATATAGAAACTTCATCTGTACTTATCCGTCAATTACCTCTTGAAGAATTAATATCAAATCCTAACTTCCCAACCTGTAAAGACTACTCAAAAGCTCCCAAAAATGAAATTATAAATGTACTAGGTGGTCCAATAGAAATTGGAAAAGATAGAGATGATGCTTTTTATGGCTGGGATAATGAATATGGACGCCATAAAGCAGAAGTCAGTAATATGAAGGTTAGTAAGTTTCTGGTCTCAAACCGAGAATTTCTAGAATTTGTTGAGTCTGATGGTTACTCAAAAAAGGAGTATTGGACAGAAGAAGGTTGGGGATGGGTGACTTATACAAAGGCTAAATATCCACGTTTTTGGCATTTGAAAGATAAGAAGTGGTATCAACGTAATATGGCAGAAATAATAGAAATGCCCTGGTCTTGGCCAGTGGAGGTTAACTTCTTAGAAGCAAAAGCTTTCTGTAATTGGAAATCTATAAAAGAAGGCAAAAAATACAGATTACCAAGTGAAGATGAATGGTATCAAATGTTTAAAATTTGCCAAGTCCCAGCATTTCAGAATGCAGAAGTAACCCAAGCAAATATTAATCTAAATTATTGGGCTTCATCCTGTCCTGTCAATAAATTCAGATTTGATTCATTGTATGATATAGTTGGAAATGTTTGGCAATGGACTGAAGTACCTATTTATCCATTTAAAGGTTTCAGGGTCCACCCTCTCTATGATGATTTCACAACTCCAACTTTTGATGGTCAACATAATCTAATAAAAGGAGGTTCATGGATCTCTAGTGGTAATCTAGCTATTCCTGAATCCCGTTATGCTTTCAGAAGGCATTTTTATCAACATGCAGGTTTTAGATATATTCAAAGTGATGAACCGGTTAAGACTTATGACACTATCTATGAAGAAGAACCAGTTCTGGTAGAAGAATGTGAGCGAGCATGGGGAGAAGAAAGGTATGGGATTAAAAACCTCTCTACTCAGTTAATTGATATAGTTCTACCTTTTGTCGATAATCATAAAAAGGCTATGGTAATTGGCTGTGGTGCAGGAAGAACAGTATTTGAGTTAAGTAAAGTTTTTGATTTTGTGGAAGGAATTGATTTCTCAGCTAGAACTTTCAAATTAGCTGTTGAAATGCAAGAAAAAGGCTACAATCACTATGTTACAATTGATGAAGGTGAAAATACTATCTATAATGAAAAATATCTTTCAAATTATGGTTTAGCTGAAACTTCCGACAAGTTGGCATTCTATCAAGGTGATGCCTCAAACTTATTGGAAAAATATAATGGGTATGATTTAATAATATCTGAAGTTATGCTTCACAAAGCTTATGATCCAAGAAAATTCTTGGAAATGATTCATACTAGATTGAACAAGAAAGGTATATTGATGGTAGCTCATACAGCTGATTGGTCTCCAGAATTCTCAAGTCAAGATAAGTGGTTAGGTGGTTACAGAGGTGAAGATGGTGAAATTGTAGA
Source organism: Cloacimonadales bacterium (SeqCode) (assembly GCA_963678375.2). GTDB lineage: Bacteria > Cloacimonadota > Cloacimonadia > Cloacimonadales > JAFGVF01 > JAEKNW01. The sequence goes on from OY782831.1 coordinate 1,943,326, forward strand.
ATCAGAAACTACCATAGAAAGAATACTAGAAAAAAGATTTAATAAAGTTGGTTCTTCGCAAGAAGTTGCTTATCTTATATATAAGAATAGACATCGTATGCTGCTTAAAGTAGCCTCAGTTACTTTATGGCAGATAAGATAGATATGAGGGGGAGTAACTACTCCCTCTATTTTTATCTAATAACAGAAAACTATCGATAAAAAACTAATATACACTAATAAGCATCTGAAGTTAACAAAGCGGTAACTCAAATGCAGAATGTTTTAAAAATAAACTCTACCAATGGTATTATTTCTTTGACAAAAAATCAATATGAATTAAATTGGTAAGAAGAAATAAATTAATTATAAGGTAAGGATATGAACGAATTTAGAAATAAAAGAAAAGAACTAGAATATCAACTTAGAAGAGAATTCATAATTGAAGTAGCTCAAAAACTATTTTATGAACATGGCTACGAAAATGTTACTTTAAATGAAGTTGCTAAAAGAGCTGACTATACTAAAGCTACTCTTTATTCATATATCAAAAGTAAAGAAGACTTATATATGGAAGTTTATTGTGTTGGCTTACAGCAAAGACTTGAATATCTTAAGAAAGAGATGTCTAAGGCTAAAACTGGTTTAGCTAAAGTAGAAACATTTGGTAAAGCCTACTATGAATTCTATAAGAATAATCCCCAAATCCTCTACCATCAACAATATATCGATTATAGACCTATCAATCCTGAAAAAATCGATCCTAATCTAATGGAAAGATTTCAAGAGATTAATGTTGATGGATATATGATTGTTGTTGAAGCTATTAAGCAAGGAATAGCTGATAATACTATCAAAGAAGATTTGGACCCTAATTATCTCTATTCGCAAATTATCTACGCCTTAAGAGCTGTTGCTTCTGCCGCTGTTTATCGTAGGAAAGCAGTTTTAGAAGAAGAGAATACAGAAGAGATTAACAGAAACTGGTACTACTCATTCTTAGATCTCTTAATGACAGCAATTACCAAAAAATAAGCTAATAATAACCTAATGAAGACTCTTCCTAATTTCAGTTTTTCACCGATTTTAGGTTGGTCTGTTAGTAGGTATGAGACTTTCACTAATTGCAAAAGAGCCTACTTTTATAGTTATTATGGTAAGTTTGATGAACAAATCCCCTATGATGTAATCACAAGTCTAAAAAAACTCACTTCAATACCTCTGGAAAAAGGAAATATTACTCATGATATAATCAGAGATATATTGATTAGATACAGAAAAACTTCTACAGAAATCAATAGAGTAAAACTCTTCACTCATATCTACAATATGATAAAGAGTTACTGTAGTAGAAAGGTTTTCTCGGAAGTATATTATCAGCAATTGGGTAAAATAGATTATGAATTACTTTTCAATGAAATCAAGCAAGCAATAGTAAATTTTTTTAACAGCAATAGATTTAATTGGTTGCTTGAATATGGCTTAGATTCTTCTAATGATTGGATTATTGAACCTGCAGGGTTTGGAGAAACTAGATTTAAAGAACTAAAAGCTTATTGCAAAGTTGACTTTTTTATTCCTGTAAAAAAGGAATACTACATTTTTGATTGGAAAACTGGTAGATATGCAGCAGACAAACATAGAAAGCAAATGTTAGCTTATGCTTTGTGGGCTAGAGACACTTTCCAAATCAATCCCCAGGACATAAATCCAGTTTTAATTTTTCTTTTACCTAATTATTATGAAGTAGGTGAACCAGTAACAAATAGTGAATTAGATAACTTCTATGATACAATCATCAATGAAACTGATGAAATGTATTCATATTGCTCGAATATTGAAGATAATATACCACTTGCTAAAGAAAAATTCCCTAAAACTAAGAATTATCTTATTTGTTCATTTTGTAATTTCAGAAAACTCTGTAATATCTCTAACTTATAAAGAATTTTCACGTAAACTAGAAAATATTGAAGAATGTAGGAATTACCTCATTAGCTTTTAAAACATTTATTAAGACGATTAAACAGTAAGTAACTATGAACATTGTTACATCTCGCAAATCTCTATAGAACACTTTTGGTTTCACAGTATACTCTTTGGGTTGTGTAAATAATTTGAAATTAGGAAAGAAGCGAGGGACACGTTTCACATAATTCTGATAATCTTGACCCAAAATTGCAGCTAACTTCCTTTCCTCTCCTACAATAACAAAGGGATAGTAGATTGCAAAAGCTATAATAATAAAGAGTAAAACTGCAAGAGAGTGGGAGACAAGTCCAATTCCTGTAGCACCTATTAAGCTATAGAGGTAGAGAGGGTTTCTACTAACAGAATAAGGTCCATCAGTAACAACCTTTTTATTTTTAAAACCTGATATATAAAAAGCACACCAAACTCTTCCCAAAGTTCCAATAGTAACTAATAGTAAGGCAATTATATCAACTATCGTTGTTTGAATGTTACTAAGTGAGTAAATCTGACTGCCAAAAATAAAGGCAATAATAACCAAGATTGCTACAAGTCTCGAAAATTTTGTTCTAATTTTTTTAATGTTCTGAAATCTATTTTCCATTATTTATCTCCTAATTTCCCTTTTTAACAATATTAATAGAATTGGCAAGAAAAATATATCAGCTATAGTAAAAAATATTAGATTACTATGATAGCTCATTAGCTAACAAGAATCATCAGTAACAGGTTTCTCAGATTAGTTTAAGGTTATTACTACATCTATTCTTATATTAATAATAATTAAACCCATAATATAATCATTGACACCTATGATATATATAATATTCTTGTCTTATTAGTAAAATCAAACAAAAGATATGAAGGAAAGATTATGTTAAATAGTGTTTTACAGCAAGTAATGACGGACAAGCCTAAAATTGATATCAACTTCTTAAGAGAGGTTAACTTAGTTAAATTTAATGATAAAATTGAAGATATCAGAATATCATCAATTACTAAAACAACTACTTCATTAATGATAAAGTTTGATTTTACTTTATCAAAGAGTAAGCTAAAGAAAGCTTATCTTATAAAAACTAATTATGTGCAAAATGATAACACTTACCACTCTATAGCACTAAATGAAAGTCAATTTTATAGTTTTATCAATGACCATAATATAACTGATTTACCAATTGCAAAATGTTATTTCTCTCATATTATGCCAGATAAGCAAGGTAGAATGTTAATTCTTGATGACCTGTCTTCTGACTACTCATCAGCAAAGACAAATCTCTCAGATAAAAATATTTGGTTAACTGCTGCAAGTACTCTGGCAAAATTACATGCAAAATTCTGGAATGAGCCCCCAAAATTATTCAAGAAGAAAAACAATGATATTGATCAGCAGATTGTTAAACATAGAAAAACACTTGCTGAAAGTCTAGACAAATTTGTCATCTATATTAAGGATAAGGTAAGTCCTGAACTTATCGATATTTACAAACATGTAGAAAAGCTATCAAACCAATTGTTTTATGAGAAGTTGATAAGATGTCAAGATATGGAAAATATTACCCTGCAACATGGGGATGCTCATATTTATAATTTTATGTTTTCGAAAAAGCACCTACATAGAGCTCTAGTAACCGATTTCCAGTTTTGTAATATAGGTATTGCATGTGGAGATTTAGCTCACTTAACAAGAGTAAATTTTGCTGATAAGTTTGATATAACTTTTCACCAAGATTTAGTTAAAAATTACTATAATAACCTCTTAGATAATGAGGTAAGTAATTATTCTTGGGAAAACTGCTGGTTGGATTATCGTAAACATGTAGCATGTATGCTATTGATTCCAATGTGGCAATACAGTCTTTTCGCAAGTAAGTTGGAAAACATACAAGATGACTTAACTTATTTGCTTAAAAACTTTAAAGAATTAGAATGTGAAAATTTACAAACAAACACATAAGGGAGATGAATATGAAGAGTAGAGATTTAATCTGTAAAGAACTAAAGGATTTTCTATATGAGAACTCGCAAGTTTTGGCTGTATGGGAAGGTGGTTCAGTTGCAACTGGTTTTGCTGATGACTATTCAGATTTAGATTTAGTTATTGTAGTAAATGATGATTATGTAGAGCAAGCTTTCAAAGAAGTTGATGACTTTATTGATGCAAACTATATAACATTAAGAAAATTTAGGGTACCTGAACCTACATGGCATGGTTTCTCTCAGACTTTCTATCAAGGACAAGATGTTCCAGATTACTTTTATTTTGATATTTCAGTAATGAAGAAGAGCTTAGAGGATAAATTTCTAGATACTAGTAGACATGGTAAAGCTAAGGTATGGTTTGAAAAGGAAAAATTCGTTAAAGAGCTAACTCCCAAACAAGAAGACATTGATAAGAGGGTTAGTAGACTCTTTAAGATGGCTACTGCTACAGATTTTATAACTATTCTTGAAATAAAAAAAGCCATAAGAAGGGAACTATATACTGAAGCTTTCCCTCTTTACTTTAGCTTTATTGTAAGGCATTTAGTTGTTATGCTCAATATCGTTAACAGACCTGAAAAAGTAGATTTTAATCTTCGTTATATTTATCGTGATTACCCAAAAGCTGATTACTTTCTTATCCAAGATGCACTACAAGTTTCTAATATAAATGAGTTAAATTTAAAATTTAACCAACTCTTGTTGAAGTATGAAGATTTAAAAAGCACTCTCGCAAAGCAGATAAAGCTATAATAAATAAATAGGGTAGGTAAAATGCCTACCCTTTATCTCATTTTTACTTAATAAATTATGTATTTAATGATCTTTTAGGGGAGACCATTCTTTCCAGACATTTCCTACTAAGGCTGGACCTGGTTTAAGAATTTTTTTGCCTGGTTCCCAACCAGCTGGGCAAACTTCTCCACCTTTTGTTTTTCTTACATGCTGATAGGCCTGAATTTGTCTAATTGTCTCTTCTAATTTCCTTCCTACTGGTGGAGTAAGTACTTCCATTCCTTGAACAACACCGTCAGGGTCAATAATAAATCTTCCTCTAAACTCAACTCCAGCAGCTTCATCATAAACACCATACATTGAACCAACATGACCAGCTCCGTCGGATGCCATATGGAAAGGTACATCTCTCTCTGCCATTTTACTTAATTCTTGATCATTCCATACTTTATGAACAAATTGACTATCCACACTCATTGAGATTACTTCTGTATCTAACTCTTGAAGTTTTTCATAATTTGCAGCGACCGCTGAAACTTCGGTTGCTCAGACGAATGTGAAGTCACCTGGATAGAAACATAAGACTACCCATTTGCCTTTAAAATCTGAAAGTTTAACTGATGTAAATCCACCTTTGTAATAGGCGGGAGCTTCAAAATCTGGTGCCTTGTGTCCAACTCTGACTATATCCATTGTTTTCTTCTTTGTGTTGATATCCTCACTCTTGACTTGAGGCTTTTGTTCTGTTTTTGATATAGGTCTTGCACAACCTACTGCTTTTTCTTCCATTATAAACTCCTTACAGAATAAGTAAAACGAGACACATATATATTAAGCAATTTACTTAAAAAGACAAATTAATATATTATATCCGAAAAAAACTTGACAATATATATCAATATTAAATTACTATAAAAAAAAGTAAAATGAGGAAATTCTATGAAAAAAACTGTAATTTTAATATTAATTATTGCTTTGGTATTAGTAATAGGGGCCTGTGATAAATCAAGTAGTCCCTCATCAAAAGAACTATTTTCTCTCAAGATTAAATTAGTTAATTCTAATAATGAACCTTTGCCATACTATGATATCACGATTTACCCCCTTTATGAAGGAATGGTTAGTAAATTAAATCCTGGTAGACCTGAAGTAACCTTAGACTTCACTGTTCCAAAAGCTGATAGTGTAAAAGTAGAAATTAAAGATTATTTTGATAATAAAATAGAAACTTTGTTAGATCGAGAATTGGCTGCAGGAAGTCACTCTCTTTTATATGTCCCAGAAATAATGACCCAAGATGGTATTTATCAAGCAATATATACATTTCATGATGATAATGAACTTGAAGATTCAGTATCTTGTTATCTTTATCAATACTCAAGAATGGATATAGGATTAGCTGATTATACTACAAATGAGTTTGGTGAAATCACCGAGACAAGCAAATTAACTTTCCCATTCTTATACTTTAATGATGAGTTTGAGTGTACAGATGAAATGGGATGCATGGTCGGAAACTTAACCTTTACTTCCACTACTGTTGTCAAAATATGCAATAATGAAGGAGTAATAAAAACAGCTTCTTTTGACATAACTAATGGTAGAAATGATATAGAGTTAAATTGGGATGAAATGACAATAGTTGACGAAAGATCTTCTAATGAATTTGTTGATATAAATAATACCGACTCTATAGAAGATAAAATGCGTAGTTCTAAAGATAGTAATGATGGTTTCCCTCCAATGGATCCTAGGATTATTGCTTATCCCAATCCCTTTAACTAATTAGAATCCTTCCCTTATTGTTAGTATCTCTGTAAGATATTGGAAACTTATGGAGACACTAACAATCAAGAACAAATAAATCCTCTATATTTACAATCAATATAACAAATTGGAACATAAAATGCATAATAGTAATTCACATTGATTTTTTAAAAAAACTAAATGGAGGACCATTATGAAACTTTATGTAACTGTAGTTTTGTTGTTAGTGGCAAATGTTTTGTTTGGACAATTTTCGTGGTCGAACACTTTACCTATTAGGCAGAGTGGAGACTTAGAGTGGAATCAATCTTCAGTAACATCGGGTGGTAATGATATCGTTCATGTTTGGTCAGAAAAGAACTTTGGACGTGGAAGAATCTTAGTTCAGAAATTTTATGGTGATGGCACTTCCCTTTGGGGCGATGAACCTTTTATTCTTGCAGAATCTTACAACAATCAATGGAATGCGAAAATAACAAGAACCAATGATGGTGGTTATGTTGTTGCTTGGTTGGAGCAAATTAATTACCAAACTGTTATCAAAGCTCAAAAGTTAGATTTTTCAGGAAATAAACTTTGGGAAGATGCTGGAGTTGCCATTTCTGCTGAATACAACGAGGACTACCCTCATAGATTGGCACTTTTCCCTAATGCAAATGGGGGAGCAATAATAACTTGGATCGATAATGATACCATGGCTCAAAGTCTTGATAACAATGGTGTAGCCCAATGGGGTCAAGATGGTATAAATCTTGGATATACATCCTACAATAATCAAGTTTCTTCAGATGGTCATGGTGGTCTAATTATTGTTGATACAGAAGAAGATTCTTTCATTATGAATACTAAAAGAATTAATTCAACTGGTGAACTTTCCTGGAACGTAGATATTGATTTAGATCTTGCAGTGAATGATAAAAGAAAACTACGAATAATCTACAATAATATTGATAGCTATTATGTTATGACAGAAGATTTAGATAATCAAATTACTCAAATAGCGGTAAGAAAATTATCATTAACAGGAGAACTATCTACAAGTGTTAACTATATTCCTTTAATGAATGGTTCTAATCACATATACTTTCTTGAATACAAAACTAATGCTAATGGGGATTTGTTTGTAGTAAGTCAATCAATGTCCCATTATTTTGATAGTTATATTAGTATGCGAGCTTTCAAATTAGATGAAGATTTGAATCATGTTTGGTCTGAATCAGGAGTTCTCTTAGACTCACTTGAGGTTTTTGTCTATCCTCCCTTAGAAATTGATGCAACCGATTCAGGAGAATTATACATAACTAATTTGACTGTCATTGGGGAAGTACCCTCAACCCAAGAATATAATATTAATGTATATAAGATAAATGCAGAAGGAACTATTGAGACTGATGAAGGTGGATTAGTAATAGCTCAAATTGAAGATATTACCAGCTTTGTATTTTTAGGTTATGGTGGTAATTATGATAATCTCTTCATTGTATGGACCGAGTTAATTGACGGCTATACAAATCTTAGACAAGTTGTCCTTGATGATCAGCTTGAGAGCATTTTACCAGAAGATAGTGAGGTTGTTAGTCATCGTCTTACAGGCTATGTCTATGATACTGATTATATTACTTACTTCTTACCTGATTCTGAAAAGACTGTAACAATTTGGCTGGATAAGAAGATCAATATGAATAACAAGATTATGTATCAAATAGTCAATTCTAATGGTGATATAGAACTTGCTGAAAACGGTGTTAATATTGCCGATTTTAGCATAAATGAAACTAGTGATTATACATATAACCCTTACAAAATTACCACAGCTCAAAATGATTTAGGCCAAATTTGTGTTGCTTGGATATCGGAAGAAAATGGTTTAATTGCAAGAAGTAGAGTTATTGATACTGATGGTTCTCTTTTAGGTGGTGACTTAGGTGAAGAAATTTATTCTTTTACAAGTTATGAAAATGTATTTGATTTATCAATGAGTTCATATAATAATGATTTCTATTTAAGCTATATGACTCTAAATTTTCCTGGAAATGATAAGACTGCTTACGCTATGACAACTAACAATAACTTTGAATGGGGCACTCCACACCTTATAGATGAATCTACCGGTTCAATTTTTGAGTTAAATAAGGTTATAAAAAACTATTGTGTTATTAAAAAAAGTAATCAACTACATTATGTTTTTAAAATAGCAGAGGATGGAAGTGCTTCAGAAATTAATCAAGTCTTTATGGGCTATGATTATAAGTTTGATTGTGATACTGATAATAACCTCTTCTTTACTTGGTATAGTGGGGGAGAAGTTTATGCTCAAGGTATTACTGACTCTGATGAGATGTACTGGAACTCTCCGGTTCAAGTAAGTTATCATACTGATCCTGAAGTTAATAATGAAGCTAAGTATCCTGATATTCTTGTTAATGATGGAATTAATATTCTCTGGAGTCAATCTTCAGAAACTTCTGATATTGATTTAAAAGCTCAAAAACTTAATTTTTCAGGTAACAAATTGTGGCAAGAATCAGGAATTTTACTTTCGACAAAGGAAGAATATTTTCATGTATCTTTACTTGAGGAGATGAATGACGGATATTTTATCGCAGGTTGGAGAGAATTTAATAATGGTTATTACAGATTTAAAGTTAATATTATTAATAGTTCCGGAAATGTAAATTATGATGGGTATAGTTCACAAGTAACTGGTAATTTCCCAATAAATACTAGTGTCAAAGTTACTAATTTACTTGATTATAACATTCTATTTACTTGGTTATATGAAGGTGGACTTTACGCTAAAGGGACTGATTTAATTACTGTAGAAAATGAATCTAATGATATAACTCCAACAAGTATTAGTTTACTCCAAAATTACCCAAACCCATTTAATCCAGAAACTAACATTTCATTTAACGTTAAAGAAAATGGCAATGTAAATATTGATATTTATAATTTGAAGGGACAGAAAGTAAAAAGCCTTGTAAATGATAGATACACTTCTGGTAAATATAGTGTAGTTTGGAATGGTAAAAACGATAACAATAAGCAAGTATCATCTGGAATTTACCTATATAAAATGCGAAACGGTAAGTTTTCTTCAACTAAGAAAATGATTTTGATGAAATAGAGACCTATCTTTATTGGTTTAAAAAATAGTCACAATATAAAAAAAGCCTCGCAATTGCGGGGCTTTTTAGTTAATTATTTAACAAAATAATCATTAAATTCTGTATTGAGTAAGTCTTTCAGCTTTGTTAGGTCCTCATTATAGATATAGGCTAAGGCAAAGACAGGGTTCTTTTTATGATCTAATTTTACATAGTCAATAACTTGGCTATTGCTTTCCAAATAAGTTAAAAAATTATCGTGATTAGGTGGTAATTCATTAACATCGACATCCTTACCATTATAAGCTAAAATCCAAGCATAATTATTCTTTTTCCTAATTTCCCAAATTGCATCCCATTGGGCAGGAGTATTATCGAAGTAAGCAGTGATTGGTTGATGCTGGAAACTATTATATGTGAGATCAGACAGACCAAAACCACCGTATCTCATAGGATTAAGTTCGATAGGAAGCATTCTACCATCTTGTAGTTTAAATTCTGCATGAATAGGAAAAGACTTTAAATTCATGATTTTATTCAGTTCATTAAAGAAATGAGTAAAAGTATCTAGGTAATTATCGAAAATACCTTTATTAGTGTAGTACATTAGATGAAAGTAGTCTGATATTGCAGGTTCAGGATGGAAATAGATATTCATAATAGCTGGTTTTCCTGATTGGTCAAAAAACATATCAACAGCATATTCATCACCAGTGATATATTCTTCTATAATATATTCGTTTTGAGTTAGAATAGATTCTGGGAAAAACTTAGCACTTGCTTGAACTTCCTCTTGCATTTCTTTAGCTAACTTACTCAAATCTGTTGTAGAGTCTGCTACTCGAACACCAGTTCCAAAGAAACCTTTCAAAGGTTTTATTACTACTTTTTTCCCTTGCAAATCTAAGCTAGGAATTTCCGCTAAAGTAGCTTTGGCAAAGTAAAAATCTGGATAGAGAGGGGCTATCACCTGCCGACAGAAGTATTTGTTTTTGAGTTTGTTAATCCCTTCAACATAATCTTTATCCTGCATTCTTTCCATTACTATGCTTAAAGATGTTTCAGAAGGAACATATACTTTATCTGTTTTAGTAAATACAAGATCACTAGCTGCTAAAGCTTCTCCAGACATGCTGATGACATCTTCACGTTGGGCTATATCATCTATAAATTTACTATTATATGTATTTCCAGTAATTATATAATTCATTCTTACTTCCTTTTTTCTGATTTATGTCAGAGAAACATAAGAAGTAATGCTGTCAATAGCAAATCTAATCTGTGATTGTTATAATTTGTTCTAAAGGGATTACTTGGTAAAATTCAGTTCGGTTTAAACTTAGTTGCCTTATATAGGAAGTAGCTTCCTGGAGGGAAATAACCGTAGCAGTTGCATCAATGTCAGTTGCTAATGTGAGTCTATATAAGTCAGCATTTATGATTGGCTGCCAAGTAAGCTCAATATTGTCTGTATCTACTGAGATGTTTACAGGAAAATTAACTTGGACTGGGTCAAAGCTTTGTTGAACTAAATCTGTAATTAGAACTTCTTGTTGGAAAGAATCTTTAGTTAATCTCATCTTTACTGAAAAAGTATCTTCTGTTAGATAGGTATGCTGAGGATTTATTTCACTTGTATCCCAAATGCCATCATTATCTAAATCCCAGTCGATTGAATCATAAAAACCAAGTGATTGATTAGTAAATTCAATAACTTTAGGAGATGTATCAGCTATAACTTCTGCAGTAAATGTATTAGGGTAATGATAATACCAAAAACCTCTATCGCTTATTGTATTGTCAGGATCTAACTCAGTTGAATCTCCACTATTAATAGCTGGTGAAGTGCTTTGTAGTCGTAAATTACTAGCTGAAATAAATAGAGGATCTGATGTCAAATTACTGATTCCAGATTCTTGGGTAGGCAAGATTGAATAGTTGATAGTGATAAAGTCACTATCCAAGCTAGATTGCCCCCATATAATACTATTGGAGATTTCTAATTCTGCAGAATCTGTTACTATTAATTCCCAGCCTGCATTTTCAGCGGAGGTAATATGGTTAAGATTCTGTTCACCTCCGATAATTCTAAAAGCTCCACCATCATTATTGCCCATACCTGTGAACTCTAAATAATTCGCATTTATTGTTGAATATTCAGCATAGATTCCATAATTCTGAATATCTTTAAACCTTACATGATCTAGTGAAATAGTGCTAAGACTATCCAACCAGATGCCATTTGAACTATTCTTAAGCATTGCATAATTAAAATAAGAATCAGGAGATGACTCCATAAATAAATAAAACTCAGTCCATTTATCACTTTCAGCTGAGTCGTCTGAATAAGATGTGAAGGTGACGTAATTAAGAGAATCTCCATCTACTCTAATTTCTCCTCCCCAGTAGAGATAAAAAGATTTTCCAGAGTTTACTCTTATCTCAGTTCCGGCCTCTATTGTTAAGATACTATTGATAATTTGGTGCTTATAAACATATATGGGACTTTCTTCAGCTGTCCATGTTGTTGGACTAATAATACTTGATTCTTTAATTGTATATAGAGGTTTTACAAGTTTTTTTGTAGGATTTAAAATATTAGGAATGTTTTCAACTTCAATTCTAAGAGGAATACCTCTTGGAAGATTAGATGAGAAGTTAAGATAATAAGTATTACCTAATTGATTGATAGATGTAACGGGGTATATTTCTGATTCATTATCTCTTTGATATACGAGATAATTGCTAGTATTTAGAGCTTCAGAGCCTATATTATCAGTGAATGATACTTGAAGGGAAGTATCTGAGACCTGTTCTACAGTAAGACTAGCAGTTTCTTTTATTATTGCGGTTGACGGGTCAGCAAAAAGTATATTATCAAAATAGACGTAACGCCTAGTTCCCGTTTGATCGGTTATACCAATTAAGCTTTCTTTGCTATCTAGATGAGCTTTCCCAATTTCAATAGTTGCTTCTATATCATAAGTTTCAACAAATTTACGATGGAACAATTGTGATGGTCCTTGATTTTCGAATGAAGAGTAAAAACCATAAGAGGTATTTCCTATATAAGCAAAAGCTCCTCTTTGCTGGATGATAAAATCCTCTCCAATAGCATCATTTATTGATAAATTAGCAGTATGACAACCTTGAGTGTAAACAAGAGGATAATCTTGATTTATTAAATTGTTGATTATGTCACTTTCATTGATTGAAAAAACTTCAGAACTGGAACCATGTGCAAGATGATGAATCTGAGAAACTCCATTGTTAATAGCACTGGTAAGAGCAGTTTCAGAATAGGTGCCATCTTGTTGATAAAGAGTCTGAATAGAATAATCTGAAAGGTGGTTTCCTATTTCATTCATGGAGGGTGCAGCATATACTGAAGAACCTAGATACTGTCCAAGTAATAAGGCTTTTTGATAAAAGTTCTCTGAAACTTGAGCAGTTTCATAGTCTTCTTGTTTGTTAATCCAATTTTCAAGTTCATCAGTGCTTGCAACAGGTATTCTACCAACATAAACTTCAGCATAAAGATCAGCTTCTTCACCATTAGAACCTGTGGCTTGAGAGTCTTGATTTGCATCACCTTCTCCAAAAAGATTATCTTGGTCATTATCCCAGTCACCATCTAAACCAGCATAATAGAGGTCAGAATAAACACTATTGTTATGCCAAGAACCATTATAGGATGCTGATATTTTCAACACTCTACTTGGAATTAAGTTATGATCTCCTCCAAGTAGAACAAACCGTAATGGAGTGTCATTACTAGACCACTCGGTATAGACATCAATAAGAAAATTACGTATTTTTTCTGAAATATCTCTACCACTATAAGTTGAAGTTATACTAGAAATATCGACTACTTGGCTAGTAACTCCTAGGCTAGTCTTGTAGCTAGCATAGTTATTCCAAACACTAACAAGCGTAGAAGGAGAAATGATTATCATTTCTGTAGGAGATAGATTTAAATCATTTCTAGTAGGTATATTTGAACTATTAAAATGTGACTGGTAGGATTGTTTCACTCTTGGTTCAATTACTTTATCTCTGCTTATCTTAGTCAAGTCTCCTAAGTTTGTTAACAAGTTAGCTTTCTCATTACTATATCTACTTGCCTTGCTTGTAATCTTTATCTGGCCTTCTTGAAGAACTTCTAATTCTTTAACTTCATACTTATAAACTTGATGAGGTATTTTTATAAGAAGAATGTGAATGCCTTGTTTAAAGTAGCTATTGTAAGTTAATGATTTACTTGAAGGGAAAAGGGGAGAAGGATTTTGATGTTTGTTGGTTAATCTACCATCAGTTATGGTCATATCTCCCGAAAATACATCAATACTTTTCTGATAAGTTTTATACTTAGGATTTTCTAATTCAACAGAAACTGTTTCTTCATCAAGGGGTAAAATAAATTCCAAAATAGTGTATTGAATATTTGCTTCATTGGCTTTGTTATAATAGCCTGTCTTTAGGTCATTGATAACATTATAATCATAAAAATATTCGTTACTGTGAACAAGAGTAGTAAAGAAAACTAACAAAAGTAATATATATATCTTCATGGTACCTCACATTTTATATATTATATATATAGTCAATTTAGTGAGAATCACAAGATATATTTCTAGCTAGAAAAATTATTTAATCAGCAATTCTTTCATTTTGGTAATATCATAGATTAGCCCATATCTTTTTATTAGGTTACCGTCAAAATCAACAATATGATGAACTTGGGAAAAGACATATTTTTCATTTCCTTTAAATGTTTTAATCATAAAAGCTAAACTATAATCAATGTTGTTACGGTTGTTTTCAAGCATAACTTCAAGTGATTTTGTTAAATATGAACTAGGAATCAACTTTTGCAGAGATGATAATTGAGGAGGGCATTCTAAAGGAGAAGTTTCGATAATATCATAAAGACTTGAAGACCAATACTCACTATTATCAGATGGATTGTATTCCCAGAAACCAACTCCCATATTATTCTGAATTACAGCATTCCTGGAGCTAATCATGTTCTCTAGATTATCATTATTAGTTTGTGGTATTTCAAAAATCACCCCAGTTACTTGTATAGGCTTATCGTTTTTATCGTATTTGCAGGAGAAATGAGAAATTAGAAACTTTAAATCTCCATGGAGGCTAATTATTCTGTAAGCAGAAGCTCTGTCTTCATGGGCTAGAATGTCTTGTGAGTAACTCTGGCTTATTCTAGGTAGATCATCTTTATGAAGTAATGAAAAAAACTCCTCTTCTGAAAAGTACTCTTTTCTAGGATTAGCTCCAAAGAATTGCAGAAGTTCCCGTGTTCCCATGAATATTTTTTTGTTTATATCATGAACCCAGTAACCAATTTTCCTAATCCATTTAGTTCTTTTAAGATGTTCTAACACTGTAGGGTGAATATCTGTCCTACAATTGATCATAATCCTATCAATAAGGGTTTGGTAAGTTATGTTTTGTTGGTAATGTAAACTAGATATTTCTGACCTTATTTTGTCCAACTCTGTTAAATACTCTTTAATTTCTTTCATGATGACAAGCCTTTATTAATTATAAAATACATTATCTATAAAATCTCAATCGTGTCAATAGATAAATTACATTTATTCATGATAATGGAAGTTGTATATGAAAGTATTAAATGTCTTAATCCATATAGAAAGAGCATAAAGGACTTAATTAAGTCCTTTATGCATATTATATTAGTAACCATTATTCATTGGTAGTACTAATCTTATTTCATAAGAATAGCTTTACTTGTTTTTGTGTAATTATCAGTTTCAATTCTGATGAAGTAAATTCCTGAAGATACAGGTTTATTTTGATTATTCTTACCATTCCATACTGTTTTATGATTTCCAACAGCTTTATATTCATTCAAGAGGCTTTTAACTAACTGTCCCTTCAAGTTATAAATCTTGAGTTTGACATTAGATGGTTTAGCTATTGAATAAGCAATATTTGTTGTAGGATTAAATGGATTTGGATAGTTGCCATGTAAACGAGTTACTAGGCTTACATCATTAATTTCATTGTCGGTACCAGTCATATATTCAACTGTAACTTCATTAGACAAGTTACTATAATCATTCTGATAAACTGCCTTGACCCTATAAGAGTATATGTTGTCTTCATGAAGAACAATGGTATGCTGAGTATCTTGTATCTGGGCAAAGTCTTCCCATTCACCTGTATTTATCTTTTCTTCTAATATGAAATAAGTTAACTCATCATCTAAGTCTTCAGCATAGTCCCAGTTAAGGGTTAGAATTGAATCTTGCAGAGACTTAGTTAAGTTTTCTGGTGAATTTAAGTAATTCATAACAAGGTCATGGTTTATTAGCTGATTAGAATCGATATTGGATATATCAAATGAGTCAGATCGATAGCTAGTTAGAGAGTAAATTGCTTGATATGAATCAAATGGAAGTAGAGCTTGATAAAGTCCATCTGTTTGAGGGCTTAGGACATAATCAGAAATAAATAGATTAACAGAGCTAGGGTCTGAAGAACCTCCATTTAGTGTTACGTTGCCAGTAAAGACAAAGCTTTCAGTAACAGCTCCACCAATGACTATATCATCAATAAACCAACCCTGATCAGTTACCATAAAGTCAGAAGCAAATCTAAATCCAAACTTAACTGAATTACCGAGTAGAGATTGAGGTAAGGTAACATTGACTTGAGTCCAAGTACCTAAATTACCATCAAATCCTGGTCCACCCAAAGCAGGTAAATTGGGATTTGGATAGCCTGAATCTGGAGTTAAAATTATATTGGAACTTGCCCCTTCGATTCTAGCTACTATTTGCCCACCATCATAGTTGCTTTCTATTGCATATTTATGCCAGAAAGAGAATGAAGAAGAAGGATTAACATCAATAAATTCAGTCCAAGCGGTAATGTCTGTATCATTAGGGTATTGAGAGTTTAGATTTGTTCCTAAGATATTATCTCCACTATGAGCACTTGTGTAGCTACTTGATCCAATTTCCCAAGGACTAGCGATAGAAACAGGATTTTGGTTATCCTCGAAATCAATCGAAGTTTCAGAAGTGTTAAGAGCCATCACAAAATTATTTTCTAAGACTTGTGTGCCATTTAGTTGGCCAGAAAATAGCAATTCAATTGCTTCATATTGTGGTGCAGAACTTGATATGGTTGCAGTAAAGATTGCTTGTTGCTTAGAATGAGCTTTGATTCTGATATTATTAATAGTTGTGTTGTCAAAAGTAAGATAGCTATTATCAGTCGATATATTTGCACTATCTAAGAAACCATCAACACCAGAAGTATTTTTAATAGTCCAGGCAATTCTGACTGTTTCTCCAGCTTCAGGAATAGAGTTATTATTTCCTAAGGCTTGGTAATCATTAATAATAACTGTATCACTCATTATACTTGGCTTACTTACTGTAAGGTTTATATCTTTATAGAAACGATATTCTTCATCACCAGTGATTTCAATATTCAAAGTAATAATCTCACCATCATTGATTTCGTCATTTAGCTCAATAGTGAAGTAATCTCTGCTATAGGATTCTTGATCCATTACTAAATCTTCAAAAACAGTTTGGTCATTGGTAATAGTAACTCTAGGTTCTAAAGTTGTAATGGTTGCAGTAGGATTAGTAAGTGGAGTAAGTGCAGTATTTATAAGGGCTAGGCCTATTTTTATTTCTTCACCAATTTCAAAGTTACCATCATTTTCTTCTTCAACAATGTTAACATCGAAAATACTAATATTCGGTTCAAGTAGGAGAACGGGTTTTGTTGTAATAAACAAAGCCATTCCATCTTCAAGTTCGTGAGCACCAGCAGGATAGTTTTGGTTGTAAGTATATTCTAAACCCATTGTTCCACACGGAGATTCGATACCTATAGTGGCATAATTACCATGCCAAGGAGTGTAAGAGCCAGGATTACCATTATCTACATTGTTAAAGGTTTTATATTGAATCTTAGCTGTACCTTGATTAAGGGAAGAACTATTTCTTTGAGGGTTATAAAGAATCAATTGGAAAGTTTCTTCTGCTGGGTTGTTGGCTGCACCATTAATCATTTGTTCCCATTGAATTACAAAGTAGTCTTCTTGACTATCGTAATAAGTATAAATTCCTGAGTTACTAGACATATGCATATCGTCCCAGAAAGGAGCAATCATTCCATTTGGCCCTAAAGCACCAGGTAATCTCCAGTTTCTAAATTCACCATTGCTATTAGCTCCAAATGAGATGAAACCATTTGAACAGACAGTTATCTGGTTATAACTTTGTCCGTAGAAAATATATTGGAAAGGTAAATCAACAACATCTGTTGAGTTTGAACCTACTCCATCACCTTCACCTTGCGCATCTGGGTCATAGATATCTAATTCAGTACCAGATCCACCGTTAATTGGAGCGATTTCAACCCAGTCATATTCAGGACATTCAGGATAATCAATATCATTTGAATCATAGATAACATAACCAAACATATCTGGTCCTAGAGGTGAAGTATTTCCTAAATCACCAAACTTAACATCAAATCTACTTTCTTGATAGAAATTGATTTCATTATCGAACTTAAGGATACATTCAGTTGTCATGCCAGGGAACATATCAATTGCTGAAGATATCTGGAAGTCTAAAGTCTGACTTTGATAAGTTGCTAAAGAAGGAATCAAAATATTATCTGTTAAAACACTAAAATGTCCATTATCAATTATCATTTTTGCTTCAACATTCTCTACAAGAATATCAGATTGATTTTCAAGAGTAACTGAGATAGTTGCTGTTTGGTTGGCTTGCAGGCTTTCACCTAGCATTACAACATTTGAATCTGTAATGATTAAGTTTCCATTATTAACATCTGCTAAGTAATACAAACGCAGATTTTGTCCTGTTCCATAGGCTAAATCAAGGATAAAAGCAATTTCTGTATTGTTATTAATACTATTATTCACATTAAATGAGAAGTTAGAATCAAATAAAGAGCTTGAGTTTCCTGTAAGAGTAGTTATCTGACTTGTAGCCTCCTCCATTTGAATTTGGTAGTTGTTAACACTAAGATTTGCTTGAATATTATTGATATCGTTAGCAGTTAAATTCTCAATCATAAAGTTGACTTCTATATTTTCACCAGCTTCAATATTTTGATTGTTATTACCTTGAGAAGAACCTTCATTATCATCATCGATAATTAAAGAAGCAATTCTTAAATCGCTTCCGCTTACTTGAATACTTTCTTGTAGAGGGAAGTGGTTTGTTTTGTCAATTGTCAAAGTATATTCAGTTTCACCCTCTTCAAGTTGAAGATTAGCAACTCCTTCTGCATTAGTGAAGGCTTTAGTGATCTCACCAGATTCATTTGTTAATGTCACTATAGCTGAGTTAACTGGTATGTTATTTTGATTCTTAGCAATAACAACTAATGTTTGGCTGTCTGGATAGAAATCTGAAACTTCAGCAATAAAGCTATCAGGTTGTCCTGTATAGACATCAACAGTAGGATCACCAATTAAATTACACCAGTGAGTAAACTTTTTAACATCAGACATATCGGATTCACTATAAACAATATGGGTTGTGATTTTACCAGTAAGTAAGGCTTGTCCCATTGTTCTTTGTCCAAGATTATAAATACCATGGAAGATACCACCAGATAAGCTATTGTTAAAAGAAGTGTGAGTAAAAGAAGTAGCCATACCAATAGCAGTTAAACCACCTTTTGGAGCAGTTTCAGTTCCTAAGTTTACATATTCTTCAGTTGTTCCAGTGCTTGCAAAATTACCAGTAGCACAGGTTATTATAACTCCGTGATTCAATTTATGAGTATTTGTTTGAGCTCCACCTGGATTCCAGCCACTCATGCCAATATAACCACGGTAAACAAAAAAGTCAATCCCATCATTAATAGCTTGATTCATATCAGTTGAATTAGGATTATTACCATAAACTTCAGTATATTGGTGTTCAGGATTAACCATAGTACTGATTTGCTTAACGAATTTACAATGATTAACAGTAGACTCTCCTGAAGGATCAGTATCGGCTACTAAAAGCATATTGTCCAGATAACTAGGGTCATTAGGGTTAGTGAAACCCTCATAAGATTTCATTTTACCAACATATCTACTAAGATCAGTGGAATTATTAACAGACATTCTACCGATGAAGATATCTCCTACCAAATCATTTCCTGCAAGGTGAGTATAAGGATAATCTCCTTCAGCATTATCAGCGTAACTAGCATTATAAGTAGGGATTCCAAAAGTACCACTTACATCACCAACAAGGACAACATAGTCTGGTCTAAATTCTGTACCATCATATAAGTTTTGAATATAGTTCTTGATTCCAGAGGTTGAGCTTGAACCAATATCTGAAGTTGATACACTTCTAACATTGAAGCCTTTCTGTCTCTTAATTTTCGTGTATTGTTCCAATTTCAGTTGGAAAATTGGGTCATTATTAGCCTTATGAATAAAAAGTATATTAGGTGTATAGTTATCATTATCTGTTCTATGATAATTTAAAAGGGTAGCTTGATATAATTTTTGAAAAGCTGGAGAAATAGCTCTAGGAGCTGTTATTTCATTAACACCAGCTTGTCTTGCATCAGTAGTAACTTTAATAACAAGCTTGTTGAAAACCCTTAAAGTCTTTTTCGTTTTATTATATAAAAAGGGTTTAACTTGAATAGGTTTTACTCTTAAATCTCTTAAAACAAAAGCTTCACCTTGACTAACCTCTGAGTTTGGAAAGAAACCACTATAGTCGTATTCTTCTAAGGATATATTTTTATAGACGAATCCCTCTTTTTGGCTAGGGAAAATATTCTCCATAGGAAGTTCTGAATATTCACTTTCGATTATTTCATATGAAACTCTTCCTTGATTAGCTACTGCTATTCCAGTAGCAAAAATGGGGAGGTAAGGTTTACCTATCTGACTAGTATAAGCTTGGCTTGTAGTTGTTATAACGTTAAAGAGATCTTTTCCAGTGTCGAGTTTTTCAATTGAATAATTTGGTAATTTAAACTCAACAACCACTTCTTCATCAGTTTCACTAACTAATCTAAATCCATCACTGTTTGCACCAATTTGTAAAGGTGCTGAAAAAAGGTTTAATGACACAATAAGTGCCATTAAACCTATAAATAATCCTCTCATCTACTCCATCCTTACATAGTTTTTAATTCTTATCTCTCGATATCAAAGATTACTAAGCCTTCATCGCGTGTAGCTACATAAACTCTGTTATCATTATCAATTTTTACATTATTTGTATATCCTGTTGAAGTTTCTCTTTGTAAGAAAGTTATGTTTGTAGGGTCAGAAATATCATAAACATAGAGGTTTCCTCCACCAGAAGCTAAAACACAATAGTTTTCATTTACATCTAAATTTTGAGCATAACCTGTTGTATCGTGATTATAAATCTCTATTGGGTTAAGAACATCAGAAATATCATAGACATAGAGTCCAGTTTGACGAGTTGCCACGTAAGCATAATTACCTTGAACTTTGATTCTTAAAGCTGAACCTGGTGTATCAAACTCAGTAATTATATCATAAGTCTCTAAATCAGAAATGAAGACACCACGTTGTCCACAAGCTGCAAACATATAGTTCTCTGTTTTATGAGCACCATTAGTTCTTGCTGGGAATGACCAAACATAGTCTGTCCCTAGTGTTTCAATACCATCAGTAATACTATTCCAACCAACTTCGGTAATGTCATAGCCATTAACAAAGAAGCCTCTGGCTGTATAATCTTGATATGGATTAGGATTTGGATCATCATAAGGGAAGAGTTCAATCTGTCTGATAGCGTAAGTACCACCAGTAACAGAAGAAATGATTCTTAATGTATCAATTTGATTAATATCAACAATACGATAACTATCAGCTTCTTTTTCTTCTGTGAAAAGTAAGAAACCTAAATCTTCAACTAAATTAATTCTTCTATTTCTACCTAAGTTTAGAACTGAATTATCATCACCAACAATTTCTGTATGCCAGTTTCTCTCAAAAGTATTTCTGTCAATAACAGATAGACCTGCATCGTATTCAGCAACTGCAATATAACTCTCAGAGAAATCAATACCAATTGCATCACCATTAAGTGGAATACGTGTTACTTCATTTAGAACACCTTGACTAGTTTCTGTAGGATCGCTTGCTTTAGCACATCCCATTATTACTAGGGTTGTTAATATACATAAGAATAAAATTCGTCTCAATTAGAGCCTCCAAAATATAATTTTTCTATTAGTAGTAATTTATGCAATTTGTATTCCATTTACTGATTAGCAATGAAAAAAGTCAAGAAACTATACTGTTCAAAGTAATAAATAGCTGTGGTCAAGTGCTACTAAAATTCTATAACACTTCTTGGGTTTTCAAAGCTTCATAGCTCAGTGAGCGAAAAAAACCTGATCAAAAAGCTTTTAGTCTTTGGTCAGGTTTTATTATTAAAACTCTAAATATTATTTCACTCCTGTTAGAATCTCAATAAAATATTGGAAACTTATTGAGATTGTAACAATCAAGATAGCTTAATAGACTTTACCTTTGATTTTAGCTACAGATAAATTATGTTTATCGAAATGAAGAGCTAAGTCAGAAATTATCTTTTCAATAATACTAGGATTATAGAAACTAGCTGTTCCAATGGCAACCATGGAAGCTCCTGCATATAAAAATTCTAGAACATCAAGGTAGTTTTCAGCTCCACCCATAGCTAGTATAGGAATATCAATTGCTTGGGCTACTCTATAAACATTTGAAATAGCTACAGGTTTAATAGCAGAACCTGAATAACCACAAATCCTTCTATTTATTCGTGATTTTCCAGTCATAGGATCTATTGCCATACCAAGAAGGGTATTAATCAAGGCTAAAGAGTCCGCTCCGCCTTCTTTAGCAGCTTGAGCAATCTCTACAATGCTAGTAACATTAGGAGTTAGTTTAATAATCAGTTCTTTATCTGTTAGCTTTCTCAGTCTACTGGTAAGTTGATTAACTACATTAGCATCAACTCCGAAAGCAATCCCTTCATTTTCTACATTAGGGCAGGAAACATTTACCTCATAACCAGCAATGCTATTAACAGATTCTAAGCGAGTTAATACTTGTAAAAACTCTTCTTGAGTTGAGCCAGAAAAGCTAACAATAAGGGGAGTATCATACTTCTCATAATGGGGAAGAGTATGATTTATGAAGTCTTCAACACCTGGATTTTGTAGTCCAATAGAGTTTAATAAACCCCATTCAGTTTCAAAAAGGCGAGGAGAAGGATTCCCTGCTTTTCTATCTTTAGTTATAGTTTTTGTAACTATAGCACCTAATTTATTAAAATCTAAGTAGTCAGACATCTCATATCCAAAAGTCCCTGAGGCTGTTGTAATTGGGTTTTTGAATTCTAACTTTTGAAGTTTCGTTTCAAGACTCATCAGCTAGTCTCCCATACTATTTCTTGTGAGTTAAAGACTGGTCCATCTTTGCAGACTCTTTTGTACAATGGTTGGTTGTCGGATGATTTTACTTGCACCGCACAACCATAGCAAACCCCTATTCCACAAGCCATGTATTCCTCTAATGATACTTCAAGAGGAATTGAGTATTCTTGAAGAATAGATGCTACTGATTTCAACATTGGATTGGGTCCACAGCTATAAGCAATGTCAAATTTCTGCTTGTTCAGAATATTATGTAAGTCAGTTGTTACTAAGCCTTTTTCTCCAGCAGAACCATCTTCTGTATAGGCATGGTCGCAAGGAAAGATATCAGTCTGGCATTTTCCACCATGAATCCAAGTTACCTTGCAATTAACAAGCCTATCCTTTAAAAACCGGAGGGGAGGATAACCTACACCTCCGGAAATTAAGAGGACTGTTTTATTTTTTTCTAGGGTAAAAGCTTTTCCCAAAGGTCCAAGGATATCCAGTTCCATATTCTGACTAGCTTGGGCTAAAATTCTTGTCCCTTCTCCTAAAATCTTGATAAAGAGAGTAAAAGAGCTTTGATCAGCTTGGTAAATGCTTATCGGAATACCCAAACGTTGTCCTGGAACTTGATAAGGCAGTTTTACTGTAACAAATTGCCCTGGATAAAATTCAGCATCCATACCTTCTTTACTAAATTTTAAGAGATAGTAATCATTGTTTAACTTTATGTTTTCTAATAGTTTGCACTTCATATATTAAATCCTACCAAATTAATTTGCTTTTGTGTTTAGAAACATATTTATCTTTTCAGGAAACTAAGACTATTCAGTTTCACCTTGCCAAGTGACTCTTCCTTCACAGATAGTATATTGAACTTTTCCTTTAAGAGTCTGATTTATATATGGTGTATTAATAGATTTTGACAACATATTATCGCGATTGAAACTGATGTCAGCTTCTAAATCTACAATATTTAAATCAGCTATATATCCTTCTTCAATTTTACCAGTTTTGATTCCTAAGAATTGGGCTGGTTTTTCGCTCATTGCTTTAACTAGAGTCGGTAAGTCAAGAATATTTTTTTGAACTAAGAATGTATTTAAAGAAGCAAAGGCTGTTTCAAAACCATTTATTCCAAAAGGAGCTATGTTATACTCTCTTTCTTTTTCGTAATCAGAGTGAGGAGCATGGTCCGTAGCTATATAATCAATTGTTCCATCTTTGAGAGCTTCTATGCAGGCTAGTCTATCTTGTTCTCTTCTGAGAGGTGGTTTAACTTTAGTATTTGTGTCAAAACCATAGACAGCATCTTCGTTCATAGTAAGATGATGAGGAGTTACTTCGCTAGTTATGGCAACACCATCAGCTTTTGCCTTTCTAACTAAGTCGATTCCTTTTGCAGTTGAAATATGAGCAATGTGAAGTCTTACTCCTATACTTTCAGCTAACATAATGTCGCGTGCTATGATAATTTCTTCAGCAAGACCAGGGATACCACCTAATCCAAGTTGACTAGATATCTTCCCAGCATTAACAAGCCCTGAACCAGCTAAATTATAGTCTTCAGCATGGACAATCACAGGTAGGTCAAAATTATAAGCATACTTCATACAGTTTTGAGTTAACTTTGCATTTTGAACACAGCCACCGTCATCTGAGACAGCTACAATTCCACCCTCTTTCATAATTGCATATTCAGATATTTCTTTGCCTTCAGAACCTTTGGTCATTGCTCCGATAACCTTTACTTTACACTTACCTAAGTCAGCTGCTTTTCTTTGAATATACTCAACTGTTGCAATATTATCAACAACTGGATATGTATTAGGCATTGCACAGATAGTTGTGAAACCACCCTTAGCAGCAGCTGCAGTACCAGTAACAATATCTTCTTTATGTGTTTGACCTGGATCTCTAAGATGAGCATGTAAATCAATAAAACCAGGTAATACTAGTTTATTTTCTGCATCGATAATCTTATCAGCTGATTCATTTATCACATCAGCAATTTTAATAATCGCTTTATCTTCAATTAAAATATCTTTTTGTACAAGTTCATCATTTATAAAAGCTTTTCCATTAGTAATTAATATTCTCATTGTTCCTCCTATGCCTGTCCACCTAAGATTAAGAAAAGGAGTGCCATTCTTACTGCAACTCCGTTTGTAACTTGGTCAAGAATTACTGATTGTTTTGAATCTGCTATTTCTGGTAAGATTTCAATTCCACGATTCATAGGACCAGGGTGCATAACCAGTGCATCTGCTTTAGCCCATTTAAGAGTTTCTTTTGAAAGTGAGTAATACTTAGTGTACTCTTCTAAACTTGGGAAAAGACCATCCTTTTGTCTTTCTAATTGCATTCTTAAACCCATAACCGCATCTGCATCGGTAAGAGCTTCTTTTAAATCATACTCTACTTTACAGCCATAAATCTCTTCCATTTTACTTGGCATAAGTGTTCTTGGTGCACAAACAGTTACTTCAGCCCCTAACTTCTTCATACCTATAAGATTAGACCTGACAACTCTACTATGAGCAATATCTCCTACAATAGTAACTTTCATACCTTCAAGACTTCCTCTTTTCTCCCAAATTGAATAAATATCCAAAAGTGCTTGTGTGGGATGTGCATGACGGCCATCACCACCGTTAAGAACTGGTTTACCAGTATATTTATGTACCATTTGTGGTGAACCAGGATAGCTGTGTCTGATAATATAAGCGTCTATTCCCATGGCATCTAAAGTTAATACAGTATCTTGCAAACTTTCACCTTTAGATAGGGAAGAGGTGTTTGCAGAGAAGGAAACAACATCTGCAGAGAGTCTGTGAGCTGCAAGCTCAAAAGACATTAGAGTTCTAGTTGAATTTTCGAAGAAGAGGGTACATACAGTTTTTCCTCGAAGGGTTGGAATTTTTTTGTATGAACGAGAGTTAATCTCTTTCATCGCTTTGGTACTTTCCAAAATTTGGAGAATTTCTTCAGCACTATAATCATCTAAATCGAACATGTTACGGTTAACAAAATTAAACTCGTTTTGCATTGGTACTCCTGTGATTTAATAGTGAAAAAGGGGAACAGTTGTCTTGTAATTGTCTTTTAGCAAGAGTTTGGTTAATACTAAGGTAATTAACTTTTTTCATGTGTTCTCCTTTCTGCCTCTCTGGGCAAGATTAAAGGTTTTTATTTACTAATAAAATTTGAAGATAAGATTTGTCAAATAAAATATGAGAAAACTATGTAATTGGTCTTTGATACCAATTAGAATGGGAAATTATAATCCACAATAATTAGAAACAAAAAAATCCTGACTTCTTGGAGAAGAGGTCAGGATCTCATATTCTAATTACTTTATCGATTTAATTATTCAGCGTAAAAATAAACTGCTCCATCATTTTTTCCATCATTGATTTCGGAGAAGAAATTCTCATCCATTTCAATGTTTAAGTCTTTAGCATCTGCATACTGGGCAGTAATTTTCACTTTGTTATCATCGCCAACTCTGAACTTAGCATAATTATAGATATATCCACCATAATTAATAAGTTTGCTTTGTGAAAATACTACAAAAGCAGTTGGGTTGCCAATAGACATAGGAGCAAAATATTCCCAGACATCCACACCCATTCCACCTATAGCGTTTGGTGCAGATTTTTCTTCATTTCCTGATATAAGTTTGCATTTACCATATTCAGCTACTACTCTAACATTCTTTCCTGCTCTTAAAGCATCCATCAAATCATCAAAGTTCTTTAGCTGAGATGGTTTAGCAACAACAGTAAGAGTAATCATCATTAAAACAATAATTAACACAGTCTTTTTCATTCAAATCCTCCAGAATCTTAATATGAATGAAAAGAATATTAACAGTGTTAACTTGTCAATGAATTTTCTTATCTGCCTCATTATCTACAGGTTATTGTCGTTATTAAATATAAAGCTTCCATCACGGTAATCCACGGTAATTTCACTATTTTGACTTACTTCACCAGCAATTAACTTAGTAGCTAGTCTGTTCTCAACTTCTCTTTGGATAACTCTTTTTAGAGGTCTTGCTCCAAACTGAGGGTCATAGCCTTCCTCTGCTATTTTATCTATCAAGGTAGGTGTGAAACGAAGAGCTACTCTCTGTTCAGTAAGTCTTCTTTTCAAAATATCAAGATTTAATTCAACAATCTGTTTTATTTGATCTTGATTAAGTTTTTGAAAAACAATAATTTCATCTAACCTGTTGATAAATTCAGGTTTAAAATATTGATGAAGAAGAGGGAAAAGCTTTTCTTTCAATTCCTGACTATCACTACTTTGATCATCATAGATCATCTGAGCTCCGATATTTGAAGTTAATATAATGATAGCATTCTTAAAATCAATAGTTCTACCTTGGCCATCAGTAAGTCTTCCATCATCAAAAATCTGCAACAGTATATTAAAAACATCTGTATGTGCTTTTTCAATTTCATCAAATAGGATTACGGAATAAGGTCTCCTTCTTACAGCTTCGGTTAGGTATCCTCCTTGGTCATAACCGACATAACCTGGAGGAGCTCCAATCAAACGGGCAACAGAATGTTTCTCCATATATTCAGACATATCAACTCTAATTATAGCCTTATCGGTATCAAAAAGGAAATCAGCTAAAGTTTTGGCTAACTCAGTCTTACCAACTCCAGTTGGTCCTAAGAAAAGAAATGTACCAATTGGCTTATTTTGATCTGCTATACCTGATCTTGATCTTCTTATGGCATTTGATAAGGCTGTTATTCCTTCCTTTTGGCCAATTACTCTTTTAGATAGAATATCTTCCATCTTGATAAGCTTAGTCATTTCATTAGTAAGAAGCTTGGTTACTGGAATATTAGTCCATTTAGCAACAACTTCAGCAATAATCTCTTCATCAACATTCTCTTTGAGAATTCTATCTTCAGCTGGTATAGCCATTAATTTTTGTTTATTTTCTTCTAACTGAGCAATTTTTTCAGGAAGTTTACCATATTTAAGCTCAGCTGCTTGATTTAATTGGCCATTTCGTTCTGCTTTTTCTATATCATTTTTTAGCTTGTCAAGTTCCTCTGAAGCTGAATTTAAGCTATTTAAAAGTTCTTTTTCATAAGACCATTTTGCTTTAAGATTATTTTCTTTATCACGTAAATTTGATATTTCAATATCTATCTTTTTCTTTCTTTCTTTTGAAAGCTCATCTTTATCTTTTTTCATGGAGAGTTTTTCAATTTCTAACTGCTTGATTTTTCTAGCTAGTTCATCTATTTCAGTAGGCATAGAATCAATTTCCATTTTTAGTTGGGCACAAGCTTCATCAACTAAGTCAATTGCTTTGTCTGGCAAGAATCTGTCACTTATATACCTATTGGAGAGATAAGCTGCAGAGACCAGCGCACCATCGGTAATTTGAACTCCGTGATGGATTTCATATTTATCTTTGATACCACGTAGTATTGATATAGTATCTGTTTCACTTGGTTCTTTAACCATTACAGGTTGAAATCTTCTTTCAAGAGCAGGATCTTTTTCAATGTATTTTCTATATTCATTAAGGGTTGTTGCTCCTACACAGTGGAGAGATCCTCTTGCGAGAGCAGGTTTTAACATATTAGAGGCATCCATGGAACCTTCTGAAGCTCCAGCTCCAACAACTGTGTGAATTTCATCAATAAAGAGAATTAATTTTCCCTCGTTGCTTTCGACTTCTTTCAAAACTGCTTTTAGCCTATCTTCAAATTCTCCTCGATATTTTGCTCCAGCTATCAAAGATGCCATATCAAGCTCTAAGATCTCTTTGTTCTTAAGATTCTCAGGAATATCACTATCGATGATTCGTTTAGCTAGTCCCTCTATAATAGCAGTTTTACCTACACCAGGTTCACCAATTAATACTGGATTGTTCTTTCTTCTTCTAGATAAAATTTGGATAACTCTTCTAATCTCTTCATCTCTACCAATTACTGGGTCTAGTTTTCCATTTTTTGCTAGCTTAGTTAGATTGCGTGTGTATTTTTCTAAGGCTTGGTATTTAACTTCAGGATTCTCATCTGTGACTCTTTGATTTCCTCTTACTTCTTTCAAAGCAAGCATAACAGCATCATAAGTAATACCAAATCTCTTTATAATTTGCTCACTTTTTTTCCCTTTTAGAATTAAAGCTAAAAAGAGATGTTCAACACTTATGTAATCATCTTGTAGTTTCTTAGCTTGTTTTTCAGCTTCTAAGAAGATATCATTTAGCTCTTTTGAAAGATAATTCTGGGTTTGACCTTGGATTTTGGCTAGCTTGTTTAATTCCTTATCAGCATCCCTGATTAAGTCCCTGAGGGGGATATTTATTTTTTGTAATAATGGAATAACAATAGACTCTTCAGTCTTTAGTAAAGAATTTAAAAGATGTATTTCATTTATCTCTTGGTGGTAATATTCATTAGCTAATCCTGAAAGGTTATTAACGACTTCCCGCGATTTAATAGTGTATTTTTCAAAATTCATATTCTCCTCCTACAATGAATTATAAATATAAAATAATTAAGCCGGTTAATATGTCAAATTATTTTTTAGCAGACTTTAGTTATGACTGCTAAAAACGAAAAATAACATAACTCTTCCTAGTTGAAGTTATTCAAAAGTAGGTTTTTCTATTTCTCCTTTATTGTTAGTGTCCTAATTTAATCCCAAAGTTTTTTAGGGATTCTAATAATCAAGAAGCTAAATAGATATTACAAAAAATGCAAGAACTTTGGATAAGTATTTGATAATAGGTAATTTATGGATTGAAATAGTTTAGTTTAGGATAAACTTAATAAGACTTCTGGCTTATAATTGTTTTAGAGTTTTAGAAAGCTAAAAGAGGATTAATGATGTTACTTCCGATAGTAACGATCCCTTTCAGAGTAGATGCAACCACAATACTGCTGTCTATACATCCCTTCTTCTTTAGATAGTTCAATTCCTTCTTTCCAGTATTCTCGGAAGTCTTGATAAAAGAAATCAACTCCATATTCTTTAGCTAAGGATTGGGCAATTTCAATCATTAAGTTATGGTTTTGATGTTTGGAATATAGTAGGGTGGAAGTAAAAGCATCAAATTTACCTTTTTTAGCAATAATAGCAGTATATTTTAGTCTTTCATAATAGCATGAGATACATCTTTTATTTTCTTTAAAAACTGAATTTTGGATGAATCTGTCTAAGTCATACTCATCCTTTTCAATATAGGAGATATTATGCTTGTTGATAAATTCCCTTAAAGTATTTCTTCTTTTCTCATATTCAGTATAAGGGTGGATATTGTGATTAAACCAGAAAGCAGTAATATCATGGTCATCTTTTAAATGTGTATAAGGAGCTATAAAACAGGGACCACAGCAAACATGTATTAATAATTTCATATTACCTCATTTGAAGATTTTAATTGAATCATCAGTTTGACCTTTAAGCAAAAAATCATAGTGTTTTTCTAGAGCTTTGATTACATTTTCTTCAAGTCTATAATCAGGAAAGACATCTTGAAGTTTCTCAACTTTTTCTCGAAAATCTTCTCTAATATTTCTTTCTTCATAAGGGCAAACATAATCTAGTTTTGTCAAATCTTTTCTCTGAAAGAGTTTTAGAATCCAGCTTTCATTCACAAAAATCAAGGGTCTGATAACAGCTAAATCTAGTTTTAGGTACTCTAAGATAGGGGGAAAGGATTCAATATTTTGATGAAGGATTAAGTTCATAAAGAAAGTATCAATAGCATCGTCTGCATGATGGCCATAAGCAATTTTTCTGATACCTCGTCTAGTTATTTCTTCCCACATAGCTTGTCTTTTGATTCTAGCACATGAATAGCATATGTGAGGGTAGTTAATAACCTGTTCCATATCTATATTAAGAATTACAAGCTCAATACCTAGCATGTCACAAAGATTTTTTATAGGACTAGCATCATAGTCAGATGTTCTTACATGTAGTCCAATTAGGTCGAAATTAAGATAAGAATACTGATTTATATACCATAATATATAGAGGAGACTTGCACTATCTTTCCCTCCTGACAGGGCAACAGCTACTTTTTCATTATCATCAATCAGCTTGTACTTTCTGATTGTCCGGATAATTCTACTAATAACACGTTTAATCGATTTATCGAAAATAAGATTATCTTGCATATATTTAAGTAAAGAAATGCGGTAGATATTCACCTACCGCATTGTTGTAATTAAAATATTAATTGATAGGTGTCAGAAGCTATTTGAAGTTCTTCATTTGTAGGCATTACTACAATAGTTACAGGTGAGTAAGGCTCAGAAATAATACCAGCTTTACCACCAACCTCTTTATTCTTTTTAATATCAATATGGACACCAATATTTTGCATTCTTTTACAAATTCTTTCACGCATCTTAACACCATATTGACCTACTCCACCAGTGAAGACCAGAATATCAACTTTAACTAAATTTGCTGAGTAAGACCCAATATATTTTCTAACTCTATAAGCATAAGCATCTAAGGCTTCAATAGCTCTTTCATCACCCTTTTCAGCAGAAGCTTCTATATCCCTTAAGTCGTTTGAAATACCTGTCATTCCCAACAAACCACTTTTTTTGTTCAAGATATTATTAAGATCTTGGCTACTGTAGCCACGTTCCATTAGGAAGAAGACTATAGAAGGATCAATATCACCGCTTCTAGTTCCCATTAGCAGTCCAGCAAGTGGAGTAAAGCCCATTGAAGTATCTACTGATTCTCCATTCATAATTGAAGTGATTGAAGCTCCATTACCTAGGTGACAGGTAATTATATTAGTATTAACAGGATTTCTTTTACACATTTCAAGTGCTTTTAAAGCTACATAACGGTGGCTAGTTCCATGGAAGCCATATCGTCTAATTTTGAATTTATCATAAAATTCATGTGGAATGCCATATAGGTAAGCTGCAGGAGGTAAGGTTTGGTGAAAGGCGGTATCAAAGACAGCTACTTGTTTTACTTTTGGAAGTAGTTTTGCACTTTCTTTTATACCAGTTAGATTAGCTGGATTGTGGAGAGGAGCTAGTTCAGAATTCTTTTCAATAGATTTGATTACATCATCATCTATGATAACAGATGCTGAATAATCTTCACCACCGTGAACAACTCTATGACCAATACCTTCGATTTCAGTTATTTCTTTAAGTATACCTAGTTTCTCATCAGTTAAAGCATAAGCAACTAACTCCATAGCTGCTTGATGGTCTTTAATAGGAGTTACTAAATCATAAGTACCTTTATCACTCTCTTGACAGATATGTCCTTCATGCTCTCCAATTCTTTCTACAAGTCCTTTACCAAGACTTTCCTGGCTAGGCATGAGATAAACTTCATACTTCAAAGATGAGCTTCCACAGTTGATGACAAGAATCTTTTTTGTGTTATCCATTTGGGACTCCTAAGATGTTTAATATTATTTTAGGAAAAGTATTTTTTTTAAGTCAGACCTGTCAACCGTTTTATATCTAACAAAGTAGATTCCCGAGGATAACTCATTTCTATTCCTTTGGAAAATTGGTATTTGGATAGCATCTTTGTCAGATGATTTTACTAAACCTTTAGCTGTATATACTTTCTGTCCTTTTAGATTATAAACAGACAATTCATAGCTATCACCAATTTTGTTATTATGCTCTAGTCTTACAGAACTATTTTTTACAGGATTAGGATAAAGCTTAATATGGTTATTTAAAGGTTCAATATCAGTTTGATTACTAACATTTTGGTTATTATGACTTAACTGCATATTATCTAAAAATACTCCCAAATCAGGGTCTTGGCTATAATTATTAGTCACACTTGAGTCTTGGATATAAGTAAAAGAAAATCTTAAGGTGAACTGACTACCCAGCTCAGGTTTATTGAGAAGTAGGTCTCCTAAAGTTAAAGAATATTCAGCCCAATCACTAAAGATAAAATCATCAACTTCTCTTGTCCCATTTTCCAAAGCACCACCTGAACCTAAGAAGATGATTCTTTCTTGAATATCGTCTGTGATAACATAGATAGAGAAACCATCTTGACCATACATAGGCATCTTATATTTATACATGAAGGAAAGAGTGATTTCATCAGTATATGAAAGAAGTGGTAAGTCTAAATCAAACTCTCCATATTGAGTAGGGGAGCAAGTTAGAGAATATTCACCAGCATAAGCTTGATCATTTGTTCTCTGCCAGGCATTTTCTTGGAACCAAAGGGGTGCACTTTCAAAGGTGTCATATAGAGATTGTTGTCCAACGGAAAAATGGTGATTGAAGTTCTCTTGAAGAGAGGGCCAATACTCATTAGTAAGATAAACTTGTACATCTAAAGAAGCAAAGCTAACATCTTGGGCTAAAGACAAGAAAGCATAAAAACTTTCTTCTTGTCCAGCTTCAAGAGTAGTTCTCATTGGTAGTACTTGAATAATATTCAAATTATCTGAGAGAAATTCTACACCTGTAATCTGGAGAGTTCTATCTGAAATATTTCTCAAAGTAAATGAAAAAGGTATATCGTCACTAGCATAAACTAATGGGTAAGTCTCTAGGGAAAAGTTAGTCATTGCTATTTCAGGTTTAGCTAAGTCAACAGTTATATATTTATTATCTAAAACTTCATTAGTGGTTGTAGAGTAAAGTTCTAAGTTTAAAATATTTGATGTAGGTTGGTCTATAGAAAGATCTAACCAGTCTGATACTTGGTCAGCAGTTAAAGTCCCAGATGTTTGTCCTAAAACAGTATTGTTCTCTTTTACTCTTAGTTCCCACATCAAATCAATATCAAAAGCATTTCTAATCTTGAAACTTATTATTCTATCAGTGCTTGGAGTGATTACATCATTTATCTGAATTTCTGTGATATTACTTTCATAAGTTGTTTCTAGGAGAACTTCTTGCATTTTGAAAGCATTTTTATAAAGACTTATAAATCCACCTGGTTCAGCCATGAAAGAAACTTGCCCATTTACATCTGTGTGAAGCTGGGTGCTATTATCCAAAGCAATAACAACATCTTGCAGTGGTTCTTGATTATAAGAAACAAAGAAAGTGTAGTTGTCGCCCTCAGAGTGATAATCTACATGAAAGTCTTTAGGCTCATCTATAAAGAGGTTGAAATAGCTATCTCCGAGAGTATTAAGTTGGTAGCTACACCATTTATAGACTGATGTACCAGTTTGATATGGTATGAAAGGTAACTTTTGAAGCTGATTGACCATAGCGATATTAGTTTTTTCTTCTTGGAAAAGGAGCTTAGCGAACTCTTTTTGATAAAACTCAGAAAAACCAAAACCATCTGCTGAAGGAGCACCCCAACCATAGCGGGAGTTTCCTACAAAAGCAGGGATGCCATGCTCAGGAACTCTAAGAAGTTTTTCTGCGATGGAATTGAAATCAAGAGCTGCTGCCCAACATCCAATTGAATACATTACTCCTGCATAATCGTTGTTCATATCATTAACGAAAGCATCATTAATTGTTCCATTCCCTAAGGCTATAACGTGCCAAAAACAGTGTCCTGTATGTTGAATAATATTCGGATTTCTATTAAAATTCTCTTGAGCAGATTGGACATTATTTGCTTCTTCATTCAATATTATGTTATTTATAAAGTCTGGGTAATACATCTCTTCAATGTATTCTTGCACATAAACACTGTTTGATTCATCCCATAAGTTTTGAGACAAACCCAATCCCTGGGAATAATCTTGATGAAATCCCATTTCATAAGCAATAAGCTTACTAACCATGGCTTCAACTTCACTTATATTACTAATAGCAGGAAGTCTTCCTATAATAACTTCAGGGAAGTGGTCAACCTCATCATTCTCCTCTCCATATAGTTCATTTTGGTTAGCATTCCAGTCACCATTAAGATTAGCATAATAGATATCACCAGGAATATGGTTCTCATCTTCAATCCCATAATTACAGTCAAAAGCCCATAGTCTTCTTTCTGGAATGTGATTGACATCAGCTCCCAAAGTTACATAATCTATTCCGACATTCTCGTATTCTGTAATAAGATAATTTCTGATTTTCTCAGCATTATCTTGTCCATTATAGTTAGCCAAGATATATTCACTTGTCGTGGTTATAACTTCTAGACCCTGCTTTTCTCTGAAATCAACTAGGGGAGCATAAGCACTAGCAAAGTCTTCAGGATAGATTAAAAGGTAGGTCTCTTGTTCATACTCCCTAGTTGTTGGGAGATTTAGGCTTTTATGAAACTCTCTAGTTATTCTAGAATCAGGGAGTGTTTTAGCTTTAGGCGAATTAGCTAAATTAATTTTAAGTGAGAAACTTTCTGGAAGGAGTAAAGATTGGCTTTTCGAATCATAAGCACAAGCATAAATTGCTAAATACCCAATATTCTTGCTACCAGATATACTTGAACCAAAGTTGTAGAGCCAGTCATTAGGATAAAAATTACCAGTGAAAATCTCTGCTTCCTTCTGAATATCTTCATTATTAGTCATAATAACCTGGTCTGGTTGTTTAAGAAGTGGCTGAGTCAAAGTTAGGGTTTTAGAAGAATTGAGAGTAATTTGAACAGACTCAATTTTAGTATATTCAGGAAGTTCAAAAAAGTGGCTAAGTATAGGTAGGGAAGGGGTATCTTTTAGTCCTGAATAGTAAGATCCTTCTTGCAGTATTCTTGAACCCGTAGCTGATTCAGAAATTTTAATACTCTTATTTTCAAGTGTAAGAGTTAAGCTTGTTGCTGTTAAATAGTTAGAACTTATCAGTAAAAAAATGATAAGGTAGTAAATCTTTTTCATTGTTCCCTCTTTAAAGTATTAAAGGTTAAAACTCCTCATAGATACTGAAGAAATAGGTTGGCTTACCAAATTTATCTAAATCAGTATCCCAGGCAAAATCGAATTTTAAGACTAAATAGCCTAGACTAAATCTTGGACCAAAACCTACGCCCATTTTAATGTCTTCTAATTTATTGTCCTTTACAGCATCAAAGCTATAATTGCCTTCATCATAATCATTTTCTCCCCAGATAACACCAATATCAGTAAAAACAGTTCCTCTGATATTTCCAAATATTATAGGAAGTGGGAAGGCAACATCTATATAATCCAGAAAAGGAAATCTTAATTCTAGACTTGTTAAGAGTTTGTTTTTTCTTCCAGGTTCATCATCATAATAACCACGAACTCCATTAAAAGAATCTAATTCAAATTGATATGCTCCTTTTCCTCGAGAAAAACCACCTAATATTCTTCCTGCTAAAGCATAACGTTTGTTAAAGAACTTATAGCCTCTGACATCAAAGTAATTTGTAATATTTTCTTCTTCTTTACTGCCTATATCAGCTTGAAGAGTATAAACTCCTCTCCAGCCCATTAGGGGACCAGTAGGTCCATAAAGAGAATTATCATGAACAATTGAGAGGGTTGGTCTATATATATTATAATCCTCTTTAATAAAAGAAGGGTGAATATCAGTACCAGCACTTTCCCAGTTCTCTTCATAATCATAAGAAACATCCCAATCAGAATTATAGTTGAAAACTAAATTTGTGAGTTCTATCCGCCAGAACTTATTAATTGGATAGTTGGTCATTAAGCTAAGACCCATCTGTTGTTCATTTTCTCGATAATAAATGTTTTGATAAAGGCTGTTTCTATAAATAGATTCAGAATTTAAGTAGTGAATACCTAAACCAAAATCTATTCTATAAGGAAGATAAAGATATCTAAGCGATAAACTCGAGTCATCAAGTTTACCTGCTAAACCAAGGTTGATCCCTAGACCATGATTACCCATAAGGTCAGAAAAGCTAGCTTGGACGAATCCTATTGCTCCGTCAGAAGAGGAGTATCCTGCTCCACCCCAAATGTTATCTAGTCTGAATTTTACCCTATAATCTTTAATGGTAGGTTCTACTCGTAGGCTGTCAGGTATATCATCAATCTGGAAGTTATTCATAAACACTATACTATCAGGTTTTTCTTCAGCTCTATTTTTATTAAAATCAACTATTGTTCCTTTAAAGTTTCTCAAATCAACTGAGACTTTTTCAAAATCTCTTTTAGTTTTTCCAATCTCCAAAAAACGTGTTTTATTATAGTATAGTCCCCAATCATTAGTAAAGGCCACTGAAGAAGGTTTTCTATATGATTCAAAGGTTAAATCATCCAAAGGGAAATCGCTATAGTAAAGATCCCAACCTCTGTCATGATAGTTTGAATAAATTAGCTTAGATTTATTAGCAGAAATATCATAATCAAGTACACCAGATATCACATTTGTTACTTGTGCTTTTTGGTTATTAACTAGATCGAGAAGATAGATGTTGGAAAGGGTTTCATCATTCAATACTAAAAGAGAATCAGAGCTTTCTCCAACCCAGCTAGCAAGCTTATAATTAGTATTCCCAAAAGTAATTTGTTCAAAGCTATTGCTTAAAATGTCGTAAACATAGATATGGTTGGTAAGCCCTGAGAAGTAACCATTGCGTAAGCGCTCATTGGCTTCTCGCTCAGAGGTAAAAACTATCTTAGAACCATCTTTAGAGAATTTTGCTTGTCTATTGAAGTAAATATCATTTGTTAATTGTTCAAGCTTACCTGTTTCCAAGTAATAGATATAAAGGTCAGTTTGGAAATTGCTTGCACCAGAAAAGACTATTTTATCAGCTTGTTGAGATATATCTAGTTCAAAAATTGACTCTACACCTGAAATCTCAATCTCTTTTAGGAGTTTTCCATCTAGGTCCATACAGTAAATCTTATCACCTTGAGCAGTTTTAGCTACGAAAGCGAACTTTTCACCATCGGGGAACCAGGCAAGATTATTTTTATCGTAATTAAATCCTTCAAATTTACCACTTGCTTCACCAGTGAATATCTTTTTATTGTTTTTTTCTGGTTCATAAAAGCTACCAATCCAGACACTCTGTCTCCAGTGTCTATCTGTGAAATATATATAATGGGAACCATCAGGACTTATTTTTGCCCCATAATTACGAGAACCTCCCTCATTTTCATGATCAGTTAATCTTTCACTAACTTCGTAAGGCATTTTCATGTTCACTAGGTAAGGAAGGTATTTCCTCTTTAGATAGTTTTTCCAACTTAGTTCAAGATTATGAAAAGTCATACCAAAGAGTTCTTGAGAGACTTTATCAGCATCACCTTGATTACGGAAAGCATAGAATAATTCCATTACTTTATCTCTGCCATATTCGCTATTTATATAATTTAAAAAAGACTCACCTTGACGATAAGCAAAATATCCCCCAACTTGTTCTAAAGGCTGGAGTTTGTCGTTGAGAATTAGGTCTAAAATAAACATATCATTATATTTTTCTTCTCCAACTAAAGAGAGAAATTCGGGAAGTCCTTCAGTAAACCAAAAGGGAAGTCTGCTGTTTGTTGATCCATAAGAACCTTTTAGAATAGACTGATTATCTAAAGCGTTTACATAAGCATGAGTTAGCTCATGGGTAAGGACATCTTCAAGATCTTTATAGGAACCATTAAAAGGTACTACTACTCTATTCTTATAGCTTTCAGTAAAACCTCCTACTCCTTCAGAAAGGAGTTGAGAAATAACATTAGTAGTCATGAAATCTTGTTGAGAGGGATATACTATTAGTGGTATTCTACCTCTTAAAGGGATATTAAAGTCTTCTCTAAGATAGTAATATGTGTCTTCAGCAATAACACTAACCATCTTACCAAAATCATCACTTCCTTTAGGAAAATAAACGTCAAAGTGAATTGTATTTATTTCCGACCATTCTTCTTTAGTATCTTGAATCTTATTTCTACCGAAATACTGTCCATTGAGTAGAAGTATATTCAGCATTAATAGGCTAATCAATAAAATCTTTCTCAAATCAGTCTCCTTAGAAAATCTTTAAATCTATATATTTCTTAGGGTTTTCTTTAATATCCTTAAGCAGGCTATCAGCTTGATCAATGGTATTATTTAGTTTTTGGTATAGTTCTTTTTCTTCAAGTAGTTTCTTTACTGTCGAATCAGATTTATCATATTTATCTACCAGCTTGTTTAATTTTGAAAGCATTTGTTTAAGTTGGCTTAGGTTGTTATCAAGGTTATTGATAGTTTTGGGAATATTGACCAAGCTAGAATCAATATTACTTTCATTTTTGGTCAGTAAATTAGCTAAAACTTGTGTTGAATTATTAAGATTAGTAACAATACTCTCAATATTACTTTTATTTTCAGAGATGATATTATTAATTTCTGTAATAGTTTTGTCTGAATTATGGAGCAGAGCTCTAGTTGAATCAACAATATCCAAGTTATTGTTAATGTTATTGATAAATATACTTAAATCACTAACCAAGTTCTTAGCTTCATTAATCATTCCATAGATAGAATTGCCTGCTTTACCTTTTTGTATTTTAGAATAATCAAGTTTCACAGAGCTTGAACCAGGGATGATTTCTATATGATGTCCACCCATTAAAGAAGATTCTGAAGCAACAAAATAGCTATCTTCTGCTAGGTCAAAATCTGGAACTTGAATAAGAGCTTTTACCAAAACTCCATCTTCTAATAGTGATATATCAGTAGTTTTACCTATTGCAATACCATTAAGTTTCACCTTGTCTCCAGGGTCAATACCATCAGTTGAGGGGAACTTAATAGTTAACTCAGCTCTATTGCCTGCATAATAAATGTCTTTAAGGAAGAAGATTCCTAAGAAGAGAATTATAAGTCCTCCTATGAAAAATATTCCTACTTTTATCTCAATACTTCTTCTATCCTTGTAATAGTTACTCATATTTTTATCCTAAGTTTTTAATTTTTTCTTTTCAGCAGCAGGGAAGAGAACATTATTTAGAATTAACCTGTAGCCTTGTGAATTTTTATGAAGGTCTAAAACAGTCTCAGGATCACCAATCAAGTGGCGATAATCTTCTGGGTCATGGCCACCATAAAAAGTAAATGTTCCTTTGCCTAAGTTACCATGTATGTATTTTGTTTCTTCAGAGTTTGGTATATCTCCCAAGATAATAACACTCTTTTTGATAAAATCTTTCTTAAAGGAGGTGGTCATTCCTAGGAATCCGTCTAAGATAGAGCTATGATTCTGAGTCAGCATTGTAGGAACAGGGTCAAATTTAGCTGAAAAATCGAATAATTGAAAATAGTCAGCTTCAGCTCCTCGAATAGCAGCATAATCTGAACCATCAATATTTGAATATTCATAGATCATAGGGTTTTCTTCAATTGTGAAATTCTCAAAAGCAAAGGTGTGGGAAAAGTCCAATTTAGATCTATAATTCGGATCTATTCCATCACCATCAAACTCTTTGGGAACAATATCAACTGCTCCCGCTGCTAGAGCTATATCTATTGTATCAGTAGCTCCACACATAGCAAAGAGAAAACCTCCCTCAACAACAAAAGCTCGTATTTTTTCTGCAACAGCATGTTTTAATTTCCAAACTTTAGTAAAACCAAGCTTGCTTGCCATTTCTTCATTTATTCTAACTTCTTCTTGATACCAGTCTGCAAATCTATATGAGGAATAAAATTTACCAAACTGACCTGTAAAATCTTCATGGTGAAGATGTAACCAATCATAATCATCAAGACCTTTGGTAATAACTTCTTCATCCCAAATAGTATCATATTCAATCCCAGCATAGGTCAAGGCAAGAGTAACCGCATCATCCCATGGAACCTTATTTGCAGGTGTATAAACTGCTATTTTAGGTTCAACCTCTAACAGAACTACATCCATGTTTTCCTGATTGATAGTAGCATAAATTGAGGCAACATCATTTCCTGAAATATTTTCATAACTAACACCAGAAATATGTAAGTCATTGATGATTGTTTGACTATCGTTACATAAGAAAGAGCCACCGCGATAATTTAGCAACCACTTGGCTGTTTGTTGATTCTGTAAGCTTCTAAAGACAATCCCATAGGCTTTCAGATGGTTAGTCTGGCTGTTATCCATAGGAATCAATATTTCGCTATTTATTATTATGTAACTGCTTATAAAAAGTAGTATTAACCATACTTTTTTCATTACTCCTCCATCATTTCTGAGATTACGTAATTTGATATGAATCTGCTTTTTTTAGTCAAGCAGATTCTCTTATTATCTTGTTTAATTAAAGCATATTTAAGTAAATAATTTAAAATTTCTTTTTTTTCAGTTAGAATATCATAAGAAAATTTGTCTTTGACTAAGTCTACAGATAGCCCTTCATTTAGTCTGAGCTGTAGCATAATATACTCATTCAGTCTGTCTAAATTAGATAAAGTCTCTTTATTTCTGAAGACTTGTTTTTCTCTAATATCTTTTTTCCAGTCAGTCAGGCTATTATTATTATAACGCATTTTACCAATTGTGCCATAAGCACCTGGTCCTAAACCAAGATAATCCTTTTGCTGCCAGTAGGCTAGATTATGTTGAGAAACAGAAGCTTTCTTAGAGAAATTAGAAATTTCATACTGGTCCATTCCTGCTTCCTTAAGCTTACTACAAATTAAATTATACATGTCAGCTACTGTGTCATCTTTGGGAATAGCATGCTTATCTTTATACAGTATAGCATCTTGGTCTAATGATAAGCAATATATCGATATATGATCTAAATCAAGATCTAAGAAATGGTCTATATCCTCTTCAATATCTTTAATAGATTGCTGAGGAATCCCATAGATTAGGTCCCCTGATATATTCGAAAAAGCCTTTTGACGCAACTTCTTTACAATTGAAACAACTTGGTCTGGTCTGTGTTTTCTTCCTAAGTAGTTTAAGATTTTTTCATTAAGAGATTGAATACCCAAAGAAAGTCGATTTACTTGTGTTTTAGCCAGCTTACCTATATAATCACTTGTAAGGGTTATGGGGTTACACTCAAGACTTATCTCACATTCATCCTCTTTATAATGAAAATTATCAATAATTCTTTGGATATTTCCTGGCGACAATAAGGAAGGAGTACCTCCTCCAAAATAGATTGTCAAAGGATTAACTTTATATCTCTCATATACTTGTATAATCTCTTCATCTAGAGTTTCGAAATAGTCTTCTTGTTTTTTTAATGAAAACTGTTCTGTATAGAAAGAACAATATCCACACCGGCTAGTACAAAAGGGATAATGCAGATAAATATGATTTATTTTCTGTTTCACTATTTAACTAACTGAAATATTCTATCCCAACGGATTTTACCTGATCTGTTTACTGCATCACGACCCTGCATTCTATCAACAGAAGATTCATCCCTTGAAAAGAAAATTATGCTTGGTGTCCCACTTATGTTATCACGTGATAGAAAACCCCAATATCTACCATCATAGCTATTATTTCTATTATCACCCATCACAAGATAATTATCTTCAGGAACTACAACAGGACCAAAATTATCTGGAGTTCCCATCTCTTTACCATCCCAGGTAATTTGATATGGACTAGTCTCTGTAGTATTATATTCTCTTAGATAAGGTAAGAATCTCTTATCTGGACCTAATAAAGTTGCATCACTTAAGTCTTCATTAAGACCGTTAAAATTGAAATAGACATATTGAGCTACAGCTTCAGGAGAGTTTGAACCAAAGTTATTGATATAGCTAGCGTGGTCTTTGTTATAGAGCCCAGTGAAGAGATTAAGTAATTTCGGATAATTAAAATAAGTCTTGTAAACACCATGAAAATGTCCTAAATTCTCACCATTAACAATTATGTCACGGTTGATTATTTGAACAGTATCACCTGGCTCACCAATAACTCTCTTTACCACATTCTTTGGGGCGTAATAAGTTATGCCAAACCATGTCCAGGCATGCATATCAAAAAACTTAGCTGTATTAATAAACAGGGGTGGATATAGCTTTTTATAGTGACCAGTATATTTAGCAAAAGGATTTAGTGAATTCTGAGGATCACTTAGATCAAAATCATTTGGGTTATCTGGATCTGTCGGCATTCTGAAAGTAACAATATCACCTCGTTCTGGATCTGTAAAATGGTATTTCATTTTGTTAGCAACCAAGTAGTCTCCTACTAAAAGAGTATTTTCCATAGAACCAGATGGGATTTTGAAGTTTTGAAAGGTGAAATTACGGATTATCATTGCCACGACTAAAGCGTAAAGAATAGCTTCTACCCAGTCTTGAACAAATGGTTTTTTCTTTTTAGTTATATGCTTTTTATTATTAACTTTCTTTATTTTGTTACTCATAGTTTATTACCTTTTTGGGGATTTTTACTTTAATATAATTCCGTCTAATAATTCTAGTATATTAAAGTTTTTAAGAATATTTTGAAGATTAAGTAAATATAAGATTAACAAGTAAATGCATCAACCATAAATTATTTTAACTTCATTAATATTCTAATGTAAGGATTTTTTTATCAAACTGCGTCAATGTCAATATAAAAATTTTTCTTTAACTCAAATTTTCAAGTTTATGAAGATATTTGCTGCTTGATTGTTGCTGTCCTGATATTTTCCTAATAGTTTATGTGGATAGTAATAATCAGGAAGTGATACTTGTTACAAAGACGAGAGTGGGTAATATCCACCCACTCTATTTTAAGTTAATTTTATATTTTATTCGCTTGGAACTTCAGTAGTTACTTGAGGATGAGAGCTAGCTGGAGAGCCAATTTTACTAGTCAATGTATTATAAATAACAGATTGAGCAC
Source organism: Cloacimonadales bacterium (SeqCode) (assembly GCA_963678375.2). Lineage (GTDB taxonomy): Bacteria > Cloacimonadota > Cloacimonadia > Cloacimonadales > JAFGVF01 > JAEKNW01. The sequence continues at coordinate 1,986,993 of OY782831.1, forward strand.
TTATCTGAATAGCTACTATAGCTGCTAAGCCTATGATCATAATTAATCTACCTAAGAAACCTAGTAAAGAACCTAGAATTGATGATAGGATTCCAAAAGCTATAATAAGAACAATATTTAGGATAAAATAGCTCCCGAAGATGGTCCACTTATGTCCATAAGTTAGCTTATTGCTCATTGTCAAAGCCTCTGAAGGGTTAATGTCCTTATCAATAACTAAAGGTATAGCCAATGACCAAGCTAAGGCAATAACTATTGCTGGGAAGAAAAGAAAACTTAATCCAACTATTATTCCCATATAACAAAATGAAGCTGTTATGATAAACTCTCCAATATTTTTTCGATATTTTTTGTCAAAAATTTCAGTATTCGATAAATGTTCATCTCTGGCGATTTTGGTCATTACACCAATATACAAACCAATTGTAGTTCCGATATTTAGGTAGGGTATCCAAATAGTTAAAATCCACAAAATAGTGTTAACTGTGAGTGGTATTAAGTTTTTTAGTCCTTTTTCAATACTCTTTTTCACAACATTTCCAATTGTTAGTTCCATATAATCCTCCTTAGATTATTATGATTAGGAATCTTAAACAAAACTAAAATCTCTTATATAAATTGTCAATAAAAATAATATCTAATCAGTAGGTATTATAAGGGAGACTGTTCAACTATTAAGTCTCCCTCGCCAATCGGTGCCTATCCCATAAGGCTCTAAAGAGCTCAAATGGGTGTATCTAAAATCTACTACATAATTTGGGTTAAATACTTTCCACAATTTTTTTCTAGTTGTTTATATGCTATGGTTAGTTCAAATTGAGCATCAATGAAATTAGAATAGGCTTTCTGCCATTGGGTTTGGGCATTTAGTAAATCTGTTAAAGTTGTCATTCCAACTTCATAACTATCTGTTTCCAGCTTAAGATATTCATGAGCTTGATCTAAAGAAGACTGAGCTAGGGTAACTTTAGCTAGCTTATTCTCAACTTCACTTATTGATTGTTTAATCTGTAAGGCCATCTGTTGGCTAGTATTCTCTAAGTTGAATGTTTCAGCTTTATATTTAGCTTTAGCTTCTTTTACTTTATAAATACTTTCTCCCCATTGGAAAATAGGAAGGGAGAATTGTGCCATTGCATTTGTGGAGAAATCATCATGGTTTTCTTCATTTAGTTGATAGCTAAGATAGTTATAAGAAGCTAGAATACCTATTTGTGGTAAGAATGCTGACCGTTCAAGATTAATGTTAAGGTCAGCAACTTTCTGTTTGATTTTGAGTATTTGGTAATCATATCTATTGGAATAATCTGCAATAGAAAAGTTGTTGAGATTAATCATACTTGTTAAATTATTCAAGCTATCAGTAAGTATTAACTGACTTGAGAGAGGAAGTCCTATCTCTTGAGCAAGTGCCATAGTTGCTAAGTCAAGTCCATTTTCAGCTTCTTGATCGAGCAAGGCTACTTCATTATATTTCACTTTTGCTTGTAGAAGTTGGTTCTTATTAATCATACCAACATCAAAGCTGTCCTGAACCTTTTGAAGAATATTTTCAACTAAAACAAGATATTTCTCAGTAAGTTTCTTTTTCTGAACTAGGGAAAGAACTTTCCAATAGGCTTTTTCTGTTGAGAAAAGGACATTTTCTTGACTCAGTTTAAGATTTAACTGGGAAGCATCTTCCCCTAATGTTGCAATTCTATAGGCAGAAGTTATTTTACCACCAGTAAATATGGGTTGTTTTAGAGAAATTGCAGAAGAAAACCCTGCTTTTGGAAGAATTTCAAGGTCTTTATCAGGGAAGAGGGCATATTGATTGAATATGGGATTGCCATCTTGGTCATAAACAGGCTGATTGGTTAGTGGGTTAATATATAGGTTTGGCTCTAGTTCATTATTATTAGGATTAAAATTATAAGTGGGAAGATAGCCACCTTCAAGAGTCATTTGGGTTGACTCCGATCTAAGAAGATAGTTGGCTGAAAGTTCAAACTTAGGCAAATAGTTAGTAAACATAGCTTTCTTCTTATTTAAAGAACTCTCGGCACCTTGATTACCCTTTTTGATCAACTTGTTATTCTCAAGAGCAAGATTCTGAGCTTGCTGAAGTGTGAGTAGAGTAGTTTGTGAGGATTTGCTTGTAACTATATCCGTGATTTGACCATTTGTAGGACTTACACTTGCCATCAAACTTATTATGCTTAATAAGATAAAGTAGATTAATGGTACCTTGATGTTTATTTTTATTTTAGACATATTATTCTCCTTTGTAGTCATGCAATGGTTGAATATTAAAGAAAATAGAGTATAGTAATGGTAAGAGAACAAGTGTAACTAGAGTTCCTACTAAGAGTCCACACATTATAGTTACAGCTAAAGAACCGAACATTGGGTCAGAGACTAAGGGAATCATACCAAGAATAGTAGTTAAGGAGGCCATCATAACAGGTCTGAACCTAGCTATAGCTGAGTCAAAGACAGCCTTAAAGGGATTCTTACCTGACTTTATATCGAAATCAATAGAGTCAATTAATACAACACCATTCTTAATGAGCATACCTGATAATCCAATTACTCCAACGATAGCTACAAAACCAAATTCTTTACCCGTAAATATTAAACCTGGTATAACTCCAATCATGGCAAAAGGTAGGCATAACAGTATAGCAAACATTTTTGCATAACTATTAAATAAAGCTATTAGAATCAAGATTATTAAAACAAAGGCTACTGGGGTAAACATAATAATATACTTCATTGCACTTTTTTGATCATATTGCTCACCATACCATTCTAATGAATAACCTGTAGGTAGAGTTATCGCTTCAATCTTATCTTTTACATCAGCAAACAAGATATCTGCATTATATCCTGGAGCGGGGTCACATTGAGCCATTATTGCCCTAGATCCATCATGCCTACGAATTACTTCTTGGTATGATTTTACCTTAATATCATTGGTTACTGAGCTTAATGGAGAAGAACTAAGAATAGATTCTTTTAACTGGTCTAGAGATTTAGCCCCAGAAACAATCAGCTTTAATTCTTCTTTATCAATTTCTAAATTTGGCATTATGCTCCAAACAGGAATATCTTTTAAATCTCTAATCCTTGAACCATCAGCTTCAACCGATTTAACAATAATAGGAAGTTGTTTATTTCCTTCATAATAGGTAGAAACAGGAGCTCCATCAGTTGCCATTAGAAGTGATGTTGCAACTTCTGTTCGATCTATTCCAAGTCTTCTACCTTTACTTTGCTGGTAATCAACTGCTAAAAGTTTACCTTGAGGTTCCCAGTCATCAGTTACATTCATAGCGTACGGAGATTGGCGCATAATAGCTTTAGCTTCATCTGCCAATTCTTTCAAAACAGCTACATCGTTACCTTTAAATAGTGCTTCTACTGAATAATGACTGTTAACTATTAAGTTGTATAACCTGACTCTTGCCTTAGCTTCAGGATAGTTTTGGATTAAGTAAGTTTGAATTTTATCTTTGAGCGATATCATAGTTTCATAGTCTTTAAAATCAACAATTAGCTCTCCATAACTCTTAGAATTCTCTGAAATAGTTCTAACTAGGTTGTAACGTGTAGGAGTACCACCTAAACTCATAGTAATGTTGGAAATACCATCTATACTTTTTAAATATTTACTTATTTCATTTAGATCAGATTCTACTCTTTGTATCTTACGAGTCTCGGGGAGTTTATATTCAATATATACTTGATTATAGGTGAAGTCTGGGAAGAAAGCTTTTCTAATATATCTAAAAGAGAAGAGAGAGATGAATAATAAAATAATAGCGATTGCAATTGTTGCAGAACGAAGTCTGAATGCCCAATTAAGAACATTTTTAAAAATCTTATAAAAGAGAGAGTTATTCTCTTTCCTTTTTTTTCCTGTTTTATCTTTTTTTCTTGCGAAAAGGACTCTTTCCGCTCCTAAAGGTATCTGAGTTAATGCAAAGATCCAACTAAAGAGGAGGGTTACTGCTAAAACAATAAATAGATCTCGAGTATATGTTCCAGCTGTATCGGGTGAAAAGAAGATTGGTAAGAATGATATAATTGCTATCATAGTTGCACCGAGAAGGGGCAGAGCTGTTTTCTTGGCTGTATTACGGAGAGCTTCTTTCCTTTCCATACCCCTATTTAAGTCAACTAATATACCATCTACAACAACAATAGCATTATCAACCAGCATACCCATGGCTACAATTATTGAGGCAAGTGAAACACGTTGTAAGGTCCCGCCCATAACAAAAAGAAGAACAAATGAGGATAGAATTGTATAGATTAAGCCCTTACCTATTAAGATTCCACTCTTGAAACCCATAGTGAAGAGTAATACTACTATAACTATAAGTATTGACTGAATAAGATTAGACATAAATTGCCAAATAGCAGTACTTACCTTTTCTGGTTGATAAAAAACCTTATGGAAATCTATTCCAACTGGTAACTCTTGTTTAGATATAGCAATTTGTTGTTCAACTCTATCACCTAATTCAACAATATTATCTCCAGCTTCCATGGATACTGAAATACCTATTGCTTCTTTATTATTATAGAGCATTTTTTTACTATATGGTGTTTTTATCCTTTTTTCTACACTAGCAATATCTTTAAGAATCAACATATCTTGTTCATGACCCTTTATAACAAGATTTTCAATATCTTCTATAGAATCAAAACTATCACCTATCTCTAATCTAATTCTTGAATCTTTATTCTCAAAATAACCTGCATAAGTTACTTTGTCTTGAGCTTGAACAGTTAGAAGAATCTCCGCAGGTAAAACTCCTAAATTTGCCATCTTAGCAGGATGTAATTCTACATAAACAGCGTAGTCTTGAACACCATTAAGTTGAACTCTTCTTACTCCTTCTACACTCAAAATGTCACGCTTAACCTTTTCAGCAAAATCCTGCATCTCATCATAAGAATAACCATCAGCAGTCATAGCATAGAAAATACCATAGATATCTCCAAAATCATCTATAACCACAGGTGTATAGGCTTCAGCAGGTAGGCTTAGTTTTGCTCTCTCTACTTTTCTACGAAGAATATCCCATTTCTGTTCTACATCACCATCTTTAACAGTCGTTTCCAGAGTTACCTGAATTTCAGAATAGTTAGCTAAAGAACGTGAAGTTACTTTCTCTAGCTGACCCATAGTTTTAATTTCGTCTTCTAATACTTTCGTGACTTCTAACTCTACCTGATTGGGATTAGCTCCTGGATAATAGGTTGCAACTACTGCCTTTTTAACTTTGATTTGGGGATCTTCAAGTTTGCTAATAAAATAGAAACTTACTATACCGCCTAAAGATAAGATTAATATGAGGAAATAGACTATTCGCTTATTGTTAAAAGCAAAATCTGTTAAACTCATAATAAGCCTCCATAATTGCTTGGAGTGATAGCTTTAACAGGTTCAACTTCTTGCTTGTCCTTTAACTCATGGACTCCAGCTTTTACTATCTTATCTCCAGCCTTGAGGCCATCACTAATCATTACTAAACCACTTTCATCTATACCAATAATCTTGATTATTCGTTTGTTAACTATATATTTACTTTGATTATTTTGGACACAAAGCCAAACATATGATTCTGATTCTGTTTGGACAATAGACTCCATAGGTACTTTAATCACATTTTCTTGATTTCCTCTTTCAATTTGATAGGTAATTTCTATTTCACAATCCATTCCAACTGCCATACTAACACTAAAGTCAGCATTATCTTTAACCTTGAAGAATATTCTATATAGTGAGTTTAGGTTAGATTTATGCTTTATGTTAACTAAATCAAGGGGAATCTTTGTATGAGGGCTAGTCTCCAAAGTAACTGTATAAGCTGAAAACCTGTCCCTATTAACGTAAACACTAGCTGGGATATCGCATTGTATTTGAAAATTCTTATCACTTATCATCGATATCACTGGTAGCCCAGCATTAACAATTTCACCCTTCTCAAAAAAGATGTCTTGAATAAAACCACTATAAGGGGCAACTAATTCAATATCATTTAAAGAGTTTTGCATACTTTCATACTTGGCAGTTATTTGACTTAAAGCAGACTTGGCTTTTTCATAATCGTTTACAGAAACATTACCTTTGTTATAGAGAGTTTCTATTCTCGCAACTTCATTAGATATTTGCTTGAACTGAGCTTCCACAGCAGAGTATTGTAATTGATAATCACGATCATCAAGTCTTGCTAAAACTTGACCAAGTTTAACATATTGTCCTTCTTCTACTAAAATTGCTGAAATTGGGGCTGCTATCCTAAAAGAAAGATTAGCTCTTTTATCTTCAACAACTGTACCTGCAAAACTTCTTATCTCTGTTCTGGTAATATCTTCTATTTCATATAATTTTACAAGCTTGCTTTTTACTTGATCTTTAGCAACATCTTCTGAACAAGCAAACAAGGCTAACAAAACTATCATCGCGGTTATATTAGTAATTAGTCTTTTCATAATACCTCCTATTTTTGTAATCCTCTAATAATTAATTTATTAAAAATATTAATTTTTTCCTTTATTGTTTCATCTGTATCTTTGCTATATATTGATAACTGTAGTGTCTCACGTATGATTTCTATTAATAGCCTCAAGTTTATATCTTTTATGATATAGCCTTGGTCTTGAAACTCCTTAAATAGCTGATAAAACTTCTCTTCAAGTCCAAGCACATACTCTTCAATTTGTTTTTTTATAAAAGGGTATTCAACATAGATTTCATTGACTAATACTCGTAACTTTCCTACTGATAATTCCTCTAGTGAGTGCATACTTTCAGTCACAAGATTTTCAAAAGATGTAGATTCTAAATAGTAATTATAGAATTTAGCAAAAGTATTCTCATAGAAATAAATTGCGATTTTTCCTACTAAATCTGCTTTACTTCCAATGATTTTATAAAGGGTTGCTTTAGCTAAATTACACTCCTTTGCAAGATTATCCATGTTCAAGTTACTCAATCCTTTATCTAAAACAGCTTCTTTAGCTTTAAAAAATACTAATTCGATAATTTCATTGTTTTCTACTTTCATTATTGAACTCCATGTAATATTTAAGTTCATTTTTATAAAATCATAAATTAGGTCAAGGAAGATTTTTCTTGCCAGATGAAGCTAATGATTTTTTTATTATCACAAGAGGAGAATGCTAATGATTATTCAGATTTTCGGTAGCAAGAAATGCAAAGATACCCAAAAAGCAATAAGATTCTTTAAAGAGAGAAAGATTCAGACTCAAGTAATAGATTTAACCCAAAAAGGAATGAGCAAAGGAGAAATCAAGAAAGTAGCAGGAGCTCTGGGAATAGATAATCTAATCAATAAAGAAAGTGATGCTTTTCTCAATAAAGGACTAAAATACGCTTCCTATGATGGTGAAGAAATTATCTTCAAGTATCCTGAGATTATTGTGACACCTATAGTTAGATGTGGCAATAAAGCTACAGTTGGATATGCCCCTCAAGAATGGAAATTACTTGTAAATAAGTAGTCTAATAAATCACAAGGAATAATATGTATTATTTAATTAAAGTGGTAATAACTGCAGTAATGGTAGTTCTAGTTTCAGAAGTTTCAAAAAGAAGCTCTGTTATTGCAGGAATTTTAGCTTCTATACCTTTGCTATCTTTTATTGCAATTTTCTGGATGTACTATGAAAACAAAGATTTAAATGTAATTATTGATTTCTCAAGGGCTATCTTTTGGCTAGTCATTCCCTCATTATTGTTTTTTGTAGCTTTGCCAATACTATTGAAAAGAGGTTTTAATTTTTATTTGTCAATGACTATTTCAGCATCAGTTATGATTCTATTCTATTATCTAATGGTGCTAATTTTAAAAAGATTTAACATAACTATATAAAAGGAGATAAGGTGGAAATTAAAAGATTTGAAGGAACAGGAAGAATGAGTAGAGTAGTAGAACATAATGGAACTCTTTATTTATGTGGACAAACCTACGGTGAAAGCAATGATATAAAAGAACAGACTCAAGGAGTTTTAGACAAAATTGATGGTCTATTAGCTAAATATGGTTCTGATAAAAAGCACTTATTATCTGTAACAATCTATCTCAGAGATATGAAAGATTTTTCAGCTATGAATCAAGTATGGGATTCATGGGTACAAGCTGGTTTTGAACCTGCAAGAGCTACAGTTGAAGCTAGATTAGCCAGAGAATCTCTTCTTGTAGAAATGTCTGTTATTGCTGTAAAGAAATAAAATGAAAACTATAGACCTTCAAGAAGTAGAAAATGATATTTATAATGCTATAGGCAGAGTGGGAATTGATCTTGATCCAGAGCTAGAAGAAGTTTTACAAAAGTCTTATAAGCAAGAGTCAAATCCACTTGCTCGAGAAATTATTTCAGACCTTCTCTTAAATGGTCAAGTAGCCCATAAACTAAGAAAACCCCTTTGCCAAGATACTGGTCTAGCTGTATTCTTTATAGAAGTTGGTTCCCAGATAAACTTTTCAGCTTGCTTAGAAGAAACAGTAAACTCTGCTGTAGAAAGAGCTTATCGAGACTTCTATTTTCGTAAATCACTAGTAAAAGACCCTATTTTTGATAGAAGTAATACAGGGAATAACTTACCAGCTATAATACATTGGAAATATAATTGTGGCGATAAATTGAAGATTTCCTTCTCTGCCAAAGGAGGTGGTTCAGAGAACATGAGCAGACTAACTATGCTTAAACCCTCTGATGGACTTCAAGGTGTTAAAGATTTTGTTCTTGCTAGTGTTAAAGAAGCTAAAGGTAACCCATGCCCTCCGATTATAGTAGGAGTTGGACTTGGTGGAAATTTCGAAACCTGCGCTCTCTTAGCAAAGAAATCACTCTTTAGAGATATTAAAGATTCTCACCCTCAAGCAGAATGGGCAGAGCTAGAAAATCAGCTGCTAGCAGAAATAAATCAAAGTAATATTGGTCCTCAAGGCTTAGGAGGAGATACTACAGCTTTAGCAGTAAAAATCGAATACTTGCCTTGTCATATTGCTTCCCTACCACTTGCTGTTAATATTCAGTGTCATTCAAATCGGCATTTTACACTAATTTATTAGGAGCTAAACATGAATATTTATACACCATTAAATAGTGATAAATGTAGCAAACTAAAAGCTGGAGATAAGGTCTTTCTAACAGGAACTATCTATACAGCCAGAGACCAAGCTCACAAGAGAATTATTGAAAGCCTAGAGAAGGGGGAAGAACCTCCTTTTATATTAAAGGATAGCATAATTTTTTACGTAGGACCAACTCCTGCAAAAGCTAATGAAGCTATTGGTTCTGCTGGACCTACTACAAGTTATCGTATGGATACATACACTCCTTATCTTTTAGAAAGAGGATTAAAAGGTATGATAGGTAAAGGTGAACGTAGTAAAGAAGTTATCGATTCAATAATCAAGAACAAAGCTGTCTATTTTGTAGCTGTAGGAGGAGCTGGAGCTTTGCTCTCTTCGTCCATAAGAGAGGCCAAGTTAATAGCCTATCCAGATTTAGGTCCCGAAGCTGTTTATATGTTACAAGTGGAAAAACTACCATGTTATGTAGGTGTAGATAGCCAAGGAATAAGCCTATATAATAGAAATAAATGACAGATTTAATGAAGAAATAATTTTTTTGTTGACATCTTTACAAAGAAACTTATATTAACAGAGAATTAACTAATTCTTAACATTTACACAATTAATGTTAATTAGTTAATGCTTGTGGAAGGAAGGATATACACCACAAATCTATCCTTCATCTAAAAAAAATAAGTACATTTGAAAGGAGTTCATAATGAACAAAAAGACTTTATTTTTATTAGTAGCCGGACTTTTTATCATGACAAGTATCTTTGCAACTCAGACCAGAATGAGTGGTTTAGGAAACCCTACAGGATTAATCGAAGATGACACTGATGTTTTTGTTTACCCAGCAACTATCTTTAACTATAGTGGTGCTGTTGCTGAACTACAACAAGGTGCAGGTTCTACTCAATGGAATATGAGTGCTAATATTCCTATTCTCGAATACAAACTGGGTGTTTACTTAAATCGCGACACTATGATTGATTTACCTGGAATTGGTCGTGGTATTGATCTTGATATTGCTAAAAGTGTTGAATTTAATTTCGGTTTCATGGATAAGTTTGCTATAGGTTTTGGAACTGCTGCTGATTATGATGTAGAAGAGGAGATCCCTAACGCTAATGGTACTTTCAAAAATGAACCATCAGCTAGTTACTTTTCATTCTTTGGTGGTTATTCAGACAACGGATTAGACGTTGGTTTAAGATTGGAGATGGCTAGAGCGGAAGATATTGATAATAATGGTGATTTCTTAGAGATGTCTCATACAGCTTTTGGTCTTAAAGGCAGACAATATATTATGAATGAAGATAATATGTCTTTAATAGTTCAAGCTGCTTATATGATGTCTATGGAAGAACATAACTATGAAAATTTAGACGGTGAAAAGATTCAAGACAAAGAATTATCAGAATCAATGCTCGAAATTGGATTTGGCTTACAAGTTAAAGCTAATGATAGACATAAAATTATCTTTGGATTAACTCCAATTATTTATAATCCAATGAGTCAAGAAATTACTACTTATGGCGGTGCTGATGACATAGTTGTCAAATCTGATGATACTTGGATGTTCTTCCCTGAATATAATCTTGCTGTAGAATCACAAATATGTTCTTGGTTAACAGGAAGAGTTGGTGCTAATCAAGTTTATGCTCATGTTACTGAAGAGATGGATTATGATGAGACTATGGCTCAAGAAGATACAGAAGAAACATATTATGCAAAAAATTATAATATGAACCTAGGGCTTACCTTCTCATTTGGTAATTTCTGTCTTGATACAGTTTTAGAACAAGAGTTATTATTTGAAGGTCCTGACTTTATTGGTGGCAACGCTAATGGATTAGCTTCAGAAGTATCAGTAAAATATAAATTCTAATTAAATAGTAGATAAGAAAAATAATAAGAGTATGGGATATCCTGTACTCTTTTTTTATTTGTATGAAATTACTACAATATTAGTAACACTTTGGAAAGTATCTTGCATTAACTAATATATTGCTTAATATATAAAAAATAGTTTAAATATTATATGGAGGATCTAATGAGAATTAGACTTATTGTTTTGCTAATGTTACTTACGACACTTGTCTCAGCACAAACTATGTGGGATAGTGCTGTACCTATCAGACAAGGTGTCAATATTGAATGGTCACGTGCTACTGCCACTTCAGATGATGGTGGTATTGTTTATGTATGGTCAGACACAAAATTTGGTGGTAGAGACCTTTTTGCTATGAAATTTGATGGAAATGGTAATTCAGTATGGGGTGAAACTCCAACAATTATCGATAACAAGATTGACAGACAAGAAGACCCTGTGATAATCAAAACATCAGATGGTAACTTTGTAATTGCCTGGATTGATTTTTCATTAGATCAAGATGGTGATGTTTTTGCTCAAAAAGTTGATAACACTAGTGGTGATTTACTTTGGCAAGAAGGTGGGGTAGAAGTTTGTACTTTCCAAGATATTCAAATATCATTGAATATTGTTGAAAACAATGTTGGTGGTGCTTATATTCTTTGGAGAGATAGTAGAAACCCTTCAGTTGACCTTTATGCTGCTAACTTAGATGGCTCAGGTAACAACTTATGGGCTGCTGATGGAATGCCAATTGCTAATAGCAATAATCCTGAAACTTCAAACTCAATGCGAGAAGACGGTGATGGTGGATTCTTTATTGGTTATCAAGTTGCTATGAATAATAATGCTAATATTTATGCAAAGAGATTTAATAGTGCAGGTGAATCTGTATGGGGTGAAGCAATTCCTATTGCTGTAGCTAATGGTGATCAATCTACACCAAGAGTTGCTCCAGATGGCCTTGGTGGTTTTGTCTTTGTTTGGGAAGATAAAAGAGAAGTTACTTCTAATATCTTTGCTCAGAGATTGTTAGCTGATGGTACTGCAGATTGGGGTGAATATTTAGAAGTTTATAGTGATGAAGATGATGCCCAAAGCTTTACTCAAAACTACCCACAACTACAAGCAGATGGAATGGGTAATGTAATTATATCTTGGCAAGACCAAAGAGCTTCATTTGATAATGTTGGTCTTTTTGCTCAAAAAATTAGTTCTACTGGCCAACACCTTTGGGATGAAGATGGTGTTCAAATTAGAGCTAACCAAGTTAGAGAACTTACACAAAGAATAGATAGTGATACCAACGGTGGAGTATATGTTATCTGGACAGATATGCGTAATGGTGATTTCCCTAATGTTGATATTTATGCACAACATCTTAACTCAGATGGAACTTTCCAGTGGGGAGATGATGGCTTAGTTATCTGTGATGCTATGAATGAACAAAATAACCCTCTTATTAAAAAGAGTGGAGATCATATATTCACTGTTTGGTTAGATGCAAGAACTGGTTCAATCGGAATTGACCAGCAAATTATTGATTCTTCTTCAAACTTAGTTTTATCTGAGAATGGTGAAACTGTTTTCTACGGACTAAGTGGTGATGCAGGTAAAGATGACCTCATAGAAGCTTTACCACGTCTTACTCAAGATGATGCTGTAGTTATTTGGCATGATACACGTGGTGCTAGTAATGGCTATCAAATATTCTATCAATTTGTTAATCCTGATGGATCCTACGATTTAGAAGAAAATGGTCGCTCAGTAACTGTTCCTACTGGTTATTCACAATCTACATTTGATGCCGCAGTTAACCCAGCGGGAGAAACATTAATTATCTGGACTGAACAAAGGGGATTTTATCCTAAAGTTTATGCTCAATTAATTGATGTTGATGGTAACTATCTCTTTGGTGATATGGGATTAGAAATGACAACAGCATTTACTGCTGGACAAGAAGATCCTCGTGTATGTTATCATAATGGAGACTTCTATCTTGGTTGGTCTGATAATGTACTTACTGGTGATGGAATAATTATCAAAAAAGTATTTGGTCAACGTATTAGTAATGGTCAAAGACAGTGGGGAGATGAAGGTATTCAAATCTCTGGTGTTGGAGCAGAAGAAGAAATTGAAATGCAACTTTATGATGTTGTAGGTAACTATTATTTATGGAATATAGCATCAACAGATAGAAGAGTTGTTAAAGTAGATATTGATGGTCAAGTATATCCTGGATATGCTGCTGATGGTAATCCTATTGCACCAGATGGTGTTTATGTTGAAGCTGGTGGTTCTGGTCAAGTTTATGATGGACAACTTTATTATTCATGGGCTGATAACAGAGAAGACTTTATCAATACTATCTTTACTCAAGGTTTCCTTGATGATGGTAATTTCGCTTGGCAAGAAGGTATCCCAACAAGTTTACAAGAATCAGAAGGTGCTCTTAACGAAGCAGGAAACCCAGACTTGACAGTTGGTGATGGAGTATATGTAACTTGGAATGAAAGTCTTACTTCAGATAATGAAAACATCAAAGTACAGAAGTTTAACTTTGAAGGTCAAGCTGAATTCGCAGTTGAAGGTATTACTTTAGGCCAAGGAGATATTACTCAAGTTAACCCAAAAATTGCTCGTATAAATAACGGATATTATGCTGTTGCCTGGGAACAACAATCAGGTATTGAGTTTGACCTTTATATGAATTTAATAAGATATAATGGTGAAACACTAAATGGTTCAAATGGAGTTATTTTAACTGATGAACTTAAAGATCAAAAGTCTGTTAGAATCGTTCCTATGGGTGATGGAAAAGCATTCTTCTTCTGGGCAGATGGTATCTCTTCAGGAAAGACTGTCATCTTAGGTGTTTATTCACAATATGTAGATTTCTCACCTGTTTCTAATGATGACTTAAATGACGCACAAGTAGCAACAATGTCACTTTCACAAAACTATCCTAATCCATTTAATCCAACAACAAGCATTAGTTTTAATCTTACTAAAGATACTCAAGACCTTGAGCTTTCAATCTATAACTTGAAAGGACAAAAAGTAAAAACTATTGCTAGAGATAACTTCACAAAAGGTGCTTATTCATTTACTTGGAATGGTGATAATGATCAAGAAAAGTCTGTAGCTTCAGGAGTTTACTTCTACAAACTAAAAGCTGGAAGCCAGTCTGTAACAAGAAAAATGGTATTAATGAAGTAAAGAGTATTTGAGCAAAGAAAAGCACAAATATTTATAAATAAAATTAGCCCTGCCATTGAGCAGGGCTATTTGTTTAAAAAAAAAGATGTGGATGTTGTCATCCGCTATCTCAGTTAGACCACACCGACTCGGAAATACCGAGCCATCCCTTGAGGCGTCGCAAACGCTATGCCCTCACAGGCCCAGGAGAGGAATAAAGGCCAAGCAAGGATGTCTACAATCCCAGTTATTTCCAGTTACTTCCTAAATATTTTCTAGTTCAACTATTCTATCTCTAAGAGTAGCAGCCTTTTCAAAATCTAGTTCAGCTGCAGCTTCCTTCATCTCTTTTTTGAGCAGGTTAACGATTTTCTCTTTACTATCTAAGTCCAGGTATTCTAAGAAATCATCTTTACTAGCTTTCTTACTTTTCTTTTTACCTTTAGAGTTATATCCCTCATAGCCTTCAGCTACAGCAGTTGATTCCATAATCTCATCAATACTCTTATAGATGGTAGTAGGTGTGATATTATGCTCTTTATTGAAGGCTAATTGTTTTTCTCTTCTTCTATTAGTTTCATCTACAGTAGATTTTATAGCCGCTGTAATATTGTCAGCATAGAAGATTACCTTACCTTCAGCATTACGAGCAGCTCTACCAGCAGTTTGGATTAAAGCTCGTGCAGAACGCAAGAAACCAACTTTATCAGCATCTAGAACTGCAACCAGGGCAACTTCTGGCATATCAATACCCTCTCTTAGAAGATTAACACCAACTAAAACATCAATTTCACCTAGTCTCAGCTTTCGGATAACCTTAGTTCTTTCAATAGAATCCAGACTACTATGTAGATAATCTGACTTAATCCCAGCATTTTTCAAGTAAGTTGATAAATCTTCTGTCATTTTCTTAGTGAGAGTGGTCACGAGGACTCTTTGTTTCTTTTTTGTATGAATTCTAATCTCATTAAGTAAGTCATCAACTTGGCTTTCAACAGGTCTAATCATGATATATGGGTCAACTAAACCAGTAGGTCTAATAACCTGTTCAACTACTTCACCATAAGTTTTGTCAAGTTCATAGTCAGCTGGAGTTGCAGACATAAAGATAACATTTTTATGGTGTTTTTCAAATTCTTCAAACTTAAGAGGTCTATTATCATAAGCAGAGGGAAGTCTAAATCCATATTCAACCAAATTCTTTTTTCTTGAAAAATCACCAGCATACATAGCTCTAGTCTGGGGTATTGTAACGTGAGATTCATCAATGACAAGTAAATAATCTTCAGGGAAGTAATCTAGCAAACAGAAGGGTGGTTGCCCAGCCATAGCTCCTGTCATATGTCTAGAATAGTTCTCGATTCCAGAGCAGTGTCCTAGTTCCTGAATCATCTCTAAATCAAACTCAGTTCTTTGCTTTATTCTTTGTGCCTCTACATATCTTTCATTAGCTAAAAAGAAGTCATGCTGCCCTTCCAGCTCTTGTCTTATTGATTTAGTTGCTTTGCTTAATCTTTCTTCAGACATAACGAAGTGATTAGCAGGATAGATTGCATAAGCATCGTGATTAGAAATAATCTTATTATCAATAGGATTTAGTTTCTTAATTGCAGTGATTTCGTCTCCAAAGAATTCAACCCTAACACAGGTATCTAGATAGGCAGGGAAGACATCAACAGTGTCACCCTTTACTCGGAAGTTACCTCTTTGAAAAGCAATATCATTTCTTCCATAATGAGCATCAACTAACTTTTTTAAGAAGTCATTTCTGTCTATTTCATCACCAACCTCAATGCGGACAAGAGCCTTGCGATAATCTTCTGGTACACCCAGCCCATAAATACATGATACACTAGCTACAACAATAGTATCTTTTCTTTCCATTAAAGACATTGTGGCTTTCAATCTAAGTTTATCAATCTGATCATTAATGCTAGAATCTTTTTCTATGAAAACATCTCTACCAGGAATATAAGCTTCAGGTTGATAGTAGTCATAATAAGAAATGAAATATTCAACAGCATTTTTGGGAAAGAACTGTTTAAGTTCTCCATAAAGTTGGGCAGCAAGAGTCTTATTATGGGACAAGACTAAAGTAGGTTTACCTAACCTAGCAATGGCATTGGCTATGGTAAAAGTTTTTCCAGATCCTGTTACTCCTAATAAGACTTGATATTTTTTCCCTTCATTAACACCTGAAACAAGCTGATTAATAGCTTCAGGTTGGTCACCTTGAGGTTGATATTTAGATACTAGTTCAAACATTATATCTCCAGCAGATTAGTTTATCCCATATAAAGCAGTAAACCCTTGCCAAGGCATCTTGAAGCGAGATTAATTATGAGCACTACTTTATCATTGGCTATTTATACTAAAATATTAAGTTTTACTTAACTGACAAGAAATATTTAGTTTTTCTTTATTTTAACTATTCCTAGAAAAATCCTCTAAAGAGTGATACCGCTTATAAGCTAGTCTATCAAATCTTCTTGTTTAGTTCATCTCTCACTTTGCTTTTGTTGCTAGCCCTTGTAATAAGAGGTGAAGAATTATCTTTATAGATAGGAATATTATCTTCAAAGGTCTTTCGTCCTTCATTTTTATAGATAATTCCTAGAGGGAAAGGCATGGTCTCATAAGCTTTCTTAAATGCTTTATCTCTATCGGATGGGTCATAGTCATTTTTTAGATAATATGTATTCTCTTCAAACCATTTATGAGTATTAACTTTGTTAAAAGATACGCATGGTTGGAAAATATCAATCAAGGCAAATCCTTTATGGTTGATAGCTTGCTTGATGATTTGTTTGCTTTCTTCAATATGTCCGCAAAAGATTCTGGCAACAAAGGTAATTTCTAAAGATATAGCTAGGGATATTGGATTTAAAGGTCTTTCAAAAACTCCAAAAGTTTGTACAGGAGTTTCAATACCATAATTTGTTGTAGGTGATGCCTGGCCCTTAGTAAGTCCATAAATCATATTGTCGTGCACAAAAAGGGTAATATCTGGGTTTCTTCTGCTAGCGTGAAGCAGGTGATTTCCTCCTTCTCCATACATATCCCCATCTCCACCAAAAGCAAGAACTTTTAGTTGAGGATTGCTTGCTTTTATGGCAGTAGCTACTGGAAGTCCTCTACCATGTAATCCATTAAAGAAATTAGAGTTTATATACTGGGGCATTTTAGCAGCTTGCCCAATGCCTGAGACCAAAACAAGCTCTTGGGGAGAAATATTCTCTTCTTCAAGAACAGACATAATTTCCTTTCTTATCAAGAAGTTTCCGCAACCTGGACACCAGGCAATATCAATATTGTCATTTATATCAAACTTGTTCTTCATTATTTCTCCTTATTGACAAGATGTGTTATTCTTTGCTTTAACTCTTCAACCGAGAAGGGTAGACCATTATATTTCAATAGCTCTTCATCTATGGAAAAGCCAGTTGTTACTTTTATTAATTGGGACAACTGTCCTGATGAATTATTTTCTACAATAATAGTTTTTTCAGCTTTTTTTAAGTAGTCTAAAGTAACCTTAGGTAGAGGATAAATCCAAGAAAAGTGGAGAAGGGCAATTTGTTCATCATTCAGCTCTTTCAAGGTTTCTTGAAGAGTATTAAAGGTTGAACCCCAGCAAAGAATCAGTGTTTTATAGTCTTCCTTACCTAGGAATGTGGGAGCAATAATATCATTCTCAACTAAGTTAAGTTTTTTCTTACGTTTATCAACCATTTTTACTCGGATATCAAAGTCTTCTGTTATATGACCACTTTCATCATGTTCATCGCTATCAACACAGACTAAACCTTTACCATAGTTGGGGATACCTCGGGGAGATATACCATCTTTAGTGAAAGCAAATCTCTTATAATTCTCATCAGTCTTAACTACTGAATCTTCTATCTGATAATTCTCTAAGTCTAAATCTGGGATATTATACTTACTATCTACAAAATATTGATCAGTAAGAATGAAGACAGGAATTTGGTATTTTGCAGTCAAGTTAAAGGCATTTCGACTAAGATAGAAGGCTTCTTCAAGATTACCCGGAGCTAAGATAATTCTGGGGAAATCACCATGGCCTGCATAGAGTACAAGATTTAAGTCCCCTTGTTCAGTTCTTGTAGGAAGTCCTGTAGCAGGACCAGGACGTTGGGCAAGATGCAGAACCAAAGGAGATTCAATCATACCGCACAAAGAAATCCCTTCATTCATCAAGGCAAATCCTCCTCCAGAGGTTGTTGCCATAGCTTTGGCACCAGCGTACCAAGCCCCAAGAGTCATATTAATGACCCCAATTTCATCTTCTACTTGTTCTACAATTATATCATTTTCTTTGGAGTAATTTGCCATATTTTCCAAAACACTTGTAGCAGGAGACATAGGATAGGCACATACAAAATTACATCCACCTGCAAGCGCTCCTAGAGAGACAGCTTCAGCTCCGTTAAGAAGTAAGTGTTTTTTAGTTTTATCTGATTTATCAATATTAATTTCAATTTGATCTATGTCGCTAGCTAACTTATGACCCTCACTAATGGCAGTAACATTCTTATTGATTATATCTTCTTTTTTTTCAGAGAAATATTCTGCTATAAAATCTTGGCAGAGCTTAAGCTCAACATTAAGCAGACCGCAAATAAAACCAGCTGCAACTGTATTAGAGAAAATTTTATTACCAATCTCTTGAGCAATATCAGAAAAGGCAATTTCAAGCTTGTTTTTATAGTTAGCCTTATCCTTTTCTCCAATGACTAAGCTTTTATCAGTCAATCGGGATTTTAGATGGTCAACTCCTCTATTACTAAGGGGAATTAGGATGTCAATTCGATTACGAAAAGCGTTCACAGGTTGGGAAGAGATTCTTATTTCAGTTGAATTGATACCTCCTCTGACACGTGACATAACCTCTGAAGTAGAAAAATAATGATAGCCACTTCTTTTCAAGAGGAGGGATAAAATGCTTTCAATCGATTGTATTCCTTGACCAGCCTCTCCAGCTAGAACTATTACAATATCATCTTCAAGTTTTAATAACATTAATTCTCCTTATTTTAATTTACTTCTTTACTTGGAACTTCTTATCTGAATATAGATAATCTTTAAGCTCTGATTCAAACTGAGGGTCTTGTCTTCTAATCCATTCTAAGAGCATTGCCGCATGTTCTTTTTCTTCATCTCTATTATTGATAAGAATCGCTTCTAACTCTTTATCCTGGCAAACATCCACTCTTTGATTATACCAATCAATTGCTTCTAACTCTTCAATAAGTGAAGTAAGTGCTCTATGCATTTCAATAGTATTTTTGCTCAATAGTTCAAATGATTCATGGTAACTTGTTTTAGCCATAATTTCTCCTAAATGTTAAAATATTAAAAATTTGCTTAATTATTCTTTTGAATTTTGTCCTTGTTATAAATGCTAAGCAAGAGTAATTTGTTGTGAAAAAAACTACTACAACATTAGTGTAAATTTACTAGCTTAAATCAAGGATATCATCAAGAGTGTCGCTTACAGATGGGTAAGACCAGATAGTTTCTCTAAGCTCCTCAGCTGTTAATCCTTTTCTTATAGCAATTGAGAAGATATTGATAACCTCTTCTACATGGTGTCCAAGAAGATGAGCACCAATGATTTTTGAATTATTTTTATTGATTAAGACCTTGTAGCCTGATCTGTCCAAAGCTAGTCTTTGGGTTGAAGTGGATTTTGAAGTATTTGAATATTTTACCCAAAAATCGATATTATTATTTTTAGCTTCTTCTTCCAACATACCAACCCTAGCTAAGAGAGGGAAGGTGTATAAGACACTAGTTGTACCTGCATAGTTAGGGCTAATCATATCATCTTCTAAGATATTATGAATTACAACTTTAGCTTCCAGACTGGCAACAGGTGTTAAAGGCAAACTTTCTGGTTTACTAACAGCATCCCCCACCACAAAGATTGAATTATTATCCCTTGCTTGTAAAAAAGAATTGAGAGGGATTCCTTTACTGAAGGATTTTATTCCAGCTTTTTCTAAATCAAGGTTATTAATCTGAGGAAGACGACCAGCTCCATGTACTACTAAATCTGTACTATATACTTGACCTTCTTTATCAGTTACTATATATTTTTCCTGACTTCTCTGGATTTTTTCGACATCTTTATTAAAGACAATATCAATACCTTTTTCTTGTAATTTATCAAGTAATAATTGAACTAAATCAGAATCAAAGTTTGCTAGAGCCTTGTCAGATCTTTCTAAAATGGTAATCTTGGAAGCCATACTGGCAGCTATATTAGCTAATTCGAATGATATGAATCCTCCTCCTATAAAGAGAATGTTTTTGGGAAGATTATTAAGCTTCATAAAATCTTCACTAGTGATTAAATAGTCTTCACCTGTTATTCCCAAAGGCCTAGGTTTTGCTCCACTAGCTATAACAATCTTGTCAGCTTCAATTATATCATCTTTAATTTTAAGCTTGTTTGGAGATATAAACTTTGCTTTTCCATGATACATAGCAATGTTCTTTGAGGAAAAGTCTTTTTCTTTATCATCAGGAATATCTTTAACAAAGGTATCTTTGAAATCTATCAATTTTTCCCAATCAATAATTGTTTGTCCTTTAATAATACCTTTTTTATTGTATTCATTTACTCTAGAAATTACTTCTGCACAGGCCGATAGAACTTTTTTAGGATTACAGCCACGTAAGCCACAAGTTCCACCATAGTCTCTATAATCGACTATTCCTACTTTTTTCCCAGCTTTAGCACAAGCAGAAGCAATTTTACTTCCAGCAACTCCAGTACCTATCACAAAAACATCGTATTTCTTAATCATCACTCCTCAATATTATTTGTCTAATCTTATGATCTTCAATCTAAGATTATATATTCTTTTTCTTCTTTTTTTACTTACTAAATGATAGAGGATACTTCCAAATCGCTTGAGCTGTCGTCCAAGGCTATGCCACACAAACAAAAAAGGGGCAGTATAAAAGGAAGGACCCTCTGTTTCCCCCTCAAAGAGGGGGATTGGAGAGAATCTATATTTCTGTTGAATCTTTTCTCAAAAGTTCGGGTTTCATAAGTAACTTAGCATATTGAGCCCTTGTATAAGCCCAAGGATCATTACTATTAGCCTTACTCAACTTTCCTCTAAAATCGTCTAATGAATTGAAAGCCTTGTCTTTCATCCATCTATCTATATCATCTATTATTTTGGCAATATGTCCTATTCCATGACGATAAAGAGCAGATACAATTTGTACTGTATCAGCACCAGCAAGGATCATTTTTATTACATCAGGAGCATTAAAAATACCACCACTTGAGCAAATATTTGCAGATATATTGCCTGAGAGAAGTCCTGTATAACGGAGAGTGTAGCGGTTATCTTGAGGCTTGGAAAGATTAAATGGGAAGGAGTGAGTCAATTTATCAATATTTAGGTCAGGTTGGAAGAATCTATTAAAGATAACAATTCCGGCAACTCCTGTTTCACTAATTCTCTTAATCATGTTGAGAGGGTTTGTATATTCATTACTGAGCTTTACACTAATAGGTATTTTAATCTTAGAAGTCAATTCTTTTAACAGAGCAATTTGTTCATCTTCAATTTGACTTGCAGGCTTATCAAAGCTTTTTGGGCTAGAGTAGAAATTCAATTCTAAAGCATCAAGTCCAGTATCAGCAACCTGTTGGGCATAGACTAACCAACTATCTTTATTAACAGCATTTAAAGAACCTATAACAGGTATATTGACAGCTTCTTTTGTCTTTTTTAACCAATATAAATGTTCTTCAGCACCAATATGATCTTTTTCTGGAAAGACAGTTATCATCTCAGCATGTCTTTCATTAGCTATCTCTCTATCAAGCTCATCACGATATCTCTCTAATTGGATTTGTTCTTCAAAAAGTGATTTTGTTACCAAGGCACTTGCACCTGCTTCTTCGATGTCTTTTATTTTCTGGATGTTTGCAGTAAGACTACTTGCTCCTACTATAATTGGATTCTTGAGCTCTAAGCCCATATATTTTGTCTTCAAGTTTACCATAATTCTATCTCCTTATTCTTAAAAATTTTCTTAAATCTTGTAAAACTTATATAATAATTTAAAGACAATAAAACTAGCATTTAATGAATTATGTCCATTTATGTAATAATAAATAAATACTTATAACTAACTAAAATATAAATAATAATGAAAAAATATATTAAAAAAAGAAAATTAAATAATATAAAATTAATCATTATTGCATTGTATTACTAAGTTACAAATAATTATACATATAAAGTATATTTTAAGAAGAAAAAAGCAAGATTTATTTTTAACTTTTCATTTTTTTATTGATAGATAGATATAGATTATGGGAAAAAAGTCTTGACAGAATAAAAGTATGTGTAACTGCTATGTAATGGATTTATACATAAAAGCACTTTTTTTTGCACTGTCTATAGGATTACTTAGCGAAGTTATTAGATTTTTCCTACCAGTTTTAAAAAAATATCATATTCCAAGAGCTTTTATTGGGGGATTAATAGCTCTTATCTTAAACCCAGAACTGTTAGGATCCTTTTCTACGGTTAACTTGATTAATGAAGATACTTTAAAAGCTTGGAGTGAAATGTCACTTTTTTTAGTTAATGTCATCTTTGCTTGTATATTCTTAGGGAGAAAGATTCCTAACTTTAAAAAGATTTTCAGTTTAGCTCTCCCTCAAGCTGCTTTAGGGCAAACCCTTGCTTGGGGACAGTATATGGTAGGCTCATTAGTCACGTATTTTATTCTCATACCCTTATTTAATACTGATAAGAAGGCTGCTAGTTTAATCGAAATAGGCTTCCAAGGTGGTATTGGGGTGGCAGTTGGTATGAAGGAGACTTTTGCTAAGCTTGGAGTAAGTGAGTTCAATAATATCAGCTTAACCCTTGCTCCATCAGCTATGATATTAGGTATTCTTTCTGGAATCGTTCTTATCAATATCATTGATAAAAAGAGTAAACTGAAGGATGAAAATCTTAAAGAAGGAAGTGATAGTGAAAATGGAAATCATGAAATAGAAACTAATAAAAAGCCTAGGAAAAAAGAACTTACTTCATTTTCTAAAGTTCTCATTACCCACTTAGCAATAATTGGACTGTCAATTTATTTTGGTAAATTAATATTAGATGGACTCTCATTTGTTGAAACTAAATTCCTAGTAGGGAATATTTATCAAAAAGGACTTATTGAATATATCCCACTATTCCCAATGGCTATGTTAGGTGGTACACTCATACAATTCATTTTAGATAGACTTATCAAACGCCAGTTATTAGACAAAAATCTTATTAATAAGATTAGAACCTTAGCTTTAGATTTAGTTATTATAATGGCAGTTGGGAATATTTCAATCTCTTCTCTAAATGCTAATTTAGGAGTTTTCTTTATATTACTTATTACCGGTTTTCTATGGAATATATTGGCTTTCCTCTTTTTCTATAAGAAAATAATTCCAGTTTATCAATTCAAACGAGGAATTGCAAATTATGGACAAGCTATGGGAACTACTTCTATTGGACTAATGTTATTAAGTATTGTTGACCCTAATAACAAATCACAAGCTAAAGAAGCATTTGGTTTTAAACAACTCTTATTTGAACCATTTGTTGGGGGAGGTATTATAACAGGTCTCTCTCCAGTATTAATTGATAGACTTGGACTTTTAACTTTTCTAGTCATTTCTTCTGTAATTTGTGTGGTTTTTATTACTATAGGAATTCTTGTAAAAAAATATAAGTTTGACTAAGGAAGTGATAGAGATATTTTTTATTTTTTGGGAATTGTAAAAAAAATAGTTATATTTAAATAAACAATATAATTCAAATGGAGGAAATAATGACTAGATGGCAACATAGTATGCACAAGTTAAATTCTAACAATGAACATGCTGATCATCCGATTGATGATTTCTTTAAAGTAAAGAATTATCAACCTCAGACAGAAGAAGAAAAACAAATATTTGAAGAATTTTCTCTCATTAAGAGTTCTTTGGCTATTTTAATTCATGTAGCTAATGCAGACAGGGCTATTAATCCTGACGAAAAAGCTCAGATTATCCGAGATATTATGTTTCAAATGGAGCAAAGACCTTATGAGTTTGACAGACTCTCTGAGAAGTTCGGTTCTAATGAGAAAGAAATCATAGAAAATATGTACGACAAAATTCTTAAGGATTATCAATCAAATAAAGTTAACTTGAACAAAATTATAGATGATATTTGCTTATTGTATAAAAACAATGACGAAAAGAGATTCTATCTTATTCGCTTATGCTATTTTGCAGCTCTCTCTGATAATGTATTTGATGATGCAGAACAAATGGCTATCAGAAATTTGGCTGAGAAAATGAATATTCCTAGCGGAGAATTATCCCGCATTGAAGAAGAAGTTAAAGCTGAAATAGCTAAAAGATAATTTACGAAGATTTAATAGTCACAAGGCAGGGTAACCTGCCTTTTTCATTACTCATTTAGTGAATAATACACTCACCAATTGTGATAAATTTCAACTTGATTCTTAGTCTCTTCATTAATTACTGGGCTCTTTTGAAGATAGTAACAAGGAAGAAGGGGAAAGCAATAGGTAAGCAGAGATATTTTGACCAATATTTTTATGAAAGCAAGAGAAAATTCTTGACATAGGAGCTAGGAAATCACTTTTTGATTAGCAGTGCCCCCGTAGCTCAGCAGGATAGAGCAGTTCCCTCCTAAGGAAAAGGTCAGCCGTTCGAATCGGCTCGGGGGTGCCACTATTTAAGTGAAAAATGAAAAGTTAAAAATGAAAAATGAAAATAACTGGGAGTGCGGATGACCACATCCGCCACAAGCACAAAGTGCTTGGGAAAATAACTGGGAATGCGGATGACCACATCCGCCACAAGCACAGAGTACTTGGGAAAATAACTGGGAATGCGGATGACCACATCCGCTGAAAAAGAAAATATCAATTGACAATTATATTGACAAAAATACAATTTTCAAAAAAAATACAAATATTTATAAAATAATTATTAGGAGTTTAAAATGGATTTCAGAATAATCTATTTACCACCATTTAAAGCAATATCATCAGGAGTAGATAAAGACTTCGATTTTTCTGAAAGAGGAGTTTTAGGAAAATTTGATAAATTTTTCTCAGGATTTGAAGTTTCTCCAAGAGATAATTTTGTACCAAGAGATTTTCTCTTTTATGATGAGAAAAAACAAGGATTCGTTTGGTGGTGGGCATTAGTGGAAGGACAAGATACTGCTTCTTATGAAGTGGTCGACTTTGATGGGGGATATTATCTAACCTATCACTATCAGGATGGGGATGATAAAGAAAATGAACGATTGTACAATGAAGCTTTGAAGTATATCAATGAATCAGATGTACTTGAACTAGATATTAGAGAAAATCATTATCCAATGGGACACGTTATTACTCCTCCTGAAATATCAGAGAAACTTGCTTTTGCTCAGATGGAAACATTTATTCCTGTGAGGGTTAAGTAGGGGATGAGAGTTTGGTTATATGTATAAAGTGACACCTCTATTGCCAATTTGTGACAAAATGGTTGCTACTTTGAAAAACCACCGAACCCACTTATAACTACAAAGACTAAGCGCTTCATCTTATTCTCCTAATACTCTTCAGGAAACAAGATAGTCCCTATGTATCTATCTCCATAGTTGTCTATTTTGAACCAAAGAGTTTTAGGAACTTGGTAATCACATTTCTTTAGAATTAATTTTTCATCTAGTTTACCTGTGAAATTCTTATAACCTGCTGCTCTAACTTGAGCATGCTCTCCTTCATTCTCAAGAACATACATATCCATGGTATGGTCTCGAAAAGCTTCGAATAAGGACATCATTACTTTAGGTAATGTTTCATCTAAATCTTTTACTACCTTGCACGTAGCAAACATTCTTAGTGGTTTGTTAAGCATACTTATCCTACCTTTGTTTTAGTGTTTGTTGTTTATTTTTACTTGTTACTGCTAAAGGGGGGGGATTGTATTAATTATTAATACATTAATATTATATATAGTTGAAAAGTTATTATTTACGGTTTTTTTTTGGGTGGGAGAATCTTAAATTGACTCTCTGGGGAGTGAGAGATAAAGATGTACTAAACTTTACTTCTAAAAAGTAAGTTATACTTATAGTCATGGATATCAGAGACCTAAGATGGGCAATATTATCGACTTTTTTTTGATAAGTTGCTGAAGATTGGCTTGATAGTTGAACAGTCTCAAAGTTATTTTAAATTAGATAAAACAATTTACTTGACAAAAAAATAAACAAATACATAATAATAGAAAAGTATATTGTATTAGAAAGAATTTGGTTAATTTAGTAAAGCATTTTAAAATCTTGTAAATATTATAGTTAATCACTTTTGCTTTGATTAACTTATAGTAACTTGATTACCGCTACTATATGGACTAATTCCTTTTCTTTTAAATATACATCTGGACACTCAAAAGTTCTTGTAAGGAGTTAAACATATGTGTATGATAACAAAGCAAGCATTAGGAAATATACTTTTTGGAATGGCAGACATCCTTAGAGACAAAGTTGAGGATTACAAAGCATACATATTATCACTGTTATTTTTCAAACGCCTTTCGGATAACTATGAATGGGAAACTGAAAATGGTATAAATGAATTCATTAAAGAAAATGGCAGAGAACCAAGTGAAAAAGAGAAAAAGATAATTATAGGTGAAAAACACGATTTCAAAATTCCTGATGGTTGCTTCTGGAAAGATGTTCGTGATGCTACTCCTGACAAAAAGAATGAAAAACTTAACATAGCTGTAAATGGTATTGCTGATGCAAATATAGATCGTGATGGAAAAGCAGTTTTAAAAGGTGTCATAAACACTGTTCGCTGGAATGAACCTGCTCCTGATGGTTCTGGAAGTAAAAAACTTAGTCCACAAGTTTTAACAGCA
This sequence comes from Cloacimonadales bacterium (SeqCode), assembly GCA_963678375.2. Classification (GTDB taxonomy): domain Bacteria; phylum Cloacimonadota; class Cloacimonadia; order Cloacimonadales; family JAFGVF01; genus JAEKNW01. The sequence goes on from OY782831.1 coordinate 2,014,150, forward strand.
CTTGTTAGTTATTTGGATGCTGTCGATTTAAGTAACAAAAATGCTTCTGTTGATATATTGGGGGATGCTTATGAATATCTTATTAAGCGTTTTGCTGATGAAAATAAAGGTGGAACAATGGCAGGACAATTCTATACACCACAAGAAATTGTTGATGTTATTGTTCGTTATTTAAAGCCACAAAAAAATACAACGGTTTATGATCCAACTTGTGGTTCTGGTGGATTTCTTATTAATGCTGCTAAATATTGTAAAGAAAACTATAACAATCAAAAGGCTATTAGACTATTTGGACAAGAAGATGTCTGGAATACTTGGGCGATCGCTAATATAAATATGATTCTCCACGGTTTAGATGCTAGAATTGAAAAAGGTGATACTATTTTAGATCCAAAATTTACTGAAGATGATAATGAACTTACTATTAAAACCTTTGATTTGGCTATGGCAAACTTTCCCTTTTCACAAGAAAATTGGTGGAAAAACGGTAAACCTAAAAAGGATAAGAAAGGTAAAGTCGTAAATAAAAAGGATGGTTCTCCTCAATTAGTTTATCCAAAAGATGGGATGTCAGATCCTTATGGTCGATTGATTTATGGGCAACCACCATTCTCTAATGGAGATTTTGCATTTCTACAACACATTATTGCATCAATTAAAGCTAATGGCAAAGCTGGAGTTGTTTGTCCTCAAGGTGTTTTATTTAGGGGGCAACCAGCTAAAACTGAAGAAGAAGATGGGCAGAACCGCAAAGCCGATGATGAATATTTAATTCGTAGAGGTTTTTTACAAGGTAAAGTAGACCACAATGGTGAATTCACTGAAATGCATAATATAATCGATGCAATCGTTGTTTTGCCGGGGAACCTATTCTATGGAACAACTATTCCCGGAGCAATTTTATTCATTAATAAGAACAAACCTGAAGAACGAAAAGACAAGGTTTTAATGGTATATGCTGCTAAAGAAGGTTGGTACAAAGAAGAAGCAAATATGAATGTTCTTTTACCTCACGATATTCTAAGAATTTCCACGATCCTTGAAAGCTGGGGAGATTTGGAGATTGCTCAAAACTGGATTACAACACAAAAAACACGACTCAAAAATAAAATTCAAGAAGACATTGATTTTAAACTTTTAGAGATTTATGAATATTATGCAGAAGATATTGAACTAGCAAAAGCCAAATTAGAAAAGGCAAAAAAAGTTATTGCTAATAACGAAGCAGATAATAAAAAGCCAACCAAAACACACCTAAAGGCTGTGGTGACTGCTCAAAACGGATTGGATAAACTTACAAATGCAAAGGAAGTTAAAATAACAGCAACCCACGAACAAGCCGAAAAAGAGCGACAAGCCATTGACGATGTAGAGCAAGAGCTAATTACAATGTTGCAAGACCCTGAAAAGCGCAAACGCTATTTTACCATAGCCGATATGGAAGAGCTGGAAGAAAACGATTTTAACCTAAATATACCTCGCTATGTTGATACCTTTGAACCGGAAGAAGAAATTGACCTGAAACAAGCCATTAATGAGTTTAAAACTGCAATAAGTAAAGAAACAATATTGGATAAATCTATTAATGAACTTTTAAAGGTGTTAGGATAATGGCTAATTATAAAGATAAAATTGGAGAGTTACCCCGAGAGTGGACAGCAGTTAAAGCAAATAAGCATTTGATACTTGAAAGTGGAATGAGACCAAGCAAATATGTTACTGACAATGTTAATGACATACCCAGTTTAGGCGGAGAAAATATTCACGAAGATGGATACTTGATATTTGATAATGTGAGATATATAAGTATCGCGTATTATATCAGAATGCCAAAAGGTCAAATTCTTGATAAAGATATTTTAATAAATAAGGATGGTGCAAATACTGGTAAAATTGCATTTGCAAAAGAGAAGCCTTTTAGTGAATGTGCTGTAAATGAGCATTTGTTTATTATTAGAAATAAAGGTGAATTTGATCAAAATTTTCTATTCTACTTTTTGTTTTCAGAAAAGGGTAATAATCAAATATTAAGAAAAATTGTAGGTTCAGCCCAAGGTGGTATAAACAATTCGTTCCCTAAAGGAATTTTTCTTCCAAAACCACCAAAACCCGAACAAACAGCAATAGCTACTATTCTATCCAAAGTAGATGAAGCCATAGAAGCTACCCAAAACAGCATAAAAGCAGCAGAAAAACTCAAAAAAGCTTTAATGCAAAACCTACTTACAGGCAAACTAAAACCCGATGGTGCTTGGCGAAAAGAAGATGAGTTTTATGATGATGAAAAGTTTGGGAAAGTGCCTGAGGGGTGGATTTATGATAAAGTTAAAAACCTAACAAATAGAGTTACTGATGGAGAACACCTTTCTCCTGATTTTCAGGATTCAGGTTCATATTTATTATCAGCTGAAGATATTCTTGATGATGGAGTATCATTTTCTAAAGCAAAATTTGTAAAACCAGATGATTGTAATAAGTTCAGGAAAAGATGTGACCCTGAATTTGGAGATGTTTTAATAGTAAGTAGAGGTGCTGGCATTGGGAGAACTTGTAAAGTAGGTACACCTATTGAATTTTGTTTGATGGGAAGTGTTATACTTATAAAGCCAAATAATGACATTCTTCATGGTGGATTTTTAGCTCAATATTTTAAAACCTATCAGGCTTGGATTGAATTACAAAAACTATCTGGAACAACAGCTCAGCAAGCAATATACCTAACACATATAAAGAAAGTAAAGCTGATTTATCCTGAAAATATTGCTGAACAAGAATTGATTTCATCTAAACTTGAAACATTTGATATAAGTATAGCAGAAAAAGAAACAAAAATCCATACTCTTCAACGCCTAAAAAAATCATTAATGCAAAATCTGCTTACTGGAAAAGTAAGATTAGATGTTGAAGTAATAAATAAAATTATAAGCGAGCAATAATATGGGGCATTTATCTGAACTTAAAGGAGTTGAAAAACCTGTTACTGAATGGCTTAGCAAAATGGGTTGGACATTTAAGAGCCATGACGAATTAAAAGTGTATGAAAGAGCGTTTTCAAAACCTGTTATTGAGCAAATTCTAATTGATAGAACGGCAAAGATTAATAATATAAAAGTAGATATTGCCAAACGTGCAGTTGAACTGTTATTGCAAAATCTTAATAATCCAACACCTATTCTTGGGAATGAAGCATTTCTGGATAAATTGGTTTCCGGTGTTACTCTTTCAGTAAAAGATGCCGATATTGACGTGCATTTTATTGATTTAGATAAAATCTGGGAGAATGATTTCATAGTAACTAACCAGTATTGGGTACAAGGCTACAAAATGGTGAAAACGGATATTGTGCTTTTGGTTAATGGTATTCCTTTAGTGCCAATTGAAGCAAAACAGAGAGCTAGAAAAGGCACTAATTGGATGGAAGGAGTTAAACAATTCTCTACTTATGACCAGAGAGCTGATAAACTATATATGTGCCACACTTTTGGTGTTGCTTGCAATGGTAGGATAACCAAATACGGAATACCTGGAGCATCTTCTTCTTATTTCAATGAGTGGAAAAATACATTATTAGATGTATCACACCCCAATCCAATACTTGAACCCACAAATGACCTTTGCCCAACTTACCAAGATAAAAAAGATGGGCTTTGGAATTTCGATGTTGCCCGTTTGCCAAATGGTGAAGTACTTGAAAGAATGAAACTAGGTATCATTGGTTTATTACAACCAGCTAGAGTATTAGATATTTTGCAACATTTTATTGTATTTGAACGAGAAGAGGGTAAAATTATTAAGAAAGTAGCTCGTTATCAACAGTTAAGAGCAGCCAATAAAATCACAGAAAGAGTTATAAAAGGTGATTTAGACCAAGGAGTAATCTGGCATACTCAAGGTTCTGGGAAAAGTTTAACAATGCTTTACACTGCATATAAACTTCGTCAAAGTAAAGAACTAAAAGATCCCACAATTTATATAGTCGTTGATAGAAAAGATTTAAGAGAGCAAATTGGTGGAACATTTGATGATTGTGAATTTCCTAATGCAAGAGCTGTTAATAATATTGGAGACTTAAAACACATCATAAAAACAGCACCTTCGGGAGTTTTTATCACAACAGTACAGAAATTTGATGAACTCGGAGATCGCAAAGATTTAAGAGATAATGTAATAGTATTAATCGATGAAGCTCATAGAACACAATATGGTGATTATCAAATGGAATTACAAGCAGTTCTACCAAATGCGAAGCGTTTTGCTTTTACTGGAACTCCAATTCCAAAAACACATCAGGAATTTGGATTTGTTGACCACGAAAAAGGAAATCACGAATATTATTTGGATAGATACAGTATTCAAGATGCTATTGATGATGGTGCAACTAAACCAATTAGATATACATTTGGACCAGTTGAATGGTTTCTTGATAAAGAGAATCTTAAACAAGGTTACGATGAAATTACTGCAGAACTAACGGATGATGAGAGAAGATTAGTAGAAAGAAGAGTCCAACCGTGGAAAACATTTTTGAAGCACCCTGAAAGAATAGAAACTCTTTCAAAAGATATTGCAAAAGATTTTAGAGAAATGCTTGAATCACAAGGTTACAAAGCTCAAATAGTTGCTTGTGATAAAGAAGCTTGTGTTTTGTATTATGATGAACTGGTAAAATACTTCGATCATTCAGAAATTGCAATTGTCTTTTCTACAGGTAACTATGAAGAAGGTGAAAAATACGAACTTTATAAAGATCATTATAAGGACGATAGAGAACGCAAAAAAATAATAAAGCAGTTTAAAAGACGAATTACAGAAGAAGAACAGAAAATGGGGAATAACCTCAAAGTTCTGATCGTTTGCAATATGCTCTTAACTGGATTTGATGCTCCAATTGAGCAGACAATGTATTTAGATAGTCCACTTAGAGATCATAATCTCTTGCAAGCAGTTGCGAGAACAAATCGACCTTATGACGATAAAGTAACCAAGCTTTCAAAAAAGTTCGGGCGTATTGTTGATTATATTGGTGTATTCCAAAACTATAAGGAAGCACTTAATTATGATCCTGAAGATATTGGCGAATTTGAAGATATTGAAAGCTTAGTAAGAACTTTTCCTAATGTTTTGGATACTGCTTTTGAGCCATTCGAAGCTATTAGATTAGAGGATAGCTATGAATGTACAATGCAGATTGTAAGAAAACTATCTGAGATAGATCACGGAAAATTTGAGAATAGCTACAGAGAAGTAATTCAGTTATGGGAAGCGATATCTCCACATCCTGCATTACGTGAATCGAAAATCAAGTATTTATGGTTGAATGAGATATATGAGATTTACCTTGAAGAATTCAGAAGAATTGATTTTGATGCTGAAATTTATGCTGCAAAAACAAGAAAACTGATTCAAGAGAGCTCTAGACTTCTCAATTTTAAAGGACACTTACCAGAGATCACTATCGATTCTGATTACTTAAATAAACTAAAGGAGATAAAGCTCTCTCCATCTGACAAAGCGGAAAAAATTATACGTGATATTGAAACTGTTATTAGAAAAAATGAAATTAATAGTGCAATTTATGTTGAATTTCAACAACGGTTAGATGATCTTATTAAGCAGAAACAAGAAGAAAGTACTGCAATTGAAGATATTCTGAACAAACTTAGTGAACTTTATACTGAGTTAGATGATGTTGCTTCTTTACCAGAAAGAATGGGATTTGCAGATAAAGGAAGTTTTGAATTTTTCACTATCATTAAAAATGCTTCTGATGATGATTTTAATGATGATCTTGTTAGAGAATTTGTATTTGAAGCATCAGATAAAGTAAAAGCAAAAATTTATATTGGCTGGCAAGAAGTCCCAAGAGAATTTGCTCGACTTAAATATGAAATATTGTTGTTGTCAGTAAATCCAAAATTTGAAGAACTTAGAATAGATGAAAACGATGAGTTAATTGATCAAATTATGAAAGCAGTTTTGCAGAACTATAAATTGGACTAACATGATTCTACCTAAGAACTATATATTGATTAGAAAAGTTGTAAAGCATGCTCGCTTACGAGTAAGTGAAGATGGCAAAGTAAGAATTATAGCTCCTCCATCTTTTACTGAAGAAGACATAAACATGCTTCTTAAGAAGAAAGCGAAATGGATTGATAAACATCTAAAGTACTTTCTTTCAATGTCAAAAATTGAACTTCAACGTAATCAGCTTCTCTTATTTGGGAATAGGTATTGTTATTTTTATGATACTACATTTTCAAGAAAGGTAATTATTAACCATGAACATAAAACTATAACAGCAAAAAGAGATTTATTAGATCCATCAATAAAGGAAAAATGGTATCGTAGTTTAGCTAAAAAATATCTTTTTGAGAGAACTGATAAGTTAGCAAAGAGACTAAATCTCAACTATTCAAAACTCTTTATAAGGAATGAAAGAACCAAATGGGGTAATTGTTCGAAAGAGAAAAATATATCTTTGAACTGGAAGCTTATAAAAGCTCCAGAAAATGTCATAGATTATATTATTATTCATGAATTATTACATACTGTTGTAATGAACCATTCTAACAAATTTTGGACTTTATTGAAGTCGTATTGCCCAAACTATAAAAAATCTATAGAATGGCTTGAAAAATATGGTAATAGCTTGTAGAATCAAAAACTGAACCACAAGGGTTCAGTTCTGTCACAATATTTTGTCCAAATTAATATAGACATCATCTATCTGATCTTGGGTTATTCCTATATAGCGTAAGGTAACAGCCTGTGAAGAATGATTAAAGATTCTCATGAGTAGAGATAAATCAACTCCATTCTTGAAGGCATGATAGCCAAAAGTTTTTCTTAAGGTATGAGTACCAATTTTAATTCTAATTCCAAGACTAAAGTCATTGTCATTCAAGAATTGCCAGACATATTGCCTTGTCCAGGACTGATGCATATTGACAACACCATATCTATGTGCTTGGTGATGAAAAGAAAAAGCCTCACACAAGCGAGGCTTTAATTTATGATTTTAGGAGATGCCTGCAAGATGCAAGCTTTCCCGGTATTATTTCATCAAAATCATCTTCTTAGTTGAGCTAAATATGCCTTTTTTCATTCTGTACAAATAAAGGCCTGTTGCAACCTGTTTATCATTATCATCTTTGCCATTCCAAACTAGCTTATGTTGTCCGACATCTCTGTGTTCATTCAAGAGAGTTTTTACCTTTTGCCCTTTAAGATTATAGATATCGATAGTAACATTTCCAGCTTCTTTAATAGTGAAAGTAATAGACGTTTCTGGATTGAAAGGATTTGGATAATTTTGGTTAAGAATGTCGAATTGTGGGATTGTTTCCACATCATCAAGATTATTAGTTTGAATATACACTGATAGATTATCAATCATCAAAGCTGAAGCCTGGTCACTGGTGTTTCGGATGGCAAATCTTGTTCTTGGAGAGTAAGTATTAAAAGTATAAAGTCTCCAATCTGAAGGAGGATTCAAACTTGACCAATTGACAACAGTAAAATCATCAATATCAACTTCATCTTCACTATCAGTGGATAGTACTTGGAATCTTGCAGATTCATCATCATTTGAATAAGTCTTAGCATAAAAATACAAGCTTAAATTATGGCCAGTATTCAATAGCGGAGTAATTAACCAATCGTTATTGACCCCTTCAAGGGATTTAAAAGAGATGAGAAATTTCTCTCCACTCTGAGGAGACATGTTAGTAATAGGTGGAGTAGTTGTAGAAGGATTAAAGACCATAAATGAGCCTGTTTCTCCAGCCTGTGGATAGATGGTATTAGGAAATTGATAAGTATCACTTTGGTCTAAATCCCACTGAATCCAATTTGATAAGTCAGTAGTAAAATCAGGATAATCTTCAAAATCATCATTGACTAACTGCATTCCAGGGTTATGATAAATAATTGAAACTGTTTCTGAGGGAGGTGAAAATCCTGGAGGATTATCGTAAACTCCGACCAAGTAATAAGTGTATTCACCATAATAGGTAACATATCTATCATAATAAATACTAGTACCGTAAGGAATTAATTCTTCATTAATCTGATCACCATTTCGGAAGACATGATATCCAAGTAAGTTGTCTACATTAGATGGCTCTTGCCAATATAAACGAATAAAGTTGAAGAGATATGAGATTTCTAACTGAGTTGGAGGTTGATAATTATTGGCATTTGTAGAGGAGACATATAAATTATAATTATTAATGAGGTTTCCAGTTTGTCTATAAGCTTCTTTGTCAATAACTTCTATCTTATCGGTCTTGGACATATCAATTTTGACAACTTTTAGATAGTAATTTCCACTTTCAGGAATAAGATATTCCAGTGATGAAGCGCAGATATTAGGTGAATCTTCGTCAATATAATTAAGATTACTGGAGTAGGGACCAAATAACTTCAATCTAAGATCTGTTAAGAGAATCCCTTCATTTTGACAGTAAACAGATAGAGTATCACCAATTACTAGGGAAGGGATTTTATACCAATCAACGTCATCAGTTGGATATATTTCAAAATTAAGTCCTTCAACAGGAAGGGTTAAAAGACTAGCAGATTGAGCAGAATCATTGTCATCTACTTGATTAGCATAGCCATGAAGCTCTACTGTCCTAACTATTCTTTGTGAATCATCTGTTACTTCAATTACCGCATTTTTTGCTCCTGGAGAAGTAGGATGAAAAGAGACCTCAAAACTAGCTGTTTGATTATATGACAGCACTAAAGGATAAGTATTTAGGTCATTCATAATAACAAAATCATTTGCATTCTCCCCGCTTAAAATCGGAGATTCACTTATTATAACATCTTCAAGTCCAACAGATTTTATAGTGATAGTTTTCTCTAAAGAATAGCCATGAGGAGGAGTAGGGAGAAAATTATTGTTCACTGGATATATCCTGAAAGAAGGCTGGTTAGGAATCTCATTAAATTCAAGTTTGATATTTGGATAAGCATTGCTAACCACACGAGCTGAAGGGGGATTAGCAAGATCAGGCGATTCGTTGTCACAGAAGTACGCAATTCCTCTGGAAAAAATAGAAGGAGTACAATAGAAATCAGCACTTGTAGAATGGCAAGTTTGATTGCTTTCTTTTACTGCTACAAGAAGATTTTGTGTCTGATTATAATCAAAAGGTACATAAAGGTCAAAATCGATCCAGCCTTCTTGGTCAGTAGTTGTGATTGTTCCTTCATATACTACTTGCAGTTCTGATATTGGAAGCCAATCTGAATTATCATTAAAACGAGTTTTATCAGTATGACCCATATATATGACAAATTCTTCTGGTCCAAATTCAGAATCTCCATTATAATACCAGCTAATTTTACTAATTCTTTCATCTACATCGCCAATTTCTTGAGGATAATAGATGGCTTGTGAATAACTGTAAAAATAATTAGCTTCAAAAGGAAGATTATAATCACTACTAGTTCCAGTGCCGATAATTGAAATGTTTTCTGCTTGGGCTGGTAGAACATTGGCGATAGTATTAATTGTTATTGATGGGTTATTGACATCATTAGATGATATGGTAAAATAATCAGAAAAGGGACCAGTTGCTGAGGGATTAAGGGTAACTTCAATATTTTGACTTGCACCAAAAGGAATAGATATTTGTGAAGGTTCAAAGGAAAGATTTTCTGAAGGAGAGGAAATTTCTAGTTCTAAAGGTGTTCCTCCATTGTTGCCGATTACAATTTCACTTACCCCAGCTCTGTTTAAAAATGTATCACCAAAATCTAACAAATCAGTGTTATAGGTGATGTGAGGGTCTGTATCGCTTCTATCAAAAATAAAGTTATCAAGATCAATAATTACATTAGCAATACTATTATTGATTAATTTGAAGGCCATAGAAGTTAATGGGTCTTCAGAATTATCAAAAGTATACTCATAAGTATCCCAAGTAAGAGTAAGATCAAATGTATCAAATGGTGTAAAAGTAACATTCTCATTATCACTTAGAATCCTACCTATTTGAAGTTGTGAGCTACTAGTAGATCCTTTGGCTTTAAAAGAAACACTAATGTGATGTGCGTCTTCAAGTAATGGAGTTATTGCTATAATATCCCAGGGATAATTAGCAGAATTTCTCATTCTTAAAGAGTTGAGACTCTCATATCCTGCTTGAGAGGTAACTTGGACAAAATCAGGGGAATTTTCCTGTTCAATATAACTAGACCAGCCTTGAGGTAGGGATCCACTCGCTACAGATTCAAAATCTTCAAAATAAGGGAAATCGTTGATTTGTGGGCCATTTACTACTGCATTAATTGGTACTATTACTTCGCTTCTGTCTTGAAACCTAAAGACAAGACTAGCATTATGAACACCTTCAATTTCAGGATTAAAAGTCAGATGATAGGGGAGTAACTGATCAGTAATTGTAAGAGGATAATCGTACTCATCAAGTAGAGAAAATCCTGAGTCTTGATATAACTCTACACTATTTAAGATTAGCTGTCCAGTACCATAATTTTCCAAGATGAAAGATTTTTCATGGGTATTATTTATTGTAGTTTCAGCTATCTCCCAAGATTCAGGTCTTACTCGCGGAACTGGATATATTGGAGCTTCATCAATCATTATATCATCTATGTAAGCTGAATTATATGGGTAACTCGGAGGGATTTTAAATACAAGATATAAGTTGTCACTGTTATCAGTTTCAAGATTTACATAATGTTCTTCAATTGTATAATAGTCATTGGTTAGGGAAAAAGTTTGAATCTCCTCATAAGTAGTCATATCGTTGGGATTACTACATACTCCAACACTTAACTGACCTAAATAACTATAAGAAGTAGTTTTAAATCTTAATCTTTTCGTTGAAATATTGGAAATTGAAGGACTAATAGCATAATCAGCAATGTCCTCACTTTCATTGTTATACTTCAAGGAATGTAAATCAGAGAATAAAGGATGAAAGGAAACACCAATTGAATTTCCGTTTTCATTGGGATTCGTAATCACAGTCCAATGTTCAGGAACTTCATTAAAGTCACAATCAGAAAAGGTTTCATGATAAGGGAAATCACTTATAATAGGATTGATAGAGATAGCAGTAAAAGGTATAATAGTTTCGTTATTTTGGGAGTCATTGATAATTAAGTTAGATTCATGCACTCCAGTGGTTGACGGGTGGAATATTATCTGAACTTCACTACTACCATGAAGGTCCAAACTAATTGGATAATTATTATTATCGATTAAGATAAAATCTGTGTTTTGATCAAGGTTAATACTATTTATGTTAAGTGAACCATTTCCTATCTTTCTTAAATTACAAGTAACAGGTGCTGAATATGCGCCCAAAGGAATGTTATTCCAGTTATAATCTCCTAATGTATAAGATAAATATGGTTCTTCAGTTAACACTGTCATTGTTAATTTGATGTTAGGTAGCCAGTGAGATCTATAACCTGATGGAGGATTTGTAAAGGAGAGCCCCTCAAAAGTATCGTAGTATCTGATGCTTGCCAATGGTGATACTTCTGTACATAAAAAACCTACATCTCCAGGATAATTATTGCTATTGTTTGTTTGAAAAGCGATGACTAAATTGTCAGTATTGTTATAATGAAAGGGATAATCAAGGATAATATCCACCCATCCTTCAGTGGAAGGAATGGATAAAGAGTCATCATAGACTAAAAATAAACTATCGATTGGTAGCCAGCCATCAACATCAGAGAATCCAGTTAAAGCTGTATGTCCTAAATAAATCTGGACACTTTCTTTGGTCCAGGCACTAATCCCAGAATAATAGTATGATAATGTGGTAATTGAATGATTTTCCAGATTAATCTGTTCCTGGATATAAATAGATTGGGTGAGAGAGCACCAATTCTGGTCTATTGGTAAATGTTGTTCAGTGTTTACTCCATCTCCGATTTGAACTTCGATAGAGTTTATATATGTAACCCCTAACAGCCCAATGATAATCAATAAAATAAATCTACGCATATCTCCTCCTTAAAAAATTGAGATTGGCTTTCTTTGTGTAAAAAGTAGTATAATGTGGGTAATTGATTCTTATTGTCCTTAATAATTGTCTCTTCCTTCGATTTAAAGAGTCTGTAGATGTATTAAAATTGTGTACATATAAGACTCTTAATGCTTTAGCTGATATAGGAAAAACCATAAGTAGTTTTAACATGGAATTTAAGCTAGTACACAATGTTTTGTTCATCTTACCTCTAATCTTATTTAGAAAAATTACAAGTCTACAAGTTTTTTTAAAGTAATCTACATAAATAAAATAAACTATAACAAAAGTTTGTCAAGTTTTTTTTACCTATTTTCTCTGGCATACCAACATTTATTTGTATGATAAATTGATTCTTAGTTGTAACTTATCATAATATTCCCTTTTATATGGTATGATTTGTGAATTCTTGATTTACATCTAGATGGAATCATTTTTTTACTAACTAGAAATCTATTTTTTGACAATAGAAGAGAATATTATTTGAAGCTATGCATTAAGCATCATTATTCATCAAGAGAGCTGGAACGCCAAATTAGTGCTTCTCAATTTGAACTAACCATTATCCCAAATAGTGCAGTAGACCTTTGTGAATAGCACTATATTCTTCTGCAAAAGTAACTTCCATAATTTCTCCGAATATATAAATTATATGCGTCAAAATTCTGTAAGCTATTTTGCTAGAATAATCTGCACTCTTCACTAAAGCTCTACTACACTATCTGGGATTATGGGTAATAGAAAACTCTCAGCAGTACTGAGAGAAATGCATCCAAACATCTATAATAGATTGAAAGACAATTATGTGTTAGAGTTTTTGGGTTTGCCAAAACTACATAGTGAAAATACTTATGTCTTTAATGTCCTTATTCTAAAGCTTTGAATGGCATAGGTTTTTGATTCAAGATGATATTGCTAAGGTTCTGAATGGCAACATTATTGAAAAAGTAAAACTAGGACATTATAAGCTAGTAGATTATGAGTGGGATGAGAACAGTAGCTTTGTTGATATTACTAAAGTAAGCTCCAAGGCAGTAATCTGTCTAAATTCTGCTCTTCATTACTACAATCTCTAGACAATAAACCCTAATCTTGTTCATGTAGCAGTTCCACATAGCACAGCAAGGTTTTCTTTATAAACAGTGAGTTAGATGGTATTTAAAATAAATCAGAGTTTGCCATTTATATTAACATAACTCTTGACAAAATTTCTTTTCAAAATCATTTTCAAATCATGTGTGTTTTCTTAGTAAATATATTATAGATTAAGTTGGATAGAATATTAATTTATTTAGAGAAAAGAGGTTATGTGATTTGTGAGTTACTCATTAATGGTCTTTTTCTTTAGAATTATCGGTGTTTTAAAGTAAGACAAGTTGAAGTTATAATTTATAAATTTCTTAATAAAACTGGAGGATTTAATTGGATAAAATTAAACAGGAGTTAATTGAAATATCTAAAATTGTTAAAGAAATATATTCTTTAAGCAATAATGAAGAGAGGATTTTTAAAGAAATTAATAATTTGAATAATGGTAAAAATAAAAAACATCTAGAAGAGTTGAAGAAAGAATTTTTAACAATGCCTAAAGACCTCCCCGTTAGTTATTTAAGAAGACTGGTTTTAGAAAAAATTATTAGTAATGAAGAAGTTACTAATGATTATATTGAAGAGAAAAAATTAGGGTTACAAAAGACCAAAATGACATTTAAGAATTGGAGTAATAGTAGGATATTAATGCCTTTTTTAATTACACAAGATCAGGTTGATGAGATCACAAGTTTTTTTGAGTCTATTCGAAATATTTTACTTCATGAAATAGATTCATTCGAGCTACTAAATTATAATTATCTTATCTATGATAAAAGCAAATGTACATTTTATAATAATACTTTGATTAGATTTTATAATAGGGCATATAAATCTCTTAACAAGAAAAAGAGGTTATTATTTGAAATTCGACCCAATGGCAATATTATTTTTGGTTTAGCAATTACAACAGGAACCGCTTCTGGCTTACCAGAAATTAGTCCTGATGACTTCGATTTTAATAAAATGATTCAAAATTTTCGAGATAACATTGATCAGGTTCTTAAGGATACTTCTGAAAAAACTAGAGAAACTCAATCAAATGATACTGATGAGCTTGATAATAAAGAAGAAGAAGTTAATATGCATGAAAACGTAGAATCTATCAACTTAGAAAAATATCCTCTTAATCAAATTCTTTATGGACCTCCTGGAACAGGAAAAACTTACTCAACAGTATTGTTAGCTAGCAATATTATTGCTTCTCTTGAAGGACAGAAGTTTAGTGAATCAGATTATGATAAAGCTTTAAGACTATATAGAAGCTCCTTAGGAAATCAAATAGAGTTCATAACATTCCACCAAAATTATAGTTATGAAGATTTTGTTCAGGGACTAAGACCAGATTTAGACAATACAGAGAGTAATTTACAGTTTGTCAAAACTGATGGACTTTTCAAAATCATTGCTGATAGGGCTAGGAATAATTTAATCGATTCACAAAAAGATATCAAGCAGTTATCTCAGGAAGAACTATTTTACAAAGCAGTAGATATATTTACTCACAGAATTAGTGATGTTGACGAAGAAACTCTCTTTAAAATAAATGAATCAGCCTATATTAATGCTATTGATAAAGATGCATTTAGGTTTAAGTGGTACAATTCACAACACCATATCAATGGACTTAGAATGAAGTTTAAGGATTTGCTTGTTTATTACACCAATAATATTACAACTAGAAAAGATGTACTTAATTATAAAGAAGAGTTGTCTAGTTTATCAGTTTCTCATTCAACTTACTATCTTATTGTTACTAATGAGATAAGGAAAGTTGCTAAAGGAATTAATGCTAAAGAGTTTCAACCTGTAAGGGCCAAGAAAAAAAATTATGTTCTTATAATAGATGAGATTAATCGAGCAAACATATCGAGAGTATTTGGAGAGCTTATAACATTGGTTGAGCCTGATAAAAGGTTAGGAAATAATTATTCTATGGAGGTTAAATTACCATTAGGAGACAAGTTTAGTGTACCCAATAATCTCTATATCATAGGTACTATGAATACTGCAGATAAGTCGATTGCTTTATTGGATATTGCTTTAAGAAGAAGATTTGAATTTGTGAGTATGTATCCCGACTACGCAATTATTGGTGTAAAAGAAGTTGAGTTTTTAAAAGCACTTAATCAGAGAATTATTAAAACAAGAGGGTATGATTACCAGATTGGACATTCTTATTTTATGGGAGATAACTTCAACTTTCTTAAGGTTATGAATTCTAAAGTTATTCCTTTAATGCAAGAGTACTATATGAATAATTATCAAGAAGTTAGCAAAATTATTTCTGACACATTATTCCTTATTTATGATTTTAAGTATAAGATAGCTGAAAATATTTTTCCCCTTCAGATAGTTGAAAATGAAAACAGTCAATCTCTTTGAATACGAGAACAGAGAAGATATCCCTTTTAGTAATTCTGAGTTGGAAGATCTAGAGATTTTCTTAGATAACATTTGGTCAGCTCGAGCAGAAGTAAATGATGCTATTCTTCAGAATAATAATGATATAGAGCAGCAGAGATTTATTCAAATCTTAAGGCAAACTAATCAATTCAAAGCAAATAAGTATGTTGGTGTTATTAAATTTATAGATAAACAGATAAATCTACTACCTAAGATCTTTTACCAAAATAGAAGTAATTTATCTAATAAAGAGATTATTACGATTAATCACCATTTGATTTGGTGGTTGAGCTATAGTGGTAAAGTGAGATTTCCTAACTACCTCTCCAGTATGAGTTCTACTTCTTGTGACTTTTTAGAGTTGATTATCTACTACTTCTCTTTCTATACCAAAAATCTTTTATCTTCTTTAATGTTTCTTAAATATGAAGATGTTGAAAAAGAATCAAAATATGTTAAAGGGAGAGTTGATTTTAATAGATATTTAACTAATAACTATGTTCAAGGGAGATGGCAAGAAATCAACTGTATTTTCGATCAATATAACTTAGATAACAGTTTCAATCAAGCTATTAAGTATGTAGCTACCCTTTTGTTGAGTATTACTGAAAGCTCTGAGAATAAAGCTAATCTACGAGAGATTATCATGATTTTAGATGAGGTGTCTGATACTTCTGTGACAGTTGAAGAGTTGAAAATGGTTTGTTTTAACCCTTTTCTTGATGATTATCAAGTAGTGAAAGATTATTGCCTCCTCTTCTTGCAAAACTCTATCTCTTTTTCCTTCAAAAATGAGATGAGAATGTTTGCTTTTCTCCTACCTATGGAACAATTATTCGAGAGCTTTATCTATGGCTTTATTAGTAAAGAAATTGGAGAAATTAAAGCACGTTCTCAAGTAACAGCAAAATATTTTGATGATGATAAGTTTTTCAATCTTAGACCAGACTTAATCCTTACTTGTAACGATATGGATATTATTGCTGATACGAAGTATAAAGCAATTAGAACTGATCTTAATCCAAGCAAAAGAATTACTGTTTCAGACCTATATCAAGTTACAACTTATGCAATCCGATTCGGTATTGATAAAATTATTCTCTTTTACCCTATGATGATTGATGATGAAATGGATTATTCTCAACTTATTGTAGTTGACGATGAATTTTCTAGTGCAAAGATAGAGATTAAAATAGTAAAACTACCCGTTATTAATAGAGATCTTTATTCTGACCATGAATTCTCTAGATTATCTATTGATGAAATATTCTCTAAAACTACTAAGATACTTAAGGATAAGATATTGGAAGAAGTAAGATGGTGATAGGAAAGTATCATTAATATATCATATTCTTAATTCTTTTCTTTCCAAATTCTAAAGTGCTGAATGCTAACATTATTGAAAAAGTTAAACCAGGATTTTATAGCTAGTAGATTATGGGTGGGATGAGAACAGTAGCTTTATTGACATTACTAAAGCTAATTCCAATGCAATAATATGTCTTGACTCGGCTTTGCATTATTATCAACTTTCAATGATAAACCCTAATCTTGTTCATGTAGCAGTTCCACATAGCACAGCAAGGTTTTCTTTATAAACAGTGAGTTAGATGGTATTTAAAATAAATCAGAGTTTGCCATTTATTTTAACTTTCTAATAATTTCTTTTATCCTAGCATCATCACCCTTTAATTCGAGAGCTTTTTGATAAGCAGTAATCGCTTTTTTTGTATCACCTAAAAGCTTATATCCTTCTCCTAAGCTATCCCAGGCATTCCAAGATTGAGGAAAATATTCACAGATAAGTTTAAAAATATCTAAGGCAATTTCTTTATTACCCAGTTGTAAGTTTCTATAAGCTAAGAGGTTTAGATCTCTTTCTTTAAAGTAAGATAGATCAGATCCATTTTCATTAGCTTTTACAAGTTCTTGTTTAGCCTCTTCAATGTTTTCAACTAGAAGTTTCATAAACTCTTTTTTTGTTGGAGGAAGTTTGATCCCTAAATCCGAATTATTAGCAAGAATAAAATCTGCAGGGATATTCTCATTGGTTAAAATCTTCTCTTTAGCACTTTGAAAATCATCTTTCTCTTTCAAACAATCATTGCAGAAGGCAAGCACAAGTTCAAGTGTAAGTTCATACGCTAAATCTCTTCCCTTTCTATTTCTTATTTGATTTTCAGAAAAGCAATGAGCCTGGAGAACATACTGGGAAGTAAAGGCATTATGAGGAATATCCTTAAATCTAATTTGGTGTCTTTCAGAATAAATTAGATTAGTATAAAAGTCACTTGTTCGATTTGCTAAAAAGGGTCCATCAATTTCTAAGTAGTTTATGTTTCTAACAGCAAAATCTGGTCTCATGGGCTGATGATGTTCTTCTAGACTTTGAGGATTAGTATATTCATTATGAAGTCCAATCATACCCTTCACAGCTAAGTTTTCTTGAGCAAACATTACATTCGCGAACCCACCTAAACAGAAGCCTATTAAAAGAACTTCATCACTCTTTGCATTTTCGAGAGTGTTGAGATAACCATATAAATATCTAATGTCATTAATATTAGTTCTCAAACCAATATCATTGAACTCCACTTCTCTGTCTGAAAAACCTGCTGACGGCGATGATATAACTAAGAAACCGTGACTTGCTAATAATTCACACATCAAAAAATTCTCGGATGCTATTTCATTGCCACCAGGACTATAGATTATTACAGGAAAAGTTCCAGAAAATTCTTTAGCATTTTCTATCGCTAAAGATTTTCGTAAAAACACTTTCTCGAAACTTCTTTCATTGACGCCTGCTCTAATATATCTTTCCTTTAGTTCTTCAAGGAAATTTTCTTTATTGTTTGAATAAGCAAAATTAGTTTCAAAGTTTGAGATATACTGGTAATCAATAAATCTCATCTTTTCTCCATTAGGATTGTCTGCTGGGTACCAGATATTTATTTGCATAGGTCTATGAACAATCGAATGGTCTTGATTTTGATAAGTTCTTGAATAATCAATAGTCTCAATATGCTTGTAGCCTACATTGTATTGTCCAGCAGTTACTTGTCCCCATATATCGCTTTCAATATATGTGGCACTCAAAGGTAGTATTGCAATAATTGTTAAGCAAATTATCAGTAATGTATTCATTATAGTCTCCTTAGATTATTTATAATACAAGAATTTAGTAATTTTATATCCCGAATCTATATTGATTTTGAGGAAGTAAAGACCATTACTTAGATTTAAGTTCTTGGTTGAAAGTTTTAACTCATTTGTTTTGAGAGATATTGGGAACTGTCTAATCTTCTGACCTTTAATATTATAAAGTTCAACACTTGATATTAAGTTATCTCTATCTAATTTAATATTGATTTTATTATTAGTAGGATTTGGATAAAGTAGTATGTCTGTTAGGCTTTCAACATCATTATTCTCATTGCTCACTATACTATCATTCAGCCACAAGGTTAAGGGGCTGGAAGTAGCATTAGCAGTAAGGACATCAGAACCAACAAAAAAGTCTGTATCATTATCATTATCAAAATCACCTACAGCGATTGGCCAAGCTCCCCATTGATATGAAGACAAGAGATGTCTATCAAAATCTCCATTGTTTTGAATCCAATAATATATCTTACAAGAAGACCAAGCTGTAGCTATTAAATCTACTTGATTATCATCGTTCAAAAAAGCAGGCTCTACTGTAACAGCACCTATTACACTGCTTGAGACCAAGTGCTTGTTCCAACTTTGGATTGTTTGTCCATTATTCTCCCACCAAGAGATTTCATTAGAAGTGTAAGCTGCTCCAATTATGTCCGGTAAATCATCGTTGTTAATGTCTGCAATACTAACCCAATGGGCTCTTACAAAGGTTGAAGAATGTTCTTGCTTCTGCCAAGTGATTTCATCAGTACCGGAATTATACCAGACGGCTATTTCATTATCATCCATCGAAGCACCTATAACATCCTGATAAGTATCTCCATTCATATCACAGACACTTATAGCTTGGCAACCTGGGAAATTATTAGCAACTTCATGCTGAATCCACAAATCATTAATTTTTTCCCACCAAAGAATTTTGTTTAATCCAGCAGCTGCACATACAATGTCAATATTATCATCAGAATTAATATCTTCAGCAATAACTCTGTGGGCTCCAGTAATATTACTAGCAACATCCTCTCTTACAAAATATGGGGTATCTTCAAAAAAATTAGTATAAAAAATGCTGACTAATCCATCGATAGCTGAAGAAGCAATTACATCTGGATAGTCATCATCATTCATATCTGCAGCATATAGGTATTGTGGATCAAAATTATTTACGACAATGTGTTCAATAGGATTATTCCAATCTCCAGTATTTTCATATAGAATAATCTCATCAGTAGAATTCTTGGATACAAGTAAATCTAAATCATCATCTAAATCAAAATTAATTACAGCTAAGCCAGGATTATCTTGACCAGCTAATCCGACATTAAAAGGTGAGAAATCTATAGAAAATAGATTGTTAACAAAGCAAATAGTAATAATAATAAATATCTTCGGCATTTTTTCTCCTTATAAAACTCTGGTTAACAAATTAGGTGGTTTATTTTCTGCATATCGATTCCAATATAGAATTTCATTCTTAATCTTCTTAACTCTTCTTCGATTTCTTTTTTATCCATATTTGAATGAAGCAACTGTCCAACTTTAGCAAAAAGAAATTCACCAACATTAGCATTATAGGTTATTATTGACAGATAAGGGTCATTACTCCAAAGTGATTTATATAAAGTGTCATCTTTATCGTTCATTAAAGAAATTATAAATTCTTCACCATCTGCAAATATTTCTAACCAATTATAATGTTGTCTCAAAAATATATTTGCTGAATTTCCTTGAGCAAGAATGTCTACATTTTTAACTTCTGGTGCAGGATTAAAAGTCTCGATTATTACATTTACTCCTCTAGCACTTGCTCTGCTTAATTCATCGATAACTTCCATTCTCTGTAATTGAACACACATTACAATGATGCTTTTTTGTGCATTTCTTATGATCTCTAAAGATCGAGAGTACATCTGACTAATGTTCTCAATAGGGAAAACTCCAGACATTTTTTCAATTTTAGATATTTTCTTTACTTTTTCTTCAACTTCTTTTTTGTTTTCAAGAAATTCAGTTTCTCTCCAATCAAGGTATGTTTTTATCTCAGTTGGATAATACTCAACTGCTTTGCTTGCTTCATTACAGTACACCATCCCTTTTTGAAGCATTACTTCTAAAGCTTTATAGATTTGGGGCTTTGTTTTTTTTAAAATTTTGGATATTTTGTAAGCAGAAATACCCCCTTCCTTCAATAGTATGATATAGATATCTGCTTCAATTTCTTTAAATCCAACTTTTAGTAAATTATCTTTCATAATCACCTCTTTTATTTGGTAGTATTTTTTATACTACCTCCAAGGTATGTCAAGATATTTTTCATTTTGCATTTTTTTTACTTGAGACTGTTCAAGCTAACTAACAGATAATAAACACTTTAATCTTTATGATGGCACAATTAGTACCCATTTTATAATAATCAATTTATGCTTTCCAATTGATCTATATTTTTATTCATTCCTATTTTCATGTACTGATAGGGCTCATTATTTGAGATTAGAATAGGAAAATATGTTGTGAAAAATAAAAAAAGAGCTGACTCTAAAATCCAGTAATCAGGGAAAATCAGAGAATATTAGTTGCGACTAACAAAAACTTATTTATAATATTTCTATTAAAGATAAGGAGTAGAATAATGAAATATAAATTATTAGTAATTTTCTTTTTAGCTCTAGCTAGCACGCTTGTAGCTCAAGACTTTTCTTTTGAAGATTTGATAGGAGATTGGGAAGGTGAAATCACCAGTGAAACTACCTCTCAATGGAACTCTTCAACCAGCATTAATATTCAATCAGATGGATTCTATACAGAATCTACTGGTATCTTAATGCCTTCTTTATATCCTGACACACAAGAAGTTACTTATGATGCTTCCACAAATAGAGTGCATTTTAAATATCTTTATCTTGTTTATGCAGGACAATATACCTATCAGCACCACTACTTTGAATTGATTTCCTATACTGGAAATGATATTGAAATGCATTATAATTTTTGGGATGATGCTCAAGCCCATCCTGAAGTAATGACTATTACTCTTTCAAGAGTGAATGTTGAAGAGTATGGTAGTCTTTCTGGCTTAGTCTATGATAGCTATTCCATGGAAGTACTTTCAGATGTTAATATAGAAATTGGTCAATATACAACCGTAACTGATATGTATGGTTCTTTTAATATAGAGTTACCAGTTGGGACATATCAGATTTCTCTCAATCATCCAGGTTATCAACAAATTATACTAAATGATATCATGGTATATCCTAATGAAAATAATCCTGTTAATATTGGCATGAATAATCTTATAATCTCTCCATCCTCATTAACTTATCAGCTAGAAGATAATAATATTGTTTTGAACTGGTCCCTTCCTCAAGCTTATAATCTAACAGGCTACAACATATACATGAATGAACAAATTATTGATTCAGTAGTGGAAAATACTTATTCTGTAAGTATTGATAATGGTGAATATTCATTCTATGTAACAGCTTTATATGGTCAAGTTGAATCAGAAGCTTCAAACATAATCAATGTTACAGTTCAGCAAGTGACTAGTAATTCTAATCAAGTATCAGAACCTGCAGAGTTAACTCTAAATAATTATCCAAATCCTTTCAATCCTTCAACATCAATTAGTTTTAATTTACCTGAGAATTCACGAGTAAACTTAGCAATATATGACCTTAAGGGAAGAAAAGTTACTGAATTAATCAATCAAGAAATGGTTCAGGGACAACATTCTTTTAAGTGGAATGGTAGGGATAAACACAACAGATCTTTAGCTAGCGGAATATATTTCTATACTTTACGAACTAATAACTCTAGCTTAACAAAAAAGATGATAATGCAAAAATAATCAAATACTAGCAATAAAGCTCTAATCATATTTGGTTAGAGCTTTATTAATAAAAACTATTAGTCTGAACTGATTATTTTCATCTATCAACAATAAACCCTAAACTATTTCATGAAGCAGTACCACATAGTACAGCAAGGTTTTCTTTTGATTACCCTCCAGTAAAGCTCCTCTATTTTTCTGATACAATTTATCCACTTGAAATAATAGAAGTTAAAGAGGCCAATGGCTCTTTCAAGATTTACTCTATAGAAAAACAATCTGCCATGCTTTTAGATATTGTAAAAGAATAGGAGAAGATCTTGCTCTTGAAGCTTTGAAAAATTATATGAGAAGAAAAGAATCAGATCTAAACAGGCTATATAAAGTAGCTAAAGAATGTAAGATTGCTAAAGTTATTGAACCATACATTAAAGCAATGGTGATTGAATGATGACAAAGAATATATCAGATTCTTTTCATAAAGAGGGTATATCACAATAAAAAGTCATATCTTGACAATAATCTACACTAAGTAATAATTAGTTAATAGAGTATTTGGATAAATATAAACTATAATATTTAATTTAATGACATAGAGGGATTTAACAATGATTAGCAATAATAATATACTTATATACAAAAGTAACGATGGAAACTCTGATATCTCAGTGAGATTAGAGAATGAAACTGTTTGGCTAACCATAGATCAAATGGCAGAACTCTTTAATAAAAGTCGTTCCACTATCAACGAGCACATTCTAAATATCTATAAAGAAGAAGAACTGTTAAAAGAAGATACAATAAGAAAAATCGGAAATTCCGATTTTTCTACTAAACCTACAAATTTCTATAACTTAGATGTTATTATTTCAGTAGGTTATAGAGTTAAATCAGTCCAAGGAACTCGTTTTAGACAATGGGCTACTAAAAGACTAAAAGAGTATATCGTTAAAGGATTCGCTTTAGATGACCAACGCTTAAAGAATTTAGGTGGAGATAATTATTGGAAAGAACTACTTGATAGAATTCGAGATATCCGAAGTAGTGAAAAAGTAATGTATAGGCAAGTTTTAGAACTTTATGCTACTGCAATTGATTACACGCCCAAAAGTGAGGAAAGTGTCAGATTTTTTCAAATAGTTCAGAATAAATTACATTTTGCAGCTCACGGTAACACTGCAAGTGAAGTTATTTATTTGCGTGTTGACAGCAGCATGCCTTTTGCTGGACTCACAAATTTTAAAGGAGAACACCCAACTCAAGCTGAAGCTATGATTGCTAAAAACTATCTCTCAATACAAGAATTAAAAGTGTTGAATAATCTTGTATCAGCTTATTTTGATCTAGCAGAGTTAAATGCTATAGAAGAACGAGTAATGACAATGTCTGATTATGTTCGAGAGTTGGATAACATTCTCTCATCGGCAGGTCGTAAGATACTAAACAATTCCGGTTCTGTGTCTTCTCTGGAAGCTAAAACTAAAGCAAAAACTGAATATAAAAAATATAAAGCTAAAACGCTAGAAAGTGTTGAAAAAGAATATCTAGATACTATAAATTCTATAGAAAAAAATGCTAAAATTAATAACCATAGAAAAAAATAAAGGCTTTAAAAGACCTGAAATTATTGAAAAGAATGATTTCTTTGAAGTAAAAATGTATAGATCAGTGACAGATGTTATCGATTCATAACTATGAAATAACTTTTCAGGGTCGATTACGGTCGAATAGATGTGAATGAAACAAGATATCTTGCTTTATTTATTAGATAATAATATAAAACCCCTTAAGCAATTAATGGATATGTTAGGATATAAGACTACAAAGGCAACTGATTTATTAGCTGAGATGGCTGAAGAAGAACTCATAGTTAGAAAAGGTAATGGTAGAGATACTCATTATGTTCTTAATAAATAAGCTAATCACAGTTATTAATTATATTGTATTAATTAAAATTGAATGGTTCAGTAGAAGTTTTCTGATAATAAACAAAAAAAGTTGAAGAATTATGAAAAAAAAACATAAATTAGGTTGTCTATTTGGTTCTGGAATTTCAATAAAAGCAAATTATTTAAATGTTAATGACATAACTAAAGTTATATTGGAAGGAAAATTTGAGAAAAATGGAGCTTCATTGAAAGCATATCATCACACTGATCAAGAAACTTATTTAGTTCAACAAAATTTTACTGAATATATGAACGATCATTACTTAGAAAGAGTTTTACCTTTTATCAATAATGTTTATTTATGTTTAAAAGATTACTTTAATGCAAAACAATATATTTGTACGCCAAATTACGAAGATTTGTATAATTTTATTAGACAAATAAAAGATGAGATATCTAAAGAACAAGACAATTATGGCTTATTTTGTTCTTTGCCAATACTAAAAGAAAAACTAATATCGGATATAATTACTGAAAATTATCTTGTAGATAGGATTAGTAATAATTTATTATCAATTAGCAATGATTCGTTGATATATATCACTAATATTGTACAACGCTTACTAAATAAGCAAAATGATAAATCAGAATGGAATTACTTATCGATTTTAAATGATTTGATTAAAAAGAATATGAGTACAATTTTTACTCTCAACCATGATACTTTACTTGAACAGTACTTTGATGAAAATGGAATAGAGTATTGTGACGGATTCAGCGAAAAAGATGGTGATACATTTCACTTTAAAGAAGAAAGTTTTAATATGTCAACTACTATAAATCTTATCA
Source organism: Cloacimonadales bacterium (SeqCode) (assembly GCA_963678375.2). GTDB lineage: Bacteria > Cloacimonadota > Cloacimonadia > Cloacimonadales > JAFGVF01 > JAEKNW01. The sequence continues at coordinate 2,039,400 of OY782831.1, forward strand.
AGCTTCATGGTTCAGTGAATTGGTTTATACTAGAAGATGAGAAAGGTCGTGCTACTTACTCGAAACCACTAACTAATGATTATCATCATATTGAGAGTTCTAATGGAAATTATTTTTATAAAAGTGGTTATACAAATCAAATGTTAGTCGGTTCTTTCAATAAACTTACAGACTATAACTTTGGAATTTTCGATACTTTATTTAGTGAGTTTACCATTCGATTGAGAGAAATCCAAGTATTAATTATATCAGGATATTCTTTTGGTGATAAAGGTGTAAATGGCAAGTTAAAGTATTGGTTTAATGAAGATCAGAATCGAAAAATCATTATTATTCATCCCAATAAAGATGATTTGCTCAGAAGATGTAGAGGAATGATTTTTTGGATGCTAGACAATGAATCCAAAAAAACAGAGGACAATAGAAGAATCAATATAATCGAGAAAAAGTTTGAAGATTTACTAATAGAAGATATTGATTCAATACTGAATAAAATTAACAAAGATTGCCAATTAGATTAAAAGTAAAAAAAAGATAGTTCGATAATAGGGTGTGAAAAAAGAATATAGTTCAAATTGAGTGGAAAATAACTTTAGTTATATAGCTAAAGTATTCTATTTCTTTTTAGATATATGCTAATAATTTTTGTTTGTCGTTAAAGATATAATAAAATCTGCTCATAACATTATTTAAATTATGCTTTTTCCAGACTAGAACTATAGATATTTATTATCATAAAAAAACAATTCTATATTGAAAGATGTATCTATATTCGTCATGTTTAATTATATTTTTCTCGCTGTAGATAGTATTTCTTTTCTTCTGTATGGTTTCGTTATCCCATCTTTTTCAATTAAATCAACTTTTTTATTGAAATATTGCTGAAACTTTTCCTGTAAATCCATAAGATTAAAGAGAGAATAGTTAGAATTTTTCTTGAAGGAAATCAGGATATCAACATCACTTTCATTAGTGAAATCCTCTCTTAATATTGATCCAAAAAGATATAATTCTTCAACAGCATAGTCTTTAAGTATTTCATATAAATCTGCTTCATTTATATTTATCTTTGGTAACTGCATTATCTCTCCTAAAAGGAATTATGTTATAACTTTCACTTAATAGGTAAAAATCATAAAGTACTCATTATAACTCCATAATATCTTATTATAATCCTCTGTCAATTTAATGATAGATAAATCAAATTGAAACATTGTATACAATAATTCAATGACTATATCAAGTAATATTATAATTCTCAACCATGAATTTGTAAAATCTATTTATAAACAACTGTTTTATCTTTAATATGGAACCTTATAGAGTTTAATGTGCAAAATTCAATTACTTGTTTAGATAGAGAATTATAATAAACTTGATAACCTTTATAAGCTGATACGAGTTTGTTATAATGTAATCGACCAAAGATTATCTTATCCACAAAACTGATTGATTCTAAAATGTCATTTAAATCTTGTTCAATAATGTTTGGAGTTGGGTAAGGCTCTATACTAACCCATGTTTGGAAGCCTTTATCATGTAAATATTTGAGACTTTTAATTCTATCAAGATAAGGTTTTGAATTAGGTTCCATTCTTTTTCTAAATTCTTCATTAAGTGAAATTAAAGTTATACCAAACTCATTTTTTTTCAAAGTATTACTAAGTTCTATGGGTAAGATTGATTTTGTTAAAACAGTACATTTGATATCATGACTATTTAGTAATTTGATAATATCTATAGATAATTCACTAATTTCCGGATAACCTGCCATGAAAGGATCTGTAGTAAAAGATAAGTGTACTGATTTTATTTTTTTTATAAATTTTGGAATTTCTTTCTCAAGGATACTAAGCGCGTTTGAAACAATTTTTGGATCTATCCAATCTTCATAGCTTTTCACTCTACCAAATCTTTTAGCCATCATGAAGGCATAACAAGGATATAAACAACCATGATAGCACCCTTCTGCATGATTTATTGTGTAATCTCCGTATTCTACTCCAGTTTTATATAACAATGTTTTACGTTTTATTTTTCTCATTCTTTTCAAACCTTACTCTTTTAATATTTTTATAGCAACTTTCATAACTGATGCATGCATGTCCACTAAAACATATTTTATTATTATTTTTTAATTTAAGAACAATTTCCTTAGCGTGATTAGGGATGTGACCTTGTTCTAAAGTAAAATCATATACATCACAATTTGTTTTGAGCTTTTGGTTTAGAATAAGGGATTCTAATTTTCTCTGAAATATTTCAACCTTTGTTATTACTCCATCACCAAACAATGTCATTTGTTGATCACCCATATCATCTTCAATATCAAAATTAGCATTTCCATTAAAGGGATTCTCCTTCCATGCAACTCTCAAAAATTTATCAATACCTCTTGGATGTTTTGAAGCAAAGATAATACCATAGATATTTGTATTCTTCTTGATTGAAAATGGATAGTATTTAAAATCCGAAAATCTTGAAGCATAATCTTGATAACAAATTGTTACATACTCATGGATTTTTTCATATCTAACATCTTTAATTTTTTTCTCGAAATCTGGTATATAGGTAGAAAAAACTTCTTTAAATCTATAGCCATATGATGATGATACAAAGAAAAGGTAGTCTGTTGAATAAAGGTCATTAACTTTTTTTAATATTTCTTCTGTTATGAATTTATAACCGTTTTGATCAAAAAAAAGCAAATTAGCTGTTTGCTTAAAAGAATCGTAAATGTTCTCAAATATATCAAAAAAATCTTGATTATATACTTCTATCTTTAGAAAGTCATTAAGTTCTTCAAGAATACAGCAATACTCTTTCAAGTTCTTACACAATTTTTCATACTTTAAGTCATCAAATTCATTAAGATATAATGTGATTTTTTTTTCTTTGCTATTATATCATCTTTGTAACCATATATTGTTTTGAGAAATCTGATTGGGCTACCATCAACTCCAACTATATCTCTGCCTGGTCCAGCAAAAAAATCACATATTATAATATCTTTTTCAGGTTTTGAGTGAATAAAAACAGGCAACCAACTTTTTAAATAACTATCAAACAGTTCAAGCTTTGTTATTGTACCTTCATCAAATGCTCTTTCATGAATATTTTTCTTTGGCATAACTCCTCCAACTTAGTTAGTATCAAAACTCCAAAACATTATTAATGTTATTAATCTACAAGATTCTTGTCAAGTCCAATCTCAATATTCCATCTTAACTCTTGACAACTCGACATATTTAATATAAAAATACTCTAATTCTAAGTAAAAAAGATAACTACTCCTCATGAATGGAATATTTTTCGCTATTCTCCCTGTATTCTCCCTGTCATGCAATCGTCATGCAAGCAAAATAATATGATGCTAAATAACTATTTAACAATATCATAAATAGAATTATGATTAATCCTAAAGAAAAAGACAGCCACTTGAATCGGTGTGGCTTGCCTCTCAAGCGAACTTATACAAAACCAGTAATATTGATTTTCCAAAAAGAAAAAAGTAGTATTTAATGTAATCTGTAGATTTTCTAACATTTCCCACTCTAATTGGGAGAGAGCCGTAAAACCACTAGAAAGTATCAAGAAAACCTTAAAATGGGTACTATTATAGATTTTCTAAGGATAAGCTATTGGAAAAGGTGGTTTGCTGATTGAAGAATCTCATATTCTGATATTTTAAATATCATGAATTACTTATTGACAATACTTGATTTAAGTTTAAAATTTGTCCAGTTTATGATGTTGTCAAAAATATAAGCTTTTTTATTACATCATAGAGCGAGTAATTATAAAATAATAATAAAATGGAGTTGTCAATGTTTATCCGCTTTTTTAAATCAAATTCTATAATGCTATTAACACAACTAATATTAATTTCACTTCTACTAATTTCCTGTAGTCATACAAGCAAAGATTTTTCTTCAACATTAATTAGTAAGGAACTGATCATAAAAGCTGATAAATTAGATAGAGGTCATCCCTTGGAATTTTTCAAAACAGCAGGTGAATATTTTAGAGATGGAAAAATCAATGATTCTGCTTTTATGTTTTACTTAGGGCAGTTAAGGTACAGATATTATATTTCTGTTAATCCACCTGAAAAAATGGAAGGGGATATTATGACTTTTTCCTCAACGCAAAGTGTTCTTGGGTCAGAGTTAAATTATAAATTAGGAAAAGATATTGATAGTTATCTCCAAATTCTAGATGCAGTTCTTGAATGGGGTAATCGATTTGATTCTAAGTTTTGCTCCAGAAAAATTAACCCCGAAAAGTATCAAGAGAATATAGATGGCTTAATACAGCTAAAAGAGTATGTAATTGATAATCGGGATCTTATTGAAGAAGAGCACAAGGAAACAGAATAGTTTATTGTAGATTGAGCATTATTAATCTCAGAGTCTAGAGCTTTAATGAGATTTATATAGATGATACTTTAACTCAAGCTGCGATATATTTATCTTTTATATGGACAGATAACAAATTATTTATGGTCTGGAAGCACCTTTCTTCTACTATCTGAGAGTAACTAAGTTATGTAGTGGAAGCATCTTGCTTCCAACTTTTCTGACAGCAAAGAAGCCATCATTCCATAGCTTGTTTTCTTAACTATACTTGCGTCAATCTCTCTTGATTGTTAGTTACACAAATAATCATTGGGAAAATAATGAGTGAGTTATAATAAAGAGAGCATAGAAGATCAGTTCTACAAAGGTATCGCTTCTCTGGATCTATGGTTTTGGATAATCTTGATCCTTGAAGGGATTCCTAGATTGATGATAAAATAAACATTAATCACTCTAGCAAACTAAATTGAAAAAAGAGGGGAAAGCTAGTTTCCCATCATATATGCGTAAATTAAAATCAAGAGAAATTATACTAATAATAATTTGTTATTCTATTTGTTCAAAGTTATTTTCCTTACTTCTTTAAACTTTCCTGAAGTGAATTCTACAAAATATATTCCGCTTGATTCTTCAGTAGCTTCCCAAACGAATTTATGATATCCTTTCTCTTGAGCAAATGTACCTGTACTATGAACTTTCTGACCTTTAATGTTATAAATACAGATCCAACCTAAATGCTGAGATTTCTAATATTACTAAGCTATTTGCAATATTCATACAAGTTATATTTAGCTATTTTTCTAGCTATTGAATTTGCAGTTAATCCAAGTAGTTTAGCCGCTTGCAACTGAACACCATGAGTTTTTATGAGTGCATCTTGAATAGTTTCTTTGATAACTTGATCTAAGTTAAAAGTATTTCGCTGACATTGATTACAATCATTTTCTAGGTTAAGATAGTTGTCTAAAACGATGTGTAAATCTTCGTTGTTGGCTAGGGAAATTGCAATTCTCTGGGTTATATTCTTTAATTCTCTAACATTGCCTGGGAAGGAATAATTCATCAATAGCTTTAATAGTTCAGGAGGAAGAGTTTGTGTTGGTATATAAAGTTTCTGACAATAATCAGCTAAAAAGTAGTTTGTTAATTCTTCAATATCATTTTTTCTATCTCTAAGAGCAGGTAGTTTAATCTCATAATTACATAAGCGATAAAATAAGTCAATCCGAAATTTATTTTCTTTGGTAAGTGCTAGAAGGTCTTTGTTGGATGCAGAAATTATCCTAAAGTCTGATTTAACAGGGCTTGTTGAGCCAAGGGGGTAGAATTCTTTATCTTCAAGAACTTTTAAAAGCTTTGTTTGAATATCAAGAGATATTTCTGAAATCTCATCTAAGAAGAGAGTTCCTTTATCAACGATATTGAGGATACCAAGCTTGTCTTTATCAGCTCCAGTAAAAGCACCTTTTTTATAGCCAAAGAGTTCACTTTCAATAAGGGTAGGACTAATAGCAGATAAGTTAAATTCACAGAAGTTTTGCTTACTTCTATTACTCTTGTAATGGATATATTTTGCTAGTAGTTCTTTACCAGTTCCAGTTTCACCAGTAATCAAAACATTACTAAAAGTAGCGTTAGCAACATTTTCAGATTCTTTTTTTATTCTCTTTATTTCTGTTGATTTACCTATTATAGATTTTTCAATTTTTTGAGAAATAGCTTCTGATGATAGCACTTTTTTTACGGTCTCTTCATGACTAATTTCTTCATAAGATCTAAGCAGACGATGGTAATAATTCATTTCAATTTGAGTTTTATGAAGCTCTACTTCTTTAGATACTCTACGATATTTACTTAGATATTTTAGAATTTTATCACCATCATTTAGTTTAGAATAATATTCAAGCAAGAAAAAGAGATATTCTTTATAAAATTCTCTTTTTTCTGATATTACTTCTTGCATCAAATCTTCAATCTTGTTAATATCAATTTTATCAATTTGATTAGAAGTTAGATAAAAAGAGTAGAGGAAGAGAAGAGGTATTCTTTCTACTAATTCTGGTTTAAGCTGAGAAAAATAAAATCGAGATTCATCATTTTTCTCATTCATTACAGCTATTAAGAAACTCTCCGAAATAATACGGTCAATTACTTTTTCATCCTGACTGATTGACTTGATTTGTTCTAATACTGCAATTGCTTCATGAAAATGTTTTAACTGACTTAACATTCGAGCTTTCATAAATTTAAGGTGGGTCTTGTCTAAAGGCGAGTCTTCACTTAAGGAAATCTCAAGATGCTTCAAGGCTAAGTCCATCATAGATTTTGACGCGTAGGCTATACTTAAGGTATGATTAGCTCGGTAGTAGAGGGTTTTTTCTTTACGGATGTGTTCATTAGTAATTATCTTATTAAAATAATAAATTGCCTCATAAAAGTTACTTGTTCTGAACTTATAGTGACCTAAAGCTAAAAAGTAGTATGCTTTAGAGTAATCTGAACTGTCAATTGCAATATAATCTGTAAAACGCTTATAAATCTTCTCTGCTTTATCCATTAATTTATTACTTGAATAATGAATAAGAAGCTGACTATAAGCTGATGCAGTTATTCTGTCTGGCTTATAAGTATCGATTAAAGCTATAATACGTTCTATTAATGAAGGAGTTTTCTGATTAAAATAATATACAGATTGAACCATATAAGCTAAAGTAATCTCTACAATTATATCTGTTTTCCCAAGGGCAATCCCAACATTATCAATTGTATCTAAGAGCTTGTCTGAAGGTGGAATGGTTGTTATCAAAGCTTCAATGAGACTTGTTTCAAGTAGGTAGTGTTGAGATTCTTTATTTGGCTTATAGCTATGCTTAAGTATAGTAAAGAATGCCTCATATATTTGATAACATTTCTTAACAATTATTTCACGTGTTTCTTTATTTCCTCTGGCAAGCAATAAGTCTTCATATAGCTTAGATATCTTATTACTTAATTCTGTTTTTTTATTTTCCATGTAAACTCCCTTATGAAAACAATAACAAATATGAATTTGTTACTATAAGATTATAAGTCAAGGTATTTATTATTATTTTTCCCGAAAACGGGAAAAATTAAATGTCGATTTCGGGATATGAGGATAAACAATCATTACAAAATATTATATAAATAATCTATAAGATACTGATATGAAGGTACTTAATATAAATTGAGAAATTGGAATATTATATGCTGTATATATAATTTATGAAAAATCGGAAAAATGATATGTTGCTTTTAAAAGAGAGCTTAAAACAAGCTCAAAGAGTTGGAAAACTAACTTTCAATGGAAAGGAATGGGCAATAACTATTCTCAATTGCAGGGGAGAAATTACCAACTTTACTTTTGACCAAGATGATTATTGGCAAGTAAAGCAACTTATTCAAACTTATAACAAACAAAGGAGATAGTATGTTTAAGAAAAGTCTATTATTATTTTTATGTTTATTAACAAGTGTAACTTCTATACTTGCTACTACATATTACGTGTCAAAAACAGGAGATAACACTAATGGTCTTAGCTGGTCAAGTTCTTATAATGAAGTTCAAACTGCTATAAATGCAGCTTCATATGGAGATGAAGTCTGGGTAGCCAAAGGGAAATATCTTCCAACTGACTATAATCCAAAGGGTGCTGGAACAGCAGTTCTAAACAGAACTAAAACTTTTGTAATAAAAAATGGTATCGACTTGTATGGTGGTTTTGCTGGGACTGAAACTGAGATAGGGCAGAGAATTAATTACTGGATAGGTCAAAGCAATGAAACTATTCTCTCAGGTGATTTGAATAATGATGATGATTATTCTCAATGGGAAACATATAATCATAGTTTAATTAAAAATACAGAAAACTCATATAATGTTATCTATTATTACAATGTGTATTCAACTACTATTGTTGATGGATTCACTATTTCTGGAGGAAATGCTAATAAGAAAGTTTCAGGCAAACCCTATCATGATGGAGGAGGAGCTCATTTGACTTCTTCTCATGCTTACTTGAAGAACTGCAGAATAATATATAATCAAGCAGTTAATGCTGCAGGTGCAATTACTTTTTCTGGAGGAGAACTCTGGGATTGTGTAATCTCACGTAATAGAACAGTTGTTCAAAGTACTGATGCAGGTGATGCTGGTGGTGTTAAGTTGCATAATGGTGGTAAATTAATAAACTCAATAGTAACAGATAACTATTCAGTAGAAAGCTCTGCTAGAGGTGGTGGTGTTTGTTGTTCTTGGAGGTCTCCAGGTCATGCAATAATCAACTGTGTAATTGCTAATAATAAAACAGCTGGAACTGGTGGTGGAATTGGTAACTATGGAACTTATTCCTCTTATACAAAGGCATATAATACAATTATCTGGGGGAATACAAGGAACGGTATTTCTAATCAAATTGGTGGGACAGGCACTTCTTTATATTATTGTGGTGTTGAAGGTGGATATTCTGGAACTGGTAACTATAATCTAAGTTCTGATAATGATGCAGCAACTGGACCTAATTTTTATAATTCAGATGCGGGTGATTGGCGTTTAAGGATTACTTCTCCATTATTAAATATTGGTTCAAATACTTATACGTCTAGTCCTGTAAGTGTTTCTACTGATATTCTAGGGAATCCAAGAATCATTGAAAGCATTGTAGACTTAGGACCTTATGAACATTTTTATCAAGTTGCTCTTCAACCTGATGCTAATGGGGTAATCTATGTAAAAAGTGTTGCTTCAGGTACTGCAGATGGATCATCATGGGAAAATGCTACTTCTTCCTTACAAGGAGCATTGGATTCAAGTGCTGAACAGGTTTGGATTGCTGAAGGTACTTATTATCCAACAGAAAACTTACCAGGTCTTGAAGGTGATTTAAGAGCTCAATCATTTATTTTAAACAGTGATAAGCAAATATACGGAGGTTTTCCAGCGGAAGCAAATACAATAGATAACTCAACCTTAGATTCTCGCAATAGTGATGAATATCTGGTTTTTTTAACAGGAGATATTGGTCAGCCAGGTGTTAATGATGATAATTCTTATCATGTTCTCTATTCTCAAAACATATCTTCATTTACAGTCTTAGATGGATTAATCATTAGTGGGGGAAATGCTAACGGAGATGCTCCTCATGATCAAGGTGGAGCTATCTATTTGGTTGATTCTTCTCCTACAATAAATGATGTTAATGTGGAAGATAATCAATCTGACTCAGGACCTGAACCGATTCTCTTAGAAGGTGAATCAAGTCCTGTTATTACAGATAGTCCAGGAATGGATGACACCTTACCTGTTCAACTAACATCATTCACTGCAACACTTACAAGTACAAACTCATCAAGGATTATGTGGCACACAGCATCTGAATCAAACTTAGTTGGTTATAACATTTTTAGAAGTGAAGTAGATGATTTTACTTCTGCAATGAGGATTAATCCGATATATATTCAAGCTCAAAACAATGCTAATGGCTCTGAATATTCTTATACTGATCAAGAAGTTGAAATGGATGTAATCTATTACTATTGGTTAGAATCTACAGAAATTAGTGGTTATGTTGAATATTTTGGTCCAATCTCTCTGAAGATAGGTGAAGGAGAAGATGTTATTGATCCTGTAAATACTCTTACAAATCTTAAAGATAACTATCCAAATCCATTTAATCCTGAAACAAAATTTGATTTCTATGTTAAAGAGGGAGAAAGAGCTAGCTTTAAAATATTCAATCTAAAGGGACAAGTAATACAATCGCTAGATAATATCACAAGTGGCAAGGGTGAATATACTTGGGATGGTAGAGATAAGTCTGGATTACCTGTCGCTTCAGGTATTTATTTCTATAGTTTGAAAACTCAGTCATACAGTTCTCTAAAGAAAATGATATTGAGAAAATAGAATCATATGCCCCCATGAGCTTCGGAATCCTATTATAATGGGTTTTCTAAGGCATTGACAAAATGATATAATAATTAAAAATGGCACGGCATCAGTCGTGCCATTCTTTATAAAAGCTCTTTGCTATTAGCCTCAATAATCAATTTCATCCATTTAACAGCTTCAACAGGGTACTTGCCGATAGCAGTCTCATCAGATAATGTTACACCACTTGCACCATCAAAAATAGCATTAGCTACATCTGATATTTCAGCTCTAGTAGGGGATGGTTTATCTACCATGGATTCCATCATCTGAGTAGCAACAAAGAATGGCTTGTCCAAATCTTGGCATTTTCTACTAATTTGCTTTTGGAGAGTAGGCAATTTTGGAATCGAGACTTCTATTCCTAGGTCTCCTCTGGCTATATAAAGGTAATCAGAGTTTTTAATAATGCTATCCATGTTAGAAAGTGATTTAGCAGTTTCAAATTTTGCTAGAATATAAGGTTTATGATTAACTTGCAAGGTGTTAAGATAGCTTGAGAATTCTTCAATATCTTTAGCTGAACTAACAAAGGATAAGGCATAGAAGTCTGGTTTTATACTTAAAGTTGCTTGAATAATATTCTTATCTTGAGGAGATAGAAAGTCATTGTGGAGGCATTTACCAGGAATAGCAAAATGGCAGTTTGGTCTCAAATTATTACTATTATCAACAGTAATAGTAATGAAATCATTTTGAATATCTGTCACTAAACCTGTAAAATCTCCATCTTGAAGATAAAATCTATCACCTTTCGTGATAAGCTTATGATTAATATTGTTAGAAAAGAAGTAATCCTCTTTTTTAGGGGTAAAGTAGATCTTAGTTGATTCTTTAGCAGACAGGTTATGTGATCTTCTTAAATTAGCGATTCTCACTTCTGGACCAGGTAAATCTATCATTATTTTTACAGTTTGGAGCTTGGTAATGGCAATTTTCCTGATTAATGATATTTTACTTATAGCATCTTCTATTTTTGTGTGAGACATATTAATACGAAAAATACTTGATCCATTTTCTAGCATGCTCTCTATGAGTTCAGGAGTAATAGTTGAAGTATTTATGGTAGTGATGATATCAATCATTTAGGCCTTTAAAATCTTTTTTATGTTTCATCTTAATAGTTGGTAATATCTTGATCAATTGATCAACTTTTCTTTTTAGTTGATTAAGGTCATTATTATTATTAATGACATAATCAGCTTTTTTTTCTTTAACTTGGTTAGAGTATTGACTGGCTAGTTTAATTTTAGCATCTTCCAGCTTCAGTTGGTTTCTCCTCATTAAGCGGATTAACTGATTTTCTTGCCTAGTTGAAACAGTGATTATAAAATCAAAATAATTCTCAAGTTCAGCTTCAAAGAGAAGAGGTACTTCAAAGAAGATGTAGTCACTGGTAGCTTGGTCAATCAAGATTCGCATTAGCTTAAAAATCTGGGGATGAGTTACTGAGTTGAGATATTGTAAATGAGCCTTATTTCGAAAGACTATCTGACTAAGTTTGTTTCTATCAATCTGTCCGTCTCTAGATAGTATTTCTCTTCCTAGCTTATCTGCTAGTTTTTCTTTTACCTCTTCAATTTCCAGAGCTTTATGACCTAATTGATCTGTAGAATGTACTTGGTAACCTTTTTTAGTTAATAACTTAACCACTTCTGTTTTACCTGAGGCAATAGAGCCTGTTATTCCGATGATTAGTGTTTTATTCATAATCTATAATTCGAAATCAAGCTTTTCACTTTCGCTGAGTACTTGTAAGAGTTGGGCATTATCTTTTACATTATGCACTCTTACAATATCAATTTTCTTATTGAAGGCTATTGCTGTTGTAGCCATAGTTCCACCTTCTCTCTCTTTAGCTTTTGATGGTGAAATCATATTAATAAAGCTCTTTCTGGAAGCTGCAAGCAGTATCTTACAGCCAAGAATATGAAACTCATCAATTCTTTTTAAAATAGTAAGATTGTGTTCTAATTTTTTTCCAAAACCAATACCTGGATCAATGATTATTCTCTCTAATGCTATTCCTTGGCTAATGAGAAAGGCAATTCTTTCTTCAAAGAAGTTAATTATTTCATTAATTACATTTTCATAAATAGGGTTTTCTTGCATAGTCTCTGGATTTCCTTGCATATGCATTAAACATACTTTACTTTGAGGAAACTCCTGCAAGACCTTTATCATATTACTATCACCCTTTAAGGCAGTAATATCATTGATAATATTAGCTCCGTTCATTATTGCTTGACGAGCAACTTCAGACTTGTAGGTATCTACTGAAATCGGTATTTTAGATTGCTGCCTGATTGCTTTTATTGCTGGGATCACCCTTTCAAGTTCTTCTTCAAGTGAGATTCTTGTAGAACCAGGTCTAGTTGATTCCCCACCTATATCAATAATGCTTGCACCTTCTTTAACCATCTCTAATGCTCTATCAACAGCTTTATCTAAAGCAAAATGCTCATTCCCATCAGAAAAAGAATCTGGAGTTACATTCAAAATTCCCATGATTTCGGGAGTAAAATCTTTACCCTTGTCTTCTAATGACCAATAAAGAAGTTGCTTACGAAATATAGGTAATTCTTCTCTAATTTCAGGTAAGCCCATAGAGGTATAATGTCTCATTCTAGTTATAAGAGAGAGTAATTTATTTGCTCCCCCCATAAAAAGTAAATTAGTAAGTTTTTTATGACCTTCTACAATACCTCTACTCATGGCAACATCAGCCCCAATTATGAGAGCTTCCTGTTTCATTATATTAGCAGCTCCAGTCTCAACATTATATAGGAGAAGTGAACGACCAACAGCTTTGGGTGCCATAACCTCTACTCCTTGAGAGGAAACACCTATCTTTTGGAGGATTTCGCGAGCATCGTGAATGGTGGGTATGGTAATTATTCTATTTTTCATTTAATCTCCATCTATTTGTTTTTTCCTTTTATTGGGTACTATTTTACATATCTCGCAGCGAAGAGGACAGGGGGTGCTCCCCTAAAACTTAATTCTGATTTATATCTACTAATTTATTCCTATACTGTAATACATAAACACCTGAGGTCATACCTCTTAGCTTTCCAGCTTGATCGGCATCTTGTAAGATATCAATAACCCAAACAGCTAACTCACTATTACCTTCAATGTTTTGCAGAGAACCCTTAATTTTTCCGTCTCTAATCTCGAAATAAATTTTACATGTTTGAGATACTTTTTTGCTTGGGTCAAATTCTTTCCCTGCAAACAAAGATCTTATTAGGGAATCATCTCCTCCAAAGTTTGTTTCTTCAAAGAAATCACTAGTACCTGTAAAGGAAATAAAAATTGTATCTTGTTTAGTTTTACTGAATTTTTTTGTATCAACCTTAATAGGTTCATTATCCCCTAAAGATTCGTGCACATCGTGGATATCATAGTCAATTATATGAGAGTTAGGAGCTACAATATCCCTATTTCTATTAGCATAGGTAGAAGCTGTGTGAGTCCTATCTTGAAATCTGTCCTTATCATCTTCTTCGAAAAGATTAAAAGTGTAGTCTTCATCTGCATCTGATTCTTTTTCTCCTTCAACAGTTGGTTTCATGAATTGATCAATTGGTATTGAGGAGGCTTCTTTTTGAGCAGTTTGAGCTATTTTTGTTTGCTTGATAGCCTCAACTTCTGTTTCAATTTCTTCAACTTTTTCAACTTCAATTGCTAACTCTTTCACTTGAGGAGGAATGTAGTCAGGTATATCAATGCTATAAAGAAACAAGAGAGCATGTAGGAGAAGTGAAATCATTAAGGGAATCACGAAGTTCTTTTTCATAATCTAATCTACATTATAACGTGTTGGGTAGGAGATTCTTTTGGCTCCTACTTCAGTTACTATATCATGAACAGGGACAATGTTTTTCCACTGTACTTCTTCATCAACCCAGATTTCAACCTTAGAGTCAGGTTCTTCAATCAAACGGGTTCTTAACTCAGCAGCAAAGTCAGCTTCATTATAGACTTTATTTTTGTTATCTAAACACAAGTCATTATCTTTGGTAATGATAACTTTAATAATATTTCCAGAAGGGAGCTTGCTTGTACTAACAGATTGGGGAAGATTAACACCAATAGAGTTTATATTGACGAAGTTGGATGATAGTAGAAGAAATATGATTAATAGAAAGACAACATCTGTCATAGATATTAAAACTGTAGAAGTTATCTTCTTCTTCTTAACATCAATCTTCATGATTAATCCCTATTCTCTTCTCTAAACTTGAGAATTAAATGATGACCACTTTCTTCAATCTTTCCTGCTATATTTTCTATTGAAGAAACAAAGTAGTTGTTAAAAATTAAAGCAATAATACCAACAACTAACCCACCAATAGTAGTTAACATAGCCTCCCAGATGCCATTAGCAAGCATACTGATATCAACTCCACCCTTTGAGATACCTATATTCATAAAGACCTTTACCATTCCTGAGGCTGTCCCTAAAAATCCAATCAAAGGTGCTATGGCTGAAAGAGTTGAAAGTACACCTATATGCTTTTCCAGCTGTTTAATCTCAACTTTTGCCTTAGTCTCCATCTCTTCATTAGCATCCTTTTCTCCATAAGCAAGATATTCAACCCCTCTCTTCAAAGTCTTTGTTAATGGAGACTCTATTACGGTATCATTAACAAAATCTTTAATATCTTTTAATTTTGTTAAAGTTTCTAACTCATTAGCAAACTCTTCATCTTGTTTCTTGGCCTTGAAAATTACAATGAATCTTTCTATAATGACTGCTATTGTTATTATTGAAGCTAATAACAAGACATACATCAATATTCCACCTCTGGCAATAAACATCTAAGGTCCTCCGATATTTTTTATCACATTTTTTTCTTTTTTTTATATATGGAGTGTAAGCATCCCTGCTTTCACATCTTTCTGGTGGCAGGGATGCCACCAGTCCATAGTTTTCTTATTTCCACCTATGGCAGGGATGCCATCAGTCCATAGTGCTAGCTAAGTCTAATTTGCTGATAGTTACTAAGCCTACATCTGTTTTAAGTTACCATCTACATCTTGATGGTGATGGAAGTATTCTTCTTCCAGTTTTTCCATCTCTTCTAGCGCAGAATTGAGCATTCTTACCCTTTCACTATAAGGGATAAATGCTGATTTAAAGCCGTTAATAATAATATTTTTTACATCTTTATAAGTGATATTTAATGTGTCAATAACAAACATAAATTCATCTGTGACTGTTGTTGATGATACTGTTCTATTATCTGTATTTAGAGTGACTCTTAACCCATAATCTAAATAGAATCCAAATGGATGAACATCAAGTGAAGGAACAGCTTTAGTATGATAATTACTCTTGAAGCAAATCTCCAATGGAATTCTGTGATCTGTCACATAGTTTAGTAAATCTCCATCTTCAATTAAGCGAGTTCCATGACCGATCCTGTGAGTACCACAATAGTGCAAAGCTTGGTGAATACTATCTGGTCCATAAGCTTCCCCAGCATGAATAGTTATATTAAGATTATTGCTTAAGGCTAACCTAAAAGCTTCTTCATGATCTTTGGCAGGATAATTATACTCAGCTCCTGCTAAATCAAAGCCAATCACACCTTTGTTTTTATAAGCTACTGCTAATTCAGCTAGTCTTAATGAGGTTGCTGGGTTAATGTTTCTGATACCACAGATAATTACAGCGGTTTTAATATTATATTTTAATTCAGCTTTTCTTAAACCTCTTAAAACAGCATCGTTAACTTCTGTAAGCTTTAATCCTTCATTTACATGTAGAATAGGGGAGTAACGGACTTCTATATAACGAACATTTTCTTTAGCTGAATCTTCAGCTAATTCAAAGGCTGCTCTTTCTAAACCTTCTTCATTTTGCAAAACTAAGTTGGTAATGTGAAATCCTTGAAGGTATTCCTCTAAACTTTTACAGTCATCTCCGCAAGAAATCATATCTGTAAGCTTCTTTTTATCTGTTGTTGGTAACTTTATTTTATTCTTTTTAGCTAAATCTAATATGGTGTCCACTCTTACAGAACCATCTAAATGTACATGTAGGTCTGTTTTAGGTAATTTTTCTATAAATTCTCTATCTAACTTCATTTTTCCTCCTAAAGTTATTTAATATGTTATTATATTCAATTGAGAGTATTCTGTCAAAGAAAAAAATAATTTAATAAAAGATAGACAAAAATCAGTGATACTATTTTCTCATACTAGGAGAAAATATGAAAAATATATTTGAGAGACCTTATATATTATTAAAACTATGTGGTTTAATGTTTAAGTTTATTTCTGTTTTTAGTTTATACTTTGGATTTATGGGGGCCTTTACCTATGAAGGGAATTCAGCTGGAGTAAAGTTACTTATTTTTCTTGCAGGCTTAGGATTCTTCTTAATCTTATTCACTTTTGGGGAGATTATCAAGGTTGTTGTTTATGACATCCTGATACCTAAAAAGGAGCTCTTGAGAAACTATTGCTTAAAAAGCAATGATTAAGCTTCCTTGATTGTTAGTCTTTCAATATCTTCCCAATAAATTATGGAGATACTTACAATAAGGAGTTGGTGGAGATATTTTAGCGTAATAAATTAAAAAAGAACTTGACGAAAAAACACATAAGAAAATAATTACATAAATATAAAAGATGTGTAAGCATCTACCTAACGATTCTGCCCAGTAGATATTGTCTAGGTCCGAAATGAATAATACTTATGAAGTATAGATATTAATAATGGATTAGGGCGGATTTATATCCGCCCTTTTTTTGTTAAACCGAAAACCTAAAAAAATGGAGGTTTCTTATAATAAGGATAAGAAAAGGACGCGCTAAGACTAAAGAAGTTGTGCCAAAAGAAAACATTAATGAACAGATTACAGCAAGAGAAGTTAGATTAATCGATGCTGAAGGCAAACAAGTTGGCGTAGTAAGTATTGTAAGAGCTAGAGAAATTGCAGAGCAGGCTGGATTAGATTTAGTGGAGATTTCTCCATCTGCTAAGCCACCAGTATGCAAGATTATGGATTTTAGTAAATACTATTATCAAAAAGAGCGTAAGGCTCGTGAGGCAAGAAAGAACAGACAGGAAGTTCAAGTAAAAGAGGTCAAGTTTGGACCTAATACAGAAGAACATGATTATAACTTTAAGAAAAAGAATGCAATCAAGTTTCTGCTTCAACATGATAAGGTTAAATTTACTGTAAGATTTAGAGGTCGTCAAATGGCCCACAAAGAGCTAGGTGAAGATTTGTTGAAGAAGATTATGGTTGAACTCAAACCAATAGTTGATGTAGATCAGCCTATTCGTTCAGAAAGTAGAGTTATGTCAATGACTCTTTCACCCAAGAAAGATATTGAGAAACTTATCGACTTGTTAGATAAAACTGACGAAGAAGATGAGAATGCTAAGGCAAGTGTAGAAGAAAAAGAATAATATATAAAATTGGAGGAACAATGCCAAAAATTAGAACCCACAGAGCTGCTGCAAAGCGATTTAAAGTTACCGGAAGTGGTAAAATTAAAAGACATCATGCAAAGTCTGCTCACATTAAAACTAAGAAAAGTCAGAAGTTGAAGAGACATTTAAGAGATTCTGAAATTGTCAGATCATGTGATGAACCAAGAGTAAAGAAAATGCTTTGCGGCATGATGTAAAAAAAGGAGTTTAAAAATGGCAAGATCAAAAAATTTAGTTGCTTCAAGAGCAAGAAAAAAATTAAAGTTAAAATTAGCAAAAGGTTATAGAGGTTCAAGACATAGACTATATAGAATCGCTGCTCAAACAGTTGAGAAAGGTTGGGGATACGCTTACAGAGACAGAAAGCAAAAGAAAAGAACATTCCGTAGATTATGGATAACTAGAATCAATGCTGCCTGCCGTAATGAAGGTATCACATATAGTAAGTTCATCAATGCGCTTCATAAAGCTGAAATTTCAGTTAACCGTAAAGTATTAGCCAATTTAGCATGGCATGATCAAGAAGCTTTCGCACAATTAGTGGATATTGCAAAAAAACACATGGAAGCTTAAATGAAAGAAAAGCTAAAGCAGATAATAGCCAAGGCTGAATCCGAGTTAAATTCAATAACATCTAAACCAGAATTATTGAATGCAAAATCTAGAATAATTGGTAAAAAGAGTGAGTTAAACTCTTTGATGAAAAATATTAAAGAAGTTGCTGCTGAGGATCGCCGTGAATTTGGTCAATTAGTAAATGAAGCAAAGAATTATCTGCAAGATTTAATCGATAAAAGAACAGTAATTATCGATGAATTGATTTATAAAGAACAAATAGCCTCTTCCCGCATTGATTTAACAATGCCGGGAAGAAGGATTGTTCAAGGTGGACTACACCCTCTTACGAAGATATGGAGAGAGGTGGAGGACACCTTTCTTAGTATGGGATTTGAAATCGCAGATGGTTTTGATGTAGAAGATGAATTTCATAATTTTGATGCGTTGAATACACCTAAAGATCATCCTTCCCGTAACTTAGCAGATACTTTCTATGTAGAAGACAATATTTTATTAAGAACTCAGACATCTACAGTTCAGATTAGAACTATGGAGAATTATCAACCCCCAATTCGCATTATTGCTCCTGGACGTTGTTATAGGAATGATAAAATGGATGCTTCTCATTCACCAGTCTTTCACCAAGTTGAAGCTTTGGTAGTTGATGAGAATATTTCATTTGCTGATTTGAAAGATACTTTAAATATGTTTGTCCAAAAGATGTTTGGGACAAAAACGAAGTCTAGAATCAGACCACACTTTTTCCCTTTCACAGAGCCTAGTGCTGAGATAGATATTTCTTGTGTAAACTGTGGGGGAAGTGGTTGTAGGATTTGCAAAAACAGTGGCTGGCTAGAAATGGGTGGTGCTGGGATGGTAGATCCAGCTGTGCTTGAAACAGTAGGCATAGATTCTGAAAAATATACAGGATATGCTTTTGGATTAGGTATTGATAGAATCACAATGCTAAAATATAATATACCAGATTTGAGAATTCTCTTTGAAAATGATTTAAGATTTTTAAAACAATATAGATAGGGTTTAGGGATTATGAAAATTAGTTATAAATGGTTAAAAGATTATGTAGATTTAGACGTAGACCCTAGAGCATTAGAAGACCACCTTACATTTGCTGGCATTGAAGTAGAAGAGATAGAACATATCGGTGAAGAGTTAAAACAGTTTAAGGTGGCTCAAGTTTTATCAGCAGAAAAAGTTGAGGGATCTGACCACTTACAAGTTTGTTCAGTCAATGATGGAAGTGGTGAAGCTCTTCAGGTAGTATGTGGTGCTCCTAACTGTAGAGCTGGATTAAAAGTAGCTTTTGCTCCAATCGGCTCTGTTATAGGTGGAGAATTTAAGATTAAGAAGGCTAAGTTAAAAGGTGTAGCTTCTTATGGTATGATATGTTCAGCTAAAGAGTTGGGCATTTCTGCAGATCATGATGGCATTTTGGAACTTAATCCACAAGCAGTTATTGGTCAAGATCTAGCTAGTTACTTAGATTTTAATGATGTAGTTTATGATGTAGAGATTACTCCAAATCGCCCTGATTTACTTGGTATGATAGGAGTTGCTCGTGATGTATCTGCTCTATACCACAAAAAACTTAATTTACCTCAAGCTAAGAAGTGGGAAAGCGATAGGGATATTAAAGAATCTCTGAAATTAACTCTTACTAACCAAGAAAAATGTTCTCGCTATATAGCTACCGTAATCAAAGATGTTGAGATAAAGGAATCACCTGATTGGTTAAAGAAGAGACTAATCGCTGTTGGCTTAAGACCTATAAATAATGTTGTTGATATTACCAATTTCATCTTAATGGAAACTGGTCACCCAATTCATGCTTTTGACTATGATAAAATCACTGGTCAGGAAATTATTGTCCGTGATGCGTATGAGAATGAAGTTTTCCCTGCTCTAAATGGTGAAAGTCTAAAGTTATCTACAGATGACTTAGTGATTGCTGATTCAGAAAAAGCTGTCGGTTTAGCTGGTGTCATGGGTGGAGCAAATTCTGAAATAACTGAGAAGACAAAAAACATTGTAATTGAATCAGCTTGCTTTGATTATGCTACAGTTAGAAGAACTTCCCAGCGTCATAAAATATCTTCTGATTCATCCTACAGATTTGAAAGAGGTTTGTCTCCAGAAACTCCTGCTTATGCTAGGGATAGGGCTGTTGACCTTATCTTAGAGTTAGCAGGTGGTAATTTACAGGCAAATAGTTTAGATATCTATCCAAATCCAGACCTAGCAAAAATAATCATTGATTTAAGACCTGAGAGAGTAAGTAAGGTTCTTGGTACTGAAATTCCATTAACTGAAATCAAGTCTTATCTTAAGGCCTTAGGTTTAGATTTATTAAAGGAAGATGAGAATCATTTACAGTATAGGATTCCTCATTTTAGAGGTGATTTAGTAAGAGAAATTGATCTGATTGAGGAAATAGTCAGACTACACGGATATAACAATATTCCTGAAAAAACTAGACCTCAAGGTATCATGAACCATAAACAATTTAGATTTGAAAGAAAAATTAAGGATATGATGGTTGCTGCAGGTTTATTTGAAGTGATAAATCTTACCTTATTTGATCCAGAAAATCTAGATAAACTAAGACTTGCAAATGAAGATTTTAGAAGAAATTATATTGAACTCAAAAATCCCCAAAGTAATGTTCTTAAAGCTATGCGTACCACTTTGATTACTAATCTTTTAAATTGCACTGAATATAATATTAATCGGGGAAATAAAGACGTTCGTATTTTTGAATTAAATAAAATTATTTTAGATAACCATGACAAAACCACTCAAGAGAGAAAATATCTTACCTGTCTTTTAACTGGCAGTAGATTTGATGGTTACTGGAAAGAAAAGCAAGTAAAATGTGATTTTTATGATGCAAAGGGTATAGTCGAGGATTTGTTTGCTGAATGTAACTTGCAAGTTAGCTTAAGTCCTTCAAATGAACCTTATTATACAGAGAATCATGCAGCTGATATTTATATGGGTAAAAATAAACTTGGCTCTTTAGGGCAAATTGACCCAAAGATTGCTAAAAGCTTCGATATAAATACTGTGGATTTAAAACAGGATATTTATATTATTGATTTAGATTTATCTAAAGTGTTTGATTTAATGGATTTTTCTGATAGAGAATTTCAAGAAATAAATAGATTCCCGAATGTGGTTAGAGACCTATCTTTCCATGTTGATTCTGAGATAAAAGTTGCTGACATTATTTCATCAATAGAAGTTGTAAATAAATCAGTTGTGAAAAATGTAGCTTTAATTGATGAATATAAAGGGAAGAATATTCCGAATGGGAAAAGGTCTTTGACATTTTCAATAACTCTAAATTCCCTAAATAAAACATTGACAGATAATTTTGTCGAACAATTAATGAAAAAAGTTGTTAAAAACTTAGTAAAAAAATTTAATATTGAAATGAGGTAAGTAAAATGAACCAAGTGAACATGAATAATATAAACCAGAAAATTCAAAAGCTTATTGAAAAATATAGAGCTCTTGAAGCTGATAATAATAATAATTTAGAGACAATCTCAAAATTAGAAGAAGTCGTTGAAGAACAAAAAAATAATATAGCAAATCTTAATGAGACTTTAGAAAATAAAGAACTACAAATAATGACTCATGAAGATACTATCAATGAATTAAATAAAAGCATAGAAGACTTGAGAGCTACAAGAGCTTCCCTAGAAAACAGAGTTAGTGAACTTCAGTCTGCTCTTGAAAATATTGGCAATACAGCTAATGAAATCGATTCTAAGCTTTCAGATATGTTCCCTGATGTAGATTTATCAGAAATTGATAATCTATAATTATTAAGAATACTTTATGAAAGAAATTCAATTTGAATTATTAGGTAAACATTTCAGTGTCAAGACTGATGATCCTGATAAACTAGAAAGGACTATTTTAGATCTAAAAAAATTCTTAAGAGAAATGTCTTTGGAATATAAAAGCCTAGATTTAAACAAATTCTTGCTCTATTGCATGCTGAAAATGACTGATCAAATGATCACTATTCAAGATCAATTGTCTCAGTTTAATAATCAGATTGATACTATTGAAATTGACTCCTTTTTGGATGAATAAGTTTTAATTTCTGCAATATTAGTGATCTTTCATTGAAGAAGAACTAACATTAAAAAGGGAATCGAGCCATTGGTGGCACTCAAGCCGTCTATGTCACGGATCAGTAAAGCTGATAAGGTAGATGCCCACCTTGAACAGAGTTCTAGGTTTCAATAATGGACACGGTATTGCGGAATATTTTTTGATAGATTAAGATCCCTAACAAGGATAGAATATAGATAAAGAGAGGATATAATGGAATTAATATATATTGCCATTGGGATAATTATTGGTATTTTTGCTATGGGGATTGTTTATATAGTCCTTAGAAAGAAAGCTTTTAGTCTCATCAGTAATCAAAAAGTGATTGCTGAGCAAATTATTGAAGAAGCCAAAGATAAAGCTAAAACTTTAAAGAAAGAAAAAATTCTTGAAGGTAAAGAAGAATGGTATCAACAGAAGAAAGTTCTTGAAGATGAGATTAAAGACCGCCAGAAAGAACTTAGGAAACTAGAGAAAGCTTCAAATGATCGCTTAGCTTCCTTAGATCGTAGACTTGAGTCTTTAGAAAAAAAAGAAGCTAATCTGACACAACTTGAGAAAAAAAATCACAAATTCGAAGATGTTTTAAACAAACGTGCTGAAGAAATTGACAATTTGATAAGTGATCAAGAAAAGAAATTAGAAGAAATTGCTGGTATGACACATGAAGAAGCTCTTAATCAGTTAAAGGCAGAACTAATATCAACTGCCAAGAAGCATACTGCTGGTGAAATTAGACAGATGATTGAACAACTCAAATCAGATTCTACCGCTAAATCAGCTGAAATTCTAGCTACAGCAATTCAAAGAATGGCAGTTGACTATGTCTCAGAATCAACTGTTTCAGTTGTTTCTTTACCATCAGATGAAATGAAAGGAAGAATAATCGGACGTGAAGGACGTAACATCAGATCATTTGAAAAAGCATCAGGTGTTGATTTAATTATTGATGATACTCCAGAAGCAGTTGTTCTCTCTTGTTTTGACCCAATTAGGAGAGAAATTGCTCGTTTATCATTAGAAAAGCTCATCTCTGATGGCAGAATTCATCCAGGAAGAATTGAAGAAGTTATTGAAAAAACAGGTAAAGAAATGGATGATCATCTTGTTAAGGTTGGTGAAAAGGCCTTCTTAGAAGCTAATGTCCATAATATTTCACCTAACATTATTAAAATACTTGGTAGATTAAAATATAGAACTAGTTATGGACAAAATGTTCTCCAGCATTCAATCGAGACAGCCTGGATTTGTGGAATAATGGCTGCAGAACTTGGTTTAAATCAAGAGATGGCACGAAGAGCAGGTCTGCTTCATGATATTGGTAAAGCTATAGATCATGAGTTTGATGGTTCTCATGCAGTAATCGGTGCAAATATTGCCCGTAAAAATGGTGAGTGCAAAACTGTCATTAATGCTATTGAAGCACATCACGAAGATGTTACTCCTGATACTGTATATGCTGCTTTAGTACAAGCATCTGATGCTATCTCTGGTGCTAGACCTGGTGCTAGAAGAGAGATGTTAGAGTCTTATATGCAAAGACTATCTAAATTAGAAGAAATTGCTGGCTCAATTGAAGGTGTTAACAAATCTTACGCTATCCAAGCTGGAAGAGAGTTGAGAATTATAGTTGAACCAAGTAATGTTAATGATGAATCAGCTGCTTTTATCGCCCAAGATATTGCAGGTAAGATTGAAAAAGAAGTTCAATATCCTGGAACTATAAAAGTTACTGTAATTAGAGAAACAAGACAAGTTTCTGTTGCAAAATAGTTATGCGAATTTTGTTTCTTGGTGATATTTATGGGAAACCGGGCAGAGAGGTTTTAAAGAGAAATCTAAAACATCTCAAGAATGAGTTTTCGATCGATATTTGTATTGCTAATTTTGAAAATTTGGCTGATGGAAGAGGTATAAGTGAAAAGTGTGCTAAAACTACATTCTCTTATGGAGTAGATTTTGCTACTGGAGGCAATCATTTATGGGATAAAGCCGATTCCTTAACCTACCTGAGTCAAGAGAAAAGAATTTGCAAGCCAATGAACTATCCAAAACCTAATATTGGTATGAAATATATCCAGACTAGTATTAAAGAAAAAAATGTACTAATAATAAATTTAGCAGGACAAAGCTTTATGCCTCCTGCTAATTCTCCTTTCGAAGCAATAGATAATTTTCTCCCTGATTTCCCTCTCACAGATAATATTATTTTCATTGACTTCCACGCCGAAGCAACAGCAGAGAAAAGAGCTTTAGCTTGGTTTTTAGATGGTAGAATATCTGCTCTAGTTGGAACTCATACTCATATTCAGACTGCTGACGAACATATCTTACCACAAGGAACAGGCTATATCACAGATGTTGGAATGACAGGAGGACATGAGTCTGTTATTGGTGTTCAAAAAGACATCATACTTTCTACTATCAGAGAAGGTATTCATAAACCTTATAAAGTCTCACAAAGAGGATTAGAGATTAATGGTGTAGTAATTGATATTGACGAAAGGACAAACTTAACCAAGGAAATAATTAGAATTAGGAGACGCTTTGATGGAGAAGAATCTAAAAGCTAAGCCGCTAATAAAAGATAAATACAAACAACTTCAAGCCGAAATTAATAATCTTTCACAACCATTAGTTATGAAAGTTATTAGAATTGGCCAAGACCCAGCATCTGCTTTTTATGTACAAAACATTTTAAATAGAGGTAAAAAGATTGGGGTAGAGGTTCATCTTGATACTTTAGAAGATAATACTGACCAAGAGAAATTGATGCAATTGATTCAACAGTATAATAATGACGATTCTGTTGCTGGCATTATGTTGCAAAAACCACTACCAAAGGGTTTTGACGAAGCAAAAATTAACTCTTTAATTAGCCCTAGTAAGGATGTTGACGGTTTTCACCCAACAAACTTAGGTAAACTTATTTTAGATGAAGATGGTTTATTCCCTTGCACAGCTACAGCTTGCTTAACTATGCTTGATTATTATAATATTGAAACTTCTGGGAAAAATGTTGTTGTCTTAGGAAGGTCAGCAATTGTGGGTAAACCTCTTGCCAATATGCTTCTGCGTAAAGACAAAACAGGCAATGCTACTGTCACAATATGTCATAGTAGAACTAAGAACTTAAAAGATATAACAAAACAAGCTGATATTTTAATTGCTGCTATTGGCAAAGCTAATTTTGTAAGCAAGGATTTTGTTAGAGACAACTGTATCGTAATTGATGTTGGTATAAATGAAGTTATAGATTCTGAAGGTAAGGCTACTTATGTTGGAGATGTTGCTTATGATGATGTTTTTGATAAGGTGTCAGCTATAACTCCTGTGCCAGGTGGAATAGGTTCAGTAACTACTTACGAATTATTTAAGAATTTGCTAAAAGCAAAAAAAATGCAGAAAAAATAAATAAATATATTGACTAAATAAAACAAACTTGAAAAATTAACTTTAAAATTATAATAATTAATGACCTTGGGAGGATGTTAATGCGTAAAGCTTTAAAAATGAGTCTGCTTTTAGGGACTATTCTAGTTCTTTTAGCTCTCACTGCATGTGGTGTTGATGGTGATTATAATGATAATAAGAAGCCAACTATAAGTATTACTTCATGGGAAGGTGTTGAAGAAGCAGCAGCTCTTGATACTTTAGAAAGTTTAGTTTTCCAACAAAGAGTTTATTGGAATGCAAACGATCAAGATGGAACAATTGCTGGTATAGCATATAGAATTTTAGATGAAAACGGTGATGCAATCCCTACACCTGGAAATTCAGTTATTGATGATATGGGACAAGTAGGATCTGTTGTTCTTGATAATGGTGAAGAATTATTAGGCTGGGTTGTTCATTACAAACCAGGTGCTAATGAAAACATCCCATTAACTAGTGATCTTGCTAAGAAAACAATCTGGTCACAGCTCCAATATGCAACTGTGAATTTCCCTGCAAATGAAGATGGACAACCTGCTGATATTATTAGTAGTATTGAAGTTGTTTGTATCGACAATATGGGAACTGTTAGTGATATAGCTAGAAAATCTTTTAAAACAACTTCTTCAGTTCCTACATGTATTCTTTCAACATCTAGAGGTAATCCTGATGGTAAACAGGTAGGTACTGGATTATTCATTACCTTCTCAATGAGTACTGTTCCTGGTGACCCATATGCTGTTCCAGGTGCTGATTACTTTGAATACAAACTTGGAAAGTATGTTTATGATGAAGATGCAGATTCTCTAGATACTCCTGAGCTAATTGAAGAAACAGGTTGGTTCACTACTGACTCTAATAGAGTATTATTAACTAAAGATACAAATCCTGGTTTAACAGCAGACTTCAATAGTACTGATCCAGAAGCTGAACAGTTAACTTTTACAAAAATAACTGCTCATGCCTACAATTTTGCTGGTGTGAAATCCAATGAATCAGAAATTACTTTCGCAGTTAAAGAAGGTTTCCACCCTAAAACGCTAATTTACTCTCAAAAAGTTTATGGTCTTGGAGACTATCACTATAAAGATTACACTAATCCTAGCGATTTAGAAACATATCCTTATATCTTAAAAGATGGACCTATCCCAGTAATTTATGCAAATAAATTTTTCGTAGATAACAATGGCAGAAACGCAGCTGTTAATTCTACAAACTTCAAAATATATGCTAAATGGGGATATTCTGGTCAGTATGGCCAACCTCCTACATCAAGTTCAGGGGCACCAATATTCTCTGACGACCCTTATGATACCGAGTTAGGTCGTGTACGTAATGAAGCTGATGATAAAGATTATTTTTCAGAAATCGTTGCTTATGACCTCCGTTTCAATGATGCACCATATGACTTCTACGCTTTATCCCAAGATCCAGATAATATAGTAACTCATGAAGATGGAAAACAATGGTTACGTGTACCAAAAAATAGTGTTTGGTCAATTTCAAATGGTTTAGAATTAGGTAATTTAGATAACGGTATGCACAAGTTAGAAGTTTCTGCAGTTGACTTACAATATGAATATGATCCTACTCCTGCTGTATATGAATTTTACTTAGCAGAATATGTACCAAAAGCAAGCAGAGACAGTGTGCTTGTTTTAGATGCTTCTGAATTTACTGAATCTAATTTTGAATACATGACTGCTTATACAGATTCTGTATATACTAGAGTTCTTGGTGATTATCCAAACACTGAATTCTGGGAAAGATTACCGTTACAAGTAAATTCTGGACTTTCTGCTCAGAAGTATGGTATTGCTTATCCAGATCTATTAAACTATAAAACAATCATTTATAGAGAAGAATCAAACTCTAATACAGAAAAAATAGTTTATGATCATGATGCCTTGAAATTATTCTTAAACAACGGAGGTAATTTAATTATCTCTGCTGCAAAAAACTTGAAAGGTATTAATAATACTCTTGTAAATCAAGGTAAGAATATGTTTAGAAATTATTTTGGTATTAAGTATGATGCAAATGCTATTGTGGCTCTAGAAAATACAGCTCAAACACCTTTTATTATCGGTGCTGATCCTACTGAAAATGCAAATGTCATTGGTAACCTACCAGTTCTAGATCTTCATGTAGCTCCATATAGTTATACCTTGAATCTCTTTGGTGCTCTGCTTGATTTATCTTACTTTGCAGAAGATTATGCAAACCCAGAAGATACTCAAACTAAGATTATCTATAGATCAAAATCTAAACCTGTCCAAGTAGGAGTACCTTTCACCCCTCAAACAGAAGAAATCTTCAACCAGTTTAATGGTTTACCATTAGCTATTGGTAAAGTAACACCAGAGAATAAATGTGTAGCAACTTCTTTCCCTGTTTCATTTATGGAAGAAGAAGAAATTGAACAATTTTTCCTTGAAATCTTAAATGATTAATTTGAATGAATAAAATAAATATGCAATAAATGATAATGGCAACCGTAAAGTTGCCATTATTTTTTTATACAAAGGAGTCATAAAATGAATAAACAACTGTTAAGGATTTTGCTTGTAACGGCTTTATTGTTATCTTTAATCGCTTGTAGTAATAACGCAAGTGACCCTCTCAGTGGGGGAGAGATGATGTTTTGGAAGGTTTCTGATCATGATAGTTCAGTTTACCTCCTAGGTTCAATTCACTTTGGTAAGGCTGATTTTTATCCAATGCCTAAGAAAATTGAAGATGCCTACACTCAAAGTGAGATTTTAGGAGTGGAAATTAATCTGCTAGCGCTTGATCAAATGGCCATGCAAGAACAAATGATGCAAAATATGTACTATCAAGATGGTAGCAAATTACTTGACCATATAAGTTCTGAAACAGCAGAAAGCCTAGGACAATATCTCAAAAATAATGGAATGGATATTACTATGTTTGCAGGGATGAAACCAGGTGCTTTAATTTTAACTATATCTGGTATAGAAGCCCAAAAAGCTGGTTTAAATCCACAGTATGGAATTGATATGCACTATCTTATCAAAGCACAGAAGGATGGCAAGGAAGTAGTAGAATTTGAGTCTATTCAAAGCCAAATGGACATGATGTTTGGTGAAGACAAGCTTGCTGAAGGAATGCTATATAATACTCTTAAAGATGCAGCTGATTACCAAGAAATGATGGACTCTCTTGCAACAATCTGGCATTCTGGAAATGCTATAGCGATGAAAGATATGATGACTAGTTGGGAAACTCCTGAAGAAAAAGAATATTTAGAAACACTCTTTGGTGAAAGAGATGTTAGAATGACAGAGAAAATAGAAGAATTACTTGAAAATAATCAAAATGCTTTTGTTATCTTAGGAGCTGGACACTTCGTTAATGAACAAGGTATTATTAATAGATTAACAAAGAAGAATACTTATCAAGTCATAAAATATTAAGTTTATCCTTCTGGGATTTTATTGAGCTAGCTCAAAAATCTATCGTAAAGATAATCTGAATAAGAGGCTAGCTTTATACTTGAACAGTATATCTTCAGGTGAAATAGAAAGAATTTATTTTCTTATTGACACGATTAAGCAAGAACTTTTCATAACCTAAAAGTTCTTGCTTTTTTTTAATATAACTGGAGTAAAAAATAATGAATTTAGCTGTTGATTTACATTCTCATTCAGGTTATGCGGGTGGGGTTGGTACAATTTCACTAGAAGCTGTAGCAAATACTATGAAGAAAAAAGGTATAGATGTATTTGCTACTGGTGATGTTTTATTACCTCAGAGATACTTGGAGCTTGAAAAATCTTTAATTGATAACTTGAATGGTCTATTCAAACTAAAGCAAGATGATACTTCACAATTTTTACTGCAAACTGAAGTAATATTTACTGTTAAACTTGAAGGTTATAAGAACAAAATAATTGCTCATCACATAATCTTGTTTCCAAATTTTAAAACAGTCAAAAAGTGCGCACAGTTATTAGGTAAATGGAAACAAAAAAACACCATTGGTAGGCCTTTTATTGTCTCAGAAAATAGAGATGAGATGGTAGAGAGAATGGAAGAAATCATTGGATTGCATCCTGAAATAGAAATAATACCTGCCCATATCATGACTCCTGATGGAGTAATGGGTTGTAAAAATATGTTGAATGATATTGAAGAATTCTACGGTTCATTTCTAGCTAATATTCATGCTGTGGAAACAGGGCTAAGTGCTGACCCTTATCTTCTCCAGCAGATACCAAAAGTAGCAGATTTAACTTTCATATCTAATAGTGATTGCCATAGTGCAGCATATAATCGTATTGGAAGAGAATTTACTATTCTTGATGTTGAACAAGTATCTTATAGCCAGATAATTAAAGCTATAAGAGAGAATAATGTAGTTCTTACAGCTGAGTTTAATCCTGCAGAAGGAAGGTATTACAAGACTGGCCATGCTGGGAAAAGACATAAAAATAAAGAAGAATTCATGATTGAACCTAAAAGTCCTGATGATTTAATTTGTCCTATTTGCAAGAAGAAGATGACCTTAGGTGTCTATGACAGAGTTAAACAATTAAAGGATAGTAGCATTGTTCCTAAAAAAAGAAAGGCAATTCATCTAATACCCTTGGTAGAAGTCATAGCTAACTCACTTAACATAAAAAGTGTTTCTTCTTCCAAAGTATTAAAAATATATGAAGAAATTATTAGACATTTTTCTACGGAAATAAGATTATGGTTAACAAGTGAAGATATACTTATTCAAACACTCAGTAATATAGTTCCTGAAGAAACATTATTATCAATATTAGCAGTCAAAAATGAGAAATTTGATTTCTCTCCACCTGGCTATGATGGAGAATATGGAAACTTGATTATAAATAAAAATATAAATAAATAAGATTTGTACTTATGGAGGTACACATGGAAATTAGAGAATTTATCCCAAAAAGATTTGAAAAATTAGCTGAACAATTAAATGATAATGAAGCAGTAATACTTTTTAGTAATCAACCTGCTCAAGGTGTTAATCGTTTCGAACAAGATAAAAACTTTCTTTACTTTACTGGATTAGAGATTGCTAATGCTAGATTAGTAATTATAAAAAATAATAGCAAATTAAACATTACTCTTTTCATTGAGAGAAACATACCTGAAAGAATAGTATGGGATGGAGCTAAGATGTATCCAGAGGAAGCTACTGAGATTTCTACTATAAAGAATGTTCAATTTACTGACCAGTTTGAAGCTAATATTAGCGATATTTTAGCTTTTGCTAGTATTAAAAAAGTATATCTTAATTATTCAGTTGCTAGTGTCAGCAATCCTCTTGACCAAAGACTGCATTTTGCTGGAGAACTAAAAAAGAGGCTTCCAGATTTACTTATTTCTAACTTTGTTGATAAAGTTAGACCACTAAGAGAAATTAAAGACGAATTTGAGCTTGAGCAACTGCAAAAAGCTATTGATGTTACAGGTGAAGGTTTAGATGTAATTTTCAACTTTGCTGAAGCCGGAATGTTTGAATTTGAATTAGAAGCTATGCTCTATAATGAAATGCTCTCGAATGGTTTTAGATTTTGGGGATTTACCCCAATTATTGCTAATGGGAAAAATGCAGCCACACTTCATTATATTGATAATGATACTGAAATTGCAGAAGATGCAATGGTCTTATGTGATGTAGGTGCTGCTTGTTATGGTTATAGTGCAGATATTACTAGAACCTTCCCAATTGGAGAGAAATTTACTCCAAGAGCTAAAGAAGTTTATCAAGCTGTTTTAGATATTCAAAAAGAAATAATCGCTATGATAAAACCTGGTGTAACAATGGTTCAGCTAAATGAAAAAACTAATGAACTAATAACCAAAGCTTGTCATAAACTAGGACTAATTAAAGAAGATTATGAGTTCAGAAAGTACTATATGCATTCAATCGGTCACCATTTAGGCTTAGATACTCATGATGTTGGAACAAGAACATCCACTCTCAAACCTGGCATGGTTATTACTGTAGAACCAGGTATATACATTTCAGATGAATCAATTGGAGTCAGAATTGAAGATGATATTTTAGTTACAGAAGATGGTCACAAAGTTCTCTCAGAGTCAATTCCAAAGGAAGTTGAAGAACTTGAGACAATTAGAAAGGCTGCTTTGAATAGATGATTAAAAAAAAAATAGCTATATATCCAGGGACTTTTGATCCAATAACACTTGGGCATATTAATATTGTTCAAAAGGCATCAGAGATGTTTGATGAAGTTGTGATGGCAATAGCAAAAGATAATTATAAAGAAACTTTCTTCTCATTAGAGGAAAGAACAAGACTGTGTCAAGAAGCTTTATTAGACATCCCAAATGCTAGAGCTGAATCCTTTGAAGGACTTGTTGTTGATTTTGCTAAGAAGTTAGGAACAAATATAATGATTCGTGGCTTGAGAGCAGTTTCAGATTTTGAATATGAGTTACAATTAGCTCTTATGAACAAGAAATTAAGCAATGAGATTGAAACTATTTTTCTAGTACCAAGATTTGACTTCTTATATTTATCTTCAAGCATGGTTAGAAATATAGCTTCTGTAGGAGGAGATGTGGAAACCCTTGTCCCCAGATGTGTTGCAGATGTCTTAAAGAAAAAGGTTAAATAGCAATGAGTCAGACAACTGATAGAGTACTTCCTTATGATGTAAATGCTGAGGCTGCTGTTTTAAGTGCTATGATGCTAGATAATGTTGCAGCTTCAACTGCGATTTCAGAATTAGAAGATAAGTACTTTTATAGAACAGCACATAAATTAATTTTTCAAACAATGAAAGACCTCTATCGTGATAGTATAGAAATAGATTTGGTTACCCTTTCTGCTAGACTACAACCAAATCACATGATTGAAAAAGTTGGTGGTTCTGATTATCTAAATAAGATATCTGATTTCGTTTTATCAACAGCTAACCTTTCTTATCATTTAAAATTAGTTAAAGAAAAAGCTCTCTTAAGAGAACTAATTGTTACGTCGAATAACATTATTGAAAAGTGTTATACTGCTGAAGAAGATGTGGAAGAGATTGTCGATAATGCAGAACAAATGATCTATAATGTTACCAATAAAAGAAATGGTTCATACTTCAAAGACATAGCTTCAATAATGGGGGAAACTCTTGAAAATATTAATGAAGTAGCTACTTCACATACTTCTGTAATCGGGGTTTCAACTGGATTTACTGATTTAGATAGAAAAACTGGTGGATTTAAGTCAGGGCAGTTAATTATCTTAGCAGCGCGTCCAGCAATGGGTAAAACAGCTCTGGCTTTGAATATTGCTTTCAATGCAATAACTCATCATAATAAAAAAGTTGCTATTTTTACTATGGAGATGGAGGGTGATGAGTTACTTAAGAGAATGCTTTCAGCAGCTTCTGAAGTCCCAATGGATGCAATCTTAAAAGGCTTTGGAATGACTGACGATAAGATGGTAAGAATTACCAATTATGGTATGATGTTATCTGAGAAGAAACTCTATATTGATGATACAGGTACTAACTCTCCACTAGATATAAGAGCTAAGTTACGAAGATTAAAAGCTGAAGCAAAAGGTCTTGATCTTGTTCTTATTGACTATCTTCAATTGATGTCTTCCCAAAGATTTAAAGATAACAGACAACAAGAGATAGCAGAAATTTCAAGGTCTCTAAAGATACTAGCTAAAGAGTTAGAGGTACCTGTAATAGCTCTATCTCAGTTGAATCGTGGATTAGAGTCAAGAACAGATAAGAGACCACAATTATCAGATTTAAGAGAATCTGGAGCAATCGAGCAGGATGCCGATATGGTTATGTTTATTTATAGAGATGAATATTATAATGAAGATTCTGCAGAGAAAGGTATTGCGGAAGTCATAATCGGTAAAAACAGACATGGTGCTGTTGGTACTTCACGTCTGGTATTTATCCCACATCTAACTGCCTTTAGAAACTTAGAAAGAAATCCTACTGAAGTATAGATATGAACCCTATCGCAAAACTTGGTTCTTTCATAATTTTCAATAGTAAAGTTATTAGAGAACTCCCATATATTTTTAAAAGAAGATATTATTTTCTTAGGATATGTAAGAAGATAGGACTTGATTCACTTTGGTTGATAATTATTACTTCTGTCTTTACAGGCTTTGTTACTGCATTACAAGCCATTTATCAAACTAAAGGAAGAATACCCTTGAACTATCTAGGGGTTCTTGTTGAAAAGTCTGTGGTTATTGAATTAGCTCCAGTCTTAACAGCTTTAGTATTAACTGGTAAAATTGGTGCAGCTTTAGCAGCAGAAATAGGTACTATGAAGGTTACTGAACAGGTTGATGCTTTGGAGTCAATGGCTGTGTCACCATATAATTTTATCTATATGCCAAGAGTAGTAGCAGGAGCAATAATGGTACCATTGCTAACCATATTTTCTATGTTAGTTGGAATTATGTCTGGATATATTTTTTCTGTGATTAAATATAAAATATCTTTTTATACTTTCTTTTCAAATATGCAAAACTACTTTTCAATGAGTGATATTTATGGTGGTTTGATTAAGGCATTAGCTTTTGGAGTAACAATTACAGCCATAGCTTGTTATGAAGGTGATAGAACAGGTAATGGATCTGAAGGAGTAGGTATATCAACAACAAATACAGTAGTCTATTCTTCAATCATGATTTTAGTCTTAGATTTCTTTGTCGCTTGGATTTTATTTGGATTGTAGAATTATGAAAAAAAATGTAATATTAATTCTTTTAATTATTTGCACAGTTTGCTTTTCCTGTTCAAGGGAAGAGAAAGGGGCTAGAGACAATCTTGTAGAAGTGCAAGAAAAAAAAATAGTATCTGATTCCCTCTATATATTAGCTAGTAATGACTTTTTTAGTGCAGCTTTAATAGACTCTCTTTCTCAGAGGTTTTTAAAGGATAGCAATACACAACTCATCTGGGAAAATGCTGGAAACAAAAAAGAGCTTATTGATAAGTTAGCTGAAAGTGATTTTTATAATTACCCAGATTTAGTTATGGGTTTATCTAATACCTTTTTGACAGAATTAGATAGTTTAGATATTTTCAGAGAGTTAGATGATCTATACTTTTCAAAAGTTAGGTCAAATAATAGGTTTGACAAGCAAAAGAGATTTGTCCCTTATCAATATTCTTATCTTGCTTTGATAAAGAAAACTAGTAATCCAAGCATACCTCCAACTAGTTTTGGAGTAATGCAGAAAGAAGAATATTTTGATAAAATCATAATATCTGATGCCTTGTCAACGGAGGTTGGAAGAGCTCTATTTAATAATATCGAAGGTCTTTTTAAATTTCATGGCTATGCAGCCTGTTGGAATAGGATTAAGGGTTCTTTATATGCAATTACCGATACTGAAGAAGAAGCTTTTAATCTCTTCTGGGAAAATGATGACAAGTATCTTTTTCAAGTAGTAACTAAAGTAATAGAAGGCTATGAAGCAGGTTATCAACCAACTATGGATTTTACATATATGACAGAAGGTTCCTATAAACTTATCAACTCTACAGCTATTACTAAGCGATGTCAGAATAATACAAAAGCTGAGGTCTTTCTATTATGGTTGCATAAACCAGATATTCAATCTCTAATAGTAAAGAATACCAATTGGTATCCTATAGTAGAAGTTGCAAAAAAGAGTCCAGGACATAAAATTATTGATTACCCTGAAGTAGTTATGAATAGTAAAATTAACCAACGAGTGGTAGCTAAGTACCTAGCTGATTGGTTAGATTATTGGAAAATATATAGAGAGAAATTTTAATGGAAAATAAAAGATTTAAAGTTGTATTATATCAACCAGAAATTCCTAGTAATACTGGTAATATTGGCAGAATATGTGTAGGAGCTAATTTAGAATTACATATAATAAAGCCTATGAGGTTTTTACTAAATGACAAACTGGTCAAAAGAGCAGGCTTGGACTACTGGCATAAACTTGAACTCACTCTTCATGACTCCCTAGAAGATTTTTTACAAAAGTATCCTGATATCAATGTGTACTATTGTACTACAAAAACTGAAAGAAGCTATACTAGTATAAAATATAATAAAGGTGATGCTTTTATCTTCGGACCTGAGTCTAGAGGAATACCAGAAGATATCTTATTTAGTAGAAAAGATCAAAATATTACCATACCTATGACTGGTGACATAAGATCAATAAATTTATCTAATAGTGTTGCAATTATAATGTTTGAGGCTTTAAGGCAAGTAGATTTTAAATTTTAAATATTAATATATTAAATAAAAGGGAAAAAAATGAGTATAAGTTTTGGAAGTGATAATCATTCTGGTGTACATTCGAAGATATTAGAGGCAATTTCAAAAGCTAATTGTGGTCATAGTCATTCTTATGGAGATGATGATTATACAAGAAGGGCTATTGCTAAATTTAAAGAAATGTTTGGGCAAGAGATTGATGTTTATTTTGTTTTAACAGGAACAGGTGCTAATGTATTATCTTTACAGAATTTTTTAAAACCCTATGAAGCTGTAGTATGTGCAGCTTCTGCCCATATCAATGTTGATGAATGTGGTGCTCCAGAACATTTCACTGGTAGCAAATTGATTAATGTTGATACTGAAAATGGAAAACTAACACCTGAACTTTTAGAAAAAGCAATTTTTGGAGTTGGTGATGAACACCATGTTCAGGCTAAAATTATTTCCATATCTCAAGTGACAGAAATGGGCTCTATTTATACTGCTGA
Source organism: Cloacimonadales bacterium (SeqCode) (assembly GCA_963678375.2). Classification (GTDB taxonomy): domain Bacteria; phylum Cloacimonadota; class Cloacimonadia; order Cloacimonadales; family JAFGVF01; genus JAEKNW01. Next base: position 2,076,042 of record OY782831.1, read on the forward strand.
AGAGATTAAGGCTATTGTTGATTTTGCTCATGTAAGAGACCTTTATGTCCATCTTGATGGTGCTAGACTCTCAAATGCTGTTGTAGCACTTTCTTGTTCTTTCGCTGATTTAACCACTAATACTGGCATAGATATTTTATCATTTGGAGCTACTAAAAATGGAGCTATGTTAGCTGAATCTGTAGTAAGCTTTAGACCAGAACTATCCAAAGGTATGAAATATCTGAGAAAAATGGGCATGCAACTGTATTCTAAAATGCGTTATAGCTCAGCTCAATGGCTGGCTTACTTAAGTGATAATCTTTGGTACGAAAACGCTAAGAATGCTAATGATATGGCAAGATACCTATATAATAGATTAGCAGATATACCACAAGTAAAGCTAACACAAAATATTGAGGCTAATGCAATTTTTGCCATGTTAGATAAAGATATTATTGAACCCCTAAGAGAAAAATATTTCTTCTACACTTGGGATGAATTTACTGGTGAAATTAGATTGATGTGTTCATATGATACCCAGAAGAAAGATATAGATGATTTCATAGACTATTTAAGGGAGCTTTTAAGCTAATAATAAAATGGATTGAATTATGAAAAAAGTAATGTTAATCAGATTTTCTATCCTGAGCCTTGTTATTCTTGCTTCAGTAACAGCATTAGTACTAGAGAGGTTTGGTGTTTGGGGTATTAATCCTCACGGTTTGTGTCCCTACTCATTTGTCTGTTTTGGTCTTCCCACTTTAAGAGGATTCTTTACTGCAAATCCTTTCATAATAGCTACGCTACTGGGACTAATTATACTTTTTTTAACAGTCTTCTTGGGTAGAATATTTTGTGGTTGGCTTTGTCCGCTGGGAGCTATTCAAGAGCTGCTTTATAGAATCAGTAACGGAGCTCAAAAAGGTAAAAAGAAGTATTTATTAACTGCAAAGTGGGATAAAAAATTAAAGTTTTTTAAATATCTTATTTTATTGATGAACATAGTTTTAGCAAGCTTACTTTTCCAAGCAATATATATGGCTGCTTGCCCTGTAATTGCTCTAGCTAATATTGGAAAATATATCCTAATATCTGCAATTATTCTCTCTGCTTTTTTAATTGCTTCAGTGTTTGTTGAAAGATTTGCTTGTCGTTATCTCTGTCCATACGGAGCGTTAATGAGTATTATTCTTAAAATTAGTAATAAGATTAAGCTTCCAAGACTGATGCTTAAGATTAATAAAGATATGTGTGTAAATTGCGAGTTATGTTCATCAAACTGTCCTATGCAAATAGATGTTGATGAAAAAGTGAAAGTTACTGATAGTGACTGTATTATGTGTTTTAGATGTAAAGCTAAATGTCCACTCAAAGGCATAGATTGTGAGTTTTGTAATGAGAGAGATGGTTATGAAAAAAAGTAAAATCATTATTATTTTATGTGTTTTGGCAATATTTTTTACTTCACTATTAGCAAAGAAAGATATCGATTTAAGAAGTTATAGTATAACTAGTTATAAATGTATCGGTTGTCAAGAGTGCCTAAAAGCTTGTCCTGTAGAGGCTATATCAATAAGAAGTGGGAAGGCAATGATTGATCAGTCTAAATGTATTCAATGCGGAATATGTGTTAATGGTAATTATAGTGACTACCTGGGATGTCCTGTAGAAGCAATTAATTCACCTAATGAAGACCAACAATTAACTGACTTAGCTGAATAGGGGATAGATATGCAGAAAGCAACTGTAATTTTGGGAGGTGGAGCAGCCTTAGGTTTTGCTCATATAGGGGTACTAAGGGTGCTGGAACAAAAGTATCAGATAAACAGAATTATCGGTACAAGTATGGGATCAATAGTTGGGGGCTTGTATGCTTATGGAATGAAAGTAGACGACATACTAGCTTTTGGTAAAGACTTCAAATACATTGATTTTATAAATCCTCTTAATATTGATTTGAAGTTTCAAGGGGTTTTCGATGGAGCTTTCATTGAAAAAAAGATTAATCACAGATTAAAAGAAGCTAATATTGAAGATTTGAAAATTAAATATTCTGCAGTAGCTTATGATATCAACTCTAAATACACTATAATTATCAATTCAGGTAACTGTGCTAAGGCAATGCGAGCTTCTTCTGCTATACCTTATATCTTTAATCCTGTAAATATTAATAAGTACTCTTTAGTTGATGGAGGTGTAGAATATCCCTTGCCTTGCTTGGATTTAGCAGATGAAGAATTTACTATTGTTGTCAATGTTTTACCAGCAATACCGAATAAGATGGTTCACTTCAACATAAATACACCTAGCACTGCTAGTAAAAAGAAGTCTAGTAAAAAATGGTATGAAATTGTAATTGAGGCTATAAACTGTAATCAATCTTTTTTAGCTCAAGAGAGATTAAAAGTATTTAAGCCTAATGTCTATATAGACTGTAATATTTCATCTTTTTTACCAGGGGAATTTCTAAAGATTGAAGAAATTTCAAGACTTGGTCAAGAAGTAGCTAGCAAAACTCTAGAGAAAATTTCATAAAGGATTTGTTATAATTAGAGTAGAAACAGGATAAAAACCTGTTTCTACGTTTCTGTAAGTTGTAAATCTATATTAATTTAGCACTTTCAATAATGATATCTTCTTTGGGCCAATCTCCCATTTGAGTTCTTGGGTTAACACCAGTATTAACACTTTTGATATTATTTACAACATCCATTCCCTCGATTACTTTACCAAAGACGCAATAACCCCAATTAGAGCTATTCTGATAATCTAAGAAAGTGTTGTTTGCAACATTAATAAAAAATTGTGATGTTGCTGAATGGGGATCATTAGTCCTTGCCATTGCAATGGTACCAATTTCATTACTGAGGCCATTGTCTGCTTCATTTTTTATAGCATCTCTACCATTACGGTGTTGTCCATCAGCAGTAAGACCTCCACCTTGAATCATAAAGTTGTCGATAACTCGATGAAAGACAAGTCCATCATAAAAGCCTTCCTCAACATAATCGATAAAATTCTTGCTAGTAACTGGTGCTTTATCCTCCCATAATTCTAACACTATTTTACCCTTATTAGTTTCTAGTACTACTTTATACATTAATGCCTCCATTAGGAATATTATAATGAATTAAATTCAAAATTCAGTATAATCTGTCAATAGATTTTGCATATATTTATACTAGATATAAACTTGTTAACTAAACAGTTATAGCTTGTAATTTATGTTATCAAATTTATTTCTTGGTCAACTGCTTAAGTTTATGAGACAATATCTTAAGCTAAAAGTTATTTATTAGTTAATTAAAAAACTACTTCAAAATTCTATTGACTAATAAGAGCTGTTTTAAAATATAAAACAAGGAGAATTAATATGAAGAAAGAAAAAATAGTGTATCCTGATTACTCAAGAAGTATAATAAATATAACTGCTTCAATCTTAAGCTATTTTGGCTGCAAGAGCCATTATCCTGCTTTAAAAGAATTATCACAGGAATATTTAGATAAATTTGATAATATTGTCTTCTTAGTTATTGATGGATTAGGAGCTGACTTGATAAGTCGTCATCTACCTGAGGATTCATTTTTCAGAGAAAATACAGTTACAACTTTGACTTCTGTATTTCCACCAACAACTGCTGCTGCAATCTCATCTTATTTATCAGGAGTTTCTCCTTGGGAACATGGAATAATAGGCTGGACACTTTATCTAAAAGAGTATTTTAAGATGGTAGATTTTTTACCCCTGAGCGATGCGACAAGTGGTCTATTTTTACCTGATTCTTATTCTGAAATTCATGATAAATTCCACTTTGAATCAATATTTAAAATAATAAATGAACTTAGTCCAGAGATTGAGCAACACTACGTTACTCCAGCTTCTTTAGCTAAATCTAAATACAGCAAAATGGCTTCTGATTCTGCAGAGATTTATTCTTATGAAAGTTTTAAACAAGCACTAAGTTATATTGAAGAAACGATAAAAGAAAATACTCGTAATAAGTTGTTTTACTGCTATACTGGAGAACCTGATAAAACAATGCATAAAGAAGGTGTCTATAGTTCTTCAATAACCAGAATAATTGAAGATATACAAAGACAGATTCAGGATCTATATCACAGAGTACACTCTACAAAAACTTTAATTATTGTAACAGCTGACCACGGTATGATAGAAGTTGATGAGAGTATATACGCTAATGAGGATCAAGCTTTATGGGATAGTCTGATTCTTCCGACATTCCCAGAACCACGTTTCATTTCTTGTTTTATTCATAAGGACAAAGAAGAAGACTTTAAAAATTTCACAGAAAAGTATAAAGATGATTTCCTTGTTTTTACTAGAACTGATTTTATCGAAAAAGGTTTATTAGGCCAGGGACAAGCTCATCCTCGTCTTTTGGAAATGTTAGGTGATTATATTCTTATTGCAAAGTCAAATAAAGCAATTCAAACACTTTATCAAGGAAAGGATAATACTTTTAATTTTAAGGCTATGCATGCTGGATTAACTGCGAAAGAGATGCTTGTTCCTTTAATTATTTTAGATTAATCAGCATGACACTTAAAATCAAATCACTAATATTTGCCTTTATTGCATTATTCTCCTGGGGTATCCATGGTCCAGCTGGTAGATTCTTAGCTCTTCAAAGTGTTAATATGTATTTTGTTGCAGTAAGTAGGTTTTGGATTGGTACATTAGTATTTTTCACTTTTTTATTATTTAAAAGAGATTTTGGTTTTTCTCTATTTAAAAATAGATGGAAAGAAATCATAAACATAAGTATTATTGGTATCTGTCTCAATTCAATTCTCTATCATATTACTCTAAAATATCTACATGGAACCCTAGTAATGATATTGGAGAATTTAGCTCCAGTCTTTGTGTTATTAATAGTCTATCTGAGAGATAAAATAGCTCCTAGCCGAAATCAAATAATATCTCTTATTATTGCTTTCATTGGTTTGCTAGCCATTGTAGCTGGTAAATCTTCCTTCCCTGAATTAGGAGATGGTTTTACAATAGGTGTTATTTTAGGTATTTTAACTGGCATTACTTTTGGAGCTTATGTTTATTTATCCTCTGGATTAATGAGAGGATTTCAAAGTCAACCCTATCAAGTTATTCAACTACTTTTTTGGATATTTCTTACTGCTTCTATCATGATGAGTCCTATATATTTCTTCATTGAAGGTAGGCTACCCACAAGTCAAGCTGAGATATTTTGGTTTCTAGAAATGGGTATTTTCCAGTCTGGTTTATCTTATCTATTTTGGAACTTTGCTTTAACTGGCATAAGTGCTAACACAGCCAGCATTCTCTTTACATTTACTGTTCTTTTTACCACAATTAATGAAGTTCTATTCCTAGATTTAAGAATTACTCCCACTTTAGTTATGGGTGGTGCATTAATCACTTTTGCTGGCTATTTATTAAGTAAGAAAACTTCCAGGAAGAGACAATTAAAGGAGCTAGTTCAGTCATGAAGCTCCTATATTTTTTTAGTATTTTTAATAAATATACTCTTCCAAACTTCAAAGATTTTTTCCGTCAAGCTTGTAAGGAATCTAGTAATTTAGTCGTTCTTATGCAGATCAAAGAGCAGAAGCAAAGTATTATTAACCTTATTAAACAGATAGATTTTGACTTTAATATACAAGCTATTAACTTTATTGCTCCGGATATTAACGATACTATTGCTCCAGCCCACTCAATACAAGCTCTGAAAAATGCAAGTGGAATTCTAGTATTAGGTGGTAATACTCATTTTTATCAGAAAATTTATGGGAACTCAGACATTGGGGGAATTGTTAATGAGAAGTATTCATCAGGTGTCCCTTATGCAGGAGTCTCTGCAGGAGCTATTTTATCACTCAGATATAATCTATTAGATGATGTAGCTCTTAAACCACATTTTACGGAGAAACGTAGATTTGATGAGCTTATGAAAAAGATGAAAAAGAATAAAGTAAAGTATGGTTTTGGATTAGATGATAATATGTCTTTAAAAATTAGTGATCAAAAGGAAATTGAGTGTATAGGGAAAGATTCTTTTTATCTCTTTAAAACAGAAGATAATCAAGAATACAATTTTAAGATATACAAAAATTTGGATAAGGTGAGTTTAAGATAAAGCAGATTATATTGCTGAAAAAAATTTTCCACAAGTGCTAATACATCTTAGACTTAAGCCCTATACTTCTTTAACACTCTTATAATTTCAGAAGCCTTAATTGGTTTTACGATAAAGGCATCCATTCCAACTCTAGAAGCATGTTCTTTAACCTCATCAATAACATTACCTGAAACAGCTATAATTGGGATATTTATACCTTTTTCTCTAATCATTTTGGTCAAATCAAAACCAGTAACTTCAGGCATTTGAATATCCATAAAAATAATATCGTATTCAGATTGGTCTAAATTATCCAGACACTCACGCCAGTTCGAAGCAATATCAACTGTAACTGACAGTTTATGAAGAATAGCTGAAATAACTTTTTGATTAATTATATTATCCTCAACTACCAGAACTTTTGTCTCAGGAAAACTAACTAAATCATCTGCCTTAGTCTTTTGTTCAGAAAGCTTATCAATTTCTCCAAAAGGTAGAGTAAGATCAAGATAGAAGACAGAACCGGGAAGATTATCAGGGTTATCAAGATACGGGTTGGGGCTAATCAGAATAATTTCACTATTAAGGAGATGAGCTAATTGTTGGGCAATAGATAATCCTAAACCAGTACCTGATATCTTTTTAGAAAGAGATCCATCAACCTGTTCGAAAGCCTCAAATATAGTTTTCTTTTTACTTTCTGGAATTCCTAAACCACTATCTGCAACTGAGATTCTAAGAGTAATATTTTCTTGATTTCTTTTCTTTTCCAAGACTGAGAAGCTTATGGATCCCTCTTGAGTATATTTCAAGCTGTTACTTAGCAGATTTATTAAGATTTTTTGAAGGGCCATTTCATCACTCTTAACAATTAATTGTTTATCAGCTAGTCTATTATAAATAAATTTTAAACCCTTTGTTTTAGCTTGTAAGCTATAGAGATTGACCATTTTGTCTAAGAAAGATATAATGTCAAAAGCGCTAGAAGTAAGTAAAAGTTTATTTGCAGATATCTTTGAGAAATCTAACACTTGATTAATCAAACTGTATAAGATATCACTTGATTGTTGGATGACTTCTAGATAATCTTTTTGCTCAGTAGAAAGTTCTGTGGTAGATAGTAGTTCTGAAACAGAAATTACGCCGTTTAGTGGAGTTCTTAACTCATGGGAGATACTTGCTAAAAAATTGTCTTTAGCGCGATTAGCAATTTCGGCAACCTCTTTTTGCTCCTTTAGTTCTATGGCATAGCGATGTTTATCCTGCATTGTTTTAACAAAGGCATTGAACCACATTTGCAGTTCACCAATTTCATCAATCGTAGTTATTTGAATCTGTGAATCCAAATCATAGCGATTTTTTGATATATCAGCAAAAGCTTCAGTTAATTCCTTTATTGGGAACAATACTCTTTTAGCAAAAATATAAAATATTATTGCTGAAAAAAATATTATGGTAAGCAAACCTATTAGAGAAATTTTTAGAGAATCAAACTGAGTATGCCAGAGATATTGACTGCTAATGAAAGTAAAGAACTTAAGATTATAGTCAGGAAGATTATATTTGAGAAGAAGGGCTTCCTTGCCAGCAAAATTAAGTCTGTCAAAATTATGTAATCTATCTTTACTAATATCATTGATTGCTTTAAAATCTGAACCTATGTATTCTTTTTTGGGTGCAGCAATTATGTTGCCATTATTATCTACTACAAAGCTAGAGAACTTTTGAGAGAATTCATCTTGGAAATTTTTGGCTATACTCTCAATAGAATAGTGAACAACAATCATACCTATATAGATTTCTTTCATCGAATCATGGTCAAGATAAGTCAATTTTTTAGAAGCAAGTAGAGAAAACTCTTGTGGGTTATCATAATTAGGTTGGACACCGTGCCAAAAAATCTCAGAGTTCGTTGCTTTATTTTGGTTTAGTATTTTAAAGAAATCTTCTGATGGGATATCGTCTCCTTGAAGTAGGCTTCTACCAAAATGGTAACGATTCAGATTCTTAGAAAAGATGTCAATAGATTCAATACCTTCAAGGTTAATATAGCCTGCTAGAACATAACCAATTTTGGCTTGTATTTTTAATTTTTGATAAACAGTCAGTGTATCACTTTCTGCTTGTAGGCTAGTAATAACATCCTCAACATTGGCAATATTATTGATTAAATTTTCAACTGTAGCTAACTGTAAAGAAGTGTACTCAGCCTTTTGTTTAAGTAATTCAAAGACATTACCTTCTAAATGATTCATCATTGATTTATTAGATCCATAGATAGCCCAAGCCATCAAGATCAATAGAGGAAGTACACCTAAAAATAGGAATGTAGTTATAAATCTAATTATTATCGAATGACTAAATCTTTTCTTTATCATTTATCTTATTTTGTTACTATTATAACGTTAACAGTTACTTTTTCAATTGCTTCATTGTTTAAAAGTTTATAAGCAGTTTCAATACCCTTATAACCTTGAATATCAGCTTGTTGGTCAATAGTTACAGCTACAGCACCTGATTCTAAAAGAGGTTTAATCTCTTTAATATTATCAAAAGATGCAAGCTTGATATCACTAATGTTTTTTTCTTGTAAAAACTGAACAACTCCTAGTGCCATCATATCATTGGCACAAAAGACTAAATCTATGTTTTGATTAGCTTTCCAGATGTCAGCAAATACTTCATAAGCCTCATCAATCTTCCAGTTTGCTGTTTCACTAGCAATTACATCAATGTTACTATTTTCTTTAAAAGCTCTTAGAGCACCGTTTTTTCTATCAATACCATTTTGAGCTGATCGAATTCCTTCTAGAATAACTGCATTACTTTTAGTCTTAACATCTTGACTGATATACTTTGCTGATAAATACCCACCTTCTTCATTATCAACACTAATGAATGGGACATTAATTAAATTGTATTTTTCTGATGTTTCTTTATCAAGTTCATTATCAATATTTACGATTACAATACCTTCTTTTTGAGCTTGGGCAAGAATTGGAACTAATTCTATTGAAGAGGCAGGAGCTATTACTATGGCATCTACTTTATCTTTAATCAGCTTTCTAATTATATCAATTTGTTGAGTGATTGCTGTTTCTTGCGAACCAGTTTTTACGATTAACTCAACTCCTAAATCTTTTTCAGCTTCTCTAGCTCCCTTTTCCATGGTTATGAAAAAAGGATTGGTTAAAGTTTTCATAACTAAAGCAATTTGATATTTGTCTGATGTCTCTTTTTCAACAACTTTTATCTCTTTATCTTTGTTCTGGCATCCCACTAAAGATAATATAATTCCTAATATCAATAATACTTTAACAAATCTCATAATTTCTCCTCTTCTTATTTAGTTATTTATTAAGTTTATTTACTGCTTCTTCTAGGGTCATTACTGGAAAATTATTGTTATATACCCAAGAAAGAATTTCTTCTAAATCATCAGTTTTACAATTTGCTACAGTGTTTACTTGCTCTTCACTTATTCGGTGAAAACCTATAACTATAAGAGACTCACCATTATTATAGCCCCGAATAATTCTTTGTTTTACATCTTCAGCTCTATAGTTAGTCTGGTAAGCAAAATATCCCAAGTCAAATCTATTTAAAGGAGTATGCATCTCCTTGTCAATACTATTTCTAATGTTTTTATATACTCCTTTAATTATGTCATAGTCTCTTAAAGTCGCATGTCCACCTGGCAGGGCAAAACTTGACAACTCAATTCCCTGATTTGTAAAATTATGGTAATCTTGAATTATTTGATAATAAGCTTCATCATCGTCAAGTTCAGCCAAATCTACATGGTCAATTGTATGACCAGCTATTTCCCAGCCATGATTTACCAATGAATCTATATTACTCCAAGAAATTTTTCCTGGATTTCCAATTTTTCCACTATTAAGAAAAGACGTAGCAGTAAAACTAAATTGCTTAAAGAGAGGAAAAGCATTTTCAAAGGCGTTTAAGTGTCCATCATCAAAAGTGAAACAGATAATCGGTTTATTCAATTCTTGATTATAGCTATCACAACTAGTCAATAAGAGACTTAATATTATCAGCAGTAATAGGGAAATTAAATTTTGTTTGTAGTCCATAACTTATGATATCCTGTTTGTTTGAAGTGTAAAAGTATTTGGAATTTAAACCAATGTCCCAGAGAGGGTGAAGCTTATAATTTATTAGCAGAGAATACTCTCTTTGTAGATTTTCTAGATAAGAGGAAAACTTAAAAGCAGGAGTAACCTCTAGTTTTCTGTAAATAGATTTTAGACCACAATTTACTTCATAAATCTTATATTTATCCCAGTTCTCAGCTTCATAATAGAAGCTAAGTTTAGGTATAAAAAAGTCTGAAAACTTAATAGCTACTTCAGTAAAATTCTTAAGAACATTTGATTTCTCACTAGCAAATTTCCTATAGTAATCTAGCAAAGAAAAATGTAGCATATTTTGAAAATCTAATACATTTGTTTGCCAAAAAAGCAGATTATTAAAGTTCAAAGCTTTTGCATTAAATCTATTGTCTCGAGATATTAGAACAAAACTCTGTTCCGTGAAGAAACTATTTCCAGTATAGATTAATTTGAGTGCTCCTAAACCAGTATTGTGATCATTACCACCAACTAGGTAGTTAATCATAACTCTAGGAGTAATCTTTTGTGTAACCAACCCACCGTTAAATCTGTAATCACTAATAAAATTATTATCATTTCTAATATTATTCAAATCATCTGTATATGTGAAGTTACTTTTCCCAAGACCTATTCGATCGAAAACCCAAGCAATATCGAACATTTTATTAGATTTATATTCTACTTTAGCAGAATAAAGATACAGCTTTTTGTCAAATACCTCTGGATAATATCTTATCTCCGCTGATGTAATTATCTGCTCATTTAGAGCTTTGGCAATATTTAGGTACCAATTATGATTAGACTTATATTCGAAATCCTTCATTTCATTGTTTCGATAGTAGTAACCACCTACATAAGATTTTATCCCCATCTCAAGGTCTAAGAAATTCTCGAAAGACAAGAGAATAGACACAGACAGTAAAAACATAATTAATAAGAAATTTTTTTGCATATTATTTTTCCTTAAAATTGAGTATAAGCTATTTATTCTAACTCATAAGAAGTTAGTAAGTAATCCGAATTCTTAGTCCTTTCGATTATATATTTCAGATGACCATTATCAATATCCCATATAAAACTAACTAATCTTTGGTATTTCTTTTTATCCAAAAATCCTACCGAAGTATAATAATTATACTTTATACATTAAGTGAAATAACTGATAATTAGGCAAGAGAAATTTAAATTTTTATAGCCTACAAATACCACTTGGTCTTCTTCATTGTTACTCTCTGCATAAAATCCCAGATTATTATCGAAAAAGTAACAATCAAGGATAAAAATACTACTAGCATAAATCTATATGATACTTGACTAATCTTTAAAGATATGATAAATTGAAACAAGCTTAATAGAATAACTTACACAGATAAAAAAGAGGAAAAATGAAAAATGAAAAATATATTAAATTTAATATTACTTTTAGCTTTTGTAGCTTTGTTTGGTCAAAGTCCAGACCAATTAGCTAATAGATTTTATCAGATATCAGATCAATATGATGCAATAGGGGCATCCTACTGCTTAGTAGAAGGAGATCAGATATACAACTATTCTTATGGCTGGAAAGATTATGATAGACAGCTCAGAATCGATAATGATACAAAATTTAGAATAGCTTCCATCTCGAAAGTTATTACCGCTCTTGCTGCTATGAAGCTTGTTGAAGATAATCAACTAGATTTAGATAGTGATGTTTCTTCATATTTAGGATTTACTCTAAGAAATCCTAACTTCCCAGATAATCAAATAACCCTAAGACATCTGCTTACCCATACTTCTGGTTTAAGAGATAGTAATGCTTATACAAACTTCATAAGTCAATCCTACTCCCAGAATCCTCCAGCTATAACTCAACTTCTAATGACAAGTGGTAGCTATTATAATCCTTCTATTTGGACAAGTTATTACGAACCTGGTCAAGCAAGTGGTTGGGATTACTCGAACCTATCTGCTGGACTTGTGGCAACTTTAGTTGAACATGTTGCTCAAGAACATTTTTCTACTTATGTTCAAGATCATTTCTTGTCTCCTTTAGGGATTGAAGCCTGTTGGAATAACTTTTCTGCTTTGAGTGATATCAACGATTTAGCAGTTCTATATCGTTATGTAGCTGGTCAGCCTAGTCCCCAAGCAGATAATTATCAAGGCCTTTATCCTGCAGAGATTGATTTAGATGAAATACCTTTTGGTTGGAATGGCTTAATTTATGCTCCTCAAGGTGGATTAAGGATTAGTACTAGTGACTTAGCTAAAATATTTATTATGATTAGAGATAGGGGTTCATATAATGACCAGATAATTTTAGAGGAATCTACAATTAATCAGATGGAAGAGTTAAATTGGTCTGGATCAGGTTTGGGAGGATTTTTCACCCAAATGGGCTTGCAACTTCAAAGAACTTATGACCTTTTTCCTAATGAGCTTTTCTTTGGTCACGCTGGGGAAGCTTATGGTTTAATTAGTGATGCTTATTATAATTTGGAAAGGGATATTATCTTAATATTTCTTACTAATGGTGCTAATTATTCTTATGGAAACCTATTCTATGATTATGAAGAATCTATCTTCTCAGCTAGCAAAGAATGGTTGGATGCTGTTTCTAATGATAACCAAGTGAATTTTCCAAGAGATCTAAATATTTACCCCAATATAATTAGTTCTCTTGATCAGAAAATATCTGTTTCCACTAAGGAAAAGCTGTCTTATATAGCTATATATAATATAAAAGGACAATTAGTTAAGAAGATCATTAATCCCTCAAAGCAATTTTCCTTCAAGCATACTAAAGTTGGAAGTGGATTTTATATTCTTCAAATTGCTAGTGGTGACAGACTATACAACAAGAAGCTGATAATAAAAAAATAAGATTTGTAAATTTGTTATAGGTGGTTAACTTATTTAGTATAAATAATTAGTAATAATAGATAATTATGGAGTTTAAATGAAAAAGTTAATCATTAAAATAAATGGTATGTCCTGTGCCTCTTGTTCTGCTTCAATCGAAAGAGCATTAAAGAAAGTTGAAGGTCTGATTGAAGTAAATGTTAACTATCCTGCTGGTAAAGCATTCGTTACTTATGACCCTGAAAGGATAGATATTTCATATATAGAAGAATTAATTACAAAGGTAGGTTATGAGGTTGTTGAATCTTATGATCCTGATGAAAGTCAACCTAGTGTAAATACCATCAAATTAAACGTTACAGGAATGTCTTGTGCTTCTTGTTCTTCAGCTGTGGAAAGAGCATTAAAAAAGACTACTGGAGTTAAAGCAGTAAATGTAAATTTAGCTTCTGAAATTGCAACAATCGATATAGATTCTAAACTTACAAGTGAAAAGGCACTAAAAGAAGCGGTTATAAATGCAGGATATGGAGTTCAAACAGAGAAGTCTGTGAATAGTGAAGAAGAAAACCTGCAAGCTGCTAAAAAGAGAATGATAATAATCTGGGCTGTTACTCTACCAATAATGGCTTGGATGCTCCCTATGATGCTATTCGGAATAATGTGGCCAAATCATATTACACATAATATAGGTGTGCTTATTCTTGCATCCATAGGCCTTTTTACTGTTGGTATGAAGACTTTTAAATCAGCTTTTAAATCTCTTCTTCATGCTTCTGCAAATATGGATGTTTTGATTACTCTAGGAACTGGGGCTGCTTTCATTACAGGAATTCTTCACTTTTTTATGGATATAGCTTCATTTGCGGGAATCTCAGCAATGATTATGGCTTTTCACCTTACTGGAAGATATATAGAAGTTAAGGCTAAAGGGAGAGCTTCTCAAGCAATTAAGAAGTTGTTAGAGTTGGGAGCAAAAACAGCCCTGATTGAAGTAGATGGCCATGAAAAAGAAGTTCCTGTTGAATCTTTGGAATTAGGTAATATTATGCTTGTAAAACCAGGAGCTAAAATACCAACTGATGGTCAAATAGTGGAGGGAAGAACTAGGATTGATGAATCAATGGCTACTGGAGAATCATTACCAGTGAAAAAAGTAGCTGGAGACAATGTTCTAGGTGCTACAATTAATCAGAATGGTTTTATCAAAATTAGGGTTGAGAAAGTAGGAAAGGAAACTTTCTTATCACAAATTATCAAAATGGTTGAGGAGGCTCAAGGTTCAAAAGTACCTATTCAAGAGTTTGCTGATAAAGTAACTGCCTTTTTTGTCCCAATAGTGATTTTGCTCGCTCTTATAGCCTTTGCTAGCTGGTTGATTTTTCCTGATACTCTACAAGCAATCAGTCTCTGGGCTTCCCAATATCTTGCTTGGGTTAATCCTCAAGCAAATTCACTAACTCAGGCTATCTTTGCTACTGTTGCTGTACTTGTTATTGCCTGCCCATGTGCCTTAGGTTTAGCAACTCCAACAGCTCTTATGGTAGGCTCTGGTATGGGAGCAGAAAATGGTATTCTAATAAGAAATGGAGCTGCAATCCAGACCATGAAAGATGTGGATGTAATAGTTTTTGATAAAACAGGTACTATTACCAAAGGCAAACCCGAAGTTACTGATATTTATTCTAGCTCATTAAGTGATATACAAATTATGCAATTAGCTGCAAGCTTAGAAAGTAGGTCAGAACACCCCCTAGCTAGAGCTATAGTAAGTTATTGTAAAGAAAAAAATATCAGTTTTGAACAAGCAAAAGCATTTGCATCCCATTCAGGATTAGGCTTAAGTGGACAAGTTAAAGATAAGAAAATATTTTTAGGAAATAGGAAACTACTAGAAAAAAATGCTATTGATTATCAGAGTTATGCAGATAGAATTGACAAACTTGAGAAAGAAGCTAAAACAGTTATCTTGATAGCTGATGAGAAAGAAATGCTAGCTTTAATAGCTGTTGCAGATGCCCTTAAAGAAGATTCAGTAATGGCTATTGATAAATTACATAAACTGGGTTTTAAAACAGCTATGATTTCTGGCGATAATGATAAGACTGCTCACGCTATAGCTAAAAAGGTAGGTATAGATTTTGTAGCCTCACAAGTTTTACCAGACCAAAAAGTAGAAGAGATTAAAAAATTTCAAGAAAAATATGGCTTGGTAGCAATGGTTGGAGATGGTATAAACGATGCACCAGCTTTAAAACAAGCCAATGTTGGAATCGCAATCGGAACTGGTACAGATATTGCTATTGAATCATCTGATATCACCCTAGTTAAGGGCTCCTTAATGAGTGTAGTTCGAGCTATTAAACTATCTCAAGAGACTTTTAAAAAGATTAAACAAAACCTTTTCTGGGCATTTGCTTATAATCTTATAGCTATTCCTCTAGCTTTCACTGGTATGTTACACCCAGTTATTGCTGAAATTGCTATGGCTACAAGTTCAATCACTGTTGTCACAAATTCAAATAGATTGAGAAAAAGATCTCTTAACTAAAAATATTAAGTAAATCCTAGTTAAATAATGGGATATAAGGTTAAATAATATCTAGCAAAGTTATAGACATTTTTGTCTGAGTTTGCAATTACTATTTTGGTTGAAAGGTTCGTCAAGACTAACTTAATATTTATTGACAAAATTAAGTCTCTCAGTGATTTGTAAATAAAAAATTATACGGAGAACAAATGAGAAATAAGAAGAGAAATTTAATTATTTTGTTACTTTTATTAGTTACAGTAACAATGTTAATTTCAGTTGAAGTAAAACAACATTGTGGTAAACATTTTCCAAAAGCTGACCAAGATTCTTTAAGAGTGACTATTACTGGTATTATCCAGATCAATGAGAACCAGCTACAGTTAGTAGAAGATTCAACCAAAGTTGCTCATAATTTAATTATTCCAGAGAATATGGAAGCCGAAATGGATAAAATACAAATTGGTAAAAGGTATAATTTCTCAGGTAAAGCAAGCCGAGGTGGTTTTGTAGTAGATAAATATAGTCTTTGTCAGGGTGATCATAAGACAGGTAGTCATCACGTAGACCAAGCGAGATGTATAGGTTGCAGACTTTGTGTTAAACAGTGTCCAGAAGGTGCAATTACCATGGTAAAGGGTAAAGCTGTAATTGATCAAGACAAATGTATTGATTGTGGTATTTGTATTGATGGTAATGGTAAATTCAAAGGCTGTCCAGTAAAGGCTATTGAAAAGAAATAGGAGTCATAAATGAAAAAATCAATAATTTTTATTCTAATTTTAACTAGTGTTATTTTCACTCTATTCGCTGTTTATCAGATCAATTCTATCAGGTGTAATAATTGTGGAAGGTGTTTAAACACATGTGATGAGGATGCAATCTATTATGATGCTAGTCTTCATAGTTATCAAATTGATCCTGAGCTTTGTGAAGATTGTGGTGATTGTGCAGATAGATGCCCTCGTAATGCTATATCTGAAGTTGCAGTTTCTAATGACTTAGGAGAAGTAATTCCTGTAAATCTTGAAGTTAGTGTATTCCCTAATCCAACAGCTTCTAGAGCTGTATTTAAAATTATCTCAGAAGAGAGAATATATTCAAGAGATTTGGTGATATATAATATAAAAGGACAAAAAGTTAAAGAGTTAAAGTTTGATGAAAAGACAAATGCTGTTGGATGGGATTTAACTGATGATTTAGGAAATAGAGTTCCATCAGGTAATTATCTCTTCAAATACTCAACCAATGATAAAGAAATTTCAAAGCTTTTAACTGTTATTAAATAGGCAAATTATGAAAAAAAAGCTATTAACTATTTTAGTAATAGCAGTCATATTCTTAGGGTTTCTCTTTGCTTCTGAAGTGGTGGAGAACCCTTTTGTACGTAAATATGATTGCGTAGGTTGTGGAGATTGTCTTGAAGTATGCCCTGTAGACGCAATAGAACTTGTAAATGGGAAAGCAGTTATAGATAACGACAAGTGTATTAACTGCAATATCTGTGTTGGGACTTGTACTTATGATGCAATTGAAGGAAGTCAACAATGAAGAAAATACTAATCTATTCACTTATATGTTTGTTAATGCTTACTTTTATTGCCTGCAAGAAACCTACAGAAAAAGAATATAATGTTAATAAAACTTCCTGTAATTCTTGCGGTGATTGTATTTCTGTTTGCCCTAAAGATGCAATTGAATATAACCTTGAAGGCAAAGCTGTGATTGATCAAACTAAATGTGTGAGTTGTGGAGAATGTATAGCAGTATGTCCCCAAGGAGCTATCTACTAATGAAAAAAAACTTAGTTATTATATTTATAATTTTAGCAACTATTTATTGTAGTGCAACATATTGGAACCAAACTAGATTCTCTTTCTATAATTCTGGTGATACTGAAGTCTATGGTGGTGAAAATAACTTTATTTCAGATTTTGTTCTAGATAGACTAAATATCCAATTTCAAATGAACTCACTTGTCTCAGAAGAAGGATTTGATGATCCGAACTCTTATATAACTAATGAATTAAGAAGTTTGACAACATATCATCTCGCTGGAAATAGCAAGTTTATTCTGGGATATAATCTTGATTATTACGACTATGAAAAAACTAAAAAACTAAATATGCTTGATAATGGAATAATGCCCCATTCTCAGCCACTAGTTAAGAATCATCTATACATCTACACTGATTTAGCTTGGAATAATCTAAATCTTCTCGCTGGTTTAAGAGGTAGAAGAACTGGGATAGATTATCATTTTAAGAGGCCAAACTCTATAAATACAGCAGAAGCTGAATATTATGACGAGTTCTATAAAGATGTAGCTATATCTTATAACATAGATGATGAAATGTCCCTCTATTCAACTTATCTAAATAAAACTTTTTATAGCTCAAATACATCGATTATTGATCCAAGAAGAGACCAAGATTATTCACACTATGGAATTGGATTTAACTATACGTCAAAGAACTTTTTGGGTGGTAAGATTAGCCAAGACTTCCAATATTTAAATAAAGAGTCAGAGCAATACCAATCATATCAAAGGCATAATTTTATCAATAATCTACGTTATAACTTTACCCTGAATACTTATTTGAGCTGTTACTTTAACTATGTTTCCCATTTCAGTTATGATAAAGAAGATAAAGAGTTTTATCGTTTAGCCAACATGCTAAGATTTCAAGCTAGATACAATATCCCATCCTATAATAACAAAGCTTTTGTTATAGCTGGTTCTTCATTAAGTTTCGAAAATTTGAATAGGATATATTTCGGCTACATCGAATACCCTCTATCAAATGCTCTTTCACTCTCCATAGAAGATAGATATAGTCATAATATTTATAACATCATTATTTCTTCTTTAGAGTATAAAATTAATTCTTCTTTCTTGCTCTATGTCGAAAACAGTTATACTCAATCACTTAGGATTATTGATAATTATGAGTACGAAAATACTTTTAACTTCAAGAATACTCTTACTTTAGGAACAAGGATGTTCTTTAGATGATAAAAACTCTTATAGAAGGCTTTACCCTTGGTTTTTCAACTGGAACTATTTGCCTTGTTTCTTGTACGCCTATCTATCTTCCTTACTTGATATCAGAGAATAGGTCTTTTAGTAAAAATATCTGGAAGGTTCTTGAAATCTCTTTAGGTAGATTCTTTTCTTATATTATTTTTGGTCTTTTGGCAGGTTGGATAGGTTCAAATATTGCTACTATAAATAGAGACCTTTTTACTGGGATCGCATATAGTCTGCTATCCCTATTTTTGATTCTTAGTGTAGTTCGGACTAAAAACAAAGAAAAGAAGTGCCATATTCCTGCCTTTGCAAAGATAACCTCATCTGCTTTTCTATTAGGTGTTTTTACAGGGATAAACTTTTGTCCCTCCTTCTTGATAGCTCTATCTAAAGCAGTTGATTTAGCAGGACCAATATCTGGAGCTCTTCTGTTTTTAGGTTTCTTCTTGGGAACGTCTATCTTCTTGATACCTCTTGCTTTTACAGGTTTTCTTGCCTATATAAAGAACTTGAAGTACATAGCTCAAATTGCATCAATTGCAATTGCTTTATGGTTTCTTTTCTCAGCAGGTCTAAAGTTTTATGATGTTTATAAAAACTCTCAAGCTTATTACTTAGATCCTTCTTCTACAGATTATCCTATGACACTTATCATTCAGCAAGATAATCAAGCATATTTTGCAAAATTAGCAGACTCTCTATTCATTCTTAAACAAGAGAACTTCTCATTGCTAACTATTAAATCAGACTCTCTTAAAACTCAAGACGTTAATAATAGTAACTTAATCTATTTAATTGATTCTGATCTTGTTAAAAAACTACCTCAGGAAAAACTATCTCAGATACACTATTATGAAATTGAAGCTGGCTATCCAGTAGCTGATATTGTCCATTTCCTTAAAAACTCAGTTATGAAGCTGAATAAAGATGATAAAATTCACTTCTCTTTTAGCAAAAAAGACTAATGGTAATGCTATATGACTATGATGTATTTATAGAAAACAGCTAGGATGCTAAAAAAAAGTGACTTTATAAGTTATTATTAATTAATGAAAAGCAGATTTATCTATTGAAAAAATTAAAATAAATTAAAAAATCTATTGACAGAAAAACCCCTTTATAAGATATTGCTAATACATATTTCGAACGGAGAATTAGTCCTAATTGGTAAGGCAGCGGTCTTGAAAACCGCCGGGCTCTGCCCTTGGGGGTTCGAGTCCCTCATTCTCCGCCATTCTTGAACGGAGAGGTGGCCGAGCGGCTTAAGGCGTGCGCCTGCTAAGCGTATGTAGGCTAATCCCCTACCGAGGGTTCAAATCCCTCCTTCTCCGCCATTAAAAAACATAAAAATTTATAAAATAGTGTTGGGCTGTCGTCAAGTGGTAAGACACATGGTTTTGGTCCATGCATTCCCGGGTTCGAATCCTGGCAGCCCAGCCATCACTATTTTATAAATTTTTTTCTGTTTATACTACTGGGGTATAGTCTAATGGTAGGACAGCAGGTTCTGGCTCTGTATGTCGGGGTTCGATTCCCTGTACCCCAGCCATTAACTTATTCTAACAAACAATCAAACATTTGATATATATGAAAATTTCTCTACTTATTTTGGCTATCCCAATTATACTGCATTATCTACTATTTTACTTAAAAATATCTTGCTTTTTTCTATTGAAAGAATAGTATATATAAGGCTCTTATGCATGTCTTTGAAAGAATGCTCTGTTTTGTCTACAAGATTATCTAGTGTATAGGGAGTATTTGTAGCTTTACTATTTTGTGTCTATTGAACCATAGTCTAATGGATGCTTTATAGATGTCCAATAGAGACCTAATAGAGCCCTAATACAGACGCTCTTTAAGCAAAACAAGAATGCTATAGATTTGCTTTGAACAATAAAAAATGACTTTGCAAAGTTTACAGCAAGCTCTATAAAGTTGTATTCTATAAATCTTTAACATATTAGAGCTTTGGGTTTATTATATCATGTGGATAGTAATACTTATCTATTATAAAAGGAAGAAATGATTTAAATGAAAAAATCTTATATAATACTTATTGTCTTTAGTTTTCTAGCTTCTATTATGCTAGCCCAAGATAGCTATGAGATTAAAGATGTTAAGATGACAGGAGTGGAGACTCTCTCTGAGACTAAACTGAAAAAAAATCTCATATTACAGGAGAAGTCTGGTTGGGAGAAGCTTCTTTTTTGGAAAAGAGGAGACTTGTTTTATCAAGCAGACTTATTGTATGATAAAGATTTAATAACTAATTTTTATCAAAAAGAAGGCTTTCTTGATGTTGAAGTCGATGCCAATATTAAAGAATTAACTCAAGAAGAAGCTGTAGAAATTGAGTTTGTGATTAAAGAGAATGATGCTGTTCTGATTGAAGACATTAACTACAAACTTAATATATCAGAGCCCTCAGATACTATAATGACTAATGAATTATTAAAGCAGTTTACAGTAGATTTACCACTAAGAAAAGGCTCAAGATTTAGAGATAGTGATTTAATCGAGAGTCAAAAGCAGCTAGGGAATTGGTTAGCAAAACAGGGTTATGCTTATCAAGAGGTAGATTATAACTTACAAGTCAGAAGAGAAGTGAATAAAGTGATTGTTAATTTTGATATAAATACTGGTCCAATATGTTATTTTGGGGAAACTACCTTTGTTGGAGTGGATCAAGTACCTTATTCAATTTTAAAAGAGCAATTAGATCCACCTGGTAAGATATACAATGATCTGTATTTAGAAAAAGTTCAGAATAAGATACAGGGATTAGGAATGTTTCAATATGTTACTGTTAGAGAACAGTTAGATGAAGATGAAAGCAGTAAAATCATTCCTATAAAAATAGATCTCAAAGAAGCAAATCGTTTAAGTTTTAAGCTTGGAGTAGGCTATGGACAGGAAGACAAGTTCCGAACTTCTATTACTGTTACCAAGCTAGGTTTTTTAGGAGGTATCAGGAGAGCAGTATTCTTTGCTAAATACTCTTTCATAGAACCATATAATTTATCCTTGAAAGTGACCCAACCAGCTTTATTTCATCCTCAAGGGTCTTTGATAATAAATCCTTTTGCAAAGAAAGAAGATGAAGAAAACTATACGTTATCGAGAATAGGTTCCTATGTTTACTACCAGATAGGTATTGGGAATTATCTTTCCTCCTACTTGAATTATGGTCTTGAGTGGAATAAACTAAAGACAGCATCACCGAGCTTAGAAGATGATCTAATAGCTGAAGGTAAGGGGAATTATCGTCAGACTTCTGCTACAATTGGATTTATTTATGATGATTCTGAACCTATGTTTTCAGCAAAAAAAGGTTGGTACTTTTCCACATCTTTTAAGCTAGCAGGACTGGGCTTTAATAGTGACTATCACTATACTATGATATCTGCTGATATCAGAAAATATACTGAAATCTTTCAACAAGCTACATTCGCTAGTCGTCTAAAGGGTGGCTTCATGAAATCATTAAGGTCTGCAGAAGACACTCCAATTGCTGACCGTTTTTATGCTGGAGGGTCTTCTTCGGTTAGAGGATGGAGTAGATTTGATTTAGGTCCAAAAAGTTCAGACGACTTGCCTATGGGTGGTAACAGTATGTTGATAGGAAGTTTAGAGCTTAGATATCCTATTTGGAATCGAATTTCTGGAGCTATTTTTAGTGATGCCGGCAATGTTTGGTCAGGTAGTTATGATCATGATTTAAAAGAAATAGAGTATGCTGGAGGTCTAGGATTAAGGGTAGAAACACCTCTGGGACCTATTCGCTTAGATGTTGCTAAATCACTCTCACAGCCTGATAAGAAGATTCAATTCTATTTAAATATCGGAGAGGCTTTTTAATGAGTACTCGAAAAAATAAAGTCTTGTTTTACAGCTCTGTGGGTCTAGGAATTTTATTTCTTTTTATCATCCTTCTCTTACTTCTAAGTCAGACCTCTTACTTCCTGAATTTTCTGAAAGACAAGGTTGAATCACAAGCGAGCAAACAGATAAATGGATTCATTCAGATCGAGAGGATTGAAGGAAATATCTTTAGCAATTTAAGTCTTCAAAATATAGTATTGTATTCAGAAAGCTCAAAAACAAACAAGAAAGAGATAATTAGGCTAGATAAACTTGAGCTAGATTATAGTTTCAGGAAAATATTAAATAAACAGTTTATTATATCATCAATTATAGTATCAGGTTTGAAGATAAATCTTGAGCAGAATGACCAAGGAAACTGGAATATATCCAATATCCCTCTTCAAAAAGAAAAGACAGATGATAAGGATATAGAAAAGTCTGCAAGTGTCTGGGGACTTGATTTACAAAGTCTTTTAGTTAGAAAATCTAATGTTAATATCTCAGGGAAAAATATTCCCAATGAAATTCCTAAAGAAATTAATATAAAACTGATACAAGCTCAAGCCAATATAAGTCAAGATTTAGAATGGCAGCTTACAGAGGTTGATATTAGCTCTAAATCTAATGAGCTTAATCTTTCATTGAATGATCTTCAAGGTAATAATAAGCTTGCTTTTAGCTTGGGGAAGTTAGAGATTTCGACAGCAAAATCGCTAGTAAGATTTTCAGGAGACTTTACTAACACACCTTATCGTAAAGCTGATATTAATTTCCAAGCACTTCCAATTGACTTTGCTGAGTTACAAAATTGGTTACCTAATCTCCAAATTAAGGGGAATCCTTATATTACCGGACAAGCTGAAATTCAAGGAAATTCGTTAACTTCCAGACTAAGCCTAAATTTAGGAGAAGAGGAAATAGTATTAAAAGCCTACTTACAAAACTTTTTTAACCCATATACTGGCTATCTTAATCTTGATTGGAATAACATAGATTTAAATACCTGGAAAAATGATTTTCCACAATCATCACTTAAGGGTAATCTATTAGCTCAAATTGAAGGTGAAAACTGGCCGGAAATTGAAACTCAACTGACCTTGAAGCTCCAGGATTCTTCTTATAACAACTACAAAATTGATAGTCTTTTTTTAGAAAGCCAAGGGTCACCAGCAAAACTTATAAACAATATTCATGTAAAAAGTGAGTTTGGTCTAGTAAATGTAAAGGCAAATATAGATAGTCTTTTAGGAGAAATATCTTATGTGCTTTCAGGCTCTGTAAGAGAATTTGATATAATAAAAATCATACCTGATTTTCCTTATACAGCTACTATTAACTCTCAGTTTAGCCTATCAGGAAAAAGTATAGATCCTGATCAAGTAGAAGTAGATGGAAGTATTAGTCTCACTGGCTCAACATTTGCAGACAAAAGAGTAGAGAAGCTTAGTATAATAGGCGCTTATCAGCGTGGAAAGTATAATTTAGAAGAAATGAGATTAAACTATGACGGTCTAAACATAACTGCTCAAGGACAAGGATATCTCTATGGTAATCAGGATCTTGATTATAGTATTAGTTTAGATAATCTACCTTATGTTTTACAAGAGCTTAGTCCTGAATTATCATTGGAAGAATTCTTTTTAAGGGGCTCTCTTAGAGGAAAGAGTGATAACTTAATCTCTAATAATAAGATTAATATGAAAAATCTAAAATATAATAATTATAAACTTGCTTCTCTAAAAGGTAAATCAGAGTTTATACTAAAAGATAAAGAACCTGAAATAGTTTTTACGGGATCTCTAAAACAGCTAAATATTCAGCCTCTACCAGTTGATTCAATTTTGATTAATAGTCATTATGTAAAAGATAAGATTTTCTTAGATTTGAATATTATACAGTCTGATACTTTAGATTTAAACCTAACTAGTAATATTTTCTTAGACCAACAAAAAGTAAATTTATCAAAACTAGAAATTAATGCAATGGGGCAGAAATGGGTTAATACAACTGATAAATTAAAAATTAATTATGATCCAAATTATTTATCTCTAGAAGATTTAGAATTAGCTTCAGATAAGCAAACTATTACAGCTAAATTTTCTCTAAAAGACCAGGTAGATTATGATCTGCAACTAAAATCTGATTCATTATATCTCTGGCCATTGTCTTATATCAATCCTCAACTTGAAAGCATTGAAGGACTGATTAACCTAGATATCTCAGGTAGGGGTAGATTAAGTAAGCCTCAAGTGTCAGTAAGGTGGAATATTGATGATTTCTCCTTCCAGAATGTTCCTGTGCAAAAAATTGCTGGAAGTATTGATTATAAAGATGATATAGCTTCTATGGATTTGGAAGTAAATAGAGTTAAAGAAGAATCTATTAGCATAAATGGATTTCTTCCTCTCCAAGCTAATCTTAAGACAAATGAATATGAGCTAGTTAAGGATGATACCCTTAGCCTGCAAGTGAAAGTGTCACCTTTAAGTCTAAGCAATCTTAATGATTATAGCTCTCAGATTAAAGAAATTGAAGGTAGTCTTAATCTTTCTGCAAAAGTAGAAAATACTCTCAATAATCCTCAGATTAATGCAGAGCTTCTAGTAAAAGATCTAGCTTTTAAAATTCCAACCTTAGGAATAGACTACAGTGATATTAATTTAGATTTTGTTGCCCATAATAATCGATTAGAGTTAAAACAGTTTTCTTTACCTTCAGATAAAGATGGATATTTGAGAGCAAATGGTTCAGCTGTTATGAATTTAAAAAACACTCAACTAGATTCACTTAAATTTAATCTGAAAGCAAAAGACTGGCAAGTCATGAAAAATAGAGATATGGACCTAAGAATTAATTCTGAAATACAAGTAGAAGGCAACACTTCAACACCTACTTTCTCAGGATATCTTGATGTGTTAAGAGCTCGGTTATATCTTCCAGCATTATTATCAAGAGATAAGAAAAGAGTTGAGTTAACACAACCCTTACTCTTAGCAAATTCTACCAGCAATGATATGGATGAGTTTAATGAAACTGAATCAAAGAAAAGACCTTCTCAAATAATGAAAAATTTGAGAGGTAGACTTAAAGTTTCATTTCTAAACAATATCTGGATAAATTCTAAAGAAATGAACATCGAGCTTGGAGGAGATATTGAGGTTATTAAAAACAGTCCTGACTTTGCTTTAGCTGGAAATGTGAAAGTGATTCGAGGCAATTATACTGTTTATGGACGTCGGTTTAATATAGTCAGTGGTAATGTCTACTTCCGAGGAGAAAGTGAGCTAAATCCAGAGTTAGCTATAGTTGCAGATTATATAATGAGAACTTCTTCCCAAGAAAAGAAGACTTTATCAATAGAAATAACTGGAAATTTGCAGCAACCTTCTATCCAGTTCTTTTTAGATGATGAAGAAATATCAGAAGGTGATGGGGTCTCTTATATTGTCTTTGGTAGAAGTACTGCTCAGTTGTCCTCTGGAGAAAAAAGTCAGATTAATAACTCAGGACAAGACAATCTAGCTACTAAAATTCTGGTTAGTCAGATAGCTTCACAAGTAACAAGTGTTTTGCAAAACCGTCTAAATCTTGATGTAGTTGAGTTGAGAGGAAATTCAAACTGGAGAGAGGCTGAAGTTGTAGTGGGTAAATACCTTACTAACGACCTCTTCCTTAGCTATCAGAAAGAGCTTTCTTTTGGAGGTAATAACGAAGTTAGTGCTGAGAAAATTACTCTTGAATATGAGATTGTACCTAGTCTCTTTCTGCAAGGGACTCAAGGAGATGAAGAAAACACAGGTCTTGATCTAATTTGGAAATATCAGAAATAGATGGATTGATACAGTGTTATAATAATGATATCTATTAACCCAAATAATGCAGTAGATCTTTGTGAATAGCACTATATTCTTCTGCAAAAGTAACTTCCATAATTTCTCCGAATATATAAATTATATGCGTCAAAATTCTGTAAGCTATTTTGCTATAATAATCTGCACTCTTCACTAAAGCTCTACTACACTATCTGGGATTAAACAAACTTTGTTGATGAAAAAGAAAACCCGAATAGTAGTTACTACCGGGTTTGCAAAAATTGCATTTGTTACATTTTCTTTGTACTAGGACTTCTTGTGTGGTTATTTCACATGCTTAGGGACATAAATATTATCTATGTTTGCTTGATATTCCTTTAATAATTTCTCATAACTAGCTAACACATCCTTCAGCCCATTGATATTCTTGCTAGATATTTGAATTCTTTCAGGTTCATAAAACCATTTAAGGTCTATAGTAATCTTTCCATTATCCAACATGTCCTTGAAGATACTGAGATTCATTTTTGAATCTTTGTCCAAGAGATTATAAGTAATTATTCTATTTACAGAAATATTGTAATCACCAACTACTAATGAGTTTTTATCATAAAAAATAGAAGTATCTGAGCTTGTAAATTTGATAGTCTCTAACTCAGGTTCAAGTTGTGAAGGGTAAAAGTTTAAGAATAATTTAGGTTGCTTATAACCATCAATTTTAACAACTAATTTGAGGTGAGATGTCTTAGAATAATAAACTCTAGTTGAGCCTTCTGATTCTTGGTCTGTAATTTCTTTTAAAAGATTGATTTGAGTGAAGTAGTTTTTCAGATGAGCATCATTTTCTGATTTTACTCTTTGTAGATATTTAGCTTTTGAATTCTCTATTTCTGGTCTGAAAGAAGAAATGTCATAATTTTTATTTACTGTATTGAAATTGAAGTCATACAAATGAAGTTCTTCATTAATAGCCAATGAATCTAAAGATTTGATTGCTTTGAGTGTTTCTTTTTCTATATCACTTTCTAAATCTTTTAAAATTACTATGTCTTCATCTCTTAATCTATCTCCACGAGCTTGGTCAATACTAGTAAGAGCTGCTTTATAAAAATGATTATTAAAATCTTCAATAGCTGTTTTAAGGTTTCTGTTGCGAACATCACTTTGTTGATATTTAGGTGTAACCTTTATGTTTTCTGTATCTTTTCCATCACATGAAATACACGTTAATGAAATGATTAAGAAGGCTAATATGATATAAATAATGTTTTTGTACATTATAACTCCCTTTTGATCTTTTTGTTTATTTTTTCACTAACATGATATTTAAGCATTTGATAATATCTGTCAATATAAAATAATCACTATTTCTTGTATTGAAACTAAAGACTACCCAATCATCAAGTTATCTTTTCATATGTTAAATCAAAAACACCTTCAAGGCATTATTCATTATTGAAACATATGACTTGTTCCAATGTCTTTACCTATCCAAAACTGAATCCTCATTATATTCTACTAATCGAGATAGTTTAACATTGTGAATAAATTATAACATCTAATATTTTTTTTCTAAAAACGTAGCGTTGAAAATGCTTCTTGTGCAATAATTGAAAGTAAAGGAATAAAATTAATTGACAGAATGAAAGCCAAATGTTTAATTAATAGGTGTTTAGAATATAATATAAATAATATTTTCTTATAGAAAATATATATTTTTATGAAATATATTCGCGAAAAATAGCATCAAAAAAGACTTTCAAGTACTAAGCAAGACAATTGAAGAGAGAAGAAAAGTGTGAAATTATTTAGTTTAAAGATGATGAAAAGCAAAAAATCATTATTGAGAAAATAATTAAAGAAGAAAATACAAAAGTGTGGAAAATAATCAACACTTTTTAGTAGGTGAAGTCAGATACTTCACCAATAACAATATTTATAACTAAGCTAATGGGAGAGAAAGATGAAGAAATTAGGAGTTGTTTATTTTTTATTATTTATAACTATAGCATCATTATCTAGTTTGCAGTATAGTGTTGAACTAGTAGATACTTATGGTGATGGTTGGAATGGAGGAAGTCTTACCGTAAATGTCAATGGTATATCCGTCCTATCAGGATTAACTATTGAAAGTGGTGGTGGACCTCAAAATCATAATTTTGAAGTTACCTCTGGTGATTTAATTGAAACTATATATACTGCTGGTTCATGGGCTAGCGAGAATGAATATTCGATCAAGAATGAAGTTAATACTGTTGTTGCTGAATCTGGTTCGGGAGGAACTATCCCAGAAAATATAAGCTATAATGTTCCTCTGGAAGGAACACCTGATCCACCACTTCTGCTGGCACCAACTGACTCACAAGTAAACTGCACTAATCCTGTAAATCTTACTTGGACAGTTGATGAAAACACATATATTTCGGATATTTTTATTGCTGATAATCCTGAGTTCTCTCAAGAAACGCATTTAGAGGATGTTGTTTCCCCCTATCAAGTAACTTTGGAAGCAGGAACAAGATATTATTGGAAAGTTAAAGCAATAGGATATAATGGATTAGATATAGAGAGTTCAATATTCTCTTTTATAACAGAATTTGATGTAATAAATGAGTTTCCTTATACAGAAGACTTTGAAAATCAATGGTATAATTCTCCATCTGCTCCTGTGGCTTGGCAGCAAATAGTAGTATCAGGGACAAACAACTGGGAGCAGTCCTCTACTAATCCCCATTCTGGATCTTATTGTGCTAAGGCTCCATACCACATAAATGGAGGGGAACATCTATTGATAACACCATCTTTTAGTATGGATGAAAATACTACATATCGCTTGAAATTTTGGTTGAAAGGTCATGGAACATATCCTACAGATTTAAAAGTTCAGTTAGGAGAAAGTAACTACAATAGTGAAGAGGACTTCAATATTGATTTGGCTTATTACGTTACTGGTAATAATATGCCAACTGAATGGACAGAAGAAACTCTTGAAATAAGTGGTTATAATGGAAATTACTCAATTGCTTTTAGGGCTATAGATAATGATGGACTTTATGTTTATTTGGATGATGTATCTTTTCAAGAAGTCTCTGATTCAGCATTAGTATTAATTCAACCAGAAGCGGTTAACTTTGGTCAATGTTCTCTTAACTCTTCAGGAGAAAGTGAAACAATTACAATTACTAATATAGGAGGAGATTCTGCAAGTATCCAAAATATTTGGTTAGAAAACTCCGATTTGTTTACTTTAACTGACAGTCATACTTACCCATATCTTTTAGAAAGTCAGAATTTTATTACAATAGATGTCTCTCCCCAAACAAATCAAGAAGGTATCCATCAAGATATTTTACATATTCAGGAAATGAATGTTGGGGATGTATCTTCAACAACCATACATGATATAATACTTGATGTTGAAATTATTGATAATACAGGAGATAATCATGAAAATCCATACCTGTTAACTTATTCAAGTCAAATCATTGAAAATGGATCAACTACAGGTTTCAATCAAAGTTATGACTTCTGTACTTCTCCTTCTGTAGTATATAAACTTAGTCTTGAACAAGCTAAAATCATGGATATTTCTTTAGAAGGTACTAGTTGGGATACAAAATTATGGGTCTTTGATTCTTATGAATCTATTGCTATTGCTACTGCGAGTGAAGATGCTTGGTACTATAATGACGATGAGCAAAATGCAGGTCAAGGTGGAAGAACAGCTCCCATGAAATCTAGAGATAGAGCAACTTGGTCAAAAATGAACCCTACTTACTGTTCTCAAGGTGATTACTACATTGTAATATCTGGTTTTAATAATGCCTTTGGAGACTATGTTATGACCCTAAATCTTGATGAATTTACTATTCCAGAATCAGTAACTTATCTTTCTCCAGAAAACTCATCAAGTGATATTGACAATAGTGGAAGTTTGGTATGGGAAGACAGTCAATTAGCAGATGGATATCTTGTTTATCTTTCTTCAGATATTAACTTCACTGGCCTAGAAGGTCAAGATATCCAAAGTACTAGTTATGAATTTAATAACTTAGATTATTCTACAACATATTACTGGAAAGTTATACCATATAACTCTTTAGGTCAAACAGAAGAAAACATAGATACTTGGTCCTTTACAACAATTGATGATCCTTCCTTAGTCTTACCAATAAGTTTTGATTTTGAAGGGACACTCAATATACCTGAAGGCATAACTGAAACTAATATGACACTTAGTGGAAGTACTCACGGACAAACAAGCAATGTGCTTAGTAAAAATATCTATAGTACTTCTAGCAATGCATATCTTCAATTTGAAAGAATGATAAATATTACATCAACTAGTGAAATTATGTTTGATTATAGAATAGTTGAATATGAAAGTCCTTGGCCTGCTACCACTCTAGTTTCTGGACATGATTATATTGAAATACAAATTTCGGAAGATGAGGGTAATTCTTTTGAAACAGTTGCCAGCATAAATAATGATAACCATATTACTTCTACTGATATGGCATCTTATTCATTAAATATCGGAGAATATGCTGGGCAAAGTCTTATCCTCAGATTGGAGATGTCTTGGGATAACGAAAACGATTATTATATTGATTTGGATAATTTTGAATTTAGAGAACCATACCCTATCATATTAGAAGCCCAAGCAAACATTGGTAGTATAAATCTAACCTGGTCACCTCCAACTGAGAATGCAAGATTAAGAGACTTGCTAGGATATAATGTTTACCGTGATAATCTTCAGATTAATAGTATCATTCTTTCTAATACAGAGTATGATGATAGTGCAATAAGTCATGGAGAGATTTATGAATATTATGTAGAAGCCCTTTATCAAGATGAAGTCTCTAAAGAATCTAATAGGGTTCAAGTGTTTGCAATGGAGTATTATTTAGAGGGTGAAGGAACAGAAGAAAATCCTTATACTGTTGAAGATTTAGATGATCTATATTGCCTTAGTATTACTCCTCCTTACTGGCAAACAGGCCTTTATATTGAACAGATGGCAGATATTGATGCTTCTGAAACTCAAAATTGGTATGAAGGCTTAGGTTTTAGTCCTATTGGAACTTACAGTGATAAATTTCAAGCAAATTATAATGGAAATGGTTTTGTTATTACAAATCTCTTTATCAACAGCCCAGAGACTTCAAGAATAGGTTTATTTGGAGAAGTATATAATGGAAGCGTTTCAAATGTTGGCCTTATCAATGTTAGCATTACTGGTGATCAAAATGTCGGCTCCCTTATAGGAATTGCTTCATACACTAACATCAGTAAATGTTTTTCTCTAGGTTCAGTATCTGGAACATATTCTGTTGGAGGACTAATGGGATCTTGTGTCTGGGATTCTTCTCTTGAAAACAGTTATTCATTAGTAAGTGTAACTTCTACGAATTATAGGTCTGGTGGCTTAGTCGGAAATACATCTTCTTCAGTAATAAGTAATTGTTTCTCAGCAGGATTAGTTGATGGCAATACAGGAGTTGGGGGATTAGTAGGCGAATCTTCTTCAACCATCACCAATTGTTTCTGGGATACTGAAAATTCAAATCAAACTACCAGTGAAGGTGGTACTGGATTACCTAGCAATCAAATGAAAGACCCACTTACCTATATGAATGCTGGCTGGGATTTTTCAGGTGAAAGTGCTAATGGGGAAGAGGATATTTGGGCTATTTTTGGTTATGATTATCCGCATTTATCATCAGAATTTATTGCTCCTCCCCAGAATTTAACAGCAAGTCTAGCTATTATTAATGAGATTCACTTAACTTGGTCAGCTCCAGAACCTCATCTTGTTAGTAGTAGAGCTATTCTTGGCTATAATGTTTATAGGAATGATATTCAAATCAATGAATCTACTATTGAAACAACAAGTTTTAATGATACTAATGTTCAAAACAATCAAATATATTCATATTATGTTACAGCAGTTTTTCATGAAGGTCAATCTATTGGCTCAAACACTGTAGAAATTGACTATTCTTTGCTCTTAGGGCAAGGAACAGAGAATTCCCCATATCTTATCCAGAATCTATATGATTTATTTATGTTAAGTCAGATTGTAAATTACTGGTCAAATAACTATCATTTTGAGCAAACTACTGATATTGATGCTTCTGATACTCAGGACTGGGATGATGGAGCTGGGTTTAGTCCTATTGGTAGTGATGATATTCCATTTACAGGAAATTACAATGGTAACCATTATTCGATATCAAATCTCTATATTGACAGGGTTGATACAGATAATGTTGGACTCTTCGGTAAAGTGTATAACGCCTATTTAGAAAACATATCATTAATAGATGTTTTCATTATAGCTCGATCAAGGGTAGGTTCTTTAGCTGGAGTAAGTACAAATTCAGATTACTATGGATGCTCTGCGAGTGGTCAGTTAATAGTAAGTACTCAACCGGTAAATAATAATTCTTATTCTGGAGGTTTAATAGGTAGAAATTCTTCTTCTGGAGCACCTTCTACTATCTCATCTTGCTATACCGATGTTTATATTACAGCAACTGCGAATGCTAATAGAATAGGTGGTATAACAGGATTTATGTTATCAGGTTGGTCAGATGTTACTGGTTATCCTATGTTAATTGAGAATTGCTATTCACATGGAGCTTGTTATGGTGGTGATGAAATTGGAGGCCTAGTAGGAGTTGTCCAGGTTCATGCGAATGGACAATTGATTACTATTAAAGACTCCTATACCACGACAGATGTAAATCATGATTCCATGAGTGGGGGAGTAATAGGTAGAAGAATAGGTATTTCAGAAACTATCAGCTGTTTCTGGAATGATGATACATCAGGAGTCATATCAGGTGTTGGTGATGGAGATGAAACAGGTATTGAAGAAAAAACAACTGAAGAACTCCAAACCTTATCTACATTTATAGATGCAGGTTGGGATTTCCAAGCGGAAACAGCAAATGGTCAAGAAGATTATTGGACTTTTGTAGCTTATGATTATCCTCACTTGGCTTGGGAAGGTTATACCAATGACTTATATCCTCCAGCTCTCAATCTCCAAGCATCTGTTGAAGATGGATCAATAACTCTTACTTGGTCTAGACCTCAACAACAGGTTTTAGAAAGCAGAGCTTTCCTTGGCTATAATGTCTATCGGGATAGTATTCAGATAAATACTGAAACTGTTTTAGAAAGAACTTATATAGATACAGATTTAGTCCATGACCAAACATATAATTATTATGTAAGAGCTCTTTATGATGAAGGGGAATCAGAAGCTTCAAATTCTATTGATGCTCAAGCTATCAATCATATCTTGTCAGGTCAAGGAACTCAGTCTAATCCATATTTAATTAATAATATCACTGATCTCAATGTTTTAAGTCAGAAAAATATATATTGGGCTTCAGGAACGTATATTGAACAAACAGCTGATATAGATGCTTCTGATACCCAAAACTGGGATGGTGGGGCAGGATTTAGTCCAATTGGAACAAGTCATAGCAATACATTTGAAGGTAATTATAATGGTAATAACTTTGTTATTTCTTCCCTCTATATAAACAGACCATCAAGGAACTATGTTGGTTTTTTTGGCTACAATAGAAATGCAACAATAACCAATGTCTGTCTTGAAGACTCTGAAATAAATGGAGCTGACCGTGTAGGAGGCTTACTAGGTCAAGTGTATGAATCAACTATTAGCAATTCACACTCCACAGGATCAGTAATAGGTGATACATATGTTGGTGGTTTAGTTGGTTGTGCTGATCGTTCAACTATCAGCAACTCATATTCCTCTGGAACAATAAATGGTGATTCAGCTGTTGGAGGTTTAGTTGGTTTTATTAACTACTCAACTATCAGTAATTCATACTCTTCAGGCTTAATAAGTGGTGATTCAGGGGTTGGGGGAGTAGCTGGTTTTGCTGTCTTTTTAACCATCAGTAATTCATACTCTTCATGCTTAATAAGTGGTGATTCATATGTTGGTGGTTTAGTTGGCGATTCTGCCGGGAATGGGGAAACTATAGAAGGAAATAACTCCTTCTGGGATACTCAAACATCCAATCAAAACACAAGTGTTGGAGGAGGAACTGGATTAACAACAGCTGAGATGCAAACTCTTTCAACTTATCTTGATGCAGGTTGGGATTTCCAAGCAGAAACAGATAATGGAACTGATGATATTTGGACATTTGTTGCTAATGATTACCCTCATTTGGCTTGGGAGGGATATGAGACACAACTAACATCTCCACCGATTAATCTTCAAGCTACGGTAGATGATGGAATAATAAACCTAAGTTGGTCTCCTCCCCAAGAACAAGCTTTAGCAAGTAGAGCTTTTCTAGGATATAATGTCTATCGGGATAGTATTCAAATCAATACTGAAGCTATTTTAGATACACTTTATACTGATACAGATTTAGTTCAAGCCCAAACATATACTTATTATGTAAGAGCTCTTTATGATGAAGGGGAATCTGAAGCTTCAAATACTATAGATGTTCAAGCTGTTTTTTATATATTAGCTGGGCAAGGAACAGAATCTTCTCCTTATTTAATCGATAATTTACTGGATCTCTATATCTTAAGCCAGGCAAATACTTTCTGGGGTCCAGGAACATATATTGAGCAAACTGCTGATATAGATGCTTCAGATACCCAAAACTGGGATGATGGTGCTGGCTTTAGTCCGATTGGAAATTATGATGTCCCCTTTAAAGGAGTCTATAATGGTAATGGCTTTATAATAAATAATCTGTATATTTCTAGATCAAATATATCTTATCAAGGTTTGTTTGGTGAAATAAGAAATTCGAGTATCTCACAAATTGGAATGGAAAATGTGAATATACATGGTAATCAAGTAGTAGGTGGGTTAGTAGGAATTACTTTCTATTCTGATATTAGTAAATGTTATACAACAGGAACAGTAAATGGACTTACTACAGTAGGAGGGTTAATAGGAGCAGTTTTCCATAACACAAATTTAAATAATTGTTGTTCCTATGTCGATGTACATGCAGATAATCGTTTTGCTGGTGGACTTGTTGGTTGGCTTAATCAAGCGACTATAACAAATTGTTATTCTGTGGGTTCTGTATCATCTGATTCTCAATCTGGAGGTTTGGTTGGAGAAATATTGACTTCAACTGTTAATAATTCTTATTGGGATACTCAAACTTCCAATCAAACATCAAGTGCTGGTGGAACAGGCTTAACAACAGCTGAGATGCAAACTCTTTCAACTTACCTTGATGCAGGTTGGGATTTCCAGGCAGAAACAGATAATGGGACTGATGATATTTGGACCTTTGTAGCCAATGATTACCCTCATTTAGCTTGGGAAGGCTATACCAATGAGTTAACATCTCCTCCTCTTAATCTCCAAGCTACAATTGAAGATGGCTCAATAACCCTTGCTTGGTCACCTCCTCAACAACAGGTTTTAGAAAGCAGAGCTTTTCTTGGATACAATGTCTATCGGGATAGTATTCAAATCAATACTGAGGTTATTTTAGATACCCTTTATTCTGATACAGATTTAGTCCATGACCAATCATATACTTATTATGTAAGAGCTCTTTATGATGAAGGGGAATCAGAAGTTTCAAATTCTATTGATGCCCAAGCTATCTATCTATTCTTATCAGGACAAGGAACTCAGTCTAATCCATATTTGATTAATAATCTGACTGATCTTTATGTTTTAAGTCAGAAAAATATGTATTGGGCTTCAGGAACTTATATTGAGCAAACTGCCGATATTGATGCTTCTGATACTCAATATTGGGATGAAGGAGCAGGATTTAGTCCGATTGGTACCAATAACTCAGAGTTTAAAGGGTATTATAATGGTAATCATTACATTATTACAAACTTATACATTAATAGACCTGAACAAGATTATGTTGGCTTGTTTGGTAATATTAGAAATGCAACAATGAACAATGTTGGTATTGAAGAAGCAGAAATAAATGGATATGAATCTATAGGAGGCTTAATGGGGCAAGCATATGACTCAACTATTAGCAATTCATACTCCACAGGGTTGGTTAGTGGTCATTTAGAGATTGGAGGTTTAGTTGGTTATGCTTCTGAAACTACCATAAGCAACTCATACACCTCAGTTTCAGTAAATGGTAATTCAAAGATTGGAGGCTTACTAGGTTTTTCTACTCGTTCAACTATAAACAACTCTTATTCAGCAGGTTCAGTAAGTGGTGGCGCCGATGTTGGAGGTTTAGTTGGTATTGGTATTATTGAGTCTTTTATAAGCAACTCATACTCGGTAAGTGCAGTAAATGGCGAATTTAGAGTTGGTGGCTTAATTGGTTATAGTCACGACGATACTATAAGCAACTCATACTCGGCAGGTTCAGTAAGTGGCCTTTTATATGTTGGTGGCTTGATTGGTGATTATGAATACTTTTCTGTTAGCAATTCTTTCTGGGATGTTCAAACTTCCAATCAGACTACAAGTGCTGGTGGCACTGGATTGCCTACATCTCAGATGCAAACTCTCTCAACTTACCTTGATGCAGGTTGGGATTTTGCTGATGAATTTTATAATGGAAGTGAAGATATTTGGACTTTTGTAGTAAATGATTATCCACATTTGACATGGGAGGATAGTTTTGTGAATGCTATCTTTGAAGCAGATGTAACTCTTCAGTTAGTTAACCAAGAAATTCACTTCACAAGTACTTCAACAGGACTAATTCATTATTATGAATGGGATTTCGATAATGATGGTCTTATAGATTCTTATGATGAGAACCCTACTTATAGTTATAGTCAAGAAGGAATTTACTCAGTGGCATTAACCGTAAGCAATGATAATCAAGATAGTGATACACTAATACTTGATGATTATATTGAAATAGTAGCATGTGATATCCAAGCCGGACTTTATGCTCATTATCCTTTTACTAGCAATGCAAACGATGAAAGTGGTAACCTCTTAAATGCCGATGTCTATGGAGCAAGTTTGACAACTGATAGATTCGGGAATGAAGATTCTGCTTATGCATTTGATGGTGTGGATGATTATATTGATTGTCCTGATGGTTTTACTGACTTCTCTAATGGAATCACAATCTCTTATTGGTCTTGCCAAGAAGCTTTTAATAGTTGGTCTAGAATTATTGATTTCGGTAATGGTTCTCGTTCTGATAATATCATAATCACTCCTGCTGCTCTTGGTTCTAATGCCTTACAGTTCCAAGTTTATAGAGGTTCTTCTTCAAGTAATATTAGACTTCCAAATGTTATTGACTTGAATAATTGGTCTTTTTGGGTAGCTGAAATAGATGCTTCAGGCTATGCTAAAGTCTATAAAAATAATGTCTTAATTGGTCAAGGGAATATTGGAATACCTAATAACATAGAAAGAATTAACAACTATATCGGTAGATCTAATTGGGCTTCTGATGGTTATTATCAAGGTAAAATTGATGATCTAAGAATCTATAATAGAATCTTGTTTGCTCAAGAAAGAGAAGAATTATATAACTATAGTGAATCTATTGATAGTCCAACTAATGTAACAATTTCTAATCTAGGTAATCAGATTGTTTTATCTTGGGAAGCAGTAGCAGGAGCTACATCCTATAAAATATTTGCTTCTGAACTTCCTAATGGAGAATTTGTTGATGTTACTGCACAAGGTATTTTTGATGGTCAAGCAAGTATATCTAACATCCCTTATTCATCTAAAAGTAATAATAACAATGGTTCAGCAAGATTAAGAAATAATTTATCTTGGATAATAGATTCTAATTCTGGAAGAAAATTCTACAAGATAAAAGCTGTTCAATAAGTAATTTTTAGAGAGTGGGGCACTAGCTTCACTCTCTAATTATATTCTTCTCTGCTTAAACCCAAATGGTGCAGTAGAGCGTTAGTAATACTTCGCTAAAGCTACGTACCACAAGTGAAGAGTGCAGATTCTTTTAGCAAAATCCCCTTCTTTGAGGGGGATACAGGGGGTGCACCTATAAAATCCATATAATATATATTCGGAAGAATTATGTAAGTTGCTTTTGCATAAGAATATAGTGCTATTCTCAAAGATCTAATGCATTATTTGGGTTAAAAGCAGTCTTGATTGTTACTATCTCAATAAGTTTTCAATAAAGATTGGGGATAGTAACAATCAAGCTCCTAATAGAAACAAATATTGATTATTTATCTACTTGATAACCTGCATCTTCAATCACCTTAATTACTTGGTCAAGAGATATTTCTCCTTTAATTTTAACCTCTTTTTTCTTGAGATTAAATTTAATATTTTTAATATCTTCTAAACCTTCAAGGGCCTTAGTGATAGTAGCTACACAGTGATTACAATTCATATTTAGAACAGTTAATTTAAGTGTTTTTGTCATTCTAACTCCTTTTAAAGAATTTTGATTTTAGATATTTGGCTAAAGACAATACAAAAAATATTGAAAAAAAGATGGTAAATGCCATCAACCACCAAGATAAGTCTTCATGGTGATCTGTGATTTCAAGAGCTTGTGGGTGAGCATAAGCTGTAAGCTGATATATATAGTTAATTATAAGTCCTCCAATAATACCTGTGACAGTAATAACTGTCAGGTAAATTAGAATTATTTTTTTTCCCATAGTCCGAGCTATTAGGGTAATAGTTGCTATGTTTGTCGCTGGTCCGACTACTAGAAATACAAAGATAGCCCCTGGAAGTAGTCCTTTGCTAAAAAGAGCTAGAGCAATAGGAAGTGAGCTTGTATCACAAACATATAGGGGAATACCTAGTAGTAAAATAACTAATATCTGTAAAAGATAATTACCAGAAACATAATCAAACATAGTGTTAGGGATAATTGAAATGAATCCAGCTAAAATGATACCTACAACAAGTTGTGGTGCTAAATCATCAAGAAATTCAACATATGAATAATGAAAGAATTCTGCAAATCTGCTTCTTTTTGAATCTTGACTAGCAGAATCATCACAGGTTGAACAGCAGCTTGATGTACAAGAAGAATTAGCTTTCAAAAAGTGCTGATCATCTTGGGAAGTGGAAAAGAAGTCTGTTACAAAACCTCCTATAATTCCAGAAACCAGTGCATATAAGGGTTTGAAAATAGCAAATATAGGACCAAGCATAGCATAGGTAGG
Organism: Cloacimonadales bacterium (SeqCode); assembly: GCA_963678375.2. Taxonomy (GTDB): domain Bacteria; phylum Cloacimonadota; class Cloacimonadia; order Cloacimonadales; family JAFGVF01; genus JAEKNW01. The sequence goes on from OY782831.1 coordinate 2,115,509, forward strand.
AACTATATTATCCACGCCAGTTTGTGGGGTAGATATTAAGAAAGAAACTGTAGCACCAGATGAAGCGCCACTTTTTTTCAACTGAAAAGCTGTAGGAATAACTCCACAGGAACATAGGGGCATGGGTACTCCTAATAAAGCAGCTTTAACAGAAGACCAGACTCCTTTTTTTCCTAAATATTTAGTAATAAAGTCAGTACCGATAAATATGTGCAAAATTCCAGCAAAGGTTAGACCAATAAATAAGAATGGTGCAATCGAAAGATACACTTCATATATAGCATTAAGTATATTAAGAATCACAGAATACTCCTACTTTTTTTTATTATTTTATTTCATAATAGAATAGATAGATTGTCTAAAATTGCAAATTTAAAAAAATACTCTTATAATAGTTAAGAAAAATAAGTAATATTGATAAACAATCAAAAATATAATTTGACAAGACAAAACATTTTACATATAATGTAAATGTTGAGTGATAAATTAACTAAACAAGCCATTTGTATGAAAAAGGACATAATGCTAAAGGATTCTTATAACCGAATCATTTGAATAATTTCTAAAAAGATTGGGGTGGAATAGTGAAAAAGAAGATTCTATATATTGACGTACCCTTTTATGGAGTTCACGGGGGAGATAAAAACAGATCAAATTTTTTATGGAGAATACTAAAAGAGGACTTTCAAGCAGATTTACTACTTTTAACTGATGATAAATCATCTGATTCAGCAAATGTTCACCACTGCGAAAATAACACATATTTCCTTGAAGTTCTTCCAAACAGTCCAAGAAGTTCAGATGCCATATATGAATTTTCCAAAAATGAGTTAGAAAACTATTCCAACATTCTTAGAACAAATAGATATGATATAGTTTTTGTGAGATTTATTTCACCTGGTTATTTAGCTATTCAAGCAGCTAAAGTCCTTCCTGAAGCTCAAATCATCGTTGATGTTGATATGCTATTTTCCAGAATTGCAGCTATGAACTGGGCTGACAATCCTAGCATTATTAAGAATAGATATTTCTATAAGGAAAAGAGAAAACTAGAAAAATTCGAAACTATGTTTTTTAAGAAGAACTTTACTTTCTTATTTACTAACGATTATGAGAGAGATTTGATAATAGAAAAAATGAAGTTAGAGCATAGGAGAAAGTACTTCAAAGTTCTGCCTAATATGTTAAAAAAGGTTAATATTGAAAATGTTCCCAATATTTCAGAAGACAAATATATCTTAATATTTGGAACAATGAACTCTGTAGCTAATCAAGATGGTTTCAAGTTTTTTGTGACAGAGATTTACCCTTATGTTCGCTCAGTTTTATCAGAATTAAATATAAAAGTATTAGTAGTTGGTAAAAACCCACTTGCTTGGCAATATGAATATCAAGATGATCTATTAAAAATAATTGGTCCTGTTGAAGATATTAATAGCTATATTAAAAACTCTATGTTAGTATTCTTGCCTTTAAGAATTGCTTCAGGTACTAGAACTAGAATATTAGAAGCTGCTGCTTTAAAAAGACCAGTTTTTACATCAGCAATTGGGGCAGAAGGATTTAATTTTGGCCATAAAGAGATAATTATTGAAGATCATCCAGATGAAATTATACCTAAAATGATTTATTTTATTAAAAAACCTGAAGAATTTGCTGAGATGGGACAACTTTTATATGAGCAATGCATGGAGTTTTATGAGGAGAGCGTAGTTGAACAACTCTTGCTAGGCTATACTCAAGAGAATTATAAATATGAAGTTAATGATGCTACAGGAGATAAAATGAAAGTAAATGCAGGAAAGCGGATTTGTATCGTTACTAATAGGTTCTACCCAGAAGTAGGTGGAGCTGAAACAAATATCTATTATCAAGCACGTATGTTGGCTGAATCAAATGATGTAACAGTAATTTGTCCCAAAAGGATTGATAAACCATACTTAGAAGTTATGGACGGGATTACGGTTTATAGGCTCAAAGACTTTTATAACCGAAAAAAAGAATATCCCAACAAAGCAGCTAAAACCCTTTGTTTTGATGTTTTTGGCTTAATTTATTTTGGTAATTATGATGTAGTTCAGGTTTTTCCTGCTATTAATCCCAACAATATGATTGCTTTTTTTGCTGCAAAACTTTCAAAAACACCGATTATTTTAGCATCTTTCGATTACTTAGATTATGCTTCAATTATCAAGAAAGAAGGAACAATAAATCCCAACATACTTAGGTTTCATAAACCCAATGCTAAACATGAGTATTTCTTGAAGAGATTTGATTACATCTTCGCTATTTCTGATAAAGAAATCGAGTTTTATAAGAAATATAACCAAAATGTAGAATACTCACCTGTACCTATTCTCTTAGATGAATATCAAGGAGAGCAAATAAATCCAAGACAGAAATACAATATTGCAAACTCAGATTTTGTATATCTTGTATTAGGTAGAGTTTGCAATGTTAAAGGCCAAGATATTGCCTTAAGAGCTTTTAATCAAGTCAGCAAAGAAATCCCTAAAGCTCGCTTAGTATTTGTGGGTAGATTTGATTATGAACCTGATTTCTATGATGAAATGCAAAAATATATTAGAAAGAATGACCTGACAGATAAAGTTACTTTTACTGGTATGGTTGAAAGAGAAGAAGTTTTAGGGTGGTTAAAATATGCCGATATTCATGTTATCCCTGTCAGATTTATGAACTCTGGTGCGGTTGTGGTTGAGTCATGGATTAGTGAAACAGCAGTTATTCAGAGTGATGTAGTGGACCCTAATCTTGTAGTAGAAGGAGAAAACGGTTATCTTTTCCCTAGAGAAGATTCAAAGACCTGTGCTGTTAAAATGATTAAGGCTTATAATGAAAGAGCTAAGCTTAAGGATTTAGCATTAAAGGGCAAAAAACTAGTTGAAAGAAAATACACATATCAATATTTAACAAACTTATATCTACGTGTCTACGATAGTTTAAAGAAGAGATAATTGATGAAAGCTTTGATTGCTCATTCCCTTTATGGTTATGTTGGAGGGATAGAAAGGTATATCCATAAAGTAGGTTCACTATTGAAAAAAGAGGGCTGGATTCTTTACGGTCTATTTGAATCAAAGGTGGACAATGTGGGAGACTTCGGAGATATTTATGAAGAGATATATTTTGGTAATTCGAATAATATTGATGCTCTTATACAAGAATTCTATTCTCTGGATATAGATTTAGTCTTTATACATAAAAGTCAAAATATCAATATCTTATCAGCTTTAAACAAGAACTTCTTTACCATCTCGACAATTCATGATCACGACTATTACTGTTTCCGACACCATAAATATTTTCCTTTTAAGAGAATTAATTGTCCCTTGCCAATGAACCGAATTTACTGCTCTTTATGTTCTCTGTTACTTAAAAAGGACAAATCCAAATTCTTTGGCTTTTCACTTATTAATGCTAAAGATAAGGTCGCTCTAGCAGAAGAAATAAAAGATGCTGATGCCACTATAGTTCTTTCAAAATATATGATGCGAAATTTAGATATGAATCGCTGGAATATCGATACAGTTTATAGAATCTATCCTATTCACCAGGTTACAGAAGATGATAAGCTAGTAGTAAATAAGAAATACAATAGAAATTACTTATATGTAGGACAGTTAATCCGGGGAAAAGGTGTAGATATCCTCATTGAAGCTTGTAGGCATCTTAAGTATGATTATAAGCTTAAAATAGTTGGAACAGGCAATGACTACGATTACCTTGATAAGATGATAAAAATGTATGGCTTGATGAAGAATATCGAACTTGTAGGGTGGGTAGAAGATGTAGAAAGCTACTATTCACAGGCTGATCTTGTTATTGTACCATCTAGATGGCAGGAACCATTTGGCTTGATCGGTATTGAAGCCTTTAGTAGAAAAGTTCCTGTGCTAGGCTTTGATGTGGGTGGTATTTCTGAATGGTTGCATCATAAAAAGAATGGTTATCTAGTTAAAAAAAGATCTTATGAGGGGCTTGTCGAAGCTCTATATTATATTGATAATAATCCTGAAGTATTGAAAGAATGGGGAAATACTGGCTACCAATTTGTTAAAGACAACTTTTGTGAAAGCTGTTTCCTAGACTCGATTAAGGGAATTCTTAAACATGCAAAGGCAAAATTCTAATGACTAAAAGCGAATATATAGCAATAATAAAAGATAAATATGAAAATAAGAGACATCTTTATATTTTGAAGGGAGTCAAGATCTTATTATCTAAACTTTTTCAATTGCTATTTATTTTACTTGTATTCTGCATCTTTACATTTCCTCTTTTCTTAATTTTGTCATTTCGGAAACTCTTTAAAGGCATCCCAATATATGAAAATATAGAAATTATTGGACATAAGTCTAAGCTTATGAAATTTAGTATTTATAATATGGAAGGACATTTGCTGAAAAAGTTTGCCTTAGTCCCTCAACTAATAACTGGGAAAGTACATTTTGTAGGAGCAAGCTTTTTACCAAAAGAATTTCTTGATGAGGATGAAAGTTTACTAATTTTTAAACATGGCTTTCCTGGAATTTTCAATCTATGGTTTATCCGAGAATCTACAAAAATAGCTCATGAGGGTATTGTCCTTACTGAACTAGAATATTTAGCAACCAAAAGTCTGAAAAGAGATTTTTCCATAATTGTGAAAACATTACCTGCTTTACTATATCGTAGTGATAATGCTTCATATAACGAAAAACTAACTATTTTTGATATGGATTTTGATAATATTTCAATGAAAGAAGGAGTTGGGCTAGTAGATAAAACTATCAGAAATAAGCAGAAAAAAAAGTTTTTCTTTGTCAATCCTGATTGTATGAATAAGTTATATGTAGATAAAGAGTATTTTTCGATCTTAGAAAAGGCTGATTATGTTTTTCCAGATGGAATTGGAATAAGTATTGCTTGTAATATTCTAAAGACTCCCTTGTTGGAAAATGTTAATGGTACTGATATGTTACCTTTTTTGTGCGATCTAAGTCAAGAGAATGATTATTCTATTTTTCTCTTTGGTGCTAAACCAGGAATAGCAAAAAAAATGAAAAAAAAGCTTGAAGAAAAGTTCCCTAAACTCAGAATTGTTGGGACTAGAGATGGTTTTTTTGACTGGAAGAAAGATAGCAATAAGATTATTAATGAGATAAACTCTTCTCATGCTAATATATTGTTAGTTGCTTTTGGTGTTCCTTTACAGGAAAAATGGATTGATTTGAATTTTGATAAACTAATGCCACAAGTAATTATGGGAGTTGGTGGTTTGTTTGACTTTTATTCTGGAGAAATGAAAAGAGCTCCCAAATGGATGAGAGAAATTGGTATGGAGTGGTTGTTTAGATTACTCAAAGAACCGAAGAGAATGTGGAAACGCTATATTATAGGTAATCCATTATTTATATATCGTGTTTATAAATGGAAAAATAAAAAGAACAGGTGATTGTATGGATAAAAGAATTAGAGAACAACGAATCGAAAGATTAATGAGATTAACACAGAAGAAAAATAAATCTTCAATCTCATTTAAAATTGCCCTATGGGACTATACAATAAAATCAGTAATAATGTTCAAGAAATTTCTTGATATAGTAGCTTCTTTAGTATTAATCATTTTATTATCACCAGTTTTTATAATAACTGCTATTTTTATCTATATTGAAGATCCTGGCCCAGTTTTTTATATTGCTCCGAGGGTTGGGAAAGATGGTAAGCATTTTGGCTTTATTAAGTTTAGATCAATGGTAATGAATGCTGATAAAATTAAAGATCAACTTCTTGATAAAAATGAATCTAAAGCTGGTGTTATCTTTAAAATGAAAAAAGATCCAAGAGTTACTAAAACAGGAAGATTTATTAGAAGGTTTAGTATTGATGAACTTCCTCAGCTCTTCAATGTCCTAAAAGGGGATATGAGCTTAGTGGGTCCGAGACCACCGCTTCCACGAGAAGTAGCAGAATATACCCTGCTGGATAGAAAAAGACTTCATGTAATGCCAGGTATAACCTGTCTTTGGCAGGTAAAGGGTAGGAGTGATATTCCTTTTGATGAACAAGTACAACTTGATATGCAATATATAAAATCAAGTAGTTTTTGGAAAGATGTTAAAATACTAATAATGACCATTCCTGCCGTTATTAGTGGTAAAGGTGCTTATTAAAAAAAAAATAAACTTTTGGAGGAAAAATGGAACTGAATTTTGAAATGAAAGATAATGTTGGTATTTTAAAAGTAAGTGGTAGGTTAGATGCTTATAATTCTACTGAGTTTAAAGAAAGCTTCACTAAGTTTGCTGAGCAAACTGTTAATTTTGTCCTTGATTTAGGCAATCTTGATTTCTTGGATTCTACTGGACTTGGAAGTCTTGTAGCTTGCCTAAAAGCTATCTCAGAAAAAGATGGAGATATTCGAATCGCTAATATGTCAGAAAAACCACGTATGGTATTTGAAATTACTAGAGCTTACAAAATATTTGAAATATTTGATGATGTTGAAGTTGCTGTAATGAGTTACGAAGCAGATTAGTCTAGAGGTTTAAATGAAATGTTTGATTTTTACAAAAAATTATGAGATATCTTGGGTTAAAGCTTGTTTTGGTAACAGCAATCCATATCTTCTTAAAATAGTCAATAAACCACTCTTAGAGTATTTTGTTGATTTTTGCTCTACCCTCCAAATTACTGAAATCAAGATTGTTAGTAATCAAGCTACAAATGATTTCATTGAACATTTTAAGGATGGAAAAAAGTGGGGAGTTGAAATAGATTATAATATTTCAAAACCTGAAGATGATCTCAAACGAGTTATTCTGAAAAATTACTCTTTTTGTAAAAATAATGATGTTTTAATAATATCTGATTTCTTTTTTTTAGAGTATGATATTCAACTGCTACAAGAGAAGAAAGAGCAAGTTCTTGATTTCCTAAAAAAGCAAAAGAGTAAGAATATTCAGGTCTTAAATAAAGAAGATTCAATAAAGAACATTGAACATAGTAATGACTTACCACAAAATGACTACTTTAATATTAAGTATTTGTCAGATGTGACATCTTATTACAATTTATCCATGGATATTTTGAGCAGCAAATGCTGTCATTACGTTCTCCCTGGTTATAGTTCGGAACCTAGAACATACCTAGGAATGAATGTGACATATCCTAAAACATCAACTATTGATTCTCCGGTTATGATAGGGAATAATGTCAGACTTGGAGAGATGGTTGCAATTGGTAAAAATAGTATTATTGGAGACAATATTATTATTGAATCATTATCTAATATTTCGAATAGTATCATTTATAGTGATTCTTTTGTCGGTTCTGATTTGGAAATAGACAATAAGATAATTTATCACAATAAACTAATTTCAAGTAAAACTGGTCAGATAATCATAATGGATGATGATTATCTGATTTCTAGTATAAGTAAAGAAAAAAAAGTAGGTAAAGTTCAAAGAGTTTTCCAAGTCTTAATAACTTTGCTTCAGATAGTTATTCAGACTATACCATTCATCTTAGTCTTACCTGTCTTGCTAGTTCTTCATAAGAAATATAATTTAACTCAAATATATTATCTTTCTAAAGAAAGAACGATTAAACGAATGTTCAGTGTGGATAATGCTAGGAAACATCCTTTTATAAAATTTATCAAAAAGTTTTCCCTAGATAAATACCCTTTACTATTTTCTGTTCTGAGTGGCAAACTCTTATTAATAGGTAATAAAGCCTATACAATGACAAAAAAGCATAAGCAAATTATAAGTAATTTACCTTACTATCATCCTGGAGTTTATAGCTATTGGGAGAGCTTAAATCAAGGTTTTAGCTCTGAAGAAGAAATTCATGAACTCTATTATATTAATAACAACACTTTTTGGAGTAATCTCTACATTTACTGCAAAATCAACTTTTTAAGGTTATTCTGGTAAACATATGCATTTAATACTAATTGGTGGAGGTACATCTTCAGGTAAAACTACTATAGCCAAACAGATTACTAGTCAGCTTGGCAATCAAAATGTCTATACTTTCTCTCATGACAATTATTATTATGACTTGGCTAATCTGACTCCTGCAGAGATTAAGAAGATTAATTTTGATCACCCAGATGCAATTGATAGTGCTAGGTTAATTTCTGATGTTAAAGATATCCTTGCTAAGAAAGAAGTTTTTATCCCAGACTATGATTTCATAACTCATAGGAGGATTCAAGGTGAGCATATCAATAACAGCTATGATGTTATAATTCTAGAAGGTATTTTTGCGCTTTATTTCCCTCAGCTGGTTAAGCTTGCTTCGTTGAAGATATTTGTTGAAACTGATGCAGATTTAAGACTGGCCCGTAGGATAGATCGAGATATAAATGAACGGGGATTTACTATCAATGAAGTACTTAATCAATATATTTCTACTGTAAAGCCAATGCATGATATCTTTATTGAAGGTACCAAAAAGCAAGCAGATATTATAATCCCGGGTGAGAAAAAGTTCGATCGCGTTCTAATAATGATTAACGGATTTTTAAAAGAATTACTGGGGTAAATATGGGAAAATATACACTTACTGGATCAAAAGAATTCGATAGTTTAATTGACCAACAATTAACACTGGTTAGGGATGAGATATTAAACTTGATACCAGCAGATGATATAGTTGCTATTCTCTTAGGAGGAGGGTATGGAAGAGGTGAAGGTGGCGTATTAACTGATAATGGTAAAGAATACTTGTATAATGATTACGATTTATTCGTGATTTTGAAAAACGTAAATTATTTAAAGAAACGTGATTATCAAAACAAAATAAAGCTTATCCATGAGAAATTTACTCCAATCTTCAAAATTGATGTTGATGTTGGCCCCTTGCAAACTGTTAGCGCTATTTCAAAAGCTCCCCATTGGATGATGTGGTATGAACTTAAACATGGACATAAAGTGCTTTGGGGGAATGAAAATATCAAAAACTATTTCCCAGATTATTCTCAGGAAAGAATGCCAATAATGGAAGCTTATAGACTTCTCTTAAATAGAGGTGTTGGTTTGATACTTTGCCAGCAACATTTTCAGACTTACCAAGAAGAAGAATCAAGAGAATTCATTCTAAGAAATATCAGAAAGGCTCAATTAGCCATGGGTGATGCCTATCTTATCAAGAAAGGTAAGTTTCACTATTCTTATAAGCGAAGAAGTGAATTATTTTCTGAGTTAGCTAATGATGATGAAATAAAAGAATTAGGAATTTTTTCTCATTATCAGACTGCTTATAACTTCAAAGAGAAGCCACATAAACCAAACTTGACCAAAGAAGAATATATTGAAGAATATGAAAATATCCTAATAGTTTATGAGAAACTATATAGCTGGATTTTTACTAGTAAATACACCTCTGAGTTAAATTTAAGAGAATATGAAAATGTGATTTTTGATGTTTTTAAAGATCACATTAATTTAAAAGAAAACATTAAAAACATTTGCAAGAATGTAAAAATTGGCTATTCTAAAGATAACTCATATTTGTTAACTAAGCACCCAAGGTTTAGGTTATTTATGACCTTACCCTACTTTTTGTTTAATAAAAAGGAAATTAGTTGCCAAAAATATCTTACCATTAATAATTGTAAAAACAATGAAGATATGTTAAATGTGTTTATAAAACTGTGGGAAGAAAATAATTAGGAAATGAAATAATGATAGATCAAAGTAAAGATAATGAACTTGAACAGCTAAGAGTAGATTCTGAAGAAGAGGAAAAATCCCCCTTAGTAATTGATAAAAGGGTTTTATTAATTTCTTTTAGACAAAAGATAAAGTGGATTATTCTTTTTACTATATCTTTTATGCTATTAGTAGCAATCATTGTTTCTATTAAAATTAAACCTGCATGGAGAGCTTCTTGCAGGGTTATTAGAATGCAAAAAAACATATCAACTCCTACTGATATGCCTTATCTTTATAATGCTTTTGATATAAATACAATTTTAGAGACAGCTAGGTCCCGACCAATCATTCTTTCTATTATGGATAAACTGGATATGGAGGGTTATGAACCTGAAGAAGTTGGTAGAATGATAGAAGTCCAAAGAGGTAATCGATCTAACGTTCTAAGTTTCAGTGTTACTGATAGTGATCCTCATCGTGCAGTTGAAATGGCCAATGTTCTTGGAGAAACCTTCATAGAAACCAGTACCAGACTTCAAAATGCATCAGCAGATAGTGTATATAATTATTATTCAGATGAAAAAGAAAAGAGTTTAGCTAAGATAGCTGACTTGGAACAAAGTATACTTGATTTTCAGAAAGAACACGACATAATTTCAATTGATGCTGAAAGAGATCAGTTATATGAAAAACTCAAGCTATTAGAAGTTAGAAAAATAGAAACTCTTATAAAAATTGATGAAATGAGAGTAAAAATTGCTGATTTAGATAAAAAGATGAATCAGCTTCCTAAAGAAGTAATGATGACTTGGACTTTCACTAATACTGATGAAAAGAAGTTAATACTTCTCAAAAAAGAGCTAGAGCTTTTGTTGACCAGATACACTAAGCTAAACCCGAAAGTACAAAATCTTCAAGCTGAAATTGATACATTGGAAAAGAAAATTGCAAATCCTGATAGAATTCCTGAACCTCCTGATAATACAAGCTGGGGCCCTAATGGTTTAATACAGACCTATGAAGTAGATAAAACTAGATACGAAGGTGAACTAAAGGCTGCAAGGGCTAACTTCATTGGTTATCAAAACGAGATTAATGATGTCAAAAGTAACCTAATTCATTTTAACACAATTAATGATAATCATCTTGAACTGCAAAGACAGCTCGAGTTGAGTAGAGATGTTCTAAGGATTATTGAAGGAAGAATCGCAGAATCTAGAATGGCTTTAGACACCAACACTAATGACTTCCAATTATTTGAACCTGCTGTCATACCAAAATATCCTGTTAACATTAGTAAAAAACTCTTAGTTTTAGCTTCAGGTATTTTTATTGGTTTCATTCTCGTAGTATTCTATATTGGTAAAGAATTATTCGATTTTAGAGTTAAATCAAAATTGGATTATGATAAATATATAGGTATCCCACTCTTGGGGCAGATTCCTTCTGAAGAGGGAGCAAATGCTAGTAAATTCTATGCTAACTTGCAATATATGTTAGATAACCTTTTTGATATTATTGAAGATGTACCTAAACCACCAATAATTACTATTGGTTCTGCTAACCCGCAGACAGGTAAATCATTCATAATGAATGAATTTAGCAAAATGTTAGGCTCTACATCAAAAGTGCTTGTGATTGAATGTGTTAAAGATTTATCAATAGAAATAGAAGATTATGAAATAAATACTTATTTAGATGATGATAAGCCTTTCGAAGTGAAAGAGATATCAGCCAATATAAATAAATGCTATTTCTGGACAGGAGAACAAATTTTTAAGAAAATGTATAAAACAAGTGATTTCCACAAATTATATGGTTTGTTTATGGATTATGACTACATTTTATGGGAAATGTTTCCTTCAAGCTATAACATTCAGCTATATCATGCTGTAACTAAATCAGCTGATACTAATATTTTAGTTGGAAGATTTAGATATTCACCAAAAACTGATATTTATAACTTAGCTCATTATCTTCATCAAAAAGATGTTAAAAAAGTATATGGAATTCTCAACAATATACCTAAAGACTATTATTCGGAAACATTGTAGGTTGTTATGAAAAAGATACAAAATATTATTTTATTAGTTATTACTCTAATTGCTTTTAGTTGTAGTAGAGAACCTTATATTGAAGAAAATATTGATGTCCCTGGAGAGTATCTTGAGGAATCTGCGGTTTCTACCCAAGAAGACCAACAGACTATTGATGAGTTAACTAAATTACAACAAGTAGAAATGCCGACTTATATCATAGGTCCTGATGATAAATTTCATGCTTATGTATATAATGAAGAAGATTTAAACACCAAGGAACTGATTGTAAAAAGGGATGGTTGCATAACCTTTCCTCTAATAGGAGAAATTGAAGTTGAAGGCCTTGAGTTAGCTGAAGCTACTGAGGTGATTGAAGAGAAACTAAAAGACTACATTGCTTTTCCTGAAGTAACAATTATACCATACGAAATTAATAGTGGAACTGTAACAATTCTGGGAAAGGTAACTTATCCTCAACAATATCAGATTACTGGTGAAATGAGAATACTAGACTTAATTGCTAAAGCTGGTGGACTTGCTTTAGGTTATTTCCAGAATAACTCCATAGAATTAGCTGATTTAGAAAGGTCATTTATAGTTAGGAATAACAAGGTTTTGCCTATAGATTTTTATTCTCTCATTAAAGAAGGTAATATGTTAAATAATATTCCTTTAATGGGGGGAGATTATATCTATTTACCATCTTCAATCAATAGAGAAGTTTATGTAGTTGGAGAAGTTCTAGAACAAGGGCATTTTGCTTTTAAAGAGAATATGACTCTAGGTCAGGTTATTGCTTATGCTCAAGGGTTGAAGCCTTCAGCAAAAACTTCAAATGTCTATTTAGTTAGGGGTAATCTTAAGCACCCAAGGTTATTTAAGATTAACTTAGATGCAATTTATGAAGGAAAAATAATGGATTTCCGTCTAAAACCTAATGATATAGTTTATGTACCTAAAACGCCGATTGCTAGTTGGAATTTAGTTTTAGAACAGATTCTACCAAGTCTTCAGGCTGTTCAAACAGGCTATTTACTTCAAAATATAATTAACGATACTAATAACTAAGTATCATGACTGAAGCCTTAAGTGCCTTTAAGTATATAATATTTTTCTCAGTTATGTTAATAGGAGTACCCTTAGGATACTCCTTATCTCTTAAACATGACAAAGTAGAAAGAGCTATTTTTTTCCTAATGGTTTTTTTTACAGCCAAAATGGAAGATATAAATTTTGTTTCCAGAGAAACCGAAAGATTGACTTCTAAAGGATTTGAAGTAGGTATGGTTGATATCTGTACTATGATAATCTTTTTGATAGTATTGAACAAGAAAGGTGTAAAAGATAGAGTTCCCAAGGGGGCTCTTTGGTTTTTTGTTTATTTCGGACTCAGTATTGTTTCCATTATTAATGCAGACTTTGTTCTTTTTTCTATGTTTGAAGTATGGAAAATGGTAAGAATGTATGTCTATTTTTGGACTGTTTACAACTATATTGATACAGATAAAAAGTATTTTGACTTCTTAAAGGGAGTAGGAGCGATAACTATTTTCGTCTTTTATGAAGTTATCAAACAGAAGTATTTAGATGGTAAATTTCAAACTGCAGGTCCCTTTCCACATCAGAATTCTCTTGTTATGTATATGATTATCTTTGGATCAATTGCCTTTTCTTATTTGATTAATAAAAAAGATCTCTCTTTAGACAAGCTTGTGGTTTGGCTGATGATTTTTGGTATGGCCTCTGTCTCTATTATATCCACTTTATCAAGGGCAGGCTTAGCCTTATATGCTTTTGCAATTGTAGTTGTCCTAGGATTATCATTCTTAAATGGTTTTAACCCGAAAAAGATAGTCATAACTTTTTTACTCATGATTATGAGTTTAGCTGTTTTAGCCAAAGCTTGGGACTCTATCACTGAGCGATTTAGAACTGCTCCTGAAGAGTCTGCTCTAGTTAGAGTAGCCCTAGCTCAAGCAGCAGTTAAAATGGCAAATGATAAAAAACTTGCTTATATGGGAGTAGGAATAAATAACTTTGGAAGAGCTATTAATCCACCATATCCATATAGCTCACATATTGAAATGCATGATACTGAAGATGCTGAAGAGAAAAATGGTCTAGTTGAGACAATATATTTAATGATAGCAGCTGAATCGGGTTGGCATACATTAGTTGCTTTTTTTGTTTTTCTCTTTTACTATTATTTCTTAAATCTGGTTAATGTTTTCAGATATAAGGGGGATAATCTGCAATTTATGGCAATTGGTTTAGTAGGGGGACTTCTAGCCATCTATATTGAGTCTGGCTTGGAGTGGGTTTTGAAGCAAACTAATAATTTTTATCAATTAATGTTGATTTTTGCAATTATAGCCACAATGGATAGGCTTTATCATATTAAAGTAGCGAAAGGTGAGTTGAAATGAGAACACCACAAGAAGAACAAGCAAAGAACCTGAAGCAAATAGGTAGTGATAAGTTTAGAGAAAATCTAAATATAGAACAAAGGAATCAATTAAAATCTCTATTAAAAAAGATGTTACCTCCAGTACCGTCAGAAGGTATCATTGATATCAGGTTTTCTTTTTGGTTTTTTAAACAATGGTATGTTGTCTTTATATTTGGTAGAGACACTAGAGAAGGTTTTAAATCACTAGATAAAGGTGATGTTGATCGTTCTCTTAGTTTAGTAGCAAAGGCAACTACTTATATTATTATGATGATTAGTATTATGATTATGTTGCTATTCTTATTATATGCTTTAAAGAGTGTAATAGGAATAGATTTGTTTCCAGATAAACATCTGTCTGACTTTTTACCCTGGAAATGAAGAGCAAGGAGTATGAATGAAATATAACAAAACAATAGTTACAGCCTGCGATAGTAATTACATTTGGGGAGCTTATATATTAGTCGCTTCCTTAGCTTATTATAATGTAAAGACTTATAAAAAAGTTCTCGGAATAATGTTATCTGAAGAGGAAGCAAAACTCTTAAGTCAGTTCCCAGATACTGAAGTTGTTAATAGTGATAGAGAAACTGACAAAAGTGTTTGCTTGATGAAACCCCATGCTATTTTTGCTGCTGAAACTGACATAGTAGCTTGGATGGATTCAGATTGTATAGTCACTGGAGATGTTACTGACTTAGTTGAAGTTGCACCTAATGAAATTCAGATAAGATTCAGGTCTTTTGAAGAGAATGCAGGGGTTTATAGAAATTATTATGGTAAGGATGATGAAAAGGGATTAATTCCAGATAAAGTATTAAATACATGGAAAGAAGATGTGGCTGACTTGAAATCTCCTCAGATTTCGACAGTTTGCGAAACAAACTGCTTTGTGATTAACAAAGTAAATCTAGACTTTATTGATCTTTGGAAAAGCCAAATGGAGAAGGTTATTGTTGATAACAATCTGCAAGTTTATGATAAGAGTAGTGTCGGATACTTTATGACAGATGAGTCTGTTCTTAATTCATTAATGGCATTTTCTAGCAAAGCTCTAAAGGTTAAGGAATATAAATTTGATCAAGATAAAGATAAACTTCTGGTACATTTTGGTTTAAATCCTAAGCCTTGGGTTCACTGGACAAAAAGGGGCTTATTACACTATTATTTAGTCTTGGAAGTAGTAGAATGGGCTAAAAGCCAAGGTTACAAAACTCCTCCTATTCCTGAGTCACTATTGCGAAGTAATAGGGCAAAAGAGCAGTTAATGGCTAATATCAGGCATTATTATCAAACTTTTAAATATAATCTTTCAACTTCTTTGCATAATTATCATAGTAAAGTAAGAAGTTAACCAATGAAGATTCTAGTTATCTCTAATTATTTTCCTCCTCATTTTAAGGGTGGCTATGAGCTTTCCTGTAAAGAAGTAAGTGATTATCTTCACCAGCAAGGTGAGGAGATCATGGTCTTGTCAGGTGACTATAAAAAGAATGAAGAAGAAGGTAGAAGAGATTATAGAGTTGTCAGAAAATTAACCTATATTGATTATCTTAGCAATGATTACTGGAATAAGAGTAAAGTAGAAAAACAAAATTATGAAAGCACCTTGAGGGTTCTTGATAGATTTAAACCGGATTTTGTCTATTTTTGGAATCAACAATATATTTCTCTTGGACCTTATTGGGCAGTTAAAAAAAAGAAAATACCTCATCTCTTTGATATTGGTGATATTTGGCCAACAAAATACTATCGGCAAGGATTCAGGGCAAGACTCAAAGGTTCAGTGAAAAGATTATTACCTTTCTTTATTGATTCAAAAATGGTAATAGACCCTGTTATTATCCTCTCAAATTGGATGAAGCCACTCTTCAAAGAGAAATTTTACTCAAAGAAGATATATACTATTCCTCGTGGTGTAACTATTAAAGAAGGAATTGAGATTAATTCTAATATAAAAGAAGCTAGATTTATGTTTGCTGGAAGAATAGAACCTCTAAAAGGACTAGAATTAATTATCAATGTTCTTGCAAAACTAAAAGAATATCAGTGGAAACTTGATATTTACGGGGATGGGGAAGAAGAGTATATTAGTAAAATAAAATTTCTAATCAAGGAAAAGCTATTGGAAGATAGAATTACTTTAATGGGACAAGTTTTTCCTTTAGACCTAGCTTATCAGACTCATGATATCTTTCTTTTCCCAACCTTAGCACAAGAAGGTTTTGGTAGAGTAGCTATTGAAGCTATGAGTTATGGGCTTCCAGTAATTACTGTGAATAGTTATGGACCTGATGATATTGTGCAAGATGGAATTAATGGCTTTAAATGCTCACCAGATAAAATGGACTGCTGGGAAAATAGTTTAAAACAAATCTTGTCAGATCCAGCACTCTTGATTAAAATGTCTCAAAATGCTTTAATAAGAGTTGAAGAAAACTATAATATTGAAAAGATTAACAAACAAAGATATGAGATTATAAAAGAATTATACTACACAAAATGAGGTTTAAATGAAGAAAGCAAGTAAACTTATATATTTGATATTTCTATTAGCATTAATAGCTGGTTGTACTCCTTATAGAAAATCTATTTACATACCACAAGGTGTTTTTGAAGAGAAGATTCTTATTAGGTCAGAACCAACTGAAGCAATGATCTATGTGAATGGAAAAGAAATAGGAGAAACACCTTTCAAAACATCACTTTTCTATTCTGAAGATAAATTGATTAATATCAAAGCTGTCCCAATCTATCCTAATCAATTTACTCAAAATATCTTTGTTCGAGTACCTCCTATTCCCAAAACAATGACCATTTATATGAACGAAAAACCAAATTTTGTCTTTGAAACCGAAGAAGACAAACTTGAACCACCAGCTAAGCGACCACCTCTTGAAATTGTAAAGTATGATACTTTATATGTTGATAGAGTGTCCTACTATACAACTCCTACAATCTATTTTGATTTTGATAAAACTGAAATTAACCAAGAAGATAGATCTAAACTGAGAAATCTGGTGCAATTCCTTAGGAAGAACCCTGAAGTATATGTTGATATCTTAGGTGCCGCTGATATTCGAGGTGGGGATAAATATAATATTGAACTTTCTCTAAACAGAAGTAAAGCAGTAGCCGAATATCTCAACAAGTATGGTATATCTAAGTCTAGATTATACACAAGAGGGGTAGGAAGGACAACTATTTATGATGAACTGGGAAAAGCAATGTCTCATCAAGAAAGTAGAACAGTTATCTTTAATCTCTATGTGAACAGAGCAGACTTCGAAAAAATGAAACAAGAATATGAGGAAAATTATAAGTAATGGCTGAAGCAAACTTAAACTTACGTAAGAGGATGATTGTTAATACCTTATCTAACTATGGTAAGCTACTTATTGGTATGGCAATTACAATATTCTTAACTAGAGTATTGTTCTTAGGATTAAGCAGAACAGATTATGGATTTTGGGCCTTGTTGTGGTCAATTTTTGGTTATTCCCTTCTGCTTGATTTTGGTTTTGGTGCATCAATCCAGAAATATACTTCTGAAAGTATTGTTACGAAAGACTGGACAAAGTTCAATAAGATTGTCAGTACTGTCTTTTTTAATTACTCATTTGTCTCTTTAATCATTATGGTTGTTTCGGTCATTTTAGCTTATAATGTACAACATATATTCACTTTTGAAAACGCAAATATTGAATACTATAAGAAAGCCCTTTTGGTTTTCGGTATTGGTTCATCTATAGTTTTCCCAATTGGCTTCTTTACTGAGATTCTCAGAGGCATGCAAGCATTACACCTTAGAAATATAGTAGAAATAATAGTTTCTATCTTGAATTTCACTGGAATGCTGATGATAGTGTATTTCTTCAAAGTAGATAAACCTCTTATCTGGATGGCTTTAGTTGCTATTGGAACAAACTTCGTATCTAGTATGCTAATGGGAATTATCTCTCATCGCCTAATACCTGAGTTAAAGATAAGATGGAAATATTATGACAGAAAAATGTTAAAATCTGTCATGGGTTTCTCTATGTATGCCTATCTTATTACCTTTACTAACTTGATAATTTTTAAAACAGATCAATTAGTTATTTCTATTTTTGGTTCAGTTGCTTTAGTTGCTATTTATCAAATATCTTCTAGATTAGCTGAAACATTTAGAACTTTCTCTAAGCAATTCCTCGATAACTTAGGACCTGTTTCTGCTACTCTTTTCGCAGCTGGTAATAAGAGTAAAATGGCAGAAATTATGATTCAATCTACTAGATTAATGGGCTTTATCTCTACTCTCTTCTTAGTCCCTTTATTGGTGTATGTAAAACCTTTACTCAAAATCTGGCTTGAGCTTGAAGAAATTACTGGTGTAATAGTAGCTATCATACTCCTAATTTCTATGTATGTTTTATTATTTTTCAGATCCACTTCGGTCTATATGCTCTTAATGGCTAATGAACAAAAGAAACTAACAAAAATAGCTTTAATAGAATGTCTTGCAAATTTAGTTCTAAGTATCTTCTTAATTCATTATTTAAGACCAATAACAGCTTACTTGGGTTATACTTTACCTGAAAATGGCGAGATTATTGGGGTTGCTTTAGGTACCTTAATCCCTAATATCATACTAGCAATAACTTTTAACTTACCAATCGCAGTTAAATTTTGTGAAACATCTTTATGGACATTTCTTAAAACTTCAATACTAAAAACTAAAGTATCAGCTATTGCCTATTTCGCTGTTGCTATTGCTCTTTATAAGTTGATTACTCCTACAAATATTTGGATAATCTTGCTAAACTCAACTATTGCAGTTCTAGTCTATGTAGCTATTTTTTACTTGATTGGTTTTGAAGGATGGGAAAAAGAACAATTGAAGGGATTTATCGCTGGTAAATTGAAACTAAGAAAGTCATAAAAAATATCATTTCGAAGGGAAAACTATGAAAATCTTTAAACCTGAAATATTAGGTGTAATTGCCATTTCTTTGGCTGCCATAGCATGGGGTCTTGATGGCATAGCCTTAACCCCAAATTTATACAATCTAGATGTTCCTTTTGTAGTATTTATGCTACATCTAATTCCTACTCTTATATTATCTCCTTTTCTGGGTAAATACTGGAAAAGCATTTTTAATTATAAGTTTGGAGATATTGTAAGTCTCTGGACTCTTTCCTTTTTTGGAGGAGCACTAGGAACAATCTCTATTGTAAAAGCTCTATTTCTAGTGAGGTTTGATCATCTTTCTGTGATAGTGATTTTACAGAAGCTACAACCTCTTTTTGCTATTATTCTAGCCATGATTTTCCTGAAGGAAAAACCAAACAAGAAGTTTTGGTTTTGGGCTTTAATAGCTATCCTAGGTGGCTATTTTCTAACTTTTGAATTTCACCTACCAAATATTTCTAAGCAAGCTAACCTTATCCAAGCTGCTCTCTATTCTCTCTTAGCAGCCTTCTCATTTGGGGCAGGAACAGTCTTTAGTAAAAGATCACTTACTTCCCTAAATTTTAAAGAAGTTACCTATTTTCGCTATTTTTTTACTGCTCTTTTTGTGGGAGTTTTTGTTTTTGCTACAGGAAGATGTGTTCACTTGCAAGCTGTTACCAAGGTTAATTGGTTCTACTTTTTCTTGATATCTCTAACAGCTGGAGCTGGTTCAATATTCTTGTATAACTATGGTTTGAAACGAGTCAAGGCTATTGTCTCAACAATTGCTGAATTACTCTTTCCTATATCATCCGTAATTTTTGATTATCTGATAAATGGCAATAAGCTTTCTATAGTGCAGATGATTAGTGCTGGTTTGATGGTATTTGCTATAATAAAAATTAGTAGGCAGAAAAAAGTTTAATCTATTGATATTTTCTTGTTTATTGCCTATAATCACTATTCTATAAGACCTATTATTGCCACATGATTGTTACTGTCCCACTGTTCGCCTAGGATTTTATGCAGATAGTAATAATCAAGAGGTGAATATACCAAATAATTCAGTCTTACCTATAGCTCTATCCTATCAATCTGATAAATAGAAATAGTTTTAATAGGAGCTTAGTAGATTTTAGGGATTAAGATTGACGAAATAATAGTGGTCAAATAATTGGTATTGACTATAATTTAGTAATAATGCAAATAATAGATTAATGGAGGAAAGATGTTAGATAAGAAAAGAGTGCAAGAAGTTCTTGATAAAGTAAGACCTTCTTTACAAGCTGATGGTGGCGATTGCGAATTAGTTAATATTCGTGAAGATAACGTAATTGAAGTAAGACTACAAGGTGCTTGTGGAAGCTGTCCTATGGCTACCTTAACTCTCAAAGCTGGTATCGAAAGAGTTCTTAAAGACGAGATACCTGAAGTTGAAGAAGTTGTTCAAGTAAGATAAATTTGACATATATAAGATGTTTTATTTTTGTTAATCAAGAGTAAAACATCTTTTTTTATAGGAGAAGTCATGAGGAATAGAGATCTAAATATTGAGATAGTTAGAATAGTAGATTTTATGAGAGATATACTTAAAGAAAGTGGTCTTACGAAGCTAATTATTGGGCTGTCAGGAGGAATTGATTCTGCTTTATCAGCTGCTTTAGCAGTGCAAGCAATTGGGAAGGAGAATGTTATAGGTGTTATGCTTCCTTATAAAGCCTCTTCTCAAGCAAGTTATAATGATGCAGTAGAAGTTGCTCAACATTTGGGTATTACCTACCACAAGGTTGATATCACCCCAATGGTTGATGCTTATTTTTCCACTTATGATAATCAAGCTGATAGTCTGAGAAAAGGAAACTGTATGGCTAGGGTGAGAATGATTGTTCTTTATGATTTTTCTGCTAAATATGGTGGATTAGTTGTAGGGACAGGTAATAAATCAGAACTTTTAACTGGCTATTGTACTCAGTATGGTGACTCTGCTTGTGCTTTTGAGCCTATTGGTCATTTATACAAAACTGAAGTATGGGAGATGGCTAGAATGTTGTCTGTCCCTGATATAGTCATAAATAAAAAGCCTACAGCTGACTTATGGTCAGATCAAACTGACGAAGATGAGATGGGGATTTCTTATCAAGACCTTGATGAAATTCTTTATCATAAGTATGAGTTAGGGCTCAAGCAAGCAAAGCTCATTGAAATGGGTTTTAAGCAAGAAGACCTTGCTTTAGTTGAAAAACTATATATTAAATCTAAGTTTAAGAGAATAATGCCCCCTATGTTAGAGGAGATAGATTGAGTTTATTTAGTAAAAACAAATGTAAGATTTGCAAAGAAGAAAAAGCAGTAAGAGAGTGTCCCAGAAAAGGACTTAATATAGGTTGGCGGTGTTGCAATAGTATGAGGTATGATATGAAATGTCCTGCTTCATGTCAGTATTATTTGCCTGCAAGTAAAAGTTTAGAATTCAATATTAAAGCTGATTCTCTTGAGGAATCTAATGACTTAGTTTTAAGACTGTTTGATATCTGGACAATGAAAGCTAATCCAGAAATTTCTAATAAAGCACCAATAGAATTAGCTAAGAGTGAAGAGGGAAGAGCAGAATTAGAAAAATACTTTTCCAAGATTAAGTTCTTAGATACTCTACCAATTAACAAAATACGGAGAAAGTTACAACTTCCTCCAGTTGAGCTTCCTACAATTAATGACTTTGAAAAGTCTGCAAATGAGATTATGGAGAATTTCCTTGATCAAGATTGGTCTGCATTATTAAATAAATACTATAAACAGGAACAACTTCAAACTGAGAAAAATAAAGAGCTCTTTATCAAAAGAAATAAAAAAGTGAAGATGTTTAAGAAGATTAAGGATTATTCACTGGTAAGCTCATCATTAAACAAGGATGCTAAGGAAGCCTTAGTGCATTATTATGTTAATAAAAAGGCTGATATAACAATCAATATGATCCAGATTGATAAGGTTTGGAGGCTAAAGAGCAGGATTATTGGTGACCCTCAATTATTCTATGGAGAAGATACAGCTATAAAAAATATTGCTTCTTTGCTAAGTAAAAATGAAATGGAAGATGTTTTTAAATATTTACATCAATATAGTTTAATTTATCCTGATTCAGCTGATATAGAGTATTATTGGGGTTTATTCTATTCAATTTCAGAGAATATTAAAGAAGCTAGAAAACACTTTGAGATATCTTATATACTTGACCCTAGCTTTGCAGAACCTCTATATAATATTGGATTTATCTATCAAGTTGAAAAGAAAAATGACAAAGCTAGAGAAATCTATTATAAGGTACTTGAACTTGATCCGAATGAAGTCAAAACAATCAACAATCTGGCAATTCTCCATATTGAAAAACAAGAGTGGAAAGAAGCTCTTGATTATCTTGAAAAATGTATGAAACTTAATCCTGATTACGATATTGCCCAAAAGAATTATGATATTGTAAAAAGACAGCTCAAAGAGGATGGTAGAGAAGTTTAATGGATTTGAAATACCTAAAGCAGGCAATTGTCTTAGCTGAAAATGCTAGAGGAAAGTCTTCACCTAATCCTTTTGTTGGCTGCCTTATTGTCAAAGATGATAATATAGTAGGTCAGGGATTTACTCAGCCATGGGGACAAGACCATGCTGAAGTACAGGCTTTGAAGCAAGCTGGAGAACAGGCGAGAGGAGGGGATCTTTATGTTACCCTTGAACCATGTTCTCATTATGGAAAGACGCCTCCTTGTGCAGAAGCAATCATTAAAGCAGGATTAAAAAGAGTTTTTATAGGTATTAAGGATCCTAATCCCCAAGTGGCTGGCAGAGGAATAGCAATGCTTGAAGCAGCTGGTATTGAAGTTACATATAATCTACTTCAAGCTGAAATTGAACAGCAGTTAGAATATTTTCTCACCTATATCCAAAATAATAGACCCTTTGTTTTCATCAAATCTGCAGTTTCTATTGATGGAAAGATAGCAGATGAATGTGGAAACTCAAAGTGGATTACTAATAACAAGTCAAGGACTAAGGTGCATCAGTTGAGGTCTGAAGTTGATGCTATTATAACAGGAGTAGCAACAGTCAACAAAGATGATGCAATGCTGAATGTTAGGTTAAAAGATTATCAGGGTAAAAATCCTATTCGAATAGTTTTTGATCATGATTTAGAGATTGATTTAAAAGCAAAACTAGTTAGATCATCCTGTGATATCAAGACAATTATTTATACAAATCAAGCATGTATAGCTTCTGCAAAAGCTCAAAGTTTAAGGGAAGAAAAAGTTGAACTCAGAACTAGCAAAAGTTATAATGGGAAATTTGTAATTAAAGATATCCTAAAGGAGTTAAAAGAAGAATTTATCTCTGTTGTTATGGTAGAAGCCGGACCCAGACTTGTTTCTTCATTTGTAAAAGAAGGTCTTGTTGATAAACTCTATTATTTCATTGCACCTAGTCTTATTGGTGGAAATAATTCTGCCTTTCAAGATATTGGAGTAGCCAATATTGCTGAAAAAAAAGTACTAAGATTAGACTCAACAGAAATCATAGGTGGGGATGTCTTACTGATTTATTATTTTGAGTAAATATAAACTATTATTGTCTTTATAACCTCTATAAGTACTAGTTAGGCCTCTTCTGTCGGGCGGTGGATAATTTGTCCGCCTTAAATAAAAAGTTTAAAAATTCCAGATGGGTAATTAATCACTAAATAATGATTCTAACTCATCTTCTGTTTGAGATTCAAAGAAATAGTCTTCTGTAATATCACATCCAGGATAATAGTGTTTGATGATTTTATCATATTTCCAACCAGCATAAGATTTTAGATAGCCACCTGATTGACAAAAACCTACACCATGACCATAACCTTTACCTTCAATTATCAAGTTATTACCACTGACATCTATAATCGCCAGTGTTGAAGGTATCCCGCCCAAGAGTGACCTAATTTTATCTTGAGAAGTAATAGTTTTATTGCCTTTAGAAGTGGAGAAAGTTAACTTGCTAATTCTTCCAGAAGAGTCACGGGCTTCAACTTTAGCAGAATAGATTTTGCCATAAGATCCTTTTCTAGATACTGTATTTAAAGAGACTTTTCTTTCCCAATGATAACTATCTTTAATCCAGTTTGGTAACTTATCATAATGGCTATAGACTTTAGCAGGATTAGTCTTGATCCAGTCTTTGACTGTAGCATAATTAGACATTTTTTTACCTTTAAGATAATCAATATCAGCTTTATCTGTTAAATAAGGATAACCTTTTCCGCCCCATACTTCTTCCACATTAGCTAAATATCCACCTCCATAAGAATTAAAGGGTGTGAAAGCAACTTCATCATTATATGTCACAAGCATATAAGCAGTAGCATCAGTAGCTCTAATGATATTATTAGGAACTTTTTTCTTAGTGTTAAAAACTTGAGAATAAGTATCAGCTCTTAAATCCCAAGGGTAAGAGTTATTTTTCATTGATTCATAGATTGCATAAGAACGGGCAATAATTGCTTGAGATTTTAAAGCTTCGTCAGGTGCACCAGCTCCGATTTCACTTAAAACAACATAACGGGTATAGGATTCTAAGTTCATTAAATTCATTACTGCTATTTTTCCCTTATGCTCTCTAATATGGATGTCTCCAGAAAAACTTTGCTTAGTTTTGCCAGCTAAAGAAAAATTACTTGTTAATGATATTTCGAATTTATAAGCCTCATCGGTAAGTGTCTTGCCTGCTAAAGTTACACTTATTTTACCATTCCTCTTCTTTGTGATATCTAGCTTGTTACTTTGGTACTCTTGTCCATTGATGAAAATGAGACCATCAGTCGTTAGACTAATTTTATTATCTAGCTTAACTAATATTTTTAGGAAGACTTCATTCTCAACCATCATGTAGGCAGAGAGGAGTGAGAGAGTTAGTAATAAAGTAATACAAATGAATATTCTTTTTAGCATTAGACATCCTCAGACAAGTTTATAATTCAGAATAATAAATTTCTTAAAATGTGTCAAGAGATTAACTTACTATCAAGGAATAGAACTTATATAAAACCAGTGGGTATTTCTGTACCCACTGGTCATTATATTATTATTTTCGAAGGATTGTCTTAATCTCATCCCATTCTTTAAATCGATGAAGGAAAACTAAATCCTTATCATGGAGAATGTGCTTAGCATTAGTGAATCCTAACTCAATTGCTAGTTTAAGGAATCTGAAAGCATATTCTTTATTTTCTAATAAGGCAAAGCCACAAGCAAAATCATAAAGATAATAATTCTTAAAATTACTAGTCTGATAAGAATCAAAAAACTTGATAGCTTGTATAAGAGATTTTTCTTTAAAGAGAAGATTATAAGCTTTAAGAACTAAATTAAAAGTTTTGTTATAAGCTCCATAGAAGCTTACATATTCTCTCTTTCTGCTAAAACCACATTTCTCAGCTGTTTTGAATGAACCAATGTTATCTTTAGGACAATGCCAACCAATACTAGTGTAATTCAATTCTATAGCATAATTTATCATAGCAGTAATTGTCTTACTTGCAAAACCTTGACGTCTAAAATCATTGTCGGTATGGATTCCGATTTCACAATGATTCCCAGCTTTGCAATCTGAAAGGCTCCAACTAATTATCCTATCTTTGTTTGATATGATTATTCCAAAGCCATTTTTTCCAAAATTAGCATAATCTCCCCAATTATTTATGACCCAATCTTTGACTTCTTTCATATTTGGAAGATTAAGTTTTGATTCAATCAATGGGGGAGATACTCTTTCAAGTTTCATATCATTAGGGAGTTTGATTGTTTTAGGTTCAGTATTCTTTAAGTTGAGTAGATAGTGGTATCTCATCTCTTTACATAGTGGATGTGAGGTGAATAATTCACGTATATACTTTTCATTATAATCACTTGTATAAATAGAAAACTCTTGCCTATCATCAGAGATTCCTTTGGAGAGTAATGAATTATTTATCCAGCTTTTGAAATTAGCAAGATTACCTGTTAAATTACCGGAAATTATGATTCCTTCTGGTGTAAGCATAATTCCATATAAGGGGTTCTTAAGATTATCAAGATATATTTGACCAGGATTGTTTCCTGCAAGAACAGCCTTTCCACTAAGCTGCCAGGGAATATCTTCAAATAAATTAATAGCTCTAGCATATTCTGTCTTTTTTAACTTGTACATAGTTTCTCCTACCTGGCCATAGACCACATTTTTTGGGTTAATAATTGGGGATTTGATTGAATATTGTACTTGGAAAAATATTTACAGATATTCTCAACATCTCTGAGGAGTAAATCATAAGCATAAGGGTTTATTGCTGGATTAACTGCCTGAGGGAAATCAATTATATAAGGTTCATTCTTGTGATAGAGAATATTATAGTGGGATAAATCTCCGTGAACAATATTATTTCTTAGCATTATTTCTATAAAATCCAATATCTTATTATAGACTTCTTTTGCGTGTTCAAGTGATAATTGAGTATCTTTAAGCAAGTTAGAAGATACATCTCCTGATCCTAGAAACTCCATAATCACCGCATCTTCAGTATAGGCAAGGGGTTTGGGAACATTAACACCTAGTGAATAAAGGGTTTCCATGGTGTTAAATTCGTTGCTAACCCAAGAAGACCTCTCAGCTAGCTGTCCCATAGTTGACTTGTTTTTAATAGCTCTTAGTAATCGTTTATCCCAAATACGACCAATATGATAAACCCTATCTCGCTTGAAGTTGCGAAACTTTTTCTCCCTGTATAGCTTGATTGCTAGATAAGGAAAGGGCATATCTTTGTGGGCTTTAGCACAAATCACACTTGCCTCTTTTCCTTGTTTAACTATTCTAATGATTTCAGTAATAAGATTATCCTGATAAAAGTCGTTACAGGAATCTCCATACCTCATCATATCTGTTTTCATTATATTAGTTGAATTATGGTGTTTTAAGAAAATATTCTCCAAGAGATTAACTTTATCGGGATGACAGGATATGATTTCATCCTTGTTAAACTTCTGTCCTAATTCACTCATGAATCCTAAACAACAAACAGTTACATAGAAGTTTAGGATTTCAAGTTCTTCCTTGTCTAGCTTATACTCTTCAATCATAAAGTCAATATAATCGGTATCACTTTCTTGAGCAAGCAGTGCCATTTTAGTAAGGGCTAAATGGAAGATTTTGTCTCCAAAGCATACTTGATCAATATCAACAATACCCGTGAATTTTCCTTGATGAAGGAGGACATTTTTTGTTGTAAGATCATCAAGGAAAGCTTTAGGCTTGATTTTAGAGAAGTAGAGTTCAAACTTCCCAAGTTTAGCAAGCAGAAGGTCAGAATATTTTGAATCAAAAATATTGTTTTGATTAATTAACTTCTTGGATTTCATTATTGAGTCGTAGATTACTTGCTTCCAAGAAGTATTTTCTCGTAAGGTCTCATCATGATACTTACCTGCATAGCCAAAGAAGTCATTTGGTTGGAGTAGGGAAATAGTAGTTTGGATATCAACTATTTCTCTGGCTAATTTCTCTTTTTCTGAACCTGTTAATGAATCATAAACATAAGCTAAATCTCTACCTTGCAATTTACTAATTATCATATAGGGAAAATCTAGCCGAAGGTCATAATGATATAAATCTGGTATAGGTAATTCTAGATTTGATAAGTACTTAAGCCAATATACACCACTAGCTATCAAGTTTTTACTTTCTTGACTAGCAATCCTAATGACTAGGTTGTCTCTTTCATAAAAACTAATGTCATATACATAATGACACAAGCCAGTTTCTAATCTTTCAATTTCTTTAATTTCTTCATTGTAATGCTTCTTTATATATTTTTTTGCTAATTCTATATAGCTGGTATTCACTCTTCCTCCAGAAGATTATTTTGTTTTGTGTTTTGCTTATTTTAGATGACTCTAAAATATTGTTAAATAAATTTCTTTCGTTGATATTCTCAAGTATAACATTAATGAGTTTCGTTCTTAATTTCATAATTTTCTCCTTTTCTTTGTTTAGTTTTTAGACGAAAAAAGAGCCTTTGAAACATTTGTCCCAAAGGCTCAATTATATAGCCTTGGGATTAGACACTTGTCCAATCCCAAGAAATTTATAATTTCATTTATTATTTTCTAATTAAAACTACTTTAAAATAATCTACTAATAGAGATTGAACTAAGTTAAATTTGTTTCCTTTTTAGTGTTCTTTAAATTCATTTATTCCTCCAAAAGTTTTATTTATTTGCAATAAAAGTAATTGCTGAATTATTTGTCAAGTTTTTTTAGGGGATGTTATAAAAGGAAGTGTTATTTTAAATTAATAATATTAGTTGAAAGAAATATCTCGTATCGAGGATTCGTCTCATTTTTAAAATATTAGTTGACGTATTTTCTTACAATTAATAAACTAAGAAAAAACTTTAGGTGGAGATATGAAATTTCAATTTGGAAACAGTCAAGTCACTAATCCAATAGCTAAAGTACTCTTGTTAGTAATGGCCCTCTTCATTGTAATAGCAGTATTAGGATTAGTTGGTTTTATCTTAGTACCTGTAGCAGTATTCGTAATCTTTGTATTAATCTTAGTAGCACTAATAGTGCCAATAGCAGCGGTTTTTGGGGCTGGGAAGTGGATGAAAGGAATACGTGGATCAGGTGAAATTATGACTGAAATAAGAGATGTAAAGCCATTTACTGGTATATCACTTGGTCTTTCTTGTGAAATTGATATTGATTTTGGGCATGAGCAAGAAATCACAATTGAAAGTGATGATAATATTTTAGGTTATATTTTGACTTATGTTCAAGATGGAGTATTGCATATTAATACTAAGAACAATTTATCACCATCTCAGGCTACTATTATTAAGATTAAGACTAATAGCTTATCTGAGTTTTCTATCGCTGGTTCAGCTAGAGCTAACATAAAGCAGATTAAAGAAGAGAAGCTTAACTTATCAATATCAGGTACTGGAAAAGTAAATGGAAGTGGTAAAGTTAATGACTTAAATATTAGTGTTAGTGGGGCAGGAACAGTTAAATTGAAAGACTTAAAAACTAAGCAAACAAGATTGAAAATTTCTGGTTCTGGTAAAGCTGACTTATTTGTTGAAAATAGTCTGGATGCTGTAATAAGTGGGGCAGGTAAGGCAAATGTCTGGGGTAAACCTACAAATGTTAGTAAAAGAATAAATGGGATTGGGAAGATAAATATACTTTAAATGTTTAATTGTTGAACTAAAGAGAAGAGAGGAAAGGAGAGTATGAAGATTGGAATAGTTGGAGCTACAGGTGAAGTAGGTAGAATGATGCTTACTTGTTTACTTGAAGAGAAAATTGCCTTTGATGAGATTGATCTTTTTGCTTCAAAAAAAACTGCAGGCAATAATGTTGATTTTGGAGGAAGAAGTTTACAGATTCAAGAGCTGACTGAAGAAAGGGTGAGCGAGAGGTATGATTACTTATTATTTTCTGCTGGAGCAAGCGTTTCTAAATATTATTCTCCTATTGCCGAAAAAGCTGGTAGCACAATTATTGATAACTCGTCAGCTTTTAGACAGGACTCGAGAATACCCTTAGTAATTCCAGAAATAAATGGTAATATATTAGAAAACTACCAAGGAATTATTGCTAATCCTAACTGTTCAACTATCCAAATGTTATTACCCTTATACGCTATCCATGAAGTAAACAAGATCAAGAAGATAATAGTATCAACCTATCAATCAGTCTCAGGAAGTGGGAACAAGGGGATTAAATCTTTGCTAGATCAAAATCAAAAATCTATTTATCCTCGTCAGATTGAACATAATGTCATACCATTGATAGGAGATATCCTTCCATCTGGATATAGTGAGGAAGAGGAAAAGATGAGCTTTGAAACAAAAAAGATATTCAATGATCAAAATATCCTAGTTTCTACAACTTGTGTCCGAGTTCCAGTTGTTTATGGTCATTCGGAATCTGTCTATCTTGAGTTAGAAAATACTTGTAATTTAGACAATGTCAAGGAATTATTAAGAGCTGCTAAAAGTGTGAAATATATGGATGAAGACTTTATAAGTCCTATAGAAATAGGTAATTCTAATGATTCTTTCGTTTGTAGACTTCGCTATGGAGTAGATGAAAAATCTCTTGCTTTCTGGAATGTGGCGCATAATATAAGAGTTGGGGCTGCTACTAACGCAGTTAGAATTTTGAAATATTTAATCAATAGGTAAGGATATGAATTTACATAAAATAAGAGAAGATTTGCATAAGATTCCTGAGATTGGGTTTGATGTTTTTAAAACAAAAGATTATATATTAGGGCTTTTTAAAGATGAGCAGAAATTAGAGATTATAGAATTAGATTTTAATGCAATTATAATGTTTTATAAACAAGGAGGGGATGAAGAGTATTCTCTTTTTAGAGCTGATATGGATGCATTGCCAATTGTGGAGAAGACTTCTTGTGATTATAAATCTATACATAGCAAGTCAATGCACGCTTGTGGGCATGATATTCATATGACAGTCTTAATAGGACTTATTGAAAAAGTTTTAAGGAAGCAGATTATGAAAAATATAATTTTTGTTTTCCAACCTGGTGAAGAAGGGCATGGGGGAGCTTTAAAGATAATAGAATCAAAAGTTTTAGACAATTATAAGATTAAAGAATGTTATGCTTTGCATGTAGCTGGACAAATGCCTCTTGGAACACTAGCTTGCAAAGAGGGAATAATCTTTGGAATACCCCAAGAATTTGATGTTGAATTTAAGGGAGTCTCGAGTCATATAGCAACTCCTCAGTTTGGTAAAGACGCCTTGTTGGCTGGAGTACAGTTCTATACAACAATGAAACAACTTATCCCTCAGGTTATTAATCCTGTTGAGTCAACTGTTTTCCAAATTGGAAAAGCTGAGGCTGGAGTTGTTAGGAATTCGATAGCAGATAGATGCCTCTTTCAAGGTACACATAGAACTTTGACTGTTGAAAACAGGGATAAAATAAATGAAGTTATGAAAAATGTAGCTACAAATACAGCAAAAGCTCATGACCTAGAAGTTAATGTAAACTTACTGGGTACCTTTGACCCTGTAGTTAATGATAGAGATTTATACAGTAAGTTTCGTCAAGTTATAAGAAATTCTGATTATAATTTCAAAGAGTGTAATTATACAATGACTGGTGAAGATTTTGGCTATTTTACTAGTTATTATAAAGGTTTGCTTTTTTGGTTAGGGTCTGGAGATATGGATAACAATTTACATTCAGATAAGTTCTTACCAAATCATAATGCTATTGAGGTGGGAGTTGATGTTATGTGGAGATTGCTAAATTCTAATTAACAAAAAATTAGGGACACATTTTTTGTGTCCCTTTTCATAAATAAAGTTAAGATTTTTTATTAATCACTCCAAGGGTTTTCAGTTAGAGAAGGTACATAATTATTTGTCCAATCTTGGTTTAGCTCTCCTCCTGAAGTTACCCATCCAGAAAAGTCTGGATAAGCTCTAAAAATAGGGATATTTTCCTTTACTGCAGGCACCCAACTATCAGTTGAGAAGTATAATGCCCAAGGATAATTATTATCAGTTTTATACCAGTTTCCTGGGAATAGAAGTGAAGCATCATCTCCAGTAGCAAAGTTATCCATATTAGCATATTCTGTTGGAGGATATCCAGCAAGATGGACTTCTAAACTTCTATCTGTTGATCTGAATAAAAAGAAGTCTGGAACAGGGTTTTCAGGTTGTTCTTCATTAGGATCAAAGTAAATTCTGATAGACATATCATCACCTTGAGTAAGGTTCATTTGCCCTATATCGTGTATTAGTACTGCAGTGTTGGAAGAGAACTTATCAATATAAGTCATAGTTGACCAATCTCCATTAGCTTGACCGTTAGACCAGTTAGTTGGTAAGGAATAAGCTACTACAGAGTTTAACATGTTCCCCTCATCAAAAGTAGTGTAAGTAGTTGTTGAACCATTGGTTTCAGAATCTAAGAAACGAAGAGCAAGACCATTATGAAGGCTAGCACCGGCTTTCATTACTTTGAAATAAAGATCGAAATAGACTATCTTATTATCTGAGTTTACTTTAAATTCTGAATCAGTAACGTAGATATAAAGATCGTTGAAATCGTAATCACCTTTATCAGGCCATAAATCTTCATACATGATGAAACCACCAGGAACAGAAATTTCACCAGCTATATTAGGATTACCAGGTTCTGAATCTTCTGAGTTTGCTACTCCATCACCATCAGAATCAATCGGAGTAATATCTGTATCATAGAGGGTTACTAGCCAGTTATCTAAACGAACATTTCCTTGATAACCATTATACTGCCCAATGATAACCATATATTTAGCATTGTTAAGACTATTGTTGGTTCTGTCAGAGAAAAACCTATCAGTATCTGTATAAGTCCAAGGTGTCCAAGGGAAGAAACTTATATAGTTCATATTTTCATCTAAAAATATGTAAGTATTTGTAAGATAAGAGTTATATGGACATTGATTTAAATCAGCAGTATCTGGGGTTTTAGCACCTTCTAGGTTTTCGTTGAAATAATTAAATCCTTCTACGTCAAGTGTTTGCATGACAACCCAATCTGTGCCTAAAAGGATATAGTCTGTAAGTCCATCAGATTGACTTTGAATACTACCAGATCCACTAGCATTAAATTTTACTTTGTGCCAACCAGTATTTGCCGGAGGAACTTGGGTGGGTATATGAATATTACTGTTATCTATGAATGATTGAATCATCCAAGGAGAGATATCATTGATTGTGAGAAAATCAGAGTTATCATCATCTATATCTTCTGAAAAATATGGATTTTGATTGGCTTGGTAAGTAAATCGTTGTTCATCATAAGTTGGAACTAGTATATTGTGTTCCTTCGTTGATGTTGAGATTTCTTGGGAAAAATTAAAAGCAGGAACTTCAATAATTAAGTTGTTATAACCTTTAACAGAGTTAACGTTCATTTCTAGATTTCCATCAATAATGAATTTACGAGCTAAAACTTCACGATTATGACGAACAGTTACTAGATTTTTACCCCTAATGTTTGGGTCATCAATGGTAATGTTTAACTTCAAATAATCTAGATTAGTCCAGTTGAAACCATCTGGTACATCTAAATTTTGATAATCTTCAGCAGGAGATGTTGAATTATCATCGCTACACCCAACTAAGCCAAGCAATAATAGTCCAGTTATAAAGACTAAAAAAAATGTTCTTTTCATTATTTACTCCGTTTGTTTTTTTATTAATTTAATCATATTTATACAAATGGCTAATTCTATTTTAAAACATCACTTACTGTTGCACTCATGGAAGCAGGGAATGCCACAATGATAATCCTCTTTAAAGCTAGAATGTTATCTAGACCCCAAGGGCATTTATTAAGAATAGTAAGTATGATTGCTACAACTGCAATTGAAATAAGATATGTTGATATTACTCTTATAATATATTGCATTATGTTATTCTTTAAATAAAATCTGTAGAAATTGAAATAGACAAAAAGAGCGATAAAAAAAAGGGAGAGAAGAGATAAGATAATTACATTTATTATTGGTAGCTGTTCACCTAATTCCCATGTCTCAGCAGTAAAGGCCATAGGTATAGCTAATAGTGAAGAGCCTACTAAAACTTGTAACAAATCTCGGGGTCTAAACTCTACCATTAAAGGTCTTAAAAGATGACTTAGAACATTACCTGTTTCATCTTTAACTGGAGTTACTTTGTATAAATAACCACCAATTCTCTTGATTTTTGTTTCATTTTTATGGTTCATATTCTACTCCTAAATCTAATTATCATAGGCAAGTAATTGTCGTCAAGCTAAAAAACAATGACAGACTCTTTTATGGCTCAAGTTCAAGTATGGTGTAAATTATTATAAATAAACCATATATTTGTAGAACTTACTGTCAATAGCCCACAATCATGCAATATTGTTCTGGGAAAGTTAATGATTTCTTCTCTGGTTTAAAGAGCTCTATTAGGCCTTTATAGGGCATCTATTAGGTATCCATTAGGTATCCATTGGACTAAGAGTAAATAGATACGCAATAGTAAAGATATTTATGTTTCATATCCACTACATGATTTAGCAGACAAAACAATGCATTCTTGCAAGGACACGCTAGCGAAATATTGTGTAAAATTATATTAGTTAAATCTTATTTAGTTAGCAAAACTTACTCCCAAAAATAAACTTATACTCGTAACTATCGATTATGCAATGAATATATTATAATAAAAGACTCTAATTAACCACTAGATTTACTTAAGAGTCTCATTTATCTCAAAAGAAAACCCGAACAATGCTTGTTTTGCTCGGGTATAAGGAGGGTATTATGAAACACTATTTTCTTTTGGCAGAATCTAATTCTGCTTGTATTTGTTCCAAGCTTTTATTATCTTGCAGATTTAATTGTCTGCTTTTAAATCCATATCCCATAACATCATAAACATCATTGAGAATAACAAATGAATTAGGATCAATGCTTTTAACTAAGTCTGTCAAAGGACCAACTTGTCTTCTATTACAGACACATAGCAGAACATTCAAGTCTCTTCCGCTCCAGCCTGATTGGGCTTTAAACATTGTTACACCCCTATTTAGACGTTTATATATCTCATTTTTAATTTCAATAGCTTCTGTTGATATAATATAGACACCTTTAATATATGGAAGACCTTCACTAGCAATATCAGTAATTTTAGTAGAGATGAAGAGGTTGATATATGCCCAAATTAAAAGCTTAATATCTTTGAAAGTGATACAGACAGTTAGAATAATCAATGTCTCTATTACCCAATAGGCTGAACCTACAGAGATACCTGTTTTTTGTTTGACAAGAGCTACTGGGATATCAGTTCCTCCAGTTGAACCTCTAAATCTAAAAATGATACCTAAACCTAGACCAAGCATAACCGACCCTGCAATTGCTGAAAGGTACATTTCATCGGGAGATAGCATGGCTAAAACTTCTTTTCCCTTAAAAATATGAGTATAGGCTTCAAGATTTTTAATTACACCAATCCTATGTAATGTTGAAAGACTAACAGCATCGATCATCAAGGCTGAAGTAATCATACCAAAAATAGTTCTTGAACCAAAGGTTTTTCCTATCAATAAAAAACTAACAATAAATAGGGGGACATTTATTCCCAAACTAATTAAACCTACTGGTAAATCAAAAAAGTGGTTCAAAATCTGAGCAATACCACCAACACCACCTGGAGACATTTGATAAGGGACTAAAAACCAAGAGTATCCTACACCATAAAAAATACTACCAACAATAATACCTAAGATTTGCTTGTAATCTAAGGCTTCTAAAGCTTTCTTCATTTCTTCCTCTCTATTATAGTTCAATTATATTAATCTTTTCTGCATAAATTTTTGGACTGAAAATATGTCAATATAAATCGATATTTTAATCTAGATAAATATTTTTTTTGAATATTTTTGTTTTATGACCCAAATTTTCAATAGTGGACCCTATATATATATGAAGAATATATCAGAAATTTTAAGATTAGCAATGTTAATCTCAAATGTAAAATTCACTACTTATTGATTATTTAAAAGGAGGAGTTAATGAAAAATCTAGATTTGTTGAAGTTATGGGATAAAATGAACAATATTGATACTCAACTTAAACTACATAGACAAGGACATAAACATTTACTTTATTTATTAATTTCGATTTTCACCCTAAGTGCTATCTTTTTAGCACCTACCATATTACACTAACATCAAAAACCAGATAATGCAAGTTGTAAAACTTTGTTGAATAATCTATAAAAAAAAACAAGGAGTAAAAATGAAAGAAAAATTACTTAAAGAAATGCTAGATAATAGCAGAAAGGGAAAGTCTCACTTTAATGACGATGCTGTAGATTTCATAACTGAGAGGATCAATGAGTTAGTAGATATTCCCTTATTAACAGAAGAAGTAGAGAGGATTTTGATTCAGGCGATTTTAAGGATTATATATAACCTTCTTTTTAATCAAAACAGACTTCTTCTTGATTCTTAGTTGAAAGTTCTCCTCAGCGCAACTTTTTTACTTAAAACTGCGTTGGGGAGTTTTTTGCTAACTTTTAATTGGTTTTATCTCTAGATGGTTTTAAAATTAATGGTGTAGTATACTTATACTGAAGAATATTGTATTATTTACATAATGCAATTGTATTATGTGAGATAAAAAAAAAAGCTTGACCAAGTTATGCATATAATTATTTTTTACAGACAATAAATTTGGAGATGAAATAATGGGCTATAAAGCTGTTATATTTGATTTAGATGGAACATTAGTTAATACTATTCATGATATTGCTAACTCAATGAATAGAGTTTTAAAAAAAATGAAATTACCAGAACATAAAATTGAAGACTATAATTATTTTGTTGGTGCAGGATTAAAAGAACTATGCCGAAGAGTCTTACCAGCAGAAATGCGTACTGAATCTTTAGTGTTAAAATTTAGAGATTACTTCAACCAAGATTATAATGAAAATTGGTACCAAGAAACTATGCCATATCCAGGGATTACTGACTTACTCGAGTATCTTAATTCTCAAGAAAAAACAATAGCTATTTTATCAAATAAACCTGATCAGTTTTGCAAACTATTTGTAGAACATTATTTCCCTAGTATTGATTTTGCCATGGTCAGAGGGAATGTGGAAAATATTCCTCCTAAACCAAATCCGATTAATGGAGAATATATGATAAAATCTTTAAATCTTCAAGCAGAAGATGTGCTTTTTGTTGGCGATTCTGATATTGATATGGAAACAGCAAAAAATTGTGGTTTCAAGGGAATTGGTGCTGAATGGGGTTTTCGAGGTAAAGAAGAGTTAGTGAATGCTGGAGCTCAGTTAACTTTTGAAAATCCTATTGACTTACTTAAATATTTGAAGGAGATAAAATGAGAATAGATCAAATATTGAACAAATTGTGCCTAATAAAAACACGGTCAATTGCAAATCAAGCTTGCCATAAAGGCTTAATAGAAATTAATGGTAATGTTGCAAAGGCTAGTTCAACTGTTAATGAAAATGATAAAGTCATAATTAAACTAAATGGTTATAAAACAACTTTAGTTATCACTCAGATACCTAAAGGGAATGTATCAAAAAAATCTGCTCTAGATTATTATGATCTTATTGACAGAGAAGCTATTGAAACAGATTAAAAATATTGAGGTAACAATGACTACAGAAGAAAAAATTAAATATGGTGAAATGTCAAAGATTATTAAAGCAATGTCTCACCCAACAAGATTGTTCATAGTTGACAAGCTAAAAGAGAGAAAATATTGTGTTTGCGAATTGACAGAGATGATTGATGCTGATATATCGACCGTTTCAAGACATCTTACAGTTCTAAAAAAGGCAGGTATTATCTATGATGAAAAGATTAAGAATAATGTTTTTTATGACTTGAGATGTCCTTGTATTAGTAATTTTTATTCTTGTGTGGTAACAATTATTGATATCCAGAAGGATTCAGAATAGCTTAAAGCACTTTTCAACAATCTATAGTTTGAATGCGGTTGTAAAAGGTCGTTATTGAGAAGATTATATCTGAGGTATTTATCATAAGACATAATCTATCATAGACTAGAATAAAATCTCAGAATTTTAGTGGGGCTTGGAAAAACTAGCCCCACTAAATCATTTCACCAATCTGCTTCTAAGATAATCACGTATTAACTACAATTACTCATCATTACTAAAAAAATACCTTGAGTATAATAAAAGTAAATTATATATTGACAATTCTGTACATAAGAAATAAATGGTATTTGTAGATTGATTATTAACTAAAAAAAACTTATTATATTAACATTCAGAGAGGTTTAGCTAAATACAAAATCCCTGAAATTCATTATTTACCATCAATGAAATGGAGATATTAAAATGTCCAAAAAAATAAACATAAAAAAGAATTATAAATTATTACAGCCATATTTATGGAAAGAAAAGAAGTTACTTCTTCTAGGATTATTACTGATGATTTTTGTTTCCGGAGCTCATCTCATTGATCCTTTAATATTGGCTCATATAGTAGATGTTAGCGTGCCAAATCAAGATTTGAAGGATATGTATCAGTATGCATTCTTCTTTATAGGATTAATTATAATCTCAGGTATCGCTTCATATACACAGATTATTATACTATCAAAACTAGGGTTAAAAGTAATTACAGATATTAAGATGAAACTATTTTCACATTTGATGAAGATATCAGTTTCATTTTTTGATAATCGGCCCGTTGGTGACTTCATTACGAAAGTTGAAAATGATAGTGAAAAAGTTAGGTTCCTTTTCTCAGAACTTTCAATTAGAATTATAGGTAACTTTCTTTTCTTTATTGGAGTTATTATAGTTATTACATATAAAAGTCCAGATGTCTCAATCTGGATACTATTAGCAATAACAGTAATTGCAATTGCTTATAACTATTTTATGAGATTTATGGGACGAATTTTTAAGAGAGTAAGAGAAAAATATTCAGAGGTTACTGCGAATATTAATGAATATGTACAAGGTATGCATGTAATTCAGACTTTTCACAAAGAAAATGAAGCCATCAAGATAGTTGAAAAAACATCTGCTGAGAAGAAAGATATTGAAACTAAGGCTTCTTTTTTAGAGTATTCAGTTGAAGGCTTTTTCCTCTTCTTGATAGAATATTTTCTTCTTATAATGATTATTGTTCTGATTGTTCCTCAGATTTTTGAAGGGACAAAATCTATTGGTACCTTGATAATTTTTTCACAATATATAAATAGGATAATTTGGCCTTTGATTCAACTGCTTGAGAACGTAATGCAAATTCAGAAGTCAATGGTGTCTTTAACTAGAATCAGAGAGTTAAGTGAACTTCCAGTTGAGGATTATTATCATAATGATGTTGATATTAAGGCTTTTCAAAATGAAATAGAGTTTCAGAATGTTTGGTTTGCTTATGAAGCAGAGAATTGGATATTAAAAGATGTGAGTTTCAAAGTGAAAAAGGGTGAAAAAGTTGCTCTTGTAGGTCCTTCTGGTTCGGGTAAAACTACAACAATAAGTTTGATATGTGGTTTTTACAAGTATCAAAAGGGGGAAATCTTGATTGATGGAAAACCTCTAAATAAACTCAACATCAAGCAATGGAGAAGAAAGGTTGGCTTAATCTTACAAGATGTACTGCTGTTTCCTGGTAATGTTATTGAAAATGTGAGAATCTATGATGATTCAATTTCACCTGATAGAGTCATGGATTCTATTAAGATGGTTCATGCTGAGAAGTTTTTTGAAATGACATCTTTACAGAATGTTATTGCAGAACGAGGGCAGAATATATCCCAAGGAGAAAAGCAATTATTGAGTTTTGCACGAGCCTTAACTTTCAATCCAGAAATAGTTATAATGGATGAAGCAACTTCCTCTATTGATACAGTTACAGAGAAAAAGATTCAAGATTCAATGCTCAAAGTGTTAGCAGGTAAAACTGCTATGATAGTAGCTCATAGGCTATCCTCAATTATTGATGCTGATAATATTATCTATTTCAAGGATGGTCAGATTAAAAATCAGGGAACCCATCGCCAATTGATGGAAACAAGTCCTGATTACCAAAATTTAGTTAACCTTCAATTTATGGGAGGTCATGATGAATAAACATATAAAATGGGTAATTAATGAGTGGAAGAGATATAAAGGACTTGTAGTAATAATGATTTTTCTTACTATATTAACATCCTTTATTTCTTCAGTTTACCCTTACTTATTTAAAGTATTAATTGATAAAATAGATTTTTTGCAAAAGAATAGCCAGGATTATACCGAGCCTATGAAAGAGATTTATAGGTTTATCTGGGTTATTTTAGGAATTGGTGTTGTTAGATTAGTCACTTCTATTTATCCTGCTATAAGAGCTTGGATTAATATGAAGTTTGAACATTCTTTGAGAATGAGATATTTTACTGATATTACTGAGAAAGATTATAAGTTCTTTAATAAGTTCAGAACAGGTGATTTAGTAACTAGGTTAACAAATGATTTAACCGATTTTCCTAAGATTGCTTGGTTTTTATGTTCAGGGATTTTTAGAGCTTTCAACTCCTTAGTAAATATTGTTTTTATCATGACAATGATGTTCTTTTTGAACTGGAAACTGACTCTCTATTCATTAACCCCTTTACCTATTATGATTGTAGTATTTTACTTTGTGAGTACTTCACTTGAAAAGAGATACACTAAGAATCAAGAAGCTATTTCTTCTATTAACTCCCAATTAGAACTTTCTTTCTCGGGGATTAAGATTATTAAGGCTTTTGATTGTGAAGAAAAGTATAACCGCTTCTTTGATATAGCTTTAGAAGAAAGATATAATACTGAATATTCTCTAATAAAGTTACAGGCAGGACTTAACTTAATCTATGAATATATAGGTTATTTCGGACAGATTGCTATCCTCTTCTTTGGGGGCTATATGGCTGTCAAAGGTTCTATAACTATTGGTACATTCTTAGCCTTTTATACTTATTTGATGATGATGATCTATCCGATGCTTGATTTACCTCAATTATTTATTTCAGGTAAGCAGGCTTTTGTGAATATTGACAGATTAGAAGAAATTAAGAATTTCCCTAATGAAAATAAGAGGTTCACTAATGAAGTTTCTGTTAATAGTTTTAATAATCTTGAGTTTGTTGATACCTCCTTTAGTTATGACCATGGGAATCTATTTTCTAACCTCAACCTAAGTATTGATTCAAGTAAGAAAACCTTATTAATGGGTGAGGTTGGATGTGGTAAATCTACTTTGATATCTCTGCTTACAGGACTTATAAAACCTGACTCAGGGGAAGTGTTGATCAATGGACAAAGTGTTGATAAAATTAAGAGAGATCAATTCCTACATAATGTTGGTTATGTTCCTCAGGACCCTCTTCTTTTCAGTGGAACAATCTACAGTAATGTTACTTTTGGAGTAGATGATGTTGAGCAAGACTTATATCAAAAAGTCCTTGAGACTTCTCAGTTACAAGAGGAAGTAGCAAGTTTTGAAAAGAAAGATAAAACAAAACTGGGTGAGAAAGGAACTGCTGTATCTGGTGGACAGAAACAAAGAATTGCTATAGCTAGAGCCTTGATGAGAAGGCCTAAATTCCTTATTCTTGATGATATTACTTCAAGTCTAGATGCTGAAAATGAAAGAAAATTGTGGGTTAGTATGAATAAATACTTCCCAGAAACAGGAGCCTTAATGGTTTCCCACAGAATATCTACTGTAGCTTATGCTGATGAGATTATATTTATTAACAAACATCACCAATGCTTTAAAGGTAGCCATAGCGACTTACATAAAAATAACTATGAATATAGGGATTTTATCCAAACACAAATGACGAATGGGAAAAAGAGCTAAGACTCTTATCATAAATCACACAGATAGAAGGTAGCCAGCTAGGTTACCTTCTTTTATAACATAATCCCACTGTTTTCTAGATTTTTTCTTAGTTATAAATTGATTAATATGAGAAAAAACACGATGAAATAATTTAAGATGCAATATAAGTTCTATTATTCATCTTAAGTCCAGTATAACGACAAAAACTTAGGACTTCCCTTTTTTCTTGACATAAAATGCCTCATCTTGATTTTGATTGAAAGTTATATAAATAAAGAGGATAAGATGATAGATGTCATAAGAGATGCTTATACAAGAAGCTACCAATTGTTAGGTACCTTTTTAGAATCTGCTGATAATCTTCAGAAGACTGAAGAAATAGGCAAGAAATTAGCTGAGATATTTTCTGAAGGTGGAAAGGTACTTATCTGTGGAAACGGTGGTTCTGCAACAGATGCAATGCATTTTGCTGAAGAATTCACAGGTAGATTTAGAGCTAATCGAAGAGCTCTGCCAGCAATAGCTTTAGCTGATTCATCTCACCTTACTTGTGTAGGGAATGATTTTGGCTTTGACCAGGTGTTTGCTCGAGGAATAGAAGCCTATGGAAAAGCTGGAGATATGGTAATTGGACTTTCTACAAGTGGTAATTCTGAAAATATTATCCAAGCTTTCGAGATAGCAGAAGAAATTGGATGTACTACCGTGGCTTTACTTGGAAAGGATGGAGGTAAACTAGCTGGGAGATGTCATCATGAGTTCATAATTCCCGGGAAAACTTCTGATAGAATTCAAGAATTGCATATGATTATTTTACATATACTTATTGAAGTAGTAGAGAGAATCATGTTCCCAGAAAACTACAAATAAGCAAAAAAATAAGCAGAAATGTGAAAAATATTCTTGACAAGTAATAGGGAAATTATAAAGTGACCAAACGTGCGAAAGTGGCGGAATTGGCAGACGCGCTGGACTTAGAATCCAGTTGGGTTAAACCAGTAGGGGTTCAAGTCCCCTCTTTCGCACCATTTTTGTTTTTAAGAACCCCTATTACAACACAAATTTAATAAACTAAAAAATTAATTATATATATAAAGGAGTTAATTGTGAAGGTTGAAGTAAAAGAAATCAGTCAAGTAATAAGAGAACTCACCCTTACAGTCGAAGCAGAGAAGGTAAATAAAGATTATCAAAAAGCCTTAAAAAAGGTAAGTAAGATGGCTCCTCCAATCCCTGGCTTCCGTAAAGGTAAAGCCCCTCTTTCAGCGGTAGAAAAAAGTTACGGTGAATATGTAAAAGAAGAGTTATACAAAGATGGTGTAGATAAATATCTTAAAGAAGCAATTGAAGAGAATGACATAAAGTCAATTAGTGAATTTTATCCTATGTCTTATGAATGGAACAAGGGTGAAGATTTAGTTGCTGTCTTCAAATATGAAGTTAATCCTGAGGTAACTTTAGACAATATTGATGGTATTAGAGTCCCTTTCAAAGCAAAAACCATAGAAGAAGCAGTTGAAGATTATTTGAATGAAATGAAACAAAAAAATGCTCAGATGATTGAAGTTGCTGATGAAGTACAAAACAACGATACAGTTGAATTTGAACTTAAGTTTGATTTTGAAGGTGAAAAGAAAGTTG
This sequence comes from Cloacimonadales bacterium (SeqCode), assembly GCA_963678375.2. Lineage (GTDB taxonomy): Bacteria > Cloacimonadota > Cloacimonadia > Cloacimonadales > JAFGVF01 > JAEKNW01. The sequence continues at coordinate 2,158,683 of OY782831.1, forward strand.
AGACAATTACCATACCTGTGAATAAAGAAGCTAGTGTTACTGATGCAATAATTCATGATGTAATTGGGAAAAAGATTGGCGATAACTTTTCCACAGTAGTTGATTCTTATAGATTCAATAGTGTTAAGATTGAAGAAGAAGCAATAGAAGCTCAAGCTATGGTAAACTCAATTCAAAGATTACAAGAGCCTGAAATTAATGACGAATTTGCAAAATCTTTAGAATATGAAGATCTTGATTCAATGAAGAAATCACTAGCTGAAGAATTAGCTAAAAAGACTGAAAGAGTTAATGAACAAGAGCTTAATAAGAAAATTGTTGAGACGTTAATTGCAGAAAATGATTTCCAAGTTCCAAACGTTATAGTTGCTAATGAGGCTTATAGACAAGCTAAAATGTATATGCAAGGCAAAGAGCCAGATGAGCAAATGATTAATCTTCTTTCTCAGTTTGTAACACCTCAAATTAAAGAAGTTTATGTTTATCAAGCATTAAAGAAACAATTCCCTGTAGAAGTTTCAGAGGAAGAAGTTAATGCATTAGTTGAAAAACTTGCAGGTTTTGAAGAACTAACAGTAGATGAGTTTAAGGAAGAACACAAAGATCTTTTTGAAAATGATGAAATCAAAAACGAAGCTATGTTTGAGAAAATCTTTAGTGATTTAACCAAAAGGGTTGAAATTGTTGATCCTCAAATCATAGCTGATGAGAAAAAAGCTGAACTTAAAGCGAAAAAAGAAGCTAGAGAAAAGGCTGAAAAAGAAGCTTCAAAAGAAGAAAAGAAAGAAGCTGAGTAATTTTTATAACAATAAGGAGTATTCATGCCTTATGTACCAATGGTTGTAGAGCAAGTAGGAAGAAGTGAAAGAGCTTATGATATCTATTCAAGATTACTAAAAGATAGAATCATCTTTATTGGTGGTCCAATAGATGATCATGTTGCGAATCTTGTAGTAGCTCAATTACTTCATTTAGAAGCAGAAGATCCAAAAAAAGATATTAATATATATATAAATAGTCCGGGTGGAGCAGTGACTGCTGGAATGGCTATCTATGATACTATTCAGTTTATCAAACCAGATGTATCGACCACATGTATTGGGCAAGCAGCTAGTATGGGTGCCTTATTATTAACTGCTGGAACTAAAGGTAAGAGATATTCTCTTCCAAATAGTAGAATCATGATTCACCAGCCTTTGGGTGGAGCTCAAGGTCAAGCCTCTGATATTGAAATCGCAGCTAAAGAAATTCTTTTCTTGAAGAGTCATTTAAATGATATTTTAAAGAAACATACTGGTCAGACTTTGAAAAAGATTGAAAATGATACAGATAGAAACTTCTTTATGACTGCTGAAGAAGCTAAGAAATATGGATTGATTGACCAAGTAATAGAAAATAGAGGTTAGTAGCTTATGGCAAAATACACTAACTCAAAAGATATGGTATGTTCCTTTTGCGGTAGGGGAGAAGATGAAGCAGGTATGCTTATTCATGGTATGAATGCCAATATCTGCAATCATTGTGTCACTCTTTGTACTGAACTATTTGAAGAAGAAAATTCAGTACATGTTGCTAAATCTAAACAAGAGACAGTAAAAACTCTTCCTATTCCAAGTGAAATCAAGAAATTTTTAGATGAATATGTTATTGGACAAGATTCAGCTAAGGAATTACTTTCCGTAGCAGTATATAATCACTATAAGAGAATTTATAGAGCTGATGAACTTGATAGAGATGTCGAATTAGACAAGTCAAATGTCTTAATGATTGGTCCAACTGGTACAGGAAAGACATTGATGGCTGAAACATTAGCCAGAATGCTAAAAGTTCCTTTTGCAATTGCTGATGCAACTACTCTAACTGAAGCTGGTTATGTAGGAGAAGATGTAGAGAATATTCTTACTAAACTTCTTCAAAATGCTGAATTTGATGTTGAAAAAGCTGAAAGAGGTATCATCTATATTGATGAAATTGATAAAATTGGACGCAAAAGTGAGTCTACTTCCATAACTCGTGATGTATCTGGTGAAGGGGTGCAACAAGCGCTTCTGAAAATTTTAGAAGGATCAATAGTAAATGTGCCACCAAAAGGTGGCCGTAAACACCCGAACCAAGACTTTGTTCAAATTGATACCCGTAAAATTCTCTTTATCTGTGGTGGTGCTTTTATACATTTAGATAAAATTATCGCTAAAAGAGTTGTTAAGAAGAGTGTTGGTTTTGAATCAGATTTAGTAGATCGAATCTCTGACCAAAATCTAATTAGCAAACTAGAACCAGATGATTTAGTTCGCTTTGGCCTAATTCCAGAGTTGATTGGTAGATTGCCAGTCGTTTGTACTCTCAATGAACTTGATACAGATGCTTTAATAAAGATACTTACTGAGCCTAAAAACTCTATTGTAAGACAGTTTACTAAGATATTAAAGTTAGATGGTGTTGATTTAGAGATAACAAAGGATGCTTTGGAGGAAGTTGCTAAAATAGCTCAGAAACAGAGAACAGGAGCAAGAAGTTTGCGTTCTATCTTAGAGAAAAGAATGTTAGATATAATGTATAAACTTCCTGACATGCCAGAAATTAACAAATGTATCATTGAGATTGATTACATTAAAGGGCTAGTTGATCAACCTACTTATAAGAAGGTTGAATTTCCAAGAGAAGAGCCAAAAAAAGCAGTTGCAAAAAAGAAAACTGCCAAAACTATTAGTAAATAAAGAAACAAGATATAAAGATAAAAGAGAGGTGAAGTTAGTTTCACCTCTCTTTTTTATTGAAAGGAAAATATTATTTAGCTTTCCCTTGATTAGCTACAGCTGCTTGAGCTTTAGCTATTTCATCTTGGTTACCTAAGTATTTACTTGAAATAGCTTTCATATCTTCATCTAATTCATAGACTAATGGTATTCCAGTAGGAATATTTAATTTTAATATTTCTTCATCAGATATATTATCCAGGTATTTTACTAAAGCTCTTAAACTATTTCCATGAGCAGCGATGATTAATCTTTTACCAGCTTTAATATCAGGAACAATATTTTCTTTCCAGTAAGGAATAACTCTAGCTACAGTATCTTTAAGGCATTCTGTTAGAGGTAATTCTTTTTTGGATAAAGAAGCATAACGAGCGTCATGACCTGGATATCTTTCATCAGATTCTTTGAGAGGAGGTGGGGGAGTGTCATAAGATCTCCTCCAAATAAGAACTTGGTCATCACCGTATTTTTGAGCTGTTTCAGCTTTGTTTAACCCTTGAAGAGAGCCATAATGTCGTTCATTTAATTGCCAAGCTCTTTGAACAGGAATCCACATTAAGTCTAATCCTTCTAGGGTATGCCATAATGTTTTGATAGCTCTTTTAAGAACTGAAGTATATGCTTTATCAAAAATAAAACCTTCTTCTTTTAATAATTTTCCAGCAGCAATCGCTTCCTTGTTTCCCTTTTCTGACAACTCTACATCTGTCCAACCTGTGAATCTATTTTCTTTGTTCCACTGAGATTCACCGTGTCTAATTAATACAATTTTATACATATTTTTCCTTATAATTTATAATTTATAATTTATTAACACTCTATTTTAGTATCAATATTTTTATATTTAATTCCACCGTCATTGCGTTCTTCTTCACGTGCCATAATATAAAGCAGATCAGAAAGTCTGTTTATAAAAGCAATAATATTTGGATTAACTTCAGTATGATTATTCAACTCTATTATCCTGCGTTCTGCCCTTCTAGCTATAGTTCTGCAGACATCTAATTTTGCAGATTGAAGAGTATTACCCGGAACAACAAAGCCTTTTAAGTTAACCTTTTCTTCAAAATGATGAACACAGACCGTAAGTTTATCAATATCTTCTGCTTCGATGGGGGTAACAAAAGATTTTTCTACAGAAGCTAACTCACCCATGATGCGCATCAATTTGTTTTGAACTTCTTCCAAGATATCATGAACATGTTGAATTTTTACAAAATGCTTTGCTTCTCCAATATGGGAATCCAATTCATCGACAGTTCCATAGGATTCTACTCTAATATCGGATTTTTTGATTCGTTGACCAGACCATAAGCTGGTCATCCCTTTGTCGCCTCCTTTAGTTGAAATACTCATAACAAGACTACTTTGTAGCAGTTACAGATATTTCTACTAGACCACCTAAAGGTAACTCAGCTACTTGGAAAGCATAACGTGCAGGAAATGGGGCTTTGAAATATTTAGCATAAATTTCATTAACTATTTTAAACTGAGCCAAATCTTTCAAGAAAACTTCAGCTTTAACAACATGCTCAAAACCCATTTCTGCTTCAGCTAAAATAGCCTTTAGGTTAGAAAAAACACGTTCTGCTTGTGCTTCAAATCCCTCTTCAAACTTACCTGTTTCTGGATTGATACCTAATTGACCTGAAACGAATAAAAATCCGTTAGCTACGACTGCTTGTGAGTATGGTCCAACTGCTGCTGGAGCTTTATCTGTTGCGATTACTTTCATTTTAATCTCCTATCAATTATTATTTTATTACATATTAATTTTACTAGTTTAGATGTCAAATGAAAAAAGCTGCTTTTATTATTTTCTCTTGACTAATTTTAACAAGACCTAATATTTAAATAATTTTATTTATGGAGGAAAAAGTGAAATTTATATCATGGAACATAGATTCGTTAAATGCAGCCTTAACAAGTGACTCTAATAGGGCGCTTTTATCAAGACAAGTGATTAAAACTATTATAGATGAAGATGCTGATGTGATTGCTCTGCAAGAAACAAAACTACCTGCAAAAGGGCCAAGTAAGAAGCATATAGAGATTTTAGAAGAATTATTTCCTAACTATGGATATGTTTGGAGATCTTCCCAAGAACCAGCTAAGAAAGGTTATGCGGGTACAATGTTTCTTTATAAAGACAAGTATTCTCCGGTAGCTGTGTATCCTGAAATACAAGCTCCTTCTACTATGGATTTTGAAGGAAGAATTATAACTTTAGATTTTGGAGATTTTTACTTAACTCAGGTATATACTCCTAATGCTGGAGATGGTCTTAAAAGACTAGAAGATAGGCAGGAATGGGATAAGAAGTATGCTGAATACTTAGAGCAGTTAGATAAAGAAAAACCTGTACTTGCAACAGGTGACTATAATGTTGCTCATAAAGAAATAGATTTAGCAAATCCAGATAGTAATCATAGATCAGCAGGTTTCACAGATGAAGAGCGTCAAGGCTTTTCCAATCTATTAGATAAGGGTTTTACAGATACTTTTAGGTATATTCATGGAGATGTTGAAAAAGTTTATTCTTGGTGGGCTCAGAGAGTTAAAACAAGTAAATTAAACAACTCTGGTTGGAGAATAGATTACTGGTTGGTAAGTGATAGAATTGCCGATAAGCTTGTTAAGTCTGAAATGCTTGATTCTGGAGAAAGACAAGACCACACTCCAATAATCTTAGTTATTGATTTATAAGAATTCTTGGGTTAATCTAATCTGATTTAGTAATTAAGTTGTCTTAAAATCGGCTTGTGATACTTTTTCACAAGTCTTTTTTTTATCACCATATTCTTACTTCCTCCATAAATTACTAGACTTTACAGAGGATAGTAACAATCAAGGAATAATAACAGTATAAACATCTATTGGACAGATAGATAACTTAATGATAACAATAATGATAACTCGAAAAGTTAATTTTATGTTAAGAAAATCTTGACAAAGCATATGAAGATAGCTAGATTAACACTGTATTTCATAAAAAACACAAAAGGAAGGAAAAATGAAACGCTTTTTAGCCCTTTTATTAGTCGTATTTTCTATTTCTTTAGTCGCACAAAACTTACAAGTTCATTATGATTTCGGAGCTACTTCTGATGATCAAGAAGCTGGTTACCGTGAACACTTTACCACAACTGTCGAAATGTTAAAATTTGACCAATGGGGTTCAACATTTGCTTTTATCGACTTCGATTATAAAGATCAAGTTGAAAGAAATAGTGCTTCTTCTGCCTATTGGGAAATTACTAGAATGTTTAACATCCCACAAGTTAAAGGACTTCAAGCTGGTATTCAATACAATGATGGTTTAAGTATTGGTAGCAGTTTCGGTAATGTCTGGTTAGCAGGTATTCAATATCCAATCGATTTAAAAGTTATGACACTTTATACTAGTGCTTGGTTAAGAGATGCTGAAGGTCAAGACCCTAATTTCCAAGTAACACTTGTATGGGAAAAGAAGTTCTTACAAGATCAGATAGTGTTTGCTGGTTTCTTAGATTTCTGGGGACAAGACAATGCTGATGGTGATGAAGCTGGTGAAGATTCTCAATTCGTATTATTAACAGAACCACAAATTTGGTGGGATTTGCCTTGGGTTGACCCACTCTCAATTGGTACTGAAATTGAACTCAGTCAAAACTTCATTTATGGAGCTAACGACGACTTTAAAGTTTGTCCTACACTTGGTGTAAAGTGGGATTTCTAAAATACTTTTTATAGAGCGGACTTTGGTTCGCTCTTTCTTTATTAAACCCTAATAATGCACTAGATATTTGCGAAAAGCTGACTTTATCAATTTCTACTGCACTATTCGGGTTAAAATCAAATAAGAGAGGATAAAGATGAAGAAATTAATCTTAGGATTGTTGGTAATTAGTTTGGTATTCATTGCTGGTTGCGGTGGAGAAAAGGCGACAGAAGATTCCAGATTAAAAGTTGGTTTTGTTTATATAGGACCTGTTGGTGATGCAGGTTGGACTTATGCTCATAATGAAGGAAGATTAGCTGTTGATACAATGAGTGTTGTAGAAAAGACAATCTTTGCCGAGAACGTTAAAGAGAATGCTGAATCTGAAAGAACTATCAGACAAATGGCTGATCAAGGTTGTGATTTAATCTTCACAACATCATTTGGATTCATGGATTATACTCTAAATGTAGCTAATGCTTATCCTGACAAGACTTTCATGCATTGTTCAGGATACAAAACAGCAGATAACATGTCTGCATATTTTGGAAAAATGTATCAAGCAAGATATCTTGCAGGTATTGTAGCTGGTAGAATGACTGAAAAGAATTTAATAGGTTATGTTGCACCATTCCCAATTCCTGAATGTACTCGTTTAGCTAATGCTTTTTACTTAGGTGTGAAAAGTGTAAATCCTGAAGCAAAAATGAAGATAGTCTTTGTAAATAGTTGGTATGACCCTGCTAAAGAAAAAGAATACACTCTTTCATTAATCGATGCTGGATGTGACTTAATTGCTCAACATGCAGATTCCGCTGCTCCTCAACAAGCTGCTGAAGAAAGAGGCGTTTGGGCTATAGGTTATAATACCGATATGAGAGATTTTGCTCCAACAAAGAATTTAACTTCAACAGTTTGGCATTGGGATGTTTTCTATAGAGATGTTGTAGAAAAAGTTTATAACAAAACTTGGAAATCAGGAAATTACTGGTTAGGCATAGAAACTGGTATTGTTGGTTTAGCTCCTTTCAATTCTGCTGTTCCTCAAGAAGTGATAAAAGTAGTTGATGAGAAAAAACAAGAAATGATTGATGGTAATCTTCATGTATTTGCTGGTCCATTATCTGATAATAAAGGTAATGTAAAAGTAGCTGAAGGAACAATGATGACTGATGAAGAACTTACTCAATTTGACTGGTTTGTTGATGGTATTTACACCGAAACAATAGAAAAATAAAATCTTATGACTTAATTATAATAGTGAGGGAGAGTAGAAAACTGCTTTTCCTCATTTTTTATTTCACAAAATTAATAACTTGGAATAATTTGGTATTAGATAATAAACCCAAATAATGCAGTAGATCTTTGAGAATAGCACTATATTATTCTTGTGAGGGCGTAGCTTTAGCGAAGACTCATTGCATCAGTAACTTACATAATTCTACCGAATATATATATATATTATGGATTTTATGGATGCACCCCCTGTGTCCCCCTCAAAGAAGGGGATTTTGCTAAAAGAATCTGCACTCTTCACTTGTGATACGTAGCTTTAGGGAAGTATTACTAAAGCTCTACTGCACCATTCAGAATAAAATAAAAAAGTTGAGGTATATTTTGCAAACCGATAATAATCTAATTGTAGAGATGAAAGCTATAACTAAAAGTTTTTTTGGTAATAAAGCCAACGATAATGTTAGTTTCTCTCTTAGAAAGGGAGAAATTCATGCTCTTCTGGGAGAAAATGGTACAGGTAAAACAACACTTATGAATATATTGACTGGTGTCTATGAACCAGATTCAGGTGAAATATTCTATAAAAGTAAAAAACTTACTTATACTTACCCAGGACAAGCCCTAGAATTAGGTATAGGAATGGTTCATCAAAGATTTTCTCTAGTAGGAAGTTTAACAGTATTAGAGAATATTATTTTGGGAAATCCTAAGAATAAAATATACCTTAATACCCTAAAGATAAAACAGGAACTAGAAAAATACGCGGAAGAATATAAATTCCAAGTAGATTTAGAGGCTACAGTTGAAAAGTTACCAATTGGTCTAATGCAGAAGGCAGAAATCCTTAAAATGCTTGTTAGAAATGTTGATGTGTTAATAGTTGATGAACCAACAACTGTATTAACAAAGCAAGAAACAGATAATTTATTAGTAAATCTCAAAAAGATTGCTGAATCAGGCAAGTCAGTTGTTTTTATTTCGCACAAGATGAAGGTAGTGCGAAGAATTGCTGATAGAATAACTGTTTTAAGAAAAGGTAAATTAATTGGGACTGTCTTACCTAATGAGGTGACTCCAGAAGAGTTATCAATGATGATGGTTGGTAAACAGAGTGGGGAAGTACTGACTAGAAAAGAGTTAACTAAGCAAGATAGAATTCTTGCTGTTGAAGGTCTTCATGTTCATTCTGATAAAGGGCTATTAGCAGTTGATTCACTTTCTTTTGAAATGAATAAGGGAGAAATTCTAGGTATTGCCGGTGTCTCTGGTAATGGTCAAACTGAACTTTCAGAAGCCATCGTAGGTATGCGTGAAATGAGAGATGGGAAGATTTGGTTTAAAAATAAAGTTATTAATAAAATGAGTGTCAAAGAGAAAATTGCTATGGGTATTAGCTATATACCATCTGATAGAATTCATGTAGGGGTTGCTGGACAAAGATCTACCTGGGAAAACATTTGTATGAAAGTTTATCGGTATAAAAAATATAGTAATTTCCTAGGTCTAAATCAAAAAATGATGAAGAAATATGCTGAAGATATAGTAAAAAAGTATGATATAATTCAGCCAGGCATAGAGTTTCCATCACTTCTACTTTCAGGAGGAAACTTGCAGAAAGTTATTATTGGCAGAGAAATAGAAGCTGAGAGTGAGTTATTCATTTGCGAATATCCAACTAGGGGACTAGATGTCGGAGCTACAGAATTTGTTAGAAACACAATTCTAGAGCTTAGGAATCAAGGTAAAGCAGTTATACTTATATCAGGTGATTTAGATGAAATTTTCATGCTTGCTGATCGAATTGCAGTTATGCATTCAGGTAATTTTGTTTCTGTTTTCCCTAATGGTAAATATGATGTTACTCAAATTGGTTTAATGATGAGTGGTACTTTAGAACATGAGTTAGAAGTGAACAAGGGAGGTACTAGTGTATAAAGTTGTTTTAGAGCAAAAAGAAAGAGTTTCTCAAAATAAAGAGCTTCTTTTTAACATAATTGCAATATTTGTTGCTTTAGTTTTATCAGGCATAATTCTAGCATTTTATGGATTTAACCCTTTTACTTCTTTTGCTGGAATGTTCAAATCTACTCTTGGAAGTATGTTTGGATTTAGTGAAACTATTGTAAAAACTATTCCATTGATTTTTACTGGTCTATCAGTCGCTATGGCATTAAACAGTAAAGTGTGGAATGTTGGAGCTGAAGGACAACTCTATATTGGTGCTTTATTTGCTGCAATTTTTGCTATTTATTTTCCAACTTTACCAAAAGTTCTTCAAATTCCTATGATTTTGCTTGTATCAATGATTGGTGGCGCACTCTGGGCATTCTTCCCAGCTATACTTAAAATGAAATTTAAAATGAATGAAGTAATATCTACTCTGTTACTTAATTATGTAGCTATTAGTATTTTAGACTACTTTGTCTATGGACCAATGAAAAGGAAAGATAATTTTCCTTTTTCTGAAGATATTCCACCTGAAGCTGTATTCAATAAGATTGGTTTTCAGAATGTGCATATAGGTATATTTTTTGCATTGATCTTGGTTTTAATTATCTACTATGTTCTTAAATATACCAAATTTGGATATGAGTTAAGAATTATTGGATCAAGTATTAAAGCAGCTCATTATGCGGGGATTAACTATGAAAGAATGATGTTGTTTGTTTTCTTACTTAGTGGAGCTTTTGCTGGTCTTGCTGGAGCTAATCAACTATGTGGTATAGAGTATAAACTTCACTCACATATTTCTGATGATCTTGGCTATACAGGCATTATTGTTGCCTGGTTAGCACGTTCTAACCCCTTCATGATAGTTGCCTTTGCTTTCTTTATGAGCTCCTTAATTATTGGTTCTGAAGCCTTGCAGTATGAAGGAGTACCTGTTGCTATTGGTAAGGTGATGCAGAGTCTAATTCTCTTTGCTATCTTAGGAAGTGAACTTTTTAAAAATTATAGAATCAAGGTAAAGAGAGGTTAAAGATGACTTTCTATGAAATTATTATTACTTTGCTAGTCTCTGCTATTAAGAGTGGGACGATAGTCATTTTTGCAACAGTTGGAGAGATATATACTGAACGTTCTGGGATTCTAAACTTAGGAGTGGAAGGTATGATGTTACTTGGTGCTTTTGCTGGATATGCCACAGCTGTAATGACTCAAAACATTTTTTTTGCTTTTGTGATAGCAGGAATAGTTGGATCATCTGTTGCTTTAATTCATGCTTTTGTTACAATCACACTTAGGGCAAACCAAGTTGTATCAGGACTGGCTCTTACTATGTTTGGTGCAGGTGTTTCTTCTTTTCTAGGGAAAGGATTTGTTAAGATGCCGCTTCCAGAAAGTGTTAAACTATGGACTCTTCCAATCAAGATTCCTCTCTTAGGTGATATTCCAATTATAGGAGAAGTCTTATTTAACCATAACATTTTCGTTTATTTATCCTACTTTGTTCCAGTGATTGCTTGGTTTGTTTTGAGTAAAACAAAATGGGGTCTGGCTATTAGAGCTACAGGCGAAGAACCTTTAGCAAGTGAAATTATGGGTATAAAAGTAATTAGAGTACGTTATCTTTCAACTATGTTAGGTGGCTTACTCTGTGGTATTTCAGGTGCCTACTTATCAATAGTTTACTCTTCCTTATGGGGAGATGGAATGACTGCTGGAAGAGGTTGGATTACGATAGCTCTTGTGATATTCTCAAATTGGAGACCTATGTATGTCTTTCTTGGAGCTTATCTCTTTGGTGGAATGGAAGCTATTATTCCAAGATTGCAAGCTTTTGGGGTTGAGTTATCTCCCCAGTTATTAAAATCTGTTCCGTATATCTTTACCATTCTCTTCTTGCTGATGATCCAATTGAGAGGAACAAGATCTAATATGCCAAAAAATTTAGGTAATGCTTACTTTAGAGAGGGAAGGGATTAGTTGTTTTTTCCATTAAAAAAATGATTAGGTTGGTCTGAGCTAACCTAATCATTTTTTTTAAAATTATCTGGGTTAATTCAATCTAAAAGTATGGGGTAGAATCTCTTTCAAAGAAGTTTCTACTATCTTATCATCATTACCATAATAAATAGCAATATCTTGACCAAATTCAGCTAAAACTTGTCTACAAGCTCCACAAGGTGGGAATAGTTTTTCTGAATCAACATAAATAGCTATTTCAGAGATCTTCTGTTCTCCATTACTTACCATATTAAAGATAGCATTTCTCTCTGCACACATAGAAAGACCATAGGAAGCGTTTTCTACATTACAACCTTTATAAATATTCCCAGAATCAGTCAATAGTGCAGCCCCCACTCGGAAATTTGAGTAAGGAGCATAAGCATTTTTAGCTACTTGTTTAGCTATATCAAAGAGTTTTTCATTTATCATTAATCATTCCTTGTTCATTTATGAAAGTAAAGCTATGATTATACCACCAGCTATAACAGAACCAATTTGACCGCCCACATTAGCTGAAACAGCAGGCATGAGTAAGAAGTTATAAGGATCTTCTTTTAATCCCATTTTATGGATAACTCTAGCTGACATTGGGAAAGCAGATATACCACAAGCACCAATCATTGGGTTAACTTTGTTTTTAGAAAATAAATTCATGATTTTAGCAAAAATTACTCCACCTGCAGTATCAAAAACGAAAGCTAATAAACCTAAAGCAAGAATCATAATTGTTTCCCACTGTAAGAATTTATCACCTGTCATGGTTGATGCTATGGCAATACCAAGAACTATTGTAACTAGATGGGCTAAAGTAGTTTGTGCAGTCTCTGAGATTGATTTCAAGACACCGCATTCTCTTATTAGGTTACCAAACATTAAGAATCCGATTAAAGATACAGATTCAGGAGCAACTAAGCCAGCTGCAAAGGTAACGAGAATAGGGAAGAGAATTTTTACAACTCTAGGGATATCTGTAGCTTGATATTCCATCCTTATTAGTCTTTCCTTTCTTGTAGTAAGAAGTTTAACTACGGGAGGTTGTATTAGAGGTACAAGAGCCATATAAGAATAGGCTGCTACAGAGATTGGACCTAATAAATCTTTAGCAAAACGGTTAGCTACAAAAATAGAGGTTGGACCATCAGCAGCTCCAATAATACCTATTGCTGAAGCATCTTTTATAGAAAAACCTACCGCTGCAGCTAATATTATAGTGACAAAGATTCCAAATTGAGCAGCACCTCCAAAGAGCAACATTTTAGGGTTTTGAAGCAGGGGTGTGAAATCAATCATAGCTCCAATTGCTATAAATAGGATTAAAGGAAATAGCTCATTAGCAATTCCCATTCTAAAGAGGATTGAAAGAGCTCCATGTTCTCCTATAGCTCCTGAAAAAGGAATATTTGTGAGAATTGTTCCGAAACCTAAAGGTAGAAGTAGTGTAGGTTCATAATCTTTAGCTATTGCTAAATAGACTAATACACCACCAATAAGGTACATGACCCATAACCTCCAGTCATCTAAAGCTAAAACACCACGTAAGAATTCCATTATTTCTCCATTTATTATTATTTTTTTAAATATCTTAGGACTGTTTTAGGGAATTTATCTGTTGCTAACAGAAATGAATTGTTATCATATTTAACAATTCCTTCCCAGTTATATGATACATCTCTTGCCTCTTTTTTAATATAGATAGGATCCCTACTAGTATCATATTTTATTTCATTATCAGCAATAATCAAAGGGATAATTCTTTCAACTCCATATTCAAGATTGTTAACATCAGGGAAATTGTTTTGTATAGTATCTTCATCAGGAAGGTAGTGGGAAGCATCACCTGGCCAAAAATAGTTTATTGCCCAAGCTCTTCCAGTCTCGTCAAAAGCTGTAAGATCAGTAATTCTATATTCTATTGTTGCAAAATTTATATCTTCAACACTAGAAAAGTCAGAAGATACTTTTTTTACTATCGGTTTATTATTCACATTGATACCATTTGCTTCATAGATTAGATAAATATGGTCATTATATACTGATATGGATTCATAAGATGCATTAAACACATTTGCAGGTAAATCTAGGATAATATGTTGTTCATTTAAAATCTCTAGTCTTTTCTCATCTTTAGAAAGGATAGCTTTTACTAATAAGCCCTTGTTGGTTGAAGAAGAAAATTCTACTGATAGATAAAAGTACTGGCCATCATAACAAATGCCTTCGAATCCTTCATAACCAGGAAGAAGTTTATAAATTTCATTATTAACTATTTCGATAGTTTGCGGATTTAGAAGAGACTTTCCTTTTCTCTTAATTCCTTTTGATAGCTGGTCTTTAGTCAGCTTAAAAATAACATCTTTGTTAATCTTAGTGCGGAAGTAAGAGGGATACTGAGGTAAAAGTATTAAACTATCCTTGTACCAACATAGTGATGAATATTCTGCATTTCTATCTGAAGCAATCTCTGTTAGATTGAAATCAAAATATAACTTAGAGTAATCTTGATTGTCGCCTCCAGTAAAGAGAGAACAAGAGGTTAAGGTGCCTGCAAAAATGCATAAAATCAGTAATTTCTTCCACATATAATTATCCTTTTGTTAATTTTAAATATATTTCGATCAAAGAAATATATTCTTATTCTTAAGTAAAGCAAAAAGTTATCAAGGAGTTATAATCAGACTCTTTTAATCTGGACTTTACACTCTTTCTTTTTGTTAAGTAAGCTTCTAAGATACTTTAAATATTAACTTTTTGTACTTTTTTTCTTTCTAGGTGTGGTTTTCTTAACACTAGTCTCGCTAGTTTCATCTTGAACTGTTTTCTTAGGTGATCTCTTAGTTTTCTTCACAGTTTTATTTTCCTCAAGAATTTCAGAAGTCTTCTCTGCTGGAGTATCTACTTGCAGAGTTAAGCTTTGATCAGGCTCAACATAAGAAATTGGTTCAATAATCTTCTTTTGCTTCATATCAATCTTGATGACTGGCTCAACTCTATGTGTTACAATATAGAGCTCTTTACCTCTGGTTAAGGCAATTTTCTTCTCAATATCTAAGGCATCTAGAGTCTTAGAATCTACCACTTCTTCAATCTTTCCTGTTTTCTTGTCTACTATTTGAATAAATGTTTGCTTTACTGGCATAAATCCTACCTCCAATTGGTATTTTTCAGGGAATTTTTCTATTGTTTCATAAACAAATTTGTTATATCTTCTTTTATTTCTTGAGTAAAAATCTCTAAAGGCATCGCATTTCTCCATTGACTCGCATACAGAACACAAAGACGGTGTCAAAAACCGAAATTTATTTTTGGGACATGTTGCATATTTTCTGCGTCTGCGTGCCATTTATTTCTTAGCTTGCTCCTTTCAATGTTTCTAATAACTTTTTTATTAAATGATTGATAATTAGTCAATAAATATCTTAGTATAAGACTAAATCATCTTAGTCACTATCATTAAGAGATGAAAGAATATTCCTTGCGCTTGAATCGCCAATTCCTTTGATTCTCATCAAATCTTCGAGAGAAGCCTGTCTAATCATCTCTACAGAGCCAAACTCTTTTAAAAGAGCAAATTTAAGCTTCTCAGAGACACCATTAATAGCATCCAGTTTACTTACTAGGGTTCTGGATGATCTCCTTTTTCTGTGAAAAGTAATAGCAAACCTATGAGATTCATCACGTATATGAGTAAGTAACTTGAGGGCAGAAGAAGTTTTAGGTAGGATAATTGAATCTTCATGACCAGGAATATAAACTTCTTCCACTCTTTTGGCTAGCGATATAAGCATGATATTCAGATCTGCATAATCTTGTAAAATCTCATTGGCAGCATTAAGTTGACCTTTACCACCATCAATGACTATTAAATCAGGGGTTAGATCAGCATTCTCTCTGCAATTATTTAAAAATCTAGTGATTGTTTCAGCCATTGAGGCAAAATCATCTTGGCCTGAAACACTCTTTATGATGAAATGTCTATAATTTCTTTTAAGAGGTTTGCCATTAGCAAAAAACACTGCTGATGACACAGTGTCTTCGCCTTGGATAGTTGAAATATCCATACAAACCATCCTTCGGGGAAGCCTGTCTAATTTCAGGATATCTTTTAGCTCTTGAACAGAAAAAATAGTTCGGTTTTTATTTCTAATTCCTTGCAATTTTTTATCTTCAACATACATAAATGCGTTTTTTCTTGCAACAACAACTAGGTTGTTTTTTTCACCCTTTTGTGGAACTTTTATTCTGTTCTTTAACCAATCGTTTAGACTTTCAATATCTTCAGGTTCAGTTGAGACAATAATATCATCAGGTAGGTCTTCTTTTTGTGAATAATAGTCTGTAATAAAATAAGCAAGAAGAGCTCCGTCGGTTTCATCTTCTACATTTTTTAAGGGATAAAGTTCTTTGTTATTAACCCTTCCTTCAACCATTTTAAGAACTACTACCGCTGCAATGTTCTCTTCACGATAAACTGCAATGATATCTCGGTTTTTGAGATCAGAGAAGAACATGTTTTGCTTTTCTGAGAATTTCTCAAGAACTTTAATTTTATCTCTCAGTTCAGCAGCTAACTCAAACTTCAAATCTTCTGCTGCCTTTTGCATATCTTCTTTAAGTGTATTCATTAAAGAGTAATGTTTACCCTGTAAGAAGTCTTTGACATTCTTTACTAGCTTCATATAATCTTCGTGGGAAATTTTGCCAATGCATGGAGCAAGACATTTCTTTAATTGATAATTTATACAAGCTTTATCATATAGAACTTCATTTTTAGGAATTTTACGATTACAGTTACGTAAAGGAAAAATCCATTCAAGTAGAGAGAGAATTCTCCTAATATCTGGGAATCTAGAATAGGGGCCATAATAAGTAGAACCATCTTTTATCAGGCTTCTAGTCTTTTCGATTTTTGGATAAGGATCATTTGTTATCTTAATAAAAGGATAGCGTTTATCATCCTTAAGCATGACATTGTAGCGAGGAGAGAACTTTCTAATCATAGTGGCTTCTAGAATTAAAGCATTACTTTCGCTAGAAACTACGATATAATCTAAATCATAAATGTGTTTTTGTAATTGCTTGGTTTTTCTATCTTTATGAACTTGTAGATAAGATCTAACTCTGTTTTTCAGGTTCTTAGCTTTCCCTACATAGATAACTTCATTATCTTTGTCTTTCCAGAGATAAACTCCTGGGTTATCAGGCAGTAATTCTAATTTTTTTTCCAGCTCGGGGCTAATTTTTATCATCTTGCTTCTTTTTATAAATTGTTAAGGAGACAAATACAGTTGTTCCTTCATGTTCTTTACTCTGTATCCAGATTTTACCTTTGTTAAGATCAACAATTCTTTTACAAGTAGAAAGACCAAGACCTAAACCAGATGATCTATATTCAATAGTACCAGATTTATGTGAATATATGTCATTTAATTCATAAAACTTCTTAAAAATGTTGTCTAACTCTTTCTCTGGTATACCAATACCATTATCTTTCACATAAATGACAACTGATTCCTGATTGTTAAGTCTTTCATTTTGGAAAGTTGAGCGTCTTGCTCCAATGATAATCTCTCCAAAGTCATTAGTAAATCTGATTGCATTTAGAATAATTTGATTAAGCATTATTGATAATGACTCCCAATCTCCAAATACAGGTGGAATATTATCTTCTATATCAGTTTTCATGGATAATTTTCGCTTATCTGCTAATGGAAGAGAGTCTGATACACACATATTAACCAGCTCTGCTATTTCTATTTCACCCAGCCTAAGTCCACTTGTAATACTGAACTTATTGAAAGTTATGATATCATTAGTAGTATTAATAAGTTTTGATACACTTCCTTCAACATTTTTAAGCAACTCTTCCCGTTTTGCAGGATTTTCTGTAAGGTTATTTTTTAACTTTCTCACGTAAGTTGAAAGTTTGGTTAAAGGAGTATTTAGCTCGTGGGAAACTATATTGATAAAGTCATCTTTCAAGGAATCAAGTTTAACTAGCTCAATATTTTTCTTGAAAAGGTTGTAGTAACTTACAGCATTTTTGATACTAGTGTTTACTTGAAGCAAGAAGAGGTTTAGAATCTCTTTATTAACATATAATTGGTTTTGGATGTCAAGGTAGTTATCAAAGTAGATGATACCATATATCTTATTATCAATAGTGACAGGGGCACAATAATACGATAGAAGGAGAAACTTATCTCTCTTTCTACTTTTTCTAAATGAATCTTCACTAACATTATTAGAATATAGAGGTTTTTTAAGTTGTTGGACTTTTAATAAAGCATTATTATCTAAAGAAGTATATTGCTTAACTATGTTGTTTTCATTATCAAGAGCAATAGTAAATTTATAGTTACCAGAATCTTCAATTTGAATGAAGAAACCACGTGAAGCGTTTAGAAAGTTAATACCTTCAGAAACTACTTCATATTCTAATCTATCAAGACTAGTAGTACCAATTAATTTATTAGTAACTGTCATCAAACGTGACATTAGTGTCATTCGCTTATGATTTTCGATAAAGTCTATGACTCTAAGTAGGATTGTTGTAGCTTGTAAACTTATGCTGTTAAGAATTAGTATTTCATTGTTGGTATAAGCAACATCACCATTATCTTGCACTAAAATAAAACCAACCCTATTCTTAGCTATCTGTAAAGGAACAATTGCTACATAATTTTCCTTAATTTTCTTAGTCATAACATTATTCTTAGTAAAAGCTCTCTTAATCAGACTTGTATATTCTTTAGTCTGGATTAGCTCGAAATCAAAGTTATCTGAACTGAACTCTTCATAATTCATATTATCCTGATTATAGATTGCTATGGTAAAGGAGGTTGGAGATACTAAGGTATCAAGTAATTTTGCAAAGAAGAAGATTATTCTATTCATGTCTTTAATTTGCAGAAGTTCAGCAATCTTCTTATTTAATGTCTGTTTAGTTAACCTTTTCCTTGGTGCGATTTTTTCAAAAACGAAAGAACTGATTTTTCTACTATAATAGTGTTTTTTAGCAAGAAAATCTTTATAAATTTTTATATTAGAAAAATCTACTAAATATTGAATCTTCTTTTTGTAATCAAAGACATAAGGAGATTTCATATCAATTGCCTCAAATTGATTTAGAACCTGAATGATGAGACCTAGAGTCTTTACTTCTATCAGTAGATAACGCTTTTCGTTACAAAGGTTAGCTAAATCGATTAGGTTACGCAAAACCTGTCGTAGATGAATATTTGGATTGAGCAAGTCTATCTTGCATTTATGGAGCCTTAAGACAGCTTCCCAGTATTGATAATTATATTTTTGACATAAGGATAGGACTTCTTCATATATTGCTTCAGCTTCATCAATTTTATCTAAATATAAAAGACACTCTATTTCTCTAATTCTAAAAATAGTGTAAGCATACTTGTTACGAGAAGTCTGGGCATACTCCTTAGCAAACTCGATATTTCTATAAGCTACTTCATAGTTTTGTTTAGTCATAGCTAGTAAATTAAGAGCGTTGTAATAAAATTCTTCTTCCTTTAATTTACTGTAGCTAATATGAGAGTTGTTATTGATTAGTTTTTCAATAGCTTCTGTAGCTGAAATCTCGTAAAGGAAATAGAAATATGTTTTCACTAAAGGATTTAGTTCATTGAATTTATTATCTTTCAGTTCTGGGTTTTTTGCATAAATAAAGTCTGTATATTCTTTGTAAGTAGAGGTTTTACTCATAGCTAAAGCTAAATTACGATTAATACTTGGGTCACTTTTAACTCCCTCAACCTTATCAGAAATTTCTTTAGCTTTTCCAAGATAATGCTTAGCAGACTCAAATTCACCAAATTTTAGCTTTGCTTCAGCAATATTAATATATGTTAAAACTGCAGTTGAAGAATTGTAATTCCTTTCCAGTAACTCTTCAGATTTTAAGAATAGATCATAGGCTTTATTAGTCAGTCCCTGTTTTAGATATAGGTCACCTAAGTTATTATATATAAGAACTAGCTGTTTCTCAATATTAAATTTTTCAAAAAGGGATATGCTTTTTGAAAAGTAATTCTGAGCTTCATCTAATCTTTTGATAGAAGAGTAATAAGTTGCTAAATTATTATAGATTATAGCAATAATAATCATCATCTCATTATCTGGGGTTGCTGGGAATTTCTCTATTAAAGATTCTTCAATAGTAATTGCATCCATTATTTTTGCATTCTTGAAAAAGAGAACACTAAGTCTATCTTGGAAAAGAAGATAGTATTTTAAGTCTATGTTTGAATAATCAATCTCTTCAAGAATCTCTTTTACTTGAGCCATTTTACCTAATCTCTGATATATTTTAGTAGCTAAGAGTCTTAATTCTAATGATTGCTTAGCTGTTCTTATCAGAGATTCAGCAATAGGAAAGAGATTAACTGCTTGTTCAAAATTCTCGAAAAGATAGTAGAGCTTTATCAGAATAAGGTATTTTTCAAAAATTGCTGGATAGTTTTCCATAATACGGATAAGTTGTTCTGCTTTAGAGACTGAGACAACTATATCTAGCTTGCTACTAATCAGGCTGGCATCTCTTATAAGGTTTTTATCAATGTGAGCTATTGAATCGATAACATTAATTTTAAGAACATTTATTAGGTTTTCAAAAGCTGCTTCTTGATTATGTTGTTCATCATTTAATTTGTATAATCTAAGATTATATTTTCTGATAGCATCATAGTCCTTAGCAATCTTAGCGTTTTCTATGATACCTTGGCAAATTCGCATGTCATTAATTTCTATATCTTGGAAGTAAGAAATCACCTGTTCTGAATATTTGATCAGCTTATCTTTTGAACACTCACGGATAAGTCTTTTTTGAGCTTCTGGGAAAGTGAAGTGATAATATTCACCAACTTTTATTAGTATTTCATTATTTAATGCATCAGTAATGAAATGATATAATTGAAGATCATTTATCTTAAAGAAATATTTTATTAGACTCTTACTAAGTGGAGTTTGCACTATAGCTAACTGCATTAAGTATTTATAGCTATCTTCAGATAAATTACTCATTCTTATATATATCGAGTTTAGTATTGATTCAGGTAGAGTAGCGTGGTCAATATTATAAGAGAAGTTAAAACCAGACTCATTCCAAATCTTCCTCTTTTGTATTAAATCAATTAGGAATTCTTGGATAAAGTAAGGATTTCCACAAGTTCTTTTGTGTAGCTTATGTATCATGCTTTCTGGAACATCATTTTTGATAAGCTTTAAAACATATTTTTTGGATTCTTCATACTCTAAAAATGGAATTTTAATTATAACAGTTTCATTTAGTTTTTGCACTTGTCTATAGTTGTTAAAAGAAAGTGCTATGATGATTCTTGAAGTTGAGATGATATCAGCGCAAAAATTGATAAACTCAATACTGTTATCTTCTAATAGTTCAGCATGTCTGATAATGAAAACAAGTGGTCTTTCTTGAGAAAGGTGTTGAAGATAACTTTTTAGTGAAGCAAAGTCTTCCATCATATCATCTTTTGAGAAATTTGTTAACTTGGCTGCATCCTCAGATTCATAAAGATATTTTTTCAATTTAGCTGATATTTTGTTTAAGTCATCTTCCAGTAAAACTGCTGAATTGTTTTTACTTACAGAAGTATGAAATTCCTTTGTCAGGGCATAGAAGGGATCCTTGTGGTCCATACTACACTCGTAATCGAAGATATAATATTTACCTGTTAAGATATGGTATTTAAAGAGAGTAAGTATATCACCTTTTCCTAGACCTTTACCACCAACTAGGGATATTAATTTTCCATTGTTATTCTCTACAGCCTTCAAATATTGAGTAAGATTTTTACTTATATCTTCATTCACATAATAACTGTTAAATTTTAGGAAATTAACGGTAGACCATTGATATGAAAAAGAGTATTCCTTGATCTGATTTTTATTTATAAAATCTATAATCTCTGGTACACTTTTAAATCTATTTTCAGGATTCTTTTCTAACAACCTAATAATTAGTTTTTCTAAGTCTTCTGGAATATCACTGTTGACTTGTCTTGGTAGCTTTGGTAGTAAATAGTCTTTGTTACCCTGAATAAAAGCCATTATTTGCTTAATAGAGAAAGGAAAAGCACCTGTGGTTAACCTATAAAGGGTTACACCTAAGGCATAGAAATCACTTTCTGGTTTTGGTTCATTTCCTAGATAAACTTCAGGGGCTATAAAGGGTAGCGAACCTGTTATTTTTTGTGGGTCACCATCTAAATCAATTTTAAAAAATCCATAGTCCATAACTTTTATTTGCGGACCTGAACCTGTGAACCTAAAGAGAATATTATGGGGTTTTAGATCTTTATGAATCATTCCATGAGTATGTAGTGCATGCAGAGCATAACAAATTTGAGTAACTATATTGTAAAGTTCAGAAATATTATCTCTATTAACTGGGAATCTATTTAATGGATGGCCATCATAATATTCACTTAAGGCATAAACATTGTTACCAATATTACCAAAATCTACAATGTTGATTAAGTTGGGATGATTTATCTGGGTTAAATGATGCATATTGTTTGCAGGTAGTTTCTTGTAAAACTCTTTAGCATCTAGGTGGTTAAAATATTTTAAAGCATATATCTTATCTGTTCTTAAATCTCTTACTTTATATACAGTAGCCCATAACCCTGAGCCTAACTCTTCAATAACTTCGTATCTGGAATCTAATATCATAATTATCCCCTCTAGAGTCATTCCGGATAAAACCTAAACAATGTAGGAGAACTACCTATATCAGGTTAAACCGTAAATGTTCAATAAAATATTACGTTGTAATATTATAATATATATTAGATTTATGTCAAGGGAAGTTTAAAAATATGTTATTTAAGGCGAGGAGACTGTTCAGAAAGAATTCCTCATTTGTCATTAATAGGTAATATTATCTTTTTCTGGCATGTTTTGCTTTACCAAGTAAGTTTTTCTTTTATCCCTTGATTGTTACTCCCACCATAATGTAATAGGAACTAATGAAGAGAGTAACAATCAGGTATAACTAAAGAAAGAATAGATTGGATAGCTAAGATAGTAATATTACTTGAGCAAAACCATTTTATGGATTAAATCTTCTTGATTAGATATAATTTTCAAGTAATAAATGCCTGATGGAAGGCTTTTCCCACTATCATCTTTAGCATTCCAAAGAACTTGATGATTTCCCTTAGAATAGAAGTCTTCTCCAAGAGAAGTTACCTTTTGACCTTTGATGTTAAAAATATCTAGTTTGACCCTTGCAGGATTAACTATATTGAATGAAATAGTTGTTTCAGGATTGAAAGGGTTTGGGAAGTTAGTAATTTGAGTAGTTGGAGTAATAATTTGGGTATCATAATTTTCAACTTGCTCAATAGTAGAGGTAACAAAATCTAGATTGTTATCAGAAACAGTAACAGTAATTTCTTCCCATCCGTTAATAATTAAATCTGAAACTTGATCACTCTCAAAGTTTACTTGGTCAGTAAAATCGTGAGATAATGGATGGAAAGTTAAAGTATCTATTCCATTAATCACAGCATAACAAGTTAATGGGAAGTTGTGATTCTCATCTAAATATGAAAAAGAGAGCAAACCTGTTAGTTCATTTTCCTGGATGGATGATATCTGAGGTAGAATGTTTTCTGTATTTTCTAAGACTAGTTGGTCAAGAAAGACTACTGCTGGATAAGTGTAATCAGTTTCTTGCATACCACCAGCTAGAGTAATCATTCCAGTTCCGGCAACAGTACTAAACATAGCTTGTTCAGGATCAAACCAACTATTGAAATCATCATCAGCATAGAGGTCAGACCAATCACAAGATAAGGTAAGTAAGTTATTATCAGAGTCAATATTTGTTTCGATTTCTCCAATTAATTCAATATCAGTCATGTCTGTACCGGTAATTTTGTAGAGCCCTGGCTGAATGATTCCTGCTTGATTAACAGTATATAATAAACCGAAAGGGGTAAGGTTAATGTCATTAGGAATTATAAGAGAAATATATGAATAGAATGGTCCCCATATTGCTTCACTGACAGGAAAGCCACCACCATTGTTTTCAATAGCGAAGAAGAGTTTTTCATCATTGTAGGTGAAATGGGTAGAGATAATATCTAAGAAACTTTCTTCAACACTAGCGTCTTCACTTGTATCATTTACTAACCAGTTAAGATTGTTTATTTGAACTTCTTCCTCTGCAGCTAGAGGGATTGGTTGAATTGCAACACCAGCATCTAGTTCAGAAACTACATCGTTGTAAGCTCTTAGACCAACTTTTAATGGTGAGTCGTTTGGAGCAGGAAGTTCTGTTTGATAACTATTAATACTATCTTCGATAAACTCAAAATTCTCATATTGCCAGATACCATTGTCAGCATAGTAAAAAGAAAGGTCATAAAAAAAACTTAGTTCTCCTCTGACTATAATGTGATCATCGATAGTCGGTGCACTGAAGCGAATATTGTCTATCAAAGGTGAGGCAAGAATAGCTAAGCTAAAAGTAAAAACAGCAACAATTAATATTATTTTTTTCATATTATCTCCTATTTCCAAAATTTATATGATAAAGTTAAAACATGATTTTGATTACTAAGTACCACAGGTTCCATATCTTGATAAGTTGGGAAATTAATTTTATACCAGCTCAATGAAAAGCGATATTCAATTCCTAAATCTATACCAAAGTCTTCTAGATTAGTCGAGAAGCCGTAGAGCAGACTGTAATCAAACTCATCCAGATTTTTTATTTTATAAGAATCCTTGAGAGGAATCAAGCTAGTGTTCTCTCCACTCCCAATTTGAACATTTCCATCTATGTTATAATAAGCACTTATCAGGTAAGAGAAAGAGAAACCTACTAGACTCTTAATCTTAAATCTACCAAGATCCAGAAGACTGTATTTTATCATAAAAGGCACTTCTAAGTAATGTAAATCATAAGTTAGATCAAATTGGACAGGTTGCTCTTTAACACTGATACTTTGTCTTGAACCTTTAGGAGCATAAAGAACTTCTTGTATAAAAGAAAGTTTACTTGTTATTTTGTGGTCAGCAAAAAGTCCTGTCCTAAAAATAGGATATGATTTAATATCTATATCATAGCCTTCAGCTTGATCTTTTGAACCGTAAGCTTGACCTAAACCACCACCAACAATAATTCCAAATTCTGTAGATGATGCAGAAACACTAATCAAAAGTATTAGTAGAATGAAATATTTACTCACCTAATAAACCCCTTGAACAAAAAAAATAGTTGGAAAGTTACTTTTCCAACTATTTATTAAAATTATAAAAAATTCTTAATTTTATTGGCTAGTACGCTTTTAGAAACTACACCAACAGTTTGATCAACTTCTTTTCCATCTTTAAATATTAGTATTGTAGGGATACTCATAATATTGAACTTAGCAGTTAACTCAGGATAATCATCTACGTTAAATTTATATACTTTTACATCAGGCATTTCTTTAGCTATTTCTTCAACAACAGGTGTCATAAGTCTGCATGGACCACACCAAATAGCCCAAAAGTCAACTATACTTACACCTTCTTTGACTGATTCTTCGAAATTTTCATTAGTAAGTGATATCAAAGACATTATATCCTCCAGATCAATTTTATGATATTATAGTAGTTTTTCACCTTATAACAAGAAAAAAAAATAAAAAAGCTCTTGTTGTTCTTTAAATTAGCATTTTTCTAATTGGTTTAGAAAGGAAGGTAATGAATAAGGTCAGCATAATCATAATTGATGATAAGGCATTAATAGTGGTAACAGATCCCCTTCTAATAGCACTTTCAACATAGACAGGCAAAGTATTAAAACCTCTACCTGTTGAGAAAAATGTGATGATAAAATCATCTAGGGACAAAGTAAAAGCTAAGAGTCCTGCTGCTAATATTCCAGGTAGTATGATTGGGAATTTTACTTTCCAAAAGAATTGGCTTTTATTAGCACCTAAATCCATTGCAGCTTCTTCAAGAGAATTATCAAATCCTTGCAGACGGGACTGGATAACAATGATTGTATAGGAAACACAGAAAGTAATATGAGCAATAATAACTGTTACTTTTCCCATTGGGAATCTTAAAAAACTAAACAACATTGCTATGGAAACACCCATAAGAATATCAGGCATCACTAAGGGTAAAAAGATTATTCCTTGGAATAGCTTCTTTGCTTTAAAATACTTATTTTCAAGTCCAAGAGCAGTAACTAGTCCGATTGCTGTAGAAATGAGAGTTGAAATAGTAGCTACACTCAATGAATTCCAAAAGGCACTTTTCAAGTTATCATTTTCCCAGAGCAGTTGATAATACTTGAATGTGAAGCCATTCCAACCTGCTATGATTTTTGAGTCGTTAAAACTATATATTACTAATATTAAAATTGGAACATAGAGAAATAAGAGTACTAGAGTGAATATTGTTATATTGAGGGAAGCAAAGAAAGCTTTCAACTTAGATTTATAGTTCATTATGACCTCCTAGAGCTCTGCCTATAATAGTTGTAGCCTGTAAGCAAGAGAAAAGCTACAAGTAATAACAAGAGAAAGGATAGGGCTGAGGCTAAAGGCCAGTTGCGGGGTATTGATTTTACTTTGAAAGTAATTAGCTGTCCTATAAAAGCAGAACTTTGATGACCTACAAGCTGAGGGATTATGTAGGTTCCTAAAGCTGGGATAAAAACTAAGATTGAACCAGCAAAAATACCTTCTAAAGAGAGGGGGAGAGTTATCTTAAAGAAAGACTCTATCTCATTTGCTCCAAGATCCATTGATGCTTCTAGTAGATTATAATTAAATTTTTCTAAAACAGAATAAATGGGTAGTATCATATATGGTAAGTAAACATATACCATTACTAACAAGACTGCTCCATTGGTTCTGAGGAGCATCAAAGGTTCATCAATTAATCCAAGCTGAAGCAGAAGATTGTTCAGCATACCTTGTGATGATAAAAATATCTTCCAAGAGAAAATTCTGATTATGAAATTTGTCCAAAAAGGTATAATTATCAGTATAAGTAAAAGATTCTGAACCTTCTTTGCTGATTTAGCAATTATATAAGCAACAGGAAAACCAATTAAGATAGTAATCAGTGTAGTTACTAAAGACATTACCAGTGAGTGAGTTATGGAATCAAGATACGAAGGTGAAAAAGCTTCTTTCCATGACTGCAAGGAGAAGATAAACTTAATGTCATAAACACCAGGAGTCAACACACTGTAGAATATGACTATTATATAAGGAATAAGAAAAAAAAGTGTAATCCATAGCAAAAAAGGTGTGGTCAATAACCAAGAATTCTTATTCTCTTTCTTAATTTTTGCTAATTCATTTTTAGTGAGCATTTCCATCTATTTTCTTCTTAGATTCTTCATAATATTTTCTGAGTTAATACCACTATCATCACTTTCGAAAATGATATGTGTGTCAGTATCATGCCAATAGAGATAGACTTTTTCTTCCCAGTCTAAGGATAGTTCATCTACATAGACTTTCTTATGTTGCTGGAAAACTCTAAAGAAGTAAGTACCAACTTTTACTATGTACTGGGTGTGAGTTCCTGCATAAAGAATATCTTCAATAACTCCTTGTAGAATATTAAAATCATCTTTTTTCTTAGGAGGTTTTCTCGATATAGCAATTTTCTCAGGTCTAAGTGATAAAGTAATAGTATCATCAATTAAAGGTTGCCTGTGATATGTAGTATCAAGTTCTATCTGTAAATCAGAATCAGTTTGGCAGACTACACTTGCAAAGTCATCATTTACTTCCACAACCCTACCTTCAATGAGATTAGTTTCTCCAATGAAATATGCTGAAAAGATAGTTTCAGGGCGTTCGTAAACATCATCAGGAGAACCTACTTGGGCAAATTTACCCTTATTCATAATAGCAAGCCTATCAGCAATATTCAAGGCTTCACTTTGGTCATGGGTAACATAGAGGAAGGTTATTCCAACTGCATCATGGATATTCATTAACTCGATTAGCATATGCTGTCTTAGTTTTAAATCAAGGGCGGCTAAAGGTTCATCTAACAGGAGTACTTTTGGTTCATTAATCAAGGCTCTGGCAATAGCAATTCTTTGCTTTTGTCCACCACTAAGTTGATTGGGAAACTTATTAATATGATCATCCATTTTGACTAACTTAAGCATCTGATGGACTCTATCTTCGATTTCTGACTTATTTTTTCTTTTAATCTTTAAACCAAATGCAATATTATTAAATATATCCATATGAGGGAAAAGTGAGTAATTCTGAAAAATAGTATTCACAGGTCTCTTGTAGGGAGGTAGTTTAGATATATCTTTATTCCCAATGAAAATATTTCCCTCTGTTGGAGTTTCAAAACCAGCAATCATTCTTAAAAGAGTAGTTTTGCCACAACCACTTGGACCTAAGAAAGAGAAAAATTCTCCTTGCTTAATATCCAAAGTCAAAGAATCTACAGCAATAAAATTATCAAATTTCTTTGTAACATTTACTAGTCTTAAATCTTCCAATAATCAGTCCTCTATCTTTTCTTTCTTCTTAATAAAATAGGTATAAAAACAGCGACTAAAATTAAGAGATAGATAAGCTTATTCATTCCTGATTTTTCACTTCTTCTGTTTTCAGAATTCAAACATATTCTCTCATAGAGAGCCGAGATATTAGTTACGTTTTCACCTAAATATTTAATTGGATAACATTTATTTAAATATGACTCAGGAATATAAATGAGCTTATTAGACTTAGTTTCTTCATCAATAAAATCATTATAAGCAGTAAGGTTTGGACTTGCATATTCAACCCACTCTGCATTTCTGGCAGCAGTTTCTGGCTCCATTAAGAAGTTAAGAAATTTATAGGCTAACTCTTTATTTTCAGCATTCTTAAGTAGAACAAAAGAATCAATCCAATAAGTTCCCCCTTCTTCCATCAATGCAAATTTGAGTTTATCAAACTCTCTGATAACTTGTAATGCATCACCATTATAGGCTTGAGCAATCCAGACTTCTTCTTGAGGAATATCATTTTTATAGGCATCAGAATGGTATTGAGAGATATTTCTATCCCATAAAATAAGTTTTTCTTCAGCTGCTTTTAAGGCTTGGGCGGAATAATCATTTGCAGAATACCCTGCTGTTATCAAGGCTGCTCCAACTACCTCTCTAGCATCATCAAGCATCATTAACTTATTTTTGTAGCTTTCATCTTCAAAGAGTTTCCAGCTGGCCTCTTTGTTCTCATCTATTGCAACATATTCTGGATTGTAGAGAATACCTGTTACACCCCAAAAGTAAGGCATAGCATAATCTTCTGCATTATCAAAATAATTTAATTTTTCAATAATTGCTGGATTTAAGTGCTGCCAGTTTGGTAATCTAGACTTATCTAATTTCTCCAGTAAATCCATCTCTAGCATAATTTGTACATGATCACCAGAAGGGCAAACTAAGTCATAAGACTTAGAAGAAGATGCTACTTTGGTTAACATACTTTCATTTGAATCAAAATAATCCTCTATGACTTGGCAATCATATTTAGCTTCAAATTCTGAAACAAGCTCAGGATCTATGTACTCAGTCCAGTTAAAAACGTAAAGTTTGGCTTGACTTGCATAAGCTAAGCTAAGCATTGAAAATAAAATAACAACAAGTATAACAATTTTTTTATTCATATCTAGCTCCAATAATTTAGTTTAATCCAAATGGTGCACTCTTCTCTAAAGATCTATTGCATTATTTGGGTTTAATGACTTCTAAAAAATCTTATAGCCATATTGTGTCAATAATTATGATTATGCAAGTATATTTTTAGTCGCAATTTCATTTTAACTGGGCTGGTGATGTGTAGGGTAATTAAAGAAACTATTCTGGCAACTTTGTGAAAAGCATTATAAACAAGATTGGTTTACACGAATATCAATAAATTATCAAAGCATATATTTCAAGAATCTCATAAATTACTTGTAAGTGTACTGACTGTTAATAAATCATCTATTGTATAAACTAAAAGAATAAAACTTAAACAAAATGCGTGTAAAAATTCTTTTCCCTTTATAGTAAACTCCACAGAATAATATAAAAGTAGGAAAAAGAAAGCTCAATGAGTATAAATATCGGTTATTAATAAGTGTTGACACTTTTTAAGTTTATCAGTCATGATATAGTTTTCTTATGTGAGAAGAAATAATATTAAAATTCTTGACAACTTTTTTAAATTAATTATTTAATGTTTATAGATGTAATTAAAGGAGAAAAATAATGAATAATTATAGAATAGAATTTGAACTTTATGATATTATTAATAGTCTATTTGCAAATTATACTCAATATTTTTCTCTTCTCTTCTCTTCTCAATTGTTTATAATAATCTTAACCATAAACTATTTCTTCTTTTGTGTCGTATTAAGTTCAGTACAAAGTGGGTTAAACGTAATCTCGTTGAACCCGATTATTTTTAAAAAACTGTAGATTAGGAAATGAATCATTTTAATAAGTAAAACTAAACTAACATACAAAACTGTTGAATAAATTCAACAGACATGAGAGGATTTAATGAAAAAAAGATATATTATAATAACAATAGTGTTTTGTTAAGTTGTTCGCTTTTTGGGGTAGATTATTATTATGAAGTTAGTGATTATTCTCAATATCAATCTATTACTTCAGCAGTTGCACATAGCCAGGGATTAGCTTTAGATAATCAAATATCTAATTTCTCTGAAAATCTTAATCTCAAGGGGAAAAACTATTTTGTTGATATTGAAAACGAAGATTTTAACTTAGAATGGTCTTCAACGGCTATCGGTAACGGATATTCTGAAGTGTTCGATAGCTCTGAAACTGGCTATGATATGAAACTACTTACCTACCAAGATAAAACTATTGATATTGGAGCAGTAGCTTTCGAGCAAGACAGGAAAGAATATAAGACTTTCTTAGCTTCAAACCCAACCCAAAACTGGACAGGTTTTCCAGCTATAGATACTTCTAATACAACACTCGATGTAAATGGCACTTCTTACTCACTTCCCAGTAATAATATGCACGTTGTCTTTAAGGATTTTGCACAATATGGATTAGGGTTGGCAGCGAAGTATCAAAAGGTGGTTTTAGGACAGTTACTAACTCCAACCTTTCAATATCCTGATCCAGTCGATCCTGACCTTTTAGTTAGTCCTTATCAAGGTTATCGAGTCACAACAGCTTCAGATGCTAGTGGTTGGTTCTCAGGTCTTTTACAGGACCCGGATGTTAGTATTCCTCTACCTGTTACATCAGGCGAGATTTGGTTAGGATTTCCTGTAACCTTTACAACTGATGCTTTAGTTGCCTTTGATGATATTCTAGGAAGTTTACAGACAATAAAACATAAGGATTGGTCTCTCTATTGGAATGGTAGCTCATGGGTTGGTAGAACCGCTACTGGTAATACTAATTTGCAGTTAGGGGATTATGTTGAGATAAAATTTCGTCGCAATGTTATACCTCCCACATCTTTTACTTGGAATTATTATCCTTATAGTAACCCAAATTCTTTCCGTTACCAAGATGCAAACTATGTTATTTATGAAGAGAAAAGTGATTATACTCCTTTCTTCATTGATATCGAGGAAAGTTCAAACATAGAAGAGATTGCCCTCTATGCAGATGAAGAATGTATTGGTGGGGCTAAGACTCAAGGTGAAACAACTGTCATGGTAAAAGCCTTTATGGAAGATGTGCCTGATGATAGTGAAATATCAGTAGTAACTTTTACAGGTGCTAAGTCTCCTAAGAAGGTTCAACAAGTTACAGAGTTCAATTTAAAATTAAAAGTTTGGGACAGTCAGGAAAGTATTTTTAAAGATAATAGAGATAGCTATCATATCTCTCTTACAGATGATAATACTTCTGTGATAGAGACACGAAAAATAGTTACTACTAACTACCCAAATCCATTTAATCCTGAAACAACCATAGAATTTAATAATCCTGTTCAGGGTCAAGTTTCTGTTAATATCTATAACTTGAAAGGACAGCTGGTTAAAAACCTATTCCAAGATAATTTAAGCCAAGGTGTTCATAAAGTTGTTTGGCAGGGAAGAGATAGCAATGATAAGCAAGTAGCAAGTGGCCTTTATTTCTACAAAATCTCTGCTGAGAATAACAAGTCTGTTACTAAGAAAATAATTTTAATGAAATAAAAGCGGAAATACCCCCTTGTATCCCCCTCACGGAGAGGGATGTGTAGGGTGAAACTAGCTCTCTTAATATCCCCCTCTGCGAGGGGGACTAAGGGGGTGGAACAATAAAACGAAAAAACAAAGGACAGATAAATGCACAAATTGCTCATACCCATATTAATGCTGATTACTTTTAACCTGCATGCTCTGTTAGAAGTCTCTTTAGATGGAACAAAACCTTATACTGAAATACAGACTGCTATAAATAATGCTGAAGCAAATGATACAATATTAGTTCATCCAGGGACTTATTACGAAAACCTGATTTTAAATAATACCAATAACATTTCCCTACTTTCCTTAGAAACAATAACTAATGATACAACTTACATATCACAAACAATCATAGATGGTTCTCATAATCAAGGGTCAGTGATATTACTAAATGGTAGCGTTTATAATGCAACGGTTAGAGGTTTTACCATTACTGGCGGGAGTGGTGATTTATGGGATACCCAAACTTATGGAGGGGGTTTATTTATTAATATAGGAGAGTTGAACTTGATAAATTCTATTGTTGAATACAATGTTTCTGATAATGGAGGAGGGATAACCTTAAACTTTGGGGGTTCTCTAATCCTAAGTGGTACTATCATCCGCAACAATGTTTCCTATCGAGGAGGCGGAGGTCTATTAATAGGTTCTTCTTCGACAGATCAACCAGAGCTAGAATTTGATCAGGTAAACAGGTCTTCCATCTATGATAACTATGCTCAGCAGGGGTCTGATATTCACTGGATATTTTACTGGGCTGGTTCCTGCGAAGTTTATTTAGATAAATTTACTGTCGCAAATCCGAGTAGATATTATATTGATTACTGGGATATTAATAACTATTTTTATGAAGATTTAGGCTATACACCCTTTGTAGTAGTCGATATCTTACAGGGGGTTCACCAAGAGATTGATGCAGATTTATATGTTTCGAATGATGGTGATGATAATAATAGTGGTTTAACTCCTGATCAAGCTATGAAGACTGTGCATAAAGCCTATAACTTAATTAAGAGTAATCCAGATAACCCTAAAACTATCTATATGGCTCCAGGTGTCTATGATAACACAGTACTAAACTGGTCCAATGTCCCTATTGCCTTAAAAAGTAATGTTACTTTGGAAGGAGTATCACCTGAAGAAACAAAAATTATTATTGATAAATCAGTGAGTAGCTGGCCGGTAGGAGCAGTAAATTCAATTTCTTTATGGTTCGAAAATATAACTGTAAAGAATATGACCTTGTCTAATTTATCAGGTATAGCATTAGCAGGATCAATTACCAAAAACTTTAGAGTAGAGAATGTTGTTGTTGAAAATTGCCATAGCGAATTTGGAGCTCCTGTCGATATATCAGGATCGCTATATTTCTCCTCCTACTACTTTAAAGATGTTATCATTAGGAATAATGTTTCAGATACGAGTGACTCTGCCGCAGGTCGGCTTTTCGCAAAAGATATTGAATTCGATAATGTAACTGTAGAAAATAATATTAACTTAGGAAGTAATCCTAGTGGTATTATAGGAATATTGGAAGTCAGAGTTGAAAATAAGCTTATTATAAAGAATTCAAAGTTTATCAACAACGAAAACTCCCTTGATCGAGAGTACGGGGCTAACTTCCGCTTTATGCATGCACCAAGTTATCAAGATAGTATTACAGTTGTTATAGATAATTCTCTCTTTGCTAATAATACAAATACAAACATAACTAGAAATAATCGTATTATTGGTAAAGATGTTTTGATAAATAACTGCACTTTTGCTAATAATAGTGGAGGAGATTCTTATGCATTAACAGTAGCTACTGATCATACTGTAAGAATATACAATACGATTATTGCTAATAATGAACAGCCTTATCCAATTCTTTATGGAGAAAGCTTAATAATAGATAATTGTTTATTTAGTAATACAAGTAACATAGCTACTAGCCCAATTTCTAATGACCTTACCCT
The DNA here is from genome assembly GCA_963678375.2 of Cloacimonadales bacterium (SeqCode). Classification (GTDB taxonomy): domain Bacteria; phylum Cloacimonadota; class Cloacimonadia; order Cloacimonadales; family JAFGVF01; genus JAEKNW01. Next base: position 2,192,519 of record OY782831.1, read on the forward strand.
GGGTGAGAATAACATTTATGGAGCAGACCCTCTTTTTGCTGGAACTGACCCCTCAAATCCAACTTATTATATGTTAACAGGTGATGATGTCAATGGCTACTCTCCAGCCATTGATGCTGGTTCTAGGGATTTCACTTTTATGCCTGATTGGTATGAAACTCCTCGGGATGATCTTTATGGAAATCCGCGAATTTATGGAAATAGGGTCGATATGGGATGCTATGAGTATCAAGGCTATACGGTAGATAATGATATCCAGACCATTGCTAGCATGCTAACAGCTACTAACTACCCAAATCCTTTCAATCCTGAAACAACCATAGAATTTAATAATCCTGTTCAGGGTCAAGTGAATATTAATATCTATAACTTGAAAGGACAGCTGGTTAAAAACCTATTCCAAGATAATTTAAGCCAAGGTGTTCATAAAGTTGTTTGGCAGGGAAGAGATAGCAATGATAAGCAAGTAGCAAGTGGTGTTTATTTCTACAAAATCTCTGCTGAGAATAACAAGTCTGTTACTAAGAAAATAATTTTAATGAAATAAAAGCGGAAATACCCCCTTGTATCCCCCTCAAGCAGGGAATGATGGGGATCATCACTATGAAAGACAAACTCTTAGTGTCCCTCTCTGAAAGGGGGACTAAAAAAGGGTTTGATTAATAAAACGACAGAAGTTGTTGTTTTTTCTTTTTATTTTTATTAATAAGAGAAAACTACACCACTATTAGCTAGAATCCAACTTCCCTTTTCACTTTCGACAGAGATTGCCTTCTTTGTTTTCTTTATTGAAGGATATTTTGTCTCCCCAGAAAAAAAGGTGACTGTATCAATTTCTTCTATAGAAGCTGGGTATTCAAATATAATTTTCAGTCCTTTTGTAGCTTCTGAGATAAAGATGCTTAGTTGGTGTGATTTTTTGGGATAAAGAGTTTTGGTCTTAATACTGTAAGAACATCTTTGTCCAATAAATCTAGAATAGCCTTTATTGCTGCAAGTAAACTCTAGTACATCTTTCTTGTTGCTAGCTGAAATTTCAGCACTTATACCATTCACGGTTACTTCACTAATAAGAAAGGATTCTGAAGTTAATTCAAGTTGAGAAGCAAGTAACCATCTATATTCCACTCTTGGGTTTTTGAAATAGCGATCTAATGTTTCTTCATTTGAGGTACAAGCAATTAAGAAATTATCAGCATTAAGAATTTTTCTATATATTAATTCGGTTGTTACGAGATAAAAGTCTGGATGAAGTGAGGATTCCGAGAACTTAACTTTATGTTTAAAATCAGTTTTATATGAGATATTTTTGTCTGATTCTGAAATTAAATTATCAATAATTTCTGAGAATAAAACTTGTGATAACTCACTAGTTTTGATTCTAGAAGAAAGAGCATTTTGAATAATAGAAGATAGCTTATGGGCTGAGAAATCAGGGGAGTAGAACTCACGCCTTAAACGAGGTTCTCTTGCAATTTCAGTATTTTTGTAATAGTAAAACCTTTTGGCTCTTTTACCTGTTTGAGTAGCTAACTCATAGGGAGAACCAGCATATAAAGAGGACAAATCTTCTATACTAAGCTTATCAATGCCAAAGAGTATTACTTCTTCTCCTAAGCTAGGATTATCAATATCAGTAATATCTATCATTATCATATCCATAGTAACTTTGCCTATGATAGGCATAAGTCGTTTTCTGACAAATACTTTACCCTTGTTCTTAAGCAAGTAGTTGTAACCATCTGCATAACCAATAGGGAGTACTGCATAGGTTATATCTTTTTTAGCTTGATAAGTTAAATTATAACCTATATACTCGTCTTTTTTAGCAAACTTAATCTGGCTTATCTTAGTTACAAACTTCATAACTGCTTTTAACGAAACACGATTTTTCAAGAGAGGGTTAGGATAGATTCCAAAAGAAAGTATTCCTATTCTCACTAAATTCATTCTTGAAAAGTTATAATTAACAACAGCACAAGAATTTGAAGCATGTAGGTATCTTGGTTCAAAATCAATAATTTTACTAATTACTTTATCAAGAGTAGAACAGAATAATGAGTATTGCTTATTTGTAAAATCAGATATATTTTCACTTTCAGCGAAATGAGTGAATAAACCATCTATTTTTAGATTTGCTAACTTGGAAAGTTCTTGAATAAATTCTAAAGCTTGGTCAGCTCGAACTCCACTTCTGTTCATACCAGTATCAATATTTACATGTACTTTAACTTCTTTATTATTTTCTTGAGCTATCTGATTTAGTTTATTAGCAAAGAAGATGTCATTAACCGTGGGAATCAAATCATTTTTGACTATATTTTCAATCTCTGACTCTAAAGAGGGTGAGAGAATTAAAACAGGAGTAGTTAAATCATGATATCTGATTAATAGCGCTTCATCTACATTGGCAACACCTAACATTGAAGCACCATTTTCCACAGCTTTTTTGGCAATCTGATAGGCTCCATGCCCATAAGCGTCAGCTTTTACAATCTGTAGAAACTCTTGGTGAGGACTAAGAAACTTCTTGATTTCAGTTAAGTTATCTTCAAAGTTTGATAGATTTATCTCAATCCAGGACCTTTCATCATTGATTTTTCTAGCATTACTCATCTAGCTTCCTTTAAAAATATGAAGCAGCTATCTCTGCTAATTTTGATCTCTCGCCCTTTCTCAGGGTGATATGGCCAACTAAATTTTCCTTTTTCATTTTTTCAACTGCTAAAGATAGTCCATTGGACTCCGAATCTAAGTAGGGAATATCAATTTGATGTGGATCACCAGTTAGTACAATTTTGGTGTTTTCACCGGCTCTAGTGATAATAGTTTTCATCTCATGAGGAGTTAAGTTTTGAGCTTCGTCTATAACCATAAACTGGTTTGGTAAACTTCTACCTCTAATATAAGTAAGAGGTTCAAGTTCGATAAAATTAAAATCTAAATAATCATTAATGGAAGGGTGTTTTTTACCAAAGATTTTTCCATTATCATTTTTGTCATAGTCATTATGACCTTGAATTAGAATTTCCATATTATCATAGATAGGTTGCATCCAAGGTGTAAACTTATCATCTTTAGAACCTGGCAAGAAACCTAAATCTTTTCCTAAGGGGGAAATAGGTCTGGAAACTACTAACCTATTATAGGTATCATCTTCAACAACTTGATTCAACCCAGCAGCTATGGCAATCAGGGTTTTTCCTGTTCCTGCAATACCCGAAAGCGAGACAAGTCTAATTGAACTATCCAAAAGCAAGTCCAGAGCCATAGCCTGCTCATCATTTCTTGCTCTAATCCCAAATATTTCTTGGTTAGTATAGTTTTTCATAGGGTAAAATTTATTGTCTTTTTGATTAAATCTCAAGATAATTTTGCTTTTAGGATTATCTAGATTATCCACAAGTTTCAGAAAGTGATTAGGTGGTAGCTGTCCTAATTTATTATTATAATAACCTTTTTCAATAACTTTCTCTATTTGTCTTTTGGTCACTTTTAATTTTGTATAACCTGTATATATTTCTTCGAAATTTACTTTTTCTGGTTCATAATTTTCAGCTTTAATTCCTAAACAGTCTGCTTTAATTCTAACATTAGCATCTTTTGAAACTAGTGTAACAACTCTGTTAGGATACTTCTTCTTGAAATAGGAAGCAGTACCAATAATCCTGTTATCATTATTGTCTAGAAGCTTGACTCCATCTATATTCAAATCAGATGAAAGAATTGTGACTTGTACAATACCACCTTTCTCAGTTACAACTCCCTCTTTAAGTGACCCCAGAAGCCTTAATTTATCTAAAGACCTACCGATTAAACGAGCATTTCTACTTTTTTCATCAACCCCTTTTTTAAACTGATCTATCTCTTCAATGACAGTCATAGGAATCACAACTCTGTTATCTGTAAAATTGAACATTGCACTTGGATCATGAATCAGGACATTAGTATCTAAAACAAATATTTTCTCCACTCTTACCTCTTAAAAGAACGATTTAAATAAATCATTAATATTGTTAACTTTTATACAGTGTTTTTTTAGTTTATTGGTTACTTCTGCTTTATCTGAAATAACTATTTTCTCAAAACCTAACCTAATAGATTCTTTTATCTTCTCATTTATTCCTTTAGCTACTCTAATTTCCCCATTAAGGCCAACTTCACCTATAAAAACGTTATTTTTGGGAATGGGTATGTCGGTGAATCCAGAGAAAATAGCCGTTACAACAGCTAAGTCCATAGATGCATCTTTACTTCTAAAACCACCAATAATATTTATAAAGACATCATTTGCAGAAACAGGTATTCCTGTATGTTTTTCAATAACGGCTAAAATCATTGATAACTTTTTCTGTTCGTAGCCTACAGAAACACGTTGAGCATTCCCAAAGTTACTTTTATTTAGTAATGCTTGTATTTCTATGAAGAAGTTTCTAGAACCTTCATTCACACAAGATATTACGTCTCCTGAGTGATTGTCATTTCTACTTAAGAAAATCATAGAAGGGTTAATCACTTCACTCAACCCTGTATGATTCATTTCAAAAATACCAATCTCGTTTGTTGAACCAAATCTATTCTTAGTTGTTCTTAAAATCTTATAAAAACCCTCTTTATCACTCTCAAAATAAAGGACTGTATCTACCATATGCTCAATAGTTTTTGGACCTGCAACGAGACCGTCTTTAGTAACATGACCAATAATGATTGTCGGTATATTCTCTTTTTTGGCTACTTTTGTAAGGTAGTTACTGCACTCTCTAAGTTGGGTTACACTACCTAAGTAGTTATCAATATCTGCAGAATATACTGATTGAATGGAATCAATTATTAATAAATCTGGTTTATGCTCAGCAATTGCATCATCAATCTCTTCGATATTATTATTACAGAGTAAGAATATATCTTGTGAATCAATATTTAACCTTAAACTTCTCAACTTAATTTGTTCTTTACTTTCTTCACCAGAAACATATAAAATCTTTTTGTTTAGTTTAGCTACTTGAGAAGCTACTTGCAACATTAAAGTAGATTTTCCCGTACCAGGTTCTCCTCCTAAAAGAATTACCATACCTGGAACAAAACCACCTCCTAACACACAGTCAAACTCACTGTAACCACTAGATAATCTGCTTTCTGAGCTGACATTAATCTCTTGTAAGTTACTAACTTTATTAACAGTTCTGTTTACTTTTGTGTTAATGCTTTTATTTTTTTTGGACTTTCCTATGATTCTAGATACTTCTTTAAATGAATTCCACTCACCACAGGTCGGGCATTTACCAGCCCAGGCAGCAGATTCATAACCACAATTACTACAGACATAACCACTAACCATTATTATCTTGTTTCCTTTGCATAATTTCTTTGTTTGAACTCATTAGTAGGGCAAGATCTTTAGATCTTTTTGAAGATTCTAATGCAATTTTTACTGTCATTGTTAGAGGAACAGCTAGTAACATACCTGCGAATCCGAAGACCCATCCCCAAAAAAGAAGGGAAATGAAGACCACTATTGTGGATAATCCTAGGCTATAACCCATAATTCTAGGCTCTAATATGTTTCCTATTGCAATGTTAGTGAATAGATAACCTATAGCTACAAGACCTGCATATCCGGGTCCCAACTGAACTAGAGCTATTATTATCGCTGGTAAGGAAGCTATGATTGAACCAATAGTTGGTATGAAATTTAATAAGAAGGCTATTAAACCCCATAAGAGAGGGAAATCAAGTCCTAGAATTGATACCCAAATAGTTATAATTATTCCTGTTCCTAAGCTGATTAGAGTTTTAAAACCTATATATCTTCTCAGACTGTACATAAATTTATTAACCGATTTTTTAGTTTCTGGATTAGCTTTCGAAAGAAGGTCTAATTTATACTTGAAACTACCAGTTTCAAGCAACATAAATACCATAGCTATGAGAATTAAAAATATATTCTTGAAGATGTTTTGGAGACTCCCTAGGATTAGCTGTGACCATTTCATTAAAGTAGTTGGAGATACGTAGCTGGCTATTTTTACACTAATATCTCTCATTGTGACACCAACTATCTCAGTAGAATCTCCATAATCTTGTTCTGTGTGGTCAATAAAGGTTTGATTATACCATTCAGTTAGATTTTTCTCATAGATTCCTGTTTTCTGAGTAAATTCATTAATTGAATTACCAACCACTGTTCCAATCAAAGCAATAATACCAATTACAAACACTACAACTATGATCAAAGATAAGACTTTTGGTACTTTCTTTTTGATTAACCACTCCATTGGATAAGCAACTACTGTAGCTAAAAATAGAGCTAATATAAATGGTACTAAAATTGATTGTGCTTGTTGCATTCCATATATTAAGACTATAATAGCAATGACACTTATAAAACCCTTAATTCTTGATAATTGATAAGAAATCTCGTTTCTCAAGTCTCCTCCGGAAGTTTTTTTATAATAATGTATACTCTTGCTTTTTAGTCAAGAAAAACCTTATAAAAAGCAATCTCTGCAAAATAGTATATTTTCTTAATTCTGTTAATATTATTAGCATGACTCTACTAAAATATCGACTTTCTCGGTCCCTAGTTATTACTCTCCCTTTAAACTTCTACTACTTTAAAGGTTTAGTAACAATCAAGGAGTAACAGAGATAAATTGCAAGAGGATATTTAATACCAATTATCAAATTATTTTATTGCTTGTTTAACTATTTTCAAAAGTTCTTTCTTTTGGTATGGTTTAGCTAAATAATAATTACAGCCTTCTGAAAGTATTCGATCTTTATCTCCTAGCATAGTATAACCTGTTACTGCAATAATTGGAGTAGCAATATTTAATGAATTTTTCTTAATTATTCTTGAAGCAGTTAGTCCGTCAATACCCTCTCCTAAGTGAATATCCATTAATATAGCATCGTACTTTTTCTTTTCAGCAAGTAGAACTGCTAGTTCACCATTGTTGGCTAAATCAGTAAGATAATAGTTTTTTAATATTGAAATAACTAATTTCTGGTTAATATTATTATCTTCCACAATCAATATTTTAGGTTTGTATTGATCTTCTGTAGGTATATCTTCTACTTGGAAGGTGGTTTGTTCTTGGATTTGAGAAAGATCGATTTCCCTAAGAGGAAGCTTTATTGAAAAAGTTGAACCTGATAATATTTCACTTTTAACACTTATATCTCCTTGCATTAAGTCAATAATCTTTTTAGCAATTGTTAGGCCTAAGCCCACTCCTTCATAAGCTCGATTATAGCCCTCACTAGCTTGTCTGAACTCAGAGAAAATGAGTTTCAGAGATTCATTAGGTATCCCAATTCCTGTGTCAATAATATCTATACAGATTTTGTTATTCCTACTTGAACAAAGAAGTTGAACTCCACCTTTTTGAGTAAACTTAAGAGCATTGTTTAATAAATGCGTTATAGCTTGGTTCAATAGGTTATCATCTACTTGAGCATATAGATTTGGTTCAATTTCTACATAAAAAGTTAAACCTTTATCTTCAAACTGGGTTTGGTATAAGTCTCCCAGTTCTTTTAATATTTTACTAACACTGTAGATTTTGAAATCTGCACACTTCTTTTTGTTGATTGTTTCTAGTTGTGTTAAAAGCATAATTGAGTCTAGCACGTGATTAAGTCTCATGGCTGAGGAGTATATCATTTCTGCCATGTTCCCTGTTTCAAAATCACTACTCTTTTGCTGAAGGATTTCAGAAAAACCTACAATTCCATTGAGTGGAGTTCTAAATTCATGGCTAATATTTTTCAAGAGGTTAGATTTGAGTTTATCAGAATTTTGTGCTCTCTCCCTTTCATCTCTTAATGCTCTTTCAAGTTCAACTCTATTAGCAATATTGACTAAAATTTCTGCAACAATTGCAAGAGCTGTCTGTTCTTTTTCAGAATAAGAGTTTTTATTACGAACAGAATCAAAACCTATGAAACCAACGCAGGAATGTTTTTTCATTAAGGGAATAGTAATTACGCTTTGAATATCTTGAACTTCTAGAAATTCTTTTACTTTTGGAGAATCAGTATGTTTGGCTAAATCTTCTATTATGATTGTTTTACCTTGCTTATGGGTGTCAGGCCAGTAGTCCATCTCAGAAAATGGAACTTCTTGTAAATTATCGATTTGAGGGCTTATACCTTCTGCTACCCATTCATAAGTATTTGTACTTGTCTTATTTTCCCAATCATAAGTGAAAATGTAGGCTCTATCAACATTAAAAAAAGTAGCTAAACTAGCTAAAGTCTTGTTTATACTATTCTCGATATCCTCTGTTGGTATGTTAATATAATCAACTGCAATTGAATTAAGTAGAGCTTGCAGTTTGAGTTGTTGCTCAAGAGTTCTTTCAACTTGAAACTGCTTTGTTATATCACTAATATTTGCAATAATACCAATGGGATTTCCATTTTGGTTGCGCAAAAACTTTGAGTGAATTGATGCTATAATAATCTTCTTATCTTTGTTATATAATGCTAATGAGTTAATATTACTTCTGTTTTTATTTTTGCTTTTCTTATCCCTTTCTAGTTCTTCTGCTATAGCTTCTTTTATTTCTTTTACAGCTAAGGGAGTGTATCTCTCTTCTATGGGAAGTTGAAGATATTCTTGGGGAGTGAAACCTGTGAGTTTCTCAATAGAAGGGCTTATGTAATTAATATCGAAATCTAAATCCGCAGTAAAGACAACATCAGTCATATTATCCGTGATGTGTTTAAGTTTATCTTCATTTTCTTGTTTAGCTCTATCGTTTCTTAATTCTAAGATAAACTGAATCCTGTTTTTTTCAAACCCAGTAATATCTAAATCTAAGTAATGGTTGATAGTTGTTAAATATAAATTCTCTCTTACTTGTAATTGATTATGTGAGATTATCTGGTACTTTTTAAGATTTGCTTGAGTAAAAATTTCTGTGAGTATTTTCTCGGTTACCAAGAGGGTCTTTTCTTTAGAATCCATTTCTTTTGAACTATTAACTGTATTAGCATTCTTTTGTGAAATTATGACATAATCTAGTACTTTCTCATCTAATTCAACAATTTCAACTAGTATCTCCACTTTAAAATCTTCTAAAATCAAGTGCTTAGTTCCACAAAAATTCATATTTAGTACCTTTTTTTTATATAACACATTAGAAAATATTAATTTGAGCTAACAAAATATCATTAAAACAATATAATAATTTAGAGTTAGCTATAATGCAAATTTTTTATCAGCATAAAGCAAGTTATCAAATGTATTATCATTAACAATGTTAAAAATCTCTATCTTCTGTTGTATTAAACGCAAGTTTAATAATGTCAAGGAGTTGACTTTTACTATATGGTTTACTTAAATAATGACTACATCCAGCTTTCAATATATGTTCTCTATCACCAAGCATGGTGTAGCCTGTTACTGCTATAATTGGAGTTTTTGAATATCTTATATCATTTCTAATTATTTTAGTAGTTTCCAAGCCATCTAGTCCATCTCCTAAATGAATATCCATTAAAATAATGTCATATTGTTTATTAGCAATCATGTTAATTGCACTTTCACCATCATAGCAAGTATCAACTCTATATTTATCTCTTAAAATTGAAACAGCAAGTTTTTGGTTAATTTTGTTATCTTCAACAATCAGCACAGAAGGTAATTCTTCAATATTTTCGAAATTATCCAAAGTCTTCTGTTTTAATTTCTGTGGAGATTTAGAAAGTGAAGTCGCAGCTTCTTCTTGACTTATCAAAGTCAAAGGTAGTTTAATGGTAAATTTAGCTCCTTTTTCAAACTCACTCTCTAGACTTATGCTTCCATTCATAAGCTCAATAGCTTTCTTGGCAATTGGTAAGCCTAACCCACATCCCTCATAAGCTCGATTATAACCTTCACTTACCTGTCTGAAATCACTAAATATTAAGCCTTGTGAATCTTCAGGAATTCCTATACCAGTATCTTTAATACTTAAAAATACGAATTGCTTATCTTCAGATAAACTTGTAAAGATGGAAATAGATCCTTGATGGGTGTACTTTATAGCATTATTTATAATATGGATAATTGCTTGTTTAAATAGATTTTGATTTATGTAAGTATAGATTTGCGGGTGAAAATCTATTATTAGATCCAATCCTTTTTGCTTAACTTGATTTCTAAATTGTTTTGAAAGGTCTTGGAGAAGCTTTTCTAAATCAACTTTTTCTAAGTTAATATGTTGTTTCTCAGAGATAGACTCCAGCTGTGATAAGAGCATAATTGAATCTAAAACGTTGTCCAATCTAATCCCTGAAGTATAAATCATTTTTGCCATTTTTTTATACTCAGATTCAATAGGAGTAGATTTTAGAAGTTCTGATAAACCAATTATTCCGTTCAAAGGTGTTCTAAACTCATGACTTATATTCTTTAAGAGATTTGATTTAAGCTTGTCAGACTCTGTAGCTCTTTCTTTCTCTTTTCTAAGTTCTTGAGTCATCTTGATTCTGTTACTGACATTAACAATTAAATTAGCAAAGACCTGTAAAACAGTATATTCTTTTGTAGAAAAATTATGTATTGACTTAACCCAGTCAAACCCTATAAAGCCTAAACACTCACTTTTGTTCATTAAAGGTAGCGAGATTAGACTCTTAATGTTTTGTCTCAAGAGAAATTCTTTTCTATCATCATCATCTGATAAGGCCATAACTTCAGGAATTGAGTGAATTTTTCCAAGTTTTAGATCTTTGTGCCATTCACTCATAAAGGTAACAGGGACATCTTGAAGGTTATTAATTTCAGGATTGACACCATTACTACACCATTCGTATGTGTTTGAACAGGTACCAGCTTCCCAATCGTATTTAAAAATATAAGCTCTATCGGCATTCGCATATAATGCAAAATCTTCAAGAGATTTTTGGATAGATTCTCGTATTTCCTCTAAAGGTATGTTTATATACTTAATGGCTATAGAACTTAGTAAGGATTGCAACTCTAATTGATCATTTAGTTCATTCTGAATCATAATCCTGTGTGTAATATCTCTAGCTGAACCAATAATTGCAGTAGGTTTATTATTACTGTCTAGCAATAATCGAGCATGAACTGAAACATCAATTAACTCATTATTAGCATTATACTCTTGAATCTCTATTAAGATATCATTATATTTACTTGGTGCTTTATTTAACTCACTTTCTAGAATACTAGATATTTTCTCTAGAGTTTCTTGGGGGAATCTTTGGCTTGGACTACGTTTTAAGTATTCTTCTACTGTAAAGCCATACAGCTTCTGTATAGATGGACTTACATATTTTACATTAAAATCAAAATCATTTATGAAGATCACATCTGTCATATTATCTGTAATTTGAGCTAGCTTCTCTTCTCTTAGTTTTAATTTATGAGAAGTTCGAGCTTGTTTAATCTGAGCATAAGAAAGAGCTGTAATCTTGCTCAAAAGATCTCTATAATAAGTAGCTACCTTTATCAATCGCTCTTTATCAATGACTGGAAGGTTATAATAAGCTTGGATATATTTTTCTTTGTCAAATTTATGCAAATTAGCCAATCTCCGAATTTCCACTTCACTTAAAGCAAACTCATCAGCTAAACGAAACTGACAAATATCTAATGTGGCTATTCGTTCTCCACCGACATAGACCGGTGTAGCAAAATTCCATACATTATTTTTGCATTTATAGAGCTTACTCTCTCCAATTTTCATATCATTAGATATTTTCTTATGACTTTCCTTACACCAGTCTAATGCTCCTGTTTTAGCCAAGTGGAAAGATCTACAGAGATTGGAACTACCTAATGAAAAAAGAACAGAACCTTTCTTATCTAAAAGAGTAATGGGTATGTTAGTAAAGTCATTAATAGTTTGGAAGAAATCTTTGAGCTCTTCAATATTTACTAGATCTGATAATTCTAAATTAGATAAGTTACCTTCTGGAGAAATTATAGCATCAAGTTTCCTTTGAATATCTTTTTGGTTATTCTCTAGAGTTCTCTCTGCTAACTTTAAGGTAGTAACATCATTTACTAAAGCTAATACTTTTTGGTCGTCAATTACAGATAGTATACATTCATAAAACCTAGTATCTCCCAAATGATTCTTTCTTTGGTAGGTAAATCCATCAACAGGCTCATTATTCTTTAACAATCTTAATCTTAGTTTTAACTTCTCAGTTATATAAGGAGGAAATAGACTTGAAATGTTCTTTCCCAAGAACTGCTGCTGTGAATAAGCTAACTTATCATTATCAGACCCTTTAACATCAAGGAAGTTACCTTGATAATCCATTACAAATATTAAATTAGGTATGGCATTAAAAAGAGATTCTAAATAATTTTTGGTTTCTTTAATCTCCTTTTCAGCTTTCTTCCCTTGAGTAATATCATTTGCATTAATTACAAAACCATTTACGCCAGGTTGATTTAGTAGATTCTTCATACGAAAACGCATTGTTCTATAGCTATTATCATGACTTTTTATTCTTATATGATTAGAAAATATTGCCTCTGGATCAGCTAGTAGTTCTGATACTGCTTTCTGGCCATTAGCTATGTCGTCTGGATGAACAAGTTGGAAGGCATCTCCCTCTAAAGAAGATAAGTCAGAAATACCCAGAAGCTTTTTTGTGTTATTGTTGCAATATGAAACTTTTAAATCTTTATCTAAAATTAGCAGGTAATCGAAAGAATTATCTACTACTTTCAAAAAATCTGTTGATAACTGATTGTCATTTATTTCCATATTATTTATCGATACTGTTTCTAAGCAAATACTAATTTGGTCTCTTGCAAGAGATGTTACTTTAACGATAATATACTTGTCCAATATCTTACAGAACTGCTGGAATTCCATATAACTTCCATGTATAGCGGCATTGTAGTAAGACTTCAATTTTTTCTGATTAAAAAGTTCTTGGTTTAGTTCTTGGCAGAATTCTAGGTCTTTGTTTTGATCAATCACTTCAGAACTATTTAGCGCTGTTATCTTATGAAATTGCTTGTTAGCATATAAGATTTGATAAGAGAAATTTTTACCAGTACTTTTAGTAATTTTTACTTCGCAATAACCTATTGGAAGTCGATCTATATCAATTTTTATATTTTCTCTCATGTATAATTCCTTGTGTAAAATTAGGTTATATTCTAGCTCTATATCAAACGCACTATTATTAATTATTTCAATCTTATATGTCTTACTAACTACTCTACCTTTATGAGAGCTTTATGTCAAATCTTTTTTTAAGAATATTCAATCATAGCAACTTTAGCATTATTATTTATATTAAATATTATATCGATAAAAAAATAATAACACAAAAAATATACTCTCGAATTATTAAAAGATAATATAAAGGTATTAGATATAAAATAATGAATAACACGATAATAAGATAAATAAATAAAAAAATATCGAAAAAGTATTGACAAGATATGGGGATATTATAAGTCTGACATATCGATATTGATATAACGAAAACTAAATGGAATGATAATTAATAACAAAAGGAAGATATTATGACTATAACAGTTTGTGCTGGAAGTTCTTGTAGCCATAGAGGATCACAAAAAGTTGTGGAGTATTTAGTTAATTTTATTAGCACAAATTCTTTGCAAGACAGATGGAAGCTCAAAGCTTCATTTTGTATGAAAGATTGTGGTGAACACTTTTGTGTTCAAATTGATGATTATCGTCTTAAATTTCTTCCAAATTCCGACTATAGAAGATTTTTTAAAGAGCTTCTTAGGACTAACGAATTACCAAATATTGCAGGTATAACTTGGAGGAGACATGATGTTAAATAGTAAATCTTTAGCTGAAAAGATTATAGATAAAGATCCTAATGGCCTAGTTGTTGTTGATGATGATTTAAGAATAGTTCAGTTTAATAAAGCTTTTCTTTCAATATTTAATATTATGCCAACCCATAAAATAATTGGGGAAAATGTAAATGATATTTTGATGCAAGAGATTTTTCCTGATAGTGATATTACAAAAGATAATGGAACTGTAAAGCATCACCATAGGACTGGTAAGTTTGTCAAAGCTGTTACTTTTAGAATTGATGATGAAGACTTATCTGCTTGTTTTTTTGTGAATATTACTGATTCATTCCATAATAAAAGAAAACTACAATTGATGAAAACAGAAACGGTAAAGAAAGCTCAAGCAGTAATAGATAATCAGATGAGAGTTGCTCAGGAGATTGCTAGTTTGTTAGGAGAAACAACAGCAGAATCCAAGGTAACACTGCTTCAATTGATGGATATTCTTAAGGAAGAAGGGGAGATGTAAGGTGTTATCTTCAAGAAAAGAAGCTAAGATGTGGGATTTGCATTTAGAAATTGCTAAATCTCAACTGATTAAGCATAAAGAGATTCTTTGTGGAGATTCAATCATAATCGATAAGGATTACGAGAGAGAGACTGCATCTTTAATCTTATCTGATGGATTAGGAAGTGGAGTAAAGGCTAATATTCTTTCTACATTAACAACCAAGATAATCTCAGTTATGCTTCAAAATGGCAGAAATATTGACGAAATTGTTGATACTTTAACAGATACACTTCCTACATGCAATGTTAGGAAGCTTGCATACAGCACATTTTCTGTTGCTCAATTTGGTTCTAATGGAAGGCTACAGTTAGTTGAATATGATAATCCTCCTGCTTTCTTTGTTAGGAAAGGTAAGGTTTTGAATCTCGATTATGAGATGAGAGAAATTAATGGTAAAAAGATAAATGAAACTTCTTTGGAAGTTCAAGAGGGAGACTTATTAGTCTTTGTTTCAGACGGTGAAACACATGCTGGAATAGGTGGAATATGGAATCTAGGTTGGGGTTGGGAGCATATAGCTGAATTCATAGAAAGGATAAGCAAAAAGGCTATGACTGCTAAAGAAATAGCTTTTGAGATTACTAATGTAGCTAATGAACTTTATGCTAAAGAGCCAGGCGATGATACTTCAGCAGTTGTAGTTAAAATCAGAAAGAAGAATTTTGCAACAATGTTAGTTGGAGCACCTCAAAATCCAGATAATGATAAAGAGATTGTAAATAAGCTGATTAAGGGTGAGGGTCGTAAGATAATTTGTGGAGGAACTACTAGTAATATAGTTTCTAGAGAACTCAAGGAGAAGTTAGAAGTTGATTTAACTACGATTAAAGCTGGAATTCCACCTGTAGGTATTATCAAAGGAATAGATCTTTGTACAGAAGGGATAATAACCATAAGCCATGCCCTAGAGTTGCTCAAATCAAATCCAAACTATAAAAGACTAGAAATCAATAACGATGGTGTAAATAGATTAGTGCGTGAATTACTTTTAGCTGATGAAATCACCCTTATGATTGGTCAATCATTAAATTCTGCACATCAAACTTCAAATATGCCCAAAGAGTTTGGGATGAAGCGTAAAATAATGGAATCTATATCTGATCATCTAACTGATATGGGAAAAGTAGTACACATAGAGTATTACTAACAAAGAAATACCGAAAATAAAAAAATAAATATAAAAAAACTAAATGGAGGAGTCGATGCATAAGACAAAGACTGTTCAAGAGCCTTTGAGAAATTTTGCAAAGGTGAAGGAAATAATCGAGAAGTATGGTACAGAAAGATCTGCTTTAATCCCTGTATTACAAGCAATTCAAGGTGAATTTAGATATTTACCACAAGAGATGTTATCATTTGTAGCAACTGTTATGAAAATACCACAAGCTGAAGTGTTTGGTGTTGCTACTTTTTATGCTCAATTCTCAACTCAACCTAAAGGAAAGCACATTGTACAAGTATGTGATGGAACAGCTTGTCATGTAAGAGGTGCTAGTGATATTATTAAAAAATTCAAGAAAGATCTTCAGATTCCTGAAGGACAAAACACAACAGATGATTTATATGTTACTTTAGAGACAGTGTCATGTCTTGGAGCATGTGCTTTAGCTCCTGCAGTAGTTGTTGATGGCAAAGTCTATGGTAATGTAAATTTTGAAGATGTAGCAAAAATCATTGTTACAATGAAGGAGAGCGACGATGAGTAAAATATTTGAAGAATTAACACGTGAAGCTGCAAACACACCTAAAATTCCATGTCGTGAATTCATTAATGCTAAGTTAGGCTTAATCGAATTGGATGAAGAAAAAGTAAAGTTAGCTGAAGAATTATCAACAGTTTACAGAAGAGAATCAGGTATCTTTGACTGTCAAATAGCTTTATGTAAAGGTACTGGTTGCCACTCATCTGGTGAAATTGCTCTCTGGGAAAAAATAGATCAAGTATTAAGAGATAAAGGTATTAGAGAGAAAGTAAATATTGTTGAAACAGGTTGCCGTGGTTTTTGTGAAATGGGTCCTCTTGTAGAGATTTTCCCACAACACATCTTCTACTGTAAGGTTAAGCCTGAACATATTGAAGATATTATTACCAAAACTGTTATGAATGGAGAAATCATCGAAGAATTATTATTTGATGGTATTCCTATTGCAGAACAGATACCTTTTTATAAGAAGCAAGTAAGACGAGTGTTAAAAGAGTCAGGGCATATTAATCCTGAAAACATAAATGATTCAATTGTTCACGAAGCTTATCAAGGTTTTTTAAAAGCTACTAAGATGACTCCCGAAGATGTTATTGCAAGAATGAAAGAATCTGGCTTAAGAGGTCGTGGTGGTGGTGGCTTCTCTACTGGTCTTAAATGGGAATTTACTAGAGCTACTCCATCAGAAAAGAAATATATAATCTGTAATGCTGATGAAGGTGACCCTGGTGCTTTTATGGATAGATCTCTCCTTGAAGGTGATCCACATAAGATTATTGAAGGAATGATGATAGCTGGTTATGCTATTGGTGCAGATGAAGGATATATCTATGTTAGAGCTGAATATCCTTTAGCAATTCATAGATTAGAGATCGCAATTGCTCAGTGTAAAGAATTTGGAATCCTGGGTGAAAATGTTCTAGGAACTGGTTTTAACTTTAATGTTAAAATTAAGCAAGGAGCTGGTGCGTTTGTATGTGGTGAAGAAACAGCTTTAATCTCATCAATCGAGGGCAAAAGAGGTATGCCAACAGTCAAACCACCATTCCCATCAACAAGTGGTCTTTTCGGCAAACCTACTTCAATCAATAATGTTGAAACTTTTGCTAATGTCCCACTTATATTAAACAAAGGTGTTAAATGGTTTAGACAAGTTGGAACTCCAAAATCTGCTGGAACAAAAGTATTTGCTATGACAGGTAAGATTAGAAATACAGGACTTGTTGAAGTTCCTATGGGTATTACTCTTAGAGAAATCGTTTTTGAAATCGGTGGAGGATTAAAAGATGGTGCTAAGTTTAAAGCAGCACAAATAGGTGGTCCTTCTGGTGGTTGTTTAACTGAAGAACACTTAGATATGCCATTAGATTTTGATTCATTACAAGCTGCTGGTGCAATGGTGGGTTCAGGTGGTTTAGTTATTCTTGATGACAAAACTTGTATGGTTGAAACTGCAAGATATTTTATGAGTTTTACTCAAAATGAGTCTTGTGGAAAATGTATTCCTTGTCGTGAAGGAACTGGAAGAATGCTTGAAATCATGGAAAGGATCGTTATTGGAAAGGGAAAAATGGAAGACATAGCCCTTCTGGAAGAACTTGCCCATACTATCAAAGATGCAAGTCTTTGTGGATTAGGTAAGACAGCTCCGAACCCTGTTCTTTCAACACTGCAATACTTCCATGAAGAGTACTTAGCTCATATCAATGACCAACGTTGTCCTGCTGGTGAATGCGCTTCATTAAGAGTCTTTGAAATTGTACCTGAACTTTGTAAAGGTTGTTCAAAATGTGCAAGGATATGTCCTAATGATGCTATCAGCGGTGAGATTAAGAAACCTTATGTAATCGATCAAGAAAAATGTATCAAGTGTGGTGCTTGTGAATCAGCATGCCCATTCAATGCTATAAAAGTTGGATAGGAGAGAAAAATGACTCATCAATATATGGAAGTAAATAATAAAAAAGTTGAAATCACTGGAAACGAGAAGAATATATTAGAAGTAGTACGCAATATGGGTATTGAAATCCCAACCTTCTGTTATCACTCAGAATTATCTGTTTATGGTGCTTGCAGAATGTGTATGGTAGAAGATGAAAGAGGAAACTTAGTTGCTTCTTGTTCATTAAAACCACAAGCTGGTATGAAAATTAAAACTCATACCAAGAAGATCATGGAAACCAGAAGAATGATTTTGGAACTTCTTCTTGCTAATCATCATCAAGATTGTACAACTTGTGAAAAGAGTGGAAACTGTAAGCTCCAAGAACTTGCAGTTAATATGGGAGTGAAGAAAGTTAGATTTAAACCTCGTAAACCTTGGCAAGATATTGATACTTCTTCAGCTAGTATAGCACGTGATCCTAATAAGTGTATCCTTTGTGGTGATTGTGTAAGAATGTGCTCAGAAGTACAAGGAGTTGGAGTCTTAGGATTTATCAATAGAGGACCAGATATCAATGTTGTTCCAGCATTTGATAAACCAATTGCTGATGTTGATTGTGTAAATTGTGGTCAGTGTGTAAGTATTTGTCCTACAGGAGCCTTAACTATAAAAGATGATACTTTAAAAGTGTGGGAAGCATTAAGTGACCCTAAAAAGAAAGTGGTAGTCCAGATAGCCCCTGCTGTAAGAGTAGCAATTGGTGAAGAATTTAATCATACTGAAGGTACTAACTACTTATATAAAAGTGTTGCAGCCCTTAAAATGATGGGAGCAGATTATGTCTTTGATACCTCATTTTCTGCTGATTTAACTGTTGTTGAAGAAGCATCAGAATTTCTTGATAGAGTAACTAAGGGAGAAAAACTTCCTCAGTTTACCTCATGTTGTCCTGGTTGGGTGACTTACGCTGAGAAAAACTGTCCAGATCTATTAACTAACTTATCATCGTGTAAGTCACCTCAACAGATGTTTGGGGCTGTGTTCAAGAAGTTCTTTGCTAAAAAAATGAATATTCCTACAGAGGATATGTATGTTGTATCTGTAATGCCATGTACAGCTAAGAAATTTGAAGCTGATAGACCAGAAATGTCCACAGATTCTTATCAAGATGTTGATGCAGTAATTACCACAGTTGAACTTGCCCGTATGATCAGAAAAATGGGTATCAAATTTGACGAATTAGAACCTGCTTCTCTTGATATGCCTTTCGGTTTTTCTTCAGGAGCTGGTGTAATATTTGGTACATCTGGTGGTGTTGCCGAAGCTGCTTTAAGATATGCTACTGAAAAATTAACAGGTGAAACTCTTAATGAAGTTAATTTCAAAGATGTTAGAGGGTTAGAAGGCTTAAAAGAAGCTACTTTTAATATTCACGGCAAAGACATTAGACTGGCTGTTGTTTCTGGATTAGCAAATACACAAAACTTGATTGAAAAAATCAGAAATAAAGAAGTTGATTATGACTTTGTTGAAGTAATGGCTTGCCCAGGAGGCTGTATTGGAGGTGGTGGACAACCTGTTCCTAACTCTGGTGAAACTAGAAGTAGGAGATCCAAGGGCCTTTATGATATAGATGCAAAATCAACTGTTAAGAAGTCTCAAAACAACCCAACTATTGAGAAGTTGTATGATGAGTGGTTAAAAACTCCTAACAGCGATGAAGCTCATTATGCACTTCATACCCACTATGGCCACAAAAGAAGAATTGGAGGTATGGAGATAAAAGATGAGGAGAAGGAAACTTCTACTGAAAAAATGGTGATCTCTGTCTGTGTTGGCACTAACTGCTATCTGAAAGGTTCTTACGATGTTCTACAAGACCTTATAGGCTTAGCTAGAGAACATGGTGTAGAAGATAGAGTAGAATTTAAAGGAACTTTCTGTTTAGAAAACTGTAGTAATGGTCCTTCAATCAAAGTCTCAGATGACCTTCATAAGTATGGAATTCAAAAAGAAGAGACACAGAAGTTCTTCAATAATGTAATACTTCCGCGTGTTAAATAGAGAATTGTCTCCCCAATTCCATTTAGTTAACAGGGCTCCCGCAAGGGAGCTCTTTTTTTTTACTCTTATGACGGGAGTTCCTCAACTCTAGGCTAGGGACTTCCGACAACTTAAATTTCTTCGTCCGAAGTCCCTAGCCTAAGCTAAGGAACTCCGGCCTTTAACTCTACTTGCTAAGTAGCATTTTTCGTATCAGATGGGAGTTATTAGTATGGAGTTTATAAAAGTAGATACCTGAAGTAACTTGTTGATTTCTTTGATTTTTCCCTTTCCAGACAACTTGATGATTACCTTTCTCAAGATTATCACTGATTAATCTCTTGACCAGCTGTCCTTGAATATTGTAAATATCTAGATAAACATTAGCTGACTCTGTAAGGTTAAAAGAAATTGTAGTTTCTGGATTAAATGGATTTGGGTAGTTGGACAAGGATATTATTTCTACTTGTTCAATATCTTGTGGATTAGAAGTTACAAGCTGAATTGGTACTACAAAATCAATGATGTGCATCATATCTGTGTTTAAGCTACCAAAATTGATTTCAAAGTTAAGTTCATCACTATAATAACTGCTTTCTAAAAGCTCAAAATCAAAGATAAATTCTAAATGTCCAACCTCAGCTTCTAACCAATAGGCATTTGTCTGATAATTATTACCTAGGATTATCGAGTCATCATCGGTAGAAATGTTTACTAGAGGATAATTTACATGAGCTCCACCTCTATTTGATATTTCAAGTGATATTGTATTTGAACCTATCCGTATGTCTCCATTATTAGTGATTATCTCATAAGATGATATCTCAATCTGTGGAGCATAAGCTGTTAGAAATATCGGACTGCTATTATGACTAAAAGCATCACTTATTGAATAGAAGAGATGGAAATCAAAGTCATTTTCGATATTATAGTCAATAGTAACTTCATAAGGTCCTAAAGTTACTTCTTGGTCAGCAAGCAATGATAATTCTTGAGTAACTGTCTCCATATTAACATCTTGATATGGACTATATGAAAAGAATGTTGAATTGTTGGAAGGCAAATTACCAACATTCTTTACTTGATAAGCTACGGTAAAAACTTCACCATTTGTTAGAATATTATCACTTCCATAATCGATAATAACATTTTCTACATGTAAATATGGTTGATTTAAGGTGTCAAAACTAATCTCGAAATCTATATCAGTTATTGCAGGATTTTCAGGATTAACTATCAATACTTGAGCTTCATCCTCTGAGAAAACTGTATCGTACCAGATTTCTCCATTGAACTGACCATAAAACAAAATACCAACTTTATAGTTTCCAGTATTTAGATTTTCGTAAGAGTAGGTCATATCCTCATTTATCTCTTGAAAGCCCATCGATATCACATAATCATCAGTAGGCATGTATTTAAGAGTCATAAAATAGGATGTATGCTCTAAAAATAAATCTTCTGAATTAATATTCCCAGATATTGATCCTCTTCCGGCGATAATTGCTTCTAAATATAAGTCAATATTAGTAACACTTTGATTTTCATTGAGAATTTCTATAGACTCAGAAAGGTATTCAGTGAAATAGTTGTCATTATAAGCTGTGTAAAGTCGGTATTGGCCTATAACAACATCTTCAATAGTGAAACTTCCTTCATCATTTGTTGTAGCAGAAAAAGATACATTCTCCCAGCTGTAAGGCTCGAATCTATGCACTATTACGGTAATATTTTCTATTCCTTGAGAACTACTATTATCTATGACTTGTCCTGAAATTGTTGCAGCAATAACAACAATAGGTACTAAAATAAAAACAAAACTAAGAATTTTTTTCATTTCTTCCTCCACTGCAAATATAATTTATTATTTGTTAGACGCAACTAATATATTTAAAATTTTATTATTTTTGTGATATGAGGCAAGTTGATTTTATGATAGTGTAATCCCACATTCAGTGCTAAGTATAGTATATGGACATCTTTTAATTATAAGGAGTAGTTCATTATTTCCTCAAGTATTTTTCAAGATTTCTCTCTTTAATATTGCTTGATTGTTACTGTCCTCATGGGCTATTGGACTTATGTAGGGATAGCAACAATAAAGGATGTGTAGTCGTTAATTTCTCCGACAACTCACTTTCTTCGTCCGAAGTCCCTTTCCTTCGGCTGAGGAACTCTGGTCTCCAGCTTTTTTATGACGGGAGTTGCTCACGAAGTAGCGACTTCCGACAACTCACTTTCTTCGTCCGAAGTCCCTTTCCTTCGGCTGAGGAACTCCGGTCTCCAGCTTTTTTATGACGGGAGTTGCTCACGAAGTAGCGACTTCCGACAACTCACTTTCTTCGTCCGAAGTCCCTTTCCTTCGGCTGAGGAACTCCTGTCTTCAGCTTTTTTATGACGGGTGTTGCTCACGAAGTAGCGACTTCCGACAACTCACTTTCTCTCGTCCGAAGTCCCTTGCCTACGGCTGAGGAACTCCTTTCTCCTACTTCGTTAATTCTTCCACACTCATTTTTTCATTCTTCAAGATCAAACATAATTTCATGAAATTTAATATCATTCAAATATAATTCATAATCATTAATTGTTTTAGAATAATTACAAAAGACATCAGGATAATCATTTATCAATTGCTTTGAAAATAGAGTTCCATCCCTTTCTCTTAAGTATTCCAGATAGTTGGAGAATTGCCAATTAGATAATTCTGAAACTATACCTGCTTTTTGAGGATTATAATGTATATATTGGCATAATGTGATTAAATAATTATCTGTATGAAGTTGTTTGTGTTGAAGTTTGCCAGCAAACAGTTTTCCGTTTCGGTTATATTTATTATTGTAATACATTGAATAAGATGTGTTTACTTTATTGAATACATTCCAAATTGGATATTTTGAGTTTTGTCTGATACAAAAATGAAAATGGTTTGGCATTAAACAATAAGCATAAATCTCAAAATCGCCATCAGAGATATTCTTCTTAAATTTTTTAAGATAATATAGATAATCATCAGCATCATAATATAATATTGTGTTTGCAACTGCTCGATTATAAATATGAAAAACTGAACCTTCGATAAACTCTTCTTTTTTGCATCTCATACATTCTCCACTTTTCTTTATGACTGGAGTTGCTCACCAAGTAGCGTCTTCCGACTACTTATATTCGCCCGAAGTCCCTTGCCTACGGCTGAAGAACTCCGGTCTCCAACTCTCCTTTTGGTAGGAAGTAAATTCAGGTGCTAGAAAAAGCACTCTGGATTGCGACCACTCAATATCATTTCTTCTAATAGTCTCTGTTTTATTCTCATAATATTCAAGAATGAAGTCTGCCTTGTTATTTAATAACAAAGAAAGATAAGCATATCCCTGATCTATCACACTGAAATTCTTATCCCGCTTGTATTCAATAATTACTAAAGATTTGTTGACTCTATCATAAGCTAAAGTGTCCAAGCGAAAGTTATGAATAGCAAACTCAGATTTAACAAACTCCAAATCAAAAAGAGTTTCTAAATTTTCTTCAACTATTCTCTGAATATCACGCTCTAACTTAAAGGGATTTTCCCTTACTAATTCTAAATTTTTCTTTTTTTGGTATAGTTTCATTCTTTTCTCTTAATCAATATTATAAATCAAAACACAGTCAAGAATTTTATTATATGATATCAGCATTTTATTATAAATCAACATCACTAGAACTCATTGGTTTTTTAATAAAATAACATTTCTTAATATAATGCTGTTCTTGCCATTTTTTAATAAACAAAGCAATATAGTCTTTTTTGAAATTCAAGTGAAGCGCTAACTCTTTATGAAGTATTGCTGGACATAAATTATAATCAATTTGTTGTTTTCCGTTCAAATTTAAAACAATTATTGGCAAATCTCTCTTCAATGCTTGCTCAATTTCCCATCTAACATATTTATGTTTAAATCTTGTTTTCTCTCCATTTAAGAGTATGAACATTTTAGAGTTATCTAATCGTTCTCTGAGTCGTCTTTTGATTGTTTCTTCACAGCTATCTCTCTTAATATTATTTATAACATGTGCATCGTAAAAGGGAAATTCTGATCCGTCAAATTGTTTCCAAGCTTTCATGAGATTATAATATCTACTATCCTCATCATAATCAAGCGCTACATAAATTTTATTTTTATAAGCCATTTTTACTCCTTAGAATTTGATAATGTTTGTGTTAATAATATTGCTACATAGATAAATGTAACTATTACTTGAAAAGTGATAATGTAGTTAGCAATCAAGGTACTTGGACGTAACAAAGTGGAAGCTGAAAATGAGCTTGCTAAGCTAAGTTGTAAAAAAACATATTTGCTTGCTCCTATAGTACTAAAGTGATAATCACCAAGGTAGATATATAAATACCAGAAAGATAATATATTATATGTAAATGAAAAAACTAGCTTAACAAATCTATTTCTTAAGTGGTGTAGATCACGGCAAGGTTTTGTTTCCCAGAAGTGATAAAAGAAATAAGTATAAATATTCATAATGAGTAGATATATTACTAGCAGTAGAGCAAAATTGGAATACCAACTGAAAATTATCGCCGATAATAAAAACAAATATTTAACAATGTTGAACACATCAATGCTTATATTTTTCTTTTGTATTATTCTATCTTCCTGTTTTACATTTATTGTAGCTAAATACTTAAAAAGCTCAACTATGTTAAAATATTTTATTCTGCTAAATAAGAACAATAGTATGTTATAAATAAATCCGTCTCTATTTTTCATTTTTACAATCCTAACTTAAAAGATTTATGGTGCAGAAACATTAAAATCGTATTTTTTAATAAAGCTCCACTGCATTCATCTGCCTTTTTGAGTTTGTCATCCGAGAAATATTTACTTATTGAACTATTGTATTTTTGCAAATCCGTTTTGGTAACTGATCGAATGAAACGGTCCCTAATCTCTTCATTATCAAAAATAGGAATTGGTAAAATTTTGGAGTGCCTATCTTTTATGATATACTCATTTTGCATAAAATACAACAAATGCCCATGAAAATTGTCTTTTTGATAATAGTAGAAATTAAAATCACTGTCCATACTAAGTGAACTAATTGAAGGTACTGGTAGATATTTTCTAAAACCGTCAAATAGTAAAATCTCAAATTCTTTCAGTAATGTTGAATGATAATAGAACTTAATTTCTCCTACATAAGGTATATAAAAATCATCATCAAAGAAATATTTAAACGAGTCTTCATTTTTATGAGATTTCTTATATCTATAATTGAATTCAGGGAAAAACTTGTGATATCCATAGTATTTATTACCAATATCTTTTATCCAATTTCCTGGTTCTAAGAACAACTTTTTTAATCTATCTAAAGGTATTTCATCAATCCCAAATCTTTGTCTCCACATTTTTTCAACTTTGATTAAATCGGCTGATTTATCTATTGGGGTATTTCTATCGCCAATCCTTGTGTAAATGTGATATGGTTTAACATCTTTATATCTAATAGTAAGATAATATGGCTTAGAAGGCAAATCAAGAATCTCAATCACCTCGACTGTATGAATTGATATTTCCAAACTGTGTAATGTTATCTCTGGACGATAATCACCTGCGAATCCACATTCTCTAAGAATACTAATATATCCCTCTTGTCGTTTCCTTTTGCTGTCTTCTTCGACCCCAATGATTTCGAAAGTTTTATCACAAACCCCCAGAATTAAATAACGATTTCCTTTATGAGCAGAATTGGCTAAGCAAAGAATATCATGGACAAAGTCTTGATTTTTATCTTTCGTATAAGCTTTCAATTTGAAGTCCCAATAATCTCCTTCTTTTTTTAGTGCTATTAATTCTTTTACTACTTTCTTCAAATCCCCCATTAAATAACCTCCAACTCCGCTATTTCTTCAACACTCATTTTTTCATACTGCTCCTGTGTTAATCCAAAGTCTGATAGTATCTTGTCAATATCAGAATCAAATATTTTTATTACTAAATTTGTTAGCATAAGCAATTCCTTGTTCATCTAACTATCTTTTTTTTATCAGTTTTTATCAGTTTTATTTCCTTTTTTTTATCAGACTTTAATTTTCTTTCAACTTTTTTGATATCATCTTCAGGTGGAACTTCTTCGGGTTTTATTCCTCTGGAAATAAGTGTGTTTCTTACTGTTTTATTGTTTGTTATGTGTTCTCTTGAAATTTGGTTTTCCGTATTCATTTTATTAATTTTGGAGTTATAAATAGTAATTTCTGTAGCGAAATCTTTTGCTTTCAACAGAATTGTCGGCAAGAAATCAGCTAAAGGTTTGGTTTTCTTTATACCCCATTTATCCTTCATTTGCTGAGTAGTATGATTGAACAAAGCTTTATCACCTTTACTTCTTATTAAACCAAAATCCTTGTCATTACCTGTTTGCTCAAAGATTACTCGAGAAAGTTCCTTTTCTGTTTCTGCTAATTTGTGCCTTGCTTGTACTCTTTCGGTTTGTAGAAGTTTTTGTTCAATAATCTCTGCTTGCCGTGTTTTTACTGCAAAATATGATTGAGCAAAAGCAATTTCTTCTTTTCTAGGATCACCATTTTGAGCAACTAAATAGCATGCATACCTTGTAAGCATAATATCAGGGATGTCTTTTTTAGCACCCTTGGGTAAATCTATCGTTTTGTTGACGCCAACGAAATGATCGTAAACAGCTTCATTAGAGACTTCGCAGGCTGTTTTTGCTTTTACTATAACCTTCAAAAAATTTCGCCAATCAGTATATCCAAGAAGATATTGTAGTTCTCGTGCCAGCCAAAATTCTATATTCTCTTCTGTATAATGTGCAAAGCTTTCAAACTCATTTATCATACTTATGATAATTTCTTTATTCATAACTTACCTCCAACTCTTTATGACGGGAGTTGCTCACGGAGTAGCGACTTCCGACAACTCACTTTCTTTCGTCCGAAGTCCCTTGCTACGGCTGAGGTACTCCGGTCTCCAGCTTTTTTATGACGGGAGTTGCTCACGAAGTAGCGACTTCCGACAACTCACTTTCTTCGTCCGAGGTCTTCAGCTCTTAGTTTGATGTCATTTAATATAAATGTAAAAAATAAGCAAGAAAAAAAGTAGCTATAAGTATCTTAATAAACAATTTCTATCAATCTTTCTAATTGAAACCAGATAGATGGTCCTATAATAGTATCATCCCTTAGGGATTTAAGAGATCTTATGTTTGGTAGATAAACATCATTAAAAGGAGGCATACCTATAAAAATATTTTAATCATTGACACGATAAAATAGGTTAATCTAATGACATAAAAAGAAAAAATAGGAGTATAAATGTCAAATAAAGTAAGAGTTAGATTAGCCCCTAGTCCAACAGGTTACCTACACTTAGGTACATTAAGAGTAGCTCTCTATAACTATGCCTTTGCTAAGAAAAACAATGGTTCTTTCATATTAAGAATTGAAGATACAGATCAAAACAGATTAGTCAGTGATGCAGTTGAAAATATTATATCAACATTGAATACAATTGGTGTTGAATTCGATGAAGGTCCTAACAAGGGGGGAGACTACGGTCCTTATGTACAATCCCAAAGATTAGACATCTACAGAAAATATATCAATGAATTGATTGAAAAAGGTTTTGCTTACCACTGTTTTTGTGATAAAGAAACCTTAGATGAAATGCGAGCTCAGCAAATAGCCAAGAAAGAAGATCCAAAGTATGATAGACGTTGCTTAAAACTTTCTAAAGAAGAAGTTCAAGCAAGAATTGACCGAGGAGATTCTTATGTTATCAGACTAAGAATGCCAGATGATAGAGTTTTTTCTTTTGATGATGCTATTAGAGGTCTTGTAGAGATAAATTCTAATCAAGTTGATGATCAAGTAATCTTGAAATCAGATGGATTCCCAACTTATCATCTTGCTGCTTGTGTTGATGACCATTTAATGGAAATAACACATGTCTTTAGGGGGGAAGAGTGGATATCATCTACTCCAAAACATATTTGGCTTTATGAATGCTTAGGCTGGCAAGCTCCTAAATTCGTTCATTTGCCACTAATTATGAATACTGATCACTCAAAATTGAGCAAAAGAAAGAATGATGTATCTGTTGAAAATTATCTACAAAAAGGCTATCCTGTTCCAGCCATTATTAACTATATTGCTTTGATAGGCTGGCACACTTCAGATGACAGAGAATTCTTTTCCTTAGAAGACTTATGCCAAGAGTTTAGCTTGGAAAGAGTAAATAAAGCTAATGGAGTTTTTGATATAGTTAAGTTGAATTGGATGGCTGGGATGTACATTAGAGAGATGTCTAATGAAGAATTAGCTGCAAAATGCAGACCATTTTTAGAGAATGCTGGTTATGATGTTAGTGATAATAGAAAACTCTTAGCTGTAATGGATAATGCTAAAGATAGAATCTATTGCTATTCACAAGTTATTGAGCATTCTAAAATGTTTTATGAAGACTTAACCCTTTCAGATGAGGACAAACAAATCTTGGCTGAAGAAGACTCACAGACTGTTCTTAGATATTTTGTAGATAATGCAGATAGTATTCCGTGGCAAGATATTGAAGAGTTAGGTCAGTTTATTAAAGCAGGTTCCAAAGAGTTAGGTATTAAAGGTAAAAAATATTTCTTCCCACTTAGAATATCACTTTTCGGTTCTAGCCATGGTCCAGATATACCTAAGTTATTTAATATATTAGCTAGAGAGGAAACTATTAATAGAATGAAGAAATATATCAAATAAGTATTAATATTATTTTTGGCTTTCTGTTTAATGCTAATGATTTTGTTTGATAATTAGAAGATTTATGATTATGGAAACAAGATTGCATTAGTATATATTAAAAAAATAAAATCAGGAGATAATAGATGAATTATGTCAAAAAATTAGAAGGCGAAAAGGTCATATTTGCCCCTGTAGAAAAGTCTGAAGCTCGTAAATATATGGCTTGGTACAACGATTTTGAAATTGGTTTCTTTTTAGGAACACAAGAAAAGCTTCTTACAGAAGAAGATGAGATAGATGCTTTAGAAAGATTATCGAAAGCTGGATATTTATTCGTTGTTTTGGATAAAGAAACTAAAACTCCAATAGGCAACTGTGGGATTTATCAAATTGACTGGGTAAATAGAACAGCTGAGATAGGTATAAATATCGGAAATAAGTCTTATTGGAATAAAGGTTTTGGAACTGAAGCTACTGTTCTTTTACTTGCCTTTGCATTCCATATTTTAAATCTTAATAACGTTATGTTAAGAGTATTGGAGTGTAACCCTAGAGCAATTCATATCTATGAAAAATTAGGTTTTACTCCAATCGGAAAGAGAAGAGAAGTGGTCACAGTAGCTAATGAAAAATTTGATATGCTCTACTACGATATGCTAGCTAGTGATTTTAATTCAGATATAATTAAGGATTTAGTTAAAAAGTATAAAAGTGCTGATAAGAATCTTAATAAAATTTCTTTGATGTAAGAGGTAAATTTGATAAATAAAATCAAAGGTCAAGATAAAATTGTTGCATCTTTGATACGTGCTATTAAAAGTGATAAAGTAGGGCAGAGTTACTTGTTTTATGGCCCTTCGGGAGTTGGAAAACTAACGACTGCCTTCTATTTTGTCATGGCAATAAACTGCACTAATCAAGATGAAGGGACTCCTTGTGGGAAATGTAACTCTTGTAAAAAGTTTATCAATTTAACACATCCAGATTTAATCTATCTCTTTCCAACACCTAATTTGAAGATGACCGAAGATGGAGAAATCAAAGATACTAAATATGAGAAAGAGTATGAGGCTTATCTACAAAGAAAGATTGAGACTCCTTGGGATGACTATGTCTTTTCAGTTTCTTCAGAGATAAGAATTGGGGCAATCAGATGGGTTCAGAATAGACTAACCTTATCAAAAAATGAAGCTAGAAAGAGAGTTTGCATTATTGAAGATGCTGATAGAATGAATGTAAATACTGCCAATGCTTTTCTAAAGACTTTGGAAGAGCCTCCGCCTGACACAGTAATTATCTTAACCACTTCAAAAGCAAATTCTTTACTTCCCACAATTTTATCTCGTTGTCAGAGAGTGGCCTTTAATAATTTATCAAACTCAATAGTTGAAACTATTTTAAAAGAAAATTTTAACCTTGATATTGTTAAGGCAAAGACTTATGCTCGGATTTCATATGGGAACGCTGAGAAGGCTATTCAATTAATTTCAGAAGATACCGATAGCGGAAGGCATATCGCCCATAAATTAGTAGAAATTGCCCTGGATGGCCAAGATTTAGACTTCCTCCAATATTTAGATCAAATAAAGGATGTGAAACAAAAAAAACAGCTCCTAAGTATTTACTCTAATATTGTTCTGCTCTTAATGGATATTATCTACCAGAGAGAAAATTCTAGTCTTGTAATTAATATTGATTCTGAAGTATTACTCAGTAAAATTGAAGACAAGAAACTCCTTACTTCTTTGGATATTTATAACTTCATAGATGACTGTAAAGAGATGCAAAGAATGATAGAATTGAACGTTAATAACAACCTAATTGCTACTTTTTTATATAATCAGCTAAAAAAAATATTAAAAAATTAAAAATAAATTACTAAATCATAGATAATTGTGAATAATTCATAAATAATTGATATTCAATAACTTACGCAAACATGGGAAAATAGGTTTTTAACAAAAAAATACCTTAACTGTCTATTTATCAAAAAAATAGAAAAAAAAATTTGACAAGTTTTTACAAACTCTCTAATTTTGTTATTGTATTCGTAAATAATAACTCTTAGGAGGAAAAATGACAAGAGACGAATTAGTTGCAAAAATTGCTGAACAAGTGAAATGTAGCAAAAAACAAGCTGCTGAAATGGTTAACGCTTTCTTAGATCAAATTCTTAAAGCACTAGCTGAAGGAAAAAAAGTTTCTTTCGTAGGATTTGGAAGTTTTGAAGTAAAACAAAGAAACGAAAGAAAAGGTATCAACCCTCAAAACAAGAAACCAATTACAATACCTGCACGTAAAGTACCTGTATTTAAGGCTGGAAAAAAATTAAAAGATGCAGTAAAGTAATTTAATATCTTTAACAAATTTGACAAGAGAGTATTATCTATATACTCTCTTTTTTTATTTATGAAATTATAGTTTTTATTGACATTATTTATAACTTCATTTAAAATGTTTATAAATAAAAATATGGATGTATAATAATGAAAATATATAAGTACTTGCTTCTATTGTTACTTTTTTTAGCTTCTTGGGTAAATCTGTCTGCTAATAACTCTCACCTAATTCAAAAAGTTGAGAATATGATGATTACTGATGATACCTTTTATATAACTAGTTTTATAGAATCTAATAAAGACTATAGAAATCTGGGTTCATTCTATGAAGAGTTGTTGGATTCTTTAGTTGTTCATAATCAAGAACTGGAATATTTCGTTATTTTCGCTAGGGCTGGAGCTAATAGCTTGCTAACTAAAGCAGAAGAACTACAGTATAGTAATAGGGCTATGTCTGATAGATTAAAAAGGTCTTCAGTTAAGATACTTAATCAGACTATCAAGGAAGTCTATGACGAGTGGCTAGAGAATAAAAATCAAGGTTCACTCTTGATGAGAAATGCTCTAGATTTAATGAAATTAAACTACAGAATTAATACTCAACTACAAAATGACTTAATTGAACACTATAATAGTTATCTTGCTTATGGTGAAATTTATTTAGCCTTAAATGATTTTAGCTCTGCTTTAGAATATTTCAGAGGGGCAAAAGATATTTCTTCCCAATTAGAAACACAAGAATATGCTGATATTGCTGATGTATATATTAAATTAGCTGAGAGTAATAGTTCTTTAGTAAATGATGGAACTATTTTTGACTATGCCAACTTCATTACACACTATCAAGAGTATTTACTTAATTTTAATAATTACCAAGAATACATCAAAATAAAAGAGAACCCAGAGCTAGCATCTAATAGTGAACAGGACGAAAAGATGGACGCTTTAAACGTTTCATTAGAAGAATCTAAGCAATGGCTTGCTAGACTATCTAAAATTAATAACAGAGTCTTTGGTGATTACAATTTTGTTAAACTCAATTCTTGGAAATAATAATGATAGAATCAATAATTATCAAAAATAAAAGAGTTAAAATTATTGATCAGACTTTACTACCCCAAGTAGAAAAACTCCTTCCTATCAATAACTATAAAGAGATGGTTGAGGCAATAAAAAAACTACGTATAAGAGGAGCTCCAGCTATTGGAATTGCTGGCTTGGTTGCTGCAGCACTAGCCTGGGATGAGATAAAAAAAATATCCGATAGGGAACTTATGTTTACTAATGCCCTACAAGAAATTGTATATGCAAGGCCAACAGCAGTTAACCTATCCTATGCTATAAATATTGCTAAAGAATGTATAGATAATAAGAAGATTTTTCACCAAGAAGATATTCTGTGGGACAAAGCTCTTGAATTAGCTGAAGAAGAAAAACAAGCTTGCCAAGCAATGGCAGATAATGGGGTAAAAGCGATTTATAGACAACAAGAGGAGATAAGAATATTAACTCATTGTAATACAGGTTCTTTAGCTACCTATGGGCAAGGAACTGCGTTAGCCGTAATCAAAGCTTTAGCTAAAAAGACGAAAGTAAAAGTCTGGGTTGATGAAACTAGACCCTTACTTCAAGGGGCTAGATTAACTATGTGGGAGCTTATGAAGGAAGGAATAGAATGTTATCTTATTTCTGACTCAATGGCTGCACATACTATTAAAATGAAGTCTATAGACTTAATAATTACTGGTGCTGATAGAATTACTACAAATGGGGATTCAGCTAATAAAATTGGTACTCTTAATTTATCCATTCTAGCAAAATATTATGATATCCCTTTTTATATTGTAGCTCCAACATCAACAATAGACTTTAATTTAAGGCAAGGAAGTCTAATAGTTATAGAAGAAAGAGATGGTGCTGAACTTAAGTATATAAAGGACATCCAAATTGCTCCAGAAAGTTCTAACACATTTAATCCTGCCTTTGATGTTGTAGATAATGAAAATATAAATGCAATTATTACTGATATGGGAGTTTTCACAAAGCCTTATGATTTCAAGCAATGACCTTAAAAAAGTAAAACAGCTTGCAGATTTATTACTTAAATCTAAGTATTCAATAGCTTTTACTGGGGCTGGTATGTCTGTCGCAAGTGGCATACCTCCTTTTAGAGGTGAAAATGGAATTTGGTCAAAATATAATCCACAGATTCTTGAACTATCCTACTACTACTCCCAACCTGCTCGTTGTTGGAAATTTATTAAAGAAATATTTTACGATAAGTTCCAAGGTGTTAAACCTAATAGAGGACACTATGCACTAGCAAAACTACAAGAGATGGGGTTTATAAAAAACATTTTTACCCAAAATATTGATAACTTACATCAAGATGCAGGTTCCAATAGAGTTTTTGAATTTCATGGAAACACCAAGTATTTTAAATGCCATAAATGCAATAAAAGTTATCCTCTTTACCAAATAAACTTAGCTGATAACTATCCTAAATGCCCAGAATGTCAATCTTTATTGAAGCCAGATTTTATCTTCTTTTCCGAAGAGCTTCCTCATCAAGTTCTCGAAAAGGCTTATTCAGACTCAGAAATAGCTGATGTAATTCTAGTTATTGGTTGTTCAGGAGAAGTATATCCTGCTAATCAAATCCCTTATTATGTACATAAAATGGGCGGTAAAGTTGTTGAAATAAATCCACAATCATCACTTTACTCTTCTTCAATTACTGACATTAGTATTCAAGCAAAATCTCAAGATATTTTAAATAACTTGGTTAAGTTTTTAAAAGAAATGAAAGGACAAAATTATGAAAAATAAATTTCTTATCTTATTAATAATATTTAATATATTTCTATTACATAGTACAGATATTGTAGAATTAGAAGAAAGATTTACAGCTCTTAATGGAGAATATAAAGCAGGTGAAATTGCACTAGAATTTTCTCTTAAAGACCAAGTTTTATGCGATAGTATTATTGTTTATCGAAGCTATAACGCTATAGATATTCCAGTGGACCTTTATAAACTTCCAATATCAAAAAATGTAGTCTATGCTTCAAACAATTTTATTGATAAGAAGATTGCTGATAATAGTACTTATTATTATCGTGCTGTAGGATATTTTAATAATGAACCTTGGGCTATCAGTGATAATCTTATGATAGAAGTTCCTAATATTGAAGTAAATTTCTCTGACTATGATTATAAGGATATTCGAATAGAAGTTGATAAGGAAAACTATTATCTGAAACTAGTAGAAAACTCTACTAATGTTTTAAAGAAGTACCCCCTTGCCATGGGAGAGAATCCTTTTTCAAGAAAGACGATGAGGGACAGAGTTTCTAGTCCTGAAGGAATTTATAAAGTTGTTTATATTCTTAAAAATGCAACAAATTATAAAGCTTTCGATATTAATTATCCTAACACTATTGACCGAGTTCGTTATGAACTTGGTAAAGATTTGGAACTGATTCCTCAAAAAGAGTATATAGGTGGTGATATCCAAATCCATGGCATGGGAATTAATACTAATTGGACACTAGGTTCCTTTGCTCTTCGAAATCAAGATATTGATGAAATTATTGACTCAAATTTGATAAAACCAGGATCAAAAATAATAATCACAGGATATGATATCCAAAATGATGATATTCCTTATCTAGATAGATTTTGGACCAAAGCAGAAATCAAGATTATCCAAAATAAGCTTAAATCTATGGGATATGATATCTCTTCAGATGGTGTATTAGGTCCTAATAGTCGCAAAGTTCTTGGTAATTTTCAATATAAAAATGGTTTGAAGATTACTTGTGAGTTAGATAGAGAAACCTGCCATAAAATAGGGTATATTCCTTATGATGTTAAACCATAGAGAGGTAACCATGAACCAAATGGCAATAACTTTTTATTTTTATCATGCAAAAAAGCAAGCATGAAAGTATGTCTGAACATATGAAAGGGTTTATTCAAGGACTTCTATTTATTTTAATAATCATTGTAATAATAGCATTTTTCCATTTTATAGCTTATTTTGATAGAGCTGTGCTAGGCAATACTTATAATGACAATGGTGATGTTGAGTATTGGAATGAGAATATTGAGACATCTGATGGCATTAGATCTGGTGGTCAAAGTAACAAATCAAATGACTTGTATGAGCAAAGAAGGAAGGACTTTGGATCAAAATCTCTAAATGAAAAAGATAGAGAAGAGAAAGCTAAAGCAGAAAAAGAGAATAAGAAAAAGAATTTTGATTATCTTAAGAAATAATTGAAATTATAAGATTTGATAATAGTACATTAACTGCAATATCAGTTGATTTAAGCTTGTAATCAGCTTCTAACAATAAATCAAAGACTTTACTCATCTTTATTCTGGCAAAGTTATTAGCATAAGTTATGTAGTCTTTCTTAAAAGTAGGGTGGACTTCTTTAAGATAATTAGATTGAATTTCTGAAACAGAAAAGTTTTGGACTTGAAGATACTTGACTTTCCAGATAATTTGGAAAAAGCGAGTTAACATAACAATTAAAAGGATAGAATTCTTACCTTCTTCTGCTTCTAAATAGTTATGTAAGATAAATAGTGCTCTTTTTTTATCACGTCTTCCGATAGCATTTTGCAACTCGAAAATTGAACTAGCTCTATTATTTTCCATGCAAGTCTCAACATCTTGGCGTGTTAAGATTTTCTTATCTCCAATATAGATTAAGAGTTTTTCTAACTCATTAAAAGCAGTATAATAATCAGCTTCAATTTTAGAAGAAAAGAGGGATATTGTATCCATTGAAGAACGAATTTTTAACTTTCTCAATTCAGCTCCAAGCCATTTCTCTATCTCCCAATAACCAGCTGGTTGCTTAGCACTTATAGTAGTATATTTATCAAAAGCTTTGAAAATTTTTGTGGTTCTCTTAATTTTCTCACAGTGTACAATTAATATAGAAGAAGCAGGTATCTTATGTATATATTCAGCAACTTTAGTTTTATCTTTATCTTTAAGCTGGTCAAAACCGCGGACCACTACTACTTTAAAATCTGAAAGAAAAGGAAACATCTCCAATTGCTCTATTATATCTTCATTGGATATGTCTTCTCCAAAAAGATTAACTAGGTCAAATTCCTTGCCTTCATTTGAAGTGAATTTAGAAATTAAACCCTTTATAACTTTATCTGAAAGGAAATGATCTTCACCATAAATGAAATAGACATTGCTAAAATTATGATTATCAATAATATTTAAAAACTGAGCAGAAGAATAAGTATTTGCCATAAAATAAAATGCCTAGAATAAGATAAAATAAATTGATACTAACGATGCTATCCAACAATAATAAGAAAAGTATTTTAGTTTCTTTCTCTGAATGAGATTAATTAAGAGAGCAATAACGAGAAAACCAGATATAAATGCGGAGATAGCTCCAAAACTATATTTACCTAATATTGCAAGATCGAATGTTTCCATATCAAGAAAATCTAGAAGAGCAGCTCCTAAAATTGCAGGTATGCTTAATAAAAAAGAAAACCGAGCAGCATTTTCACGTTTCATTTTACTAAAAAGGGAGAAGGCGATTGTGGTCCCTGATCTAGAAATTCCTGGGATTATAGCAAGTGCTTGTCCTATTCCAATAAAGATTGCCTTTGCCCAACCGATATCTGAATCCTCAAAGCTTCCGTTTGGGATTTTATCCGAAATATAGGTTATTAAACCAGTTGTGAATAAGGCAAAAGCAACAGCCAGAGGAATATTATAAAGAGCTTCAAATTTGTCTTTAAACATAATTCCAATCCCAGCTGTAGTGATAGTTGCTATAATTAGATATGCGATAATTTTGAGGTTATTTTTATCGCTGTAAGTTTTTTTAGAAGAGAAAATTCTGCTTGCTGAAATCAGTAAAGCAAGTAAATCTTTATGAAAATATATCAAGACTGCAAAGAGTGAGCCAATATGTACTATTATCTCAAAACTTATACCTGGTTCGTTGATACCCCAAAAATACTGGGCTAAAACTAAATGACCAGAACTTGAAACTGGCAGAAATTCTGTTAGTCCTTGGATAATTCCTAAAATTATTGATTCAAATATCGACATATTCTTTCCTCTTAATCAATTTTTGGTAAGTCAGTGTTTAACAAATCAGATACAGTTACTATTTTAAAATGTTTTTTGTCAATCAAAGAAATTATATTTTTAATATGGTCCATCTCTTTCTGTGAGGTACATCTTAATAATAATGTGGGATTACTATTCTTAGCAAGGTAATTTGTAAGATTTTGGGAATTAACTTGATTGTAAGATAGTGCCCAAGTGGATAAAAGTTGGTTTCTCAATGCAAGTTCAAATCCTTTAGATTTACTTGTTGTCATTGCATCTATATAAGATAAATTATGATTCGCACAGTAGTCAATAATAACTTTCATAAAGTCAGCTTCTGAAGATGCAAAATCACCCCAGTAGTGGGTTATACCTTTAGCACTTGAAACATTGTTATGAAGTGCTTTAATACTAGCCCAAATTTCTTTTTTGATTATAGGATTCTGTACTTTTATAGCGTTTAGTTGGGAGTATGATTGATAGCTTGGATAGGCTTCTAATGGTATTGTAAGCATGGTTTCTAAATTATAATAATCAGCAATCTTTACTAAGGTGTCTGTATAAGCTCCATCACCTAAGAAAGCTAAAGTAAGATTATTTGACTTGATTAATTCTAGATTGCTTGTGATTAGATCCTTATTATTACCTATCTCAGTTATAATCATGGCAATTTCTTGGGACTGTTCAATATCTGAATAAGGGCTACTATCATAAACCAATCTGATGATATACTCATAAGTCTCAGCTTGGTTTCTATAAGTTAGTTTGTGCCCAACTAAATAATCTTTCCAGTTAGCGAAGAAAATACCTTCAATTAGTTTCCCTTGTGCTTTCTCTAATTCTTGCTTAAGGATAATATTTGCATATGTAAGATCAATAGCTTCTCTATTGAGCATTAATCTTAAATAAACCTGTCTAGGATTATTAGTTGACTTATCTTCGTATCTAATAACGTTAGGATAAATATTGGGAGAGAAACTACTAGTATTCTCTCCGTAGGGAATTTTTAAGGAGTAAGCAACATCATAAATTGCCTTTTCTAAAGTGTCAATTTCAGCTTCATACCAAGGATGGAAAACTTCTTCTTGTATTTCTGGTTGGCTTAACTCAATAGCTTCTTCACTATTTTGAGTATTACAAGCAGCTAAAACTATCAGACATGAGGCAAGAAGAAGAAATCTCATTAAAAGTTTAATTGAAGATTGACCATAGGTGTCATATCTTGATTCATACTTGAATAGAGAGAATACTTGTCAGCTATATCTCGGTTCTTATATCTAATCAACATATCAAAAAAAGAAAACATGTGGTTAGCAACAATCAAACCAGTAGCAATTTTAGCATAATCTTGATTTAGAAGGTGTTTTTGCCTTAAATCATTATATTTAAATCTATTATTTTTACTATCCCATCTCCAATTTTGATCATCTGCTATCTCATTTTCATTAATATAGTTTTGTTGAGCAAGAGGGTCTCCAGGATAGTCTTCAATAGCCTGATTAAGAACTTCTTGGTTATAACCACCAGCTTCATAGTATGATGAGTTATATCTTCCAATCATCTTGTAGTAAGAATCTGGGTAAGAAGAAGGGTTAATATGAGCGAATTTGATAGCATAGTTAATACTTTGATCTTTTTTTAATTCAGCTTCATTGGAGAAGTAGAAGAGAGATGAAATAAAGGCTACTTCTAAACCAAGATGAGCATAACCAGCTTTATTATCGCTACTAATTTGTCCCCAGCCAGGTAAAATAGCTGATTTCAGCGGGGCAAAACTATAATTATCTGCTAATACAGGAAGGATAAAGGTGAGAGCTAATCCTAAGAGTAAGGATTTTTTAAAATTTAAAGCCATAATTTACAGAAACTCCTTGATTTTGTAGATCAGGTTGAATATTGATAGAATGCTTATCTCTGAATTTTTTATTATTGTTACTAGTAGTTATAGCAGTTGAAATAGCACTATAAAGATGGTTAACAATCAGAGCACCAATAACAAAGCTAGCGTTTTGGTTATTCTTCTGTTTTTGTGCCCGATAGTTTTTATATTTCTTAAGATTTTGAGAGGATTCCCAATCCCATGCCTGTTCTTCATTGATACTATATGTTTCCACAAAGTCATAATATCCTTGAGTGCCATAACCATAGTAGTTTTGAGCATTGAGCCTGACATTCTCATTAAACTGACTACTAGAAACTTGTTGAGCTAAAAGATCGTAGTATTCGCTATTAGAGTTCATTGGTGCCCCAGTGATATTGTTAGCAAACTTCTTAGCAGAATTATCAAATGAATCAGCTTGATTATTAAAGTGGAAGAGGGTTGCTATTAATGCTACTTCTCTAAAAATAGCAAGACCACCTTTAGCATAGTTACCAGCATACATATCTCCACTACCAGGAACTAAAGCTGACATAGCGAGTGATAATTTTGTAGAATGAATTTTATCAGCATTTATAGTTATGATTAGTAATAAGGTTAGAATTATTAGTATTAACTTTTTCACTTAGAACCTCTGACTTATGAAAATCATAGGAGTGAACCTATCATTTTTGCTGGTAGCTGCATAGTTAAACTTAAAATTACTTTGTGAAATATAGTTTTTATTATATCTTTGGACTGCTAAACCAGCATCAATAGCAGATACAACTCTATTTAGAAGCATACCATATAGGAAGTAATCAGCTTTATTATACTGGTCTTGAGTATCTTTTCTCATCTGAATATACTCTGATCTCATTGGTGAATAGTAGCCATCATCAATATTTTCACTATAGTGTTCGTTAGTTAATTCATAACCGATAATAGTATGATTAATATCTTCCGAATCTGAGCTCCATAAGACTATCGGATCAACTGAACCTTCACTTAAAGAACCCTGGCCATTGTAGGCATATCTTTCATACCAATCAGCCCAACCATAGATGTATTTATTATATTTCCCCACATCTTCATAGAAGTGTTGGGTATTTTGTTGGTCTAAACGATAGAAACCATTGATACCTAGGTCATATATATCATCTGAGTTTATATCTGATACATAAGATTCAACAATACTTTGAAATTCTCTATTATAGCGAGGACCAGAATAGATTTCCTGTCCACTTTGAGGATCATAAAGAGTTATATTTTCACCATTAACATATCTTTCATAATCTCTTTCTTGGTCAATAGCTTCTTGTCTAGCTGAAATATAGCCATAGATCAGAGCTCCCTCAATAACTGGAAAGATATAGCCTACCCAACGGGAAGGATTAACATAGATTGAGCCTGCTCCGGGAAGAATTGCAGACATAGTAACAGCAAGTTTAGTACTCTTCTTTTGGTAGTTAACTTGAATAACACTATTTTCTAATTCTAAATCATCAATGAGAGGTTGGGCAAAGATGTTTAAGGTTAAGGTGACCATGAGCAGAATTAGCAGATATTTTCTCATTTGTTCTCCTATTTAGTTACAGCAAATTTAAATTTATAAGTTGATTTCTCTTCAATAAG
Organism: Cloacimonadales bacterium (SeqCode); assembly: GCA_963678375.2. Classification (GTDB taxonomy): domain Bacteria; phylum Cloacimonadota; class Cloacimonadia; order Cloacimonadales; family JAFGVF01; genus JAEKNW01. The sequence continues at coordinate 2,233,158 of OY782831.1, forward strand.
TCCGATATAGATTCCTGAACTAATATTGGAGAAGTCAAGAAGAGCATCAACATGATCAAGATCATTTGCTTCAATATTAGTCTCTTGAACTAACTTTCCAGCTATATCAAAGATTTTGAATTTCGTATTATTTTCAATATTAAAGATTCTCACAGTAGCTAGCATATCCTTAACTGGGTTAGGGAAAATGTAAGCTGTTATCTTGCCATTATTACTTTCAGTTTGATTAGGTTGAGCAATAAAACTGAGATTTCTATTTGAATTAGAGGTGTTGGGTTCCCAAATAACTGGATTAGTTAGGTTCTTTTTTTCAACCCATTGTAAGATTACAGAATTTTCAAAACTATTAATTTGGAAAAAATAACCAAGGGAGTCACCATCTTCACTTTCATAATGTGAAAATAGCCTATTCTTACTTGTATCAATTAAATTGAGAGAGGAATCAATCATATCTTGATTTAAATTCCAAGCTAAATAATTTCCTTCTTTAATAGGTAGATAAACTGTCTTTCCATAATAGTCTGATTCTTCGCTGTTTAAAAAGCTGTTATCCATAACTAGGATTTCTCCTTCTGTAAAGTTATGGTTATAAAATCTTCTTGGGAAATTTAAAGGGAAAGTACCATCTAAATAATTTGCATAAACTCTATTCCCAGCTGAGAAAAGAATATAAACACCCTGTTGGTCTGTATTTAGAGCTAGTTCTGAAGATGTTTCACTTGTAATTGAATTAGAGTAATCATATACTAGCTTAACCTCTGATTTATCATAAGAGTAGATTTTGTTATCAACAGTTTTCATAATTAAGAACTGGCCAGTTTTAAATTCTTCTTCCATTTGATTCTGTTCAAACTTGTTGAGGATTACTGGTTTTGATGTTATTGGACCAGGTAGGTCAATATTGACACCAGCAATTAAATCAATAATGAGTTCGTCAGTTAAAAAGAAAATATCAGTATCTGACACAACAATATGGTTAACTTGATAGTCCATTTGAGTGATTTCAATAGAGTTGCTCGCAGTTTTGAATTTAATTTCTAATACTTTATTATCAGTTTTCATATAATATTTATTATCATAGTATTGAGGTAACTGACTTATCATATTATTTAGCTCAAATGTATAAGCAACATTATTTCTAAGAACTAGCATTTTTGAGTTATAAAACAAAACTAATTCATCATTATTATCGTTATCAAAATCAACTTTTTGCATTGGTTGTATTGTTTCTATTTGAGAAATCGGAACATCTAGAGCGATGGAAGAAAAGCTTTCGAAATCATGTTCAGATTTATCAAAATAGTAAAGATCAATTGATGAGTTGTTAATGATAGCAATATCAGAGAGTTTAGTTGTTCCATCAAAAATAGGTGAAACAGATAGAATTTCTCTTTCAGAAGTAATTGAAGTAGTCCTATTAAGAATTGGTGATCCATAAGAGAAAGTCATTTCATTACTGGCTTGAGAAATATTATAAAGTCCAGATGAGTAAGAAGCTCCCAAAGAGGTCATTAAAGGTGGGGTAGAGCTAGAGTTCAGCCTATCATTATGGATAGATTCATTCCAACCAGCAAAGAAGTCATTTCCTCCAACAGTTTCAAAGTCTGGCATATTTTTAAAGTAATACTCAAAAGCAGTTCCTTTCCAATAATAAGCATATACATTTCCGATATCAGGTATTGCATCGGCTTCAATTATCTCTACACCTCTATGGTTATAGACTGTATTTACAAAATTGTTGTCAAAGTTAGAAACAAAGTTACCTTGAGAATCATAAGAGCCTTGATTATAAAGGATATCATTATTCACTTTCCAGACAAGTAATCCACCACCTATAGCATTCAAGTCTCCATCAATAAAAGAAGGAAGTAGGTAATCATACTCAAAAGTTGGTGAATTATTGTTATCAGCATATGCTGTAGGATGAAGTGCTATTCTACCATCTAAAGCAGAATATACAGCAGTTCCACCATCTCCATCAGGGTCAACATTTCTATTTTCTATTAAGATATATTCATCTTGGGAAATTTGTAATTTATAAATATATGGTGCTTTGGTTAGACTAAATCTCTCTTCAGCACAGGTAATTTTAATCTCTTGTAACTTAGCAAGACTTTCGATATCTTTTAAAATGCCACGTTGTCTAAAACTCTCTTCAAACATTAAAACACGGGAGAAAGCTCCTGGAAGTGCGGGAATAATACCTTCAATTGAATATGTTTTATCATCTATACCTGAACCCATTCCAACTTCAGCCGATCCACCAGAATCCATTATATCGAATGAACCTACCATAGGGTAGTAACTATTAACTGCATAGAGATCAACTAGTCCTAACGAATGTCCAAACTCGTGGAACATGACACCATTAAGAGCACCATAACCACTGACTTGAATGTTTCCTCCACCAAAATCGTACTCACTAATATCCTGAGTTATTGTTTCTGGAATATTGCAAGCATAATCTATAGTATGACTTCCACCATCTACAACAGCTTCTTTACCATCTCCTACTCTTATGAAGAAAGAGGGAATATCACTTGGGGTATCAGCTAATACATCATGTTGCCAATCGGATCCTGCATGAATAATCATATAATGTGAGTAGTCTGCAAAGTTGATTTCTGGAGACTCCTGATCAGCAGTTTCGAAAGATTCCTTGAAATACTCCTCCATCTTAGCAACAAAAACTTCATTGCTAGCTCCAGGAGGGTTATAATAACCCATTGGTTGGGAAAGAGTATAGCAGGGTTTATCTTGTGGATAAATATCCCATTCAAGGTTAAAACCACCTAAACTTGCAGCTAGATAGTAATATCTCATGGCTTCTGCCATTTTATCATAATACTCTTGATTATGAGGTGGCTTTGAAAGCTGGATAGGATAGTTATCAGGGGCTTGGAGCAAGAATTGACCGTTACCTGTGGTATTAGGATCATCGATAGTTTCTTCTTGAAAGCCAACCATTATGATAAGAAGTTTATTATAAGATTCATCTCTTAATCTATCTTCTTTGAAACGTTGTGAATCTTTCTTAATAGAAGAAAGGTATTGTTCAGCAGGGTGTTGCCTCTTTTTAGAAAATTCATTTGCCCTATAAGTAAGAGGTATTTTATCAGCAAAGGCAAACTGGGGTATAAGCCCCAGTAAGACCACTACGGTTAAAAGTTTAATTCTATTCATATTATCACGAAATCAGGCAATTAAAATTCTAAGCTAAGTGAGAATAACTTATTATAATCTGTTAAATCACCACCTTGCTGCATAGCAAAGTCAGCTGATAATCTATACATATTATTGAAAGTATAGTGGATACCTACACCAAATGATGGTCCAACAATTTCACCAGCAGAGTCATTAACATATCCACCTCTTAGTGAAAGAAGTTTCATATATGTATATTCAACACCAGCATTATAGATATAATCATTATCATCCCAGTCGGAAACTAATCTTCTGATTAAGTTATCTTCATTAGCAAGGAGTTTATTGACGTCAGCATTAATGGTAACATCAGTATAATCATCACTCCAAGCTTTGTAAGAAATACCAGTTCTAAGATTTAATGATAATGGATCTTTCTGAGAATCATCAACATAAGTTACATCAGGACCGAAATTCTGAAGTGTTAAACCCCAAGAGAGTTCACCAATGTATGGATCATCTATGTTAGCATAAGCTAAAATGTCTTTAGCTTTAACACCAAAGTCAAAAGCAAAGGTCATACCAACACCCTTGTTATCTGTATTACCAGTAGCAGGTCCTAGGTCAGATCGGATAAATTTAAAGTTGGTACCAATTCCCCAGTTTTCATCAAGTTGATATCCATAAGTTAAAGCAACTGAGATATCATAACTTGAGAAATCACCAAGAGGATTACCTGATTCGTCAGTTTGGGTTTGAGAACCGAGACTCATAAATTGAATAAAAGCACCTACATTACCAACTTCAGGGAAGTATTGATTCCAGCTGAGGTATTCGTAGTAAAGGTCATCAATTCCTGAACCTTGGAGCCAGTTAGTGTGCATACCTGCAATTTGTGTTTTTCTGTTAAAAGCCATAGCACCTGGATTCCAGTATGCTGCATAAGCATCATCTGCATGAGCTACATAAGCTTCGCCCATACCACTAGCACGTGAACCTGGAGCTATAAGTAAAAAGATTAAAGCACCTTCAGAAACAGCAGTTAGGGCAGTAGGAATTGCCATACATACAATCAATATTGCAATTACCATCGTATTTTTCATTTTAAACATTTATCCTCCAATGAATAAGTTCGTTATTTTTTTTAATCTAAGGACACATCTCACTGTTGAAACTTTTCAACAATATAAGTGCAAAATAAAAATAGTCAAGATAAATAGCAATATTTTTCTGTATTACTCCTAATAAGTTTTGTTTTTGTTATGGTGCCGAAGGCCGGACTCGAACCGGCACGAGCGTTCACTCGGAGGATTTTGAATCCACTGCGTCTACCAATTTCACCACTCCGGCACTTATTCTTAATTATTATATCAAATATTTATGTCAAGAAAAAACCTATATGATAAGAAAAAAACTCGTTAAAATCATCTATTTATGTTCATTATATCTATATTTTGCTATTATTTACAATATTCAAATATTTTATCAATAATTCAATGGCTGTGTTAAGTAAACTAGCATGAACAGCCTTTCTTAGGTCAATATAAATTGATAAAGAATCACTATCATCTACTTTTATTGGGAAGTTAACTTCTTTAATCAACTCTTTAATTTTGGAACTTTTTGGTCTAATTTGTTTGGGGTATTCCATTACTAATTTTTTATTTTTTATCTGACAAGAAGTAAGTCCAATTTGTTCAGCTATAAATCTCATTTCAAAATATTGAATTGCTTGCAAGGCTTCCTTAGGCATCTTTCCGAATCTATCTACTAACTCTTCTTTAATTTCCTCAAAAGATTCTACACTAGTAAGTTCTTTCATTCTTCGATATAGGTTTATTCTCTCTTTTTCGTCTGCAATATAGGATTCAGGGAAGTAGAAATCTACTCTAATTTTCAAAGCTTCTAAATTTTCTCTTTTTTCATTCTCGTCAAAAAGCTTACTACTATTTTTGTCAATATTACTCATAGCTTCTCTGAGTAATCTATTGTAGTAATTAAAACCAACAGATTTTATTGTACCAGATTGCTTTGTCCCTAATAGACTTCCTGCTCCCCTGATCTCTAAGTCTCTGAGGGCTATTTGATAACCTGCACCTAGATAGTCATATTCAGTTAGGGCGTTAAGACGTTCTCTAGCTTCAAATGATACTGATTCTGGGATAAGGAAATAAGCATAAGCTCTTCGTGTTCCTCTACCTACTCTTCCTCTAATTTGATATAACTGGGCTAAACCAAAAGTGTCTGCTCGATTAACTATCATAGTGTTAGCATTAGGAATATCAATCCCATTCTCAATAATAGTTGTTGATATTAGTACATCAAATTTATGATGATAAAAGTCTATAATTAAGGATTCTAATTGCTTACCAGACATTTGTCCATGTCCTATTCTAAATTTAACATTTGGTAATAAAGCTTCTAGACGAGAAGCTACTGTCTTGATAGTTGTTACTCTATTATGCAAGAAGAAACATTGCCCACCCCGATCTACTTCTCTCTGAATAGCATCTTTGATTACTTCTTCATCATAAGCCGAGACCATTGTTCTTACAGGTAGTCTATCTTTAGGTGAAGTTTTTATTAATGAAATATCTTTTAGTTTAGAAAGGGCCATACTCAAGGTCCTAGGAATAGGTGTTGCAGACATATAAAGAGTATCGACATTGGCTTTGATCTGCCTAATCTTTTCTTTTTGTCTTACTCCAAATCTATGTTCTTCATCAACAACTAAAAGACCTAACCTATGGAAAGTTACATCTTTTGACAAGAGTCTATGTGTACCAATTGCTATATCTACTGAACCTTCTGAAATATCAATAATATCTTCTTTTAATCTCCTTGGTGTCCTAAATCTAGATAGCATAGCTATTTTCACAGGATATTGTGCTAATCTCTCTCTGAAAACCATATAATGCTGTTCAGCAAGCAGTGTTGTTGGGACTAGAACTGCTACTTGATATCCACTCATGACTGCTTTAAAACATGCCCTAATAGCAACTTCAGTTTTTCCAAATCCTACATCACCACAAAGCAATCTTTCCATACTTGTTGGTGATTCCATATCTGCCTTAATCTCAGCTGTTGTAGTAAGTTGATCAGCTGTCTCTTCATAGAGGAATGACTCTTCCATCTCAATCTGCCATGGACTATCTGGTTCATGAGAAAGTCCCACTCTCATTTTCCTCTCAGCATAAAGATTTACTATATCTTGGGCAATAAGTTCTATTTGAGATTTAGCCTTTTTCTTTTGATTTCCCCATTGTTTAGAGCCTATCTTATGTATCTTAGGTTCTGCTCCCTCATCAGCAATATATTTACTTACTAATTGGATCTGAAAGGTTGGTACATATATTTTATCTCCACCAGCATAGTTAATTACCAAACACTCTATTTGATTACCATCAATAGGCATTTTTTGCAAACCTTCAAAGATTCCAATACCGTGGTCAATATGAACAACATAATCACCCTTGTTGAGAGAATCATAATCTACTAAAGATTCTTTTTTGGAGAATCTAGACTTATATTTCTTATTCTCATATCGATTATAGATATCATGATCAGTATAAACAATCAAATTAGCTTCAGGTAAGACAAAACCCTTGCTTAAGACCCCTATAGTAAAGTCAATCTTGTTTTCTTTATCACTTAGCAACTCTTTCATTCTGTTGCTTTGACTTTGGTTGTCAGACTGTACAATGACTCTAAAACCTTTATCTATATATTCTTGCAGATTCTCTTCAAATTTAGCAAAATCAGCATTAAATTTCTCAATATTTAAATAACTGAAATTAGTTAGCTTATCTGCTTCTTTAATTGTTTGTTTACTGTTCTGCAGGAAGATAGATTGATAGCTTTTAAGTTGGTCTATTATATAGTCATAATCTTGAAAGAGCTGAACAGGTGAGGCTAGGCATTCATCTTTGTTCTTGCTTTTCTTTCTGGTGAAAAGTTGATTGGCTTCATTAAAGATTTCAATGGTATCCCCCTTAACATACTGAAATTCATCCCAAAATAGCATAAGATCATCTGCAAAATAATCTAATAAAGTTTGAGTGTTTTCATAAAGCAAAGACACATCCTGTTCAATACCTTGATAGAAACCTTCTTCAGAAATCTTGTTAAGAAGAGGTGAATCTGTTTTTACATCATGAAGGGAGACCTCTCTAACGGGTAAAATTAAGGCATTATCAATTTTTAACTTCTCAGACTTCTGAGTTTGGGGAGAAAAGAATCTTAAAGTTTCAATTTCATCTCCAAAGAATTCTACTCTCAAAGGAAGAGAATGATTAGGTGAATAAACATCTATAATCCCACCTCTCTTTGATGCCTGCCCTACTTTTCCTACTTGGAAATCAATATTATAGCCCAAGCCAGATAATTCTGAAATTAAAAGCTCTGGGTCATACTCTTGTCCAACTTTTAGCTTCTTAATATTTTTAAACAGGAGAGATGAGGGGATCAAGTTTCTAAGTAAAGTTCTTATTGAACATACATAAACACATGCTTGCTGGGAAGATAGAATTCTCGATAAAGCCCTAATTCTTAAAGCTCTAATGTTAGCATGCGGAGATCTGTCTTCATAAGGTAAAACTTCATAATCCGGGATAAACTCAACTTCATCTATGGATAGCAAGACTTCTAAATTAGCTTGAAAATCTTCAGCTAATCTATCGTCCGCCACAACAACTAGTACACTCTTTTTTTCATTCCTAAAAGTATTTGCAACTAATAATGTCTTTAAGGATAGATTAAGATTAGCTACTTGTAGCTTCTGATTATTTTGTATTGCCTCTCTAATATCTTTACTTACTTTTGTTGCTTCTAAAAAGGGTTGAATTTTATTGTAAAACATCTCTTCTCCATGTTTTAGTTATTGAAGTAATAAATATTTTTTCGTATTTGCTGTCAAGTATTAGCTGGCGCATTTGGCATTTGACCACAATTAGAAAACAAAAATATTGCCAGACAGATAAAAATTAGTAATTTATTATTATGAGGTGGTATGTATGATTGAAATTGAATCACAAAATTATAATGAGCAAACAAGTTATAATAAACTTACTCTAAGATTCTATAGCAGTAAGCTACAGCTTGCTTTTAAAGATGCTAATATTCAGTCTTTTATCCAAAATGGAAGAATTGCCTTAATCGTATCTATATCAATTTATTTACTTTTTGGTTTGACTGACTTTTTTATAATATCAGATATATTTAAAGAAGCAATCATTATTAGATTTTCCATTGGAGCTATAATGGGTATTGGTAGCTTAATATTATCGTACTTTAATTTATTTTATAAATTTGGAGATAAAATTATCGGTTTTACAGTTTTAATGGCTGGTTCTTCCATCCTTTACATGATAATTGCAAGTAATAGCCCTTTAAAGAATTACTACTATTTTGGTTTCTATATTGTAGTACTAGTTTCTAATGTCTTCTTTCGACAGTCTTTTCTCTCCTGTTTACTTTGGTCAATTTTATTCAGTTTTGCTTTTGAATTTACCACTTATATTACCTTAGGACTTAGTTACTTAAATCTATTAAATCATTGGTATTTTTACTCAGCTCTACTTATGCTATTAGTTAACTCCTACAACTCAGAGAAGCATAGAATTAATGAATTTTTACTCAATAGAGAAATTGAATGGCATAACTACAACTTAAGAGATATTAATAATGAGCTAGACCAACTAGTAGCTAAAAAGACAGAAGAATTGCAAATTGCTTACGAAAATGAAAAGAAAGCAAGCTTACTTCAACATACCTTTTTGATGAATATATCACACCAAACAAGAACTCCTCTTAATTCTATAATTGGAATCTCTGAGAAATGGTATCTGGGTGAGAATAATACTTGTAGTATAGAAGATCTATCTAGAATCAATGAAAGCGGTAAAGAACTTCTAAGGATAATCGATGAGATAGCATTATACTCAAAAATTGAAGCTGACTCTCTTACGATTAAACATGAGGAGTTTAGTCTTTGTTCCTTGCTAACTAGACTCCAGAGATTTTACAAAGGAATCAATAAAAAAGAGATTCATTTGATTATAGCCCCTTCACTGGAGAATGACTACTTGCTTGTCTCTGATTCTCAGAAAATCTTTACCATCTTACAAAGTCTGCTTTTTACAGCTTATAAAAGGAGTTATAAAGGCAACATTATTATTACTTATGAAATAAGAGATAATGAAAAAATAATGTTTATGGTTACTGATGAGGGTCATCCCTTACCTAAAAACTTTGCTAAAGATATTCTTTCTAGTAACTGGATTGAGAATACCAAGAAAGTCTATTCAGAAAGCTTTGGAATCTCATTGACTAATAAGCTTAGTAGCTTTTTTGGTTCAGGATTTAATATAACTCAGCAAGAGGATGGAACATCTATATCTTTTGAAGTAAAGGCAAAAATTCTGAAAAGAAAAGGTCAAAGTTTACCAAAAGCTAGCCAAGACTCCATTAATCTTACAGATTGCAGAATCTTGATTGTTGAAGACATAAAAATCAATTATATAATCCTTAAAAGAATTTTGCAAAAAAAAGGTGCTAAGATAGAATGGGCTATCGATGGACAGGAGGCTATTGAGAAAGTGACTAAAAGTATGTATGGCATAATATTAATGGATATTCAAATGCCAAATATGAATGGAATTGAGGCTACCCAAAAGATTAGAAAACTTGGTATTCATACTCCAATTATAGCTCAAACTGCTAATATCTTAGCTGATGATAAAGATATTTGCCTTGAGGCTGGTTGTGATGATTATATCGGAAAACCAATCAATGCCCTTGATCTTATTGATAAGGTGGCTAGCTATGTCAAATCTTAAATATTTAATAAATAACTTGACTCAACAACAATTCTAACTATTATGTCATCGAAAGTTATTTATTCTTGCAAATGTGTACCACTTTTGGGGGTGCCACGGTTTCGACAGGGGTAAGTGAGCTTTGTGATGCATGTCGAGAATCTTATCTGACTCGTTAAACATGATGGAATTAAATTTAAATGCAAACGAAAATTACGCTTTAGCTGCTTAAGACCGGCTACGCCCTCCTGAACCTTGCTGTTCGGCGATGGATAGGGTGTCATACTGAATAGCTAGGTTGAAGTGATGTAGATAACTTCTTCCGAAACTCATCTGCTGGCATCGAATGATTTCTGATTGCCTTGTAATTCGATGTAAGAACATAAGACAACTAAACATGTAGATTTGCTTTGTGAGCTATCTTTGGACGCGGGTTCGACTCCCGCCACCTCCACCAGTCTTCGAAATGAACGAAGTGAATGAGAAGACTGACACGGCGTAGCATCTTTAGATGCGAAGACGGTCTTAGATTTATATTGCCTGGTTCGTTCATTACTACGCCTAGGCAGGCCAGGTTATGGGTCTGCAAATTAGTAATAAATAGAGATTATAAATATTGTTAACTAGATAGTGAATGAGAAGACTGATTTTAGTTACTAGATTCGTTCATTACTACGCCTAGGCAGGCCAATCTGAGTTTGCTATGTGTTTTGTATATTTTGTAATAAATGGTTATTATTATTTTTAGAAAAAGAGAGTAGGTTGTATGTATTATGTTAATATTTTAAAAAGTATCAATTATCCAGATAAATATTATACAGGTTATTCAACCGATTTAAAAAAGAGAATCCAGAAACACCTTTTATTGATTCATAAACTAGCATTAGAATTTCCTAATTCAGGAAGTGTTAGAAAGGAGTTATTAAAACTATACAAAAAATTATATAAACGAGACAAATTAAATGAGAACATTGGAGTATTAATTTCAATTGTAGCTGATTTAGCATTCAAAAATCCTTCTACATATCCTGTTTCTTCAGCAATTCTAAGTAAATTGTTTACTTTCATTAGTGACAATAAAAAGACAGAGTATATGAATAAGCTAATAAAACGTTTCGATAGTATTCCAAACACAGGAATTGTTGATTTATGACTTCAACGAATAACTATTGCATCTGGTGTTGAAACAGAAAACGGATTTGATGAAATCTTATGTGATATAGTTTCAAAAGAGAAAAGTAACAATGAACTCTGGAATATCGACTGGTTACAGCCTAAATACAAGAATATTATCAAAAATACAAATATTATTGATAATGATATTATTAATGATTTAGATCCAACCATTGAAGTTGAAGAAGTTGAATTATTTATTGAGCATTCTTTATAAGCTAAATTAAAATTATAGTAATTACACTTAGGGTTCGTAAAATACTTGAAACTTAATAAACTAACGGTCTTCATTTACATAAAACAATAACTTAATACAATATTTAATATTCAATCTCCGTAGTCGTCCTACACTTCCAGTGAAAGGGTGGAAACGGAGTATGACTTCCAGAAACTCCAATGGGTTAATCATTCTGGTAATTATTGAACAAGTAAGCTGAACCAAAACAGTTCAGCTCTACAATATTTTATCCAAATTAACATATATATCATCAATTGATCTTGAGTTATTCCAATATAACGTAATGTTACAGCCTGAGACGAGTGATTGAATATCTTCATAAGCAATGAGAGATCAACACCATTTTTGTAAGCGTGGTATCCAAACGTCTTTCTTAACGTATGAGTCCCAATTTTCTCTTTTATTCCTGAACGATAACCATAATCGTTTAGGAATTGCCACACATATTGTCTTGTCCAAGGAATATTCTCTCCAGCAACATTATTTGATTCAGAACGAAACAGAAAATCTGTTATCTGAGGATTATCTTTTTCTAAAAGTCGGATAATAGACTCTTGCACATTTTTGGAAAATCTAAATTTCTTGGTCTTTCCGGTTTTCTTTTCTGTGATCGTTACGAATTTTCGGATAGTCGGATTTTCTTCAATTTCATCAAACAGGTTTATCCAACGTAAATTCAGAATGTCGGAAATCGGCAAACCCGTCTTTAATCCAATTTCAAATAGAGTAAATTCCTTTATCTTATTTTCCTTCTTTAACAATTTCTTCATTTTTGCTAGCTTTTTCAAATCACGAATAGGTTCTACATAATTCATATAGTTGCTCCTTAATTAACTTATTGAGCGTATTTGCTCGTTATGGAATGTAAAAAGATGAAGCAGTTCTATTTACTTCACCTTTAAAAGTCCCTATCTATATGAATAATATGTAGTTATATGTTTTTTCTTTACTTTACACAAGGTGATTGAGGAAAGTTAAACATTAGTTTGATTAAATTGATAAAAATTTACCTAAAGATATTTATTCAAATAAAATTGTTATAATCGCAAAATTAAATCAAGTTATAAAAGTATTAAATCGACTACTTTCTTTTGAAAATATAAACTATGATTATCTTCTAAAAATCAAACCATTATCTATTTATACTAAAATAATCTTCAAACCTAGTTTATCATAAATATACAGGAAAATTATTATTCTCATCAAAAACTGAGACACATTCAATTTCAACAAGCCACCCTGGTCTACAAACTTTACCTTTTACAATTATAAATGGAATAGATTTCGGGAAAAAATTATGGATGTTCGAAAAAACTTCGTAAGAATCAGATAAATTCCTAATATAAACGGTCATGCTTTTTATTGATTTAGTATCAGTTCCAGCATTCATTAATATATAGTTAATATTTCTATGTATAATTTTTAATTGTCCCACAATATTGTTTGAATGCATTATTTCCCCATTGAAGTTAATACTAGCTGTTCCTGAAACAAAAACATGGGCTCTATCTCCATACTTTATTTTTGTTGCTCTTTCAAACGTTACTCCATATTTTTCAGTTGATCCAATATATTTATCGTTTCTAATATACTCGATTTGCTCTTTTTTCAACCCCTCTATCATCAAGTAATAGAGAGATATAACTAATTTTTCATTAATACTATGACCTTCGATTCCTGTACTTGAAATATAATGTGTGTTGTTTGTTAAATCATTTTTAGCAAAAATTTCCTTTCTACCTTTCACAATATCAGAATAATTTAGATCAATGTCTCGTATATACAGCCATGATCTAATCAAGGAGGAATGAACATCTAAATTAAATTTCCTAAGATCTAAGAACACCCTTTCAAAGCTCTTAATTGTTTGAGTGTAACCTTCAAAAGCACTTAGATTAATTTCTAAATTATTACTTATTTTTAAACAATAATTACGCCCATTAACGAATAAATGACTCATACTTACTTCTTTAGTCAGAGCTCCACTCATGAGGTTGATGTGATAGCTTTCTATAGAATACTTTTGATTAAATATAGGGGCTTGTTCTATAATAAAAAAAAATGTATTCTGCCTTTCTTTCGTAATCTCAAATATTTCTTTTTTATTATTAATAATATCATCAGTATAAATCTTCAACCAAACTTCACTGTTAATAGATAAAGATATAGAAGATAAGAAGTCATCATAGGCACTTATCATCTTAATCAACTGATTTTTTTCATCCAGGAAGTTACTTTGAGTAGAAATAAATAATTCAGTACAATGTGTGTTAACATAACTTGATATTTTGAAAGATAATAAGGGGTTGTCGTTAAATTCATTAGTGGTAAAAGACATAAGTTTTCCTTTCATTTTTGTTCCAAATCATCAACAATTTGCAATATGAGATTGTTCACAGAAGAATTAACAAAAAAATTTTTTTCATTACAGTATAATTTGATAATGTTATCGCCAACAGTTTCTTCTATCTTGATAGAAAACTTTTCATTTTCAACATAATAATATTTGTCATCAACAGATATTTCATTATTTCCTACAATGAAACTCCACTTATTTGAATCAGAGTTTTCGTCGTTTATAAATTCTATCACTATATTACCAAGATTATATTTAAGTTCAATGTAGCACTCAATCTCAGCTCTTGAGTAACTAAACTGAGTACAATCTATACCAATCACTTTCATCGTCGGCAATAAATCACTAAACATTTCAAGATAGTGAGGTAATGAATCACGTACTATCCCATTTTTTGATTTTGTTAAATATGTTTTTCCTTTATTATATATTTTGGAAAAATTACATTTTACAACTACATGAACACTCCCATAAGATTCCTGGAGTAGTTTTTGTATCTCTTTGTAATAATTGTATTGGTGTCTAGAATAATATAATGACACGTTTTTACTTAGTAACTTGATGCCTGGTTTATTTATTATAATCAAATGATCAGAGTTCTTAAATAAAAAGGAGTAACTGTTAAGACTAATGGGAGGAATTGAAAAAATAAATAGATCTATTTTCTTGTGTTTAATAGGATCATAATTTAATACAGTGTCTAACTCTATTCTATCAGAATACGTTTTTACACTTTTTAAGCGATTTAAATCAGAATCTATAATAGAATGAATAATGAATCTTTCATCAAAAAGGAGTTCAATGAAGATAGAAAAACCAGCAAGTCCAATACCAACAAAACAGACATTCACTTTATTCATAAAACATTTCATAACATTTGAAGGTTATATCTCTTATTTGTTTTTCAGAAAGCTCTTTAGTTCTTACATGAATAAAGTCAGCACAATCAAGTTCTTCATACCAATAAGGATTCTCAATGTAATAACCATATTTTTCAGGATTGTTGTAAATATCAGTCCCAGGTCGAATTTCAATTGAATTAAACGTTGCAATTGTAGGTTTTATTACATCCCTAAGAAATTTTACATTAGAAAGTATTTCTTTCTCAGTTTGACCTGCACAACCAACTATCATTGAAGAATGAAATTCTATTCCTAATTTCTTTAGAGTGTTTGTTGCTTTAATTTGGGTTTCAAGAGTTGATCCTTTTCCCATTGACTTAAGAGTATCATTATTGAAAGTTTCAAATCCGATAAATGTTCTATACATACCTGCTTGTTTCATTTTACTAAGTATGTCCTCATCTATATCAACTATACGTAGATTGCAAGTCCAATCAAAATGAATATTCTCATTTATTATTATATCACAAAGGTGATCAATTCTGTCTCTATCAGCTAAAAAAGTATCATCTCCAAAAAAAATTGACTTAAAGCCTAATCTAAGACATTCTTCTATTTCCTCTTTTACATGAAGAACAGAATGTGACCTAAATGTTCTTCCTATCTTGCATGCTGAGCAAAAAGAACAGTTATTTTTACAACCACGTGACGTCATTATAACAGTTTCATAGTCATTCTTAACATATTTATCGATATCGAAAATAGATCTATCAGGATAACCTAACAAATCTAAATTGGTAATAGGACTAGAAGGTTCATTGTCTTGGATCACATTCTCGTTTTTAAATACCAAATTTGGAATCTTTGACAGATTCTCGTAAGTTTCGACTTTATCTCGAATCACCTGAATTAAAAGAGCAAAAGAAATCTCTGAATCAAATTTTATTATATAGTCAATGAAGGAGTGCCTACTTAAAGTATCTTTTGCCGTGAATGTAACATGTACTCCTCCGAAAATAACTTTAAGATTTTTATTATAGCTCTTTATTTTTTTCGCATAATACAATGCACGACTATAAGTTTGAGTCACACAGGTAAATGCATACACAACATTATCTCCGTTTATTTTGACTTTTTCTTCTAAGATAGCAGAAGGATTTAGTAATATAGGCATATCTATAAGTTCAACCTGAATTCCTTCAATATTTTTTAAATTTGAGGTAATATATCCTATACCTAAAGGTGGATGCTTGATTGTTAAAGAATCATCAATTGGACTAGATGGATTTATGAATATTATTTTCATTTTAAAAACTCTTACACCCTGAACTTGAATCTTTTACTATTTTTTCCCATATATTGAAAATCGGTTCATCATAATAATTTCCGACAATCTCATGACTGAAATTACAAGCCCTAACATCTCCATAAATATCTATCGAAATAAAGAAATCTCCTTTATTGCAAATATTCTGCCCTTCAAATAGCTTCTGCTCTTTCATAGATTTCCAGTTAATCGAATCGCTATATTGGTTCAGTCTAAAGTCGTGTGTAAGTATATCAATTTCATCTTTATACTTATCTATTATACGTATAAATCTTTTTATATCAATACACTGTAAGATTGATTGATTTCTCTCAGTCAAAAGAGAAATCATAGTCATTTTCTTTTTTATACAGAATTTTATGATACCTTCTATTTCATCGAAGTTGTTATTTGATACAGAAACAGAAACTCCTCTCCCTTTTATATCGCTTTCAGATAAGAAATTGATAGCTTTCATCATCTTAGAAAATGCATTATTATTGTTTCTATTCAAGTTATGCTTCTCTTCTTGTAATGAGTCAATTGACAATAAGATTGTATTTATTCCACAATTTCTTAAGTTATCAATTGATTCAACAGAGTTAATTAAAATTCCATTACTTATCAAAGTCTGATCAAATCCTTTTCCACTGCAATAACTAAAAACCTTTTCTTTTATCGAGCTTAGTAAAGTTTCACCATGAGAGTAAGTAATTGAAAAAGTATTTAGATGATATAATTGATCTATCAAGTCGAAATAGTTATTTAAGGACAACTTCTTTCTTGAATCATCATACCTCTCACGTGCATAACAATGATTACAAAGACAATTGCAATTATATGTTAGTCCAATGAATGCTTTATATGGGAAACGTTTATTTGTTATATTCTTCATATTTTTTTACTTCCAACAGTATTTTGTTTAGTCTGCTTTCTATCGATCCTGGAGGGATCTTAATAATTGTAATCCCTAATTTTTTATAGTAAAGTTCCAGCTCATAAGCAAGTTTCTCTGAATATTTTACTTCTCTTTGTGTACAATTACCAATCCCATACTCAAAAGATAGTTCAATAAAAAAAATAATATCATACGAAAAATTTTTACTTTGATCAATTGCCTTAGTTGAAATATCTTGTTTAAGTATATTTGCATAAACAAAATGATCGTGAATACATCTATCTAAAAAAACTCTATCCCTTGAAGGATCTATATTAAGTTCTCTTCTTATTTGAATATTAAGAATAATCTCCTCAGCTCCACTACTATCCAATGGAAATAAGTTCCCTTTTGCTCGCTCAACATAAAGAAAGTCAGACGCTGATTCTCTTATAATCTCATAACCTGCAAGTTGTAAAGCTAAAATTAATGAAGTTTTTCCGACTCCATTACCACCTGTTAAGACATACTTAAACATATTGATTCCCAAATTTTCGTTATATCATAGATATTTTTCTTTATGTGAAATACATGTTTCTTTTTTTGTATTAAATCAGTAAATAAATCCCTCCTTTTATTAAACACTAACTCATCTTTTTGACCATTGTTATAATAAAGCCTTTTTTCAATACCTGACCTTATTTTAAATTCATTATAATCAATTTCTAAATGGATGTATTTAATTACAGGAAGGTCTTTCAGGCAACAACACAAATCAATTAGACTTCTATCTAAATTCATTTCATAACCTATAACAGCTAACGATACATCAAAACGGTCAACAAAAATGGTATCATATTTACCCAATAAAGACATTATTTTTTTCTTTTTCTCAAGAAACCTAATTACCATTAGATGAAAAAACTGTTCGCTACTTAAATCAAAATAATAGTTGTTTTGTAATGATCTAACATCAAGAATAAAACTATTCTTACTATCTAAAAGTGTTGATTTGTTACCTTGCACTAATGAATAATTATTTAGAGTCTGAAGGATTGTAGATTTACCTGAACAACTACAACCTTCAGCTACAATAATTTTAGAAGTTATTGTATTACTCCCTTTATATAAGTCTCAAGTTCATCTATCTTGACTTTCTTTTGATCAAAAGTTTTCAAATCTTTAAAAGTAATTGAATTATCCATAATTTCATCACTACCAATAATTATGATGAAATTGTAATTATTTTGAATTAGTTTTTTCATTACTCTTTTTAGTTTAAAAGTGGATTCGTAAAATTCAGTTCTAAAACCATTATTTCGTAAGTTATTAACAATAGCAAACACCTCAGTATCAATTTCATTGTCTAGCGATATTACTGGGATTCGAATTTTATCTTTAATCTTGATTTCCAATTCTTGCTCTTCTATAGTTTTAATCAGTCTCTCTAAACCTGCTCCTGCCCCAAATGCAGAGGATTTAACCCCACCAATCTCTTCCATTAGTGAATCATATCGTCCTCCACCAGCAATTACGTCTTTTTCAGATAACCCTTTAGCAACAACTTCAAAAACAGTTCCGTTATAATAATCCAAACCTCTTACTAAATTAGTTTTTTCTTCATAAGGTATCTTCTGAAATTCAAGAACTTTTTTCACAGTATTGTAATCTTTTGAGCAATCATCACAAAGTATATCAACAATAGCTGGAGCTTCAATAATAATTGACTTACAACTTACATTTTTACAATCTAAAACTCTTAATGGGTTTTTCTCCAATCTAATATTACACTGTTCACATAACTGATCTTTTTTATTATCTAGAAAATTAATTAACTTTTCTCGATATTTTATTCTACAACTGGTGCAACCTAAACTGTTAATCCAAACTTTGGGTTCTAGTATCCCAATCTTCCTATAGAAATTTATTAGTAAGCTAATAACCTCGGCATCAATATATGGACTTCTTTTCCCTAAATTTTCTACACCATATTGATGATGCTGTCTGAATCGACCTGCCTGGGGTCTTTCATACCTAAACATTGGCATTATGTAACTGAATTTTACAGGTTGACTTCCTTTATGTAACTTATTTTCAAAGTACGCTCTTACAACTGAGGCTGTTCCCTCAGGCTTCAAAGTAATGCTTCTATTTCCTTTATCTAAAAAGGTATACATTTCTTTTGTTACAATATCAGATGTCTCCCCAGCAGTACGAGAAAAAAGTTCAGTATTTTCAAAGACAGGTGTAACTATCTCTTCATAACCATAATCACGACTAATTTCTTTCCAAATATCAACAACAAAGTTCCATTTATTCATAAATTCAGGAAGAAAATCTTGTGTACCTCTTGGTTTTTTATATTCTTTTTTACTCATTATCACTCCATTATCAAAATCTTATATTCGATAAACTCTTTCAGAAAAGAATTAACTTCTTCTAACATCTCTTCATAGGTTGCGTCATAGACTTCCATAAGTAGTTTAACAATATCTTCAGAACTTTTAACACCTTTCTGAATAACTCTTACAATGTCCGATCCTGTTTCATTCAATTCGAATAAAGTGCCTTCTATTTTATGATAAACCATAATTAACTTATTATTTGTTTCTCTGATTGAAATATTTTCAATAAACTTTATCATTATCTATCTCCATTTGGTTGTTGTTTTATTTATCTTATCTGAACCATAAATACAAGCTAAAACAATTCTAATGTTATCTGTTGTGGTAACTTTAGTAGTCCCATGACACAATTTATCTGACAACTTGAGGATTGTTAATTTATTAAATTCTGGTAATATAGAATAGTTTTCCTTAGATTCATCAAGAATTAACTCTTCTAAAAAAAACGGGTAAAATTCAGGCGTTGGAGCGATACTTCTATTTTTTATATACCCCCCAATGGAATAACCACCAAATTCCTTTTTCCAATCTTTAGTAAGATTTAGTACAACTTCATAAGCATGGTTTGGATGACTCATATCATCATGAAGGCATAAATAATCACCATCTTGAAATTTATAAGGACTTACTGGTCGTAAAGAATATAAAGGTTCTTCAACAATTTCTGATACAAATTCAATAAAGTAATCAGACTCAAATAGGTCATAAATTAAATTGGATTTGTTAATGTGTGAAGAAGTTACATCTTTCCTTTTAAATCCTTTTTTATATACCTCTCCAATATTTTTTTTAGCTGTTTTAATATGTGTAAGATCTCCATAAATATGATCTTCATACAATATGTTTTCTGTTAAATCTTTATAACAACTTTCAGCATACTCTAAATTTAAAAAATTCGGAAGACTTATTGCATATCCAGTCAATTTTGGAAGAACTACATCAATGTATTCTTGATTTAAAACTTTCGAAAAATCCATAATTCTTAATCTCCTAAAAAAAATCTGCTCTAAAAAATACTTATTAAATAAAAACATGTATTAATTAGAGCATAAAGATCACTGATCAACAATGTAATCTTAGATTTCTAACTCTGATTACAGGTCTTCTCCAAGTTTTCTTTTTTTTCATGATACCTCCTAAAAAGTATTTAAATGATATGTCCCATAAATCACTTTACATGTCAAGTAAATTTCATACATAATGACGATTTCGTAAAAAGTCTAATTATGTAAAGTATTGTAAAATAAAGCATTTATATTAAATTAAGTCTTGATAATATTATACAAAAAACATAAATATCTACCAATACAAAGGTGGATTTAATGATAAATATAAAAGATCGAGAACAACTTGAAATTCCCGGAATGGAAACATGGAGTTCAGTTTATTCAGAACGAAAATTGAAACTCCTCCAAAATTCATGGGCAGGAGTTTTCAGAACCGATGTTTTACCGTTACTATACAGCGAAGAGATAACAAAGCTTTATTCCAAAAGGATGGGGCGGTCAACTAAAGAATTATTTTCAATAATTGGAGCAGTAGTTTTACAACAGTTTTTTGATTTAACAGATGAAGAAACGGTATCGGAATTAGCGTTTAATCAGCAATGGCATTTTGCACTTGAATGTTTTAATGAAACCGATCAAGTTGTTTGCACCAAAACGCTTTGGACTATGCGTGAAAATATTGTATCCAAAAATTTGGATAAATTATTCTTTTCAACTGCAACCAAACATTTCATAGAAAAATTTGAAGTTGATACTCCCAATCAGCGAATTGATTCCGTACATGTCCATTCTAATATGGCAAGATTAAGCAGAATCAAAGTATTGGTAAACACACTGATAAAGTTTCTAAAAAATCTAAAACGAAAAGATAAAGAGCTTTTTGAGAAAGAATCAATGAAGGAGATTTCAGAGAAATATCTTGCTCAAACAAACGATTCTTATTTTGGAAAAATCAAACCATCTGAAACTGAAAAGAAATTACAAACTATCGCCAATGATTTATATAACATCCAAAAACTATTTTCACATAAAGCTGAAATAACAGGAATGAGCTCTTTTAAATTATTGGTTCGTGTATTCAATGAACATTGCTCAGTTGATGAAGAAATTGTAACAGTTAAAGCATCCAAAGAAGTTTCTTCAGACAGCGTACAAAATCCATCAGATCCTGATGCAGGTTATAGTGGTCACAAAGGTCAAGGTTATCAAACTCAAATAATGGAAACTTTCACAAAGAAAGCAGAAGATAATCCTTCAGAAGAGACAAAAGATACAGAAAAAACAGAAGATAAATCATCGGAAGAACCACAATTGAATGTGATAACTTACGTTGAGACAGAATCTGCCGACAAACATGATTCTAATGCTCTTCCGTCGGCGATTGAACATTTAAAAGAGCAATCAATTGAATGTAAGAATAATATTGCTGATACACTTTACGGCAGTGAAAAAAATGTAGAAACAGCTAAAGAAAACGGAATAAACTTAATATCTCCCGTTCCCGGTAAATTATCAGAAAAAGGATTAGAATTATTTGAATTCAACCCGGAAACTTACGAGATTATATCTTGTCCTACCGGGAAAGAACCTGATAAAATAAAACATAACAAGAAGTCATCAATCACCGCTATTTGGAACTATGAAAAATGTCAAAATTGCATATTTTCAGATAAATGTCCAACCAAAGAATCAAAGAAAGGTCGATTTATTCGTTACTATAAAAATAGTGCAAAATCAAGTATCAGAAGAAAGTATCAAGAAAGTGAAGAATTTAAAGAAGAGTATCGTTATCGAGGAGGTATTGAAGCTACCAACTCCAGATTTATTCATATGACAGGAGCCCGGCGATCGCGATATCGAGGTCTTGCTAAAATGAAATTTTCACAAACTTTGAAGGCTCTGGCTATCAATGTGTTCAGAGTAACCAAATTTAAGAAGAAAATGAGAAAATTTAAAAATTTAAGTAACTCTTTATCATTATTTTGTAGTTTCAACGAATTTTTCGATGGATTTGGGCAAAAATTTAGGCTGAAATATCGTATTTCTTACTAATTTCATTTTTTTTGAAATTTGAAAAAATTTCCATATTTTGGTTGAAAAACTTTTTTTCAGGAGCGTCACATAATAAGTTCTTCACTCATAAGCCCTCAAATCATTTCTATTTATCCAACTTGTTCGAATACTATCCCAGAAGCTCCACTTGCCTTTTTGTTTAAAACGACTTAGATAAATAAATTCTGATACAGCGAAGTAACTATAAAGAGACTTCCAGTTTGACTGAGATAAATAAAGAGTTCTTTTGAGAGCATTAAACGAAGATTACAATGTCATCATAATTTCACATGAGCTATTAAAATTTAATGAATCTACTAAAATATTATTTCTCAAGAAGGGATCAATTAAAGTTGAAATCATGTTGAATTATTAAAAGACATTGATTATATGAAAATGATGAAGGCAACAAAAAAGGAGTTATTATGACATTAGATGAACAATTAAAAATTTATGATGTTGAAACTATAAAATTATGGTTAACTGATGTTGAGCTTTCAAAACTTATTCCATTGATGACATACCACTTATCAAAAGAATCCAATGAGAAAATTCTTTCCTGTATAAGTAAAAAAGCTCAGATTATTATAAATGATGAGATAAAATCAAATATGCTTCAAGTAGTGTCATTTGAGAAAAAACTACAAGCCATACTAGCATCAAAAAGTTGAAATTATTAATGTATATACATTCAGTAATCTATTGTTTTATAGAATGACATGATATAATCTTAATTTTAACTTAAAAAGAGGTAATACTGCATTACAAAAGTTATATCTATTATGTTTAGATGTTATAATTTTAAAAATCGGTATATTTCCACTTAGAAAGAAGAGTAATATATTGTCACATTGTAGATAAAGCATTTTTAGGGAATCTCAACAAACGACTTAGATAAAAAAAACGGAAAAGTAATGCAAATTCAATCCCTTTTTTTTTAAAAGATATTATAGAAGGAATCAAAATGAAAAATGAAGACTCTCAAATAATTATTTACAACACTATTGATGGAAAAGCTTCTGTGTCTTTGATGGCTAAAGATGGAAATATCTGGATGAATCAAAATCAACTTGCTGAACTTTTTGCCACCTCTATTCCAAATATAAGTATGCATATATCTAATATATTGAAAGAAGGTGAATTAAGAGGAAATTCAGTTATTAAGGATTACTTAACAACTGCCCCTGATGGTAAAAATTATAACGTTACTTTCTATTCGTTGGATATGATTTTGGCTATCGGTTTTCGAGTTAGAAGTAAACGTGGAACTCAGTTCAGAATTTGGGCAAATCAAAACCTTAAAGATTTTATGATAAAAGGTTTTGTAATGGATGATGAACGATTAAAGAATCCTGATGGAAGACCAGATTATTTCGATGAACTTCTGGAAAGAATTAGAGATATCCGTTCATCTGAAAAACGTTTCTATCAAAAAGTTCGAGATTTATTCAAGCTTAGTAGTGATTACGATAAACCTGATAAAGCAACTCAAATGTTTTTTGCAGAAACTCAGAATAAATTGCTTTATGCAGTAACTAATGAAACAGCTGCAGAAATTATTGTTAGTAGAGCAGATGCAGAAAAAGCCAATATGGCTTTAACATCTTGGAAAGGTTCAATTGTAAGAAAACAAGATATATTTATTGTGAAGAATTATCTGACTGAAGATGAAATAGATACACTTAATCGATTAGTTGTAATCTTCTTAGAATCTGCGGAGTTACGTGTAAAAAGTCGTAATGATATAACAATAGACTTTTGGATAGAAAACGTTGATAAAATTCTTGATTTTCATGACAAACCAGTTCTTAAGTCAAAAGGGAAGATCAGCCACAAAGATATGGAAAGAAAAGTTCGAGAGATTTATAAACTCTTTGATAAAAGACGAAAGTCTCTTGAAGCTCAGAAAGAGGATACCAACGATCTCAAAGAACTCACAGAAATAGAAAAACAGATCAGTGAAAAATGAAAGATGCAAAAGAAACTATTGAAGAGCTAGAACACTTAAGAGAAGAAAACAAATATCTAAGAAGCTTGCTTGGAATTTCTGAATCATGTGATATATTTGAAAAAAAGAAAGAGCTAATTGTTACTCAGAAGAGCAATGTTGAAGATAAGATAGAGCTATTTAGAAAGTTATTTAAAGGTAGAGAAGATGTTTATGCTCAACGTTGGCAAAATAATAATAAATCCGGATATTCACCGGTATGCATAAACAGATGGAATAAAAGTAAATGTAATCTACCAAAAATAAAATGCAAAATATGCTCAAACAGAGAATATAAAAGTATAGATAACAATGTAATTTTTAACCATCTAGCAGGTAAAATAGTAATCGGTGTTTATTCAATTTTGGAAAATGACTGTTGTCACTTTCTTGCTGTTGACTTTGATAAGAAGAGTTGGAAAAAAGATGTAATAGCTTTTTATACTATATGCAAGAAATTAGAAATTCCAGCCAGCATTGAAATATCCCGATCAGGTAACGGAGCTCATATCTGGATATTTTTTGAAGAAGAAATTTCAGCAGTAATAGCCAGAAAGCTTGGGAGTCATATTATTTCTGAAACAATGAAAACAGGAAACTTATTGGATCTTGAATCATATGACAGGATGTTTCCGAATCAAGATTATATGCCAGAAGGTGGTTTTGGTAATTTAATAGCTCTTCCCCTTCAAAAAGAAGCTCGAAAGTTTAATCACTCAATTTTTGTTGATGAAAAATTAGAACCATATCCTGATCAATGGGCTTACCTTTTCTTTATAAAAAAACTATCTTTAACATGTATTGAAGAAATTATTAAGAACAAAGTAATTGAGATACCAGAAAGAGAAATCCAAAAGAAAAAAACTATAAAAGTTACAATATCAAATCAGATATATATTTCAAAAGAAGGTCTTCCTAAGTATCTTTATCATAAATTCATCCATTTGGCAGTATTTCCAAATCCTGAATTCTATATTGCACAAGCTAGTCGTAGATCTACACATAAAATACAAAGATTTATTAAATGTAGTAGGAATCTACCAAAAATGTTATCAATTCCAACTGGATTACTAGAAAAGGTTCTTTATGTCTTTTTAGAACAAGATATCAAATATAAACTAGATGACCAAAGAACATTGGGTGAAAATATTGAATGTTCTTTTAGCGGAAACTTATCGGAAAAGCAAAAGAAAGCGTTCAATGAAATAATCAAATATGATATGTCTGTATTGTGTGCTTCAACAGGATTCGGAAAAACTGTTTTAGCTATCAGGATGATTGCAGAAAGAAAAGTTAATACTCTTATTCTTGTTCATAGAGTAGAACTTCTTAATCAATGGAAAGAGAACCTGGAAATTTTCTCTATAGGTTGTGAAATAGGATTAATTGGAGCATCAAAATCTAAACAAACTCTTCAAATTGATGTAGCTATGATTCAAACTTTGAAAAATCTATCAATGAATGAAATAGATAAATATGGACAAATTATAATTGATGAATGTCACCACATAGCAGCTTATACTTTTGAAAATATTCTAAAGAAATCACAAGCTAAATATATCCTTGGAATGACTGCTACTCCTCAAAGGAAAGATGGACATCATCCAATTGTTTTTATGCAATGTGGTGAAATCAAATTTAAATCAGCTTCTAAACTTCAATTTGATGAAATGACAGTAAATAAGAGAATTACGAACTTAGAAATTGATGATAATTCTGTTTCTTTGCCAAAACTCCTTTCAACTATTTCACAAGATGAAGAAAGAAACAACCTGATTGTAACAGCTATAAAAGAAGCATTTAAAAGGAATAGAAAGATACTTGTCCTAACAGAACGAGTTTCACATTTAAAACTATTAGAAGAGCTTTGCATGATTTTCTGTGAGAATGTTATTGTATTAAAAGGTAATATCAAGAAGAAAGATAGAAAAGAAACAGAACAAAAGTTGAAGAATATTACTTATTCCGATTCTTTTATAATAATTGCAACAGGTAAATATGTAGGAGAAGGATTTGATTTACCAATTTTAGATACTTTATTTCTTGCATTACCTGTATCTTGGAAAGGGACATTACAGCAATATATTGGAAGAATTGTTAGAAGTCATGAAAATAAATCATCAATTGAAGTTTATGATTATGTTGATAGTAAAATTGAACGATTGGGAAAAATGTATGTAAAAAGAAAAAGAGCATATAAAAGTTTGGGGTTTTCATTTAACAAAGAAGAAAATTAGGTAACGACCACGCTACCTAATCTTTTGTAAAGTCAAATAAATCATCTATTTTAGTCCTGTATAAAGTTCGAATACTATCCCAGAAGCTCCACCATACTTCGCTTTTTTTCGCTAAGCTCTCAAAAGCTACCTATGGTGTACCAGGTTATTTATAAAGATTTTATCGTGTAATGCGAAGTATGTCCTACATAGCTTTATGCGAAGTAGGACTAAATTTAAGATTCTTGGTTATTTTTTTTATTTAAATATAAATCTATTTTGCAGATAAGAGACAAGAGGTTATATGGATTATTATAATATTTTTGTTTGTAGGGGCTAAACATCTTTCACTCAAATTGATCATTTATGATAGTGAAAGCAATCATCCTTTATAAGCATTATATAATTGCTTAGCTTTTTGGTGTGCAGAATTAATACTAGATCTTGTTGAATAATATTTGAACTCTGCTTGACGACCCAAAAGAGTAATATTATAGTCTTTTTCAATTAATGCTGTCATCTTTTCTGCATATTCTTCATTTGCTTTAGTAAATACTGGATATGAGTAGTCTACAATTTGGTTAGAGATATAGATGATATCAGACATTTTGAATAGTTTAATTTCATTTACTAAGGAATCGATAATCTCTTGATTATAAAAAGCCTTATCAGGCAAAGTCTCTCTTTTTAAATTAGTTTCAACCACCACAGAAACCATTCCATCGTTCATTCTTATACCAGAAAGTCTTTTCCAATCATGTTCCTTGATAAAGCTATATAGATAGAAATTATTCTCTTTAAAGCTAATATCCTTTAAAAGTATTTTTGTTAGCAAGAGTTTCGTATATTCCAGCTCAAGTTTATTAGATTCTGCAATTCTCAGGTAATCTAATAAACTAGGAAGAGGTATGGTAGAAACTAGTTTGTCTGTTTTGTA
Source organism: Cloacimonadales bacterium (SeqCode) (assembly GCA_963678375.2). GTDB lineage: Bacteria > Cloacimonadota > Cloacimonadia > Cloacimonadales > JAFGVF01 > JAEKNW01. Next base: position 2,260,513 of record OY782831.1, read on the forward strand.
TATCCTAGAATTAGTTTTTATCTGAATATTATTATTAAATCTGTTAAGGGAAACAATATCAACATTGAAGCTGAAGTTTATTCCTTGCTTCTTACATTCAGTAAAGAGTCTTTTACTTATCTGACCAATCCCCCCATTTGCATAAAGCATTTTCTTGGTCTTAGAATTTACAGGTTTATGATTCTTCTTTCTTGATATATGTCTCACCAAGGAAAAAATATTCTTATCTAGTGCAGATAGCCTACTTATACAGATTGAAGAACTAATCTCCCCAAGAGAAACTCTTTGCAACTTCTCAAGATAGATATCAAGACCAGTTAACTGAACTAATTTTTTGCCTAATCTTTGATTCAACCACTCCTTTGAGTTGTCCGGTCTTCTAAATATCATACTAAGGTTACCCAATAATAGATCTTTAGTGATAAGTAACTTAGTTTCAAAGGAACTTTGAGACAATATATATTTTGCTTGTGGTGGGAAAGAACATAATCCATCTTGAGTCCATACTTTTGCTGTGAAACTATTTACTTCTGAGAATAGATCATTATAGCGCTTGGCTAGATAATCATCTGAGAAAAAGTAATAACAACCATTATCAAACCAATAGTCCTTATAGTTACTGCTATTTACTAAGCCACCTGCTTTATCACTTTTCTCTAAAATAGTAATCTCAAAATAATTATTAACATCTAGCTCTTTTAGCTTTAGGGCAAAGCTCATACCTGAAATTCCTGCTCCTAAAATGATAATTTTCATTTGTTAATCACTCTTTTTACTATTTTGGGAAACAAGGTCCCTTGTCATAATCTTCTTGTTAAAACATGATAAAGATACTGAAACAATACCAATATTTCTAAGTGAAAAACATTCTCTGATAGGCATTAATTATCTCCCTATTAATTTATCTTCTTTATCTATGAGATATATAATACCACCAATATTGTTATGTAACATATTTTGTAAATGAATATTTTTTAAGAGATGATTAATTATTATCAAAATAGTTATTGACATTTAGTAATCTATCTAATTAAATTGTAATAAATGATTTTTTGACAATAATGAATGTTGTTGCCCAATTAAAGTAATTGGAGGTATGTTTCATGAAATTTAACTTTTATTATGAGAAGAAGAGGTTTATGCATACAGTACAAAATCCAGATTTTGATGTAATATTAATAGAAGACTTTGAGCTAGAGACATTCAGGATTTTAGGTGAAATGGTTTTCTTGTTTAGGGTTGTGTAAGGAGTAGTATGTTCTTTGATAAGAACCAGTTCAAAGTTTCTATTCATAACGTAATGTTTAAGGAAATTAAAAAAGAATTTCCCGAAATTAGTCACGATGATTCAAAGTATACTCTTTCAACATATAAATTCATTAAAAATTCTCCAGAATGTTATTATTCAAAAGAAGCATTTGAGTTATATTTAAATTTTTTAACTTCTCATAAAGAAGAATTAATACCTCATCTTATAAAATTGAACTCTGAACTGGACTTAGCATTAAAAGTGTTAAACAAAATTAATGAGAAAGATATTCATGAGCAAGTACTTTCAAGTGATATTTACAAACTAATGTCATTTATTGATAAACACCTGCATTATAATTACTTAAAACTATTAGAAACTTCTTTTTACTATTTAATGCTTCTACCAGCCAGAATTAGTAGAATAAAAAGAAAGAAACCAATATTAAAATTAGACCTTTTTAATGTAGTTGAAGAATTACAGGACAGTAGTTTTGATGAAATTATTCAAATATGTAATAATACGCTTAGAAATGGAATAGCTCATGGAAAGATTACATTTACTGACGAGGATATAATTTATAAAGATAAAAAAGGAAATACAGAACAAATAAGTGCGAAGTATTTTGTGTCTCAGTTTGATAAATTAGTTAACATAACTAACGGTTTATGCCTCGCACTTCAATTTTTTTGCTCTGAACAAACTGAATTTCTGTCAAAAAATAATTTCAAAGTTCCTTTTAGTATATTGACTTCAGAACTTAAGGCTCGAATGGATATATCAGCATGGGAGATTCTTGATTGTCTGGATAGCGTTGCTTCTAGAGACGATACAAAACAATTAACTATTTTTGTTAAAACAAATCTTAGAGACTATAGTAAAATTCAGTTTTTAGTTATTCAAACAGCTTATTGGCTTGAAAAATTAACTCATGTATATGACCGTTTCTTTTTTCGAATTGAGTCAAAACATACAATTGATGGGGCTGGAGCAATTGATGTGAAAACCTTACGTGAGGGAATATCATTGAATGATGAGTATAAAATTATTAATTCACTTGAAAATGGATATGTTATGGTTTTTAGTAATTTCAAGTTACCGAAGTTGATTTATAAAGTTGGAAGCTTATCCTTAATAACAAAATCTGTATTACATGAAATTAAGTATAACTTAGCTAAATCAGAATATAATTTTATAATTAGAGATGTTTATGTACATTCCCGGAAGACACATTTGGTAGTTGAACTGCGTCAGTTGTGATAAATACAGATGAACCCAAACTCATATTTGATGCAGTCCATAAGTACTATAGAAAAATACTACGTGATGTTAAAAGATTGCTAAACGAAAAATGGGCTATCCTCGTAATTTCTTAACTGTTAAATACGTTAATATATCAATACAGTGTTTGAATGAAAGAGTTAGGAATTTAAGATATTCTGGGTTACACGAGAATTTGGTCTGCACCTTATGCGAGAATAAAAGTCCTACAATAAAAGAAATTGACATTCCTGGAAGCTATGAAGTTTTTGGCAATGTTAGAATTGTTTGGAGTAGTAAATGGTCACACTACAAAAGTATTATAAAAAAATAAGTGATAATCGAGATCTCGATCGCTGTCTCAAATCAACAATCTAAAACCGATGTCTCACGTGAGACGGCGAGATATCGGTAGTTTTTTTGAATCCTAAACACACAACTCACTACTAAAATAAACACTTACAATAGAATAGTATCATAACAATACCCCCAATCAACCTTTAATAGTGGTAGAGAAGTTGTAAATATTACCTGCTAAAGCTTTTAAAAAGGAAATTTTGAGACATCGGTTGAGACGGCGTATAAATTACTAATAAATAACACTTTATAAGAAAAATCTATCGATATCTCACATGGAAAACTTGGGTGTCACTTTTTAATCAGTTTATTAATATTTTTAAACAAGTAATTTACGTCTCCCTATCATTTGCTCTTTAAGACTAGTTTTCCACTCACTTTCATCATTATAGTTAAAAGTTATATCACAATAACCACGTTCAACTCTAGGTTTGCCAGTTGCTTGAATGAATGCACCTTCAATTTCACGGTTTGCAGTGTATAAAAGATAAGTGTATGTAAGCTCATCATCTTCCCAAAATCTCAGAGTTACAGAGTAAGAAAAGACATTTTCTATTGGAACATTGTTTTGCCAATTTGGGTCATAACTATCTAATCTGATATCGAATGCAAACTCTAAATCGGGCGTAAGTTCATGAGGATTAAAACTAACTTCAGTAATAGTCCCAGCAAAAGCATAATAGATTGAAAATAATACAATTAATAGTGTTAGTTTTTTTCATTTCAGTACTGATATTCATAAATTCTCCTTGTTTTAATTTGCTTTATATATTTATCTTCCATTAATTCTAATTGTTTTTCAATTTTGTTTAAAGACTCATAAAAATCATTATTGTCAAATTCTATCGAAAAAGTTGGGTCTAAAGATTTTAGTAGATATGCAGGTTGTTTAAGTAGATATTTTGATTTTTCATTTTCAAAACGGGTTAGACAATTTCTAGCTTTAATTACAACTAAAGTTTCATAATTGTATCTTTCATTATACTTGAATGCCCAATTTTTGTTGATTTTCTCCAAATCGAAATCGAACTTGAAATAATATGATAAAAACAACTTTGTGCCTTCAATAGTCTCCTTTAAGTCATTATCTTTAGCAAAATATTTAGCTTTCTTTAGATAAGTATCTATTGGCCATTTAGAATTCTTAAATAATCTTGTTCTCTCTATTTCTATGAAGTAATCTACTCCTTCTGATTGATATAGATTTTCTAGAGGTCTAATCAAAGGTAATATTACTCTTTTCTTCTGAATCAATTTATTATAAATTGACATTATGCTTAGCTGAAGATATTTGTTATAAGAGATTTGAGGATTATCTTTTAGAGTAAAATATTTAATCCCATCCTCAAGCCTATATGATGTTACCGAAAGTATTTTCCTTGTGTTTGACTTAGTATCTCGATAGATATTTTTAACAATATACTTGTGATCTTCATTATCTTTGTTATAGCTTGCTGAATGTTTAATAATTATTGATTTTAAAGTATCTACATGATTGTGTGTCTGACTTTTACTTAAGCCAAAATTCTTGTCAAGCAACCACTCCCAATAGTAGTTAAACAAACCTATAGTATAGCCTTCTTCTATTTTCATAAAGCTCACTTGAAAATAATCTATATGTTCACCAAAATCAGAGATAGAAGACGCTCTATAGAACTTATATATGTCCTCTGGTTTAAATATGTCCTGTCCTATATACTGTGTATTGTTGTTTTCAACATCCCTACCAAAGTCTACTAAAAATTGAATATCCTCACCAAAAAGCCTGTCATTCTTAACATGGAGAGGATTATATTTTCTTATGATATTACTAGTTGAATCCAGTTTAATAGCATTGTTGACCCAGTTATCCAAGCAATCATCATTTTCTGAGTAGAGTTCATAGATAGTCTCTGGTTTGTATATATAGAACCAGTTTGGTTCGTAATTTTTTAAGTTAATTTTTAAAGTATCAAGCTCTATATCATCTTCTGGCTCATATAACATCATCATACACCAGGCTGACCCTAGATATGCTTCAGCCAACAAGGTTTTATCTTCGATTAAAGCTTCGAAATAACCATTTGCTTGTTCAAACTTATCTGCTCTAAAAAGTTCCCATCCTTTTTCAAGGCTTTCTTGTGGTATAGTTTCTCCAATTAAAAAAGTGTAAAAAAGTAGTAGCACGAGTCCTAACAAGGTTTTCTTCAAAGTTCCTCCTTTGCAATGCAATTATTATTTTTTATTGAATTTTAAATATAAACCATGCCTTATATTTGTCAATAAATTATAGCTTATTAATACATTTTATTTGTGGAGAATGTTTAACTACCAAGCTACCAATCCCAGCTGTTACCCTTAAAGTACTTAATAATATTGAACATCCACAGACTTTCTTGACAAATTTTCTTAATATAAAGCTTATGTATAAAACAATGTTTAAAGTGTACTTTGTTATCAATTGCTTCTTTTAATAACAAAGAAGTGTTAACTTTAGAGTTGATACACCCTGAATGGTGCTCATCTTTATCGATAAGTTTAAGTAGTTTGAAAATAGAGTAGGGAGCTGGTATAATTCTTTTTTTCTCATAAGATTTGGATAATCTTCTTCTACCTTGCCACTTATAAGAATCTAAGTTAACAGGCTGGGGAGAGTAGTTCTTATTAAATAGTTTTAATATCGAGATCTCGATCGCTGTCACAAATCAACAATCTAAAACCGCTGTCTCACGTGAGACAGCGAGATATCGGTTGTTTTTTTAGTACCCTAAACACACAACTAGCTACTAACATAAACACTTACAGTAGATTAGTATCATTGTTATACCCCTAAACAACCCTTAATGGTGGAAGAGAAGTTGTAAATATTACCTGCTAAAGCTGTTAAAATAGAAATTTTGAGACATCGATTGAGACAGCGTATAAATAACTAAAAAATAACACTTTAAAAGAAATAGCTATCGATGTCTAACATGGAAAACTTGGGTGTCACTTTTTACCCATAAAGATAAATATATTAAACACTTAAGTCATAACACTGCCGAAAAATAAAAGTGACGGAGTTTTTTTCACTTTTATAAGTTCATCATCAATTAAGGAAATATTACAGTCATTTGGATGCTCTACTCTATCAAAAATCATAAATTACTAATTATTAAGTAAATAGAAGATTTCAACTTCTTAAATTGTGACCTCACTTTTTTATAACTATTTAGGTTAAAGATACTTTTAAACTATGATTTTAAATGAAAAAAAGAAATTATCCTAAGATATGTAAATTATTATCTAGTTTCAGTTTCTTCTGTTCAAGTTAAATTTTGTTCCAAGTGAGATTATGTGATAATATAGTCCTGTGTTTCTTTTCCCATAGCTATATGATAAACTAATATTTTTTAGTCCTAAGTTCCATATCTTGTTCTCTGAGAAAATGTCTGTGTACTGAATACCAAACCCCAATTGAGATGAATTAAAATCGGATAAATCATTATCAGAAGTATAGAATTCACTTGTGGAAAGGTTTTCTTCATAAGCATTAAAATAATCAATTTTAGTTTGTTTATAGAATCTATAAGATGGATATAAAGTTAGTGTTTGATTTATTTTTATCGGGATTTCGAGTTCTGCCGTATGAGAATCCATTCCCCAATCATCATGATAATAACGGTAATAGTGACGAAGAACAAAGTATTCATTTAGATAGTAATTAAAGCGAAGTCCTAATGGGGTCTTAAGTCTTTTTTGGGGTAATCTTTCTATATCATCAGCTAATTGGAAGACCTCTTTATTAGTTTTTGAAGTATAAATTGAGATTGCTTCAGGGTTTCCAATGAAGTAATTATCACGATCTGCGAAGTATACTCTTTGCATAGGGTTTGCTAACCAGCCACTCTGCATTATTAAATCTGCAAAAATTGATACTTGAGCATTGGTAGTCAATATCTGAGAAAAACTAAAAGATAATGAATAAGAATTTCTGCCCTTATCATCGATTAAACTATTTGATACAGGACTCCAGTTTTTATTAGGGCTAGTTACTTCTCCACTTTGATTCAATATATCAATTCCTGCAAAGAATCCTATAGATAAATCCCCCTCATTTTTTACATATTCTGATATCTCTGTAGGATATTTTGGTCTCCATTTATCTAGGAAAACATTTGCTTTTAAACTTAATTCTGTATTCTGTTCATTAAAGAGTTTGGCAAAACTTGAACCAAAACCTAGTGAAGAGTAATCATACTCATTTGCTAAATTGAAATTGATACTCCAGATATTGTTTCTGTCATTTGAAGAATGTGAGTAAGCAAGGTTGATACTAGACCACACATCTTGCTTTGAAGCACCAGATGACTCTATCCAAGGACTACCTATCGTTCCTTGATAATTTGACTTGTCATCATCTTCATCATCATCATCTTCTTCATTAGTTGAGGCACCAGAAAAAGGATTAAGGTTACTTGAAGAAGCAGAGGTATATGCTGAAATAGTAGCATCTATTGATAAAACATCATCATCATTTAGAGGAATCATAATCTTAATATTTTGAGCAAAATCATTTAGTTGTTCAGTTCCAATACCACCAGTAACGGCAGCATTGTCTCCATCCTGAGTATAGAAACTTGATAACATATCTATCTCAGTCTTTTCTAAAACTCTTTTCTTATAATCTATCTTTGCTTGTGAACTGAAGTTGTCTTGAGCCAATACCAAAGAACTAGTGAATACTAGAAGAAAAATTATCAGGCTTTTATTAATTGCAACCACAGCCACCTCCGGATTTACCTCCATTTGCACCAGATGCGCCTTCCCTGTAAACTTGAGCACTTGTTTCAAACTTTTTTACAGATCTCTCTGAGAGCTCCATATCAGGATCATTTAAATTTACTTTTTGATAATTTTTAACAACTGTACAAGCTACTAAAAATTGTAATAATAATAGTATTAATAGAATTTTCACTATAAGATATGCTCTCATGATTCATTTATCCTTATGTTCTTTGATTTAAATACATTGCCCTTATTATCAACTAAAATACAATCAGTATTTGGAATTTGATTTATTAGATCGATACCAACTTCATGCCCCATGACTATCATTGATGTAGCTAGAGCATCAGCCATCTCAGCAGAATCAGCAAATATGGTTGCGCTTACAATTCCACTAGCAGGATAACCTGTTCTTGGATCAATAATATGAGAATATTTTTTTCCCTCAAGTTCTACGAATTTCTCATAATCTCCGGAAGTCACCACTGCTCTGTTTGAAATAGGAAACAAACCGAAAGAATGTTCTTTATTGAATGGATTTGTTATAGCTATCTGCCAATCTTCTCCATTAGCTTGCTTTCCCCAAGTATTCATATCTCCAGAAGCATTAATAATTCCTCCAGAAACACCTTTTGAAATTAGTACTTTCTTAGCTTGATCTGCAGCAAAACCTTTGCCTATTCCCCCAAAGCCAATCTTCATACCAGCAAGTTTGAGAAAAACAGTTGAATTTTCTTCATTTATAATAATATTCTTATAGCCTACTTTGCTAATAGAAGCTTCAATATCTTCTTGAGAAGGAAGTTTCTTCATAGAACCATCATACCGCCAAATCTTATCCATTGACGCATAGCTTATATCGAAAGCACCACTTGTTAATTTGGATATCATAAGAGAACGTTTAATAAGCATTAATAGCTCTTTATCCACGTTAACAGCATTTGTTCCTGCTTTCCTATTAATCTCAGAAGTCTGCGAAGTTTCTTTCCAAGAAGATATTAAATTTTCAATTCTAGAAATTTCATTCCTTGCCATATCAATATATTGATTAGCTTCTAACTGATTTTCCGCAACTACTGTTATACTAAAGGAGCTACCCATTAAAGATAATTTGCGGCTATAATTTTTCTTTTGACTTTTTGATTTAGGGATCAATGACTTCAGATGCATAATATACTCTTCTGCACTAATATCTTTATAACCTGTAGTGGCAATGATCTCTCCATTTTTGTTAAAAATTACTACAAAGGGAAAACTACCTGGAGTATTATATTTCTCAAAGAGAATTTCATTTTTTTCTTCTTGCTCTTTAGAAAGTTTATTATTTTTTCTTTTAGGAAAATCGGCCTTAATTAAAATTAAATTCTTTTCTGCATAATCAATAAATGCCTTCGATTTCCAAACATTCTTCTCTAGTTTCATACAGGGAATACACCAATCAGATCCTTGGAAAACCAACAAAACATTTTTATCTTCACTTTTTGCTTTTTCGAGTGCTGTAGCAAAATCTAAGTTCCATTCTTGAGAATTCAGGCTGAGAGATATGGTTAAGATTGTTAACATGAGTAAAATTATTTTTTTCATAACTTTTAATATCCTTATTCTAATTTATATAAATAATAGTCTTTTTTTGATTTAGTCCAAATATTTAATCATATAATCTCCTTTTCATAATTTGCGATAAATACTGCTTGTTAATTATATCAATCTTATTTTCTATAATATCTGATAAGTTAGAATCTTCTAAATCTATCGTTTCACTAATGTTTAATGAATTAATAGCTTTTATACAGTCTTTAAGTATTGAGTGATCTTTGTTCTTTTTATAGAGATCATACAATAAAATAGCTTTCATAGCTTTGAGGACAGTATAATTATAGCTAGGATTATACTTAAATTTCCAATCATTGTTGATGCCCTGTTTAAAATTTATATATCCCGATCTCGTGTAATAATTGAAGAACAGTTTTGAAAAATAAATTTCTTCTTTTATATTCGTAGCTCGAGTTGCTTTTAAAGCATTGTCAAACAAGTTGCTAATAGTATGCGATATATTTTTTACTTGTACATACCTAACTATTTCTACATATATGCTATCTCTAGGTTCTGTAATTAAACCTTTTAGTGGGGAAATTATTGGTACTTTAAACTCCCCTTTATTATTAGTATTTCTCATAATTCTATATTCATCATACAACTGAAAATAATTTTTATAAGTAATATCTGATTTATCCAAAGTATATATTCTTTTACCTTCTCTAATTTTAAACGCGTTAACACTTCTAAATTTCTTGGTTCTTTTCCTTGGAACCATAAATATATTCTTAACAATGTATTGTTCATCTTCATTAGGCTCATTAGAAAACTCTGAGTGTTTGATAACAATGGTTTTAAGAGTATCTATTTCTTCAGTTTTACTATTAGTATCCATTGCAAATTGTATGCCTAAATAACGTAACCAATAATATGAAAAAAGAGCTATAGTATAATCGTCCTTTATTTCTTTTTTGAATTTAAAACTATTATTATATGTTATATAATTGTCGTTACTAACTCTAAATTTTTCAAAATCATATAATTTATTAGGTTGTCCAATTTCATAACCTACTTTAAATTTTCTATTTTTAGAATAATCTTCTTTGTATTTACCATAATCAACACATCCTACTACTATCCCTTCAAAATCAGCAGAACATCGTGCGTTAAATCTATTCTTATTATATTTAAATTTTCTATACTCTCCAAGTTTGATTGCATTATCTATCCAACCTTCATGAATACTATCTTCTTCATTGTATAATTCTAGAACTTGATGAGGTTTATGGATATAGAAGCGTTGCTTATCATAATCTTCTAGATTAATTAATACAGTATCTAAACGTACTTCATCATTAGGGTCATATAACATCATCATACACCAGGCTGACCCTAGATATGCTTCAGCCAACAAGGTTTTATCTTCGATTAAAGCTTCGAAAATACCATTTGCTTGTTCAAACTTATCTTCTCTAAAAAGTTCCCACCCTTTTTCAAGGCTTTCTTGTGGTATAGTTTTTCCAATTAAAAAAGTGTAAAAAAGTAATAGCACGAGTCCTAACAAGGTTTTCTTCAAAGTTCCTCCTTTGCAATGCAATTATTATTTTTATTGAACTTCAAATATAAACCTGCCTTTTACTTGTCAATAAAATATGATTTATTAATATAGTTTATTTGTTTATAATGTTTAACTACTAAGATTATTGATTCTGTTCAGATAGGTTATGTTGTTGCCGATATTAAAGCTTAGCTGTTATAATATCATAATTGTAGGGGGGTACATCTTTTGCCCCTACTAAATAATAATTATTTGTGAATCCCAATATAAGACTTATAATAACTTCAAAAATCAACCCAGGTGGTGCAGAAGAATATAGTACTATCTACAATGATTTACTGCATTATTTGGCTTAAAAGGAATTCACATGGAAATACCAACATTATATAAGAAATACAATGTAGATAAAGACTATACATCTATTGGGCTTTTTAGAGAACTAAAGAAGAAGTATAAAATAGAAAAAGTCTTCTATCCTGGAAGTTATGTTCATATCAATCCTTCGTTAATTTTCTCTAATGTGGTATATGCAGATTCATATAAGAATACTTATAAATTCTATGAAAATATAAAAACTCACGAGTATATCTCAAAGCATAAGGAATACACTGAAGAGCCTATAATTACTTTTTATCAACAAGATTATAGTACAGCCTTTATTGAACTAACCACAGGATTTGATTTGATAATTTCTCAATATGCTGGATTTGTTGGACAAGCTGTTAAGTCTTATCTTAAAATAGGTGGACTATTAGTATGTAACAATTCACATGGGGATGCAACGATGGCTTCTATGGATGCAGACTATGAGTTGATTGCTGTTTATAGAAGAATATCAGATGATAAGTTTACAATTTCAGACAAAAACTTGTCGGATTATCTTATTCCCAAAAGGGGAGATGTAATTACAAAAGAATATTTATATAAGACTATGAAAGGTATAGCTTATACAAAAAGTCCAACAGGATATATTTTTAGAAAAACAAAATAACTAAATCATACCAGTAGAAACTGACAAAAGCAATCATTTTTTTATTGGGAAATATTGACTTTTTTACATTTTAGGTGATAAGCAAATTATTCCACAATCTTTCGCCCAATTTGATCATTTATGATAGTGAAAGCAATCATCCTTTATAAGCATTATATAATTGCTTAGCTTTTTGGTGTGCAGAATTAATACTAGATCTTGTTGAATAATATTTGAACTCTGCTTGACGACCCAAAAGAGTAATATTATAGTCTTTTTCAATTAATGCTGTCATTTTTTCTGCATATTCTTCATTTGCTTTAGTAAATACTGGATATGAGTAGTCTACAATTTGGTTAGAGATATAGATGATATCAGACATTTTGAATAGTTTAATTTCATTTACTAAGGAATCGATAATCTCTTGATTATAAAAAGCCTCATCAGGCAAAGTCTCTCTTTTTAAATTAGTTTCAACCACCACAGAAACCATTCCATCATTCATTCTTATACCAGAAAGTCTTTTCCAATCATGTTCCTTGATAAAGCTATATAGATAGAAATTATTCTCTTTAAAGCTAATATCCTTTAAAAGCATTTTTGTTAGCAAGAGTTTCGTATATTCCAGCTCAAGTTTATTAGAGCCTTCAATTCTCAGGTAATCTAATAAACTAGGAAGAGGTATGGTAGAAACTAATTTGTCTGTTTTGTATATCCCAGAATTAGTTTTTATCTGAAAATTATTATTAAATCTGTTAAGGGAAACAATATCAACATTGAAGCTGAAGTTAATTCCTTGCTTCTTACATTCAGTAAAGAGTCTTTTACTTATCTGACCAATCCCCCCATTTGCATAAAGCATTTTCTTGGTCTTAGAATTTACAGGTTTATGATTCTTCTTTCTTGATATATGTCTCACCAAGGAAAAAATATTCTTATCTAGTGCAGATAGCCTACTTATACAGATTGAAGAACTAATCTCCCCAAGAGAAACTCTTTGCAACTTCTCAAGATAGATATCAAGACCAGTTAACTGAACTAATTTTTTGCCTAATCTTTGATTCAACCACTCCTTTGAGTTGTCCGGTCTTCTAAATATCATACTAAGGTTACCCAATAATAGATCTTTAGTGATAAGTAACTTAGTTTCAAAAGAACTTTGAGACAATATATATTTTGCTTGTGGTGGGAAAGAACATAATCCATCTTGAGTCCATACTTTAGCTGTGAAACTATTTACTTCTGAGAATAGGTCATTATAGCGCTTGGCTAGATAATCATCTGAGAAAAAGTAATAACAACCATTATCAAACCAATAGTCCTTATAGTTACTGCTATTTACTAAGCCACCTGCTTTATCACTTTTCTCTAAAATAGTAATCTCAAAATAATTATTAACATCTAGCTCTTTTAGCTTTAGGGCAAAGCTCATACCTGAAATTCCTGCTCCTAAAATGATAATTTTCATTTGTTAATCACTCTTTTTACTATTTTGGGAACAAGGTTCCTTGTCATAATCTTCTTGTTAAAACAAGATAAAGATACTGAAACAATACCAATATTTCTAAGTGAAAGACATTCTCTGATAAGCATTAATTATCTCCCTATTAATTTATCTTCTTTATCTATGAGATATATATCCTTTAAGCACACGAGACACTTTAATCTATCTAACACCATATTGAAAATCAGAATGCTCTAAACCCATTTTTTCACAGATTAACTTAGTATAGTTTAATAAAGAATTTGCACTTAAGTTTGTTTCAAGATAAAGTTCATTGGGTAAAATCTCATATGGTTTCCTGCATTTTGAAGCTTCGTTAGATACTATATTTGATACAGATCCTTTAAAATTTGGATCTTCCACTAAGGCTATCAAACGTTTTTTATCCAAACTCAATAGAGTTTCAACTGTCTTTGTAAAAAATTCTCTCCAACTCTTTATGCTTATTTTTTCTCCCAATATCTCGAAATAAGAAGGTTGTAAGCCAGTGACATCTATATCATCATCCAGTGATAAATTGTCTTTATTTTCGATATATATACCCAAGTCAGTTGTATCAACTTTAGGATAATCCCATATTTGAAGTGCTATTTCGGATAAGTAAACTGCTCTAGAGGAAATACTATGTTCATTCCAGTTATCAATGTTATCAAACTTACAATTAAGCCTAAGCCTACTATTTCTATATATTAACTTCTTCTCCTGGAATGGTTTATTACTTAGGTTTCCATTATACGCAGTTAATGTTAAATTCCCAAGTCTATGCAAGTTAATATCATGGATGTCACGATAGTTTTTTCCTAACGTGGCTTTCCACTGAGATGTTAGATTCTGAGGCATAATGTGTTCAATAGTTAATTCGTTAATATTTACTTTTTCTTTGTTATCGAAATTCTCTAGTTCTTCTAATAAGTAATTTCTGTGTTTAAAAGAGTATATATTTCTCTGAATTAATGAATTTCTAAATTCAGTATCAGTAGGAAATGCTGAGCTTGATTTCTTTTGTGTGAGTATCGCTTGCAGTTTTTCAATATATTTTTCAAAATTTGAGTACTTATTTACTTCATCATCTAGATTTGAAAATATTTTGCTCAGTGCATTAGATGGTAGTTCGCAAATTAATCTTCTAAAAGTATAAGAAATTATTGTATTTAAAACATCTTTAAAGTCTTCTAATTGTATCTTTCCCTTATCATAATAAAAATATACTTTTAATAAATATGGGTAAGAAACAGTTATCTTTAATTTGTTTAATTTTATTAAGAGATTGTCGATTTCAGTTAAGCCAGTATTACTAAAAGCAATTTTAGAATATAATTTTGAGTAGTATTTAAGCATTTCTAACATATCATTTATTGACTCGTTACTATTTTTTATAAATGACTTAAACTCAGTGTAAACTTCACTTTTTTTAGGTATTTTTCTGTTTTTCATAATTAGGAAATCTCTTACAAAATCTGAAATTTTCTCATTAGTTAAATTTTTTTCTATTATGAACCAGTATCTTTCATATAATTGTTCCTGCTCTTCCGGTTCTTTGTCCATTAGTACAAAATTACGTATCAAATCTGCTTGAGTAAGAGTGACACCAGTTGAGTTGATGCTTTCAAAAATCAGCTGGGGATCATCTTCCCCTCTTTTTAAGCTAATATATACTATCATAAGTTTGTGTGCTGCTTCAAATATATCTTTAGGTTTCACCTTACAAGAACTAATCTTATTATAAAGATAATTGTAACTGATAATAATGTTAGAACTACTTTGTATATCATTATAAGATCCTGTCATAATTTGCTTATACACAACATCATCTTCTTTCATTGGCTTTAATCTTAGTTTATTTTGCTCATTTTGATACTTGTTGATGAGATAATAGTCGTAAATTTTATTTCTTAGTGATTTGTTTTCTTTATCAATTAAATTATTGTTATCAATGTAATCACATATAGCTTTTAATAAAAGAATAATAGTTGTGATTCTTTGTTGTCCATCGATAATTACATACTCTCGTAAGTCAACCATATCAACATCGCTATTTGATACATATACTATAGAACCAATAAAATGAGATTTTTTGCTTTTGTCATAAGCCATAGTAAGTATATCATCAAATAACTTCTCACAATTATTTTTTTTCCAATCATAATTCCTTTGGAATACAGGGATTATTAATCTTTTGTCTTCTCCAGAAATAAATCTAAGTAAATGTAATTGGCGAGCTTCCATAATTAATCTCCATATGTATTTATTAACTTAATTGAATAAATATATATATATAAAATATGTCAATTAAAATATACAATTTATATTAACTGAGTAGTTTGCTATCACAAAAAGCCATAATAGTTGACTTTGAAAGTCACTTCTTTATTTCTTAGCTCAAACTCAAAAACATATATCTTTAGTTATTAGATTTCAGTATCAAGGGAGAGTTTTCTTGTTTTAATGATTAGCCGCTCATCAATGCTATCAATAGTGGTATCTACAAGCTAGTTTTTATATTGGTCTCAAAGTTCTTTGCTATCTCAGATGTCTATATCAAGTACTACTTAACCCCTTCATCACCCCTACAATCCCCATAAATTTATGCTAAAAAAATGGGAGAGTAACAATGAAGGATCAAAGGTGATATTCTCTAGATTTAAAATTTCACTTTCAGCTAGCAAATAATAACTATTTCTAGTTAAATATATCCTTTTTTACATAAAATTTATAGTAATCGTTCTTAAAGGGGATTATCTCATCAGAAAGTGTAAAATTAAGAGACTAGATAGCAATGATTTCATCGAGTAAATTATCAACAAGTTTAATCTCTTCTGAAGAACATGTGAGTGAATAGCGACTATTCTTATTTCAGAAATATTATTATAATTATTTAATAAAGTAATTGACAAATTTATAATATTAATTATAGATTGTAATAATATCAAATTGGAGATAATTATGAAAAGAATTGTTTTATTACTAATCACCCTAAGCATTTTTATTTTAAGTAGTTGTAATTCAGACTCTACAAAGCCTGAGGGGCCTGCATTAATATCAGGTATAGTTAAGAATGCTAATAATGAGATTGTTGAAGGAGCTAAAATTGTTTTTGGCTATAGTCTTGAAGAAGTAACACGGCCCATGACATCATTGAGATTAGACTTACCTGAAGCTAGTAATGTTAAAATTTGGATTACTAGATATGCTCAGACTGATACTATAAGAGTACTTTTGGACGAATTTATGGACCAAGGATCTCATTCAGTAGTTTGGGATGGTAAAAATGATATGGGATTGCAAGTTTATAGTTATTCTTATAATTTCCATTTAAAAACAGATGCAGAAGAAAGAGTTATTAAATTTGTTTTCTTTGATGATTATTCTAATGTAACAGGCCCTAATGTTGAAAATTTTGAAGCATGTACAACAACTAATAGCGCTGGAGAATATTCTTTACCACTTGAAAATCTCTTAATGTTTAATGATTCATCCCCAATGGACTATACTGATGAAAATGGAAATGTAACTGAAGACGCATTGCAGGTTTCTCATTATCTCAAGGTATGGGCTCTTCATCCTGATCATGAAGCAACTTTTGTAGATTCAATTTTTGTTAGAGAAGATAAGAATATTAAGGTAAATCTTGACTTTGCAGATTAGAGTCTAAACATAAATAATTTATAATTTATTTTATAATTATTTAAAGATATTTAATGATAAGACAGTCTGATTTATGTAAAATGTATAATATCCATTTTCAAAAGGAATTGCTTCATCAGAAAGTGTAAAATTAAGAGACCAGATAGCAATGATTTCATCGAGTAAATTATCAACAAGTTTAATCTCTTCTGAAGAACAGGTGAGTGAATAGCGACTATTTTCACTTTCGATAAATGCATTATTCTGGAAATCAAAGTCTACACTTGATTTTGATTTGAGTTGCAGTCTTTCATTTGAAACTGAAACTTGAAGCTTTTCGCTAGTGTAGATAGGTTCAAAATCTGTTTCATCCACATGAAAAAATATACTTCTAAAGCTATTATTTTCAACATATTCATCAATAATATCTTTAGTTAGCCACTCTAATTCAGTGATTTCAGAGAAGTTCCCACTAGAATTACTATACTTTTTGTAAAGAGCAAGATACTCTTCTGGGCTATAATGATCGAGCATTACTCTAGTAAGGAGTCCAGCAACAGGATAGCTTATTGATGGATGTTCAGTTCGAAACTTCTCTACATCATAGAAGTCTGAATAATTCACCATTCCAGTATCGAGTAAAAACTTTCCAGTTTCCATGAGAGCATCTCTGGACTGTCCGCCACGTCCTCCAATAGCTACTGCTAAACCTTCTTGCAAAAAAGTATGGGTGTAAAGTTGGTTATTTTTTAGATAGTAGTTAATTAAAAAATGAGTAACTTCGTGGAAATGGGCTGGATAGGTAGAGACGATATAATCTTGATTTAAGAGAAAAATTCCTCTTGTTTTATAGGAAGTTAGTAGCTCAATAGTTTCTAAATCAGGACAATAGAAGTAATCTAATTTATTTATTCTAAGAGAGTCTAACTCATAATTATCTTGAGGGAAATAGGAAAAGAATGATTCTATTCTCTTATCTAAAATTTCCATTGCTGTTTGTGGTATTGGTGAATCTGATGGAAAATGATAGGTAAGATATTCCGAATCCATTTTCTGCCAGGTGCGGGTATGATAATCCAAGCGACTCATGATATTATTGTCTGAAATATAAAATTCATAAGCTATAAGACCATTAACTTCTGTATAATTATGATAATAGGATCCAGCAAGTTTAATCAAAGGGTGACTAACTGTTAGCTGAGGATTATCTTGTGAATAGGCTTTTAGAGCTATGTTCCCAATAAGAAACTTATTATAGGGTATCTTGTAGGAAATCTTATGTTTGTTATAATTCTGAATGCTAGTAGGGAGTGAGAAGTTATTAATTGAATGAGGGTCTTCCCATACTTTAGCTGAAATATTAAGAGGTTCATTATCTGTCTTTGACCATGAGGCATCCAAGCCAGATACAAACAGAGTTAAGACAATTATTATTATTGCAGGACCCTTTAGCATACTTTCTCCTTTAGTAATCCAAGTTTTGGTGTCTTTCTCTAAGAACCAAAATAAATAAACTTACTTATTGTTACAAGTGAAGTTGTATATCTAGAACTGTCAAGTTAATAAGGTTTATCAATTAGGAAAAGTATAAAAAGAAGTATCACTGATAGAGATTTATTCTAACCCATTAAACCCAAATAATGCAGTAGAACTTTGTAAATAGCAAAAGGGACGTAAATTTATCACATCCCTTCTGCTCGATATATATATTATTTTCTTTTCTTTTCTTTTCTTTAGTTAATTCTTCAGAGCTTTAATCATGTAGAAATATTTCTCAGTGCTATTTCGTGGTTGGTTATGCTGATAATAAGTATTATTGGTGTCTGCTAGTTCTATCCAGTTGTTTAAATCTGTAGAGTAGTAGACTTTGTAGAAATCAGCGTTTGGGATAGCATTCCAGTTGATATTGACAAGGTTACCCATCATTTCTAATTCAAGATTGTTAGGAGCAATAAGTTCAACAATTCCCATATTAATATTGAAAGGTTGCTCAACTGAACCAATAACTTCGCCACTAGTTATCGAAGCAGAATTAGATTCCACAATCACTATATCTTCAGAAATATCATACAGTTTGAAGTAGATGTTTTCCAAAGATCCATTAGATTGAACATCTATTGTGGTGAAAGCTTGACTTCTGTTTAGAATAACTATTTGACCTAGTCCTCGACATTCTTGGTTTACCCAAACAGAGATAATATCATCTGAACTAATGTTATCGCTAATGTGTGTAATTTCAGCATGAATAGTAGCATTGTTGTTAGGGTAGATGACAGGTTCCCAACTTGGTACATTTATTAATTCTCTAATGTTAAGAGTGATTGGGATATCTAAAATGTTATTTTCAGCAGAATTAGATTGAATATTAAGATTAGCAGTATATTCTCCTTCAATAAAATCAACCGAGGTAAAGTCAAGGTTAATATCATGGTTAGAATGAGGTGATATTGCAAGATCATCATATTCACCATCTAGTGTAACCCATAAAGGTGGTGGAGTACCATTAACAGATATCTCCAAGTTATCGATAGCCCAATACCAGTCATAGTTAGCTTCATAATAGTGAAATCTAAGTTTTACATCAGTGTAGCCATCATTAATGATAGTATAAGAGAAATGACTTGGAGAAGTCCATGAACCAGTATTATCTCCTTGCCAACGTCCTATATTAATCCATTCAGTTCCAGTCCAGAAATCAACATCAGCAATCTCTTGTTGGTATTTATTAAAGTAATGATCAAATTCAATAATGATGTCTTCGTAACCACTGACATTGAAGATTGGGGTCTCAATAGTATCATCGATATCATTGTAACCAGCAGCATCACTATCAATGAATAAGAAAGAAGAGCCATCTATGGATGATGAATTATAACTATTTGCAATATGCCAAGTATGATCTGGAGAATAAAGATAATCAATATTCCAGTCTGCTAGGTTATGATTATCAAAGTTGGCTGTGAATACTTCAGTTACTTCTCTTGTTGCATTTTGTTGAAGATGTAGAGAACAAGTTAATTCAAGATCACCAGTATTAGTGATGATTAAATTCCGATTAGCTGTTTCTCCTGGCTCCATAGTTAGTTCAATACTTGGGTAATTAAGGTTAATTGTAGGGGGAATTACTACTTCTAATCCAAGAGGTATATCAATAGCTTGATTATCTGGGTCATTAGTTCTAATAGAAATCGAGCCTGTAAATTCTCCTAAATTATCAGTAGAATGACTAACAATATATGATTGAGAATGTAGGGGAGAAATTGAGAAATTAATATTTCTTAAGCTAGATTGGTTATCAGAATTATCTAATATTTCTTGCTTTGACCTTGATTCAACTATCTCATCAACAGTAAAATTATTGCTAACGCTGATTACTCCTGTAAGATTCTCACCTCCTGTGTTTGAAATAGTTAGGGTTTCGAGAACTCGACTATTTAAGGCAACAGCCCCAAAATCTATATTACTAGGATTTATTAGGGCAGTTGGAGGGAAGTGGCCTGTACTTGTTATGATTAAGAGGGCCATCTCATTCTCTAAAGGTTTCGCAGCTACAGGGTAGGCATTATTGTAAGTATATTCTAAACCAACTGTTCCTGTATGGTCTTCAATACCAACGGTAGCATATTCACCGTGAGAATTACCACCAGCATTGTCAATATTATTGATGACTTTATACTGAATTTTAATTGGAGCATCACCAGTAGGTGAACCGTAGTATTCAGGGTCATAGAGAATAACTTGAAAAGTTTCTTCATAACTTGTGTTATAATGATTTTTCCATTCATTCCAGGTAATCACAAAAGAGTTTGTTAACTGGTCATGAGCAACAAAAACTTGGCCTGTTCCACCAGTTATAAGATCATCCCAGAAAGGAGCAATCATTGGAGATGGTCCTAAAAGACCTGGTAGTCTCCAGTTTCTAAAAGTGGCTTGTTCTGTTTCACCCATTGCCAACCAGCCATTGCTACAGACTGATATTTGATTATATTCTCTACCATAAAACATAAATGAGAAAGGTAAATCAACTAGTTCAACTTGTTCTTGGTTATCGCCATTATCGGGCAGTGTCAAAGCTGTTCCATAACCACCTTGGCTTGGATCAAGTTCAACCCAATTATATTCTGGACATTCAACATAATCAGTATCATTAGAATCAAAGATATAGTATCCGTAAGCGTCAGGTCCCAGAGGATCACTGATAGATGCTTGGCCAACTTGTAAGTTAAAATAAGCAGAAGTTTCAAAACCATCATCATTTATCGTAAGCGTCATTGGAACTAAGTTACCAGGGAATAAGTCATCAGAGGCTGTGATATTGAAGTCTAAAGTACTAGTTGTTCCACTTGCTAAGTAAGCAAGTGTAGCTTGGTCAATATTTATAGTAATTCTTTCATCAGTTGATGATAAAGTAGCATTTGCTGAAGTTAGATCTGCGTTTCCAGAATTTATTAGTTCTAGGTTTATTGCGGATGTTTGACCCGGGGCGAAATTAGTGTTTTCTAAGTCATATTCAAACACCTCTACAATGGGACTTTGGATAGGAAGAAGAATTTGTCTTTCCCAACTATATCTTGTGTTGGAAAAAACTACTTTAAAAGCTATTTCAGAATCGTAGGCAATGTTAGCTAGAGAAAAAGCAAAGTCACTTGTACTTTCACCGATTTCATCTTCTTGTATATTACCATAATAGACTGTTGGGTTAGAAATGTCTATTCCGTTACTAATAGCTGTAATAGTTCCAGAAATATTAGTTACATCAGCGGAACCTAGATTAACAGCATCAACTCCTAAAGTAAAATCTCCTCCTGGAGTTAAATAATTAACTTCTGTTCCACCATCGTAAATTCTTAAGTCAGATACGTTTAAAAGTGGATTAGCTATACCAAAAACTATCTCATATTGCTCAGGTTTATAACCAACTTTAGACACAGTCAAGAGTCCATCCCCTACTGTAGCTTCTGGAATATCAAAGAATAACACACCATCAGCATTAGTATAACCTGTTAAGTAGTCCTCTCCAATTTTAAGGGTTGCCCAAACATTTTCTAATGGCTGACCAGTTTCTGTAGTCTCAACCTTATATTGGTTTGATCCAGCTGGAACACCTACTAAATAATCAGTTTCAATAAGTTTAGGTTGGTCTTTAAATACTCTTAATGCACTATCACCAATTAAATTACAAATGGTAGAAAAGAAATTAACTCTTTCTGGTTTCGATATAGCATAAGCTTCCCAGAGATGGAACTTACCGCGATTATTAGCAGCACCCATGGTCCAACCATCTTCTTGGAAGAGGTAACCCATGATTCCACCATTAAGATTGTTATTAAAGGTAGTGTGTGTACCTGAAGTAGCTAAACCGATTGAACACACTCCACCAGTTGGTGATGCCCCAGAACCTGCTCTCACAACAGCCTCAGTAACTGAAGTTCCTGAGTAGAAAGTTCCTGTCGAACAAGTAAGAATCACTGTAACTGTAAGTTGATTAACATTATTAAGTGCTGTTGCATCAGAAGTATTCCAGCCATCCATTCCTATCCATCCACGGTAATTCCAGAAACCAACACCTGCGTTAAGTCCATTACTTACAGAAGATGGAGAGGGAGAATCTCCATAAAGTTCAATAAAAGTAAAATCATCATTATACTCGGTCATAGCTTCCTTTACGAATTGATTTGTAATAATAGTAGATTGCCCTGATGGGGTAGTGTCTGCTACTAGTAAAGCTCGAGTATAATAATCTAAGTCAGTGACTGTTGAAGCTTTTTCATACTTAATAGTTTTTGTAACTAAAGTAGAAAGGTCAATCAAGTCCTCAATAGAAAGTCTTCCCAAGAAGACATCTTCAAGTTCATCATTACCTTCTAACAAACCATACCAGTGATCTCCACCAGCACTGTAGGAAGAAATTTGATAAACTGGAATTGAATAAGAACCTGAACCATCACCAATAAAAGTAACGTATGCAGGAGGATTTTCCCAGTTATCATAAGCATTTTGAAGATAAGATTTAATAGATGCATTGGATGTGCCAGTTTGAGCAGTAGATGCTGTATAAACAGTCCATCCTTGTTCTTTTCTCCAGTTAAAGAGATTATTAGAAATTGGGTTTCCCTCTAAAGCAGCTGGATAAATATATAAAATAGTTGGGTTTTGAAAATTCACTCTTGAAGTTGGTTCATTATAGTTCAACAATGTAGAGGCAAAGAAATGTTCAAAACTTGGGTCAGGTTTAATAAAGGATCTAGTAATTTCGTTTACAGAATCTTCGTTTTCAATAGTAATTTCGATTTCAGCTTTATTAATTACTTCTAAGACATTCTTAGCATCGTTATATCTAAAAGGGTTAACTATGAAATTTACTAATCTTTTGTTTCTTAATATTGCAGGCTGACCAATTTCAACAATAGATGTAGGATAATACACGTCTTTTGTATATACTTGGTTGTTAAATGATAAAAGTTCCTGTGGGTTTTCTCTAAAAGGTTTGATATTAATGTCTTTAACAAATTCTGACTCAATCACTCTAATGTTAATTGAAGGATTTCCTGTGTTTGGAATCTCAATAGTTGAAGAGTAAAAGGGAAGTTCTGGCTTACCTTCTTCGACAGTAGAACTTAGTGATGTGCTACTAATGTAATCATATTCTGCAGCTGCTATGACTTCTTGTTTTATTTGGAAATTTGGGTTTTCGAAAAGTATGTTTAAACTTGAGCGTGTTTCATTCTCTACTCTAAACTGTCCAAATGCTAAAATAGGTGTTAACATTATCAATAGTCCTAGGGCTATACAAAAAAATCTTTTTCTCTCAGTCATTCATTACCTCTATATTTTTAGTGTGTCTATGTACTTAGCTAGCATAAATTTAACTGATGTGGTTTATGCTTAATAAATTTGAAAAGTGTGGTTATAGACTTATTATGTAATTTTCATTCCAAAATTGTAATTATTATTAAAATACGATAACTTCATTATGAGAAATATAAGAAGCTAGAATTGAGCCTAGAAATCTTGAGTGGACTAAATTTTCTTGCATAAAAAAATGGAAGTCCTCGGTAAAGAACTTCCATCAAAAATCTGGATAAAACTTATTTTATTACAGTTTCAAAATACTTCATAGCAGCGATTTGCCATTCTTGAAAATCTGAGCTCATATAATATAGCTTTTTACAATGCTTTCTCATTTCACTGAGTTCATTTTCAGAGAGGGCTTGTCCATATACTAGATAAACTTTATCCTTGAGAAAAAAAGCCTCTGGAGAAGTCAATAGTGCTTTCTTGCTGATATTTATTGATAAATCAATTGATCCTCTTGAATATAATTCAGAAGCTCTCAAATCATAGATAGTTAACTGTTTCTTATAGAAATCAAGCAAGTGGAAAGATTCAGAAGCTGTAATATTCTCTTTTTTCAAATCAAGCTGTCTTTCAGGTTTCTTAATTAAACCTTCTGCCAATAAATCAATAGTTAAAGGCTTAGGATCTGCCTGCAAGTGAAAGTAAAGATTTAGAGAATCAAAAATACAAAGCATATCATAAGAAATGGATAAGGAGAATGTTTTGCTTTGCTTAGGGGAAATTTCATTGATAAACTTATCAATAACTTTAATCCCTCATCCACCTTCAATTCTTGTTATCTTAATTATCGAATCTGTCTGATTAGTTACTTGGAAAGTATATATTTCAGACTTATGATTCACTAAACGAAGACTTACAGGCATGAGATCTGTAGCATAGATTTCAAATGAGAATAGCAAAACTATAAATAAGACAAAATAAGATTTCACTATTAGAAGTTCTCTACTTTGTCAAATATGTAAGGAGAATATGGTCCCATAACAATAGTTCCAGCTGTATTATAACCTAAATCCCAACTAGTTAAATATGTAGGGAAGAGGGTGGTTTCTGAAGTTAAGTAAGCTACTCCTGGTATTGTTGCGTTACAATCTGTGCCAGATGTTGCTCCTGAGAAATGGTCTCCCTCCCAATTAAATTCAAGCCCACATCCAGGTTTTAAAGTCAAATCATTCTCACTTATTTGGTCAAAGTCTTCTGGTGTTTCCCAAGATCCAACATAAGTAGCTGGACTAGGAATAGCATATATCTCATCTTTTAACTGACCATTCTCTTCAAAAACACGATATATGCGTTGTCGGTAAGGACTAGATAATTGATTAGCATAAGCTTGTTCTACATATAACCAATATCCATTATCTGTAGAAAGATGATCCCAGATTCTAACCATCTTTAATCTAACATCAACATGATAAGGATCAGTTGAGCTTTCTGCTTGTTCTTCACTAGAAAAAGAACCTGTCATATAATCTATTAATAATTCTAGAGAACCTGTTTCTTCTTGAGAAAAACTGATGTTTTCAATATCATTGATATCTATTTCTACAATACTACCATCTGTTTTATTAATTATCATGTTACCACAAAAGAGATTTGTGAACAGTATAAATGTTATTAATATTCCTATAAACTTCTTCATTATAATTCTCCTATTTTAATACTATCATTTTTTTTACAATTGATTGATCTTTATGGGTTAAAGAGTAGAAATATACTCCGCTTGCTACTTGCTGATTGTCATCATTCTTACCATTCCAGACAAACTCATGTCTTCCTGAATCTAAGTTTTTATTAACGATTTGCTTAACTTTTTGTCCTTTTAAGTTGTAGATTTCTAATTTGGTCTTACCTTTACTCTTTAAGTCAAAAGCTATTGTAGTTCTTGGATTAAAAGGGTTAGGGTAGTTTTTTAAGAACTTAATAGGTATAGAAGAGATAATATCAGTCATATCTTCAACTGAAACATCTTCTGAAAAAGTAATATTTGCAATCTCAGAAAGGTCAAAAGAAAATGTTTCACTGTTTGTTACAATGGTAATTGTTTCTGCATATATATTTGAAACAATAAACAATAATATCAAAAAACAGAATTTTTTCATTAATCCTCCACTTTTTGCTATAAAAAATATTAACACTGTTAAGTCAAGTGTTTTTTACCTAACTATAGCAACTAACTAATAATTAAATAGGAGAGGAAACAAGTAATTTACTGTTATATAAATAAGAAAGTTATGCTATTATTTGATAGATTCCTTTTTATGTCCACAAGAACTACAAAAATCACCACAAATAAAGCTTTTTGATTGGCATACAGAGCATTCTTCAACTTGTTGAGCACCACAAAATGGACAATAGTCGAGGACTTTAGGTAATTTTCTCCCGCATTCAATACAGGCAGAATTACTAAACCTTTTTTCTTGCAGTCTTTTCTTATTAAATAGTTTCTTTTGAATGATATAAATTAGGAATAAAGTAACAATGACAGACAGAAGTATTAATGCATAATGCCAGATAGCAACTAAATGCATGGCTTTCAAAGTCTCAAATAATTTCTTAAAAAAGTATTGTGGAATTAGTTCAAGAACAAGATTAATTATCTGTAGGAAGATTGGTATAGTAATAACTATCAATAAATGGCTGGAGATTAGTAATTGTAGTCCATGTTCCTTTTTTATGCTTATATGATTCCACAAGTAGATTATGAAAAATAGTGGAATAAGAAAGAGCATTTGCCAGCTAAATTCTTTATATTTATACCAGAATTTAAAGCTTTCGATGTCATTTCTAAAATCCTCTTCTTGAGTCTTATCCCAGGTATGGATCAGACTAAGAAAATCTTTTATTTCGGGGTGATTATAAAGTTTCAAGTTAATTTTATCAATTTCTGATGATATAGTTTCAAGTTTATCAGATTGAGCTTTACTTGTTGCCATTATGGTTGGATGGTTATTATGGTTTTCTTTTTCTGAAATATTGCTAAGAAAAGTATTTTGAGTAAGGGTTCTTGCTTTTGATGCTGCTTGATTTAACTGTTCAGAGTCTCTTTGCAAACTTGATCTTCTCTCTAATAAATCATTGAGCTGAGAATCAGACTTAATCAATGCAATACTCTTGCAGAGTTTTTGGCATATTGCATGCATTCTCTTTATCTCTAAATCTTCATCGTAGTTAAAAAGTACGAGGGATTGGAGTTTATCAATTTCATTCTCAGAAGACCAATTTCTATCAATAAAAATTTCTTGGCAGACTTGAGGAGCATATTGTCTGGGAGAAGTTAACTGGCTGGTATGTTCTGTCAAACCAGTAAATATTACAGATAGTACAAAGATATCTAAAAAGATAATAACAATCAAAGATAGTATTCCTAACTGTTCATTTTGCTTAATCTTGGTCAGGTTATTCTTAAAGGAGATGAAACTTTTAGGTAATTTATTCATAATTTACTCTCTTTTTTTAGATTAAATCAACTATGATATAAGTAATTGTCTAGTCAAGCTAATATTATGAAGATGAAAAAAGTGTAATAAACTCTTACCTTTTTCCAGTAAAAAAGAAGGGAATATTATAAATTTCTTGACACCTATTCTTTATTTATCTATAATTATTTTTAATATTGCAAATGATTTTGTTGCATAAGAAAGTTAAATTATGTTAATCTAATAAATAACATAGAGATAAATCAAGTAATATTCAATTCTTAAAAAAAGGGAAAAATATAGACTATGCTCTATTATGAAAGAAAAAACTACTGGCTTCTTATAATTTGTGCTTTGGGAATTATGTTACTAGGTATATTAAGTGATGGCTTTATTCCAAGTGTTCAGGGATTCTTAAAACTTCAAACTCATGCTGCCAGGTTAATTAATGATTTCACTGTAGTTGGTGGAACAGGCGGTGCTCTTCTAAATGCTGGCTTTATGGGATTACTAACTCTACTTATGGTTAGATTTTGTGATATAAGTCTTTCAGGACCTACATTTGCTGCTTTTTTTACGATTGTTGGATTTAGTCTATTTGGTAAAACACCCTTAAATACTATGCCTATTGTTTTAGGAGTATATATTGCAAGTAAAGTTAGTGGTAAATCCTTCTCTTCTTATATCTTATTTGCTTTATTTGGTACAGCTCTTGGTCCCTTAGTAAGTTATTTACTAGCTGAAGCAGGTTTTAGTGTTATTTATGGTATTATCCTAGGTTTATTTTGTGGTGCATTAGCTGGATTTATTCTTCCAGGACTAGGTGTAGCCATGCTCCGTATGCATGAAGGATTTAACTTATATAATATGGGTTTAACTTGCGGATTTTTAGCTCTATTTTTTGCTTCTTTCTTAGTCGGAGCTCATAAAGATATGGGAATCAAGATAATTTGGAATACTCAACCACAACTTGGATTAACATTACTAACCCCTGTAATCTCAAGTCTTATGATAATCTGGGGACTTATTATGGATGGCCCTAGAATAACAAAGAACCTTTTAAAAATAATGTCTCTTTCAGGAAGACTACCTACAGATTTTATGTACTCAGTATCACCTGGTTCAGCCTTAGTGAATGCGGGTTTGCTAGGCTTGGTTGGAAGTCTTTATATATATATAATCAAAGCACCTTTTAATGGACCTGTGATAGGTGGTTTGTTTACTCTTATAGGTTTTGCTACATTTGGTAAGCACCTAAAGAATTGCTGGCCATGCGTCTTGGGTGTTATTGTCGCAAGTCTTCTATATGGAAAAGCTCTAAATGCTCCAGGTCCTGTTTTAGCTTTTCTATTTGTTACTACCCTAGCCCCACTAAGTGGCGAGTTCGGACCAATTATAGGTTTTGCTGCTGGGTTTGTGCACTTAACTATAGTTGAACGCACAGCAGCTTGGCATGGAGGCTTAGATTTGTATAATAACGGGTTTGCAGGTGGCTTAACAGCAACCTTATTCTTAGCCATAATTCAATGGTATAAAGGAACTAAAAATAAATAGGAGTTGAGAAATGCAAAGCAAAGAATACTTACTACATATTATTGGAGAAATATCTAATTATATTTTAGAATCAAAACCACGTCGAATGGTTATTAGTCTTCATCAAGAAGATGATGGAATGCATTTGGCTGTTGTAGATAATACTGAACGTACTGATAGTGAACTAGAAGAGATAAACCGAGCTTTGAATACTGGAACCAGACCCGAATTTACTGAGTATTACGGTACTATGGGTGGTTCTGATATGTTAGGTGCAGCTAGGCTAAATCTCATAGGCTGGCAAATTAAACATGCAGATGTTAGTAGGACTTTGAATGGTACTAAAATAGATTTATGGGTCGGAAGTGATCGCTTTGATGCCAGTTACTTTAGCATTCCAAATGAGGTTGTGAAGAAAAAAAACAAAGGGAAGAAGTAGCTAATGATTTATTCTTCAGTTCAAAAAAAAAAGTTGGGGATAATTTATGGTACAAAGTAAAAAGAGATAGATTCTTACAGTCTATCTCTTTTAGTAGACTCATTGATTTCAGCTAAATTAAGATCTATTAACAAGCATAAATGTTTCTATGCAACATATCTCTTGAAAGCTATAAGAGCAATTACCATTAGCTAAAAGTGATCTAGTGAGAACTTGCTGTATTGCTGGACCATATAATACATCAGTTAAACGAAGCAAGTTAGCATATTTTTTGTCATTGTCATTACTATTGTTATAAGGATTGCATTTTCTGTAAGCTATTTTTGCTAGAATAATCTACACTCTTCACTTAAGCTCTACTGCATCATCTGAGTTTAATAGCTTGTAATACCTTACCAGGTTTAAATTCTGAAATGATTGCATTAAAACCACCTGAAATCATGACCACGTTATCATAACCATTAGCTCTTAGATATAGATAAGCCATAGCAATTCTGACCCCACCAGAGCAAAATAACCCTATTCTTCTATTTTTAGGTAATTCGTCTAATCTTTCTGGTAGCTTATGAAAAGGTATGTTTAAAACTTCTAAATGATGTAATAAAGTTAGACGTACAGTTTCAACTTCTTCCTCGCAGCGAATATCAAGGAAAAGAGAGTTTTTCTCAGATAAAAAATCACTAGCTTCAACTTTATTACTTCCTAATGCCATAAATTCAAAATCCATACTTGCAACAACTTCATTTAATTTACTCATTCTTAATCTCCATATTTACAAAATGATTTCTAATACTTTTTATATTCTATACTAATACAAGTCAACTTTTTTAAGATTTAACTTCTTCTTTTCATGAGTATTTCCAATCTAATAAATTGAAAGTCAAAATATAATAATTTTTAAGCTGAGTGGAGTGTAATCTGCTGATTACTTCTAAAAAGACAATCTTCTAATGAAAATGGTATAATTTTTATCAATTTTCTTCTATGCTAAGTCGTTAATAAAAAAGTAATTGACAGTTTTTTATTTAGTTTGTATTTTCTTTTTAATAAGTAATTTTGTTTGAATCTTATTATTTTTTTGATATTGATTATTCCACCACTTAATCAATATCCGCTGATAAACAAGATAGTCACATATGATAGATAAAACTATGTTTTTTATTATGACTATTATATTAAATACCGAAATATAACTTTTTTTAAAACCGGGGAGAAGAAAATGAAAAAAGTGATAATTTTTATTTTATCTATTTTTACTTTAGTTATACTAAACGCCAACAATAGAGATGTATTTGAACTATATTCGAGTGAAAATCCAGGTAAAGCTTTAAGCTTTGATGGCATTAATGATTATGCAGCTGTTCAACATACTGATATTGGTAATCCAACTGGAGATTTCACCATTGAACTATGGACTAAACTGAATAATACTCCAAGCGGTGATGTGTGTCTAATTTCAAAACACGCCAATATAGGAGGAAACAGAAGTGGTTATTTTATGGAATATGATTCAGTCAATGGTATCTATGCTGGAATAGGTAATAATTCAGGATGGGGAATTGCTTATGGCACAACTTGGGAAATTGATGAGTGGCATCATATAGCAATGACATTCGATACTTCAGCTAGTGTGTTAAAACTTTTTGATAATGGAATCATTCAAGATTCTACGGTTGTCGAATCAATCAGTTTTAATCAGCTAAATCTTACTTTTGGAGCTTCTGAATTTTATGGTAACTATTTTCCTGGGATAATAGATGAGATAAGGATGTGGGATGAAGTGAGAACTTCCCAAGAACTTTTAATATCAAGACATTTATCTATCTCAATTGAAGGAAATAATTTAAAAGCATATTGGCAATTTAATGAAGATAACAATCAATTGCAATCCTGCACAGGCGGATATAATGTTGAATTATTTAACTCTACAGCTAATATTTGGATTGATTCTACTATCCCTTACGGTTTTGGATTCTCTGAGATAAATCAAGAAGCAAATGGACAAGTGAATTTTGAGACAGCAGGATTATTAATGGATTATTCAGAGGCTTCCTCGGGAGATATTTTAGTTACTAAGATTAAATCACACCCAAATGTTATTGCTGAAAGTTTCGAATTGGAATATGATTCAGCTTATTGGGTGATAGACCGTTTTGCAGAAGGAAATTTTCAAGCAAACTTAACCTTTACCTTAGATGAAGATGTCTTAGACTATGATGAAAATCATTTATCTTTAGTTAACCTTTATCGGAGGTCGGCTTTAGCTGATAGTAATTGGATTTTTGTTGGTACTGCTGATGCAATAGATGCTGTTAATGATAAAATAACTTTTAATAATATCACTGATTTTGGTCAATTCGTAATAGGGAAACCTTCTGACCCTGAAATTGAACTAGACGCTTATTCTTTAGCTTTTAATAAAGTTTACTTAGGCAATAGTAGAACTTTAAACTTATTAATAACTAACCAAGGATCTACTGCCCTTTATATTAATGAAATAAGTATAGATGATGATTACTTTTTATCTTCTATAACAGAATCCAATATTACACCAGGACAAACACAAGTTGTTGAAATAACTTATGAACCTGAACTTACGGGTGAAGATAATGCTATACTTAGCATCTTCTCCAATGATGATGATGAAGCTCAACTGAATGTTAGTTTAAACGGACATGCTTATTCTGCTTCAGTACTTATGGTTAATGGACTTGAATATTCATTAGAAGATAGTGATTTAGCTAATATGGACATAGGATATAAAGCTGATCCAGTGATCTATGATATTGACAATGATGGTTTACTGGATATGTTAATAGGTGAATTAAATGGTAATCTTAATCATTTTGAACAGTCAGAATTTGGGTCAGATAATTTTCAGTATATCCGATGGAACTTTAATGATATTGACGTAGGTTCTTCATCATCACCCTGCATCACAGATATTGATAATGATGGTCTTTTAGATTTAATAATTGGTGAAAATTATGGGAATCTTAATTTGTATGAACAGACCAGTATAAATTCTTATCAGTTTGAATATATAACAAGTAATTTCGCTAATCTTATAGCAATTGATGGAGCAGATCCTTATGTAGTTGATATTGATAATGATGGTTTGTTAGATTTACTTGTTGGTGGAGAAAATGGAAGAATTCGACATTTAGAACAAGATTCTGAGAATTCATATGAATTTTCGCTAATATCTAATCAGTTTAGCGGTATTGATGTTGGAAGTAATGCAAGCCCTTACCTTTTCACACAAGAAAATGAGAGTGAACTCAATATGTATGTTGGAAATTATTATGGCCTTTTAAAGCATTATAAACAAGACTCCAGCGATCCATACACCTTTACTTTAATTGAAAACAACCTCACTGGTATAGATTATGGCTATACAGCAAAACCTTGTGTTTACGATATAAACAATGATTTATTACCTGAAATGTTTGTTGGTAATTATGATGGTTTTTTGAGCTATCTAAAAATCAATGTTGTGTCCGATATATCTTTTAATATATTAGAAGATGATTATCTTATAAAGGAATATGATATCTTGGGAATAAATCTTAGTTCTGATGTGAGTATTGCATGTCCAAGAAATTTCTCAATTTCTAATTCAGATAATGGACCTTTTACAAATAACTTAACACTGAATAGAACTAATATCGACCCTACTACAAAAATCTATGTAAGATTTCAATCTGAAAATCATCTAAGTATTCAAGATTATATTTATTTCAACTCAGAGGATGCAGAAGATTTTAGTCTTCAAGTTAGAGGAGAGAAAGCACTTTCTGATAACTATGCAGGAAGTGTTTTATACTTTGATGGCGATAATGATTATGTTGAAATACCTGATAGTTCAGTTTTAGATTTCACCACAAATTACTCACTTGAGGCTTGGGTAAAATTGAACTCCTTAGGTGTCAACCAGGGGATAATTTCTAAATATCATAGTTCTGGTGCCAACGGTTACTTCTTAAGAATTAACGATAGTAAGATTATTTTTGATGGTATGGAAACTTCTTCTGATATAATAAACATCGGTCAATGGTACCATATCGTTGCTGTCAATGATGGTGGGATTAGATATCTTTATTTAAATGGTGAAGAAGTAGCTCTTTCTGGTTCTGCAATTTCCATTGCTCAAAATAACGACCCTTTATGCTTAGGTGTAGATTTTTTAGCCAATGGAAGATTTTTTAATGGCTGGCTTGATGAAGTTTGTATCTGGGATCGGTCATTATCTGTAAGTGAAATTAGAGAAAATATGTATAGAGGTCTCATTTCTTCAAATGGTTTAATAGGGTATTTTCAAATGAATGAAGACGCTGGTAATGAAGTTATGGATATTTTCGATAATGTTTCAGGAACTCTAATTGGTTCACAAGAAAATAATTACCTTAACTCAGATTTGCACTTTGGTAATTCTGTTTCTGAAATAAACAATGAGACTGAAGGATGGGTTATCTTCGAAAACACTAATGTAAAGATCAACTGTCCTTCAACTAATGATGGTGTTTTTTCTGTTACGAAATTTGATATAACTCCTAATATTCTCCCTGAAAATTATGAAGAAATTTATGATCAATCGTATTGGGTAATTAATAAATATGATTCAGATGGAGGTAATTATGATATTACCTTTACTCTTGAAGAAGATATTACAGAAGACGATTTAGAAATACCTATAGTCTTAAATTATAGAGAAAATGGTTTTGTTGGAGAATGGAGAGCTATTAAGACATCTCAAATAGTTGATTATCAAACTAACGAAATTACTTTCACTGATTTATCGTATTTTGGACAGTTCATAATTACAAAAAAATATCTACCAACTATTAGTTGTAATACATCTACTCTTGATTTTGAAGTGGAAAAAGTTAATAATTCCAAAACTATGGGTTTCATGATATATAATACTGGATTAAATGTACTTAATATTTCTGAAATACTCACTAATAGTACAAATTTTGTTCCAAATATGAATGCAATGCAGGTTAATGTATCAGATAGTGTTTATGTTGAAGTAACTTTCACTCCTACTTCAAACACCTCTTATGAAAGTTCATTAACTATTGTCTCAGATGATGCTGAAAACCCTGAATACCTTATAAATCTATATGGTATTGGAAGAGAACCAGATTTAAAAACTATTGATGATTTTCCATTTGAGCTAGCTGAATCTGATTTTTTAGCAATAAATGAAGGGATGAAAATAAATATCGCACTAGACTATATATATAGTGACTGGAAAGCAAATCTATTGATTGGAAGAGAAACAGGTGATTTCAAAGAATTTCAGCAATCATCTTCTTACAATGGGACATCATACGATTTCAACCTTTATTTTTCAAATTTAGATAATGTTGATATTGGCAATAATGCAGTTCCTCTTATTTATGATATTGATAATGATGGATATCTTGATTTATTGGTAGGTGAAGAAACTGGTAACATCAATCACTTTGAAAAAAATGGTAATTATGAAGCAGAATTTACACTTATTACTGATACATTTAGCGGAATCACAATTGGTTCATACCTCCATCCTACCATTGGAGATATCGATAATGATGGACTTCTTGACTTACTCTTAGGAGTTAGTTCAGGAACTATCTACCATTATGAGCAATCTTCGGAAAATTCATACGATTTTGATTTAATATCTTCATCTTTCAACTCTATTGATATCGGAAATTATTCGAAACCTTATCTTTCTGACTTTAATTTGGATGGACTATGGGATTTGCTTATTGGCACAGCTAATACTAATTTATACTACTATCAACAAGATTCAGAAAATTCAAACGAATTTAACTTACAATCATCATCAGTTCTAGATTTTGATAGTGGTTCCTTTCTTAGTCCTGCCTGTTTCGATATTAATAAAGATGGATTTATGGATATGTTGCTAGGGAATGGAGATGGCCTGATAACTCGTCTTCAAACAGACTATCTTGAAACCTTAAATATTGCAAATTCCAGACAAGCAAAGTCCTTTTTGCTTGTTGCCAATAACCTAATAGATAATGTAGAAATTAACTGTTCTCCTGGTTTCCTTGCATCTCTGCAGAGTGGAGGGAACTATAATCAGAATCTCATAATTCCAAAAGAATCGTTAGAAAAGTCTCTGAAGATATTTATCAAGATAGACCAAAATTATCAAGGTGTTTTAAGCGGAACAATAGATATTGATACTTATGGATACTCTCATCAAATTGAAATTGAAGGTAGAAATTTCTTCCCAGACAACACAGCGGGAAACTGTCTTGAGTTTGATGGTATCAATGATTATGTTAGAATTGAAGATGACAACTCTATTGATTTAATTAATAATTATACCCTCGAAGCATGGATAAAGATTAATGACTTCACTCGTTATGGTGGGATTATTTCTAAATATCATAGTTCTGGTTCAGATGGATATTTCTTACGTTTATCAGGAACAGAACCTTATAATGGACTAAGTTTCGACTCTATGAATAGTGAGAGTAATATATTAAGTTTGGATGAATGGTATCATGTAGCTGCTGTTAACAACAATGGGAATAGAAGTCTATATCTAAATGGAGAAAAGCTGACCTTAAGCGGTAATCCTTTGAATGTTCAAGAAAACAGTGACCCTCTTTGTATAGGTCTGGATTACCTTGCGAACGGAAGACATTTTTCTGGTTGCATTGATGAAGTGAGAATTTGGGACATTGCCAGAGACTCATTACAAATCAGGGAAAATATGTACAAACATCTTACTCTAGAAGAAGAGAATTTAATCAGCTATTGGCAAGCTAATGAAGAAAGTGGAACTGATTTATATGATTATTTCTCTGGTAATGATGGTATCTTAGTAGATATGGGAAGCAATCCATGGCTACAAGCTGATTTTCCTTTTGGACCAAGTCAGACATCATCAAACTTAGAATCTTATGGAATTGTTGATTTCTCTCCTGCTAATCTTGTGATAAATTTTAATAATCATAACTCATCTGCAATAACAGTAACAAGGATTGATACTACAGCTAATGTATTACCAATAACTGATGATATAATTATTCAAGATTCTTATTGGGTAATAAACCGTTTCTCTGAAGGAAACCTGAGTGCAGATTTACAATTTATAATTAATGAAAATCTTGCTAGTTATGAATCAGAACCATCTTCTCTTCATCTATATTCAAGAGAAAGTAATTCAAATAGTTCTTGGTCTTTTGTTAGTGAAGCTTCTTCTGTGAGTATTGATGAAAACTATGTTCAGTTTGCTGACATATCTGAATTTGGACAGTTCATAATTGTAAGAGAAATAAATTTAGATTCTTATGCTGGTAGTTGTTTAAGTTTCGATGGTATAAATGATTATATTGA
Organism: Cloacimonadales bacterium (SeqCode); assembly: GCA_963678375.2. Lineage (GTDB taxonomy): Bacteria > Cloacimonadota > Cloacimonadia > Cloacimonadales > JAFGVF01 > JAEKNW01. Next base: position 2,296,925 of record OY782831.1, read on the forward strand.
AATAAACGATGATTCTTCATTTAATAGTAATTCCTTTACCATTGAGTTTTGGATGAGACCAAATGAATTAGGTGTTCAGCACCTATTCCATAAGCGAAGTCTAGGTGATGGGTCACCTGCTTGGAGAATCTTCATGAGTGGAAGTACAGGAAGTATTGAATTAGATGCTGTACCAGGTGAAATTGCTAACTGTAAGGCTACAAGTATAGCTCAAGTAGGGGAGTGGTTACATATAGTTGGAGTTTATGATAACTCTATGCATGAAGTAAGGCTTTATGCAAACGGTGAGTTGATGGATCAAGTGAATAACATTTATAATTTTGGAAACTCAACTGATAAAGGTTATACCTTCAGTAAAGGGGGGTATTATTATAATGGTTTAATTGATGAAGTTAGATTATGGAATGTAGTTAGAAGTGAAGAGGAAATTAGAGAATATATGTATCTTCCTTTAAGTGGGCATGAACCAGGTCTTGTCAGTTATTGGCAACTTAATAATGAATCAAATAATGTCTTAGAAGATAAAATTTCATTAAATTCTGGTCAGCTAACTGATATTGCAGGACCAATAGTGCTTGAGTCTAGCATTCCTTTTGGTCAAGGTTACTCTGATAGTCAAAGCGAAACTTCTGGACTAGTTGATTTTAATAACACTGGACTTTTTATGAACTTTGATCTATCTGATAATGCTGACATAACAGTAACTAGGATTGATACAACTGCAAATATAAATCCTTCAGAAGTAGATTATGTTTTTGAACAACCTTATTGGATAATAAACAGATATGGCTTTGGTTCTTTTAATGCAGATTTAGTTTTCAACTTGGAGGGATTTTCTCAAGAAGATTTTAATAATCCAAGCCAAATTGCATTATTCACAAGAGTAAAAACTTCAGCTGATTTGTGGAGTTACTCTTGTAGAGCTAGTAATATTGACCTTATAAATAACCAAGTTACTTTCCAAAATATATCTACTGGAGGACAGTTCATTATTACTAGATGGAATTCTGATATTGAAACTCCACAAAATGTTATGATCTCAAGAGATAATGACACATTTACCATAACATGGGATCCAGTAAACGGAGCAGGTTCATATTCAATTTTTGCTTCAATCAATCCAAATGGAGATTATGAAGAAATAGCAAGTGGAATTAATACCACTGAGTGGACTGGTACTCTCTCATCTAATATGAAATTCTATTATGTTCAAGCATCAACTGAAAATGCCAACAGATTTCATAGCAATGGAGTAGGGGTAAACAATAAATCCCAAAGTAAACAATAAAATGAATAGTTTATCTTTTATAACACTTTATGAGCAATAAATATTTACAGAGACTTTCTTGTCAGTAATTTAGAAAGTCTCTTTATTTAAAACGATTTTGTATTAATTATTTATTATAGTTATTCAGTAAAAAATGTGCAAAAATAACTAATTGATATTTATTACAAAATTCTATTTGACAAAATAAAATAAAAACTATTAATTAGTTAAATGATTGTTTAGTAATGTTTATTTAACTTGTTATGTCTCTTATATATTGGAGGAAATTTGAATAAAGAAAAGAGAAAACCTTCTTGCTACGTTGCAATAGGTGCCTCAGCTGGTGGATTAGAGGCTATAGAATCATTTTTCTCAAAAGTACCAAAGAGAACTGGAATAGCTTTTATAGTTATTCAACATCTATCCCCAGACTACAAGAGTTTAATGGTAGAACTCTTATCAAAAAAGACAAATATTAAAGTAAAAAGAGCTGAAGATAACGAAGAAGTTTTAGCAGATACTGTTTACTTAATTCCTCCTCGCAAAAACTTAATAATTTTTCATAACAGACTGATACTCAAAGAACAAGATCATTCTAGGGGGATTAATCTACCCATTGATATTTTCTTTAGATCTTTGGCTGAAGACTTGAGAGAAAATACTATTGCTGTAATTTTATCAGGAACAGGTAGTGATGGAGTTAGAGGAATTAGAGCTGTTAAAGAAGCTGGTGGATTGATTATGATTCAAGACCCAGAATTGGCTAAATTTGATGGAATGCCTAGATCTTCCATCTCAACTGGTTTAGCTGATTTCATTTTACCAGCAAATGAAATGCCAGAGAAGATTATTTCTTTTATTAACAATCCTTATAATGAAAAAACAAGCAAGAATAAACTCTTAGTTACAGATGAAGAAAGATTAAACAGAATTTTTGCTCTCCTCAGAGAAAAGACAAAAGTAGATTTTACCTACTATAAACCTTCTACAGTTATTAGAAGAATTGAAAGAAGATTAACAATTAATCAGTTGGACAATATACAAGAATATGTAGATTATTTAGAGCATAACTCATCAGAAATTTCGATTTTGTATAGGGAGTTATTGATAGGTGTTACAAGCTTTTTTAGAAATAATGAAATCTTTGAAGAGATAGGTAATATCCATATTGAATCAATTCTTAAAAATAACAAAAATGGCCAATTAAGATTTTGGGTAGCTGGTTGTTCAACTGGAGAGGAAGCTTATTCTTTAGCAATTTTGATTAAAGAGAAGATGCTTCAAATGAAGCTAAACAACGAAGTAAAGATTTTTGCGACTGATATTGATAAAGAAGCTATTATTTATGCTGGAGCAGGTGAATATCCTGAGAGTATAGCTGCAGATGTTTCAATTGAGTTTTTAACGAAATATTTTACTAAGCATGGTGGCTACTACAAGATTAATAGGACAATTAGAGAAATGGTAGTTTTCGCCCAACATAATCTAGTAAAGGACCCTCCTTTTACTAATATTAATTTTATTAGTTGCCGTAACCTCTTAATTTATTTCCAGTCTGTCCTGCAGAGAAGAGTAATGGAAATGTTTAATTTTTCTTTGCAAGGTAATGGAATCCTTTGGTTGGGTACTAGTGAAACAATTGGTGAAGCCACAGAGTATTTTAAGATTATAAATCATAAAACTAAAATATTTCAATCTAAAGGTCGAAAGATATTCCATAACACTAGAAGGTTAAATAATGAGCCTTATCCTATTTCTGTCTTAAAAGATAGTAAACAGTTCTCTTCGAATAGGAATATGTCAAGATTTTCTGAACAAGAGAAAATCTTTGAAAGATATTTAGAGTCTCTAACTGGTAGGTTAATTCAATTATCATTAATAGTGAATGAAGAACTAGAAATAGTCCATATCATAGGAGATTCATCTGAGTATTTCAAATTACCAGTAGGTAAGCTTATCAATGATGTTTCAAAAATGGCTATCAAAGAGCTTTCTATTCCTATAACTACGGGACTACAAAAAGTTTTTTCTTACGGGAAAGAGGTGAAATATTCACATATTAAGATTAGTAGTAAGGATAAACAGAAAACGCTATCTCTAAATATGTTTCCTTTAGCAAAGAAGGCAAATCAAGAATCTTTATGTGCTATACTTATTAATGAAATTAGTGATATGCAAGTTATCAAATCAAAAGATGATTACGAAAGTTATGATATAAATGAAGAAGCTGAACAAAGAATTCAGGATTTGGAGCAGGAACTACAGTTTAGCCGTGAAAATTTACAGGCAACCATTGAAGAACTAGAGACTTCAAATGAGGAGTTACAAGCAACAAATGAGGAATTACTAGCTAGTAATGAAGAACTGCAAAGTACTAATGAAGAATTACAATCTGTAAATGAAGAACTTTATACTGTAAACTCAGAATACCAACTTAAAATCGTTGAATTAACTGATATGACTAATGATATGGATAATTTGTTTGAACTTACTAATAAAGCTATTATCTTTTTAGATGATACTTTACGAATAAGAAAATTTACTCCTCCAACAAAAAATATTTTTAAAATGATTGAAAGTGATGTAGGTCGGCCAATAAGTCATATTAATCATAATCTTGAAATTGATATTTTTGAGAAGCTTGAAAAAGCATTATTGACTGGGAATAGCATAAAACAAGAAGTAAAAACTCATAACAATAATTGGTATTTAATGAAGATTTCCCCTTATAATATTGGTTATAATACCACTTCAGGACTTTTAATGTCTTTTATAGATATTCATGAGTTAAAAGAGTTTGAGAAAACAATTATTGATGAAAAGGCGAAAATTAAAAGTTTGCAAAACTCTTCTCCTGTAGGGTTAATCTACCTGCAAGACCAAGTAATTAGTGATGTTAATAAACAGGCTGCTGATTTGCTAAACACTAATATAGATGATTTGAATGGTCAGCATTTTAGTAGTTTGTTTTTCACAAAAGATGAGTACAATATTATATGTGATAATATGAAATGTATCAACACTGGCACAGATGTTGCAATCGAAACATATCTAAAAGCCACAGATAATCAGCAAGTTAGGGTTTTGCTAAAATGTGCTTTAAATGATGATTCATCTGAAATAAAGAAAGTTACATTAGCAGTAGTTGATTTGTCAAAGAAGATTTCAGCAGAAAATAAAATTATGAAATTAGATTTGGAGTTATCAAATCTAATGGATCTAATGGATTATGGAATAGTATATCATAATCCATCGGGTGAGGTTATCAAAGCTAATAAGAGAGCTGAAGAAATTTTAGGTTTAAGAAAGAATGCGATTTTAGGAAAGTTTTCTACTGATACTAATTGGAAGTCAATTTATCCTGATGGCTCAGTATTCAAAGGAGAAGATCATCCTGCTATGATTAGTTTACTTAAAAAAATTGAAGTAAAGGATGTTATAATGGGTGTAAATGACCCAATTCAAAACAAAACAAAGTGGATAAAGATATCTTCAAAACCGATTTTTTCACAAGATGAGAATGATGTCATTGAGGTAGTTGCAATATTTTGTGAGATTGAACCTCCTTTAGATAAGGGAGATTAAAAGTGAGTCATAAAAAGAAAGATATTTTTGTTGTTGGTATTGGAGCATCAGCAGGAGGCTTAGAACCTCTGGAGAGATTGTTTTCAAACATCCCTGATAATATTAGGTGTGCCTTTATAGTTGTTCAGCATTTATCACCAGACTATAAAAGTTTGATGAACAAGTTGTTGGAGAGAGTAACCCACATACCTATTTCTATAATTAAAAATAATACTGAAATAAAAGAGAATACTATCTATCTTAATCCTCCAAGAAAAACTGTTACAATTTCTGGAAATAAACTATTTCTTCAAGACCAGGATTCTAATATATTGCATCTTCCAATAGATGCCTTTTTTAAGTCATTAGGCAAGGAGAAAAAGGAGTTATCCTTAGGTGTAATTCTCTCAGGTACTGGTAGAGATGGTAGCGAGGGAATAAAGACTATCAAAGCTAATGGTGGTATAGTAATTACTCAAGACCTGAAAAGTGCTAAGTTCACTGGAATGCCACAAAATGCTATATTAACAGGTTCAGTAGATTATTCTTTTAAACCAGAGCAACTTGCAAAAGTAATTGTAAATTATATAAGTTATACTTATTCTGACAGTTCTGCTCCCTTTTCGATTGTTGAGCTGGAAAATAACAATTTTATAGAAATTATTGATATATTGAAAAATTTTAGCAAGATAGATTTTTCTCGTTATAAGGAAAGCACAATCTCAAGACGGCTTGAACGTAGAATGACTATTAATAAGAAGAGAACTCTTTCAGAGTACACAACTTTATTAGAAAATTCTCTTGAAGAAAAGAAGGTCTTGACAAACGAATTACTAATTGGAGTTACAAGTTTTTTCAGAGATAGAGATGCTTTTGAATCATTAAGTAACAATGTGCTTACGAAATTGATTAAAAATCAAGAATTGAAAATCTGGTGTATTGGTGCTTCTACAGGCCAAGAGGTTTATTCTCTTATCATATCACTCCTAGAAACATTAAATGATAATAAATTGAACACAAATCTAAAAGTTTTTGCTACTGATGTAGATAAAGAATCATTATCGATAGCAAGTTTAGCTTTCTATCCTCTGCAAATTAAAGAAGAAATTGATGCTGACTTACTTAGTAAATATTTTGTTCTTAAGAGAAAGGGATATCAAATTAAGGAGAATGTCAGGAAACACATAGTTTTTGCTAGGCATAATATTCTTACAGACTCACCTTTTACAAAAATTGATTTGATAATGTGTCGTAACCTTTTTATATATTTTAAAGATGAGGTCCAGGCAAAACTGATAAAAATGTTCTATTATTGTCTAAAACCTGAAGGATATTTAATGTTGGGTTCAAGTGAAACCATAGGTGAGCTTGATAATCTGTTTTCACCAGTTGACTTCAAATGGAAAATATTCAAGAAAATAAAAGGTTATGAACTAGGTTTAACAGAAAGATTACCATATTTAGTAAGTAAGAGAGATGGGAAAACTAAAGGACTAATTGAAACAAACCTAATTCAACATAAAAATCATACACTAGAGTTGCTTACTAGAGTATTCAGTAAATTCTTTCCTCCTTCAGTAATAATAACGTCTAATGGTGAAATTATTTATATTTTGAATGATGTATCTGACTATCTGCATTTCCAAGATGGCTCTTTTAATCAGAATATATTTACAAAAGTAACTAAGGATATGGGTATTCATATCAACTCTCTAATAAGAAAAATCAAGCTGAATAAAAACATAGATTATTTAGAAACAATAATTTCTTTACCAAAAGAATCAGACTTCAAATTAACAATATCAGTACGTGAAATTGTTTTGAATGAGGACTTGTTTTACATCATATCTTTTGATAAACAACAAGTATCTGTAGTTAGCGATTCTGAATTATCAAAAGCTAACCAGACACTAATCATTGAGGATTGTGAGGAACTCCAAAAAGAATTAAACTACACTAAAGAAAACTTGAGAATTGCAGTAGAAGAACTAGAATCTTCAAACGAAGAATTGCAATCAAGTAACGAAGAACTCATGGCATCAAATGAAGAACTTCAGAGTACTAACGAAGAACTTCAATCAGTTAATGAAGAACTTTATTCAGTTAATACAGAATTCCAAGAAAAAATTGTAGAACTTGAAGGGGTTAACAATGATATGCTGAATCTGTTAGAAACCACAGAAATTGGAGCTTTATATCTAGATAAATATTTAAAAATTAGAAAATTTACCCCTTTAATCCAGAAGCTAACAAACATCAGGAAATCAGATATTGGAAGACCAGTTACAGATATAACAATAGTTAATGGCTACTCCTTCCTTAATGATATTGAAAAAGTCGAAGAAACTTTAAATAGCATTGATAAAAAACTTAAGCTAGCTAATGGGAAAACTTACCTGATAAGATTAAGACCATATAGAACCGAATATAATTCTGTTGATGGAGTCTTAGTATCATTTATTGAAATTTCAGAGAAAATACAGTCTTTAGAGAAACTTGATAATCGGTAACCTGTGCAATGAACGGAGATAACTATGGAGAAGAAGGAAGTTAAAAGTTCAAATGATATAAAGAAATTCATAGAGTCTGTACTAAAAAGAAGTGAAGATAAGCAAGATTTCTCAAATAAATCAATCGATCAACTGATTGAAGAATTATCAATTTATCACAGAGAACTAGAGTATCAAAATGATGAACTGAGAAGGATACAGCAACAACTTGAAGAATCCAAAGAACATTTTAAAGATCTTTATATGAATGCTCCTATTGGGTATTTCACATGTGATAAAAATCTCATTATTCAATCAGTTAATAACAGACTAATGTCTATACTAAACTTAGAAGAAAGTGACATCCTCGGGAATCCTATTCATAAATTTATCCACCCAGATTATCAAAATACATTTTATTTCCATACTAAAAGCTTGTTTAATCATGGGATAACAGAATCTTGCGAAATTGTTTTAAATAATATAAAACAAACTGTTGTTTTGCTTGATAGTAATATTTATCGTTTAGAAGGTAAGGTCTTTGTTAGAATAGCAGTTACTGATATAGCTTATCAGAAATCAGTTGAAGAAAAGCTAATTGAAAATAAGCAAATGTTGTCATCGATACTTAATACACTTCCTGGACAATTGAACGTTATTGACAAGGATTTTAATGTGATTGCTGTTAATGATGGTTCAAAGAATTGTGGATATGATAGAGATAAACTATTTGGGAATAAAGTAAAATGTTATGATAAGTTCAAGAGTTCGAGTAGACCATGTAAGGTATGTAGGGTCAAAAATATTTTTGAAAGTGGAGAAACAATTGTCGAAACTTTATCTTTTTATGATAATAAAGAGAAAGTCAATAAAACTCTACAATTAATTTTCTCACCAATAAGAGGAGAAAACGGATCAGTTAGAGGTATTGTAGAATATGGAGTTGATGTTTCTGAGCTTAAGGCTGCACAGGTTAAGGCTGAAGATGCCTCAATTGCTAAATCTGAGTTTATCGCTAATATGAGTCACGAAATCAGAACACCTCTAAATGGTGTAATTGGTTTTGCTGATCTATTAAACAATACTAAACTATCTTTTGAGCAGAGACAATTTATACGTAATATCAATGTCTCAGCAAACTCTCTTTTGACTGTCGTTAATGATATACTGGATTTCTCGAAAATTGAAGCTGGAAAGTTAGATATCGAAATAGTAAATACTGACATTAATAGTCTTTTAGGTGAGGTAATGAACATAATTGAATTTCATTCATCAAATAAAGATATTGAACTTGTTTTAGATATTAGCTCTAAAGTACCCAAAAACCTATTTATTGATCCAGTTAGGGTTAGACAAATTTTACTTAACCTCGCAGGGAATGCAATCAAATTTACTAAAAATGGTCTTGTTCAAGTGCTAGTCGATTTTGAAGAGGATGAAGGAGAGAATATGGGTTTGATAACCTTTACTGTTATTGATAATGGTATCGGTATTTCTCCCCAAAAAATCAAAAGACTATTCAAAGCTTTTTCTCAAGGTGATAGCACTATGACTAGAAAGTATGGAGGAACTGGACTTGGATTAATAATATCTAATAAACTGGCTGAGAAGATGGGAAGTAGGATTGAAGTAAAAAGCCAAGAAGGAGTAGGAAGTGAATTTTCTTTATCATTGAGAACTAATTTTATTCCTGAGAATAAGCAAAATCTTCGTTTTTCTGCAATCTCAAGAATTTTAACAATAGTTAAGAATGAAAAGCAAAGAAAGGTATTGACTAAAATATTGCAGGAATATCAACTATCTGTTACATCTTGTAATTGTTTAAAACATGCAGAAAAAACTATTGAAAAATTTACAGAATATGATTTAATAATTATTGATTTCCAATTCAATAAAAACAAGATTTTAGAATTCCTAAGTTCTCTAAGTAAGATCAAAGGGGAAGATTTTATAAAGCAAAGAACGATTATTCTCTACCGGGCTGTTGATAGTATAAAAGTAAACTCGCTCTTTAATAACTCTCCTTTTGAATTGAAACTACTCAAACCAATTCGTAAAGATCATATTTTTAATATTCTCCAAGCCATTGAATTAGATAATAACCCAACATATTTAGCAATAAATGATAAAAATCATGAAACTACAGCAATTCCTTTAATTGACAAAAAACTAACTTTCTTGATAGCTGATGATGTTGAAATCAACTCTAAATTAGTTAAGATAATGCTCACTAAGCTGTCTCCTAAATCCAAAGTTTTTATTGCTAAAGATGGAAAAGAAGCCCTTGATATGTATAGAGAAATAAATCCTGACTTTATTTTCATGGATCTTCAGATGCCAATCTGTGATGGTTATGAAGCAACTAAGCAAATTAGGACTTGTGAAGAGAATATTCTAAAAAAAACACCTATTGTAGCTCTAACCGCTTGTGTTATTAAGGGAGAAAAAGAAAAGTGTTTAAGTGTGGGGATGGATGGCTATCTCGCTAAACCCTTAAAGAAAGAAGATTTGCTAAAGAACTTAAAAGCTAATCTTGATGAAGATAGTCCATAACTTTAATAAAAACTTGTAGTTATACTGTTTTGTCAATATCTAGATTGAAACTTTCTCCATCTGTCCCCAGAATAATAAAGTGATACTAACAATAGAGGAGTATAAGCTAACTAAATATATTAGTATTGACTGAAATGACTATACTGATATTATAGACTTTAATTATTGCAAAAATAAACAACTAGCAAAATATATTAAGGAGATTTTATGAAAGTTATCGCAATAAATGGAAGTCCAAGAGCGAATGGGAACACTCACCATGCTATCAAACTGGTTTTAGAAGAACTAAATAATGAAAACATCGATACTGAAATTGTCCATATTGGTAATCAGAAGATAAGTGGATGCATGGGTTGTGGTAAGTGCTATAGGAATAAAGATGACAAATGTATCATTACTGATGATCCTGTAAATGAATGGGTAACAAAAATAAAAGAAGCTGATGGTATTATTTTTGGTTCACCTGTTTTTTATGCAGGTATGAATGGCACAATGAAGTCATTTATGGACAGGCTGTTCTATCTTGCTGGAGCAAATAATTTATTCCGTCATAAGGTTGGAGCTTCTGTAGTAGCAGTGAGAAGGTCTGGAGGTATTCCAACATTCAATCAGTTGAATATCTACCTAACTTATTCTGAAATGATTATTGCAAGTTCGAATTATTGGAATGTTATTCATGGAACAATGCCTGGAGATGCAGAAGATGATAGCGAAGGTCAACAAATTATGCAAATATTAGGTAGAAATATGGCTTGGTTACTAAAATCTCTTGAAGGTTCTAAAATAGCAAAACCACAAAAAACTAAAAAAGTAATGACTAATTTCATTAGATAAGTCAAAAATAATATTAAACCAAATAAAGCAGTAGGGCTAAAGAAAAAGCCCTGAAAATTCAGGGCTTAGAATTTTATATTACTATTTATTTAGATAAAACAGCTTTTGATGTTTGAGTAAAATCTTGGGTAATGATTCTAAAGAAATATACTCCAGATGGGCATTCTTGATTCCTAGAATCTTTACCATTCCATGCCACTGTATGATATTGCTCACCAGTCTTACTACCTAAATCTAATGACTCAATTTTTTGTCCAATCAGGTTATAAACTTCGAATTTAACTTGTGAATCATTAGCAAGGAAATAACGAATTGTTGTATTTGGATTAAATGGGTTTGGATAAATTGATTTTATACCAGCAAGATTATCCATGGTAATGTCTTCAACATCTTCACCACTAGATTGAATTTTAACAACTACAGGACCAAAGATTTCATTTACATTGCTAAGCTCACGACTCTCAAGCCAATAATAATATCTTGTGTTTTCAACAACTTCATTATCGGTGTAAGAGTATGATTGGAATTGTGTTGTGTTATTAGCTTGAATAGGATTTAAGTTAATCTTTGAGCTACTATCAAAATTATTTTCTTCATTACGATAGATATTGTATCCTAAAAGTCCAGACTCAGAATGAGTTGTCCATAGAATTTCGGCTAGATTGTTGCTAGTAGATACTGCTGTAAAAGATGCAAGCTCTACTGGAAGAGTTATTGGTTCATAGGTATAAGTGATAGTTGCTGTTGCTAGTGCTTCAGAAAGCAAAACAACATCAACATTACCACCAGAAGAAACAGAGTATTCACTCTCAGTTTCTACGTTTATATCTATAGTTCCTACGCCAATGAATTCTGCAAGAGAACTTGTAAAATTAAAAGCAGAATTATCAGAGTCTGTTTGGTTCAAAAAAGTCTTACCTGAAGGACCTGCATAGTCTACAGTTCCATCGTAGGCAGCATAGTCATAATATTGGTTATTAGTTCTAGTATTATATTCTTCATCTGGCAATGATTTAGGTAAATTTGACCAAATAGCTAAGCATAGACCTCTAACGCGAACATTACTATCTACAACATTCAGATTTTCTACATACAAATCTTGATCAATGTCATATTGAATAGTCAAATCGACCTCTGTAAGTGTTCCAAGAGAAGAATCGAACTGGGGAAGAGATACTGTAGCTAAGGTAGCTCCAGACCAATCTAAGTTTTCAAAAGTGGGAGTTTCTCCAGATTGATATCTAGTATAAGTAACAGTATCAGCGAACACAGCAAGGACAACAAATAGCAAAGTAAATAACAACATAAATTTTTTCATCTTAATCTCCTAAGTCATATTAAAGTTATGAGAATTTTTGTACTTATAATCTAGAAAATATAGATATAAGGAATGTTAATCTATCATTAAAACAATCATTATCACAATTAGAATAATAAAGGCTTTGAACTAACTTTTCAAAGAACTTATCAGTTTTAGCTTATAATTATGAATTATTAAATTATAAGTATAAAATTTTGAATAAAAAATCATAAGGAAATAATTACGTTCAGCAAATTATCCTATTATTATTTTACTAAGAATATAATAAGTCACAAAATATATGCAAATTATTTTTATAGAGTAAATATTAATATTAAGACATATTTATTTATTGAGAATATAATAATAGTTAAATAAAATATAAAATAAATATATATAAATATATTATTGCTGATTTATAAGTACCATAAATAGACATTATGTAAAAATATATAAATAATATATAAACCATAAACTATTGGTAGAATCTTCTTATTATGTTTGTAATAAATATGTTAACTGCATATTGTTATATAAAGAAGAGACTATTCTATTATATAGATGAAAGATTTTAGTAAATTAAATTGATATATTCGTATATTGATATGTATATAATATTATGAGTTTAGTATTCACAAAAAATAGCTAAAATAAATATATGAGTTATTTTGCTTGCTAGGTAAGGATTAGTTGGCATATAAAAGAAGGTGATGAAGCCAGAAAAGAAAATTGTTAAGTAACGTGCAAGCACTAAAGCTTTAATCATCATTACTCCTAAATCATTGATACTTTAAATTTACTGAATAATGATAAAATGTCAATAAATATATTAATTAGATATCCAATTATATTCTGCCTTGCGTAACCTATCCATAATAGCTTTACCAATCCCAACTTCTTCCACAGGTTCAACTATAATAATTTCTACATCATTATCATCTTCAAATTCGTGCATAGCAGCAAACATATTTACAGCATAATCTTTTAAATCCATACTTGTTGATAGTTTGATAACTTTCTTAAACCCCAGTTCAAATTTTCCTGTAAAAGATAGCAGACCTGCCTTTGATTTATCAATTCCAACAAGTGGTTTATCTGCGACTAATAATTTCTTTTTAGGGCTATAGTGTGATTTCATCATTCCAGGAGCTGAAGCTATTTGTATTTCTGTTTGCTCATCATAAGGGATATATTTTTCGATATCTTTTCTTGTAATCACACCGTTACGTAGTATTTGAAATCCTTTTTCTGTTAGTCTTATAATTGTTGATTCAATACCAACAGTAGTTTTTCCTCCATCTAATACATAATCAACATTTGGAAGTTTTGCTTTAACATGTGAGGCAGTAGTTGGACTAATAGAGCCAAACTTGTTAGCACTAGGAGCTGATATAGGACAAGCTGATTTTGAGATTAGTTCTAATGCTAGTTTGTTATTTGGCATTCTTATCCCAACAGTTGGCAAACCTGAAGTAACAATGTCTGGAACTATTACGCTCTTGGGTAGGATCATTGTTAAAGGACCTGGCCAAAAATGTTTAGCTAAAGTAAAGACTCTCTCGTCATGTCCTTCAATAAGCATATCAAGTTGTTGCAAATTAGCAATATGAACAATTAAGGGGTCGAAGGAAGGACGCTGTTTTACTTCGAATATTTTTGCAACAGCCTGAGGATTTAAAGCATTTGCTCCTAGCCCATAAACTGTTTCAGTTGGGAATGCTACTAATTTTCCTTCTTGGATATATTTTACAGCAGTATCAATATTATTCATTTATATTTGTTCCTTAGATGTGTTACTTAATAAGAAAAGCAGTCCTCCACATAGACTCATAATGCTAGCTAAAATAATTGCGGATGTATAAGAACCAGTTATGTCAAATAGGTGACCACCGCTAAAAGGACCAGTTATCCCAGCTATAGCATATCCCATGAAGACATAAGGATATATTTGGCCTAATTTTTTTACTCCATATAGCTGAGCTGTTTCTTTTGCGAAAAGTACAAAATTCCCACCAAAACCAAAGCCAATGAGACCAATGATTATAAGATAAGAAATATTTGATAGATTAAAAACAAGTAGAGCTATAATTGCCAGCGCTTGGATAAATAAATCACTGAAGACTATAAGTTTAGTCTTGAAATAATCGCTAAGAAATCCCCAGAAAATTCTTCCAAAGAAATTTGCAATAGCAAAAAGACCTATGCCAAAGACAATTATATGATTCGATATATCAAGTTGTTTACCAATCATTCTGAGAGAACCTATTATCAATAAACCTGCAAAGGTACCTAAGAAAATTCCTATGAAAAGCTTGAGAAATTTAGTCGATTTAACAATATCTAAAAACTTAGGATTATTTTCACTTTTTTGTTGAAGTTTGCATACAGCATAAATGAAATTTGAAGAGAAAAGTATTATAATACCATAAAGTATGGCTAAAAATCTCATTAAATATAGGATATCAAAACCTTGAAGTAGTATTCTTTCTGCTATTTCAGACATAAAAACAGCCCCAAGTCCAAAACCTGCTGAAACAATACCTGTGATCAAACCTTTGCGATTAGGAAAACATTGAACAGGATAAGTCAAGGCTAACCAATAGCCTAGTCCAGTGCCTATACCTGCTAAAACTCCAGTTCCAAGTAGAATTAAAGCAAAACTACCATGAGAAAAACTAGCTAATAAATAACCTATAGAAAAAAATAATCCTGATAAGTATCCAATTAACTTAGGGTAGTGTTTTATTCTTAATCTTCCAGTTATAATCATTGTTAATGGAAAGGTTAAGATCACTACACCGAAGATGATTTGTGACTGAGAAGCAGAAAAAGAATAATTATCAACTAGTTCAGAAGCGATAATACTCCAAGCATAAATACTTCCTATGCAGAGCATTATAGTAAAAGATGACAAAAGATTAAGATATTTTTTCACTTACATCCTTAACTAATTTTTCTTTTTTAAATTTTCTGCTTTAGTTAATACTGCTTCTTTGAGTTCTTCTTTATATTTTATTATCTTATTTAACAGCACATTATCTCTTGCTGCAACTATTTGAGCAGCTAAAATTCCTGCATTTTTAGCTCCATTTAGTGCTACTGTTGCTACAGGAACTCCACCTGGCATCTGTAAGATTGACAGAACAGAATCCCAACCATCGATAGAGTTGCTTGATTTTATTGGAACACCAATAACAGGTAGGGGAGAGATTCCTGCTACCATTCCTGGAAGATGAGCAGCACCTCCAGCACCTGCAATTATTACTGAGATGCCTCTTTTATGGGCGTTTGATGAGAAATCAAAGAGCTTCTCTGGTGTTCTATGAGCTGAAACAATATCAATTTCATAACCAATGTCAAACTTTTCTAACATCTCAACTGCTCCCTTCATAACCGGAAGATCTGAGTCTGATCCCATAACAATAGAAACTAATGTTTTTTTCATGATATTACCTTTATTAATTGTTTTACTTTATCAGCTTTTTTTAACGCTTCATGGACAGAACTAGCTAGGATAGTTACATGCCCCATTTTTCGGTAGGGCTTGGTTATTTTTTTACCATATAAGTGGATTTTAACTCCTTCAATAGCTAAGCAATCTACTAAACCTTGGTATTTCACAGGTCCTGTGAATCCGGGTTTACCAACTATGTTAGTCATCACAGAAGGAAGTTTTAGTTCTGTTGATCCTAATGGCAAGTTTAAAACTGCTCTAAGATGTTGTTCGAATTGAGAGGTTATAACACTTTCGATTGTATGATGTCCAGAATTATGAGGTCTTGGAGCTACTTCATTGATTAAAAGATTTCCATTTTTATCAACAAAGATTTCAACTGCTAAAAGTCCCTGCATATTTAGTAAATCAGCTATTTTTGTAGATAAAGCAATTGCTTGATTATATTGCTCATGACTAATTTGAGCAGGACAGATTAACTTATCAACTAAGTTAGCTATTGGATCAAAAGTCATTTCTACTAGAGGGTAACATTTAATTTGTCCTTGCTGATTACGAGCAACGATTACTGCAATTTCTTTATCAATATCTACTTTCTCTTCAACTAAAGATGGTCCACTGAGTATCTCTTTATGATTATCAAGGTCTGAGATTACTGCAACACCACGTCCATCATAACCACCTTTGCGCAATTTTTGTACAAAAGCTTTAGTGATTTTTCCATTATTAATAGCTTCAATTATTTTCTCTTTTGATTCATACAACTTGAATGAGGAGGTAGGAAGATTATGCTTCTTATAAAATTCTTTTTGAAGACCCTTATCCTGAATTAACTCAAGAACATCAGGATCAGGAATTATTTTACAGCCTTCAGCTTTGAGTTGTTTCAAGGCTTGAATATTAACATGTTCAATCTCAAAAGTAAGAATATCTACTTGTTTACCGAAATTATAAACAGCATCATAATCTTTATAATCACCTATGAGTACTTTTGAAGCTAATTTGCCAGCTGGACAATCTTCTGCAGTATCTAGTACATAAGTAGTTAAATCCCATTTACTTGCTTCTTGAATAAGCATTTTTCCTAATTGACCACCAGTAATAATCCCCAGTTTGAAATCAGAACTTACAAAATTTTCCATTGATATATCTCTTTATAATTTATTTATTACTAAATTTATTTAGTGAATGCAGTGGATTAACTGTTTTGCTGTCAAGAATTTTCTCTAGTAAAAAAATTATATAAGGACAAGTTTATTCTGAAACTAAAAATAATCTGTTATTTATAGAATCTTAAAGTTTATTTCACTGCTGTGATTCTTTTGGGGTTAACCAAAGTTCCAAAAAATATTGCGTGTAGATTATGATAATAAAAGATAGCCTAAGGGACTATCATAAGATATTACCCCTAGGCTAAATACTATTATGATTATCTTTATTTCATAAGAATTGCTTTATGAACTTTGATAATTCCATTGTTAGTTAGTTTGAAGAAATACATTCCGGATGCAACAGATTTACCATTATCATCATTTCCTTGCCAGATAATACTATGTTTACCAGCCTGTAAGTTTTCATTAACTAGTTTTTTTACAAGCTGACCTTTTAAGTTATAAACACTTAAAGACACATGACTATCGCTAGCTATCTGATAGTTAATACGGGTAACAGGATTGAATGGGTTAGGATAATTACCTGTAATTTTTGTTATTGCTATAGCATCTTGAACATTATTATCTGTTATTATATTCGATAGTTTTGGTTCAGAATAGAATGTGATATCATTTAGCTCATCTCTATAAACAGAAGTAACAGCCCAATAATAGCTTCCATTTACAAGTTCAGAAACATCATCATCAATAGAAGCAGTTGTTACTAGAGTATCAATTACTGTCCATGTATCAGGATCTGTAATTTGGTCTGAAGTAAGAGAGTATACATTATAACCAATCAAGCCATATGTATCAGATGATTCTACCCATGATATTTCAGGAACTGGATTAGCAAAGCTTACATCAACTGAAACAACTTGGTAAGGTGTTAGCTTTACATAATCTTCTGCAAGGGTTATTGCAGCTGTATCATCATTCGAATAGTTAGCTATAAGGGATAAGTTATAAACTCCATTGTTTGCATTAACAATTGTATATGTTAGAGAGTTAGTTTCTCCAATTATAGCTTCATTGTTAAGCAGAGTAAAACTATCAAGTCCAAAAATATCACTAGGATTTTCCCAAGAAATAATAATATCGTTATCAATAGTTTCGATACTTGCATTTTGGGCAGGGTAAGCGATTATCAATGTATAATCAAGCTCCGCAGAATCTATTTCATTATTATTTTCATACACAGATCTTATCATAAATGAGTAATCACCGTTTGCTTGTTCATTCAAGACAAAAGTATTATCTTCAGTTGTTCCTACCAAAGTAGTGTTCTGATATACATGGTATGTTGAGAAAGCAAAGAGGTCTTGCGGATGATTCCATGATAAAGTAAGATCATTTTCTTGTGCATCAATAGCAAGATCAGTAACAGGTTGAGCATTAATAACTGAAACATCTTCAAGCTGAATAACTTTATCTACTTGGATAGGAGAATTATAGTTAGCGGTAATAGAATAATTATAAAGTCCGTTATCTATATTTTCATCTAAGTAGGAAGTAGCTGTAGCAGGAAGAGTGATTTCGAGTCTATCACTTGTTTGTCTCATTAGTGTAATGGAGTCTAAACCAAATGTATCTGTTGGTAAATCCCAAGTTAGTTCAAGATCATCTTCAATAATTGAATATGAAACATTAACAAGAGGGTATGTCTTAAGAAGTTGATATGCTAATATCTCACTTGCTTCTGATTCTACTGAAGAATATATTGTTTTAACTGAGAAATTATAGTCTCCATTAGCAAGGTCTAGAGCGAATGAATTTTCACTTGTTGAGCCTAATAAGTCACTGTTATTATATACTTCAAAAGAAGTAAACTCATAGTCATTACCTGTGAAATCCCAAACTAAGTCAACAGTTTCTTCTGTTGCTGAAATAGTTAGGTTATTAGGTGATACAGGAATAATAAAACTAATTAACTCTGTTTGAACAAGATCTTGAACATCTCCTTGATAGACTGATTTAACGCTATATTGATAGAGTCCGTTCTCTGGTTGAATATCAGTATATTGATTCGCAGAAGAGTCAAGATTAGCAATTAGATCATCATTCTTATAGACTTCATAGTTTAGCAGTCCAAAGCTATCAAGAGGTTCTAACCAAGATAAAACTATATTATTATTATCTACATTATATGTTAGATTTCTTACAGGATAAGGAAGAATGAAATCCACTTGTAAATTTTCAGTAATTGGATTTTCTATAGTATCATTATAATAAGTCATAACTTGATAATCATAAGAACCATTAGCGAGTTCTGTATCTAAATAATAACTATTTTGAGTTTCAGCAATTACCGCTTGGTTTCTGAAAACCTTATAAGATGTTATTAGACCAGTATCTTCAGGTAAATCCCAAGTTAACATCAGATCATCATCTTGAATATTACGAGTAAGGTTATTTACTAATTGAGGTAAAAGGATTTCAAAGTTAACTGGCTGAGATTGGTCAGAAGAAGCAAAATCAAAGTTTGCCCTAACTGTGTAATCATATAAACCATTACTTAAATCGACTTCGTCATAGTAATTGTTGCTAGTATTTGTAATTTCTTGGCCATTTTTGAAGACAGTGTAATCAACTAATTGACCCCAAGAACTTAAATCTTCCCAAGTGATACTTATTGAGTTATCTAGAGCTGAATAAGATGTAATCATTGGTGTATGAACTTTTTCAACTTGAGCATAGACTGGATTACTTAAATCTGATACCAGGTTATTGTACACAGCTCTAATAGTATAAGTATAACTTTGGTTAGTTAGATTAAGATCTGTATAGCTAGTTTGACTAACATCACTTAGATAAGCAATTTCTTGCCCGTTTCTATTAATGATAAAAGCTGTCTCACTATTATTTGGAGCATCCCAGCTTAAGGTAATATCATTCCCGTTTGAGATAGTCGCATTTAGATTGCTTGGTACATCAGCTGAAGCAATATTAGCTACAACAGTAGTTGATGGAGAAGATATACCTTCAGTATATTCAGCTTTCACATAATATTGATAGCTACCATTTGCAAGAGAATAGTCCCAATAGAAGTTTTCAGTAACGACTGTAACAAGCACATTATCTTTGAAAATCATATATGCAATTGGATCTCCGGTAGGGATATCCCAAGTTAAATGGACATCACTATCATTTTCAACAAATAGTTGTAGATTAGTAGGAGCTAGGAGCTCTGGTGCTATGTAGATATTTACTGAAACAGTATTAGATTCGATAGAAATACCAGCATCATAAACTGCTTTAACATAGTAGTCATAATCACCATTAGCTAAAGAAAGGTCAGTCCAAGTAAGTGTTTCTGGATTGTCTATTACATTTGCAATAGCACCATTTCTATAGATTAGGTATCCTCGGAAGGCTCTTGGAAGAGCACTTGTAGCAGGAAGCTCCCATGCAAGTGTTACATTATTTTCATCTACACTAGCATTAAGGGTGGTTACTGGATAAGTAATTTCTACATGGAAATGAACACTGTTAGTTGGAGAAGACTCTCCAGAAGAATAGTTAGCAGTAATATAGTAACTATAATCACCGTTAGCCAATGCAGAATCAACAAAATAGTTATCCATAGTGCTTTCAATGAGTTCATTATTTCTATAGATATTATAACCTAAGAAATCTCTATAAAGCTCTGATGGAGTTTGCCAATTAAGTGTTACTTGGTCATTTATTAAATCTCCAGTAAGATCAGAAGCTGGATAAAGAACTTCCACAATAGCTAGAGTTGTATTACTTGCCTCCGAAATACCTGTGGAATAATTAGCTTTAACATAGTAATTATAAGAGCCATTAGCAAGGTTTTCATCCATATAAGTTAAGCTTGTAACTTGTGCTATTTCTTGGTCATCTCGATAGACTAAGTAATTTATGAATGAACGAGGATAAGTGATAATTTCATCCCAGCTTAGTATCACATTGCTTGAATCAACACTGCTTACTAAGTTCTCAACAGGATAGAGAACTTCTACCAAGACTTCCACACTATTAGAAGCTTCAGATTCTCCAGCATCATAAAGAGCAGTTACAAAATATGAATAAGTACCGTTAGCTAATGCTATATCTGAATATGATAAATCTTGAGTGTTTGCAAGAAGATCACCATCACGATAGATATTATAAGATAGTAAAGCTCTTGGAGAATTAACTGGTAAATCCCAGGCTAAATCAACAACATCTGCAGTAACTTGAGCTGTAAGATTTGTTACAGGATAAGTAATTTCAACATTGAAGCTAAGATTCTCAGATGCAGGAGAAGAACCTGTATTATAGTTAACAATAACGTAATATTCGTAGATGCCATTAGCTAATGCAGAATCTAAATAATATGCTTCTGTTTGAACAGAATATAGCTCGTTATTTCGATATAAAGAATATGAGATTATCGAATCACCAACATAGTCATTCTCTTCCCAAGTTAGTTCAATTTCTGTTTCAGATAGATTTCCAACAAAGTTAACAACTGGATAAAGAACCTCTATATCTATATTAAGATAAAGGGGTTGAGAAACACCTGTTGAATAGATTGCTTCAAGTTTATATTCATAACTATCATTTATCAAGTTCTCATCATAATATGTTAGAGCTGATTCATCAAAGAAAATTAATTCTTCATCTCTATATAGTTTATAACCTAAGAAAGCTCTACTAGAAGTAGGGGCTGCTTCCCAAGACAAGAGAACATTATTATTATCATCTATTAAATAAGTGAAGTTTTCTGGAGAATAGAGAACTTCAACTAAGACTGACATTTCTTCAGTTTGTTCAGAACTTCCTGTTTGGTAATTAACTGCAATGCTATAATCATAGATTCCATTAGCTAGGCTTTCATCTAAATAAGATAAGTTGCTAGTTGAAGCTACAGCTTGTCCATTTCTATAAAGGGTATAATCAATTATGGAATCTCCAGCCATTGGATTAAAATCCCATGAGATTAAGACATCATCTTCATTTACATTTAGACTTACATTGTTAGCAGGATAAAGAACTTCAATATTTGCTTCAACATGATTACTTGAAACAGACTCTCCAGAAGAGTATTCGGCAGTGACAAAATAGCTGTAAGAGCTATTTATTAAGTCAGAGTCTGTATAATTAAGCTCTGTTTGTGAACTGATTAAATCATTATTTTTGTAAAGCTTATATCCAATAAAATCTCTATACATTTCATTCGGTTGGTCCCAGTTTAAACTTACATTGTTATCTTGAATGGATAGGGTAAGGTTATTTGGGGCATATAGAACTTCAACTTGAGCATAAGCAATATCAGATATATCAGATAGTCCTGTTAGATATTGAGCTTGAACTTGATATTCATAGGAACCATTGTAGAGATTGCTATCAATATAAGTTTGATTTGAAGTGCTTGCTATTTCTTGACCATCTCTAAGAATTATATAATCGATTACATTATTAGCAAAAGAATTTATTTCCCAACTAAGTGTAACGTTATTAGACTCAACAGAAGCAACAAGATTTTGTGCAGGATAATGAACATCAATTATTGCAGTTACACTTTCACTAATTTCAGATTGTCCTGTATCATATATAGCTTTAACTGCTAAATCATAAGAACCATTAGCATTTCCTGAGAATAGATAACTTGTGTCAGAGGTTGTTGCAATAATCTGGTCATTCATATAAACTTGATATTCGATAGTAGAGGAACCTGTTAGAGGGTTATCCTGCCAGCTCAATGTAAAATCACTATTACTGATTTGAACATTTAAGTCAATTACACTATAGAAAAGGTCTATAAGAATTGCCTCAGAAGAGAGTGGTGCAGATTGACCACTTGTGTATACAGATCTTACCGAATAGGTATATGTATCGTTTATTAAATCAGTATCAATATAGCTCGGTGTGGTTGTCTCGAGGAGCAAGCTACCATTTCGATAAACATTATAAGCAATTAGACCAGTTGTGTCTTCTGGAGCTTGCCAGTTTAACTGAACATTATTATCATCGGTGCTAAGTGTGAGATTTATTGGAGAGTATTGAACTTCAACTATTGGATTTACAGTATTCGATGGTTCAGAATCTCCATTTGTATAGTTAGCTATAACATAGATTGAATAGCTTCCATTCGCTAAGTCATTGATGGTAAAGCTTTCACTTGAAATATTTGCTTGATATAGCTGGTCATTAACAAATAATGAATAAGAAGAAAATGCTCTACTAGAAGTTGCTGGTGCATTCCAAGTTAAATTAATAGAGTCATCAACTACGTTTGCTACTAATCCAGTGACAGGATAAGTGACACTGACTTCAGCTACAACAGTTTCTGAAGCTTCAGATTCACCAGAGTCTGAATTGTTACTAGTAATGATATAATAGGAATAGTTCCCATTGACAAGATTTACATCAGAAAAACTAACCTCTGTAGTCTGGGTTAAATATCTATTGTTACGGTAAATATTAAATATAGGACTTCCTGCTTGTGGGTAATCCCAAGAGAGATTTATAGTATCATTAGATGCAACTGCTTCTAGATCTGATACAGGATATGGGTATTCTATCTGTATTAAATTACTTTCAATTGCTTCCGATGGACCGTTAGAGTAATTCGCAATAATGCTGTATGTATAAGCACCATCGGCTAAGTTTTCATCAAAGTAGTTACTTTCATTTGTAGTAGTTACTACAAGACCATTCTTCAAGATTTGGAAGTCAAGTACACTGTTACCACTATAAAAGTCTCTTTCCCAAGCTAAGGAGATATTATTTTTGTCAGTAACTTGAGAAGATAAATCTTCTATTGGATACTGAATCATAAGATTAACATTGATAGTTTCAGAAGCTTCAGATGATAGGTTAGAATAGTGAACTATAATATAATATTGATAATCACCATTAACTAAGTTAGTATCAGTATAGGTCAAATCTGTTGTATAAGCTAAAGAGATATCATTTCTGTATATTTCATAATTTACTAAAGTTCTTACTCTTTCAGTAAAAGCTGGTCTTTCCCAAGACAGTATTATATTGTTATCCTCAGTACTGTAATCAACGTTTGTAACAGGATATGGGATTTCAAGCTCAAATGATACAGGTGATGATTGTTGTGAGAACCCTGAACTATATTCAGCTTGAACAGTATACTCATAAAAGCCATTATTCAAGTCTTCATCAATAAAGAAAGTATTTGATGTTCTTGCATAGTCTATACCGTTTCTATAGACATGATACTGAATAAAGTCTCTTGTCAAAGAACCAGCTTCCCAGCTAATAGTGACATCCTGTCCTTCTAGGTTGTAAGATAAGTTTTGTGGAGGATAAAGAACTTCAACGATTGCTTGAGCTTGTACCATTTCTGATAAACCAGAACTATACTCCGCAAGCAAATAAAAGGTGTAAGATCCATTCTCTAAATCACTAACACTATATGAAGTTGTTTGGGTATTGTTTATATCAAGCAAAAATACATCATCTTGATATAGTTTATAATTTTGCAATCCACGAGTAGCTCCACCTTGTATAGCTGGAATGTCCCATGTAAGTTCGACAACACTTCCTTCAACTTCTGCTTGGAAGTTTCTAGGTGGATATAGATATTCAATCTCAATACTTTCTGTTTCAGAAAAATCAGATTCTAAACCTTGATACACAGCTGTAACTTGATAATCATAAGAGCCATTAGCTAGATTATAATCAAAATATGTAGGGTTGCTTGTATTGTAGACTGAAGAAATAATTTGCCCATTTCTGTAGACTTTGAAATAATCAAGTAACTCTGATCCAGAGGTGTAATTCCATGCTAATTGGACACTTACTTCATTAACTTGTGTAGCTTGTAAATTAGAAGGTGGAAGTAAGACCATTATATCTACAGTTACTGGTAATGAATGACCTGAGGTCATGCTATTATAGACAGATTTCAGTGTGTAGGTATAAGTACCATTTTCTAAATCTTCATCATAATAATCATTTGTGTTTTCACTTGTTATCTCAGTTAGTAGATCTCCATTTCTATAAATCTCATAACCTGTAATTGTTGTAGCAGCTGGTGTATTCCATTCTAGATGAACATTATTACCATCATAGGTTGTTGCAGTAACATTTGAAGGAGGAGGAATACTTCCAACAATAATATTAAGCATATTAGAAGGTTCAGACTCAAAATCATCATATACAGCGGTTACGTAGAAAAGATGTTCACCCTCATCAAGAATTAGAGATTTCCAAAGTTGAGTACTATTAGAAATAAAGTTACCATTTAGATAATGATTATAACTATCTGGAGTGTTATCACCAACCAAAGGAGAAGGTTGCCAAGTAATATACACATATTCAGCAGAATAAATTTCATAAGCAAGATTTACAGGTGGATAAGCTATATTTATTACTATGCTAGCACTATTAGAATAGTCAGATAAACCAGAATTATATATTGCTCTCACAGCATAGTCATGACTTCCATTAGAAACATTACCATCAGTGTAAGTTGTTACATTGGGATTATATGATCGAGTTAATTCAGAAAAATCTCTATAAATTATATAACCTTGCAGTTCTCTTTCAAAACTATCTGGAGCTTGCCAATCTAATATAATTGTGTTATTTTGGCTTACAACAGCAGTTAGATTTTGAGGAGGATTCAAGGGTGTTTCCCCACTTGGAAGATCTATGGCATCTAAGTAAACTGTATCATCTCCATCGACTACCGAGCCATCTTTAATGTAAGACCATTTAAATTGATAGATCCCAGGACTTAATGGATAAGACGCATAAGTCCAATCACTTACTCCATACCATTCATCTTGTTCAACACCATTTATATAAAACACAGCTCTATCATATTGCCCAACGGTAGGAGCTTCACAAGAAGGTTTAATAAAGAAAGAAATATTATCAGATTCAGGTACTGATAAATCAATAAGCATTGAAGATGTTTGATTATGGCCAATATTTAATGGTCGAGCAGAATGAGTACCATCATAAGCTTCATTACTAGCAATTGTCCAACTAGAATTGCCTTGGAAATACCAGTTGTTATTAGAAAAGCCTGTCTCAAATGATTCGTCATATTCATCTATTGTGCTTGGGACGATATTTATCAACATTTTTTGATTATTAACATTAATCAAGTTACCATCAATGACAAGGTCAGTTAAATTAGTTGTGAAATGTTCATAAGTACCAATACTTGTTAGATATGTATAGCGATTATCAGCTGTTAAACCATCTATAATGATTTGATAATATCTATCAACACTTTCTGCATAACCTTGATACAAAACAGGTCTACCTAAAGCAAGTTGTTGATTAATCATTTGACGCCAATCAAAGATTGATGTTGTTGCTAAATCATGTAATTCCATCGAGCTTGAATAAGAAAAGTTATTTTCTAAAGCGTTTTGAATATCTTCGATTGTTGTTGTAGTGTAATCTGTTTCCCAATCTGACTCAATCGCATAGCCTGCGATAGCAATCAGTAATTGAGTTTCTGTTCTGTTTAAAACATTGGACATTCTTTCCCAGTCAAATTCAAAGTTTAAACTTTGAGAAATATCCCCTAAATCATCATCTACATAATTTGCTGTTCCACTTCCATTATCTGGATAGTTCCAAAATTTCATAATCTTCGCTGCAGATAATGCACCTGTACCAGCATTAGCTCTCACTGTTTCCATGTATGGACAATAACCGTTCCAAGGGGAAACAGTATTCCATTCAGATTGTATCATTGGTGTAATTTGACCCATCAATGATGAAATTGTCATCACAAAAAATAGTAATGATAAAAACAAGCACTTTCTCATAAATCCTCCATAAATTTATTTTCAGTAATTTTATAAATACTTATTATATAATACAATTATGCAATAAATGTTCCCAGAAGTATTATATTTTTATGAATTGGTTTCTTGTGTAATTCAATAGCAAATTTATACCAAATTAACTATACATTTCTCAAATAGTGATGTCTTGTATAAGTGTAGAAGATAGCCATAATCATAAAAGTACATTGAAATTTTTGCTTTGATTGTATCATGATTGTTACTGTCTTTTACTATTCCCAATGAATTATAGAGATACTTACAATTAATGGATATCAAACATGTGATTAAAAAATAGATATTAATAAACAAAGCAGTAGATTTTACTAATAGGACTATATTATCCTCTAAGTAAGATTGCATCAAATATGAAAAATGACTAGAAAAGAAGAGACCCTGCTAGCAGGGTCAATATATTAGTTTTAACTCAAATAATGTATTATTCGCTATAGTTCTGTTACTTTATTAGGTTTAGAGAAGCTTAATATTACTAGTAATCTCTATACTCCTTAAATGGTTTGAGTAAATATTATTTTAGTAGAATCATCTTCTTGCTTGAGGAATATTTACCAGATTTCATTTTGTAAAGATAAATTCCAGATGAAACATTATTATTGTTATCATCTTTACCATTCCATATAACAGTGTGGTTACCACCTTCTTTAACCTCGTCAACAAGGGTCTTGACTTTTTGTCCCTTTACATTATAGATAATGATTGATACATATCCAGGATTGGGTTGATTATAAGCAATAGAGGTTTGAGGATTAAAAGGATTAGGATAGTTTCCTTCTAGTTGCGCTATTGGAGCTATGTCATTAACATTATCGCTAATAAGATCTACATGAATAGTATTGGTTGGATCTGTAAAGTTACCTTCTGAATATCTTCCAACAACCCAGAAGTTAATTCCTCCTAGTTCAAGATCTAAATCATAGATTGCATATTCGGTATCATTCAAGCCCAAATCATGATAATACAGCATACTTGGACTATTTTCATAAGACCAAACTATACTATAACCTGTGAAGGTGTGTGTGTCAATTTCTATAATATCATGTGAACATGGATTCCAAACGAATAAGTCTCCTAAAAGTCTTAAGTTGGTAGGGTGCAATAAATGATTTTCAGTTTGATATGAAATTTCTGTATTATCTTGTAAATTTAGTAATTTATCATCATCTAAAGACTCTGTAATAGTGTCAATACTAGCATAGAAATCTGAAAATTCAGTAACTCTAGGATTCACTGATAGGGGAGAGATATCACCAGAATATTCTATAAGAGCTGTAGTTGTCATATCCCATGGTGAATCAAGAATCTTTCTGATAACTTTAACAAGGATTTCTTGACCATTAATATCTTTGGTGTAAGAACCCAGAACTTCACAAGAATTGGAATATAAGGTGTATTGTCCATCAATGAAAACAACTTGGTGATTAGCAAAGCTTTCACCACTATAAGCATCGTTTTTTAGATAAAGGTATTCTTGCTCTAGAGTAACAGTTTCCCAACCATTTGGACCATATTTCTGATAACCTACCAGCATTAGTTCATTATTATCATTTTCATAAACTAATTGCTTAACTTCTTCAGTAAAGAACTCGTCCTTAAGAATAGGTGTAACATCATTCCCGTTTATCTCAATATTTTCATAAGTCATAAAGACTTTTTCTCTAGGTTCAGCATTAAAATTAAGTGAAATTTCTTCATTCTGGTTATCATCATTCAAGGAAATGATAGTTTGCTCATCAAAAGGACCATAATAACAATGACCAAAATAATATTGACCATCTAATTCATAATAACCTATGATAGTGAAAGTTATTGGATTCTCAAAGACTATTTCATAAGACTGTTCAATACTATCAAGATGATAGTCAGTCATTTCCATACTATTTAAGTCTCTAATTCTAAGACTGTATGAAACTTGTTCTGTAATCTCACTAGTAATATTAACTGAAAGTGTGTATCCCTCGTTCTCACTTGCGATAGGATCATAAACCACTGTTCCTAAACTTGGATTATCATTGGAATCATATATAGTTTGGTCAATCTCAGAAGTTACTTCAGTTCCCCAGTAATTATTCTTGGCTAAGATATTGATAGAAGAATTAATGTTGTTTAAAATAACACTATTATTATCGCCATTAACATCAATATTATCTTGAATAGTATTTAAACCATAAGCGTAAGGATGGTTCATCTCGGGAGCTCCAATAACAGGTTGCGCACCTACGGTAAGATAGATTCCACCATAATTACCTGAAATTAAATTTCCAGCTATGTAAGGTGTTGCTCCACCTCCATAACACATAATGCCTGCACCAGAATTCATATCTCCTTCTATGTGATTATTAATGATTTGGTTATCATATAAAGTACCTGAACAATTATAGAAGTAAACTCCTGTATAGTTTTCAGCTATGATATTATCAAAGATTTGAGCATTGATACCATTTGAAGAAAACATATCAACACATGTTATGCCTTGGTAGTGATTGTTATGAATATTGTTTTCAGTGATAGTTGGAGTTACTGGCATACCTGTAGTTTGAATACTTACCTGAATAGCACCTCTAAATTGTGGTCCTGTTCCGTTAGCTGTAATTTCATTATTTATTATCATCACATTACTTGATTCTGCAATTAGGATACCACTTTTAACACTATTTTCGATTAAGTTCTCTTCAATGTGAACAGTCGGAGGATTATTGTTTCCAATTGCAAAAATATGAATCGCTTCATCATTATAAGTAAAATGTGAATTAGTAATATTAACTGGAGAATTGATAGAATTAATTCCATTTTCAGCATTTTTAAAGAAGCAATAGTCAAAAGAATTTGCTTCATCGCCTTCGTATTCTAATCTAACTCCTTGGTGAGTAATATCAGTAACATCATTGCTAGCTTTGAAAGCAATAAGAGAATCTTCAGTACCTTCTGCTATAATTCTTCCCAAAGCAGTTATTTGATAATCCCCTGTAAAGAGAACTTCAACTCCAGCTTCGATTTCTAAAAGACTATTTTCAGGAATGGTAATGTCTCCAGTCACATTATAAGGGGAAGTTGCTAAATCCCATGTTCCACTCTGGTCACCATTTACATCAAGTGCTTGCAAGCCTAGCGTAAGCACAAATAGAAACAAAATACCTACAAATTTTTTCATTATATATCTCCTAATTTGAATTAATGATTTTCATAACAAGTTTAAATTAATTAATAAAACTGTAAATTTATTTTTTGAATTTTTTTCTTTAGAATTTCCGAAAAGACTTAGAATATATAGATTCTAAAACTATAAGTAGTTTTTTTTGTTAATATGATTAATATATATATAATAATATTACTTCATTGGTAGGTGAAAATATGATAAGTTTACCTTTTTCCCCATCAAAAAATATTGATGGAACTTACTCTCCCTCAAAACTTAGTTTAAAATTGACCAGTAAATCTTCACCTAAATATAGTCATATAAATTATGATAAAATCTCTAATAAGATTAAGATAATGATAATTTGTACAGAAGAAGACCATTTCAAGATGAAAAATAATAAGGTTTTTTTAACTGGAAATCATCCAATAGAGTTGCTTCTACCTATTTTGCATTTTGATAGAGCTACTTTTGATATCGATATTTTTACACCTACTGGAAAAGAAAGTAAAATAGAAATGTGGGCTTTCCCTAAGGATGACGAAAATATCTTGGAAATCTTTCAAAAATATAAAAGCAAGTTCGAACAGCCCAAATCTCTCAGGAAATTTGTTCAAGATGATGAAAAAGTGCAAGAACTTTATCAGGCAATATTTATTCCTGGAGGTCATGGAGCTATGTTGGGACTTCCCTTTAATAATGATCTAAAAGAAATCATTCTTGAAAGTCATTTTCATGACTTAAAAATATTATCAATATGTCATGGACCAGCAAGCTTTTTATCTCTAGCCAATGGGGATGAGGGTAGTAGTTTCATTTTCAAGGGTTATAAAATGGCTATTTTCCCTGATTGGGTGGATAAGCTAACTCCTTTTATTGGATATTTACCTGGACATATAAGTTGGAGATATGGAAGGCAATTAAAAGATTTTGGAGTTAAAGTTGTAAATAATAAAGCAGATTCAACTTGTGTAATAGATAGAAATGTAATAACTGGTGCTAGTCCATTAGCAGCAAATAAATTTGGTATAATTTCTACTAAAGAAATTATAAAAAGTCAACTTATTAAAAAAGTTAATGACAAAATATAATATGAAAATGTAATTAAAATAATATGGTATTTTTGGAGGAATTTTGGACTATAAAAAGATTTATAAGGAACTGAATAATTATTTACTTAAGAAAGACAAGGATTCTTATTCAAGGAGGTATAATGAAATAATTGATAAGATTCCTCATAAAAGTCAAGAATATATCGAAATGCTTTTGCTAAAGCTGTCTTATTCAATTATATATGAAGCTAACTATTCAGGAATAATCTCCTATATACTTGAGATAGAGCTAGATGTTAAAAGCTATGGCTCAATCCTTCAGCAAATTAAGTTTTCTATTAATAAGGGTGTTGTTTTAGGTCGTTTAAATCAGTTTGATAAAGCACTTGAAGTTTATAACAATGTATTATCATTGTGCAGTGATAATGAATATATTTCATTCAAGATTAGCACTTTAATTAATATCGGTGTAATATACAACAGAGAGTATCAATATTTAAAGTCACTAAAATATTTTCTTAGAGCTTACAATTTGAATACCCAAGTTGAACAACCAGTGCAAAATACTTCTATTCTTGCTAATTTAGGAGTTATTTATCTAAATATTCGTGAATATGACAAAGCAGTTTACTATTTTGAACTCTGCATTAAAACCTTGCCTGAATCAAGGAAATATAGTCTCCCTGCTTTATATAGTAACTTAATATTAGCTTATAGTAAAGTAGGTGATTACTCAAAGGTAAAAGATATTATTTCTATTATAGAAGATGAAATAGATACATATAATCAGGTGAATCTTTTAGCCTATAAAAGGTCTTTAGCTGAATTCTATTTTGATACTAGAGATCTCTCTTCTTCTGAAGAATGCTATAAATATTTAATGAATAATTCGAATCAAATTAATGTTATAGCAGAACACAAAATATCACTAGCTAAGATATACTTATTACAAAGCAATCTAGAGAAAAGCAAAGAACTGATAGATGAAGTAACAAGTATGGGAAATTTTAGTGAAATCATTAGTGAACAGTTAGATTTTTTAAGACTAAAAAGTGAGTATTATCAAAAGATTGAAGATTATCAAAAAGCTTATGAAATTTCTCAAGAAATAATAAAACTAAATGATGATAATTATTTCAAATTGCAAGCAGAAGTAATGGATGGATTGACTGAACCAATTGTTTCTGATGTGGCAGATATTTCTTCTGTTGCTTACTTAGAAAAAATAAATGATTTAGAAGCTATGAATTCAGAACTAATTTCTAAAGAAAAGCTGCTAATTGAATCCCTAAATGAACTTAAAAAAGAGTCTTATCTCAGAGAAAAAATAATCTCAATAATTACACATGATATAAGATCTCCGATTGGTAATATTATTCAGCTTATGGAAATGCAAGATGAATTTGAAAGTGTTGAGGAAAAAGAAGAAACTAAAAAAGAGATTATTGAGGCAATGCAACAGACTTTTTCCTTAACTAATGAACTGGTAATTTGGGCAAAAGATATAATCTCAAAGCGGCAAGCAAATTTAGAAAACCTCGAAGTTAGAAAAATCATTGATAAATGCCACTTAGTATTAAAGCATCAGTTAGATAGAAAGCATATTACTCTGATTAACAAAGTTGCCCCAGATGATCTCATATATGGTCACCAAGCTACTATTGAAACTTGCTTCAGGAATATTCTTTCTAATGCAATTAAATACTCAAGTGAAAATACAAATATTGAGGTTGAAGCAAAATATGAGGCTGATAATGTGGCTTTTATGGTTAGAGATTATGGTAAGGGTATGTCTCAAGAAGAAGTGGATAAAGTATTTGATTATGACAAAGTTTCAAGTCTGGGTACTAATAGTGAAGAGGGTATAGGGATCGGACTTTTATTAGTTAAAGAGTTGGTGGATAAAAATAAGGGTACAATAGAATGTAAATCACAAGTAGGAGAAGGAACAATATTTACGTTAACTTTTCCTAAAACATTAAAGCAAGATACTGCGGATTAGTGATTTAGTCCATAACTCCCACCACAAAACCTTAGAGAAGTTATGAGAATTATTTATTCCTAAAGAAAATACAGCACAACATCAAAGAAGCTAGCAAGTTGTACTGTATTAACTTATTCACACATTTTCAAGCTGCATATATAAATTGAATTACCAACCCCTTGTCTTTTTCATTTGCTCTCTATTAAATCTCTCTTGCTTTTCTTTCCATCTTGTGTGTTCTTCAGCTCTCCTTCTTGAATCATTGGTAATCTTCTGGCTTGCTGAATCCCTGGAAGAAGAAGATGATGATGAATAACTTGGTCCATCAGATGCCTTAATAAGAAACGTCAATACCATTAATGCTATTACAAAAGCTGCAATTATACCCAGAACAATACCTAAACCTACTAACAAGTATGTTACTGCAGTGGTAAAAAGAAAGGCTAGAACAATGCCGATAATAGCATGTGTAATCTGATAGGGAATAGTATAAAGAGCAACTAACTTAAAGACAACAAACTCTCGAACTATCGCCCAAACTGCACTTAAAATTAAAAAGTTAAGACAAGACCATAGTAACCAAGTTACCCAGTGCTGGTTGATAGGGAGTTCCAATAGGTTAATATTACTAAAAAAGTAATACATTCTATCGTACCAGAAAGTGAAAAGTATAGCTATAATAAAAGAAAATATTATCCAGAAAAGATGATACCAATTTTCTTTTTCTGAAAATTTTTCTTGAGTTGCTTTTGGAAATAACTCCCTAAAAAGTCCGTCTATCATAATAAAGGAGAACCATACTACTATCATTACCACAACAGATACCCAGAAGCGCCAATGTTTCCAGCTTACAAAGTCTTGTAGATAATCAAATAACTGGCTAATATTTGAAATTTGCAGAACTTGGGTAAATGTTGGAAATTCTTTTTGACTCTCAACTACTTTTTGAACAAGACTATTCTCAGCAAAACATGCAAAGATAGTTACTAATAACACAAGAATAATAACAAGTTTTTTCATTTAATAGTCCTTTTGTTTTTTGCCAATAAGGCTAATTAATATACATCATCTTTTTATTATGTTAATTATGATAATTTATTATATATACTTAAATGTTAAAGTGTCAAGTAAAACCTTTCCTCAAGCCAATCAAATGATTAGTATTTCTCCTGATAGTCCTTTCATTGTTCTCTATTATCAGCTATCTAATAAATATCACTTCTTTTTTTTACCTGCTAATGAAAAAAAGAATAATTTTATATTGACTAATTAAAAGATAGCATTAATATAAGAAAAATAATAGATTAGGAGTTTATCATGGAAATGAGATGGTCTTTGAAAGAATTATATAGGAGTTTTGATTCTATAGAATATCAAGATGACCTTGGGAAATTAGATTTATTAATCGATAATATAAATGATCAGGCAAAATATTTAACAGAGAATATGGGGAAATTTGACAAAGCAAATAAAGTCAAAGTTCTAGAAGATAAACTACAAAATGATTTAAATGTTGATGATGTATTAGAGAGACTGCACTCTTTTGCAGGACTTACTAATTCAACTGATGTAGAAAATGCTGAATCGATAAAGTATTTGCAAGTCCTTGATGATAAACTTGTTAAAATGACTGACGCAAATGTAAAGTTTAATAAATGGATTTGCAGTCTTACTGATTTAGAACAACTTATTCAAGAGTCAGACTTCTTGAAAGAACATTCTTATCATTTGCATGAGATTGCAAAGAAGAAAGATTATCTCTTGTCAGATGAAATGGAGTTAATGTATGCAAGATTGCAACAATCTGGTTCAACAGCATGGGTGAGACTGCAATCAAATATTATATCAACTCTAATGGTTGATCTTGAAGAAGGCGGTAAACTTAGACAAGAACCTCTTCCAGTTGTACGTAATATGGCTTATGATAAAAATGCCGACATAAGAAAAAAAGCTTATAAAGCAGAATTAAAATCATACAAAAAAGTAGATCACGTTATAGCTGCTTCTTTGAATGCCATAAAGGGTGAAGTAATTACCATGTGCCAACAGAGAGGTTATAAGTCACCACTAGAAATGACTTTGCTAAATAGTAGAATGGAAGAAACTACTTTAAATGCAATGCTTGAAGCCATTAGAGAGGCTTTACCAGAGTTCAGAAAATACTTGCAAAGAAAAGCTGAATTATTAGGTCATAAAAATGGACTACCATTCTATGATTTGTTTGCTCCAATGGGCAAAGCAGATATGACATATACTTATGACGAAGCAAAAGACTTCATTGTTAAGAATTTTGCAAAGTTTAGTCAGAAACTTTCTGATTTTGCCAAACATGCTTTTGAAAACAATTGGATTGATGCTGAACCAAGAAAAGGTAAGCGTGGGGGAGCTTTCTGCTCAAGTATACATGCTCTGGGACAATCAAGAATATTATCTAATTTCACAGGCTCTTTCTCTGATGTTTCAACCTTAGCCCATGAACTAGGTCATGGATATCATAGTCATGTTTTAAACTCTCAAACTTCTTTAAACTCAGGGTATCCAATGCCTCTTGCTGAAACTGCTTCAATCTTTTGTGAAACTATTATTAATAACTCAGTTTTAGCAAATGCTAATCCTGAACAAACATTTACTTTGCTTGAAGGTAGGATTTCTGACTCAACTCAGACAATAGTTGATATTTACAGTAGATTCTTATTCGAATCAGCACTTTTTGAAAAGAGAAGGGAATTTGATTTAACAGTAGAAGAACTAAAAGATACCATGATACAAGCACAAAAAGAAGCTTATGGCGATGGATTAGATAATAATTTTATGCACCCTTATATGTGGGCTTGCAAACCTCACTATTATTATGTAGAAGCTAATTTCTATAACTTCCCTTATGCATTTGGACAGTTATTCGCTTTGGGTTTATATGCTGAGTATCAGAAAAGAGGTCAGTCTTTCTTGGAAGATTATGATAAATTGCTTGAAGCTACTGGCAAGAATGATATCTTAGATGTCACAAAATTAATGGGTATTGATGTTAATTCTGTTGAATTTTGGAGATCTTCACTGAAATTAATAATTGATGATATTCATAAGTTCCTTGAGGTAAGTAAAATCTAAGGGTTTAGATATTTTATGGGATGCAGGTTCTTGTTAAGCAAAACCTGCATCCCAATTATAAAAATAGAGACGTATGCAATACGTCTCTACAGTATTTTATGTCATATGACACTATTTTAAGATAATCATTTTTTTAGTCTGAATAGTTTTTCCAGCTTGGATTTTATAAAAGTAGACACCAGATGCAACATCTTTTCCCTCATTATCTTTTCCATCCCAAGTGAAATGATGGATTTTCTCTGATTCTGCATATCCTTTGAAAAGTGATTTTACTTTTCTTCCTTTTATATTATAAATAGATAAATCACAATTATCTGCTTCTTTAAGAGAAAAACTTATTGTGGTTGATGGGTTAAAAGGATTAGGAAAATTCTGATATAAACCGTAGCTTTTGGGTATTTCAGGTGAGTCTTCTTCATAAATATCTGGTGTAAATGTTAGGAGAGATGGACCATGTAGTTCACTTTCTCCATTAAGATTTATAGATTCTAGCCAAAACCAATATTCTCTTGAAAGATCTACAGGATATGGATCGTTAAAAGTATATTCGGTTGATTGGCTAGTAGAACCTGCACCTTCTACTAGTTCATAATTAATTATGAATGCATCATTTATATCATCACTTTGACTTCTATAAATATTCCAACCAATATTATTGCTTTCACTTTGGGTAACCCAATTAAGGGTTAAAGAATTATTGCTATAAATAGCTGTAAATGATGCTAGAGTTACAGGAAGTGAACTATCATCTCCGAAAGTAAAAGGAAGGTCTCCTCTAATATCAAAATCTATTCTTTCAAATACTATAGAGCCCCCACTATTCTCTGCTATATTCCAACTTCCACTTTGATAATAGGCTCCATATAGATAGCTGGTACTAATAGAAATATCTGCTATCCCATTTCCGGTGAGAACAAATCCTGTTGCAGGTATAAAATAACCATTTGAACTTTCTGGAATTGTTTGGTCATCTGCTAAGTTCAAATCAATTGTTGGATTTACTGTAATTCCTCCACCTAAATCTGTAATTTCTCCTGATGGGAAATCATAAAAACTATACCATTTTAAGTAAGGATATCCATCATTGTTTATTCCATCAATTTTCCAAGTATTTGTAAAGTTCCAATCAGCACTGGTAAATGTATTTTCTAGCTTCATATCAGTTGTGGATTTTCCAGTCTCACCAAGACCTTGGCAGCCGCTCCAATCCATATTAGTTGTTTCTTGGTCCCAGAAATTACCAGAGCCACAGGTTGAGCCACTGTGATCTTCACCACTAAAACCTCCTAAATGACTTGTAGCATTTGGAACGTTTACTAAACCAGTTGCATAAGAATTATAGACTTTGTTATCACCATTAGCATAGTATGCTCCTACAAAAGCACCAATACCATAACTTGAAGTATTGGTGGAATTTGGCACAAAAACACTTCCTCTAGAATAACAATTATTAATCTCACCTGCTCTGCCACTATAGTAAGATATTGCTCCAGCAAATCCGCCAATCCGTCCATTTGATGAATTATTGTTAGTGATGTTTACATTGCTATAGCATTCATTTACTTGGCCTTCATCAAGCCATCCTACAAAACCACCACAGTTTCTACCTGCTGCTATTATACTTCCACTTGCACTACATTTTTGGATTATACTATTTCCAGATTTCTCACCAATAAAACCGCCAATTCCACTATTAGTACCACTTGCTACTATGTCTCCGTTGAATGTAGATTCTTCAATAATTCCATTTCCGGACATATAATCATATCCAATCACTCCACCAACCCTATATGTTGCTGAAAGAGTTCCAGTGACCTTGCATGAGGAAATATTACTAGTTCCTGCTAGGTAGCCTGCAAGACCACCAACATAAGTATCTCCAGTGAAGTCAACATCGTCTATAATCAAATTATCAATTGTGCCATTATTTATGTAGCCAAATAAGCCTATATAATCTTGATTGGGACGATTAATAACTAAATTAGATATTACAAAATTATCTCCATTAAAAGTACCTGAGAAAGCAGTAGAACTTGTACCAATAGGAGAAAATCCTGCTCCATTATTCCAACTAGAAGTAGGACTGGCATCTATATCTGCAGTCAGTATAAAGCTGTCGCCCCATGAAGAATTATTGTTGCAAATCCATAACAAGTGATCCAAAGTTGAAACTTCTCTTGGATTACCAGTCGGTTCAACCCCTGCAGGTGGAGGATCTGCATTAAGTTGCCATGTCAGATAGGGATAACCGTCATTCTCTGATTGGTCAATAACCCAGATTGAAGAAGTAAAATCCCAACCAGCATCATCATAAGTACTTTGATTGATCATTTCGGCTGTAGTTTTACCAATACCCCAATCACTTATATTCTGTCCTGATCTTTGTGTATCCCAAAATGAGTTATTCACAGAATTGCTTATGTAACAAAAACCAACTAATCCACCAGTGTTTGAATTACCTGAAACATATCCTTTAGAATAGCAATTATTGATGTACTTTGATAGGTCACCAACCAGACCACCTACATAATCATTACCGCTGACACTACTGTGATTGTAGCAGTTAGTAAGATTAGAACCATGATTGTAGCCTACAATTCCTCCAATATAATCATTGATACCAATTACACTTCCACTGATATAAGCTTGAGAAATATCACCATCATTGCTATAACCAACAAATCCACCTACATATTTTTTCCCTTTTATAAAGGCATCTTCTAAACCAAGATTTTCTACAACATTTCCAATAGCATCAGATTTTCCGATAAAACCTACTTCACATTCCTGCTCCCTGTTAATCCACAGATTGCTAATTATATGTCCTTGGCCATCATAAGAACCTGAAAATTCATAATTGGCATCTCCTGTTCCAAATGGCAAGAAACCTTTCCCTCCACACCAGAAATTAGTTGCTGAAGCATTAATATTGCAAGATTGAATGTAATGATTACCCCAGCGTTCTGTTTTTTGTGATATCCAATATAAATCAGCAAGATCATCAACAATATATGGTATAGCTTCTGAACCTGAACCTTCTGGTAAAGTACCATAATGCTGGTAGCCTTCCCAGGAAAGAAATGGATAACCACGATTCACAAGTGGATTTATTCCCCAAATATCTAGTGTTCCGTTTTCGCTTTCACCCATAAAATCCCAATCATGTTGATAGGAGTACTCAGCTCTATACTGATATTCCATTTGCATTTCCATAGTTGTTAATCCAGTACTCGAGCCTCCATCAGAAGTTTGACCAGATGTAAAGATGTCATAATAACATGCTGTAGTAGAATATGTACTGTGCCCAGTAAGGCCACCTTTATGGGCATAAGCAGTTGTGCAATTTACTTGCCCTGCATTGTAGCAATTTGTAGCACTACCATATCCAAGGAGTCCACCAACATAATCATGCCCTGTAACATGTCCTGTATTGTAACTATTATTAGCAAAACCATAACCAATAAGTCCACCAACATTCTCATAACCGTTTACTTGACCTGTGTTATAGCAATATTCAGTAATATTATTACTAACTCCGATGAGTCCTCCAATATATTGTGCTGTTCCTGTAACATTTCCTGTATTGAAGCAATATTGTACAAGGCCTTCGTTCAAGCCTATCAAACCTCCTACAGTACCATGGCCATCAAGAGTGGCTTCATTGTAACAGTGGCTAACTTCTGAAGAAGAAGCATTATAGCCTATCAATCCACCAATAGATGCCCCTTGGAGGGTTCCACTACTGTGACAACCTTGAATAAGGGTTGAAGTTATTTTGCCTGCTAAAGCACCTATATAAGCATTACCGTTAATATTTACATCACTCATGCTTAGATTTTCAATAGTCGCTCCATCTGTAGCACCAAATAGACCTCTATAATTTTCTTCAGCTCTGTCGATAGTTAAATTACTGATTTTATGATTGTTACCTTCATAATGTCCAGCAAAACCTGTATTTTCGTTTCCTATAGGAAAAAAACCAGCATTATCATACCAGCTTGCTGCTAATATTGCATTAATATCATTGTTCTGCTCATAATACTTATTCCATTCTTGAGAATTTTGAGATAACCAGAACAAATTAGCTAGAGAGGATATTTGATAAGGACTTGCTTCTGTTCCACTTCCTGTAGGTGTGATGGCATAATGCTCATAAGCTTGCCAGGTTAAGAAAGGGAATCCACCGTTTTCGATGGGACTAATTCCCCAGGTATTCTCAGTCCCATTGCTACTTTCTTCCATAAAATCCCAATTATCATAAATTCCTTGCAATTGCATTTCCAGACTAGTTTTTCCTTGACCACCAACAGGTTGTGTTGTCTGTCCTGTAGTATCAGTATTCCAGTAAGAATCTGTTATCTGACCACTCGCAAGGAGGTTCCCAGCCAATGCATTAACATAGTTACTCGTCCTACCAAGGATATATCCATTGTTGTAACATTTAATTATAGTTGAACTAGAACAGTTACCACCACAGATACCTCCGACACTTGCATTACCAAAAATACTAGCAAGACTGTAAGAATTTGCTATTATAGAATAATAATCTGATTTACCAACTAGTCCTCCTACAAAATCATAGAAGCCTGCATTAATCTGACCTGAGACATAGCATTGAGCTACTCTTGATTGATATATTAGACCCACAAGGGCACCTGCATATTGTAAATCTTCGGCGTGTAGCGCAAGGTCAAGATGAACATTTACTAGACCTAATTTTTCAACATTCGCAGTGTATAAGACTCCGAACATTCCCTGATAATTAGTCAAATCGGAAATGTATAAATTACTTATTGTATGCCCATTACCATTATATGAACCGGTGAAATGTGTTGATATATTTCCTATTGGATTGAAACCAAAAGCATCATCAGTATCACCAACTGTTCCATCACCATTCCAGTCAACTAAACTTTCATCTTCATTAAAACTGAGGTTAGAGGTCTGGATAAAGTGTTTATCCCAATTACTAGAAGTTTGTGAAAGCCAAATAAGATTTTCTATTGATGAAATGAAGTAGGGGTTGTTTTCAGAACCATCACTACTTGTATAATTAGATGGGGGAGTAGATGTTTGTGCTATTAATATTGAATTAAAAGATAAAACAATAACAAAAAATATAATAAACAATTCTTTTCTTCTCATATCCTCTCCTTTGAAATGTTTCATGCCTAATTATATGCAATGATTAGATATCTGTCAAGTCATAATTTGGGTTTAAACTCATTTCTGTATTGAAATAAGATTAAGAGTATGGGATTTTATTTAAATTATAAAGAGGTATTTTATTGCATAATGTGATGATTTAGCTGGGACATTGTAATGTTAATACATAATATTACAATAAAAAAGCCGACTTTCGTCGGCTAAATATGGAGCGGGAAATGGGGTTCGAACCCACGACCCCAACGTTGGCAACGTTGTGCTCTACCACTGAGCTACTCCCGCTTAAAATATATGGTACCAGAGACCGGACTTGAACCGGTACGGTATTGCTACCGAGGGATTTTAAGTCCCTTGTGTCTACCATTTCCACCACTCCGGCTTAATTATTACTTAAATATTAAGTAATGGATAACTAAAAAAACATGGAAGATTATGAATTAAATTAAGTATGGAGCGGGAAATGGGGTTCGAACCCACGACCCCAACGTTGGCAACGTTGTGCTCTACCACTGAGCTACTCCCGCTCGAAAATATATGGTACCAGAGACCGGACTTGAACCGGTACGGTATTGCTACCGAGGGATTTTAAGTCCCTTGTGTCTACCATTTCCACCACTCCGGCATATAATATTCTAAAAAAATGGAGGCGACACCCAGATTCGAACTGGGGGTGGAGATTTTGCAGACCTCTGCCTTACCACTTGGCGATGTCGCCTTAATTTAATTCATAATTCACACTATTAACTGTTTAATGATAATGGAGCGGGAAATGGGGTTCGAACCCACGACCCCAACGTTGGCAACGTTGTGCTCTACCACTGAGCTACTCCCGCTCGACCATGTGAAAAGATAAATATTATCGACTGCAATTCTTGTCAATATCTTTTTTGAAAAAATATTAATAAAATTTTTGCTTATTAGTAGGCATTTATTAAACAATCAATAAGTTAGTTATCAAGTTTTAATCCAAATAAATTTTCGATTAGCTTTTAGAGAGCTATTTCTTTTTAATGCTAGTTGGAACTTTCACTAAATAAAAGTGAAAGAAGTTAAAAAAAAGATTGACTAAAAAATGAATATAGTTCAGTTTTGATAGAAATGTTAAAATAAAATAATTTAATGGAGTTTTTATGAAAAAAAGTTTAATTACACTTGTCTTTTTATCGATGATGTTAGTCGTGTTTGCTAATGGAATTTCTTTGAATAGTATGGGTGCAAAAGCTGGAGCTATGGGTGGAGCTTTTGTAGGTCAAGCAGATGATGCAAGTGCGGTTTTTTGGAATCCAGCTGGTTTAATTGGTCAAAGAGCCTCTTTTACAGGCTCAATGGTTGATGTATCATTATTCCCTACATATAAAAACGATACCTATGGTATAGATGCAGAAGCTGACAATGTTCGCTTTATATCTCCTCATATTTTCGCTAATTATTCAAAAGACAAATTTGCTTGGGGTTTTGGTTTTTATGTACCTCATGCTTTAGGTGTCGAATGGGATGGTAAAGATTTTCTTGCTCTCAATGGACCACAGACTTTTGAAGCAGCTCCTGGATTAGTATTGAACAATAATTCTTATGGTAAAGAGTTTGATTGGAAATCTCAAATATCAATGATTACAGTTAGCTCATCTGCTGCTTATCAAGTAACTGATAAATTCAATGTAGGAATATCTGTCAATATTCATCATGGTTCAATGGAGCTAAAAAGAGGTGAAAATAGAGTAAATAATTTTACAAATGCTATGGAGGCAGACACCCAAGGGATGTTAGATACTCAATATAGTGAAGAAGTCACTGGTTCTGGAACTAGTTTTTCATTTGGTCTTAAATATAGTCCAGTTGAAAGATTTTCTTTAGGAATTTCTTACAGATCTCCTTCTATAGTAGCTTTTTCCGGTGATGCCGAGTTTACTCAAATGCCATATGTAGATAATGAAGGGAACTTAGGAGAAACTTCACATGAATTATATGTGAAAAGAGATTTCGAAATTCCTTTCTGGATAGGTTT
The DNA here is from genome assembly GCA_963678375.2 of Cloacimonadales bacterium (SeqCode). Lineage (GTDB taxonomy): Bacteria > Cloacimonadota > Cloacimonadia > Cloacimonadales > JAFGVF01 > JAEKNW01. The sequence continues at coordinate 2,339,797 of OY782831.1, forward strand.
AGGTACATCTTGGAGGGCTAGTGATAAATGGACTTTTAATCTTGATGGTCAGATGACCCGTTGGTCAACTTATGATAAATTAGTGTCTGAAATCGTGATGGAAGAGGGAGTAGAGAATGTTATAACTCACATGGAATGGGAAGATGCTATTCAGGTTAGATTTGGAAGTGAATATCAGGCTACTGATTGTTTAGCCCTTAGAGCAGGTTACTTCTATGACCCAGCACCTGCTCCTGATAAGACAGTAAATGTTCTTTTCCCTTCATCAACAAATCATAATGCTACTTTAGGTGGTGGCTATACTCTAAGTAATTTTACTATTGATCTTGCTTTAGAATATTATTTTGGTCAAGAGAGAGATGTAGAAGCAGAAGCCCACAATATGCCTGGAAAACATCAAATGGATATATTTGCTTATATTCTAGGGCTAACATATACTTTCTAGAAGTATTAATTACTAATGATTTAAAGGCCTGCTTTCCGCAGGTCTTTTCTTCTATGAAAAAGTTAATCCTAGCTTGAGGTCTAGTGGTTACAATAAAATACTTGACTAATCTATTACAATTAAAAAAATCACATTAATGGGGTAATTAATGTTAGAAATTGATAATCAGAGCAGTACCTATATTGATACTGACAGACTTGTATACGTCTATAACTCTTTATTAGCAGAAGAAAATAGAGAAGAAAAAGATGTTTCACTTCTTTTAGTAGATGATGGGAAAAGTAGGTACTATAATAAGAAATTTCGAGGAAAAGATTGCGAAACTGATGTGATTTCATTCTCTTCTGATTTAGCATTTTTACCAATTTATGGTGAGATAATAATTGACCTTTCAGTTGCAAATCAACAGAAAGGCAAGAATAGTTTGGAACATGAAATAGTAGTATTGTTTATCCATGGCATGCTACATTTATTAGGCTATGATCATTTGACCAAAAAAGATAAACTGATCATGGATGAAAAAGAAAATCAATATATTAATTTATTTAAAAAGGAGATACTGTAATAGTGGACGACTCGCTTCCATATCTGACATTGTTGTTGTTGTTAGTGTTATCCGCGTTTTTTTCTGGTTCAGAGACTGCATTTTTTTCTATAAACAAATTGCAGATTAAGAAATTAGAGAGTAATAAAGACAAAAGTTCTAAAAGAATCTTGAGATTAATCAAGAATCCAACTTATTTATTGATTATAATACTACTAAGTAATACTTTAGTTAATATTGCTGTCTCATCAATATCCACAATCTTGGCGATCGAGCTTAATAAGACATATCATTGGTTTGCTAATAATACAAGCCCTGTTTTAATTGCTATTCAAATCGCAATTACCACTGTTGCTCTTCTTACAATGGGAGAGATTATTCCTAAACTATTTGCTTTTGGAAATAGTGAAAAATTTGCAGGAGTAGCTAGTGTAATATTACTTCCATTAAGCTATATTCTTTATCCAGTTTTAAAGCCTATTGAACTTATTATAACCTTAGTGTCCAAAAAGAATGTTATGTCGAGCAATGATAACCTAAATATTACTTCCGAGGACTTTAAAAATCTCATCAAATCGGAATCTGCTGACCATCCTTTAGAAGATAATGAAAAAGAAATAATTGCAGGTATCTTTAGATTTTCAAGCACAGAAGTAAGAGAAATTATTATGCCTCGTGTAGATATAGTAGCTGTTGAAGAAGAGGAATCCATTGAAGAACTCAAAGACAAAATTAGAGATTTTGGATATTCAAGAATTCCTGTATACAGTGAAACAATAGATAATATCACTGGGATAATTAATGTTAAAGACTTAATTTTAAGTAACGGTTATAACAGTATTAAAGAACTCAAAAGACCAGCATTTTTTGTTACTGAAAACACAAAAATTCAGATTCTTTTTAATCATTTTCAAGCTAATAAGATGCAAATAGCTATAGTTGTTGATGAATATGGTGGAACGGCTGGATTGGTTACTTTAGAAGATATCTTAGAAGAATTAGTTGGAGATATTCTTGATGAGTATGATGCTGATGAACCTAAAGAAATAGATGAAATTTCTGATAACTTATTTATGCTTTCAGGCAAGTTAAGTATATCTGAGATTAATGAAAAATTCTCTTTAGACATTGATTCAGAAGAGTATGATAATCTTGCTGATTACCTTTTATCAGAACTCAATCACATTCCGATTGAAGGTGAGACATATGTGATAGAGAATTTAGCAAAATTTACCATAACTTCAATTAATGGTCAAAGAATAGAATTTGTAAAATTAGAAATATTAAGCGAAGATGAGAATGATGAAAAGAATTAAATTATTTTATGGGATTCTCTTAATACTATGGTTTATAGCGAGTGTAATTACTTCTATTTTACCATCAGAATCCTTACCAATTGACTATATTTTTGGCTATGATAAGTTACTTCATGCTATTAAGTTTTTGATTTTTTCTGTTATCTTATATAATTTTCTTCATTACACAGACTTAAATTATAGCAAAAAGTTATTAATATATATCCCACTTCAGTTTTATCCAATAGTTGATGAAGTTTTACAGCTCAAGATACCTAGTAGAAGCTATAGTGCTTATGATATATTGGCTAATTATATCGGTTTGATGATAGGTGTGATATTATCAGTTTTGATCAGAATATTTATTCATAAGAAGAGTCCAATATAATGAAACTAAAAAACATTTCTAGTTCTGATACTCAAAACTGGAGGAATGCAGAACAGCTAATTTATGATGTAATGAAGTTACATGACTTTGAAGAGGTGAGACTATCCTTGCTTCAAGAGAGTGAGATGCTGAAAAAATGTCTAAAAAAAGACTTTTATACTAATGAAAAAGATGCTAGTAATCCTAATGTAATTATAGATCTCTGCATGGAGCAAAACGTTAGTTTACGTCCTGAGGGTACTATCAACTTATTATCAAATTTTCTTAACGAATATGATAATAGTAAGGCTTTGAAGTACTATTATTTGGGAAATATGATAAGAATAGTGGATAATGAAATTGAAGAGACTTATAGATTGGGAGCAGAAATCTATGGTGATGAAACTATTGTCTCAGATATAACTGTTATTGATACAGCTTTAAAACTACTTAATGCTTTCGGTCTAAAAAACACTTTGGTAGAGATTAACTCATTCGGATGTGAGGACTGTATTCTTTCTCTACCTAAAGCTCTTATGGAACAACCTAAAACTAATATAAACCCTGAAGATAAAGAGAGCAAAATTACTTCTAATTACTATCAGAATTCACTAGAAAACTCTGATTATTGTCAAGACTGTCAAACTAGACTGCATAAGATTAGACATTTTCTTTCCAATCTAATGATCAAGTATCAATATAATCCAAATTTAACAAGAACATATAATTACTACAATGCTATGGTATTCAATATTTATGTTCAGCAGGGTGATGATAATATCTTGGTTGGTGGTGGTGGAAGATATGATCATTTGACTCAATATGTAACAGGGAAAGAGATACCCTCAATTGGTTTTGACCTGAACTTAGATATTATCTACGAACTTGTAAAAAAGAATAATCTATTTCCTGACCATAGCTTCGAATTTAAAGTATTTATTTGCTCAGAAACAGAGGATCTTCTTCTAAATGAGATGCAGATATTGCAAGAACTTCATAAAAAGATGATTTATACAATTCAAGGTAAGGTAACAGCAACTTCTCATAGTGCATTAGAAATGGCTAAAGAAGAGAGCTGTTCTGTCTTGATTTATATTGATAATCAATCTCTTTATAAAGGTAAAATAGAAGTGTTTAATTTGCATAAAGAACATGGTTATCATATTTCATTAGATTCAATTATTGATGAATTAGAGATTATTAAAAAAAGCATTAAACAACAACTGTTTTTATGAAGTTAATTAATGCAACTCTTTGCTATATCCAAAAAGCTGACTATACCTTGATGTTACATCGTATAAAGAAAGAAAATGATATACATCAAGACAAATGGAATGGTTTAGGGGGTAAGTTTGAATCAGGAGAATCACCTGAAGAATGCCTTTTAAGAGAAGTTAAAGAAGAAAGCGGTTTGACTCTTACAAATTTTGAAATAGTAGGGCTATTATCCTTTCCCAAATTCGATGGAGTCTCTGATTGGCAGGTTTTTCTTTATAGAGCCACTGAGTTTACAGGTCGATTAATTGATTCAAAAGAAGGGAAACTTGAGTGGATCCTTACAAGTAAACTATTAGATTTAAATCTATGGCCAGGTGATAAAATATTTCTACAGTGGATGTTGGATAAGAAATTCTTTTCAGCTAAGTTTATCTATAATAACAAAATGCTTAAAGATTATTCTGTGAAATTTTATTGATTTAAATGAAAAAATGCCTGTCTTTTATCTTTCTTCTATTATCAATTGCTTGCCAAGGAGAGGAACTTAAATATTGGATTAGTGAGTATTTCTCCACACAAGGAACTGTTATAAACCTAGAAAAGTCAAATCTGATTAGCAATTCTGAAAAAGTGAGCACTGATTCACTGAAGTTCATTCGTGATTTAGATTACCATATAGATTATCAAAATGGAAGTATAACTATTCTGTCTGATAAGCTTTTGCAGGCAGGTCAAGCTAAAATAGAATATAAGATTATTCCAAGTGACTTTCTTGAACCCCTATATTTATATCAAATTGCAATTAATCCTGACTCAACATACATGGTCCAAAAACGACAGAGAAAGCCTATTTTTCTTGAGAATAATAAATTACTTATCAATGGTTCCAAGACTTTTGCTTTATCTTTCTCAGAAAACAAGGATTTTGATGTAAATCAATCACTTTATCTCAAACTTTCAGGTGAAATTGCTGATAATATATTTGTTGAAGCTCAACTTTCCGATAGCAATTCTCCAATATCGACTGAGGGTAATTCTCAAGAATTAAGCTCTTTAGATAAGGTATATATCTCACTTTTTAACGATAACTTTGAATTAGCCTTTGGTGATTTAGCACACGAGATAACTAATACTTCCTATATTAATTATCTAGCTCAATTTGAAGGATTGAAACTAGGCTTGTTCCAAAGCAAAAATAATATTTATTCTGGTAGATTTAATCTACAAAATAGAATCTGGACAGCTTTGGCTGTTTCCAAAGGTAAAAATAGTACTTATAAATTTAACTGTGTAGAAGGAAAACAAGGGCCCTACTTCATATATGTAGCAAATAATGATCAATATGTAAGTATAATCGCTAACTCTGAGAGTCTCTTTATTGACGGTGTAAAGGCAGAAAGAGGTATTGATTACTTTATTGATTACAGTGAGGGTTCTGTTACTTTTGAAAACTTAGTTACATCAGAAACTGAGATTTATATTACTTTTGAATATAGTGATGAAAAATATCGAAACAATCTTTATATTGGATCATCTCAGTTCAAGATCACTGATTATTTTAATATCTCTTTGCATGCTATTCATCGTGAGGATGACAAAGAAAATCCACTCGAAGATATTCATACCTCAGAAGATTTAGAAGCATTTGCAGTAGCTGGTGATAGTATCATTTATGCTAATGGAGTATACGAGGTTGAGCTTGGTCAAGGAAATTACATAGCTGAAACTAACTCTCAAGGTCAGACTATTTATACTTATGTAGGAACTGAGGGTCAGGGCAATTACAATATATATTTTTCTTATTTAGGTCAAGGACAAGGTAGCTATTATCAGAAACTTCCAAATCAGTTTGAATATATTGGAGCTGGACAAGGTGATTATGAACCTGTTAGAAAACTTAATCCACCACAAAAACTCAGTAACTATGATATAGTAATCCGTTTTGGTTTAGAATCTATCTACCTTGAAATGGAGTCCTTGCTAACCTATTATGATCAAAATACTTTTTCCAGTAAAGATGATTCTGATAACCAAGGAAATATTTCAAAAGTTTCTCTTAATCTTGTAAAAGATAAAGAATTATGGACTACTAATAATCAAATATCCTATGAATATAAGTCCAAAAATGCCAATCCAATAAGTGATTTAGCAAGTCCTCTTGAAATTAGTTATGGAGGAAAGGAGACAGATTACGACTCCTTAAAGACAAATACTATGTTGATAACTAGTAATTTCTCTTTGAATAATTACTTCTCTACTATTATTGATTTTAAATCTCAAAAGGTAAAAGAATTATATGATAGTGATTTAGTAAAAACTGATCTTTTCTTCAATGAACATACATACAGTCCAGAGCTTAGGTATATTTTCACAGAAAAAAAAATTAATTATGATCTTGCTGACGTAGATAAATTTAAGTACACAAATAAGTCTTTACAACTAGGGAAAAAAGTATTATACCTACAAAGTAAGTTCAATTATTTTGAAGAAAATTCTCAAGAAGAGTTTTCTCAAAACCAAAAAACTGGTTATGAATATCTAAAGAAAACTTACTCACTGAATACTATAAACCTCACCAGTGTTAATGTCTCAACTTCCTATTGGCAGGATGAGAGATCAAGTCTCAATAATAATGAGTGGCAAAAAGTGAGTACATCACAAACAGTTAACAGTAATCTTTTGCTAAGTTTTAAAAACTCAAATACCAATATAGAATATAGCTTTCGAGAAATAGATGGTAAAAATGATAATATTGAAGATAATGTTTTTAACAAGATAACTATAAACTCTAGCCATTCAGTCTTTAATAATGGTCTAGATATTAATTATAACTACAAAATTAATAATTTAGAATTCTATCCTAAGGTTAGAGAATTACAATATATCGGAGAAGGGGCAGGTGCTTATGATTCATTAGGCTTTTACCAAGATGAGGGAGATTGGGATTGGCTCTATGTTAACTCAGGTGAACCTGAACTATCTACTGAATTAAATATTGGTTTCAATAGTTATTTAAGACTAAACAGATTTATTCAACTTAGCTTTTGGAAGAACCTGAATGCCGAGTTCAGATCAATTATCACTGAAGATACAAAAACTTCAGAAAAGTTAAAACTCTATTTCCTAAATCCTGACGTGTTGATGAACAAAAATACAACCCTCTATGGAAGACAGAACTTCCTAACAAGCTATGGATATACTTCTGATAACAAGAAATTTAACTATCGATTATCCTTTGAATGGGATAAGATATTAGATAATCGCTATCAGAATGAGAGTAAAACAAACATAAAAATTATAGACAATGAATTTATGATGAGAAGAATGACCTTTGGAAATGTCGGAGCTCAGTTTGTATATAGGGAAGAAGCTGATACAAGATATCAACAAGTGATTAATGAATACTCTTCAATCATTAAATACCAAAATACATTCTTGTCAAATTACCTCTATAACGGAAATTTGAAAGGAAAACTGGAAAGGGGGAATGCAGATAATGAAATAAATGATTACGAAATTAGGGTTGCCGATTTCAACAACATTATCACTGCTAACCTAGCCAAGAAGTATCTCATTCAGATAAATACTAATTTTATTCATACTTGGGATAATAGCGATAGCAGTTTCGTATTTTTACCTGAAAAGAGAGCTGGTTTTTCTCTCAAATGGTCTATCTCAGCTAAATATAGCTATAATAAATATGTTACCCTCAATTTAACCTACCTGGGTAATAAGTACCCTCAAAATGAAATGGAAAATAATTTAAATATCGAAATAAAGGCAGAATTTTAATATGGGAATGCTAGAACCTTACGGAATGGCTATTATCTTACCAGCCATATTCTTGGCTGGACTTGTTGATTCTATGGCTGGAGGAGGAGGTTTAATTTCAATTCCAGCTTACTTAGCAGCTGGTTTACCACCCCACTTTGCCTTAGGGAATAATAAATTCTCTTCAGCAAATGGTACTATCTTTACAACAGTAAGATACTTCAGAAATAACTTGATAGATACTAAAGTTGCCCTCTTTAGTGCAGGTTTTGCACTGATTGGTTCATTCTTAGGTACTAGAACAGTTTTATATCTATCACCTGATTTTTTAAATGTGTTATTGATTATAGCTCTTCCTATAATAGCTATAATTTTAATAACAAACAACAAACTAGGTAAGATAAATAACTCTCATACAGTTAGCTTGAAAAAGAAATTGATAACTGCTGTAATTGCAGGACTGTTAATTGGTTTCTATGATGGGTTTTTTGGCCCTGGAACTGGTGCTTTTTTAATATTAGTTTATACTTCTGTACTTAGTTATGACTTCGTTGTAGCTAATGCTAATGCTAAAGTAGTGAATTTAGCATCAAACCTTGCAGCTGTAGTGACATTCATTGCAAGTGGTAAAGTTAATTATGAAATAGCAATTCCTGCTGCGATTTGCGGTATTTTAGGTAATTTAACTGGATCTCATTTAGTGATAAAAAAAGGTAATTCATTTATTAAACCTGTATTTATAATGGTCTTAATACTACTATTAATTAAGGTTGTCTGGGACCAGTTTCAATAAGCCAATTAATTCTTCTTTTGTTAAGGAATTTACTCATTTCTTCTCATAAGTAATGGATTAGTATCCCTTGATTGTTGATATCCTAATAAGCTATTGGACTTTTATAAGTATAGTAACAATGAAGGAATAGCAATACATCAATAAATATTGCTGTAGTAATAGAATGAATGTCTGATAGTTTATTAAAAATTGAGTAGTTAAGATATTGTTGCCGAGGATATTAAGAGCCCTGTAAGACAGGGCTCTTTCTTTATGATAAATCTTATTTCATCAAAATCATCTTCTTAGTAAGTGTCTGATTTTCTGTTTTTAGTTTATAGTAATAAACTCCGCTTGCAACAGCTTGATCTGAACTGTTAGTACCATTCCAAACCACAGAATGACTTCCAGCTTCAACATTGCCTTTTATCAAAGTTTTAACAAGCTGACCTTTTACATTATAGATATTTAACTCAAGATCTTTACTTGTTTCTTTAAGAGCAAAGGTTATAGTTGTTTCAGGATTGAATGGGTTAGGATAGTTTTGTAGAAGATATGATTGTGGAACTTGTACATTGTTATCATTTCCTACAAAAGTATCTGGAGGAGTTTTTGTAAATCTAATAGCAAAATTAGATTCAACTTCCATGGCAGAATCAGGATAGATATCAGCATAAGTATATTGAATACCATCGTTTCTTTCACCATTCATAATACCAACCGTTGAGAAGTTGCTTGTTACTGAAGGATTTGAGTAGGTATGGTATTGGAATATTATATCACCATCTTCATCTGGAAGAGGTTCAAGGATAACTTGGAATTTTTGTAGGGCTGCATTTTCAAATTCATCAATTGTTGATTGAGTATAAGTATCATTCCATTCAATAATGAATCTGTTATTAGCTTGGTCATAATAAGTGCTGATACGCATATCTGCAAAGACATTTTGCTCAGTTTGAAGACCCTTTAAATCATCCCAGTTAGGGCATACTTGATATTTAGGACCCCAAGCTGAAGGAATTGCAGAATTAGTAAAATTAACATACCAAGTTGAACCAAAGCTCATCCAACCGTTTGAACATAGAGTGACTTGATCAAAGTCTTGCCCATAATATCTAAAAGTAAATGGTAGGTCAGTAACAAATGACTCATCATCGTCCACTATATGAACTGTTCCAGTACCACCCTCATTAGGGTCAATATCCATCCAGTCGTAGCTTGGAGCAGATGAATAACCTGTATCGTTACTACCATAAGCATAGTAACCGTAAGTATCAGGACCAGTTGGATGACTAGGTTGAACTCCGCTAATAGGTATTATAACAACCTTAGTGATTGTATATCCAGAAACAGCTTCAGTAAAGTCAAATCTAAATGGTATTTGAGCACCAGGAGTAGCAAGAGCATCTATCTCAGGAGAGAAAGTCACTGTAGTTGTATTATTAATAACAGCTGAATCATAAGCTACATCAATATCATTGTTAACAACTCCAGAATGAAGAGCTCGTACTCTAACGTTTCCAGATGATAAATCAACACTACCTACATTTCTAAAGGTTACTTGGATTTCATTAGCTTGACCAGCAATTATTTCTCCATTATGAAGTATGTAAGAAGGATTACCACCAGTTAAATAAAGGTTAAACTTTTCTGTATTACCAGAAGGTGTTAAAGCAAGCTCAAAGTCAGCAACTTCAGCAAATTCAGCATCACTTGATACTTCAACAGTAAATTCAACTGTAGAATTTGCATTTGCTGACATATTTCCTGCTGATTGACTACTAGTATTGATCATAACATTTGGGTTTTGTGATGTTAGAGTAGCTTCAACATTATTATAATCATCACCGTAATTAGTTAATTCAATAGTTAAGTTAGAAACATAACCTGCTTGTAGTTGTTGATCAACAGTAACATTAGTTATTGCAATGTTATTACTTTCAGATACTGGAATTTCAGCTGTGAAAGGTTTAAAGTTCTCTTTAGTAATGGTAATAATTACATCTTCACCATCAATTTCAGTATCAATAGGTATTACAGCAGATCCATTCATCACTCTAGTGTAAGCATAATTTAACTCATCTTTTGTGGAAGTAATAATAGCATTATTGAGTGAATGAGGTAATTGAAGTTCAATAGAACTTGTTCCTCGGTCTAAAGAGTTTGGAATACCTGTTACATCCATAGCATAAGGTACTTTAGACCACATCTTTAGAGAAGGGTCGCTAAGCATATTATATACATGGAAGTAGAATTGGACGTAACCACCATCTTCTCTATCATTAGGATAATTATTATAAAGTTCAATTTTACCATCTAAAACTGTAGAACCAAAGATTCTTGTTCCATTATCTAAAAGGCTTAAGAACATTCCAGTTGAGATAGCATTATTAAATTTGGTTTTTGTGTGAAGATCTGATGGACCTACAAATGCTACTGCACCTTTAGGATTAGTAATAGAACCCATTCTCATCCAGTATTCACCAAAACTAGGATTAACAGAGTTAGCAAAGTCACCAGTATTACAAACTATAGAATATACTACCGGTAATTTATTAACATTATTAACATTAGCTAGATCACCCATGTGAAATAGAGGATAATGCCATCCGTTAGCATCACCCCAACCACGGTAAGATATATATTGAACACCATTAGTTATTGCTGAAGTAATTGAGCCAGTTCCAGGGTAAGTAGGTGGATAATAGACAGTATCAACTTGAGTATATCCATGTTCTAAGAATCGTTCACGTACCCAACGAGACATTCTTACAGGTGTAGAAGGTTGAAGATTATTTTCCGCATAGTTTCCAGCAACAACAAGTGCTTTTTTCATCCAAGCGTTATCTGCACCTGGCTCTATATCTGGATCTCTTTCATAATTTATTGTTTTGCTTGTTTGTACAGCTAAACTGAGTGGGTCACCGATTGAAAATCTACCAATAAGTGCTTCAGGGAAATAATCATCATCATCTCCTTCAAGCAAGGTATAGAAGTTATCATCAGCATCATTTTCAGTACCATCAGGTGATATAAACATATTAGTAGGGATTACGAAAGAACCCGAAGTATCACCAACCAGAATAATATAGTCTGGTTTATGTTCTTCATAATAAGTTGCAATATTTTGTTTAACAATAGCTGCAGAAGACCATGAAGCTTCTGTTAGCATGGTACCAACTTGAAAACCTGCAGCTTTCTTCCATTGGATATAGATATTAAGAAATGTGTCTAAACTATTAGAAGGATAAACTATTAACATCTTTGGCTGAGAATATGGAAGTGATGCAAGATAAGAGTCATTAAAGTTAAAAGCTAGTTTTTGGTAAGAAGAAACAAAAGCCTCAGAAATTGTTGAAGGGATTTCTACGGAGTTAGTTCCTCTGATTTCAAAGTTCACAGCTTGTAAAACTTGTCTTCCATTTCTTACATTGTTGTTTACATGGATATTTACAGTAAAACCGTACATCTCACGCATTTGAAAAGAATGGGATAAAGTAACAAAATCTTGGTTAATATCTCTACTTGATTCAATTACGTTTCCCGCTTCATCATAAGTTACAAGAAGAGCTGAATTAATGTGTAACTCTGCTTGGCTAGCTGGTAGAGCAAATGTTCTACTTACTACTTCAGGTAAATTATCAGATCGGGTAAGTTGGTAGGAGTAGTTAACACTACTTCCAAACGTGTTAGCTTGTTCATTGCCAATGCCATAGATACTAGTTATAAGCATCAATGATATAAGCGTGTAAAAAAACTTCTTCATATATTTCCTCCAGATTAATTTCAATTTATTTAATCATTATTCTCTTTTAAAATTTTGATTACTCTCAAGCGCAAGGCATTTCTATATAAATATCTATATAGTAATGTATGCAATTTATATTCCTATGAAAATATTATCTGTTATAACAATGAAAAAGCATTAAAAATAATATGAAAATTGGAATAAAAAATGTATAAATCATATTTACATGCCCAAAAAAGATTTAATAAATAGATCAGAAAACACAATTAAGGAGTTAATTATGAGTAAAAAAATGTTATTTACAACACTCATTTTACTGTTTTTAGTTTCTCTTTCTGCCTTACACGTAGAAATTGGAACACAAGATGGAACAACTAACTACATTCCGACTTATGGCTTTTATGACTATGGTTGGAGTAGAGTTATTTATCCAAGTGCAAGTATTTCTAATTCTATGGATATTGATGGAATTAGTTTTGATGTTACTAACGATCCGGCAAACTATTCAATGCCCAACCAGCAAATTTATTTAAAACACACAAGTGAAAATGGCTTTAATTCAGCTACTTATCTTGACCCAACAAGTGATGATACTTATGAATTAGTTTTCGAAGGTGAAATCACTTATAATGGCTCTGGCTGGGTTTATATTCCTTTTGATTCAGCATTTTCATATAATGGCCAAGATAACCTAGAATTGTACTTTGTTAATAATGACGGTGCTTATGCTAGCGGATATCCTGTTTTTGCAACAAACTCTGTTGAAGGTGACTTATCTCCTGCTATGTATAAGTATGCTGATGGCGATTTCCCTGCTATTGATGGTACCTTAGCTAGTTATTTCCCATGTACTCGCTTACATTTCACTGCCGAAGGAGCTCCAACAGCTGCTAGCTTAACTGTTCCTAGTAATGGTGCTTTCAATGTTTCTGTTTCAACAACTCTTGAATGGACAGCTGGTGAAAATACTGATTCTTATGATTTATATCTAAGCACAGACCAAGCTTTAGTTATAAATAATGATGCATCAGCTTTACTGGTTCAACAGGCTAATACAAGCTATACTGCTAACAATCTTGAAACTTTAACTAATTATTACTGGAAAGTAGTATCCCAAAACTCCACTTCAGAATACACAGCTACTAGTCAAATCTTTACATTCACAACAGAAGCTGGTGATGGAGTTGTGGTAATTGGTAATGGAACTTCAACAAATCAAGGTTTACCAATGGAGCCATATTTTGGATTTACTATTTCTCAGACTATCTATCTTCAAGAATGGATTGATACTGATAATCAAAGAATTGAAGAAATAGGGTATTACTATAATGGTAATTCAGAATTTACTGAAGATAATATTCAAATATGGATGGCACACACAGATTTAGATGAATTTGCTGATGGTGATTCTTGGCTTTTACAAGATCAACTTCAACTTGTTTATGATGGTTCATTTACTGTTCCAGAAGAAGAAGGTTGGGTAAGCATCTATTTAGATGTTCCTTTTATTTATAATAATACTCAAAACCTCTTAGTTGCTTTTGAATCTAATACAACAGGATATTCTACATCTTCAGATGAATTCTTTGCTACAGAGGTAACTGCTATCCAGAGTTTAGAAAAACATAGTGATTCTGAAAACTATGATTTTATAGAACCTCCAACTGCAACAACAAGAAACTCATTCCCGAATACAATGTTTTCATTAGGTGATGTACCTACAGAACCACAGCTAACAGTTACTCCAAGCGAATATAACTGGCAGCCAACTATTATGGGAACACAAGCTAACCCTGCTTTATTTACCCTTCGTAACACAGGCTTAGGTACCTTGACTATTAATAGTGTTGAGATTAATGATCAATCTGAATTTGTCTTAACTGATGGAAATTCATACCCACTTGATTTGAGTGATAACTTCGCTCAATTTAATGTAGTATTCCAACCTGAAACCGTTGGTGATTTTACAGCAGAAATTACTGTTACAGATTCCAATGGGACTGAAACAATCATTTCTCTATCAGGAAGTGGTTATGATGCAACTATTACTGATTTCCCTCATTTTGAAGGTTTTGAAGAAGTACCTACAAATGAATTACCACAAGATTGGCAAGCAATTATAAATAGTACTTCATCTGCAGCTTATGCCAAAGTTGGAACTTTGAACCCTTACGAAGGAAACAATGTATTGCGTCTGTACAATTCTGGTGATGCTGCTCCTGAAGATATCAAAGTAGTAACTCCTCCTATAAACCAGATGGCTACTAAGAGAGTTAAGTTTTATGCAAGAGCTTCTTCTGAAAATGGTCTATCTCTAGGAATTGGTTCAACTTCTTCAAATAACAATGCAGATATGTATAACGAGATTTCAACTGTTGAATTAACTAATGAATATCAACAGTTCTATGTTCATTTCGATCAAATCTCTGAAGATGATAACATGATTTGCTTTGATTATATTGGTTCTGGTTCAACCTATGCAACTGTTTATCTTGATAACATTACGATTGAAGAAATACCAACAGGTGCTTATGCTGAATTCAATCCTACTGATATAGATTTTGGTACAGTCTATTTAAATAGAACCGCAACAGCTTCAATAAATGCTTTTAACTGGGGTGGTGATGACTTAGTAATTGATTTAACATCAGATGATAACTATACTTTCCAACAAGATCAAATTACTATTGAATCTGGTAACTCAAGTATTATTGATGTAACTTTTACTCCTCAAGCTGAAGGAACTTTTAATGGTTCATTTACTCTTGAAACTAATGCTGATAACATATCAGAACAAGTTTTCACAGTTGTAGCTGAAGTTCTTCCAGCTTTACCAGAAGGCCTGGCTGTAATTGGCGATGGTGAACTTACTGGCCAAGGGCTTCCTTTCGAACCTTTCTATCGTCATTCTTATTCACAAACAATTTACTTAGCAAGTGAAATCGGGATTGAAGGTCAAAGACTCGAAACAATATCTTGGCACTATAATGGTAATGCTGCTTGGGGACCAGATGAATATAGAATACTACTTGGTCATACAGATTTAACTAGTTTTGAAGATAATGAGTCTTGGATTGATGCATCAGAACTTTCTGAAGTCTATACTGGTACTATTACTGTTCCAGCAGAAGATTCATGGGTTGAAGTTCAGTTAGATATGCCGTTTGTTTATGATAATAGCCAGAATTTAGTAGTGGCAGTATTCCACTCAGTACCAGACTATCATGGTTCTGGAGATGAGTTCTACTGTACAGAAACTCCTGAAAACCGTTCAATTCTTTATTATAGTGACTCAACTATCCCTGATCCTTCTGTACCTCCTACAGCTAACTATATGCGTACAGCATACCCAAATGTACAATTACAGTTTGGTGAAGTTCCTGAAGGTGCTGATATGATTGTTTATCCTGTTGCTACTACTTTTGAAATGGTTGCAGTTAACGCTTCTTCAATGGAGAAGACTATTACTATGAGATCAATTGGTTTATCAGATGTAACAGTTGCTGATGCTCCTGTAATTACTGGAGACCATGCAGATCAGTTTTCAATAACTACTGATAATAATACATATCCTACAGTGCTTCCTTTCATGGAAACAGCCACTATCGGAGTTTCTTTTACTCCAAACTCAGAAGGTACTAAAACAGCGACTTTAGAAGTTATTGATAATGTAACAAGAGAAACTCGTATTGTTACTTTAAGTGGTTATGCTTATGCAGAAGATGGTAACGATGTTGCTGTTAATGCAACGAACTTGACACTACCTGTAAACGGTGATACCTATGCAATAATGCCAATTGGTGATATTGACTGGTATAAAATTCCAGCTATGGGCATCGGTGATACTTTAATGGTATCTACAGAAGCTGCTGATGGTTCTTCAATCTCTGTACGATCATGGCTATATGGGCCAGTAGAAGATGCTACAGCAATTAATGGCGGAGAATATATTGCTAATGGAATTAACATTGAGCATGTTATACCTGAAAGTGGTGATTACTATCTCAGAGTGGCACAAACTTCAGTAAATCCAACTGAAGATAACTCTAATCTTGAAAGAAAGAACTTCAAGGGTGAGCATACAAGACTCACTCGTGATGATACAGGACTTTACAACCTTTATGTAGACGCTTCATATAATTACGATTATAATGCTCCTATGAACTTAGAGGCAACTAATAGTAGTGGTTATGTTGAGTTAACATGGACAGAACCTGAATATGAAAGATATTTAGTAAGTTATGACATCTATAGAGATAACCAACAGATTAATGATGAAGCTATCCAAATTGGAACTAACTCATATAATGATGCTAATGTTGTTGTTGGTCAAGAATATTCATATTATGTAGTAGCTGTTTATGAAGAACCGAATGGACAATCTATACCTTCAAATACAGTATCAATAACTTATTTCAATTCTGGCGCTCCACTTTGGGGTGATAATTTTGAAGATTATGATGACTTCACATTAAATCTAAACAATTGGATTCAACATGATTTAGATGGTGAAGGCACTTATGGTATTAGTAATGTTGAGTTTGAGAATGCTGGAGAAGCTATGTCTTACATGGTATTCAATCCAAGTGCTACAACTCCTCCTATTACTGATATGAATGCTTATGAAGGTGATAAATTCTTAGCCTCATTTGCTTCTTCTGCTGGAGTAAATGATGACTGGCTTGTATCTCCTCTTTTAACAGTAGGTACAACTACAGTTGTTTCTTTCTATGCAAGATCTTACACTGATGAGTATGGTTTAGAGAAGTTCCGTGTAAAAATGTCATTAGGTGGTGATCAACCAAGTGATTTCCAATATTCACTTCATCAAGGTGTAGATTATTTTGAAGCTCCAACTGAATGGACACCTTACTACTTCAACTTAAGTGATCTGACTGGAACAAATATCAGAATTGCTATTCAATGTATTAGTAATAATGCTTTTGTGTTCATGGCTGATGATTTTAGAATTGATTCAACTGATGATGGTGTAGATAATGATGACTCTCAAGTAGCTCCAGTAATGACTTCTTTAGAGCAAAACTATCCAAACCCATTTAATCCAGAAACATCAATTACCTATTCACTTAAGAGTTCTAGTCTTGTAACTCTTGATATTTATAACTTAAAAGGTCAAAGAGTAAAAACTTTAGTTAATAACTATCAAGATGCAGGACAACATTCAGTTGTTTGGAATGGACAAGATGATCAAGGTAATAATGTCTCATCTGGGGTGTATTTCTATAAATTAAAATCAGGAAACTATACGTCAACACGTAAGATGATATTAATGAAATAGTATCATATGACCCCATGATCTTTAGGATTCCATTGTAAAAGGTTTTTTAAAGCATGGATAAAATGATTAAATATATCAAAATGGCACGGCAAAAGTCGTGCCATTTACATTAGTTACCTCTGAATGCTGAGATTCTCTCTGGCTTTTAACAATCTGCTAACCACTTCTGTCGGACTTATGAGATTGTCTCTGCTCTAAGCGAAGCTTTTTATTATCTTCATCATCCTCAGATCAAAGATGGTAACTGAAAATTCACAGTCAGGTAGAAAAGCTGCCTATTCCTTTATTGTAACTTAACCTATAAAAGTCCAATAACTTATGAGGATTGTAAGAATCAAGGTGCAATATTAGTAAATCTTTCACATAGAATTTGTTCAATATTATCTACATTCAGCTCTTAAACCCAAATAGTGCAGTAGAGTTTTAGTAATACTTCGCTAAAACTACGCATCACAAGTGAAGTGTGCAGGTTCTTTTAGCAAAATCCCCTCTTTGAGGGGGATACAGGGGTGATTCAATAAAACGCATATAATATATATATTCAGAAGAATTATGTAAGTTACTTATGCAATGAGTCTTCGCTAAAGCTACGCCCTCACATGAATAATATAGTCCTATACTCAAAGATCTATTGCATTATGTGGGTTAAAAGTCAAAAAAACTTCTTCCAAGTAAACATATTGACAAAAAATATCAATAATAAATAATGATACAAATATGAAAGAAAAGGTCAATATGAACAAGAAAGTTAAAATAATAAGTTCGAAAATATTTAAGTATAAGACTAATTTAGTTGTAGGAATTATCACCATGATATTTTTTGCAATGTTTAGTGGAGCAACTATAACACTACTTGCCCCTTTGTTTGATTATGTTTTTACAGATTTAGATAGGGAGGTTGTCTATACCTCTTCTGGTGAAATCTTGAAAGCTCTATCAGATGAAACAGGTAACTTTTTACATTCAGCAAAATACAAGATCTTTAACAAAGATAGTTTAGATCTGTTAATAGAAGGTTATAAAGGAGTCTTTAAAGATTCATCACCTATTCAATTACTTTATCTAGTATTAATAATTATAATTGTTGCTTTATTACTAAAAAATATATTCTATTTACTAAATAGATATTCATTTACTGCTTTAAAATCTAAAGCTGTAAGGGATATCAGAAATGAGATTTTCGATAGTTACTTAAAGCAATCTGTAGCCTTCTTTAATAAGAACCGAGTTGGGGATTCGATTGTTAGAATGGTTAATGATGTTAATATGATTAGTGATCTCTACATAACTTCAATCTTTAACATATTAAGAGATTTATTAACAGTAATTATCTTCATCTTTATTGCTATGTTTATTAATACACAGTTGTTTTTAATGAGTTTAGTCATTGTTCCCATATTTACTTATGGAGTTTCTTTTCTTGGTAAAAAGATAAAAAAATATGCCAAGAGGATACAGGGTCAAGCATCAATGTTGTTCTCCAATATTGAAGAAGTGCTTTCAAGCATGAAAATTGTTAAAGCCTTTTCAAGAGAAGATTATGAACAAGCAAGAATGGGAACTATAAACGATAAGTATATGAAGTTGAAGATTAAGAGTCAGATTTATGCTGCCCTAAATGTTCCACTTTCTGAACTAACTTCCATGGCTACTGGTATAATCGTTATTCTTTTAGGTGCTAGAATGATAGTCGATGATCAATCATCTTTCTCCCTAGGTTCATTTACTGCTTTTCTGGCGGCTATCTTCTCAATGCTACACCCATTGAAAGTATTAACCAAGGCATATACTGACTTTAAGAAAGCTAATGTTTCCCTTGATAGAGTAGCAGAAGTGATTCATTTAGAACAAGAGATTAAAGAAGCTGATAATCCTGTTGAGAAAAAAGACTTCTTAGATAAAATAGAACTGAAGAATGTAGTTTTTGGTTATAAAGCTAATAAACCAGTAATAAACAATGTCTCATTTACCATAAATAAGGGTGAAAGAATCGGTATAGTTGGATCTTCAGGATCAGGTAAATCTACTATTATCAACTTAATAAATAGATTATATGATTATAATAGTGGTTTAATTACAATTGATGGAACTCCTTTAGATAAAATAAAAGTCTCTGATTTGAGAGCTTTGTTTGGTCTAGTGACCCAAGAATCGATCTTATTTTCTGATACTATTGCAAACAATATTACATATGGTGCTCGAAGACCTGTTAGCAGAGAAGATATTATTAATTCTGCTGATATAGCTTATGCCAGTGAATTTATTGAGAAACTTGAAAATTCTTATGACCACTTACTTGATACTAAGGGCTCAAATCTATCAGGCGGACAAAAACAAAGAATATGCATTTCACGAGCTATTATAGATAATCCACCAATATTGATTTTTGACGAAGCAACTAGTGCCTTAGATACTGATTCTGAAAATAATGTGCAAATCGCTATTGAGAAGGCTACTGAAAATCGGACGGTAATCATGATTGCTCATAGGTTATCAACTATTATTAATAGTGATAAAATTGTTGTTATGGAAGATGGAAAAGTAGTTGGGATTGGTAAACATGATGATTTGTTAGCTAATTGTGGAAGATATAAAGAGTTGTATGAATTGCAGTATAAATAACTTGATGATTTCTCTGCCAATGCAAGGTTTTTAAACAATGAGTGATATAAAAAAAATACGAAACTACCTTCCTTATCTTATTGCAAGATTATTCTCAAAGGATAAGAGCAATGAGCAGTTAGTTGATTTTTACTGTGATAATATTACTGATTATATATGTTTCAAAAAGCTTTTGAAAGAGTATCCTCAGATAAGAGTTGTTGCTAAAAACAAAACTCTCAAAGAAAAATTATCAAGCTATGGTGTTTCTGCAATAACATATCCTTCCTATCCTGATGTAGTTATTATGTGCCGTCATTCTACTTGGCGTTACCCCCTAGCAAGAATTAAGAAGATTGGGATGAGGCATGGACCCTATCATTTCAAGGATTTTATCAAAACTGATTATTATAATCAATTTGATCTCTTTATGTTTACTTCTCCTACTGAAGCAAAACAAGCTAAGGATAGGGGAATAAAAAATGGGGTAGGAGTAGGATTCCCTAAAATTGATGATGCTTTCGATGGCTCAATAAACCAGAAAGATCTAGATATACTTCAAGAAAAACTAAAGCTAAAACAAGATAAAAAGACGATTATTTTCTCTGCAACTTGGAGCAAAAGTAATTATTCAGCAATTAATAAATGGTATTATAGATTAGGAGAAATCGCTGATAAATATAATATTTTAGTTACTGTCCATGAATGGACACCTGACCAGATTAAAGATACAATAAAGGAAACTTCAAATATAACTTATATTGAGGATAAGGAAATTTTACCTTTTTTAATGATATCTGATCTTATGGTTGGCGATATCTCTTCAATAATTGCAGAATTTATGGCTCTTGATAAGAAAGTCATAACTTATAAGATTCCTGTAGGAGGAAGAATATCCCAAGAGATTATTCAAATGTTGGATGAGACAAGTTACCGGGTAGATACTTTTGAAAGTATGTCTAAGGCTATTGATATAGCTTTAAATAGTCATGATATTCATAAAGAAAAAAGACACTATTATAATGAGAGAATGTTTGGTAAACTTGATGGTAAGGCACATCTGAGAGCTAAACAAGAAATTGATAAGATATTAAGAGCTAATAGTTAAGACAAAAAGCTTGACTAAGTAAGCTTAGAAAATAAGCATTGAACAAAAAAATAAGGTGAATAAAATGAAAATTAGTGGATTCTCGTTTGTAAGAAATGGATCAAAACTTTATTATCCAGTTGTTGAATCAATAAAGTCAATTTTACCTATCTGTGATGAGTTTATAGTAGCAGTAGGTAGAGGAGATGATGATGATGATACTAGAAAAAAGATAGCCGAAATTGGCGACCCAAAGATAAAAATAATCGATACTGAATGGGAAGAGCAATATTATAAGAAGGGTGTCATAAATGGAATGCAAACAAACATAGCCAAAGAGCAATGCTCTGGTGATTGGTTGTTTTACGTACAAGCAGATGAAGTTGTTCATGAAAAATATTTACCTGTTATAAAGAAGAGGTGTGAAGATTTACTCAATGTTGATGAAGTCGATGGCTTACTTTTTAGGTATAAACACTTTTGGGGAGATTATGAACACTATCATACTGGTCATGGTTGGTACCCTTTTGAGATAAGAATTATTAAAAATAAACCTGATATTTACTCTTGGCAGTCTGCTCAGTCTTTCAGACGTTACGACTATTATGATAACCCTAGACAAGCAGATGGAACTCATAAGATAAATGTTGCTAAAGTTGATGCAGAAATTTATCATTATGGTTGGGTAAGACCTCCACATCTAATGCAAAATAAAAGAAAAGCACTAGATAGTGTCCATTGGGGAAAAGGTAAAGCTCAAGAGTACTATGATAAAGCTCCTAAAGAATTTGATTATGGTCCTTTAAACCACTTAGGGAAATTTAAAGGGAGTCATCCTAAAGTGATGGAAGAGATGATATCTCAATTCAATTGGGCGGATAAGCTACAAGAGACTGGTAAACCTAACCCGTACAGAGAACTTCATAAACATGAACAATTTAAATATAGACTGCTTTCTTGGCTTGAAAGATATTTCAATGGTGGAAAGCAAATTGGTGGATTCAGAAACTACAACTTACTAAAAAAATACTAATGTTAAGTGTTGCTGTAATAGTAAAAAACGAAGAGAAAAACTTACCTAAAATGCTTGATAGCATTGCTTGGGCTGATGAGATAGTTGTCTTAGATACAGGATCACAAGATAAGACTATAGAAATAGCTAAAGCAGCAGGATGTCTAGTCTATGAAAGTGAATGGTTAGGATTTGGGAAATGTAAGCAGATAGCTGTAGATTATTGTAGTAATAATTGGATACTGTCTTTAGATGCTGATGAAGTAGTAACTCCCCAGTTAAAATCTAAAATAGAAAGTATAATTGGGAATGAGACTAAGTATTCAGGATATAGAATTAAGAGAAAATCTTTCTACCTCAACAAAATGATAAATCACTGTGGTTGGAATCATGATTATACACTTAGGTTGTTCAAAAAGGATAAAGGACATTTCAATTCTAAACTTGTCCATGAATCTGTGCAGATAGAAGGCAATATAGGCTATATTCATGAGCATCTTCTTCACTATACTTATCCTACAATCAATAGTCATCTCACAAAAATGATTCTTTATTCCGACTTAGCCTCTAGATCTCATTCCAAGAAGAAGACTACTTCTCTTGCTGGAGCTTATTTTAAAGCTAATTGGAAATTCTGGAAGATGTATCTATTTCAGTTAGGTTTCTTAGATGGGAAAATTGGTTTTATCCTCTGTTTTAATTCTGCAATGGGAGTATTTTGGAAATATGCTAAACTATGGGAGAATCAAAAGTCATGATATTTCATCTTGATACAGAAACTGAGTGGCGAGGAGGCCAACAACAGGCTATCTATTTAATTGAAGGTTTGATAAAAAGAAAGATAGATGTTGTTTTAGTTTGTCGTCAAGATTCTAAACTTTTCGAATACTGTCAGAAAAATGATATACCTAGTGAAGTTTTACCTTTGCGCTCTGAATATGATGTTTTTTCTGCTCTAAGTTTAAAGAAGTTAATAATTAAATATGATGCTAAGCTATTACACTGTCATAATTCACATGCTTTAGGTTTAGGGATACTCACTAAGTTTTTTATTGATATTCCATTATTTGCATCAAGAAGAGTTGATTTCCCACTGAAGAATAATATCTTTAGTAGATATAAATACAATAGTAAAAAGCTTGATAAACTAATTTGCATTTCTGATAATATAAGAAGAATAGTGAAGAAGTCTAATATCCCTGATCATAAATTGATAACAATTCGAAGTGCTATAGATATTACAAAAGCTCAAAAGGTTGGCGATAAAAAGAATGTTTTAGCTGAATTACCTAAAGGGGAATTTATCATTGGCACTGTTGCTGCTTTAACTGGCCATAAGGATTATCCAACTCTGATTAGAGCTGCTGAACTTGTTCTTAAAAAGAAAACACAAGTTAAGTTCATTGCTATAGGAGATGGAAAATTAGCAAAAGATTTAAAAGAGATAATTGAGGAAAAGAAGTTAGAAGATAAATTTCTACTTTTAGGATATAAGAATAACGTCTATGATTATCTTAAGAGATTCGATATATTTGTAATGGCATCAAAACTAGAAGGTTTAGGAACTAGCGTATTAGATGCACTTGCTTGTGGTAAAGCTATAGTTGCTACAAATGCTGGTGGCATACCTGAAATGATAGTAGATCAGGTTAATGGTTTATTGGTTCCTAAGCAAAATCCCCATGAACTAGCAGGCAAGATTATTCAATTGATTGATGATTCTCAGTTAAGGAACAAGTTAAGTAAGGAAGCACAAGAATCAGCAAAACTGTTTGATATAAACCAGTTAGTTGTCCAACATATCGCCCTTTATAAAAGGTATATAAAAGAATGAAAAAAAAGATTTTAATTATCCAAACAGCATTTATTGGTGATGTTATCTTAGTGACTCCCTTGATTAGAGAAACACGCAAACTCTTTCCGAAAGCAGATATTGATGTCTTAGTAGCCAAGGGTAATCAAGCAATTCTCAAAAATAATCCTCACTTAAATGAAATTATTACAAGTGATAAAAATAGCCTAGTAGATTATTTTAGAACTCTAGTCCTTATTAGTAAGAAAAAATATGATATTGCTATCACTCCTCATCGTTCTGCAAGAACTCTTACACTTATCTATCTAGCCAGAATAAAAGTAAGAATTGGCTTTAATAGAGATATCTATCGTCATCTTTTGACTTGCAAAATGAGACATCCTCAAAAGGTTCATAAGGCTGAGAAAAATCTAGAACTGCTTACTCCTTTTTTTAGTGATAAATTTCCTAGGTTAAAAATTCATACTAGAGATGTTTCCAAGAATAAACTTTCTTGGTTTACTGAACTTTTTCCTTGTCCTGAAGATTATGCAGTTAGCTCTAAGTATCTGAAGGAAAGGGGAAATATCGCAATTGCTCCAGGTTCAGTCTGGAACACAAAGAGATGGAGTAAGGAAAATTATATAAAACTTGCTAAAGACTTAAGTAAAGCCTCTTTTAATCTCATATTTATAGGTAGTAAAGGTGAGAGAGAATTAGCTGAAGAGATTATAAATCAAGCTAATATAAAAGCTATAAATACTTGTGGTCAACTATCAATTTTGCAATCTGCAGCACTAATCTCAAGATGCCAAGGTCTTATCTGTAATGACAGTGGAGCATTACATATAGGAAATGCTGTTGATACTCCTGTCTTTGCCTTCTTTGGACCGACAGTGAAAAGATTTGGTTACTTTCCCTATAGAGAAAATGACATCTTATTCGAAATAGATTTAGACTGCCGTCCTTGTGGTATGCATGGACATAAACAATGCCCACTAGGTCATCATAACTGTATGAAGCTCATTGATGCTAGAAAAGTAGCTAAGGTTATTTTGCAGAAGATTCAGCAATAGATTTAACTATTATCTCAGCTCTCTTTTTCCAGGTTAAATCCTTGGCTTGATTTATAATATTTAGCTGAAATTTTTTATAAAGTTTTTCGTCGGACATAAGTATATCCAGTTTTCTAGCAATCTCATCTTCCTTGCCTAACTCATAAAGGAAACCGTTTTTATTATCAAAAACTACTTCCTGGATGGTTGGTAGTTTTGAACCAATAACAGGTATCTCTTTGGAAAGGTAATCGAATATTTTTAGAGGAGAAGTAAGATAGTTATTAAAAAAAGTATCAGAGAGTGTTACAAATCCAACTTTTACTTGATCCAGAATTTTATTGAGACTTTTCTTATCCTGCCATAGATATACTGTAATTTTTGAAACATCATAATAACCTTTTACCCTTTCAAGGAAAGTGTTTTTCTCAGCTTCATTTTTAGCTCCGACAACTACCACTTCTGGTTTATGTTGGCTTAAAGATGCTATCTTGAGTAAATTGAGGATACCCTTATGGAGGTCTAATGATCCCACATATCCAAGATATTTTCTCTGGTTAAGAGGTGAAGCTGTTTGAATACTTAGTCCAGTACGAGCGAGGAATAGCCTTGTTTTGGGATAGTATTTTGAATATAACTGGATTTGAGTTTGAGTAAGACAAAAAATACCATCAATGTGTGGTAAATATCTCTGTTCAATACTCTGTTGCTTCAATTTATTCTTAATATTAATGTCATTACGAAGAGTTAAATCAGTAAAGAAATCATGAGACTCAAAATAAATTTTACAGGCAAGTTTTTTTCTTAACTTGAATAAAAAAGGTAGGAAAGTAACATTTCTAGTAATGATAGCAGAGATTTTTTCGGATTGGGAAATCTTGAGTATATTGAAATAGACTTGCCAATAGTAAATTGAATTAAATCTCTGATTAAAAAGTACTTCGATTGATTTAATCGATAGTTTTTCAGATTTATCAAGATTCAATAGCTTGTTAAAAATCATTTCTGGAGAGTCATGACTATTCTTCTTGACAAAGAAGTAACACTTGTCAACTTCTTGAGCTAAAGAATTAACTGTATTAGAAGTAAAAGTGATACTTGGAGAACTAGAAGGAAAGCTACCTGAATGGACATAAATTATCTTCATTAGAATAAACTCTCTATGATTTCAATGTACTGTTTGGCTTGTTGCTTTCTATCAAACCTATCTATAAATGTATCTGGTATTTTTTTAACTAAATTATGATTTCTAAAGTCTTGCCACATTCTAAGTAACTCTTCTGAGATTGATTCAGGGTCATCATCATAAGCAATATAGGCATTATTATAATCGACAAGAATATTATATAATTCACCTTTAGAAGATAAGATAGCAAAGATAGGTTTTTTTAATCTAAAGTATTCGAATACCTTACCGGTAACAACTTCAGTTTTGTTAGAATTAGTTGATAATAAAAGCAAAATATCAGATTTAGATATCTCTTCTAGGCAAGCATGGTGCTCCATATAACCCAAGATAGTAAAGTTTTCTTTTAAAAGAGGATAAGGCTTGATCCATTTAGAATTTTCTTTATCACCAATAATTGTGCACTGAAAAGTTAAATCAACTTTGACAGTAGATAATTTGCTTAGAGCAGAAAAGAAGGACTTAGGACTGT
The DNA here is from genome assembly GCA_963678375.2 of Cloacimonadales bacterium (SeqCode). Taxonomy (GTDB): domain Bacteria; phylum Cloacimonadota; class Cloacimonadia; order Cloacimonadales; family JAFGVF01; genus JAEKNW01. The sequence continues at coordinate 2,366,461 of OY782831.1, forward strand.
GTAAAGTATTTAATCTTCCCATATAACCAATTTTTAACTTATTAGGCTCAATTTGATGATCTGAGAAATTATAATCTTTGAAATCATCTTCATCAAAGCCATTATAGATAACATCAATTTTATTCTTACTAAGGATTTTACTTTGAAGATTTCTTTTAGCAGTCTCAGAAATTGTTACTATATGACTACAATTTCTTAAAACAGTATTTTCCATTTCAATCTGTTTGTTTTGCTTCTTACTTCTTTCAAAAAGAGAATTACTAGTCCATTCATCACGGAACTCAATTATACATTTTATGTTTAAGTGAGTAGCTAACTTACTTGCAAAAATGTGAGAACTATGAGGGGGGGAGGTGGAAATGATTAAATCAAAATTATGTTTTTTGTGTAAAGATTTAGCTTTATAATATGCAGAAAGACTCCATAAATAGGCTTTATCAGGTACCATTATAGAACGTAAAAGTTTCTTTATATCTCCCAGAAGGTAAGAATAATAATCTTTTACATGGAAAAATTTACATCTATACTTTATCTCTTCTAATAAAGAATAATCAAGTACTTTGAGTTTCCTTTTTGAAGTAATAACAAAGACTCTGTATTTATCTTGTGGTAAATTCTTAATTAACTTCGTTATTCTTTGGACTCCTGGGCCACCTTCGGGAGGGAAGTGATATGACCATATTAAAATATTTTTCATGTTAACACCTATTTTGATAATATAGCTAGAGAATATATGATAATCTATTTGTCAAGAAAAATGAAAGTCATAAACTTTAATCATTTTTAGTTGTGACTAATCTAATAAATCAACTAAAAGGTTTAGGATATGTATCTAAAGTAGTCCAAAGATGTACTTAATATAATCATAGTCGAAGGCTGAATTAGCACTTTTTCATTTCTATTTGCAATACTGGTCCTTCATTGTTACTCTAACCATATTCTACTAGGAACTTATCAGGATACTAGTAACGAAGGAAGAAATTACAAGACAACACTTGTGTTATAATGTTGGCATTGAGTCAAATAACGATTAGTTTTTGTGATTAGCTACATATTATTGACATGTTAAAAAATAAACTATTGTGGTAATGGCTTGATAAGTGAAAGGTTTCTTTAAGAATCAACGTCATTTTTAACAAAAGAATTGACAAAAGTTTTTAGATGCTATAATATGGAAAAAGTTAATAAAAATAAGGAATTTTATGTCAGAAGTAATAGATATTCATTGCCATTTATATCAAGCTAAGCAAAATCAAAATGACATTACTAATTCACAAGATCAAGCTCGGATAATATTAATATCAACAGCTTTAGATCATAAAGAGGTTAACTGGCACTTGCAGAATAATGTTACCTATTGGTTCGCAGGTATTCACCCACAAAATTGGAGTTTATCCAGACAAGAGATTGAAACTTATTTGGAGAAATTACCCTATGAAAAGATATTAGGTATTGGTGAAATGGGTCTTGATAAAAGATATAAAAATCAAAAAAAACAAATAGACTTACTTGATATGCAAATGAGTAAAGCAGATATTAAAGACTTACCAAGTATCTATCACTTAGTAGGTTATGAATATGCCTTCATAAAACTACATAAATTAAGAAGGTTGAAGAGAATGAAAATAATCCATGGGTTCCATTCTTCCTATGAAGTATATAAAGAATTGGATAAACTAGGTTTTTATTTCTCTTTAAGTAATAGAATTCTCGCTAATCCTAAACATGAAGTCACTATTAGCGAGATTTTGAAGAAAAAAAGATATTTTATAGAAAGTGATGCTCCAGATGGTGGGCATTTAGATGAAGTAAAAAGAGTTGCCAATATATTACAAACAAATTATAATATAAATAAATATGAGATAAAACAAGTTGTTGAGGAGAATTTCAACAAGTTAGTAAAGGAGAGGTGTGAATCAAAATCAAAGAAGTAGTTTAATCGTAGATGAAGAATCATTATTAGCTTTCCAAGATAAAACAATTCTAGTAGTAGGCTTAGGGGGGGTTGGAGGATTTGCTGTGGAAGGATTAGCAAGAGCTGGCTTTAAAAAGTTTATTCTTGTAGATTTTGATGTTGTGAGTGAGAGTAACATAAACAGGCAGATTATTGCTCTTCACAGTACCATAGGTAAACTTAAAGGCAACTTGTTTAAAGAGAGAGTATTAGACATTAATCCAGAAGCTGAAGTAGAAGTTATTACAGAGTTCTTTGATGAGCAATTAAGATTAAAATTATTAGATAAAGCTGATTATGTTGTTGATGCTATTGATAGTTTAGGACCTAAAGTAGGTTTACTTGAAGACTGTTATAATAATAATATTAAGGTGATTTCATCTATGGGAGCTGGTAATAGGCTAGATCCTAGCAAGATAAGAATTGCAGATTTATCAAAAAGTAAGAACTGTAGCTTAGCATCTAGGGTTAGGAAATACTTAAGAAAACGTGGTATAACAAAAGGAATTCCTGTAGTATATTCAGATGAATTACCTATTAAGGATTATCTAAAAGAGGGAAGAGGCCAACCAGAAGAGTCTAATACCAGGGGCAGAGACCGAACATTGGTAGGATCAATCTCATATTATCCAGCTATAATGGGCATGATGATGGCCTCTTATGTAATTAGATATTATATAGACAAGGAGTAAAAATGCTAGAAGTGGAGTTGTATTCAATTTGGGCCAAACAAAAACTAAATCATGATTTGTATACAACTTCAGGACAGCCTGTTAGAGTGATTTATCCTGGTAATCTCAACAGTGATAGGGGAGCTGATTTCAAAGATGCTTATTTAAAAATCGGTAACAAGGATTATCATGGAGATGTAGAAATACATATAAAGAAGAGGGATTGGTTGCAACATAAACACCAATTAGATCCAGAATATAATAAGGTAATTTTGCATCTAATCTGGGAGAATGATAGTAGTCAGATATTGACCCAGGCTCAGAGTGAGATTCCTACATTATTGCTTTCTCAGTTTTATATTCCAAATAAAGATGTTGAAGCAAAAATTGCTTATAACTGTCACTTTTTCAGTGGTTTGGACAAAAATCAATTAAACTATTTACTTTATAACTATGGAAAGAAAAGATTGCTTGAAAAAGCTGATTTAATAAAGCAAATCAGTTATCTTGAGCCTTATGAAGAAACTATATATAAAGTAATTGCTGGAGCTTTAGGATCACCTAACAATAAGAATGGGATGAAGTTGTTAGCTGATAGAATCAATAAGCGTCAGTTAAAAAAGATTTCTAAAAAAGATCTTCCACGCTATATTGATTCTATTGTTGAGGAAATAGGGTTAGGAAAGCTAGAAACATATAATAAAAATCTTTGGCAAAAGTTCAGGGTTAGGCCGGCTTCACAACCAAACAAGCGAGTAAGGGAATTTATAACTATTAGATGGCATTTAAGAAATGAAAACCTAGCAATAGTATTATGGGAGTCTTTTAATCTTTCAAATAATCTGTCTGAGTTTATACAAGCTATAGCTAGTCTTTTGAATAAAGGGTTAAGAAAGAAAAAGCTAGGTCAACAGATAGTTATGATAGTCATTTATAACTCAATTTTACCTTTTATCTATTCCTTAATACAAGATTATAAAAATAAAAAAAATCTTGCCAAAATAGAGCTTTTTATAAAAGAATTTCCTAAAATAGGTAATAATCGAGTAATTAACTCATTTATGAACAAAATAAGTGATTATCAACAGCGAAATTTGTTTCATAAAGAATTATATTTCCAAGGTTTATATTACCTAATGAATAATTATTGTCGGAGACATGATTGTAAATTGTGTTATCAAGAGAAAGAACAATATTTAACTATAAGAGAATAATTAATGAAAGAACTATCAAGTGGAAGTAAAAAGAATGAATTAGTAGATATGCTGACCAGGTATTATGTACATATAATCAGGTCTGATACCCAGATAAAAAAAAATGAAATAGACATCTTGTATCCTTTGTTATTAAACCTGTTCAAGGATTTACCAATTTCTTGGGAAGTTTATGTTAAAGAAATCATGAACGAAGATTATGATTTAGGAAAGGTTATTAGTTTTCTTAATCATAATTTGAATCAATTAGATAAGATAAGGTTGATTTTAACCTTAATTATCATGGCCTTTTCTGATAGTGATTTTGAGATATATGAAATATCTTCAATTCAGTCTATGATGAAGTTCTTCAAGATTGAAGGTTCTGGCTTTATGGATTTCATGAGAAATCTAGAATTACGAACCACTGCCCCCTTAAGAATCACAGACATCTCTTCAGTTTTCCAATTTGAAAATTCTCTTTTCACAGATTATTTAGTTGTGGGTAAATCAGAACGTTGTAATATGCGTTTTAAAGATCAGAATATTAACAATATTGAGTTGGTCATTTTTGGAATAGATAATAATTATTTTCTAGTAACTGGTCAGAAGCCGAGTGTTAAGTTAAGTGGTAATGAATTACGAGCAAATCATATATATTATGTTCCTCCAGAGAGTACCCTAGAAATTCAAAAGTTAAAGTTTAATACCGTATTTGTAAGAAAATTAATGCAAAACTTAGATAATAGTGATGTTATTAACTTTACCAAGGCCGACTATGACTTCAAGATAACCTGTGATCATAATAAATTCTTCCTAAATGTAAGAAGAGGATATTTATATCGTAATGGTAAATCTATTTCTTTCAATAGGGATGTTCAGATTTACTGGGATGATAAGTTGAGGATTAAAGGTTATGCAGCCTTCTCTTTAATAGATGTTTTGGATGAGAAAGAAAGAATAGGTATAGATGATATTGTTCCAGATGTTATCTATTTAAATTTAGATAATGGATTTTATAGTTTAGTAAAGCATCCAAGTGAAAAAGCAATAGCTCAAATCGAGAACAGAGAAAAAGGCTATCATTTTATCCCTCTAAAGAAGAATCTAACATTTTTGATTAATGGAGAAGATATTGCTGGCGAAAGAGTAATTCAACTTAACGAAGATATCATCACCATTGAAGATGCTAAAGGAACTCATCTGAGCCTTGATAAATTATCTAAGAAAAGTGATAGAAAGTTAGGAAGACATCTTAGAAATAAGGTAAAACATCAATTTAGAAATAGCAAGAATTTTAATTTTAGAATTAATAACTTTTTTGATTTAGTTGAAGTTCCATTTGAGATTAATAATCTTGAAGTTACAGCAGTTAAACACTATCATAATGATAACACCATTGGTTTAGATAACATATCATTTAATGCTAAAAGGGGTGAACTAATAGGTATCCTAGGTCCATCTGGTTGTGGAAAATCAACTCTTCTCAAAGCTATAGTTGCTGAATTTCAACCTTCGCATGGAAAAATTGAAGTAGATGGAAAACTACTCTTCAAAAATAGATCTGATCTAATGCAATATTTTGGTTATGTCCCACAAGATGATATGATCTTTGCAAATCTTACTGTTTTTGAGAATATGTATTTTTATGGTCGTTTAAGGATGCCAAATGTTCCACAAAATCAACTAATTTTGAAGATTGATAATATCCTTAACCAGGTTACTTTAGCCCATAAGCGTAATACATTAGTGGGAGATGATTCAAATAAGATTCTTAGCGGAGGACAGCGAAAAAGACTTAATATAGCCTTGGAATTATTATTTGAACCTATAGTGTTAGTTTGTGATGAACCAACTTCAGGTCTATCATCCTTTGATGCAGAGCAAATTATTGAATTACTTCATGAACAAAGAAGACAAAATAGAATAGTAATAATAACTGTCCATCAACCTAATGCCTATATTTTTAAGAAGTTCTCGAAAGTACTATTAATGGATAACGGAGGAAAAGAAGTTTATTTTGGATCTCCTACCCAAGCATTTTCTTATTTTCAAGAAGAAATAGATATTATCAAGTTTAGAAAGAATCTATTAGAGCAGAAAGTCAAAGACTCAAATCCAGATTTTTTCTATGATATTATTCTCTTCCCAGAATATGATACTAGAGGAAATATCAAATTTGAGCAAATTAATCAGCAAGTTGTAACTAAAAGAAAATTTTCATCAGAGTATTGGCGAGACAAGTATAAGAGAAAAATTCTTTTCCAGCTGATTACAAAGGAAGATACTGGAGAAGAAATTCGCGTAGATAAAAAGAAAATTAAGTATAGAAAGAAATTAACTTTTTATGCACGCTTCGTCCAATTTACTACTTATTTACACCGTAATTTAGTTAATAAGTTAAGAAATAAGACTAATCTCTTGATCACTTTTTTAGAAGCTCCCTTACTGGCCTTGATTGTTTCTTACATACTCCGTTTAGCTCCAAGAAGTGAGACTTATTCTTTCTATGAAAATACTAATATAACCTTGTATCTATTTGTCAGTATAATTATCTTTATATTTTTTGGTATGACAAACAGTATTCATGAAGTTTTAGAGGAAAGAAAATTCATTCTTAGAGAGAAAGTTAGAAATCTGAAAGTATCACATTATCAGATTTCAAAATTTTTAGTCTTGACCATATTTACTGTAGTTCAAGCTCTACTATTTCATCTGATCTCTTCTGCAATATTAGATATTAAAGGATTCTTTTTATTGAATGTCGTCTATTTCTCCCTGTCCGGTTTAATAGGACTTTCTATAGGATTATTGTTCTCAACCTTCATCAATGATACCAAGGGAATCATCAATATACTGCCTTTAATATTAATTCCTCAGATTATCTTTGGTGGAGCTGTAATCCAATTTGACAAAATGAATAGAAATTTAACTATATTAAAGAAAAATCCTATTCCTGAAGTTGTTCAGACAATACCTTCACGTTGGCTCTTTGAAGGACTAATTACTGGTTATTCTACTGAGAGTGTAAATAATAAAGAATTGAAAAAGATTGATAAAAAGATGTTGACACTGGAGAAAACTTCTGATTTAAGTAAAACAGCCTTGAGAGATGAAAGATATGAACTCTGGGAAGAAGTTAATATTAGATATCCTAAGAGTAAGTTCACTAACAAAGATATTAATCTGATTGTTGATATGATGTATGGTAGATTCTTGAATCAGGGAAAGAATATTTTTATTTCTCCTTATAAAAAGTTTGGAGGACTAGAAGTAAAAACAGTGACAGTCAATATTATTATTATCTTGACTTATATTATGATTATTAATCTTCTAATTGGGATTAGACTTAAATATTATTATAATGAATAGAGATATAAAAAAAGGAGATATTATGCGAAGATCAATATCAGCGATTTTAGTATTAATTGTTTTATTTGCCTTATTAGGCTGTGGAGAAAAAAAGCAAGCAGAAACTGCTAAGAAAGAGGACGTTAAAACAGAAAGTGTGGATTATCAAATTAGAATGGATCCATTACCTTTTAAAAATGTGTTAGAAAGTCTTAGACCTGTTTCTAAAGAATTAGCTCTTCAAACTCCAACTGAAGCTTATAAGGTCAGCGAAAATGTTTACGAGCAATCTTTTGCTATTGGTGTAATTAGTGCTGATGCTGTAATGGCAATAAGTTCACGTGATGAATCTAAATTAAAAGGCTATACTGAGCTTTTAATTGAATACTCTAAGAATATTGGCTTAAAAGATGAAATCTTAAAGATGGCTGATGAGATTCAATATGTTTTAGGTAATAATGAAAATGACAAATGGGATAATTTAGAGAAATTAATCTTTGAATATCAAACTCAAGTTGAATTAGCTTTCTATCAAGAAGAAATGCTTGACCAGTACACTTTGATGCAACTTGGTGGATGGTCTGAAGGTCTTTATAGAATAAGTAACTTGTATCTCAAAAACTGGGATCCAGAAGGAGCTAAGACAATAAACCAAAGAGGTATTGTTAATGCTCTTATTAACAATCTTGATTTAATCTTATCGGATAAAATTAAAGAAGCTAAATATTATGAAGTAGCTAGAGAAGGTTTTGCCAAGATTAAAAAGATAATATATAGTGTTGAAGAAGATGGATACTATTCGAAAGATGATATTAAGAAGATTAATGAAATTTCTGCAAAAATAGTAAATTCAGTTAGAAAATAGAAGATTAGTTTAATAAGAAATCCCCCTCCATGGAGGGGGTTTTTTAATATTTGCTATTATCAATTATCTAAATTATCTCAATCTATAAATCTGTTATTTTAGCAATAGCTTCTTGGGCTATCTCTTTAGATCTTTCAGGTGACGGTGATTCAACATATACTCTAATTATCGGTTCAGTTCCAGATTTCCTAATATGAATCCAGAAGTTTTGTCCTATTATTTTCAGGCCATCTTGAGTATCTTTTTTATAATCTTTATAGATTTCGTGAGCTTTGGCAATAATCGGATCTAAGAGTTCAGCTTTTGTCTCAATTTTTGCTTTATGGAAATAGTAGTGAGGAATATCAGCAACGATGTCGGAAAGAGGTCTATCTTCTCTAGTTAAAAGTCCTAAAATAATAGCCATACCTGCAGGAGCATCTCTAGTGTAATGAACTTCTGGAACTATAATACCACCGTTTCCTTCTCCACCTATTGGAGATTGAATTTCTTTCATCTTTTTACCAACATTGATTTCACCTACTTTAGTTCTATGAACAGCCACACCGTACTTTTTGGCAATGTCATCACTAGCCATAGATGAAGAAAGATTGAGAACAAGGTCACCTTTTTTAAATGGAAGAACAAACTCTTCAGCCAAGAGTAATGAGAATTCTTCGCCTATGTATTGACCATTATTATCTACAATTGCTAAACGATCAACATCAGGGTCAGTGGCGAAACCAATATCTGCATTGTTGTCTTTAACAACTTGACAGAGTTGTGTAAGATTCTCTTTAAGTGGTTCAGCTACATGAGCAAAATGTCCGTTAGCTTCACTATTAATCTCGATAACTTGGCAACCAAGAGCTTTTAATAGTCTAGGAGAGATTAACCCCCCAGCTCCGTTAACAGAGTCTAAAACAACCTTAAATCTTTTAGCTTTTATCTTTTCGATATCTAGATAAGGGATATCCAGGATCTTCTTTAAATGTCTTTCAATAGCTTGGTCATCTTCTGAGTATTGACCCATCTTGTCCCAACTAGCGTATTCCACAGGATTATTGAGAGCTGCTTTATAGCTTTCAGCTCTCTCAGGGAAGAAGAACATTCCATTTTTATCTACAAGTTTGAAGGCATTCCAGTTCTGAGGATTATGGGAAGCAGTAATGGCTAATCCTCCCGCAGCATCTGATTCTTCAACAGCTAGCAAAACAGTGGGAGTGGCAACAATACCAAGATTAACTACATCACAACCAACTGATAGCAATCCAGACACAATTGCATGCATGAGAGCTGGGCCAGTTGTACGTGAATCTCTACCAATAATGATTTTACCTCGTCCACAAATAATGCCAAAGTGAGCTGCAAATTTAACAGCTAAATCAGGGGTTAAGGATTCCCCATATATTCCTCTAATACCAGAAACACTAATCATTAATTTACTCATTAATAAATCTCCTCTAAAAATAAAAAAAGCCGATGTTTCCACCGGCTGATTGTTTATTGAATAGCCATAAATCGCTTATCAGTGATTCTGGCTTCTTTTAATTTTTCTGCATACCACTTATTAAATTCACTTTCTTTTTCTCTTTCTACTTTAGCTTCATAATCAGCTTCTTTAGTTTTATTGAACTGTTCCATGTCTGCTTCAACGCTTGAAATTACTTTAAGGATGAAGTTGCCTTCATCAGTATAGTTAATTTCAGTAATTTGATTCATAGGAGCGTCAAAAAGAATTTCTACAGCTTTTTCAGAATTACTGATAGGAGCTAAGTATTTTGAGTTCTTATTGATATTACGAGCTTCATTTAGTGCCATTTTAATATCAGCAACAACATCATTTCCCTCTTTGCTAAGAGTAACTAAATAATAAGATCCTGCAGCTCTAACTAATCTTAATCCTTCTAAAGATGATTTTTTAGCAGCATTATAATCAGCTTTTAAAATATCAGTATTTAGTTCATCTTTAGGAAGGGTTGTGTTAGGGATTTCGTTGAATTTAATTTTAACTCTAACAGTATCTAAAGTAGATTTAACTAAAAGGGAATCAGTAATAAGATCTCTATAGTCTTCAACCTTATAATTATTATTGAATTGATCTAACATTTTATTAGCATATTCAATTTTTTTATCTGCTTCTAATTCAGTACGGATACTTTTCTTTAAGTCATCATTTAACTCTTTATAATCATCTTTCTTTTTATCATCAATCATCACAACAACATAATTTCCATCTTTATCTCTGAAGATTGGAGAAATATGATGTTTTTTGGAGTTTTTAATAAATGATAAATAACCATAGTTATAGTAAGAGTTAGACATAAAAGCAACTTTGTGATAAGCTTCTTGTCCATTATTTTTAAACTCAGAAGCATCAGTAGCTAACCATGGTGATTCGATAACTTCAGCATTGTATTGTTCAGCAAGACTTGTAAAGTTAGATGGTTCTACTTCTTCAACAAATTGTTGGCTATTTGATCTAATTTGTGACTTAGTTGATTCACTTAATTCTACTTTAACTAAGATATGACGGGCTTTTACTTCTTTAACATCATCTTCAGTTTTAATATCATCAAGCTTTATAATATGGTAGCCAAATTGAGTTTCAAAAGGTTCTGAAATATCTCCTTTTTCCATACTAAAAGCAACTGAATCAAACTCTGCAACCATTCTTCCTCTAGCAAACCAACCTAAATCACCACCACGACTAGCAGTACCTGGATCATCTGATTCATTACGAGCGAGGGTTGAGAATGACTGTGGTTTTTCTTTAACTTGTTCATATAGTGAATTTATTTTCTCAAGAGCTAAAGCTTTATCTGCTTGACTTTCTTTAATTTCGAATTTAGCTAAAGTAAGTTTAACAGCACCATCAACTTTATAATCTTCTTTATTCTCATTATAATGCTTCTCAATATCAGCATCAACAACTGCTGTTGAATCTACTTTAAATCTATAAGAAGGGAAGGCAAGAACTTTAGCAGATCTCTTAGTATTGTTTTTAAGATAATCTTCTTCAAACTCTTCCATAGTTGAAATTGAATCAGCAGTTACTTTATCTTGAAGCTTCTGAATTTTAATTTGATAATTAACATTCTCTTTAAATTGGTTAGGAGTCAAACCAGTTTGCTGAAAATACATATTAAGCATATTGTCATTAAGATTTCCATTTTCATCATATAGAAATGAGTAATTCTCTGTTATAAAGTCATTGTACTCTGACTTAGAAACTTTGATTCTATGACTATCTAACTCTTCTCTAATAATTTCTTGACCAATATAATCAGCCCAAGTTCTATCTTCTAACTGCAATCTTTCTTGTTCACTGATTGAACCAGTTCTTTTATATTGATTATAATCAATATTATATGGTTTCAAACTCTCTTTTAATTGTGTAATTTGTGAGTTCAATTGTTCAATCATTTGGTCATTAGAAGTAATATTATCTTCTAAAGTTTGGATCTCAAGATTTAATTCTTCTGTTCTTAATGAATCATTAGTAACTTTATCAAGTTGGAAATTCAACCTTCTAATTTCAGAATTAATTTCTCTTTTTTCTTCATTCAACATGCTAATTCTGTTTTCACTAGCATTAATGTTACTTAACATTTGTTGGATATTATTAAAAGTACTACGAAGACTATTATTATAGGCTTCTAATTCAACTTCAGAACCATTAATTTCTCCATATGTAGGTTTTGGCATAAATAGGCTTCTTAAGCCTAATGGTGCCATACCTAGCACAAATACAATAGCGACGACATAAATAATAATTTTCTGTTTTTCTCTAATTTGTTCAAGCATTGCGACTCCTTTCATGCTTAATATTTAATATTAATCATAATTAATACAAATTCTCAAATCTTTATATTTTGTTCAAGATATTTTTTTAAAAAATATTCTATGAGATGTATAATGTGTTGATAAATAGAAAAATAGCTCCATGTAATATTCAAAGTTTTGCTAAGAAAATATTCTTTTATGGCAAAATTAATCATTTATTAATCTTAAATCTCATATTAGCAAAGATGCAAAATATCTCTTATAAAGCAGCATTATTGTTAGTTTCTCTCAATAAGTTTGGAATTTTAAAGTATAAGTGCCTTTGACCTATTGAATTATAAGGGAAAATTAATTTTTTTATTGCCAAATAGACAGTTAATAAAATAATTGATGCACTAATTTAATGGAGTTAATATATGAAACGTTTTTTAATTTTGATAGTCGGATTATTATCTGTAGGGGCAGTCTTTGGGCAGATTTTAACTCTATCTCAGAATGAAGTCAATTTTGGACAAGTAAATATTGATACCGAGAGTTTTGTGGATATTGATGTTACCAATACCTCAGACCAGCTTGTTACTATAAATGTGGTTGAAAATAGCGATGTAATAGAACTTGATACAGTAACTTTTGAATTATCTCCCCAAGGTGTAACTACAGTACACCTTACAGTGATTCCTGAAACAAATATTGTTTATGACCACACTATATTTTTTAATGTTGATGAAGAAGAATATTCACTTCCTCTCAAAGTTAATGTAGGGGGAAGAATCCCAGATTCAAGATATAATTCAACATATAATAAATGGGATTCAGAATTAAAATCTGCTCTAGAATCTATCATTGATAATCATTATTCAATAAGTTATGAAGATGCAAGAGTTGAATTATTTGGCTATATTGCTAATGAATCTGGACAAGTTCGTTGTGTATATACTAATGAATGGTATTCATGTTCACCAGGAAACACTCCCAACTGGAATGTTATAAACACTGAACATACTTGGCCACAATCAATGGGAGCTGAAGGAACAGCAAAGTCTGATTTACATCATTTATTTCCTACGAATTCGCAGGCAAATAGTATAAGAGGAAACTATCCTTTTGGTATTGTTACCAATGCTAGCTGGCAGGAAGGTGGATCTAAAAAAGGTACTAACTCTGGTGGCACAACTGTATTTGAACCTAGAGATGATCATAAAGGGGATACTGCTAGAGCAATGTTTTATTTTGCATTAAGATATAATAATCCAAGTAATTTCCTTAACAGTGCTAACCAGCAAATGATTCTTAGAGATTGGTATTATCAAGATCCTGTGAGTGATTATGAAACTGATCGTAATGACGAAATAGTAGATATTCAAAATAAACCTAATCCATTTATTGAATATCCAATGCTATTAGATAGAATAGCTAACATTACCCACAATATTTCCACTCCAAGGTTTCCGGAAATATATATACCATATACTCAATATAACTTCCCACAGACTCAGCTAAACCAAACTTCTAGTCTTAGCATTCCTATTACAAATACTGGTGATACTGACTTATCTATATCATCCATCACTTCAAGCAGTTTAGCTTTCGAAGTTGTTGATTATCCGAATAATTTAGCTATTGGTGATTGGGGACTTGTGGAAGTAAACTTTACTCCAACTTCAGAAGATTCATATAATGGTAATCTGCAAATTTTCAGTAATACAGACTCTTATTCTCTTGAAATTTTAGGAAACGGTTCTACTACTCCTAATAGCAATGATGCTGTTGCTTTTACAAATCTTACTATAAGTAACTATCCAAATCCATTTCAAAATTCAACTACTTTGAATATTCACGGAATAAAAAATAAGGAACTTAGAATCAATATTTATAATATTAAAGGACAAAGAGTTTCAAGTCTGACTAGTTTTACTGTAAAAGGTGGAAATAGTGAAATCACTTGGAATGGAAAAGATGAGAATGGAAGTAAACTTCCTTCAGGATTATATTTTGCTAAAATTGAATCAGGTAATCAAAGTATTACTCAAAAAATGTTAATAATGAAATAAAATAATATTTGAGAGGTTAAGATATGACAAACCACAAAGAATTAGCTGTTGATTTAAAAAGTTTTTTGGATAAGAGTCCAACTGCTTTCCAGGCAACAGAAGTTATAGTAAAAGAATTGTTAGATAATGGTTTTGTAAAATTATCTGAAGGTGATAAATGGAAACTAAAAGCAGGAGGAAAGTATTTTGTTATTAGAAATAACTCTGCTGTTATTGCTTTTATAAATGGTACTGCTTCACCTGCAGAAACAGGTTTTAAAATTTCAGGAGCTCATACTGATAGTCCTGCCTTAAAAGTTAAAGTAGGCTCTGAAGCAAAATATAAAAACTATCATAAAGTATTTGTTGAAGTTTATGGCGGACCTATTGTCAATACTTGGTTTGACCGTGAATTATCATTAGCTGGTAGAGTGACTTATCTTGCTGATAATCAAGTAGAATCTACTAACATCTTCATTGATCGTCCTATCGGGATTATACCTAATTTAGCTATACATTTAAACAGAACAGTAAATAAAGGGCTAGAAATTAATAAACAAAATGAATTACCTGTCTTATTAGGAACCTCTGAAAAAGAGTCTTTTTTAGAAGCTTTGATTGCTAGTGAATGCAAGATCGACGCAAGTGACATTTTAGATTATGACCTCTTCTTTATTCCATTTGAAAAGACTCTTATCTACGGTATAGATGATGACTTAATCTCCTCTGGTAGATTAGATGATCTAGCTATGTGTCATGCCATTTTAAGAGCTTTACTAGCTACAAAAGATAATAAGGCTACTGTAGTAGCAACATTCTATGATAATGAAGAGATTGGTTCTCAAACTCTTCAAGGAGCTAATTCCTCCTTCTTAGAAATGATACTCAATAGGATTAATTTCTCTTGGGATGGTAATCTAGAAGATTATGCAAGAGCTATTGATAAATCTTTTCAAATATCAGCTGACCAAGCTCATGCTGTTCATCCAAATTATGCAAGTAAACATGACAGCAATTATGCTCCAGAACTTAATAAAGGTCCTGTCGTCAAGTTCTCTGCTAACTATCGATATGCAACCAACTCTGAAAGCTCAGCCTTCTTCATGAGCATATGCAAGAAATTAGATATTCCTTGTCAGAAAATGATTAATCGATCAGATATCCCATCTGGTTCTACTATTGGTCCAGTTAGCTCAGCTACAACAAGTATCAAGACAGTAGATATTGGGAATCCAATGTTTGCTATGCATTCTACAAGAGAAACTATGGGTACTTTAGATCAATACTATGTTACTGAAGTTTTGAAAGAGTTTAATAGAAGCTAGTTTATATAATATTAGTTGATATAGCTAGCAATTTATCAAATTAGATTATGTAAATAAATTTTGAAGGGACTCCAATAATGCAGAGTCCCTTCATTATAGAATTGACATACTAGATAATACTCTAAGAATGAGTATGAACGTTAATCTTATAGTAAAGTTGTTGTGTTCAGAAAATTATTATAAAATTAGATATTGATATAAGTTTGTGGTTAACTAAAGCCTATTGCATCCCTCATTATTACTTTCTCCATAAATTTCTACTAGTATGTGAGGATAGTAACAATAGTGAAGTAATGAAGCAAAGAAATAAGCAAAGATAAGGTTTTAATCACTTGGTTATAATAACTGTATATTATATATTTGTATTACTAATAATATTTCTGAGATAGAAGTTTTTCTACTTTACTTTAGGAATATCTTTCCAGGAAGTAGTGTATTTAGGGGAGAGGAGATTACGCCGCATCTGCCATTTATTTTTGATACCTAGGCTACCATAAAAGAGAGTATTCTCGCCCATAGTATTGTTGATTTTATCAACAACTTTCATAATATCTTTTTGTGGTGTATCCAAATAGAGAGGAGTAAAAATATCATAGGGGACATTTTCTTCTGATGAAATATCAGTTATCATTACCCCAGCCTTTTTATATAAGAAACCTCTGCGATAAATTCTTCTTAAAATTTTCAATGCTACTTCAATGAAATCAGGTGTATAAGCAGTGGGATTAGTAAATTTAAAAGAAGCATTATTATTGTATTGAGGTGTCTCTTTGAACCTATTAGTTGATATAAAGACAGAGATAATTGAGGCAACAGAGTTTTGATTTCTTAACTTCTTTACTGCAGTAGTAGTATAAGTCGCAACGGCTTCTTCCATTTCTTGGAGGGTAGATACTGGTTTTCCAAAAGATTTAGATGATACGATACCTTTTTTAGGTGCAATAATCATATCTAAATCAATACATGATTTACCTCTAAGTTCCAAAACTGTTTTATGTCCAACTGAGGTTAGATATTTATCAATCCATTCATCATTAGATTTTTTTAAATCATAAGCAGTAAAAATGTTATTATCTATAAGAAATTTAGAATACTGTCTGCCAATTCCCCAAACATCATCAACAGGTACCCTAACTAGTACTCTATCTATATCTTTTTCTGCAAGAAGATTAAAAACTCCATTATACTGCTTGTTTTTCTTAGCTATATGATTAGCTATTTTAGCTAAAGTTTTGGTAGATGCGATTCCTATTGATACGGGAATACCAGTTGTTTGATGAATTTTTTTTCTTATTTCCTGCATATAGGCAGTTAAATCACGATTTCGGAAACTACTTAACTCTATAAAAGATTCATCAATTGAATATACTTCAATATCAGGACAGAAATCAGCAATTGTATTCATTACTCTATTTGACATATCAGCATATAGTGTATAGTTAGAAGAAAATACTTTTATTCCATGCCTTCTAAAAAGGTACTCATTTTTAAAAGCTGGAATGCCCATAGGGATACCCAAATCTTTAACTTCTTGTGAACGAGCAATTATACAACCATCATTGTTAGACAAGACAGCTATCGGTACATTCTCTAACTCAGGCCGAAATACACGCTCACAAGAAGCATAGAAATTATTACAATCAATTAGGGCAAAGATTGTTTTATTTTTCATAATTCTAAAGTTTATGGATTACGTAAGTAACAACTCCCCAGACAGAAAACTGATCATCAGAAGTAACTACAATAGTATCAAATTCTGGGTTTTCAGGTTTAAGATAGTAGATCCCATTTTCAATGATTAGCCTTTTTACAGTTAACTCTCCATTCAAAACAGCGATAATGACCTTCTTGTTGACTGCTTCTAAGGCTCTATCGACAATTAATATATCATCAGGGAATATTCCCGCTTCAAGCATAGAATAACCATCTACCCTTACAAAATAAGTTGCTGAAGGGTGCTTAATGAGATATTCGTTAAGATCTAATCGGTCTTCTATGTAGTCTTGGGCAGGAGAAGGAAATCCCGCTGGTATATCAGAAGCTAATAAGGGTCTGACTAACTTTGTTTTAGGATTACTCTTAAAGATAGCTTTTATTGAGCCATCACTTCTTAATCTGGAAGCTGACATTGAATATTAGTACTCTTAAAAGTATCTGAATCAAGTTTTAATTCAGCTCTAATAGTAACTAGAGCATCTTGAGTAGGTGCTTTAAAGTTGCTGGTCGCAATTCCTTCTACATCTACTGTTGCTGTAGGTTGAATAATATAACCATCTTCAGCATTTATAGCTATAAAAACTACTTCAATGTCCATATCTGCAAAATCTATATTGTCACTAGAAACATAGGCTGTCAAACTAGTTGAGGAAAACCCATCAGCATTTAAAGTGTTACTTCCTGCAACTAAGGAATCAATTCTTGGGAAATCAAAAATAGGTATGTTTAAGATTTCTTTCTCAGAAGGCCATGTTTCTAAGACAAATTCAACATTTGCAATACCATATCCATCTCTAGCAATAAAGCGTCCTTGGGCAAAACCTGTATTATCTGTTAAGAGAGATTGGCTATTACCAGTACCAATGAAGTTACCCATCTGATTGGTGATTGTTACGTCAACTCTTCGTTCATTAAGCTTCGAAAGTGGTCCATCTAGCTGTATTTGAATTACCATGTCATTATGATCAGAATGGTTAAAGACATAACTTATCTCTTCATCAGGTATAGATACGTACATCTTTGGGTTCTCAGAACCTCTATCATCACAAGCTGTTAATAGAAATAAAGACAAGATAGCAACTAGTAAAAAATATTTCATTCATCCTCCTAACCACGTGGGTGGTATAATTTGTGTTCTTCTATTAAGTAATTAATGTTTACATTAGTGTAAATTTGAGTAGTATCCAAACTTGAATGTCCTAAGAGAGTTTGAACAATTCTCAAATTTGCACCTGCTTCTAAAAGGTGTGTAGCAAAAGAATGTCTTATAGTATGGGGAGAAATATGATTCTTAATCCCCGCTTCTAAAGCACATTTTCGCAATATTTTCCAAAATCCCATACGAGTCAATTTTCCTCCTCTATTATTCAAAAATAGAGTGTCTGTTTTTTTATCTTGCTTTAATCTAAATCTAGTCACTTTAATGTAATGCAAAAGATATTCCATAGTTGAAGCAGGTATTGGTAAAAGACGTTGTTTGTTCCCTTTACCATGAATCAAAAGATTATTTTCATTGAGATATAAATCATGAACAGATAGATCAAGGAGTTCAGAAACTCTTATTCCTGTAGAATACATTAGCTCTAACATAGCCTTATTACGGAATCCTAAAGGGCTTGAGGTCTCAATGCTGTCTAGAAGAGTAAACATTTCTTGAACAGAGATAACATCAGGCAAAGATCTAGTATAGGATATTGTTGGTATCTCCTCAATTTTTACTTTAATTGCAATACTATCTTCGATTAAATATAAAAAGAAGTTTTTTATAGCAGAGGTTTTACGAGCAATAGAAGAATTTACTAAACCAATATCTTGTAGCTCAAGCAAATATTTAAGAACATTATCATTGGTGATATTGGTTATTTCTTTTTCAAAATAGTTAATGAAATCTGTTAAATCGGATTTATAAGATGCTATTGAATTATCAGATAGACCTTTTTCTATTTTTATATAATATATGTAATTATTTAATAATGATCTGTTTTTATTATTCATAAGTTCATATTAATAATGATAGATATAATAGCAAGAAAAAAACAATGGAATTACAAGAATTCCATTGTTTTCTAATTGGCAAAATATCACTAATCTATAGTATAGTTTGGAGTTTCTTTCGTTATTTTTACATCATGAGGATGAGATTCTTTCAAACCTGCTCCAGATATTTCCATAAATTCAGCTCTTTTATGAAGATCTTCAATTGAATCAGCACCACAATAGCCCATACCAGCTCTTAAACCTCCGACTAACTGGTGAAGGTAATCTTTTAAAGGACCCTTATAAGGGACCATTCCTTCTATTCCTTCTGCAACAAGTTTTTGATTATCAGAAGTTGTTTCTTGGAAGTATCTGTCTTTTGAACCTTTTTGCATTGCTCCAATAGAACCCATACCACGATAGGATTTAAATCTTCTTCCATTATAAATAATGTATTCTCCAGGTGATTCATCTGTTCCAGCAAAGAGAGAACCTAGCATGACGGCATTAGCTCCACCAGCAATTGCTTTTACTATATCACCAGAAAATTTAATTCCACCATCTGCAATAACAGGTATTCCATGTCTGGCAGCAACTTCAGCACATTCCATCACAGCAGTAAGTTGAGGTACTCCGATACCCGCTACTACTCTTGTAGTACAGATTGAGCCTGGACCAATACCAACTTTAATTGCACTTGCTCCACAATCAATAAGATACTTTGCTGCTTCAGGTGTGGCAATATTTCCTGCTATAACATCTGCTTTAATCTTAGACATAACAGCTGTAAGAGCATTTCTAATATTAATATGATGCCCATGAGCAGTATCAATGACAATTACATCAGCACCTTTATCTGAAAGCTCCATAGCTCTCTCTAGAAAATCACCTGAAACACCAATTGCAGCACCAACAAGCAATCTTTCTTTCTTATCCTTGGCAGCATTTGGGTAGTTCTGATGATTCTTGATATCTCTGATAGTAACCATACCTTGTAGTTCAAAATCATCATTAACTAGAGGTAATTTTTCAACTCTATGATTATGCATCAATTCTTGAGCTTCTTGAAGAGATATGCCTTCTTTACCGACAATCAGTCTATCTTTTGTAGTCATTATCTCTGAGACTTTTCTTTTATGGTTATTTTCAAACTGTAAATCTCGATTGGTAAGAATTCCAACTAGTTTTCCAGCTTTGACAACAGGAAAACCCCCAACATTATGGTTGCCTTTAAGATCAAAAGCCCTCTGAATATCATCATCAGGAGAAAGAGTATATGGCTTAATTATTATTCCGCTTTCATTGCGTTTAACAAGCCTAACTTGTTCCGCTTGCTCCTCAATTGATAAATTCTTATGAATAATCCCTAATCCCCCTTCACGTGCCATGGCAATTGCCATTTTACTCTCTGTTACAGTATCCATAGCTGCAGAAATGATGGGAATATTAAGATGAACATTTTTTGAAATATAAGTCTTAGTTGAGACTGTTGCTGGTAAGACATTAGAACTCTGTGGTATTAGCAAAACATCATCAAAAGTGTAGCCTTTCTTAGTTATTTTCTTCATAATATTTATCCTTTATGATTTTCTTAATTAATTAATTAATTATAAAAAAAATACCGTCGCGAAACGGTATAACTTTAGATTTCTATGTTATCAATAAGTCGTGTGTTGCCAAGGAAAACGGCAACAATAAGTCGGTCGCCTCTGTGTACAAGACTAACCTTTTCCAAACTTTTGGAATCAACTATTTCTAAGTAATCTATCCTGAAACCTTTATTTTTTAAAATATCTTCTAGCTGAGATAATACTTCACTAGGAGACTTATCTTCTTTTTGAGCTAAAGTCTTAATCTGCAACATTGATTGATACAGGTGAGGGGCAATAGCTTGCTCCTCCTTAGATAAATAACGATTTCTTGAACTAAGAGCTAAACCTTGATCTGAACGTACAATTGGACAGCGAACTATTCTAGTTTCTAGATTTAGATCTCCTAACATAGTCTCCAGAACAACGATTTGCTGGAAGTCTTTTTCACCCATAAACATAAGGGTTGGTCTTACTAAATTAACCAGTTTAAGAACTATAGTTGCAACTCCAGTAAAATGACCAGGTCTACTTGCTCCGCAAAGTACATTTGTAATTGAATCAATATTTACCCAGGTTTTATAACCATTCGGATACATTTCTTGTTCAGTTGGTAGAAAAACATAATCTACTCCTAAGGATTCAAGTGCTAGATAGTCTGCTTCAAAAGTTTTAGGGTAACGAGAAAAGTCTTCATTTGGTCCAAACTGAGCAGGATTCACGAAGATAGAAACAATTGTTAAATCACTAGCATTGAGAGATTTTTTTACAAGTTCAAGATGCCCTTGATGAAGAGCTCCCATTGTGGGAACAAAACCAATTTTCTGATTGTGATCCCAGTTATTAGATAGATTAGACATTTCTTTAAGACTATCAATAACTTGCATTATCTTTCCTCAATTATTTTATTATCATCATCTACAATAACAACTTTAGGTTGATGACTTTTTGCCTCTTCTTCGTTGAGTAAACCATAATTTACAATTATTACTTTATCGTTTAAATTTACCATGTGGGCTGCTGCACCATTAACACCTATTTTACCTGAACCGTATTCTCCAGGAATTATATAGGTTGAGAATCTTTTTCCATTATTTATATTGTATATCCAAACTTCTTCATTAAGTTGCATACCAGTTGCTTCAATAAGCTTAGTATCAATAGTGATACTACCTACATAATTAAGGTCCGTTTCAGTAACTGTTGCCCTATGAATTTTAGATATTAAATAAGATCTAAGCATTTATTTACTCCATACATAATTTGCTAGTCATATTTTTCTAGCTAGACTTTTTGTAAATATTTTTCTAATCTTTTTTCTTAATTAGTCTTCCAAGTTTAAGTTTTCGCCAAATAATCTCTGCATATTCAAGTCTTATCAAATAAGAACCAAGACTAAGAACTAAGAGAAATGAAAGGCCATTTAAGCTCAGTCTTGTGATAGACAAGAAAAAGCTACTACCTACTATAAAGTAATTAATTAGAAGATTTAAGCCATATATGATTACAGAAAGTAGCAATATTTTTATTAGATTTGAATGAAAAGAACGTAACATAATATGATTAAATTTATGTTTAATCACTAATGTCATAATTATTAGTTGAATGAGACCTGTTAATGATGTTGCCAAAGCGATTCCGATATGTTGTAGATAATAAATTAGGATAATATTTAATCCAATATTTACAGCTACCATAATTGATGTAATTACTACCGGAGTTTTAGTATCACCTGAAGCAAAGAAGAGGGGGGTAAGAGTTTGATTTATAGCAAAGAAGACTAAGCCAAATGAGTAGAAAATAAATGATTCATAAGTGAGTTGAGAAGCAACTGCATCGAAATTACCTCTTTGGAAAAGTAACTTAATTATATCAAGACCAGTTCCAGCTATGAAGAAAGTAACAGGTACTAGTAAATATATTAAAGATATAAGAGTGAATCTAATTCTTTCTGATAAATCCTGCCATTTTTCTTCAGCCATTAGACGGGAAAATAGAGGTAAAACAGCAGTACCAGTAGAAACACCAAAGATACCAAGAGGCATTTGCATTAATCTTGCTCCATAACGTAAGCAAGTAATAGCTCCTAAGGGTAAGAAACTTGCAAAATAAATATCAGCAAGTAGGTTTATCTGTCTAACTCCAATCCCAATAACACCTGGAATAAATCTTCTTCCTAAGATTTTTAGATTATCACTGTGGAGATTGATATAGACTCTAAAACTATAGCCTACTTGTTTTAAAAAAGGAAAGTTGATTATGGTTTGGAGTAAGCCACCAATTAATACCCCATATCCAGCATAATAGATTAATGAGTCTGCATCTATGGTAAAAATAAGAGAGGGGAGTCCAACTGATAGGATAATCCCTAAATTATATAAGCCTGAAGAAAGCCCAGTCATAAAGAATTTATTATGTGAGTTAAGAATAGCTATCATAGTGGATGAAAGACCAATAAAGAAAAGATAAGGAAAGATTAATCTAGTTAATTTAATAGTAAGAAGGGCTGTTTTACTAGGGAGTCCAGGTGAGATTAGATTAACAATTGTAGGTGCAAAAATAACACCAAGCAGGGTAAGGAAACTAAGCAACAAAGTAAGAAGTGATAGCATATTCAAGGCAAATTTAACTTGTTCTTCTCTTCCTTTATCTGAACCTATCTTATTGTAGATTGGTACAAAAGCAGCTGAAAGTGCTCCTTCACCAAAGAGTCTTCTTAAGAGGTTTGGTATATTAATGGCTATTTGGAAAGCATCATTAAGATAAGTAGCACCAAAAAAGAAACCCATTATTTGGTCTCGAACTAATCCCAATATTCTGCTTAGTGAAACAGCAAATGACATTATAGAAATATTCTTAGCTAGCTTTTTATTACTCATCTTGGTTTTATTTTATTATATGCCTAATAACATCATTTTCATCTTTATCAATGATAATTATTTCTACTTGATTAGGAACACAAATAATAGGATAAGATTTCGTCCAACCCTGATCAACACAAATCTGATTTGGACAGTTATTTTTGAGCATTCTTACTTGCTGATCAGCTATTTCAACTTCTATATGAGCATTAATTTTGATAATTCTGTCTTTGTTAAGGGGAAATTCTCCAACAAGATTATTCTGATAGTTAATCATAACTACTTGATTCGAGTTATTTGATAGATTATTTATAAAAAGATAAATAGCAAAAATAAGAGTTAAGCCTATGAGAACTACATCACTAACAGTGAAGTATTTAGATGACTTTCTTAGATTTCTTAAAATATATGACATCTATTTTAGCTTTGAAGAGATTTGTTGATAAATCTTGTCAAACTCACGAAGATTAATATCAAGAGCATTTGAATTTTTACTTAATGTTAAGTTTGCTTTAGCGCCTATCTCTTTACTAGAATGATAATTCTCTATCATAAAACGTAAATCACTTTCTAATTTTTCATCCTTGCTAATGATTATAGCACCATTTTCACTTAGTTTATCAACACTATCTTGACAAGAAGAGTGGTATTGTCCTATAATAGTGGGTTTAGAATAGAAAGCTGGTTCAAGGGGGTTATGTCCACCAAAGTCACAGAATGAACCACCAACAATACTAATATCGCTGATTGCATAGAATTGATTTAGAACTCCCATAGCATCAACCAATAAGATTGCTTTACCATGAGTAAAGTTACTGAGAGTAGAATAATCATCACACTCTAAAATTGCTTGAACTTCTTTTACTCTTGTAATATGTCTCAATACTAGGATTAATTTGAGGTTAGGGTAGTCTTCCTTTAGCTTAAAAAAACTATTTATCATCAAAACTTCTTCACCTGGACGTGAGGATCCCCATGTTATTATCAAATCATCGTTACTATAACCATATTTCTTTCGTAGTTCATCAGAATTATATTTTGGAAGGTCAACACAGAACTTAAGATTTCCACCAAGCAAAACATTCATAGCTCCTATATCTTCAAATCTCTCTTTATCAAGTTGTGACTGAGCTAAAATAATATCGATTTTCTCTAGTAAAGGTTTAAAAATTCTTTTATGCTTTAAGTAACGAGGGTAGGAACGATTTGATATTCTAGCATTAGAAAGCATAATGGGGATTGAAAGTCTTGAACATTCGTTAATCATAGAAAACCATAATTCAGTTTCAGCAAGAACTAAGATCTTAGGTTTAATTTTCTTAATGAATCTTTTAACTAGGAATGAAGAATCAAAAGGAACTAAACTTGTAATTATCTTGGGTGAAATCCTCCTTGCTTCAGTTCTTCCAGTAGGAGTCATCGTTGTTACTAGAATATTTTCTTGAGGATAGTTTTCTAGAATTCTTTGAATAAAGGGTTTTAGTCCGTTAATTTCTCCCACAGAAGCAGCGTGAATCCAAATAGAATCACTTAAATTTGGAAGCAAGGCTCTAGTATGCTCCTTTAATCGCTTGTTAAAGAGAGCTATGGGGCAGAGAAGAGCTCCAATAATATTAGAAATAGGACGATAAATTAAGTTATATAGTTTCATCTCTTATAAAAAATTAATAAAGATTAAAAATACAAAAAAAGCCGTTATTTAAAACGGCTTAAATTTCTGGCGGGAGTGACGGGACTCGAACTCGCGACCTTCTGCGTGACAGGCAGACGTTCTAACCAACTGAACTACACCCCCAACTTATAATTGGAAAATTTGCGTTAATAAAAAATGGCGGGAGTGACGGGACTCGAACTCGCGACCTTCTGCGTGACAGGCAGACGTTCTAACCAACTGAACTACACCCCCGAACTGGGTATTCTTTATTAACTATATCTTAAAACCTTGGCTCTAACTAAATTAGAAATGGCGGGAGTGACGGGACTCGAACTCGCGACCTTCTGCGTGACAGGCAGACGTTCTAACCAACTGAACTACACCCCCAAAGGTTTTTGTTTCAAATATCTATCATCAGTAACGATGTTTAACCTTTTTACTAAACACCTACTTTTGTGTCAATACTTTTTTTAATATATTTTTAAGATTTATTTATATAGATTCAGCTATATCGCTGGAAAATAAGAGGATAAATTGTTTAAAAAATACAAAGATTAAACTAAATAAAAAGCAATAATATCGATGTATATAAGGGAAAAGTGATTTCCACGTAATATTTATTCTTGGAATTTCTTAAATATTACTCTACTTGCATTTCATTCTGGATTATTTTTATGATTTTCTTTTTCTTGAGTCACTTTAAGGGCTTTATCACTTACTAAATTATCTAAAACTTCTGAAGTTATTCTGGAGCGACCGCTCCTAAGAGGGAATCTCCCATCATAAGCTAACTCTGGAGGTTGTTCATCCTTTTTACATACAGCAACTCGTTTAGGCATTATTGGTATTTCAATTATTTTCATTTTATTATTATCAACTATAACAAATTTAAAAAGAAAAGCTTTAAATTCATCAGAAAAATCTTTATAGACAATTAACGCTTGGTAGTAACCTTTTGTACTAAAATCGATACTAATTTTAAAAATATTCTTTATCTGGATGGTATCGAAATAATTATTAATTTTACAATCTTTAATTGATTTTATAAAATCATCAACTCTATTCTCCTCAATTGATTTCTTTAGTTTATTAACTGTATAATAAATACTGTTATGAATCTTAGTTCCAGCTATTGATGAGGCAAAAAAGTTCTCTTTCATTTTATGGAAAAGGATTATATCTTGAGATAAGCAATAAATCTTATATTTTAATCTTTTCAAATCTATTTTATAGTTTCTACCTATAATTGATAAACTTAAATGGTCTATAAAGAAGTCATGAAGTATTTTTTTATCTTTCTCATTGATAAAATCGTAACTAAGAATATCTAACTCCTGATCAATATAATCAGAGCTATTATTTTATTAATGATATTATTATTTTGTATCAAAGTATTTAGTCAAGATTTATACTGTGACTACAGAGTTGTGACATGGGAAAAAATAATAGGTTTTGAATATTCAAATATAGGAAGTGATTATGATACAGTAATCATTCGTTTGGAAAGCACTGGTGAAATAGTAATTGTCGAGTACAACGATTAACGAATACAGAGTATAATAAATTAAAAACAAGGAGGGAATTAATATTATTTAAAAGAAAAAAGATATTAAAAGTGGTTATATTGTCATATAATAAAGAAATGGAAGTGTAATTATTGATAATGAATGCATAACTGTAAATGTATAAACAAACAACTAACTTATAAAAAAAAAGAGAAATTATGAAAAAAGTATTATTAATCACTTTGTTAGTATTAATTAGTGTAAGAGTTTTTTCTGTCATTCAAAGTCCTGTGCAACAGATGATTGATAATGCACTTGATGGAACAACTATTTATGTTCCCTCTGGTGAGTATGTAGGAACAATTAACATAAGTAACAGATCTAACTTAACTATTGCTGGAGTAAATAGTTCTAATACTATTCTTAAGGGGGTTATGAATGCTCCTGTATTTAACATTGTAAGTTCTAATAATATATCAATTAAAAAATTTACTGTGTCTGAAGGTAGAAATCATCGTGGAGGAGATTTCTATATTGACTATTAACATCTTGTCTTAGGTGCAAATAATAACCCAAATGATAATGTTGATATGATAAAACACTTGACAATTAATAACTATCCTAATCCTTTTAATCCTGAAACAACTATTTCTTTCAATAATCCTCAAAATGGACAAGTTAGCTTAACAATATATAACATAAAGGGACAGTTAGTTAATACTCTGTTAGATGAGGAAATAAGTGCAGGACCTCATAGTCTTGTTTGGCATGGTAAAGATAATAGTGGAAAGAGTGTAGCCTCGGGCATCTATTTTACCAAAGTAAAAACCGAAAACAGTATTCAAACAAAGAAAATGTTATTAATGAAATAGTCTTTTGCAAGAACAAGAAAGAAATAATAAAAATATGTTTTTAGTTGGACGTAGAAATATATGCCCTAAAGAAGATATAAAAAAGTTGACAGATATGAGACATATATACAAGTGAATAGAGATAAAAGGAAGGGAGTATTCTTATGAAAAATTATCTGACTATAATTTTAATTTTATTAATTTTTATGCCAGTGCTTAGTCTAACGGTAGCAGAAGTGCCTATGAATGGTGATGGGTCTTTAGAGAATCCTTATGAGATTGCTAATCTAGAGAACTTGAGGTGGTTATCTGAAAATGATACAGTTTGGGGAGATTCTTTAAATATAAAGTATTTTGAACAGGTTGCTGATATTGATGCAAGTGATACTTATACTTGGAATGATGGAACAGGATTTCAGCCTATAGGTTATACTAAGTCTATAGCAGGATCTTCTGAGCTAGAAAGAAAATACTTTTATGGAGCTTATAATGGGAACAATCATAAAATTCTGAACCTATATATAAATACAAGTCAAACTAATTATGAAAATACTGGTATCTTTGGATTAATTGAAAATGCAAGTATAAGTAATTTAATAATTGAAGATGCTACAATAGTTGGAAACTCTGTTGTAGGAAGTCTTGTGGGTTCAGGCGGTAATTCAATAATAGAAAAATGTTCAATATCATCTCTTATAAGCGGAAATGAGCTTTTGTGTGGTATTGCTGGTATTTTGGCTAATAGTCAAATTTCTCAAGTTTCAGCTTATTCTATTTTTAATGCACAAGTAAGTGGAGGAGGTTTAGTTGGACTACTAAATAATTCTGACCTAGATAATAGTCACTTTACAGGTCAAATAAATATTGAAGAGAATTCAGCTAATCCTCTATTTGGTGGCTTAGTACTTACCCTTTTGAATTCAAATATCACCAATTCTTATGCAAACTTATCTTCTAATAGTACTTTTGGAGGAGGATTAGTTGGTATGGCAATGAACTCTAGTCTTGATGCTTGTCTTTTTAATAGTGATTTATATTCATCAACTTCGCTCATAGTAACCAATATAAATACTTCAGTTAACTCTTCAAGTGGACTTTCAGCTTCTTTGCTTACTAACTCACAAACTTATGCTGAACTAGCTTGGGATTTTGAGAATATTTGGTCTATAAGTGCTGAAGTTAATGACAACTTCCCTTATTTACAATGGACTCAGAATTCTACTTCTTTAGAGGATAATGGAGTTACACCGATTACTACTAATAAATTAAAGATATATCCTAATCCTTTTAATCCTACTACAACAATTGAATTTATATTAGACAAGGAAGAAGATGTTGTTTTGGAAATTTATAATATCAAAGGGCAGAAAGTTAGAACTTTAAACAATGGTTTGCTAGAAGCTATGCAACATAAAATTGTTTGGAATGGGATAAATGATCAAGGCAAAAAAGTTGCTTCTGCTTTATATTTTGCTAGATTAAGAACGGCTTCCCAGGAATTTACATCAAAACTTATAATTATGAAATAGAAGCTTAATCGATAAAATATTTTTTGAGGTAACACAGATTAAGGGGCGTGTAGTTAACGCCCCGATTTTTTAAACACATTCAGCTGTAAGATGTTTTATCTTCTTGTTTTTTAAAATTTCTTTTTTTATTTCATTGCATTTTTCTAAATCTTGAGTTTTTACCGAACACATTACAGCTTTATCTCCGTTAAGTATATCCCATATATGAATATCAGTAATTTCCAGATTATAAGTCTTTACTATATTAATGATATTTTCTTTAAGTGTTGGATCATCATCATAATCTACTAGAATTTTACCAGTTGTTTTTAAAAGTCCAATACCCCACTTAATTACAATAATTGCTCCCAGGATACCAACTGCTGGATCCAACCAAATCCAACCCATATATTTAGCTCCTATCAGGGCAATTATTGCTCCAACTGAGGTTAAAGCGTCTGCTATCACATGCAGGTAAGCAGCTTTGAGGTTATGGTCTTCTTTGTGTTCATGATGGTCATGACAATCATTATCTTCATGAGAATGGCTATGATTATGTTTGTGGTCATGTCCATGATTGTGTCCATGGTCATCCTTTAATAATAAAGCACTTACAAAGTTAATTACTAAGCCAATTACAGCTACTAAGAGAGATTGATTAAAACCAATATCTACTGGATCGATTATTCTATGGAAGGATTCCCAGATCATAACTAGGGCTGCTATAAGCAAGACAATTGCCGAAGTGTATCCCCCTAAAACACCAATTTTCCCAGTTCCGAAAGTAAATTTTGTATTCTCAGCATTCTTTTTAGTGATAATATAGGCGAAGAGAGTTATTAAGAGGGCAAGGGCATGGGTTCCCATATGGATTCCATCTGACAAGAGGGCCATTGACCCATAGATTAGTCCTGCAGCAATCTCTGCTACCATCATCACAGCAGTAATTAAGATTACAATAGTTGTTTTTGTTTGATTTTTCTGATTAGAAATATCTTTGTGCAATACATCACATTTCATTTTTTATATTCTCCTTAATATTTTATCTAATAGTTGGGTTAAATCTTGCTTTTCTTGGTCACTTAGTTCCTGAGTTAGCTCTTCAGCAAGCACATCATGGTGATGGGAATGTTCATGGTATAATTCTTTCCCCTTGTCTGTAAGTTCTATGTTGAAAGATCTTTTATCATTGCTGTTTACCACTCTTCTTACTAAATCTAGTTTAGTTAATCTATCAATCATTACAGTTAGGGTACCTGTAACAATCCCTAGTTTTTCAGAAATTTCCTTCATCTTAATAGATTCATTAGAACCTATCACCTCTAATGTATGCATTTGCTGAAGAGTAAGTCCACATTCTTTTACCGTTTCATGCTCCCAAGAAGCGAGCTTATCATATAATTCTATAAGTTTTTTACTTAACATAAGCTATCCTTTAATATTGTTTGATAGTCAAACTAATTAATTTTGTTTGAATGTCAAACTATTTCTTTATAAATCTTCATTAGCTAGATATAAAAAATTAAAGTGAATTATCAGAAAAAAGATTTAATATACTGCAAAATAATATTATAAGTATAATAGAGTAATACTAGTTCTAATTGCTTAATATGAGATGATTGCTAGTCACTTCATTAAGTTCTAGAAATTTATGGAGATAGTAGCAATCAAGTTTAGTTCAGAAAATGGGTTGGAAAACAAAAAAGAAGACAGAGCAAGGTCTGTCTTCTATATTTATCAATTAAGTTTTAATTTTTTAAAACTAATTAAAGCTTATTTCGCCGCTTCAAAACCTGCTTTAAGAGCTTTAATATTAGCATCAACAATAGCTTGACCCTTACGACCGAAGATAGTTTTGATAGATTCTTCAATTTGCTCAATAGTAAAACCTAAAGTTTTAACAGCAGCTCCTAGAATAACCATATTCATTGAACGAGCAGAACCTAAATCTTTAGCAATTTGATCAGCATCAATAAGGACATGATTTTTTACAGATTTGATTTTGTTATAAACTTCTTCTTTTTCTGGGTAATCAGGAATATTAATGAAAGGAGTTGAGTTAGCAATCAACCAACCATTTTCATTAAGGTAAGGAAGGTAACGTAGAGATTCCATAGGTTCAACTGAGAGAATTAAGTCTGCTCCACCCATTGGAATAAGGTCAGAAAATATTTCTTCATCTGAAATTCTTAAGTGAGATTGAACATCACCACCACGTTGACTCATACCATGAACTTCAGCTTGTTTCAAGAACATATCAGAAGAAACAGCAGCTTGTCCAATAACAGTAGCAATAGTAAGGATACCTTGTCCACCAACACCAGCTAATATAATATCTTTTTTCATTGTTATCTCCTAGATCTTAGTTTTTTCTTGAGAGTTTGAACACATTCTCTACGAGGAATAATCACAGAAACACCATCATAGTCAATTTCTTCAAGAAATACTTTAACATTGTCTTCATGTTGCTTTGGAAGTGGTGTAATAACCCGGATATGGTCTTCTTCTACACCTAAGCCTTTACAAACAGCTTCAATTCTTCCAAAACCAGTATAATCTTGTCCACCAGTCATACCAGTTGTAGAGTTATCAAGAATAACGATAACAACATTATTTTTATCAAATACACAATCCATTAAGCCTGTTAGACCAGAGTGGAAGAAGGTGGAATCACCAATAACAGCAATAGCAGGATGGATACCAGCATCAGCAGCACCTTTAGCCATAGTAATTGAAGCGCCCATATCAAGGCAAGTATTGATAGCGTTGTAAGGAGGTAAGAAACCTAGAGTATAACATCCGATATCAGAGAAAACTCTACCATCAGGAGTCTCTTCTAAAGCTTCGTTGATAGCTTTGTAAGAGTCAATATGAGGACAGCCAACACAAAGAGCAGGAGGTCTGTTTGAAACAAAAGCTGGTTTTTCATCGCCAAAAGTATTTGGTAAGCCAAGTGCTTTAGCTACGTGATTAGGATTTAATTCCCCAACACGTGGTAGTGAACCATCTAATCTACCTTTGATTTTAGTATTACCAGAAACAAATCCTTTTAGTTGTTGTTCAACTACAGGCATACCTTCTTCAATAACAAGTACTTGATCACATTCATTCATAATCTTTTCAACTTGCTTTCTTGGGAGTGGATATTGACTAACTTTTAAGATAGGATGTTTGAAATCAACTTTTCTAACATTTTCCATTAAGTAATTGTAGCCGAGTCCACAAGCAATAATTCCCAAAGATTTATCGGAACCATCTACATATTTATTAAAAGGTGATTCTTCTGAAGCTTTTTCTAATTGAGCTTGTAAAGGAACTAGCTTATCATATTTCATTCTTGAAAAAGCTGGTAAGAGCATAAATTGATTTGGATCATCTGGGAAAGTAAGTTTATTCTCAGCAATCATGTCTTTAGTAACTACACCTGAACGAGAGTGGGAGAGACGAGTCTCAAGTCTTACCATTACAGGAAGTTTGAATTTTTCTGAAAGCTCAAAACCATAAAAAGCTGCTTCATAACATTCTTGTTGATTAGAAGGTTCGATACATGGAATCATAGCAAAATTTGCAAAGATACGGGAGTCTTGTTCGTTTTGAGAAGAGTGCATTGAAGGGTCATCGGCTACAGCAACTAAGAGACCACCATTAGCACCAGTCATCGCTGAGTTCATAAATGGGTCAGCAGCTACATTGAGCCCAACGTGTTTCATTGTAGCCATTGTTCTTTTACCAGCATAAGACATACCAACGGCTTCTTCCATAGCAGTTTTTTCATTAGAAGCCCAAGTTCTGTGAATATTATTCTCAATAGCGACTTTGTTTCTCTGTACATACTCAATAATTTCAGTAGATGGTGTACCCGGATATCCGAAGAATCCAGAGATACCAGCGTCAATAGCACCTTGTGCTAACGCTTCATCACCGAGTAAAAGTATTTTTTTCATATTTACTCCTATTATTCATATTTGTTTTATTACTACCAAAATATCAAACTCGCTTATCTAAGGCAAGGATTTTTTACTTTTTTTTCAGATTTTTAAAAAAATGGAGTCAAAATTGTATGTTAGAATAGTGAAAAGATATTTTTCAATTGACAAGAAAGGCTAACTAAAAATAAATTACAAAAAAAATATATAATTAAAGGAGAAAAAATGGATAAGATGCCATATGCTGAACCCTATAAAATTAAAATGGTGGAAGCAATAAAATCTACAACTAAAGAAGAAAGAATTGAAGCAATCAAAAAAGCAGGATATAATCTTTTTAATCTCCGTTCAGAGGATGTACTAGTTGATTTGATAACAGATTCAGGAACTGGTGCAATGAGTGATCAGCAGTGGTCTGCACTGATGTTAGGCGATGAAGCTTATGCAGGTTCAAGATCTTTCTTCAAAATGAAAGATACTATAAAGAGAATTCTTGGTTTCGACTTTGTTTTACCTACTCACCAAGGAAGAGCAGCTGAAAATGTTCTTTTCTCAGCTCTTGTTAAAGAAGGTGATATAGTTCCGGGAAACAGTCATTTTGACACTACTAAAGGTCACATTGAATTTAGAAAAGCAACCTGTATAGATTGTACTATTGATCAAGCTTTTGATCCTACTTTAATTCATCCGTTTAAAGGAAATGCAAACATAGAAAAACTTGATGATACAATTAAGAAATTTAGAAATAATATTCCATTTGTTATTATGACAGTTACTTGTAACAATGGTGGAGGTCAACCTGTATCTTTAGAAAACTTGAAAGCTGTGAGAGCTGTTTGTGATAAATATGAGTTACCACTTTTCTTTGATTCAGCTCGCTTTGCTGAAAATGCTTACTTCATCAAGAAACGTGAAGAAGGTTATTCTGATAAAACAATTAAGGAAATAGTAGCAGAAATGTTTGCATTAGCTGATGGTATGACTATGTCTTCTAAAAAAGACGCCATAGTAAATATTGGTGGCTTCATAGCAATGAAAAGTGAAGAGCTTTATAAAAAATGTTCAGTCTTTAACATCATGTTTGAAGGGTATCTCTCTTACGGTGGTATGGCAGGTAGAGATATGGCTGCTTTAGCTCAAGGTTTAGAAGAAAATACAGAGTTCCCATACTTAGATGCTAGAATTTCTCAAGTTGAATATTTGGGTAAAAGACTGAAAGAAGAAGGTATCCCGGTAATGGAACCATTTGGTGGACATGCTATCTATGTAGACGCTTTAAGATTCTTACCTCATATACCTCAAGTCCATTTCCCTGCTCAGGTTTTAGGAATAGAACTTTATATCGAAGCTGGTGTCAGAGGTGTAGAGATCGGAACTGTTTTAGCAGATAGAGATCCTGTAACAAGAGAAGAAAGACCACCTAAAACGGAACTTCTTCGATTAGCTATACCTAGAAGAGTTTATACAAACAACCATATGGAAGTAATTGTTTGGGGACTTAAAAAAGTCTGGGAAAAAAGAAAAGAATTAAAAGGCTTAGAATTGGATTATGAAGCGCCAATTATGAGACACTTCACAGCTACTTTTAAAAGAAAATAGAAATACTATAAATATTTACTGAACCCTTTAATCCCCCCTCAGGAGGGGGCACAGGGGTTATTTGAATGCAAAACAATTTGAAAGATAATTCATAAGTATCACTAATTTATGAGAAAATATAAAGGATGGTTGCTGTGATTAACTGTTATAATGTATTGAAAGAATTAGATTTTGAACATCTTGCAGGATCTCCAGAAGAAGCTAAAGCTCGTGATATTATTAAAAAATATCTAGAAGAATCCAAGATTAACTATGAAGAAGAAGCCTTTACTATGCATGGATTTGAAACAGGTAGTAGTCAAATACTTGCTGGTGATTTGCAGATTGACGCCTTACCATTTGGTTTGATTGAATCCCAAGAAATTTCTGGCCAATTAGTTATACTAGATAACATAAAGGTGACTGAATATAATTATGGTGCATTTAAAGATAAAATCGTAATGAGTTATGGCATGAGTAGAAATTCTTTTGACATAATGCTAAAGCAAGGTGTTAAGGCCTTTATCGCAATTAGTGGACCAAGAAAGGAAGCTTCTAATCTGTCACACAGGCAGGAAAATGTAAAGAGTGGTTTATTGCCATGTGTTACAGTAAAATATGATGATGCAGTTAAATTAATTCCCCATAATGGTACCGATATTCAAATCAAGATAGAACAAAAGAGATTTGAAAGAAAAGCTTACAACATAGTTGCTACTATTGGTCAAAGCAAAGTAGATCAAAATATTACATATTTAACAGCCCATTATGATACTGTTGCTCGTTCACATGGATCATCTGATAATGGAGCTGGTACAGTAGTTATCCTCAAAGTTGCCCAATATTTCGCAAAGAAGAACCCTGATAGATTATTGAAGGTTATCTTTTGCTCAGGAGAAGAAATGGGCTTGCTGGGTTCAACCGCCTATGTAGAAAAGCATCTAGACGAAGTTAAAGAAAAAGGATCTTTTGTGGTAAATGTTGATGTTGCTGGAGATTACTTTGGTTCAGATAGGATGATGGTTATTGGTACTAACGAGCTTAAGGGTTATATGGCTGGGGTTTCCAAAGAAGCAGGCTATTGCTTTGATGATGTCTTAAACATCTATAGCTCTGATGCTATGCCTTTCTCTGTATATGAAATCCCCTCCGTAAATCTAGCTAGATTTGGTGGTTCTGCTTCAACAAAGATACATACTGTAAACGATGATATGACAGATATATATGATAAAAACTTAGACTTTTACTTTAATGCAACTGTTAATATTCTAGATCGAGTACTTTCTTCCAAAATTTGGAACATTCCTAAAGAAATCGATTCTTCTCTAAAATCAAAGATAGAGAAATATATGTGGGGCTCTCGTAGACAAGAACCAAAATTAGAATGGAAACCAGCTTATAAAAAGTAATCTACTATTGTTAAATAATGAAATATAATTAAGTTAGTTGCTAACTAACAAAAAAGTTATAACTTATTATTGACAAATTAGCAGTCGGAAAAGATTACTGCAAGAAAAAAATATGTCCGAGGTAAATATGGAAAACAAGAAAAAAGAAGAAGAGATTAAAGAAAGTCAATATCAAGATAATCTCTCAAGAATAAAACATCGTATTGTTGTAATAAGTGGAAAAGGTGGTGTAGGAAAATCCACTACAGCTGTAAATATAGCTTACGGTCTGGCTTTTTCAGGTAAGAAAGTTGGTGTGATTGATGTTGATATTCATGGTCCATCAATAGCTAAAATGATGGGTATCGAAGGCAAACTCCTTCAAGCTGATGCCAAGAGTGGTAGGCCAACACCGATAAAAGTTCATGATAATATGTTTGTCTTAACTATAGCAACTCTAATGCCTAATCAAGATGACCCTCTCATTTGGAGAGGACCCCTTAAAATGGGTCTTATCAAGCAATTCTTACAAGATATAGAGTGGCCTGAAATTGACTATTTAGTAGTTGATTGCCCTCCAGGAACTGGTGATGAACCACTATCTATCGTACAACTTCTAGGTAATGTAGATGGTTCAGTAATCGTTTCCACTCCGCAAGATGTTGCTTTCTTAGATGCAAGAAAAACAATCAAATTCTCAGAAAAACTAAATGTACCAATCTTAGGTTTAGTTGAAAATATGGCTTCATTTGTTTGTCCTCATTGTGGCCAAGCAATTGATTTGTTCAAGGGCGAAGGTGCTATAAAAGCTGCTGAAGACTTTGGGGTTGAAATCTTAGGTAATATACCTGTAGATGTAAATATTCCTAAAACTACTGATGGGGGAAGACCTTATATCTATGATTATGGAAAAACCACAGGAGCTAAAGAATTTACTAAAATAGTTCATAGAATTATCGAAAAAGTCGAAAATGTTAAAGTTAACTAAATAAATTATTTAAGATACTGAGGCGTAATTATTGATATTACGTCTCTATTTTTTTTAATCACTAACTTAGGGAAACTGTATGCTATATGATATAATTGTTATTGGTGCTGGTGCTTCCGGTATGCTTTGTGCTGGTTACCTTGGACAAGCAGGGAAAGATGTTTTACTAATAGAGAAAAAAGACCAACCTGGAAGAAAACTAAGAATAACTGGGAAAGGTCGCTGTAATATAACTAATAAATCTTCTCTAAAAGAGCATTTTGCTAATATTGAACCTAAAGCCAAGTTTTTAAAAAGTGCTTATAACGAATTCTTTGTTGATGAAACCATCTCTTTCTTTGAGAAACGTGGTGTCAGAATTAAAGAGGAAAGAGGTGCGAGAGTATTCCCTCAATCTGACAAAGCTCAAGATGTAGTTGATTCCCTACATAAATTCTGTATAGATAATAATGTGACCATAAGATTAAATACTCACATTACTGCTATAAAAAGAGATGCAGGAAAGTTTATACTTTCAGACACTTCAAGCCTAGTTTATGAAAGCAAATCTCTTGTTATTGCTACTGGAGGTTGCTCTTACCCTATCACAGGTTCAAGTGGGGATGGCCAAAGATTTGCTAAATCGCTAGGACATCAAATTAATAGCCTAAAAGCAGGATTAGTTCCTTTTAATACAAAGGGCAATCTTGCTCAGAGGATGCAAGGCCTTTCTCTTAAAAATGTTACAGCTTCAATCTGGCATAATAATAAGAAAATGTATGAAGAATTTGGAGAAATGATGTTCACTCATTTTGGTCTAACTGGTCCGATAATTCTCTCTTTAAGTAATAAGGTAGCAGATTTGCCTATAAATGAACTTGAAGTAAGAATTGACTTAAAGCCAGCTTTAGACCATAATAAACTGGATGAAAGATTACTTAGAGACTTTAATGAACATGGTAAGAACAAATTTGAGTCTATTTTAAAATTACTTCTGCCTAGCAAAATGATAGCTGTATGTGCTCAAGAATTAGAGATTCCACTTGATACGATAGTAAATCAAATAACTTCTAACCAAAGAAAATCCCTCCGTTTATGGTTAAAGAATCTTACCTTACCACTTCATTCAGTAAGATCATTCAAAGAAGCTATAATTACTATTGGAGGTGTATTTACTAATGAAATACATAAGAAAACTATGGAATCCAAACTTGTTCCAAATCTTTATTTCTGTGGTGAAGTAATTGATTTACATGCAAATACAGGAGGATTTAACTTACAGATTGCCTTCTCAACTGGATATTGTGTAGCTAAAGCTATTATTAAAAAAACAACATTATAACTCAATTAAAGATTTCTCTTACATCAATTTTATTCATTGCAATTATTGTCTTTTCATTAATTTCTTGACATGTTTAAGCTATAAAAAAAGGTTATCTTGAAAAATAGGAGAAAAAATGTCATTAATTGAAGAAAGATATAAAGGTGTAAATCATTGCCTTAACTGCGGACATAAATTAGAGATAGTAGCAGATCGTGAAGGTAAGACAAGACCTAAATGTCCTGCTTGTGGATGGGTCTTTTATAAGAATCCGATTCCAGTTGTCTGTTGCTTGATAATAAATGATAAAGATGAAGTAGTTTTAATTAAACGGAAATTTGAACCAGCTGCTGGTAAATGGGCTTTTCCTTCAGGTTATATGGAAATAGATCAAACTCCAGAGACTGCTGCAATTGCAGAGATGAAGGAAGAAACTGGTTTAGATGGACAAGTTGTACGTTTGATAGGCTACAAAATGAGTCCAAATCCATTCTATGAGAAAGTCGTTTCTTTCGGCTTTTTGATGAAAGTGGTAGGAGGTGAGCTGAAGGCAGGTGACGATGCTGAAGACGCTCGCTTGGTCTCTTTAAATCAGATTAAAGAACTACCTTTCATATCCCAAAATTACTTTTTGCAATTAGAGTTA
The DNA here is from genome assembly GCA_963678375.2 of Cloacimonadales bacterium (SeqCode). GTDB lineage: Bacteria > Cloacimonadota > Cloacimonadia > Cloacimonadales > JAFGVF01 > JAEKNW01. The sequence continues at coordinate 2,405,102 of OY782831.1, forward strand.
GAGAGAAGAAAAGAAAAAAGATTAAAGAAGATTAAATAAACTTGATATAAATGAGGAAATAATGGAAATTAATAAAATATATGAACCCAACAAAATTGAGAAGAAATGGTATCAAGAATGGACTGATAAAGGGTATTTTACGCCAGAAATAGATGAAACAAAACAGCCTTTTACAGTACTTATTCCACCTCCAAATGTTACTGGTATTCTGCACATGGGACATGTTTTGAACAACACTATTCAAGATGTTCTTATAAGATATAAAAGAATGACAGGAATTCCCACACTATGGCTTCCTGGAACAGATCATGCTGGGATTGCTACACAGAATGTTGTTGAAAAGAATCTTCAGAAAGAAGGAACAAATCGCCATGAAATAGGACGTCAAGCTTTAGTTGAGAGGATTTGGGAGTTCAAGCAAGAAAAAGGTGGAAGAATCATAGAACAACTTAAAAAATTAGGGTGTTCATGTGATTGGTCAAAGGAACGTTTCACAATGGATGAAGGACTTTCAGATGCAGTGAAAGAAGTCTTTATTCATCTCTATAATAAAGGATTGATTTACAGAGGTAAAAGAATAATTAACTGGTGCCCACGTTGTGTAACAGCTCTAGCGAATGATGAAGTTGAACATAATGATGAGGCGGGTAAGCTTTGGCATATTAAGTATCCCTATGCTGATGGTTTAGGTCATATTGAAATAGCTACAACACGTCCTGAAACAATGTTAGGTGATGTTGCTGTTGCAGTTAATCCCAAAGATGATAGATATATAGACCTTATCGGTAAAGAATTAGCTCTTCCTTATACAGGCAGAACAATTCCTATTATTGCTGATGATTATGTTGATAAAGAGTTTGGAAGCGGTTGTGTTAAAATAACTCCTGCCCATGATCCTAATGATTTTGAAGTAGGTTTAAGACATAACTTAGCTCAGATTTTAGTTATTGATGAGCATGGGGTAATGAATGAAACCGCTGGTGAAGAATTTGTTGGCCTTGATCGTTACGAGTGTAGAAAAAAGCTAATCAAAAAACTAGAAGAAGATGATTTACTTATTAAGACTCAAGATCATCAACATGCTGTTGGTCATTGCTATCGTTGTGATACAATTATTGAGCCTTATCTTTCTGATCAATGGTTTGTTTCTATGAAGCAGTTGGCTGAACCTGCAATTGAAGTTGTTCGTAATGGACAGGTTAAATTCCAGCCTGAACGTTGGACCAAAGTTTATATGCACTGGATGGAGAATGTAAGAGACTGGTGTATTTCTCGTCAAATTTGGTGGGGACATAGAATTCCTGCTTTCTATTGCGATGACTGTGGTGAAATAATCGTTACTAAAGATGAAGTAAGCCAATGTCCTAAGTGTAAAAGTAATAATATCAGACAAGAAGAAGATGTTTTAGATACTTGGTTCTCTTCCTGGTTATGGCCATTCTCAACTTTAGGTTGGCCAGAGAAAACTAAAGAATTAGACTATTTTCTTCCTACTAATGTCTTAGTAACTGGTCATGAAATTATCTATTTGTGGGTTGCTAGGATGATTATGGCTACCTTGGAATTCGAGCAAAAGATTCCTTTTGATACAGTTTTCTTACACGGAATTGTAAGAGATGAAATTGGTAGAAAGATGTCTAAATCATTAGGTAATTCTCCTGATCCAATTCATATTATAGATGAAGTTGGGGCTGACGCTTTAAGATTCTCTATGATCTTTAATACTCCTAAAGGACAAGATTCTTATTATTCAGATTCTCTACTTGAAACTGGTAGAAACTTTGCTAACAAAATCTGGAATGCCTTTAGATATATTATGATGAATGTTGAAAAAATCGAAGGCTTACCCAATAGAGAAGATTTAAAACTTGAATTAGCTGATAAATGGATCTATTCCAGATTAAATCAGGTTATTATCGAAGTTACAGAAAATTATGAGACATTAAGACAGAATGATGCTGCTCAGACTCTTATGCAGTTTATCTGGAATGATTTCTGCTCATGGTATATTGAGCTTTCTAAAGATAGAATTTATGATGAAAATGACAAAAATGGACAGCTGACAGCAAAATTCGTTCTCTTAGATGTGCTTCAACAATCTATGCGTTTACTTCATCCTCTTATGCCTTTCATTACTGAAGAAATTTGGCAAACAGTTAAAGAATTCTTCCCTATGGAAGAGAGTGCTTTGGTTATTGCAAAATTCCCTGGATCCGATGAAACTCATGTTAATCAAGCAATTAATGATAATATGAGCTTTGTTCAAGAGACTATTACTGCTATTAGGAATCTTAGAAAACAAGTTAATTTATCACCAGGCTTAGAAATTGAGATTACTGTCAATGTCGCTGAAGAAGGACAAAAAGAACTCTTCAATGAATATCAGAATTACTTCTCAAAGCTAGCGAAAGTAACCACTATGAACATCAATATAAATGGTGAAAAAGTTTCAGGAGCTATTGCAGCTGTTGTTCGTAATATCGAGATTTATCTCCCACTTTCAGGACTTGTGGATTTAGATAAAGAACAGGCAAAGCTTGAAAAACAAATCCAGAAATTGGAAAAAGAACTTTCTGGTATTGAAAGAAAACTTAATAATGATAAATTTATCCAGAATGCTAAACCTGAAATAGTAGAAAAAGAGAAAGATAAGTTTACTGAGGTAAAAAGTAAATTAGATACTGTTAAAGAGCTTTATGAAAGTTTGAAATAATACAGATGTTAATTGAAAATAATAGGGCAGAGGAGACTCTGCCCTTTTGCTTGTTTCATCATAATAATAATGATATAAAAAAAAGCCTTCCGTAAAGAAGGCTTTTAATATATGGCTCCGAAAGAGGGATTTGAACCCCCGACCTAATGGTTAACAGCCATCCGCTCTACCGCTGAGCTATTTCGGAATAAAAGATCGAAGTAAGTGGCTCTCCGAAGAGAGCCGAATTTATGGCTCCGAAAGAGGGATTTGAACCCCCGACCTAATGGTTAACAGCCATCCGCTCTACCGCTGAGCTATTTCGGAATATCTTTATCAATCATTGTTTTTTCATATAATAAAAAGTCGGTATTTATGTCAAGACAAATCTAAAATAATTTTTCTTTTATTCTCTTAAAATTAATCAAATTATTATAAATCAATTAATTATATTAGAAAAAAAGTTTTAATCCAGCCTGAAATTCTCTCTTATTAAGCCTGTCATTATGGTATGATGAGTGATCATTAGCTAATAAATTACTTAATTCAGTCCAGAGAGTAAGCCAGTTTTTCAGATGATAATTTGCTTGCACATTAAGAATATGGTTAGTATCAAGTTCAACATTATAGTCATCGTAAGCACCCCTTTCTATCAAGTAATCAAAAGTTAGGTCAAATTTTGAGTAGTTAAAAGAAATAGAGTTAGATAAGCTAATTTCTGGAGTGAATGGTAAGTAGTCACTATCAAAATTATTATAGTCAATAAATTCAGCTTTCGAGGAAAGATTTATATTATGGCCATAATAAGCAATTTTAGCATAGTAGGAAGATTTCCAATAGCTATCAAGATATAGTCCTTCACTATTTCCCTGACTTCTATAAATAGGAGCATCAAGAGCATATTTGTAGTTAGAACCAAGAGACCATGTAAGCAAATTAAAATAAGACACTTCAAGGTTAGCATTAGCTGGGACAAAGTAATCCGTTTGATTATTCCCATAATATCCATAGAGGTGGCATGCATAAAGTGATGAATAGGTATTTTGCTCTAAGTAAGGTTTATTAGTTAGTTTTAAGCTAATATTATCATGATTCAAGTAGAGGTTTATGTTGGGAGCTATAAGAACTCTATCTTTGTTAAAGCCAGTCCAAAGACCTAAATTTACAATATTTTTGTAATTTAAACTAACTTGAGTATCTGCATGTTTATGATTGTTAGCAAATTCAATCTTAGCATAGAAGTTATTAAGAGGATTTACTTCAAATTGGCCTAGGAAGTTAAGATAATCTGTTGAATCAATTAGCTTGGTCTTATTATTTTCGTATTGGCCTTGAACAGCTAACTTAGATATATATCCTTTATTAGCGGAATATGTATAGTTTAAGCTGAAGTTATGAGTTTCATTTTCAATATTAAGGTTTGGCCTATCTTTTAAACTTTTCAAATAGTTTGCCGACAATGAAAGCGCATGCTTACCTTTTGTATAAGAATTATCCAAAGAGATAATGTTAGCAGATCTATCTTGGTCATCCTTTCTTAATTGGTAGTTTAGTTTCTGATTGAAGTTACCTAAAGTTAGGTTATTAACTAAGGCAAAGACTTGCATATTTCCACTATAGATCTTTAGATAATCTATAAGTTCTTTTTCAGGGAAGAGAACAAAGTCACTTTTGATAGGTCTACCATGATAAGCATAGTTGAATTTAATCAAAGAATCTGCTTTTTCTTCTCTTTGATAATTAATCGGAAGCAGTTCTAATTCACTTTGTAGGTCTGCCTTAGTCTCAACTATGATAGGATCACGTTGACCTTCCAGGATATCTTGAGCATTAGTAAAAAGTAAAAAGGACGCAAATATGATTATTAGTATATATTTCATGTTAACCTACTTGAAGAGTTTCTTGCGAAGGTAGTCGCTTTGCCAGCTAGGTAATTTACTATGGTAGATATCGAAATTCTGATGAGCTTTGTCCTTGTTTCCGAGGTAGTGTTGACTTAAAATAAGGTAATAACTAGCTTTATAATTAATATTAGTAAAATCTGGGAAAAGGTAAAGAACTCGCATCATATTAAGGGCTGAGTTTTCATAATCTTTTTTGTTGAAGGAGTCTAGTCCTAAAAGGTAGTAGGCAAGACTGGCAATTCTGTCATCCTGTGATTCAGTTTGAGTATTTAAGAAAGCTAAATTAGCTTGCTGTCCATTATTTAGTTTCCATTCATTTTCTAAGAGTTGTCCATAGACTTTTGGTAAATCTTGAGCAATTGAGTTGAACTCTTGAAAAGAGCTGATAAAAGACTGGTCTTTGCTAGCAACTTTAAGTTCAAGACTCTTAAACCAAATATCCATTTCGTTAGAAATTTCTAAAGCATCATCTAAGACTTTAATAGCCTTTATAGTATCATTACGAGCTAGGAAGGCATCAGACCAAGCTACATAAAGATCAGCATCATTATGCCAATTCGTTAGGTTAGCATAAAGGGAATCAGCTTTTTCATAGAGACTCTTTTCTGCATAAGCTCTGGCTAAGGTTTGATTAATTACTTTATTTTGATTATCATTAGGGTAATTGTTAAGAAGGGTTTGAGCAGTCTTAATAACATCATCCCATTTTTCATTTTCATTTTCGTATAATAAGGTTATTTGAGATAGAGTCTGAGAAATTCTATTATTCTTAATGTTATTGGCTAAAGTTGCTAGATCAGAACGATAATCTCTTTCTTTATCGTTAAGAACTGTCCACTTTATTCCCAAAAGAGTGTTTTTCAGTTCTTTACTATCTGGATTATTGCTTAAAATTTCAGCATAAGTATCGAAGGCTTCTTTATACCGTTTGAGATTGTAGTAAGAATCTCCAAGATTAAGTTTAACATAGTTTGACTTAGTTGAGACAGGATAGGTAAGAAGAAACTCTTGGAATAGACTAATAGCGTCATTATATCTTTTTCCATTTAAGGCAGAATTACCTGCTAGAATAAGATAATCTTCTGAAGTAGTAGAGAAATTAGACAATGATCTAAAGGTTCTTTCAGCCATTTTGAAATCGCCTTTTAAATAGTAGGTCCAACCTAATCTACTAGTGATTAGAGTGATATCTTCTGTTTTTACAGCTTGATTAGAAGACAGTTGATAGTGTTCAATCGCTTTATCATAATCTTTTAAGTTGTAATAGATGTTACCCTTGATTAGGTTAACTCTGAAATTATAGAGTGGGCTTGAAGGTATATTTGCTAGGGCATTAAAAGCTGTCTGCCATTCGTTTAGCAGAAAATTTACCTCAGCTATTCTCATCCATATTGAAGCTGGGTCAGTTGCATTAGGAAGGGCCATTTGAAACCAGTCCAAAGCAATCTGTAGGTTATTGTTTATAACATTAATTTCTCCTAAATAGAAATAGACAGTTGATAAATGCTTGTAGTTTGGATACTTTTTAGAAAGCTCTAATAGTGAAGAGTTTGCCTCCCCAAAAACTGATGAATCAAAATAAGTTAGACCAATTTTATAAAGTACTTCATCATAATATCTACCATCAGGATATAATTCTTGGTAGTACTCAAAGAAAGAAATAGCTTTGCTCTTCTGAAGAGTAGAAAAGTAGATATCTCCTATCAAGAAGAGAAGCTTTTCACTGGTATCGCTATCGATTTTGCTATTGTTAGCTTGTAATAACCATTCTAAAGCTTGATCATAATCTTCATTAAGGTAATTAATAAAACCTCTTAGATAATAAGCGTTTCCAAGATATTTACTATGAGGATTTTCTGTAATAAAATCTGTCAGCTCATTAAGATATACATTGTTATTAGCAATAATATCTGCTTTTTGTTGAGAAGTTCCACTTGGTACAGCAATGGAAGAATTTATCATTTCAAAGAAAGACAATTCTTGAATTTTAGCAATACTTGAAGTCTTAGCTAGCTCAGTGAAGATAGTATTTGCTAAATTAATATCACCCTTTGCTTTATAGGCTAAGGCTATATGAAATTGCTTAACATCTGTAGTGGGTTGAATTGTACGTAAAATCCTAAGTGCTTGGTCATATCTTTGCAAGTGATAATAAGCTTGTCCAATTATAATAGCATAGTTGCTGTGTAGTCTTGAATAGCTAGGTATCTTGTAGTTTGAATCTCTTAAAATAGCTTGGTAATCTAGCTTCTGATAAAGATGGTCAAACCACTCTAAGACTATTTGATTAACAAACTCATCTTCATAGTTAGTATAAGTTGAATCCAAGATAGCTTTAGCTTCATTTTCTTTATTTTGTTTTAATTTAATTTGGAAAGCTAGATAATTCATCATTGATGATTGCTCAGTCTGATATGCTAAATCAAGATTAGACTGGGCTGCTGTTAAGTTCTCTCGTTCTAAAGCAATTCTACCTTTCCAATAGTAGGCTTCTCCACGACTAGTATGATTAGGGTAATTAGCTAAGAACTTATCAGCAAAATTTTCTGAAGCTACAAAATCGTTGAGAAAGAACTTAGTTTGAACTAAGGCTAGGATAACAAGAGGTTTAATCTCTTGGTCACTATTTTTTTCTAATCTTAGAAGCTCTTCATCTGCTTTTGTAAAATTGTTTTGTAAAAAATCTATCATTGCTTGATAATAGTCTGCTTTCATTAAAAACTCACTATTAGGATATTTTTCTTTAAATCGTTCAATCTCTTGCTGAGCAAAAGTTAAATTATCTCTTTGGTATAGCTCTTCAATAAACCTAAATTCTCTCTTCTCATTGGCAAAGAGTGTGATGGTCATAATGAGCAATATTGCTAAAATCAGTACCTTTTTCATAGATTCTCCACTAATATTTTTATAGTAAATATGATAAATTTAAGTATTTTAATTTTCTGAATAAATTAGCATTTTGAACTTGATTAGTGTCAAGTAAAAAAATAGACAATCCCCCAAAGAGAGAAGTATTTGATTGTTAAGTAACTTAAATTTTTTAATGATATTGGTGGTTGATTGCTAGTCTCTCTTTTTTTAAGCAGAAAATTATTAGGATAGTAATAAAGAAGAGGGAATTATGCACTGATGGCACCTTCGCAATTCGAAGAAAGCAGGAGGATTATGGACTGATGGCATCCTTGCCATCAGATGTTGGTGGAATCAGAGATGCTTCCACTCAACAACTGGGAATGCGGATGACCACATCCGCAAAGGTTAGGCAGAGTCTACCTTACAGATGTATTGAGAGCATCCTTGCTCTCAAGTGGAAGCAGAGATGCTTCCACTCAATAACTGGGAATGCGGATGACCACATCCGCAAAGGCTAGGCAGAGCTTACCTTACAGATGTATTGAGAGCATCCTTGCTCTCAAGTGGAAGCAAGGATGCTTCCACTCAATAACTGGGAATGCGGATGACCACATCCGCAAAGGATAGGCAGAGCCTACCTTACAGATGCATTGAGAGCATCCTTACTCTCAAGTGGAAGCAGAGATGCTTCCACTCCATAAAAAAGTTCTTGACTCATTTTATCGGAAAATATAAACATTTTTTAAATATAGTTTATAAATAGAAAATGATAAATTGACCAAGCTAAAACCCAAATAATGCAGTAGCACTCTTCACCTGTGATACGTAGCTTTAGCGAAATATTATCAAAGTTCTACTGCACCATTCGGATTAAAAGGATAAATTATGGAAAAACTAAAGATGCAAAGCCCAGATAAAATAGATGAAAATTTAGCCAAGATTGCTAAAGTCTTTCCTCATGTCATTACTGAAAGTAAAGACCAAGAAGGTAATATTACCAAGGCAATTGACTTTGACCTCCTAAAACAAAGCCTATCCTCTGTCTTAGTAGAAGATGAGGCAGAACGCTATAGACTTGACTGGCCTGGGAAAAAAGCTTCCCTGCTAAAAGCTAATACCCCCATAAATAAAACCTTAAGACCCTGCCGAGAAGAGAGTGTTAATTTTGACACTACCGAAAATCTTTACTTAGAAGGGGATAACTTCCAAGTTCTGAAAATACTCCAAGAAAGTTACCTCAACAAGGTTAAGATGATTTACATTGACCCTCCTTATAATACAGGTAAAGACTTTGTCTATACAGATAAATTCAAAATAGATAAGGATGAGTATGAAGAGGAGATAGGTCTCTATGATGAAGAAGGGGGCAGACTCTTCAAAAACACAGATACAAATGGGAGATTCCATTCTGATTGGCTGTCGATGATGTACCAAAGACTTATTGTTGCTCGCGATTTACTTAAAGATGATGGGGTTATTTTTATCTCTATTGATGATAATGAAGTCCATAATCTGAGAAAGATTTGCGATGAAGTTTTTGGGGAAGAGAATTTTGTATCGAATATGATTTGGCAAAAAAAAAATAGCCCACAAAATGATGCTAAAACAATTTCTTCAAATCATGACCATATTCTATTGTATTCAAAATCTGTTAATAATTACAAGTTTGAATTATTGGAAAGAACACCTGAGCAATTAAAAAAATTCAAGAATTTAGATAATGACCCAAGGGGGCCTTGGTCATCAGGCGATTTATCATCAAAAACAAAAGCAAAAAATCACTCATATCCAATTACTTCGCCTGGGGGAAAAGTTTTTTACCCTCCTAAAGGAAGACAATGGGCGCCATCTTATGAAACTTTTTTAACTCTCTTAAAAGATAATAGAATATATTTTGGTATAGATAATAACAGTCAACCAAAACATAAACAATTTCTGAATGAAATACAGCAAGGTATTGTTCCTACAAGTATTCTTTTATCCGAAATCGTTGGGTCTAATACTAATGGTATAAAAGAACTTAGAGCTATAAACCTAGTATTTGATTCTCCTAAACCGTCTAGGCTAATTAAGCATTTACTAAAAATCAGTTGCAAAAAGGGTATAATCCTCGACTTCTTCTCCGGCTCAGCCACCACAGCTCACGCTGTAATGCAACTAAATGCTAAAGATGGAGGCAAGCGTAAATTCATCATGGTCCAACTACCTGAAAAGACAGATGAGTCTTCGGAAGCTTATAAAGCAGGCTATAAAACAATTTCAGATATCGGTAAGGAGCGGATTCGCCGAGCAGGCAAGCAAATCTTAGATGAATTAAAAGCTGAGCAAACTAAAGCAGGAGATAAACTCTTTGAAGATGATAAAGCCCAGGAGCTTGAGTCTAAACTTGCTAACTTAGATATAGGCTTTAGAGTTTATAAAACAGATTCTTCTAATATGAAAGATGTCTATTATCATCCTAACGACTATGAGCAAATGACGGTTGAGGATTTAGTTTCTAATACCAAAGAAGATAGGAGTCCAGAAGATTTATTGACTCAGGTAATCTTAGATTTAGGTTTAGAGTTAAATCTACCAATAGAGAAGCGGAGAATAAAGAAGAACGATGTTTATTTTGTTTTACATAATTCTTTGGTTGCTTGTTTTGATGATGAACTTGACTTTGATATAGTCGATGAAATAGCTAAGATTAAACCTTTAAGAGTAGTTTTTAAAGATGCAAGTTTTAGAGATGATAAAGATAGGATAAATTTAGAGTCTAGGTTTAAGAGATTATCACCTGATACTCTTATTAAGGTACTGTAAGAAAATCTATCCACGGATTAAACTAATTACACTAATAATAAGAATAATCCTTAACACAGGTGTCTTCGCTAAGGCTACGCCAACCCAGGGAGTTTCACAGAGTTTTAAGAAATGAATGAGACCTATTCTGTCGGACGGTGGAGATTCTCTCCGCCTTATTTATGAATAGAAAAATGAATTTCGAACACATGTATTCGAATTTGAACTAGTCGAAATATGGATTGTTAGCAAAGGTGTTTTAAAATGATTAATAAATTAGTTACAGAAATTAAAAGTGTTATCAACTCATCGAGGAATGAGGCAGTTAGGTCAGTCAACTTTGCCAGAGTCTTGATGTATCATAATATTGGTAGGATAATTGTTACAGAATTGCAGAATAATAATGAGAGAGCTGATTATGGTTCTTCACTGTTGAAAAACATCTCGGACTCTATTACTCCTGAATTTGGTAGTGGTTTCTCAGTCCGAATATTAGAACTGACAAGGCGTTTTTATACAACATTCCCAAATTCGAACGCACTGCATTCGAATTTGAGCTGGACTCAATATAGACTATTAACAGCTATTGACAATAATGATAAGAGAGATTTCTATATTGCAGAAGCAGTAAAGAATAATTGGTCCTCAAGACAGTTGGAAAGACAGGTTAATAGCCACTTATATGAAAGACTGTTAATGAGCAATGATAAAGATTCTGTTTTAGCTGTAGCTCGAAATAATAAACAACCAGAGACTGCCAGAGAAATAATAAAAGACCCTATGTTTTTGGAGTTCTTAGGATTAGAAAAGAAAGCTCATTATTATGAAGTAGAGTTTGAAACTGCCATAATAAGTCACTTACAAGAATTTCTCTTAGAATTAGGTAATGGCTTTTCCTTTGTAGCCAGACAAAAAAGGATTCATTTAGAAGATGATAACTTTTTTATCGATTTAGTCTTTTATAATCGTTTATTAAAGTGTTTTGTTTTATTTGAAATAAAAAATCATAAATTAACTCACCAAGATTTAGGGCAATTACAAATGTATGTTAATTATTATGATAGAATAGAAAAATTGCCTGAAGAGAATCCAACAATAGGGGTTTTGTTATGTGCTGATAAGAACGATACTATGGTTTCTTTTGCTTTGCCTGAGAATAATAACACTATTTTGGCAAGTTCTTATAAACTTTATTTACCCAGTGAAGAGCAATTAATCAGGGAAATTAAAAAAGAAATTAATGAATTAGAAGAAAAACGAGCAAATTATGAAATTAAAATTTAAGCAAACTCACTACCAAGCAGAAGCTGCTCAAGCAGTAGTAAGATGTTTTCAAGGTCAGGAGAAAGGTTTTAGGAAAGAGACAGTGGATAGGAGTGATCTTTTTGCCAGAGAAATCTTCTCTAATAAGAAGATAGAACTAAGTGATGAAGATATACTCAAGAATGTTCAAGAATTACAAAAAGAACAGGGCTTGAGGGTAACTCCTACTTTACAGGGTCATGAGTTCTCTATTGAAATGGAGACAGGCACAGGCAAGACTTATGTTTATATTAAGACCATGTATGAGCTTAATAAAAAGTATGGTTGGAGTAAATTCATCGTTATGGTGCCTTCAATTGCTATACGGGAAGGTGTTTATAAGTCTTTTCAGATAACTGAAGACCATTTTCAAGAAATCTATGGTAAGAGAATAAGATACAACATCTATAATACCCAAAATAAATCTAATTTGACTAATATAAAGTCTTTTGCTGAAACCAGTAACATAGAAGTGATGATTATGAATTATCAAGCTTTTGCTACTAAGAGTAAAGAATCTCGGAAAATTTATCAGAAACTTGATTCCTTGCAGTCAGAGAAACCCATAGATATAATTAAAAGAGCTCGTCCCATAATTATCATAGATGAACCACAACGCTTTGGAAATAAGGCCGATAAGATATTTAAAGAAAGAGCTTTTAATCAACTCTTTATTCTAAGATATTCTGCTACTCATAAAGCAGATAAAGAGTATAATAAAATATATAGATTAGATGCTATTGATGCTTTTAACCAGAAGTTAGTTAAGAAAATCAATGTTAAAGGTATTGAAGTCTTGGAAAACAAAGGGACAAACTCCTATCTCTTTTTAGATAGAATTCAAGTCAGTAAAACTACAAATCCCTTTGCTTGGTTGGAGATAGAAGTAAAACAAGCTTCACGAATTACTAAGAAAATAGTTAAAGTGGAGGAGAGAGACAGACTGCTTGATAAGTCTAATAACTTAACACAGTATGAAGGTTATGTTGTTAAAGAAATTAATGCCTTAAAGAATAGTCTTAGCTTTCTAAATGGTATTGAAATCTTTGTTGGTCAGACAGTTGGAGATGTTTCTGAAGAACATCTCAGGCGGATTCAGATTAGAGAGACAATTAAATCTCACCTAGAGAAAGAGAAGTCTCTGTACGCTAAAGGGATAAAAGTCCTTTCCCTCTTCTTCATAGATGAAGTAAGTAAATATCGTATCTATGACGGGTCTGATGAACTTAAAGGTGAATATGCTAGAATATTTGAAGAAGAATATCAACAAGCTATTAGCCAAATAGATGCTTTTACTCCTGATTATAATAAATATTTGGATAGGTTAAGAGCTGAACAAGTTCATAATGGTTACTTTTCCATAGATAAAAAAGGCAAACTAATTAACTCTAAAGAGAAGAGAGGGCAAGAAGGCTCTGATGATGTTTCTGCTTATGATTTGATTATGAAAGATAAAGAAAGACTGCTGAGCTTGCATGAACCAACTCGCTTTATCTTTTCTCACTCTGCTTTACGTGAAGGTTGGGATAATCCTAATATCTTTCAAATCTGTACCCTAAAACATAGTCAATCTACTATCAGTAAAAGACAAGAGATAGGACGAGGACTAAGAATCTGTGTTAATTCTCAAGGTGAAAGAATGGATTCGTCAGTCTTAGAAAGTGATTTCTTTAATACCAATACCCTTACCGTTGTCGCCAGTGAATCCTATGATTCTTTTGCTAAAGAACTGCAAAATGAGATAGTCAAATCTCTTTCCGATAGACCTATTAAGTTATCAACTTCAATATTATTAAATAGGATTATTACTAACGAGAAAGGGCAGAAATATGAATTTGATAATGATACTGCTATGGATTTCATTTTTAGCCTCAAAATGAATGGCTATGTTGATGATAAATACTTTATTACAGAAGATTTAATCAAAGATATTGAAGAGGATAAATTTCAAGTACCAGAAAGCATTCAGCCTTTCAAATTTGAAGTAGGAAAGATTCTCCAACAAATCTATCAAACTAAAAATTATTCTGCTACTGGAGATGAAAGGAAAAACAATATCAAAGAAGCTATCTTGCAACCTAACGAAAACTTTGCCAAGCAAGAGTTTAAATACTTATGGAATAAAATCAAGATTAAAACAGTCTATGAAGTTGATTTTGATAGCCAAGAGTTGATTTATAAATGTATCCAAAGAATTGATAATGAACTGGAAGTTAAACTTGTAATGATAAAGGTAACCCAAGGCTCACAAGCTGATAAAATAGATGCTGGTGCTTTAAGAAGCGGAACTTCTCTCACTAAAGGAAAAAGCTATGTTGATAAAGCTGATACTCTTTTAGGCTCTCTCAAATATGATCTCTTAAACGAAATTCTTATGGAAACTAATCTCACTCGCAAAACTATTGCTAAGATTCTCAAAGGGATTCGCCAAGATAAGTTTTATCAATTTAAGGTTAATCCTGAAGACTTTATCAAAAAAGTGAGCGATATCATTAATGAAGAAAAATCTACAACTCTCATTAATAACATTACTTATTCTAAAATTGACCAAGTGCATGAAGATAATATTTTTACTATCAATGACTTCCAAGGCTCTCTGGAAGATAATATCCTCAAAGTTAAAAAACATATCTATGATTATGTTAAAACAGATTCTCAAACAGAAAGAAAGTTTGCTCAAGATTTGGAAACAGGTCAAGTTGCTATCTATGCCAAGCTTCCAAGAGGTTTCTATATTCCTACCCCCATAGGAAATTATAACCCAGACTGGGCAATAGTCTTTGATACTGATAAATTCAAATATATCTACTTTATCGCTGAAACTAAAGGATCAATGAAAACATTGCAGCTCAAAGAAATAGAAAAACTAAAAATTAGTTATGCTAAAAAACACTTTGAAGCACTCAATACTGCTAATGTTAAATATGATGTGATTACTAATTATCAGGATTTAATGGATAAGGTTGTAAAGTAGCACCTCCTATTTTCCCTCTCTCAGAGGGGGAGGGATCAACCTCAGAAGGAAACAGGAGGATTATGGACTGATGGCATCCTTGCCATCAGATGCTGGTGGAAACAGAGATGCTTCCACTCAATAACTGGGAATGCGGATGACCACATCCGCAAAGGATAGGCAGAGCCTACCTTACAGATGCATTGAGAGCATCCTTACTCTCAAGTGGAAGCAAGTATGCTTCCACTCAATAACTGGGAATGCGGATGACCACATCCGCAAAGGCTAGACAGAGCCTACCTTACAGATGTATTGAGAGCATCCTTGCTCTCAAGTGGAAGCAAGTATGCTTCCACTCCATATTTCTATGATAACATGGGTAAAAAACTAAAAACTAAATATCATTTGACAATTTCAATATTCATACAGAATTGACCTATCAAAGTATTTTTATAAGGTTGAAAAAATGAGAGATGTACTTGTAGCAATTGTGGGTAGACCCAATGTGGGGAAATCTACCCTATTTAATAGATTATGTAAGCAAAGAAGAGCAATCATAGATTTTGAAGAAGGTATCACTCGAGATCGTAAATATGCAGATGTTGAATGGGATGGCAAAAAATTCAGAGTAGTAGATACAGGAGGATTAGTTTTTAATTCTCAAGACAGAATGGATGACCATATTCGTCTCCAAGCTGAAATTGCTATCCAAGAAGCAGATTTTATTTTATTCTTAGTCGATGGTATGACAGGTGTTACTGATTTTGATCAAAGGATTGCCAAGTTGCTTAAGCCTATGCATGACAAAACGATGCTTGTTGTAAATAAAGTAGATAACGAAAAGATAGAGATGGATATCTATGATTTCATGCAACTTGGTTTTGGGGTACCTTTTCCAATAGCTGCTAATTCAGGTAGAAATTCAGGTAACTTCATGGATGAACTCTTAACTAAGATTCCAGCAAGGGATGTTGATGATTTTGAAGAGTTAGTTGATACTAGTATTAAAGTTGCGATTGTAGGTAAGCCTAACGTTGGTAAATCTTCAATTACTAATAGATTAATCGGGCAGGATACTGTTATAGTAACTGATATTCCAGGCACCACTCGTGATGCTATAGATTCTAAACTAAAATACCATGGTCAAGAGATAACTATTATTGATACAGCAGGCTTAAGGAAAAAGACAAGGGTTAAGTATGGTGTAGAGTATTTCTCTGCTATGAGAACAATTGACACTATTGATAGAGCTGATATAGTTCTCTTAATTGTTTCTGCTGATGAAGAGGTTTCAGCCCAAGAGAAAAAAATTGCTTCTTATATAAAAAGACATTATAAGAATGTGATTATTGTCGTTAATAAGTGGGATTTACCAGAAAAGGATAATCATACTCATAAAGAATTTACTCGTAAAATTTTAGAAGATCTACAGTTTATTAAATACGCTCCAGTTCTCTTTGTTTCTGCTTTAACAGGTCAGAGGGTTAATAAAATTCTTGAGTTAATTCTCAAAGTAAAAGAAGAAAGTGAAAGAAGAGTTCCAACTTCCCAATTAAATGATTTTGTTAAAAAGGTAATAGAAAGAAGACCACCAAGTCATAAAACAGGTGCTTTACTTAAGATTTACTATATAACTCAACCTGACACAGATCCTCCAACATTTATTTTCTTCTGTAATAGTCCGCGTAAGATTTCAGAAGATTATAAGAGATTCTTACATAATCAGATAAGAAAGGTCTTTAAATTTGAAGGTGCTACTATAAAGCTAGTTTTTAAAGGGAAAGATGTTAATGAATCAGATATTATTTATTAGTTTTGCCTATATTCTTGCCTATTTGCTTGGAGGAATTCCTACAAGTGTTATTGCTGGAAAGTTAAAGGGAATTGATATTAGAAAGCATGGAAGTGGAAATGCTGGGGCAACCAATGCATTGAGAGTTTTGGGTACAAAAATAGGTATAACAGTGATGCTATTAGATGCTTTGAAAGGTATAATAGCTATTATTCTTGGTAGATGGGTAATTCAACAGTTTGGCTATGGAAGTAATCAAATTTATGATATTACTTTGGGGGTTACAGCCATAATAGGTCATGTATTCTCAATCTATCTAAAGTTTAAAGGTGGTAAGGGTGTAGCCACAGCAGCTGGTGTTTATGGACTTCTCTCACCCTGGGCTTTTTTAATTGCTTTAGGTGTATTTATTTTGACTGTAGCTGTTAGTCGATATGTTTCTCTAGGTTCCATATTTGCTGCAATAGTTTTACTTATTAGCCAAGTAGTACTAAATTATTTAAACGATTTTAATCAATTACCTGTATTAGTGCTAACAGTTTTTGTCGTATTATTTATAATTATTAAACATAAGCAAAACATTGGAAGATTATTACAGGGTAATGAAAACAAACTAGAATTTAAGAAAAATAAATAAATTGGGTAGGAGTTGTTTAGATGTGCGGAATAATCGGAGTATTTAATCATGAAAAAGCAGCTGATTTAGCAGCATTAGGTATGTTTGCTGAACAGCACAGAGGGCAAGAAAGCTGTGGTATGGCAGTTTCAGATGGGAAAGTATTTACTCTTAGAAAGAAAATGGGGTTAGTAAAGCAAGTATTTACTCCTGAAATATTAGAGAATCTTAGAGGCAAAATAGCAATAGGACATGTCAGATATCCTACCAAAGGTTCGGCAACTGCTTATAATTCACAACCTCACACTGTAGAATCTCTTTATGGGGCAACCTATGCACTAGCTAGTAATGGTGATGTTGTAAATTATCATGAAGTTAAAGAAGAATTAGAAGGCAAAGGTGTATATTTTAAAAGTCAAAATGATGGTGAACTAATTCTCAAGTACATAATTTATCAGATTCAAAATGAAGGATTAAGTATTGTTGAAGCGATTAAAGCTATGATGAAGAGAATTAAAGGTGCTTTTTCTACAGTATTAGCAACACCGGACAAGATGTATATGATTAGAGATCCCTATGCGATAAGACCAATGGTGTGGGGTAAAATGAATGATGGGACCGTAGTAGTTGCTTCTGAATCATGTGCTTTAGATATTTTAGGTGTTGAAAATAGAATGGAAGTTCCTCCAGCTGGGATTATTCAAGTAACTGAGCGTGAAATTAAGATGTTTGATAATAATCCAGATGATTACCGTCATTACAAAGAAGATAAACATTGTATTTTTGAGTTAATCTATTTCTCACGTCCAGATTCTTTCCATTTCAATGAGAATGTTTATGAAGTAAGAAAGAAAATCGGAGCTGAGTTAGCTAAGGGTGATGATTTCACACCGGATGTAGTTGTTCCAGTTCCAGATTCTTCTAACTTTATGGCTGTTGGTTATGCTAATGAGAAAAATTGTTATTTTTCAATGGGTTTATTACGCAATCACTATGTGGGAAGAACTTTTATTAAACCAGAGCAAACTATCAGGGACGAGTCTGTCTCACAAAAGTTTTCTACTTTACCTAACTTCTTCACAGGCAAAAAGGTAGTTTTGATAGATGACTCAATAGTTAGAGGCACTACTATTAAGAAGATTGTAAATATGATTAAGAAGGCTGGAGCTGCTGAAGTTCATCTTAGAATTGGCTCACCTGCTGTAAAATTCCCTTGTTATTATGGAATAGACACTCCTAATCAAACTGAGTTGATAGCTAATCAAAAAAGTATAGATGAAATCAAAGATTATGCTGGTGCTGACTCATTACGTTATATAGAATTAGATGATTTAAAGAAATGTGTAGTAAGCAAAGATAAATTTTGTCATGCTTGCTTCTCTGGAAAATACCCTATAAAGTAAGGTTGTTATGGATATAGATATTAAGAGATTTGATAAGTTTACTGATCTTGCAAGAAGTAAGAAGATTGCTGTTTTAGGTGATATAATGATAGATCACTATATTATTGGTAGAGTTTCGAGGATATCACCAGAAGCTCCTGTACCAATCTTAGAGTGTTTAGAAGATGAATATAGACTAGGTGGGGCAGCAAATGTTGCTTTAAACATCTCAACACTTGATGCAAAAACATATCTGATAGGTGTTATAGGTCAAGACAGTAATAGAGATATTATGATGAATCTGCTGACAGAAAAAGGTATAGATTCTTCTCTGATAGTTACTGATGAAACTAGACCAACAACTATTAAGTCACGAATAACATCAAAAAAACAACAGATTGTTAGAGTTGATAAAGAAGTAACGACTCCAATCTCAAAAACTATTGAAGATAAAATAATCTCTAACTTTAAATCTGTAGTAAATGATATCGATGCTTTAATAATTGAAGACTATAACAAAGGTTTACTTACAGAGAGAGTTATAACTTCCATAATCGAGATTGCAAAGAGAAATAATATAATTATTACAGTAGATCCTAAGCTAGAAAACTTCTTTACATACAAGGGAGTAACAGTATTTAAACCTAATTTAGCAGAATTAGCTAAAAATATGAATCATATTATTACTGATGATAAAGATTTGCAAGCTATTGCATGGAAACTATTTAAAGAAATTAAAGCTAGGTATTTAGTTGTTACTCTTGGTGAAAAAGGGATGTTAATTTTTGAGCATGATAGAAATATCTTTTCTCTACCAACTTATGCAAGAGAAGTATTTGATGTTTCTGGAGCTGGTGATACTGTAATTTCTACATTGACCTTAGCCCTAACGCTTACAGATTCAGTACTAGAATCAGCAATTATTGCTAATCATGCAGCTGGAGTAGTATGTGGAAAACTGGGTACTTCACCAACCTGCTGGGAAGAGATTAGAGAATCGGTAGAACAGGAATCAGAATGAAAGTTGAAGATAGAATAAAAAGCTGGTCTCAAGCTGCAAAGCTCACAGTGGAATTAAAACTGCAAAGTAAGATTATAGTTTTCACAAATGGTTGCTTTGATATTCTTCATTTTGGCCATGTCAAATACTTAGAGGAAGCTAAAAGCTGTGGAGATATCTTGATAGTTGGTCTTAATAGTGATGACTCTGTTAAAAGATTGAAAGGGCCTACTAGGCCAGTAAATGGGCAATTAGAAAGAGCATATGTCTTATGCAGTTTAAAATCTGTGGACTATGTAGTTATTTTTGATGAAGATACTCCTTTGCAGTTGATAAAAGAACTTGAACCAAACATCTTAGTGAAAGGTGGTGATTGGAAAGCTGATCAAATTGTTGGTTCTGAGCTTGTCTTGAAAAATGGGGGACAAGTAAAAAGTCTTCTTTTTCAAGAAGGATTTTCAACAACAAATATAATTGATAAGATAAATAAGGAAAATAAGAATGGCAGTTGATAGTACACAAATTGGAATAGTTAAAAAGTATGAAAATGGAATTGCAACAGTAGTTATGGATGTTCAGGGTGGCTGTTCCTCCTGTGGAATGCATGGCGTTTGTGGTAGCCACAATAATTGTGTTGAACATGTTATAGCAACAGATATTGAACTTGAACCTGGTGACAAAGTTATTGTCTATATTGATCCTTCCAAAAGAATCTATTCAGCTTTGCTTTTATTTATCTTCCCAATTGTTAATTTAGTTATATTTTATTACATAGCATCTATGTTTGTTAATGAGACCTACTCAATAGTTTTTGCTTTTGTTGGTTTACTTGTTGCTTTTATGATAAATAGATTGGTTGATAGACTTTGGGGTAAAAAGATAACTTATATTATAGCAGCTAAATATGAAGAGGATATTAATAATGAAAATAACTCTTAAAGATATGGTTTTTTATGGATATCATGGGGTTCAGGATGAAGAAAGAACCTTAGGGCAGAGATTTATAGTAACTATAACTTTGACTACTGATGATTCTAAGGATAAGTTGATTAATAGGCTTGAAGATACAGTTGATTATACTAAAGTATATTCCGTGATTAAGAATATTATGGAAGTTGAAAAGTTCCTTCTTTTAGAAAACTGTGCTAATGCTATCCTGGATGAAGTATTAGATAGATTTCTTTTAGTTAAGTCAGCTTTAATTAGCATAAAAAAACCTTCTGTTCCTATCCAAGGACATTTAAGTTTTTCAGAAATAGAGATGTCTAGAGGTAGATGATGGAAGTAGTAATCTCACTTGGTAGTAACCAGGGAGATAGAGAAAAAAACTTAATTTCAGCTGTAAAAGCACTTAGTAAGATATCTAACATTAAGAAAAGTAGTAAGATAATTCAAACAGCTGCATGGGGTAAAACAGATCAAGCAGACTTCTTAAATCAAGTTCTTATTGTTGATTGTGATTTAGAAGCTGAGCAGTTTTTAAGAGAAATTTTGGCTATTGAAAAAGCTATGGGAAGGGTTCGTACTGAAAAGTGGGGACCACGAATAATCGATATTGATATTTTATATTACGGCAATTTAATTATTGACCAAGAGGACTTACAGATACCACACCCTCTGTTACAGGAGAGATTGTTTGTATTGGAACCTCTAAACGAAGTATATAGTACGAAAACCGATCC
This sequence comes from Cloacimonadales bacterium (SeqCode), assembly GCA_963678375.2. Lineage (GTDB taxonomy): Bacteria > Cloacimonadota > Cloacimonadia > Cloacimonadales > JAFGVF01 > JAEKNW01. The sequence continues at coordinate 2,426,062 of OY782831.1, forward strand.
TCGCTATGATTTGACAGTGAGAGAATTATACAATAAACTAATAACAGGAGAGAAAATGAACAAGGTCGGAGCTATTGTCCTCGCAGCAGGCAAGGGTACAAGAATGAAGTCTAGCAAACCCAAAGTAACCTTTAATTTAGCAGGTAAATCATTAGTTGAAAGAGTTGTCGATACTGCATCAAAACTAAACTCAAGTCTAACATGTGTTATTGTAGGTTATAAAAAAGATAAAGTAATAGAATTAGTTGATAAATATGAAAATATAGCTTTTGCAGAACAGAAAGAACAACTTGGAACAGGGCACGCTGTCAAGATTGCTAAAGATGTGTTTAAAGATTTTGAAGGTGATATTTTCATTCTATGTGGAGATGTACCTCTAACTAAAGCTGAAACTCTAGAAGGATTATTACAAACACATCGCCAACAAGATGCTGCTTGTACTGTTTTAACTCATGTTATTGATGATCCCGCCCGTTATGGAAGAATAATTAGAGATAAGAATGGTAATATTGACAGCATAATCGAATACAAAGATGCTAATGTTGAACAGAGAGAAATAAGAGAGATTAATACAGGTATATATTGCTTTAAAAAAGATATGTTATTCTCTGCCTTAGAACAGATTAATAATAATAATGCACAAAATGAATACTATCTTCCAGACACTTTAAAAATTCTTAATAATGAAAAACAGATTGTTGCAGGTCACATCCTTAATGATTTTGTTGAAGCTGCAGGAATCAATTCGCAAGAACAATTAGCTCAGCTAGAAACAGAGTACTACAATAAAATCAAAAGACACTGGTTAAACCATGGTGTCACTATAGAGAATCCTACTAGTGTTTTAATAGGCGAAGAGGTTTTACTAGAGAGAGATGTTGAAGTTGGAGCAAATACCATTATCAAAGGGGCATCTATCATTAAAGAAGGTGCTAAAATTGGTCCAAATTCATACATTATAGATAGTGTTATTGGTGAAAAGTCTGTTTTAAAAGGCTATAATATCGTATTAGGTAAGCAAATTGAGGAAAATAAAATATTAGATTTTAAAGAGCAAGTTAAATAGGAGATTTTATGTCTGATTCTTATCTCTATTCACCGTGGAGGCTTGATTATATTTTAAATGAAAAAGAGAAAGGCTGTATTTTCTGTATAAAACCTCAACAAGCTGACGATGCTAAGAATGGAATATTGTTTAGAAGTAATCACTGTTTTGTGATACAAAATCTCTATCCATATAATAATGGGCATATTATGGTAGTCCCTTATAAGCATGTTTCTTCACTCTTTGCCTTAAACACAGAAGAAATAAGTGACTTGTTTACTACAGTAAGGTTAGCTGAAAAAGCTTTAAAAGATTGCTATCAATGCGAGGGATTAAATATTGGTATTAATGAAGGTAAGGCTGCTGGTGCAGGTATTGCTGAACATATCCATGTGCATTTAGTACCACGCTGGGTCGGTGATGTAAATTTCATGACAGTTGTTGGTGGGAAACGAGTCATTCCAGAAGCTTTTGAAGTAACTTATAGAAAACTAAAAGAACAGTTTGACAAATATAAAGAGTAAAATACTTTGACACTTAGGCAAAAAATAATCTCAGTAATTGTAGCAATATTAGTAGTTACAATTATTATAGTCTCCATTATTAACATTAGCTTTAAGGGTAATGTTCAAGAAAATGAAATTGATGACCGCGAGTTATCAATTAAGGTTCTTAATGGTTGTGGTATTCCTGGCTTAGCAAGAGATTATGAAGGCTATTTAAAAGCTAAGTATTCAGGCTATGAAAACACATTTTTTAAATTTTCAGAACCTTCAAATGCTAGAAAGTATATTTATAATAAAAGTGTTATAGTTGTTTCACAGAAGTTGGATAGTACAGTATCTCCAAACAACTTAGAAGTGTTAATTGAGCGCACTGGTATAAAGAATTGGACTTATGCCATAGATGAAGTAGAGTTGCCTGATTATCAGTTTTTGATAATTGTCGGTAGAGATTTCCAAAATATCATGAAATAAGAGAGTATAGATTATGCAAGGCAAAGAATTAGTTGAAAAATTAGTAGAGTGGTCAGCAGGTAGAAAAGCTGAAAATATCAAGTTTTACGATTTAAAAGGTAAAACTTCTTATACGGATTATGTTGTGATTGTAGAAGGTGGTTCTGAATTACATATTAACGCAATTGCGGAAAATATTATGGATGAGTGCAAGGCTAATAAAATTCATGTTCGTGGAAAAGAAGGTATGAAAAGTACTTCTTGGATTCTATTAGATTTCGTAGATGTTATTATTCATATTTTGACACCAAGTACTAGAGAGTTCTACAAGTTAGATAATTTGTTTGAAAAGATTCAAAAAGATGGTAAAGTTGAAGATCAGGATGAGGATTTAAATGATTAAAGATATTATTAAAGGTATTATTGTTGACACTTTAGAGAAACTAAATTTGGAAAATAATAATAAATTTAATATTGAGATACCAAATAATCCTAGTCATGGAGATTATGCTACTAATGTTGCTATGGTTTTATCAAAGCTTAATAAGAAAAAACCATTAGCGTTAGCAGAAATGATTAAGAAACAACTTGAAAAAGATAAACATTTTTCTAAAGTTGAAATAGCAGGACCTGGATTCATCAATATTACTAATGATAATTCTCTATATCAGGATTTAGTATATGATATTTTGAAGAAGAAGGAAGATTATGGAAGATCCGAACATGGTAATGGAAAAAGAGTTTTATTAGAGTTTGTTTCAGCAAATCCGACAGGTCCTCTTAATATCGTCTCAGCACGAGCAGCCTCTTATGGTGACACTCTTTACAGGATTTTCACTAAGGTTGGTTATGATGCTAAAAGAGAGTTTTATATTAATGATGCAGGAAATCAAGTTGATATCCTAGCCGAATCTTTAGAACTTCGTTTACGTGAAGTACGAGGTGAAAATATTGGAGAATTTCCTTTAGAAGCTTACCATGGCGATTATTTAATTAAAATGGCTCAAGAGCTTAATGCAACTGAAGGTAGCAGATTACTCATGTTACCTGAACGGGACAGAATAGAAAATCTAAAAGATTATGCATTAGGAATTATTCATGATATGCAGGTGGAGAGTCTTACCAAACTTGGAGTTGAGTTTGATAACTGGGTTTCTGAAAAGAAATTACGTGAACAAGGAGTTGTGGAAGAAGTTTTAAGTTTCTTAGCAGAAGCTGAATGTACTTATGAAAAAGATGACGCAATTTGGTTTAGTTCAACAAAGTTTGGTGATGATAAAGACAGGGTTTTAATGAAGGCTGATGGAACAATAACTTACTTTGTACCTGATTTAGCATATCATCTAACAAAATACCAAAGGGGATTTGATTATATCATTGATGTCTTAGGACCTGACCATCACGGTTATGTACCTCGATTAATGGCTGCAATTGAAGCCCTAAAATATGATAAAGAAAAATTAGAAATCGTATTCTTACAGCAAATTAACCTTTTCGATGAAGGTGAAAGAATAAAGATGTCAAAACGTCTTGGTAAAATCATTACAATGGATGATCTTATTAGTGAGGTAGGCAAGGATGTTGCTAGATTCTTCTTTATTGATAGAAGAACTAATGCTCATTTAAATTTTGATATGGATTTAGCAACTAAAGAGAGTGAAGAAAATCCAGTATATTATATTCAATATGCTCATGCCAGAATCAACAGCATTATCAAAAGAGCTAGAAAAGAGTTCAATATCAGGATAGGTAAGCCTTCTCGAACAGCACTTTCTTATCTCAATAATGAAGAAGATATCAACATGATGAAAAAAATGATAGATTTTCCTCAATTGCTTGTTGATGTTGCTGAAACAAGAGAACCTCATAGATTAGCAAACTTTGTTTTTGAATTAGCTAGTTTAGTTCATAAGTACTATGGGAAACATAAGGTTATTGATGTAGATGATTTAGATACGACTAAAGGTCGTTTATTCTTAATTACTGCTGCCAAAAATGTTATTGCTATTGCTCTCGAACTTTTAGGTGTGAGTGCACCTGAAAAAATGAAAAGTAAAAGTCCAGCACCAAAAAAAGCTAAAAAAGATAACTCAGAAAGTAAGACTGGTGTTAAGAAAAAGACTGTCAAAACAAAGGTTCTTGAAGAAGAATCAGAGACTAAGAAAGAAAAAGTAAAAAAGAGTAAAAAGGATTCCGTTTCTGTTGAAAAGAAGGTTAGCAAAAAAACTGCTAAAGCTGACCCAATACCATCTTCTTCTAAAAAGTCTTCTACTAAAGCTTCAAAGTCCGATAAGGCAAAAAAAACTAAAGAAGAAAAGAGCATAAAGACTGATATAAAGGATAAAAAGACTAGTAAGAAGAGTCCTGCAAAGACCACAAAAACAAAAAAAGCTGCAAGCAAAAAGACTTCTACAAAATAGATTATAAAAATATAATAAAATATGTAACTATAAGTGTAATCCCGCGTTTAACAACGTGGGATTAATCTTATAAGGAGAAAAATGAATATCTTAGTTGTATCAGATACCCATAACAATGTAACATTATACAAAAAAGTTCTTGAGGATAACAAGTCACAAGTCTTGTTTCATCTTGGGGATTATTATGAAGACAGTGAAAAAGTCTCTTTTTCTCAATATTGCCCTACTATATATCGTGTTCCAGGGATTTATCATCCTGGCTATAGAAATGGTAGTTTGCCACATATTGAAGAAGTTGACTTAATGGGCTTTACTATAAAACTTGTACATAATATAGAAGACATTAACTTTTCAGAAACTTCTAATAGTTTAGTTTTCTATGGTCATACGCACATTGCCAAAATATCTAGATACACTAACAATATTCTTATTAATCCAGGTCATTTGAAGGTTGATGAAGATAGGAATCAGCTAGCATCATTTGCTAAGCTATATGTTAAGAAAAATGAGATTACAGTCGAAATGCATGAAGTTGTTAGAGGCTTAATTCAAAAATATAAAATAAAGAAAATTCAAGATAATATACTGGAGTTAGTTTATGATGGATAATCAATTTATTCCGAAAAGTGAAAACAGCTATGACTTAAAACCACTTATAAATGAAATTAGAAAAGTAATTGTTGGCCAAGACTATATGGTCGAAAGAATTTTGATAGGTTTGTTGGCTGATGGGCATCTTTTAATCGAAGGCGTTCCAGGTTTGGCTAAAACATTAACAGTTTCTACAATTGCAAAAACTCTAGATGTTGAGTTTAAAAGAATTCAATTTACACCAGATTTGTTACCTGCAGATATCACAGGTACCTTAATTTATAATCAGAAAACAGCTGACTTTACTGCTAAGAAAGGTCCTCTATTTGCTAATTTCATTCTTGCTGATGAAATTAACCGTGCTCCTTCAAAAGTTCAATCAGCTCTACTCGAAGCAATGCAAGAAAAACAAGTAACTTTGGGTGATGAAACATACTCACTTCCAAAACCATTCTTAGTAATGGCAACTCAAAATCCTTTAGAACAAGAAGGAACTTATCCGCTTCCTGAAGCTCAGTTAGATAGGTTTATGTTAAAACTAAAAGTTCTTTATCCTAGTAAGATTGAAGAAAAAGAGATCCTTAAAAGGATGGTTAAGACTACCATAGTAAAGATTGATTCTATCTTCAAACCAGCTGATATACTCAAAATGAGAGAAGAGGTTGAAAATATATATATGGATGAAAAGTTGTATGATTATATTGTAGATATTGTCTTTGCAACTAGAACTCCAGGGATATATAGGAACTTAAAAGAGTTGGAAAACTACATAGATTTTGGAGCATCTCCTAGAGCATCAATTTGCTTAGCTAAAGCAGCTAAGGCTCACGCTTATTTAGAGAATAGAAATTATGTTATACCTGATGATATTAAAGCTATTAGTAAAGATGTTCTCAGACACAGAATCATTTTATCCTATGAAGCTGAAGCTGAACAATATGACAGTGATATGATTATTAGTAAAATCTTTGATGAGGTTGAAGTACCATAGTATGGAAACTAAGGATATTATTAAAAAGATTAAAAAGATAGAAATCTCCACTAAAAATATTGTTGAGGAGCTATTCGCAGGAGAATATCATTCCCTCTTTAAAGGCCAAGGATTAGAATTCTCTGAAGTAAGAGAATACACTCCAGGAGATAATTATAAATTAATTGACTGGAATGTTACTGCCCGTAATCAGAAGCCTTTTATAAAAACCTTTGAAGAAACACGTGAGCTAAATGTTATCTTTCTTGTTGATTGTAGTGCTTCGAATATCTTTGGTAGTAAAAATCAGTTAAAGTCAGAGTATATTGCAGAAATAACAGCAGTTCTATCCTTTTCAGCATTGATGAATCAAGATCTCTGTGGGCTGGTTATGTTTTCAAGTGAAATCGAGAAATATATTCCTCCACGTAAGGGCAAGAAGAGTGCTTTACAAATGTTGCGAGAAATCCTCTTCTATGAAGCTAAAGAGAATGGAACAGATATTGCGAATGCAATTAAATTTATTTCAAAAGTAATAAAAAAAAGAAGTATTATCTTTATAATATCTGATTTTCAAGATTCAGCTTATCAAGATGCACTGAAACACCTTAAAAATAAACATGATGTAATAGCAATAAAAGTGACTGATCCTGCTGAAACAAGCATTCCTGAAATGGGAATTGTTCATTTTACTGATCCAGAAACAGGTCAAGAAATGGTCATCAATACCAATAATCCTCGCTTTCGTAAAAACTTTATTGCAGAGTCTAATAAGGCAGAGTTGGAGACATTTAATATTATGAAAGAATGTCAGGTAGATATGTTAAACTTGAATACTGAACAGTCTTATGTTAGAGAATTGCAAAAGTTTTTCCTTAAAAGATTGAAGAGAAAGAGGAAGAGATAAGATGAAAAAGTGCTTGTTATCCCTTCTTATATTAATATCACTAATTACCAATATCTTTGCTATGAAACAAGAGAATAGGATACCTCAACCTCTTAAAGTTTTATATCCTTTCTCTGTTGAGGTGAGGTTTGAAAAACCATTCAATTTAATCAAAGCAAATATTGATGATTCTGAGAATCTCTTGATCAGTGATGAAGACCAATGGAGCTCTACTTTAACAGATTCTTTAAGTTTGACCTTGATGGCACTAAAACCAGGTCAAATTAATGTACCTAAGATACAGATTATTACTTACGATGAGCTTGGTGCTGATACACTTTTTACTGATCCTTTCGATATTACAGTAACTGCTGTAAGCGATTCTACTAGTCAGTTAACTGATATAAAAGCCCTTCAACCAGCAAAGGCAGCTTTGGAGCTAGAATCTGAGTTTACTTGGCTCTATACACTAATAAAATATCTTATAATTATTTTAATAATCTTATTGCTTATTTATCTTACGTATAGATATTATCCTCTTTTAAAAGAGAAGTTATATCAGAACAAACTAGCAGAAAGCACTCTTAAACAACTACCATGGGATTATGCTCTAAGAGAGTTAAAAGTAATTAAAGATAGAATGTTATTAGTTAAAGGAAAAGAATATTTGTTCTCAATTGAAATGTCTCTTTTATTAAGAAGATTTTTAGAGAAACAGTTTAGATTTCCTGCTGCAGAGAGAACAACTACTGAGATAAAAAGTGATCTAAAAAAGCTGGAAGTTGAAGAAAATGATAAAATCATAAATATTTTATCTTTATTAGATGAAGTAAAATATACAAAAGGAAAGATTGTTGCAAACTTCCAAACTGAAGAGATCTATCAATGGTTCGAAAGCTATCTCAAGCAGTTAAAAAGTCATGAAGAAGCTAAGGCTAAAGAGATGGAGGCTAGAAAATGAGATTCCAAAATCCCTTAATCTTGTTATTATTACTGATTATTCCATTGTATATTTTTTTACAAATATGGTTTAGAAAGAGATATAGTAACAAAATAGTATTTTCTAGAACTAATCTCTTATTAAAGGCTAATCGTAACAAAAAAAAATCATATTCTATAATAGATATTCTTAGGTATAGTGCTCTTTTCTTATTAGTGTTAGCTTTATCTGAACCTGAGATTAAGAGTCAAAACAAAGTCTCTGCTACATGGGAAAGAAGTGATACAGATATTGTTATTTGTCTAGATGTCAGCGGATCGATGTTAATGGAAACTAGAAATAATAAACTAATCTCACATGTGTTTTCAAATAGATTAAGAGACGCTAAACAAGTTATTGAGAACTTTGTTAATAAATTAAGAGGACAACAAGTATCATTAATTACTTTCTCAAATTCTGCTCAAATTCTTACTCCTCTATCCGATGATTATTCTATGATTATTGATAAGACTAAGAGTATTCAAATTGATAGAAATAAACAGTCTCTGACTGCTATTGGTATGGGAATTGCTCTCTCATCTGCAGTGCTAAAAGATTCTCCAGCAAAATCAAAATTTATCATTCTTATAACAGATGGAGTAAATAACACTGGAATATATCAGCCTCTAGAAGCAACAGAATCATTTGCCTTTCCTTTTGACCTAAAGATATATCCTATTGGTTTCAATGCTTCTAGACAAGGCGGTTTAACTGGTGCAGATGTAGATATGGAAACCCTAAATAAAATTGCGAAACTCACTGGAAGTGGTAGGGCAGAACTTGCTAATTCAAGTGAAGCTTTAGAAAGAATCATAAATAAAATTGGAGAGTCCGAAAATATACACGAAGATAAAGAGTTACCTAATGCCTACTATCCTATCCATCAATTTTTGCTAATCGGAGCTTTTACATTGCTCCTTGTTGAATTCTATTTAAGGAAAGTTTCATATTATGAAGTACAGTAAAACTATTATAAATCGAGTAATAAATCAAAATGATACTGGAGATTTCAGATGATTTGGGGTAATGACTACTGGCGAGTTTTAGTATTCATTCTTGCTCCTGTGATTATGTTGGGAGCCTTACTAGTAATGATCTTTACTGACAAACAAAGGAAAAGAAACTTCAAAAAGTTCTCCTCTGAAAGATTGTTTTCATTTTGGAATCAGGGATTCATTCCTTTTTATTGGAATTTAAGAACTTTTATTTTTGCTTTAGCCTTAGTTATGCTATTGATAGCAATTGCTAACCCTAAATGGGGAAAGAAAGAAACTGAATATGCAAGATCTGGTATTGATATTGTTTACTTGCTAGATATCTCAAAAAGTATGGATATAGATGATATTTCTCCTTCTAGATTACAGAGATCTCTTTCGCTCATAGGAATATTATCAGAAAGACTATCAGGAGATAGGATTGCATTAATTACTTTTGCTGGTGATACTAACACCGTCTTTTCTTTTACTGATAATATTAAAATTGCTAGTTCTATGATGAATCTTGTAAATACTGATGATGTTAAAGTAATGGGAACTAATATTCCTTTAGCCCTTATTGAAACCAATAACCTAATTGAAAGAGCTGCTAAAAAAAATGCAGTAGTATTTCTCTTTAGTGATGGTGAGAATCTAGAAAGTGGTCAAACTCAAATAATGGAGCAAATAGACAAGCTGAAAAGAAGAGGAGTTAGACTATATTCAATAGGCGTTGGGACTCCCAAAGGTCAATTTCTTAAGGATAACACAAGTGTTACTTCTAGATTAAACGAAGATTTACTGACTAAGATTGCCCAATCAACTGATGGTAAATATATTGGCTTAAACAGAGAGACTAATGCTTTACAAGAACTTGAGAAGATTATTAAAGAGTATGATAAGAATAGATATTCATCAAATAATCCTCTATTTTATAAAGAACAATTTTGGTTACCACTTGTTATTGCTCTTATATTGCTTCTAATTGAGACCTTTATACCTTATGTTAAAAAAACAAAACTAAAACGATATATAGAGAGTTAATAATGAAAAATATATTAATCATGATATTATCTATAATTGCAATTAATTCTCATGCTTTTGGAAGTGTTTCAAAAAATAATAAAGCAGTTCAGGCTCTAAATGATACATTATTATTTAACGCAGAAGAGCTTTTAAAAGAAGGCTTGGAAAAGGATCCTGATAATCCAGTTTTAAATTATAATTATGGTTTAGCAAAACTGAGACAATTCGAAGAATACAGAAATGAAACAGGTCTATCAGAAGCAATTGATAGTTTTGAAAAAGCCAAAGCTGATACTAGTAAAAGTAATTTACAGGCTATTTATTATAATCAAGCAAATGCTTACTATAGTTTAAAAGATTTTGCTCAGGCAATTAATAACTATCAAGAATCTGCTTCTTATCTTGATTCCACTGATGTTGATTTAGATTTAGTCTATAATTATGCAAATTCACTATATAAATTTGTTGATGAAAATGCAGACTACGATTCACTCTTAACAATGGTTGATGATATGTACAAGGCAGCAGTTTCTAATGCAGATTCTAAACACAAGCAAAAGATTATGCATAACTTAGGAAACAGCTCATTTAAACAAGAGAAATATCAAGATGCTATAAACTACTATATCGAATCCCTCAAATTAAATCCTAAGTCAGAAGATACAAGGATTAATTATGAAATTGCATTAAAAAAGTTAGCTGAACAGCAATCACAAAGCCAAGAAGAGCAAAAGGAGAATAAGGAGAGTGATTCTGAAAAAGAGCAAGAGAACTCTAGCAATCAGGAAGAGGAACAACAAAAGCAAGAAGCTCAAGAAAAACAAGAACAGTATGATGATTTAAGTAAGGAAGAGAAGGAAAAGCTAGAGGCTGAGAAGAAACTAGATGCCTTATTACAGGAGCAATCAAGAGATGATGATAATGATAATAAAGACAAAATTAGGCAACAAAGACCTTCTGGAAGATATTGGTAATTAGGAGCTGATATGAAAATTAGTTATAATAAGTGTGTAAAGATATCCCTAATTTTTATTTTCGTAATGGGTTTATTTCTATTTCCATTCAAGGTCTTCGCTGATGATATAAAGGTTTCATCTTCTGTTTCTGCTGATAAGATAGGTATTGAGGATTCTTTTAATTATACTATTAGTGTTGAAACAAATTCTAATCAAAACTTAGATGTTGATGTTAAATTTGATAATTTTCCTGCAGATTATTTACGGCCAAGTATTTCAACTTCAATGTCGACATCATTTATAAATGGACGAATGTCATCATCTCGTACCCAGTCTCATAAATATACTGTTTATCCTAGACAAGAAGGAATCCTAAAGATACCTCAAGTGAAAGTTGAAGTTAATGGGAAGACTTATAGAACTCAAAGTCATAGTATTGAGGTAGTTGCTGGTTCTATTCGACCAAAGACACAAACTAGGTCTCGTAATAGATCGCCCTTTTCTTCTTTTTTTGATTCAGAATTTGATGATTTTGGCACTAGTAGGAGTAATAGTGATTCATTTGTTGAAGTAGAAGTTAGTAATGATTCTATTTATGTAGGGCAAGATATTCAAGCTAAATATACATATTACACTAGCAACAACAGAAACAATATCAGCTATGATATGCAAGCGTTTGATGGTTATGGTTATGATTCTAGCTCAAATGATAATGAATCCTGGCAAAGAGTTAACTACAAAGGGAAAAATTACTATCAGATTGAAATAACTAGTTTAAAGATAACTGCCCAAAGAGCAGGCACAATCACATTGCCTATAATCACTGTAAATGAAAGCAGATTTTTAACAAGCAACACAAGTAAAAGTCCAAGTAAAAAAGTTCTAGTAAAAGAACTACCAAGTCAGGGCAAAGCAATAGATTTTTCTAATGCAATTGGTCAGTTTTCAATTGAGGCTAAGTTAAATCAACCTGTAATGTTTGATAATCAGCAAAATCAGTTAGTTGTAACCATTGAAGGGAAAGGTAATTTTGCAAAAATTCTTTATCCTCAGTTCCCACCAGTTGCTGGTTTAGAAATATTAAAACCAAAAGCAACTCTTGATTATGATGAATCGGGTGAAGGTGCTTTAGTATTACATTACGATATTATTCCTTATGAATCAGGAAAATTCAAGATTCCAGCCCTTAGCTTTAACTATTTTGACGATAAGGAGGGAGAGTATAAGACAATATACTCCGAATCGACTATCTTAACAATAAAGAGCAGATCAAGCAATGGGGAAGACATTGAAAGAGATCAATTTAATGTTCTATATAGTAAGAATAAACCCTATTTAGGGAATATAAAATCAGAGTATTTACTGATAAATAATCTTTCTTATTGGTTGACTTTATTGCTTGTGATTGCAGCAATTATATTCTACTTAATTTTCTACAGAATATATCAAAGAAAAATCAACGACCTTACTTATGTTCGAAAAAAAGAAGCCTTAGCCCTACTTAAAAAAGCTATTAATGAATCTGAAGAATTAGTAAAGAAGCATGATATATTATTTTATACGAATGCCCAGAATCATCTATTAAAGTTCATCTCAAAAATTACAAAAACTTCCTTGCAATTATCACAAAGTCAATTAATTGAAGAGTTAAAGAAAAGTCATGTTAATAACGTAACTGTTGATAAGATTGATTCTTTCCTAACTTATTGCGAACAAGTTAAATATAGACCTAACTTTCAGAGCAGTGAGAATATTGAAAAAGATTATCAAAAATTTGTTGATATTTTCAATGAGATTAAAAATATACAAGGATAAATTATGTATAGAAGACTAGAAACTATTAACCAAAGAGTATTAGTCATAATAACCATTATAATAGCACTTTTTTTTCTTCCTGTGGGGATTAATGCTGATGAGATAAATCTTCTATTCAAACAAGCTAATAACTTTTTTCAAGAGGGGAATTACTACGATGCCATAAAGATTTATCAGGAACTAGAGGAGCAATCCAATGATAGCAACCTTTATTATAATATCGGCAATTGTTACTCTCAAATAAATGAACAAGGCTATGCTGTACTTTATTTTAAAAAGGCACTGAGAATAGACTCAAGTAATTGGCAAGCTCGTAAAGCATTAAATGAGATCGAAAATACAATTATCTCTGCTACTTTAGCTGAAACTTCATTCACTAATAGACTCTTGCTGTCAATATATAACTGGCTAAGTATAAATAGGTTAGCTATAATTGTTTTTGTTCTTATGCTCATTTTGGGTATCTTAATCTATGTTTTCCTCTCGCATAAACTAAACATTTCTATTTTCGCTAAAAGATTCTACCTTACTCTCAATATTTTTTTACTTATCCTATTTATAGTGGTTTCATTAAGCAAGTTTTCTGGATATTTAACTAATCAAGATGCAGTGGTTATCAAGAAGAATACTGTAATTCACAAAGATGAAGATGGGCGAATCTACTCTACTAATAAGAAACTTCAACTTGGCTTGAGCTTAAAGTACATTTCTTCACTGGAAGACCGAAAACCTGGGTATTCACTTTTAGCACTTCCTAATGGAGAAATTATAGCTATCGAGAATGAAAGTTTTGAGCGAGTGAAGTTGTAGGAGACCTCTTACTAAAGCTTGCAGCGACTGTTCAAATCAACTTATAGATAATCAATAATTTAATTTTATAAATTGCTCAATTAAAGCACACTTTTTATTATATAGCCTATGAATTTCAATTTGACTCAAGAGAGAGCAATTTCTTGAATCCTGAAAGGATATAAATAAGATAGCCCGGGGTTGCATCCTTTCAGGATTTTACCCCGGGCTATCGTATTGCATCCCTATGGGATTTAAAGAGATAATTTCTCGAAGAAATATCAAAAAATGTCAAGAAAACATGAAATGTGCAATATTATTGACTTCTTTAAGGATAATCTACGAAGGAGGGTGGCTTGATAGTTGAACAGTCTCAGCTTGCAGTCCATCATACTTCTTAATATTTCCTTGACATAAAATGTTACAAAAGGATAATCACTTATTATATCAATCTTGGAGGAGATATGCTTAATAAGTCTCGTTACATAGCGTTAATAGTGATGTTTATCTTAATTGTTGTAGGGTGTTCACAAGAAGAGAAAGGGGAGATGGAAACCTTAGTATCTGACAAGCAAGCTAAGTCTGAACAAGTTTTATTAGAAGAAGGAATAGTTAGTAATCAACAAGCAGATAATAATAATCTTGAACCTGAAATAGAAGAGGATACTTCAGTAATAGAGAATATAGTTCAAGAATCAACTCATTCTTCTAATGCACAGCAGAAGATCGTCTATACCCAACTAAACAGCTGGAACAACAATAGGGATTATTATGAAATTGCTTTTAATGAAAACCTAGACAATTCTATTGAAGCAACGGATTTAGATAATTATATTAAGTTTTCTCCAAAAATAAAAGGTCAATTTGAAAAAAGGGAAGATACCATTATTCGCTTCTATCCTGAAAATAGATTTGCTGGAGATACAGATTATAAAGTTGTAATTGACCAAGCAAATCTTTTCTCAGGAGATTATGCTAAGGTTGAGTTATCTTTTTATAATGCTTCACCAATTCTTAAAATGGGCAAGGTTTCTTTACATGAAACAGCTACACCGAATGAATATTATTTAGAGTTTATAATACACCATTATCGTGGAAGATACCCTGATAAAGATTATAAGACAGGAATCGATATCACTATAGATTCAAAGATTGTAAATATTGATAAAGTTTCCTATAATCAGGATGGTGATATGACTTTAACTTCATACCCTTTTACTGCATCTGATAACAAAGTTTTCAAGATTACCTCAGACACAAATACCTTTAAAAAGGATACCAAGAGAGAAATATATTACTCAAACTCAATCAGAGAAATGCGTAAATTTCTTCTTCAACAAGTAAACACTGTAACCGATAAGCAAGGTAATGCTAGAATAGAGCTTACTTTCTCCAAAAACTTAGATACTAAGCAATCATTATCAGGTTTTGTTCTTATCGATGGTCAGGAAGTAAAAGATTCATCTATTTCTAAATTTCTGAATAAGGCAATTATAACAGGTAACTTAAAATTGGGAGTGGAATACAATGTTGAAGTAAAGTCAGGGGTGAAGGCTGCAGACTCCTCTGTTATCAAAGAAACAAGAAAAGAAAAGATTAAAACTTACAATAGAGATCGAGTTTTAGAATTTGTTGATAAAGGAATTTTCTTATCTTCAAAAAGTAATAATTCTATAAACATCAAGGTAGTTAATTACTCTGATTTTTATTACCAGTTATGGGCTGTTCAGGTAGAGAACATAGCTGAGATGATCCATAATCTTAATATCTTGAACTACTCAAATAATAATATCCAGAGAAATTATTATAGAAATGAAAACTTACATTGGTATGGTCAGCTTGTTAAAAGTGGTAATGTATCAACTGATGTGGAGTTAGATACTGATTCTTTTATCAAATTAGATTTAGGCCATGTAGCTAATGAAGATCCTGATAAAATATATATCTTAAATTTAACAGGTAAAAATAAGAAAAAAGGTAGTTTAAGTAATCTAGATGCTATAAGAAGTCCACGATCATATTATTATAACAACAATGAGGCTTCTAAGCTCATGTTATTCACTGATTATGCAGTTACTGCTAAAGCCTTCAAGGGGAAAGTTGCTGTTAATGTTGTAAATGTTCTTGATGGATCTCCTGTTAGCAGGGCAGATGTAGAGTTGAGAGCTCAGAATAATATCCTGTTAGCTTCAGGAAAAACAAATTGGAGCGGAGAATTAATCCTAGATAATCTTACCCTACCTCTTGATAATAATCAATTTTTTATAGTGGCTAAAAGGAAAGGTTCTATTGGCTTTTTATCCAGCGAGTCAATGTATTTAGACAATACCAGATTTAAAGTTGAACAAGATTATACCCAAAATGAATATAAGATAGAAGCTTTTGTAGATCGTGATTTATATCGTCCGGGTGAAACTGTTAATCTGATGGTAATCGTTCGAGATAGTAATAATAATCTTGTTAAAGAAGAGTTACCAATTATTGTTACTATCTATAATCAGCAATCTGCAAAGATTAAAAGCGATAAGATTAGTGATTATTCTGAAGGTTTTGCTCACTATACATTTGAAACAAATTCAGAAACTAATACTGGATATTGGCGATTTCAAGTAGATTATGGAAGTACGAAAAAGTATGTTAATTTCAAGATTGAGACTTTTGTTCCTGAGAGAATCAATACCACTCTTAAAGCAAATAAAGACTTTTATAGTTCAGATGATGAAAACCTAGAATTATCTCTATCAAGTAACTATCTTTTTGGTCAACCATTAGTTGATGCAAACTGCGATATTGAGATTAACTTCAACCATAATTATTCTTTTGCCCAAGAGAAATTCAGTGACTACTCTTTTACAGATGACTTTTCCAATAATAATTACTCAATGTTTAGTCAATCTCAAGAACTTAATAGTGATGACCAAGGGCAAGTCAAGGCTTCTTTTAGACTTCTAAGTAGTACTGAAAGCAAGCATCCTTATTTTATCAATATCCAAGCAAAAATTACTGAAAAAGAGGGAAGACCTATTGATCGTAACCTGCTTTTGCTTGCTTCTCCCCAAACTAAGTATATTGGCTTGAGTAGCAATAGGTATCTCAAAGATAAGGCTGGAACTTTTAAGCTACCGGTCCTTGTTGTTGATGATAAAGGCGAGAATATTGTCCAAGGAACTGAAGTTAAATACGTAGTTTATGGCAAAAGAGGTTCTTGGTGGTGGGATTATGATTACTACTATCAAGCTTCCTATAAGAGTTCAGAATCAACAAGTGTTATTGCTGAAGGCCAAGTTACTATTGGTAAAGATAAGTATATTACCTTCACGCCCCAAACTTCTGATTTTCATATCTTCATAGTTGAAGCAAAGATAGAAGGTAATAGTGATTATGAAGTGAATAGAAAGTATTTCAACAGTTATTGGGGGGATAATACAGAACTCACAGAAGACAGCTCTTTAGAAATCAAGACCGATAAAGCTGAATATGAAATAGGTCAAGATATTAAAATTAGTATCCCTTCTTCAAAAGGAAGCAAGCTATTCCTAAATATTGTTAAGCAAAATGAGATTCTTAAGCAAGAAATTATTGATATAGATAGAAACGGTGATTATATCTACGAGTTTAAAGCTGAAGAAAATATGGCTCCAAATGTCTATATAGATGTCAGGGTTGTGCAGGGACAAAATATTAAAGAAAATGACCTTCCTTTAAGATTATTTGGAATTATTCCTGTCAAAATCATTGATAAAGATACGAAGCTGAATATCACTTTAGACCTTCCTGAAAAGATTAACTCTAATTCAAAACTAAAAGGGAAGATAGATGTTGGCGTGAAAAATAAGACACAATACATTGTTTCAATAGTTGATCAAGGTTTGGTTAATAGAACTAACTATACTATTCCTAATCCCTGGAATCTCTTTTATGGTAATGAAGGCTATTTTGCGCGTAACTTCGATAACTTCTCTTTCTTCGTAAATGCCCAAAATCAAGAGATATTCCGTACTATAATGATCGGTGGTGGTATGCACTTTGTGGATGCTATGAAAATTGAATCTGAGGCAACTGGCTTAGCTAGGAAGGAGATGAATAGGCTTCAAGAAACAGGAGTCCTAAGATTTAAACCTGTTTCTTACTTCTTAGGTATTTTAGAAACAGACGATAATGGTAAAGGAAACTTCGAAGTTGAGATTGGTGATTATATAGGTGCTTTGAAAGTTACAGTTATTGCCGTTAACGAGGATGCTTTTGGTGGTAAAGTTCAAAATACTATAGTCAAAGACGATATTATAGCCATGCCTACTTTACCTAGAGTATTATCACCTAAAGACCAAATAGATATACCTCTTTCTCTGGTAATTGATCCTAAGGTAAGTTCAGATGTTGAAATTGAACTTGTAACAAATGAAATAGTAGATGTTATTTCTCAATCTAGATTTGTAATTCCTTATGGAGAACAGAATCCCTTAATTATATTCTCAGCCAAGGTAAAGGATGAAATCGGTAAAGCTAAATTTACTTTTAATTTTACAAGTCAAGACTATCGTGGTAGCAAAACTATAGATGTTGGTGTCAGATTACCTTCAGCATATCAGACTGATTCAAAGATGCTTAGTTTTTCTGACGACCAAATAAAATTTACAATTCCTGATTCCGGTTATTCTAGTAGCAATCAAGTTTATCTTTCCTTCAAGCAAGGTTTTGAGTTTGATGCAGACCAACTTGTTAAGCAATCTTTGAGATTCCCTTATGGTGGTGCTATAATGAAAACAGCAATTACTTTTAATCAGGTTATTCTCAGTGATTTTGTCCAAGACATTAACCTCAGAAATCAGCTTGATGCCAATATCAACTCTTATTTCCAAGATATTGTTAAGTATAATCGTAAGGGTTTATATGAGTGGCAGGGATTGTGGAAAGATTCCTTTTCAAGAAAATTACTGAATATATATGCTTTGCATACTTGCTTATTGGCTAAAGAAAAAGGCTATAATATTAATGATTTTGTTTATAGTGAAATCCTTGATTATCTAGATAAGACTAGTCACAATAGAGGTAATATAAATTTTGAAGATGCCTATCAGCTTTATGTACTTGCACTTGCAGGCAAAGCTAATATCGCTAAGCTTAATTACTTTAATGAACAAGAAATGATTAAAATTGAAAGTAATGCAGTAAATATGCTAAATATGGCTTATATAGAATCTGGTTTTGATATCACCGATATTACCACAGAAATGAAAGCCGATGTAACTATCCAAGTGCCTAATTGGTATTACACAGGCTTAAACCCAAGTGATGATGACACAGCTGCTTTGGACTTATATTTTAACTCTGTCTACAATAATAGCGATGGTCAGCAAAAAGCTAAGAATAGGGCTTCAGCTCTTGCTTTGGCTAAAAAGATGACTAGCGATAATTATTGGAATTATTACAACAAGGGTTGGAATCTATTTGCTCTTTCAGGTTTTATAACTACCCTACCTGATGATTATATGAACTACCAAACTGCTATACTGGAAATCACTCTTGATAATCAAACAGAAAAGATTAGCGTTGAAGATATCTCCACTTATGATTTAACTACCCATAAGAATAAGGAAGTTACCATCAAAGCTATCTCACCTAATGCAAAAGATGTTAATGTAACTCTTTATGATACTTATGTGAAAAAGATTGGCCAAAGTAAACAATATTCTAATGATATTAATCTATTCATTACTTATACTGATTCAGATGGTAATCATATAGATGTATCTTCCTTAGAACAAGGAGAGACTTTTATAGCAAACATCAAAGTTATACCCAAAATTAGTAACAATGATTTTGCTGCAACTTATATTTTGCCTTCAGGATGGGAATTTTCTAGTGAAAAACTACAAGTAGATAACTATAATCATCAAAGTAAAACCCTAAGTCCTGATTATGTTGATGTAAGAGATGATAGAGCTATTATCTATGGGAGAGCTACAAGTAAGTATCCTGTTGAACATAAGCTGAAGATAATCACCGTAACTAAGGGTAAGTTTATGATGCCTGCCTCTACCGTAGAAGATCTCTATAGTCCAGAAATTCAAGCTGTCACTGAAACTAAGATTGTTGAAGTGAAATAGTTATCCAAAAGGCTATGATTTAAAACAATAATATGCGATGATTAGATACAAAAATATATATGAAGAAAGCAATTAATAAGAAATTAAGAGTTAAGTTGTTATGGACTTTCTTGATTTCAATAACAGCTTTTATGATCTTAATATTCATAGCTCCACTTCCTCAAGAAGAGGATTGGAGCTATTCCTCTGTTATTTTAGCTGAGAATGGCCAATATTTAAGAGTATATTTGGATAGTAAAGAACAATGGCATTTACAGCATCAAGGTCATATTCCCGAAAAACTGCGGATTGCTGTTTTAGAGTTTGAAGACAAAAATTTCTACTCACATTTAGGGGTTGATCCCTCAGCAATAGCCAGAGCGCTTTATACAAATATAAAAAAAGGCTCAATTGTAAGTGGTGGTTCTACCATTACTATGCAAGTGGCACGACTTTTCTTACAAAAAGAAAGAAGACTTATTAACAAGATTCGAGAAGCCTTTATTTCTTTGAAGTTAGAAGCTTTGATGTCTAAAGATGAGATCTTATTAACCTATCTGAACAATGCCCCTTATGGCAGAAACATAGTAGGCATCAAGAGTGCTGCTTATAAGTATTATGACAAGGAGTTAGAAGAACTTACTTGGGCTGAAGCTGCTCTTTTTGCAGTGTTACCAAACAATCCGGGTTATCTTTTCCCAGGTAATAATACTGAGAAACTAAAAAGAAAAAGGGATTTCTTGTTGCATAAGCTAGTTGTAAATGGCTATATTGATGAACACCAATATAAAAATTCAGTAAGAGAAGCAATTCCAACTAAAATTTATTCTTTTCCCATCACTGCTCCTCACTTGGGAGATAGACTTAAAAAATCTGCAAAATCTATACACAAAACTACTATCAATAAAAACTTGCAGATTAAATTAGAAGAACTGGCTGCCAAGGAAGGTGCATATCTTAGCAGCTTGGGCATAAAGAATATCGCAATACTAGTTTCTAGTACTCAGAAGCATGAAGTTAAGGCTTATATTGGCTCTCAGGCCTATTTCTCAAAATCTACTAATGGCTTCGTAGATGGCGTCCAAGCACTAAGATCTTCAGGGTCTATCCTCAAGCCCTTTATCTACGCTTATGCTCTAGAAAAAGGGTTAGTAACACCTAATTCTCTCTTGGAGGATGTTAATAAAAACTACGGAATTTTACTACCCAAGAATTATGATAAAAAATATAGAGGCTTAGCGACACTGACAGAAGCCTTGCAAAAATCACTTAATATTCCCGCCTATGAAGTCACTCAAATGATTGGAATTTATGATGCTGTCTCTGTCCTTAAGAGTGTAGGTATGAAAAGCCTTAATAGAGAGCCATCTTCATACGGACTTTCAATCTGCATTGGTGGGGCAGAAGTAAATCTCTGGGACCTTAGCGAAATGTATCAAACCTTAGCTAATGACGGAATTTATGAGTCTTTAAAAGTCACTACTGATGAAGACGTTAGTAGTCACCAATCTCTCTTATCTCCTGCTGCAAGCTATCTTACTTTAGAAATATTGCAAGGAGTAAAGAAGCCTGCTCGTTTCATTAATAATTTTCCAAATTTTGCTTGGAAAACAGGTACCAGCAATGGCTTCAGAGATGCTTGGGCTGTTGGATTAGACCAAGAATGGACAATTGCAGTCTGGGCAGGTAATTTTACAGGTCAAGGAAATCACAATTTAAATGGTAGAGAGATAGCAGGTTCAATTCTTTTCAAAGTATTAGCAGAATTACCCCAAAATAGTAATTCGTTTTTTTCTAAACCTTGGAAAGATTTCAAACAAATACCTGTTTGTGCTGTTAGTGGATATTCTCCAACTAAAGACTGCCATGATACTCTTTGGATTGATGTTCCTAAAAGTGCTTTTATCCTTCCCAAATGCCCCTATCATAAACAGATTATTGTAGATGAGAATGAAGCTATGCAACTTTGCTCAGATTGTTGGCAAGGAATTGCTAAGAAAGCAATATCAGTCTTGGATTATCCTCCCGATGTTGATTATTACCTTAAACAAAATGGACTTGATCTACCTCCTAAATTGCCCCATAATCCTGAGTGTAGTCGCTTAGACTCAGATTCTGACTTGATTATTAAATACCCTATTAATAATAGTAATATCTATTTACCAAAAGATTTAAATGGTAATCTAAACACTTTTCAAGCTCAAGCATATACTACAGAAGACTTTCTCTTTTGGTTCTTAGATGGAAAGCTTATAGGTAAAACAGAAGATAAACATCAAATGGATATAGTAACAACTTCGGGTAAAAAAGAGCTATTACTTGTTTCATCTGGTGGATTATCCCAGAAAGTCAACTTTGAAATTATAATAAAAGAAGATTGACATAATGTGTAATCTTAAAAATTATAGTAAAAAATAAAACAAGGGAACATTATGAAATTAAATATAATTATAATTATAACTCTATTAATAACTTGTAGTCTTTTTTCTATTCAAGACCAGGAGAAGTTAACTTTCAATATTCGCTATGGAATTATTTCAGCAGCAGAAGCTGAATTATTTACTCGTTATATCATCCACACAGATTCAATATATACAGAACCTATTGAAGCTTTGAAAGTAACTTCAAAAGCTGAAACCTACTCTTTCTTTGATGTTTTTTTCAAAGTAAGAGATAGAATAACTTCTATTTCTGAGCAAGACAGTGGAAGAGCTATCTATTACGAAAAAAATCTGCGTGAAGGCGGTTATAAGCAAAGAAGATTGCATTATTATGATAGAGAAAATGAGAATTGCATATATCAGAAATGGTCTTTTGGTAAAGAAGAGTTTTCTACAGAAAACATTCCAATTACAAAAGATACTTTTGATTTTCTTGGAGCATTTTATCATATTAGACAGCAAGATTTATCTGTTGGCGATACTATCAGAGTTACAATGTCTGGAGATGGTGTAACATTTGATGCTAATATTGTTGTTCATAAAAGAGAAAAGCTAAAAACTATCTTTGGTAGAAAAAAATGTCTAAAAATTGAACCTCAACTAACTCAAGAAACTATTTTTAAGAATTCGGGGAAAATATATATCTGGTTAACTGATGATGAGTTTAAAATCCCTGTGAAGATGGAATCTGAAGTTAAATTTGGTTCATTTGTAGCAGATCTTAAAGATGCGGAGAATGTGGGACTGAAAATAAAATAACCACAATTTTTGCCTTATTAATTCTTAATCTTAGTTAGATTAATTACTTCTTTCATAGATAAAAAGTTCTGGACTATTTTTCCTTATCATAATATTTTGTTAACCAATCTATTTTTCGGAGGATTTATGAATAGAAAAGTTTCCTTAACTGGTATAAAACCTACTGGGATGCCACATCTTGGCAACTTTGTTGGTTCAATAAGACCAGCCTTACAACTCGCTGAAGACTATGATGCACGTTATTTTATTGCAGATTATCATGCTTTAAATCAAATAAAAGATCCTAAAAAATTAAGAGATATGACCTTTGAAGTAGCTTCTGCTTGGCTAGCTTGTGGGCTTGATCCTAAGGAAGTTCTCTTCTATCGACAATCTGATGTACCAGAAACTTTTGAGCTAGCTATAGCATTAATGGCTTTTACTCCTAAAGGTCTAATGAATCGTGCCCATGCTTATAAAGCGATTGTTCAAAAGAATGAAGAAGAAGGGAATCCACAAGATGATGGAGTTAATATTGGACTCTTTACTTACCCAGTTTTGATGGCTGCTGATATCCTCCTTTTTGATGCTGATATTGTACCTGTGGGAAAGGACCAACTTCAACATATCGAAATGGCAAACGATATAGCCCAATCACTTAACTTCAATTATAAAAAAGATATTCTTAAACTGCCAAAACCTTACACTCATGAAGAAGCTGGAGTAATCGTTGGTTTAGATGGTAGAAAGATGAGCAAAAGCTATAACAATGAAATTTCTTTATTTCTACCTGAAAAGAAACTGAGAAAAACTATAATGAAAATAGTAACAAACTCTCAAACCATCGAGGAAGTAAAAGATCCAGATAACTGTAATGTCTTTTCTCTTTATAAAGTCTTTGCTAGTCCAACCCAACAAGCTCAATTAAGAGAAAAATACTTAGCAGGTGGAATGGGTTGGGGAGAGGCGAAACAAGCTCTCTTTGAAGCTGTGAACGAACAATTGAAAGGTCCAAGAGAAAAATATTTTGAACTTTTAGAAAATAGAGATTATGTTGATAAGATACTTGTAGAAGGTGCTGAAAAAGCGAGAGATATAGCTTCAAAAACTATCAACAGATTGCGGTCTTCAATCGGTATTGATTAAATTAATCTGTAAAAGTGAAGAAAATATTCTTGACAAAAAAACTAACAAAAATTTATATGAATAAACTTATCGCAAGGGAGAAAAAATGGAAATATTTCTTTTAGTAATACATATACTTATTAGTATTGCCTTGGTCTTACTTATCTTGGCTCAAACTTCTAAGGGTAATGGATTAGATAGTAATTTAGGCGGAGCAGCTTCTAATGTTTTTGGAAGTTCTGCATCAGAAATGTTAAAAAAATGGACTCAAATTATCGGAGGACTTTTCTTGATCTCTTGTGTCTTCTTAGCTATTAATGTTAAGTCAGGTAAGTCAGTTGATAATGTTGCTCCAGCATCAACAGGTCAAGTCAACACTCAAGAGACTTCACCTGCACAAGAATTAGATCTTGAAGAAGGCGATATTCAGGAAATGCCTGCTACTGAAACTACTTCAGAAACAGCAAGCGAAGCACCTGTAGAATAAACTTTTGTAAAGCAGGAGTGGTGGAATTGGCAGACACGCAAGACTAAGGATCTTGTGCCCATTGCGGGTGTGCGGGTTCAAGTCCCGCCTTCTGCACCAATATTAAAACCCTAACCAAATTTGGTTAGGGTTTTTACACGTCTAGAAGAAGAGTTTTATCCACAAATTACACAAATTACACAAATTACACGAATTACACGAATTACACAAATTACACGAACTACACGAATTACACGAATTACACGAATTACACGAATTACACGAAGAAAGAAGAATTAGCCACCGAAAACAACGATAAGAGAGAATAGAACAGAATTACGACCTTTTAAACTCCCCGCTTTCATTTGCCTTAAGCAAATGTATTCAAAAAGATAATACTCCTTTGAAAATACGTATTATGTAGGGGTACATGCTCCATAGCTTTAGCTACGTAGTATGGCATCTTTGATGACGGGGTGTTTTTTAACTGGGAACGCCAGCATCTTGCTGGCATCATTGCAATAATCATTGATTGTCTTTCTAACTGGGAAAGCTGAAACCCACATCCACATCCTTTTGATAGAAATGATTATCTTAAATCCTAAATAGATATTAGCCTATATGCAAGCATAATTCTAAATTACTTGAATCCTCTTCTGTCGGACCGCAGGACACCCTTGTCCGCCATTACAGACTTTAATTTCTTTCAGATGGTGTGTTATATATTTTTTATGAACTTTCCCCAATATTATCAGCAGATAAGGGGAGTCTTGGCATTTTTAAATTTTCCTCCAATAAAATGATGTATACCGCTTTACAAAGTGGTGTTTGAAGAAGAAAGGTGCACACTTAATATTATTTATAGCTTGAATGTTATGAGTTATGAAGAACTTATATGTTAGCGAGTAAATAGATGAGATGTTCCAAACAATTTTTCAATAGAATTATTAAATTCTGATATATCATCAATATATAAAATTCTTAAATTTTTAACTGCTCTTGAACAAGAAACATAGAGAAGATTCCTAATTTTATTAAATTTAACTTTCTCATCTTCATTAGGTAATGATGAAAATTTATCAAAATTCTTAAAGAAAAAGTTAAAATAATTTTTGTCTTTACCAAAAGCATTTCCCATAATTATTACAACATTATCAAACTCTAAGCCTTTTGTTCCATGGTACGTATGATAATCAATTTTATTTGTTTGAATTCTTAATATATAGTTATACCATCTGTTAAATTCTTCAATATCAATGGCAAGTAAATTATCTATATTTAGAATCGCTTCTTCAATTTTATCATCATTCAGGTTTCGATAAAGTACCCTAAGCAGAAAATCTTTAAATCTATCAATATTAAAATTATTAATAGTTGTAAGTTTATCTAATATTGATTGATAAACTCTATTTTTACTTTTTGAATATAATTCTGACATTGAACTAAGATAATCTCCTAAAGATCTACCCTTAGAGCTCTTTATCAATTCAATTAGCTTTCTTAAATCACTGAGTTTTAGAATGCTATAAAAAGTTTTATCAATTAAGTTTTCAATTGGTGTTGAATCATCAATAACCATATTGATAAACTTCAAAATGTTGAAAAATAATACTGGAATTTCACCAAGTTTTCTTAAGTCATTGCTTAATAATTCTGTATTTAATTGATCATAATATTGTTTATAATATTTTGTTTCTTTTAATAAACTATATAAATTATTGAATCCACTAAAATCAGCTACGGACTTATTTGTTAGAAGAAGACAATGAAGTTTATTCTCATGTGAAATATCCCAGTCTTTAGCAGTTCTGTTAATAAAAGTATTCACATTCTCTTTGCACCCAGTATAAAATTGTACTTTTCCACCTGAACAATTTTCATATATTGATACTTGATTTATATCATCATTTCTAATATTATTAATTACTTGTATAATTTCTTTTGTTGACCTCCTGTTATAAGGTTTTGATATGGGATGTAATCCTTGATGTAATTCCGTTAATTTATCACCTACACCTTCATCATAGATATTTTGGACAGGATCACCAAAATATCCAACAAAAAAATTATGTTTAATCTTGTCAGCATGATCTGATAATAGGCTTAATATCCTTATTACTTTTTCGTTAGTATCTTGATATTCATCAACAAGAATATAAGGATATTGATCGATTATTATTTGTTTAAGTATATCAAAACTATTTATAATTTCTAAACTGTAATCAAGTAAAGTATCGTGACTGATTTGCATTTTATGAAGAATATCTCTATTAAAATTAGAATTGTAATTTACGAAATTGAAACCTTTCTTTTTTTCATGGATATGATCAATACAGGTTCTGTAATTTTCTAGTTTGAATAGAACAGTAACTAATTTTTTAAAGTTAGAGACATTGCTTAAAAGATTTGTAAATGATATAATTATGGGACTAATGACTGCTTTGAATGAAGCAGAATCTTCATTATAATTCTTATTAAATAGATCTTTGTTCTCAAACATTATTTTAGCAAAATTATCTTTATCGATTGGAGATAGTTCATTATATTTTTTAAATTTATCGTTGTTTAATAAGTCATTTTCAGTACTTTGGATATCAAGAATTAGTCTTTTTTTATGGATAGTAACTAATTCAAGTTGATAATCTTTGATTAATTCCCAGATTCTTTCATGTATTGTCGAAACTTTTACTAATTTTGTATTGCCAAGTCTTTCTTTGACTTCATTAGTAGCAACCTTAGTATAAGTAATACATATAATGGTCTGATTGTTTTTTATTAATGTATTTCCAAATTCTTTGATAATATATTTTAAACTATCAATTAGAGCATAAGTTTTACCTGCACCAGCTCCTGATGTAAAAACAATACTCTGGTTGCTTTTAATTGCATCATTGATTGATATTTGTATGTTTTCTTCGTTAGTAATATTTTCTGAAGATATTTTATCTATCATTATTTTATATCTCCTTTGTTTATTTTGCTTTTAAGCCATTCGAGGCCATCTAATATATATTTAGGCATTTTAGGAATTCTTGTTTTATCATCAAGTGTTATATATCTATAAAGCAATTCATTAGCGAAATCACTTTTATTTGTATTTAGCTTTCTTTGAAGTTTGTAAGAATTTTCTTTAACTTTATTATAATCTATTGGGTCATCATGACAAACAATGTCGTTGTATATTCTAGGTTTTAATTTGGTTAAGGTATCATTTAGTAATTTATTATCAAAATTGTTAAGGATAAAAGCTTCTTCAAAACTTGTAGAATAAAAGCCATTAATTTTTTTCTGGAAAACAATTCTCAAATTATCATCACTAAAAAAATCTTCTATTTCATCTAATTTATCAGAATTATTGTTATATTTTTTAATCGTTTTGTTTGTCGTTGTTTTGTTTAATAAATCAGATATTTGTTCGAAATTCTTTTTTTCTTCATCTGTTCTCTTTATATCTAAATCTGTAACTATCAAAGTAGGAACTTTCAGTAGTTTTATTAAATTATGATAAACTAATCCGTGAGCACCATTTATATTAAATATTGAAATGTAGTATTTATTAAGAACTTCATCATTATCAATATGATATCTAAGCAATGTCTCTTCTGTTATTCCTTCAACAAAAATTATGGCGTCAGAAAAAAATAATTCAGAAACTTTATATTTAATATGTTTTTTTAAGAATTTTAAATCATCTTCTGATTGATCCGATGTTGGTTTTATATTTGTGTCGTTTAAAGCAACAACATTTGAAATATTATCATCAGTTGTTATATAATTGATATTATTAAAAGTATTACCACTGTGAATTTTACTATTTAAAACATGGGATGAGTGGGTTGAAATGATTAACTGACTATTAACATTCTTATCTCTACTTTTCAATAAAGAGCTTACTGTATCATTTATGTATTTAATAAACAATTCTTGCATCTGTGGATGCATAAAAGTTTCAGGTTCTTCTATAGAAATTAAATTTATTTTACTGTTGAATGATTGAGCAGGATATTTCTCCATATAATCGATTAGATCTGCAATAATCATCATTAAATTAGTATATCCTAATCCAAACTGGTTTTCGGGAATATTATGATTATGTTCAACATATTCATATTTTATAATATCAGTCAGTAATTTAGTAAAAGTTAAATTTGATGTAAGCATCATTTTTAAGTGTTCAGGAGATTCAATAACTCCTAAAGATTCATTTATGCTGTTGGTATGCGTTGAAGAAATCTGTGATGTTAGCGTCGAATTTATCTTTAAAATTTCTGTTTCTATTTGGTCTCTATCTTCTTCTTTAAGAAGTGAGCTATATCGGTAGCTAATGATTTTATTGAAGGCAACAGACAGTGGTTTATCATTTCTAATATTATTTGCGTTTATTGGTTTTAAATCAATTAACTGAGATAATGAAAATTCTATATTTTTATTATTTGCATTTTTATAAATAATCTTGTAATCCGAATTATCTATTAATTCGAGAAATTTATTGAACTCACTACAAGACTCATTGCTTTTCTTAATTATTTGTTTGATGTCGTTTCTGAAAATTTCTTCATCTTGAATTTCATATCTTGCAATGATCATAAATTCCGATTTATTTAAATCACCTAAGGTCATAAAAGGTACGATGTTAGTTACCAAATCTGTAATTTCTTCATCTAAACCAACTTCTAATTGAAATTCTAAACATGGTACTTCTAATTTTTGGAAGCATTTTGATTTATATTTATCTCTGTAGCTTGAAATCAATCTTGTTAGATAATCAAAATTAAAATCTGTTGCATTAAAGGTTTTAGTTTTTATTAATTTCTCCAGTGCTTTAATAACAGAAGTTTTTCCTGAATTATTTTTTCCTACAATCAACGTTGTAACAGGCGCTATATTGATTGCATTTTCTCCTAGATGGTTAGCGTTGGTACTTGCGTCAACAAACTCAACTTTATTATTGATTGTTCCAAATTTTCTAAAATTAGTTATAGTTAAACTTTTTAAATACATTTTAATGCTCCCTTACCAGTTATAATTTACGGTTATGCCATTCTTAAATGCTGTATTATATATTCTTCTCCAAGACGAAGGATGTTGGATTTTGAAATGAGACTGTAGTCCTATATTAACGATAGAATTTTCTACTAGTTCATATAGGTATGGGAAAGGCCTGAGAGGTCCTTTAGTACATGCATTAATAATGATATCATCTATTTGGTAGTATTGGTTTAATCTTTGTTCAAAATCCTGCTTCCCAAATGAATTCCAGCATTTTATGAAAATCTTGTCTCTATATACTTTAGGATTTATTCCAAGAGAACATTGATATTGTATTGCATTCATGATAATTAATGAATAAGTACCGTTAGGTATTATATAATTACAGCTTGTTAATACTTCTTTAAGTAATTCTCTGATACCACTACCTGTATCACCATAGTAATTTCCAGCAGCAGGCTTTGGTGTCACTCCTTCAAATTCTTTTTTATGTGGGCTTTCTAAAATAAGAAAAATTACAGGTTTACCACTTCTATTGAAGTTAATTAAATCAGTCCTTGTAAAGAAATCATTATTGTTGTTATTATTAATATTAGTAGCTAGTATATTATTGGTTACTATGATCTCTCCTACATATTGATCTGGGCATATTCGTCCCTCATTGAAGGTCGGAATGTGAGTTTGTGCTATACTTAAAAATGGCATTTTCGTTTCCTATTGACTTTACGGTTATTTCTAGAATGTAATATGTTCTGCAAGTTTAAGATACAATCGAGTTTGTCTCTTTTAAAAAGATCATCTTCTTAATGATGAGATTAAAAAAATATCTATCTTATTTTATTTTTCATTAAAAATTAATTAATAATAATTAAAATTTATTTCACGTTTATTATCTATTTTACAAACACAATCAATATTTATATTTGATAACAAAGTAGTCAACTAAAAAATAAAACACTTTAACGGCTAACACTTTTTACTTTAATAATTCCTCTTTACAAAACCCCAATCTCCATTTTAAATGACAAAAAAGTTTTCAAAGGAAAAAAACAATGTCAAAAGCAGGAACACTTCATCATGTAGAACTATACGTTTCAGATTTAGCAAAATCAACAGAATTCTGGGCTTGGTTTTTAGGTCAGCTTGGTTATGAGCTATTTCAAGAGTGGGAAATGGGGAAGAGTTATAAGCTGAATGATACATATTTAGTATTTGTTCAGGTAGAGGATAAACACTTGGATGTGCCATATCATAGATGTAAAGCTGGTTTAAACCATCTTGCTTTTCATGCAGAATCTAGGGAACAGGTGGATAGAATAACCGGGAAGTTAAGAGCTAGGAATATGACTATATTGTATGAAGATCGACATCCTTATGCTGGTGGACAAGGCTATTACGCTGTCTATTTTGAAGACCCTGACAGGATGAAAGTTGAGTTAGTAGCACCAGAAGAAGTTTAGTCTTCGTGTTATTAAAGATTTTTATATAAGGAAAAGCCTATGAATTTTTATGATGAGATAAGTAGTTCAAATACTTGGTCTAAAGTTGAATTAGTAAATAAGGGATGGTCAAATGATGCAAAATATCATATACAAACCATTGATGGAAAAGAATTACTATTAAGACTTTCTGATATCTCCAAATATGATCTTAAAAAAAAAGAATTTGAGAATATGAAAACTTTGAGTCAGAAGAATATTTTTATGTCATACCCTCTTGAATTTGGAGTTTGTAATAGAGGCAAATCTGTTTATCTTCTGCTTACTTGGATCGAGGGAGAGGATGCTGAAATAGCAATAAAAAGAATGAACTATAAAACTCAATATGATTTTGGTGTTAAAGCTGGTCAATATCTTCAACAAATCCATAAACTTCCTCCTCCAGATGGTCAAATAGACTGGGCTGATATGTTTAATGCTAAGATAGATAGGAATATACAGAATTACATTTCATGTGATATCAATATGAGCGAAGCAAATAAGCTTATTGACTATATAAATAATAATCGTGATTTACTTAGAAGTCGACCTCAGTGTTTTCAGCATGGAGACTACCATACTGGCAATATGCTTATTACTCCAACAGGAAAATTAGGTATTATTGACTTCAATAGGTGGGACTATGGAGACCCTTGGGAAGAGTTTAATCGAATAGTCTGGTGTGTGAGGACAAGCCAAAGTTTTGCTTCTGGTTACATAAATGGTTATTTCAAAAATAATGTACCAGATCTATTCTTCAGATTGATGGCTTTATACATTGCTGCTAATCAATTGGCTTCAATACCTTGGGCTATAAAGTTTGGACAAGAGGAAATTGATATAATGATTAGCTTAGCCAATGATTTAAGTCGCTGGTATGATAATTTCAAAGAATATGTCCCGAAATGGTATCTAAGAAATAAGAGCTAATTAACAACCACTCTTAGCAGTGTTAAATGTCGCATTGGGGTCAATCAACTTTCGCCCTCTTAACTAGTCACTCCTTCAGCAACCTTTTCAAAACCAGGATCTAATGGTTCCCAAAGCTCAATTTTATTACCTTCTATATCCATTATATGGACAAATTTACCATATTCATAAACAGCAATATCATCTAAGATTTCTACACCACTCGCCTTTAATTCTTCTAGCAGACTTTCAAGATTTTCAACTCGGTAATTTATCATAAAATCTTTATCGGAAGGAGAAAAGTAGTCTGTATTATCAGTAAAAGGAGACCATTGGGTATAGGCGATATTTTCTTTATCAGGATACTGACACCATTTGAAGCTTGTTCCATACTCATCTGTGTTAAGTCCAAGATGTTTAGAATACCATTCTTTAATTTTTACAGGGTCTTTAGATTTAAAGAATATTCCACCAATTCCGCGAACTTTTTTTGTTTCATCTGCTTTCTCTGAACTTGGTTCAGCAATAATCATCCAGTTTATACCAAACTTGTCGGTAAACTGGCCAAAATAATCCCCCCAAAAGGCATCTTTCATTGGAGATTGAATAATACCATCTTTCGATAAGGCATTAAAAAGTCTATCAGCTTCTTTTTTAGAATTGCTTGTAATTGATATTGAGAAGTTATTTCCATGCTTATAAGATTCTCCTTCTTCCTCAATATTATCACATCCCATCAAGATAGTTTCTTGGCTAATTGGTAAGCTAACATGCAAGATTTTATTAGCATGCTTGGAATCAATAGTTTGTGAGCTAGCTTGAGGTGGAATATCTTTGAAGCGACCAAGATAGGTGAATTCCTTGCCGAAAACAGATTTGTAAAAGGTGAATGCTTCTTCGCAATTACCATCAAAATTTAGATATACATTAACAGTTGTCATTATTTCTCCTAAAATTCTTATTATATAATAAGAATAATTGGATTGAAGAATCATGCAATAAATTATCTATTGAATAATAAAGTAAATAGACCTTGACTTATAAAAAGCTTAAAATAAATTTTAGTAAAGGAGATAAATATGATCCTAAAGGGACTGTTACACCATATTGAGATATATGTATCTGATTTAGTAAAGAGTAGAACTTTCTGGGAGTGGTTGCTTACAGAAATGGGTTATTCCCTTTATCAAGAATGGGACCAAGGTGTTTCTTTCAAATTAGAGGATACTTACCTAGTCTTTGTTCAAGTTACTGAGAAGCATAATGATTCTATTTATCATAGATGCAAAGTTGGCTTGAATCACTTAGCTTTTCATACTAATTCAAGAACGGATGTTGATGAACTGACACTTCAGTTAAAAAAGAGGGGAGTTAATATCTTATATGAAGATAAGCACCCATTTGCAGGAGGACCAGATTATTATGCTGTCTATTTTGAAGATCCTGACAGGATGAAAGTTGAAGTTGTAGCCTCAGAAGAATAATTAAGATGGGCTAATACTTTTTAGTTAAGTCTTTTGATATTATTACCTTACTTCTCTTTAGGCATATAAGAGAGGCTTTTTTATTTTCAGAAAGCTTTATTTAACATCAAAGTTAAAAGATAAGAATAAGTATTTACTACTTTCTTTAAACGTACTATTGCATGCTATTGGTAATCGATCACTTATTAGTTTGAGTAAATCTTGATGCTTAATATTTTTAACATCACTTTTTAAGAAAATTAGTGATGAACCATATATACCTTCCCAAGACCACCTTTCTAGTTTAGCATCATAACTCCCCACTTTAATATAGTCTTCTTTGATAATTTTTGTATCAGCTTCTAATATCCGCAAAAATAAAAGAGAAAATCCGCAAGAAAAAACGAGAAAAGTAGTTAAATACTATTCTAATAGTCCGCAAGAATAAATGAGAAATTGTTTAAAATGAATGTAAAAAGATAAAAGTCCGCAAAAAAAGAAGAGAAATTTCTCATTTAATTTTGCAGACTTTTAATGAAATATTATAATGGATCTTCAGGTCCTGATGCATCAATTCTCTTAAACCATACAATAATTTTATAGGTAGAACCAACCGTTAAACCACCTATATTAATCTTATCCAAATGCTCTTTAGTAATACCAGCATATTCTTCAAATTTCTTATATATTTTAGTAGTGATAGTGTTCTCCTGAACATAGAAGTCACCTTCATCTTTCAGAATTTCTATTGCTAATCCAGTTGAAACAGATCCTCTAAGACTAGAGTCAAGCTCAGCATAACTTTTTAGAATACTCTCTTGAATATCAACAGAAGTATTATCAGCTACATACCTTAAATCATACATATAAGGCATTCTTCCAAATATCAAGCCCAATAATAGATAAACATTGTTTCCATATCTTAGCCCCCATTGTGCATAGGCACAAGAAATGTTCTGTGCATTATGATTAGTACCTGAAGAAGGAATATGATCCTTTAAATCCTTCAAATTCCTAGTAAACTCACTAGGATTAGTAGTCCCTACAATAGCTAGTAGCAGATTTTCCAAACTACCATTTACCAATACATCAGCAGTTTGAGAATCTATTTGCTCTGCAGTATGCTTACCTGGAGTACCTGATAAATGCTCACTTAAAGTCTCTCCAATCCCTTCATTAGCTTTCATTTTATTATCGATTACATCAAAGTTATTATTCACATCATCAGCCCATCCAGATGAGCCTTCAGCAGGCTTTTTTAAGCCATAATTAGTTGTCTCAGTCATATTGTCCTCCTTTTAGAATCCCCAGCTTAAACCCCATGAATTACCCCACCCAGGAGCCTCATCATAGTTTATTGGAGATAGTTCTTTATATATTGCTTTTAATTCGATTCTTGTTACTTCAGTAAAGTATCTTAAGTCATCAACCTGACTAGGGTATTTCTCTATAATCACAGGGAATTGCTTCTTACCAGTTTCATCATAATATTCAATATAAAGCTTACCCTCTTCCATCAGGTAGTCCTTAAGCTCGTTATATTGATCAGTATTTAGGATAGCATCAACTTTAAAGCTATCTTCATAATAAGGCTCTCTCCTGATCGTTATAGTAGGATCATAGGCATTAGTCTTATCAATTAAGTACTTCTTATGAGGAGAATAATCTACTTCAGCATGTTCTAAGGTAAGCATTGAAACACTGGAAGCTATTCTGATAAATCTTACTTCTTTATTATACATTAGTCCTCCATGCTATTGCCTGGTATTCATCTCTGATATAGTCTCTTTTAAGCTCTGTAAGGAATAACTGTTCTTCCTTAACTCTTATTATATCAAAGACAGACAGGTTATTCTTGTTTATATCATCTATTTTAAGCTTATATTTGATTGCTTTATTAGCAATTGAAGTATAATAGTCAGTTAAGAGAATTATCAATGGTTCAGCAGAATTGTAGAGAGCATCTAAACAGCTAAAATCAGGCACTATCTGCTTAAAATTTCTAATCTCCTCACATTCAGTTACATCACTTGTTAGATCTCCATGATCAGTATTACCCCAGTGATTTCTGACTATCCTTAAGAAGCCATCAGCCTCTCTTTTGATAATAGTGAAGTTATGAATTACCAGGAAGCATTTTAAGGCAGTAAGATACTTTCTATTATCAGATTTTAAGATTAAAGAAGTTGGAAATACTTTGCCTGAAATGGTAAGAGTTCTGTTATCAGAAGCAACCTTGTAAGTAGTTCCATATATCTCAAGGAAGGAATACTCTCTCCTGCCAATCCAGGAAGTGTCTTCATAGTGTTCAGGATAATCTTCTTTAGCTGTTTCAATAGCATTTCTAGCACTATCAAGAGAAGAGTAATCTCCAATCTTCTCACTCTGGATATCCATATCAATACAGACCTTGTTTGAAATCTCAGCAATAAAGCTTTGCTTAGTAAGAGTATAAGAGCCTTCATATTCATTAATTACCCAGTCAATCCTCCTAAATCTAATGATTATAGCATTATTATGAAAAGGAAGAGTATAGCTATCATAACCAATATCTGAAGTCCTTTCTAAGCAGGCAGTCTCATAAAAAGAAGCTATCTCATAGAAGGGATAATCAGTCAGCTCAGTATTATTATAGATAATGTTTTTATCCAGGAAATTAGAAGATCTATTATACCTTTCAGCTACCTTCTGACTTATCCCACTCATGATAAGATCTAAAGTCCTATTAGCAGGGAAGTAGCTAGCATCTTTTTCTAAACTTAGCAAATGAGAATAGGAATAAGCCTTAAATTTAAGCACTTTGTCTGGATGTTTGAATCCAAGTCCCTCTAAAAGCACAGCACCTCTAAAATCAAGGATATTGCCCCTATAAACCTTAATATCATAGCTACTGATAGCATTTCTAACTTCAAGACCATTAACCAGGTTAGCCTTAAGCCAATCATCCAGGATAATTTCAATTTCAACTCTATCAGGTTCCTGGTCAAAATTGTTATTGATAGCTACCTTCTGAGGAGAGTATTCAATATTAACTAAACCAGTATTGAAGTTATAAACTACTGGATTAAAGCCAAATTCAGCAGAAACGAACTCTACTCTATAATCTACCATCTGCTCCTCACAATACTTCCTTCTTCATTCTTTTCATTAAACTTAGCACTATCAGCTTTATCAATTACTTCATTGGCAGAGATGTAGTTATTTACAGTCATATTCTTTTCTCTAAATTCTTGTCTTAAAGATCTGATTTCAGTGATTAGATCATTAATGAAAGAGTTTCCTGAAGAGACCACACCACCTGAAGCATATGCTACTTTAGGAACAGCAGGGATATTCATCGTGGGCAATTGTATTCCAGTTAAAGCCTCTTTAACCTTATTTATTGGAGCATAATTAATGAAGTCAAAGAAACCAACTCCTAATTCATCAACTCTCTTGCCTTGAGTAATATACTCCTTTCCTTCAGCTTCTATTAAGATACCTCCATTAGCATGTGAAGGTCCTACAAGTAAGCCTGTTAGACCACCCTTTTCTGCTTTAGGAATATATTTTGTGTTTTTAATTTTGCTAATCTCTGCAGCTACTAAAGCTCCCTGTGTTGCAGCAACAATCACATTGAATGGGAAAGGATAATCTTTAAATGCTCTAGCTGCAGCCTCGAAACCACTTATTGTTGCTTGTGCTATTGATAAGCCTTTACCAATTGAAAATAGTGATTTAGATTGACCTTGATAAGCATTCATCAGCTTTGCACCTATTGCAACTGAGCTCTGGAGTTGTTGAACTCTTACAGCAAGGATAGCTTTACTTTTGGCTTCTTCAATTTCAACTTCTGTTTTCCCTGATTCAACAAGCCAGTCATGATTTAAGTCATAATACTTTTTGATTTTCTTTATCTTATCCTCAAGTCCATCATCTTCTTCATCGAATTTTGATAGAGCTTCATTAGAAGATAGCTGGTTAATTTTATTTCTATACTCTTCATATTCATCACTATCTTCTTTATATAGTCTTTTTAGTTCATCCATTAAGTTTTCATATTGATTTAAGAGTTTGCTGTTAGAATCACGATCTAAAGCATTAATTCTAGATATAAAGGTCCCTTTATCTTGAATCATTCTCATTTGAGTAGCATTTTGAATCTGTATCAATTCATCTCTTGTAGTTTTATATTCTTGGCTATCCTCACCATAAGCTTCTTTTACTTCTTTAAGATATTTAGTAAAGTCAGCTTTCATCTTATCATAACTTATTGCTGATAATTGCTGAAGGTTGGCATAATACTGAACCATCTCCAACTTCTTGGTATTGAGAGAATCAATCAAAGCTTGTTTAGACTTTTCTTCCTCAATGCTTTCTGCAACTTGTGCCTCTGATTTGATTCGCTTTTCTTCATCAGCAATTTGCTTTTTATATACTAACATCTGTCTGTCTAAATCTAATTTAGCTTCAACATTTTCAGCATCAAGCTTTCCAAGAGCATCATATTCAGATTGTAGCTGACTTATCTTATACTGGTAGAGTTCTATACCTGAAAGACTTGCCTCATACTGCAGACGTTCCTTCTCAGCAAAATAATCTCTTGTAGCTTGAACATCAGCATCTCTTATCTTTTGTTTTAAGACCGCTTCTTTGGCTTCC
The DNA here is from genome assembly GCA_963678375.2 of Cloacimonadales bacterium (SeqCode). Classification (GTDB taxonomy): domain Bacteria; phylum Cloacimonadota; class Cloacimonadia; order Cloacimonadales; family JAFGVF01; genus JAEKNW01. Next base: position 2,463,805 of record OY782831.1, read on the forward strand.
AGGTCATTCAGTTTATTGTAGAATTCATCAGCATCATCATTAGGAAAGTATATTATCTCACTATCTCTATCAGCTCCTACCGAAGCATAAAGCTTATCTATAGATTCACTAATATTTTGCAAATCTTTCTTAGCTGTTGCATAATCTAATGTATCGGCATAAGCTCTAGCTTCTTTTGTAAGTCTTTTAAACCTCTCCTCTTGATTCTCTATACCTCTGTTAGACTCATCAATAGCTTCATTAAAATTAGTCTGTTTTTCTTCAGCAAATACTACTGAGGAGGCATAAAGTCCTACACCAATTGCAGCAGCTGCTACAAGTGAAACCCAATTACCAGTCAAAGCAACCCCAACAGCTTTAGCTGCATTTAGGGCTATTTGTTTTGTTGTAAGATATGCTATCCTAACAGCAAGTACGCCTAATACGGATATTAACACTTTTACAAGACCTGGGTAATCATTTAAGAAGCCAACGATTTTAGTAAGGACCTTTATTAAAGGAGTTAGAGCTTGATTTATAAAATCACCAACTTTCTCTCTCAGATCACCGACTAAGTTTTGATATTGAATCATTGCACCTGAACCACTTTCTGTCTCTGCTTTAGATAACTCGAAGCCATCGGCCATAGCTTTTTGTAATATAACCATCTTCTCAGTTTCATCTTTAGCACTCTGCAATGCAGGGATATATCTCTGGAGTTGGGTAAACTCACCTTCATAAGCAAGAGCTATTCCTTTCATGGCAGTCTCTCTACTTAGTCCTGCAGATGCAAATGCAGTAGCCAATCCTATTGAACCTTGCAAAGCTTCTTCCATCTTATCTGTAGCAAGCCCCATATTAGTTGCAAGAGTAAGAAGTTGCATACTTTCTTCATCACCTACAGTAGTTAGCTTTTGAGTCTCGCTAGCTAATTTCATAACTAAATCAACATTCTTTTCAGTAGCAGTACCTTTAACTCTCATAGCATTTATAATGTCTAGCTCTGCCTTTTCTTGAGTATATGAAGCACTCACATACCCACCTAATGCGGATTTGACTTTACCGTACAGCATTGATAATCCACCTAATGCTAAAGTTATCTGGCTCATTGTCTGTAGCAATGGCTGACCATCTCCCACAAACTTGGTCTCTTTTTCATCTGGTACTTCATCAATAGCACCTTGAGCATCTGAAGAAGATGCAACTACTCCTGAAGCATCTCCGTCAACATTAACAGTCTTTCCATCAAGATCTTCTAGATTGCTTTCAGCCTCACTTACATCGACATCCAGTGTAATATCACTTCCTAATGACTTTTGGACATTACTTATCTCACTTTGAATTAATGAGATAGCTCTACGAGCCTTGTCTATATCAATCATCAAACTGAATTTTAGCTTACTATTTGACATTTCTTCTTAACTCCCTTCTTACTTCGAACGGTGGATATTTTGTCCTCTCGCTTAATTCCCATTTTGAGAAGTAAGTCTTTGAAGAAAATGAGGTGCTTTCTTTAAACACTCTCATCTCTATATTTACCCAACAGATAAACAGCTTCATCAAGTTCAATATCATCATACCATAAATCCAATCTTTTAAGCATATAGATATAGTCTAAGAAGATATTCCCTGTGTTTTTGTTAGAATCCCCATTTTTTTGATTACTGATTCTGGTAAGAACTTGATGATACCTGTAAAAAAATCTGATACCAGTTTTTGCACCTCCTCAGGCTCCATTTCTCCAAAATCAACATCATTGTTTCTGGTAATTGTTTGTAAGAATTCAATAGCTTTTCCACCTGTTAGCAAATCATTTAACAGTTCATCTAAGTTCTTATTGGCTTTAGCTTCTCCATCAAGGACACCATTCAAACCTATTCCATCTAACAATCTCTTTACCTTAACCAAAGTATTTATATTTGTATATACCTTCATCTTATCTCCTTATATTCTCCACTTCTCATCATCTCAGATAGTTCTTTTGCTCTATAACCTACCTGCACAGCCCATTTTGATCTAAGCATCTCTTTACTAGCTTCTTCGAAGTCTCCAGATTCTATCAAAGCAATTGTCTTCTTAAATGCTCCAAATCTTGAGATTCCTAGGTTAAAAGCCATATCAATAACAACAGCCTTTCTAACGGCATTAAGTCTCTCAAACCAGTTATACTTCTTTTCAAGACTGTCTCTTATTTCATCAATATCATTATCAAGCATGAAGTAAGCTTCAACTTTTCTTATTCCGTTGTCTTCTAAGTTGCGACCAACACCAATAGTTAGCCTACCTGCAGTACAGCGATAAGGTTTATTCTTCAACCCTTCATGTCTAACAAGCATTTTTCTTGCTAATTCTATATATTCAGCTTTTTTATGTCTCATCATTGCTTTCTCCTTAAGAGATGAGGCAGACCGCAGTCTGCTCTTGTTTAATAGTTCTTTATCAGAATCTCTGTCTTTGGTATTGTTTTCCCTGATAGAGAATAAAGTGTTTCAGCCTCCTGGATATCATAACCTTTGTATAATTCTCTTACTTTAGGATGATCATTATAAGAGAGTAACCACTTGCCTTTTACCTTGCCAAGAAGCTCTCTAAGTTCCTTATGCTTAGTAAAAGCATCAACAGAATCTCTGTCATAAAGTTTCTCTTTCTCATAATAAGGAGGATCAACATAAAAGAAGGTAAAATCCCTATCATACTTAGTAATTAACTTCTCAAAGCTAAGATTATCTATTACCACATTAGCCAGCCTTTTAGAAGCTTTATCAACTTTATCTTTATTGAATAGAGGGATAATGTTAGAACCACCTCTTAAAGCAAATGAACGAGATAATCCACCAAAAGAACAAGACAGCTTATAATAAAAGAATACAGCTCTCTCTAAGTCTGTTCTAGGTTTCATTTCAATCATTTCTTTAAAAAGCTCTCTGGAAGCCATGTATTGTTCTAACTCCTTATGAAAAGCATCTGGGTGGTATTTGATATATCTCCAGAAGTTTATCAAATCACCATTAATATCATTAAATATCTCTCGGTAATTTGGTTTATTCTCTATTTTCCAATCTTTCGCATCATTGCTTTTAGCAAATAAAATCCAACCTGCTCCACCAAATGGCTCACAGTACCAATTATGTTTTGGGATAAGTGGAATGATCCTTTTTCTTAAAAGTCTCTTTCCACCTACCCAGCCTATTATACTACTCTCGAATGTTTTATTTCTCCATTATATTACTAGGAACGCCTGCATCCTGCAGGCATTCCATGATTAAAACAGTTTCTTAGCTAATCCTTGAGCAAGACCAGTCATAGCCGTTCGACCTAATCCAGTAGCTAAGTTTTTAACCCAGCTTGAGCCATCTTGCTCTCCTGCTTTTCTAGCAGGTTCTGTCACAATATCATATACTTTCTGCACTGGATTATCCGTTGCTAGTTTCTTAGCTAATTTAGCCATTTCAGCAGAAGGGATATTCTTAATATCCTTCTCTATTTGTGATGCTGGATGTTCATACCTGGAAGCACCCAGTATCGCTTCTATTACTCTTTGAACAGTAGGAAGTACACTATCGATAGAAAGCATTTTCTTTCTAATCAGATAAACTACTCCTATAATGATCATTGTTACTACCACACTTATTGCAGATACTACTGCAGGATGATTTAGTAAATCCACTCTTTCCTCCTTCTAATTCCCCTCTGTGGAGGGGTGACTTGGTATTTCCAAGGTGGGGTGGTTATCCCCCTATTATCGGTTTCAAAACACTAGCTATCATTACTCCAGCCATTAATCCATTCAACCAGATGACTATATTTAGCTTAGTTTCCACTCTGCTTAATCTCTCTAATATTCCAGGTCTTCCATTACCATCTAACTTCTTTTTGATATCTTTAATATCTCCTACTAAACTCTTGTGGTGTTCGCATACTGACATCTCTACTCCTTACTGATTTACACAGCAGTTTCAGGAATATCTTTAATAATAAAATACCTATCCTTAGTAGGACCTGAGTATTCAGTGCTTATAGTAGCTGTATATAAGCCATTAAACTCATTACTTCGCTCATAGCTCCATCTCATACCATTGAAGATTAAACAGTTTGCTTTATCAGCTGACCATAAAGCAATAGTCCTAATTTCTTTATTTAACTGACTTTCAAGCCAGTCTTTTCTAGCTTGACTAAGACCTATTAAAGTCAGTTCGATTGTGTTAGTACGCTTACCTTCAATTAAGAAGTTTGTAGTTTTAAACTTAGCTACCTTAGATTCTTCTTTACCTGGATTCTCTCCCAAATCTGAGATTGGAGTAAACATTGAAGATAGAAAACCTTCAAATTCTCCTTGATTTAACAATACTTCAGGAGGGATTTCACCTATATCACTAAAAGAACCATCTCCTATCCAGCTAGAACCATGATTAAAAACTGCTATCTGTTCCCGGAAATCACTAACTTGTTTATCTAATGCAGTTGGTGCCATACCCATAATCTACCTCCTTATGAAGTTGGGTCTACAGTCGTTTTATCAGAGACCTGGTAAACCCAAGAGTCTTCTAATTTACCTCTACCAAATGTTCTATAAGGTACATATCTATCAGTAGCAGACAAGTCATTAGTACTTGATAGAGTTTCCATTAATTGATTACCATACATATAGCAATACTTGTGACCGAAGATAACAGGAGTACTGTCATTTTTTACTGCAGTAGAGTTAATAGCACCAGCTTTATCTACCTTTGGGAAATGATTTAATAGGATCACATCAAAACCCATCAATCTACCTATCAAACCATTTGGAATAGGCATTTTACTTTGCTGTCCAATTTTATCAGCAGAAATGAACTGATCAATTTTGAACAATTGAGATTCATGTTCAGGTCCAATTAAACAGAATCTCTTTGAAATAGGAGCATTCTTTTCATTAAGATGTTTTCTTGCGTTGATGAAATCATCTAAAGTAATTTTATTAGCTGTAGTACCTGCAAAATCAACCTTTTGCCCTGCAGGAATAGCTCCAATCAAACCTGTTAAGATATTAACATCTTCTTTGGTTAAGATGTTAGAACCAGCATCTGCAGACTTTTCTTTTAAAGTTTTTACTGTTGTTTGATAATCAGTATCTCTTTGCACTACAAAAGGATTACCTGCCTTTTGATCTACTATTAGATCAATAGAGCCTTCACCTGCACCTGAAGGAGCTGCGAAAGCTTCACCAATTCCCACAGTCTGCCCTGATTCAGTTGTGATGTAAGGAACATGAATCACCTTCATACCCTTCTTAGCAAACTTTGATACATCATAAAGATAGCTCATTGCATATCTGTTATCTTTACTCTTACGTTTGATGGCATTAAGAGTCTCGGTAGTGATTAAATCACCATAAATTGTGTTACTTGCCTGTGACATTATCTGTTATCCTCCATGTATTTCTCTTTTAGCTCTGTGTATAGCTTAGGGTCAGATTTGTATAAATCTTCTGCCTTTTCAGGATCCCTCATTAATACATCCCAGCTTAACTCTTCATCAGCATTTGCACCCAGGGTGATTGTTTTAGTGAGTTCTGACTTACTATTACCAGCATTTTTAACAAACTCATCAAACAAAGCTTCATCTTTATTAATGAGTGTTGTCGCAAAGTCTTTCTGTGCTGGGGTAATCTTACCTTCACTTATTGCTTGATTGATTTTAGCTTCGACATTGATTTTTCTAAGGTCTGTAACCTCTGTTTCCAGTTTCTTGTTCTTTGTTTTTAAAGCTGTTACTTGGGTGGTTAAGGAATCAATTTTAACAACTGCTTCAGCCTTATCTTTTACACCTAATACTTCAAATAATTCTTCCATATTCTCCTCTCTTTTATTGTTTTTTATCCACTCTTGGTACTCTTGTTTTCCTTCGAATTGATGACCAAAGTTGTTACTAACTACTACATTCTCTACTATTGAATTAATGAATCCCTTCTCCTTTGCTTCTTTAGCAGTTAACCAGGTTTCCTGATCCATCAGACTGCCTATCTCATCTGCAGATAGATTACTGTGACTAACATAAATATTAACTATCTGTTCTTTAATTCTATCTAAGAGTTCAGCATTCTTTCTAAGTTCCTCAGAGTCTCCAGTAACATTAACCAAAGGATTATGTATCATAAACATACTATTCTCTGCCATTTCGATAGTCTCTCCTGCTAAGGCTATAATAGAAGCCATTGAAGCCGCTATCCCTTCAATTTTAGTTGTCACTTTTGAAGTATGAGCCTTAAGAGAATTATAAATTGCCAATCCATCAAAGACTTGCCCTCCTGGTGAATTGATATGTAGAATGATATCATTCTTAATCTGCCGAATCTCTTTCACAAAATCAGACGCCCTAGTACCCCAGAAGCCTATCTCATCATAGATATAGACATCAGTATGCTCTACCTTATTAACTATCTTATACCATTTGTTCATTTAACCTTCCTCATATCAAAAGTAATTAAATTACTACCTAAGTTAGACATCTCTTCCATCTCGGTAGTCGATAATTTGCTACAGTTTGTAATAGTGATATGACTCTTTGACTGAGCTGCTAAAAATATTAATTCCTCAATACTGCTATTGGTGAAGTTATCGCACTCTAGTATTACATTACTACCATTCTTTACTGCTTGCTTAATACTATCGAAGAACATTGTTCCTCCTTAAACTTTCTATTAATCAACACCACCATATCACAGCTAATCATTTTTATAAAAAAAATGGGGTAAAATACCCACTTTTTTCAGTAATTTATTAACTCTATGATATCATGGCTCCAATAACTGGGAACACTGACTCTTCTGTCGGACGGTGGAGATTCTCTCCGCCATTTCTCTTAAATCCCCTTTAACGAGGGGGACACAGGGGGTGTTTCTTCTATATAAAATTCAAAAGGAGCCATAATGCTAAGTACTTTATTAGAAGAATTAATCGCAAAACTGAAAGACCTGAAAACAGAGGAAAGAAAACTATTTAAGCAGGTAGAACCTTATGAAGGGCAGTATGATAACATTAGTGAATACACACTATTTCCACCTTCTGCTTTTGTAGAACTTTCTGATGCTGACCCTAATCCAAATGGCAGACAAAACACTATCAGAACCAATGTCGCAATCTATGTTACTACCAACCATATTAAAGGTAAGAAACCTACAGCAATCTTTAATATTATTGATGATATGCGTAAGTCACTTAATAAAAGAAGCTTCGCTAAGGGATTCTTATACTTTAATGGCTTTAGAAGACTTGCTATCTTCCCTGGATTTATAACCTACCAGGTTAATTTCATTCATGATGAATCTTAACTAACTGGGAACGTGGATGCCCACATCCGCATTAATTAATAAAATATAAGGAGAAAAAAAAATGTACGGTACAATAGATAATTTAAAAGACTCTTTTGGGTCTAAAAAAGACCTTCTTTTACAAGATATTACAGATGATCAGCTAGTCTCAATGTTAGAGGATCAATCAAGCTACATTGATAGTTTTCTTCAGGTTAGGTATGAAATGCCCTTACCTGGTTCAAATGCTATAATTAACAGACTCTGCATAATTCTTTCTAAAGCTGAATGCTACAGACTGTTTGCTTCTAATGACATCCCAGAAGCAGTCAAAGAACAAGAGAAACAAGCTTTAAAAGATTTAGTTAAGATTCAAAAAGGTGAAATACTTATCATGAAAGAGGATGCTCTTGATGATGATATCACTTCTAAAGAAGTCTATTTTGGAGACTGGCTATGATTCAAGATCAACAACTTTTAAAAGCAATTGGCCAAGTAATTACCAGGAACATCAAGTCTAGAATCAGACTCAATAAAATAACTCCTGCTAGCCCCAATAAGTTTAAAAACAAGGCTACTCTAACTGATAGTGGTAATCTTCTAAGTTCGATAACTTATGTAGTCCGAGGTGATTCTGTTGTGGTTGGTACCAATGTTACTTATGCCCGAATCCACCAGGAAGGAGGAACAATCACCCCTAAAAGGGCAAAATATTTAGCAATACCTCTAACACCTGCAGCTAAGGTTAAAAGGCCTCTTGAGTGGGAAGATACATTCATCCGTAAAGGTATAATCTTTCGAAACCTGGGAAAGGATAAAGTAGAGGCTCTCTATAAGCTCCAGAAGTCTGTTAAAATACCTGCCAGACCTTATTTGTTTATAAGTCCTGAAGATGAAAATCAAATCTCAAACATTATTAGCAAATACTACGATAATAAGATAAGGAGTAAGTTCAATGGCTCATAAACGTATTGTAAAAGAACAAGCTGAAAGACTCTACATCATGGAAGGTAAGCCAATAAACGAGATTGCTACTATTCTAAAAGTCTCTCAGCAGACAATCTATGCTTGGAAAAAGAAACATGAATGGGATAAGGCCATCAGAGCCTCAGGTACCATTGGCTTAACTATCGAAATGACTAAGTCTCTCTTTTCTGAAATGAATAAAGCCATGAAAGAAGGAAAGTTAACAGATCCTAAAACTGCTGATGCTTTAGCAAAGATATCAAAAATAGCAGAGAAACTATCTCCTGAAAAAATGATGCTTTCCAACATCTTTAATATGTTAGAAGACATTACTCATTGCATTCAGAATAAGATAAGAGATGAAGATTTTCTTATGCTCTGGGGCAAGTATCTTAGAGAAATTTCAGATGATCTAAGAAGAAAATATGCTTCAGGTAACAACTTTAGGATGTCTGATGAATAAGCAAATTACAGTAAAAGAATTTGATAAGAAACTCGAGCTCTTAATAGCTAATATTAAGAAGTTCTCTACACCTCTGCCTAATGATAGAGTAGCTAAAGCCAAGAGAATTGATAAAGCTAAAAAAGACTTCTTCTTCTTTGCCGAAACTTACTTTCCTCACTATATCCGCTGTAAGTCAGGTACTCCTCATAAAATTGCTCATGAAGAGACTGAAGTTATTGGGCAAATTACAGCTATTGCTGGCTTTAGAGGTATGGGTAAAACAACTCAGTTATCTATTATCAAACCTATCTGGAAAGCTCTTAAGGAAGAAATATTCTTTAATGTCAAGATTGCTAAATCTGATGATAAAGCAGCTGAAAGAACTGCAGCTATTAGAGCTGAATTCCTCTTTAATGAAAGAATAAAGCAAGACTTCGGAGAACTCCTAGCATCAACATCTTCAGAGTCTGATTTTACTATTAAAACTGGCTGTCGTTTCATAGCTCTTGGTTATAAATCAGGTGTTCGTGGTATTATTAATATGACACACAGACCAGACTATATAGACATCGATGACTTAGAAGACCATCAATCTTTTAATGAAAGAATTGCTAAGGAAAAACTTCAATTCGTTACTGAAGAAGCTTATGGAGCTCTCGAAGATGGACAAGGCTATATCATCTGGCTTGGTAATCTTACTCACCAGAAATCAGCTTTAAACCTCTTTAAGAAATCAACAGAAACTGAAGATCTCTCTGGTCGTAAGATGCTTATCTTTAAAGTTGATGATGGACACTTCAATCCAACATGGCAAGAAAAACACACTAAAGAAAAACTTATCAAAATCAGACAAGCTATCGGCAGATTTGGCTTTGAAAGACACTTTCGCATGAATCCAGTAGTCGAAGGACTTAAGTTCAAAGAAGCCTGGTTTAGATATTACTCACCTGAAGATATCGAAAACATCACTTTTGAGAAAATAGTTAACTACACTGACCCTTCTTTAGGTGAAAAATCTACCTCAGACTATAAAGCCTCCATGACTATTGGCTTCTACAAAAAGAAGTATTACCTGTTAGATTGTTACTTGCGAAAAGCTTCTATTATCGAGATGCTTAAATATCTCTATTCGGTTCATAGTAGATATAATGCCCGTCTTTATATGGAGTCTAACTTCTGGCAAAAGGTTATCTGGGACTACATCCCTGATATTGCTCTTGTTATGGGTTATATGCTACCTCTTTCAGGAGTTGAAAACAAAGAAAAGAAAGAACTTCGTATAGAAAGACTTGAACCTTACTTCGAATGGGGTTGGCTTCTCTTTCCTAAACAAAAAACAGCAGAAACACAACTACTGGAAGACCAATTACTCGGCTTCCCTGATTATCCTAACGATGACGGTCCTGATGCCTTAGCAGGAGGAGTAAATTGCCTTAGAATTAACTCTCAAGAAGAAAGCTATGAAACAGTTGAAACAAGTCTGGCCACTCAATTTTCTGATGTCTGGTAACACTACTGGGAGCGCCAACATCCCTGTCGGCATCTTAATTAACTGGGAACGTGGGCATCTTGCCCGTATTAATTCGTGTTAATTCGCTTAAATTCGCGTTAATTCGTGTAAAAGCTCTTAAAATATTAAAGGAGAAAAAAATGAATATACTTGATTTATTTAAAAAAACATCAACAACCATCTTAACCCAAACTAAAATTGAGGAAGAAAAACCTCTTTGGTCAGCTAAAATCACACCTTCAGAAATGGCTTTAGCTCTACATAATGCCCATAATGGAAGATTGAAACACCTTAATAGCTTATATGACAGACTTTATAAGCTAGATGATAACCTTGCTGGAGATACTGATGTCAGAGTAGAAGCTCTTAAATCAGCTTCTTTCACTCTCCCTGAAGATATCTCTCAACAACAAAAAGACTTCTTCACTTCTTTCTTGGATAGCTTTTTCCCTCTTCTGATTGACCAGGCTCTTGATTTAAAGTTAACAGGTTCTCTATTTCGTCAGATTGCCTTTAAGCTGGAAAACAATCTTTATACTATAGACAAGTTCATAGAATATAAAAACCTCGATTTGAGGGCTGAAAAATCTGAATTGGTCTTGTATGTCGAAGATGAGAAGAAAAGCCTCTCTGATGATAAATTTGTGCGTCTATATCAAAATTATTCAGTCTATGAGTCTATTATTAAATATTATACTTTCTTTTCCTTTGCTCTCAACAATTGGGCATCCTTTGTTGAAACTTATGGAAAACCTATCAGAATTGGAAAGTATAAACCAGGTTCAACACAGGAAGAAAAGAACCTACTCAAGTCTATGGTAAAGAACCTGGGTACAGACTTAGGTGCTGTTATCTCTGAAAATACTCTAATTGAGTTCGCAGACTTTAAAAATGCTTCAGCTAATGCTAATCTCTATGCAGTTCTTTTAGACTTTTGTAAAAAATCAATCTCTAAAAGAATACTTGGCCAAACTCTCACAACTAATACTGAAAAGACAGGATCCTATGCTCAAGCTAAGGTTCATAACATGGTCAGACAGGATATCCTCCAGGCTGATATCAGAGACTGCTCTAAGTATATCTCTTATATCTGCTCTAGGTTAAACAGATTAAACTTCGCTGACCAAGATATTAAAGTAACTCTTACTATCCCTGAACATGTTGATTTAAACACTAAGATAAACATAGATACTCAACTAAACAATATCATCGAAATAGAACCTGATTATTGGTACACCACTTATGGCATCCCTGTACCAAAGTCTGGTGCAAAACTAAAGGAGGTTGCATCTCAGCTCTTCCCTTTTCAGAATAGGGTAGTGGTTAATTCCCCTCAAAGGAGGGGTACATCCTACGAAGCTTCAGCGAAGTATGATGCCTTCGAAGAAGCCACGGTGGTCTCTTCAAAGTCCCCTTCAGGGGATTTAGGGGCTTCCCTCAAACAGCTAATAAAAATCAAATCTCAAATCAAAGAAGCCAAGTCATTCAAAGATATAGAAAATATGTCTTATCCTAAAGACCTCTATTTAACCTATGCTAATGAGATGTATCAAACACTTCTTAAAGAATACTATAAGCTAAGAAAAGCTTCTCTAAAGAAGAAAGCTTCCTCGTCAATTCCCCTCTACGGAGGGGTGGACGGTACTCCGGACGGGGTGGTTAATTCCCCTCAACGGAGGGGTACATCCTACGAAGCTTCAGCGAAGTATGATGCCTTCGTGCCTTCGTGTGAGGTCTCTTCAAAGTCCCCTTCAGGGGATTTAGGGGCTGACTACAACTTCGAAATAGACTGGACCCTAAAAGACACCCAAGCTTTAAATGCTTTCCGGGCAGAAACCTTTATCGTAGCAGGAGTAACTTCCGAAACAATGCTTGATATGATTAAGTCTGAAGCTGAAAAAGCCTTTACTGAAGGTACTACCTTTCAAGAATTTAAGGAAAACCTCAAGCTAAAAGGTTTCGAACCTGAAAATCCTCATTACCTGAAGACTAATTTTAACCAGGCCATTAAATCAGCTCGAGCAGCTGCAGACTGGAAAAACATCCAAGACCTCAAGGAAATCTTCCCTTATCTCCGTTATGTTACCATGCAAGATGACGCTGTCAGGGATGAACATAAACCCTTGGATGGTATAGTCAGACATGTAGATGATGCTTTCTGGGATGAATACTATCCTCCTAATGGCTGGGGTTGTCGTTGTGGTAAAGAACAACTAACTGAAGAAGAAGCAAACGGAGACCCTGGACTCAAGAGAGATGTTCCTCCTGATTCAAATGTTAAAGAAGAATTTAAACGTAATGTAGGCAAAGACAACTCTCTCTTTGGAGACTGGTTAGGCTGTGAAGATGCTAAAAACATCTCTATTTTATATCCGGAAATGTCTATCAGAAGCAAGCGTTTGCACATCTACAACTCTGCTAAAAAGCACTGTCCAGACCTCTATACTAAATCCTACAAAGACTTAGATCTACGGGATTGGAAAGAGATGCCTGAAAATAAACTACCAAAACTTCATAACACTGATGGAAAATCAAAAGAGGAACTACTAAAAGAATACTCTGAATATCTTGGCAATAGAACTGTTGCTGGTTATAATGATACACCAATATTCCTTGATAAAGGCAAAGCGGATAAGTTCTTAAAAGAGACCTACACTGCCAAAGATATCCGAGGAAGAATGAAATATATAAATGCTATTGATGAAGTCCTTGTTAAACCTGATGAAGTCTGGCTTGATAAGGATAAAAGTCGCGTTAGATATTATAAGAAATACTCAAAAAATATTGTTCTTGTTGTTGATATAAACAATGGAGAATACGAGTATTTTAACATTGTTGTTATCGGTAAAGATAAAGAAATGGATAGACTTAGAAAAGGCTTCTTAATAAAATAAACATATAAAAAAAAGAGGTGCTATAATTTAGTACCTCTTTAACTTTTGGGGCTAAGCCAAGCCTTAATCACTTGGAAACCGTCCACACCAATCAAACGAGGATTAAGCTCTTTCTGTGTTTCTATTTATATTCTACTATTTTAGCAAGCTAAAACTGCATCATTACCAAATTTCTCATGTATCTCACCTAACTGTAATGCTGCATTATTCCGTTCTCTACGTTTTTCAGATACTAGTTTATATATGTATGGAGTCTTGCTAAACAACATTATAGTTCTACCAGTTTTTGTCATCGCAATTCTTAATAGTAGACTCCTCTTTTTGCTAATAGCAAATAATGTTGTAGCTATTTCATGCATATACTCTTCATCTTTTTTTATATGATGTTTCGTAACTTCACATTCTTCTTTAACAATATCTTTAATAAGGCTGTTCATGTACCTATTTAGTTTAACTATATCAAAATAGGGTTTATTCTGTATTACAAAGTCAACCATATCAAGAGATTCAAATAAAACATCATTTTCCTTCTCAGTAGCAATACTATATATTATTCTACTACGAATATTATCAAAAATCTCCATATCAAGAGATTCTCTAATTCGCCTGTAATATATATATATTCCTATAATTAGAACTAAAGAAATAGCAATTGTCAAAAGTCCTAAAATCTCTAACATTATTTAACTCCTTACTCATTACCTTAACTTACTTTTTTTTCTTTTTCTCACGATCTAAAACAATGTCCTGAAACTTATCTCGTTGTTTCTTTGCATCTTTTAAATGCCTTTTATAACTCGATATTGCTCCTAGGTTGGCAAAGAATACCATAATAAAGGCTATTATTAATCCAATGCAAGCGATAAAAAGACCAACCACAATACCCCAGCTATTAGGGGCATCTTTCAATGTTATTATCGCACAAGATAATTCCGTTATAGCATCTGACATATTACCTCTACTTATAAAATAATTACTTCTAAAAATTATACCAACATATCCTAATTCATGTCAATTCTTAGTCTTAGATTAATGGTGTCAAGTTATTTTTTTTCTTGTACGAAATATCTTTTTATTTTATATATTTATTTTAAAACTATAATCTGTCATATCATTTTCCATTCAGATAGATTCATCAGAAATATCTCTACCTAGGTTTTCCAAATCAAACGAGGATTAAGCTCTCTCGGTACTTATATTTTATATCTTAATCAATTTCTTAACTTTAGCAAGATTAGTTCACTGGGAAACTCTAAATCCCAGGCGACACCTTATACTTTCCCTTTATCCTCATTGATTACCTTATCAACTATATCGTTATTTAATTTCTGAATTTTAATAAAATTTATGATGAAATATATAATTGAATAGATTATTAACAAGCAAAGAAAAACTGACCAATTAAAATTAAACTCGTATTTTGAAATATGTAGAGTAGTTAAGTATAACTCACTCTTACGTAAATAATAATCAATTACATAGCAAAAGGTAACAATAGTGAAATATTGCAGGAATGAGTCTCTTACAGCGTTTAGATTATCTCTAATCTTGTGTAAATATTTTTTATTTTTTATTTCAGCAAAACTAAAAGTTACTATTAAACCAAGTCCAACTGAAAACATAATTCCAGCAACTGTGAATATGGTATTAATAAAAAAATCATCAATTTTAACAGGAAATAAATTCGAGATTATTAAGAATAAAAATATTATAAATAAAAATCTAAATATTGTTTTCATTCAACAACTCCAACAAAAACTTTTCCATTTCTTGATAAAGTTCAGGCTCATTAATTTTATTAGTTTCAGTTAGTTCTATCTCAACAGATTTAACCCTGAGAATTTCACTTCCTTTGATTCTTCCACCTTTTTTGGTAATAAATGAAACATCATCAGTCTCACTGATTGGTTTCATATAAGCACCCATCATTTTTTGATAATCTTCGACTGACATTTTCGTCGGTTTCTTAAATTTAATAGATAGTTCAGCAGAGATGATATCTTGTTCTAGAATATCATCTAAAGAACCTGTATCATCTATTAAACTTGATAACACCTCTCTTTTTATATTGGTTATTTTTCGTTCATGAGTATCTTTTGGAGCGTTGAAAAGAACTGAATTGTCTTTTACTGTTATCTTCTTTATGTCTGCTAATTTCGTCTCCACATTACATACGATTTTAGGAGTAATTTCATAATATTTTGCACCTCTTTCTTCATCCAAATACCAATTTAAATAAACCTGTAATCTCTTTATAGGGATGTTTCCTTGAAGATTTGTAATAACATAATCTTTACTAATTAAAAAATAATAATGATTTCTATAAATAATGGAGGAAGTAGCATCAATTTTTCCTAGATCGAATATAGAAAATGTCTCCTTCTGTAATAATGTTTCTGGTATATTAGGGACATCTTCAGAATGAGTTATTCTTAAAACTACCCCAAAAACATAATCCTTTTTCATCTCGTAGTCAGAGATTAAATCTTCTTCTTTCTTAACATCTTCTTCATTCAATAACATTCTTCTTTCTTCAGCCTTGCTTCCAGAAAGTTTCTTTTTCAAGTTATCGAATAAATCACTACTTGCCTTTGTTATTTCATTATTTTCAATATTAAAAGCTCTTAGTTTTAAAAGTTTAGATTTATTAGACATGTTATTCCTCCATTGATTTTTTATTTATTATCAAAATAAGTATCGGATGTTTAAAAGTCAATCTTTTTTCTCATTTATTTTTGCTGACTTTCACTTTTCAAATATTTAAGCTATTAATCATTATGATAAGGACATCCATGCCCCTATCATGATGATTAATCTCTGTTTCCTCTTAATACCACTCAGGTTCTACAGCTTTCATATCCTCGCCAACTGGCACTATTAATTGTCTGGTTACTCTTGACTCCCTCAAACACTTATTACAGTAATACATGCTTGTCTTGGTATACTCGGCCACAAATTTATTAGGAGCCTTATCATCATCTAAATATTTCATATCTTTCTTACTTTCTTTAAATATCCATTCACATTCATGAACGCTTGGTGTTTGTGGTTTTGGAGGTGGTATTATCTTAGGCCTTGGTCCAGGGTCTAATCCCCTTTTCCTAAGCTTGAGAAGTCTCTTTATTTCTTTGTCTATTTTTTTCTTGTGTTTTAGCTTTGTTTTTGCGTCTTCTATGTCTAACTGAATTTCTAATAATAACTCCTCTAACTTCTTATCTGTCCTCTCTTTTAGCTTCACTCCATAAACAACTCTTTCTCTAATGTCACTTAATTTCATTATTCCTCCTCATGATCTTCAACAATTAATCTCCCTCCACAATAAGGGCAATAAGTATAGTCAAGGTCTGATGATTCGCTAACCCTTTCTCCGCACCAAGTTAGCCAAGGATAATCTTCATTTTGTTCTTTATCTCTTACCCAGTGGCACACACTCCCCCCAGTTTTACTCTTATGATTGCTTATCATTGTATCAAGCGAGTCCTCCATAGCCAGAGACAAAACAAGCAAAATCCTTAAAGCATCTTCTCTGATAAAAGTGTGATGAACAAATTCATTTCCATTTTTTAGATTTTTCATAAAAATAACTATATTCCCTTCTGCTCCAGGGTCTTTAAATGTTGTTATTTCATTATGTTTAGTTGAAAAGCTATATCCTTCAGTTTTATATTCCTTTCCTGCCAATATTACTCTATTTATTTTGGTTATAGTATTCATAAGTTTCTCTTCTGCTATTTTCTCTCTTTTCATCTCTTCCTCCTCCTTATCTTAATATATCTGTGTAAGTTATCTCTCTGTTTGTTCAACTCCACACTTAGATTTCGTACATACTTCAGGTCTTTATCTATCCCAGATAACATCTCTTTTAGTTCATCCATAGTCATATTTTCAACTTTCTTAATCTTCTCTTCTGTCGGACGGTGGAGATTCTCTCCGCCATTCTTTTCTTTTCTTTTTTCTTCTGTCATATTATTTCTCCTCTTAATTCGTGTTATTAGTGCATTTCGTGGATAGATTCTCTTTTTCCTTCTTATCTAAATAATAAGCAAACAGATTTCTAATAAAAGGATCCTTTAGCCCATGAGTATAAGCCTTCTTTTTAAAAAGTTTTTCCTTGTGATAATAATCTTGCCAATCTTCAGCACTAGCTTCAGCTATTAGCCTTTTTTTCTTTTTCTCCCAAGCAAGTTGTGCCTTTCTTTCTTCTGGGCTTAATTCAGGATCAGCTTCTCCTCTCTCAATCCTCTTAGCTCTCTCAAACTCTGCTTTCTGTTGATCAAGTTTCTTCTGATAAGAATACCATTCTTGCAAATATCCCTCAAACTTACTACTAAACAAAGTCTTAGGTCGCAAGTATGGAGTAAATTTCTCATCTCCTAACCATTGTTTTGACTTAATAAATATCACCTTTTTAAAGTCTTCAGGACTAAAGCCATCATTTAATCTAGCTCTGATTAAGGCTTTTGTTTCGGTAGTATTCCAGCGATATTGTTTCCCTGCCTTTTGATTAAGTTCTTCTACTATCTGTTGATAAATATCTACACTAATCCCCCTTTGCGAGGGGGACACTGGGGGTGCTTCCTCGTGTTTCTTCTTCAACCTTTGCAGAAATTGCAGGGTCTTGACTTCCAGGATTTCAAGCCCTACAATCTCTATCAATTCCTTATATATCTGATTAATCTTTTCTTTTGTGGTCATAGTAGTTAATCCTTATTCATCATCTCTACTAATTATCCTATCTCCACAAAATGGACAAAATACCATTGGGACGATTATTGTTTCAATAGTATCATGTTTATCATTACTTACATTAAAAGGTAAAAAATACTTGTTCTTACCTGGTATCTGATACTTATAACCCACCCTTTCATTAGGAGCCTTTCGTATCTTTCGCATCTCACGGCAATGTTCTTTTATGCAATTACACATTTGATGTTTCCTCACTCTTCTCCTATTAGTACCAGTCTGGTCTTTCATAACTTGTTTCTTCGTGTTTAACTTCTTTAGTTTTTAAACATTTCTCACAGTAGAATCTATCTATTTTAGTGTAATTATAATTTCGATTACCTCTATACTCAGAAAACTTGTTTGACTCCATGAATACCCACTTGTGTACACATTGCTTTTTATTTTCATTCATTCTTTTCTCCTATTCGTGTTAATTCGTTAAAATTCGTGCTAATTAGTGTAAAAGCTCTTTAACCTTCAACTCTTCTTAAATCTCCAAATATCAGCCACTCTTGCTTCAGATAAAAAGAATTCTCCTGCTACAATTTTAAAGCAGTCTTTTAACCGAAACCCACTGCCTTTAAGTTCTTTAATCCTAACTCTTATTTTCTTATACTTCTTATTCACTCTTTTTTCTCCAGTAGTACACATAGTGATAAAGTTCTACATTGCCTGCCACAGCTTTACGTACCTGCTTTTGATGCTCCAAAAAACAGCGTCTGAGGGCACAGAACCTCTTTCTCTTAGAACTGCACCAACTCTCCTGACAAAGTGGCACCAAGCACCCCACACGCTTTTTATCTGGATTCATTTGCCCTCCAATTAACTGGGAACGCGGGCATCCCTGCCCGCATTACAGTGCTGAAAAATTCAAAGTAATTGATTTCCAGCTCCCATCTTCTTGCTTTTCTTTGAAGTTAAAATATCTCTTAGTAGAATCAATTCTGATAGCTTCAGAGATTAGATCCATTGCTTCTTGCCATTCAGGATGTTCAATCCCATATGTTCTAAGTGATAGAATTTGCTTAACATCAACATTGCCTTTTTTATCAACCCTGAAAGCCTTAATTACTAAGACACCAATCTCTTTACCTGACTTTTTAACTAAGCCTTTAAGATAACTATCAATCTTAGCTTTAGCAATTTGCAGTTTATTATCAAAGCTGATTTTATCACTAATACTAACATCAATTCTATGTTTCTCAGCAAAGTCCATTATAACAGCATTACCTTTCCACTTCTCATTATGTTTATGAGCTAAGGAATCTAAGTAATCATCCACCATTTTTGCTAGTTTGCTTTTGAATGAAGTTAAATCACTTACCAGCTTATCAACATCACTAAAGACTTCAGTTACCAGTTTGTCTCTATTCTGATCATCTTTATCTATATACCTGATTGGTACTTCATAGCCATCAGGATTTATCCATAATTTAGTTCTTCCATCAACTCTTACTTCTGCCATCTATTTACCCTCCTCAATTTGCTCTTCAAATCTTCTCTGTTTCTCTCTTATAACCTCATTAATTTTGTCTAAATCCATATCCTGGAAGTAGAGTGCTAATTTATAGTTAAGTTCTTTCCCAGAACAATTAAAGTAACCTTTCATGTTATCCATAAACTGCTCTACAAAGACATCTTTTAAGGTCTTAGAATTCTCTTTTTCCTTAACTCTTATCTCTTTTACCTTCTCACTAAGCTCTTGTTGAGATAGTTCTTCAGCTTCTTTTAGCCACTCCTCCTGGACCACATAATCAGCATCTTTAATTAGTGGATGAATCGTATTTAATCTATCTAAACCAATCTCCTGAACTGTAGCAGAATCAATGTTCATATCTTTAATATAGAAGTCATAAATCTTAACTAACTTATTAGCAACGCTTGCAGGTAAATTATGCTCGATTTCAACAAAATCTCTAAAGTTCTTATAACCTTTAATCTTGAATATGCGTTTACTCTTTATCTCAGAAAGTATCTCTCCTAGGCTAATAAAGTCTTCTTCTAACCTGCCTTTCATTACTTCAACAGCCTTAAATCTCTCTTCAGGTGTCATCTCCACTGGGAGCGCCGACATCCCTGTCGGCATCTTCCTTTCATCTCCGCCATTAATTTTGCTTCTTCCAAATAAATCTCTATTCATCTTTTTTCTCCTTCTTAATTTGTGTTATATGTTATAATTCGTTAATGACGGGAGTTGCTCACGGAGTAGCGACTTCCGACAATTGGTCTTATCTTCTCCATGTCTTCGTGAGAAAGTCTTCATCTCTCTTCTTCCACTTTCTTCAGATAATTCTTAAGCATAGCAATACAACCACTCCTTTCTTTAGGTTCTAAAGCATTCCAGTGTACAGTCTGATAATGCTTTCCAATAAACTTCCTAAATTTATCATTAGTCCAACCAACCTGTTGGATTAAACTCCATACATAATCACCTTGTTTATCGAACCTACCAATTCCGTATTTTTCTCTTGGAGAAACTTCTTTCTGCTTAGGATTTTCGTCTCCCTTAACAATCCCTAGCACAGTCTGAAGTTGCTGAATACTCAGCTTTCTAAGAGAATTACCGAATCCCCAGGACTTCAACATCTCATGAAATTCCTCATTGCTCCAATTGTGTTGCTTCTTACTGCTTATCATTATATGCTGTCTCAAGCTCTTAGCATAAGCTTCTTGTTTAGCACTCATACCCGTATTAATCCCCCTCCGTGAGGGGGACACAGGGGGTGTTTCCTTAATTCCCCTCTGAGGAGGGGTAGCAGTGTATTTCACTGACGGGGTGGTCTCTTCATTTCTCATCACGATATCCTCCTATTTAAAATAAAAAAGCCATCAGCTGATTTTAATATTTTTTGTGCTTCCATGTGGTCTAATACTACATAAGCTTTATATGCATCGCAATTAAGCAGACGAGCAACTTCCTTTAATGTTATCTTACCTCGTGCATCAGACTCCATATATGGGTATATTTGGTTTGGCTCTTTATCAATAAAGGGATCTTCTATTTTTCCCTCTGCTACCCTCTTTTCTATTAGATATACAGTTTTTGTTGATACACCTAGTTTTTGGGCCTTAGCTTCTACTTCGTCTTTTCTGGCATGTTCTCTCTCTTTACGAGGAGGTTTAACCACCTTAATCACAGCCTTATACCTCTGTGGACTTATAGAAGCACCTGTCTTTTCAATCTCTCCATTTTCTAATAACTT
>CAXXQH010000001.1:0-484826 GCA_963678375.2 Cloacimonadales bacterium (SeqCode)
GATTTGGCTTTGAAAGACACTTTCGCATGAATCCAGTAGTCGAAGGACTTAAGTTCAAAGAAGCCTGGTTTAGATATTACTCACCTGAAGATATCGAAAACATCACTTTTGAGAAAATAGTTAACTACACTGACCCTTCTTTAGGTGAAAAATCTACCTCAGACTATAAAGCCTCCATGACTATTGGCTTCTACAAAAAGAAGTATTACCTGTTAGATTGTTACTTGCGAAAAGCTTCTATTATCGAGATGCTTAAATATCTCTATTCGGTTCATAGTAGATATAATGCCCGTCTTTATATGGAGTCTAACTTCTGGCAAAAGGTTATCTGGGACTACATCCCTGATATTGCTCTTGTTATGGGTTATATGCTACCTCTTTCAGGAGTTGAAAACAAAGAAAAGAAAGAACTTCGTATAGAAAGACTTGAACCTTACTTCGAATGGGGTTGGCTTCTCTTTCCTAAACAAAAAACAGCAGAAACACAACTACTGGAAGACCAATTACTCGGCTTCCCTGATTATCCTAACGATGACGGTCCTGATGCCTTAGCAGGAGGAGTAAATTGCCTTAGAATTAACTCTCAAGAAGAAAGCTATGAAACAGTTGAAACAAGTCTGGCCACTCAATTTTCTGATGTCTGGTAACACTACTGGGAGCGCCAACATCCCTGTCGGCATCTTAATTAACTGGGAACGTGGGCATCTTGCCCGTATTAATTCGTGTTAATTCGCTTAAATTCGCGTTAATTCGTGTAAAAGCTCTTAAAATATTAAAGGAGAAAAAAATGAATATACTTGATTTATTTAAAAAAACATCAACAACCATCTTAACCCAAACTAAAATTGAGGAAGAAAAACCTCTTTGGTCAGCTAAAATCACACCTTCAGAAATGGCTTTAGCTCTACATAATGCCCATAATGGAAGATTGAAACACCTTAATAGCTTATATGACAGACTTTATAAGCTAGATGATAACCTTGCTGGAGATACTGATGTCAGAGTAGAAGCTCTTAAATCAGCTTCTTTCACTCTCCCTGAAGATATCTCTCAACAACAAAAAGACTTCTTCACTTCTTTCTTGGATAGCTTTTTCCCTCTTCTGATTGACCAGGCTCTTGATTTAAAGTTAACAGGTTCTCTATTTCGTCAGATTGCCTTTAAGCTGGAAAACAATCTTTATACTATAGACAAGTTCATAGAATATAAAAACCTCGATTTGAGGGCTGAAAAATCTGAATTGGTCTTGTATGTCGAAGATGAGAAGAAAAGCCTCTCTGATGATAAATTTGTGCGTCTATATCAAAATTATTCAGTCTATGAGTCTATTATTAAATATTATACTTTCTTTTCCTTTGCTCTCAACAATTGGGCATCCTTTGTTGAAACTTATGGAAAACCTATCAGAATTGGAAAGTATAAACCAGGTTCAACACAGGAAGAAAAGAACCTACTCAAGTCTATGGTAAAGAACCTGGGTACAGACTTAGGTGCTGTTATCTCTGAAAATACTCTAATTGAGTTCGCAGACTTTAAAAATGCTTCAGCTAATGCTAATCTCTATGCAGTTCTTTTAGACTTTTGTAAAAAATCAATCTCTAAAAGAATACTTGGCCAAACTCTCACAACTAATACTGAAAAGACAGGATCCTATGCTCAAGCTAAGGTTCATAACATGGTCAGACAGGATATCCTCCAGGCTGATATCAGAGACTGCTCTAAGTATATCTCTTATATCTGCTCTAGGTTAAACAGATTAAACTTCGCTGACCAAGATATTAAAGTAACTCTTACTATCCCTGAACATGTTGATTTAAACACTAAGATAAACATAGATACTCAACTAAACAATATCATCGAAATAGAACCTGATTATTGGTACACCACTTATGGCATCCCTGTACCAAAGTCTGGTGCAAAACTAAAGGAGGTTGCATCTCAGCTCTTCCCTTTTCAGAATAGGGTAGTGGTTAATTCCCCTCAAAGGAGGGGTACATCCTACGAAGCTTCAGCGAAGTATGATGCCTTCGAAGAAGCCACGGTGGTCTCTTCAAAGTCCCCTTCAGGGGATTTAGGGGCTTCCCTCAAACAGCTAATAAAAATCAAATCTCAAATCAAAGAAGCCAAGTCATTCAAAGATATAGAAAATATGTCTTATCCTAAAGACCTCTATTTAACCTATGCTAATGAGATGTATCAAACACTTCTTAAAGAATACTATAAGCTAAGAAAAGCTTCTCTAAAGAAGAAAGCTTCCTCGTCAATTCCCCTCTACGGAGGGGTGGACGGTACTCCGGACGGGGTGGTTAATTCCCCTCAACGGAGGGGTACATCCTACGAAGCTTCAGCGAAGTATGATGCCTTCGTGCCTTCGTGTGAGGTCTCTTCAAAGTCCCCTTCAGGGGATTTAGGGGCTGACTACAACTTCGAAATAGACTGGACCCTAAAAGACACCCAAGCTTTAAATGCTTTCCGGGCAGAAACCTTTATCGTAGCAGGAGTAACTTCCGAAACAATGCTTGATATGATTAAGTCTGAAGCTGAAAAAGCCTTTACTGAAGGTACTACCTTTCAAGAATTTAAGGAAAACCTCAAGCTAAAAGGTTTCGAACCTGAAAATCCTCATTACCTGAAGACTAATTTTAACCAGGCCATTAAATCAGCTCGAGCAGCTGCAGACTGGAAAAACATCCAAGACCTCAAGGAAATCTTCCCTTATCTCCGTTATGTTACCATGCAAGATGACGCTGTCAGGGATGAACATAAACCCTTGGATGGTATAGTCAGACATGTAGATGATGCTTTCTGGGATGAATACTATCCTCCTAATGGCTGGGGTTGTCGTTGTGGTAAAGAACAACTAACTGAAGAAGAAGCAAACGGAGACCCTGGACTCAAGAGAGATGTTCCTCCTGATTCAAATGTTAAAGAAGAATTTAAACGTAATGTAGGCAAAGACAACTCTCTCTTTGGAGACTGGTTAGGCTGTGAAGATGCTAAAAACATCTCTATTTTATATCCGGAAATGTCTATCAGAAGCAAGCGTTTGCACATCTACAACTCTGCTAAAAAGCACTGTCCAGACCTCTATACTAAATCCTACAAAGACTTAGATCTACGGGATTGGAAAGAGATGCCTGAAAATAAACTACCAAAACTTCATAACACTGATGGAAAATCAAAAGAGGAACTACTAAAAGAATACTCTGAATATCTTGGCAATAGAACTGTTGCTGGTTATAATGATACACCAATATTCCTTGATAAAGGCAAAGCGGATAAGTTCTTAAAAGAGACCTACACTGCCAAAGATATCCGAGGAAGAATGAAATATATAAATGCTATTGATGAAGTCCTTGTTAAACCTGATGAAGTCTGGCTTGATAAGGATAAAAGTCGCGTTAGATATTATAAGAAATACTCAAAAAATATTGTTCTTGTTGTTGATATAAACAATGGAGAATACGAGTATTTTAACATTGTTGTTATCGGTAAAGATAAAGAAATGGATAGACTTAGAAAAGGCTTCTTAATAAAATAAACATATAAAAAAAAGAGGTGCTATAATTTAGTACCTCTTTAACTTTTGGGGCTAAGCCAAGCCTTAATCACTTGGAAACCGTCCACACCAATCAAACGAGGATTAAGCTCTTTCTGTGTTTCTATTTATATTCTACTATTTTAGCAAGCTAAAACTGCATCATTACCAAATTTCTCATGTATCTCACCTAACTGTAATGCTGCATTATTCCGTTCTCTACGTTTTTCAGATACTAGTTTATATATGTATGGAGTCTTGCTAAACAACATTATAGTTCTACCAGTTTTTGTCATCGCAATTCTTAATAGTAGACTCCTCTTTTTGCTAATAGCAAATAATGTTGTAGCTATTTCATGCATATACTCTTCATCTTTTTTTATATGATGTTTCGTAACTTCACATTCTTCTTTAACAATATCTTTAATAAGGCTGTTCATGTACCTATTTAGTTTAACTATATCAAAATAGGGTTTATTCTGTATTACAAAGTCAACCATATCAAGAGATTCAAATAAAACATCATTTTCCTTCTCAGTAGCAATACTATATATTATTCTACTACGAATATTATCAAAAATCTCCATATCAAGAGATTCTCTAATTCGCCTGTAATATATATATATTCCTATAATTAGAACTAAAGAAATAGCAATTGTCAAAAGTCCTAAAATCTCTAACATTATTTAACTCCTTACTCATTACCTTAACTTACTTTTTTTTCTTTTTCTCACGATCTAAAACAATGTCCTGAAACTTATCTCGTTGTTTCTTTGCATCTTTTAAATGCCTTTTATAACTCGATATTGCTCCTAGGTTGGCAAAGAATACCATAATAAAGGCTATTATTAATCCAATGCAAGCGATAAAAAGACCAACCACAATACCCCAGCTATTAGGGGCATCTTTCAATGTTATTATCGCACAAGATAATTCCGTTATAGCATCTGACATATTACCTCTACTTATAAAATAATTACTTCTAAAAATTATACCAACATATCCTAATTCATGTCAATTCTTAGTCTTAGATTAATGGTGTCAAGTTATTTTTTTTCTTGTACGAAATATCTTTTTATTTTATATATTTATTTTAAAACTATAATCTGTCATATCATTTTCCATTCAGATAGATTCATCAGAAATATCTCTACCTAGGTTTTCCAAATCAAACGAGGATTAAGCTCTCTCGGTACTTATATTTTATATCTTAATCAATTTCTTAACTTTAGCAAGATTAGTTCACTGGGAAACTCTAAATCCCAGGCGACACCTTATACTTTCCCTTTATCCTCATTGATTACCTTATCAACTATATCGTTATTTAATTTCTGAATTTTAATAAAATTTATGATGAAATATATAATTGAATAGATTATTAACAAGCAAAGAAAAACTGACCAATTAAAATTAAACTCGTATTTTGAAATATGTAGAGTAGTTAAGTATAACTCACTCTTACGTAAATAATAATCAATTACATAGCAAAAGGTAACAATAGTGAAATATTGCAGGAATGAGTCTCTTACAGCGTTTAGATTATCTCTAATCTTGTGTAAATATTTTTTATTTTTTATTTCAGCAAAACTAAAAGTTACTATTAAACCAAGTCCAACTGAAAACATAATTCCAGCAACTGTGAATATGGTATTAATAAAAAAATCATCAATTTTAACAGGAAATAAATTCGAGATTATTAAGAATAAAAATATTATAAATAAAAATCTAAATATTGTTTTCATTCAACAACTCCAACAAAAACTTTTCCATTTCTTGATAAAGTTCAGGCTCATTAATTTTATTAGTTTCAGTTAGTTCTATCTCAACAGATTTAACCCTGAGAATTTCACTTCCTTTGATTCTTCCACCTTTTTTGGTAATAAATGAAACATCATCAGTCTCACTGATTGGTTTCATATAAGCACCCATCATTTTTTGATAATCTTCGACTGACATTTTCGTCGGTTTCTTAAATTTAATAGATAGTTCAGCAGAGATGATATCTTGTTCTAGAATATCATCTAAAGAACCTGTATCATCTATTAAACTTGATAACACCTCTCTTTTTATATTGGTTATTTTTCGTTCATGAGTATCTTTTGGAGCGTTGAAAAGAACTGAATTGTCTTTTACTGTTATCTTCTTTATGTCTGCTAATTTCGTCTCCACATTACATACGATTTTAGGAGTAATTTCATAATATTTTGCACCTCTTTCTTCATCCAAATACCAATTTAAATAAACCTGTAATCTCTTTATAGGGATGTTTCCTTGAAGATTTGTAATAACATAATCTTTACTAATTAAAAAATAATAATGATTTCTATAAATAATGGAGGAAGTAGCATCAATTTTTCCTAGATCGAATATAGAAAATGTCTCCTTCTGTAATAATGTTTCTGGTATATTAGGGACATCTTCAGAATGAGTTATTCTTAAAACTACCCCAAAAACATAATCCTTTTTCATCTCGTAGTCAGAGATTAAATCTTCTTCTTTCTTAACATCTTCTTCATTCAATAACATTCTTCTTTCTTCAGCCTTGCTTCCAGAAAGTTTCTTTTTCAAGTTATCGAATAAATCACTACTTGCCTTTGTTATTTCATTATTTTCAATATTAAAAGCTCTTAGTTTTAAAAGTTTAGATTTATTAGACATGTTATTCCTCCATTGATTTTTTATTTATTATCAAAATAAGTATCGGATGTTTAAAAGTCAATCTTTTTTCTCATTTATTTTTGCTGACTTTCACTTTTCAAATATTTAAGCTATTAATCATTATGATAAGGACATCCATGCCCCTATCATGATGATTAATCTCTGTTTCCTCTTAATACCACTCAGGTTCTACAGCTTTCATATCCTCGCCAACTGGCACTATTAATTGTCTGGTTACTCTTGACTCCCTCAAACACTTATTACAGTAATACATGCTTGTCTTGGTATACTCGGCCACAAATTTATTAGGAGCCTTATCATCATCTAAATATTTCATATCTTTCTTACTTTCTTTAAATATCCATTCACATTCATGAACGCTTGGTGTTTGTGGTTTTGGAGGTGGTATTATCTTAGGCCTTGGTCCAGGGTCTAATCCCCTTTTCCTAAGCTTGAGAAGTCTCTTTATTTCTTTGTCTATTTTTTTCTTGTGTTTTAGCTTTGTTTTTGCGTCTTCTATGTCTAACTGAATTTCTAATAATAACTCCTCTAACTTCTTATCTGTCCTCTCTTTTAGCTTCACTCCATAAACAACTCTTTCTCTAATGTCACTTAATTTCATTATTCCTCCTCATGATCTTCAACAATTAATCTCCCTCCACAATAAGGGCAATAAGTATAGTCAAGGTCTGATGATTCGCTAACCCTTTCTCCGCACCAAGTTAGCCAAGGATAATCTTCATTTTGTTCTTTATCTCTTACCCAGTGGCACACACTCCCCCCAGTTTTACTCTTATGATTGCTTATCATTGTATCAAGCGAGTCCTCCATAGCCAGAGACAAAACAAGCAAAATCCTTAAAGCATCTTCTCTGATAAAAGTGTGATGAACAAATTCATTTCCATTTTTTAGATTTTTCATAAAAATAACTATATTCCCTTCTGCTCCAGGGTCTTTAAATGTTGTTATTTCATTATGTTTAGTTGAAAAGCTATATCCTTCAGTTTTATATTCCTTTCCTGCCAATATTACTCTATTTATTTTGGTTATAGTATTCATAAGTTTCTCTTCTGCTATTTTCTCTCTTTTCATCTCTTCCTCCTCCTTATCTTAATATATCTGTGTAAGTTATCTCTCTGTTTGTTCAACTCCACACTTAGATTTCGTACATACTTCAGGTCTTTATCTATCCCAGATAACATCTCTTTTAGTTCATCCATAGTCATATTTTCAACTTTCTTAATCTTCTCTTCTGTCGGACGGTGGAGATTCTCTCCGCCATTCTTTTCTTTTCTTTTTTCTTCTGTCATATTATTTCTCCTCTTAATTCGTGTTATTAGTGCATTTCGTGGATAGATTCTCTTTTTCCTTCTTATCTAAATAATAAGCAAACAGATTTCTAATAAAAGGATCCTTTAGCCCATGAGTATAAGCCTTCTTTTTAAAAAGTTTTTCCTTGTGATAATAATCTTGCCAATCTTCAGCACTAGCTTCAGCTATTAGCCTTTTTTTCTTTTTCTCCCAAGCAAGTTGTGCCTTTCTTTCTTCTGGGCTTAATTCAGGATCAGCTTCTCCTCTCTCAATCCTCTTAGCTCTCTCAAACTCTGCTTTCTGTTGATCAAGTTTCTTCTGATAAGAATACCATTCTTGCAAATATCCCTCAAACTTACTACTAAACAAAGTCTTAGGTCGCAAGTATGGAGTAAATTTCTCATCTCCTAACCATTGTTTTGACTTAATAAATATCACCTTTTTAAAGTCTTCAGGACTAAAGCCATCATTTAATCTAGCTCTGATTAAGGCTTTTGTTTCGGTAGTATTCCAGCGATATTGTTTCCCTGCCTTTTGATTAAGTTCTTCTACTATCTGTTGATAAATATCTACACTAATCCCCCTTTGCGAGGGGGACACTGGGGGTGCTTCCTCGTGTTTCTTCTTCAACCTTTGCAGAAATTGCAGGGTCTTGACTTCCAGGATTTCAAGCCCTACAATCTCTATCAATTCCTTATATATCTGATTAATCTTTTCTTTTGTGGTCATAGTAGTTAATCCTTATTCATCATCTCTACTAATTATCCTATCTCCACAAAATGGACAAAATACCATTGGGACGATTATTGTTTCAATAGTATCATGTTTATCATTACTTACATTAAAAGGTAAAAAATACTTGTTCTTACCTGGTATCTGATACTTATAACCCACCCTTTCATTAGGAGCCTTTCGTATCTTTCGCATCTCACGGCAATGTTCTTTTATGCAATTACACATTTGATGTTTCCTCACTCTTCTCCTATTAGTACCAGTCTGGTCTTTCATAACTTGTTTCTTCGTGTTTAACTTCTTTAGTTTTTAAACATTTCTCACAGTAGAATCTATCTATTTTAGTGTAATTATAATTTCGATTACCTCTATACTCAGAAAACTTGTTTGACTCCATGAATACCCACTTGTGTACACATTGCTTTTTATTTTCATTCATTCTTTTCTCCTATTCGTGTTAATTCGTTAAAATTCGTGCTAATTAGTGTAAAAGCTCTTTAACCTTCAACTCTTCTTAAATCTCCAAATATCAGCCACTCTTGCTTCAGATAAAAAGAATTCTCCTGCTACAATTTTAAAGCAGTCTTTTAACCGAAACCCACTGCCTTTAAGTTCTTTAATCCTAACTCTTATTTTCTTATACTTCTTATTCACTCTTTTTTCTCCAGTAGTACACATAGTGATAAAGTTCTACATTGCCTGCCACAGCTTTACGTACCTGCTTTTGATGCTCCAAAAAACAGCGTCTGAGGGCACAGAACCTCTTTCTCTTAGAACTGCACCAACTCTCCTGACAAAGTGGCACCAAGCACCCCACACGCTTTTTATCTGGATTCATTTGCCCTCCAATTAACTGGGAACGCGGGCATCCCTGCCCGCATTACAGTGCTGAAAAATTCAAAGTAATTGATTTCCAGCTCCCATCTTCTTGCTTTTCTTTGAAGTTAAAATATCTCTTAGTAGAATCAATTCTGATAGCTTCAGAGATTAGATCCATTGCTTCTTGCCATTCAGGATGTTCAATCCCATATGTTCTAAGTGATAGAATTTGCTTAACATCAACATTGCCTTTTTTATCAACCCTGAAAGCCTTAATTACTAAGACACCAATCTCTTTACCTGACTTTTTAACTAAGCCTTTAAGATAACTATCAATCTTAGCTTTAGCAATTTGCAGTTTATTATCAAAGCTGATTTTATCACTAATACTAACATCAATTCTATGTTTCTCAGCAAAGTCCATTATAACAGCATTACCTTTCCACTTCTCATTATGTTTATGAGCTAAGGAATCTAAGTAATCATCCACCATTTTTGCTAGTTTGCTTTTGAATGAAGTTAAATCACTTACCAGCTTATCAACATCACTAAAGACTTCAGTTACCAGTTTGTCTCTATTCTGATCATCTTTATCTATATACCTGATTGGTACTTCATAGCCATCAGGATTTATCCATAATTTAGTTCTTCCATCAACTCTTACTTCTGCCATCTATTTACCCTCCTCAATTTGCTCTTCAAATCTTCTCTGTTTCTCTCTTATAACCTCATTAATTTTGTCTAAATCCATATCCTGGAAGTAGAGTGCTAATTTATAGTTAAGTTCTTTCCCAGAACAATTAAAGTAACCTTTCATGTTATCCATAAACTGCTCTACAAAGACATCTTTTAAGGTCTTAGAATTCTCTTTTTCCTTAACTCTTATCTCTTTTACCTTCTCACTAAGCTCTTGTTGAGATAGTTCTTCAGCTTCTTTTAGCCACTCCTCCTGGACCACATAATCAGCATCTTTAATTAGTGGATGAATCGTATTTAATCTATCTAAACCAATCTCCTGAACTGTAGCAGAATCAATGTTCATATCTTTAATATAGAAGTCATAAATCTTAACTAACTTATTAGCAACGCTTGCAGGTAAATTATGCTCGATTTCAACAAAATCTCTAAAGTTCTTATAACCTTTAATCTTGAATATGCGTTTACTCTTTATCTCAGAAAGTATCTCTCCTAGGCTAATAAAGTCTTCTTCTAACCTGCCTTTCATTACTTCAACAGCCTTAAATCTCTCTTCAGGTGTCATCTCCACTGGGAGCGCCGACATCCCTGTCGGCATCTTCCTTTCATCTCCGCCATTAATTTTGCTTCTTCCAAATAAATCTCTATTCATCTTTTTTCTCCTTCTTAATTTGTGTTATATGTTATAATTCGTTAATGACGGGAGTTGCTCACGGAGTAGCGACTTCCGACAATTGGTCTTATCTTCTCCATGTCTTCGTGAGAAAGTCTTCATCTCTCTTCTTCCACTTTCTTCAGATAATTCTTAAGCATAGCAATACAACCACTCCTTTCTTTAGGTTCTAAAGCATTCCAGTGTACAGTCTGATAATGCTTTCCAATAAACTTCCTAAATTTATCATTAGTCCAACCAACCTGTTGGATTAAACTCCATACATAATCACCTTGTTTATCGAACCTACCAATTCCGTATTTTTCTCTTGGAGAAACTTCTTTCTGCTTAGGATTTTCGTCTCCCTTAACAATCCCTAGCACAGTCTGAAGTTGCTGAATACTCAGCTTTCTAAGAGAATTACCGAATCCCCAGGACTTCAACATCTCATGAAATTCCTCATTGCTCCAATTGTGTTGCTTCTTACTGCTTATCATTATATGCTGTCTCAAGCTCTTAGCATAAGCTTCTTGTTTAGCACTCATACCCGTATTAATCCCCCTCCGTGAGGGGGACACAGGGGGTGTTTCCTTAATTCCCCTCTGAGGAGGGGTAGCAGTGTATTTCACTGACGGGGTGGTCTCTTCATTTCTCATCACGATATCCTCCTATTTAAAATAAAAAAGCCATCAGCTGATTTTAATATTTTTTGTGCTTCCATGTGGTCTAATACTACATAAGCTTTATATGCATCGCAATTAAGCAGACGAGCAACTTCCTTTAATGTTATCTTACCTCGTGCATCAGTTTCAGAAATAATTGACTCCATATATGGGTATATTTGGTTTGGCTCTTTATCAATAAAGGGATCTTCTATTTTTCCCTCTGCTACCCTCTTTTCTATTAGATATACAGTTTTTGTTGATACACCTAGTTTTTGGGCCTTAGCTTCTACTTCGTCTTTTCTGGCATGTTCTCTCTCTTTACGAGGAGGTTTAACCACCTTAATCACAGCCTTATACCTCTGTGGACTTATAGAAGCACCTGTCTTTTCAATCTCTCCATTTTCTAATAACTTATGGATTATCCGAAATGCTGAAGTCTTAGGAACATCTGTATTTTCATGAACTTCCTGAAGTGAAAATGCTGTTCTCATCTGATAAATATAGTTTCTTATTGTTCTCTCTTGTGCTATTGACATTTATCCTACCTAAACTCAATCTTGTATTTCTTAATTGATTCAATATCCATTAGTGCTAAATTATACTGATTAGCAACACTCTCACAAAGTTTTATGTATCTCTCTAATGCGTGTAAACTTCCACCCATCTTAGCTATCATCATTTTATAGACACCAGGAGTAGCTTCTACTTCCATACTGGAGGTAATCACACCTACTATATCTTCTTGTGAAGGTATCTCAAAGTTGCACCAATTCGTTACTCTTCCTGAGTAATGGGAGTCATATTTCTCTATCTTAGCCCTGGTATTTTCTTCTCCAATCAGAACAATCTTTGCTTCAGCAGTATCTCTAAAGTCTCTCATGATTTCCAAAATATCCCAGGCTCTTCGTTTTATGGCATTATTAACCTCATCAACAAAGAATACTAAAGGAAGTTGACCTTGATTAGACCTGATATAGTTAATCTCTTGCCATAAGTCGATACTCTTTTTTACCAGTGTAGAAGCATGACCGCTTGCATGAATATGAGAACCGGTGTACAGGTAATGAAGTCTTTGATAAATCTCCATTGCGAATGATCTACCGCTTTCTACACTCTGAATCCTGTAATATCCCCAATCTTTCTGAGCGAAATTCTTTTTAGCATACTGACTCTTACCTGTCCCGGTATAGCCGTATAATACCACTAAATCACCTGATTTTGTCCTGCACACATCCTTTAATACATTCTGTGCTTTCTTTACATTTTGTGTTGAATACAATACACTTTTCATTTTTACTCCTTTATCTTTATTAACTGGGTCAATGACGGGAGTTGCTCACGAAGTAGCGACTTCCGACAACTCTCCATTCTTAACTCACTCCCATCTCTCTCAAAATACTCTCTATCTCATCATCTTCATCTATTTCGTCTTCTTGATTCTCTCTTATCTTCTGCATAATACTCTTAATCTTCTCATTCTCAGTTTCTTCACTCTCAATCTCAGCCTCTTCACTGGCTTGCTTAGATTTAGCTATATCATCTTCAGTAATTGTGATTTCATCTTCAGGAATTAGTTTAATTGCATGTTGAGAATTGTTATTTGCTGAAGGCATAAGCATCTTATCACCCTGTTTAATCTTATCTTGTTTTTTATCCTGGATAAATACTGTATCTGAAGTAGCCTCAAGCATTATCCTATTTCTGGCAACATTACCGCCTGCTTCATTAATTGCAGCATAAACAGACATCATTACTTTCTCTTGGTGGCGTGCTTCAATATAAGCTCCCATATCATCACCAACCTGAAGACCTGGATAAACTATCATTGCTGGCTGTTGAAAAATCTCACCATACTCAGTCCCAATAGTAACTTCCTTAATATTCTTCTCATCATAGTAAGCGTTAACATTCTTGCCCTCTAAGGCTCTAAAACTTGGATGCCAATAAAGTATGCCATTAACATTTATTCGCCCTCTACTGACCATATATGGGTTAGGATAAGCAAATTTTGTTATTCTCTCTAACTCCTCTAAAGGAAGAGTCTTGTGTTCTACCTGAGAATAAGCTTCTTGTGGAGAAAGTGTCTCACCTCTGCCATTAACTAAGCATCCTCTTTTCCTGTTATTCCATACCTGAATAAACCTCTGAAGCAGTTCATCATATTGCTCCCAGGTTGGTATATGCTTGCCGTATCTTTTCATTAAAACAGCATTGGTAAGCTTTAAAATATCTGGTCTGTTCTGAATATTATTACCAATCCAAACAGGGAATATCTTCTCAAACATTGATACACAGAAACCCCAAAACGGCTCAATACTCTTAGATTCAGGATTACCCGGTATCGTAAATGAATAAGAAATACCCAAATTAGCATATAATCCCTTATCTCCCTTGCTTAACATCTCTTTAGCTCTCTTTACAGCAGGAGTTAGTCTTTTCTTACCTGCATAAGCTAAAGGAACAAAATCAGCATTCTTATAAGCAGGTCCGTTATCTAATCTAATCTCATCAGGTAATCCACCTTTTAGAATTGCATATCTTAAAGAAGTCCTGACAACATTTCTATTCTCTGATAAGGTCAAAGTACCATCCAATATAAAACCTGTTCCTACATCATACCAAACCATCAGTTGAGGTCTCACTAAATACCTAAACTCTGCTTTATGAGCATAAAATAGAGAATATACTAAGTTATTCAGCTTATGCCCGTCACTCTCTACTATCTGGCCAGGTAAAGCATTGTTGATTCTCTTTACATGAACCCTTAAATTGTCCTTGGACCACTTCTTGCCTTTCATTAAAGCCAACTTAGCTTTATCAGACCTGATCTTATTTACTATATTAGTGAGAGTCCTTACACTTATTGGAAGCTCTTCTCCCATTAAGGCAGCACCTTCACTTAAAACTCTGTATATCTCACTAGCAGGAAAATCTTTATAACTAATAGCATAATTTTCAATCTCTTGCTCTAATTTGCTACTAACAAGACTCTTTCTTCCTACCTTACCCTTTCTCTGGTCCAATAAACTAACTGGGTAAGTATTATTTCCGCTGTCTCTCCAAGCTTTCTCCCATTTCTTAATAGTCTTTATACTCACAGAAATAGCACCCAATCTCTTTAATATACCTGGTAACAACTCATTATTATTAATTTTAATCTCATATTGCTTACAGGCTTCAGTCATCGAAGTACCATTTGCCTTAGCTAATTTCCGATAATTATAATATTCTTCAATTATACTCTTGCGTGCCCAGGCTACATCCTTATCATCCTTGCAATGAAGCTCAAACTCCTTCTTCTCCTGATGAAGCATTACCGATAAATCATTATTATTTGCTAAAACCTCTGCTCTCCACCGAGCCACAACCTCATTACTAAACCCTGAAACCTCAATTAATGCTCTCTGCTTACTCAATTTATCAGGCACTGTGATAGAATAAAGCTCTCCACTCTCAATTCTTCTATATAATGTCTTCCGACTCATTCCAGACAAAGCACTAGCTCTATCTAAGGGAATCCATCTTAATGGATCTACTGGGAGCGCCGACATCCCTGTCGGCATTAATTCCCCTCTTGAGGAGGGGTGGCTTGGTATTTCCAAGTCGGGGTGGTTCTTCTCTTCAGTCGGACGGTGGAGATTCTCTCCGCCATTAATTCCCCTCTTTGGAGGGGTGGCTTCGAAGAAGACGGGGTGGTTCTTCTCTTCAGTCGGACGGTGGAGATTTTCTCCGCCATTCTTCTCTTCACCAAAACCACTTCCACCTTGATTTTCATTTTGCACTTTCGTGAAGGGTTGCTCAGTTTTTGAAGGGTTGGTGAAGGGTTGTGAAGGGTTGATGAAGGGTTGCTCATTTCCTGAAGGGTTGATGAAGGGTTGTGAAGGGTTGTGAAGGATTGATGAAGGATTGCTATCTTCTATATTTTTCAAGCTTTTATCAATTTTGACGGGTTGTTTTTCACTTTTTGACACACCCGGCTGTGTCATTTTTTCCTTTTTTTCATCTTCACAAACAAAATTTTTTGCCTTTTTAGCATCTCCCTTAAAATTTTTGACGGGTTGTGAAGGGTTGCTCATGGTCTGAATTTCATCTCTGTTTATTCCTGTTTCTTCAAAAATGACCGATTGGTCAGCACCTGCAACAAAGAAGAAAGCTATAGCTTTTCCACCATTAGGATTCTTAATCTTCCTGATAGGCCATTCTCCGTTTCTTTTTCGGCGTTCTGCTGTACTTCGACTAATCTCAAAGTATGCCATCAATTCTTTATATGTTAACCACATAAGCACCCCCATTTAGACCATAAAGGTAAGTAGTCTATCTCTGACACATAAAGGAGGATTTCCCTTGACAGACTACTTACTTGTATATTATATAGTATATGACACATAAAAATACTTAGGAGGTAGCAATGATACATGATTTCTTCATTGCAGGAGTTAAAATCGCTATGGATACATTCTTCCATCTTAAAGAGTCTAAATCCAGTAAAACTATTGCAGAATTGACAGTTAATAGAGTTATGTTTGCTCATGATTCTATTGCTCTTAACATCAGTATTATCAACAAAACAGACAAACCTTTCTCCATTATCAACATGTTCATGAAACAGCAACAACAGCAAGAAATGCTTGAAGCTTGTAGAGTTAATTCTTTTAATCTTCATAGAACCTCTCACTACATAACTGGTATTGATTTCACCGCTGATATGTTCACTTGTAACATCAAAAAGCCTGATGGATACTTTAATCTCAATGCCTTTAATATCCACGCCTACCTCCTTGAAAATCAAGCTGAAACAGGCTGGATTGTCTTTAAGATTAAACCTGAAAAAGCTATGTTTAGCTCTTTCTGCATCAAGCTCTCTGGCTCCGATGAAATCCTTTACTCTTCTAACTAACATCTCACTTCTCCTTTTCTAATTACCATAATATCCCGCACCTCCACAAGATGCGGGTTCTTTATGGTAACTAGGAGGAGGTCTCTCCCGATTTTTCTTGACTTATTTTTTGCTCTAAATCTAATGGCAATACACTTTTCATGTTACACCAAGCTAATTTCATTTTTTCATTGCTTGCTTTTAGCTTGGTGTTCTCTTGATTTAATCTGTAATTACTAGCTTTTAAAGCGAAATTCTTCTTCTCTAAATCCGTTTCTTTACCTATCCCTGATATGTCATGCATCACTAACAAAACTACTATTATTGATAATATTACTATGGTGGTTATCATGATTGCTCCTTACATTTCTTCAAATTGTTATATGGTATATGGTTATTAATATAAATGCTTTCACATGTCCCATGTTCTCTAAGTGCTTGATGTATATTATACATCCCACTACTAAGTCTTTCAGATATGCTATCTATCTCGGATTTTCTAAAAGCATATTCCCAATGACCGTATGAGTTTAATCGTTTATAAGCAGGAATATATCCTTTATCTATATATCTATCCATAGTACGACTTGATATTCCTAGCTCCTTGATAGCTTCTTTCTTATTGTATCGTGGCACAGACTCAGATATCTCTGTAAGGCTCCCTACTATCCTGTTATAAACTCCTAACTTGCTTTTGTTTGGCTTCCTTACTGTAGCTTTTTTTCCACTGGCAACATCTCCCAATACCTGCATTGCCCACTTCTGGAACCTTATCACATTCTGCTTCTTTTCTTCACTCTGAACCCTGTTATAATCCAATTTCATCAATAAGCCAAAGACTCCATAAGAGTTTAAAGCTTTAACTTCATAATCTCTTACTTGCTCAGTTCCTCGGTTATCTTGAACCGTGGTGACCGTTACGGTACCCACGGTTCCTTCAAATAGTTCTGAATTTCTTTCAAGTAACTCAACTATCTTGTTTCTAGGATAATCAATTGCCTTTGCTATATCCACAATAGGCATAACTCTACCAATATTACTCTCAATCACTCTTACATCTCTTGTCTCTGTTACAAATGGTACTACTTGCATTCTTCCCCCAATAGCTCGTGATACTGAGCTTTGGTTAATGGTGTAACTAATCCATCTTCATTCTCAGAATATGGGTATGAAGTCTTTATTATGATAATTTGCTTTGGCATTATGAAGGATGTCCTTGTCTCATCATTACCTTTAGCCATTACAAGCCTATCAGCTCCGATATTTTCGATTGTCTTTTCCATGTGTGCTAAGGCTTCTTCAGTTTCGATCTTGTGTAACTTAGCATACGATTTTAAAAAGATGTCAGTGTTTGATTCTTTTGAATCAGGATCTGTTAGTTCTAAATATCTGTATTTACTCATTAGTCCCCCTAAAATAGCTGTTCTTTTTTAAATTCAATCTCATAATCTTCACAGAAAAGCCTGATTGCTTCTTTCTTATTATCATTTAACTTACCTAATATCATTGCAGCTTTACTAATTGGGTAACGATCACTAGTTATACTTGATGTGTGTTGGTTTAATTCCCATAAATGGTTACTTACTGAGTCATCAACATAATCATATCTATTATTCATCTCATTCTCCTCTGCTTATTCTTTCATTAACAACATGTTCTGGTATCATACTACCACCGAACCTCTCAATAACTTCTCTCTGTCCCTCTATCCAAGGACCCAGCAAATCTTCTATCACTTTCTCAACTTCTGCATTATTACGAGTCCCGGCTATAATCACCTGGATAGTATTCTGCTTAAATTCCTTGCCTATCTCCTGATTTATATAATCAGTTAATACTTCGGTAGATAAAGAATTCGCAGTCATTGCAGCTCTTATTTCTCTCGCTTCATACTTCATAAGTATCTCCTTATTATTTTTTTCTCTTGACTTATCTAATTATCTTTTTTACTCTGTCATTAGATATGACTTAAAATATAGGTTGTACTTATACTGTCAAGATAAAATATATTGATATGCTATAAAAATTATAATAGGAGTATAGGAAATGGCTATATATCAAAGACTTATAGTTATGAGAAAAGAGTTAAAAATTTCTCAAACAGAGCTAGCTAAAGCGTTAAACTGTAGCCAGCCTAATATATCTGATTATGAAAAAGGTAAAATAGCGCTCCCTATATCTGCTTTAAGTATTATAAGTAGAACCTATAATATCAATATGGAGTGGTTAGTTAATGGAGAAGGGGAGATGTTTAAACAAAATAATACAGTAAATGGACC
This sequence comes from Cloacimonadales bacterium (SeqCode), assembly GCA_963678375.2. Classification (GTDB taxonomy): domain Bacteria; phylum Cloacimonadota; class Cloacimonadia; order Cloacimonadales; family JAFGVF01; genus JAEKNW01. The sequence goes on from CAXXQH010000001.1 coordinate 18,227, forward strand.
TGTTAATACCAATAACACAAGCAATCCTGATATCCAACAAGAGTTGATCTCCTGCCAGAAGGAGTTAATACAGTTGCGACAACAAAATTCTCTCCTTAAAGAAGAAAATAAAGACCTTAATACTAAGATAAAAGAAAAACTTGAAAAAATAATTGATCTTCAAGACCGTCTTATCAAAACATAGTGATCACTGGACCACCTCTTTATATATATAATGAATATAGTAGTTTTAAAATGCTGGTTACTTCTTCCAAATCAAACCATTTTCCTGATGTCAAGAATATGGCCTGATCTTCTCAAAATATAAAGCAAAAAAAAGGACCAGGCTAAAATTAATTAACCAGGTCCTTTTAAAATTTCTCATTTATTTTTGCCAACTTTTCAACAAGCTTTTTACTTTTTTCTCATTTATTTTTGCCAACTTTTGAAATAAAATAGCTCTTATTTTTTTTCTCATTTATTTCTGCGAATTTATAAGAAATTCAACTTTTTTCTCATTAATTAAAAATACTAATAATCCCAGCAAGCCCACTTATAACACACACAACCCAACTTTTATTATTTCTCACTTATTCTTACCCCCCTTAGCTTCAATCTTTACATATCTAAATTTCGCTATTATTTTCTCTTGCATCAAGCTTATAGTATTTTCTTTGTAATTAGTAAAAATCATATTCACTCCTTTAAGTAATATTAGTTATATTTATTATAAACTAATAAGCAAAAAAGTAACAAAATATTTATTATTTTTATGGTTATGTGTTTGTAATATTAAAAAATTGAATTATAAACTTGACAATTAGTATAAAGTAAGCAGTTTTGAAAAATATCTAAGGATATGATAAAAAGGAGAATATATGAAAAAGAAAATCGGATTATTAGTTGTTTTTATATGTTTATTGACTAGTTTAATGGCGTTTGATGGAAATCGGGAAGGATTTCTATTAGGTTTTGGTGGTGGAATATCAAATACTAATTTCTCCCAGGAAGTTGAATGGATGGGAGATTCAATTGAGTCAGATGATGAATCGGAAGTTGGCTTTGCTACTGATTTCAAAATCGGTTATGCTCCGACAAACAATTTAGAGTTATATTATTCAAATAAAGTTGCATGGTTTTCAATTCATAATGCACTTGATGAAGACGTTACAATAGCCAATGGATTGAGTATGTTAGGTGCTTCATACTTCATTGCACCAGAACTTAAAAACGGATCATGGCACTCTTCATTATTTTTCAGTGCTGGAATTGGAATGGCATCTTGGTCAACTCCTTTTGAAGATGATGGTGATCCATGGGAAGGGACTGGTTATTCTGTAGGAATAGGTTACGAGTTCAACAAGCATTACAGAATATCTCTTGATTTTATAACATCAGAAACTTCTTTAGAAGATACATTCACTACAAACTCAAACATATTTATGTTTACTTTCAGTGGATTAGCATTTTAACACAAACTATCTTCTTATCACGAAAGGTTATACAAGATGATTAGTTGATAAAAATATAAACGTTGAATTTAGTGATATCTTTTATTAGGTATCACTTTTTTTTATGATTCAACTTATGGAGATGTTATATTTAAATAGATTCTAGCTTATCTTAATAAAATTCTCTTTTTCGTTGACAGGCTAACATAGCAAAATTATAATGAATTAATGTTAATAACCAATAATAGGAGAAGAGATGAGTTCACTCGCCGTATTAGGCTGTATGTTCGGAGATGAGGCTAAAGCCAAAATCGTTGATGTAATGGGTAAAGATGCTGACTTAGTAGTTAGGTTTCAAGGTGGAAACAACGCTGGTCATACTATATGTATTGATGATAAAAAATATGTTTTTCATTTAGTTCCATCAGGTATTCTTTATCCAAAAATGAAATGTGCTATTGGTGCTGGAACAGTAATAGATCCTTGGTCACTGAAAGAAGAAATCGAAAAACTTAAGACCCAAGGAATCAGTTTTGAGGGCAGATTCTTTATAGACCCTCGAGCTAACTTAACCCTACCGATTCATAAATATTTAGATTCTTTAAATGAAAATACTACAAGTAAAATAGGTACAACTAAGCGAGGAATAGGACCAACTTATTCTGACGCTGTTGCTAGAAAAGGGATGAAGTTTGTTGATCTGATGGATGGAGTAGATTTAAAAAGCAAAATTTCCAATCTATATGACTACCATAATATTAAGATTAAAGAAGCTGATATAGATACTCTAATAGAAGAATTAAATGATATAAAAGTCTTCTATGCTCCCTTTATCAAACAAATAACTTACCTAATTGATGAATATTATACTGCTGGTAAGAATATTATTTTTGAAGGTGCTCAAGGTACTCTTCTTGATATAACTTATGGAACATATCCTTTTGTAACTTCTTCAAACACTATCTCAGGTGGGATTTCCACAGGTTGTGGTTTTTCTTTAAGGAAGTTAGATAAGATAATCGGAGTCTATAAATCCTATTATACCAGGGTTGGTGATGGTCCTTTCCCTACAGAGCTTTTTGATCAAACTGGTGAACAGATTAGAAAGCAAGGTAATGAATTTGGATCAACTACAGGCAGACCTCGTAGATGTGGTTGGTTTGATTTATTTGCATCTTCTTATACAGCTCATTTGAATGATGTTGATGAAGTTGCTTTAACTCTGGTAGATGTTCTTATGAATATTCCTGAAATAAAAGTGTGTACTGCTTACGAGTATCAAGGAAAGAAACTTACAGAATTTCCTGTTAGTTCTCAAGTACTTGCAGAATGTCAGCCAATATATCAAACTCTTGCTGGTTGGGAAGAAGATATTAGTAGTATTACTGAATTTGATAAGCTTCCTGAAAATGCAAAGAACTATGTTAAATTTATAGAAAAAGAAATTGGGAAAAAGGTGTCTATTGTGTCGGTTGGACCTGGAAGACATCAAACTATTTTTAGATAATCTAATCTATAGCTCAAGAGTTAACTAAATTCTTGAGCTTCATTCTATTTATTTTCTTTTTTCTCTTTAAGTAAAATCGATTATAATATCAGAGTATTGATTAACTTGTCACTCATTCTATGTCTTTGTTATCAATCTCCAAAACTAAACTGAAATATTAAGGAGTTCATAATGAAAAAGTCTTTTTTGATAATAATTACTTTCTTAATCACTCTGGGATTATTTAGCTCAGAAGTAAACTATAGTGCTCCAGAATTTATGCAAGTTTATTACGAAGCATTTTCACGCAACTATATCAACACCTTGGCTTCTGGTAGAGGAAATACAGGTGTTGCTAAAATCGAAAATATTGAAAATGTTCTCTTAAACCCAGCAGGATTCTCAACTGATCATTCTGAAATGTATATTGAATTTATGATAAAACCAGAACAGAAAGAGCTTGGACATTTGTATGATCAGAATTATCATGCTAACAAACCTTTTACTTTTGTTGGATTTGGATTTAATATTATAGATAGACTAAGCACAGGAATTTATTTCTCCTTACCTAACAGTATAAAGTATGATAGATATACTATCGATGATTATGGTACTGCAATGATTCAAAACTCTAAACCTGAATACAATCAATATAGTTTTGGTTTAGCAAACTCTTATCGTTTCAATAAACTTAGTCTCGGATTTGATGCTAAGTATAATACTCATTCCATAAAAAGCATGCTTATTCACGGCTCGTCTGCCAAGTTCGATTTGAGTGAAAGTACTATATCATTAAGCACAGGAGCAATACTTCAAGCAACTGAGAGATTGAATCTAGGTCTTGCTTACAGTCATAGTTCTGAAGTAGATTTTGATACACGTTATTATTCTTGGGATGTTACTCTTCCTGCCAAATTTTCTGCTGGTTTATCCTACTATTACCTTTATGATAGTGTCGTTAATTTTGATTACGAAAGAAGATTCAATAGTCAGATGGGTGAAGCTTATGATGATTTAGACATTTTTAAGCTAGGTTTGGAACAACAAATTAGAAATAGTATTATTAGAGTAGGTGCTATGTATATCCCATCAACTTTTTCTGGTATTGTTAACTTACCAATTGCTAACTTAGATTCTCAAGTTATCCCTCAATATACTAATAACTTTAATGATGGAGGAGAGACTATACTTGCTAATGAACAAACATTCTTAACCATCGGTTATACTTTAAATATGGAAGAACTAACCTTTAATTTAAGCGGTATGCAAGCTGTAGCTTCTGAGATGAAGACTACTCAATTATCAATGTCAATAGGTGTTAATTTGACAGACTTTGATATCACTAAATATACACCTAAGAGTCGCGATGAAGACTAAAAATAAAGTACTAATTAAACGCTTAGCTGAATATGATCTCGAGAAAATAGAAGCATTCTTTAAACGAACAGTACTTAACAAGGATAGAGTTTTACCCAAGCTCAATGGTAAAAAGATATTGCTGAAACCGAATCTCTTGGGTGCATTTTCTCCTGAACAAGCTGTTACGACTCATCCTATAATTCTCGAAGCTCTTATTAGAATATTACAGACTATCAATTGTGAGATATTTATCGGAGATTCCCCAGGCGGTTCAGTAAATTATGATTCTGTTTTAAACAAGTGCGGAATTAAAAGCCTTGCTGAAAAATATAATGTAGAAATTGTTAATCTTAACCATTTCAAAGTAATTAATAAGAAGAGCAGTGACTTCTCACTAGCCTACACTCAGCTTTTTGATGAGGTTGATTATGTAATAAATTTGGCTAAGTATAAAACCCATAGCTTAATGCAATTTACCGGTGCTGTAAAAAATCTTTATGGTTTAGTTCCTGGATTAAAAAAAGCAGATTACCATAGAGAGTATCCTAATTCTCAGAAGTTTGCTCAACTTATAGCAACTTTATATAATAATTTCAAAGATAAGCTTCTTTTTTCTGTAATAGATGGTATTATTGGTATGGAGGGTAAAGGACCTAGTGGTGGAAAAGCAAGAAATTTTGGTTTTCTCTTTGCATCAGAGTCTGCTTCATCCTTAGATTACGTTGCTGCTTATATGATGGGATTCAAACCCTTGAATATTGATTTAATAAAACAAACAATGCAAGCTGATGGCCTTTTACCCTCAAGGATTGCTAGTAATTATCTTTGGCAAGAAAATATTATACCAAATGTTGATACTGGTTTAGTTAAACTAAGAAATAGAATCCTTAATGTTGTTCCTAACAGCATAAGCAAGGTTTTCAAGTCAATATTTTGGTACAAACCATTCATAACTGATAAATGTAAGAAGTGTAATATTTGTAAGGATAGCTGTCCAGTAGATGCTATTAAAGTCAATAATGATGGTGACTTAGTTATTGATGATGGTCTCTGTATTCGATGCTTGTGTTGTCATGAATTCTGCCCACATCAAGCTATCGAAATTAAGAAATCCTCAATTGCTAATAAGATAATACCGACAAGCAATTAATAGCAATTATTAATAGATAAAATATTAAGAAAAAAAGTCTTGACTAATATATGAGAAGTCCATTAAATTGTAAATACTAAACAAAGTGAGAGGAATATGGCTAGATTGAAAAGGAGAGTACCGCTCTCAAGGAAAATTAAGTATATGTTTATTACTGCTGTAATATGTCTTCTCTTTGTAGTTAGTTTTGTAGGAAGAGGTAGCTTTTTAGGAGTATATCGAAACAGTTTAAGGGCTAAACAGAATAGACAACAGTATGAGCAAATTATGGCAAAAATTGAAGAAACTGAAGCTGAGATTCAGCGAATTAAAAATGATGAAGATTACCTAATTAAGATTGCTCGAGAAGAATATGGTATGCAAAAAGAAAATGAACATGTCATAAAGCTCATTAAAGCAGATGAAAAAAATCAAATAGGAGAATAATAGATATGGCACAAGTGATTGTGAATAATGTCAATAAAATATACGATAACGGCTTTCATGCTGTTAAAAAAGCAGAATTCATTGCAAAAGATAAAGAGTTTGTAGTATTGGTAGGTCCCTCTGGTTGTGGGAAAACAACTACTTTAAGGATGATCGCAGGATTAGAAGAAATTACTGATGGTGAGATTAAAATCGGTGAAAAAGTAGTTAATAATGTTGCCCCTAAAGACAGAGATATCGCAATGGTTTTTCAAAACTATGCTCTTTATCCTCATATGACTATTTATGATAATATGGCATTTGCTTTAAAACTCAGAAAAGAATCAAAAGATGAAATAGATAAAAAAGTAAAAGATGCAGCCAAGCTGCTAGGTATAGAAAATCTCCTTGATAGAAAGCCAAAGCAACTTTCTGGTGGACAAAGACAACGTGTTGCTTTAGGTAGAGCGATTGTTAGAAAACCAGCTGTCTTCTTATTTGATGAACCATTATCAAATCTCGATGCTAAGTTGAGGGTTCAAATGAGAGCTGAAATTATTAAGCTTCATAAAACACTTGAAACAACTATGATTTATGTTACTCATGATCAAGTAGAAGCTATGACTATGGCAGATAAGATAGTTGTAATGAAAGATGGTATTATACATCAAATAGATAGTCCACTTAATCTCTATAATCATCCTACAAATCTTTTTGTTGCTGGTTTTATTGGTTCTCCTGCAATTAATCAGCTAACTGGTAAAATAATCAAGAAAGATAATGGATTCTATTTTACAGATAATGATATTATTTTAAGAATAGATGATGAACATAATGAAATCTTAAAAAAATATGAAAATAAAGAAGTTATTATTGGTATCAGACCTGAAGATATTTATGATTCCGAATATGATGATCTTGCAGAAAACCCTGAAAAGATAGAGGCTTATTGTGATATTGTTGAACCAATGGGGAACGAGTTTGTAGTTTTCTTAAAAACTAAAAATTCAAAGCTTACTGCTCGATTTGATCCTAAGAAGATGCCAAAAATTGATGAAAATATTAAAATAACTATTGATATGAAAAAAGTGAAAATCTTTGACAAGGAGAGTGAACTTTCTCTCTTTTAAAATAAAAATTTAGTTGAGACCTTGCATGCAGGGTCTCATTTTTTTGAGGTTGTATGAAGCGGTTATGGTTATTTCTTTTGTTAGGGGTTAGTCTAAGTTTAAACGCACATATTTATATGAGTAATTGTGCAGATAGGGTAGGTGTCGGAAACATTTCCTTACTTTCTAAATCACCAATTACAGCATATTATAATCCTGCCGTATCTAATGTTGGAACTTCTACATCAATTTCACAGCCTTATGGGTTTAGCCAAGTTGAAAATGGAAATTTCTCTGTGACCAAAGAATTAAATAAAATATCTATAAGCTTGGGATGCAACTATTTGGTAAGTTCAAACTTCAATCAATTTTCCAACAATTTAGCAGTAAATTATAAGTTCAATAAGTTCTTAAAAATTGGCCTAGGTCATAAAGTTATAAACATTATTGAAAATGATAAATATGCTGCTAATAGTAGCGATATAGCTTTATTGTTGAAAAAAGATAACAGTAAAGTTGCTATTACTTATTCAAATTTATTTAACAATCATTCAAGTAAAATTCTTTTGCCGTCTATTCTTGTAACAGAATTATCTTATGAGCCTTCAGCAACTACTTCTATAGGCCTAGCATTTGAGAAAGAAAAAGGTTATAAACTAACTACTAAAGTTGGAATTAGATATAGACCACTTCCTTCATTATCTATTTTATCTGGGTATTCTATTGAACCAAATCAAATGTTTGCAGGTATTGATGTTACTTATAAAAAGGCTTCAATAGTTTATGCTATAGCAAGTCATCTCGAACTTGGTCTGACTCATTACCTTACTTTAATCTATGCTTATTAGATTTGCTTTTCTATTTATTATCTTGCTTATAGTATTTAATCTTTATGCTAATAGCTCAATTTATGATTATGGGGAAGAAGAAGAGCTTATTGAAAAGATTGAATATGAACATGAATCTAATAACTTTGAAGATTGGCTTGATAGTAAAGTGTTATTAAGGTTCGCAGGCGACTTAGTAGGGACATATGAAGATAGATATTATCTTCAAGCAAACTCAAATAATCTTAGTCTATCAATTTATAAAAGAGAAAATGAAAAACCGAGACTCTTTGCAAGATATATAAAGGATAAATATTTGCTTGGGTTTGGCTCCTTCAGACCTACTTATGCTCTTGGCAACATATATAAAGCTGATTCTGAAAACTTTAAGAATAGAGTTTTATCTACATCTCAGTTTGATTTCTATGGTTTATTTTTTACTTATAAATATAATTTTCTTAAATTAGATATTTACTATTCTAATAGCGAACTTAATACTAAGGATAATCTTGATGGAACTAAAGAAGTTGTTTATTATGAAAGTAGCAAAAGTAGTTTGGAGCAAACTGGATTAATCTCTTCTTATCAAAATGATAATATTAAAGCCAGTGTTTTATATTCATTATTTAAAACTAGTGACAGACTAGAACAATTTTCCAACTCTAAATCATCATCATTGCTTTCATTCTACCTGCGATATCGCTACGCTTTTATAAATTTAGAATATGAAAACAATTATCAGTTTTCCAGAATGTGTCATACTATTAAAGTTAATTATACTGATGAAAATTATAAATTTAATTGCTTATATAAAAGTTTGCCTAATAGATCACTAACATGGTTTAATACAGGAATAACTAACAAGTTTAATGCTAATACAGAGCTAATTTCAGGTAAGTGTCAGTTCCCTTTGTTTAATACAACTTGCTTATTAGCTTCAGAAATGAGATTCAATTCAAAGCTTAATGACTGGCGAAGTCGTAATTCTCTTAAAATAGCAAAAATCAGAGGTCTTACTAGTTACAAGGTGAGTCAGGACTTATATAAGGATTATAAAGGTCAAAAGCTTAAAAAGTACACACATAGGTTATCTACTGATTTGATTAGATTTATTAATTCTAAATTATCCCTTAATTATGTAGTTAATAATAAAAAGGAGTCAGGCTTAGCTCATAAATATGAAGTGATGTATTATCTGGATTTTAACAATGCAAGGTATCAATTTTGCCTAACTGTACTAGATAATTATAAGAATGAAGAGGTTTTTGAAGATATTGAACAGAATATCATAACTACTTTTTATAATTACTCAGAAGATGTAATATTCTCTTTTATTATTAAAACTGAAGAATATAAGAACCTAGTATTAAAGGCGAATATTTTGCATTCATTGTATAATAATAATCTTAATTCTCTCAGAATAGAGTTAAGTTATCTTCTATAATCAACTCTTCAATTAGTTCAGGATAGTTGTTTGAAGTCTTATTAACAGCCTTGGAAACAGGATAAATATCGAAAATATTATTTCTTTCTTTGTCGCAATTTATCAACACTTCTTCATTATCTGAACTTTCAATATATGTTTTTAAGTTACTAATAGGTATAACAATAGGCATTCGATGGTGTAAAACTGATATTTCTGAGTTTGCATCTCTTGTAAGTATAGAGAAGCTAGCCTTTAGCGAGCCATTATCATAATGCTTAATATCATATATCCCTGCTAAAAAAGTAATGTCCTGGTTCTTTGACTTAATAAAGTAAGGTTGTTTTGTCCCTTTTTGCCATTCGTAAAAGCCATTGACTGGTATAAGGCAGCGTTTATGCCTAAATAAACCCCGCCAATATGGCTTTTCTTTAACTGACTCAATCCTAGTGTTTATAACATTGTATTTGGAAGATTCATTTGCCCAAGCTGGAAGAAGTTTCCATTGCATAAAATCTTGGATAATCTGATTATCAAACTTAAAAATTACTCCAACTTCTTGTGCGGGAGAGACATTAAAATTTATTGGAATAGTTAACTCAGGATTAGCTATTTCATCTAGGTATTTCTTAAGATATTTATGCTTGATAACTTGAGCAAATCTTCCACACATATTATTCTGCCCAGCTATTGGCTAAATTGACTATTACTTCTACTGCCTTAACCATAGATGAAACAGGTATCCATTCTTTTAAAGAGTGATAGAGAAAACCTCCAGTAAAGATATTTGGAGTAGGAACCCCTAGATAGCATAATTTTGCTCCATCAGTACCACCACGAATTGGCCTTCTCAGAGGATTTATACCTAATTCAAACATAACTTTTTCTGCTTTATCTATTACTTCAGGATACTTATCAAGAATAGTTTTCATATTTTGGTAGGTGTTAGAATGCTCAACTTCTATTCCAACACCTTCATGTTTAACTCGTAAGAATTCAGCTAAAGACTCTATAAGATCAATTCTTTTTAAATTAGTATCTGAAGAAAAATCTCTTAATATAAGGCTCAATGTTGCTTTACTTTCATCACCTTTGATTTCGCGCACATGATAGAAACCTTCCCTTTTATCAGTGGCTTCAGGACTTTCTTTACAAGGTAAAAGTGTCACAAACTCACATGCTATTCTACAAGCATTTATCATAATATTCTTAGCTTTACCAGGATGTACATTATGACCTTTGAAATTTATTCTCACACTATGTGCATCGAAACATTCGTCTTCTAGTTCTCCAACTTCACCACCATCAACAGTGTAAGCAATTTTACCAAGCTTAGATCGATTGATGTTTACTGTCCCGGCTCCAACTTCTTCATCAGGTGTAAAACATATCTTAATTTCAGGATGTTTAATATCTGGGTTTGACTTCAAAATCTTGAGAGAAGTCATAATTTCGGCAATTCCAGCCTTATCATCAGCACCTAAAAGTGTATCACCTGAAGAAGTGATGATATGCTCACCAATGTAATCAAGAAGTTTAGGGCAATCTTTAGGACTTAAAATTAGTTCATCGTTGTGGGGATAAGCTAAATCTTCACCCTGATAAGATTTCCGGATTAAAGGTTTTACATTGTTGCCTGATACAGCAGAACTTGTATCAAGGTGAGACAAAAAAGTAATTGCTCCGTTCTTAATACCTTCAGTTGCAGGAAGTGTGGCATAAACATAACAGTTCTCATCGACCTCAACTTCAGCTAATCCTAAGTCTTCTAGCTCAGCTACTAATATATTTGCCAAGTCCCACTGATTTGTTGTGGTAGGGTTTGGAGATCCTTCTTCATCAGAAGTTGTATCAATTTGTACATATTTTAAGAATCTGCTAACTACATCATCTTGAATATATGATATATTAGATAAATCAATCATTTCTATTCCTTTTATTATTAATTAAAAAAAGCGGTCTAAGACCGCTTAAAATGTTATAAGTGTAAAATTAGTTGCCTAATTCTTTCTCTAGTTCTTCAAATCTTTGAGAAGCTTTAAACTCATTATAAAGAGCTTCTTCATTTTTAATTGCAGAAATAGTTTGCTTATTTATTTCACTTTGTGGAATTCTAACTCTTACGAAAACTTTAATTTTGTTATCTTTTTGCTTGATTGTTTCACTTTTATCAATGCTAGTTCCTTTAAAAGTAGCATTTGAAACAACCTTAACAACAGAAGAGGTTAAAGCAAGTAATTGTGGGTCATTTACACCTGATTCTTCTTCAAAATTTTTAATCATACCTTTTACTTTAGCTTCTACGTAGTTAGCAGCTTGTAGCATAGCGTTAGCATAAGCAGCATCTTTAGCTAATGAACTTGTCATTTTAACGCCTTCACCATAAGTATATACAAATTCAGGATTATCTTGTGTGTCCCACCAGTCTGGGTAATACATAATTACATGATCAGGATTTTCCTTTTTTGGTCCATTATTAGAAGAACATGCGACGGACAATATTGCTATTGTTATCAACATTAATACTACAATACATTTTGAGAACTTCATATTTCCTCCATTATTTATAAATAATTTCATTACTAAAATATGTTGATATTAATCAGGTGTCAAGATAAAAACTTGATAAGCTGAAAAAATACCTGATTATTTATCATTATCCATAGCAAATAGAAAGTCAACTTTGAGTACTTTGAATTCTAAACTATGGATGAAAAAAGAAGTAAAAGCTATTTAATCTGTTGAGTTCATCATATTGAGTAGTTGCAGAAACTAATGAGTGTAGTAGAACTTTTCTAACTATGAATATAGTTGTAATCTCCTTCATTGCTAGTCTCTGCATAAACTTCTAGGATTTTATGGAAAGAGTAGCAATGAAGAATGTTCCGTCTCAAAAGAGTGGAATAAACTTTATTTGTATGTTAGAACATATCCAAATTAATTTTTAATAATTTTTTTTAAGATAGGCTCAATAATAACTATTTTGTTGGTTTTATAACATCAAAGAACTAAGAGAGTATTTTGCTGATATTGTTCTTGACTTAAAATGACTCGATCGAAATATTAGTAAATAATACAATAATAAGAAGGGAATATCATGAAATTGAAAGATATCTTAGAGTTATTAGAAGGTGAGTTGTTAACACCGGATGCTGATTTAGAGGTTGATATACCTTGTGCCTTTGGTTCTGATTTGATTTCAGACATATTGATGTGTACAAAAGAATCAACATTGTTATTAACAGGATTAACTAACCCGCAAGTTATTAGATTATCCGATATGATTGATTTGTTAGGCGTCGTTTTTGTCAGAGGTAAAAGACCTCCGCAAGATCTTATTGATATGGCTATCGAAAGAGAATTGCCATTAATAACAACCAAAATGACCATGTACAAATCTGCTGGGCTTCTTTATAATAAAGATTTAAGAAGCTGTCAGATCTAATATGGCTGAGTATTGGAATATAAATGAAGACTTTAAAGAGAGAGCTGAAACTTTTCTTAAAGAAAAACCAAAACCAGCTATCTCTTTAGAGTATAAAGTCACTAAGCACGACTTCAATAATGCGGGGAATGGCTCTGCCGAACTGAAAAGATTACTTAAGAAACTTGGAGTAGACCCTGTTGTTCTACGAAAAGTTGCAGTAGCATCTTATGAAGCAGAAATTAATTTGGCTGCTCATTCAGAAGGTGGAGTTATGAAGAGTAACGTGCATGGAGACTTAGTACATATAGTATTTGAAGATGTTGGACCAGGAATCGAAGATATTAATAAAGCTCTTGAACCAGGATTCTCTACAGCTGTAGAATATGTTAGAGAGATGGGTTTTGGTGCAGGATTAGGTTTGCCAAATATTAAAAAGAATTCTGATGTAATGCATTTGGATTCAGTAAGAGGAAGAAATACTATATTAGAGTTAATAACTTATTTTAAATAAATTGCAGGAATATATGTATCAGAAAAACGAGTATTTTCATGCTTTGAGAATAAATCAAGATAATTGTACTGGTTGTACAGCTTGTGTAAAAGTCTGTCCAACTGAGGCAATTAGAATTAGGAACAAAACTGTTATCTTAGACGAGCGAAGATGTATTGACTGTGGTAATTGTATTGAAGCTTGTTCATTCAAAGCTATTGTTCCTTATTCAGATGACTTTGAAATTATCGAAAATTATAAATATAGAATTGCTGTTTTTTCAACAGTTTATGCCGGACAGTTCACTGAAGAAAATGATTATCAGACAATCAAAAAGACTGTTTTAAAACTTGGCTTTGATGAGGTTGCTGAAGAATCAAGTGTTGTTGACTTCATGACAGAAATGATTCAGAAGTATATTCGCGACAATGAAGATATTAGACCAGTTTTATCTAGTGGTTGTCCAGCAATTGTTCGCTTGATACAAGTTAGATTTCCATCATTGCTTCCTAATCTATTTCATATTGAAGCACCAATGAGTATCCTCTCTTATTATCTACGAGAGAGGGCTAAAGAAAAATTTCAATATACTGATGATGAAATAGGAGTCTTTTTAATAGTTCCTTGTGTTTCACAAGTTACAGCTGTTCATCAACCAGAAGGCACATATAAAAGCTATCAGGATGGAGCTTTTTCCATTAGACAAATTTATAGCAAAGCTCAGGAAGTTGTTAAAGAAGCTTGGTATGATACAGAACCAATCGATACTTACGAGAGTGGATTAACCTATGGTATCGCTGCTAAAGAAGCTGATAAAATCGATTCTGATGATATTAGGGTGTTATCAGTGACTGGTATTGATAATTGCATTGATATTCTTTCCCGGATTGAAGATCATCATTTTGACCAATATCAATATGTCGTAATGCGATCTTGTGACGTTGGTTGTGTTGGCGGAGGGCTCAATGTAGAGAATAAATTTATAGCTATGAGTAGGTTGAAGAAACTTGCCCAAAAAGAGAATGATGATAAACTTGATTATAAAGAATTTTGGAACTTAAATAAGAAAGGTAAGTTTGATGTACCTAAACTTAAACCAAGATCAATTATGGAATTGGATGATAATTTATTTGCTGCTTTAGAAAAGATTCAAAAAATTCAAGAAATTACAAAGCAACTTCCAGGGATTAATTGTAGTGCTTGTGGGTGTCCAACCTGTTATGCTTTAGCAGAAGATATTGTTCAAGGTAAGGCAACTATTAAAGACTGTGTTATTCTTTATAAAAGGAACTTAGATAAAACAGAAAAGAAAGGGAAATAATAATGATAAAATTACAAGAATATTTAGATAAAATTGCTCATGAAGTATTAAATCCAGAAGTAGCTGTTGAAAATGTAGAACTTAATACTGGGTACGTCTCAGATTTATTATCAGATGTTATGGGGTCAGCTAAAGATAATATGGCATGGTTTACTATTATGCGTCATATGAATGTGATAGCAGTAGCTTCCATGGCGGACATACCATGTATAATTTTTGGCAAGAATACTCCACCAGAAAAAGCAGTTATTGATAAAGCTACAGAAGAAGGAATAGTTTTGATTAAAACACCATTAGCCGTTTTTGATGCTGCTGGAGTACTTTACAAACTGCTTCACCGGGATTAATGTTAAAGAAATTTAAGTTAGATCTTCATAATCATACAGTCTTATCTCCTTGTGGCGGACTTGAAATGTCACCAAGGGCTGTTTTAGAGAGAGCAAAGGAGCTAGGACTTGATATGATTGCAATTACTGATCATAATACTTGTAAAAACTGCAGAGCTTATTACGAATTAGCTAAAGAGTATGATGTTACTGTTATAGCGGGTGTAGAAATTCAAACTATGGAAGAGATTCATGTAATTGCTCTCTTTCCAGACCTTGATACTGCTGAGGAATTTGATAAAATAGTCTATGCTGCTTTGCTTCCAATTGAGAATAATCCAGACTATTTTGGGGATCAAGTGATTGTTGATAAGGATGAGAACATTATCGGAATCGAAGAAAGGGCCTTGATAAACTCAGTCGTTTGGGATTTTGAGACAACTGTAAATAAGATTAAAGAGTTCGAGGCTATCTGTTTCCCTGCTCATATAGATGCCCAAGTTAACTCAGTTATTTCTCAGTTAGGATTTTTACCAGCAGGTTTACCGATTGATGGGGTGGGGATAACTGCTAGATGTGATGTTAATGAATTCTTGCTGAATAATTCATATCTCAAAGATATTACTATTATCAGAAATTCAGATGCCCATTACTTAAATGATATGGGAACAGGTGCCTGTTTTGCACGTTTAGAAGAAGCTAGTTTTAATGAACTAAAACTTGCTTTTGCCAAGAAAGATAAGAGAGAAATAATCCCAGCTTAAGTTG
This sequence comes from Cloacimonadales bacterium (SeqCode), assembly GCA_963678375.2. Lineage (GTDB taxonomy): Bacteria > Cloacimonadota > Cloacimonadia > Cloacimonadales > JAFGVF01 > JAEKNW01. The sequence goes on from CAXXQH010000001.1 coordinate 33,748, forward strand.
CTTGGTACTTCTTAAACCTTTTCATTTCTCTATTCAAATGAGCTCTGAACTTGTGAGGGAGATCTAATTTAAAGCTAAGTTGTCTGCCATCTAAAGGATGTCTAAACGATAACTCTGAAGCAGTTAAGAAGAGTCCTTTTCCTAATAACATCAACTCAGGTTTACCATACAATTTATCGCCTAAAATTTGGTGATTAATACTAGCTAAATGAATTCTCAACTGATGAGTTCTCCCTGTAAATAATCTTAGTTCTACCAGACTTAATACACCAGCTTTGAGAGAAGGACAATATTCCAAAACTCTGAATTTAGTAAGTGCTTGAGATTTGCCAATTGGGCTATCAATAATCCCTTCACAAGCAAGTTTTCCAACAACAATCGCGGTATATTTCTTTGTTATCTCTCTATTTTGAAACTGCTTTGATAGGTCAATCAATGAATGAGATGTTTTAGCAATAAGGAGTAAACCAGAAGTTTGATTATCTAATCTATGAACAGGTCTTAATTTCTTTAACCCATCATTAGATTTATTAGTTTTAATGTTTGATAAGAGCATATTTTCAATAGTTCGGAATTTGTTTCCACTCACATCAACCCCGGCAGGCTTATTGATAATAGCTAAATAATCATCTTCATAAACAATGTCTAGCTTTCTTTGATATGATTTATATGTGATTTCTTCCTGTTCGATTAAGGTAATGGTGTCTGAGTTCTTGACGTAGTCCGCTGTATAAGCTCTTTCTTGGTTAAGCAAAATGTCACCTCGTTTAATCGCTTTTACCAAGCCTTTTCTGCTATGAATAAAATTAAATTTCCGAAAATCTATATCACTTAATCGAACTCGATCTTCTAAGTTCATTATTTTAATTTCTTCAATTATCTTCATAAATCTACCTATTAATCTCTTTTTGTATAGCCAATAAGGCTAATATCATTTCTTTATTGACTTATTTTTACTATTCGCAAAATATGGCAAGATAAATAATAATAAAAAAAAGTAGGTAAAAAATTATGGATTATAAGCAAATCTTTTCTCAAAGTACGAGAAATCAAGGTTCTTCCATGATCAGAGAACTAGTCGCTTCAACAAGAGGAATTGAAGGGTTAATATCTTTCGCAGGTGGTTTCCCTTCACCTAAAACATTCCCCTGCAAAGAACTTAGTGAATTATATGCTGAAATAGTTAAAAGTGAAGGTTGCCAAGTGCTTCAATATGGAGCTTCTGAGGGTGATCCAGTTTTAAAAGAAGCTCTAATTAATTATGAAAAGAAATCTAACTTAAAGCAAAGCGAACTTATTACCAGTGTTGGTTCTACCAATGCTATTTATGCTTATGCTAAATGTTTTGTTGATGAAGGTGATTACATCATTTGTGAAGCACCAAGTTTCTTAGGAACTGTGGTAGCTTTTGAAGCTCTAGGAGCAAAACTACAAGGTGTGGAAGTTGAAGAAGATGGAATGAACATGAACCAGTTAGAACTGGATATTCAAAGATTGATATCAGAAAATAAGAAGATTAAATTTATCTATACTATTCCTGAATTCCAGAATCCAACTGGTGTAACAATGTCCAAAGAAAAAAGAAAAAGATTGATTGAAATTGCTGAACTTTATGATATCCCAATACTAGAAGATAATCCTTATGGTGAACTTCGTTACTGTGGTGAAAAGATTGATTCAATATTTGAAATAGCTAGAATGCAAGGGAAAAATATTGTTACATCTGTAAAATCATTCTCTAAAGTACTGGGACCCGGTATGCGTGCTGCTTACATGATGGGTGATGAAATTATTATTGCTAAAGTTGCCTTGTGGTTACAAAAGATAATAGTAAGTAGTGATTGTGTAACTCAAAGAGTAGTTGCTAGATTGATTGAAAAAGATATGCTTTCAAGTCAGATACGTAAGATATCTGAGATATATAAACCTAGTTTAGATGCTATGCTTAATGCTCTTGAAAAGTATATGCCAAAAACATTGAAATGGACAAAACCTGAAGGTGGTATGTTTATTTGGATTACTCTTCCAGAAGGGATGAATGGTGATCAACTCTTTGAAGATGCTAAGGCAGAAAAAGTTTGCTTTATTCCTGGATCAAAGTTCTATCCGAAAGGTCAAGAGAAATATAATGCAATAAGATTGAACTTCACTTTCGCAGACCCAGATACTATCGAAGAAGGTGTTAAGAGATTAGCAAAACTTTTTAAATAATAATCAAAGATATCCGAAATATAATTAGCCCCTTAAATGGGGCTATGTCTATTTAAAGCAGGAAGCACTATGAAAATTTCGATTAGAGGCGTATCGTGTTCAGGTAAAACAAGCCTAGCTAAGAGATTGTCTGAAGAACTTAATATTCAGCATATTGAATTAGATGAATTCTTTTGGCTACCAAATTGGCAACAACGAGATCTTACTGATTTCCTAGAAATAGTTAAAGAACAATTAGACCAAGATCACTGGGTAATGGATGGTAATTATAGTAAAGTATATAATGGATTGAACGTAGATTATGATTATCAGATTTGGTTAGACTATTCTTTTATGAAGATTCTTTTTAGATATTTCAAGAGAACTTTTGATAGAGTTTTTTTTAAAAGGAAAATATGTAATGGAAATATAGAGAATATTAAATCAGTCTTTTCTCGTGATAGCTTATTGATATGGATCTTTAGAACTTACTGGAAACGAAAAAGAGAATTAAAACTATTAAAAGGGGAGAAAGAAAATCTTATAATATTAAAAAAAGATAGGGAAATAGTTCAGCTAATTAATTTTTTTAAGAATAATCAATAAATGATTATCTCTATCTAATCTTAGTAATTGTTTCCAGATCTGCGACAATTTTATTGTAACCAGTATCTTGGTAGCAAGTAGATAAATTCATATTGTCAGGTCGATATTTCATTGAGCTATCGATGTATTTCTTCGCAGTTAAATGAAGTTCTCTTACACCACACAAATTGACTAAACGGTCCTTGTTTTGAGAATTAACTCCTGAACCTGCCATAATTGAAATTCTTTTATTCGCTTTAATAATCAAATCTTTTATTAGTGTATATCCTTCATCTACTGTTGCCCTTTGACCCGAAGTAAGAATCCTATTTGCTCCTATAGAAATTATATCTTCGAGAGCTTTAAATGGATTTCTGGCGAAATCAAAAGCTCTGTGAAAAGTAACTTGAAGTGGCTTTGCCAAGTCTATAAGCTCTAAGCTTCTACTGATATCTACATCTCCAGTAGGTAAAAGGATACCAAATGCAAGGCAATCTGCTTTCAATTGTTTTGCCAATATTATATCTTCTTTCATCACTTGAAACTCTTCTTTAGAGTAACAGAAATCTCCTCCTCTAGGTCTTATCATAACAGATAGATCAATTGAGAGATTATCTCTCACAGCTTTGATAAGTCCATAAGATGGAGTGATACCACCCTCTGCAAGATCAGAGCATAACTCAACCCTGTTTGCTCCACCTTTTTCAGCTATTATAGCAGATTCAAGTGAATCAACACAGATTTCCAAAGTGATATCTTTTTGAAAGTTTAGCATTCTTTTTTTTTGCCTTTTATAAGATATCCATGACTATACCAGTCAAGATAATCTAGCTCAATCTCCCAGCCTTTACTTTCAAATATTCGTGAAATATGAACTGGAGATAAAGTGTTTTTTATTCTTTGATCATCAATTTTAAACCAATTCATTAAAACAATACCGTAATTAGTTATGCGAGTTAAATCACTGGCTAATTTCTCTATATCTGAAACGAACATGAGCAAGTCTCTACAGATAGTGTAATCTACTTTTTCATCAGCCATTATTTGGTCTAAATCTTTAACATCACCTAAGAGAACTTTCGTTTTATGGTCTGTATGATTCTGGTTTATATAATCTAAACTCTTTTGATCAATATCATTACATATTATGTATTCAATATCTTTATTACTTGCTTTCAAATTTAGCGAAAGGAAACCCGAACCACAACCAATATCTAAAATTTTACCTGAGATATTATTATAGGATTCTAATATTTTTTGCGAGTAATGTTGACCTGCTTTTTCTTGAGATATTATAACTGGGTTACTACAGCTAGGGCAGCTAGTTTTGATTATAAAATCACTTTTGCTCCAAGGATGAAATTTATTCTGTAATAGTTCAATTTTTTCACCACAATCACAAATTGTTCCCCAAATCATTGTATTGGAAATTTTTTTCATCTCAATCCCATTTTTTTAAGTTATAAGCATTATCCATAAATTGAAAGTCTAACCTACAAGAATAATTAAATATTTCAGATAGCTTAGCAAGCTCGTCATTAGAGATGTCTTCACTATAAAAATTTACATATTTTTTTACTAAATTAGTTTGATTAATAAATTCATCTGACACATAGGTGTCAATCCAAGCTTGATATGGATTGTTATCAAGACTATTTTTAGCTATATTTTTACCATTTTCAAGATACACCCAAAAACAAGGTAGGAGAGAGGTTAATCCTTGCAGAAAAGTTCCTGTAGAAATTGTAGCTAGTAAATAAGATGTGTAAGCCAAACAAGCAGGTTGCATTAAATCAGTTTGCTTGATATTATATTGCTTGAACAGCTCCTTTTGAAAGATATGTTCAAGTTGATATGATTCAATAGATAATTTAGCAAATGTATCTTTTATCGTAGTATTAGGAGCTTTTTCTGAAAGTAGCTCCATTGCTTGAGCATACTTCTTTATGTAGATAGCATCTTGTTGAAGGTAGAATTTAAAAGATTCTATTGGAAGTTGACCTGATGCTAGTGACTTAGAAAATGGATGTTGCAGATGTCTGTCAATAATGTGAGAAGCATTCTGCCAAAGGGCCTCAGTTGTTAGCATATCTTTAACCTCTTACCAAAGCTTGTAGAAATGATTTACAGGACTTTTCCCTTTACCTAGTTGATAAAAAGCACCATCAGAAATTGATTCAGTAATATATTGCTTTGCATTTTTTACAGCAGAAATGATATTTTCATTTTGTCCTAAGAAAGCAGCAATAGCAGATGATAAGGTACAACCTGTGCCATGATTATTTATCGTATCTATTCTTGCTGAATCAAGCCAGAGATATGAGTAATCTTCTGATAAAAATAAATCTGGTAATAAGTTATCTTTATAGAAACTTCCCTTAAGGATAACATTCTTGCAACCAAATGAAAGCAATTTTTGCCCAGCTGCTAACATTTCTTTTTTATTGGAAATCTTCAACTTGGTTAATATTTGAGCTTCACTTAAGTTAGGGGTTAGGATTTTAGCTAAAGGTATAAGATGAGTAATTAATGATTCAATAGCGTTATCTTGTAGTAGTTTATCTCCAGATTTGGCTACCATAACAGGATCAAGTACTATATTCGGAATATTATAACTGATTAATGTATCTGCAACTGTTTCAATGACCTCAGGATTACTTAACATACCTATTTTAACAGCATCAGCTCCGATATCAGAGAGTACTGCATCCATCTGTTGCTTAATAAAATTTGCTTCTATCGGATATATACCGGTGACCCCAAGAGTATTTTGAGCAGTTAGAGCTGTTATTACAGACATTCCGTAGCAACCTAGAGCAGAAAACGTCTTCAAATCTGCTTGGATACCAGCTCCACCTCCGCTATCAGACCCAGCAATAGTTAAAAGTCTTGTGTATTTTTTCATAATATTTTTCCTTAAGAATACTCCTTAATCTGATTGTTTTATAAGTCTAATTTTGAGACTTACCTTTTAATATTTCTTCTATAAGCTGATTAGATGCATTTCTGGGAGATTGAGCAGAACATATTGCTGATACAACAGCAATTCCATCTGCTCCTGCACTTATTATCTCCTTAGTATTACTTTTATTAATGCCCCCAATTGCGACTAACTTGTGTTGAGAGAATTTTCTAATAGCCTTAATTCCTTCTAAACCTAAAGGTTGAGCTATATCAGTTTTAGTATTAGTTGAGAAAACAGGGCTAATTCCTAGATAATCAACATCTAAAGATTCAGCATCTTCTGCATCTTGAATTGACTCAACTGAAAGACCAATAATAGCATCAGGACCTAAAATCTTACGTGCTACTTGGTAAGGTAAATCAGATTGACCTATGTGAAGACCTTCAGCATTAACCGCTAAAGCAATATCTAGCCTATCATTTATAATAAGAGGGACCTGGTATTTTTTAGTCATTTCTGCAACTTGCTTAGCTAGTTGATAGAAGTCTCTAGTTAATGAATCTTTTTCTCTTAATTGTACTATGGTTACACCACCTAAAATAGCTTCCTCAATAACATAAAGTAATTCTCTGGCTAAAGTTAAGTTTCTATCTGTTACTAGGTAAAGAGAGTAGTCAACTTTGTTTTTATTCATGGTATTTAAGGTTTTCAGTTACTTCTTCTTGTGATATACTATATAGTTTATCAAGGAAGTTCATTTGCAATGAGGCTGGGCCATTAGATTGTTTAACAGAAATCTCACCACATATCCCCATTATAGCCATTGCATTAGCACAAGCTTCAAGGTAGTTGGAGTTAACAGCACAAAATGCTCCAGTGATGGCAGTAGCAGTGCATCCTAAACCAGTCACTTTAGGCATCATTGTATGACCATTATCAATAAAAATTGTCTTCTTATTATCAGTAATTATATCAGTTTCGCCACTTACTACAACAACACAATTATGCTGTTCAGCAAGAGTTTTCGCTGCTAATAAAGCATTATCAGAAGAATGATTACTATCAACACCTTTAGTCTGGATATTAGTATCAATGAGAGCCATAATCTCAGAAGCATTTCCTCTAATTACAGTAGGTTTTGCTATTTCAAAGAGAGCTTTTACTGTGTTTGTTCTGAACTTAGTAGCACCAGCACCAACCGGGTCAAGAATGATAGGAATATCTCTTAATCTTGCTGTTTGCATAGCAATTTTCATTGCTTCAATCCAGTGTTCACTTAGTGTCCCGATATTAATTACTAAAGCAGAGGCTATAGAAGCCATGTCTGCAACTTCTTCTATTGCATGAGCCATAACCGGAGATGCTCCAATTGACAACAAGGCATTAGCAGTATTATTCATTACCACATAATTAGTTATGTTATGTACAAGCGGTGAGCTTTCTCTTATTTTTTCAATATCTTTCCATACATTAAGAATCATTGTAACTCCTTAAATTTCTAAATATATAAAGATTGATTAACAGCTAGTTCTTAAAGTTATACTTAAGCTTTTTCTTTATATTTATTTTAGTATTTTTGATCATTAATTAATTTTTGGGATTATTTAATAGCTTTAATCGCTACATAATCGCCACAGTCGTAACCAGGAATTGGTTCTTCCATTTCCTCGTCTGAGTAGGCAGGATGTTTAGTCAGTGTTTGAGCAAACTCTAAGTTAGTGAAGCCAGACTTTTCTAGCATTCGAATTTTTTCAGGAGTTGAACGCCAGTTAGATTCATTAATAAAAGATATGGGGTAGGCATTAGGTGCTTTAGCTTCATTGAAATAATTATGTTCCCATGTACCAATTTCTTTTGCTAAGTTATATAAAATACCATAACTACTCTCTTTAGGGACATCAACAACAAGAATCATACCACCTGGCTTTAACGCTTTATAAGCTTTATCAAAAGCCTTTTGGAGATCAGTGATATAACTTGGTGTGCCATTAAACATAACTGTATCATATAGTTCTGTGCCAAAATCTGTATCTTCTGCTTTTCCAATAGTAACTTTTAGACCTCTTTTGCTAGCTATTTCAGCCATACCTTCAGCAGGTTCAATACCTTCTGTTAGCTTTATATTGTACTCTTTTTTTAAAATAGCTTCAAACAATCCACTACCACAACCGATAGATAATGATCTTCCCGGGTTTTTTAAGAAATGGGCTACTAAGGCTACTTCAGATGCTAATACGTTTACGTTTTTTAAGAACCATTCATCATATTTTGATGCATATTGGTCAAATGCTCTTTCTATCATTTTTATTCCACCTATAATTTTATCTTTGAAATAAGGAAAAATTGGTCGATAAATTTGTCAAGTAGGGATTGATATTTTCTTATAGAATTCTGTAGGTCAAGCCAAAAACTATTAAGATGTTGTTAGCATTGTAAATATATTTAGCAGCAATCATCCTTCATTGCTAGAATCTCCAATAATTCCTATTACTATATAGAGTGAGTAACGATGAGGGAGTAGTTATGGGATGGTAACCCAAATAATGAAGTAGATTTTTGCAACTGAATAGATATGATTTTATAGCAAAGTAAAATTGACTTTTGTGAAGAGTACATTAATCTTCCTTGTCTTGTCTTGTAATAAAATGGTATTGTTTCAATAGATATTTAATTTGACAAATTGCTTTAATCCTTTAAATTGGTTAGATAATAAAAAAAAGTGGTGTTAATTATGTTTGAAAAATTATTAAAGAAGATTTTTGGTGATAAACACGAGAAATTTTTAAAGACTATATACCCGATTATCAATGATATAAACGATAGATATGCAAAATTAGAAGGCTTATCAGATGACGACTTACGCTCAAAAATTGTTGAGATTAAAAGCAAGCTTAAAAATGAGCTTGAGCCTGAATTTGAGAATCTAGAGAAGCTAAAAAAAGAATATATTACAGAAATAAACGAAAGTAAGAAAGATAGATTAAGCAATGAATTAGATAAAATTAAAGAAGATTTGAAACTGAAAGTTCAAAATTTACTTGATGATAATTTAGTAGAAGTTTTTGCTATTATCAAAGATACTTGTCGTAGGTTAGTAGGTCATGAGTATATAGTTAGAGGAAATCCAGCGACTTGGGACATGATACCTTATGATGTCCAAATGATAGGTGGTATAGTACTTCATCGTGGTAACATTGCTGAGATGGCAACTGGTGAGGGTAAAACTTTAGTTGCTACCTTACCACTGTTCTTAAATGCTCTAATTGGTAAGGGTGCTCATCTTGTAACAGTAAATGAATATTTAGCACAACGTGATGCTGAATGGATGAGTCCAATCTTTGAGTTTCATAATATGAAAGTAGGTTGTATCGTTAATGGCATGTCTTTTGAAGATAAAAAAGCGGTTTATCGGTATGATGTTACTTATGGGATGAATAGTGAGTTTGGATTTGATTACCTAAGAGATAATATGGCGGTCCATTCTGACCAATTGGTGCAAAGGGATTTCTATTATGCAATTGTCGATGAAGTTGATAGTATTCTAATAGATGAAGCAAGGACACCTTTGATTATCTCAGGTTCTGTTGATGATGATAAAAACTTCTATCAAGAGTTAAGACCTTATATAGAAAAACTAACAAAACTTCAAAATAATCTACTGAGAGAATTGAACTCAAAGGTTAAAAGTTTGCTTGATGATCCTAATTCAGACTCTAATGAAATCGGTCGATTACTTCTATTAATGAAATTAGGTTCTCCAAAGAATAAAGCTTTTAACAAGTATATGAAAGAAGGTGATCTTAAGAAACTTTGTAATGATATCGAAGGTGTATTTATTCGTGATAAGAAAATGCATGAGTTAAATGCAGAGCTTTATTACAGTATTGATGAAAAAGCTAACACAGTGGAACTGAGTGAAATGGGTCAAGATGTCATCAATGACTATGAAAGAGACCTCTTTATAACTTCAACACTTGATGAACTACTTGATTCCGTTGATAATGATGAAAGTATATCAATCGAAGAGAGGCTTAAGAAGAAGGAAAGAGTAACTCGTGAATTCATGGATAAGAGTGAAAAGCAACATGATATTAAACAGCTTCTTAAGGCTTATTCTCTGTTTGAAAAAGAAAAAGAGTATGTTGTAATGGATAATCAAGTCCAAATAGTTGATGAATTTACTGGGCGTTTAATGCCTGGAAGAAGATTCTCTGATGGGTTGCATCAAGCTTTAGAAGCTAAAGAAAGAGTTAAGATTCAAAAAGCATCACAGACGCTAGCAACAATAACTTTGCAAAATTATTTTAGAATGTTTGATAAATTAGCTGGGATGACTGGTACAGCTGTTACTGAAGAGAATGAGTTTATGGAAATATATAAACTTCCTGTGGTTGAAATTCCAACAAATGTTCCTATAACAAGACGTGATCATGATGATTTTATATATTTGACAAAGAATGAGAAATATAAAGCAATTATTAGAGAAATAATATATTGGCACCAACAAGAAAAACCTGTTTTAGTTGGTACTACTAGTGTAGAAGTCTCAGAAACACTTAGTAGGATGCTGAGATTAAATAAGATACCTCATAATATACTTAACGCTAAAAACCACGAAAAAGAGGCTGAGATTATTGCTGGTGCAGGTAGGGCAGGAGCTGTTACTATAGCTACAAATATGGCTGGTAGAGGAACAGATATTAAAATTGCTGATTCTGTTATTAAGCAACAACATGAAGATTATCTTAATGCCAATAATGATGTTTCTAAAGACTTACCTTATGGAGGACCTATAGATGGACTTCATGTCATAGGTTCTGAACGTCATGAAAGTAGGAGAATTGACAGACAGCTCCGAGGTAGAGCTGGTCGTCAAGGAGATCCTGGTACTTCAAGATTCTATCTTTCTCTAGAAGATGATTTAATGAGATTATTCGGATCAGACAGAATTGCTCCAATGATGATGAAATTAGGTGCAAAGAGTGATGAGCCTATAGTTCATCCATGGATGACTAATGCAGTTTCCAAAGCCCAGAAACGAGTTGAAGAACATAACTTTGAGATTAGAAAGAGACTAATTAAATATGATGAAGTTATGACAGCTCAAAGAGAGATTATTTATCAATATCGCAATAACGTTCTTAAAGGCTATGATTTAAAGAATGAAATTTTAAATATGATAACCGATACTGTTAATAATATTATTGACAGAATTGTAGAGAGTAAAACTTTTGTAGAAGATCATGAGGTAGAAGAAGTTTGTAAATGGGTAAAATTAAATCTTGGGGTTCCAACAGATTACGCTAAGATTATGAATCCTGACTTAGATGTTAATCAGCTCAGAAACATTATGGAAGAAAGATTAATTAGAGCTTATGAGCAGAAAGAAGAAATAGTAGGTCTTGAGAATCAAAGAGAATTAGAAAGAAGATCTTTGTTGGAAGTAGTTGATTCTAACTGGAGAGAACATCTTAGAGAAATGGATCTGTTACAAGAAGGAATTAGTTTAAGAGCTTATGGAAATAAGGATCCACTCATTGAGTATAAAAAAGAGAGCTTCTATGTCTTTGAGGACATGATATATCGAATTCAAGAGCAGGTGACACAAAAAGTATTCACAAGGGTTCTTGTAAATCAAGCAAATATTGAAGATGTTTTGGACAGAATAAAAACAATGCATAATGAAGTGAATGTTTTTAATAATGGTCCTGCAATAGAAGAGCAATCCAAGCCACAAATGCCTAAAATGAACACTCCACAAGCACAAACAAAGGTAAAACCTATTGTGAATGCTGAGAAAATAGGCAGAAATGATCCTTGTCCTTGTGGAAGTGGAAAGAAATATAAAAAGTGTTGTGGTAAAAACATAACGGATAATGAATAGATGAAAAAAGAAATAGATTATTTGAAAGAGCTATCTGGAAAACATTCTAGAGAGTTTTTAAAAAGTTTAAGTGAAGATGAACTACAGTCCTTAATAGAAATGCTAGAAAACCAAGACGGTAAGATAAAACCATATTATCGCAACCTAGATATTATTGAATCACAAGCGATTTCTGTTGATGCTTATGGTTACATGTTGAGTATGTATAATATTGGTTCACTAACTGAATTGACTTTCGAAAAAGTAATTCAGATTTGTATGCATTTGTATTATTTAACTCAAGAACAAGTTACTAAGAAGAAATTAGATAAAATAATAACAATGATTAATTTCTCAGATTTTAATCAAGCAAATATCAAAGAGTTCATAGATACCCTTATTAACGAAAATAAATATCAGATGAATACTCAGAAAATAAAACACTAGAGGGATTATGTCTAAAAGTTTGATAATCGTGGAGTCTCCAGCAAAAGCAAAAACTATAAGTAAGTTCTTAGATAATAAATTTAACATTGTAGCTTCTATGGGTCATATAAGGGATTTGCCAAAAAAATCTCTAGGCATTGATTTGGATAATAATTATGCTGCAAAATATGTTAGTGATAGAACAAAGACTAAAATCATAAAGGAGTTAAGAGAAAAAGCTAAAAGTGCTCCTGAAATCTACTTGGCAAGTGACCATGATAGAGAAGGAGAAGCTATTGCTTGGCATCTTACAGAACTACTAAAAAAAGAAATCAAAGGCAAGCCTGTTCACCGAATAACTTTCAATGAAATTACTAAAAAAGCCATTGTAGAATCAATTAAACACCCAGGTGATATTGATATCAATAAGGTGAATGCGCAACAAGCTAGACGAATTCTAGATCGAATTGTTGGATATAAAGTTAGTCCAATATTATGGAAGGTTATTGCTAAAGATTTAAGTGCTGGGAGAGTTCAATCCGTTGCATTAAGACTTGTCTGTGAGAAAGAAGAAGAAATAAATGCTTTTATTCCAGAAGAGTATTGGAAAATTTATGCAAATTTTTGGAAAGACAATTTTCAGCCTTTTAAAGGAGAATTGAATAAAATTGATGGAAAGAAAGCAAAGATAAGTAATAAAGAGGAAGCTGAAAAGATACTAGAAGATATTAAGAAATCACAAACTGAATTGAAAGATATTAAAAAGAGTAAGAAAAAAGTTCAACCTCCAACACCTTATATTACTTCTACGTTGCAGCAAGATGCTTCACGTATATCAGGCTTTAGTCCTAAAAGAACTATGAAAATAGCTCAAGAGTTGTATGAAGGCATATCTATAGCAGGTGAACAATCAGGTCTTATTACCTATATGAGAACCGACTCTCTTAGAATATCAACAGAAGCACAAGATTCATGTAGAGCACTGATTAAAGAAAGATTTGGACAAGAAAAACTAAATCCAACAGTAAGAAATTTTGCCAACAAAAATAAGGCTCAAGATGCTCATGAAGCCATTAGACCTACTGATGTTTATAAAACACCAGAATCTATTAAAGGTTACTTATCTCCTGAACAGTTTAGAGTTTATAGTTTAATTTGGGGAAGATTTGTAGCTACTCAAATGATACCTATGCTGGTCGAAAACGTGCAAGTTCTTGTTGAAACTGGGAAGTGTGAGTTTCTGACTAAAGGTGCTATTATTTTGGATAAAGGATTTTCCCTTGCTTACAGCTATGTCTCAACTTCAATGGGTGAATTAATTGATAAAGCATATCAAATCGGTGATGAATTAGAGAAAAGTGATGTAAGCTCTGAACAAAAGTTTACTCAACCTCCAGCTCGTTATTCAGAAGCTTCGCTTATTAAAGAACTTGAAGCAAAAGAAATTGGTCGTCCTTCTACTTACTCATCGATAATTTCAACTATTACTGATAGAAACTACGTTGAGTTGATTAAGAAGTATCTTCACCCAACAGAACTGGGTATAAAAGTAAATAGTTTTCTTACTAAAAAGTTTGATTCTACCTTTAATGTTCTTTTCACCGCAGATATGGAGAAAAAGTTAGATAAGGTTGAAGAAGGTGATGAACTTTTTGAAAAGGTTTTAGATGAATATTATCAAGAATTAAAAAAAATGATTGAGCAAGTTGATCTATCAAAAGAAAAAGAAAAATACTTGGAACATACTGATATCCCTTGTGAAAAATGTAAAGAAGGACATTACATTGTTAGAACTGGTCGTCAAGGAGAATTCCTTGGCTGTTCTGAATATCCTAAATGCAAAGATATCAAGAATTTTAAAAGAGATAAAGATGGTAAAATTCAAATTGTGAAAGAAGAAACACTTGATGAAAAATGCCCAAAATGTGATAGTCCTTTAGTTGTTAAAAATGGTAGATTTGGTAAGTTTATAGCTTGTTCAAACTACCCAAAATGTAAGTTTACTAAACCAATAGATTTAGGGATAAAATGTCCTGATTGCGAAACTGGTATGATTACTGAAAAGAAATCTAAGAAAGGTAGAACATTCTATTCTTGTACAAATTATCCTGAATGTAAGTTCTCTTCTTGGAACAAACCTGTTAAAGTTACTTGTCCTAACTGTAATAATTACTATATGGAAGAGAAATTCTCCAAGGAAAAAGGTAATTATAAAGTTTGCCCTAAGTGTGGTCAGGAAGTCTTCTAATGCTTTTAGGAAACAATATTCGTAGTAGCTTAACAATTATTCTTTCTCACAAGATAAGAACTATGTTAACCTTACTAGGCCTAATTATTGGTGTTCTTGCTGTAGTTTCAATTTTTTCAGCTGTGGACGGTGTCAAAGTTGCTATCAACACAAGTGTTGGTAATATGGGTTGGGATAACTCCTTCACTATTACTACTAAGACTGAACAAGATGAAAGTCAGAGATTTAATCGCCGTTGGTGGCGTAGGTCTAGAGAAAAGAGAGAAGCTAAGCCAATAAATATCAATGACTTCTATACCTTACAAGATGAACTTGATGCTAAACATATATATGCAATGGTATCTACAACTTCTCACGATAGGAATAGTAAATATTCAAGGTGGACCCAAATAAAAGCTACTAATAATGACTATTTTAATTTCAAAAAATATTATATTTTAAAGGGTCGCCCTTTTAATAATTTAGATAAAAAACAAGAAGCTAATGTTTGTCTTGTAGGAAGTAATTTCTGGGAAGGCAATATGAATTCAGATCCTAATGTAATAGGCAAAAAACTAACTCTTGGTAGTCATAGATATACTATTATTGGAGTGATTGGTGAGGAATCTGGTGAGAAAAGTGAGTTTGATTTTAATCAATGGGAGAGAAGATGGGACCTACGGTCTATATTTATACCACTTGAAACAGGCGTCAAGTATTACTCAGTCAATCGTGAAATTGAACAGATTTATGTACAATCTCATAACTCAAGTAAATTCCTTTTTAATAAGAGCAAAGCCAGACAACTACTCTTAGCTAATCACTATATGACTGAATCTTTTACTTTCGTTTCTGAACCTGAAGAAATACTTAAATTTACTCAGCAATTAAATGACATGCTATCTAAGTGGAATACTATTTTAATGGCCATTGCTTCTGTTTCACTCTTCGTTGGTGGAATAGGCTTGTTTAGTACTCTCTTAATATCTATCAGTGAAAGAATGAATGAAATTGGTATTAGAAAGAGTATTGGTGCATCTGAGTTTGATATATTTTCCCTACTTCTCTCTGAGGCAATAATTTTAACACTAATTGGAGCAACAATTGGTATTTCGATAGCTAAAATAATCGTTGTCTTCCTATCAAGTGCATTGAAAGTTCCTTTGACATTACCATATACCGGTATATTCGTTGGACTTGGTTTTGCACTTCTGATTGGTATTCTTTCTGGACTATATCCTGCTTATAAGGCAGCGAAAGTGAATCCTATTGAAGCTGTCTATTATTTCGATTAAAAGGGGGATTAATGGCAACTCAAAAGAAGACTACTAAAAAGAAAACTACTAATAATAAGAAAGCTCCTAGTAAAAAAAGTGCATCAACTAAGAGAAAAAGTTCAAAAAAAACAAGTAGCAAGAAAACAAGAAAAAGACTAAGTTATTCAACTGTAACTATTGTTATAATTGCTGTTGCAACTTTCTTCTTTTTGAACTCTAGAGAAGACCATGATATTATTGAAGATATTAATATTGAAGCTCAAGCTACTGAAGAAAGATTAAATTTAGATGAACATGTTTTATCCTATTATTATCCTTCATCGAATTTATCCAATGGTGGTCTTGTAGAACATGAAGCATATAGCCTTGATTATAATGAAGATCATGAACAAGCAGATTGGGTCTTTTATGAACTTACCAAGGACGAAGTACTAAATAAAAAAGTTGTACGAAAAGATAATTTTAAGACAGATCCATCTACTTCAATCTCTTCTGCACTACCAACCGATTATTATAAGAGTGGCTATGATAGGGGGCATCTCTGTCCAGCTGCAGATAATAGATGGTCAGCTCAAGCAATGGAAGAAAGTTTCTATATGAGTAATATGACTCCTCAACACCCAGATCTTAATAGAAAGATATGGGCAGACTTAGAAGATTTAATTAGAGATTGGGCTATTGAAAATGGAAAGATATTCATAGCCACAGGACCTGTTCTTGCTGATGGGATAAAGATGAAAATCGGTAAGAGTAAAGTATCTGTACCAAATTATTATTATAAGATTGTAGCAGACTTATCAGGAGATGATATAAAAGGAGTTGGCTTTATCTTCTCAAATGGCGAGAACAATGGTGAACTGAAATACTATGCTTTTCCAATAGATATGATAGAAGAGAGAACAAATATTGACTTTTTCTATAATTTAGATGATGAAATAGAAAAGAAGATAGAAACAGACTTTAAAATTGAGGATTGGTTTTAATGAAAAAAGCTGTGATACTACTAAGTGGGGGTATGGATAGTCTGGTTACAACAGCCATTGCTAATCAAGAAAATGATGAACTATATTTTCTCCATGCAAATTATGGACAAATAACCCAGACCAAAGAACAAGAATGCTTTAATTACTTAGTACAATTCTATTCTCCTAAAGACATACTTACAGTAGATTTGAATTATCTTAAACAAATTGGGGGAACAAGTCTTATCGGCAAGGGAGATAAGATTGAAAATCATGATCCTAACAAAGAGCAGTTTGTCCCTTCAACTTATGTTCCTTTCCGTAATGGGAATCTAATTGTTATTGCTACTTCTTGGGCAGAGGTAATAGGAGCTCAGTCTATATATATAGGAGCAGTTGAAGAGGATAGTTCAGGTTATCCTGACTGTCGAGAGTCTTTTTATCTTGCTTTGAACAAAGCAATACAGTTAGGGACTAAAGATGATACTAATATAACTATTAAAACACCAATAATTCATAAATCCAAAGCTGAAATAATAAAACTAGGCAAAGAACTTCAAGCTCCTTTTGAGTACTCATGGTCTTGTTATAGAAATAATGAAGTAGCATGTGGAACTTGTGATTCTTGCTATTTACGTCTAAAAGCTTTCAGAGAAGCTGGTTTAAAAGATCCTATTCCATATATTGATGATAATAAAAAAAGCTCACTATAAACAAAGTAGTTGGGCAGGCGGAACTACTACAGAACTTTTCATTTATCCTCTAGATAGTAGCTACCATACTAGAAATTTTGATGTCAGAATAAGTTCAGCAACTGTTGAAATTGAAAAATCTGTTTTTACCTCCTTACCAGATTATAATCGTTCACTAATGGTAATTGAAGGCAACTTAGAAATTAAGCATCAAGGTCATTATTCTAAGAATCTAATACCTTTCGAATGTGACAACTTTGATGGTGCTTGGAATACTTCTTCACTAGGTCAAGCTAGAGATTTTAATCTTATGACTTCTAAGAATCTGAAGGGAGAACTGAGCTTCCAAGAAAAGGAAGCTAAACATAAATTTAAACTTGAAAATAGATGCAATAATCTTTTTGTAGGTATTTATTTAATAAGTGGTAAGTTAATTTCTAATGACCGAAAGCAATGTATAGAGAGTGAAGATTTACTTATCTTAACAAAACTAAATGAGATTATTGAACTTCAAGCACTAGAAAGAAGCAAAATTATTTATATTTATGTGAGTAAATAAAAAAGAGAAGCCTAGACTTCTCTTTTTTAAATTTATATATATCAACTATTAATATTCAAAAGTATCATCTGAAAATTCAACATTGAACTTAATTGATTTGAATGATGTTGAGTTGATAGGGGTACCATCAATTAGAGTAGTTTCAATATGCATAGGACAAAGAACTGAGTCATTTAGTTTGTAGTCTGAGAAAGTACTTTTGACTTTCATTGCACCACTTGGTGAATCCATTGTTTCTACACTAAAACCTGGTAAACTATTTTCTTTATTTATCCAAAGTTTCATACTTGAATCTTTATATTCAAGTTTTAAAATTTGATATTCAACATCATCTATTATCTCATCTTGTAAATATCCAATTGATAGCTTTGAAGGGTCATGAAGCCAACCAAAGTATGATAAATGAATCTGGTCTAGGATAGCTGTAAGATTCTCTTGAGGGAGTTCCATGTTTCTACCAGGCATTGATTGAATACCCTTATCAATATTAACTGTTGTTGAGATTTCACCCATAGGAGATTCAATTTTATCAAGAAGTTTATTTGGAAAAACAATATGAGTTGTTTTATCTAATGACATATCACCCATAGGAGTAGATTGAGTAATTGTACTCTTTGAAGATAAAGAAGTAATCTCTTTTTTGCTCTTAACTTGATTTAAGAATTTGGAAAATATTTCTTTTCCCTTAGCATAATCAAGAATATCTCCAGATTTTGTTTCCTTTAGGGATATATCGATTACTTCGACATCACCTAAAGTAGATACATCTTCGATAAATTCATCTTTATTACCTACAAAAAGATAAATTAATTCTTCAGGTTTTAGATATTTCTTTGCAACTTGATAGATATCATCAATAGTTACATCTTCAATTTTCTCTTTGAGTATGTTAGCAAAATCTCTGTCATATCCAAAATAATCATAGTTTTTAATAGCAGTAAGAGTGTATTCTGGTCTTTCATATTTGAAAACAAAAGAATTAAAATATGAATCTTTAGCGAATTGAAGTTCTTCTTTGCTTACTTTTTCTTGAGTAATAATTCTTACTTCTTCAACAAGAGTCTGGGCAGCTTCTAAGGTGTTTTCTGTTGCAGTAGGGGCTAGAAGATACAAAGCACCTGGACTGTTGAAAGATGCAGATAAAAATGCTGCAGGAGAATAAGATAATCCCTTTTTGACTCTGACAGATTTATAGACTCTACTTGTGAATCCTCCACCCAGGATTTCATTTAGGAGTTGCATAGCTGGGTAATCATCATCACTATAAAGAAGGTTTGAACGATGACCGATTAAGACCCAAGTTTGGCTGGCATCTTTTTTATCAACAATATAAACATTTGTATCTGAATCTGTTTTAGGTTCAGGTAAAGTTATTTCTTTATATTCAAGAGGTGAATACCAAGTACTAAAATAGAATTCTAACTCTGATTTAACTTCTTCTATATCAAAGTCACCATGAATAGTTAATGTCATGTTCTTCGGATAAAAGTATTCTGAATAAAATCTTTGTACATCATCACGAGTAATATTTTCTACAGTATAAATCTCTTTTTGATAGTTTCGAGGGTAGTCTTGACCAAATATTACCTTTTGAAATTCTCTAAAAGCTATTGATGATGCTTCATCATTTCTTCTGTATATATTAGAGATTGTTCTTGTTTTTTCAGTTTCAAATTCTTCTTCATCAAAGGTCGGGTTTTTTAATACATCACTAAAAATAGTGAAAGCCAAATCCTTATCTTCAACTAAAGCACTCATTGAGACAATAGAATGACGTGTTGATGCATAAGAACCTAAACTAATTGCATTATCATTTAAAATTTCTTTTAGCTCTTGAGCTGAATATTTTTGGGAGCTTGAAGTTAAGGAAGAAGATGCAAGTTCGGCTAAACCGATTTTGTCTTTTGGATCTGTTACTGTTCCACTATGAGCTTGAGCCTCCATTCTAATTATTGGCAATCTATTATCTACCAAGAAATAAACTTTCATTCCATTGCTTAAAGTGTGTGTAACTACTTCTGGAACTTTAATCTCATTAAGTGGGGGAAACTTCAACTTATCGACAGGTCTTGCTTTATTGGATGAACATCCAGCTAACAAGATTACTGTTAATACTAGTAATAAAACAATCTTTTTCATATCTATTCACCTGCCTTTTTTAACATTCCAATAGTTCTATTACTAGGAACTAAGTATTTTTTCGCAACATTTACTATGTCATTCTTCTTAAGGTTATCTATTTCTTCTAAGGAAGAAAAGAAATCATTATAATCCCCAGTCACAACTTCCATCATACCGATTTGGATAGGTAGAAAAATACCAGTATCAAGTCTTGATAGATAGCTTTTTTTAGAAGTCTTTCTATATGATTCTAATTCATTATCACTAACTCCTTCTTTTAAGAAATTTGCCAAAATACTATCAACAGCTGTTAAGCAATCTTCTATTTCAACACCATTATTAGGAGCAAGCATAATACTAAATAAATTATCATATTTAGAACCAGGTAAACCTGCAAATGAGTATGCATATAGAGCAAGCTTCTTATCATATACCATTGTTTTCATTAAAGGAGAGGTTTCTCTTTGCCCGAAAATTGAAGCAAGTGCCTCTATTGCGGTATTATCTGGATGACTTGCTGCTGGTACGTGATAACTAATCATAACCATTGGAGACGCATCATAATCAATACTAAAACTTCTTTCTTCAGTTTGTTTTGGTTCTAGTTCTTTTACAGGAAGAGATTTTTCTCTTGCTGGAATAGTGCTTAAGTATTTATTAGAGAAAGCAAGAGCACGGTCTTCAGAAAAATCTCCATAAACAATGAAAGTAAGGTTTTGAGCTCCATAATATTTATTAAAGAAGTCTTTAACATCTTGACGTGTAATTTGCTCAATATCTTCCTTGGCTCCAATAGTAGTAAATTTATATGGATGAACCTTAAAAGCTGTTCCCATCATTTCTTTCATTAATTGTCCTTGTGGGCTATTAACTTCACGCATAAGTCTTTCATCTAAGATAACTTGACGTTCTTTATAGAACTCTCTGAAAACAGGATTAGTGAATCTATCTGCTTCAAGGGTGAACCATAATTCAAGTTTATTTGATGGAAGACTAACTTGATACATTGTGAAATCTTTAGAAGTACCAGCATTAAAGTTTCTTCCACCGTTTTGTGTATAGATTTGGCTGAATTCATTATTAACTACATATTTCGATGCTTCAACATCAAGTTCTTCAAGCTGAGTTTGGTATTTTGAAACAAGTTCTTGATTATCATTCTTTTTTGCTTCCAAAAGCAATTCAAAGACAGCATCTTGTTTGTCTAAGATTATCTTTTCTGCTAGGTAGTCATTTGTACCGATTGTTTGAGTACCTTTAAAAGCTAAATGCTCTAAGAAATGGGCAATACCTGTAATTCCAGGAACCTCATTTACACCACCAACATTAGCCATAGTTACACAATGAACTATCGGGGCAGAATCATCATGCAAAAGCAAAACTTTAGCACCATTTTTAAGTTTAATCTCTTTAATTTGATTGCCCAAGTTCTCAAATTCTATGCTTGAGAGTGAAACAACACAAACTGTTAAGATTAAGAAAATAAATCTCTTCATTTTAAATCTCCTTTATTTTTTATTAATTTGTTTATTAGTTTAGAAGCTTCCCATAGGTCATTAACAACAAAGTGTGGTTTTATCCCATGTTCTTTTCTCTTTAAAAAAGTCTGTCTCCCATTGCCTGTTAAGACTAGTATTGTCGTCATATTGAAATTATGACCTAGTTCAATATCTGAGAATTTGTCACCAATCATATAAGAGCTAGCAGTTTTAAACTGATTTTTTGCATAATACTTTTTTAAAAGACCGGTACTAGGTTTTCTAGACTCATGTACGATATTATATGGTTCAACTACACCTTTCGGGTGGTAAGGTGAGATTAGAATATCGTCAATGTGGGCATTTTCATTTGCTAACAAGTTTATCATTTTATCATGTACTCTTGTTAAATCTGCAAAGGAAAAGTAACCTCTAGCTATACCAGATTGATTTGTAACTATGACTACCTTAAAACCAATGTTATTAAAATATGAAATTGCTTTAGCTACATTTGGGTAAAGTACTAAATCATCAGGATTGCTAATGTAACCATTTTCATCAATATTTATTGTTCCGTCCCTATCTAAGAAAATGACTTTGTCCATTATCTTCTAGCCTCGAATGGGAACTTCAGGATATCGCTGAGCTTGTTATTTGTAAGAACGACTTTATATTCCCAGAACTCATTTGATCTACTGTAATCAAAACTTAAATTCCAACAGTGAAGGTCTCTTTTCAATGATAAGTTATGAGATAGAATCTCATCTGTAATTATATTAATTCTGTTTGAATAACCTAAATGCCAATTATTTGTAAGATACATATCTAAGGATAGATTAAGATTGTTAGAATTTGGATCTAAAAAGTTTTTATCAAAAGACAATGCATGTGTTAGATTTAGAGACCAATTTTTACGCTCTGAAGAGGATTCGTAATAGTCCCAATCTAATTCTGCATACTTGATAGTATCTTGAACTACTCTTTGTCCAGTTTTGAGAGGATTTTGAACTTTAGGGAAGTAATGGAAATATCTAAAATTTCCTGAGAATCCAAGCGTTTGATTAAATCTCCAGTTCTCTAAATTTAAGTCCCCCCATGATCTATCATAAAAATCATGACTGAAATTAATCGAGTTGTTATAACTAATCTGGACTTTATTAATAGTGAAGGAGTTTGGACTAAATTTAAGGCTGTGACTAATTCTAGACATCCTCCTGCTTTCTTTTTCAAGGTCATAACTAAGAGAAGAATTCATAGAAAATAAATTATTGTTTTTTTTCTCAGTTTCAGTCATTTTATCAAAATATTTGACTTGCCAAATCTGATTTAAACTAAAATTTATACTTCTTTTTCTTTTACCACTAGCTAGACTAATCCCTGAGAAAGAGTAGAATTTATCATTTTCTGAATAATCGGGAGTATAAGCAAAGCTAATTCTTGGTGTAACTACATGTCTGATAGCTCTTAAAGAAGCTAGTTTGAATCTTTTAAGACCGTATAGTTTTGTTGAAGCAGATGTATTAAAAGAAAATGAGTTACCTCTAGTAATATTAGATTCTTCTTTATTTCTATCGAACCATGCTTCTCTAAAGTTCATCGATTGCGAGATATTAAAGTAATTAGATATATCTGGACTAAAACTAAAGGATAAACTATGTAGAGCTCCTAGATTATGCTGATTAATTATGACCTCATTACCAAGTGTGTCAAGATAAGTTTTATTACTCCAAATCAGATCTTTAAATGAAGAATTTTCATCTCTAACCGTTCCTGCGTGGCTAGCATTGAAGCTGTAATTATATGATAATGATTTCCACCAATAATCTTTCACTTGATTACTTTTTAGACCTATAAGCTCATAGATTGGAGTAGTTGATTCAGAATATCTGATACTTGGTAGAGTTATTGATTTAGTTTTGGATACAAAATTTTCTGAATAATAACTTGATATATTTAATGTTGAATTGTCAAAACCCTTGGAGTAAGTAGCTGAAGAGCTTATAGATTCTGTTAATCTATCGTCAATATCTGTACTATTGTCCCATATAACTTCACTAGTAGCATAATTAATATTAGCTATAAAGGAAGAGTTGTTTTTTAAAGTATGACGATGATTAGCTTGAAGTGACCAGTCAGTTGCTGTATTGTTATTATAGTCTCGTTTTCTATAGTTAAAATTCAAACCTCCATTAAAGAGGTATCTAACAATATATCTGTTAGTAATATTAAAATTCCAGCCCTTCTTCTCATAAAAATCAAAAGCTATTTTATTTTCATAGTAATCTTTGAAAGCAAAATAATAAGCAATATTCTTGAGATATTTACCATCGCTATTATTCCAGCCAGGTTGTGGAATTAAAAAACCATTATGTCTTCCTCTTTCAATACTAAAGGCCGCGAATGGGAGGGCCATAACAGGAAAATGATTAACATAGTATACTACAGGTTTGGCAGCTATAGTTTCATTTTGAAAGATTCTTAATCGTTTGGATTTTATATAGAAGTGTGGGTCAATATCATCGCAAGTAGTAAAAATTCCATTATCTATATCAAAGACTTTGTTATCAACTTTTCTAATTTGAGAGCCATAAATAAAACCCTGTTCTAAAGCCCCAGAACCATTTTCTAAGATACCTGTTTTGGATTCTACATCCATTTTTATATCTTTGCTTAAGAAAATCTGTCCCAGTTGTTTTATCATAGCATCACCATATGAAAATGCATTTTTACTTTCAAGATCAAGGAAGAGGGAATCAGCTTCAATAAATATATCTTGATATGTAATTTTCGCATCACCAGATAGAGAAATTGTATCTTCAGAAAGATTTAAGGAGCTTCTTTTACCTGAATATTGAAGAGAATCAGCCTGAGTATATTCTTCATATTTTGTCTTGGCTTCAAGGCTATCTGAAATAACCTTTAAAGAGTCATTAACTATTCCAGAATTTAAGCCATTCTCTAAGTTCTCAGCTTCTAGTACGACGTTATCTTGACAGTATATCATAAACGTGATATACATGAAAAGTGGTATTAAAATATATTTTTTATTTATTAATAAGTTATTGTTTTTCATCGAATGTAAAATTATTCATTATAAAAAAAATGTCAAGTATGATAAACGATAAAATATAATTAAATATAATTAAAGCAAAATGTTTATTGGTAATTTATTGATACAGCTTGTAGCTTGAATGTTTATTCTTTGATTAAGTCTATTGGATTTAGCTTTTTAATGCGATAAATTGGGAATAAAGAGCTAACAATTGAAAATGTTAATGAGAATAAAGTTACTAGAATAAAATCAGTAAGCTGGATAGATATTGGAAGAGTAGGGAAGATGTGTACTATATTGCTTGGCATAGAAATAATATTAAATTTTAACTGTATAATCAATAGAGAATATGCTAGCATATTACCAACTGCTACCCCTGCAAATCCGAGGATTATTCCTTGATATAGAAAGATTTTCATAATATCTTTTTGAGAGTAACCTATAGTTGAGAGGATACCTAGTTCTTTCTTTTTATTGGAAACCTTTTTAAGGAAACTTCCTGATAAGTTGAAAGAGGACAAAATAATAATTAAACTAAGAACAAAAGACATTACATTCTTTTCTAATTTTTGAGCATCATATAGATTGCTATTTTTATCACTCCAAGAAGTAACTGAATTATTTTCAAGTAGAGCTTGGATTTGCTTTTTATATGTGTTAGCTTTAGAAAAATCTTTGCTATAAAGCTCAATTTTATTATAGAGTTGCTTACTATGTGTTAAATTTTGCAGATTAGAATCTGAGACATACACTATCCCAAGTTCTAGTTCTGGTATTAAATTTGAATAAATACCTTGAATAGTAAAGTTCTTAGTTAGAGGGATTTGGCCGATAGAACTAAAATTAGATTTACCCAGTGAAATTACAGTAAATTCATCACCAAGATTGAGAGAGTATCTTCTTGCAAGTTCATAACCAATAAAAGCCCCATTATTGGTAAATAAGTCAAGATTATTATGTCCATAGATAAGTCCAGGTTTATCCGAAATAAGTTGTGAATATGGAAGTTTATTTAATACTTGATTATGCTTTTTAAATTCAGTTAAATTTATTCCAACAAATTTTGCTAAAATCGTCTGCTTTTTGGCTAGGATTACTAAATCTTCTTCATAGACTGGATTAAGATACTTAGTGAATTCAAAATTATTGAGGGTATTAATAATCTGAGGTATATCATTTTCAGCATTTAAATCTATTTCAATTTCAGCAGAAGATGCTAGAATTCTTTCAATTACGACCTCTCGCATACCATTCATAACCGAAAGAATTATCAATAGTGCAGAAACACCAATAATAATCCCAAGAAGGCTTAGCCAGTGTGAACCGGCTAAGCGAGATTTTTTCCCTTTTAAATATCTTCTACTTATAAAGGTACATTTATTCATTTTTATATGATTATTAGTTAATGGCTATTCAGGCTTCATGGTTGGGAATAAAATTACTTCCTTAATAGATGTGTTGTTTGTTAACAACATGATAAGTCTATCGATACCAATGCCAAGACCACCCATAGGAGGCATACCATATTCAAGAGCCTCTAAGAAATCTTCATCAACTACATTAGCTTCATCGTCACCCATTTCTCTTAGCTTTGCTTGTTCTTCAAGTCTATTTCTCTGATCAATAGGATCATTGAGCTCAGAGAAGGCGTTTCCATACTCACCGCCACATATAAATAATTCAAATCTTTCTACGAATTTAGGATTATCTGCTCTCATCTTAGCAAGAGGAGATACCTCGGTTGGAAAGTCAGTAACAAAGGTAGGTTGAATTAATTTAGCTTCAACAAAGTGTTCGAATAATTCTTCTAATAGCTTACCAGGACCAACATTATCTGGAATCTCCATTTTATTATCTTTCATGAATGAAGCCATTTTGTCATAATCTAAATCATGTGCCGAAAAACCAGAATATTCTTCAACTAAATCTGCCATAGATGCTCTTCTAAAAGAAGTAGCAAGATTAACTTCATGATTATTGAAAGTGAAAACAGATTTATTAAAGACATTCTTAGCAATTGACTGTATAATGCCTTCAGTAATATCCATCATTCCTTCTAAATCTGAATAAGCTTGATAAAGCTCAATAGCAGTAAATTCAGGATTATGAGTTCTATCCATACCTTCATTACGGAAGTTCTTACCGATCTCATAGACTCTTTCAAATCCACCTATTATGAGTCTCTTCAAATATAATTCAGTCGCTATCCTTAAGTAAAGATCCATATCAAGGCTGTTATGGTGAGTTATGAATGGGCGAGCATTGGCTCCACCATAAAGAGGTTGAAGGATAGGAGTCTCAACTTCAATAAAATCTAGTGAGTTTAGATAGTTTCGAATATCTTGAATAATTTTTGAGCGTTGAATAAAAGTCTCTTTTCTGTCAGGATTGAGAAGAAGATCTAGATATCTTTTTCTGTAACGAAGCTCAATATCAGAAAATTCATCATATCTAACAATTTGTCCATCAACTTCTTTTTCTTTAACAGCAGGAGTTGGACGTAGATTTTTTGTTAGAAGTTTTATA
Organism: Cloacimonadales bacterium (SeqCode); assembly: GCA_963678375.2. Lineage (GTDB taxonomy): Bacteria > Cloacimonadota > Cloacimonadia > Cloacimonadales > JAFGVF01 > JAEKNW01. The sequence goes on from CAXXQH010000001.1 coordinate 60,611, forward strand.
TTTGAAGCTTTAACTGAGAATTCACCAGTTTTAGTTGTGAAACAGGTACCGGTTACTTGAACAAAGTCTCCCATATCACATAATTTGAATAGTTCATAGTTTTCTTCGCCTAATTCATCTTTCTTCACAAAGATTTGAATTTTACCAGAGATATCAGAAACATTACCAAAACCAATTTTACCTTGACGACGCATAGCAACAAGTCTACCAGAAATAATAACTTGTGTAGAATTCTCTTGAAGGCTATCTTTATTTTCCCAGAGTTCATTGATCTTATGTGTTCTTTCAGATTTAACAGGATAAGGATTTATCCCTTTATCAATAATCTTCTGTAATTTTTCTCTTCTTAGTTTCAGGATTTGTGTTGTATTATCCACAAGAGCCTCCGTAAATATTATATTTTTTAGATATTAAGAAAGCGGGTAATTAAACCCGCTTTCCACATTTATATAATTAGATTATTTGTCAATTATAATTGATTGAATGGGTTATCTTCAGGAACTTCAGGTTTATCTTCAGCCCATTTTTTCCATTCTGCAGGTCTTCCACCGCGTTTTTTGCCTTTAAAGTTAGGTCTTCTATCTTCTTGTTTTGGTAAAGTTTCAGGAGCAGGTTGATCTTTAAGTTCTAAAGATATTCTTTTTGAATCTTTATCAATATTAGTAACTCTAAGTTCAATTTCATCACCAGAGTTTAAATTCATAGTAATAGGCATTCTTGAACGAGGTAATAAACCTGTTATACCATCAGTGATTGTTACAAAGGCTCCAAAGTTAGTGTTATTTTCAACAGTACCTGTGATTAATTCACCAACTTGAACTTTGTCGTCAATAGTATCCCAAGGATTTTCTATTAAAGCTTTTAGAGATAAATTGATTTTCTTCTCATTTTCATCTAATTTGAAGATTTGAGCAGAAACAATATCTCCTTCTTTTAAAACTTCTTTTGGATGACGGATATTCTTGCCCCAAGACATTTCTGAAATTGGGATAAGTCCTTCAACACCAGGGATAATTTCCACAAAAGCACCAAAGTTATGAAGTCTAAGAACCTTACATTCAACAATAGTTCCAGTCTCTAATTCTTTGATAGCGATATCTAATGGATTTTCCTGTAATGCTTTCATTGAAAGAGAAATCTTTTCTCCATTGATAGCAAGTATTTTCACTTCCACTTCAGTATTAACAGTTAGAACATCAGAAGGCTTATTAATGTGAGCCCATGCAATTTCTGAAACATGAAGAAGACCTTCGATTCCACCAAGGTCAACAAATGCACCGAAATCAGTTAATCTTCTAATTACACCAGTAACAACTTTTCCAGCTTCTAGAGTGGCAAGAGCCTCTTCTTTCATGATTTTAGCTTCGTCTTGTAGGAGTTTTTTTCTGGAAACGATAATGTTGCGACCGTTATCTTCGTACTCTGTTACTAAGAATGTGAAGTTGCTGTTAAGGTAGTGTGAGTCCTCGTGTAACATAATATCCATTTGAGATTTAGGACAGAATGCTCTTACACCTAGTACATCAACGCTATATCCACCATTAACTACTTTAAATACTTTACCTTCAACAGGTATTTTTTCTTCAAAAGCACTTCTAATTTGTGTTTTGTCAGCGAATTGTTTTCTTAAACTTTTTGATACCTTAATACCATCATCGTTAAATTCAACAATAAAGCCTCTTAATAAATCGCCAACTTGGTACTTCAATTTACCATTTTTATCTTTATAATCTGTAATATCTGCATAAGCATCATATTTTCCATTCATGTTAATAAAGATAGATGTTTCTGTGATATTAATAATTTCGCCTTCAACTACATCACCCATTTTTGGGTCAGAGGTATTATTGAAGGATTCCTCTAATAATTTTGCATAATTTTCGTTTTCATGTGAAACCATAGACAAAGCTCCTATATTTGATATATATTTTAGTATTTAACTAACACTCTAATAAGATTTAGAACCATTTCTTTACTTACTGTTAGATTGTCCAGTAATTTATTAAAATATTTTAAATATGCTTTTTAGGATGCACAATAAATTATCTTAAAGCCTTGTTATCAGTACAAAAGAGTATCATAAGATATTATAAAAAAAGTAGTTAAGAAATGAAATATGTCAGTTAAATGAACGAAAGAAATTAAAAAAAATTAAAAAAAAAGACATTATATGCTAAATATATATTAATTGATATTTAGAATTCAGAACCAAAACTTAACATTGGAATTACTTTCTCATGATTAAAGTAAAATCCCATTTCTATAGTTAACTGTAAAGCAGATGCAAGAAAGTAATCTGATATTGTTGAAATCTTATAATATGTAGTATTGCTATTTGATTTATAATTATTTTGGTAAATCCCAAGATTGATATCTATATCTTTCATAGCAACATTAGGAGTCCAAAAACCATTTCTAACTTTATAGAGGTTAAAAGAAGTGACAAAACCATAATCATGATAAGAAGAAATGGAATCATTAATTTTATGTTCTGAGAAATTAGGTGATTCATCAAAGCTTTCAACCTTCTCGTAAAAAGCAGTTAGCTCTAATTTCTTAAAGTTATGACTTATGATTGTTTTATTAGTGTAACCAGAGTTTCCTAAATCTCTCATATAATTATTAATAAGGGAAGTGTTGAACTTTCTGAAGCAGATTTGATTTCCTAAATAATAATCATTATCGAAATCTGTTTGCCCAATTAAAGTTATTCTTTCTAGCCAGTTTATATACGATCTATAGATGTCAACTTGACTAGAGATATAATTATCAAGTTTGCTATCAACATAAATATTCAAGTTAAAAGGTGAAAATAATTTAGTTGCAATGTTTAAACCAAAAATACCCTTACCATCATTATTCAAATACCAGTTTGCATTTATATCAAAGTAGCCAATACCATCACTTGTAAAAAATCCAAAAGGATATCTTACATAAGGGAATAAGAGGTTTTTCATAGATTCACCTACTGCCTTATTCTCTTCATAATCATCATCTATTATAGTTATTAATCTTGAATCTTCAACTAGTCTCAATTCAGGTGGGCTAGTTACTAAATCAGTAGAGGATATTCTCTCACCAGAACCAGAAATACTTTTATAATAGAGCTTATTCTTGATAATTTGGGAATTGTCTGCATAGAAGTCTTTACTAATTTTATCAATTATATTATTAATTATATCATATTGATAAGCTTGAGAAATATTATCCTGATTGGAAGTGAATATTAATTTGTTATCAACTAAACTAAGATTCTTCTCTTGCGATAAAGTAGTGATAAGTGGTTTAAAACTGTTATCAATGATTGATATTTCTCCAATATCCCATGATGAATTTGGATATTTGAAAGTGCAAAGTATTCTATTATTATTTTCATTATAGACTAATTCACTTATTAAAAAAGGATAGTTTCTTATTAGAGAGTGATGATTTTTTGCAAACTTGTAAAGACTTGATGTTCCAGTATTGTTGTCTTCTATAGTATAGTAAACAGTCTTGTTAGGGGCTATAGCAAAATCTTTAAAGGGTTTTTTGAAGAGAATCGAGGTTTTTTTGTTTTTTAAGTTTAGTTTTTTAAGAACTGAAGTACCAGAAAATCCATTATTTACAATATTATCTCCTGTAAAATCAACTTCAGCTTCAGAAAAATACAGAAGATTATCTTTAACCTCCATATTGCTGGTTAGTGATGAGTTACTTTCATAAATTATTTCACCTCTTTCTTCATCTATATTGTATTGAACTATCTGCATACGATAATGATTAAAAAACTTCTTAGTTTCAAAAAAGAAAAGTTGCTTATCCGCAGAACTTGTAAGGTTGCTAACTAAAAGAGTATTATCCCAATCATAAGATATAAAGTTGCTATGGAAATCTTTGTCAAAGTTAGCACTCATTTCCAGATAACTTTTCCACTGCTTAAAAAGACTTGGGAAAGACTTATTAAATATCTTTTTTGCTGATCTATCCAAAGTATATTTTGGGAATAAACTGCTCCAGATAACATTTCTTAAGTTAGAGCCATAGTTATTATAGAATCTAGTTAGTTGTTCTTCTCCATAAATATCAGAAAGCCATTTTACGAATGCTCCACCATATATATAGTAGTTTCCAAGGGGGAAATCTTCTAGATAATAATTTGCTGTAATGTGATTTTGGAATTTATCATCTCGTAATTGGGTTTGTATAACTTCAGTGTAATAACCATTGTTTAATCTTCCAATGTAAGGAGAAAAATAAGATTCATTTCTAACAGTAATTCCTTCTATCATCCACATAGGAGAATATAGGTTGGGGGAGAGAATGTTACCAAAAATCTTTGATAGTAATAATGGGGTTTTATCAGTACTTGTGAGATGAGAATGATGAGTGTATTCATGAATTACTAGCATGTTTAACCAATCTTGCGAAGTGAAATTATTATTAGTACTTGGACTGTTAAGAAATAATCTTAACTTGTTCTCTATAGGATTCGCTAAACCATTATGATACTCACCAGTATCTTCTAAAACTATATTAACCTTCTGATTTCTTTCATTGCTGGTAATATTATCTATCTTACTAGCATATTCTTTTAAAGAATTAAGTGTATATTTAGCATACAGATATTGTCCCTGTGGATAATATATGGTGAATCTCTTGTCTTTTATGTATCTCCAGTCCGATATATTGTTATACGAAAACAGATTTATGCAAAATAAGGCAATTACTATTAAAAAGAAATGTTTTTTCATTATTTATGTCCATTTTGTTTTTATTATTACTTAATACTTAGCTAATTTTTTGTATTTAATAAGTCAAGTATTTTTAATAGTAATTTTTTTAGGTCCTCTATTTCAAATATCTTACTAAAATCTGCCAGATAATAAAACCCATCAAAATCACCTGTTTCAATAGTAAACAATGTATCTAGCTTACTGATTTGATAGGTAGAGGCAATAGTATTAAACCAAGTTCTATCAGTTATCACTACTCCTGAGTTGTTTCCTGTAACATCGATTGAAAGATCACTCTTAAAGAGAATATTTCCTTCAACAAAATTAGCCGATAAAGAGCTTATAACAATAATTAAAATGATAAAAACTATTATCTTTTTCATTTCTTCCTCCTATTTATTTACTATTTTATAATTGTAATTTTCTTAACTTGGCTTCTTTTTCCATCTTTAACCTTGAGAAAATATATACCTGATGGATAAACTAAAGTTGGAATTTTTGCAATTCCATTTTTTTTAGCTACATTGATTTTATAGTGAACTAATCTACCTCGGAGATCATAAAGAGACAGATTAATGGGTTTATTATCTTTATCCATAAATTCAATATTGAAATTATTTTTACTAGGTTGTGGATAGATCAGTTTGATTAGCTGGGTCTGCAAGGGTTCAACCTCTTGAGAATTTGACACTGGTTTATGGTAGGTTACAATTAGGTGTGGATTAAATGAACTAAACGAAGATGGGCTATTTTCATAATATACATTATCTGATGAATATCCAACTATATCATGACCTGGTGGGAATCTCAGCCTAAACTGCGAATATTCTCGTGATTGTTCAATATCGTCAAGATAGCTCTCGGTAACTAGAGAAGAGACCCAACCAACATAAGCACTGTCCTGCAAGACCCCTACATTGGAAGTAAGTGATTCAATATCAAAAACAGAAGGTGCTATGGTCTGATATTGTATATGATCAATATTGACTGTGTAGGGTGTCGAATAGTAGTGAGGCCAAATAAGATCTATCCCATTATCCCAATAATACCAACAGTAAAGTTGAAGTATTACATTTGATATAAGGTAATTATTAGGTACTGGTTTAGTCTCGAATGTAATAAAAGATCTACATTCAGTAACACCTAGTCCTAGAAAAGAGTTCTGATCATAAGCAATGTTTAAGGATGGTTCATTGGGGAAATAGTAATAATCATTATACTCCATATTATAAATAATATCCCCAGTCATAGAGTTAGGCTCACAGTATATTGTATCAACAAGAACTGAATCGTCTTCTTGAGCATAAATCGGTATTATCGTGTGAATTAAAATTAAGATTAGTAATAAAAGTCTTTTCATTTTACCTCCATAAAATATATCAACTTGTTATTAATCATAATCAATAAACTTATTCTGATAAAAGCTATAGAAAAGGATAAATTTTGCTATTTTTATTGTCAAACAAATAATTATCGATATTAATTCTTATAATTCAAATATTAGTAATTTTAAAATATCTGTCAATAATTTCTTTAGAAGCAATACTTTACATATAAAATGATTATCTCAATATTCTCTTGATACTAGTATCGAATCTATACTTACACTATACGTTAAATTAATACTTGATTGTTACTGTCTCTAATAATCATAGAGAATTTATAGAGACAGTAACAATCATGAATGCATAGTCTAAATTACAGAAATGGGATGAAGCTTTTTAAATCAAGAAAGATGCAGATAATAGGCTACTTTAAGGATAATCGCCTGAGGAATGTAGCTTAATGGTTGAACATTCTCCTACTTATACAGTGAATAATAATAAGAAAATTATTGACAGGAGACTAAGTTTAAAATAATGTAAATGAAATTATAAAAATTGTTATTTTGCAACAAAAAAAAAGATAAATAACAGGGAGTTAGCTTATGGATAAGGCTCAAGCTAAGCCAACTGAAAAGTTATTAACTGAGTTTATTCCACCGACTTATGATGAGTGGAAACAAGCAGTCGAAGCTATGTTAAAGGGTAAGCCATTTGAAAAAGCAATGTTTACCAAGACATACGAAGATATAGTGTTAAAACCGATTTATCGCCAAGAAGATGTTGAGAATTTACCACATATGGGTGATTTACCTGGTGATGATGGTTCTGTTCGTTCCGCAAAAGTAGCTGGGTATTTGAAAGAGTCCTGGTCTGTTGCCCAAGAACAAACAGATTACTTGCCTGAAGAAGTTAACGCTTCATTAATGAATGAATTAAACAGGGGCTTAACAAAGGTTAATCTTAGAGTTGATTACCCGTCAGCCCATGGTAAAAATCCACAAAAATTAAGAGGACTTGATAGGTATAAAGGAACATCAATAACAAACTTAGAGGACTTAAGAACTGTTCTTAAAGATGTTTCTCTAGAACATATTGAAATTGATATCAATTCAGGTATAATGGCACCAGCCTATCTCTCTATGTTAAAGGCTATAGCTGAGGAAAGAAAGTTAGATACTAGATCATTAAGCGGATGTATTGGACTTGATCCTTTGGGAGTTTTAGTTAGTGATGGACAATTAGAAGTTGATCTTGATCAAACACTGAACTATATGGCCTGTATGACCGATTGGGCGATAAAGCATGCACCCAAAATTAAGACTATTTTAATTGATACTGCCCCTTATGGAGATAATGGAGCTACAATTACTCAAGAGTTAGCTATTGCTTTTAATACTGCTACTTACTATGTTAATGCAATGCAAGAAAGAGGATTGTCACTTAGCAATATCTTTAATCATATCCAGTTTAACCTAACAATAGGTTCAAACTTCTTTATGGAAATTGCTAAATTAAGAGCTTTTAGGATTATGTGGCATAATTTTATTACTTCTTATGATAAAAATAGCCAAGCTAAAGCTTATGTACATGCTAAAACATCTGCCTGGAATAAAACAAAATATGATGCTTTTGTTAATCTTCTAAGAACCTCTACAGAGACTTTCTCAGCAGTTTTGGGTGGAATAGATTCATTACAGGTAACTCATTTAGATGAATTAGTGGGTAGACCTTCTCCATTTACTCGTAGAATTGCAAGAAATCAACAAATTATTATTAATGAAGAAACCAATATGTATCGCCTAATTGATCCAGCTGGTGGTTCTTGGTATATTGAAAGCATGACTGCTGAGATTGCTGAAAAAGCTTGGGAACAATTCCAGACTTATGAAGCTGAGGGTGGTATTTTACTATCTCTTCAAAATGACTTAATTCAAGATGATGTAACAGATGTCGCCGAGTTAAAAATGAAAAACGTTGGTTCTCGCAAAGATATTTTTGTGGGTACCAATATGTTCGCGAATATTGAAGAAAAAGGCATAGCTTTTGATGAAGCAGAACTTGATAAAAAAATCGATGCAAGAATTGAAAAAATATATAACTTAGTAAAGAATAGTCAAGATTCTAAACCTAATCAATGCAACTGCTCCTGCAATAATAAGTGTGACTGTTCTTCTGGTCATGACAAACACATCTTAGACGAAATTAGCCAATATTTTATAGAAAATGGTACTATTGCTGAAGTTTATGCTAGTATGTGGAAAAGCAATGAAACATTGAAAATTACTCCACTTGTTAAACAGAGAGCAACATCACAGATTGAAGAGTTGAGATCACAAATTGAAAATGCTGATGTAAAACCTTCAGTTTTCTTAGCTAACTTTGGACCTTTAGCTCAGTTTAAACCGAGAGCAGACTTCTCCAAGGGATTCTTTGAAGTTGGTGCTTATAATGTAATAAATAATTTTGGTTTTACAAATATTGAAGAGATGATTAGTGCTTGTCTTGAATCTAAAGCAAAAATTGTATGTATTTGCTCTACAGATGATGCTTATCAAGAATTTGTTCCAGAATTTGTTACAGAGCTAAAATCCAAAAATAGCGATTTAATGGTAATTCTTGCTGGATATCCAAAAGAACAAATTGCAAGCTATCAAGAAGCTGGTGTTGATGATTTCATTCATGTTAAAGCAAACTGCTACGCTATTTTGAATAGTCTCTGGACTAAAGTGGGGGTAGAATAATGACTATTAAACCAGATTTTAAAAACATAAAATTACAGGCTGAAAAGAAAGAAACAGAACTATCTAAATGGCAAAAGAAAGTTGAAGAAGAGACAGGAAAATCTTTTGCTAAACTATACTGGGATACTAATGAAAAGATTAAAGTAAAACCTCTTTATACTCAAGATGACTTATTAGATATGGAACATCTTGGATATATGGCTGGAATAGCTCCTAACCTTAGAGGTCCATATGCTTCAATGTATGTGACTAGACCATGGACTATCAGACAATATGCTGGTTTCTCAACTGCAGAAGAATCTAATGCCTTTTACCGTAGAAACCTAGCAATGGGACAAAAAGGACTTTCAATTGCTTTTGATTTAGCTACTCATAGAGGCTATGATTCTGATCACGAAAGAGTTGTTGGTGATGTTGGTAAAGCTGGTGTTGCTGTTGATTCTATTTTAGACATGAAAATTCTTTTTGATGAGATTCCTCTTGATAAAATGTCAGTTTCAATGACAATGAACGGAGCTGTCTTGCCAATTATGGCTTTCTATATAGTTGCTGCTGAAGAACAAGGTGTTAAATGGGAACAACTTACTGGTACTATCCAAAATGATATCTTAAAAGAGTATATGGTTCGAAATACCTATATTTATAAACCAGAAGGCTCAATGAGGATTATTGCTGATATCTTTGAGTTTACTTCTAAGTATATGCCAAAGTTCAATAGTATTTCTATATCCGGTTACCACATGCAAGAAGCAGGTGCTACTGCAGACTTAGAAATGGCTTATACTATTGCTGATGGACTTCAATACATTAGAACAGGTATTGATGCTGGTATTGATATTGATAAGTTCGCTCCTCGTTTATCTTTCTTCTGGGCTGAAGGTATGAACTACTTTATGGAAGTTGCTAAACTCAGAGCTGCCCGTCTATTATGGGCAAAAATAGTTAAGCAATTTAACCCTAAAAACCCTAAATCACTTGCTTTAAGAACCCACTCACAAACTTCTGGCTGGTCTTTAACTGAGCAAGACCCATATAATAATGTTACTAGAACTTGTATTGAAGCTTTGGCTGCAACCATGGGACATACACAATCACTCCATACAAATGCCTTAGATGAAGCTATAGCTCTTCCTACAGATTTCTCTGCAAGAATTGCTCGTAACACACAATTGTTCCTTCAAAATGAAGCTGGTATTTGTAATGTTATCGATCCTTGGGGTGGATCATATTATGTTGAATCTCTAACAAATGCACTAATGCACTTAGGTTGGAATCATATTCAAGAAGTAGAAGAACTTGGTGGTATGGCAAAGGCTATCGAAACAGGTTTACCTAAACTTAGAATTGAAGAAGCTGCTGCAAGAAGACAAGCTAAAATTGATTCTGGTATTGAAACTATTGTGGGCACTAATAAGTATCGCTTAGACAAAGAAGAACCTATCGAAATTCTTGAGGTAGATAATACCTCAGTAAGAGCGTCACAGCTTAAAAGATTAGCTAAACTTAAAGCTGAGCGTGATAATGATAAAGTTAAACAAACTCTTGCTGCTATTACTAAATCAGCTGAAACAGGTCAAGGCAATTTACTTGAATTGGCTGTTGAAGCTGCTCGTGCAAGAGCTACTTTAGGAGAGATATCAGACGCTATGGAAAAAGTATTTGAAAGACATCAAGCTAACAACAAACTTATCTCTAATGTTTATAGCTCCGAATATGCTAAAACTGACGAAGTAGATGAAGTAAGAAAAATGACTGATGACTTTGAAGAAAATGAAGGTCGTCGTCCTCGTATTATGATTGCAAAAATGGGGCAGGATGGTCATGACCGTGGGGCAAAGGTAGTAGCCACTGCCTATGCTGATATGGGATTCGATGTAGATGTTGGACCACTCTTCCAAACTCCTGCAGAAACAGCTAAACAAGCAGTTGAAAACGATGTTCACGTAATTGGTATGAGCTCATTAGCAGCTGGACACAAAGTATTGCTTCCTACTCTTTTTGAAGAGTTGAAAAAACTTGGTAGAGAAGATATTATGGTAATTGTGGGTGGTGTTATACCATCTCAAGACTATGATTACTTATATGAACAAGGTGCTGCAGCAATTTTCGGTCCTGGAACAGTTTTACCACATGCTGCAAAGACTATAATGATAAAATTAAATGAAAGATTAGGCTACTAATCAAGCTATAACAAAAGAGAGTTAGCCTAGGCTAGCTCTCTTGTTTTTTAGAGAGGTAATTATTATTAAGAACAATAAACCAGAATGGGTTCCTAAAGACGGAGGCAGTGAATTTTCAACTTCTGTGATGCCTGGAAAAAGTGCTAATCATGATGGTTTCCCTAATAGTCATTCTACTATCAGAAAAACCTCTAACTCCTTCCAAAGAAAACAATTATCTGTAGAGGATTATGTTACTGGAATTATGAATCAAGATAAGACAACTCTTGCAAGAGCCATTACCTTAATAGAAAGTAATTCAAAAAAACATCTTGCATTAGCTCAAGAAGTAATCAAACAGATACTTCCTAAAACTGGGAAAAGTATTAGAGTTGGCATCTCAGGTGTGCCTGGAGCAGGAAAATCTACTTTTATTGAAAAATTTGGATTATACCTTCTTTCTTTGGGATATAAGGTTGCTGTATTGGCTATCGATCCTTCAAGTAGTGTCACCAAAGGTAGTATATTGGGGGACAAAACAAGAATGGAACTATTATCCAGAGAACAAAACTGTTTTATTAGACCTTCACCATCCGGTGGTTCTCTAGGTGGTGTTACTCGCAAGACTCGTGAAAGTATTCTACTTTGTGAAGCCTTTGGTTATGATGTTATCCTTGTTGAAACTGTTGGTGTTGGACAAAATGAAGTTACTGTAAGAGATATGGTAGACTTTTTTCTCTTACTTCAAATAGCAGGTGCAGGTGATGAACTACAAGGTATTAAGAAAGGAGTGATAGAGATTTCAGATGCTATCGTGGTTAATAAAGCTGATGGTGATAACATATCTAAAGCTAAATTAGCTCAAGGAGAATATATGACTGCCCTTCACTACCTGGCTCCTTCTACTCCAGGTTGGAACTCAAAAGCATTTACTTGCTCTGCTCTTACTGGAGAAGGTCTTCCTGAAATTTGGAAGATAATTACCAAGTTTAAAGAAATCACTATTAAAAATGCTTTCTTTGATAAACGGAGAAACAATCAGATATTATCTTGGGTTGATTCAATGATCAAAGAGTATCTAATAAGTAATTTTTATCAGAATCAAGATGTAAAATCAGCGATGCCACAAGTTCATGCAAACTTGCTATCAGGTGAAATAACACCAACTAATGCAGTTGAACATCTACTTAACATTTACCAGAAATAATTAGAGGAGATATCTTGGTTAAAAAATACCATCTCATAAGTTTGGGTTGCCCTAAAAACCTTATTGATAGCGAAATATTTTCTTTTCTAACTGAAGAGGCAAAATACAAAGCAACTGATGATTCTACTAAAGCTGATTTAATAATAATCAATACTTGTGGATTTATTGTTTCAGCTAAAGAAGAAGGTATCGAAACAATTCTGCAAGCTATTAGATTGAAAGAAGAAGGAATATGCCAAACTCTCATAGTAACAGGATGCTTGGTCAAAAGATATTTCGATGAATTGAAGAAAGAGTTCCCTGAAATTGATTTTCTAATTAGCTTAAAAGATTTCAAAAGTTTTGCTCAAGTTTTAGGTTTAAAAGATTTCGCTTATAACAGGAAACTGATGACTCCAAAGCATTATGCTTATTTACGAATTAGTGATGGGTGTAATAATAACTGCACTTATTGTGCTATTCCTTTGATTCGTGGGAAACTTACATCTATACCAATAGAAGAAGTAGTTGCAGAAGCTGAACATTTGGCTCAAGAGGGCGTAAAAGAATTAATAATCACAGCTCAAGATACAAGCCAGTATGGAAAAGATATTTATCCAGAAGGTAAGTTAATCTATCTTCTTAAAAAAATATCAGAAATACCTGGAATACAATGGATAAGGTTGCTATATCTCCATCCAGCCCATCTCTCTCATGAACTAATTGATGAGATTGCTAAAATTCCTAAGATACTTCCATATTTCGATATACCCTTCCAACACATAAGTGATAAAATTCTTAGAAAAATGAATAGAAAGAAATATAGTCTTCATAACAATGATATCTTGGATTATTTAGTCAAGAAAATACCTGGAGCAATGATTAGAACAACCTTTATTGTTGGTTTCCCTGGAGAAGATAGACAGGATTATGAAGAATTGAAGAAGTTCATAAAGGAGAGAAGATTTGCTAGAATGGGTATTTTTATATATTCCCCAGAAGAAGATACTCCAGCTTATGAATTTTCAGGAAAAGTTTTAAAGAAAACAGCCACAAATAGATACAATAAACTTATGCAGATTCAGCAAGATATCTCAGCAGATATTATGGCTACTTTTATTGATAAAGAAATAGAATGCATAATAGACAAAGTAGCTGAAGAAGAAGAATACGATTTTGAAGCTAGAAGCTGGTTTGATGCTCCTGATGTTGATGGTTTAGTATATCTTAATGATAAAAAGGCTATAGCTAAAGTAGGTGATATTGTGAAAGTCAAAATAACTGATGCCTGGGAGTATGATTTAGTTGGTGAAGTTATGGCTGTTGTAAAGACTAATTAATTTCTTGACATATTTACCATAGTTTTTTTTCTATTTATAAAATAAATATACAGGTTATAGGTGTAAAAATGAATATTAAATTTAGAGATGTCTCACAAGGTATTGTTTTAGCTAGAGCGGTTGTTGAAATTGCTCAAGGAATATATATCAATGAAATAACAATATTGAATGATAATACTAATGATGATATTAGAATAGAATTTCCAACAAAAAGCTTTAAGGGTAAAGATGGGAGATCTCATCATATGAATATTTTGATGTTCTCTTCAGAAGATAAAAAAACTCTCTTTGAAATTGAAATTAAAGAAGCGTATCGGAAATGGAGGCATGACACTAAAAAAGTATTAGTCTATGAATCTTAACGAAGAGAAAAAAACACTTGAAAGGGTCATTATTGTAGGAAGTTACCAAAAAAATGCAAACTACTCAGAATTTGAGGAACTTCTTGAAGAGACTAAACTTCTCTGTGAAACAGCTAACTTAGAAGTAGTAGAAGTTTTTACACAAGGTTTACCTAAATACAAATCTGATACATATATAGGTAAGGGAAAGTTAGAAGAAATCAATGAATATTGTCAAGTCTATCATATTAATAACCTTATCTTTGTTGATAATTTAACACCCTCTCAAGCTAGATATATAAGTGAGTTTACTAGGACTAATGTAGTTGATAGAACTGAACTCATCCTCAGTATTTTTGCTATGCATGCTAGAACCAGTATTGCCAAAATGCAGGTAGAATTAGCTCAATTAGAATACAACTACTCAAAGTTAAGAAATTTATGGCAACATTTTTCACGTATTGTAGGTGGTCTTGGAACCAAAGGACCTGGTGAAAGTCAACTTGAAATTGATAGAAGATTAGTTCAAAAAAGAATTAGCTTTTTAAAAAATAAAGTAGATAAATTAAAAAAGGTTACTCATGAACAGAGAAAAAATCGTGATAACTTTTTCAAAATAGCCTTAGTGGGTTATACTAATGCAGGTAAATCTACTCTTTTTAATACACTAACAAAATCAGACATCTATGTTGCTGATGAATTATTTGCAACACTAGATTCAAAATCTAAACTTCTATATAACCAAGCTGGGAAAATTATTATTACTGATACTGTCGGTTTTATTCAAAATATTCCTACCAGTCTGGTTTCTTCCTTCTACTCAACTTTAACTGACGTTGTTGATGCCGATCTATTACTTCATGTGGTGGATGCTTCAAAAGCTGGAATTGAAAGAAGAATCAATGAGGTAAATGCAGTTATAAAAGATATTCACGCAGAAAATATACCAGTTGTTATGGTTTTCAATAAAACTGATATGATTGAAGGTTTATCTTCTAAATTCTTGTTGAAAGGTATAAGTCTGTCTTATAAAGATTCTGTCTTTATTTCAGCTAAAAATAAGACTAACATTTCTGATATAAATGAGAAGATTCAGGAGATTATTCACAGTAAAGAAGATAAAAAAAGAATAGAAGTTCCTAAAGAATTAAATTCTTTAATCTCTTTTCTTGACAAAAAATATGGTGGTTCTAAAAAATTGTATATAGATAAAAATAAGAGTTATGAGTATACCTTAAACATATCAGATAGTGAATATGAAGACATTAAAAGGCAAGTAGATAAGTATCATGAACTACAATTCATTAACTCGTGATAATGACAAAAACAAAAATAAAATAAATGGGGGAAATTATGATTAAAAATTTAGATTCCATTCTCTCGACTAACGTAAAACGCATGAAGCGTTCAGCTATTAGAGAATTGCTAAAATTAGTCAATAATCCTGATATTATCTCTTTTGCAGGTGGTTTACCTGCTCCTGAATCATTTCCGGTTGAAGAGTTAAGAGATATTGCTGTTGAGGTTCTCGAGAAAGACGGTACACAAGTTCTCCAATATGGAGCAACTGAAGGTGATCCTCTTTTAAGAGAACAATTAGTGAAAATGTATGTGGAACAGGGTCATGATGTGACTGTTGATAATCTGATAATTACCACAGCTTCACAACAGGCTTTAGATTTAATAGCTAAAGTTTTTATCTCACCAGGTGATAAAGTTATCGTGGGTTTACCTTCCTATCTAGGTGGTTTAAGTGCTTTTAATTCTTATGGTGCTGATATGATTGGTATCCCATTAGATGAACATGGAATGAGTGCTAAACTATTAGAGGACAAATTAGCTGAACTCAAAACTATTAATCAATTACCTAAATTTATCTATATTATCCCTGATTTTCAAAACCCTGCAGGTATTACTATGCCTGAAAGTAGAAGAATAGAAATACTTGAAATCGCTCATAAATATGATATACTTATTATAGAGGATTCTCCCTATCGCGAGTTAAGATTTGAAGGTAAGCATCAAAGAACAATGTATCAATTAGACGGTACAGAACATGTAATATTATTAGGAACATTCTCAAAGATATTTGCGCCAGGTTTTAGAATAGGTTGGGTTTTAGGAAATCCAGATGTTTTAGATAAGATTGTGGTTGCTAAACAAGCTACTGATTTGTGTACACCACCTTTCACTCAAAGAATAGCAGCAAGATATCTAGAAAAAGGTTTGCTAAAAGAAAATGTTAAGAAGATAATCAAGATGTATAGTGCCAAAAAGGATATCATGATGGATGCTCTTGAGGCTAATATGCCAGAAGGAGTAAGCTGGACTAAATCCGAAGGTGGTTTATTCACTATGATGACTCTTCCAGAATTTATAGATACAAATGAACTAATAAAAACTGCAATTACTGAAGAAAATGTAGCTTTTGTTGCTGGTTCCTCCTTCTTCTGTGATGGTAGTGGAACTAATACATTAAGACTTAACTTCTCATATGCCACTGAAGAAAAGAATTTAGAAGGCGTAAGAAGATTAGCTAATGTAATAAAAAAAGAAATCAATAAACATAAATAAAGGAGTCGTGCTATGGCAAGAATGACAGTCAATCCTAAATATTGTAAGGGTTGTGGACTATGTATTGCTGCGTGCCCTAAGAAAATCATTAGATTTTCTGAGAATATTAATGAAAAAGGCTATAATTATGCTGAGTGTTTTGATCAAGAAGCATGTATTGCCTGTAAACTATGCTACACAACATGTCCTGATGTAGCAATAACTATCGAAAAATAAGGAGAAGATAATGGCAAAAGTCTTAATGAAAGGTAATGAAGCTGTTGCAGAAGCTGCAATAAGATCTGGTTGCAGATTATATTTTGCTTACCCTATAACTCCTCAAAGTGAGTTAATCGAATATATGTCAAGAATGCTTCCAAAAGTGAATGGGACATTCCTTCAAGCTGAGAGTGAAGTAGCTGCTATCAACATGGTATATGGAGCTGCTGGCGCTGGTAAGAGAGTAATGACATCATCTTCTTCTCCTGGAATTTCTCTTAAAATGGAAGGAATTTCTTATATTGCTGGTGCAAATCTTCCAGCAGTTATTGTAAATGTTCAGCGTGGTGGACCTGGTTTAGGTGATATTCAACCTGCTCAAGGTGATTATTTCCAAGCTACTAAAGGTGGTGGACATGGTGATTATCATACTATCGTTTTAGCTCCTGCATCTGTGCAAGAATTCGCTGACATGGCAAGTGAAGCTTTTGATTTAGCTGATTTATACAGAATTCCTGTTATGATTCTTTCAGATGGTATGTTAGGTCAAATGATGGAACCAGTTGAATTCAAAGATGCTGCAACTGATGAAGAAATCGAAAAGATGAATAATCGTCATAAAGATTGGTGTATTCACCCAAAAGAAGCTGGTGAAGCTCCACATCATAATGAAATTAATTCATTAGAAATTGATCCAAGTGTTTTAGAGAAACATGTTGAAGATTTAAACAAGAAATATAAACTGATTGAATCAAAAGAAATTAAAGTTGAAGAATATAACATCAATGATGATAATGAAATAGTCTGTGTTGCATTTGGAACAGCCTCAAGAATAGTTAGATCAGCTGTTGACCAACTTAATGAAGAAGGCAAGAATATCGGTTTAATCAGACCTATCACAGTTTGGCCTTATCCTTATGCAACTATCGCAAAAGCATTGAATGATAATGTTAAGAAAGTTATGGTCTTCGAGCTTAACTTAGGCCAAATGGTTGAAGATGTAAAACTAGCAGTTAATGGAAAAGTACCAGTAGAATTCTTTGGTAAAGTTGGTGGAATAGTCTTCACACCAGAAGAAATTAAAGCAAAAATCGAAGAAAACTTATAGGAGTAATAATGCAAGTAATCGCAACAAGACCTAAATCATTAACTGATTTACAATTTACTTACTGTCCAGGCTGTCTTCATGGTGTAGCTCACAGATTGATAGCCGAAGCTATAGATGAATTAGAGATTCAAGATACTGCTACCGGTGTAGCCCCTGTTGGTTGCTCTGTGTTTGCTTACAAATTCTTTGATATGGATATGGCAGAAGCTGCTCATGGTAGAGCTCCAGCTGTAGCTACAGGAATTAAAAGAGCAAGACCAGATATGCAAGTATTTACCTATCAAGGTGATGGTGACTTAGCTGCTATCGGTACTGCTGAAATTGTTCACGCTGCTAATAGAGGTGAAAATATATCTGTATTCTTCGTGAATAATGCTATTTATGGTATGACTGGTGGACAAATGGCTCCAACAACTCTACCTGATATGAAAACAACTACTTCTCCTTATGGAAGAAAAACTGATGATGTTGGTTTTCCAATCAAAGTATGTGAATTACTAAATACATTGGAAGCTCCATATTATATAGAAAGAGTTTCTCTTTTATCACCTGCTGATATTCTAAAGGCTAAAAACGCTGTAAAAAAGGCTCTTCAGTATAATAAGGAAGGTAAAGGATTTACTATAGTTGAATTGCTTTCTACCTGTCCAACAAACTGGGGAATGACTGCAGTTGATTCTTTAAAATGGGCTAAAGATAAAATGCTTCCATTCTTCCCACTAGGTAAATTAAGAGATAGAGGGGAGGAATAAAGATGAAATATGAAATTATTAGCTCAGGTTTTGGTGGCCAAGGTGCTTTAACTATTGGTAAATTCTTAGCAAAAGCAGGTATGAAAGAAGGGAAAAATGTTTCATGGTTACCATCTTATGGTCCAGAAATGCGTGGTGGTACTGCTAATGTATCTGCAGTTATTTCTGATAAACCTGTTGCATCACCAATCGTATCTTTCCCTAACATCTTAGTAGCTTTAAATCAACCTTCTTTAGATAAGTTTGCTGCTAATGTTGTAAAAGGTGGATTTATCATTGCAAATGAAGATTTATGTCCAAAGATACCAACTTTTGATGGTGTTAAAACAGTTTCTGCTCCCTTATCAAAACTCGCTACAGAAATTGGAAGTGATAAAGTTCTAAATATGTTAGCTATTGGTATGGTTATCGGATTAACTGATATTATCAAGTATGATACAATTGAAGCAGATTTAACTACCTTCTTAGAAAAGAAAAATCCTGAATTGCTTAAAATGAACCTTATTGCAATTAAGAAAGGAATTGAGTTAGTAAAATAACTTGATAGATTTAAAGAGAGATTGTGTTTATCCAGTCTCTCTTTTTTTTTATTTATTTATTATATAAAATCTTATAGTCATTTATCTGCTTTCTTTGTCATTGTACTGAAAGCTAAATTCTTATTATTTTGAAAGAGCCTTGACAAATATGTAAGTCTAAAAAAAATAAAAATAAAACCACTGGAGAAAAATGAAAAAAAGAGCAATAGGTATTTTTGATTCAGGTGTTGGTGGACTCACAGTTTTTAAGTCAATCAGACAGCATTTTCCAAATGAAGATATAATTTACTTTGGAGATACTGCTAGAGTACCCTACGGACCTAAATCCAAAAACACTGTAATAAATTATTCAATTCAAAATACTAGATTCTTAATTCAGCAAAATATTAAGCTACTGATTATTGCTTGTAATACTTCGTCAGCTGTAGCTATTCCTTATCTACAGAAAATGACTAACATTCCTGTGATAGGTGTTATTGTACCAGGGGCCGAAGAAGCAATCTCCCTAACAAAGACTGGTAGAATTGGAATTATTGGTACTGAGGGAACAATTAATAGTTCTGCTTATAAGAATGAGTTGCTTAGGTTGAACACTAGCTTAGAAATAACATCACAACCATGTCCACTATTTGTTTCTTTAGTAGAAGAGGGATGGCTCAATCGACACGTTACAGAGCTAGTTATTCAAGACTACCTTTCTGATTTTAAATCTCAAAACATTGATACTCTAATCTTAGGTTGTACTCATTACCCAGTGTTAAAACCTGCTATTGATAAATTCTTTTCTGGGAAAGTAAATCTTGTGGATAGCTCTTTAGCAATTATCAAGCACATAAGTAAACATATTACTAGGTCTTCAAGCCAAATTGGAAAAGATTTATTCTATGTCAGTGATAATGAAGAAAAATTTGTGAAGATTGCGAATATGATTCTTGAGAAGCAAGTTACTAATTTAAAAAAAGTTAGTCTTGGCGAAAGTTGGTTTGTTGAATAATGGAAATAAAAAAGCTATATAAATATCTTATAGAAGATTATTTAAAAATATCCTCAGAACAAATTGTAGTTCTTTCTGGTCTTATTGACTTCCAAGATAATTGTCATAAATCAGATATTTCACATATTGAAGAACTTGCTCTTTTAATCAGAAACCAAGGAGCTTTCCCCTCATTAGATCTTTCTTCACGGACTCTGAAGCTTAAAATTCTAGAAGAAACGCCTGAGGAAAAGTATTTTGTCCCGACAGAATATTATCTTAATTGGGTTAAACTCATTGATGTTATTATTGATCTTAGCTTTCCAGAAAGTAGAAACATCTTTACAGACAATCTTTTTACTTCTCAAAAAAAAGATCTAATCAACAAGTCTTTACATTCAATATATAAAAATATGTTGATAGCTGAAAAGACTGTCTTGCTTCCCAACT
Organism: Cloacimonadales bacterium (SeqCode); assembly: GCA_963678375.2. Taxonomy (GTDB): domain Bacteria; phylum Cloacimonadota; class Cloacimonadia; order Cloacimonadales; family JAFGVF01; genus JAEKNW01. The sequence goes on from CAXXQH010000001.1 coordinate 81,012, forward strand.
TACCAAAGAATTCTCTTGCCAGCTACTATAATATTGATCTTAATATCTTAGAAGAATTCTATGAATCTACTTTCGATTCTCTTGATAAAAAAATGAACTCTAAAGGTCTAAAGATTTTAAATAGACTACTTCCTGCATCAAATTACTTTCTCAAGAGTAAAGTTGAGGAAGAAAAAAAACTAAAACTAACTATCTCAGACCAGCAAAGTTACTTCATTACTAATAAAATTAGCAATTTATACACTGTATTACCTTATGGCTATGTAGCTTTTACTGTTGATAAAAACATGCTAGATGGTGTTATTAAAGCTGATAAGCTATATTATAAGAATAATTGTATTAATTCAGTAGAGATAACTTTTTCTTATGGGAACATAGTATCAATTCAATTCGAAAGCAATAATTCAATTTCAGAAATCATAAAAGTTGGTTTAATTAATAGTAAAGAGAGAGTAGAGTTATTTATAGGAGTTAATAATGGTGTGTCGAACCATTGCAATTACAATTATTATGATCGCTGTATTGATGACAATTTTAGTCTAGTATTTTATGATGAAATGAACAATAATATTGAAATCAGCTCTAGAAATGTTGAATTAACTAATCAAAACATGAAAAATATTTTATAATAAAAGGTGTGGAAAAATGGCCAAGCATATTTTTGTTATGGGTGGGGTGTTATCATCCCTTGGTAAAGGAATAGCTGCTGCTTCAATTGGGCTTCTATTAAAAAAGATGGGCTACAATGTTGGGCTACAAAAAATGGATCCTTACTTAAACGTAGATCCAGGAACAATGAGTCCTTATCAGCACGGTGAAGTGTTCGTTACAGATGATGGTGCTGAAACTGACCTAGATTTAGGACATTATGAGAGATTTATTGATGTCTCATTATCTAAATTATCTAGTGTCTCTTCTGGACAGATCTATGAATCTGTGATAAAGAAAGAAAGAAGAGGTGATTATCTAGGAAAAACAGTTCAAGTAATTCCCCATGTAACTAATGAGATAATCTCTAAGGTGAAGCAAATAGGGGAGATGTATGATGTTGTGATTACAGAAATTGGAGGAACTGTTGGAGATATTGAATCTTTACCTTTTTTGGAAGCAATTAGACAGTTTCGCATGGAAGTAGGAGCTGATAACTCATTATTTGTTCTTTTAACTTATGTTCCTTTTATAAAATCTGCTGGGGAGTTAAAAACTAAACCTACCCAGCACAGTGCAATAAAGCTTAGAGAAATTGGTATTCAACCTGATATACTTCTTTGCAGGTCTGAAAAACCATTTTCTCAAGATATTATTAGTAAAATCTCTCTATTTACTAATGTTCCTCTTAAATCTGTAATCAATGCGATAGATGTAAAATCTGTTTTTAGTGTTCCTCGTAATTATTTCGTTGAAGGACTTCATGATACAATCTGTAATCAGTTAAGACTTGAATGTCGTGATATTGATTTTTCAGAGTTAGATAATTATCTAAAGAAAATTCAGTCTCTTGAGAAAGAAATTACAATTGCAGTTTGTGGTAAATATGTACAACATCAAGATGCATATAAATCTGTTGAGCAAGCAATTATACATGCTGGAATAGCTAATAGAATTAAGGTGAATATTGAATGGATAGATTCTGAAACTAGTTTCGATACAGATCTTCAAAAAGAGAAGTTTAAAAAAATTGATGGGATTCTAATACCTGGTGGTTTTGGATTAAGAGGAATCGAAGGTAAAGTAAATATTGTAAAATATGCTCGAGAAAACAATATTCCATTTTTTGGGATCTGTTTGGGGATGCAGGTAGCGGTAATAGAATTTGCACGCAATGTCTGTAATATTAAAGATGCTTTCAGTTCCGAGTTTGATAACTCATGTGAAAATCCTGTTATCCATTTGATGGATGATCAAACTTATATTGATAAGATGGGTGGAACTATGAGACTTGGAGCTTTCCCATGTAAGATTATTAAAGATACTCTAGTTTGGAATGCCTATCAAACAGATGAGATTACTGAACGCCATCGACATCGATATGAGTTTAATAATGAATATCGTCAGATAATGCAAGATAATGGACTGGTTATTTCTGGGACTTCTCCTGATGGGTTATTAGTTGAGATAATTGAAAATCCAAGCAATGATTTCTTTGTTGCTGTTCAATTTCACCCAGAATTTTTATCTAGACCTCTAAGACCACACCCTATCTTCAATAGATTTATCCAAGCTGCAGCTAATAAAAAGAAATAATTATTTTAGATAAACAACAAGAAGAGCTTATTATCTTAAGCTCTTCTTTTATCATATATCATATAATAGTTTAATATGAAGTGAAGCTTGACTTTCTATTAGCTATCAATTAGGTCTCTATTGGGAGTCTATTAAGCATCCATTAGGCTAAAAGTCAATAGACTCATGATAGTAAAGATATATAAGCTCCTGAGACACTGCATGATTATGCTATAAAACAATGATTCATTCAGACTAGAACGAGAACAAGTTGAAACTATTCCATTAATAAATCAAAATAGATATCATCAGTAACAGCAGATACCCTTATTTTTACAATTTGAGCAAGTTTAAACTCTCTTTTTTTCTTTTTACCCCTAGCAATCATTTTTTCGTCATCAACAACGTAATAATCACCTGGTATATTACTTAAGCGAACAACTCCAGTGATTGGATATTTAGCGAGTGTAACAAAAATATTAGATGAGTTCATACCTGAAACAATTGCTTCATACTCTTTTCCTATTCTGTCTTTCATAAAATACTGGACCATTTTATTGAGTATTTCTCGATATGCTTCATCACTTAATACTTCTTGTTCAGTAGCAATATCAGCTAGTTTTGATAGAGTTTTTGATGTAAAATTCCAACCATCTTTTCCAAGTAAGTTTTTTAATTGTAGATGGATTACTAAATCTGATAATCTTCTTATAGGTGAAGTAAAATGAGTGTAGTTTTCAATCGCCAGACCAAAATGGATATCATGTTTAGTTGTATATTGAGCCTTTTTCATAGCTCTTAAAATCATTTTGTTAAATACTTTCTCTTCTGCTTTACCTTCAAATGATTTCAGAACTTCTTGAATTGAATGATTTAGGGTTCCATCAAATTTTATTCTATGTCCATAATAAGAAAGAAGCTTAGCTACTCGTTCAATCTTTTCTTTATCAGGTAACTCATGGACTCTATAAATGGTGGCTTTAGTCTTTTCTTTTAAATATGTTGCAACATACTCATTTGCTAAAAGCATAAAGTTTTCGATTAATTTATGAGATGCAGTTTCTTCACTTTCTTCTATAGATTCAAGATGTCCTTCCTCATCATAAATGTAGTCAACATCTGGAAGTCTGAAGTTAATGTAACCTTTCTTTTTAAGCTTAGCAGAGAACTTGTTTGAGATTCTTAGACATTCTTTAAGCATTTCCTTAACATCATCACCTTGGTCTAAATCTCCGTTATCGAAAAATTTATCTACTTCTTCATAATTTAATCTTGCATCAGAATTTATTATAGATTCAACAGCATATTGCTCTATAACTTCGTAATTTTTATTTAGCTTAGTCACCACTGACAGAGTAAGTTTCTCTTCATTTGGTCTAAGACTACATATCTTATTTGATATTTGCTCAGGCAGCATCGGTATAACTCTTTTAGGAAAATAAAAAGAATTACCTCTTTTAGAAGCTTCTTTAAACAATTCTGAAGTCGGTTTAACATAATGACCTACATCTGCAATATGGACATAAAGGGTGTATCCAAATTCTTCTTTGATTAGTGATATAGCATCATCATAATCTTTTGCACTAATTGGATCAATGGTTAAGGTAACTATATCTCTAAAATCTTCTCTTCGCTCTTTTTCTGCAAGAGGGATAAAATCGCTGAGTTGGTTAGCTTCATCAATTACTTTAGAAGTGAAATCTAGAGGTAAATTGAATTGCTTAATAACTCCTAAAACCTCTATTTCAGGATCATGAGCTTCACCTAAAACGCTTAGTACTTTACCTGTAGGTAACTTTGCTTTTTGTTTATCTCCCCAGCTAGTAATTTTTATTTCAACTTTCATATTATCAATATTTTGTTGAGGACTATCAACTAAGATTGAAGTATGAATTTTATGATTATCACAGACAAAGATATAAGACTTACCATATTTCGTTGCATTACCCACCATTGTAGTATTAGCTCTTTGGAGTACATCTTTTACCACTCCATAGAATTTTCCATTTTTTTGCTTAAATGGAGCAATGGCAATTTTATCACCATGATAAGCATTTAGGAGGTCTTCAGATGAGAGAAAATAATCGTTTTCATCAGTAACAGCAAAACCAAAAGAATATCCTTTAGCTAATGAAGTAGCATCAAAAGTAGCTTCGATTAACTTAACCTCTTTGTTATCTTTAGAATTTTTACTTCTATCCTTGCTTTTATTACTTACTGGCTGTGAGTTATTATCCTTAATCCCTGTAACATATTGACCCTCTTTTATTAATAAGTTATCTTTAATCAACTTTCTAATAGTATCATTAAGGTTTTTAAAATCATGTTTCTTTATAGATAAAATACTTGAAATCTCTTTAATCTTTAGTTGTGCACCTGGATATTGACTAAAAAGTGTCAATACTCTGTCTCTAATCTCTTTTATATACATTTTAATATCTCTTTCCTATTTTTTTAGATAAAAAGTCAAGTAGCTCTTTTTTCTCAAGCTGGTCTTTGGAATATCTTATAGACATCCCTCGAAATGGATCTAATCTGCGAGGAGTTTTGAAAGTGGATAACATTACTCCATGTTTATCTGAGTAAAAACACCCAAAATCTTTATACTTTCTTTCAACCTTCATAAAGATATATTTGGCAATAACTTTTGTCTCATAGAATGTGTATCTACTTGGAATGAAATATGACCATATACTAATTAAAATTAGAAGCATTCCAACCCAAAACCATGTAATTGGTAATAGTAGAGAGTTCTGAATAAACCATCTTAATAATAATGATAGAAACACTAAAAACACTACTAATAGGGCAGAGGTACGAGGTCTATCTATAAAGGGAAATGATATAAAGTCAAAATATATCTTCTCGTTATTTGCTGATTTCTTATTTGCTATTATCTTCTGCTTCTTATTGGACATTAAGAATCATCTCCTTGCACTTGTCAATTTCTTCTTTAATTCTCAGGATGTGTTCAAATGTTTCTGGAATACTAAATTTGGAACCAAGGGTATTTGCTTCTCGGTGCATCTCTTGAATTATAAAATTAAATGATTTACCTAAGCAGTTCTCTGTCGAAGTTAACAAAGATTTACATTTGCTAATATGATCTAGAAGGCGAACTACCTCTTCAGTTACATCATTTCTATCAACATAAAAAGCTGTTTCAACAACAATTCTTCTCAAGATATCATCTGTGATTTCTGTTTTAAGCATCTCTTTAATATTATCTACTATCTTATTGAATATCTGATCTTTATATCTTGGTATAATGTCTTTTATTTTTGCAGTAGATTCTTCCATTTTAGATAGGGAAGACCTAAAGAAGTCTAACATAATCTTACCTTCCTGAATCGCCATTTTCTGATGCTCAATTAAGGCTTTTGATATAGCTTGATTTAAGTATATTATTAACTCTTCTTCATTGTCTGACTGTGACTTCATTTCAAGAATTCCTTGATATAATAGTATTCTATCTAAAGGAATATCTCCATCAGTGTTTAACAATTTTTTAGCTCTTTGACCTGCTTGCCATATTGCTTTCAATTTTGCCTCGTTAATTTTCATTTCTGGTTCACTAAGATCAGTGATGTTTAATCTACACTCGATGTTACCACGTTCAATCGTTTCTTTAATCAGCTTACTTGCATATGTTTCAAGATAAGAATACTCTCTAGCAGAATAGAATCTAAAATCAAAATATTTTGAGTTTAAAGATTTTATCTCAACTTCAATATCATATTTGTCATTTACTAAATTATATTTACCATAGCCGGTCATACTTTTAAACATTTATAATTACTCCAATATTTTTTAAACATTATAAACTACTGATGGATAGACATATAGGGAAGTTTACATAATATACGTTATGGAACTAAAGATATATAAGTGAATAAGATACCTCTTATTGCCTTTTATATTTTAACATAACATAGACCTCTTTTACCATCCATTTTAATAGTCATATTTTTCTTTGTTTTTACAAGTTTTACATATCTAGTTTCTTCAACAACTTCAAGTTCGTCTAGCATTTGCCAGTTAACAACATTTTGGTCTTCACCGTACGGCACTGAAACGTAACCAATGTTCATTGATAATATATTATGGAAGAAATGAGTTCCTTGTGAAGGATCAACTCTAAAGTTTTCTAAGCCAACTTCTACAATAAGTTTAGACATTGATATGTTACTAAAAGCTGTTGGAATTCCTAAAAAACGATCTCTAGAACCCCATCGCCCTGGGCCGATAAGAACATAATGCACATTAGTATCAAGCATCTTTCTATTAATAGAATCTATATCATTCATTATCTCAATTGTCTCAGTATTATCAAAAGCATCTGGCTTTACATAAATAATATGATCTAGGTCATCTACTATCCCATTACCCATTGAATAATTAGAGAAAATTAAACACTGGTCAGGATTTGCCTCGTGAGAATCAATGACTACATCTTCTGCATTTATTGATAGTGGTCTGATCTGTAGTATATAGAAGGTACCTTGTTTGATTTTTTGTTTATTAGGTTGAAGATTAACTGCAAATTCAATTTCTACAGGTACTCCCATAGCAACTTCACCAATAGATAAAATATCATTAAGAATGTCTGCTAAAGGAAAACGGTTATATTTAACTATGTTTTCAAAGGTAACCACTGGCATACCTTCTCCAAACATACCTGAAATAAAGGCTTTGCTGTTATAATCCCAATAAGAAACAAGATCTTTAAGAGCAGGTTTAATATCAGCATTCCTAATTGATATTTTTTTCAGACATACATCTTCCCCACTTAAGAGATCATAAGAATCATCTGTCAAATCAATAGCATAAAAATCCTTTTGAGAGTTGCCGACTAAATATTCTCCTGAGACAAGTTCCTTTTTTGGGTATTTAGGACAGAATCTATAAGTATTTTCTCCTTCAACGACAGATTTACCCATACCAACAGCAATTGTAGCAATACCATCTGAATTCTCTAAGTCAGATGTAGGATAGAAATTAAAGGATTGAGCAACCCCAGAAAAGTTTGGGAAGTAATAATTACCGAACTTAGAGCCAGTAACTTCTTGGATAATTACAGCCATTTTCTCTTCAGCTATCATATAGTTTACATTTTCAATATAATCACGGGCTTTTTTAACAAAGATAGAGGAATATACAAGCTTTACTGCGTTAGAAAGGTCTTGATATCTTTCATGTATTTTATTTGCATTGTTCGGTAACATATAGGTTGAATAAATTCCTGCAAAGGGTTGAGCCTGAGAATCTTCAAGTAAGCTAGAAGATCTTACAGCTAAAGGATTCTTTAGCTCTAAAATAATCTGATAAAGTCTATGTTCAAGCTCTTCCGACAATCTACAAGTTAAGAAGTACTTCTCAATTTCTTCATCAGGTAATTCTGAAACATCTGCAGTAATATTATTAATTTCTATGAAACTATCAAACTCATTGGTTCCGATAATGCAGGTTGCAGGAATAGAAATATTAAATTCAGGATATGTTTCGTCAAATTCCATTGAATTAAGTAAGGAATTCATAAAAGCTAGACCTCTCCCCTTTCCTCCAAGAGATCCTTCTGCTATTTTTACAATTTGATCTTCCAGATTAAACTCTGCATTTTCAAAGTTAATGATTTTACCTCGAGCTCTTAAAGATCTAACCTCTTTGAAAGTATTAAGTAGGAATTCTCTTAAGTCTGTAATGGAAGAGAATTCACTAGTACCAATAGGTCTGATTTTCTTAGCTACTAAGAACTCTCCATGTGCTATTAACCAAGATGAGAAATGATTCCTACGCGAATGAAATAAGAGGCTTATATCAGGAATATCAGTCAAAATGTTCTCAAACTCTTTAAGAGTAGTGGCTTTACCATACTGGTTTCCTTTTTCGTCCTTAAACACGAAGTCGCCATAACCCAAATTAGTCTTAATGAAATGTTTGAGTTCCTTTATTAAATTTCTATCGTGTTTTCTAATGAAAGCTGCATTTAACGCTAAGACATTATCTTTATAATCTCTATTTGCAGATTGCATTAAAATTGGTAAGTCTGCATTCATCGACCTAACTTCTTTTAAGAGTTTAATTCCTGCCCCTAGATATTCATCATTTGCTTTAGGAAAATCAATATCAGAGATTAAACATACTATAAATTCTTGGTATTTATTATAAATTTCAATTGCATCTTCATAATTGTTTGCAAGGATTACTTTAGGTCTGGCTCTCATTCTTAAACGTTTATTCATATCATTCATTTCTGTATCAATGAGTAGCTGAGTTTGTTTCATAATTTCAGCGTAAAGTAAAGGTAAGTAAGAAGAATAAAAGTTTATTGAATCTTCAACTAATAAAATAACTCTAACTAACCCTACTTTAGTATCGTAATCGCAATTCCATCTATCTTCAACATATTTAATCATAGCTAAGAATAACTTACTGTCACCATTCCAATAAAAGACATTATCAATATGGACCATTTTCTCAGGAAACTTCTTAATAAGGTTGATATCACCTGTATTATTTAGAAGTAAGAGAACAGGTGTATTAGGTGATAATTGCTTAATGGATTTTGAAAGTTCATAAGGGATTGTTTCTCCAACTCTCATCATGGTAATAACGAGGTCATATTTATGAATAGAAACTTTTTTGAGTGCTTCTTCTTTAGTTGGAACTGAAGTAATCCTTGGTATGGTAGTGAGGTTAAGATGTTTGTATTCACCAAAAATTTGTTCAGACAGTCTTCCATCTTGTTCAAAGATATAGGCATCGTAAAAAGAAGATACCATCAATATATCTTTTACTCTTTTTTTCATTAAGTAATGAAAGTTATCTTCACCAAATTTAAATTTATTATAATGATAATTTAACTGTTTTAAATCCATTATCCCTTCTTTATATTTTCTTTAATATAATAGTATTTGAATCAGTTAATTTGTCAATATTTTTCTCTAATAGTTTTGGTATGATTAATTTAGTTTAGAAATTCTATGTTAATAACGTTTACCTATGTATCCTTAATTGATACAATAAGTTTCTGGAATGCTAGTTAATTGTGCTAATCAAAATAATATTGATAATTTAAAGGAAGATTATTAAATTATGGGTAAAACTTATCGTAATCATCTAATGATATAATGTATCACTTAGAAACTGTACTAGTGTTGAATAATTTCTAAAAGAGAACTCTTTCAATATTAAAAGTTTTTTTATGGTTACTAAAAATTTTATAAATCAATTATAGACTGTGATATCGCTATTTCAACTAAAAATGAACTTATGTCTCAAACCAAGTCTATCAATCAACACTAGAATTAGCTAATGTAACTAAAAAATAATTTGGTAAAAGGATTTTTATGATTATTAATATATTATCGTTTTTAATAATCTGTTAACAAACGAACATAGTGTGAAAAATAAATAATTTTTAAATTGTAAAAAATGCCTATTATTAGTGACTTTTTTAGTTACGATTACTATTAGCATTATTACATTTTATTAATTATTATTGACACAAATGACAGCATTTCTAAAGTTTGAACTGTCATCAAAAATCAATGAAGGGAGAAAAGATGAACAACAGAAAAACAATATTCAAACTACTTCGTGAAAGTAGTGGCAGATGGGTATCAGGTCAAGCAATTGCTGATGAGTTGGAAATAAGTAGAAATGCTGTTTCTAAACATGTTAAGCTTATGCGAGATAATGGTGTAAAAATCTTAGCTTCAACAAACAGAGGTTACAGATTCATGGATGCAGAAGATAAAATTTATACTTATGAGATAATCTTGAATGATAAAAAGCAACTTGTAGGAAACAAAATCTTCTTGCATAAGAAATTAGATTCCACAAATGCAGAAGTTGCACGTCAAGTAATCAAAAAAGAGATTAAAGAAGGTACAGTAGTTATCGCTGAGAGCCAATCAAAAGGCAAAGGAAGAAACGATACTAACTGGATTTCTATCAAAGGAAAAGGTATTTATTTATCAATTTATCTTAACCCAAGACATGTTTTAGATAAAGTTACTTTAGTAAACTTGATTGCTGGTTACAGTTTTGTTGAGACAATGAAAGCAATTACAGGTCTTGATGATTTTGAATTAGCATGGCCAAACAACATTACCTATAAAGGTACTAAGTTTGCTGGACTCTTAACCGAGAGCTTCACAGACATTGATGGTGTTGGAAAAACTGTTATGGGTTTAGGTGCTTATATCAATTTAAATAGTAAAGAACATGACGCAATTGCTGAAGAAGGTCTTACTTCTCTTAATGCAATATGTGATCAGACATTCAATAGAAATGACATAATCTCTAAGTTCTTGAATATTTTCAATGATGAATATATGAAATTCAAGAAAAAAGAAGTCAATGAAAATTTAGATCGTTGGGTTCAGTACTTAGATATCCTTAACAAACATGTAAAAGTAGATATTGATGGTATAATCCACAAAGGATATGTTAAAGGAATCACAGATAAAGGAAAATTAATCTTCTCATCTGATGAGTATGATAAAGACCTTTATATCAGATATGGTGAATTTATAATTAGCCAATAATCTTACAACTTGTTTGACATGATGACACTATAACCTCTTCGTGAGGTTATGGTGGCATTGTCAAATACTTTTAGCATAGCTTTATGAATATGTTTAATATTCTTAGCTACAATATATGCCCTCCCCCCTTTCTCTAAATTCTCATAAGCATTATCGATAAACAAGTCAGCAATTCTATAATTTGAGAAATAAGGAGGATTTCCTACGAATAGACTAGCCTTATTCTTACATAAACCATCATCACTTAAATGGAATTCACAATTGCTTAAGTCATTATTGACAGCATTTTTTCTTGCACATTCTAGAGCTCTTGCATTAGAATCAACAAAAATAGTTTTTTTAGGAGAGTAGTATTTAGCTAATGCTATGCCTACTGTGCCAATTCCACATCCCATATCAATTATTACATCATTAATATTAACTTTGACAATATCAATGAGCGCAAGGGCTCCCTGGTCGATTCTGTGGTGGGAAAAAACTCCTGCAACAGAGTAGAAGTTCAATTCAGGTTTCTCTGGTAGAGATAATTTGTAGGAATCATCGAAACTGATGTGCTCAGGAATATCTACATTCTTCCTTAAGATTAAGACATACTCTGATTTATTATATATTTCTAAAGTATAACTTATACTATTAGTTCTTAAAAAATCTTCAAACCATTTAACTCTTTTATCACTTGAAATATATACTTTACCCTTCTTTTTTAATGCTCTGTAGTGTTCTGTAAAGACATCTTGGTAATACTCTTTGCTAAAAGTTGTGCTGTCGATTTGTAAGAAAATCTGACTTAACTTTTTCTCACTTGAAAAACTTGGAGCACACAGATTATTTAGTTTGGCATTATTATTGACCACATTTTGCTGAACCTGTTTAAAGTAGTGATAGTCGATATTAAGAACATTTATTGAAGACTCCAAATAAGTTTTTGCTAGAAATATTGGTAAAACACCTGTTCTATTATTTATGAAAAGAGTGTTTGTAAGATCTTTCTCCTTAATATCCTGATTTAATAAGTTGAACTCAGTTTTGTGAAGTCCCGAGCGTGATATTACTTCTAAATTTATACTTTCAAAAAATTCTGATTTATTTTGTTTTTTACCTGATTCTGTAATTGTTATTTTCATGATTATCCTTGATTATTTTCATTTTTCTTAGAAGCTACTATTAAAATACCATTACCAATTTTATTTGGTCTTGCTTGGTCAATTTTCATTAAAATAGTGAATATAGGGAACGTTATTAAATAATAGAAGGGTAAGATTAAGTACGCTAGCTTAGATTTTTCTAATAACAAGAGAGGTGTTTTCATAGCTATTTTCCAATAAATAGCTCCGAATTTTCCGTAAGAATATTTAGACATTTCAATATTAAAGCCAGCAGTAGTGAGTTTTTCTCTTATGTCACTCATATCATAACCAGGTCGAACGTGCTCTTCTGTAAAAGCTGCAGCTTCGTCGAAAGTACTTGGAGTAGAGATAATCAGTTTCCCTTTATTATTAAGAACCTTAGCAAAATTTCTTAGTACAGCTCTATCATCTTCTATATGTTCCATAATATCAATTGCTATAATTAAATCATACATTTGATTAGGTGTATAATCCTGCAAATCAGCACAGTAATGACTAAACCTTGTATTCTTATCATTCTCTCTAATATAATTATAATATTGCTCAATATAATCTTCTTTAATATCTACAGCAAAGACTTCTGAATTTGGATAATTTGTTAGCACAAAATCAGTATACTGCAAGTATCCCCCACCTGCGTCGTACATTTTAAAGCTACTTGCTTTATCTGGATATATAGACTGGATAATCTTTAAAACATATTGTTGACGTAAAATTAAGCAGTTTAAAGCCTTATAAAATAATTTTCTTAAAGCTGGGATGACATTGATAAAAAAAGCAATTTTATCTTTGACAATATCGTATTTCATTTTTATGCTCCTAATGTTAGAGATTAAGCAATTATCAAAAAACTAAGAATATTGTCAAATCTTAAAAATTACAGGAAATAATTATGAACATAAAAAGGCTATATGAATTCTTGCTGAGTAAGGAAGCTGAAGAATTTATCAATCATTTAAGTAATAAAGATATTACAAAATTAAATGTAATTCAAGATTTAAAAACAAGATTTTCAGATTATCCAGTCTCCGAGCTATTAACTCTTATTAGACTAAGAAAGAATGCTGTTAAAAGAATTGAAAACGCAGATAAATATCTTTTTACAACTAAAGGTGTTGAGCAATCTTCATCTTCTCAAGTAGCAAAATATCATGCTAACATTTTCAGTGAGTGCAAACGAGTAGCTGATTTGTGCTGTGGTAATGGTATTGATCTATTACACATAGCTAAAGGAAAAGATCTCGTTTATGCTCTTGATTTATCTAAAACAGCACTTTATTGTAGCAGATACAACTGCAAGGTCAATTCCCTTGATAATATTATCTTTATAAATAGCAAAGCAGAAGATTTTTCTCATGAAATAGAGGGAATATTTATAGACCCAGATAGACGACCAGAAGAAAGAAGAGTAATAGATGGAGAAGATATATCGCCAAGTTTTGGAGACATAAATAAAATTATCCAAAACTATAAAAATGTTGTTGTGAAATTATCTCCAGTTTTCGATTATCAATCCGAACACCTCCCTATAGAACATACTTGGGAATTCATTTCAGAAGAAGGTGTACTAAAAGAAATACTGTTATGCACAGGAATCTTTGCTAGTAAAAATATTCAACGAAAAGCTGTTTTATTACCTGAGAATGTTTTTATCCAAAACAGTAAAAGTGTTGAGGTCTCAGAAATTAAAAAATTTATTTATGATATTGATCCAGCAATTATAAGAAGTGGATTAGTACAAGATCTAGCTGCAACCGTTTCTGCTAAGCTTATTAATAAGCATTTAGCAATACTCACATCTGATAGGTTAATTGATTCAAAATTCTTGACCACTTATAAAGTTATTGATATATTCCATTACAATAGGAAATCATTACAAAAATTTGTTAAAACAAATGAAATTGGTAATCTAGTTGTTAAGGTAAAAGGTTTTCCAGATAGACCAAACCAAGTTCTAAATAGATTAAAGCTCAAGGGGAAAAATAAGAGTATAGTCTACTTAATACGTATGGATAAGGAGTTTCTATCAGTAATAATTGAGAGAATATCATAAACAAACTTAAGAGTATCTTTATATAAGTATGAAGAAAATGACGAACAATATTTATTTTTCTGATTGCAAACATTTCAATGTTTAGATAGTCTTTTAATTGACGGTTACTCCTTTATTGCTACTATCGTCATAAAGTCCTAGAAAATTATAGAGATAATAATAAGGAAGGATTAATTAGAAATCTATTTCCATAATATATATTGTATTAGGACTAAGATGTAAACAAAAAGCTCTTTTAATCTAGCTTCACATATACCAACTAGAATTCCATTACTAAGAAGCAAAAGAAATTACTTTAACATATACACGACAGAATAAATAGATACATTTAAAATAACTAAGGCGTAAGAAAACTTACGCCTCAGTATATAATATTCTCAATTATCTAGTATTCTATAGAATAATTTAATTACCTAATAGGTTACCTGTGCTAATTGGATTTTATTTTCTAGTGTTTATCTTTGCATAGTTCAACAAGAACACCTTTAGTTGATTTCGGATGCAAAAAGGCTATATCTGCACCATGAGCACCAGGTCTTGGTTCTTTATCAATTAATTTGAACCCTTTATCTGACTTCTCTTGTAGCTCAGCCTTTAAGTCATCAACTCCTAAAGCTATATGTTGAATTCCTTCACCTTTCTTTTCAATGAATTTTGCAATTGGACTATCTTCAGATGTTGCTGCTAATAGCTCAATTCTGGTATCACCAACAGTAAAAAAAGCTACTTTAAGTTTCTGAGAGGGGACTTCTTCAGTTGAATCTAAAGTTAACCCTAAATCCTCATACATTTTTATTGCTTCATCAAGATCTTTTACTGCAATTCCAATATGACTTAAATTCTTAATCATAAGATTTATCCCTTGTATTCATCAGCAAGCTTGAAACCAAGCTTCATAGCTTTGATATTTAAATCAACAAAAGCAGGTTTAACTGAAGAGCGAATAGCAGATTCTAATGATTCTACAGTAACAACTCCAGTTACTTTTACAACAAATGCTAAGGATAAAATATTGGTTGGTATTTCTGTTCCAAGTTCCTTTTGAGCAATTTCTGTAAAAGGTACTTCATAAGTATTATCATTAACGATTGAGATGTTCTTTACATGACTTGTATCGCAAATTAAAACACCTTCACGTTTTAAATCAAAGATATATTTGTCACAAGCTTCTTGAGTTAGAGAAAGCAATATATCAAGACTTGTTGCTTCAGGATAATTAATATCTTGATTAGAAATAACAACGTCTGCTTTTGAGTAACCACCGCGTGATTCTGGTCCATAAGATTGAGTTTGAGTAACATTAAGTCCATCTTCAACAGCAGCCTTAGCCAAAGTAATTCCCGCAAGAATCAATCCTTGTCCACCACTACCACTGAATCTAATCTCTTTGATCATTTTCTTTTTACTCATTATTTACCTTCCTTTGGACTGAACTGTTCCATTAATTTTTTATATGCAGCAGTGTATTCAGGTCTCATTTCTTTAATGAAGGTTCCACGAATGATTTTACCATCAACTTGTTCTGCTGGTAATTTTTCAGCTGCTTTTATAGGAATAGAATTATCTCTCATATGTCTCATCATTGCAGGTGCATCACCTTTTTTGTTTAATCTACCATAAATAACAGGACAGGCAGAAACAGCTTCAACAAGAGAGAAACCAGGATGTTCAATTGCTTCTTTAATGTGTTTTTGAAGCTCTAATGCATGGAAAGCAGTAGTTCTAGCAACATGAGATGCTCCTGCTCCAATAGCAAGCTTACAGATATCAAAATCAGGGTCGATGTTTCCGTAAGGAGTTGTGGTTGCTTTATCACCTTGAGGTGTTGCTGGAGAGTATTGTCCTCCAGTCATACCGTAAATACTATTATTAATCACGATCACTGAAAGATCTAAATTTCTTCTAGCGGCATGAATGAAGTGGTTTCCACCAATTGCTGTAGCGTCACCATCACCTGTAATAACTATAACTTTCATTCCAGGCTTATACATTTTAACACCAGTAGCGAAGGCAATAGCTCTGCCATGAAGTGAGTGAAGAGTGTTAAAGTCAGCATAAACTGGCATTCTAGAAGAACAGCCAATTCCTGAGACCATAACGATGTTATCTCTATTTAACTTTAGTTCATCAATTGCTCTAATAGTTGCACCTAATACAATACCATTACTGCAACCGGCACACCATACATGTGGAAATTTTTTATCATGTCTTAAATAATCATGTATTTTTCTTTGAGGTATCTTAGGCATTATAAACCTCCTTAATCTTGTTCAATATTTCAGAAGGAGTAATTACTGTTCCATCATTTCTGTTTAATCTATGTAGTGAACCATCTTTTCTTTCACGAACTAATCTTTCTAATTCGTGGAAAAGTTGACCTTCATTGAGTTCAGGTACAACAACAGCGTCAACATTTTTCAGCATTTTTGTTACAGCATCGTCTGGGAAAGGCCAGATTGTAAGCGGTCTAAGTAGACCAACTTTTAAACCTTCAGCTCTAGCCATTTTGACAGCCTCTTTGGATGCTCTACCCATAATACCAGCTGCAAATACAGCAACTTTGGCATCTTCAACATGTTGAGTTTCGATTTGTACTAAATCTCTGATGTTATGTTTGATTTTTTTATTTAATCTCTCCATCATTTTAGCAGCTTCGTTTGGTTTATTAGTTGGGAAACCATGATCGTCATGTGTTAGACCAGTAACATGGAAACGGTAACCTTCACCGAAAGAAGCGATTGGGGAAAGATATTTTTGATTTTCATCATAATGTTTATACCATTGTGGAGGAACAGTTGGTTTGATTCTGTTAATGACTCTAACAGTTGATAAATCAGGTAATGTAACAGCCTCTCTCATGTGTCCTAAAACTTCATCAAGAAGTAAGACAACAAGTGAACGATATTTTTCTGCTAGATTAAATGCTCTAATTGTTAACTGAAATGCCTCTTTTACTGAATCTGGGTATAATACAATTGCAGGAGCATCTCCATGTGAGCCCCAACGTGATTGCATAAGATCGCCTTGCCCAGGACTTGTAGGCATACCAGTACTTGGACCCATTCTTTGAACATTAACTACAACTGAAGGTGTTTCAGTAATTTTAGCAAATCCAATAGCTTCTTGCATTAGTGAAAAGCCAGGGCCACTAGTTGCTGTTAAAGATTTAGCACCTGCAAGAGATGCGCCTATAATTGCACAGACACTAGCAATTTCATCTTCCATTTGGATGAATGTACCACCGACTTTTGGTAGTTCATTCGCTAGTATTTCAGCAACTTCTGTTGAAGGAGTAATTGGGTATCCAGCGAAGAAATCACATCCAGCTGCTAAAGCACCTTTAGCCACAGCTTCGTTTCCTTGCATAATGATAGCTTTTGAAACTTTCTTATCTTCTATCTTAGTTTCAGTTTTGATAGTTTTCTTTGGGCTTGTTTTTTCTTTACTCATTACAATCCTCCGATTTCTTAACTAAAGCACCAGTAATAGCAAAATCTGGACATAATCTGTCGCAAGTTTCACAATGAATACATTTTTCTGGATGTGCCACAAATGGAGAACCATCTGCCTGTCTCTCTAAACAACCAGTTGGACAAAATGCTACACATATACCACATTTTTTACACCAATTGTAGTAAATATAAACTGGTGAATCTAAATCACCTGCTGTTTTAACTTCATTATACTCCACTTCCATTTTTTCGGGAGTATCTTCTCCGTGGATAATTGTTCCGACCTTATCTTTTTCAACGTTTTCGGACATTATTTCCTCCAGTATTTTTTCATACTATATTATTTATTATTTTTTAACTATTTAATTTTGATTTTATTTGTAAAGAAAAATTTTACTGCATTATTAAATGTTGTCTCAGCTACTCTATTCGGGGCTTCCATTCTTATTCTAGCTATTTCTTCAATTATTAGAGGAAGATAATATGGAGCATTTCTTTTGCCTCTATTTGGAACAGGAGCTAAATAAGGTGAATCTGTTTCAATGAAGAAACTATTCTCAGGAAGCATTCTTACGACATCTCTTAGAGATTGATTGTTTTTGAAAGTTACAGTTCCAGTGATAGATACCTTCCATCCTTCATCCAAAACTTGCTCAGCAAAAACTACGTCACCTGAGAAACAATGAAAAACAACTTCTTTAGCTTTATGCTCTTTTAAGATATCATAACAATCTTGATGTGCATCTCGGTCATGGACTATGATTGGTAAATTAAATTTTTTTGCAATTTCGATTTGTTGGGCAAAAACTTGTTTTTGAATTTTCTTAGGAGATAAATTTCTATAATAATCTAGACCTATCTCCCCTATGGCAAGAACCTTATTCTTTTGAGCTAAATCATTGACTATTTCTGAATCAAATTCTGTTGCATCATGAGGATGGTATCCTACAGAAGCATAGATAAAATCGTACTCAGAGGCCAATTTTATTGCGTTTTCGGAAGTCTCTTTATTATATCCAATATTTATTAGATATTCAACTCCAACTTTTTTACTTTGTTCTATTACTCTTGCTCTATCTTTATTAAAATCTTTTAGATCCAAGTGAGCATGAGTTTCAAATATTTTCATTTTTTCCTCAATATATTTAAGTCATAAATAATTGTGTCAAATCTTAATATCTTTATATAAATGTCAATAGTTTCCGAAACTTTTTTTATTTTTGTTTTAGGTAAGTATCTTGCATAAGGATGGCTATTAACTTCTAAATCGCTTTTTTGGGGTTTTATTCGAAATATTTTGCTATTTTTACAAACTGAATTATTAATGAGTAAAAGATAATGGAGTAAAAAATGAAAACATTAATAATAAAATACTTTCCTTCCGGAGAAAACTCTAATACAAGGAAACTTTATAGTCACTTACTTGAAAGAAAAGATAACAAACTTGAAATTGAAGAATTCGATTTAATCTCTAATAAGGTTCCTATTTTCAAACAGGACTCAATAACAGCATATTATCTTAGGAACTATTTAAGGAAAGAACTTAATGAAACTCAAAAAACTGCTATTCAACCCTTTGATAAAATTGGTGAAAAGGTTAAAACTGCAGAACTATTAGTTTTCACTTTTCCTATGCATAACTTTTCTTTACCTGGTATTGTTAAGACTTTCTTTGATAGTTTTATGTTCAATGGAGAGTTCTTTAATATTTCCGATTTAGATAAAAAGCAGGCTATTACTAACAAAAAAGTTATTGTTCTCTACTCGCATGGAGGGAATTATCCTGTAGGTACTGAATATGAGAAATATGACTTTGTAAGAAGTCTTCTCAAGCAAGAGTTCTCTTTTATGGGAATAACAAATGTTGATTTCATATCATATAGTACAGCTGATTCTGAAAAGAAAGATATTAATCTTCAAGCAGCTATTAAACAACTTGATAATGTTCTGGATAATCTTTAAGGAATAGTTTAGAAAGTGAATCTATGATGAATACAAAGGATAAATCATGCAATACATGATAAGAAAAGCCACTATAGCTGATGCTCAGGGTATTGCTGAAGTTCATGTACAAAGTTGGCTAGAAACATATAAAGGTATTATGCCTCAGAGTAAACTTGACTCTTTATCTGTAAGTAGGAGTAGTCAAAATTGGGTTTTAAATATTAACAGAGGTGAGATAGTTTACTTAGCTGAGGTGGATAATGAGATTGTAGGTTTTACAGTAGGAGGTAAAAACAGAGAGAATAATAATTGTGAAACTGGAGAAGCTAATAAATGTGACTGTGAAATGTCCTGTTTATACCTTATCAAGAAATATCAAGGATATGGAATTGGTAGAGATTTATTCTTAACTCTTACTAGAATATTTAGTGATTTAGGATATATATCTATGGCAATCTGGGTTGCAGAAGCTAATAACACTCGGAACTTCTATTCAAAAATGGGAGCTTATGAAATAGATAGAAGATTACTTAGTATCGCTAAAAAAGATATACCAGTAATAGCTTTAAGTTATTCTATACGTAAGAACTAAGTAACTGAACAACTTCAGAAAAGGTATTGAAGTTGATAATAAATAGTAAATCACCTTCACCTACTGATATCGCAACATGATTATCACAAACTATGTTGCTAACTCCCCTTGCTCTATCATTGGTTAGAATGTCATTTCTTAAAGAATAATACAGTCCTGAACTTGTAATGTTTTCTGCTCTGTCAGATAAGGGAATAAGAGAAACTGTAGTATCTATTGGTAATGTAAAGTTGTTTTCTTTTTCTAAAAGAATCATTATTTGCTTGTTTGATAAGATAAGAGACTTACATTTTTTGCTTTTTAGATGCTTTAGAGAAGCTATAAGTCCTAAAACATGATCAAGCCTATCCTGCATATCATTGACAATAATTATTGAGGAAAAATTTTGAGAAAGAGCATATTCTATTGCTAGTTCAGTATCAGTAAAATCTTTCTCAGGGGGATGTGAGATTCGGAGTATACCTTGAGATAGTAGTTTATTGCTTTGATTGACAGAATCAAAATCACCTATGATAATGTTTGGGACTAAATTAAGACTATCAAGAGTATTGATTCCACCATCTACTCCTATAATATAATCAGCAGGAGTAATTACTTGTTTTACACCCTGATCACACTGGGAATTAGTAAAAAGAAAAGTTCTTGCCATTATATGATGCTGTCTTTTCTTTGAATCTTCCTATAACTTGAGTTTACATATTTATAAGGATTTAAAATACGCTTGTTCCGTCTTACTTCAAAATGTAAATGGACACCAGTAGTAACTCCAGTTCTACCCATTTCACCTATTACTTGACCAGACTTCACTATAGTACCTGGTTTTACATAACTAGAGTTTAAATGAGCGTATTTTGTTTCATACCCCTTAGCATGTTTTATAGTTACATATCTACCATATTTTGAATCCCATGAAGATTTTGTAACTACTCCATCACCAGTAGCATAGATTGGAGTTCCTAAATCGTTTGCTATATCTAAACCTCTATGGAATATCCTACGTTTGTACACGGGGTGCTTTCTATAACCAAAAGGAGAAGTAATTACGCCAAATGTAGGACTTATTTGTGGTTCTTCATTTAGCGAATTAACATAAAAATCATAATTACCATTCGCTAGTTCATTAAAGAGAACGATAGCTCTAGTTTTCTCTTTAAGGGTAGAAATCATGCTAATACTTTGATAGCTATCTATCATCCCCTCATTATTTATTCTAATTAATTGATTCCAAGTGAGTATTGAGTCAGGATAAGTTAGCTCATATTCACCTTTATCATAAAGATGATAGAACTGATTTATTGAATCTAGGGAGGTCTGAACTCGTTCAATTATTTGGTTATTTAATGTATTTAAGGAGTCAATTTGACTCTCTAAGTTAGAAAAATTATCTAGCTTATCTTTGTTATCAAGAATATATTTGATTGATATGGATGAAATACCAATACTAATAACTAAGAATGTTAATAGTATATAAAAGTATTTGCTGGCTATTTTATTATTAAATTTCATATATTATATCTCTTACTTTTTAATATTTTAAATCATTTCAACATAAATTTATACATCAATCGAGTCAAGAATTATTTTTTTCTTTCAATATAATGATATCAAAGACCATTAATTAATATGACAAACAAAGAAGAATGCTTTTGAAGATTGTTATTGATAACTTATTCATCAGAAAATAAATATTTCTTGACATATTTTACAATAAATACAAATTTTAAATAAATTATGTTTAGGAGATTAACTTATTATGAAGAAAGTATTATTATTTGTAGTCATTGCTAGTTTATTCTTATTTGCTTGTGGAAAAAAAGAAGCACCAGTAGAAGAAATTCAACCTGTTGAAGAAGCTCCTGTTGTTGAAAAAGTTGTTTCAATGAACTTCACTGTTCAAGGTGAAGGAGAAGTTGCTAAGAAAATGATTGAGGAAGCAGTT
Organism: Cloacimonadales bacterium (SeqCode); assembly: GCA_963678375.2. GTDB lineage: Bacteria > Cloacimonadota > Cloacimonadia > Cloacimonadales > JAFGVF01 > JAEKNW01. Next base: position 102,894 of record CAXXQH010000001.1, read on the forward strand.
ATGAATGTAACAGGTGTTACTGCTGCTAATTGGGATATGGACAAAAAAACTATTAAAATTTCTGGTTCCAATGAAGTCGTTTGGGAAGAAGTTCATAAAGCTATAGCTGGAGCAGGTTTCGATACAACTGAAATGAAAGCAACTGATGAAGCTTATGAAGCATTACCTGATGAAGCAAAGTACAGAAAAGAGATTACTAAGAAAACTGCAGCCGTTAGAGAAAAAGAATCAAACACAAAAACTAAGGGAAATAGAATTAAAGCAAAAAGACAAAAAGCAGAGTAATTCGAATTAGAAGAGATTTTGGCGTTACTTAGTAACGCCTTTTTTATTTTAGCTTAACGTTGTAAAACAATATAATTCTCAACATGATAAGTATTCGGAAACATATCAAATGGGATAATCTTCTCTATATTAAATCCATCTATAATAAAATCATCAACATCTCTCTTTTGAGTAGTTGGGTTACAACTTAAATAGATAATTTTAGAAATTGTGCTTTCTTTTATAAGCCTTCTGATTTTCGAATCTAATCCTTTACGAGGAGGATCAAAAACAATTGTATCAACCTTGAAGTCATTTATAATTTGCTTGAATTTATCTTCTAACTTACTATTCAAAACTTGAATATTGCTAGCTCCATTCAATTCAATGTTATATTTAGCATCTTGACAAGCCCATTCATTACTCTCTACTGAAATTACTGATTTAGCTTTATCGGCAATATATAAGCCAATAGTAGAAACACCACTATAAGCATCCATAACAATGCTACTATTAGAAATATCATCCTTTATCTGCTTGTAAATAATTTCAGTAAGTTTTCGGTTTACTTGAAAGAAAGACTGGTAGTGGATTTTATATTTTTTTTTAGATATATTATCTATAAAATATGGTTCTCCATATAGCATTTTATCATGATTTCCTAAAATCCTATTACTGTCGCTCTTATTAATATTTTGAATAATTGCAACTACTTGTGGAAATCTATCTCTAAGAGTTTTAACTAAAGTGTTAGTAAAAGCTAATTTGCTTTTATTTGTTACTATTATAACCATTACTTCATTTTCTGAATTAACTCTTAATCCAATATGTCTGATATTACCTTTCTTAGACCTCTCATTATAAGCTGTTTCTTTTACATTGTTTAGGTGATTACACACTTCTTGAGCTATATCAAGTAGAAAGCTATCAACTAATCTACAAGAACTGGCTGAAACTACTGAATGGGAAAGGTTTTTAAACATCCCATAAGTTATCATTCCATCTTTATCTGTCACTGGAAAGAAGACTTTATTACGGTAAAAGTACTGGTTAGGAGATGGAATTGTGTTTGTAATTTTAGATTTATAAGAAGGAAAGATATCTTCTATCACTTCTTTCTTGAAGTCACATTGTTTTTGATAATCAATATCTAAAGAATTACATCCTCCACATTGCTTAAAAACTGGGCAATCTATTTCAATCCTATCTACTCCATACTTATGGAAAGTTTTAGGTAGAGCTTTATAGTAATCTTTTTTTTCGGAAAGTACCTCAGCATCAACTATATCACCAGGGTAAGTAAATGGTATAAATACTTTTTTACCTTCATAAGTCCCTAACCCAAAACCTTTGAAAATAATTTTATCTATTTTGACTTTATTCAGAATCATAATTTTCCCAATAAGGCCATTAATCTAAGCCTCCATACCTTCCATATAGCTTCAATAACTATATGTTTTGACATTTTTGACTTACCATCTCTTCTTTCATAGAAAATTATTGGTATTTCTTTTACCCGGTATTTATTGTGGTAGATTCGATAGTTCATTTCAACTTGAAATGAATAACCGTCTGATATTATATCATCTAAATTAATTTTCTCTAAGACACTTCTCCTGAAACATTTGAAACCTCCAGTTGGGTCATCTATCTTCATCCCAGTAATTATTTTAACATAAAATGAAGCTAGATAGCTTAGAAGTAAGCGAGAGATAGGCCAATTAACAACATTTACACCAGATACATATCTTGATCCAATTACTAAATCATTATTTTTAATTTCAGAAAGTAGCCTTGGAAGATCATCCGGGTTATGTGAAAAATCAGCATCCATTTCGATAATATAATCAAATCTATTTTGTATAGCGAACTTAAAACCTTCTACATAAGCAGTACCTAAACCAAGTTTACCTTTTCGTTCAATCATATGAACTCTATCAGTTTCCTTCATTATTTCAAGGACAAGCTTGCCTGTGCCATCAGGAGAGTTGTCATCAACAATAAGAACTTCAATTGAATCATCTTGAGGAAGTACTTTCTCAATAATTCTTGTAATATTATCTTTTTCATTATAAGTAGGAATGATTACTAAACTTCTCACAGAGCCCTCTTAATTCATCTTATTTATCTAAGTTGTTTTCTAATTTTTGATTATCTGGGACAGCTTTAAACTTTCTAGCTGGAGCTCCAGCGTATATTGCAGGATCAGAAAGGTCCTTAGTTACTAAACTTCCTGCTGCTACAGTTGCATCTGTTGCAATAACTTTTCCAGGCAGTATAGTAACATTCACCCCCAGTCTTGCTCCAGTTTTGAGTGTTACACCTTTAAAGTGGTTAAATCTTTCTTTATCTCTTGCCATATAGTTATCATTGCTAGTTGCCACACATGGTGCTACAAAACAATAGTCTTCAACTTCGGAATAAGCAGTAATATAAGCATTGGTCTCAAATTTGTTTCTATTCCCAATATTAGTAAAGTTTTCAATGGTCACGTTTCTTCCAATAATATTCAAATCACCAATTGTAACATTCTCTCTAATAGTAGCAAGATCAGCTATTAAATTATTAGACCCAATTTTAGCTTGTACATAGATAACTACATTTGCACCTATCTGACACATATCTCCAATCTGAGCTGCTTCCATATTATCTTTTACTTTGAAGATGCTTCTTGGTGAAGATAAAGGTCTTTTACCAATAATTACATTATCATCAATTCTAACATGATTCCCAATTTTACTTTCTGGATAAATTACAACATTGTTAGCTATTTGGCAACCATCACCAATAACAACATTATCCATAATAACGACGTTAAAGCCTATTCTTACATCTTTTCCTATCTGAGCATTTTCAGCTATATGTTGATTCATTTTATACCTCAATATATTTTTTCTAAGATTTTATTTTTGCAGATTTTTGGCAAGAAAAATATCTTAACTTAATAATTATTTAACCAACTTTGATATTTCTCTAAACATTGGATGTTCAGCTGAGACCATAAGTTCAAAGAGAATCATTTCTGTTGTTAGTATTTCTACACCTAAATTGCCTAATCTTGTTAAAGCGTATAACTTATTATCAATATGTCGTGATGAAACAGCATCTGCAACGATACCGACATTTAGTCTTTTAGATAATAACTCAAGAGCTGTTTGAGTAAGACAAACATGTGTCTCAACACCATATATAACAATATTTTTAATAGAGTTATTTTCGATAAACTCTAAGACTTCAGGTATTAAAGAGCTAAACTTCTTCTTTTCGAACATTTTAGAATTAGTTGGTAGATAGATATTTGGCATAGTTCTACCTAAACCTTTAGGGTACTGTTCTGTTATTAAAAGAGGTATATGTAATAATTCTGATGCTTTGTTTAAAATATTAGTATTTTTTACAACTTCATCAATACCGAAGATAACATTTTCAAACTTCTCTTGAATATCAATCATCAAAAAAAGAGTATTTTTTTCTGTAAAAATCATTATTCCTCCATTATTTTATTGACTTTTATACAAACAGCTTTATCTTGACAACTAAATATGACAAGTTTTTTTTTAGAAAACATTGATGGGGTAACAGATGTATTTATTAAGTGATAATGAAAAAATCAACAATGTATTGAATGATGTTGTTAATCGAGTAAATAAGTTAGCTGAAGAGCAACTAGATCATATCAATAGACTTTCAAGTATTGGGCTTGCATTATCTCAAGAAAAAGATGTAGATAAGATATTTGATTTGATAATCGAGGAAGCTTTAGCTTACACTCATGCAGATGCTGCAACAATCTACTCTGTGTCAGAAGATAGACAGTATCTTAATTTTGAAGTTATGCAGACAAAATCAAAAAATATTAGAGCCGGAGGATCTTTTGGTCCTATATTGTTACCTCCTGTACCACTATACAAGAAAGATAAAACACCTAATTTATCCAATATGGCTTCGAGTGCATTTCATTCAAAAGAAATGCTAAACATAGAAGACTGCTATGATGAAGAAAGGTTTGATTTTTCTGGAACTAAAGCCTGGGATAAATCTAATAATTATCGTTCTAAGTCGATGTTAGCAATTCCTCTTAAGAATTATGAAGATGAAATCTTAGGCGTAATACAGATTATAAATGCCTTAGATACAACTACTTCAGAGATAATATCATTCAAGAAAGAATCAATTGTTATGGTTCAATCATTAGCCTCTCAGGCTGCAATTACTTTTACAAATCGGGACCTTATAAAATCTCTTGAGAAACTCTTTAAGCAGTTTATAAAAGCAATTGCATTAGCTATAGATAGAAAATCAAAAGATACTGGAGGTCATATAGCTAGAGTAGCAATTATTTCAAAATTAATGGCTAAAAAAATTAACGAAATTAAGTTTGGTCATTTTAAAGATTTTTCCTTTACTGAAGAGGAATTAGATGAACTTTCAATTGCTTCTTGGCTCCATGATGTTGGTAAGATAGCTACACCAGATATGGTAATGAATAAAGCTTCTAAACTTGAAAGAGTTACAAATGGACTTGAATTAATTGAACTAAGGTTAGATACTATATACTCTTTAATGAATAAAGAGTCTTATGTTAAAGAAGCTTATGAGGAAAAGCTTAATTATGAATATTTACTCAGTTCTCCCCAATCATGGCAAGCTTATAGAAAAGAAATCATAAGGCAATTAGAAGAAGATTTAACTTTCTTGAAGTCAACTAACCTGGGCGGAGAATTCTTAAATGATGATAAAATTGCAAATATTGACCGTATAGGCTTATTCACTTATAAGGTAAGGGATGAAGAGAAGGTTTTGATTAACGATAAAGAAAAAGAGAACCTCAAGATTAAACGTGGTACTTTAAATGAGCAAGAACGTCAAATTATGAATGATCATGTTAAATACACCTATGAAATCCTAAATCAGCTAACTTATCCAAAGAAGTTTAAAAATGTTACTCTCTATGCCTCTTCACATCATGAAAGATTAGATGGTTCTGGTCACCCTTGGGGTTTTTCTAAAGAGCAATTGCCAATTCAATCTAGATTACTAGCTGTTTCTGATATCTTTGAAGCATTAACTGCACCTGATAGACCATATAAAAAAGGGAAGAAATTATCTGAAGCAATGAATATTCTAATGTATAACGTCCTAGATGATCATATTGATAAGAACTTGTTTGAATTCCTTTTAGATTCAGGACTGTACAAAGAGTATGCTGAAAAATATGTTCCAGCTATCCAAATAGATGAGGTTGATGTAGAAACTATAAAAAAGAAGATAAAAAATAAATGATTAGTAAAAATAGAATAAAAGAGATAAAGAAATTAACTCAAAAGAAGTACCGTAATACTTCAACTGAAATACTAGTTGAAGGCAAAAGAATTATTGAGCAAATCATTAATAATGGTACATTACCAGACCTAGTGTTTATAAATGAGCTTAACAAAGAGTCCAAAAACATTATCGATAAAAGTATGCGAAAAATTATTGAATATGTTTCACCTAGTATAATCACTCAACTAACTGAAACCAAATCTCCTCAAGATATTGTTGCCCTTTACAAAAAGCCTAGGCTTAACTTCCCTAAAAACGGAAATTTCCTTTATTTAGATAACTTAAGAGATCCAGGAAACATGGGAACTATCTTTAGAACTGCCCTGGCATTTAATATTGATGGAATTCTAATTTCAGCAGACTCTTGTGAAGTTTTTAGCCCCAAAGTAATAAGAGCATCACTAGGAGCTATCTTTAGTATTCCTTTCAAGATTATTGATTTAGCTCAAGTTAAAATTGATGATTGTGATATCTTCTCTACAGAACTAGGTGGTCGACCAATAACAGAGGTAAGTAATTTTAAGCAAAATATGGTAATTGTGATAGGAAATGAAGCCAATGGCGTTTCACCTGAAATTAGTAAGTTAGCTAGTCAGATTGTAACTATACCTATCTCCAGCAGAATGGAATCTCTGAATGCTTCAGTTGCTTCAAGTATTTGTCTTTTCAATCTAATGTGGAATAAATATGGACATAACTTCCTTAATAGAACGTAAATTTTGGTTAGCTCCACTTGCTGGATATACCGATAATACTTTTAGGACTATAGCTAAGCTCTGCGGAGCAGATGTTATTGTTTCCGAAATGGTATCAGCTGATGGGCTCTACTACAACTATGATAATTCAATTGGCTATGCCCTATTTGAAGAATTCCAGAGACCATTCGGAGTTCAACTGTTTGGTTCTGATCCAGAAATGATGGCGAAAGGTACAGAGATTATTTGTAGAATTAAACCTGATTTTATCGATATAAATATGGGTTGTCCAGTTAAAAAAGTAGTAAATAGAATGGCGGGATCTGCATTAATGAAAGATATTGATTTAGCATGTAGAATAACAGAATCTGTTAAAGAGATTGCTCATAAGCATGGTATCTTAGTTACTACAAAATTCCGTTCAGGTTGGGACTTAGAGAATATAAATTATTTATCCTATGGGAAAGCACTTGAAAAGGCAGGTTCAGATGCCTTAATTCTTCATCCTAGAACTAGAAGTCAGATGTTTTCAGGACATAGTAATTGGCATCATATTAGAGATTTAAAGCAAAATGTGAATATCCCTGTAATAGGTAATGGTGATATTAAATCTTTAGATGATGCTAAAGAAATGTTCGATTTAACCCAATGTGATAGTATTATGATAGGTCGTGGAGCCTTAGGAAAACCTTGGATATTTCAGGAAATCAAGGATTACTATCAAGGTCATGTAAGCGAAATTGATAAACTTGCAATAGTTCTTAACCACTATAAGCTCGCTTTGAGGAACACTAAGAAAGAAAATCAACTTCATGCAGTTCGTGAGATGAGATCACATTTTACTTACTATTCGAAGGGACTAAGAGGTGGGTCTCAACTAAGAGATAAAATAAACCACACAAGTGATCCTGATGAAATCTATAAAATAATAAAAGAACTTAATTTTAATAATAATAACTTTTAAGGAGTTTGCATGCGTTGTAGACATTGTAATACCCAGATTAATAATAGTGACATCTATTGCCCAAAATGTAGAAAAAAGACACAAAGCATTAAAGAGAATTTTCTGATTTGGAATACTTTTAAAGAGAGCTTTGAGGAGGTAAAAGACCCCAAGAATTATAGTTTTAAATTTAACCTCTTTTTTGCTATTGTTACTTTTATTTTTCTAGCTTTGCTAACTAGCCACTATTTTATATTTAATTATACTTGCGATTGGACAAGGTATCTTATTGAGAATTTAATATTTTTGATTTTTGTTCCAATCCTGATTGTACCATTTGGTATTCAAAATGTAGTTATGGAAATTGGATATGGTAAAGAATTAAATCATTACATGACCAAATTATTACCAAAATATTATCTATTTGTCTTAGTTAATGTATTAATTTTTGCCTTCTTCAAGTTTATCTCAATAGGTGATCCCGTACTTCGACTTATTAGAGTAATACTAGTACTCTGGTGGTTAGCTGTCTTGTTACCTATGCCTGTTATGTTAAATAAGTATTCAAAGAATTTTTACCAACTTTTTAGACTTTCTTTAAAAGGTTTTGAAGATTTAAGATGGCAGTTATTTTTGGGTTATCTATTATTTCTCGCTTCAAATATATTGATGATTATACCTATATTATTAGGTTATTTAAGATATGGTAATCTCCCCTATCATGCAATAAACTCTTATGTTGAGAAAGTAGATAAAAATGAAATTTTAGATGATTACTTAGCTTAAAATCAAGTTTATATTGCGTAAAACCCTAATTTTAAATCTAAGTAACTAATCCTTGATTATTACTATCTTCATAGATTATTGGGTTTTAATAGCGATGGTAACAATGATCCAACAGTAGAAAGAGAGATACAATTGTATCTCTCTACAGACCTTTTACAAAAGCCCATATTTTTTAGAAAATCAATTATTATTTAAAAAATATAGGACAAAAAGCAATTCATAAAGTCGCTATATCTTTATCCAATCTCTTCTCTGCGATGTATTTAAATACTATCTTGCTTGAGTTTGAATAAATCTATTAGCGATCTCTTTTTGCAAAACGAGACCAAAAACTCAGAGAAGTTGACTTTGTCAACACTCTGAAGAGAGATACAGTTGTATCTCTCTAAAATTGAAAGTGGCGGAGAGTTAGGGATTCGAACCCTAGGTAAGCTTCCACCTACAATTGCTTTCGAGGCAATCCCATTCAACCAGCTCTGGCAACTCTCCTATCTTCGAGCTTGAAAGAAATCTCGTAATAGATTTTGCGAATCTTCTGCAAAAAGACCAGATTTAACTTCAGGATTATGATTAAAATGCTTATCTAATAGTGCATTATAAACAGATCCAACTGCTCCAGCTTTTTTATCATAAGCAGCGAAAACAAGTCTTCCAAGTCTTCTCCAAATAATCATACCAGCACACATCAAGCATGGCTCTAAGGTAACATAGAGAGTATAATCATAAAGAAATTTTTCAGGAGTCTTATCCAGAATTAGTTTTTCAGCGTGAGCTAAAGGGTTACTTAATTCTCGAGTTCTATTATGTTCCTGAAAAATAATTTCATTATTTTTAACTAAAAGAGCTGCTATTGGTATTTCATCAGAAACAGATGCTATCTTAGCTAAATCTAAAGCTCTTCGCATGAAATATTTATCTTGAGTTTCTATATCTAACAATAATTATCTTCCAATACTATAATATGTAAAGCCTAAGGTTTTCATTTCTGAAGGATTATACTGATTTCTTCCATCGAAAATAATAGGTGTCTTTAATCTTTCCTTGATAGCTTGGAAATCAGGGTTTCTAAATTGATTCCACTCTGTAACTAAAAGAAGTGCATCAGCATCTTTAAGGGCTTCGTAGTTACCTTCAGCATAGGAGATAGCAGGATTATCACCAAAAATTCTTTTAGCCTCATCCATTGCAACAGGATCATAAGCTACAATTTGAGCACCTGCTTCAATGAGCATTTTTATGATTACTCTAGAAGGAGCTTCCCTCATATCGTCAGTTTTAGGTTTAAAGGATAATCCCCAGATGGCAAAAGTTTTACCAGTAAGATCTTTACCAAAGTGTTGAATAGTTTTCTCAGCTAATAACCGCTTTTGGTCTTCATTAACATCTTCAACTGCGGTAAGAACTCTAGCAGTCATACCTTCTTTCTCTGCTATTTTAATCAGCGCTTTAACATCTTTAGGGAAACATGATCCTCCATAACCTGCTCCTGGATAAATAAACTGATAACCTATACGAGAATCAGAACCTATACCATGTCTAACTTCTGATACATCAGCACCAACCAACTCACAAAGCCTAGCTACATCGTTCATAAAGGATATTTTAGTAGCAAGCATACAATTGGCTGCATATTTAGTCATTTCAGCACTCTTAATAGACATTATAATTACTTTTTCTCTTGTACGAGCAAATGGTTGATATAATTCATGCATAATTTCAGCACATTTAGGATTATCTGTACCTACTACAACTCTATCAGGTTTCATACTATCAGAGATAGCATCCCCTTCTTTCAAGAATTCTGGATTAGATACTACATCAAAAGTTAGATTAAGACCTCTTTCATCAAGTATCTTTTGAACAGTATCTCTAACTTTATCAGCTGTACCGATCGGAACAGTAGATTTATCAACAATAATTTTATGACTTTCCATATGGGTTGCAATATCTTTAGCAACGGATAACACATATTGAAGGTCAGCAGAACCATCTTCATCTGGTGGGGTACCAACAGCGATGAAACAAATATCAGAATTTTTTACTGCCTGTGCAATATCAGTAGTAAAGGTAAGTCTGCCCTCTTTGGAGTTATTTTTTACCATATCTTCTAAACCAGGCTCCCAAATAGGAATTCCACCTTTGTTTAAAAGATCAATTTTGCTCTTATCATTATCAACACAAATCACATTGTTTCCCATCTCGGCAAAACATGTTCCAGTCACTAAGCCAACATAGCCAGTTCCGATAACAGATAATTTCATTTTTTACCTCGTTTATTTAATTTTTATAACCGTTTGGATTTTTACTTTGCCAATTCCAAGCATCTCTACAAATATCAGCAAGGCCTAATTCAGCTTTCCAGCCTAATTCTTTATTAGCTTTCGAAGGATCAGCATAACACATGGCAATATCACCTTCTCTTCTATCAGTAAACTCATAGTTCAATTCAACATTGTTTATTTTACTAAAAGCATTTACCATCTCGAGAACACTATACCCACTTCCAGTACCTAGATTATAGATGTTTAAACCTGAGCCAATTTTAAGCTTTTGCAATGCAGCAACATGACCTTTCGCTAAGTCAACAACATGAATATAATCACGAACACCAGTTCCATCAGGAGTAGAATAATCATTACCAAAAATATGTAGTTTTTCTAATTTTCCTACAGCAACTTGGGTAATATAAGGTAATAAATTATTAGGAATCCCATTCGGATCTTCTCCTATTAAACCTGAAGGATGAGCACCAACTGGATTGAAGTATCTCAATAGAACAATGTTCCAAGTATGGTTTACTTTAGAAATATCTCTTAATATGTCTTCTATCATAAGTTTAGTTCTTCCATAAGGGTTTGTTACAGAAAGAGGAAAATCTTCTGAAATTGGTAGTCTTTCAGGATTACCATATACTGTTGCCGAAGAAGAAAATATTAAATTCTTACAGTCAAATTCTTCCATAACCTCAAGTAAAGTAATAGTTGAGGTTAAGTTATTATCATAATATTGTAAAGGAATATCATTAGATTCTCCCACAGCTTTTAAGCCAGCAAAATGAATAACACCATCTATTAGATTATCACGAAAAATTGTCCTTAGAAGCTCTATATCTCTAACATCACCTTCTACAAAAGTTATATTTTTATTAGTTATACTTTCGACTCTTTCTATTGCATGATATGAGCTATTGGACAGGTTGTCTATAATAATAACTTCAATATTTAAGTTTAATAATTCAATGCAAGTATGGCTTCCAACATAACCAGCTCCACCTGTTAGTAATAATTTCATAGCTACTCCTCAATTATCTTGATGTTTTCATTTTTAAGAGTTACTTCTACTGCTTGATTAATTATGTTTGCAGTGATAATAATTTTGTTGGGGTTATCACCTTCCATAACAAAGCCTATAGTACCAGCCAGAGCACCATTGATAACCTTAATTTTAGTTCCTTTTTTCATTCCATCTGCTGGTAAAAGAGAATAACCTTTTTCTTTAATATAGTAAAATCTTTGTAGTTCTTCTAAGAGTAGTTCTTGATGTTTCACCGTTATTATTCTTATAACATAACCAGGACGAAGAAGAATATTCTTTTGCTCATAATTCATCTTTACAAATATATAGCCTGAGAAAAGGGGTTTAGTTGTTTCAACTTTACGGTATTGATATTTTCTAGTGCTTGTAAATTGTGGTAGATAATACTCAATATTATTATCTCTTGCCCATGTAGCTAATGCTTTTTCACTCTGATACTTAGTTCTAATAACATACCATTTATATGTTTCAGAAGCATCAACTTCTAAAGTTCCAAAGAGTTCATCAACATAAACAGGTTTGTGTGTTGCCATCTATTCTTCCTTGAAGTATGTGGGGAGTTTATTAGTAAACTCCCCTTGCCATACTAATTAATATCTATAGTGTTCAGGTTTGTAAGGACCTTCTTTTTTTACGCCTATGTAATCTGCTTGTTCTTTAGTAAGCTGAGTAAGTTTTACACCGATCTTGTTTATATGCAGACGAGCTACTTCTTCATCTAAAACTTTTGATAATCTATAAACACCAAGCTCATAATCATTTTGCCATAAGTCTAGCTGAGCTAATACTTGATTAGTAAATGAATTACTCATCACAAATGATGGATGTCCAGTAGCGTTACCAAGATTAACAAGTCGTCCTTCAGATAGGAGAATTATGCTATGTTTATCAGCAAAGGTGATTTTATCAACCTGTGGTTTAATGTTAGTTTTTATAACACCTTCAAGCTCATAAAGTTTTTCCACCTGAATTTCATTATCAAAATGGCCAATATTACAAACAATAGCGTTGTTTTTCATACCCTGCATGTGTTCAACACGTATCACATCACAATTACCTGTTGCAGTAACAAAGATATCACCAGAGTTTAAAGCATCTTCAAGGGTAGTAACTTCAAATCCCTCCATTGCTGCTTGATAGGCACATATTGGATCGATTTCAGTAACAATAACTCTTGCCCCAAATCCTCTCATAGATTGAGCACAACCTTTACCAACATCACCGTAACCACAAACAACAACTACTTTACCAGCGACCATAATGTCTGTACCACGTTTAATTCCATCGGCTAAAGATTCTCTGCAACCGTATAGGTTATCAAACTTTGATTTGGTAACAGAATCATTTACATTTATTGCTGGGAATTTAAGTTCATTAAGCTCTAACATCTGATATAATCTGTGTACACCTGTAGTTGTTTCTTCTGAAACACCTTTACATTCCTTAGCTATGTTTCTCCACTTATTTGGATAAGCTTCTAGGTCTTCCAAGATAGTTTTCTGTAAAAGAGCAAATTCTTTATTATCAGTTTTTACTTGAGGAAGTTTACCAGTTCTTGCATATTCTTCTTCAAGTTTGATACCTTCATGAATCATCAGTGTAGCATCTCCCCCATCATCAACAATAAGGTCTGGACCTTGGTTTTCACCCCAAGTAAGTGCCATCTTAGTTGCCCACCAGTATTCAGCAAGGCTTTCACCCTTCCAGGCAAAAACAGGGATTCCTGCTTTAACCATTGCAGCTGCTGCATGATCTTGGGTAGAATAGATATTACATGAACACCATCTAATCTCAGCACCTAGTGCTTCTAAAGTTTCAATCAAGGCAGCTGTTTGAATAGTCATGTGTAAACTACCAGTGATTTTAGCACCTTTTAAAGGTTTCGATTGGCCATATTTTTCTCTTAACGCCATTAAACCAGGCATTTCTTCTTCAGCGAGGATAAGCTCTTCTCTTCCATAATTAGCTAATTCGATATCTTTAATTTTAAATTCCATATTATACCTTAATTTTCTCTTTTATTATTATCATGAGATCTATGATTACTTCTATTATCTCTGTTTCTGTTATCTCTACTTCTGTTATCTCTACTATTATTATCTCGTCTTCTATTGTCTCTGCCACCATGATGACTATTTCTATCATTTCTTCCACCACGTGGTTCTTCTTTAGGACGATTTGGGTCTGGTTTATGTTCAGGGTTACCAGGGACACCCTTCATAGTAAGATTAACCTTTCCTTGTTCAATAGCTTTGAGTTTTACGTAAACCGTATCACCAACAGTGCAGATATCTTCAGGATGAGCTACTCTATCTTCATGCATATTAGAAATGTGACATAAACCTTCTTTAAAGCCGTCCATGATCTTAACAAATACACCATAAGCTTCTACTCTTGAAACAACACCTTCATAAATTGTATCATATTTAGGCATTTCAATAATATTTTTAACCATAGCTTTAGCACTGTCTAAGGCAGATTTGTCTGCACATAATATATTAACAGTACCATCATCATCAATATTGATATCTACGCCTGTTTTCTCAATAATGCTTTTTATTGTTTTTCCACCTTGACCAATAATCTCACCTATTTTATCAACAGGAACTTGAAGAGATTCAATTCTAGGTGCAAACTCAGATAGTTCTTTACGTGGTTCAGGAATGCATTCTTCCATTTTGTCTAAAATATAGTTTCTAGCGACATTAGCCTTTTGTAGGGCTTCTTTCATAATCTCTTCAGTGATCCCTTCAATTTTAATATCCATTTGCATAGCAGTAATACCTTCTCTAGTACCAGCAACTTTAAAGTCCATATCACCAAGGTGGTCTTCTAAACCCATAATATCAGTTAAGACAACATAATCATTACCTTCCATAATGAGTCCATTAGCAATACCAGCAACAGGGGCCTTAATTGGAACACCAGCAGCCATCAAAGCTAATGTACCACTACAGATTGTTGCCTGTGATGATGAACCATTAGATTCTGTAATATCAGATACTATTCTAATTGTATAAGGGAAGTCTTCTTTTGAAGGAATAATTGGAATTAAAGCAGTTTCGGCTAAGTTACCATGACCAAGTTCTCTTCTACCAGGACCTCTCATGAAACCAGCTTCACCAACTGAATATGGTGGGAAGTTATAATGTAAATAGAAGTCTTTCTTATATTCTTCTGAAAGCCCATCCACAATCTGCATTGAATCAGCACCTGCTAAAGTAACTGTTCCTAAAGATTGAGTTTCACCACGAGTAAATAAAGCTGACCCATGTACTCTTGGCAAAATATCAGTTTCACAAGTAATGTCTCTTATGTCATCTAATCCTCTACCATCGACTCTATGATGCTTGTGTAATATGGCATGACGAACGCTTTTTTTGATAAGTTCTTCATAAGCATTTTTATAATCTCTTTCTTTTTCTGCAAAAATTTCTTCTCCTAGCTCATTCAAATAAGCTTCTAAGAGTTCTTCTTTTACAGCTTCGAAGGCATCATCTCGATCTAGTTTACCCTTAATTAAAGCAGCTTGAGTTACCTTATCTTGATACTTAGATGTTACATCAGCAAGAATATCTTCAGGAATTACATCATATTCGATTTCGGCTTTATCTTTAGCACAATCTTTAGCAAAATCAACTTGCCATTGAACTAATTCTTTGATCTTTTCTAAACCAGCAAATACAGACTCAACCATTTGTTCTTCTGATAGCTCATTTGCTGAGGATTCAATCATACAGATTGAGGTAGCCGAGCCAGCAAGACTTAAGTGTAAATCGGATTCATTTTTCAAAACATTAATTGGAGGATTTACTACAGGTTTACCATCAACATAACCTACAGCTACACCAGCAATTGGACCATGGAAAGGTATATCAGATATTGTTAGAGCAAGTGAAGCACCTACTAAACCAAGCATAGCTGGGTCATTTATACCATCAAAAGAAAGAATAGTAACAACCACATGAACAGGATTTCTAAATCCTTCAGGGAACATTGGTCTTATTGATCTATCAATAACACGAGCTGTTAAAGTAGCATCATTACTAGGTCTAGCTTCTCTTTTTATAAAGCCACCAGGTATTTTACCTGAAGCGTACATTTTTTCAACGTAATCAACGGTTAATGGGAAGAAATCAGTGCCTTCATTAGCTTTTTTTCCCATAGTTGCAGTTACTAATAGTGTGGTATCTCCTTGAGATATAAAAACTGATCCATTAGCTTGTCTAGCTATTTTTCCAGTTTCAGCAGTAATTGTGTAGCCATTAAAATCGAATGACTTTTTTGTAATGTTAAAGTTATGCATATTTTCTCCTATTGCATTTTATTTACGACCGGAGAAAAGCAATATACTGAATACATCAAATTTCATATATTTAGTGTATTGCTCATAAACCGGTCTATTTTAATCATAAATCTGAAAAGACAAAAGGGGATTTGAATCCCCTTTTTAATTAATTTAAACTACTTTCTGATTCCTAAAGCTTTAATTATTTTACGATATCTTTCAATATCAATTTTAATCAAATAATTAAGTAATCTTCTTCTTTTACCGATAATAACTAAAAGTCCTCTTCTTGAAGAATAATCTTTTTTATGAACTTTTAAATGTTCAGTTAATTCTTGAATTCTCTTAGTCATAATCGCAATTTGCACTTCAGGTGAACCAGTATCTAGATCATGGAGTTTATACTCTGCCATGACAGCCAATTTAGCTTCTGTTGATAAAGCCATTTCAGCCTCCTAATCTTGTTATTTTTACTTATTAACATAAGTTCTTTCCAATTATTCAGAGAGGCAGTTTTTGTAAAGAAAAAACTTTAATTAATCTATTATTTCCTTGAATTTATCTAATGATTTTTGTTTTTTCTTTTTTTTGCGGTGAATCTTAACTAGTTCTAGGAAAAATAAGCAAAAGAGAATAAGAATAGATGTTTGCATGATGGTCAAGATTTTATCAGCATTTTCAATATTATTAGAAAGTAAAAGAAATCCAAACAGTAACTGCCAAAAAGCAGTATCTTTGAATCTTGAATATTGACCTTTAAGCTTAAATCTAAAGTAATAGTTTTCAAAAAGCATCATAATAAAAACTACTCTAAAACCCCAAAATACGTATATGTTATTCATAAATTCAAACTCCATTTAATTATCATATTTTTGTTTCCAATCCACAATATAATTAGTAATATCAAGTCTGTCAGTTGCTACATAATTACTAATCCAGCTATCGGGTAAATATCGTTTATAGCCATAATATAAAAACCTTTTATCCAAAAGGAGTAATATACCAGTATCAGTTTCACGTCTAATCAATCTTCCTCCTGCTTGAATAACTTTACTTAATGCAGGGAATTTATAGGCGTAATCAAAGCCATTCTTGCCTTCTTGAGAATAATATTCTTGAATTAATTTTCTTTCAAAGCTTACCATTGGTAAAGAAACACCAACAAGGATACATCCTTTTAACAAGTCTCCCTGTAAGTCTATTCCCTCCGCAAAGAAACCGCCTGAAACAGCAAATAGTATATTATTTTTATTTTGGAAATTTGCTAATATCTCTTTTCTTTCTTCACTAGTAAGTTCACTTGCTTGCTTTACAAGATTATAGTTATCTAATTGCTCTTGGGCATATTCATAAACACTTTCAAGATATTTATAAGAGGGAAAGAAAACAATGTAATTACCTGGGTAAGCTTCTATAGTTGCAATTATTTTATCAGCAATTTGTTCATAGTATAGGTCTCTATGTTTATAGCTTGTATCAATAATTCTATCGTAAACTACACACATATTTTCTGGAGGATAAGGTGAATCCAAAGCTAGGTAATAGTTTTCTTTATTTCCGGCATTTAAGAGATAAGAGAAGTAATCATCAGGTTCTAAGGTCGCAGAAAAGTAAACTAAACTTTTTACTTCAGAAGTAAGCTGAGAGATTATAGGTGCAGGGTCAAGACAGTAGATTTTATAATTAATTCTACTCCTTTTTTCAACATAGAGAACAAAATTTTTATTTAGATTATTATATAGTTTGATAAAGTCGTTTATGTAGAAATATAACTCTAAGAGAGATGTTTTCGATTCAGATTGAGGATTTTGAGCTAACCAAGCATCCATTAGCAATAAGTATTGATTTAGAGATTTTAGAATATTATCATTAATTTCACTTATTATCCAATTACCATAATCATAATTTTTCTCTTCTTCTATAAGAAACTTATTCAAGGTTTTTAGATGATTCTTAATGTCTTTGGGAGCAGTTTTAGTTTCTCTTCTGATCTCTACTAACTTATCTCGGTTGATTTCTGCGGAATAAGAGTTTCTTACTCTTTCAGGAAGGTTGTGAGCTTCATCACAAAGAAGAGTATAATTTTGGGTAATTTCAGCAAAATACCTTTGAAGTTTAGCTTTACTATCAAAAAAATAGTTACAATCCCCGACAATAAGATCACAGTATAAAGAAAGGTCTAAGCTTAGTTCAAAAGGGCACATCTCAAATTTATGGCCTAGATCTTCTAGCAGTTTTTTGTCAAAAAGATTATGTTTAAAAACTTCATATCTCATTTTGTCTAGTTTTGTATAATAATCTTTTGCATAGACGCAATCTTTACCATCACAAGCTTTTTCAGGATTGAAGCAAATTTTAGATTTAGCTGATAAGAATATAGTTTTAAAGTATGCTCCTTTTATAAGAAGTTGTTGGCAAGTTGCTTGGGCTATGTCTGAAATAGTTCCTTTGGTTGTCAGATAGAATAGTTTGTCATTTAACTGGTAAGCTAAAGATTTAAGGGCTGGATAAATAACAGCCATTGTCTTACCAATACCAGTTGGTGCTTGAATCCTAATAGCAGAAGATTCTTCGATATTTCTATATACTGAAACCATCATTTTTCTTTGACCTGGTCTCATGTTGGCAAAAGGGAAGTCTAACTGTTTGATAGATTCATCTCTGGTTATTTGAGCAGTACTTAGATTAGTCAACCAAGATAAGTATTTATCTATAAGAAGATTATAAAATATTTCTAAAGTTCTAAAAGAATATTTTGCTGTAATTACAATATTTTTATGGCTATTAATATTATAGTAGGTAAGATGGGTAATAATGTTTTCAGCTTTATTATCTTTAAGAAATAGGTAGGCATAGACTTTAACCTGGGCTAAATGATGCTTACTGGGATTAGCTTGCAAGTAGTCTAAATCTAAGAAGGTAGATTTTATTTCTTCTATTATAGCATGTTCATCATTTTGGGGGCTATAAAGTCCGTCAGCCCTACCAGACACCTTCAAGGTAAAAGTATTTTTCTTAATAGTATCTTGAAGAAAAAGCTCTTTAGTATAATTATCAGGTCTTGAATCTTGAAGACGCTTATGAACAGAAGTCCCGAGACTAGCCCGAGACTTCCCTAAAAATGTTGAAGAAATTGATCCTTCACAATAATAAAAAGCTATAAGATCTTTAACAGATATTTGATAAGTAAGCATCTAGTTATTGATATATAGTCTCCATAAGTTATCAAAATGGTCTCTTAGGGCAGGTTGCATCTTAGCGTCTTTGTTAGTTATTTCAGGCATATTATCTAAAACTATAAAGGGTACTTTAACTTTATTGATTAGAAGATAATCTTTTTGTTTTCCCACAAAGTCTTGCCAATCAACCTCTTTATAGAGTCTTTCAAGCTTATCATCAGGTAAACCATGTTCTAAGATAGAATGAGGTTTATCAGGATTAAACCTTCTTCTATTTTTTCTTAAAGATTCTTCCCAAGGAACATCAACATAGAAAATAGCAGCTTTACTAAGTATATTATGGCTTAGATGTTTAAAAGCAGTCTGGTATCCTCCATGTTCACTTCCTCTTGAAAATTCTATTAAAAGAGTGTTTTCTTGGAAAAAATCAGGTTTTTCTGTAAGTAATTTATCATATTCTATATTAAATCTTTCAATAAGCAGGTTCCATTGATAGTTATGGAGAAAATAGCCATCATTAGTAGAGTGGATTCTTTCAACTTTTAAGATATTTTCGCGAATATGGTCTTCTTCAAACCAAGTCCATAACATTGGAAAATCGTCTATTTCAGAAATGTTAGCTATGTGGTAATTTTCTAATCTATCTATTGGGTTTCTTCTTTTAATAAAATCGATAATTTCAGATTTACCAGAAGCAGGTCTTCCCAAAAGAATAATCACTTTAAAGTGTTCCATAAAATCTCCTTTATTCATTAAGTAATAAATACTCTTCTTCAAGAATCTGTAATTGATTATATTCGTGATCTAATAGATTATCAATCTCTTCAGTTCTATCCTTGAGAGTTTTTACTAATTCTTGATCGCTATAGATAGAGGGATCACTATACATATCCTCTATCTCTTCCTTTTCATTTTCTAAATTACTAATAGATATTTCTTTTTCTTCTATTTGAGACATTAATTTCTCTAATATATAAGGGTTAACTCTTTTTTTACGGTCTGTATCCTTACTTTTAGCAGATAAATCATTATTTTCTTTTTTATTACTTGTATCACTTAAGAATTCATTAAGAATATCATTCCAGTCAGCTTTGGTTTCTTTTATAGACAAATCTTTAAACAACCAAAATTTATTAGCAAGTTTAGAAATAAAGTTACGGTCATGAGATACAAAGATAATAGTACCTGAATAATCCTGAAGAGAGGCGATTAAATCATCTACCATCATGATATCTAAGTGATTAGTTGGTTCATCTAGAAGTAAAACATTTGGATGTTGATGAATCAATACTGCTAAGTTAAGTCTTGCCTTCTCCCCTCCACTCATAAATTCGATTGGTTTATCAACATCATCACCAGTAAAGCCATAACGAGCAAGATATTTTAAGACATAACCTATAGGTTGGCTAGGAACCATCTGCCATATAGTTTCTTTTGGAGTTAATTTGGGGTCAAGTGAACTATGAAACTGGTCGAAATAACCAATTTTTATATTACTTCCAATTTTGCACTTTCCTTTAAGAAGCTTTTGCTCTTGAAGTAATACTTTGATCAAAGTAGTTTTTCCACAACCATTACGACCGATAATAGCTATTCTATCCTGATATTGAGCTCTAACATTAATATCATTAGCTAAGTTAAGACTAGGGAAACCTAGCTGTGCATTTTGAAAGACAAAGACATCGTTTCCTGTACGTTCTGAATCAGAGAAATTTAGGTTGTAACGTTTATCATTTCCAACAGAATCTACTATATCTAGCTTTTCTAGCTGCTTCAATCTTGAACGTGCTTGAATAGTTTTTTGCGAGCCAATATTTCTTCTTACAAAGTCCATTGTTGTTTCAATGTGCTTTTGTTGTTGTTGATATGCTTTTTGCTGTTGTTCTTTTCTCAGTTTAGATTCTTGTTCATAAAAAGAGTAATTACCGCTATATGTTGATATTGTTTTATTCTCAATCTCAAAGATTTTGGTAATAGTTTTGTTTAAGAATTCTTTATCATGAGATATTATGATATAAGGAACTCCTAGATTTACTAAGTAGTTTTCTAACCAAGATATCATATGTAAATCCAGATGATTAGTAGGTTCATCAAGAAGAAGTACATTAAAATCAGAGAGCAATATCTTAGCTAATTCGATTCTAGTTTGCTCTCCCCCACTAAATTTCTGCACTTGATTATTCCAGCAAGTTTCCTTGAAACCAAGGGAGGTTAAGATTAACTTGATATTGGTCTCGTAATCGTATCCTCCAAGAGTAAAAAACTCTTCTTCTAGCTTAGATAATAGGTTTAAATTGTCATCAGAATGATCATGAGATAATTTCTCACGAACTTCTTGAAGTCTTTTTTGCTTATCTAAAAAATCTATTCTACTCTCTAAAACTGATTCGTAAAGGGTAGAATCCTGATTAAGAGTATTAATCTGTTTTAAGTAGGCAATTTTAGTAGAAGAAGCATAGTTTATTATACCAGCAGATGCTTCAATCTCCTTATTAATAATCTTCATTAGGGTAGTCTTTCCACAACCATTTCTACCAATTAGCCCAATTCTACTATCTTTATCTATATTGAATGAAATACTATTTAGCAGATTAAATCCTGCAAATGTCATCTCAATATCATTTACCTGTATTAAACTCAACTTTTCTCCTAATTCTGGTGTATAAGTTCACCTTTTTTATAAACTTCTTTAATATTATTAGACCCAAAATGATATGGTAAGTATTGATAACTTGGCATATCTGTAATTAATATGTCAGCATACTTACCGATCTCTAATGAACCTACTTTATCTGCCATACCAATTGCTTGCGCTGCATTAATAGTAGAAGCTACTATTGCTTCTGCAGGTGTCATTTTCATTTGCAAACAGGCAAGTGTTATGACAAATTGCATATTGTCACAATTGCAAGAACCTGGATTAAAATCACTGGCTAAGGCAACTGGGGTATTTTCTTCAATCATTTTTCTGGCATTAGCATAAGAAGTTAATCCTAAGGAAAAGATTGTTGCTGGTAAAAGAGTTGCAATAACACCCTTTTTTGCAAGTGCTTTAATACCTTTATCAGAAGCTGCACCTAAATGATCTGCTGAAGTACATCCTAATTCAGCTGCCAATTCAGCTCCTCCAATAGGAACAATTTCATCAGCATGCATTTTAAGCTTTAAACCATGTTCTTTAGCACATTGTAAGACTTTACGAGATTCTGCAATAGAATAAACATGATCTTCTGTGAAAATATCACAGTATTCTGCTAAACCAGATGTCGCTACTTCAGGAATCATCTCTTTAGTCAGTATGTCAATATAGCCTTGATGGTTTTCTTTATATTCAAATGGAAATTCATGAGCACCCATAAATGTAGGAATAATGTCTATTTTTTCATCATTTTTGAGTTTGTTGATAACTCTTAATTGTTTCAGTTCAGCTTTAGTATCTAAACCATAACCAGATTTAGCCTCAATTGTTGTTGTACCACAAGATATCATTTTCTTAATTCTTTCTTGAGCTAATCGATATAGTTCTTCTTCTTCAGCGTCTTTTGTAGAGGAAATTGTTGAATTAATACCACCACCAGCTAAAGATATTTCAACATATCCTTTGCCTTCAATTCTCATTTCAAACTCATTTTCTCGAGTATGCACAAAGATTGGGTGAGTATGTGGGTCAACAAAACCAGGCATAACAACTTTATCCATAGCATCAATAATCTGGGTAGGACTAAAATTATCAAGTATATTATCGGTAGTGTCAACAGCAACTATTATACCATCTTTAATAGCTAAGGCTCCGTTAGTTATGATTCCTAAGTTAGACATCTCTCTACCAACTCTCGCTTTGTGACCACCTGCTACAGTAATTAATTGATTAGCATTTATAATTATCTTATCTACAATTTGCATTATTTATCTCCAAATATTTTTATTTTAATTCTTCATTACTTGCTTTGTTTTTATTCATCTGCATTATTAAAAAGATTATTGCAAGAGATGAGTTATTCTATCATTTCTAAAAAGCTCTCTATTCTGAGTTTAGTTCTCTCATCTAATTTCCCAGGTTTATCGCCTTCAATAAGAAGTATAGGTAAATCAATATTTTTCTTTAGTAGAATGTTATCAATTTGTCTGTGACAGAAGGATTGAGTATAAGAAATAACAGCATCGATCTCTCTTTGTTTCAATTCTACTAATATATCTTGAATTCTAAACTCAATATCATAAGGATAAGTATATCTCAGATATTGATTAACTATATCATTTTCTAAATATGGCATAGAAAACTGTCTTTGAACTTCATTATATACAACACGAGCTCCTAAATCTTCAAAAGTTTGGTAGATATCATCTAGAATTGGTGGAACCCCGAGAAAGGCTAATCTAAGCTCTTTCTTTCGTGGTTGTCGTGACTCGACTTCTTTTAAGAATTTATCAAGCTCTTGATCAAATATCTTGAAGTCCCCATTAAAATCAGAAGAAGAGACTAGCCATAGATGATTTTCGAATCCAGTAACTTTATTATCTAAATATGTTAATTCATCTAGCTTTTTTAGTTTGACTCTTATGGCATCAAGTTCTTCTTTCATTTGAGTAAGACGTTGCCAGGATACATTATAATGTCTTGAAAAAGAAATAATCTCTTCTTTTAAACTTACTTGATCTCTGTTGTAAGGAAAAGAAAAAGATGAAACTGGTATCCCTTGGTCCTTAATTATAGACATAAGTGAATGGGTATTCGAACAATCTCCTTCAACAACACCAACTAATTCATCAATACCAGAGGTCATAGCAACAGTGTATAAACCCTTAATCCAAGCACATATATTTCTTGGAAATCCTTTTTTTTCAGCTTCAGAAATGCTTTTTAGGGCATCACCAGAAACTAAAATATTGTTCAAATCAATAGGAATATTGTTACTTGCATAAATCACTTCTACAGGAAGTGAAGTAGTAATTCCAATCTTCATTAATCCTCTTTTAAATTAACTATTTTTGCTAATAAACTTAAATCTATTAGCTTTGTGTTACTTTTATATTTTGAATTATGATGACAAGAATTTTTTTTACTAAGTACTAATATTCCTATTTATTATACGAGATTCAAATGAGTAATAGAAAAATTAATCATTATAAAAGCTATTAAGCTTTTTTTGAGATTTCGTCTTCTTTTTCTACTTCAGAATTATTAGAAACTTCAGGAGCATTGTTTTCTTCTTCTTCCTTAACCTCTATTTCTATCTCATTTTCAACTTCTGATTCCTTCTCTTCAGCTTCACAGCAAGAATTTTTCTCTTCTTTCTTTTCAGATTTATCACCATTTATGGTATTGTTGCCAAAATTGAATGAATCTTTGATATTATATCTGAAATCAAAGAGGGCTTTGCATATTAAATAAAGCATTACACTTTGCCAATATGTGATTTTTTTTGTTCCGAATAATTCAGGGAATAATTTGTTCCATAAAATTTTTAATAAGCCAGTGATTGTTAGTAAAAAACCAACGCCTTGAATTTGAATATTACTTTTGCCTTTCATTATTATACACTCCTTTTAATATTTATAATAGTTTAAAAACAATGATAATAATGTCAATAGATATTTTAAAATCAATTCTTAGAGGATGTAACTTATTAATAATTATTCTAATTGCAATTGTTATAAAGTCAGAATTCACTCACATGATTGTTAGTTTCTCCATTGTTTATTGATAATTAGTCGAGATTGTAGCAATAAAGAAGATAAGTATATGATAATAAGAAAAGGGATATCAGCGATATCCCTTTAAGTTATATTTACTTTTTTGTTTTAAACTAAGCTATTAAACAACACCTTGTTGAAGCATTGCTTCAGCAACTTTCATGAAGCCAGCAATATTAGCACCTTTAGCATAATCAATGAAACCATCATCTTGAGTTCCATATTTTACACATGCTTCATGGATATCAGACATAATGCGTTGTAATTTTGCATCAACTTCTTCAGAAGTCCAGTTAAATCTCAAGCTATTTTGAGACATTTCAAGACCAGAAACAGCTACACCACCAGCATTAGCAGCTTTACCAGGTCCGAATGGAACTTTAGCTGTATGGAAAGCGTGAGCAGCATCAGCAGTACATGGCATGTTAGCAACTTCGATGATTGCTTGAACACCATTAGCAATTAATTTGTCTGCATCTTCTTTGTTAAGTTCATTTTGAGTAGCACATGGGAAGGCAATATCCACTTTAACACCCCATGGTTTTTCACCAGGGAAGAATTTAGCGTTAGGGAATGATTTAGCATAATCAGCTACTCTGTCATTGTTTGAAGCTCTTAAGTCTAACATACATTGCCATTTTTCAGGAGTATTGATACCATCTTCGTCTAAGACATAACCGTCAGGACCAGAAAGAGTGATAACTTTAGCACCGAGTTCAGTAGCTTTTTGGCAAACACCCCAAGAAACGTTACCGAAACCTGAAACAGCGATAGTTTTACCTTCAAGAGTTTCATTTTTATCAGTTAACATACCTTTTGCATAATATACGCCACCAAAACCTGTAGCTTCAGGTCTGATTAAAGATCCACCCCAGGTTCTACCTTTACCAGTAAGAACACCAGTGAATTCGTTACGTAATTTCTTATACATACCGAACATGTAGCCAATTTCTCTTCCACCAACACCAATGTCACCAGCAGGAACGTCAGTATTAGGGCCGATATGACGGAATAATTCCATCATGAAAGATTGACAGAATCTCATGATTTCGCCATCAGATCTACCTCTAGCGTCGAAATCAGATCCACCTTTACCACCACCCATAGGAAGGGTAGTTAAACTATTCTTAAAGATTTGTTCAAAACCTAAGAATTTAAGGATTGAAAGATTAACAGAAGGATGGAATCTTAATCCACCTTTATATGGTCCAATAGCACTATTAAATTCAACTCTGTAACCTTTATTCACATGAACTTCACCTTTATCATCAGTCCATGGAACACGGAACATGATAACTCTTTCCGGTTCTACAAGTCTGTCTAAAATTTTTGCTTGTACAAATGCTGGATTGCTTTGATAAGCTTCCCAGATAGTGTCAACAACTTCTTTTACAGCTTGAATAAATTCAGGTTGTCCAGGGTTTTTAGCTTCTACTTGAGCTACAAATTCTTGTGCGGTCATTACGAACCTCCATCAATTTTTTTTATATATTTATGTCTTATTTAAAATATCACATTTATTTGTCAAGCTTTTCAGAAAAAATAATTATTATTCTTTATAAGTAACTGTTATATATAATTATAAAAGTTATTATAAATACACTCAAGACAGATAGGATCAAAAAAAATATGGCATTTTAGATTATTAATCGATAATATTTTATCAAAAACTACATCTTTTGACACTTATCACAATAAAAAGTTGATCTACCAGCAATTTTTATTCTGTGAACATCATGCCCTAAGGGACATTTATTTTTCCCATAAACTTGTAAAAAGTTCTGGAAGGAACCAGTTTTATCATCTACCCTTCTGTAGTCAGATATCGTAGTTCCATTACAATCAATAGCTTGCCTTAGAACTAATTTTATCTCTTTAATTAACTTTTTAATCTGAATTTCATCTAACTTATTTGTTGGTAAGAGAGGATGAATACCTGTTCTATAAAGAACTTCGCAAACATAAATATTACCTAAGCCGGCTATCCTTCTCTGATCCAATAAAAAAGTTTTAACTGGGGATGATATTTTGGTTATAATTTTTGAAAGATATTTAACACTAAAGTCATCTGAAAGTGGTTCTATTCCAAGATTTTTAAAATAGTCTTGGATATCTTTTTTGTTTAAGCAATCTATGGTTCCAAAAGTTCTCACATCATCAAATCTAAGAAAACTATTATCAGTAAAGATAATTCTAGCACGTTCATGTTTTAAGGGTTCTTGGTTTATTTCTTCATAAATAAGCTTACCAGTCATTCTTAAATGGACTATTATCAGATAGCTGTTTTCAAGATTAATGAGTATATATTTTCCTCTTCTGCTTACTGAAGTTACTTTAGAGCAATAGTTATTTTCATCACAAGTAAGTCGAATGGTATTCGGATAGAATTCTTCAATGGTAGATATTTCTTTACCTGGAATTAATTTTTGTAGATCATTTACTACAGTTTGGACTTCTGGGAGTTCTGGCATTATTGTTCCACCACATCATCTGGTATTATAATTTTCTCACGGATAATAGAGAAGTTGGAAGTATCTTCACGTTCTATATTGAAGATTGAAGCTAAAATATCAAAAATATTAACTCCTATAAGTTTTTTTTCTATCATAAGACCATTAGGAAGAAGTTGTATTTTTGAAATATTATCTTTTATATTAAGTTCTACAATCTTTTTCTTCTTAGTTTTTGTTATCATCCAAGTATCTTTTGATTCGTATTTTTTAACACCTTCAATAAAATGTAGAGCATATTTTTCATCAGGAATTATTTTTATTAGCTCAGATGAAATAGAATCTAGATTTCTTTTGTCATTACTCTTAAGCTTGCTTACTTGGAAAATTTTCAATTCTTGATAATCAACAAAAGAAAATGCTGTCAGAATTTCTTGGCAAGTATAGTGAGTATTAGATTGAATCTCAAAAAACTCATTCATCCCTTCTATGCCAAGTGATAAAGGTGGGGCAAGCTTAATTTTCGGGTGATGATTAAATCCTTGAGTATATATGACTTGCAAATTACTTTTTCTAACTATTCTATATATCATCCTCATCAAATCAAGATGACCTACATATTTTAGTATACCAGTCTTTTGATAATATACACGATAATAATATCTTGGAGAAATATCACTTAAAGGTGCTTGAGAATTATTCTTTAATACTAAATCAGGATCTAGTTTTGTAAAGATGTTTTTACCAATGGACATATTATGGTCCTGGTCACATACTCCACAATTAGTGCAAAAACTCAAACATCCCTCAGTAGTCTTTTCTGCTAAGGCTTTGGTATTTTCCTCTTGTAAAAAATCCTTTTTAACACTTAAGTCGATATTATCCCAAGGGAAAACATAGTCTTTAGGATAGGAAGAAATAAATCTCTGATAATCTAAATCATTTTCTTTAAAAGTTTTTGTCCATTTACTGAAATCGAAATACTCTCTCCAACCATCGAAATAAACTCCATTTTCATAAGCTTTAATTAAGACTTCATTAAGACTGGAGTCTCCTCTTGCAAAAATAGCTTCCAGGATAGAGCTTTCTATTTCATGATATTTAATTTTGATGAACTTATAACGAGAAAAGGCACTTTTTATTCTGATAGCCCTTGCTAGAAGTTTATCTCTCTCAAGCATCGGAGCCCATTGGAAAGGAGTGTGTGGTTTGGGTACAAAAGGTGAAATGGTAACATTAATACTAAGTTTTTTCCCTGCTTTGTCCTTAATTTTGTTGATTAGATTGATTATTTCATCTATATCATCTTCATTCTCATACGGAAGTCCAATCATAAAATATAATTTTACTAGCTGCCAATTAAATCTCAGAGCAGTTTCGATTCCTTCTAATATTTCTTCTTCTGTGATATTTTTATTTATTACATTTCTTAATCTTTGGGAACCTGCCTCAGGAGCTATAGTTAGACCTGTTTTTCCTAAATTTTCGACTAATGTTATTAATGAATCATCTAATGTATCAACTCGTAATGAGGGTAGAGAAACTTTAGTCTCAGAATCACCTAAGCGTTTTTTCATTTCTACTAACAGAGGTTTAATACAAAAGTAATCAGATGAAGATAATGATGATAGATTTACTTCTTCCCAACCATTATTTCTTATTTCTTCAAGCATATCATGGAGAATATCTTGTGCATTTCGCTCTCTAACAGGCCGATAAAAATAGCCAGCATGACAGAATCGGCATCCACGTGAACATCCCCTCATAATTTCAGCAACATATCTATCATGTGTAGCTTGTTGCCAAGCAATTAATTGGTTATTATGCTTAGCACTATTTTCCGAAAATTTCCAATACTTCCTAATCGTTACAGAATCTTGTTCTACTGAAGGAACATACCAACCTTTATGTTTTGCTAACTCTCGTAAAATTTGGCTTTTATTTTCTCTACCATATTTGGCTATGAGGTCCTTAATTTCAATTATTGCTTCTTCACCCTCACCTATTAATATAGCATCAAAAATCTTATTCAAAGGGGCTGGATTTGTAATGCTAGGACCACCACCAATAATTAAGGGAAAACCTTCTCTGTCTTTTGAATAGTAAGGGACTTGAGCTAAATCTAATACGTAAATGATATTAGAGAAATTAAGTTCAGACTGAAGAGTAAAGCCTAAGAGATCGAAATCTTTAAGAGCTACTTTACTTTCAATAGCAAAAAGAGCTTTATTGTTAGCTTTAAGTAAATCCCCCATATCTGGCCAAGGTGCATAGGCTCTATCTGCAACAGAATCTTCTTGATCGTTTAATATAGAATAGAGTATTTTTAAACCTAAATGAGAGAAGCCTACTTCATATAAGTCAGGGAAAACTAGGCAAATATTTACTTTATCTTCAGATAAAACTACGTTTTTTGAGTTTAGTTCAAGACCAATATATCTTGATGGTTTGCTTACAGATGCTAGTAGATTACTAACATCTATTTTTTTATATTGTTTATTCATTATGATTTATAAATTTCCTTTAAGAATGATTTTAGATATTTTTTGGGATAAGTATTTTATTCGAATTGAACTAAGAAGGAAAGCTCTCTATTTAAGGCACTATAAGTATTCATTTTAATAGTAAAGACATTAATCCCAAATATAAATTCATTATATTCATCAGGTACTTCTATGTCAATACTGTTCTCAGCAGCCTTAAGTGCTTCTTTATCAATCTTACTTATTGCAGACAAAGCTAAGAATAGGGCATCGTAAGATTCAATGAACTGTGTATGTAAAAATTTAACCTTAACTGTTGATGGTTTGATTTTTACAATAGCTTTTAAATAGCTCTCTAAAGAATTCAAATAATCACCTTGAAGATAATCAATAAGTTCATAAAGGGCTTCAGAATCTTCTTGTGAAATCCTTTCTAATAAATCCTCAAGAGTTGGATTAGATACAAGGTCTTGATATTGTTCCATTTGCTGGGCATAAGATTCTAAATCAGCCCTTAATCCTTGTCCTAATAAAACTGTGACAACAATCATAAAAACACATATAAGTGATATTTTCTTTACCATTAATAAATCCTCATGCCCTTTGCTAAGTAATTTTGTACATAATCTTTGACCCCTTCTTCAAGGGAAGTAAATCCTCTATTCCAGCCAGCTTCAACTAATTTGTTATTATCTGCTTGAGTAAAATATTGATACTTTCCTTTTAAGTGTTTTGGCATATCAATATATTCGATATCTGCCTCTAAATCAAGAGCTGTAAAAACCGCTTTAGCTAAATCATTCCAAGACCTAGCTTGCCCAGTTCCAAGATTGAAAACACCATTTACTGAAGGATTATTTAGTAACCACCAGATAATTTTTGCAACATCCTTTACGTAAACAAAATCTCTTTTCTGCTCCCCATCTAAATATTTTTCATTATATGATTTAAAAAGTTTAACTGAACCATTTTCTTTAATTTGATTAAATGAGTTATATACAACACTAGTCATTGAACCCTTATGGTATTCATTAGGTCCATAAACATTGAAAAATCTAAGACTACAAACAGAATCAATATATCCCATTCGTAAGGCTATTTCATCCATAAACTGTTTAGAGTATCCATACATGTTTAATGGACGATATTGAAACAAATCTGTATGTTGGTCTGAATAACCAAGAGAGCCGTCTCCATAAGTAGCTGCTGAGCTAGCATAAATGAAACGGACATTGTTTTCTAGAGACCATTCCATTAAAATTCTTGTATACTCAGTATTGTTTTGATATAGATAGTCAGCATCTAACTCAGTGGTAGATGAGCAAGCTCCCATATGAATAATAGCTTCAATCTGAGGAAAACTACCTTCTAACAATTCTTCAATAAATCTGTCTTTATGAATATATTCTAAATATTTTTTCCCTACAAGATTTTTCCATTTTTCACTTTTTCCTAAATTATCAACAATAATAATGTCTTCTTTCCCCTTTTTATTCAAATAAGAGACAAGAACACTACCAATAAAACCAGCTCCTCCAGTGACTA
Source organism: Cloacimonadales bacterium (SeqCode) (assembly GCA_963678375.2). Lineage (GTDB taxonomy): Bacteria > Cloacimonadota > Cloacimonadia > Cloacimonadales > JAFGVF01 > JAEKNW01. The sequence continues at coordinate 133,861 of CAXXQH010000001.1, forward strand.
TGATCATTTTAGACTCCTTTCACTTCAAATATTAACAGTAAAAAATAGAATATTGGGGCAGAAACTATTAAACTATCAAATCTATCAATTATTCCCCCATGCCCTGGAATTAAATTTGAACTGTCTTTTACCTTCATATCCCGTTTGATGATTGATTCTATAAGATCTCCAAACTGTCCGAATATTCCTGCAGAGATTACTGCGTATAATATATGCCAGCCCATAAACCAGTCAGTTGTAAAATATATAATTGCTCCAACTAAACCCGTTAGAATAAAGCCACCTAGAAAGCCTTCCAATGACTTTTTGGGGCTAGCTTTAAAAATGTTTCGATGCTTACCAAATTTCATTCCAACAAAATATGCAAATGAATCTGTTGTCCAACAAAAAACTTGTAATAGAAGTACAAGTTTGTAATCTGGGAAATGACTAGATATCCTATATATTGAAGCAGGCATAATTACAGTATATACCATTGCCATAAGGGAGAACCCTATTATGGAAGCAGTATGTTCAATTTTGTTCATAATTACATTGTTACCCGCAACGATAATAAAAGTACCAATAATTGCAAAATTAATATATTCAAATCCGCGCAGAGCACATAAAAGAAAAACTGGTATTGAAAGCGGAATTAGCAAAACAGGGATATAGTAGTTTTTACCCTCTTTAATGATATTTCTCATCTCCCACATTGCTGCAAAACTTACTAATCCTAGAAAAACTAATAATGGAATTCCACCAAAGAAATATACCATAAGAAGCAATGGGATGAAAATGAGTGATACAATGACTCTTTTTAGTAATTCCATTACACAGCTCCAAAACGTCTATCACGATTTTGATAATCAATAATCGCTTGCATTAAATGTTCTTTGGTAAAATCAGGCCACAATACTTCTGTAAACCAAAATTCTGTATAAGCATTTTGCCAAAGTAAATAGTTAGAAAGTCTCATTTCACCACTTGTTCTAATTAAGAGCTCAGGGTCAGGTATACCTGCAGTATATAGGTAAGAAGATAAAATATCTTCAGTAACAAGCTCATTTTTGAGTTTTCCTTCTTGCATATCATCGATTATATTGTTTATAGCATCTAATATTTCTCTACGAGATCCATAATTAATAGCGATCAAGACTGTTAAGCCAGTATTAGTTTCTGATTTTGCACAAGCTTTATCTATCTGATCTATAAAATTAGAATCAAGCTCCTTTCTTGAACCAATGAATTTTAATCTTACATTATTCTGTATTAAATCGTTAAACTCCTTAAAAAGAGTATTTATAATTAACTTGAATAAACCTGTAATTTCACTTTTTGGTCTATTCCAGTTTTCTGTAGAGAACGTATAGAGAGTTAAGTATTTAACTCCTACTTCATGGCATCCCTCAATAGTTCGTCTTACAGCTTCAGCTCCATGTTTATGACCATAAAGTCTGTTCTGAAGTCGCTTTTTAGCCCAGCGTCCATTCCCATCCATTATAACAGCTATATGCTTTGGAACTCGATTTTTATCTATACGATTCATTAATACTTTATAATTTTCCATTAATTATTCTCCGCATTAAGTTTTAAAAAGGCATTCATAAAATCATTCAAATCACCGTCCATAACTTTGTCAGTATTACCAATCTCAAAGTTTGTTCTATGGTCTTTGACCATTTGATAAGGATGAAAAACATAAGAACGGATTTGATTTCCCCATCCAATTTCTGATTTGGTATGTTCCTCTGCTTCTCTTTCCTTTCTTCTTTCTTCTTCGTAGTACTCATATAATCTAGATTTGAGAATTAACATAGCCTTTTCCCTATTTTGAATCTGTGATCTTTGATTCTGACAAGAAGCAACTATATTGGTTGGAAGGTGAGTAATTCTAACAGCAGAATCAGTTGTATTAACATGTTGACCTCCTGCTCCACTAGCTCTATAAGTATCTATTTTCAAATCTTTTGGGTTGATATCTACTTCAATATCGTCAGCAATCTCAGCATAGGCATAAACTGAAGCAAAGGAGGTTTGACGTTTACCTTGAGCATTAAAAGGTGAGATCCTTACTAGTCTATGAATACCAATCTCAGACTTTAAATACCCATAAGCAAACTCTCCTTCAATTTCTAAAGATACTGATTTTAAGCCAGCTTCATCACCAGAAATATAATCTACTATTTCATACTTGAAGTTGTTATTCTCACACCACCTTGTATACATCCTTAAGAGCATTTCTGCCCAATCTTGGGATTCTGTACCTCCCGCACCAGGATGTATGCTTAATATAGCATTGTTTTTATCAAATTTACCGTTTAATAATAACTCTACTTCCATTTTCTCTATTTGTGGAAATACCTTGGAGAGATAAGCACTTGTTTCTTCAATTAAATCAATAGATTCTTCTTCCTCTATCATTAAAAAGTAAGTCTCTATATCATCATAAATTGTATTGATTTTCCTGATTTTATCTAATTTATTTTTATAATGAGATAGTTCAATGGTTACTCTTCGTGCAGATTTCTGATCATTCCAAAAATCAGGATTATTCATCAAGGACTCTAAATCTGATATTTCCTTCTCTGTTTCTGCTTGGTCAAAGTAACCTCCGCATATGAATAATCTTGTCTTGAATCTCCTCTTTCATCTTCTTCAATTCAAATAGTTCCATTAATTCTCCCAATTTATGATTTTAATACATATTTTTCTTAATAGTAAATTAGTCAAGAATTTAAAAATCAGAAAATCTAAATGAGTAATATAATTAATTTTGCTTGTTAACACTCTTGATATGTAAATCTCTTTGAGGGAAAGGAATTTCAATATTATTAGCTTTGAAAGCATCCCAAATGTGGATTAAGAGGTCACTTTTGATGTTCAAAACACCTTTTTGAGGATCATTAATCCAGAATTGTACTCTAAAATTCACTGATGAATCACCAAATTCAATTAATTGAACTATTGCTTTTGGCCTTTTGAGTATTCTTTCAACCTTTTTTGTTGATTCTTCAAGTAGTTTCATAACTTGATGAATATCAGAATTATAAGAGACACCGACATTTACAGATTGTCTGACTAGTTTATTTGAGTGAGACCAATTAACGACTTCATTACTAATAAAAAATTCGTTGGGAACAAGGTGCTCTTTGCCCTCAATAGTTACAATAGAAGTATAGCGAGATCCCATTACTTTTACTGTTCCGAACTGGTCAGCTACTTCAATAATATCACCAGGTTTGAGTGAATTATCTAGAAGAAGAGTAACGCCACTAATCAAGTTGGCAACTACTTTTTGTAGACCAAAACCGATACCAACACCTAGAGCAGAGGTGAATAGAGCAAGAGAACCTAAATCTATACCTAAGACATTTATAAACAAAATTGTAGCAAATACAAAAACTAAAACTGTAATTGCCTTTATCATCAATACTTTTATGGTAGGGTTTAAATCTTCTGATTGCTCAATTCTCTGGGATATAAAAGCCATAAATAGAGTTGCTATTTTGAAGATTACTCCAAAATAAACAATACTTCGTATAATTCCATATATTGAAATCTTTAATCCTGATATAGTCACTGCAATAGTATCTAAAAGAATAGCAGTATCAGAATAGAGATTCAAAATATTTAAAATTATGATTATCCAAGCACTCCAGATGATTATCTTTTTGAATAGTTTGTTCTTGATCATACGTGATACTACTCTGATACCTACCCATAAATATAGAATTATATAGATTTGCTCTATTATAGGAAGGGCAATCTCAGCATACTTGAAGGCTTCAGTAGTAAAAGATAGAACGATAGCTAGAATTAGTTTTTTATATACTGGATATATTGAATCATAAAGAATACTTCCTGCTTGACTCTTCTTTATTCTATAATAATTACTTCTAATAATTTTATTGATTAATCTGTTTAAGAAAAAGGTTCCTATTCCTAAAACAATGATTAGAATTATTTGAAGTAGAATATTACTGCCTTTATAGGGTTCAATAACTGATAAAGATTTTTCTACTAAAAAAGAATATACTTTTTCCATGAAAAGTTCCATACTATTTAATACCTACCACAACACCTTTTGAACCTAATTTATATATATATTCATAGAGGATAGATTCATTGTTATAGATTCTTTTAGACACAAGATTGCTTTTACTATCATAATCAAATCTGTATTCAGCCTTACTATCTCCCCATTTAATTGATTTAATCTTACTATCTTGGCTATAAATCTCTCCTGTATATACAACAGATCTACCCAATATATTAAAGTTATCGTAGGTTAAGTTAAAAGGTATCACTTGAAAAGATAGAGGGAATTCATCATCATTATAAGAAATAATAAATTTGATAAGTTCTTTATTATTCAAGAATGTATATTCAATAGAGTCTTGAGATTTGTTAATATGTATCTCTCTAAACTCTTTATTTATATTGAAGATGTACTTGTTTAGTTCATGAAAAGAATTAGCTAAAGAAGAGTTGGAGATAATTTTTACTAATTTTTTATTTTTGTAGAAGAAATGGAAATACTCTTCTCCTTCTAATTGATCTTCCTTTATTTCATTAATTCCAGTTAAGGTTAAGTCATTATTAACTTTAATTAGTTGGAAATATTTCTCATAATCATCCTTTTGCTCTTTATGACTATCATCAATCTTACTACATGATAATGACAGTAAAATTATAAGAGAAAATAAAATAATATTCTTAAAACTCATAATGACTCCTTTGGTTAAATCTTGTATATTGTATTATTACTTAGGAGTTAATCTTGTCAATATAAAAGCACAAAATTATTTCTTTTCCCATTTCGTCCCATCTTTAGTGTCAAGTAATTGGATTCCTTCTTTTAATAGGTCATCTCTAATCTTATCTGACAATATCCAATTTTTATTTTTTTTGGCATCATTACGAATATCTATTAGAATAGATAGTAGTTTCTCTGATAAGTCACCTAAATCATTTGTAAGTATATTTTCAATATCTTGAAAGAATCCTAAGACACCACCTAATTCTACTAATAAATTACCTGCTTCCTGGCTGAATAGTTCATCATCTTTAGAAGATTTGATAATTCTAACTAAGTCAAACATGACCGAAAGGGCTTTAGCAGTATTAAAGTCATCATCCATTGCCTTAATAAATTCAGCTTTTTTCTTAATTAATTCGGGTGAGTAATCTTGTTTTAAGTCAATTGCTTTATATTTAATTGATTTTAGAACTGAATAAAAGTTTTTTACAGCAGTATCAGATTCCTGCATAATCTCTCGATTAAAATCTATAGGCGAACGATAGTGTTTTGAAAGGAAGAAAAAACGAATTGCTTCTGCATTGTATTCTTTAAGAATATCACGAGCAGTGAAGAAATTATTCAAGCTTTTTGACATTTTTTCACCTTCAATATTAATAAAACCATTATGCATCCAATAGTTAGCTAATGGTTTATTTGATAGAGCTTCAGCCTGAGCATTTTCATTTTCATGATGAGGAAAAACTAAGTCAACACCACCACCATGAATATCAAAACTCTCACTCTGGAGATACTTCTGAGAGAGAACAACACATTCTGAGTGCCAACCAGGTCTTCCTTTACCCCAAGGTGAATTCCAGGTAGGTTCTCCTGGTTTAGCTTTTTTCCATAGGGTAAAATCTGCTGGATGCTTTTTGTTTATATTTGCTTCAATACGAGCTCCAGCTTTTTGATCATCTATTTTTTTGCCTGAAAGCTTGCCATATTGTTTGAAACTCTCAACAGAAAAGTAAACATCACCCTCAACTTCATAAGCAAAGCCTTTCTTCTCTAGTTCCTTTATCAACTTAATTATTTCACCAATTACTTCTGAAGCTTTAGGCTGAAAATCTGGATTTCTTATACCCAACTTCTGAGTATCATCTTGAAAGGCTTTTATATATTTTTTGGCTATCTCTTTAAAGGAAGAATTATCTTCTATAGCTTTATTTATTATTTTATCGTCAATATCAGTAATATTTTGAGCATAAGTAACTTGATATCCCATATATTCGAAGTAGTTTCGAACTACATCAAAGAAGACAAAGGGACGGGCATTCCCAATATGAAAATAGTTATAGACTGTTGGACCACAGGCATACATTTTCACTTTATTTTCTTCTATTGGTATAAAATCTTCTTTTTTCTTAGTTAGTGTATTATAAATTTTCATCTTCATCCTCAATTTGCTCATGATTATCTTTTATTAGTTCTATGATTGTTAAAGTTGCCATCTTTTTATCACAATGGTAACTTATCAAATTATTATATTTCTCAGGAATTCTCTCTTTACGTGAATGTTCAATGAGAACTGCCCCACCGGTGTTTAAAAGTTCATATTCAAAAATTAGATCAATGGTCTTAGTTATCAGTCCTTTATCATAAGGGGGATCAACTAATATTATATCAAATTTCGCTTGTGTTTTTTTTAGAAAACTAAGAACATTTCTCTTATGAACCTTACAAATATCTTTTGTTCTAGTTTTATCAATGTTAGCAAAAAGTGCTTGAAGAGCATTATTAGACATTTCCACAAAATCTGCTGTTTTAGCTCCTCTACTTAAAGCTTCTAAGCCAAGAGCACCAGTACCTGCAAAAAGGTCTAATACACTTTTATCTTCTAAATCTTGATACACAGAAAATATATATTCTCTAAAATAATCTGTTGTGGGTCTGGTACTTTTACCTGTTACTGAGAAAATATTCATTCCTTTGAATTTTCCTGAAATTATTCTCATTTCTGTTTCCTCCTAGGACGAGGGAATTTGATTTCAAGCTGTTCTTCTTTTTGTTGAAAGTTTGGACAGGTCAAGAGTTCAAGTGTCTTTAATTGCTTGCATTTTTTCTTACACTTAAGACATAATGTATTATATTCGTTTTTTTCTTTTGTATTCATAGTTATAAATTTGTTTTAGTTATTTTCTAATTTTATTGATGATAGAAGAAGAAAGAGATCTCCTATTTTGATTTCAGAAATTTTAGTATTTTTGTCGTAATATGTAAAGAGAATATTAACGAAGTCTTCAACAGTTACTTCAGGATTAATGTTCTCACTCGAATCTAGTATTTCTTCATAATCACTATTTGAAATGTCATTCATTTTATCTTTATTTTCTGTATCATTTCCATTATCATCTGAGTTAGAGAAAATAGATACTAACTGATTATTCTTATTATAATAGAAGTCATCAGATGGAACAATTTTGAATTGAGTTTTTTCTTCATCAGTAAAGAGTAAATTGATTAAGGATTTATATTCAGGTAATAGAAGAGTTTTTTGTGTGCCAATCTCATCATAATCAATACAATTATCTGATTCAGGGCATTTAGAAAAAACTTCAACTTCTTTCTTTTGGGTAATGAGTATTTCAGAAAGTGAAGCTTGTTCATTATCAGATTCAAGCTTTGGATCTGATAAAGCTCTTAGATCTATAATCTTTTGGCTGTAGTCATACTTACCAGTTTTGTGCAAATATGAATACACACGTATTGCATCTTGATACAGGCCTTGCTGTTCATAGAGTTTTGCAAGAGTTGGTGTTGGATTAAATTTAAACTTCAGTTTTGGCTCCTTACTCATCATTTTGAACCTACATAAAATAATTCTTCAATTTTAGCAAGAGTTTTTTTGCCAATTCCTTTGATTGTTAAGAGTTCATTAAGGTCTGAAATACCATTATTACTCTCAATAAAGTCTCTAATTGCTTTAGCCTTTTTTTGACCAACTCCTTTAACCATAGTCAAGTTTTCCAGGGTGGCAGTATTGATGTCAATTCTCCCAACATCTCCCCCTCTATCTTTTAATATCTCTGCTTTCGAAACTGCTAAGCTATCTTGGCTTAAATTTTCTAAATAAGGTAACCATTTTGCAAGACTTTTCTCGCCAATACCTCGGATAAGTGTAAGCTGACTATTACTTGTAATCATAAAAGTATCCCTAAAAGCAATAATATTATCAGCTTTTTTTGAACCAATTCCAGGAATCTGCATCAGTTCTTCTTTTGATGCGTGAATAATATTTACTGATATCTCATAAGGATTTTTGATATCTGTTAATATTGAATCCTGTTTTACCTCATCTGAATATAAGTGATTACTAGTAATATTGAAAGCAATTATCGAAATAAAGGAGACGATTAATATTATATACAAAACTCTCTGCTCATTTGGGGTTAAATAATTTCTTAAGTAATTTCGCATAGTAAATATTTAGATTTTTACAAATGTAGCTTTTGCTTCAACACAAGTATGACCATCAAATTCAATTATTCCAGAAGTTTTAATAGTCCGGCTTTTTTCTTGAATAATCTCACCAATTATCTTTACTTCTTTTCCGGTGGGAACTGGTTTTCGATATTTCAAGCTTATCTCACCTGTGACAGCCTCTAAGCCTTTGTTTAAGATTATTTTAGCCATTGCTTCGTCAAGAAGAGTAGCAATTATTCCTCCATGAGTAATACCATCATAACCTTGAAAATTCTCGGAAATTGTATGATAAGAAATTGCTTGACTTTCATTATATTCAAAGGTTAATTTTAAGCCTATAGGATTATCTTTACCACAGGCAAAACATTTACTATATATTGGTTCTGTCATATTTTCTCCATGAATTTAGTCTTTTTATCAATTAAAATTATCATAATAAATTGGTAAAGAATTTTTTAATATTATTAAAAAAAATACCGATAACTGTTAAAAAGTTATTTTAAAAATCCTATCTTCTTTCAAAATAGTATTGACATCATCTAAAGATATTTTATTATAGTTTAGATATAATTTATCAAATAAAGAAAAGGATATATTAAGATTAAGATGAGGATTTTAAACAGAATACTGCTTGCACTTCTAGTTCTCTTTTTGCTATCATGTGGACTTTTTGAACCACGTGATAATGAAGAACCTGAAAATCCAGCTGAATGGATTGATTATCCTATTAATAGAGATCAAGTACTTATGAATCTAATTTTTTCTTACAAATATCCAGAAAACCAAAATAAATATAGAGAAATATTTACTTCTGATTTCATTTTTGAATTTGCTAGTCAAGATATCTCTGAACATTCTACACCTAGTCAGATTAGTTATCAAGAAGAAGCAAGCATTATTTTTAACATGCATAAAATATTAGGTGACTATAACGAGAAAGTAAAAATTGATTCACTCGTAGCTATAGCTGATCAAGATGATATAATTGATACAGCATCAGCAACTTTATTTAGAAATTATTACATAGAAGTTACGGATATAGATTCCAATGATTTACTAAGAACTTATAGAGGGAAGGCTCAATTTGATTTAGTCCAAGATCCTGAAACAAGTTTATGGAAAATTAACCACTGGAAGGATTATAGAACTACAACTAACCAAACATGGGGACTTTTAAAAAATGAATATTTATTCTAAAATAGCCACAATAGTTATATTAATGTTGCTGTTTACTGGGTGTGAAAATCCTTTTAACCCATCATCTAATGATGTTAATACAAGTACAGAATTTACTCCAAATGATGAACCAGCTGATTTACTAAGAAATCTTGAAGATTCCTATAGACAAAAAAATCTTGATTTATATAAGTATTGTTTAACTGATGATTTTAGATTTGAATTATTATCTTCAGAAGTTCAAGATATTGGAATTGATATCAATAACGACGGAACAAATGATAATTTTTGGGGTTTTCAAGAAGAAGTTCAGTATCATGAAAACTTATTTGAAAGTGGCTCTTCAGATGGTCAATATCCTCCTCCAGATCAGATAGATCTTTCCTTTGGTGGTGAACCTATTATTGATGATGATACAGAGGATGGGCATGAAGGTTGGAAAATTCTCTCTTCTTATTTCACTTTAAATTTACGATTTAATGATGGTTCTAATTTAAGTGCTTTAGGTTATGTTCGTTTTTATTTAAAGCCATTAGACGGAGAGTGGAAAATTGCTATTTGGCGAGATGAATCGAATATATATTAGGATATTATTTAATGGATAGATTAATGGCGATTGATTATGGTGAAAAAAGAATAGGAATAGCTTTATCAGACCCTTTGAAGATGTTTTCAAAACCTTTTAAGGTTCTGGCAAATTCTGGCAAAAATAAGCTCATAGCTGATTTAAATGATTTAGTCAAAGAGCAATCAGTTTCTAAGATTATTTTAGGCCATCCTCTTGGAGAAAGTGGTCAAGAAACTAAAAAGACTCAAGAAATAATGAAGATACATAAATTACTAGTTAACAAATTAGATGTTGAAGTAATATTACAAGATGAGAGATTCACTACAGTTGATGCCAACAATGAGCTGAAAAAGCTAGGATATAATTACATGGAAGCTAAAAAAGTTATAGACATGGTAGCAGCAAGCTTAATCTTGAAAACATATATGGAGAGGTTATAAAGATAATGAGATCTTCCTATAAAAAGATTTTCTTTGTATTGTTTTTAGGCTTTGTTGTTTTCGCTTTTATAGGCTATAGAGAGCTTACAGTACCAAATTTAGCAGATTCTTCTACAGTTGTAACCTTTGAAATTAAAAGTGGAGCATCAGTAATTTCCATTTCTGAAAAACTAGTAAGGAGTGGATTGATAAACAATGCTAGTTGGTTTAGAATTTATACAAAAGTCACTGGTAAAGATAAGAACATTAAAAGTGGTACATATAAAATCAAGGGTGGAATGAATCTTATGCAAATAGCTGATTATATTACTGCCAATAATCAAGAAGTATTTTTTCATCCTAACAAGATATCTATTCCTGAAGGCTTAACACTAGAACAAATAGAAGATAAATTCATAAGCGCTGGGTTAGCAACGAAAAAGGAAATTGAACAAGTGTTTTATGATAAAGAATTTATATATGAACACACTGGACTTAATGCTAAGTCTCTTGAAGGTTTCATCTATCCTAAAACATATTATTATGAAGATGAAATAGACTTAAAAGATTTCTTGATTCAATACCCTTTGAAGGAATTTATGAAAGAGTATGCTAATTATATAAATGATGAATCTTTCTACAAAAACTTGATTTTAGCTTCAATTGTTGAGAAAGAATCTGGAACTAAAGATGAAAAACCTATTGTGGCATCAGTTTTTAAAAATAGAATGAAAAATAGGATGACCCTTTCGTCTTGTGCAACTCATAATAAGATATTTTATCAAAGAGGACAAAAACCTCCTAAAATTCTATTAAATAAACATCTTGAAATAATGTCACCTTATAATACCTATAAAAACCAAGGACTACCTCCTACTCCAATTTGCTCGCCTGCTAAAGATAGTTATGAAGCTGTTATTGCTAATGTAAATACTGATTATTTATATTTTTTTGCAGACTTCAAAGGTAAAAATATTTTCTCTACTTCGTATAAAGAGCATAATCGTAAAAAAAAAAGTTCATGGAACAGTAGTCATTTAAGATAAAATAATAAGGATAAAGTCATGCGAAAAGTAACAATTACACCTAATGTAAATATGTGGTCTCTAGGTTCTGTACTTATTGAAGTTGGAAACACGAAAGTTTTATGTAATGTAAGTCTAAATGAAAGTCCGCCTTCATTCTGTATTGAGAAAGAACAAGGTTGGCTCTCAGCAGAATATAGTATGTTACCATCAGCTACCAACCAAAGAACCCGTAGAGAAGTTACTAAAGGTAAAATATCCGGAAGAACTGCAGAGATCCAACGCTTGATAGGTAGGGCTTTAAGGGGTGTTGTTGATTTAAAAATATTGGAAGGTATTGGTATTACAGTAGATTGTGATGTTATCCAAGCAGATGGAGGAACTCGTACTGCTTCAATAACTGGGGCTTGTGTAGCCTTGGATATTGCCTTTAAAAGACTTTTAAGTGATGGGAAGCTTCTGTCAAACCCTCTTAAAGAAAAAGTAGCAGCCATTAGTGTAGGCTTAATCAATAAAGAAGTAGTTTTAGATATGGATTATGATAAAGATTCAAGAGCAGAAGTTGATTTAAATGTTGTAATGACAGAATCTGGAAAACTAATTGAATTACAAGGAACAGCTGAGGGTGCACCTTTTAGTCGTGAGGACCTAGATAAAATGTTGTTGCTAGCAGAATCAGGTATAAAAAAATTGATCGAAACTCAAACTAAGTCTTTAAATTAAGAAGAAGAGGTTATTATTATGTATAAAGTTAAAAGAGAAGTTACTGATAAACAGCATATTGAATCTATTTTTAAGCTTTCTTATATATGCCGTGTTGCTTTTAATAACCAACCAGCACCATATATTATACCTTTAAATTATGGCTACCACAACAACAAATTATATTTACATACAGCAAATCAAGGTTTGAAATTAGATTTGATAAAAAAGAATAATTATGTAGGGTTTGAAATAGAAAACAAACTTGAAATGGTAAGAACTACTAGCGGAACGACAATGAAGTATCAGTCAATTGTTGGTCAGGGTATTATTAGAATTCTTGAAGCTAAGGAAGATAAACAAGCAGCTTTAAAATATTTGATAGAACATCATGGTGGGGAATTTAGAGAGCATTCTAACCAATCACTTGCAAATGTTACAATGCTAGAAATTGAAATCATTAAGCTTTCTGCTAAAGCAAATTTATAAATTATTGAGGAAGAATGTTTGAATATTTAAAAACGGGTAAATACTTTGCTCAAATCGCAGGTGGCCTTGAAGCCCATGCAAAAGAAGAATTAATGTCATTAGGGGCGGTAATAGTTCAAGAAGTTCCAAGAGGGATTAGATTTTCATGTGATAAAGCAACTCTTTATAATATTATATATAAGGCTAGACTTATTCAAAGAGTTTTAGCACCACTTATTAGTTTAGATTGCCATAGTGAGAAATACCTTTATTCCCAACTATATAAGAATGTTGACTGGGTTTCTCTCTTTAACTTAGATGAAACTTTTTCAATTGTAAGTAATGTCTCAGACTCTAAAATAGGTAATTCTCTTTATGCTGGACAAGTAATGAAAGATGCTATTTGTGATCAGTTCCGAGATAAATATAAGGCCCGTCCTTCTTTCGATACTAAGAATCCTGATATTTCATTTTCGCTTCATATCAGAAAAAATATAGCAACTGTTTCTTTTGATGTAGCTGGAAAAAGTCTCCATAAGAGAAACTACCGGCAAGGTGTTAATGTTGCTCCAATGCAGGAAACATTAGCTGCTGCTGTAATAAAACTTACGGAATGGGATGGGCAAAATGTCTTGATGGATGTTATGTGTGGTTCAGGTACACTCTTAATTGAAGCATTAATGCGTTACTGCCAAATACCAGCTGGCTATCTTCGTGATGATAATGGTATCTACTATATACCGGATTTTGATGAAGACCTATGGAAAGAAGTAAGAGAAAAAGCTAATTCTGAGATTATTGATCTACCTGAAGGCTTAATTTGTGGTTCAGATGTAAGCTCAAAATCTTTGTCTTATGCTAGAAAGGCTCTTGATTTACTTCCTTCAGGAGATAAAGTTAAGTTAGAAGTTTCAAGATTTCAGGATCTTCCTGAAGAAGAAAATAGAACTATCGTTTGTAATCCACCATATGGTGTTCGAATGGGTAATTTAGATCGAACAATAACTCTTTATAATGAGTTAGGAGATTTTCTTAAACAGAAATGTCCCCATAGTATAGCCTATATATTGTGTGGGTCAGCTGAACTAGTTCCAAAATTACGACTTAGAGCACATTGGAAGAAGTCACTTAAAAATGGAAATTTAAATACAAAGCTTGCTAAAATAATTATTAAGTAATGTTTGAATACTCTAAGAGCAGCAAGCTAAAACTCCAAAGATATCCTCTTATTAAACATGATAACTTTCAAGCTTGGGATTCTGCTGACGAATACGTAATAAATTATGTTAAAGATTCCTTTGATAATTTGAATAAAGTCTTGATAATTGAAGATGACTTTGGGGCAATTGGCTTAGCGATTAAAGCTAATAATATATTTTTTGTGAATGACTCAGTTTTATCAAGGAAAGGCATCTTGGAAAACTTTAGGAATAATCAAAGTGATATTTCAAGGATTGATATTATTTCACCTTATTGTGATTTCCCTATGGAAATCGATTTAATAATTATTAAGATACCGAAAGTTAATAGATATCTAGAGTTTTTACTAAATAAATTAAACTGCTTTTACTCAAGAGATATTCAGCTTATCGCAACTAGTAAAGTAAAATATTTAAATTCTTCAATCTATAAGTTTTGCCAAACTTATTTAACAGACTTTCAATACTCTTTGTCCTGGAAGAAATCCAAAATTATTACAGGGAAGCTATCTGGATTTTACGCTAACAAAAACTTTATTAATAACTTAAACGATTATCAGCTTAAGCTAGTCAATTATCCAAACCTGTTTTCAAGTGAAAAGATAGACATTGGAACAAGATTTTTATTGGATAATATTGAAAAAATAGATTTTGTTGATCAGATTTCTAAGATCATTGATGTCGGTTCTGCAAATGGTATTCTAGGATTAACTTTCCACAGCTATTTTAAAGATTCCAATTTATGGCTTACAGATATAACTTATTCAGCTTTTGAATCTGCTCAAGCTACAATTAAAATGTCTAATCTTGATAGTAAGAATATATCATTAATAATAGATAATTCTCTAGACTCTTTTGATTCAGAATTTGCAGATTTAATAGTCCTTAATCCTCCCTTTCATGACAAGCACAAAGTTTCTATCCAAAGCTCAAAGCAGATATTTAGAGATTGTAGAAGAGTTTTAAGACATGGAGGGCAACTTATTATAGTTGCTAATCAACATTTGGGCTATCATATTCATCTAGCAGAAGAGTTTTCAGAAGTTAAAATGGTTCATAAAAGTATGAAATTCATCATTCTATCCGCTATTAAGTAATCAAGTTATTAGGCAATATTAGTCTTTACTATCCCCTTATTGCTACTCTTCCTATTAAGTAGTAGGAAATTATGGAGACAGTAACAATAATATGATTAAGAAGACTTAATTTTACTATAAAAAGAAAAAAAAAGATTGACTTGATATAAAGGATTAAAGACAATGATAAAAACATATTAAAATGTAATCTTGGAGATAAAATGAGAAAAATATTGATCACTATAACTATAATTATAAGTATACTTTTGTTATCATGCGGTAAGAGTGAAACAAGTCCTAGCAAAACAACTTTGCTTTTTTGGCATAGTATGGGGGGACCACTGGGTTCTGCTTTGAATCGACTAATCCAAGAGTTCAATGATAGTCAAAAAGAGATAAAAGTTGAAGGCGTATCAGTTGGTAACTACACTGCATTGACCCAAAAGCTTACTGCTTCTATACAAGCTGGCAATCAACCTGATTTAGCTCAATTATACGAAAATTCTACAGTTGATTATATTAAATCTGGGGTTCTTGTTCCTGTACAAAAATTTATTGATATGGATCCTCAACTCTTAGAGGATATTCATAGTGATTTTTTTCCTGTATTTATCTCAAGCAACACTTATGAAGGTAAATTATGGACATTCCCTTTTAATAAGAGTGTAAGAGTTTTATACTATAATAAAGATATGTTTTTGAGGTATGGTTTCGATCCAGAAAATACTCCTAAAACTTGGTCTGAGTTCATTGAATATTCTAAAGTTATCTGTGCAGAGAGAGATGAAAATGGTGATCCGTATGTATATTTAACTAATATCAATAGCAGTGCTACTCAATTAGTGAACTTGATATTGCAAGCTGGTGGAGAAATATATGATGGAGAAAAGGCTAGATTTAATAGTAAAGAGGGTATCGAGGCTTTGAAGTACCTTAGAGGCTTAGTCGTTGATTCCAACGTGGCTTATCTTTCAGAAGGTTATGAAGGTCAAAATGATTTCTTAGCTTCAAAAGTTGCAATGTATGAAGGATCAAGTGTATCAATGGCATTTATGTCTGGTCAGAATAAACTTAAATTTAATGTTGGTATCTCACCAATTCCATCTTACCGAACGAAAAAGAACGTGATAAGTGGAACTAATATCGCTATATTTAAGAGCAATACTAAAAAAGAAGCAGCTGCATGGAAATTTATCAAGTGGTTAACTGATAAGGAACAAACTGCTCAATGGTCTTATGACACTTATTACATGCCTTTAAGAAAGTCTGCGTTATCTGTAACTCCTCTAAAAGATAGACTGGAGAATAATTCTAACCTATTTGATGTTTATGAACAGTTAAATTATGCAGACACCGAACCAAGTATTTCTGAATGGAGAAAAACTAGAACAGATATTGAAAAATTTGTTCTGGAACCTATTTATAACGAAAATAAGAATCTGTCTGATAACGAATTGAAGAAACTACTTGATAATGTAGCTAAAGATTTTGAAGAAAGGATAGAAGATAATAGAAAGAATTAATTAATGGAGATATAGATGAATATTAAGATAAAATTGCCAGATGGTGCAATAAAAGAGTTTGAAAAAAAAGTAACTGTTTTAGATGTTGCTAAAAGCATAAGTGATGGTCTAGCAAACGCAAGTTTAGCTGGTATTGTTAATGGTAAGAAAGTAGATTTGGACTATCAAATCGAAAATGATTCAGATGTAGCGATCATAACTTTTGCTTCTGAAGAAGGTCCTGATGTTTATTGGCATTCAACTGCCCATTTGATGGCACAAGCTGTTAAACAACTTTTTCCAGATGTTAAAGTTACTATTGGTCCAGCAATTGAAAATGGATTTTATTATGACTTCGATAGTGAAAAAGCTTTTTCAGATGAAGATTTAGAAAAAATCGAACAGAGGATGAAAGAGCTTTCAAAGGAAAAACTTCCTTATGTAAGAAAAGAAGTTACACGTAATGAAGCTATACAGATTTTTCAAGAAATGGACGAACCATACAAATTAGAAATCCTACAAGCAATCCCTGAAGATGAGGTGCTAACTCTTTACTCCCAAGGAGATTTTACAGATTTATGTAGAGGACCTCACGTGCCTCATACCGGGAAGATAAAAGCTTTCAAATTACTACGTTCTTCTGGTGCTTATTGGAGAGGTGATGAAAATAATAAAATGCTTAAAAGAATTTATGGTATCTCCTTTCCATCTAAAAAAGATTTAAAAATTCATCTTAATAACTTAGAAGAAGCTAAGAAAAGAGACCATAGAAAAATTGGTAAAGAGTTAGATTTATTTTCTATAAATGATGATATAGGGCCAGGTCTAGTTTTATGGCATCCTAAAGGTGCTATGATTAGACATCAAATCGAAAGCTTTTGGAAAGAAAAACATTTGGAATATGGCTATAACTTAGTTTATACACCTCACATAGGTAAAGGTCAACTCTGGGAAACAAGTGGTCATTTAAGTTTTTATAAAGAGGGAATGTATGATTCAATGGAGATGGATGGTATAGATTATTATGTAAAACCAATGAATTGTCCTTTCCACATAATGATATATAAGTCTTCTAAAAGGTCTTATCGTGAATTACCGATGAAACTAGCTGAGCTAGGTACTGTCTATCGTAATGAATTATCTGGAGCCCTTCATGGATTAATGAGAGTAAGGGGTTTTACTCAAGATGATGCCCATATAATATGTACTCCCGATCAATTAGAAGAAGAAGTTGAAAAACTATTAGATTTTTCTCTTATGGTATTAGGAAAATTTGGTTTTGAGAATTTTGAAATATATCTATCAACAATGCCAGAAAAATCAGTTGGTGATCCTGAAGAGTGGAAAACTGCAACTGAATCCTTGCGTAACGCAATAGAAAAGCATAAATTAGAATACAAAATTGATGAAGGTGGTGGAGCTTTTTATGGTCCTAAAATTGACATCAAGATTAAAGATGCTTTAAATCGATCTTGGCAATGTACTACTATACAATTTGATTTTAACTTACCTACTAGATTTGAAATGGATTATATCGGTAGTGATAATCAACCTCATAGACCTTATATGATTCATAGAGCTCTATTAGGTTCAATAGAAAGATTTTTCGGAACATTAATTGAATATCATGCTGGAAACTTCCCCGTATGGCTCTGCCCTATTCAAGTTAAAATACTTCCTATATCAGACGCTACTTTAGGATATGCAAACGAAGTTCTAACTACTTTAAAAGCTCGTGGAATTAGAGCTGAAATTGATGAGAGAGCTGAAAAAATTAACTTCAAGGTAAGAGAAGCTGAGATCGCTAAAATACCTTATATGTTTGTATTAGGCGGAAAAGAAGCTGAAACTAAGAGTGTATCAGTAAGAAGACATACAAAAGGTAACTTGGGACTAATAACTTTAGACCAAGCAATAAACTTAGTTCTAGAAGATAAAGAATAGTAATAGGATAATATTATAAACGAATAATGCGGGTTAATTCCCGCATTATTTCATAACTAGGTGATCATAATGGATAAATATATTAAAGATTTCAAACAAGAACTAATAAGTCAATCAGAGGCCTTGAAGATAGCTCATGATAAAGTAGATGATAAAGTTGTTCGAGCCTTAGATATTTTAATCAAGTGCAAAGGTAAAGTTGTTGTAACAGGTATGGGTAAAGCAGGATTAATAGCTAGAAAGATCTCTGCAACCCTTGCAAGTACAGGGACTACATCAATCTTCCTTCACCCTGCTGAAGGTATACATGGTGACTTAGGAATGCTTCAAAAAGAGGATGTGGTTATTGCTATATCAAATAGTGGTAACACAGAAGAAGTAATATCAATTATACCTTATATTAAATTTAACAATATTCCACTTATTGCTCTAACAGGCAATATGGAATCCAGATTAGCAAAATATTCAGATGTTTCATTAGATTGTTCTGTACCTAAGGAATTTGAACAGCTTGGACTTATACCAACAGCAAGTACAACTGTTGAATTAGCTATGGGTGATGCATTGGCTGTAGCTCTCTTAAAAAAAAGAAAGTTTGCTTTAGAGGACTATGCTAAGTTCCATCCTGGAGGATCTATCGGGAAAAAACTTCTTTTAAAAGTCAAAGACTTAATGCATGTTGGACCAGAAATTCCCTTCACTAGTTATTCAGCTTCTATGGATATAGCTATTATGGAAATGACATCGAAAAAATTAGGATGTACGCTTGTTTGTCAGAATAATACCCTAATTGGTATTGTCACTGATGGAGATTTGAGAAGATTTTTACAAGAGGGTAATTCTAATATAAAAAATTTTCCTGTGACAAAGGCTATGACAAAGGATCCTAAATATATCCAAGAAGATAGACTTGCAGTAGAAGCACTCAATCTCTTGGAGGACTTCAATATAACTGTCTTGCCTGTTTTGAATATAAATAAGGAACCAGTAGGTGTGATTCATCTTCATGATTTGATAAAAGCAGGTGTTGTATAGATGAGACTCTTAATCCAGAGAGTATCAAATGCTGCAGTTGTTGTAGATAACAATTTAATTTCCGAAATTAAGAATGGACTATTAGTTTTTATTGGTATATCTGCTGATGATAATGAATCAACTATTGACTGGTTAGTGAATAAGTTATTAAATCTAAGAATTTTTGAAGATGATACTGGGAAAATGAATTTATCAGTTTCTGATTTAAACTATGATATTATGATCATTTCTCAATTCACTCTTTATGCTAATTGTAAAAGAGGTAGAAGACCAGACTTTACAAATGCAGGTAAGCCTGAGCAAGCTGAGAAATTGTATAACTCCTTTATAAAAGAACTCGAAAGTAAATATAAAGCACCAAAAACAGGCATTTTCGGTGCTGATATGAAAGTATCACTATTAAATGATGGTCCAGTAACTATTATTCTTGAGAAGTAGTTTCCTCTTCAATATCATCTTCTACTGTTCCTTCATTATTATTTTCATCATCTTGTAATTCATAAATGTCACGTTCTTCAATTAACATATTTTCTTTTTCAATTCTTTTTTTCTCTTCTTTTTCTGCTTTTTCTCTTTCTCTATCTTTTTTCTCTTTTAGTTTTTCTAACCTCTTAGCATCTTTTTCAGCTTTTTCAGATAACTTAGCTTGAAGATTACTTCTTGCATCATCCCCTCGATGAAACTCATCATTTATATACTCATAACCTTCATAATAAATCTCTCGTTTCATTATTAATTCTTCAATACCACCAAAATCATTTGATTTTTCGAATATTGTTTCTAAAGTAAGTCTATTGAGGATATCATAAGTAAAGTTTTCAACAATAGAACGATTATTTTTGAAGTTTATTGTAGCTTTCTTGATTAAATTATCATTATTATCATAATCATATTCAACTACCGTAATTAGAGTATCTTGATAATCAATTTTACGTTGGGAATCAATTCTATAATTATCATCATAATAAAAATAGTCGTAATAAACAGGGAAACCATCATAATCATAGGTGATAATTTTCTCTATTCTTCCGTCCGGAAACTTGTACTTAATATCAGAGTAAAGAGGATAACCAGCATCATTATAATACTCGTATTTCGTTTCATTTTTGTTAGGATCTGTTGTACTTATTGTTCTTCTAAGAAGTTTTCCACCCCAAGAATACAAGGTCTCTTCAGTATCTCCATGGTCATTCAAATATTCAGTTGTGTATCTTTCTGTAATCACATTGTGAGTACTGAAAAAAGATCTAACATCTAAGGTGTCTGAATAAGAAAAGGTATAATATCCTTGATAAGAATCATTACCACCATAGCTCTGAATTTCCTTAATTCTGCCATCTGGATAGAATTCATAATACTTTTTTGTTGTAATATATGTTCTTTGTAAGTCATATTCTGGTAAGATTCGGTGGGTTTTAACATAACAATGTTCAACATCTGTAAAGAGTTCTAAGGGTAACTCTTGAGTTAATAGCACTTGTAGTAATATTGAATACAAAATTACTAAGAAATATTTTTTCATATCAAGTTCCTTTGTAAGACTTTTATTTTAGCCTATTAATTATCTTCTAAGATTTCCTCTATAGTTGAATATTCTTTATCTTGAGTTCTCTCGTTTACTTCCTCGTCTTCATCAATACTGGTTTGGTTCTCGCCATTTTCTTCAATATCTTCTATTTCAGACTCAATATATAACTTTACAGAACTTCCTTTAAGAACTTTTGATCCGACTTCAGGTACCACTTCAACAACACTATTTTGTTCATAAAGTCCGTAATTTTTCTTAATCAATTCTACTTCTAAACCTATTTGCTTCAAACGTGAACTAGCATTAATAGCATTCTCTTGGAGAATCAAAGGGATTACAACAAGTTGTCCCCCACTACTTACCTCAAGTTTAATCCTACTTCTATTCTTAACTAATTTACCAGCATTAGGATACTGTGATATTACGGTATTATCAGCATATTTTGGAGTTTTAATCCATTCTATTGCTAAAGAATCATTTATAACAAAGCCACTTTCCTTTAACATTTTTTTAGCCTGTGAAAGCTCTTGATTTTCCACATTAGGAACTTTAACTTTTTCACCAATATCTAATTTTGCTGGAATTATTACTTTCGTAGTTATAAATAAAACAACTAATACAAATATTATAAACAATAAAACTGCGATAGCAAATGCTTTTATATGTCTCATTATTTAACTTATCCTTTTTAATTTTGCTGCAAAGGCACCATCCATTAAGTGTACATGGGGAATAGTTTTGAGATAACCATTTTGTGTATAGGAATCATCAAGAAATTCATTAGCATTGATAAGTTTAAAATTCGGATGTTTTTTTAAAAACTTTTCTATTTGCTCTTCATTCTCAACAGGATTCATTGTACAAGTTGAATAGATTAAATAGCCATTTAATCTAATAAATTTAGCTGCATAGTTCAGAGCAGAACTTTGTAATTTCAAAAGTTCATTATACCTTTGGTGTGATTGCCATCTTAGTTCAGATTTTTTACCTAGGACACCCCAACCTGAACAAGGCACATCTATTAATACTTTATCATAAGCAGGGGCGATAGGTCCATAACTTAAAGCATCTTGTGTTACCAGTTTAATATTGGTTAACTGCAATCTCTCGATAGCTTGCTTGATAAGTTTTACTTTTTTAGGAAATTTGTCAATTGCAATGATTTGCCCAGTATTATCTAACAGTTCCGCCATATATGATGATTTTCCTCCAGGACCAGCAAACATATCCAAGATGTTATCATCTCGTTGAGGTGAGACTAAATCCACAACTAAAGCAGCTGCAGCATCTTGAATTGAATAATAACCCTCAGAGAAGGCTACATCATCTAATACTACTTGTGCTTTATCAGCTTTAAATACATTTGCAACTCCAGGATAGGTAGTTAGTCTTACACCTCTTTTCTCAAAATATGGGATCAGTTTTTCAATTGAAGTAGCAATATTATTTACCCTAATGTTTATTTCTGGAAACTCATTGAAATACATTGCTAAATATTCAGTATCTTCCAAGCCAAAAATTGGTATCCATTTCTCGATTAAATCTTTGGGGTAGGAATGTTCAATTGAAATCCTCTCTATATCATCTTTTGGTAGCTCAATATTTGGGTTTCTTAAGAAGTTTCTTAGAACTGCATTAATGAAATCAGCAGTATTCTGACTGAACATCTCTTTAGCTAGTTCAACAGTAGTATCAACAGCTGAATGATCAGGTACACTATCAAGATATTTAATCTGGAATAACCCTAAATATAAAAGTATCTTAATCTTTAAATCTGTTTTTTTAAATTTACTCTCTTCTGTAAGTTGTTGACATATATATTCTAATAACAGCTTTCTCTTTATTACTCCTTTAACTAGAGTATAAAAGAACTCGTGATTACCATTATTCTTTTTTATCTTTTTAGCTTCATTGTTTAATAAACTAGAAGACATCTCATTGTTTTTCAATACTTTATTTATTACTTTATAAGCATGTTTTCTTTCTAACATTTTTTAACCCTTTTTATAAAGACTTCTAATACTTTTCTTTATTAACTCTTCAACTCCAATGTCTGGCTCTTCTTTAATTATTTCTTGCAGGGCTCTTCTTATTTCGAATGCTTTATATCCTAATGTAATCAAAGCATTTTCAGCTTCTTTGGCAACATCATTTAGTTTAGTCGAACCAATAGCATCTCCCTGAATCTCAATATCACTAACTTTATCTTTAAGCTCAATTATCAATCGCTGTGCTGTCTTTTTACCTAGTCCAGGGACTTTAGATAATAATGAATAATCATCATTTAAAATTGAATTGATGATAGTTGAAACAGGTAAGGCTGAAAGCATTGATAATGCAATTTTTGGACCTACTCTCGATATGGATATTAGCTTACGAAAAAGTTCTTTCTCTTCAGAAGAAATGAAACCAAATAACCTAGTTCCTTCATCAGTTTGATGAAAATGAATTAAAAGTTTTACTTGATTTAATCTTCGAATTTTCTCATAAGTACTCAATGGTATCTCGACTTCATAACCGACACCGTTACAATCAATAACACAATATATTGGATTTAACTCTGTAACATTACCATTCAAGTAGTTAAACATTTGTTTCCCTCTTTTTTAAAACTGAATAACATGTAGTACTATAGAAATTTCTCAAGTGTTTTATCTTCTTAAAAAAGTTAGTAAGAATGATTGGTTTAATTTTGAATTTTATTTCATAATTTGGATTTATAAAATATAATCTTAAATCTTTTAGGATTAATTTTTGTCCAGTTACAAGCTTTTCAAAATACTCTATAGTGACCTTAGTATCTCTTAACTCAATTAACTCTTTTATAACTAAGTCTTTTTCACCTGAAAGGATTAACAAACCATTATAGAAATCCACTGGTAGCAGGTGTATAAAAGGTATTTTTGATATTATTGAATTAAGCATTTGTTGATGGCCACCGAATGGATTTTGCCAAGGTGGAAATGCAACAAAGATAAGTCCATCATCTTTTAAATGATTATAGCTGTAAGCTAACAACTTATTATGATCATCAACATGTTCAATAACATCTCTGAAGAATATCAAATCAAATTCTCCTAATGACGTAATATCAAAAATATTTTGTGAATATAAACTACACTGCTTATTATCAATATAGTTTGCTAAGTATTTTTTACCATTGTCGATTTTGTCTTTAGCTATATCAACCCCAACTACTTGACATCCATTCTCTAAGAAAGGAAGAAGATTACCTCCTTCACCACATCCAATTTCTAAAACACGTATTTCATGGGTGTTAATAAAATCATTTATATAAGGTATTACATATTTCTGGGTAGTATAGACCTGCTCATTAAAATATTTCTTTCTATCTTTATGTCTCTTTTGCATATCCAGCTTCTATTAAATTTATATTTCCAAATTTCATTTTATTGTAATGAGTATAAGCTACAGCTAAGGCATCAGATGCATCTTCAGATTGAATATCTTCTTTAAGACCAATGATTTTCTGAATCATTTGCCTAACTTGTAACTTACTGCCATTTCCATTTCCAGTAACAGCTTTTTTAACTTCTCTAGGTGAATATTCAAAAACTCTTATATGAGATAAAGCACATGCTTGAAGTATTACACCTCTAGCATGTGCTAAAGTTATTGCAGACTGAATATTTTTTCCATAGAAAATAGTTTCAACTACAGCGATATCAGGTTTATATTCATCAATAATAGTCGATATCTCTTGAGATAATTTAGCTAGCTTTCCACTTAATTTTATTTTTGGACTTAACTTGATAACATCACAACCAGCGGCTACTACTCGTTTATGTTCAACCTGTATGATACCATAGCCACAGAATCTGCTGCCAGGATCAAAACCAATAATTATCATTTATTCTTGGTTTAATTTTTCCATTATTTCGTCAGAGATATCAAAGTTGGCCCATACTTTTTGAGTATCATCTAAATCATCAAGATGATCTAAAAGTTTCATTAGCTTTTCAGCAACATCATCAGCATTTACTGTTGTTTTAGGTACTTTTATCAAAGCAGGTTCTTGCGGTTCATAACCAGCATCTTCAAAGTTTTTCATGACTGTATGGAAGTCAGAAGATACTGTATAAACTTCATACATATCATCTTCTAATTTGACATCTTCAGCACCCGCTTCAAGAGCTTCCATCATAAATTCATCCTCATCTTTACCTTCTGCAGGTATAAGGAAAAAGCCTTTTTGTTCAAAGTTCCATGAAACAGATCCTGATTCTGCCATTGAACCACCATATTTCCCTAAAGTGTGTCTAACTTCAGCAACTGTTCTATTTTTATTATCAGTAGTACAATCGATCAATATTGCTACACCACCATGTCCATATCCTTCATAGGTGATTTCTTCATAGACAACACCTTCAATTTCTCCAGTACCTCTTTTGATAGCACGTTCAATATTGTCTTTTGGCATATTTTGAGAACGAGCAGCTTGAACAGCTGTTCTTAGGCGAGGATTTGATTCTAAATCACTTCCCCCCATACGAGCAGCGATAACAATTTCTTTACCTAGTTTAGTAAATACTTTTCCACGTTTTGCGTCAGCAGCACCTTTTTTATGTTTTATCGAACTCCACTTATTATGTCCAGACATTGTTTTTCCTCTCTAATTGAATTTTTAAAGAGCCGACTATATAAGTCGGCTCATTTAATATTACCTGTTATTAGTTAAATTTATTTTGATTAGTTTTTTTGTCAATTTATTCTTGTTCCTGTTTTGATTCTTCAATTATCTTGTTTGCTTCATCATTTGGAACTTTTTCATAATGTGAAAATGCTTGAGTAAATTTTCCTCTACCTTGTGTAAGTGATTTAAGGGTAGGGAAATATTTATATACTTCAGCAAGAGGGAGTTCGGCTGTCAATATTTGCTTTCTACCTTCTTGTTCCATACCGATGATCTTACCTCTACGTGTAGAAATATCACCCATAACATCACCCATATATTCGGTAGGGATAACTATTTTCATGCTATGAATAGGTTCTAAAAGTATTGGATTACATTTAACAAACCCATTCTTAAGAGCCATTGTTGAAGCAAGTTTAAAAGCCATTTCTGAAGAGTCCACATCATGATAAGAACCATAATATAAATCACAGTAGATATCAACAACTGGATAACCAGCGATAATACCAGTAAGCATAGTTTCATTTATACCTTTTTCAACAGCAGGTATGTAACCAGAAGGAATAGTACCACCAACGATTGAGTTTATGAATTCATAGCCTTCACCTCTACCTTTAGGTCCGATTCTCATGAAGACATGTCCGTATTGACCTTTACCACCTGATTGTTTTTTATGCTTGTATTCAACATCAGTTTTTCCAGTGATAGTTTCACGGTAAGGAATTCTTGGAGCTTTAAGAACAGCATTAACTTTATAACGATTTTTTAGTTTCTTTTGAAGTAAAAGTAATTGTTGTTCACTTGTACCAGAAAGAATATTTTCATGAGTTTCAACATTAAGTTTTAAGTTAATTGTAGGGTCTTCATTCATTAATCTTTGGATAGCAACACCAATTTTATCTTCATCATTCTGAGATTCACCAACAATTGATTTCCACATAACAGCATCTGGGAAATCAACTGGAAGGCATTGCATATTAGATCCATTCTCTACTATTGAATCCATAGATCTAGCATATTTGAGTTTAACTAAAGCACCGATTTCACCAGCTTTAATTTCACTTGCATCTACCCTATTTTTGCCTTGAGCATAATATAAGTTACCTATTTTATCTTTATTATCCTTTTCTGGAATATAAACATCAGTACCTGAAGTTAATGAACCAGAATAAAGTCTGAAGTAAGCTATATCTCCCATAGTTGGGTCACCATAATTCTTAAAAATAAAACCAAGAACTTTTCCATCAGGAGAGCAAATGAATTCTTTTTTCTCTTCTTTTTCAAGAATTTCCATATTTGCACAATCTGCAGGGCTTGGAAGGTATTCTATAATTGCCTCTAATAGGTTGGTTAATCCAACTTGAGAAGCTGCAGAAACAGCAAAAGCAGGCATAATTGTACCATTTTTGATAGCAGTTTTAGCCCCTTTTATCATCTCATCTGGGGTAAGTTCTCCAGCTTCAAAATATTTTTCTAAAAGCTCTTCATCAGATTCAGCAACTGCTTCCATTAATACATTTCTTTTTTCTTCAACTTCATCAGCCATATCTGAAGGGATTTCAGTAACTTTTCCATCAATATACGCTTTATTTTTTAGTATATCAATAACACCTTTGAAAGCACTTTCACTGCCAATAGGGATAACTAATGGAGTTGCATTAAAATCTGAATTTTCAGAAATAGTTTCAATAACTTTGTTGAAATCAGAATGTTCTTGATCTAATTTATTGATAATTAAAGCTCTAGTTTTTGTAGAACCTTCTAGTTGTTCTAATGCTTTTTCAAGTCCAACTTCAAAACCACCTGCTGCGTTAGCAACAATACAAACTGTTTCAACTGCAGGAAAGACTGAAAGCTGATCACCAATATAATCTGGAGTACCTGGAGCGTCTATAATATTAATTCTATGATTCTTGTAATCAATAAAACCACAGCTTAAAGAGAGTGAATTTTTTTTGTCAATCTCTTCAGGATCAAAGTCCATAACTGTATTGCCATCATCGACTTTACCGATACGAGTTATCATTTTAGTAGTATATAGTAGGTTTTCTGCGAGGGTAGTTTTCCCAGCTCCACTTGAACCTAAAAAGGCTATGTTTCGAATATTTTTCATGTCATAATTCTTCATTAATTTTCCCCCGTTTATGGATTTTTCAATTTAATTACCATTATTGACAATAAATTAATAGGTGTCAAGAAAATATTATTTTTTTTTGTTTCTTAATCTAATTGTAATAACGCAAATTTTATTTGCGGTAAATTTTTTTTTCTACATTAATTATTTAAAATCTCTTTTAAATTACTTATGAAATTATTAATTTCTGAGTTATTTTCAACCGGAGCATGAAATTCTTTGGTAATCAAAATATTGCTCTCAGGGATTAATTCAACTAGATGCTCAATAGTTTTTCCAGGTTTTCCTCGATGAGTACATGTCAGAACAATATTTTTATTTTTCAATTGAGTTCTTGTTAAAAATGTTCTCATTACTGGAGCAAGTGTCCATGCCCACACTGGAGTTCCAATAATAATCAAGTCATAATTTTCCGGATTGAAATCATAAGATTCAATGCTTGGTGATTTCTTTCTTAAGGACTCATTCCCCCCTTGAAAGAGAATTTTAATTGTACTGCTAGTATATTTCTTTTCTGGGATAATTCTCAAAGTATCACAGTTCACTTGATTTTCTAATAACTTTGCAAATTTTTCATTATCTCCAGAATAAGAAAAGTAAATAAAAATAGCCTTTTTCATGATTACCTCATTTTTCTTTTAAAAACATAATATTTATGATGTGCCCAGAAAAACTTAAATAGTTTAGGGGCATATCTTTCAAGCCAATAGTATTTCATCATCTCAGAAGCAAAGTCGGGACTTTTATCATTCCAATAATCTAATACAGTTAAAATTTCTTTATTTGGTTCATTTTCAGTTGCTTTAACTAAGAACCCTAACTTTAATTTTTTTAAAAAGTCTTCTTTAGCCATACCAATATCAGGCCAAGGAGGGCAATCAAAGTAATCCCAAAATACTTCTTTCCAACCAAGAGATGTCATAATCTTCTTAAAGTTTCTATGTTTTATGTTATCTTCAATCAAATAGGTATTTAAGTCTTCCTTCCCAAGGTATTTCTGACTTAAATATCCTAAACCGCTTCTATTTGGTACAGCTAGAACAATAATTTTTGAAGTGAGTCTGGATAATTCTCTAAGGAAAAGCTCTAGATCATCTACAAACCAAAGAGCAGAAAAATTCCAACTCATATCGAAGCTTTTATCAGGAATATTTATTTTAGAATAGTCATTTATAGTTAGGGACTTAAGGTCTAGATTTACTTGTTTCCAAACTTTTTTAATGAGTTCAACTCTTTTTTCATCATGATCTACAATAGTAACATCTAGACCAGCCTTGGCAAAACCCATGGAATTAATACCAGACATACCTGTAAAACCAAATGATGGTGCTTCTAAAATTGATTTGATGTTGTAGCGAGAAATTAATTCTAATATTTTGTTATGAATAATAATTCTTTCATAGCTAGACCCCAAACCTTCGTCAGGATTGTCATAATATTTTTTCCAGAAATTTATTATTGGTATAGCCATTAATTTGATTCCTTATAGAAATTAATAACTTCTTGAAAATTATCAAGTGTTTTTGAAGTTCCCATGGGTAAATCTTCATAGGAATTTGAGGTATCGAAGTACCAACTTTGAGAAATTAATTCGAAGCGAGATACAAACAATTCATTTTGAAAAACTTTTGCTAAGTTTCTACCAAGAGAAAAAACAAAGGAAGGAATAATTCTATTCCTAGGGAATGATTTACCATGAAGTTGCTTTGAAATATATTCAACAAGTGAATCCAATTGAATCGGTTCAGAATCTGCAATAATATATTTCGCTCCTGATTTTGTAGGGTTATTGGCACAAAAAGCGAAGGCTATTGCTAAAGATTTAACATTAGTAAGATGAATTTTTACTTGATGTGAAGGTAAAAGCATTAGTTTTTTATCAACAAGTTTACATAATGTGTATGGGAAACCATAATCTCCTCTTCCATAGGTGATTGCAGGTCTTATTATAACTGAATCTAATCCTTGTTTAGTTAACTCATTAATGATGTCTTCACTTCTTATTTTAGTAAAATGATAATAATTGTCATTATTTCTTGGAGTAAGTTCATTCGCTGGTAGCTCTTTAGGTATAGCTCCAAAAATACCAACTGAAGAACAATAAACTAATTTTATATTATTAATTAAACAGTGATTAGCAATTACGGAAGTAGCTTCAATATTTGCTAAGTAGTACTTATCTCTAGAGTCAGGTCTGCCCCCTCTTAAAGCTCCAATATGGACTATCACATCAAAAGCATTATCTTGTAAAAATCTTTTTAGTTTAATTATATCACATAGGTTTATTTCAACAAAATCGACTTCCTCAACAAAGTCTGAAATTCTCTTGTGATCTGTATTAGGCCTAATTAAACCCACAATTGAATTCTCTGAATTTTTCATTAATTCCTTAGCTGTTTCTTTACCAACGAAACCACTTATTCCTGTTAATAATATTCTTGGCATTACTACTCCTATTATTGTCTGATAAATAAATTATATGGTGCTTAAATTAAGTCAAGAAAAAATACCTTGCTTTGTTTATTCAAAACAGAATAATGGTATTATATAACTTTAACAATAACGTAGGTATTTGGTACTTAAATTTTTTATTCATGATAATACCAAATAAAGTGTTAAGGAAATAATGATTTTATAGGAGTTATGATGCCTAATACACAAATTAGTCAATCTGATTTACCTTTCTTAAAACTTCTTTCCGAGAAGTTTCCAACAATAGCAAGGGCAAGTGCAGAGATTATTAACTTACAAGCTATACTTAACTTACCTAAAGGAACAGAACATTTTCTATCTGATATACATGGTGAGTATGACTCTTTTCAACACGTTATTAAGAATGCTTCAGGGGTTATAAAGGGCAAAATCAAAAATCTATTTGAGATAACTTTAACTAGCCAAGAGCGAGAAGAATTAACTTTCTTAATATATTATCCTGAAGAAATACTACATTTGAAGAGAAGTGAAGATAAAAATTTGAATGATTGGTATGCAGTAACTCTTTTTAGATTAATCCAACTATGTAGAGAGTCAGCATCAAAATATACACGTTCTAAAGTGAGAAAAGCTCTACCTAATGAGTTTGCTTATATTATTGATGAGCTACTAAACGAACAAGGCGAAAATAAGCATGAATATTATAATCAGATTATAAAGACAATTATTGAATTAAGAAGAGCAGAGTCTTTTATTATTGAAATATCAAAACTTATCCAGAGGTTTTCAGTAGATCATCTTCATATATTAGGTGATATTTTTGATAGAGGCTCTTCCCCACATCTAATTATGGACCTATTAGAAAAGCATCACAGTTTTGATATCCAATGGGGAAATCACGATATACTATGGATGGGAGCTGGTGCAGGTTCATTAGCTTGTATTACTAATCTATTAAGAATCTCATTTAGATATGGAAATATTGATACTATTGAAGATGGTTATGGTATCAATTTAAGACCTTTATGGAAGTTTGCTCTTGATACATATAAAGACGATCCATGTCTTGAGTTCATACCAAAAGAGAGTAATGAATCAGAAAATGCTAACAATCTAGCAAAAATTTCAAAAGCTGTTGCAATATTGCAGTTTAAACTAGAAGCTGAATTGATTAAAAGAAGACCTGCTTTTGATATGGATGATAGACTTCTCTTAGAAAAGATTGATTACACAAAAGGAAGCGTAGTTATTGATGGAAATCAATATCCATTAACTTCATGTAGCTTCCCAACTATTGATCCCAAAAACCCAAATAAATTATCCTCTGAAGAAAAAGCAATAGCAAAACAGCTCAAAGAGACCTTCATGTCTAATGAAAAATTACAGAAACATATTAAGTTATTGCTAGCTAAAGGATCATTGTACAAGACCCATAACAACAATTTGCTTTTCCACGGATGTATCCTCCTTAACAGCGATGGTACATTAAAGAAACTTCCAATTCAAGGTAAAGAATATACAGGCAAAAAATTAATGGATAAATTTGATAGAATTGTTAGACAGGGTTGTATGAGCAAGGATATTGTAGCTAAAAAATATGGTGAAGATATCATGTGGTATTTATGGTCAGGTGTCGATTCTCCACTTTTCGGTAAGAAGAAAATGGCAACATTTGAAAGACTTTTTATTCAAGATAAGACTACTCATTTAGAAGAAAAAAATGCTTACTATGAATATAGAAATGACGAAAAGACTTGCAAAATGTTATTAGATGAATTCGGATTAAATCCCAACAGTTCACATATTTTCAATGGTCATGTACCTGTAAAAACAGCAAAAGGAGAGTCTCCAGTAAAGGCTAACGGAAGACTTATAGTAATTGATGGTGGATTTTCGAGAGCTTACCAAAAAGTTACAGGTATTGCTGGATACACCTTGATTGCTAATTCTCATGGTCTAACTCTTACTGCTCACCAACCGTTTGTTTCTAAGGATGAAGCAATTAATAATAGAATTGATATTGACTCTCAAAGATCTATATTAGAAACTTCACATGAGAGAATTAGAGTTAAAGATACTGATACAGGATCAATATTAAAGCAACAAATCACTGATTTAAAAAAACTACTATATGCCTATTCACATGGCGATGTAAAAGAAAAACTTTAAGTAGAGGAGAATAAAATGTCGGGAATAGTATTTTTCAAAACTAAGTCATTAGAGAATATCCATCACTTTTATCACAACACATTGGATATGGAAGTTTGGTTAGAGCAACCTAATTGTTATATTTATAAAAAAGGTAATCTTATACTTGGTTTTCTTCAATCTGATAGAGCAGAAACTCAAGGAATAATAACTATCTTTAATCAAAGAAAAACTGAAATTGATCAATATTATAAGAAATATGCTAACCTAGTAACACAAGATTTAAAAGTTAATGAAAAATTTAACATATACCATTTTTATATCTGTGATCCCGAAGGAAGGAAAATTGAATTTCAAACCTTCTTACACCCACTAAATAACTATCATTTATTAGATGAAGGATTAATCAAGCGACGTTCAATTCGAAATTTTAAGGATAAACAAGTGGGAAAGGAAGTTTTAGATAAGATTTTTTCTTTATGTCGTTATAGTCCTACTGCTAGAAATAGTCAAAGCTACTACTATTTGGTTATCCAAGACCCACAAGATCTTAACTGGTTAGCTAATAACAGAGGTCCAGCTGGCAATCCCATAAAACAAGCACCAACAGCTGTTCTCGTAATTTCTGACAATACTAAAACTAGAAGACTTGAACAGGATGCTGATATCGCTGCAACATACTTTATGTTAGCAGCTTACAGCTATGATGTAGCTACTTGTTGGATTACTGATATGAACAAAGACCAAGTTAAATCTTACTTTAATATTCCACAAGAATATCATGTCAGCTGTGCTATTGCTACTGGTTATGCAAATGAATATAAAGTTATACCAGAACGACGTTCAACTAATGATTTTGTTTATTATGATCGTTACCATAATTAAGAATTGCAATGAATATGAACTTTCGTAAAGCTTCAGGTGTAACCCAGAATGTCTATAGTAATCTTTAAAAAGTAAAAATTTCATTTCTTGTAAAAGGAGAACTAGAATACAGAAGAGTTCTAGTCTAATCCCTTCATTGTTACTCTCTTTTTAATTTACCAGGAATCTATGGTGAGATTAACAATAATGAAATATAAATGAAATATACGGAATCATAAACAGCAACTGTGAATAATAGATCAACTGATGGCTTTCCCTTTTATTCTCTTAATCTGTTGATTAGTGAAATCAGAATAATTACTATCTCCAGCTGTAATAAAAAGTTGATAGGCTAACTCAAGTTTAGCAAGTGCTTGACCATCATGACCCAATATTTCATAAGTTATACCCCAATTGAAAAGAGCTTTACCTTGTCCAATTTTATCGCCTATTTTTGATAAACTCTTGTTTTGAATCTCGTAATATTCCATTGCTTTTGAATAATCCTTTTCTTCTCTAAGAACATTGGCCAGATTTCCTATAGTATGGGCTATCCCTTCTTTATCTTGCAATTCCTCTTGTAATTTTAGATTAGTTTGATAAATCTCTTTTGCCTTAGGGAACTCCTGTTTCATAAAGAATGCATCACCTAAAGCATCATTAGCATATGAAATTCCTACTTTATCATCAATGAGTTCAGCTATTTCTTTAGCTTGTTGGAGATATTTTATTGCTCGATCATATTCTTGAAGAATGCTATATATATAGCCAAAATTATACAAGACAGTTTGTTCTTGTTGCTTGTCCCCAACATACATAGCCATAAACAAACACTTTTCTAAAGTACTTATTGCTAAATCATCCTTACCTTGTGAAAAGAGAATCATTGCTATTTCTGTGTTAACTTTCGCATATCCATGTTTATCCCCAATCGTTTCTGCTATGGAAAGTGCTTCATGAAAGAATTTTAAAGCCTTTTCTTGGTTACCTTTTCGAATCTCTATTATACCTAGTGATGTTGCAGAAATTCGCAGAAAGAGCTTCTTATTATGTTTTTTAGCTAGTTTCCATAATTTTAAATAACTATTATGAGCAAGTTTATACTTAGCTTTGTCTAGAGAGTGTTGTCCTAATATAGAGTAGAATATTATGTTTAAAGTAACTGATTGTTGGCTTAAATCTTGCTCAAGACCATCTTTTAATTGCTTAAATTTAGATAATTCATTAACCATCCGATAGTAATCTAACATAATTAAATTCATTCTAAACTTGATAGATGGAGACTTGACTTCATTTAAAAGTAAGTTATACATTTTAACAAGAGTTTTATAGTCTTTTCTAAGTTCTAGTAATCTAAACTTAGCAAGATAATAAAGGTCTACTTCTTCTTCTTTCAAATAATTTTTATCTATTAGATTAATGTATTTTTTTACAAGATGAATTATATTCCCATCTAGACTGGAGTTTACTAGTTTTAGAGTAATGCTGTTTATTAAGGTGAGTTTATCTGCAAATAATAAAGCTTGTTCAAAATAGTAAGAAGATATATTAAATGATGCTTCTTCAATATTTTTTTCAGCTGCTAGTAGTGCCCAAGTAATTGCTTCGGTAGGAGATTTAGCTAAAATGAAATGATTAGCAATCACTTCGTAAAATGAAGAAATGTTCTTATCATAAGTAGTTATGTAATAATTAGCAATAATTATGTGTAACTTCTGTTTCTCCTTAAACAATATTGAACGATAAATTGCATCGCGCATTAAAGAATTATTAAAGTAATATTCTATTTCAGGTAAAATAACTTTCTTGAATAGTTGTTGATTCTTTGTTAAATTTTCTAACACTTCTTCAATTTGCATCTGAACAAATTCTTCCGAAAATATATTCATTACTTGATTATTAAAACTTACTCCGAGAATTGAGGCATACTTTAGAAGTTGTTTAGTGCTTTCAGGAAGAGTTTCAAATTCATTTAATAACAAAGTTTCAAAAGTATTAGGTAATTTACCATTTCTAACAAGTAATTTAAAGTCACTTATATCAAAAGTACTTTTAGCATTTATTGTGTTTTCTCCAATAATTTTGCAGATCTCCTTGATATAGGCAGGATTATTATTTGTTAATTTTAGAACTTCTTTGATAGCAGTGGAAGTAATGTTAATGTTATTATTATTAAAAAGTTTTTTTGTTGAATTCTCATCAAAATTTTCCATGATAACTCGATATGGTGAATACACTAAAAAATCATCAAATACTTTGGAATCATTACTTGTTAAACAGACTCTTATTTCATGAGCTAGCAATTTTGGGATTAAAACTTTAAGTAGAGATTTTGACATTGAGTCCAGCCACTGGATATTCTCTAAAACCAAATATTGATGATTTTCTAAAATTATTATCAGTATTTCTGATAAAATATCGAAAAGTAAAACTAGTTCTGTATTTTTGTCTTCCCTATCTTCTGTGAGGAAAAAGTCTTGAATTACAGTATAATCCAAATCAGCTTTCTTTCTTTCTACAAAATCTTGAATGTAAGAAATATCAGTTAAAATATTATCGATTTTTTTTACTTGAGTGAATATATTGTAAAAGAGAGTAAATGATTTTAACTTGTCGTATTCACTTAAAACAGAGATGTAGACTAAATTTTTCTTAACTCTCTTTTTCAAGTGTTCAAACATTAGGTGTGATTTTCCTGAACCAACTTCGCCACTAATAAGAATGAGTTTCTTTTTTTCCATTTCAGTCAAAGTTCTTTGATAACCTATCAGTTTCGAATTATTAAAATTATCTTGGTAAGCAGACCAAAAATCTGAAAATTCATTGCTAACATGATATATTTTAATCTTATTTTTGATACCTTTTACTTTAGCTTCATTTACAAAGTTAGTTTGGTATCTACCTTTTATATATGGTAAAATTTCTGAAGAAAAAGCGAAATCATTGTTCAGAGCTTCACTCATCAGTCTCGCAGAAATGTTAACTCCATTTCCTATGATACCATATTCATATCTATCAGAAGCTCCCAGTCTACCTCCAAAAATGCTATTATAAGTTAATCCAATTTTAGCGGTTATTTCAGGACTATATATCTTTGTAATTTTTAAACATGAAGCAAACGCTCGTTCAATATCATCTTTGTGGAGAAAAGGTAAACCAAAAGTAATCAATATAAGATAGCCTTTATCAGTGTAATCTATTTTATTAATAGTTCCATCATAAAAATAGATTATTTCTTGAAGTTTAGTATAAAAATTATGATAACTTAAAATGTTAATTTCATTTACATTATTATCTGAGTTCTTCAAGTTTATGAATATTACGGCAGATTTTTTTAATTCTCCTTTGAATTTTTCGTTTAACAACCATTTAGATATTTTTTTTGGAATAAATTCTTTCAAACAGTTGCTATTTATTTCTTCTAGCTTAATTTCTTCAGTTTGATAATCAACATTTTCATGACATATAATTGTATTATCTTCTTGTTGAAAGACATTCTCCAGAACTTTTCCAGTAATGTAATAATCTATATGGTATTGAATATCACCGACAATATTAATATTAATTTTACCCCATGACCAAGAACCATGGAAGTCTACTTCAAAATTATATTTTTTTTTAAATTGAACATTCAGAATTTTTAGAGATTCTTGCATTTGCCTTAGAGTAGCTCTAATCTTTCTACAAGCCTTTTCTTCTTGTCCTGGAAAAATTGCTAAAATAGAATCTCCTCCATACTTTATTAGATCACCATTAAATTTATTTATTGCTTGGTACATCTTGTCAAAATATGAGTTTAACATATCCGTTATTTTTTCAATCGAATAATATCCACTACTACTTATATTTTCGGTTAGCTTTGTAAATCCACTTACATCAGTAAATAGAACTCCAGCTTCAATACTTTTGCTATAGGGTATATTATCAAGACAGAAGTCATCTTCTTTAACTATTTCTCTGATAATTTTTGGAAGTAGTTTTGGATACTCTAACATACATTTCCTCCGATTGAATATTAAGCAATTACTCTACTATATCGAATAACAACTAATTGTGGCAAGTTTTTTTTTATAAAAAATTTTATAAAGAAACAGGGAATAGTTAACTATTCCCTGTTTCAATAAACTGTTAATTAGATTTTGACATTATAGGTTTTACAATTCTTCCATCTCTTCTGAGATATCTATGAACTCTAATGAAATCTTCCAAAGACATTCTGCTATTATTAGAAAATCCCAAAATGAAATAGAACTGTCTATTAACTGTTTGACCGATATTTACATCAATCCATGACAGATCATCTACACTATCTCTATATTCAAAGATGCCTTCAGGATCATCACAGGAGTAGATCAAATAAGTTAAATTATTAACAGGCAGACCAGCAATTGTTTCTGTTATTTCATCCCAATTAAGGTTAATACTCGAGCCGGTCATTGAAACAGAAGGATTTTGTGGAGCAGACAAAGCATCTATTTGTGTCACGACAAAGGCTTCTCGTTCGATAACATCTGTATAACTTCCAGTTGTCATAGTAAGAGTAACGGTGTAGAGACCAGGGTTCTCATAAATGTGATCAGTGTGTCTTTCACTACTTGTTTGGCCATCTCCAAAATCCCAAAGTATAGAAGTTTCATGATGATCATGACCTTCAGATTTATTATCAAAATAAATAGGTGTTCCTGGAGTATTGAATCTGCCTAGAGAGTTGAAATTACACAAATGATGATGGTAGTTCATACCAATATCAGCTACTGATTGGTCAGGATCAAGTGGCATATCTGGATTTCCACCATCTATACAACTAGAATAGATACTAAGCTTAAGATCATAATTATCAAGATCTTCAAAAAGGGGATCTGTGTTCATGTTTCCAACACCTGGAGCATTACCAGTATCCATGGATATGTCATTATATTCGAAAGTAGTATTGACAAGATTTCCATTTGATAAATCAGTATCATTAATTGGTGAACCCCAAATGATGTTTTGACCAAGGTAAATAGAGCTATTGCTTGCATCCACAATTCTTGAAAAGCCAAGTATGTTGTTGTTCATAATTTCAATATTCGAAATATCTTCAGCATTGATAAAAGTAGCTAGATTACCTAAATTGTTTTCAACATGATTGTGATGTATCTGTGTACTACATTCAGCTCCAGACAATTCGAAAGCTACCATATTATCAATAAGAGCATTTCTCTCAATATTTGCATTATTGTTACCAACAACTTTCAATCCGATTGCAAAACCTTCAATCTCAGAATATCTTAACCAAGGGTTTACTTGATTCGTTAAAGTTATACCTGTACCTAGATTTCTACTAGTATTTGTTGTATGTCTTACGCGGATATTAGTCAAAACTGGGATAGTTTCATCTGATGAATTTAAACTGATGCCTGACATCACATTTT
This sequence comes from Cloacimonadales bacterium (SeqCode), assembly GCA_963678375.2. Classification (GTDB taxonomy): domain Bacteria; phylum Cloacimonadota; class Cloacimonadia; order Cloacimonadales; family JAFGVF01; genus JAEKNW01. The sequence continues at coordinate 172,356 of CAXXQH010000001.1, forward strand.
CGGATTCAAAATTATTTAAAGTGAAATCTATCAAGCCAAGGCATTTGAAGGCAATGGCTTCTGTTCTTGTAGTGTTAGTCGTGTGTCTAACTCGTATATTGGTTAAGATTGGTCTTATTGACTCAGTTCTACTGAGATTTTCTAGTAGAAGACCAGTTAAACAATCTTCAACAAGAATAGAATCAAGCCTTGCTTCAATCTGTCCTTGCAGGTAAATTCCTTTTCCACCTAATTCTCTAGAAGTATTTGTTGTATGTCTAACTCTTATATTGGATAAAATTGGAGTTGAAGCATTATTAGAGTATATTGAAATACCATCTTTAACATTATCAGACTCAAAATCATCAATAACTAATTTAACAGATCCATAACACTTAATAGCAGTAGCATCTGTTCTTGAGGTATTAGTGGTATGCCTTACCCGAATATTGGTTAATACAGGTAAACTTTCTTCTGTTCTAGAAGTATTATCTAATAATAAGCCTGTTACATAATCCTCAACAATTACATCAGAAATTTCAGCTGAAATAGGACCTGTTAATACAAGAGCAGATTCGCCTAAACTTCTAGAAGTATTAGTAGTATGACTTACCCTAATATTTGTTAAAGTTGGAGTAACAGATTGAGATGATTCGTATAGAATACCATCATGGACATTTTCTGCTACAAAGTTATTAAGATTTAGATTAACATTACCATTAACACGCAAGGCAAGGGCATCAGTTCTCGAAGTATTTGTAGTATGTCTTACTCTTATGTTAGTTAAAGTTGGTGTAGAGGTCTCTACCCTATCTGTATTATCAAAATACAAACCAGTAAGATAATTCTCAACTTCTAGAGAATCTATTTCTACATCAATCTGGCCTACAAATTCTAGAGCTGTATCTGCTAACTCTCTTGAAGTGTTAGTAGTATGTCTTACCCTGATGTTAGTTAGGACAGGTGTTGGTGAAGAACTAAGGGCATCAAAGATAATGGCATTTGAGAAATCATCAATCTCTACTTGGCTAATATTAGGAGATGAGTTGCCTTCAACACGAAGAGCAAAAGCATCTTCATTTCGAGAAGTATTAGTAGTATGTCTTACTCTGATGTTAGTTAATACAGGAGCAGTTGATGATTGGTCTGATTTAATTTCAATACCATAATCAAAATCTTCTATATCAATATCATCAAGTTGCACATTAGAGTTTTGAATTTTAAAAGCTCGCATGTCAGCTTCATTTCGAGAAGTATTAGTAGTATGTCTTACTCTGATGTTTGTAAGAACTGGAACATCAGAAGATGAATCCCCAAGTATTTCGAAACCTGTATCATATTTATCAATATCAATATCTTCAATAACAGCTTGAGAAGATCCGATAATCTTTATAGCTGAGTATTGACTATTAGCACCTTCGATATTTAATGTCGATAAGTTTGGTGATGCACCATTTATTTCAATTGCTTTACGGGCATTTTTGATAGTTGAATTTGTTATTGTTGATATATCTGTTGCTGAGTTGAATTTAAGACCTTCCCATTCAGAGGTTTGTCTTTCACCATTAGTAACAGTATTAAAGATTACACCATCAGCAATCAAACCACCATCTACAAGAAAACCAGTATCTTCCATAATGTTAATTACACTTCCTTCCTCAATGGTTAATGTTGTTCCAGTTGCAATGGAGACTTGTCCATATACATTGTATGGAGAGAAAGCCACTTCCCAAGAACCGAAGTAGTTACCACCTGGAATAGAAGTACCTTCTACATTTATATAATCAAGATAACGAACGCTATCAGAAGCAACAACTAAGTCATTCTCATCAATATATGACACTACGAGACTAATTGAATAATCGCCACCAATATTATAGTTTATACTAGGATTTTGCTCATAAGAATCTGCTACATTATCATTATCAAGATACCAAGTCCAGTGGTTTGGATTACCTTGAGTTAAATCAGTGAACTGAACAGATTGGCCACTAAGGATTTCAGTATTATCAGCAACAAATTCAGCAGTAAAGGAATCTGTTATGATAATGGTTATATCTTGAGAAGTTACTAAACGACCAGATCCATCATTGACATTTACAGTAATTATCTCACTACCAACCCAATCTGCAGGAGCAAAGAGAGTGACTTCTAAACCTAGGATATTATAGCCTATATGAAGGTTATTTTCAATTGTCAAAGTAAGTAATGATAGTGATTGTTCAGGGTCATAAACATGATTTGAGAAATCAATTACTTGCCTTGTTGTTTGCAAAAGAGTTAATTCTTGTGGCAAATCAATGAAATATGGAGCATCTGCAACATCAATAACAGTTACTGTTATTTGATCACTAATTTGACCTTGATAATTATCGCTGGCAATAATTGTAATTTCTTCAATACCAACCCAATCTTGTTCAGGACTAATCCTAACGATACCATTTATGATTGATACCGCAATATGATCATTTCCTGAAACGGAGAAATTAAGATAGTCATTATCAGCATCAATAAAGTAGTTTCTTAAATCTATTTCCTCATTGATTGAATCTTCATCCATAACAATATCAGGTAGACTTGCAAACAATTCAGGTTGTGTATTAACAACACTAATGTAATTTTCTCTAAGTAGAGAATGAGATTCTGAGTTTTCATTAGTAACAGTAAGTTTTACAGAATAAGTTCCTCTATTTTCATAAATAAATTCTGGATTAACCTCATAACTATCAATAATTCCATCATTTTGGAAATCCCATTGATATTCAGTTATTTCAGATTCATCAGAAGTCTGAGCCAAACTAGTAAAGCTTACAGGCAAGTTTTTCGGACCTGTAAGAGGTGTAGCTGAGAAATTAGCAGTTATTAATCTTTCAGTCACAATCATATTAACATTGACTAAACTAGTTAGATGTTCTGGGTCATTTGATTCTATTTCGAGAATAGCATTATAATTACCTTCAGTCATATCGAAAGAAGATAATTCAAGAGTAATAGTCTCACTGTTACCAGCTGCAATAGTCATAGAACTTTCAGAGATTTCTAACCAGGCAACTCCATTTGCACTAATGGAGGAGATTCTTAAGTCACTATCACCAAGATTACTAATATCAAATTCAACTGAGTCGTTTGCAAATCTTGGAATAGTACTAGTAATTTGTCCTAGGGAAACAGCAATCTCAGGAGGAGCAATTGAAGATGCGATTAGAGAAATACTAACTTCTGGATTCTCAGGATCATTAGATTCAATAATTAGTTCACCAACTTGTTGACCATCCTGACTACTGTCATAAGTAACTGTTATGGATTCACTTTCTCCATTTTGAAGAACAAAAGCTCTGTTAATAACTGAGAAAACAGGATTACTTGAGCTAATCGAACTTATTGTAAGTGGAGCATAACCTTGATTAGTCACTTGAATATTTTTAACTTTTGCATAACCAAGGTAAGTCTGACCAAAGTTTAATTGGTCATTGAAAGATATAACAGGGTCTCCAGACATCATAGTTAAAGAAGTTGTTCGTTGACCTTGAAGAATATTACTATTATTATCGAAAATCGATAACTTCACATTATAATCTCCAAGCTGACTATCTGTTGGGAACTGTAAGTTAGTACTTGCTTGATAATTTGAAGTTACTGTTAAGTCATAATTATCTTCAAAGGTATCAATAAGTAAGTTATCTGCAGAATATAATTCATAAAGAGCTCTTATTTCATGATTAAATAACTGAGTGGTAAGAAGAGCATTTACTTCAATTTCTTCACCTGGATAGAAACTTGTTCTATCTAATGTAAGAGAATTTATTGAAGCATATATAGGTTGTTGATTAAATACAAATTGTCCCCACATAACTTTGGATGTTCCAGTATCATTACCGTTAACATCTAAAGATATTTCTATTTCATTAGCAACATTATTTCCTAAAATAATTAGTTCAGGGTCAATCATAAATTCGGTAATCGAATAGTTATTGCTTGAACCAATTAATTGTCCCACCCATGAGCCATTCACAAAGACATAGTTTACTTCATTTTGATCAATATCATAAGCTCTAATTCTTAGTTTAGCATAATCAATAGTTTCTTCATTTGTATAAATAATGAATTCAACAGGAGCATTAGTATAATTTTCATTAATAGCAACACCTAAGTCATTATCCGTTTGTTCTACAAAATCATTACCAGCATTATCAGTCTCAGTGAAATTGAAGTTAGAGTGATTTAAGGTAACTGGTATTGAAACTTGGCTATTATCTGGATCATTAGTATTTATTCTAAGATAATCAAAATAAGTACCATAATCAATGTCTCTTGTATCTACAGTGATAATGATATTTTCACTTTGACCAACAGCTATCACTCCCTCTGAAGGTGAAAGTGATAACCATGGGATTTGCATACTTTCTGAAGTGAAAGAATACTCTAAGTCAGCTTGTCCAGTGTTGTTTATCTGAATCTCGTCATAGATTAAAGTGTTATCAAGAATAAACCAATCTAAACTATTCTTATCTATTTCTACCTGAGGAACATAGACTCCTGAACCAGACATTTGAATATTTAATTCATCAGTATTAGCAGCATTGGAGCTGATAGTTAATATCGCTGAATCAATATTATTTCCACTAGGACTATAGCGTACGGTAATATCCTTATTAGCTCCAGGCTGAACATTTATTGGTCTGTCTTGATTTGGATTAGAAAGAGATAAGAAATCAGGATGATCAGAATAAACATTTGTTATTCTGAGAAGTCCTGTACCCTGATTATAGATTGTGAAAGAAATTTCAGAACTATCTCCTACATTAACTGTTGAAAAATCAAGACTAGAAGTTGAGGCATATATTTCAGCATTAGCTTCCATTCCGTAACCAGTAAGATGAATAATATCATCATCATCTGAGCTATTGGAAACTATAATAAGCTCTGCATTTTTCGTACCTTGATTTGTTGGTGTAAATGACACAGTAACAAGTCTAGAAGCTTCTGGTGCTAAAGTAAATGATGGTGGAGACACCATAAATACTTGATCACTAGTAGTTAAAGAAGACACTTGCAATGTTGAAGAGCCTGTGTTAGAAATTGTAATTATCTCAGTAGATGAATTTCCTATTAAAACAGATCCTAAATCTATATCTGAAATGTCATAGGATATTTGTGGTGTTCCAGAAACTGTTAGATTTACAGGAATTTCTTGACTAGCTCTAGGATCATTACTGTTAACTATAATCGCAGCTGAATATGAGCCTGCATAAACGTTCAAGGCTGAGACATTAATTGTTATGGTTTCATTCATACCAGATTGAATTGTTCCTGTCAGCGGATTAGCACTTAACCAATCTGAAACAGCTCTTGAAGAACTTCTAGTATTTATTTCTCTTGAATTACTTGTAAATTCGATATCATAAATTAAATCTCTATCACCAGTATTTGATATATCCAAAGTAAATTCTTCTTCATTACCATAATCTAATGATGAGACAATATTTTCAAGAGATAGATTTATGATCGGAGGATTATATCCCTGTCCATTCAGATTAACATTTTCTGAGCCAACACTTGTTTGGATTGTCATTACTGCATCAAATTCAGTGTTAGTTGAAGGACTAAATTCAACAACTATTTCAAGTTCTTCATTTGGTGAAAGCCAAGTTGGTGTTGTTTGACTACAGCTAAATACATCTGCTGGTTCAAATGATATTTCTTGGATTTCTAAATCATCTGTTCCTGTGTTAACTACAGATATAACAGCTTCATCACTATAAGCAACAGCAACTTCACCAAAGTTTACCATATTAGTAGATATTTCATAGGCTGGATAACCTTGAACACGCATATTTACAGGAATAGTTGTGGTAAGATTATCAGGGTCGTTTGAAGTAAATAGTAGACTTCCACTATAATCTCCTCCATAAATACCTGTTGGGTCAAATGTAATTTCAATATCCTGGTAATTGCTTGCTGCAATTGTTCCTGAAATAGTATCAGATGATAACCAACGACCATCATCAATTTGGAATAAAGGACCTGCAGAGTCACTTATCCAGAGATCTTTACCATTACTAGTAAAGGAATATATTACTGTATTATCCCAGAAGACTTGCTCTTCTTGAATAATGATAGTTCCATTTGCTAGTTGGAGTTGCAATATCTTTCCTCCCACAATTACATCATCTTCAATTAGGTTTTGGAAAGCCCAAAGATTATTGTTGTGATATTCTTCTACCCAAACTAATTGACTAATATTCTTTCCCAAATATGCACTATAAGTCTCAAGAACTTGACCATCATGAGCGACTCTATACATATTAGTGACAGCATTATCATCGAAAGCAACATTTATTAAGAAGCTATCCCCAATATAAGTTAATGCAGGGAAATAATCAACTGGTGAAGAGAAAGATGCAATTGGTGGATTTGAACTAGCATTTAAAGTAGTTGGGTCATATCCATATACATTACCAGATTGATTACCAATCCAAAGGTAAGTTCCATCATAAGTAATTCCATAAGGTTCTGTGTGAATTGGATAACTTTCACTAATCTGATAAGTAGTTAAATCATACTTATGCAAGAGACCTGTTTGCTGACTTTCATTATCTTTATTGAAATCTACTATATAGAGTTCATTATTTAGCCAATACATACCAGCATTCCAGGTCGGCATATTAGGATAACTAGTAATCTGATCACCTAAGAATCTTGAAGATTGATTACCTGAAATGTTATCCAAAGGCAGGTCATTTCTTATTTGATTTCGTGATTCATCCGCATAGAAAGCAATATCTCTAATTTCATAAGTATTGTCAAAGCTTTCAGCTCTTGAATTACTTTCATCTAGTTCTAAGGAATAAGTTAAATCTGAACCACCTATATTGGTAATTCTAAGCATCTGAGTTTCTTCGTTATCAGTTGTTAAATTAGCTATTAAACTAGTTGGATTTACCTGAATACTTGGTTGTCCTTCTCCGATTCCAGTTAAAGCAATAATATATTCAGCATTATTACTAGCATTAGACTGGATGGATAGTTGACCTGTCTTAACACCTCCGCTTAAAGGTGTGAAGGAAACAGTAACTACTTCAGAGGTCAAAGGTTCAATGATGAATGAAGTGGCATCAACATCGAATTCACTATTATCACACATAATATCAGTAATTTCTAAATTTGCAGTTCCTGTATTTGAAATAATCAGTTCTTGATTCAATGTTTGACCAATATAACCAGTTGCAAATTCAATTTCATCATCTGATACTAAGATTGTAGGATAACCTGTTACTTCTAAAGTTACATCAAGCTCTTGGTAAGGGTTTTCTGCATCATTAGATTCAACAATAATATTTGCAAGATATATTCCATCATTTAGATTTCTAGCATTATATTCAAGAGTAACTACAAGGTTTTCTCCGTCTAATAAAGAGCCTGAGCTTGGACTTAGACTTAACCAATTAAACTCATCAATTCCATCTTCAATTCTATATAGTTTAGGGTTTGTCATAACATCTGGGGCAATCCATAAATCTCTACCATTATGAGCAAGTCCATAAGAGATATCGTCGAAGATATCATATCCTAGATAACTTACTACTTGTCCTGTCTGATAATCTAATTGTCTTATCCTTTGAGCATTATAATCAAGAGCCCATATTTGACCTTCTTCATGATCTGCAACCCAGACCATTTGATTAATCTTTCCATTGAAGTCTGTACTTATTGCTGAACCAATAATATTACCATCATAATCAACAGTATATATTTGAGGATTAATATTTCCTGATAATGAAACTAAGAAATACTCTCCATTCCAAGTCAATGCTGGTGTTGCAAGTAAAGAATTATTAAACTGATTAAATTGATTTCCTGCTAAATCATAAGAATAGAAAGAACCATTAGTAGAACCTATCCAAAGTCTATTTCCATCATAAGTAATACCAAATGGAGAATTATGAATAACATATTCTTCTATAACGCTTTCAGTAGAAATATCATATTTGAATAACTTGTTCTGACTATAAGATACAATATATAAATATCCATCTACCCAAGTCATACCCTTGTTACTAAGAGGGAGATTATTAAATTCACCATTAATAACATTTCTCTGACTTGCTTCATCGATTCTAAGATTAAAGACTAACTCTTGTCCTTGAATATTACTAATAATCAAATCTTGGTTAGTAAGATTACCACTATTGACATTTGCAGTGAAGGATTCTTGAGATAAATCAATATGAGGAGTGTATACACCATTTCCTGATAAAGCAATACTTTGGATATTATTACCTGGTGAGTTGCTTGTGAATGTAAAGATAGCATTATATACAGTTTCACTCTCTGGTGCAAAAGTAATTACTAAGTGAGCACTTTGTTGAGCTGGAATAGTCATTTCATTAGTTTGACTTGAAAAGACTGGATTATCAAAATTAAAATCACTTAACTCTAATATGTCTGTACCAGGATTTGAAATCACTAGAGAAAGAGTGTCAGAATATCCAATAAAGGAATTACCAAAATCTAGATTATCAGATGAAACTATAAGTTGAGGAATACCTGTAACTGATATGTTTAGAGGTATTTCTAAATATGATTCATCAGGGTCATTTGAGGTTAATTCTATTAGCTGTTGATATTCTCCTCCAAGTATATCAGAAGTGTTAATTTGGATATCTACTGTGAAATTACTTTCTGGTGTGAGTTCACCTGAAGTGTTTGAGAAAGATATCCATTCAGGTATACTTGAGACATTACTAGTCATAATTTCAGCATTACCATAAATTAATCCTTCAGTTTGATATGTAGAAGCATCTCTCATATTATCCTGATCAAAATTCCAATATCCTACAAGACTTTCTTCACTTCCGTTTATTCTTACATTTCTATAATTATTTATTTCCTCTGGACTTCTAGAATTTTCCCAAATTCTTATTTCATCCATTGCCCCATCAAACTTATACCAATTAGCAGTTTGTCCCATTTTACCAAGTATCCATGGATCATAATTACCTATAAAATCAAGGATTTCATCTTCAATTTGTAGATTTCCATTTAAATAAACAGATAATATATCTTCCTGGTAATTTACAGCAACATGGTTCCATTCTTCTAAGGCAATATTATCAGAGATTAAGAAATCTCTATAAGTACCATTATTAAGAGCAACTTTAAGATTCTTATTACTTACTTGATTTGAAATACCATCAGTATAGATTGCAAAAGAACCATTTTGAGAAGAGGAAGACTTACTAATAATATACTGTTTACCGCCATCAATAATATTTCCATTATTATTTTGACCTAGATTCGAATCAACTCTAAACCACATCTCTAAACAGAATGAACCACCATAAAGTTGTATAGGAGCTCTATTTCTTATATACCCATAGTCTGTTGTTTCTGAATTAAATCCATTTGTTTTGAACATCTTACCAAAGTTATCTTTAATATTCCAAGTTAGATTATTTCCTCCACTATTACCTATACTAATTGTTTCAGTTAGGTTTTGACCAACATTCATTTCTATATCATAAGAAGTTGGATTATAGCTTACTTGAGGAGCAATAGAACCCAGTCCTGTAAGACTTATCACATAAACAGCTTGATTATCTGCATTACTTGTTATAGTAATATTACCATTATATTCTTCTACTGCAGTAGGTTGGAAAGTTACATTGAAATCAATACTTTCATTAGTCATTAATTCTGTAGCTGAATAATCATCATCAATTATGAAATATTGGTTATCACTAATAATACTAGCTATGTTTAGTGGTGCAGGTCCAACATTGCTCACAGTAATTACTTCAATTGAAGGAACTATTGTATAAACATTTCCAAAATCAATATCATTATGCGATACTTGAATATAAGGTACATTTGCTATTCCAATACCTGTAAGCTGTATTTCATAAGCAGGGATATTTGCAGCATTACTCATTATTGTGAAACTAGCATTAGCTTGTCCTAGGCTTGTAGGAGTAAAAGAAATTTGAATATCTTGAGTCTGATTGTAAGAAATACTAGCTGTATTAACATTACTTGAGAAGTTATCTAAGTTACTTGATATTTCAGTGATATCTAAATCAGCATGACCTATATTAGTGATTGACACAGTTTGATAAGCAGTCTCATTTTCTAAAACAGCACCAAAATCGATTTCGTTATTTGCAATTAAAATCTCAGCTTCAAAAGGTTTGATTTGGAAATTACTGGTATATATTTCTTGCTGAATATTACTATTATTATCATAAACAATAACTTGAATCTCATATATACCAGGTGTGTAATGGTCTGGTATTTCAAGAGTTTCAGTAAAGAAATCATTTTCATTACCGTCAATAGTAAGAACTCGTGAAGTACCGGTAACAATTGTATCCCAAGGTGAATAAATAGTAGTTTCAACTCTAACTTCTTGAGAAGATAGATTAGTATCAATTTCTTCAGTAACACTTAAACTAGAACCAGCATAATAAGTTGTTTGATCAAGAATTACGGATCTAATCGATGCATTTAGGCTAGTATTATCATAAGTTAATTGTCCCCAATCCACTTTTATAGAATTACCTACAAAATCAGAATCTACATCGATTTCAACCAGATTCATTAAGTTTGCAGATAAATATTCAGGCTCTACTTCAAATAAAGTACTTGTCCAAGCATCAGCTAAACCTCTTAGTGTGCCTAATACATAACCATTTAATGATACAGTATGAATACCACCGTTTGAGCTATCTACATTCCAAGCCCTAATAGATAAATTCACCATTTGAGGATTTGGATTATTACTAAATATATTGAATTCTATAGGTCCATTATTACTATTATAACCAACAATTTCATCAAGGTCATTATCAGCTATACCTTCTAATTCATTATTTTCATTATCGAAATTAGTAACATTATATACTTCTCTAATTAATTCAAGATCAATTATGTTCGCTGGACTATTAGGGTCATTACTTGTTATCTCAAAACTAGTATTATAAATACCAGCAAGTAAATTGCTAGGATTAACATTTATTGTTACTAGCTGTTCCCCACCTGCATCTAATTGACCCATGAATGGATTGAAATTAATCCATGATTCTTGTGAACTTATATTAAACTCAAGAGTTGAGGCACCATTATTCTGAATTAAAATAGTTTTTGAATCAACACCATTACCTAGAACGTAGAAGTTAAGATCCTGGGCAAGAACTTCCATTTCGGGAGGTGCTATAGCTTCAGCAAATATAGATACAGTCATTGGATTATGAAGATAATCATTAGAATTTATACTTAAAGTTGCATCATCATTACCAATTGCATCTGGACTAAAGCTGATTTCAATGCTTCTGCTTTGATTTACAGGAACAGTGAAATTGTTATAATTTACACTGTAGTAATTTCCACTAGTAGCAACATTAGTTATTATCAAAGGTGATGAACCTGTATTAGTAATAACTAAAGGTAAGGTTTCTGTGTTACTAACAAATACATCACCAAAGTTTAGAGAATTTGTGGAAAGACTAATCTCTGGTAATCCCAGTACTGTGAGTGTAACTGGAATCATTATATATTCTTGATGTGGATTATCATGACTAATTACAATAGTAGCATTATATTCACCTGCATTTAGATTTTGAGCTGAGAAAGTTAGACCAACTTCTAGCTGACCATCAACTTCAACAGCACCAGAAATTATATCTAAACTAATCCAATCTTCTGTTTCCTCAACATAATTTATCTCTTCTAATCCCCAGTAAAGATAACCCAATCCACTATTTGAAACTATAAAACTAGATGGGAAATCTTCACCTGTCATCACTGATATGGAGAAATCTTCTGGTGAAATATTAATTTCAGGAGTAGGATATATTTCTAAAGTGAAGTTTATATTTGCAGAATCTTCTATATCATTATAAGCAGTAACTTGAATTTCAGCAATACCAAAAGTATTATCTGGAATATCTAAAAGTAATAATCCATCTCCTATTGAAGCATCAACAAGATCAAGATTTGTATTACCAGTTACTTCGATTGAAACTATTTCATTATCGATATCTATAAATCTGTTTTCCAAAGATATCTGCATTAAACCACTATTCATCGGTTCATACAAATCATCAATTGGATTTTCAACATAGATTGGGTCATCAGATGGAGTGACTATTACTAAAACACTATCAGTGGCAATAGCTCTGTTTCTTCGAGAATCTAATCTTATAGATCGTTGTTCGAACTGATCATCTACCGTGAAATAGAGTGTTTCTGAACCATTCCAATCTTCTTGGGCACTGAAAGTACAAACTAAACCATTAATACTAGATGTTATATACTGGCCATTATCCTGTGATAAAACTAGTTGGTCATTAGCATCAACATCCTCAATATAGTTTCCAAAATCGACCACTAAGTGACCATCTTCTATGAAAGTAAATGAATCAGGAAGACTTATTGTCGGGCTGTTATTTATTGCATTTACGGTAATATAATCAACTTTAGTTTCTGTAATTGAACCACTTGCATTAGTTATTGTAAGTGATACAGTGTATAATCCAGGTTCATTGTAAGTATGATAAGGGCTTTCTTCTGTGGAGTTTGTTCCGTCTCCAAAGTCCCAGAGATAAGAAGATGCATTACCTTCAGATTGATTAATGAACTGAATTTCATCAAACTGAGTAATATTAGTTTCGGTAGAATTGAAGTCTGGAGTTAAATTCAATATTGCCATGATATTATTTGAGCCATACCATGATCCTAAAGATATCAGATAATTATCAATATGTGCATGCACCATATAATTACCTGGTACATTATGTTCATGACGTGAGGCATAATAATACCTAAAACCATCATAGCTTGAGTCGCCGTTTCTCTTTACATAAGCTGAATTTCCATAATTAGGCAATCCTAAACCATCATAAAGAGTTAACAAATCACCACCATTATTATGATAAATCACTAAATCATTCCAATCAGCAACCCGATAATCATTTCCTAAGAAGTTTTGAATTATTTGATCCCAATCTGAATCATCCTGATAAGATAAACTTGTTCTAGCAAAATTTTCATATATAATTGTACTATTTTGAATTGTAATATACTCATATTTCGTCTCAGTAAAACTCTCATTATCATTAGTTACAGTTAAAGAGACAGTATAAGAATCTGCTTCTGAGTAAGTATGGATAGGATTTTCTTCCTCTGAATAGTCTCCATCCCCAAAATCCCAATAATAAGTAAATTCTCCTTCAGTAGAAAGATTATTAAATTGAATTTCCTGTCCTACGATATCTTCAAGACTTGAAGCTTCAAAATCAACTAAAATCTGATGAACCTCTACATTCACTCTATTTGAAGGATTAGAATCTATAGAACCGTAAACCTGAGTAATATAGTATTCATAGGAACCATTTGGAACATCATAATCAACATAAGTAGTGATATCTGCTCCAAGACTGGCAATCATAGAATCATTACGATATACTTTATAAGCAGTTAAATCTCTTGTTTCTCTTAGATAATCAGTTGAGTATTGATTAGGTTCGTTATACATAGCCACAAGAGCTTGTTTTTGGCTATTTCTCTGCTTTGAAAGTTCTAATTGCGGTTGATAATCCCTTACTAACCTTTCTTGACCTTGAGTAGAGACAAATCCTTTAATATTAAAGTTTACTACTAGGGATGCATTCAAATTGTGGAGATAAGACCAGTCACTTGTATCGCTAAACCTTATCATATTTCCACCTTCTACGACAGGTCCATTATCAGCTCCAGCAGGTAAGCCTGTAGGGGTTGAAACATGATAACCTATATATAACTGACCTGAGCTAGGTATTGCTATTGTTGAATCAAGCAAATATTCATTCCATTCTTCATTTTCAAAAGCAGTAATATTTTGTGAGTACAATTCATCCATTCCACTTGTTCCACCCCACACTTTCAAAGTATAAGTAGCTTCTTCAACTTTTGGGAACATCTTGATTGATGATAAATACATACCTTGAAATGCTAAGAGTTCTTCCTGAGTATATCTTATTGCAACTAAAAATTCAGCTTCATTATAGGTACCAATTCCATTATAGTTGGTGTCATTACACTTTTGAAGCCAGATTCCATCTTCTTCCTGCCAATTAAGAATAACATCATTTTCATTGTTTCCTACATAAGCTGTTAAGCCACTTGGGGAAGTTACATATACGGTAATATAGTCATACTTATATTCAATATCACTTGTAGTTCCATTATAGATAGTTAGTTTCACACTGTATGAACCAGGATTATAATAAGTATGGCTTGGATTAACTTCATTTGAATAAGAATCATCACCAAAATCCCACTCATAAGTTTCAATATCGCCAATTGATAAATTAGTAAAAGTAACTTCACTATTCGCAGAAATTGTCTGTTGTGATACAGTAAATTCTGCGACTAACTTATCCTCCCAACTCAAGTATGGGTAATGTCCTGTTGAGAATATCCAAATATCTTGGCTACCATTTGTATCTTCTCCAAAGAAATCCCATCCTATATTAGTGAAGTTAGCTTGATTTAGAAATTCTAGATTGCTTAAACCTGTAAAATTGTTTAAGCTACCAGTGTTTCCACCTGCTCCTAGTTCAATATCACAAGTGTCACTATTCCAAAGAGAATTGCTTATTGTAGAACCGTTATTGAAACCAACGAAAGCACCTAATGAATTAGTTCCAGAAACATTACCAGTTGAATAGCAATTAGTGATTTGACCAGATTCAGAAGAAAGACCTACTAAGCCTCCTACATAGTTATCTAAACATTCAATATCACCACCAGCATAGGAATCAGATATGCTACCATTATTATCAGCTACTAAACCTCCACCATAAGAACCAGCACCATCAACACTTGCAGTAGAATATGATTCACTAATAGTTGAACCAGCCATGTTTTTAGCTACAAGTCCACCAGTGTAGGCTCCAATTGAAGAGACTTGTCCATGACTATAAGATTGCAAGATGTGAGAGCTATCGTTAAAACCAACTAAACCACCCACATTTTCAACTCCATGAACATTACAAGAAGCATAAGAATTTTCTATGGATGCTTCGCTTTGATTATAGCCAACTAGACCACCCACAAAGTGTCCTGAGCAGTTGATATTCTCTGATGCGTAAGAATTATTAATAGTTGATGCAATATTATATCCTACTAATCCACCTACCATATAAGTACCATTTACTACAGCTTCAGCATAGCAGTTATTAATTGTTGATTCATAGTTGTTACCGACTAATCCACCAACCATGGTATTACTGCCTTCTGTTCCTGTGACTATACCAGTTACTGAACAGTTATCAATTACGGTATTTGCATAGGTTCTACCTACTAATCCACCGACTTTCTCGTTTCCATATACTTGAATATCTTGGATGTTAACATTTGAAATTGTAGCTCCATAAGTATAACCAAATAGTCCTACATATTCAGATTCAGGAAAATTAACATAGAAATGACTAATAATGTGATTATTACCATTGTAGTTACCTCTGAAGAAATTTCCCCACTCGTAACCAATCGGACTAAAGCCAGAGCCTTGAACATATTGACTTGCTTCAGCATCAATATCAGCTGTTTGTTCTATATAGATACCTTCTTGCCAATATTGGTTATTTACAGTCAATATGTAAAGGTCCTCTAAATCATTTATTAGATATGGATTTTCTTGTGTTCCTTGGCCTTGCAAAATCAATTCATTTATTTCTACTTCAACAATATTTGAAGGTTGAGACTCAGTATCTTCATATACCCCAGTCACATAATAATAAGATGTTGTATTGAATAATGGATTTATATCTTGATAAGATGAATCTGTTGTAGAATCAAGTAATTGGTAAGTTACATTATCATCAGATCTATAAATACTGTATGAATCAGGTATAGGACCAGTACTTGAGCCTGTTAGTAATTCTGCTCTTAGAGCAATATTTGAACATGAATAAGCATCTTGAGTACTTATCCATTGTTCATTTTGATAGGTGAATGAATGAGCTGGGCTACTAGTTGTTTCCATCAATATTCCTAAGTTAGATGAAACATCAAAATTGGAAATTCCAATAAATACGTTTGAATTGGCGGGAATAGTCCAGTTCTGTTCTGAAACATCTATATTGCACCAATCTGGATATATTAGATCTATTGTTGTTGTTAAGGAATATAACTCATTCCCTGGTAATCCTTCATTATCTGACCAGACTTTGACATCAATATTATTATCTGATATATTCCCATACAACATAAAGCCAATTGTTGCTATCTGTTTAGCAGAACCTGTATCGTTCTCTGCTAATATAGCAAAAGTGTTTTCACTGTTTGTAAAATAGGCCCAGTTTTCATCTGTCCATTTAATTTCTTCAGTGCTAGCTTCTATTATCTCATCCCAAGCTAAATTAATGTTCGGATAATCTACTTCAGCTGTTAAATTAGTTGGTGCAGGATAATCATTAGTAATCTCAACTTCTACTACATTAGAAGGTTGCGATTCTTCTTCATCGTAAAGAGCTGTAACATAATAAGAATAGGTATTACCAGCTTCAATTGTATTATCGCTATAGAGAGTGTCAGTAATAACAGATTCAGTGATTTCAATTCCACCCCTATATACTTTATAACCCTGAAAAGCTCTTGCGCTTCTTGCTAATCCTTGATAAGGTGACCAAGTTAATTCGACTGTTCCATCTACTAAATCAGCCTGCAAGTTACTCGGAGGATAAGATAGAACTTGTTGATAACCTTCCCATGTTAAATGAGGATAGTCATTGGCAACAAATGTCCAGATATCTTCATCACCATTTGTTGTTTCATTTGTGAAATCCCAACCTGCATCAAGATAGGTTGAGAGGGTTTGCATTTCTGCTGTTGTTAGACCTGTACCCCCTGCACTTGTTGTTTGGCCTGAAGTTTGTGTGTCCCAGAAAGTACTACTAGTCATAGAAGAAGAATTATAACCAATTAATCCACCGCTATTTGTATTGCTAATAACTAATCCAACAGCATAACAATTCTCTATAATTGATTCGTTTTGAAGAACTCCTATTAACCCACCTACAAAAAAATCACCATTAATATTACTTTTGCTATAGCAGTTGTTTATAACGCTATGAACAGAATTTCCTATTAATCCGCCGATATTTGTACCATTACTAACTGAGCCTTCAGTAAAACTATTGGATATGGTTGAATAAAGTGTATATCCAACTAAGCCTCCAGTTATACTGCTTCCAATTACATTTTCATTTATCAATCCAAGATTAGATAATGAAGCATTAGAAACTCGTCCAAAGAAACCAACATTTGATAAACCTGGTCTATTAATGTAAAGATTGGAAATTGTGTATTCAAGTCCATTATATGTCCCTGTAAAGTAATTATTGTCGCTTCCTATAGGACTAAACCCAGCCCCTTCATGCCAATTCTGAGTATCAGTAGCATCAATATCAGCAGTCTGTTCAAAAGTACTAGACCATAAATCTTGATTTTCACTTAATATTCTTAAGTCTGTTAAATTATCTATAAGATATGGACTTTCTTCATTACCTTCCCCTGTGAAATTATAAGCTAATACTTCTTGAACATTAGATGCTTGTGATTGATTGTAACTATATAAAGCAATCACATAATATTCATACGATTTTCTATGTTGGATTTCATTATCTGTAAACACTGTGTCAACAACTACTGTCGCACTAATTCTAGTAGTATCTCTATATACATAATAACCAAGTGGATTATGTTCTGTGTATTCTAAATCTGGTGGAGACCACATTAAGTTAACTTGTCCATTTTCTGTAATCGCACTAAGATTCCTTGCTGGAGGATATTCATCAAAGATTTCTTCTGAATCTAAAATGAATTCGATATTAGGGAAGTTTGCCTTCAAAATCCCACTTGGTGGGTTTGCTGGTTCTGGATTAGTAGAGTCATTTCTATATAGTAAAGACACATTATCTTCTGAACTTGAATTATAAAACTCATCCGAAGATGTATGATATCCTTCAGTATTCTCATCCCAAGCTATTACTAAATTATCTACATTGTTATAATTAAAAGGTGTATCTAAGTTAAAGGTAAGCCACTGGTCTTGGTTAGTAACAGTAATAGTTCCCGCATACACTTGAATAAGATTAGCCACAGGCTCCCAACTTGTTTGACTTTCAAAACTTTCCAATTGAGTATGTCCCATATATATATTCAAATCTTCAGGTCCCCAAGCAGAATTACCATTATAATGTATCTTTACAGAGATTATATTTCCTTGTGAATTAATCTGCTCTTGTTTATAAATAGTCTGAGAATAGCTATAACCAAAATATGGTTCTATAGGTAAACCAATATTAGTAATTTCTTCATCTCCAATATTTATACTCACTAGATTACCACCTAATTCTGTTGTGAATTGTCTGACTTCGCTGTGAACCAATAGTCCACTAATATTGTTCAGAGCAGAAATTCTCCAATAATAGCTAGTGGTGTTGTCTAATTCCTGGCATTGATAAGAGTTCAACAGCTCATTAGTAATTACCAAAGCAGAAGTTTCTAAATTTTCCACATCCTGGAGATTATTAGAAAGATATACATTAACTCCTGTTGTATTATCTCCAATCTCCCATTCTAATAGGGTATTTACAGATACATTTGTTGCTTGGTCTTCAGGACTAATCATGTTTACTAAAGAAGGCTCATTCTCTGGTATTTCTTCTATCATAAAATCATCAATATAAATATTTTGATATTGGGAAAGCATTGAATGTTTAAAAGAGAAATATTTTATTGAATAATCTTCAGAAAATGAATATGTATAATTTTCAAACTCTTCACTTAAAGAAATTGTGTCAATTGCTGTAAATGATTCTACATTATTTGGATTATCCATTGTTCCAATAACAACTTCAATAGGTAAGTTATTCTCTCCAATTATAGAAAAATTCACCCTGTTACCTTGTGTAACGAATCTAGGAGATGACAATATATATTCACCTGAAATTGTGCCACTGTTATATAAATTCAAGGAAGCAGGAGCAGAGTTATTTATCTCATAAACTATCACACAATAGTTGTAACTGTTGCCAGTACTATCTAAAACATACCAACCATTTGGATGATCACCTTCACTAAAAGAATCAAAATTCTGAGTAAAGGGGATTTGAGCAAAACCGTAGTCAGTAGTATAAGTATATATCTGACTTTGGGTAGAAGTACCTGTTGATGAAAAAACTTCAAATTGCCAATAGTAACTCGTATTATATTGATGATCAAAGAAGAAGGGTGATTGAACATTTGTATAAGTTTCCCCTTCTGACAAATCAGACGATGTAGCAATAGTAAGATTGACATAATCCGTATTAGCACCGTTGTTCCATTCCAAAGGATATTCGAGTTCATAATTTAACTCATTATTTTCTGGAGCAATAACAATAGGTAAACTTGGGTAGATTTCATTAGATTCTGTTAATCTTATTATTATATTTGGGATTGCTGTAATTTCACTTCCTTCAGGTGGGTTTTGAGGATCAGGATTAGTATTATCATTATAAAAGACAAGAGATTGTACTGTTTGTGTTGCTGTATTATAAAATTCATCATTTGAAGTATGATAACCTGGAGTGTTTTCATCTACTGCAATAATTAGGTTATCGACATTATTATAATTGAAGCTATTATCTAGTTCTAAAGTAATCCAAGCTTCATCATCACTAACACTTAGCAAACCACTATAAACTTCTTGTAAGTTAGTATAATCTTCCCAATCATTTGCATCAGAGAAGGATTGTTTACTTGTATGGCCCATATATATATTAATTTCATCTTCCCAAGCAGAATTTCCATTATATTGCCACGCTATTGAATTGATTTCACCTGAGAAGTTTATTAACTCTTGTGAATAAATTGATTGCGAATATGTATAACCATAATAAGGTTCAACAGGTAATCTTTGACCAACTTCTATACCTTCATCTAATATTATTACACCTGGTTCAATTTGCGTTTTTAAGCTATAAATGTTACTAAAAACTTCTGAACCTTCAATATGTAGAGAGCCTATACACCAATAATAGTCTGTGAAAGGTTCATAGGCTGGTAAATAGCTTGTGATAAGTTCATTTGATACAATTTTACATGAATCATCATGATTAATTACTTGATTCATATCCGAAGAGAAATATAAATTGATTCCTGTAGTATTTTCTCCTAGGTCCCAAGATAAGGAAACATCTAAATCAACATCTATGCTTCCATCTTGAGGAAACATATTAGAAACAGGGCTAGCTTCATATTCAGGAATTTCTTCTATTACAAAATTGTCTAAATAAATATTCTGGTATTGATTAAGTAATGCATGTTTAAATGAGAAATGTTTTATTTCTCTATCATTTGGAAGAATATATGAGTAATTGATAAACTGACTACTTAGATTAATAGTATCTATTGCTGTGAATGTTTCAATATCTAAAGCATCAGTCATAGTACCAATTATGACCTCTATTGGAAAGTTATCTTCACCGATAAGAGAGAATTTTACTCTATTACCAGCATTTTCAATTTTTGGTGAAGATAATATGTAGTCACCTGTAGTAGTTCCACTATTATGTAGTCTCATAGATGCAGGGGCTGAATAAGCTTGTCCTAAATCTACCTGACAGAAATTATAACTATTTCCAGTATTATCTAAGACAATCCAACCATTAGGATGGTCATCTTCTTGATAGGAATCAAAATTTTCTGTGTAGGGTACTTGTGCTATGCCATAATCAGTATAAAATTCATATACTTGACTTGTTGTAGATTCACCTTGAGGACTATAGGCTTGAATCTTCCAATAATAATGAGTATTGTATTCTGTATCATAGTAATAGGGAGCAGAAGCTGGGTTAACTATATAGGCATCGTAAAATAGATCATTATCAGCTATATAAAGTGCTACATAACTTGTATTGACGCCATTATTCCACATAAACTTAGTGTGAGTTGCAACATTAATTGCTCCTATTACAGGTTCAATAAGAACTGGGACTCCAGGAAGGCTATCATCTAAAATATGAAACCTGGTATTAGGAACAAAAGTTGTTAAAGTTCCAGTGAGTGTTGAAGGGAATTGACCATCTCTAGATCTATTAATTGAACGATTAACTTCAGAATTATTACCATAGAAGTTAGGATAACCGGACTGATAAGAACCGTCATTGTTAAAGAAAACGACCTCAATATTCTCATTACCATTATACTCGAATGTCTCGTCAAAAGCATAATCATTCCATCCTGTTTCCAAGACCACATTTCCAGAGAAGACTAATTGATAAGAAGCATCTGAAGCTGGATCTATAAAGTCTGTTGAATTGATTGCAGATGCATCGGTATGTCTTATATAAATTGATTGATTATTCATATCAAAACTATCAATATCATTGCTTACATTATACGATATCTTATTAATAGTCATTTCTTGTAATAATTCTGATTGCAAATATATTGTCCTAGTCCAACTATAATCATACCAACCATCTGTTGGTATACTGCTCTCAGTTGAATCCTGATTACCAACTTCAATGTATTGTCCAAAAAGTGCCATGCTTATAAGCATAATGAAACATAAAACTAATCCAAATCTCTTCATTATAATCCTCCCTCAAAGGCTAAAAAATATGAAATAAAAAAAATATCAATGAAAGTGTTGATTATTTTCTACACTTTTATTAATTTTATTCGATAACTTAATAAATATTCATTAAAAAGTAATTTTTGGTGGTTTTATAAGAACATTTATCTGCATAACTTAATCTTCTCATTTTTTGAAATATGGTGTTATTACTGAATATCTAGCTTGTAAAAGATCTCTTCAAACAGAATAATATATTTTCTAAATAGAAATATTTTCATTTAGTAAACATCCATCCTTCATTAATTTATACATCTATTATTAATTTTGTCAATCTAATATTCATATTTTTTTCATTATTTTTTATTAGTTAATCGATACGCATAAAATCAAAGTAACTCCTTCATTGTTACTCTCCTTTTAAAGAGCCAAGAATTTATGGTGTGATTAGCAATGAAGGAGATAAAAAAATAATAGACTTAATATGTGGACTAAATATTATGGTAAAAAAAAGATATGGAGAATAAATGGAAGAAAATAAAGTAATATATTCAATGAGTAAAGTCGGAAAAGTAATTGATGGTAACAAACAGATTTTAAAAGATATCTACTTAGGTTTTTATTATGGTGCTAAAATTGGTATAGTTGGTTTAAATGGTTCAGGTAAGTCAACTTTACTCAAGATAATGGCAGGTATTGATCAAGATTATCTTGGTGAAGTTGCTATGTCGAAAGGTTATTCTATTGGTTATTTAGAACAAGACCCTCAGCTTGACCCTGAAAAGACTGTTCTAGATATTGTTAAAGAAGGTGCAGGTGAAAGTGTTGCTTTGTTAGAGAGATTTGAAGAAATTAATCTTAAATTTGCTGAACCAATGACAGATGATGAAATGGATGAACTCTTAAAAGAACAAGGACAGGTTCAAGATAAGTTAGATGCTTTAAATGCTTGGGATCTAGATAGTAGATTAGAGCTAGCAATGGATGCTCTTAGATGTCCTCCAAGTGATTTAAAATGTGGTGTCATTTCAGGTGGGGAAAAACGTAGAGTTGCTCTGTGTAGATTATTACTTAAAGAGCCTGATATTTTACTTTTGGATGAACCTACTAACCACCTTGATGCAGAAACTATTCTTTGGCTTGAGCATCATTTACAGAGATATAAAGGCACAGTTATTGCAATTACTCATGATAGATATTTTCTAGATAATGTAGCAGGTTGGATTTTAGAACTAGATAGAGGTGAAGGAATTCCTTGGGAAGGTAACTATTCTTCTTGGTTAGAACAAAAGCAAAAAAGATTAGCTAATGAAGCAAAAGGAGAATCAAAACGTCAGAAAGCTCTTCAACAAGAGTTAGAATGGATAAGATCTAGTCCAAAAGCAAGACATGCGAAGAGTAAAGCAAGAATTACTAATTACGAAAAAATGGCGTCAGAAGACTTCCAAAGAGAAAATGCAACTGACCAACTTTACATTCCAACAGGTCCAAAATTAGGTAATAATGTTATAAAAGCTGAGGGAGTATCCAGAGCATTTGATGAAAAATTACTTTATGAAGACTTAACATTTGACCTTCCTGCAGGAGGAATTATTGGTGTTATTGGAGCTAATGGAGCTGGTAAAACAACCTTGTTCAATATGATAACAGGTAAATCTGAAGCAGATAGAGGTAAGTTCTTAATTGGAGATACTGTGAAATTATCTTATGTTGACCAAGCTAGAATTATTGATTCCGATAAGACTATTCTAGAGCTAATTGGTGAAGGTAGAGACGTAATGATGGTAGGAGATAAAGAAATTAATGTTAGGCAATATCTTTCACGCTTTAACTTTGGAAGTAAAGAACATGGAAAACCAATAAAAGTACTTTCTGGTGGTGAAAAGAATAGAGCATATTTAGCTTTAACCCTGCAAAGTGGTGGTAATGTCCTCTTACTTGACGAACCAACCAATGACTTAGACATTAATACTATTAGAGCTCTAGAGGATGCTTTAATGAACTTTGCCGGCTGTGCTGTTGTTATTAGCCATGATAGATATTTTTTAGATAGAATTTGTACTCATATCTTAGCCTTCGAAGGTGATTCAAAAGTTAAATGGTTTGATGGAAATTTCTCAGAATATGAGGAAGATAAATTAAATCGTTTAGGAGAAAAAGCAGTAATACCTAAAAGAATCACTTATCGGAAATTAACTAGAGATTAATCTTTATCATAACCACTTTATTAAATTACCCTTTCTTTATTTATAAAGAGAGGGTTTTTTCATATTAGATGAAATCTTGTAAAGAATACTAAAGTACTTTCAATTTTTAAAATATTGACATCTTTAATATGTATTTTATTGTAGTTATAAGATATGATTTATAGAGGAGCTTTACTATGAAAAGTAAGTCATTTTTTTTAATATTATTGTTATTATCTACCTTAACCAGTGTTTTTGCTCAGAGGTATTTTGAGTACTATTTCAAAATTCCCTTTGAGAATACAAAGAGAACCAAATTTCTCAATGATATATGTTCAGTTGATAAAATAGACAACAACTTCATCTATGCTTATGCAAACCCAAAAGAATTTACTGAAGTAATCCTAAATTTTCCAAAATACGAGTTACTGACTAATCCCTCAAAAGAATTTCATGTTTCAATAGCTAAAAATATTAATGAAATGAGAGATTGGGATTCGTATCCCTCATTTTCAACTTATGTTGCAATAATGAACCAGTTCGCCATTGATCATCCTAACTTATGTAGTGTAGAAACAATTGGAATGTCAGTAGATAATCGTGAAATAATTGTTGCTAAAATTTCTGATAATGTTGACTTAGAGGAAGCTGAACCAAAATTCTTTTACTCAGGTCAAATGCATGGTGATGAAATTGTTTGTTCAATATTGTTCTTACGCTTGATTGATTATTTACTCGAAAACTATGCTAGTGATCCAGAAATTTCTGATATTGTAAATAATACTCAAATATATATTAATCCTTTAGCTAATCCTGATGGATTATATACCGATAACGATGAAAATATTTATGGAGCTACAAGATATAACGCAAATGGAGTAGACCTTAATAGAAATTATCCAGGGGCAAATGGAAATCCAAACCCAGATGATAACCCTCTTCAAATTGAGAACCAAGCAATGATGGATTTTGCTCAACAACACAGATTCGTAATGTCAGCAAATTCTCATAGTGGTGTTGTTGTAGTAAACTACCCTTGGGACACGTGGCCAAGACTCCATCCTGATGATAACTGGTTTCAGTATGTAAGCAGATTATATGCAGATACCGTTCAGGAAAATGCTCCAGCCCCTTATATGACAGATTTTGATAATGGAATAACAAATGGTTATGCCTGGTATGTCGCTATTGGTTCACGGCAAGATTGGTTTAATTATTATCGCAACTGCCGTGAGATAACTATAGAATTATCTTTTAATAAAACTGTACCAGCTAATCAGTTAAATGCCCACTGGGAATATAATTATCAAGCAATGATTGAGTGGTTAAAGCAAGTTCAATATGGTATTAGAGGAAGTGTTACTGATGCATCAGGAAATCCAATAGAAGCAAAGATAGAGATATTAAATCATGAAGCAGACAATTCTTTCATTTATAGTTCTCCCCTACTAGGTGATTACTATCGTCCAATTTATGCAGGAACATATAGTATGCTTGTATCAGCTCAAGGATATGAAAGTCAAACTATAGCTGATATCATAGTAGAAAACGACTCTTTTACTGAAGTAAACATTGTATTAAATCAATCTATTATCACTTCCATTGAGGGTTATGTTTATGATAGTTTAGACCAACCTATAACTAATGCCAGCATATCATTATCAGGTTCAAGTAATTATAATTCTTCAACAAATACTGCTGGATATTTTCAGTTAGCAGATATTTATAGCGGACAATACATGATTTCGGTTTCAGCAACTGGCTTTCAATCTTATATTGACAACATAGAAATAAATGACAATACACAAGCACTAGAAATAATCTTAGATCCATCAACAGCAATTTCTTTTGAAAATGAACTTTCTGAAGACTGGTTTTCTTCGACAACAATACCTTGGTCCAGAGATAATAACCAAGCATATGATGGCAATTTTAGTCTCAAATCAGGGATTATTGGTAATGAAACTAGTAGTGATATTCAAATTCAAATGGAAAGTCAGCAATCTGTGATATCATTTTATTATAAAGTTTCTTCAGAAGATGGTTACGATTACTTTTCCTTCTATATAAACGGTGAGCAGGTTGACTCTTGGAGTGGTGAAGTTGATTGGTCTTATACAGAATATCCCGTGCAAGAAGGAATAAATAGCTTTAGATGGGTTTATGAAAAAGATTTTTCAGTCCAAGAAGGAAATGATTGTGCTTGGATTGATCTAGTCCAACTACCTTCAGTTACTTCTAATGATTTAAATGAAATATCACAAGTAATTGATCCAATATCATGCTACCCGAATCCTTTTAATCCTCAGGTAAATATACGTTACTATCAAGCTAAAAACCAAAACCTAAACAATATCTCAGTTTATAACATTAAGGGACAAAAAGTTACTGAGATTGAACTTCATAAGGATAAGTCTGGTTATCAAACAGTTTTATGGAATGGTAAAGATACAACTAATAATCCTGTGGCTTCTGGAATTTATTTTATTGTCCTAGACAATGGTAAACACAAGTTCACTGAAAAAGTTATGTTAATGAAATAAGTCAGATAACATGCTCAATAACTCAGCTTTAGAAAATAGAATAATCAAAGAGATTGTAGAACTAAAAAACAATCTTGATCTTGAAATGTTTAATAGAGCAGTTAGTCTTGCTACTAAAGCTCATACCAAACAAAAGAGATTATCAGGAGAGAATTATATTATTCACCCCCTGCATGTTGCTTTAATACTAGCTAAGATGAACTCTGATACAGACACTATCTGTGCTGCTATACTTCATGATACTTTAGAAGACACTAATCTAACAGAAGAAGATATTACTAAAAATTTTGGACAGACTATTTTTCGTTTGGTAGAAGGTGTTACAAAGTTAGATTCTTATCATTATGTGAGAAAAAAGAATCAAATTATTAAACAAGCTGAAAACTTCAGGAAACTCTTACTTTTCACGATAAAAGATGTCAGGGTTCTTTTGATAAAATTAGCAGACAGATTGCATAATATGAGAACAATAACATATATGGATTGGAACAGACAAATACGGATTGCTCAAGAAACTATAGAAATATATGCACCATTAGCTAATCGGTTTGGTTTGTCTGTAATCAAAAGCGAGTTAGAGGACTTATCTTTCAAGATAATCAATCCTGACGAGTATGAACTTATATCTAGTATGATAAAGGCAAAAAGTCAAAGCCGAGAACAATACATAAAAGGTGTTATCAAAGAAACAATTGCAGCATTATCTAAACTTGATATAGATTTCGATATTCACGGGAGAAACAAAGACTATTATTCTATATACAGGAAACATGTTAGAAAAAATATTTCTTACGAAGAAATATATGATTTAATTGCTATAAGAATTATTACAAGTTCAATTGAACTATGTTATAGGATATTAGGAATAATCCATTCTCTTTTCCAACCTATCAATAACAGGTTTAAAGATTACATTTCAAAACCTAAGGAAAATAACTACCAATCTCTTCACACTTTAGTAATAGGACCTAGTGCAAAGAAAATTGAATTCCAGATTAGGACAAAAGAGATGCATTTGATTGCTGAAGAGGGTATTGCTGCTCATTGGAAATATAAAGAAAATCATCTTAACTTAGAACATAATTTCGTTAAGCAAATAGAGAAAATAAGATCGTTTATTTCTTTATCTAATATTGAAGAAGACTTTATAGAAACCTTTAAAAGCAATTTTTTGCATGATGAAATCATTGTTGTTACACCAAGAGGAGATTATATAAAGTTACCCAAAGACTCAACTCCAATAGATTTTGCTTTTGCCTTACACACTGAAGTTGGATTAACTTGCATTGGTGCTAGAGTTAACTCTGATTTTGTTCCTTTAAGGACGGTTCTGCAAAATGGTGACACAATATCAATAATAACTTCTGCAAAAGCAAGTCCCAGTTATGATTGGCTACGTATTGTAAAAACTGCTAAAGCAAAAGCTAATATAAAATCTTTTTTCAAGAAAAAAATGCTAGCTGATGCTATATTATTAGGTAAAGAGATTTTTAATAAACGAATTAGAAAAAGTCCTTTCAAAATAAAAAAAGATTGTGATGTACTCAAATTAGCACAACATTTTAAGTATCCTAATATACAAGAATTCTATGCGGGTCTTGGAAGTGGAAAGTTGAATTTCTCTGATGTATTGGACTTTCTCAAGGAAAGTTCTCAAGCAAAATCCCTAGTGATTCCTCCAGAGGTTGATAAATTTGTAACAAGTGACTCAATGCAAGATACAATATATTTGGATGATATTAATAATCTTATGGTTAATTTTGCAAAGTGCTGTAATCCACATTATGGGGATGATATCTTAGGTTACGTTACAAGAGGAAGAGGCATCACGATTCATAGATCAGATTGTCAAAATAAAAACTTTTTGAGAATTAAAAATAATGAAGCTGATAGGATTTTTACAATATCATGGGATAAAGAAAAGATAGTAAGAAAACCTAAAACTATTGAAATTTCTGGTTATCACAATAAATTAATATTTTATGATATAGTTCAAACAATCAATAATTTTAATATTGATGTTTTGGAGAATAATTACTCTGCCTCAAATGATAGATTCACCTATACCCTTAAATTTGATAGTAATCATTTTAAAAACCTCCCTATTCTAATCCAAAGCATTAAGAGAATAGAAGGAGTTAGCAAAGTTAAATACTTCAATGATTAATTGTTATTTTTAGTTTTAAATAATTATCGATGCGGATGTTTGGTTTGACTTCTAAAAACAATTATACCACCGATTATAGCAATAACAATTATAGAAGCAATTGTAATAGCAACTAAGGGATGAATAACTCCTTGATTAAATACTGGTACATTCCAAGATCTATCAACAGATCTTTTCTTCCATTTACTCTTATCAACTGGTCCAGGATCAGTTCCAGGCTCAGAAGTATATCCACCTTGATATGTAACATATTGAACTCCGCGAGACTCGAATGTTTTCTGAAAAAAATATTCAACTAAAAAATATATGGCGAACACGCCAATGATAGCTGTAATTCCATATACTGTCCAACTGAGTATTTTCTTATAATAAAACCAGTTATTATCTTCTCTAATCATTCGTTCTCCAATTTTTTGATATGTCTCTAATAATTAGATTAATCATTCTTACATAATCATCACCAATCCCAGAGTAGCGAACAAGTCCTGGACTTAATGCTTCTCCATTTACAGTTAAATTTTTGTTTCTTAGCTTTTTCCTTAGAAGTCTGAATTGCTTATAAGCTCTATTCGTGTTGAGATTTAGCATATATTTTTTTACTGAATCATTCACAGAGTTAAATATTGCTATTTCATGAGTTTGCCCTTCTTCTCTACGGGAAGGAACAATACCACTTCCTTGTTTATAAGTCCAGTGACCAAACATATTATTTGCTTTTTTAGCAAATACAGAAGTTCCCCAACCAGTTTCTATAGCAGTTTGAGAAATAGCTAAGTCTCTAGGTATGATATCTACTCTTGATAAAATCTCTTTCCAATTAACTTGCTCATAACTTTCAGAAAGTTCAAGCTTATAAACTTTTTCTATGTTATTAATATAATTAGCTTCATCAGCTGTCAATCTATTTTTTTTACTTAACTCAAGAATTTTTTTTCGGTTAGCTAATATTTCTTGATTCTCTGAATCGATAATTAGTGACATAAAATCACAAAACAGCTTTTTTCTCTGAGTAATATCACTAATCTTTGAAAAATCAAAGACACTTTTGGCGGAATATCTATCGGTATTATAGTCATAACTAATATAGTTTTTGAATACTATTACACCGTATAGTTGATTGAAACTAATAAGAAAAAGTAACAGTTGTATGATGAGTTTAGAAATAAACCTTTTCATAATGCTTCTGAATAATTCTTATGTTTTGTGAGTTAGGAATTTCTATTTCTTTCGTCAACTTCCAGTTTTTTAGATCTATATTCGGGAAAAATACATCTCCTTGAACTTCTAAATCAATTTCACTTAATATAAGCTTGCCTGCAAGAGGTAGATAAAGATCAAAAATCGACTTTCCCCCTATCACAAAAAACGTTTCCTCAGCTTTCTCTAGTAAGTAAAACATCATTTCGCCAAAACCATTAACTACAGTTGCATCATCAATCTTAAGATTTTTATTGTTAGAAAAAATATAATTTTTCCTATTAGGCAGTAATTTACCAATAGACTTATAGGTATTCATTCCCATAAGAACATTACTCCCAGAAGTAATGTTCTTAAAGCTATTTAGTTCCTCTGGAATATTCCATGGCATCTTATTATTTAAACCAATAACACCATTTCTTGAAATTGCTGCAATTATTATGACATTACTTTTCATCTAAAATCTCTTTACTTTTATTTGCTTGTGGTTGAGCACTAACAATTATTGTTGCCATGAAGTCATCATACTTAGCATTGGAAGCTAATTCCCCAATACTGTTTAAGATTTCCATCATGTTCTTAAAAACTAACATTAGATTATATTGACGTTTCTTGTTCTTCTTGTCAATATAGGTAATGATAACATAACGTTTCTTGCTTTTACTCATACTTATTTTACTAATTCCCTGAAATGGTATAACTCTCTTAATACCGATCAGTGACTTTGCTATTAATACTTCTTTAGTTAAAGTTAAAGTATGGATATTTAGTAAGTTTTGCATTATTGTGTTTAGACCAGCAAAAAAGATAATAATCGGTATTAGCTTTGCTATCATTGTAGCATCTGGAGAATTTGCTACATTAGTGAATAAGTAATAGACAGCGTAAATACAAACTAGTATAGCAAATAACAAAATAATCAATCTAGTTAGGATACTAAAACTATAAGTCCTAGGTAAGCCTTTTTTTTGATTAATATTAATTAACTCTGCAGGATCAATTAACTTACGATTTGGCATTTTCAACCTCTATTTTAAGTTTTAATAGTTTATTTATATTTTCAAACATCTTGAAATTTCCTTGATAAGAACCTAAATCCTCACGTCTTCCATAACCATGAAAATCACTACCACCAGTAGAAATTAGATCCATATCACGGCATATCGCTTCTAATCTCTTTATTTGGGAAGGTGAGTGATCATAATAATAAGTCTCAATGCCATCAATCCCTGCTCTTCTAAAATAATGAATATCTTCAAGATTAATTGACTTGTATGGGTGGGCTAGGACAGCAAATCCTCCTGCATTGTGAATTGCGGTGATAACTTCCAGGGGTGGTATATCGATTTTTGAAACATAAGCGAATCCATTATCGCCAATATAACGGTCAAAAGCTTGCTGTTGATGACTAACTATACCTTTTTTTACTAAAGCTTGAGCTATATGAGGTCGACCAACTATATTCTCATCGCCTACAAGTTCCTTAACTTCTGAAAAATCAATTTCAATATCATTTCCCTGCAATAGAGCAATAATCTTCTTTGCTCTTTCAATTCTGGATTTTTTTATGCTATTCAGTAATCTTAATAAATTCTCATTTCCATAATCAATATCATAACCGAGTATATGAACTTCTCGACCTGCAAATCTACTTGAAATCTCAGTACCTTTTATAACTCGCATTTCTTTATAAAAATCAGCTGAGAAATTATTAAAGGCATCAACAGTATCATGGTCTGTGATTGCTATGGCTTTAAAACCTTTTCGATAATAAGCTTCAAGAACCTCATCTAATGAATAACTACCATCAGATGCGGTAGTATGAATGTGTAAATCTATATAATTATTCATATGTGATTTTTTTCCTCTCAACTAAGATATGTTTCAAACGAGAGGTAATCATATCTATTGCAATTCGATTGTGTCCACCTTCAGGAACTATGATATCAGCATAGCGTTTTGTTGGTTCTACAAATCTAATATGCATTGGTCTGACCATTGCTCTATATCTCTGGATTATTGATTCTAATGTTCTTCCTCTTTCAGCCATATCTCTTTCAATTCTTCGTAAAATTCTAATATCAGAGTCAGTATCTACATATATTTTTATATCTAGAAGTTTTCTAATCTCTTCATTCTCAAATATTAATATCCCTTCTATTACGATTATAGAATTAGGATATACTTTTATTGTTTCCTCTAATCTACTGTGAGTTTTAAAATCATAAATCGGTTGATTTACTGGGACAGAATCCTTTAATGCTCTGATATGATTAATAAGAAGCTCACTATCAATAGCACTTGGATGGTCATAGTTTATAGCATTTCTTTGCTCAAAACTTAAATCTACAAAATTCTTATAATAGGCGTCTTGGGGAATAACAGTTATATGATCTGATATACTTTCTTGTATAGCATTAGTAACACATGTTTTACCTGAACCGGTTCCACCGGCTATACCAATAATTATAGGATTCATATTTCTCCTTAATTTTTCCACTTATATTTCATAATAACTCCTCGTAAAGAGAATATTATGAATATTAATACATATACTAACGTAAAGATAAAATAGTATATTATATATTTTTTCTTATTAATTTTACTACAAAAAAAACTCATCATGAACAGTTCAGAAACTACTCTGAGACATAACAGGGTTAGAAACATTGGCAGGAGATGAACCTGAAAAGGAACTATTGTTGCCAAAACTAAAAAAAAGATATAGTAAAAAAATACTACTATACTAAATAATTTTAAAGCCCATGGGAAATACTTAAATTTAGAAGCCCTTCTAGTGTCAAGATTTACATGTGAAGAAAAGCTCTCTTTTTCAAGTGTAATAACTGATGAATTAGGTGAAAAAAGATATTTTTTCTTCCTCAGATGGACCCATAAATTAAATAACTGCAGGTCATCATCTCCAGAACGTATGTTCTTATACCTACCAAAACCATTTGCCTTAAGATAACAAGATTTACGATAGGACATATTAGAGGCAGAAGCTGTCATTGGAGTGCCGTTGCCTAATCCACTTGCAGCAATAACTCTATAGAGAATTGCTTCAAAGGTTTTTATCTTATTTAATATGCTTTTTTTTCTAAACTTTACATGAGTGTAGGCTAATATGTAATCAGTCTCATTATCATAGGCTTTAACAAAAGACTCTATCCACTTTGGATTTGTAATACAATCCGAATCAGTAAAAAGTAATATGTCATGATTCGCATGCTCAATACCTTTGGCAATTGCATACTTCTTTCCATTTCTTCGCCCCTTTTCAGGTAGCTGATATAGCTTTAGATTAAGCTTTGATGTATTGATATAGTCACAAATCATTTCATTAGTGTTATCAAAACTCCTATCATCAACTATTATTACTTCAAATAGCTCTTTTGGATAGGTCTGTTTTTCTAATGAATCAAGCAAATTATGAACATTTTTCTCTTCATTTCTAGCTGCAATGATAACAGAAACAAGCTTTTGTGATTGGCTATCAACATTGCTCTTTTTAGATATCCTTATAAGTCCCAGTATTAAGTACCAGATCAATAAAACATAGACAGTTGAGAAGATTATAAAACTAAAAGCTAACATCTAAAAATCTTTTTTCTTTGCTATTCTATTAATTATCTTAGAGTTTGTATCTTTAATCAACTTAGCTAATTCAGGAACTTCCTTTTGAATTGCTTCCATTGTTAGTTCTTTATTCTCTTTTTCCTCTGTATCTGTGAAATCTACTTCAAGAACCAAATTTCTTCCCCAAAAATCTTTTAAATACTTGGCTAATTTTTCTTTGTTTTTTGTTAAAATATCTGCTGTCATCTTTTTCTCAGTATTAACTCTAATAACTCTACTAGTAACACTTGAGATTGTTACATAATTAAGCATACTTGCTAGCATAGTATCTTTCTTGGCAATGAGCTTGATAAACTTATCCCAGTGTTTATTAATAAAGTCAAGGTCAAACTCTACTGGTGTTTCAGCAAGAGGTTTGATTGATGGTCTCAGTTTAGGAGTATTTTTTTCAACAGAGTTATCATCCTGCTGATTATTGAATTCTTCATCAAATCTTTGACGTAGATTACTTGTTGTCGATTTATTAATATCATCTTTATTGTTAATACCATCTTCTATTTTAGGACCAACTGAGATTGCTTTTTTTTGCACTTCCTGAGAAATTTCATTAACTTTACTAGTATCTTGAATAGTAGGTGTGCT
Organism: Cloacimonadales bacterium (SeqCode); assembly: GCA_963678375.2. Taxonomy (GTDB): domain Bacteria; phylum Cloacimonadota; class Cloacimonadia; order Cloacimonadales; family JAFGVF01; genus JAEKNW01. The sequence continues at coordinate 206,253 of CAXXQH010000001.1, forward strand.
AGAATTTACGATAATAGGTTGAATTGGATTATTAATTGATTCAATGTTTACTAGGTCTTTAATTTTTGAAAGTTTTATTAAAACAATCTCGAAAAGTATAGCAGGATTATCTCCTGACTTCATATCCACCTTAGTTTTCATCATTATAGAGATAATGTAAAGAAGATCTTGGTCATCAAACTTATTGACAAGTCCTTTAATTGATTCTTGTTGAGCTTGTGATATTTCACCAGTATCTACATCATAGAAGGCTAATAAACAGAGTCTTAAATAGTCTAAGAATCCATTAACAATCTCTATAACATCATTACCCATTTCTATAATTGAATGGAGATTTCTAATTACTTGTGCCGAGTTTCCACTGTTAATAGCAAGCATGATATTTTCATAAATATCAAAAGGAAGAATGCCAAATACATCACGAACTATCGATTCACTGATAATTTCATTACCAGTTGATATCACCTGATCCATAAGAGATAATGCATCTCGCATACCACCATCGGCTTTTTTAGCTATTTGGAATAAAGCTTCTTCTTCATACTCAAGGTTTTCTTGACCACAGATATTTTTCAAATTCTTTACTATTAAATCAATTGGAATTCTCTTAAAATCAAATCTTTGACATCTAGAAATGATTGTTGGGATAACTTTGTGAGGCTCGGTTGTAGCAAAGATAAAAATCACATTTTCTGGAGGTTCTTCAAGAGTCTTTAACAAGGCATTAAAAGCATTTTTTGAAAGCATATGCACTTCATCTATAATATAGATTTTATATTTTGCTGAGTTAGTAGTATATAGTAAATCTCTTTGAAGGTCACGAATATCATCAACACCGGTATTTGAAGCACCATCAATTTCAACAACATCACTTGAAGTCCCATTTGTAATCTCTTGACAAGTTGAGCATGAATTGCAAGGATGTCCTTTTTTACCCTCTTGGCAGTTAAGACTTTTTGCTAAAATTCTTGCCATGGAAGTCTTACCAACACCTCTTGGACCAGTAAAGAGGTAAGCATGAGCAATTCTTCCTTGCTCTAAAGCATTAATAAGTATTTTCGTAACATGATCTTGTGCGTAAACTTCAGCAAATGTCTGTGGTCTATATTTTCTAGCTAATACTATATATGACATCTAATACCTCATATTAAATTTTTCTTAGTTATAACTCTAACATCATCTTTTCTTTGTGTAATACCAAATTTATCAAATAACTCAAGAAAGTAAAGTGCAATCTTTCTATTTGTTCCTAATAAATCCCTAAAGTCTGCGATTCTAAATGCTTGTTCATTAAACTCATTTTTTAGTTTTTCCAGTATTTTTCTTAATTGATTAACTGATAGATAAACATTATCATAAAATATAACACTTTTCTGCTCAATCAAAGAGTTGATAACTGAATTAAACTCCTGATTTTTAAGACTAAATCTAGATTTTATTGATTCTTTGTTAGCTTCTTCTGGAATGTCCCAATCAAAACTATCAATATATTGAAGTACTTGGTCTCTTTTCTGAATAAGTTTAATCTGGGTATTAGGATTATGATCAACAAGAGTATATGTATCATCGATACAGCTTAATTTAGCTAACTTGACCATATCATCTAAGATTACCTTAATCGAACTTTTATCTAAATGCTCTTTGATTGAAAGTAAGTATTTTGCAATTTCACTAACTTCAAGTCCTTTAGCAGATAATGAGTTATTAACCTGATTTTTTCTAACAATTTTTATAATCTCATTATGAATATTTATAAGGTGCGAAAGTAAAACATATAGTTCAACTTCATTTTGCTCTATAATAGCAATTTTATCTGTTAACGAATGGGCTAAAGAGCGTATTATTTTTTCTTGAATGTTTAGTTTTAGACTTAACTCTCTACTATTTTCAATATCTATACTTTTCTCAATTTCATGTAAAAGTACGAAACTCATATCAGATTTTGCTAAATTCTTCAGATTTCGTATTAGCTTTTTTGGCCTTTTTCTATGTTTAAGAGGAAATGCATCGATAATTTTTCCACCTCCAATAGTATTGTTGTTTGAGCTATCTCTTAAAATGTATTTATCATTGTAGTAAAAGAATCCAGGATTATCTAAAGTTATCTGAACAATTGCGCTAGAGTTTGCTTCTAGTTGATCGCAGTCTATAAGGTGAACTTTTGCTTTACTTTTAAAGGTACCTGAGAGAAAAATTACAGTTGTCCATAACTCTAATTTACTGGAAGAAAAGTTTTCAAGGATACAGTCTAATAATTGGCTATGATCTCTCAGATAATTTGTAATAAGCATTCCTCTTTTATAATCATTTTTCTTTAATCCTACAACATTCAAAGATGCTCTATCTCCAGCTTTTAGTTCAGTGACTTCTGTATGGAACTTTTGCATACCTCTTATACGAAGTTCTTTTCTTACGGGCAATAGTGTTATCTCATTATCTTTATGTATTTTGCCACTCAAAACAGACCCATTTATAATAGTTCCGTATCCTTCTGATATAAAAATGCGGTCAATGTACATCCTAAAGATTACGCCAAGTTCTCTCTCATTAGTTTTATCAATTTGATTAATTATTTCTTTTTTTATCTCTTCAAGACCTTGGCCACTTTTATTAGATACTTTTACAATGTTACAGTTTTCTAAAAATGTTCCTTGAGTGAACTCTTCAATCTCAGAAATAGCTAATTCGAGTAAATCTTCATCAACTAAATCAGTTTTCGTAACTGCAATAAAACCAGATTTAATATCTAACAATTGCATAATTTTCATATGTTCAACGGTTTGTGGCATTATCCCACTATCTGCAGCAATTACTAGCATAACGAAATCAATGCCAGAAGCTCCAGATATCATTGTATTAACAAAATCTTTATGGCCTGGAACATCAATAACACCAACTTGGTGTTCTTGATCTAGTGCAATGTTTGTAAAACCTAGATGAATTGTTATGCCTCGTGACTGTTCTTCCTTATGGGTATCACAGTCAAAGCCAGTTAATGCTCTAATTAAAGAAGTCTTACCATGGTCAACATGACCAGCAGTTCCGAGTATCAAATGTTTCATAATTAAGTGTATAGTTGATTTATCTCATCAGAGATATATTTAAAATCTGAATTATTAACAGTTATTAAATCAATAATTAATTTACCCTGTGATAGGTAAGTAATTATAGGTTTGTCTAAATCTAAGAACTTAAGGTAGTTGCTTGCATTCTTTTCATCAGACTCGGATATCTCTATTGCATAAGAATCAAGAACAACTCCAGGCATCGAACCTCCCCCAGTTCTAGCTTTAGAAGGGATAACTTGATGTTCAATTTTAGGATTTAATAGGGAAGACAATCTTTCAGCTTTGTCCTTAATAAAATCCTGACTTTGATTAAGCATTTTAAAGAAAGGAATTTCTACAAAATCTTTTTCAAAATGTAAGTAGTTTTTCAGGGTAAAGTAAAGGACCGCGTCAGTTAATTTACCAACTCTTAATATTCTATAAAGTGGGTTTTCCTTTAATCTGTCTATGTAACATTTTTTACCCACAATTAATCCTGCTTGAGTTGCTCCTAAGAGTTTATCTCCACTAAAACTAACCAGGTCAATACCCATATCGATAATTTCTTTAACCGTATGATCCCATTTAATGTTCATATTATCTTTTTTTGAAATCAGTCCAGAGCCAAGATCATAATATGAAATTAGTGAATTTTCTTGAGCAAGATGAATTAAGTCATCAATTTCTGTTTCCTCAGTAAATCCAACTATCTTAAAGTTAGATTGATGGACTTTCATAATCATAGAAGTTTTAGAATTAATATTGTTCTTGTAGTCAGATAGTTTTGTCTTGTTTGTAGTACCAATCTCTTTTAAATTAGCACCACTAAGAGACATTATATCTGGCACTCGAAAAGAACCTCCAATTTCAACTAATTCTCCACGTGAAACTAAAACATCAGTTTCTTTAGAGAATTCATTTAGAATCAGATAAGTAGCGCTAGCATTATTATTAACAACAAGAGCAGATTCAGCCTTAGTTAAGTTACATAAGAGTTGAGCGATATATTCACCTCTTTTGCCACGTTTTCCAGTTTGGAGATCAAATTCAACATTAACATAATTTGTGAGTAGTTCAGTTACCTGGTTCATTACTTTTTTACTCAGTATAGCTCTACCTAAGTTTGTGTGAAGTAGAGTACCAGTACAATTTATCACAGCTTTTAATTCAAGAGGTTTATCTCTCTTTAAATCATGTTTAATTCTTCTCAGGATTTCTGGTTTATCTAATTCTACTCCTGCTTTAATTTCTTTCCTAATTTGGGAGAGGGAATTTGCAAGAATTTCTTTAGCTTTTTCATTTCCAAGCTGAGTTATAAGATCTTGTAAATCATTATTATCAAGTAATGAATTCATTGATGGAATTACTGAGAAATCAGTCATTGAGCTAATCCTTTATCAACTTATGTTATTAAAAATATGAGTCGGATTACTCCGACTCAAATATGGCTGAGAGGGCAGGAATCGAACCTGCCAAAGACGGTTTTATCCGCCTCTTATCGGTTTTGAAGACCGACTGAACCACCAGATTCATCCTCCCGTTATATTACTATATTAGTAGATATCTTTTTTTGTTTCTTGAATAGTATTAAGTGTTTCATAGTGCATACCAGGAATGATATTAACAGCATGAACTGGACAAACATCAGCACAGTTACCACATTTGATACAATCAAGTTGGTGAATAGTATATTTTTCTTCTCTGCTTCCTGTAATGCAATTTACAGGACATTTTCTAGCACAAAGAGAACAGCCAATACATTTTTCTTTATCTATATCAAAGTGTATAAGTGAAGTACATACTTTTGCAGGACAACTCTTTTGTTTAATATGAGCATCATATTCTTCTCTAAAGTATCTAATAGTACTAAGTACAGGGTTTGGAGCAGTTTGACCAAGACCACATAATGAAGATTTCTTAATATCATTACCTAATCTTATTAATTCTTCTATATCTCCTTCTTTACCTTTACCACTAGTGATATTATCCATTATACCATACATTTGCTTAAGTCCTAAACGACATGGGAAACATTTTCCACAAGATTCTTCAACAGAAAAATCTAAGAAGAATTTTGCAACATTAACCATACAATTAGTATCATTCATAACAATTACACCACCTGAGCCCATCATAGCTCCTTTTTCAAGAAGTGATTCATAGGTAATAGGTGTATCTAAATCTTTTTCAGTTAAACAACCACCAGAAGGTCCACCAAGTTGTACAGCTTTGAATTTTCTACCGTTAGTGATTCCTCCACCAACTTCAAAAATTAAGTCTCTTAGGGTGATACCCATAGGAACTTCAACAAGACCAGTATTTTTTACATCACCTGTTAGAGCAAAAACTTTTGTACCTTTAGATTTACCAACTCCCATTGAAGCAAACCATTCTGCTCCTTTATTATAAATAGAAGTAAGGTTGGCTAATGTCTCAACATTATTAACTACAGTTGGTTTGTCCCATAATCCCTTTTCAGCAGGGAATGGAGGTTTAGGTGTAGGCTGTCCTCTCATGCCTTCAATTGAATGAATAAGTGCAGTCTCTTCTCCACAAACAAAAGCACCAGCTCCAGTTCTAACTTCAGCATCAAAAGCAAAGCCACTTTCAAAAATATTCTCACCTAATAGTCCGATTTTCCTCATTTCTTCCATAGCCATGTTAATCCTCTTAATTGCGAGAGGATATTCAGCTCTGATATAGAAATAACCTTTAGAAGCTCCAATAGCATAACCTGCAATCATCATACCTTCGATAACTCTATATGGGTCACCTTCAAGAAGAGATCTATCCATAAAAGCACCTGGGTCACCTTCGTCAGCATTACAGATAATATATTTTTGATCAGCTTTATTATTGAAACCAAATTGCCATTTAAGACCAGTAGGGAATCCACCACCACCACGGCCTCTAAGTCCAGAATCTTTTACTACATCAATAGTATCTTGCTGACTCATTTCAGATAATACTTTACCAATAGCTTCAAAGCCACCAGTTGCAATATATTCTTCAAGAGATTCAGGATCAATATGTCCACAGTTTTCAAGAGCTACTTTTACCTGCTTTTGGTAGAAAGGTATTTCTTTTTTTGTTGCTTTTAATTTTTCATCTTCAGTAACCATCAAGCGTTGTAGAGGTCTTCCTTTTAAGAAGTGTTCTGTAACGATTTCTTCAACATCTTCTACAGTAACTTTTTGATAGAATACACCTTCTGGATAAACCATCATAACAGGTCCGAAATCACATGGTCCCATACATCCAGTTTCTATAATGTTAACTTCAGAACGTAAGTCATTTTTTTCTAATAATTCAATAAATTTATTTTTAATTTTCAATGAACCCGCAGATACGCATCCGGAGCCACAACATATTAGTAAGTCAATTCTTTTCATCTCTACCTCGTTTAGTCTCTGCTTATAATATAATCGTTTACAGGTTGTCCGTTAACTATATGTTCTGAAACAACTTTTTTAGCTTTTTCAATATTCATATTTCCATAAGTAATAGTTTCTTTACCTTCTTCAATAACATCAACAACAGGTTCCATGGAAGAAAGGCCTTTTTCACCTGTTTGAGTTACTACTACATCGATAATTTTTCTTGTAGATATTTCATCCAAGAAAGTTTTCATCACCTCACGGGCACCCATAGCAATTCCAGAAGTTCCCATGCCAACAACTATTTTTATTCTACTACCAGCATTTCTTAACTGCATGTCCTGCTGAGCTTTCTCGCGTATTTTTCTGAGGTCAGCTAATGTTTTCATCAGATTTCTCCCATTTTTGTATTTTTAATTCCATTATTTACATCTTCCATAATAAATTGAATGACGTCCGGATACGTAAGAGGAATGTCTCCCAATTCTTCTTTTATCAATCTTGTATCAAATTCATAATCAAAGTCTTGTTCCTGCGTATTATGAGTAATTCTTAAATAGAAATCAGTTTCCGGATGCCCAATTAGAGAACCGATAATGGTATCAGCCAGGCTTCCAACTGGCATTCTATCAATATGACTTTTTTTAAATGAAGCCTCAAGTTCTGTACCTTGACCTAATTTACTTTTGACATTGAAACTTCCGTCGCATAATTCAGCATTTTGCATAAAAAGTGGAATACCTAATCCTACTTTCTTTTCTCTAGAAGTTTTTGATGTATAAAAAGGGTTGAGGGCATTTTTTAAGGTTTCATCATCCATCCCACTTCCATTATCTTCTATTCTAAATTTCAAAATATCATCTTTTTCATCAGCATCTATGAATATCTTTATTAATGAAGATCCAGCCCTTGCTGAATTTTCAATTATATCCAATAGATGTAGTGATAAATCTTGCATATTAATTAACGATATTGGTTAAGAACATCTACAACTTGTGCTTTTGTTTCGATTCTGCCATAAGTTTCTTCACCTATAACAAAAACTGGAGCTAAAGAACATGCACCAACACATCTTACAGCACTGAGTGTAAATAAACCGTCTGGTGTTGTTTCACCCATTTCAATGCTAAGTTCTTCACCAATCATTTGAATAATTCTAGGAGCACCTTTGACATAACATGCGGTTCCTGTACAAACATTGATAACATACTTTCCACGAGGTTTCATAGAGAAAAAGTTGTAGAAAGTTACTACACCATAAATTTTGTTAAGTGGTACATCAAGTTCAATAGAAATGAACTGTTGCACTTCAATTGGTAAGTAACCAAAAATTGCTTGAGCTTCCCTCAATACTTCAATCAAAGGGTTTCTGAGTTTTTTCTTTTCAGAAATAATCTCTTTCAACTCTTTGTACATTTGGTTGTCGTAATTAGCTATTTGCGACATTTTTCCTCCAATATTATATATTTTTTATTGAAATTCATCTTCATATTATGAGAACTCTGGTATGCACATTAGTATTATACTGTAATACAGTAACTTAAGTATATTCCATAGTTAATATTGAGATAGAAAAATATTTGGATTATCCAAGTAAATCTCTAATAAGAATTATTTTTCTAAAAGTATCAGATTAGTCAACTATCTTTTTAAAAATCTTTTTTTTTTAGTCTATATCTCTTTTTTATAACATATTTTATCTTTTTAAGTAATTCCTTTAACTTTTAGATATATTATTTATATAGTTTATATGTAAATATCTTATATAAGTTTGTTCTAAGTTTATTTTAGTTTATATCTTCTAAAAAGTGATATGGAATACTAATTGCATAAATTATAAATAGATAAGTATACATTATAATAATAGATAAAATAACAAAATAGGATGGCTTTAAATGAAAAAACTATTTTTGATGTTTTTTGTTTTAACTTGTTTCATTTCAGTTAATGCACTTGTTGTTGAAACTGGAAGTTTACGTGAGTTTCTTTATGGGCAAGAACCTGAACTTGAGTATGACAATTATGTTTCTCATATTGCAGAGGGTATTGCATCTCCGAACTATAACTATTATGCACCTTTTGACCCTCAAACCAATGGTTTTGGTGATTTTATAAACCCAAATTCAAGTCAACTGACAGCATGGTCTCAAATATCTCAAGCATTTATTGATCAAGATTGGGACGGAGCACAAGATTATCTAGATTTTTATGGATTCCCTTATCATGTTGTTCAATTTAATGATACTGATTATGATCGGACATATTATATGTTACGCGAAGTATTAAATAATGATACCGATAACAATATTTCATCAGATCCAGATGACGATGTAGTTGGTTCTTTTGATTATGGTTGGGGTTTATATATTTTTAATCCTCAAGCAGCAAACCCAGTTATTGTTACTGTACCACATCCTAATGATGATTTTCCAACTATCGTACTAGGCTACCACACATTTGTGAAATGGGATTCTGCTTTCTTAATGATTTCTGGAGCAGGTAGAGAAGTTGAATGGACTAATGTTCCTCCTTACTGGAATTCAAAATCAATTAGTGACCCAACAAGAAATGCTAACCACCCATATAACAAAAGTTATCAAGCTTTTGCAGATTATATCAGAGATACTTATGGAAGATTAGAGTTCTCAGCTCAAATGCATAGCTATGATTGGAACGATAGACATCCAGGTTATCCAAATACACAAATTTCTGCGGGTAATTCAAGAGGTAATGTTAATCTACCAATTTTTGATCAATCCTACAATAATCAAGATTTGTTACATTGGTCAGATGAAATTATCTTCCCTGCTAACACCTTCGGAGTTCATAGACAAGTAGACAGAAATGAATACTACGGAATTCACAATACTGTCCATGATCTTTATTATGATAATAATCCTGAAACTCCTATTAACACTCATATAGATTTACCTGGTTATAGTCAAAATAGACAGATGCAATATACTCTTTCTGGGACTACAGATTATGATGTTGTTGATCCATTTTTCCATATAGAGATTGATGAACTTCCTGAAGTATATGACCAAACTGAAGCTAACTACTGGTGGTTTTATGGTTACGAACCAACTACTGCTAAATTTGTTCCCGAAAATATTTATCTAATGACAGAAAACTTCTATACATATTGGATTGATAGAATTGCAGAAAACATTGATACTTTTATCGAAATTGAAAATGATTCTCCAGCTCCAGCAATGCCTCAGAACTTATCTATGGTTGCTGCAAATTATAATGACATTTTGCTCTCTTGGGAACCAGTAGCTGACCATAATTTTGAAACTTATGAAATACTTTATTCTACTGAACCTATAACAGGTCTTAATTATCAAGTATTTGATAGATCAAATAATAGTATACTAGCTGACCAAAAAACTAATCAAGTTAATGTAACAGGTTTAACACCAGATATCGACTATTATTTCAAAATCCGTGCAAAAGATTACTCCGGTAACTATTCAGCTACTCATGAAGAAATAACAGCTTATACTACTCCAGTTAAATTTATCAGCATAGAAGCTACAGCTAATGATCCAGTAATTGAGATTGAGTGGGAAACTATGTATGAATCTAACTTATCTATTTTCAAAGTAATGCGAAGAGAAGAAGGAACTACAGAATGGGAAATAGCTTCAGAAAGCATTGTTGCCAATAATTCTGCTTCCCTTAATACTTACACATGGAATGACGAAACAGCAGAATATGGACACTTCTATGAATACAAATTAAAAGTATTCAATCAAGCTGGATCAGTTTATCAACACGATGTTATTGTTAATGCTCATTTCTCAGACTTCTTGACACTTATTGCATCTAATGATGATGATTCAATTTCAGATCAGGTTATTTTCGGTGTAAATCGTGAAGCAAGTGATAGTTATGAGAGTAAATATGATGTTACAACATCAACCTCAGGTTCTGGAAGCTATATCTTAGCAGCCTTTTATGAACAATATTATCAAAGTGCTCAAAGATATTTAGAGAAAAATATTTATGGTAACATTGATTTGGATCAAGAATATAAAACTTATACTTTCCAAGTTAAAAGCAGTCTTTATAATCAGCAATTGAAAATTACTTTAGATGATTTTTCACCAGATAGGTTCTCAAGAAAAGTGTGGTTAAAAGAATCGAACAGTAACTTTATTGATCTAACACAAGAACCATTATATTTCTCAGTATCCAACTCTTCTTTCAAGACATTCACTCTTTATTATGGTAACATTAATCCTACTTTAGTAATGTCATCTAGTCCTGCTGAAATGATTCACCATCCAAATGATATTATTAACTTCCAATGGTCTTATCAAAACAATGAAATGCTTGATCATTATAGATTAGACCTTATATCAGAAGCTGACTCTATTAACATTGAAGACAATGTTTCTGCTGACACCTATTTCTTCCCTTGGTTAGTACCATTTGGAACAAGCATTGAAGATGCAAAATTTGTAATAACTGCTTTTGCTAATGATGGTGAAGAAAGACGTTTTGAATCATCTTGGAATACCGGAATTCTTCCTACAGAACTCTCATATGAGTTTAATGCTGGCTGGCAAATGGTATCTTATGTATGGGAAGCTGATGGACCTTCTACAAATGATATTTTCGGGCCAGGCACTAGTCTAGTTGAATTCATGCCAAACCAAACTTATGAACCAACCCTCTTTTACAATTTTGGAAATGGTTATTGGGCTAACCTACCTGAGGAATTTCAAACAAATAATAGCGGTGACATAAATAATGAAGAGGTCACAGTTGAGATTCATCAAGGTTGGAATCTTTTAGGAAACCCATACCCAACCGAGATTGATTTATCCTCTTTAATCTTTAATGTTGATGGCAATGACTATACTTTAGCTGAAATGATTACTTATAACTATATTTCCCGTGGTATTTACACACATGCTGAAAAGGGCTATGAATTGGCAGAATCAGTTGACGGTATGGAAGGATTCTTCCTCTATAGTAGTTTAGGTGATTTTAACTATGTTACTTTAACTTATACCCCATTTAGACATCACTATGGTTTAGATGAAATTCCTACAAACTGGAAAGCACAAATAATAGCTCAAGCAAATGAGGATAAAGATAATTTCGTAATTGGTTTTTCTAATTATGCAACTGATTATCTAGATGTGAATTTAGATTTCCCAAAAGCACCTAACAAGCCTTATGATGGTGTTGATATCTATACTAACTATGAAAATGATCAAGATATTTATGGTCAACAAGATATTAAAACTCCTCTTGTTTCTGATGAAATTAAAGAGTGGCCATTCATTGTTAATGCAAGAAGTCTCGAGCCTATAATCTTAAGCTTTGAATCTGATAATTTCCCTGCTACTTCTCTCTATAGTGCTTTAGAATTCAATGGTAATGTTTTTTACTTTGATTTAGAACATGACTATGAATTCACTCCTAGTGAGATTGGTGAACATCAGTTCATTTTGAAAGTTGCTAGTAATCCTTTAGATAATGAAAATGGTGAAGTTGCTCCTATCACTTCTTCCTTAAATGTTTACCCTAACCCATTTAATCCTGAAACAACAGTTGCCTTTAATCTTCAAAAAGAGGGAAAAGTTCAACTTTCAGTTTATAACTTAAAGGGACAAAAGGTAAAAACTCTTTGCAATGATGTACTATCTTCAGGAAGACAAACATTTGTGTGGAAGGGAAAAAATGCTAATGGAAAACAAACTGCTTCAGGTATCTATTTCATGAAATTAGATGTTGAAGGTCAAAAATCTAAGATAAGAAAAATAATGTTAATGAAATAAAGTGTTGCAGGTAACTTTCAAGCTACCTGCAAAACTTTAGAGGGTGTTTTCTACACCCTCTTTTTTTATAACAAAAATAAATTTTTTTTTACTTAGCTTTAATCATCTTAAAGATTTCACGCCATGTCGGCTCTTTACCACTCATTAATATTGACACCCTAAATATTTTAGCAGCTAGAACTCTCAATGCAAAAAAAGTTAATACTAATATTGTAAATGAAGCTATAAGTTGCCACCAAGGAACAACATCAACTACCCATCTCATAGGCATACCATTGGAAGAAGTCAAAGGGAACCATGAAAGAATTGAAGCTGCTTTATGATGAGGTGGAATAATCATTGATAAAGTAATAAATAGTATGGGAATAAGCATCAATGACATTTTAGATGAATTATTAGGGTCAATGACCATTGATGAAATAGCAGCTAATAATGCATTCCACATTAAAATACCCATTATTGAGAAAATGAGGAAAATCAAGATTGATGGAAAATGTAGAATATCACTTAAAATAGAAAGTGGTTTGTTAGTAATTTGGAAGTATATTACTCCTGCTAAAATACCAATTATTGAATAGAGAAGCATAGAAGAAAGAGCAGTTATAGTGATCCCTACTATTTTTCCATCCATCCAAGTTTGAGGTTTTATAGCTGAAATAATTTGCTCAGTTATTTTTAATCTTTTTTCGCCAGTGATAGCATTTGACTGATAAGAAAAACTCAAGGTTATTGCCATTACAGTTAGAATGGTAAAAAAGTAAACTAAACTATTTCTTGAAATTGAACCTTCTAAATATGTTGTTTCAAGATCTATTGGAGAAAAAATGTTCTTAAGATTATCTTCTGTTATCCCCAATTTTGTCATTTTCAAATCTCTATGATACTCATTCAAAATGGATTTCAGTAAGGATAATTGAGCAGGTTCTTTCCAGGAAATAAATTCATAGCTATCTTCATTTATCAATAATAAATTTCCTTTATGATCTTCTACAATCCTTTCAATAACTTTATCTTGGTCAGATAATGGTACCTTAATAATGTTAAATTTTGTTTCTAAAGCTGATACAAGACTATTATCGATATTATCTATGACAGTTAAGTCAGCTACATCACTCTTCAAAGATTTTATAAATGAGCCTCCCCAAATCATTATCAAAGAGACTATTAGCATTATTGCTATACCAATAAGTTCATTTTTAATTTTAAAAAATCTTTTATATTCCCACATTGATACAGTCCATAATTGTTTTAAATATGTCATTATCTCTCCTTAACCAATTTTACGAATATATCGTGAAGGTTCATGCTTGAGGAATTTATTGAAGTAATATTTTTAACCTTACTTAGAAGTTGTAAAGATTGAGCTAGAGAGACACCTGATGAGAAAATTAATCTATAAGATTGAGAACTAATCTTAAAAACATTTGATATCCCAGATAGGCTTGTTAAATCTTCAAGGTTATCTTCATTACTTAATCTTACCTCAAATGATAACTGGTCTTGGTGCTTCAAATAGATATCTGCTAAAGATCCATTGTATAAATCTAAGCCATTGTTAATTAATAATACTTTATTAGCTATCTTTTCAATCAATTGCATTTGGTGAGAACTTAATAATATCGTTGTTCCAGCTTGATTTAAATCTTTGATATAACCAATGAACTTTTCTTGATTTATTGGGTCCATACCAGTAAAAGGTTCATCTAAAATTGCAAATTTAGGTTTGTGCAAAATTGAAGCAATGAATTGGATTTTTTGTTGATTTCCTTTTGATAGTTCTTGAAGTTTTACTTTTGCTCTATCTACTAATTCTAATTTTTCAAGCCACTCATAAGCTGACTTCTTAGCTTGTTTAGGATTAGCACCTCTTATTGATGCTAAATATACTAAAGATTTAATCACCTGAACATCTTCGTATAGTCCTCGTTCTTCAGGTAAATAACCAATTTTGTTCACTAAAGGTAGATTACTTTCTTTCTGATCAAGATGCCAACTTATCTCACCACTATCAGCTTTAATAATGTCTAACAATATTCTTAAAGTTGTTGTCTTACCTGCTCCATTAGGACCTAAAAAGGCAAAAATATCTCCCGCTTCAACTGTGAAAGATAAATCCTTTACTGCTTCTACACTCTTGTAGGATTTGTTCAGCTTATTAACTTTTAAAATCCAATTTCTTGTATTCATAGTTTTTCCCCATTCCCTTCTTGCTTTTTTCTCATGTGTCGTTCAAATCCTTTTAGGTAACTTATTTAGGACGGCACATCTTCTCTACTCCTTAATTGTTATTATCTCTAATAAAAGCCAATAACTTATGAGCATAGTAATAATAATGTAAGATTAAAGTTCTTTTCTATAAAAAATATTCATATTAACTATCTTACAATTATAGATGTTGTTTTAATATCTCTGCTCCAATGATAAGTTGTTCTTCCGGTAAGGCATAGGATACTCTTATCCAATTTTTCATCCTTGATGAGAAAGCTTGTCCAGGTATAACAATGACTTTATACTCAAGCAATTTTTTAGCAAAATCAAAACCATCTTGGAGGATATTAATAAAGATATAAGGTGCTGAATCAGGTTGATTGACAGCAATATTAGTCATGATATCACAAAAAGTACGGTAGTTTAGTCTTAACTTAGCTCTAAGTTCTCTCTGATATAACAAAGCCTTATCATCAAAGGCATATTGGCATAATCTTTGACTCATATAATTAGCACATGTTGTTAAATATTGGTGAGTTACAGTAATTTTATGAGCAATATCTTTTGGGGCAGCAAGCCAACCAATTCTCCAACCTGTCATACAATGTGATTTGGATAATCCTGAAATTATAATAGTCTTTTCATAAGAATCAAAAGCAGTTGGTGCTTGTCTTTCTAAATAGAGATTCCGATATATCTCATCTGATATTAATGTAAGATTGTTCATCTTACAACAATTCGCAATAACATTTAATTCATTATTATTTAGTGATGTTGAAGTTGGATTTCCCGGAGTGTTTATGAGTATAGCTTTTGTTTTACTTGTGACCTGAGAATAAAGTGATTCATTGTCTAAGGCAAAGTTTCTTTTTTCATCTAATTGATAAAATTTTGGGGTAGCTCCAATCATTTCAACAATAGCTTTATAGGCTGAAAATCCTGGATCAGGAAGTAAAATTTCATCTCCTGGATTTAAGATAGTTTTTAAAGTAGCATAGAGAGCTTCTTGAGCACCATTAGTTAAAACAATATTTTCATAACTATAATTATGATACTGCTTAGCTAAAACTTGTCTAGCAGGAATAAGACCCGCATTTGGAGTATAACGCAAGTCTTCATTAAATAGTATCTTTACCGCTTCATCATGTAAGTATTCAGGCATTGGAAACTGGAGCTCACCAAGTCCAAGATTAATAGAATCAGCAGGAGCTGAATCAAAGATTTGCCTAATTAGTGATTTTTGCATTGTTTGCTCATTACCTTAGTAAGTTTTCTAATTCTACAGAAGCAGAGGATTTAGCATCCCTATATTTTACGATAATAGGGCAGTAGAGCTGAAAATCAGGATTAGATTTAAGAGGTCTAGATCCTGGAACTACTACAGCATTTTCGGGAATAATAGGAGAACTTTCAAAAGTTAAATATTTGTTATTGACTGCATCAAAAACAGGTGTTCCTTTTGTTATAATAGTTCCAGGGGCAAGGATAGCTTTCTTCTTAACTAAAACTCCTTCGTAAAGTCCACTATTACCTCCAATAAAAGCATCATCTTCTACTATGACCGGCTTGGCATTTATTGGTTCTATAACGCCACCAATGATTGCTCCTGCAGAGAGATGAACACCTTTACCAATCTGAGCACATGAACCCACTAGCGCATGAGAATCTACCATAGAACCATAATCAATATAAGCCCCAACATTTACATAAGCAGGAGGCATAATAGTAACTCCTTTGGCAATATATGAGCCAGTTCTTACCGAAGAACCACCTGGAACTAATCTAATTCCAGAATCGGAAGTAATGATCTTCTCTGGATAGGTATTTTTATCAGTAAAATTTTTATTAACTGAATAAGGCATATCGATAATCTTACCTAATCTAAAACCTAATAAAATTCCTTTCTTAACCCACTCATTCACTATCCATACATCTTCATTCTTTTCAGCTGATCTAATCTCCCCTGTATTTAACAGTTGAAGAAATTGATGAAAGACATTTTCAGCTTCCTTATGGCTCATGTTTTTATCTTCAAAAGCACGGATTATTCTATCTTTTATCATAACTATTTTAACTCCTTTAAAGCAGTTTCTAGATTATCCATAGCCTGAATCAAAATTGAGCGAGGGCATCCAAAATTGAGTCTCATAAAGCCCGAACCAGCTTCACCAAACGAATAACCAGAATTAAGAGCAAGTTTAGCTTTACTCTTACAGAAGTTTTCTAAATCCTCGTTTGATAATCCTGTTTCTCTAAAATCTATCCATGCTAAATATGTAGCCTCAGGTTTTTTCATTTTAACTTTTGGCATCTTTGATACTCTTTCGAAGATATAATTTCTATTTTCTTCTAAATAAGCCAAGAGTTCCTTGAGCCAGTCTTCCCCATCTTCATAAGCAGCTTTAAAAGCAATAGTTCCTAATGCGTTAGAGCCATAGACATGGATATCAAAAAGATATTTTCTTATTTTATCAAATAGTTGGCTATTTGGGGCAATTATAACTGAAGCTTGAAGACCTGCAATATTGTAAGTTTTTGCTGGTGACATCATTGTAATAGTAAATTCTGAGAAGTCTTCTAAGGATGCAATAGGTATGTGTTTATTTTCAGGATATATTAGGTCATTATGAATTTCATCGGAGAAAATCAATACATTATGCTTTTTACATAAACGACCAATTTTAATGAGTTCATCTTGAGTCCATACTCTACCAACAGGGTTATGAGGAGAACAAAAGATAAAAATTTTACTTTCAGTTAGTTTTTCTTCAAGATCAGCAAAATCAATTGTATAGTTTCCATCCTTTTCTAATAGATTATTAACAAGTAAATCTCTATTGTGAGCAAGTACTGCCTGACCAAAAGGGGCATAGACTGGTTGCTGGATAGTGATTTTGTCTCCTGGTTTTGTAAATATTTTAACCATAAAATTTATTGCTGGAACTATACCTGGACTCATTTGAAGCCAATCTGTATTTAATGTCCAATCATGATGTTTTTGGATATATTTTATAAATCCTGTGAAATGATTTGCCTGTTTGAAATTATAACCGAAAATTGGATGTTGAAGTCGCTCTGTAATTTTTGTTAATATTTCTGGGGCTACAGCAAAATCCATATCAGCAACCCAAAGAGCTAAAAGATCATCACTTCCATATACTACTTCCATAGCATCATATTTAAAACAACCTGAACCTTTTCGGTCATATATTTTATTAAAATCATACTTCATTATTCTTCTCCTTTTCTATTAAGTATCCAAATTCTAATCCCCAGGGATTTACTACTAATTTATTGGTGTGTAAAACATTATTTAAAGCTTGGAGAATTGCTAAGGATATATAGAATATCGTTTCATTTAATTTCTTGCCATTATAGTCATGATAATTATATTTAGATTTATGGTTTATCATATCATGAAGATAAAATAAAAAATCTTGTAAATCAAAGTTTTTTAATTTATAAAAGTGTTCATAATGGTCTTTACCTTCATATATACAAGCAAGATTCTGGAACACTTTCCCAACCCCATATATGCAACTCCCTTCTTTCAAAGGAAAGTCATTTTGCCCAAGAATATCTTCAATTTCTTGTTGAATAATCTCGGATATTTGTTCAAAATTAAAGCGTGATTCCTTGAATCGTTGATAATAGAGCAAAATCCCAACAGGAAGACTTATTAGTTCAACAATCTTACCCTGCTTTATTAATGAGATTTCAGTGCTAGAACCACCTATGTCGGCGTTATAAAAATCACACTCAATATTTTCAATATTTAAAGATGATAGAACTCCCAGCTTTGCTTCTCTATCAGGAGTTATAACCTCCCAGATAACATTATATTTCTCATTAATTAAATCTTCAAAGTGATTAAAATTTGTGGAAATTCTACCAATATTAGTTACTAAAATATGAGCAACAATCCCTAAAGCTTGGCATATATCTAACTGAATAGATAACTCATTAAATGCTTTAGTCATAGATCTTTTATTTATGATACCTTGGTTAATGTTCAAGCCAATACCTGTAATTCTAATATCATAAAAGCACACTTCATGGTTTAAATTATCAGTTGAATATACTAGCAAGGTACTATTATTAGTACCGAAATCAATTACAGCTCCTAAGTTTGAAAAATTATCTTTGAGATATGATGAAAGAATATTAAGTGCTATGTTGCTATTTTCAAGTTTAAATCTTGAATCATAATGCTTGGTTATCTCACCTTTTGGAAGGCAAATATCAATGCTATTATCTAAGATTTTAAAATGCTGACAATTGTTATAATATTTAAGCTCTGAGATAAGAGCCTGGTCTTCTGGAAAGTTATCTCTTGTAGCATAACACAAATATGTTCCTGCAGCGCAAGTTTCTGCCAAGGTGCTATACCCAACTTTAGTAATAACAACATCGCAGGCAGAAATTAGTAGTGAATAATCAAAATCTCTAGGTATTAGAATAACATTATCAGAGCTGCCTAGAGGAGAGTTAGTTAAAAAAACATACTCAGTATTTTTTGTTAAACTCTCAAAATATGCAATGTCTGACATTATTCCACCAAAAGTTATTAAGGCAATTTTCTTATTTGATTGTATCTTGAACCTTTTACAAACTTCCTCTCTACTAGAAGGAGTGTATTTAGCTAGATTACCACATTTAATTTGGTTTGGCATTGCTTGTACGCTTTTTTCATTTGAAAAAGGAAGAATGTATGATTTATCACATAAACTATATATACCTCTGATTTCTTCAATAATTCTTATGATTTTGTGATTAGTCTCTTCTGTTACTAACTCTAAATAATTAAAATACCAATCAAAATTTGTTATCCCATATACAGGAAGATTACTCTTTTTCGCGGCAAGAATGGGCAAGTAAGGAATATCTACAATGACAAAATCAATAGCATATTCATTTAAGAATTTAATTTCTCTTTCAACAATTTTATCTTTATCTTGCCAAAGTTGAAGGAGTTCTTGAAATGTTTCATCAACAGAAGGAACTTTCCAGTTCTGTTGTACCATCCCTGTATCGGTTTTTCGTTTTATTATATGACAAAAGCTCCCTTCTTGAGGAAAGAGAAAACTAGGTCTGTCAGAAATGATATAGCAATCACAACCGAATTTAATAAATTCTTTAGTAAGAGCTGCAATTCTACTAGCATGACCAAAACCATGTGAGGTAACATATAAGGCTATTTTCATAATGACTTAATCTTTTGGGCTATCTGACATGCAAGTAAAACATTGTTTTTTACTAATTCAATATTAGTATCCAGAGAATGTCCCTCAGTAAGCTCATACAGTCTTTGCAAGAGGTATGGAGTCACCTCTTTTCCTTTAATATTCAAGGCTTCTACTTCTTCTAAAGCCTTAATAATAACAACCTCAATTTGTTCAGTAGGAATCTCATACTCACTAGGAATAGGGTTTCCAATAAGAAAACCTGATTTTAGCTTCATCTCTTTGTGTTTAATCCACATTTCTGCAATTTCCTTGGCAGAATTTATCTGTCTAACCTTACTACCACTTTTTGAGCTATAAAAAGCAGGAAAATCATCAGTTTTATAGGCTAATACTGGAACAGAATAACTATCTAATACTTCAAGAGTTTTGGGTATATCTAAAATTGCTTTAGCCCCAGCAGAAACTACAATAATTTGATTTTCCTTAAGAGAATTTAGGTCGGCAGATATATCCCAAGAATCTACTACTCCTCTATGAACTCCCCCTATACCTCCTGTAGCAAAAACATCAAGCCCAACAAGCTTAGCTAAATACGATGTGGCTGCAACAGTAGTTCCTCCATTTTTTCCTTGAGCAAGGCAATAACTAATATCACGTATTGATACTTTTTCAACCTGACTGTTTGATTTACTCAGTTCTATAAGTATTTCAGAGCTCAAACCGATCTGAATTCTCCCTTTATATATTGCAATTGTAGCTGGGGTTACTCCTTTTTTGCGACAAAGTCCCTCTAGCATAAAGGCAGTATCATAATTTTGTGGATAAGGCATTCCATGCGTAATAATAGTAGATTCAAGTGCTATTAGAGGCCTATACTCCGCTAATGCTTCCTTTACCTCCGGAGAAAAATCTATATGCTTATTGTAAGTTACATCAATCATTACTTCCTACCTCTCTTACTTATATTGATAGAAGTTGGGAATAATACTTCATCAATAAAATTACCTTTAGCTACTTCATTATAGCTACTTCCATCAAATTCAAGAATAACCCAGGAAGGACTAGTATAATCAAAGATAGCCTGAATATCACCCATATTTTCATCACTATTCCATAACCACATAGAAATAGATTTATTTATATTAAAAGGATTTTGAGTGTTCAGAATAAGAGAATATTTATCCTTATTATAGTTTTTACCCTCATAAGAAAACTTGTTTTTGCCAAAAACAAAAGAAGGAGGTAAATAAGGTTCAAACTGTTCGAAGACAGGGTTCTTATAAAACTCTCCAATATATATTATGGATTTTTCCTTCCAACTAATATCTTTTAAGCTTGATAAGGGCATCATATCAATAACTACTCCATTAGTGCGAAGAGTGTTACCTATATTATAAATATCAGTAAAATCTTTACTCTCTGCAGGAACAATCAATAGAGGCTTTTCCAAGAAAGTCCGTTTCAGGTTAAAAATATGATCCTTATTATCTAAGTATCTATATAATTTAAAATTAGGATCTAACTCAATGTGATTTGCATCAAAATTAAATTCTAGCACGGTTTCTTCTTTATTGATCTTATATGAAGTTTGCACAAAATTGCTTTCGTTAGATAGCTTAATATCAATATTGAAGTTGCTATCGTGACCTAAAGAGCTGATAATTTTAAACTTTGTTTTACCTGAAAACACTTCAGCGTTACGTATATATACTCTTGGAGGTAGAATCTCTTTAATCATAGTTTTTAGCTCTAAGACTTGAGTCTTTTCAGTAAGTAGATTAAAGAAATCAAAGCCAGATAGTTCTTTATTCTCTTTTAAAATGGATTTAACAGCTTGGAAAAAGTTCTCATCTCCTGCTTTATTATAGACATAGTAGAGGAGCATTCCACCAATCTTATACCCATTAACAGCTTTGAACTTATCATTTGCATAAGAAAACTCGTGTAAAGATTTTATCTCATCTATTGGAGTTGAACTGATATCTTCTAATGCATCTTTTCTCCAGAGATGAGCATCTTCAGGTTTATTTTTTTCCAACCAAAGATAGTTTGCAACGAAATTAGCTAATATTTCATGCCAATTTGCACCTTGTTCATTCCATTTACATTTTGAACTAATCCATATTTTAGCTAAATCATGTCCTAATACACCTGGTGTGATAAAAATATCTTGAGTTTTAAATACCTTATTAGTTACTAATAGCATATTATCAAAAGATTTATAAGAATTATCAGCAGATTGTATTACAGAAAAAGAATCGAAACCAAAAGCACCAAAATACTCTTTATATAGTTCAAAGTATTGTTCAGTAAAATAAAGATAATCATCTAATAAAGAGTAATCATCCTCAAAAGAATAATAACTAATTAAAACATTATCATTCTCTAGGCTTTTAGTAAAATATAAGTCACCAATAATTGCAAAGCCATATTCTTTATCATAACTTTCCCAAGCATAATAAATAGCATCTTTTTTTTGAGGTGTTATAGTAACTTCAGCAGGAGCTATAAACTTCATTCTGCTGGGACCTAGAGCATTAACTTGGTAATAAGATTTTTCACCCAACTTAGCTACTGGATGCCATTTATACTCTTTAAGATTAAAATGATAAGGCCGATATTTATTCTTTGGATAATCATAAATATAAACAAATTTTAAGTCTTTAGATTTTGTCTTAATCTTAATTCTGTTATAGTCTTTTTTACCAGGTATTATTTCATAATCGACACTTTTTTCTCCTTTAAAAACCTTAATATCTTTGATATCTTTACTGATTAGAAGTGTGTTATTATCCAATTCTTGGTTAAAGGTTACTTGATCAGAGACTGTTAATACTTTAGCACTTGGTTCGAAAATAAAAGAAATATTGTGATTGTTAATAGTTAAAAACTCTTGACTATCAGATTTATCATTGCTTAAAGAAGAATCTTTATTTCTATGATACATAATAATGTATTCTCCTCTACCAAACAGACTATAGTTCCATTCTAATGGGCTTCCATCAGGTACAGTAAGAGGGGTTATTGAAGCAATCTCTAAGTATGGACTTAAGAGCTCTAATTTTTGATAAAGGCCATAGTGATTTCTTGTATGAAAATCGCCATTGATATGAAAGATTTTTGCGTGTATGTTATTTTCTAAATAGTCAAAAATTGATTCCGCCATAGTATCATCTTTAAGAGAATGAGCCTGATATAATCGTTCTAATATCAAACTATCTATCTTACTGTCATTAATACTAGCATATTCACTTAGCTCATCTAAAAACATCTTTTTATAGTTATTATCAAATAATTTTATTTGTCTTGCATAAGATGTCCGTTCAGCATCAGATAAAAGTTTTAGTGCCCCATAACCCTCTCTGGCAACTAAACCAGATATATATATGGGTACGTTTGTTGCTAAAACTTTTAGTGAGTCAGTCTTAGCAAAATCAATTATATCCCCATAGGCTTCAAGATAATTTGACCATAAATCAGCATTTGCATCTAATTGTTCATAAGAATATTCAGAACTTAGATATTTATTCAAGCTTGCTTGATCATTACGAGCAAAAGCTTCCATCCCCAGAACAAAATTTGTATCTACAGCAGTTAACATTTGCAATACTTCTTTTTCAATAGAATGAAGTAAAGAATCATCATGTAGTTCACCAAAGAAAACTACGTCTTTTTCTTTTAGATCATTTACTAAAGAGGAAATAGATATTTCTTGACCAGTTTCAGCTTTAAATATCTTGAAATCTTGTGCAAAGGTCAGTAAACAAAATAAAACTGAAATAAATGTTAGTATTAGTTTCTTCATTAAGTATTAATATCCTTATTTATCATTTCTATTAATTAAAATCAAAAAATCACCTGCATCTGAGTATTCAGGACTCCACTCTAGTTTTTCTTCTGGTGAAAAAACTACTGGAGCAAGAACAGCTATCTTTAAATTTTTATCTAATAGAGCAAGTTTTTGGGCTGTTCCAAGAAAATATCTACTATGAAAATCGCCGTTTATATGCAAAACTTGTTTCTTAGAATTCTTTCGCAAATATTGATGAATAGATTCTGCCATTGTATCATCCTTGAGACATTGAGCTTTATAAATATTGAGAATTCTGTCTTCACCTGTCTTATTAGGCATACCGTGATCAAACATACCTTTCATAGTATCATAAAACTCTTTTTTATATCTATCATCTAGAACTAATAAATTTGATGCAATATATTTTTTTTCATCGTCTGGAAGCTCATTAAGTCCTGTTTCACCATTTTTTGCCAATAAAGAAGCATATCTCCTTGGAACATTAGCAGCAATTACGTCTCTCTCATATTTCATTGCTATTTGTAGTAATGGTTCATAATCAGTTTTGTGATTTGGCCATAAACGAGCTCTTTCTGAAAACTTAGCATAAGAAAGTTCCTTATTAAGATATTGATTTAAAACATCTTGATTATCTCTTTCAAACATTTCCATTGATAATACGAACTGCTGACTTTTAGCTGCTAACTGTTGGAACAAATCAGCTTCAAGTTGATGAAGCAAGGCATCATCATGTAGTTCTCCAAAAAAAACTACATCATAGTTTAATAGTTCATCTACCATTTTCTCAAGTTCATAAGGTTTACCACTTTCAGATTCAACTATTTTATAATTATCAGCATTCAGATTTGTTAGTCCGAGTAGTAGTATTGCTATTAATATCAAGTTAAAATATGTCATTTTTCCTCTCTTATATATTGGATTTTGTTTTTATTTGTTAAGTCATCTAATAAATTTATGATATCTTCTTGAATATGCTCTGTAATTTTAATCACAATATGGACATCTACTCCAAAATCAGAAGATATTATTTCTAAGTCATACTGCTTAAGTTTATGTTGTAAAATATTATTGAAGTCATAACTTGTGGTTATTTTAAAAAACAGATAATCAACTAGTTCTTCCGTTTTATTAAGTTCAATTGCTCTTTCAGTCGTTCCCCCATAGGCATCAATTAGACCTCTAATTCCTAATTTAACACCTCCAAAATATCTGGTAACTACTACAACTATATTTGTAAGATTATATTTATTTATTGCATTTAATATTGGTTTCCCTGCAGTACCTGAAGGTTCTCCATTATCAGAACTGTGTGCCCAATTAGCCTTTTTCCCTATAATATAAGCCCAACAATTGTGATTTGCATTCTTGTGTTCTTTACTCTTAAGAGTAATGAACTCTTTAGCATCATTTATATTTTCTATATATTTTAAATGAACTATGAATCTGCTTCGTTCAATTTTCTCTTCATATACTTCTTCATTGCTTATTCTCTGCACAATTTCCCTCTGTTGATTTATTACTAATCACAATAAATATGAATATCGAAATAAGTCAACTTTATTGTGATATCTTATCTGAAAAAGAAATAGTATCGAAAATATACACCTTGCATTCATCATCTTCCCAAGTGAAAGATGGTAAACCAGCTTTATGACAAACTTCATTTAGGAATATTGTTTCATCAAAATCTCTCTTAACTGCTTCTTCTGGAAATAGTAAACCTTCACCTTCTGGATGATTAACATAAAGACCATGCGTTCCAATTTTGATTTCTTCTTTTTTATAGATCTGCTTTAAAGCTGAAAGGATATTAATTTGAATGGTTAAATATGGTAGTTCATATTTCTCAATTTTAGCATATTTGGAATTGCCCTCACTTACTGCTTTAGTAAGTTGATTAACACTAGTCATAATGCAGTCTTCACTATCAACATATCCCAAGCTACCTCTTAACTTATCATCAACAAAAACTGTTAAAAATACACCGTGCTTTTTACTTAGGATTGAAGCTTTAGGTACCTGAAAAATATATTCTTTTGTATAAAGATGATTTTCTATAGTTAACCTAGCATGGTTTAAAAGTAAATCTTGATTTTCTTTGGTTATTTTCATACTTGATCCTTTATTGAGTCTTATGGTTAATTTAGTGTCATTGTTCTTGATAATATCATTAGACTTAAGAATGGATAGAGTGCAACTGGTTAACCAGTTGCACTCTTAAATTTTAAAGTATCTTGTCTGCGCGTGGTACTCTCAATCTGTGAGCTTGTTTAAAGCCAGAACCTACTAACGGACGGCAATAGAAGAGAAAGTCCTGCGTAACATTATTTCCTTCTGAAGTAATAAAATTATCAGGCATTATTCTTGTTTTACCAGCGATATCTTCTAATTTTTCCAGTGAATAGTTAACAGAATAGTTACCTGTTCTCTTAATACTTATCGAACCATCAAGATTATGCCATATTGCATAATGAGCAGCTTTTTCACCAACTTCTCTTGCTTCTTGTTGATCAACATCAGAAACACAGCCTAAAAATGATCTCTGGAGATAACCAAAAGTATCAGACCTTACTCGAGATATCTTAAGCTTTGATCTAATCTCGTCTGCGAGTAAATCTCCTAATGCACCAGTTCCAGATAACTGAACATTACCATGTGCATCTTTTTCCTGAGATTTAGTCAATGTTGTGATAATAGGAATACCTTTAGCATCAGAGATACCTTCAGAAACAGCTATCACACATCGTCCATACTGAGCATAAACCTTCTTTACATCTTCCAAGAATCTAGTTAGTTTAAATTTTTTCTCAGGAAGATAAATTAAATGAGGTCCATCATCTGGATATTTCTTAGCCAAGGCTGAAGCTGCTGTTAAAAAACCTGCATGACGTCCCATAACAACACCTATATAAACACCTGGTAGAGCTCTATTATCTAAATTTGCTCCAGCAAAAGCATTTGCTACAAAACGAGCAGCAGAACCAAAACCAGGAGTATGATCATTAAGTACTAGATCATTATCAATAGTTTTTGGAATATGGATAGCTCTGAACTCATAAGAAGCTTTGGCTGCCTCATCATTAACTATCCTAACTGTATCTGAGGAATCATTTCCTCCTATGTAGAAAAAATAACGTACATCATGAGCCTTGAGAACCTTAAACATTTCCTGACAATATTTTACATCTGGTTTAACTCTAGTAGATAAGAGAGCTGAAGATGGTGTTTGTGCAACCTTTTCCAAATTATTAGTTGTCTCTTGACTTAAGTCAAAAAAGTTCTCATTTAAAATACCATCTACACCGTGTTCAGCTCCATACACTCGTGTTACTTGTTGAAATTTACGTGACTCTAAGACAACTCCTACTAATGATTGGTTTATCACTGCAGTAGGTCCACCACCTTGAGCCACAACAACTTTACCTTCTAACTTCATTTATCCTCCACTTATAATATATATTTATCTTTAAGTTCTATTTATCTTTATTTAAATCGAGAATTAAAGGCATTCCAGATGCTCCTGGGTCTGTAGGGGCAATAACAAAGGTTGTATTATTACTTTGAGCTAATTCTTTATAAGCTTGAACTGCTTCGTACTGAATATAAAGGGGTGTTAACTTATCTTGAATAATCTCTTGGGCGTCAGCAATACCTTGGGCTGTTACTTTTCTAATTTCTGCATCTTTTCCAGCTTTTTGTAGTTCAAGACTTTTTGTTTCCAAGTTTTGTTCTTGAACTAATTTGTTTTCAATTGAATTTTTTACAGATTGGGGTGGATCTACTTTTCTTATGAGAACTCTATCTGTAGTAATACCTTTGGTATCAATTATTTCCTTTAATCCCTGTTCCATTTCTTGTGAGAATTGCTCTCTTTTCTCAATAGTTTCTCTAAAAGAATATCTTGTTGCTACATTTCTTGTTATGTTACGAACTGATGGTCTGATAATCTTAGCTTTTAAATCATTATTATTTTTGGCAATATTCTTATAGATATCTGTAACTAAATCAGCATTTATGGTATACCATACTGACAAATCAATAGTTAACTCCAAGTTGTCACGAGTAATTACCTTTATAGCATCATCTCCATATACATCTCCCTCATTTGGTAATGATGAAAGTGTGTATTCCTGTAATCTTACTTCAAACCTAACAATTTCAATAAATGGGCTTTTTAGGTTAAATCCATCAGATAAGGTGTTATCAAGTACTTTACCAAAGAAAACTTGAACTCCAACTTCTCCAGGGTTAATTATGGTATAACTCTGTGACAGAATAATAATTATACCAACTAAAGTAACTATATTACCTGCTATCTTACCATCTTTTTTCATTTGCGATTTGGCTACAAAGAACATAATTATTCCAAGAATTACTGCAGCTATTCCTATTAAAGCAATCATTTTTTCTCCCTTTTTATATTAAAATTTTATTATAATCCCACCTTGCGGGATATATGTGTCAATTTTGGAATCTGAGGATATTGAAACAGGTAACTCAACATTTAGCGAAATATATTTGCTTAATTGAAATTCAACTCCAATACCAGGTCCAAAATAATAAGCATTATCATTTATTGTTTTTTTCACTGGTGAACCATATTGACTATTTGCACTATATTCTTGAGTATATTTTTTCTTATAATCAATATTTATACTAGCTCCTACAAAATAATAGAATCTAGTAACTTCACTCTGTCTTAAAACTCTCAAATACATGGCACTTAACCAACCATCTACCTCCCATCCTGTCTTGGTGTAGCTATCATCATAATAAGTTTCGGGGAAGTCAGGGACTTTATCAGCAGAAGACAATAGACCTACCGTGAATTGAAAGCCATTTTTTTCGTAGTATTGTCTATAAGCAAGCCCTATTCCTGACACTTTTCCAGCTGTAAAACCTAGACCTCGATTCAAAACTTCACTTGAAAAAATAAATGTTGCAAATGATAGAACAACACAAATGAGAATTAACTTCTTCATAGAATCTCCTTATTAATTATTTTATATAGAATCTTTTTTATATCATCTAATTTCACAGGCTTAGGAAGAAAACCAACCATACCTGAATCTATGCATTTCTCTTTATCCTCCGGAAGTACGTTTGCTGTTAAAGCAATAACTATCGGAGATGCATCTTGCAATTTAGTTTTAATCATTTCAGTAGATTTTAGTCCATTGACTATTGGCATTTGAATATCCATGAAGACAACATCATATTGTTTTGATGTAGCCATTTCAAAAGCTGCTTGTCCATTCTCTGCAATATCAACTTCAATAGCTAGCTTTCTGAATAGCCTATTCATAAGTTTTTGATTTATCGTATTATCTTCAGCCACAAGGATTTTTAAATCTTTGATTTTGTCTTCATTAATCTGATCATTTTCTTTTTGTCTATTATTTATCTCAAGACCTAGAATTTTCTTGATACTTTCATACAATTTATTCCGATGAATAGGATAGTTAACGAAATCATATTCATTCTTGCCTATATCAATTATTTCTCTCTTGTCCTTTATATTTTTTAGAAATATTAATCCAACTTGATTACTACTTAGATTTGAAACAAATTGATTGATATTTTCTTGGTATGAATTGTAAATTGAAATATCTATAAACAAGACACCCCAATCATCTAAGAAACTGACAATATTATCAATAGTGTCACTATCTGCAACTAAATCAATACTTTTACATGAATTACGTAATATTGATTTTATATTCTCGAATACATCAATACTTGCAATAACACCGACTTTAATATTCTTTAAATAGTCAAACTGGTTAATATTCTCTGAAATCATTATCCTTGAATCTGTAGATATTGTAAAATTAACTCTTGTTCCAACTCCAAGCTTAGATTCAACCCATATTTTTCCTTTAAGGTTGGTTATAATTGCTTTTGAAATAGCAAGCCCGAGACCAGTACCCGTTACGCTTCGTGTTTTTTCAGATTCAACCTGAGAGAAAGAATCAAAAATTGTTGAAATTTTATCTTTAGGAATCCCAATACCAGTATCGGCTATTGTAAACTTTAAAATCAATATGTTATTATATGTGGATTCCTTGCTAACCCTAATCTGAATTAAACCCTGATTAGTGAATTTATAAGCATTGTTGAGAAGATTTATTAATACTTGTTTTAGACGATCAAAATCTGAATTAATATAAGTAGGAACATCTTCATCAATTATATAAGCGAGTTTTACATTTTTCTCTTGCACTTTCAAAGCTATAACATCCAGAGATTTTTCTAAGCATGCCGAGAGTTCAAAATCTGAAAAAGAAAATGTATCCTTACCAGCCTCTAGTTTTGAAAAGTCTAATATATCATTAATTATCCTTAAAAGACTCTCACCAGAAATTTTAATTGTCTCAACATAATCCTCTTGTTCATCACTAAGTTTAGTCTTTGATAGCAAGTCAGCCATACCTATAACCCCATTCATAGGAGTTCTTATTTCATGACTCATATTTGCTAAGAATTGGGATTTAGTTTTTGCAGTTTTTAGTGCTTGTTCAGAAGCAACTTTTAAAGCAATATCATGTGCAATTAATTCAGTTTTATCTTGATATATCCCGAATACGGCTTCGATTTTGCTATTATAAATAACGGGAATTCCTGTAATAAACATATTCATTATATTATTATTTTTAGAAACTCTATTCGCATAAAATCTCACTGTTTTACCTTGGCCAACTTTCTGAGTATTCATTCTGGCTTCTTGGATTTGTTCTCCTTTACATAACAACTCATCAATGTTCTTTCCCATACATTCATCAATTGTATATCCGAACACTTTTGTAAAAGCAGGATTAATTCTTAGTATATTACTAGAACGATCTACAAGTGCAATAGCTTCTGGATTTTCAATCATCAATTGATCAATATAAACCTTGTCCTTGGTCAATCTATCAGCTTTTTCTTTCTTAGAAATAAGCATTTTATTAACAGAAAAAGCTATATTCTTGAACTCAGTATATTTAAGTTTTTCTTTGTCCATTAGTTGATCATTTTCTATTGATTCATGAAAAAAGCTTTCAAGTGTATTAAATAGTTTTTTTAATATTAGCAAAATGCGATTATTGAGTATAAAATAAACAATTAATATTAGAAATATCAAAGAAGACATTATAATTAAGTTTGTTATTACTTTTTTTCTAAATTGTGCTCTATCAGTCTTAGAAAATGAACTAATATAATCTTCATATACTCCAGAAGCTATAATCCAGTGTAACTGTGGTAGTTTATCAATTTTTACAAGAGCTTTTTGCTTTTTTTCATAATTATCTTCAGCAAAATGGAAATCAATAAAACCTTCTCCATTCTTCTGAGTAACCTTAATAGCATCTTCTAAAATCATATCGTCAATTTTGGAAGAAGTTTCTAAGATACTTGGATTATCAAGAGTTAGATGATTATTAATAACGATAATTTTACTTGTTAACATATCGATAATATAGAAAAATCCATAATCACTATTCTTCAAGATTAATATGTCTTCAAGTAAATCAACTTTATATTCATCAATAAAATCGTAATAATACTCACCTGTTCCAATGTACCAATCAGTACCCTCAATCTTAGAAATGTAGCTCCATTTATAAAATTTCTGGTCTGGTCTAGCACCTGGTTTCCTCATCATTCCCTTAAAATAACCCTCATCTCCCTTATCCATAACTTCTTGAGCTTTTCTTGTGTAGTCATCCTTTCCAAGATCACTATTATCAAGATCTTCAAATGCGGAGTTAAAAACTATTTTCCCAGATTTGTCCAAGATAAAATAATAACCTCGTCCATTAAAAAATTTTGTTACTCTAAAAGCATTTTCTATGTGTTCAAGTTTTGTCTGCAAACTCGTATATTTATATTTAGAGAGTATTTTCTCTACAACCAATTTTCCTTGAGAAGTTTTTTTTTTTATTTCAGTGAGGATAATATCATCAATATTATCATAAGATTGATTAGAAAATCTTTCAATCCTATTGTTAATATTTGATAGATTTTTGCTAGTATCACTTAATCGTTTGCTAGTTAAGAAATCTAGATTATTAGAGTAAAAATAGAAATCAACTAAGATAGATACTCCTGCAATAACAATCAAGCTTGCAGAAATAATGTACAGATTCAACCTTTTTACTTTTACTAATATTTCTTTATTTTTTTTCATTCAATCCTCTTTGACGAAAGTATATCAAACTATTTTTACTGTCAACTACTTTAATTTTATTTATTCGTCTGAAACAATTAATAAGTGCTTTTTTAAAAATTACTCTTAAATCAAAATTTGCTTTATTTTGATAATATACTAGCTACTTTAGGACATATGGTTTATAACCTCTCCATTGTTACTCTCTCCATAAGACTCTGTATTTCATAGGGATAGACACATTTGAGGTATAAGTCTCATATTAAAGAGACTAAAAAAATAAAAAATTTACTAATCAAGCTAATACAAAAAAAGCATAATTTTTTGTTTAATACAGTAAATTAGTCTAGAGGGAGATTATTTGCTGTTTCTTACATTAATTATTTCAGCAGAAATACTAACAGCTATTTCATAAGGAGAATGTGACTTTATCGGAATACCAATCGGACAAGAAATTCTAGCAATTAAATTTTCATCATATTTCTCACTCAAATACTCCTTTAATTCAATTGCTTTACTTTTACTACCCATCACACCAAGATAGGTCCATTTTTTATCAAGCAATTGTTCTGCTACTGTATTATCATATTCATGGCCATAAGTCATTATTACAAGAAAATCTGACTCACGAACTTTTACATTACTATTTATACTTTTAAAATCAGCTTCGACAAAACTAGTATTTGCTGGAAATAGAGACGGATCTAGCCACTTAACTCTATTATCATAGACTGTTATATTAAAGTTCAGATTGGATAAGATGGATGCTAAAGCTTGACAACAATGACCTGCTCCAAAAATAATTATTCGCTCTTTTACATTAATTGGTTCAACAATCAACTCTATGTCACCTCCACATACCATACCAAGTTCTGCTTGCTTAGAAAGTGGAAAAGATAAAGTTATAAATCGTTTTGGTTCCTCCTTTTTAATCTTATTAATAACATGGTATTCTAAGTTACCTCCACCAATAGTTCCAGAGATCTCATCATTATTCTTTTCTATAAGCATTTTTTGCCCTAAGCTACCTGGAGAAGAGCCATGAACTTTTGTTACAGTAACTATCCATCCTGCTTGATTATTTGTTAATAAATCCACTAAGTGTCTATAAAAATTATTCATATGTTGGTAAATCCTCTTTTCTATTAATATTTTGCAAAACTCCTTGGTCATTAACATTTATGATTAAGCATCCACATTGATTTCTTATTTCTCTTAAATTGCTGGAATAAGCGAGATACCTTAAAGCTAACTTAGGGAATATTATCGGATGTCCTAATTTTCTATTACATGAAGGTATTACAAACTTTTTTGTATTTTTTTTTTTTATTATTTCTCTTAAGGTCGATTCTTTTACAAGAGGGTGATCTACTGGCCAGATGATTAGATGAGAAAACTGTTCAACTGCTTTTATACCTCTAATTATTGAGTCATACATATCAAAACTACTATCACCTAAGACTGTTGTATATGATCTTTTCTTGTCAAGAATTCGATCCAAATCTGGGTTCAAGACAACGTATACGGATAAGTTAAGGGAGAGACATTTAGATACTATAATATCTAAAAAAGTCTCTCCATCATATTTAGCCAATGCTTTTGCAGTGCCAAATCTCTTACTAGCTCCACCTGATAATACTAATACTACTGGATTATTTGAGTGCATCCAATAGCCCTGTTCGAGCATTAAATTCTTTTATATATTCATCCCATTGATTAACCTGAGAATACTGAGCAGTCCAGTAATCTTTTTGGTACCACTGTGCATTTAACTCTTCTACACTCTTGCCTTGTTGTTCAATCCAAGTGAAGTATTTCAAGTTATGCATTCTTCGTTTATCATAATAGGTCATTTCTATCATATCATCAGTTTTTACTGCCATGATATTCTTTTCAAAGTGAATATTAGCCATTACGTTATTGTATTCGCCTTGTTTGTTACGATATTCTATTACTCTAGATTGATACATTTCCATAGAATCTGTTGCAACAGTAAAGACATAATCATTTTCATCATACTCATAATATTTAGCCATCTTAATACATCCAAGTAAATTAGCAATAGATGAAACACCTAAAAGATGTAATTGAGAGATTAAATCTTCATCAATACCCTTTTTTCTTAATAACTTATGACCTTCTTCTTCATTGAAAAGTCTCATAACATTTATAACATCATTATCATCAACAGCTATTGCCATATCCATATTTTTAATATTATGAATCCATGGCACGTGTTTATCACCAATACCTTCTATTCTGTGCCCACCATAGCCATTATAAAGCAGAGTTGGACATTGAGTAGCTTCCCCAGCAGCGATTTTCATCTTAGGGTATTGTTCTTTTAAGTAATCTCCAGAGCCTAATGTTCCAGCTGATCCTTGAGTTAGAAATAAGCCAGAGAAGGTATCTTTATCGCCTTTGAGATTTTCAAATACTTCTTGCATAGCGGGACCTGTAACAGCATAGTGCCACATTGGATTTCCTATCTCAGCAAATTGATTAAGATTAACTATTGTATCTCCTCTTTCATGAAGAAGTTCTTTCGCCTTGTCATAGATTTCTTTAACATTTGATTCACATCCTGGAGTAGCAAAAACTTCAGCACCAATTTCTTTAAGCCAGCTGAATCGTTCTGCTGACATTTCTTCTGGTAAAACAGCAATAGCTTCACAACCCAATAATGAGGAATTATATGCTCCTCCTCTACAATAATTACCAGTTGATGGCCAAAGAGCCTTTTGAGTAGTTGGATCAAATCTTCCTGTAACTAATTTTTCCACTAGGGGTCCGAAGGTAGCACCAACTTTATGAGCACCTGTTGGGAAATATTTACCGATAAGGATAACTATTGGACTTTTAACACCACTCAATTCAGGAGGTATAACTAGATGATTTACACCTTGGTATCCTCCACCGAATTTTGTAGGTTCATTCTTCCAAGTAATCCTAAATAGATTTAGAGGATTCAAGTCCCATAAGCCAACATTTTTTAGTTTATCTACTATTTTCCCAGGAATTAGTTCAGGATTTCTCATCTGTTCATAAGTTGGTATAATTATGTTTTTCTCTCTACAACGTTGAATAGTATTTTCAAGTACTTTATTTTCTTTTGGTGTTAGGTT
This sequence comes from Cloacimonadales bacterium (SeqCode), assembly GCA_963678375.2. GTDB lineage: Bacteria > Cloacimonadota > Cloacimonadia > Cloacimonadales > JAFGVF01 > JAEKNW01. The sequence goes on from CAXXQH010000001.1 coordinate 240,957, forward strand.
TTTCATTAAATCTCCTAGAATCGATATTTTAAATTGTGTTGAATTTTACTAATTACTTGCTCAGGTGAATCAAATCGGGTTAATACTGCCATTGCAGCAATTACAAAAGGTTTAAAACTAGCTTGATGATAAGTCTCACGTCTGTATTCTTCAAAAACTTCTTTAGAAACTTCACCTTGTGAACAACTTACATCTGTAATATCAGCAGGTAAGCAATGCATGTAGAGAGCTTTCTGATTTTTAGTTAGATTCATTTTCTGTCTATCACATTCCCAGTTTACATATTTTTTATTGTTTTCTAAGCAAGTTTTTTCAAGTTCATCTAACCCAAGTTTATCTTTAGCCATCAAAAGTTCAGTTCTTTGTTGCATAACTTGCATTGGTGCCCATGATTTCGGATAAACAATATCTGCACCTTTAAATGCGTCTTCCATTGAATTAGTAACGGTGAATTGACTATTTGATTCTGCAGCAACTTTCTTAGCATAACTTAGTTCCTCATCAAGAAGATTATATCCTTCAGGGTGAGCTAGGGTCACATCCATACCTAAACGTGGTAATAAACTTATAATACCTTGAGGGACTGAGAGAGGTTTACCATAACTAGGTGAATAAGCCCATGTCATGGCGACCTTTTTGCCTTTAAGTTTATCAAATCCTCCAAAATAATCTCTTAATTTTGCAAGATCAGCCATAGTTTGTGTTGGGTGGTCAATGTCACATTGGAGGTTGATAAGTCCAGGACGTTGATGTAGCACACCTTCATCGAATCCCATATCCAAGGCATCTGAGACTTCTTTCATATATGTATGTCCTTCGCCCAGATACATATCATCTCTTATACCAATCATTTCAGCAAGAAATGATATCATATTAGCCGTTTCTCTAACTGTCTCACCATGAGCAATTTGAGACTTTACTTCATCTAAATCTTGCACGCCTAGTCCTAAGGCATTTGCAGCTGAAGAGAAACTGAATCTTGTTCTAGTTGAATTGTCACGAAAAATTGATATTGCTAATCCATTATCAAATACTCTAAAAGATTTATGGTTTTGATGAATGAGTTTTAACCAGTCAGCTAAAAGAACAGTAGCTTTTATATGATCAAAACTTTTGTCTTTGGTTAAAAGAAAGTTTCTCCCATAATTATCAAAATTAAAATCCATAATTTTTTCAAATAACTTAGTCATATTTTCTCTCATAAACTCTCCTATTTATAAAATTTTGCAGCTGCAAGAATAGCATCAACAATTTGTTGATAACCAGTACATCTACATAAGTTAATTTTTATTGCATTTCTTATCTCTGCTTCTGATGGCTTACTATTTTCCAATAAAAAAGCATGAGCAGTTAACACCATCCCTGGAGTACAAAATCCACACTGAACAGCATCATGATCAAGAAAAGATTTTTGTAAGGGGTGAAGTTCATTATTTTGTGCCATACCTTCGATTGTCAATACTTCTTTATCAATTATATCCGACACTTTCATTTTACAGGATCTTTTGGGTTCATTATTTACCAAAATTGTACAAGCTCCACAAACTCCAATATTGCATCCATTCTTTGTACCAGTAAGATTTAAGTCCTCTCGAATATAATCAAGTAATTGCTTAGACTTATCAATTTCCTTAATATTATATTTTTTCCCATTTATTATTGATTCCATATATCCTCCATAAGCATTGGTAATTTTTTCATTCTCTTGCCTGTTGCACGATAGATAGCGTTTGCTATAGCAGGAGAAATGATTTCTAAGGCAGGTTCTCCAATTCCTTTTGCTCCTGAAGGAGTATTTGGATCTGGGTTTTCAATCACAAAGTCATGAATTCTTGGCAGTTCATTTGCCCTATAAATCCTATATTTGTTGAAATTATCAGTGATAATATGGCCATCTTTTATAATTAAATTCTCTTTTAATGCCATACCTAATCCTTGAACAACTCCTCCATATATTTGACCTGATAATAGTCCATTATTAATAGCTTTGCCGATATCATGGACTGCGAATATATCTAACACTTTTAAATTTTTTTTCTCAGTATCTATTTCTATTTCTGCAACCTGAGCACTATAAACATATGTGAAATAGGCTTTACCAGCACCAGACTCTTCATCCCAAGTAACTGCAGGAGCTTCAAAACTTCCAAAAGAATATGGATATGTACAATTAAGATACATAATATTCATAGCTTTTTCCCAAGTAATGCTATCACCAGAAGGTGAAGAAAGTGAATCATCTTTATAGATTATTTCCTCAGCTTTACAGTTTAATTCGGGAGCAATAATTTTATTTATAATCCCTTTTAGTTTGGTTACTGCATCCATTAGAGCTCCGCCTCCCATCAGTGTACCTCTTGAAGCAACAGTAGTACCACCATCAGGAATCTGCGAAGTCGAGGAACGTCTGTAACGAATTTTATCAAGTGAAACACCAAGCTCTCTTGCAAGGATATTTAGCATAGCAGTTTCAGCACCTTGACCATTTTCGTGAATCGATACTTCCAGAAGTATTGAACCATCAAATTGTACATTAATAATTGCTGATGTAAAATCTTTCCCTTCAGCACCTAAACTGCAACCTCGGTATGACATAGCTAGACCCACACCATAGAGTTTTGATTTTACACTTTTGCCATAACTGCACTTTTCTAATTTATTCTTGTAATCACTTTCGCTCACAACTTTATCTAAAACTTGCTCTATGGAAACTATATGATTATCAAGTTTTTGCTGTGAAACCGTAATAGAATTCTGTCTCAGCATATTATTTTTTCTAAAGCTAATAGCATCGATTCCCAGTTTTTCAGATATAGTCTCGACAATTTGCTCAATAGCAAAGTTCACTTGAGGAGATCCGAATCCTCTAAAGGCACCAGTATATACATTGTTAGTATAGAATGATTTCACATCAGTATAAACATTAGGTATTACGTAGGGTCCACCGCATTGAACTGTAGATCTCCAAGTAACCCAAGGTGAAACTGAGGTGTAAGCACCACCATCAGCTGTAATATCACACTCTAAAGCATGTAATTTCCCTTTCTTAATTCCAACTTTATATTTCATTTTGTAAGGATGTCTTTTATAACTCTCCTTGATTGACCATTCTCTTGTATAAGTCATTTTTACTGCTTTTTCGCAGAGCAAGGCTGCAAGAGCTGTTCTTGCACATACGATGGCAGCTGTATCATCTTTACCACCAAAACCACCACCCATAGGGATTGTAATAATCTCAACCTCAGATAATTTTTTACCCAATAAAGCAGCTGTAAATCTTCTAGTAGAAAAGGGATGTTGCATTGAACCAAAGACCTCGATAACACCATCATCTCTAACTTGGCAAACTGCAGACTCTGGTTCAAGATAGGCATGCTCAACAAAATTTGTTTCATAATAATCTTCAATAATTAAATCACATTCAGTAAATCCTTGTTGAATATCTCCCTTTCTAACTTTGTGATGATTTATCAAGTTTGTGCCATATATATCGTGTATTAGAATGTTATCTTTACTAGCCTCTTCAGGAGATAAAATTGCTTCTAAAGGAGTATAGCTAGCTTTAATTTTAGGTAGAGCAGCCAGAGCATGTTCTATAGTATCAGCGACAATAAGAGCAATTACATCACCTTCATAACGTATTTTGTCTTCAGCTAGAAGGGAATAGTCTTTTCTAATCTGACCAAATTTCTTAACACCGGGTATATCAGAAGCTGTTATTACGCGAACAACACCTGTACTTTTTTCAGCATTAACAGTTGAGATATGGTTTATCTTAGCGTGAACTTGGTCTGAATAAACAGGTATGCAATGCAACATATCATAGAATTTAATATCATCAGCATATTTAGCTCTTCCTGTAACTTTAGAAATACCATCATTCTTCCATTGTGTCATATTATACTCCCACTTGGAGTATTCTGAAGAATATCTCCATTTTCAACAACGAAATCACCACTTTTCATGACCTTATAGATATTTAAGCTAGTTGTTAAATCTTGATAGGGGTTATAAATCCCCTCCCTACCTTGGATTGGATGTTCGTGATCAAAATCAAGTACTACTAAGTCAGCAAGAGCCCCTTCTATTATTACACCTTTATCTGGGTAGAGACCTGAGAGATGAGCTGGTTCTGAAGAAAATTTATTTTGTAAAAACTTTGCTTTATCAAAATCTCTATCAAAAATATTTGAAGTTAAATAAGGAATGAAGTCCAAACCATTGAGTCCTCCAGGTGCTTTGTCATAAAACCTTTTACCTATCATTTTTTGATTCATAGTAAAAGGACAATGATCTGATGCTATAATATTAAAATAATTTAATTTAAAACCTTCTGCTAGCTTTTTGGCGTTTTCTAAATCTCTTAAAGGAGGCGTACAGATTAATTGCTCACCGTTGGGTCCTGTATATTTTGAGCTATCCAAGAAGATATATTGAGGACAGGTTTCGCAGGTTACACAGCTACGATACTTCAATCTATTGATAACTTCCATAGCTTCAACAGTAGATACATGTACAATATGGAAATGGGCACCAGTAGAACGAGCAATTCTTAGTATTTTATTTACTGCAGTTAGTTCAACAGTTTTTGATCTAACTCTCGAAATATTACTTAAACTACTCTTATGTAATTTAATAGCTTTAGTTTTGATAAGATCATCGTCTTCACAATGAACTAAAATTAAGATCTCTTTATCAACATACCTTTTAGCAAACTCTTCAATTCGATAATAATCACTGTAAATACCAGCTTTTTTATAGGTAGTATATAATTTAAAAGTGCTAAAACCTTCATCAATCAATTCAGAAATGATTTGATGACTAGCTTCATCAAAAGTCGTAGGAGTTAGGTGCCAGCCAACATCACACCAAAGATTACCTTTGGCTTTCTTATGGGTTCTATCAACTGCATTTTTCAGGGTCTCACCTTTTCTTTGAGTTATGAAACTAAAAAGAGTAGTTATCCCACTTTTTAATGCAGCTCTTGTTCCAGAATCATAGTTATCAGCTATTGGTATACCGTTAATTTCATCATCAAGATGAACATGAAAATCTATAAAACCAGGAAGAACAAATTTAAAGTCTATATCAGTAACTTCCCATGAATCTTGGGCAGTTATTTCATCAGAAATTCTAACAATAGTGTCTTCTTCAATTAGAATGTCTTGATTGATAATGTTGTCATCAATAATCAAGCTACAATTTTTTAATAGTTTCATTTCTCTCCTCATAATTTAAAACTGAGTCAATATCTTTCAATCCATGACCAGTGAGTAATAATACAATTTGAGAATCAGACTCAAATCTTTGATTATCTTCTAAGATGGCTGCGACAACTGCAGAAGATGGTTCGCAGAAGATACCACTGTTTCTAGCGATATCTAACTGATATTCAATTATCTTATTATCATCTACTTCTAACATAAATCCATTGCTATCTCTTACTGCTCTTACTGCTAAATCAGCACATGCGGGACTTTTTACTGAAATAGAATCAGCTATTGTGTCAGCACTATCAAGTGATTGATAAGCACCAGTCTTCCAATAATTAAAAATAGCATTAGATTTATCGGATTGTACTCCGATTATACCTGGGACTTTTTTTGTAATACCTAAATCAAAAAGATCTTTAAATCCTTTATAAACACCTGAAATGATAACACCATCTCCTACTGGAACTACAACATAATCAGGGACTTGATTATCATTTTGCTTGAATATCTCAATTGCTGAACTTTTCTTCCCCTCGATTGTGATTGGATTATATCCAGTATTTCTATTTAAAGTGAAATGCTTTGAAGAAAAATCAATTGATTTTGCATAAGCATCATCATAAGAGCCAGCTACTAGTTCTAAATCAGCTCCATAAGCAATGTTCTGTGCTCTCTTACCAAGTGGAGCTCTTTCAGGTATGAATATCTTTGCTTTTATTTCAGTTGCAGCACAAATACCAGCCAATGATGAACCAGCATTTCCTGTTGAAGCACAGACTATTTTATCTATTTTATGGTGTTTTGCTTGTGCTAGAACCCAATAAGAAGCCCTATCTTTGTATGAACCAGTTGGATTTACTGTGTCGTTCTTAATCCAAATGTTTAAGTTATATTTCTTACTTAATTTGTCAGCATGATAAAAGGGAGTATTTCCTACTTTTATGTTTGGTAAATCTTTAAAATTGTAGGGGAAAAAGTTATTTATATCTAAATCTTTCTTAATTTTTAATTTATCTTGCTCGTTATATACTATTTCTAAAACACCTTCCAACTTGTTGCCAGGTAACCAATCTTTACCACACTCACTACAGAGGTAGTTTATATCTTCAATATTATATTCTCTCTTGCATTTACTACATCTATATTTCATATTTCCTTCATTTAAAATTAATTTCTTTTATCAAAAGATTGAGGACTAAGCTTAGTCCTCAATCAATTAATAATTTATCATAAGTTTTGTCAATACTTAGAACAATTTATAGGTTAATGATAAACCTGAAGTTTGCTTAAATCTACCTGTATAATCTATCTCTTTATCATAAAGAAGTTGAGTATAAACATTAAAGGATAAATATTTGTAGAGCTGGATACTTAATTCATTTGTCCATTCAATATCAATTTGCTTCCAGTCATCATTACCTTCTAAAGCTTCATCTTCTTCTGAATTAAAGAAAGCTTGGAATAAGAACAAATTTGATGTAAATTTTGTTCTATCAAATGGGCATACCCACATGAATTCAGTAACAGATTCAGCACCACCATCAATCATTGGTGCAATACCATATATATAGTTTTCTCTCATTAGAAGACCAGCACGGGTTGATAATCCTAAACGAGGTTCTTCAATTATTATCTTTGAAGCACCAATACCTTGTGAGAATCGTGCAGGGTCAAAAGCTCTTTTTGATTCACCTTCGAATACAGTTTCTAATCTAAGTGATACATAAGGATCAACCCAGCCATGGAAAGTAAGCAAACCTAGAGATAAGAAATCAATCTCATCATCTGATTTTCTCGGAGCTTCCCAACCAGGTGCTTGCATACCTTGAGCATCTTTTTCAGTATCATATATTTGACCAAACTTCATTTTTAAAGTATTCATAGACCTAAACCAGTCTAACAATTGCTTATTAGCTGTCATATTACCTTGAAGTAACCAATTAATATTAGATTCTTCTTCACCGTCCCAGTTATCAGTATAGTAACTTTGTGATAAAGTACCTTTTACGTCAAATGAGTATTCCCAATTTTCTTGAGCTACTAAGCTTCCTAGTAACATTGTGACTAATGCAATAAATAGAATTTTCTTCATTTTTTACTCCTTTAATGTTTTGATGTAAGAAGTATAGAATGCAGTTGCTTTCCATAAATCTTCTCTTTTTACCTTTTCATTAGGTGCATGTGCTTGATCTTCATCTCCTGGGCCAAAACCTAAACATTTAATTTCAGGATGTTTACCCATAATGAAAACACAGTTAGTACTAAAAGTCCACTTATCAACAAGCGGCTCGTTAGTAAATATAGAAGAATATCCTTTTTTCGCAACTTTTAAATAATTTGAATCTTCGCTCAAGACCCAAGTAGGGTAGTATTTTTCTACTGGATATACTTTTCCAGTATAGGCTTTTTCTTTATATTCCAATACTTTAACTTCAGCTTCTGGATAACCAGCCATTCTACAACATTCTTTGAGCTCATTTACAGCAATTTCTTTTGTTTCTCCATCTGTTAATCTTCTATCACATTGTAGATATACATAATCCGAAACAGCACACTGGGAAGGAGAGTCTGAGTTCATTACTGATACAGTTATAGTACCTTTTCCAAGAAAATCATCATGCTTTAATCTTTCATTTAACTTTTCAATTTCTAAGGCAATTCGAGACATTTTGTATATAGCATTATCTCCTCTTTCAGGAGCAGAACCATGACAAGAGATACCTTTCACTTCTATTGAAATTTCCATTCTACCTCTATGACCTCTATAAATATTACATGATGTTGGTTCAGTACTTATTACTAACTCAGGTTTAATTCCGTCTTCTACAATAAGATGTTCCCATGCTATTCCATCGCAATCTTCTTCCATAACAGTTCCAGTAATTAGTACTGTAAAATCATTTAAAAGATCAAATTCCTTCATCAGCCAACCAGCATAAACCATTGAAGCTAAACCGCTTTTTTGGTCAGAAGTACCTCTTCCATAGACATATTTTTCATCAATTTCTCCAGAATATGGTTCCTTATCCCAATTTGCTAAATTCCCTTCATAGACTGTATCGATATGAGCATCTATAGCGATAAGTCTAGGACCTGATCCGATTCGTCCAATTATAGAACCCAGAGCATCCACTCTAATCTCATCATACTTTAGTTTTTCCATTTCTTCTTTGATTAAATCAACAACATCTTTCTCAGTTCCAGAATGTGACCTACATTTTATTAATCTACTCAAAAAGTCTGCTATTTGTGGTTCTATCTCTTTAGATTTATTTAAAATTGCTTCATAACTTACCATTTTATAATCTCTCCCATAATTTTTTTGCTAATTCACGTGAATGTTTATTTATTTGATGTTGGTCTATAAAATCTTCAAATTGATTATTGTGCCATAATATTTTGCCATTAGAAATGGTTGTAGAAACATTAGCTTCAGCAATACCAAAAACGATATGGCCATAAAGATTATCTTCGTTTAGTGGGGTTATAGGGTCATAATCAAGTATTATAACATCTGCAAAGTTTCCTTCTTTAAGGATACCAAACTTATCTGTATTCCATAGTCTATTAGCAATTTTGGCATTATTCTCTAAAAGCATAGAAGCTACTTCCATAAAAGCACAGCTTGGATTACTTTGCTTAATATGTTGTAACCAAAGGGCTATTCTCATTTCATTTCCCATATTATTTGTCATTGCATCTGTCCCTAACCCAACTAATATTCCTTCATTAATTTGACTTAACACATTGCTAATTCCAACAGCATTGTTAAGATTTGATTCAGGATTATGCACAATAATCCCATTATTTTCTTTTATAATCTTTCGATCTAATTCAGAAATATTTACACAGTGAGCAAGGATGGACCTTTCATTTACAATATCAAACTTATCTAATCTTTCAATTACTGAGCAACCATATTTCTTTTGGGAATCAATTTCATCAGCCTTATCTTCAGAAACATGAATGTGATAACCATAGTTATTGGCATTTCTTTTGATTATCTCCTGAAGCGTTTCATCTGAAAGAGTAAATGAAGCATGAAGTCCTATTAACCCTGTTATATCAGGGTTGTTATTTCCTTCTATAAAGGTAAAATTCTCTAAGATCCCGGCGTCTTTTATATCTAGGCCATCTCGATCAGATATTTCATAGCAGAGAGAAGCCTTAACACCCATTCTTTCAACTGCTTTTGCGATCTCAGGCAAAGAATTTGTTACTGCAAAAGGACTAGCGTGATGGTCAATGAATGTTGTTACACCTTTTTTAATTCCATCCATAATAGCAGTTAAGGCACTATAGTGAGTATCTTCCAAAAGGAGTTTCTTATCTAATCTCCACCACATGTTTTCCAATACTTGAACAAAGTTATCTGAAGGAGCAATACCTCCAATACCTTTTGCAAAGCTACTATAAAAATGAGTATGAGCATTGATATAACCGGGCATCACTATACGATTACTAGCATCAATCACTCTATCATATTCAGTTTCAGGAAGAATATCATCTCCTATATACTTTATGAATTTATCTTCTATAGCTATATTACTATTTTTCATCAACATATTACTTTTATTTAAAGTAATTATTGTAGCATTTTTTATTAATATTTTCATTAGTTTCTTGCCTCCTCTTGAGTTCTTTCTCTCATAAATAATGCTCCACTGAAGCACTTTTGCACACATATTGAACACCCAATACATTTACTAGCATCAGTAACAGGAATCTTATCATCATTGAGAGTAATTGCTAGATATGGACACCTACTACAGTTACCACAATGTTCACATAGATCAGGATTTACGTCAGAGATTCTCTTAACAGGAGAAATGTCCATAAAATCTAAAATTGGTTCAGGAAGAGCAATACCTATTAGTTCATCAATAGTTTTTAATCCTCTTTCCTGCATCATATAAGCCAAGCCTTGTTCAAGATCTCTAATTATGCCAACTCCATCTTTCATTACTGCTGTACAGAATTGCACTGTTTTACATCCTAAAGCTAAGAAGTCGGCAGCATCTTTATAGGTCATAGTTCCACCATTACCAGATATTGTTAATCCAACAGGACTAGCTTTAGATAGGGTGAGATTTGATATATATTTAACTGCATCGCCAGACATACCAACCATAATTCCATCTTCCCATTCTTGCTTAACATCTTTTCTAAAAGCTACTGTAGGAAAAGAATTAGCTAAAGTGATTCCCGCTTTTTTGTTTGGATATTTTCCAAAAACATCTTTTATTGCTTCTAAAATTGGTACTATAGAAGTTACAGCACCTGTTAACTTGAAAAGTTTTGGTATTGTAGGTTCAGATACTTGCAAAACCCAATCAATAACTTTAGCAGTAAGTTCTGCATTTTGAGAAACTATATCTCCCTCTGTTCCATCTCCTCCCTGAGGACAAGATAGACTATATTCAACGCCATGAACTTGAGCTGAATCTATAAGTTTAGTGTTGGCTTGCCAAACTGCTTTATCCTCTTCATCATGACCAGTAACTGGACCACCAGTTGATACAATAGTCAATCTATCTGGAAATTCTTTAATAATTCTTTGAGCATTAGCAATCACTTGTCGAAGAGGGACTTCCGAAACATTATCACAATTGGCATAAGTCTCTTGATTAAATTCAAACATATAATCATGTGGAATATGAATATCTAAGTCATCAAAAGCGGTTTTCATTACAGCACCAGCCCAACCAGCTTCATAAGCTTTCTTTACCTGGTCATATCCATCAGAAGGTGGAGCAGCAGATAGAATAAAAGGTGATCTCATTTCTCTACCAAAAAAGTCTGCTTTGATTGAAACATTATCGATATACTTATCTTCAAGTCCAATGTAAGATTTAACATGTTTATGACTGATTTTGGTATTAAGGTCAAGCCCAAAACTTGTTAATATTTCAACAGCACAGTTTCGTCCACTAGCTACAGCTTCTACTACTGTTGTAGCATTATTTCTAAAGTCTCCGCACTTAAAGATTTTATTTTGTTCTATGTTTTTATCTATACTGCTTCTACTACCTACTGCAAAAATGACATAGTCATAAAAATCTGAATGAAATTCTGTGTTTGTTATTTTCTCTATTTTCGATAAATCAAACTCCTTGCCGTTAAGTCTAACTCTTTGACAATGTAGTTTCAGTCCATTTTCATCTGATTCAATCTCTTTAATAATTGTTCTGAAATAGTTTCCGAAGTTATTATTCAACAATTCTTTCTGCTCTTTAGAATCTAATTTCATTTCTGATAAATTTTCTAAAGTAAAGAAATCAACTGTTTGAGCCCCACTATTAATAGCTTTCATACCGCAGTCCATAGCAACGGCACCACCACCAATTATTGCATATCTTGAATGATCTTCTAAGACTTGAAGACTCAAGAAGGATTTCCAGTCATGAGCTAGCTCCTTGCCATAAACATTAAGTTTTATAGCTTGATCTTGTCCTGTTGAAAGAACAACAGCATCATACATGGAAGAGAATTTTTCTAAATCCATAATATTAGTTTTATTATATACTCTTATATTTTCATGTTCGGTAGCATTATTTAAATCACTTTCAAGGACACTTTTATCTAATCTATATTGAGGGATAAAATCACACATCCCCCCTAATTTATCCTCTCGCTCAAAGATATCAACATTAGCACCATATTGGGCTAAGATGTTTGCACAAGCTATACCAGCAGGTCCACCACCAATTATTCCAACTTTCTTCTTTATATCACTAGATTGTTTAAATTGTGGTTTGAAACCTAAGTCTTTTCCCATCTTAATAATTTTCGCCTGTACATCAGGTATTTTTATCGGATTATCAAAAGTTTCTCTGGAACAGGCAGCCATACAATGGTAATCTGGACATACAGAACCACATATTCCACCTAAGATGTTTTTTGATAATATTATAGTAGAAGCACGTTTAATATCGCTATCTGCACCATTCTTTACTGCTTTAATAAATTCTGCAGGAGAACAAGATACAGGACATGCTTCCATACACGGCATTTCTTCACAGTAGACACATCTATCTACTTCTGTTTTAAATTGAGCATCTGTTAAAAATTTATACATATAATCCTCTCTTTTTAATATCTTCTATCGCCAGCAAAACTGCTTCCGGAGTTGCCGGCATTTTTAAATTTATATTTTCCGGAGACTTGCTTACGAAACTTAAGGCATTCATAATAGAGAACCAGCCTGCCAAACCATAAAGAAATGGTGGTTCTCCCACAGCTTTAGAACCTAAAACACTAGCTTGTGATCTTTCCTCATTAACTTGCTTTACTACAAAGTTTGCACAAACATCACTCATAGTTGGTATCTTATAGGTTGAAGGAGTATTGGCCATACTTTGTCCTTTATCATCGTATTTAACTTCTTCCATTGTACAGTAGCCTAATCCTTGAACTGTAGCTCCATATATTTGACCTAAATCTATTTCTTTGTTTAATGGTAAACCATTATCATGAACAACATAGATAGATTCAAACTTATAGTCACCTGTCAACATATCCACTTCAGAAACAATTAAACTAGCCCCATAAACAAAATAATAGAAAGGGCGTCCTTTATTTGTTGATTTATCGAAATTTATTTCTGGTGTTTTATAAAAACTATGTTGACCTAAGTCAATCCTGTTCATATAAGCATAGTGAGCAAGCTCATTAAAAGTTATTGATATCTGAGGATTCTTATTAGAATAAACTAGATTGTTGTCAAAAATCAAATCTTGAGCAGAAAGAGCTACTTCATATTTTTCGGCAATAAGTATGACTGCTGCTTCAGACAATCTTGCTTTCAAGCTCTCACTAGCTTGTCTTGCAGCATTACCATTCAAATCTGATCCAGAAGAAGCTGCAGTAGGTGAAGAATTACCAACTCTTTTAGTATTTGTACTCTCACTTCTTACCTTGTCCATAGTAATTCCCAAAGTTTGACAGACGACCGTAGCTACTTTAGTATAGAGCTGTTGTCCCATCTCTATTCCTCCATGACTGAGAGAAATTGAACCATCCGAATAAATCCAAATTAAAGCTGACCCTTGATTAAGGAAAGTTGCAGTGAATGATATTCCAAATTTACCAGTTACTATACCTATTCCCTTCTTTTTAAACCTATTTACCTTATTAAAGTGAGCAACTTGAGCTTTTAGATCATGGTAGTTAGAAATAGATTCTAATTCTTCTAACATTTCTAAACCTAATGCTTCTTTGACCTCCATCCCATACTGGGTTGTCTGACCTTTTCGATAAACATTCTTTTTTCTAATTTCAAGTAAATCCATTTTAAGAGCATAGGCTACTCTTTCAAGAGCTAACTCTGTTGTCATTATAGCTTGTGGAGCTCCAAATCCTCTAAAAGCAGTATTAGCAGGTAAGTTTGTTCGGTATGCTGTACCTGTAACTTGCATTTTAGGTATGTAGTAGCCACTATCGGAATGAAGTAAGCCTCTTTCAAGAATTGCAAAAGATAAATCGATATAAGCTCCGCCATTAGCCTTTAAATCTAATTTATAACTAAGGAGATTACCTTGTTCATTGTACTTAATAGTATAAGAATTTACAAATTCATGCCTTTTACCAGTCCAATTAATATCATCTTTTCTTTCTAGAGCTAAATAAACCGGTCTTTTTAGATTATAAGAAGCAATAGTAGTTATCCCTGCCCAAAGAGTTGCTTGAGCTTCTTTACCTCCAAATGCCCCACCTAAACGTCTCACATCTACAGTTATATAATTTGAAGAAACACCTAAAAGCCTAGCACAAATCTCTTGGACTTCTGAAACAGCTTGAGTAGAGCTATAAACAGTAAAATATCCATTTTCTTCATTGCTGACAAAGCATCTTTGCGTCTCAAAATAGAAATGTTCTTGAGCTCCTACTGTTAATTGCCCTGATAAAACTTTCACTTCATCTTCATTATCAAAATCATTATCTATTCTCTGGAATAATCTAGTTGGTCCATACTCGCTCTTAGCAACAACAGCATCTTCAACAGTAAGGATAGGATGAAGTTCTTCATACTCAACCCCTACTTTTCTACTTAAAGAGATGGCATCCTCTAAAGTTTTTGCTACAACAATAGCAAGGGGTTCACCGACATAATTAACTTCAGTTTCAGCTAAAACTGGTTGAACATCTCCATTTCCATGGGCGATATTGTTGATACCTGGTACATCCTTGTAGGTAAGCAACTTTATAAAGCCTGGGTCACTAGTTATTTTTTCAGTATTAATGCTGAGAATTTTAGCTTTAGCCTTAGAACTCACAACCGGATAAGCATAGAGACAATCCGCTGAAGCTTGGGCAATATTTTCTACAAAAGTAGATCTGCCACTTACATGCAATTTGCCTGAGAGGTGTTTTGAATTAACTTTCATCGATTACCTCCTCTTTAAACTTGTAGAGATGTTTGAAAACGTGATTTCTAATTAGGATTTGACGATACTCAGCACTCCCTCGGATATCGCTAATAGGAGTAAACTCATCAGCTACCTTATCAGCTACATCCTCCATATCTATATCTTTTATATGTTTACCCCTTATTTCTAAAGCAATACTTAAAGCTAGTTTAGGATAAGCAGCCACACCACCAAAGGAGAATCTACTTACATTCACCAAACCCTTGTCGTGTTCTATATAACAGAATGAGCACACTGATGAAATATCTAAAGTCTTTCTCTTAGCTGATTTTTCAAAATTATAAAAACCCGCTATGTGAACTGGGATAATAATTTGTTTTATAAATTCATGTTTTTTAAGAACAGTTTCCTTGTATCCTTTATAGAATTGATCGATTGAAACTTCTCTCTCTCCTTCACTCCCAAAAAGAATCAAACGAGCATTTAAGCCTATCAAAGAAGTAGCACAATCCCCAACTGGAGAAGCATTTCCAACATTACCACCAATGGAAGCAATATTTCTTATTTGTTTGCTAGCCATCTTGCTAACTACTTTAGCTAAACAAGGTAGATGTTCATTAATTAATCTATTAGCTCTAATTTCCTCTAAAGGTGTAGAAGCTCCAATAATGATTTGATCTTTTTCATACTTAATATCTGTCATTCCAGGAATAAAAGATATGTCTAGATAGTACTTAAAATAGGTCCTCCGTAAGTTTCCTACGACATATAAGTCTGTAGCCCCTGAAATCACCTTGATAGTTCCTTTTCCTGCAAGTTTAGCTATTATTTCTTTATATTTTGCAAAAGACTTAATTAGATAATAACCTTCGACACCTCTCTTAGAAAGATCTTGTTCGTTAGTTGAAAAATTATTATCGTCTGCAAATTCTTTCATAAGCTTATTGCCTTCAATTAATTTTGTAACTAGCAAAGAGTCATAATTAGTAGCAAAAAACTTAATAATTTCTTTAGCTCCCTTAACTATATGAACATAACCTGTGCACCTACATAAGTTACCATTAAGTGATTCTTTTACTTGATCTTCTGTGTAGTCACTATTATCAGCTAAATAAGCAAAAAGGGACATAACGATTCCTGGAGTACAAAAACCACATTGAGTACCATAATTATTATATAATATTTCTTGAATTGGGTGAAGTTCATCCGAACCATCATTTAAACCTTCAACAGTTATAATGTGTTTGTGCAAGATTTTCTCAGCTGGATAAAGGCAAGAATTAATGGCCTTATACCTTATTTTGCCTTCAATATATTCTGCTACAGTGACCGTACAAGCCCCACAATCACCTTCATTGCAGACACTTTTTGTACCATTAAGCTTATATGTATCTCGAATAACCTCTAATAGAGTTGTTGTAGGAGCAACTTCTAGAGTTTTTATTTCCCCGTTTAAAACGAACTTAATTATATTTGTTTGCATAAATTCTCTCTTTTGTCTTATATGTTAATACTTTTTCCATCTATATATACTTCTTCAATTGCTTGACTTCCTCTTACAAAAATCATCTCAGATAACATTTCCTCAATTCTTTTGCCAGGGTTTATATCCATAACTAGAAAATCAGCTTTTTTCCCAACTTCTAAACTTCCAATAGCTTTCTCTTTGGATAACACTGAGGCTGAACCTAATGTTGCCATATAAAATAGTTCTTCAACTTCCAAGGAGTATTCTAACTGCATATAGTTAGCCATCTTCATATGGTAAAACATATCTAAACTAGTACCACCAGCTACATCAGATCCTAATCCAATTTTTAAATTAGAGTCAATCAATTTTTTATAAGGGAAGACTCCTGATTTCAGGAAGAAATTAGAATCTGGACAGTGAGCTAGTTTTGTCTTACTATTTTTAAGAAGTTGAATTTCACTATCTTCCAAATGAATTGTATGAGCCATAATTGTCTTTGGACTTAGTAGGTTAGCCTGCTCATATACATCAGTATAGGATTTTGCTTGAGGAAACATCTCCTTAACCATAGCTATCTCATTTTTATTCTCTGAAAGATGAGTTTGAATATATTTATCGTTCTCTTGAGCGTATTTACCAATCATTTTCATTAACTTGTTCGTACATACAGGCGCAAAGCGAGGTGTAAAAACATAATTAAGTAGTTTGTGATTATCCCATTGCTGACATAATTCTACAGATTGCTTAAAAGATGTTTCACTATCTTCTATTAATTGTTCAGGAGTATTTTGATCCATACAAACCTTACCAATCAATGCTCGATAACCTAACCTGTCTGCTTCTTGAAAAGCTATGTCAGTAGCTTCTTGAGAAACAGTAACATAAATTGCTGCACTTGTAGTACCAGATTTGATTAAATTCTTGAAAAAGTCTTGAGCTATTTCATGTGCGTAGAGCTTATCATTTAGTTTTGCTTCTTCTGGAAATGTATAGGTATTAAGCCATTCTAACAAATCACTCTTATAACTTCCCCTAATCCTCCACTGTGATAGATGAACATGACAATCAATCAAGCCAGGAATAATAATCTTATCCGATTTATCTATTATATCTTTGTTTGTTATATCAAAATTCTTATTCTCATCAATCCTATATACTTTATCACCATCTATGGTTAAGATTACATCTTTTAGTAACTGCGCTTTTGTCCTTGAAACCGGATTGATTATATTGCATCTGATATATTTCATATTTTCCTTCCTTTAGTCAATCGTTCCATTTTTAGGATCTTTATGGAATATGTAAAGTTTTTTTTCTTGTAATCTATAATTAATGGTCTAAGTTAGATAAATAAAATTAGAGGGAGGATAAACCTAACCTACCTGGCTAGGGATAATTTTAAATCAAGCTAAGCTTGGTGCGGAAAGAATCTCCACCCTCAAACAGAAGAGGTTAATATTCGGCTAAAAAGCTGAAAGAAATATCACCATTAGAAAATATCGTTATCTGGCAATTGATACAAAGACAATCACTTAACGGTTATTTTAAATCATGATTGTTAGAATCCCTAATAATTATTGGATTTTTATAGAGAGATTAACAATCATCATATTATCAAAGAAGATAGCCCTGTTTCCAGGGCTATCTATAAGTGTATTTTTAGCTATAATTTATTGATTATCAGCTTGGAATTTTTTCATAAACTCACCTAAAGCTTTAGCACTTTCTAAAGGACATGAGTTATAAACAGAAGCACGGCAACCACCAACAGATCTGTGACCTTTAAGTCCAATCATTCCATTAGCTTTAGCTTCAGCGATGAATTTTTTCTCAAGTTCTTCACTAGTTAATCTGAAAGGAATATTCATAAGAGATCTATCTTCTTTAACAACAGTACCTTTATAGAAACCGTTAGAATTATCGATAGCATCATAGATATAGTTAGCTTTTTTAAGATTATGAGCATGAAGTTTATCTAAACCACCGAAGTTATCAATCCATTTTAAGACTTCACCAACAACATAAATATTGAATGCTGGAGGAGTATTAAACATAGAACCTTTATCAATATGAGTTTTGTAATCTAACATAGTAGGAAGATCTTTATTCATTTGGTCAATAATTGATTTTCTTATAGCAACGATAGTTACGCCAGATGGTCCAATATTCTTTTGAGCACCAGCATAGATTAAATCATATTTCTTGAAGTCATAAGGTCTGCTTAGGAAATTTGAAGACATATCAGCAACTAATTTAACACCTTCAGGTACTACAGGAGTTTCTGAGTATTCTGTTCCACGGATAGTGTTGTTAGTTGTGATATGTAAGAAAGCAGGATTTTCTGAAAGTTTGAACTCTTTAGGAATATAAGTAAAATCTTTATCTTCCGAAGAAGCTGCTATATGCATACCTTTCCCAATTTTTTTAGCTTCTTTCAGAGCCTTTGTAGCCCATGTACCTGTATTGATGTAGTTACCTTCTTGTCCTTGTCCGATTAGATTCATTGCAACCATTAAGAATTGGGTTGATGCACCACCACCAAGGAAAAGGATTTCATAATCATCTCCTAAATCCATAACTTTTTTAGCATTTGCCATAGCCTCATCAATTATCTGTTGATATTCAGCTGAACGATGAGACATTTCCATAACTGAAAGTCCATATCCTTTGTAGCTAATCAAATTAGCTTGAACATCTTTTAATACTTCCACTGGTAATACTGATGGCCCAGCGTTAAAATTGTGAATTCTGTTTTCCATATTAAAACTCCGTAATTTTATTTTGATACCAAATTATAAATTTACGATTTCTTTGGCAAGTAAATTTATTTAAATTAATACTAATATTTCTTAGAAAAAAATTTATGGACAAAATAACAAGGAAGATAAATTTGAAGAAGTGGATTCTATTTACTGATACAAGATTTTTATCTAACTAAAGTTTCACGATTTACATAAAGTGTGTTAGCTTTCAGTTAGTATAAAATCCCTTGTTAGTTCTTGGACTTGATTGTTCTTAGATTGTAGTAAAAATTGACTTCTTTGATTGAATATTAGCAAATTATAGAAGTTAAAAAAACATACTTATATCAAAAGTCTAGCAAATATAATGGTATTCTATATTTGTCCTGTTTGTGAATTTAGTAGATAGATTAAATAATAAAGGATGTAAATTATGATAGCTGAATTATTGAGAGGAAAGAAGGTTGTTTTGGCCTCTGCCTCACCTCGTAGAAAAGAAATTTTCAAGAAAATTGGATTAAATCCTTTACATATACCATCAAATATAGTTGAAGAGATGCTTGACTTACCTCCTTATAAGTTAGTAATGTTGCATTCAGCTAACAAAGCAAAAGAAGTTGCTCAGCATTTAGATCATAAATGTATAGTTATTGGTTCAGATACTGTAGTATCCTTAGATGGTAAAATTCTAGGTAAGCCAAATAGCAAGTATCAAGCTTATGATTATCTAGAAAAGCTATCTGGAAAACGGCATCATGTTTACACTGGAGTAACAATTTGCTATAAGAAGATAGTAAAAACTTTTTATGAAAAAACTATAGTAGAATTTGATACCCTTTCTCAATTTGATATTGAAAACTATATAGAGACAGGTGATAGTTTTGATAAAGCAGGTGCTTATGGGATACAGGGCTACGGTAGTCAATTTATTAAGAAAATCAACGGTTGTTATTTCAATGTAATGGGTTTTCCCACAAATAGATTTTATCGTGAAATAAAGAAAATCATGCAAAAAGAGGTTAAATAATGAAAATCTATCATAATGCAAAATTCTATTCAATGGATTCGCAGAACAATATTTATCAGGCTATCCTAGTCAAGGATAAGAAAATAAAAGAATGTTTCAAGAAAACTCCTGAGAAGTCTGGAATTGAGATGATAGATTTGAAAGGTGCTACAGTATTTCCTGGCTTTACAGATTCTCATACCCATTCTTTCGAAGGTGGACTTTACAGCATAGGAGCTGATTTACATTCAGCCAGAAGTCTAGATGAAGTTTTTGATCTAATCAAAGATTCCCCTGTAATTGGAAAATATAAATTTGCTTATGGCCTAGATGAGAATCAATTGAAAGAGAAGAGATTTCCAACTATAGATGAATTGGACAAAGTTGTTCCAAGTAACCCACTATTGTTAAGGCGAATAGATGGTCATTCCTGTGTTATAAATAGTCAAGCCTTATCTATTATAAACTTCCCAAAAGCACTTTCTAGTGATTTCAATGGTCTGTTGAATAAAGAATACAATGACCTTGCAGCCCATACTTTCCATAACACCTTAACTGATGATGCTATTATTGAAGCCTATTTGGCAGCAGATAATTTAGCAATTAAAGCGGGTCTTACCTCAATACACACAATGATTGGAGATGCTCAAAAATCATTTAACCACTTCCCTTTGATTCAGGATAGCTTAGGAAGATTTAAAACTGATTTCGTATTATACCCCCAATTTTTTGATGTAGATAAAGCTTTAGATAGAGGCTCTAAAAGAATAGGTGGTTGTATTTTAGCTGATGGTTCTTTTGGCTCTCATACTGCTGCATTATTCCAGCCCTACAGTGACCAAAGTGACAATTATGGTAGCCTTTATCAAGATGATCTTTTCTGGGAAAGTTTTGTGTGGGATGCTCATAAGCATGACTTGCAGGTTGGAGTTCATTGCATTGGTGATAAAGCAATTGCTCAAGTAGTTAATGCTTATGTTAAAGCCCAAAAAAAAGAAGCGAAAGACTTAAAACATCAAATTATTCATAATGAGTTGATGAGTGATGAATCCTTAAAACTTATGAAAGAATACAATATCTCTGCTGTAATGCAACCTATGTTTGACCATTTATGGGGCGGTAAAGGTAATTTCTACACTAAGGTGCTTGGACTAGAAAGAACAATGAAAACAAATAGATTTAGGACTATTCTGGATAATGATATCTTACTTGCAGGGTCATCAGATTGGTATATAACAAGCTTAAATATTCTAGACCAATTACAAGCAGCTATTTCCCATCATAACCCTTTGGAGAGGTTAAGTATTAGTCAAGCTATTAAAATTTATACTTCTAACGCAGCAAAATTAGAGGGTATTGATAACAAAGGTTATATTGCTCCGGATTATTTGGCTAATATGACCATTCTAGAGAAGGACCCTTTCTCAAAAGGTAACTTCCTAGAAAATAGGATATTAGGAATTATTTCTAAAGGAAGCTTTATCAGTGCTGGATAAAAGAAGAGCAAAATTCTTAATTGATCAAGAGTTAGACCTATTCCCTATTGCTACAATGACTGATATTTATAAATTATTCTATCAAAATTGTTGTGGGAGTAGTCATTTTTTACCTGATTTATCGACTATCAAAGAGAATATTGCATCTGAAATTGATGGTCTTAATAATGATTCCTTTATTTATCCAGATTATGATATTTCTTATATCTTCAAGGTTAGCAGAATTTCTTTGTATTCAATTCAAGTTGGAAAATATGATCTTAACTATGTTGCTGATAGATTCGTTGAATTGTCAGTTAATCCTCAAAGGCTTAGCTTACATAACTGGATTATTGAATGGCAAGGAATTAGAAAATTACTGATAAGCTATAAACCATATATTATTGATGATTTACCCAGTAGTAATTCTAAAATTGGACTATCTGTTCACCATAGTAATACTTACAGAATAAACTATAAACCTCATTATCGGATTTGCAATATATAGTTTATGAGATTAGAAGAACATATTAATCTATTATCTCAAAGTTGGAAAAAAAAATACAAGTGCAAGGTAATGAAAGTTGGCTTAAGCTTGGGTTTAACCTGTCCAAATCGAGCCTCAGGTGGTTGTATATTCTGTTTACCAAGAACTTTTACTGATAAAATTAATGATGATAAACTCAAAACTCTCCCAGAACAGATTTCAAGCTTACTACCAAAAATCCAGGCTAATACACAAGCTAAGAAGTTTATTGCCTACCTTCAAGATGAAACATCAACTGCATGTACAAGCAATTTTCTTAAAGATTCACTTGTTTTAATAAAAAATAGCAATATATTTGAAGAAGTAATCATTTCTACTAGACCTGATTATATTAATAAAGATATTTTACTTGCCATAAAAAGTGTTGACATTCCTGTTACAATTGAACTTGGGATGCAGACTATTCATGAGAGTTCTCTAAAATTTCTTAATAGAAATCATAGTCATCAAGATACCATGCTTGCTCTTCAGTTATGCCAAGAACTTGAAATACCTCTTGGGGTTCACCTTATCATAGGAATACCAAACGAAAGTGAAAAAATGATATTAGAAACTGTTGATTTCGTAAATAATTTTCCAATCATTACTGATGTTAAAATTCATAACTTAGTCATCTTTCAAGCTACTAAACTGGCTCAAATCTATAAAATGTATAAGTTCTTAAATTATGAAGAATATTTGAACTTACTAGCTAAAGTTGTCGGAAATATTTCTGAGGAAAAAACAATTTCCCGTTTGTTTACTTCTAATCTAAGAAAAGATCTTATCGCTATTAATCCATTTCCTGGAATTAAGCAAATTTGGTTAAAAGATTTTTGGTTAATTCTAAAGAAGCAGAAAATTAAGCAAGGTTCTTTACTCAAAAAAGTACTGTAAAGTATTTAATTATAATTAACTGCAGTTAGTTGAAAAATATAGTAGAATAAAATTCTTTACAAATTTAAGAATATCTTATATAATGTTATATAAATATGAAAAATAATATAATAGGGTACCATATGAAAAAAATATTGATCGTATTATTAGTGATATTTGCTTGTTCTTTCGCACAAGCAACTATCGATTTAAACACAGCGACCTTGGAAGAATTAAAAACTCTTCCTATCACTGAACAGCAAGCTCAAGATATTTTTGAATATCGCGAATTTGTTAGTTTCTTTGGGAGCATTTTTGATCTTAGAAGAATTGATTCAATAGATCAAAAAACAATGCTTAGAATCAGAGAGGAAGTTAAAATCTCACGTTACACTGATACCGATGAAGTTGATGAAAGACGAGAAGAGATTGGTTACTTACTAGAAAGATTAGGTGAAAGTGAAGGCTCTTCAGAAGGTATGAATGATGTTTGGCAAGACTACTTAATGTCTCCTCAGAACATTAATTATATGCTATATGAAGACTTAATTTCTATTCCTAATGTATCTGCTATTGATGCTGTTTCTATCCTTAAGAAACGTAAAAATGGCGATAAGTTTGGTAACATTAGAGATATTAGAACAACTCAAGGAATGTCATATTATGGCTACTCAAATTTAAGACGTTATGTCTTCTTCGATGACGCTAAAACCCTTAATAGAGTTTTTCTTGATTATCAATTCAAAATGGAATCACAAGATTTTGAAGAAGGTTCTACCGATATGTACAAGGAACCTCAAATCAGAGATACATACAATGTAGATTATGATGAATTACCTGCTATCTATAATGAAATAAGAGAAAAGGACAATTCCTATTACGGTTATTTCAATCTAGCTGGTTATAATCCTGCAGTTTCTCACAAGTTCAGAGCTCGTTATGGTAACAAATATAAATTTGGACTTATGGATTTCTCAGATAAAACTCTTACCCCTACAATTGATAAAGGTTGGAGTGATTTAAGAGATGATGCAAAATATTATGCAGGTTATGAAGATAAATTCAAGGCTTATGAAGGATTCGGTGGTACTTACTTTGTTAAAGCTTATGCAGGTCATTATAGGGCAACCTATGGTGAAGGGCTCACAATGGAAAATACTGACTATTATTCTCCACGTAAGACTGGTTTAGGTTTCTCAAAGAGAATTATGGGCATTACACCTGATCTATCTAAGAGTCAATCTACTGCCCTCCGTGGTGGAGCAGTAGAAGTAAAAAATGATTATTTTACTTCATCTTTCTTCTATTCAAAAGCAAAAAAAGATGCCCTTGTTTATATGGAAAAATATGTTGATGCGAATGGTAAAACTTGGTCTGTTCCAGTTAAAGATGAAAATGGGAATTACCAAGTTCTCTCTTATATTAACTCAACAATAAGATTCGATAACGATGATCTTGCTGATGCTGAAGCTCATTTCAACACAGAACTTGGCATACAAGAAGAGCAACATACTGGCGATTTTGCGGGTTATGATGTGGATTATATGTCATTAGCTCCTAGAAAAAATCTTATAAATGAGCAAATCATTGGTGGCCATGTTCAATACAATCCAATAATTGGGACTCGATTAGGCTTTACTACTTACACTGCTACCTATGATAATGCAGAATTCATTGTCCCTGATAGTGATGATTTAATGCGTCTTTTAATTCGTAACAACAATAACTATAACAAATGGAAACAACCTAATAGTTCACTTGCTGCTATGTATTCAACAAAAACTGATAAATACGACCGTGATTATAGACGAGTTATTGGTTTCGATGGTGGAACTGTGATTAATAACGTTTCTATTGATGGTGAATATGCTGAATTAAGTGTTGAGGGCGATGACATGAAACTTGGAGATGATCCTAAAGCATATTTAGTTAAAGCTCACACACAATATAATAATTTCTATTTCTTAACTCTTTATAGAAATTATGACTTAGATTTTGACAACCCTTATTCTAATGCTTTTGGGGAACAACCAAAATATGATGATACTGTCTTGGATAAAAACATTTATGCTTTAGTTAATCCACTAGTATCTGACCTTTATCAAAACTCTTCTCAAGCTCAAGCAGAAAAAGGATTCTATTTTGAAACTCGTTATCAGTTCCATAGAAACTTTATCCTAGGAAGAACATACCTTGATATCTTTGAAAGAGTAGCTGATAGCCGTAATACAGTAAGATTTCAAAGTGAATTAGAATATAGAGCTTTCCATCAACTAAGATTTAAGTTAAAATACAAGAATCAAGTTAACAGATACGCAGATGATGCTGAAAGAGGTGTTTCTAATACTCAAGAATATACCCTTAACGCAAGAATGCTCTTATCAAACAGAAACTTCTTTGAGATTGAATACCGCTACAATACAGTAAAATCTCCACCTTACGTATCTTTAACTAACCCAGTTGAAGAAGGTGATAATTCCCATGCTCAATCAATGAGCTATATGAACGGAGATTATATTGCTGCTAATTATACCCACTATTTCAGTCCAAAACTAAAAGTAAAAGGTTCTGTATGTTTCTGGAATGGCTATGATATTTCCCATTGGGACTGGGAAGATATTGAATTAGACTTTATGGGTGATAGAGGTTTCAAATACTGGTTCTCTATCCAAAATAATATCTCTAAAAACATTTATTTAACCTTTAAATACAAAACAAAAATTTACAGAACTCAAGAGTTATTTATCAGAAAGTATAATACTACTGATGACCCTGGATTCCAAGAGATGCCAACTTACTATGATAGAGTTGAAAAGAAAGATAACACATTTAGATTACAAATTGATTATAGATTTTAATTGGAGGATTTAATGTATAGAAAGATTATATTTTTATTACTAACAGTGATGGCTGTTGGAACTTTAAGTAGTTATTCGTTAAATGAGTTTCATTACGGATATAAATTAAACACATTTGATGCTACAGCTGTCAGTATGGGTAATACCGGAACTGCTGGTTCTTCAAACCCTTTTGGTATAACACTTAATGCAATTAACCTACTTAATCAAGGCAATACTATTGCTTTTGAAACTTCTGTTAATGCTAGTAAAGTTGAAGATAAAAGATCAATACCAATGTATAACTCCTTTAATTCATACATTAATGAATCTACTTATACAGCTCAAGAAGCTATCTTCTATAACGTTGCTACCGCAATAACTGCTAAATACCAACTTGATCAAGCTAACTCTTTGGGTTTTGGTCTATACATGACTCCAAAATATTCTTTTGCTGGCGAATATAATGAAGAAGTTAGAAATAATGATAATTCTAATGATGATAACTTCCCAGCGAAAATAGCTATCAACAAGATTGATAATGAAGGAGCTTTATATGCCTATGGCTTAGCTCTAGCTTATAAGTATTCTTTTAATAACTTAACTTATTTAAGAAGTTTAGCCCTTGGAGCTAATATTGAAATGCTATCAGGTAATGCAGATTCTGATAAAACTATCAGATTCACTGACTGGGCTCATGCAACAGCTGGTTATGGAAATCTTCCTGACTATGAAGAAAAGTATAGAAGAGACTTAACAGGCTTAGCTACTCAGTTTTCTATGAACTATGAAATGAATCATAGAGCAACTTTCTCTCTTGTATTCTCTCCAAAGACTACTATTGAAGTTGATGGTACTAATAGCTTTAATAGCTACCTAACGTATGCAGATTCAACAGTAATGCAAGACTATGTACTTACAGGAGCTGACTCACTTAAACATCAAATGATGGTAGCTGACTATGACTTACCTTCAACCTTCAAATTAGCTTTTCAACTCAAACCTCGTAACGTTCTTAAAACTACTTTTAATGTGGAAGCAGAACTTGTTCGTTGGTCTGAAACAAATAAACTTTTTGAAGATAAATTCAATTATTATTTAGGTGTTGAACACAAAATAATTGAAACTGTTCCTGTAAGATTAGGTTTTTCATCAACTCAAAGTTATGACATCGCTTATGATAATGAATATGCTTACGCTGTTGAATTAATGACCCCAAGTGTTGCTTTTGGTACAGGATTTGAAATATCAAACTCACTAAGAGCTGATCTTGGATTTACCTACTCATTTAGAAAATATGAAACATTAGACCTCTTTATGGATGAATACTATGATTACTCTTCTCTATGGCCTAATACACATATTGACCTCCAAAATCGTGACTGGTCTAACCCAGATACTGTTAAAGAAAACATCTTTGACTTTATGTTCTCATTAACTTTGGATATCTAACCAAATAAAAAATTATAGGGTAAATTATGAAAAAATTAATTATAATTATATCTATCCTGACAGTCTTCACCCTTTATGCTGAAGACCTTAGGCTAGATATTATGTTTACTAATGATGTTCATGGTGGCATATCTCGTGATCAAGCTACCTTTATGAATCCTGAATTTCCACCACGCTTAGGAGGCGGTGCTTCACATGCTACTTTAATCAAGCACGTAAGAAGCTTATCTAATGAAAAGAGAGATAACCTTCTTCTAGATGCTGGTGACTTCTGGCAAGGTAAACCTATCGGAACGGTTACTAATGGTGAGGCTATCATTGAATACTATAATATGATTGGTTATGATGCTTTAACAATAGGTAACCATGAATATGATATAAAAGAGAAAGAGATAGTTGAAACTCTTAAAATGGCGAACTTCCCTATTCTTTCTTGTAATATCGTAGATAAAAAAACTGGTGAATTAGTAGATTATGTTGAACCTTATGTTATCATCGAAAAAATGGGTGTAAAGATAGGCTTAATCGGTTTAACTACAATCGATACTAAACTTATGTCATTCCCTGACAATATAGAAGGGATTGACTTCTTAGATGAAATTGAATCACTAAAAAAATATATTCCTATTGTAAAAGCTGATGGTGCTGATATAATCATAGTACTTGGGCATATGGGTCTACCTTATGATCCTGCAGCTTCTTATGAGAAGAGATTCAAAGAAGATTCCATGGAGAAAAAGCAACGTTATTATGGTTGGGATTCTCAAGAAATTCTTCACTTTGTACCTGGCATTGACCTGCTTGTTGGTGGTCACATGCATAAGGGTTTTTCTGAACCATGGATTGACCCTATCACTCAAGGAATGGCTGTTCAAGGTTATGCTTTTGGTTCAAACGTAGGTTGGATTACCCTCACTATTGATGAAGAAACTAAGACTCTCTCGGGTTATGAACTTCCTTCACTATCAAATGGCCTTATGGTAACCATGTTTGAAGATGAGTTCCCACTAGATCCAGAGATTAACGCTGCAATTGAAAAAAACAGGAAAATGGCAGAAGCAGGTATGGATGATGTCATTGGTGTTGCAGGAGTTCATCTTCATAGACAAAATGTTGAAGCTCAATCTCCAATGGGTAATACTGTAGCAGATGCAATGAGACTTCAGACAAATGCAGACTTCTCTTTTCTTAATCTTGGAGGAATTCGAGCTGAAATTGGAGCTGGACCTGTAACCTATAGAGATATTTTTGCTGTTATGCCATTTGATAATCAATTGATTACTTTCGAATGTGATGGTAGATTTCTCAAGCAAGTTATTGAGACTAGACTTGAGGGTTCTAGAGCTGGTATGATTTGTTCTGGAGCTCAAGTTATTTTCAGTAGAGAGCGAGAGAATTTCGATAGAGTAACCGAACTAATCATCGGCGGACAAGAATGGGATCCAGATAAAACTTATACAGTTGCAACAACCGACTTTCTTATGGAAGGTAATGCTGGTTTGACTCTTTTAACCAAGGTACCAGAAGAGAAGATTACCAACAATTACTTGAATTTGAGAGACGCTATTGCTAATCACTTCAAGCAAAACTCTCCTATAAAAACAAAAATCGATGATCGTTGGGTTAGAGATGATAACTCTACTCCAAAAGAATATTTAAGGAAATAAGCAATGATTCTATTAGCTATTGATACTTCAAATAGCTCTGGTAGCATTGCTATCATGAAAAAAAAAGAACTACTATTTAGTAGCTTCTTCAATATAAAAATTACACATTCAGAGACTTTGATGCCCGAAATAGATCGGGCATTAAGTCTTTGTAATTTGCAAACTTCTGATCTAAATGCAATTGCTTTTGCTCAAGGTCCTGGTTCTTTTACAGGACTCAGAATTGGTTTAGCTACAGCAAAAGGTCTTGCTTTCGCTAATAACCTTCCATTAGTTCCAATCTCTTCATTAAAAATTGTTGCAATGAATTATTTTGGCTGTGGTAAGAATATCTTAGTTGTTCAAGATGCTAAAATGAAAGAAGTTTACGTTGCCCTATATACCTCTAACTTAGAAGAAATTATTACACCTTGTTGTATCAAACCAACAAGTCTAACTGACATAGTCAAAAATCCAACTATCGCTGTTGGTTCCGGTGTTACGTTATACCAAAACCATCTATCGGACAACCCAAATATTGAGATTAATAAAATTATAGAAAAGAATCAAGCAAAAGCAGAATCAATGTTTTCTATTATCCAAATTGAAGATATTAATCCTTCTTTTGACTTCGATTTCAACTCTAAACTCGAACCATACTACATTAGAAAATCTCAAGCAGAAGTAAATCGAAATCATTCTTAATCAGATTATTAAATCTGATAACTGAAACTCTGGAGAAATTATGTTATTACAAAGATTATTTAGTAAAATATCAAATGATATAGCCATTGACTTAGGTACAGCTAATACCTTAGTATATAAAAAAAATGCAGGAATTGTTATTAATGAACCCTCTGTTGTCTCATTAGCAACAGATACTAAGAAAGTCCTTGCTATAGGAGCTGACGCTAAAGAGATGTTAGGTAGAAATCCAAACGAAGTTACTGTTATAAAACCTCTTAAAGATGGTGTTATTGCTGACTTTCAAGTTACAGAAATTATGCTAAGAAATTTGATTCTTAGAGCACAAAAGAATAAATTTCATATTAGACCAAGGGTTATTGTATGCGTACCATCTGGGATAACAGAAGTTGAAAAAAGAGCTGTTAGAGACTCAGCTCTTCATGCTGGTTCAAGAGAAGTTTATTTAGTCTCAGAACCTATAGCTGCTGCTATTGGTGCTGATCTGATGATTCATAAACCATATGGTAATTTAGTTATGGATATTGGGGGTGGGACATCTGAAATTGCTGTAATCTCTCTATCCCATATCGTAGTTCATAATTCAATCAGAGTTGGTGGAGACTCAATTGATAGAGATATTATAAACCACTTACGTAAAAAGAACAATCTACATGTTGGTATTCAAACTGCTGAAGAAATTAAAAAGAAAATCGGTTCCTGCGTTCCTTTGAAAGAAGAAATAACTATGAATGTTGCAGGAAGAGATATAGTGAGTGGGTACCCAGTTTCTGTTGAAATAACATCTGAAGAAATAAGAGAAGCCATTAGTGATACTGTTGATATTATGATTGATGCAATAAAAAAACTCTTCGAGAAAACAGCTCCTGAGTTAGCTTCAGATATTGCCGAACGCGGTGTTTTCTTAACTGGTGGAGGCGCACTTCTAAGAGGACTTGATAGCAAAATTCAATCTACCGTTGATTTACCTGTACATGTTGTACCTGACCCTTTAACATGTGTAGTCAAAGGTTCTGGAAAAATATTAGATAATTTGGAAACTTACAGAGAAGTATTGATTAAGAAAATTGAAGACTAACAACAGTGAAAAAGTTATCTTTACTACGGTTGATTCTTTTTATAGTTTCAATAATTTTGCTAATTGGAAGTCAAGAAAATAAGTTTAAGAAAGCTAATTTTTTCTCTTCTTATATCCTTTATCCTTATAGTGAAAGTATAAACTATTTTCAATCTTTAAAAGAAAAAGAGAAAGCAATAAGAGAACTTTCTAATCAACTGTATAAACAAAAGATATATACAGGCTTGTTAAAAACTGAACTTATTAAAACTAAATCTGAACTTGGTCTTAGAGACAGGTGGTTTTCAGAATCAGATTCTCTTTTTATTAGCCTTGATATTATTTCTGCTGAAGTAATATCCAACACCTTTCCTGTTTACTCTAAAGTTCTTATGCTTAATAAAGGCAAGGATTTCAATATATCAATAAATGATGCTGTTATTAGTCAATATGGTATTGTTGGCAAGGTGATAAATGTTGGTCCAACTCATTCTATTGTCCTTCCTATTGTAAATTATAATGCTAAGTTCTCAGTAATGAATAAAAATAATGTGCAAGGGATTCTCAATGCTGACCACTTAGGAAAACTAAAAATGAGTTTTATTGAAAAGAATTCTAATATAAGTATTGGTGATACTCTTTACACTTCTAACTTATCTGACATATTCATAAACTACTATGCCCCAGTTGGTAGAGTAGATTCTATTTTTATGGCTGATAATGAACTTTATTTAGAAGCTAATGTATCTTCCTTCACTCAAATAAATAATCTCACAAACGTTTTTGTGATAAAAAGGATAAAAGATAATGAAACAATTTAAAGATATTATAGAAGTTAATAATGTAAGATATAGAAGAATTCCTATAAAAACTAGGATTCTATCACCTAATGATGATTTAATTCAATTAATAAAAGAATATGTAGTTCCCCTTTATAAACCAGGAGATATGGTAGCTTTAAGTGAATCTCCTGTTGCAATAACCCAAGGAAGAGCTATCCCTGTAAGTGAGTTAAAAATAGGCTTACTTGCTAGATTTATGTGGCGATTTGTAGCTAAAGTACCTTATGGAGTTGGATTAAGAGCTCCTGAGAGCATGCAATGTGCAATTGATGAAGTTGGTGGATTTAGAATTGTACTAGCTGCTGCTGTGGGTGCTGTAACCAAACTAGTAGGTATAAAGGGGATGTTCTACAGAGTTGCTGGAATGCAAGCAGCCCTTATTGATGCAGCTACAACCTCACCTGTACCCCCCTATGATAAATGTGTTATAAAAGGACCTAAAAATCCCCAAAAAGTTACACAGGAAATATATGACTCAACTAAAATTGATACTGTTATTATGGATATTAATGATATAGGAGGTTCCTGGGCAATTGGTGCTTCAAAGAATATTGATAAAAAGCTTGTAGAGAAAATAATGAAAGATAACCCACAAGGACAAGGAGATGAACTTACTCCATTCTGTATAATCAGGAAAGAATAATGAACTCAATATCGTTAACTATCTTTTCATTTCTTAGTCTATATTATCAAACATTAGTTCTCAATGATCTTTCTCTAGGATATTATCTACCAAATATACTTATTTCTGTACTAATATTTAGTCATTTCTACTTGCATATTAACTATCATACAGTACTTTTCTTTCTCATCGGAATTGCTCTTGATTGCAGCAATCCCATTATGTTTGGTTTTAATACTTTTTCTTTCTTGACAATATCTTATCTCATTACACTTATAAAAAATCACATAGATTTAACTGTTTTCGCTAACAAAATTGCTATGATTGCTGTCTGTAATATTGTTTTTTATCTCCTATATGTTGTCTTGGCATCCATAGTCTATCAGCAAACTATTCTTGCTCTACTTTTTACATTTATTATGAGTTTTATTATTAATACAATTTGCTCTTTAGTAATTATCAGCATTTTAGACTTTCTTAGAATGCTAAAGTTTGACCCTATTAATGAATAGACTTACGATTTCACAAGTTCTTAAAATTTTTTTAATTATCGGTTTTGCTATTTTAGCAATATCTTTAGCAAAGCTACAGCTTATTGATGGTGAAAAGTATAGCGAATATGCTCATAATAATTATGTTAAAAAGAGTAGAATTGAAGCAAACAGAGGAGAAATTTATGATAGGAGAGGTAATCCTATAGCCCAGAATTATCCAGCAATCCATTTGGCTATAATTCCAGGATTTGTTACCAATGAGGACTCACTGAAATCTCTTCTATCTAGTAAATTAGATATTACTCAACAAGACTATGAAACTTTCATTTATGATACAAGGTTTCGAAAATATCGAGAAAATATAATTTATGAAAATCTCGATCAAACTCAAGTTGCTAAAATTGCAGAATGCATCAATTTTTTTCCAGAAATTAGATTTTCTATAAGTAATACTAGAAGATATCATTTTCCTAATCACTTTACGGGTTATATTGGTCGAATAAATCAAGAAGAATATGAAGTTTTGAAAGATGAGGGTTACCATTACAATAGCTTTTTAGGAAAAACAGGCATTGAAAAAGAATATGAAGAAATATTAAAAGGTAGAGATGGAGTAAAACTAAATCTAGTAGATGCAAAAGGCCGAAATCTAGACCTTTTTAATGGGATTTCTCAAGATAGAGACAACATAAACATCCCACCAGTAAATGGAATGGATCTATTTCTTACTATTGACTTAGACCTTCAAAATTTCATTGATAACAACTTTCCTCCAGACCTGAGAGGAGCTGTTGTTGTTATGAATTACGAGTCTGGTGAAGTGCTAGCTTATGTTTCTCGTCCAGAATTTGATCAAAATATTTTCATGTCTAGAATACCTACAACAATGTGGGACTCCATAAAAGCAGACACTACGAAACCTTTCTTAGATAGAGTAAGCAAAGCTGTTTATCCTCCTGGTTCTGTTTTTAAAATTATTCCTGCAGCACTTGGTTTGGAAAACAATCTAGTCAGCAAATGGACAAAATTATCCTATTGTGATGGAGGAATGCAAGTTGGTAATAAATATGTTAAATGCTGGAATCATTATGGGCATGGATCTTTAAATGTAATTGATGCCTTAAAAGTATCCTGTGATGTTTATTTCTATGACCTCTCCTTCCGTATTGATTTAGATAATTTTTGCTATTTTGTTAAAGATTCCATGTTAAGTGAAAAAACTGGGATTGATGTACCTGACGAAGCTAAAGGCTTCTTCCCTACTAGTAAATGGTATAAAGATACCTATGGGGTATACACTTCGATTACAGGACATAAAGTTAACCTCTCAATTGGTCAAGGAGAAATGTTTATGACTCCTCTACAAATTTGTGCTCTTTATGCAGGTCTTGCTAATGATGGTTTATGGAAAAAACCACATTTACTAAAGGAAGCATGTAGAAATGACTCTATTCTTACTTTTAAAGATTTTAATGAAAACACTGAAGTTAAGTTACCTTTTAGTAAGGAAACATTGATAACACTAGAAGAAGGTTTACGAAAAGTTATAACCCAAAGTGATGGAACAGCCCACTCACTTAATAGAATAGGCCGTCTTATTTATGGGAAAACTGGTTCAGCAGAGCATAAATTAGGTAGATTGACCCATGCTTGGTTTGCTGGATATGAAAAGAATACCAAGATTGCTATTACAGTCTTTGTACAGGAAGCTGGAGGTGGTGGAAGTGTTGCAGCTCCTATAGCTGGGAAAGTTTTAGATTTTTATTACAATCAGCAAGGTCTTATGAATGTTAAGAATTAAGAACTTTGATATTGGTCTATTTATTGCCTGGTTTCTTTTAGTATCAATTGGTATAGTTACCATTTACACTGCATCAATATCAACCTATGGTGAATTTACTCAAATAAATAACTATTATGTTAAGCAATTAATCTTTTTCCTGTTCATCATACCAATTTTTTACATAATACAAAGAATCCCCTATTTCATTATTGATACATTAGTTATACCTGGTTATATTCTCTCAGTTATTCTGCTGATAATTGTTTTATTCACTCCTGAGATCAATGGTTCAAATAGATGGATTCAGTTGGGAGGATTTAGATTGCAACCTTCTGAAATAGCTAAGATAATGACTATTTTAGTAATCAGTAAATTTCTTGCTAAACCACACCAAGGAGATACAAAAAAGATACTAATTGGTTTTTCATTAGCCTTTGTACCTATATTTTTAATCATGATAGAACCTGATTTTGGTACAACCTTAGTCTTCTGGGTTGTTTTGTTTGCTATGTTACTAGCTGCTAAAGTTCCTATGATATATCTTTTAATACTAATTGCTCCAATTATGGCAATTTCACTGGTAATTTTCTCTTTTTACTGGTCGCTAGCATTTATTTTAATTATTGCTTTTGTCCTTTTTAGACTCAAATTTCACTGGGTTGTACAATCATTATCTCTTCTGGCTAATGTTTTTGGTTCTTTAATCTTTTGGCAAATCCTTAAGCCTTATCAAATTAATAGAATCTTAACCTTTATGGATCCTACTAGAGACCCATTAGGAGCAGGATATCAAGTAATTCAATCTAAAATTGCTATTGGTTCTGGTGGTTTGTGGGGAAAAGGATTTTTGAGAGGAACTCAGAAGAACTTAGATTTTTTACCTGAACATCATACAGACTTTATTTTTTCTGTCTATGGAGAAGAACTTGGTTTTTTATTATCTTTAGCCTTACTAGCTTTATTTTTCTTTTTATTAATAAAAATAATAAAATCAATTGACAAAATATACGTACTTGAACGTAAGATAGCCACAGTAGGTATTTTTACTTTTATCTTCTTTCAGTTATTTGTAAATATCGGAATGAATATTGGTGTAGTACCTACAACAGGTGTACCTCTCCCCTTTATAAGTTACGGAGGATCTAATTTGCTAATTAATTCTGTATCAATAGCTTTGGTACAAAAGTTTCTTGTTGAAAAAGGATTTATGAAATGATTAAAAAGCTTCTATTACTCTTTATATTCGGAATAGTATTGATATCTTGTACTAGCTTTGCTAAACTTAGAGAAGAAAACTTCACGAAACAACTCTCTGATAATCTTATTGAAAACAGTGGCTTTGAAGTTTATCAAGAACCCTTAGATTCAGATTATCCAGGTTGGATAATTGACAAGTTAACTACTAATAAAGTTTCTATTGATACAACAAGATCATTCACTGGAAAAAATTCATTAAAAATATCTCAGGCAACTAGCGAAATGCAATTAGTATCCAAGCCTTTTGTTACACACTATCGAAATGTTTATGGTATAAAAATTTCAGCAAAATCAGTGCTAAAGAAAGTACCTATTGCTATCCATTTTCTAACATTTTCTGAAAATGGCAAGATAATATCTAAGTATTATAGAAATATTACTATTGATACAAAGTGGAGTACTTACAGTCTAATATCTGATTACTTAAAAGTAAATTCTGAGTTTGGACGCGTTTTCATTACTATACCAGAAAATAGTTCTGTTCTTCTAATTGATGATATAACATGCCACATAATTGATTCATACCAGAAAAAATGATGTAACTTACAAGCATTATAGCGTTATACAATAAAAAAAGATGGAGATGAAAAATGTTAAAATCCTTTAAATATTCATTCACCTTATTGTTAATGTTCTTTATAACTACAAGTCTTTTTGCCAAAGCTAAAAGTCCTTTTGTCGATATAATCAGAGAAAGTCGAGATGCTGTAGTACAAATTAAAGTTGAAGGCACCATTTCTAATCAATATAGAAGTCCATTCCAAAATGATGATTTCTTCAAATTCTTTTTCCCCCAACAACCACAGGTTCGGCCCTATGTTTCTTTAGGAAGTGGCTTTATTTTTAATTATGATAAAACTGAAGATATTGCCTATATTCTAACTAATAATCACGTAGTAGAGCTAGGTCATAAAGGAACCATTACAGTAACATTAGCGGATAAAAACAGTGTTGAAGCTGAAGTTGTTGGTTTAGATCCATCAACCGATTTAGCTGTAATTAAGATCAAAGTACCTGAGAATGAAAAAATTACTGTTTTATCATTTGGTGATTCTTCTACACTTGAGATTGGTGAATGGGCTATAGCCATTGGAAATCCTTTTGGTGATTCCGGTTTAGACAGAACTGTTACTGTGGGAGTAATTTCTGCCTTAGGTAGAGCTGGGATGAATTTTGGTAATAATTCACCTACTTTCCAAGATTATGTCCAAACTGATGCAGCTATCAATCCTGGAAACAGTGGTGGTCCTTTATTAGATATTGAAGGTAAAGTAGTTGGAATTAATGCTGCTATAACAAGTACAAGTGGTGGTAATGTAGGAATTGGTTTTGCAATACCTTCTAATCTTGCTCAGAAAGTTGCTACTGATATTGTTGAGTATGGATATGTAAGAAGAGCTTATTTAGGTATTTTACCACAAGAAATCAATGAAGATCTTAGAATAAATTTTGATTTAGAAGAACTAGCTGGTGTCTTAGTTGCTAATGTAGTTGATGATACACCAGCTGAAGATGCTGGACTAGAAAAAGGTGATATTATCAAGGCTCTAAATGGTACTAAAATCCATAATATTCATAAGTTTAGAACTGAAATTGCTCACAGTCCCATAAACTCACCTGTCGAAATTACCATTATTAGGGATAAAAAGCAAAAAACTTTGCATGCTACTCTTTCTGAACATCCTGACTTTAAAGATATTAATGGAATAAATTCTAGCAAAAAGCAAGAATCGGTTGGTATTGTTGTGACTGATAGAGATAGTGAGTTTGCCCAAAAATTTACTAACGACACTGACAAAGGTGTAGTTATAAAATCTATTCTCCCATCATCACATGCTAGTTCAACAAATCTTCAAGTAGGTGATGTTATTCTTGAAGTTAATAATGTTGAAGTAAATTCAGTTGAAGATTTTGAAGATGAAATTGCAAAATCTCTTGATACTGATGATGAAATAAAAAGAATACTACTACTTGTTGCATCTAAGAATAGGAATAATATCATTTCTTATGTTGCAATAAATATTATGGAATAATTTTGCAATAACTCAAGCAATAGCAAAAAGAGCATACATTAATGCTCTTTTTGTTTTAAAACTATTTGCATCTAGATGCAATTAGCTTATATTTTATAAAAATTTAATATTAGATAAAGGTGGAGACAGATGAAATCTTATGATGTTATTATTGTTGGAGGAGGACCTGCTGGGCTAAGTGCAGCTATTTATGGTGCGAGAGGAAATCTTTCTACAGCTGTTTTTGAGAAATCACTTATTGGTGGTCAAATTAACGTTACATACGAAGTTGAAAACTACCCAGGTATACCAGAAGTACTTAGTGGCTTCGAACTATCTGACAGGATTAAACAACAAGCTGATAAATTCGGTCCAGAGTTTGTGGACGAAGAAATTATAAAAATTGATTTTGAAAGCAAAGATGGTTTTAAGAAAGTTTATACTGAAGATGATGAATATCTTGCCCGAACTATAATCATTGCAACTGGAGCTCAGCCAAGATATTTAAACTGTCCTGGTGAAAAAGAATTTACAGGAAAAGGAGTATCATACTGTGCTACCTGCGATGGAGCTTTATACCGAGATAAAATTGTAGCAGTAATTGGTGGAGGGGACTCAGCTGTTGAAGAAGGTATGTTCCTTACTAAGTTTGCTAAAAAAGTCTATGTAATTCATCGTAGAGATGAACTAAGAGCTGTTAAGTCAATCCAAGAAAGAGGATTTAAAAACAACAAAATTGAATTCATCTTGGATACTACTGTTGAAGAAATTCAAGGTGATAATTTTGTAAATAACCTAGTTTTAAAGAACAAAATAGATGGTAAAATAAGTAATTTAGCAGTTGATGGTATATTTATCTATGTTGGTATTCTACCTAACAATCAATTATTAAAAGAAAATATTAATTTAGATCAATCTGGATTTGTTATAACTAATGAAATCATGGAAACCAATATTAAAGGTGTATATGCTGTAGGTGATTTGAGAAATACACCATTAAGACAAGTCATTACTGCATGTAGTGATGGAGCTATTGCTGCTTTCTATGCTGAAAAGTATATTAGTGAAATGGATTAATTATCCATTGATAGCAAGTTGATACTTTTTTGCTGACTGCTTTATTATTAGCAGTCAGTTTTTTTTTCTAATGATTAATTTTACATTTTTCTTGACGACTACTTGCACAAAAGAGAAAAGAGTTTAATGAAAAAAATATTAATATTAATTACTATAATTTATCTGCAAATGATCCCTCTTATTGGATGTGATATGTTTATGTTGCAATCAATTGAAGGTTACCCTTTTTTTACTCTCCCAAGTGATAATGGTGATTTTAATGATCCTTATGACTATTTTGAAGATTTTAAAAGACTGTCAGATGGATCCTCAGGAAACCGAGATGGCTATGGTATCATTGCTTACTCGTTATCCAGCGATTTAGTTTCAAGAGATTATACTTGGTATAAAACTGGTATTGGTAATCATTTTGATGTTAATAACCCAGATGAGCCCCTTTATCAAGCCATATCACTTCTTTACAACAACCCAACCATTGAACGAGTTCTAGTGCATGCTAGAAGTGGCACAGGCGGAACAGGAAGTCATCCATTTCTCTTCAATTATGATGATCGCACATATTCTTTTATGCATAATGGTTATGTATTTAACAATGTAAAAAGAGAAATAATGAATTTTTTAGGTCAAGATTGGTTTGACCAACATCCTTCACAATGGCAAGGTGTTTACGGTGATACTTACTCTTTTATAGATAGTGAGTTAATTTTTCATTATTTAATGTATTATATATTGCAATACCCAGATAATATTCCTAGAGCTTTCCGCTATGCTTTTAATAATAAGCAATTAGGAGTTATTGATATGGAATATATCCTCAAATACAATAATAGTTCCATAGTTAACTTTGTTCTATCCGATGGACAGAACACATATGCTTATAGATCCTCTAACATAATCAACGATATTTATAATCTCAGTTATCAAGTATATCCTGATAACTTCATTGCTGTTAAAACAGGAAGTAACTTAGCAAACACGATTACTAAGAACCAGATGCTCCAACTTTCTTCTCAAGGACAAGTTAATGAGCTTTCATTAGAGCCTATTCTTCGAACTGACTTTATTGATCTAAGTGTTGAAAACATTGATAATGATGAATTCAAAATACAGTGGCAAATCTCTGCTAATCAAGATATCAATAAATTCAAAATCCATAGAGGTATAAACCAAAATTTTGCTAATTCTCAACTTATAGCTTCAGTTTTAAAAGATGATAGTAATCAAGTTAATTTCAATTATACAGATTATTATGCATATTATCCTCAACATTACTACTGGCTTGAGATAGTTTTTTCAGATGATTTTTCAGAAATCACTTCCAATATCCCATCAACAGGTATTGAAATAGAACCTAACACGCCTGAAGAAAACAGTTCAATAATTCTCTATCCTAACCCTTTCCAAGAATCTTTAACTATTTCATTAGAGTCAGATGAAATTGTTCCAGTCAAGATATTTAATTTGAAAGGACAATTGGTTGATCAAATAACTTATTTGCCTAATAATAGCAACACTTTAATATGGAAACCAGATCAAACATTGGATCAAAAGATTTCTAATGGAATCTATATACTTAAGTTTATGAGTGAAGAGAGAACAATTACCAAGAAAGTTATGAGAATAAAATAAAATAATATAATATAAAAATACCTTTTATCCTTGACAACATTTTCCTATCTCTATTATACTGATTATAAAGATAATCTTTTTCAGGAGGAAAAATGTCTGGTCAAAAGAAATTTATTCTACTTACTATGATTGTATTGATTAGCGTAACTTTATGCGGTAGCCCTTTAGTCCCTAATCTGGAAAATATTAAAACTAACTATCAAATATTTCTTCAAGATGAAACATTCCCGGCTGAGTATCTAAATTCATTTAGAGAAATTATTTATAAGCCAAATGTTATTAGTTCCTTTTACAGGACTAGTGATTTGCAGGAAGAAGCTGTTTTTGAACCTATTAGCAGAAAGAATAATTATTATACTACTGATGGTAAACTATCATCAACTGATAATTATAACCAACATGCTGGTGGTCAGCTTATTCTCTACTCCAGATGGGTTTATCAATATGAAAACAATCAGTTAATTACAGCAACTTTAGAGTCTTATGAAGAGTATGAGATTCTGATGAGTACAGATGTCCATACCTACTATTATAATGATAATAATCTTATCGACTATATTACCAAGGCATCTGATAATGGAAATATTTATGCTATCGACAATTATTCTTATAATGATGATGGACTTTTAATAAGGATAGATTATTTTGATGGCAACAGCGAATATTTTCCAGATCATTCTAGTGACTACCGCATCTACGAATATGATGATAATTATAGATTAACAGCCCAAAAAGTATATCGATATTACGAAGATAGTGCTGATAATTTAATTAGTCAAACTTCATATACCTACAATGAAGCTGGAAATATCTACTCTAAAACTGTGGGTGACCCAACTGATTCATATTTTCGGGTTTATTACTATATATATGATGAAAATAACATTTTAATTGAAACTGAAGATTATGAAGTTGAAGATTACATGTACTTTAAAGTAAGATATTCGGAAATAACTAATGATGAGAACTTTAATGAAATTAGACGTGATACATATCGTTACTCATTAATTGATGAATCTTATTATTATGAAAAGTACACTACCACAAACTATCTTACCTTTGTTTCTAATAATGACATAGAAGTTCTTCAAGCTGATAATTTAACTAATTATCCTAACCCCTTTAACCCTGAAACCACAATAAGCTTTAATCTAAAATCTAGTATTAATACCAAACTCTCAATTTATAATATTAAAGGACAGTTAGTTAAATCTTTCCAAGCTTCTAATCTCAAGATTGGTAATAATGAAATAGTCTGGAGTGGAAAAGATAACAATAACCGAGAAGTAGCTTCGGGAATCTACTTCATCAAGTTAAAAAATGGCACTATTACATCATCTAAGAAAATAGTCTTAATGAAATAGTATATTACTTTACGGATATTGTTCAACACCTGGTTAACTCTCCCTGCATCAGTGATATTACCACTGGTTGGGCGTAGTTACAACGTAGCCTACTCTCTTTTAACGTGTGCCCCCCTTCGCTAAAGCTTCGAAGGATGTACAACACTAACGAAGAGAGTTAAGACCTCTTACACTGCGTAAGCATTAGCGAAGACTATTATAATGCTACACATTGAGGAAAAAGTACTAAAAGTATTTAATAAGATATCTCAATCAAGGCTTCTTACAAGTCTAAAACCAAGACTAGAAGTAGCAAAAGTAGCAATTTGATGACTTCGATAATTTACTTGGCAAATAGTAGCACTATTATAAAAAGATCCTCCCCTAGTAATACGACTAGTACCGGTATCGGGTCCAACAGGGTCAGTCTGCTCCCCTTCAGTTAATGGTCTATGTTTATCCCAACAAAGTTCAGCTACATTGCCAGACATATCATATAACCCTAAAAGATTATAATTCTTTGTCCCCACAGGCTTAGTACCATCAGGATCGTTGTTATCCAGATACCAAGCATAGTTAGCTAATTCAGATAGAACACTTGTTCCTGAATAAATAGGGTAGCCAACCTCAGGAGTCATATTTCCACCTTTGGCAGCAAACATCCACTCCATTTCAGTTGGTAGTCGATAGCCGTTAGCAGAGAAATCACAGTAAACATAATTGTGATTATAGGAACTTGTATTCCAACCATTTGGCCACTGAGCTGGATCACTACCATTATCATCATAACTATAACAAGGAGTTAATTCCTCTTCCATTGAGCGCAAATTACAATATTTTATTGCATCAAACCAACTAACATCATGTACTGGGTAATTATCACCCACGCCATTATCTAGAGCTGGATTTGAACCTATAATAGCTTCATACTCTACTTGAGTTACTTCATATTTACTAATATAAAAGGAACTAATGGTGATATTGGCAACATCATTATTAAAGCTTCCTCCAGCTACCAAAAGGAAATTTGGGTCTAAACCCCCAGATGCTTCTTTGACTGCTGTTACCTTGAAAAAAGCTACATCTGTAGTTGAAATATCTTCTGGTATCACATAAACGTTATTGAGCGAAGTGCCTATTATTTGAAAACTTGGTTCTTCTAAAACTTCCGTTTTATAGATATTATAATAATCAGGAGTAAGGGGGTTCCCATTGATATCAGCATCAACAGGATCCCAAGTTAATTCTATTTCTCCATTATTTTCTGCGATAGTTATATTTTGTGGAACAGGAAGATTTCTTAAATGATTGTTTTCAGAATTAATATCAATCCAATTGTTTTCAACTAAATTAGTTTCACTGTAGAGTCCAAGACAAATTAAGAAAAGTAAAGAACTAAGAATATGTCTCATAAGGAGTCTCCTCTTTTTAGTTAAGTCAATAATAGGTATGCTTTAATAATCTGTCAATTTTTTTTTCTAAAAGCAAAAAAAAATATTCCTTGTCTAAAATCTTCTTTTTTTTTCTTGTTCTATATAAAGATAATTCGAGGATAATAATGATAATAAAGAATACATTAGTTATGGATGCAATGCCTGATTTATTTTGGCAAATAGTAAAAGAACAAGGATATAGTGAATATTTCACTCAAGATAATTTACTCTTTTCTGAAGATATTGAGATTATAATAATACGCACTAAAAGCGTGATTACAGAATCACACTACAAAAGATTTCCAAATTTAAAATGCATAATAAGGGCGGGTTCGGGTTATGATAATATTGATGTAGAAAAGGCAAAGGAATATAACATAGTAGTACAGAATACACCTGAAGCGAATGTTCAGTCTGCATTTGAGCACACAATAAGTCTGCTTTTATCTTTAATTAAGAACCTTAAACAACACAATCAGAGTGTAATAGATAACAAGTGGCGTGAAGGAATAAACTCTAATCTAGAACTTTCTGATTTAAAAGTACTAGTAGTAG
Organism: Cloacimonadales bacterium (SeqCode); assembly: GCA_963678375.2. Lineage (GTDB taxonomy): Bacteria > Cloacimonadota > Cloacimonadia > Cloacimonadales > JAFGVF01 > JAEKNW01. The sequence goes on from CAXXQH010000001.1 coordinate 284,377, forward strand.
GCTTAGGTAGAGTAGGTTCATTAGTAGCAAGATTTTTAAAATCCTGGGGTGCCAAAGTTAAATTTGTTGACCCATATATTGATAAAGCTCCTTGGGAAAGCCAAGGAATAGATTTAATAGCTTATGAAGAAGGATTAAGTTGGGCAAATGCAGTTACTTATCATTGTCCATTATATAAGCAGACAGAACACTATTTTGATGCTCAGAGTCTAAATTTTATTGATAAAATATTCTTATTGAACGTTGCACGAGGTGGCATAATTGATATAGATGCAATAATCAAGGGTATTAATCAAGGAAAGATATTAGGTGCAGGAATAGATGTAATGGAATCTGAACCTTGGAAATGTGAAGGTTGGGAAGATAATAAAAAAATAATTTTAACTCCTCATACTGGAGCACAAACTGAACAAGCAAAGACAAGGTTATCCGAAGAATGTTATCAAGTTTGGTCAGAATTTAATTTTAACAAAAAGGCCATATCTCCAATAAGAGTCTGGTAGATTATTTTCTTGACTAAATAAAGAAATCTATAAAATTTAGTAGCAAACTCTTAAAGGAGACTAAATGAAAAAATTTTTGTTATCATCTTTAATAATTTTTATGATATCAATGATAGGAGCTCAAACTCACTTTTTTGACATGCGGATGGGAGATTTTGGGTGTATAACGAGAGTAGTTCTTGAGTTTACGGGAAAAGTTCAATATACTGCTAAGGAAAATGATAAGAATTTAGAAATCAACTTAAGTTCGTTAAAAGACACTAAGATAGTCCTTCCTCCTAAATCTTCCAATAATATCTCAGAGATACAGATAATAGAAGATAAGAGGGCTACTTCTTTGAGTTTAGATTTTATATTTCCTATTGAAGTTAACTCAAATGCCTACTTTAAAGAGAATGACAATTATATTATTGTTTTCGATATCTACGACAAAGATTACCATATTAATAAAGAAAAAGGATTAGCTACGCTTCTATACAAAGGTCAAAAATTCTCCATAAAAAAAATTGAAAGTGATATCAATGATTTTTCTGCTAAATATCCTAATGACCCATTAGTTAACTTATATTTAGGTAGATTATATTCTACTAGCAAGGATATGAAAACTAAAGCTATTGAATATTTTTCACGAATTCATCCATCTTCAAACAACTATTTCACTGCCAAAGCTTATATTGGTAATTTAGAGAGAAATAAATTTCCAACAGATGAAGTAAAACCAGACTTCTTAAATAGAACTAGCTCACTAGCGACATTGGAAGAAGAAAACAGCCAGTTTTCAGATTCTATTTATGCTACTCAAGCAAGTGATAGCACAAGCATTGTTACAAGTTCAGATATTAAATCTAGAAGGGGTAAAGATAAATCTTTAAAAAAACAAAATACAACACACAAAGATAAGAATAAAAGTCTAAATACAGTCAATAATAAGAGTCAATCAAGTATTTTCTTAACAACTGGACTAATTGTTTCTCTATTGATAACTCTTGTATTATTCTTCAAGAATTATAAAAAAAACATACAGCTAAAACAACTTCATGCTAGGTTAGAAAATAGTGAATTTGAACTCCAAGCTCTTGCTAACAAACTTGAGAAAGGAATTATTGAAAACAGCAAAACAAAAGATAGGATGATTATTAAACTTTTTAATAGTGGGTGGAAACCTGAAGATATTGCTCAGGAGCTGAATACATCGATAGATATTATTAACGCTACTATTAATAAAGAAGGTCGTCTCTAATGCCTAAAAAAGTACTCTTCATTGTCTTTTTTTTTTCTGCTTTCTACCTATGGAGTTTTGATGATTTAGCTCATAAAGCTGTTTTTTCTTCTTATACTAAAAGCTTTACTAAAGAAAATTATCAGCCTATTTATACTGAGTTAAGAACTTCTGATAGTTACGACTTCCCATTGAAAAACCCGATCATAAATAACTTAAGTACAACAGTTTATAACTATTTTACTGCTATTAAGAAAAAACAGTCTCTGCTTTATTATCAAAAAGATAATAGAACAATAGAAGGTCATGTACTTGGTGGTCTAGATTATTATCAAGATGAAGATTCTGAAAACTACTATTTTCTCTACTATGGTTTTGAAGTAAAAGCTCAGTATAAAAACTTATTCCTTTCTGGAAAATGGTGGAAAGGACATACTAGCGAAAATAATGACTATGCAAATACTAATCATCTGATCAACTCTTGGGTACAACCAGATGATACTAAGATTTATATTGATAAAATTAAAGGTGAAATCAGATATGATTTTCCTAAATTTGGTTATCTAGCTCTCACGCGAGGGAAACTAGATATAGGAAGTAATATTGGTGGAAGTATTATTCTCAATGACCAAAAGACTAATGATTATTCATATTTAAGTTACCACTATAAATTTGGTGCTTTCTCTTTAGATTTTGCCCATGCCTCATTGATTGCTGATAGTATCAATACAACAGGACCGAGCTCTATTTCTAAAATTGATGCTCCTGAGAAGTACCTAGTCTTGCACAGATTTGGTTGGCGTCCTTCTAAAGACTTTTTCATCTTTGTTGGTGAAGAGGTAATTTATGGAAATCGTAGTATGGATCCAAACTACTTTCTTCCTGTAGGTTTTTGGCGAATAACTGAACATAACTTAGCAGACAGAGACAATATACTCATTTTCGCTGGTGGAGAATACACACCGCAAGAAAATCTAACTCTTTATACAAACATAATTTTTGATGAACTATCCAAAAGCAAAATCTTTACTAGCTGGTGGGGTAACAAATATGCTATTCAATCAGGCATAATGCAAAGAGATATCTTTACTTCTCCCCTCTTCGCTTGGCAAAAAGCAGGTTTAGAATTTACTGCAATTAGACCCTGGATTTATACCCATAAATACCTTTACACTAAAGTATCTAATGACAATCAACCCCTTGGTTTTGCTGATGGTGCCAACTTACTTAAATATACCTTTGACACTTCATTAACCTTTCTAAATAATAAGATAGCGTGGAATATTAATGCTTCTTATATGAGACAGGGTAGTGAGGGAAATAATTTTTCATCAAATTATGAATATGAAATTGATGACACTGAAAACTATCAAGCATCTTGGCTTGAAGGTCATATTACAGATACTTACAAACTTAAACAAGAACTAGATTTTTCATTTCTCTATAGTCATAGACTAAAAATTTCTTATGAATATAAGAATGTAAGATCTGGAGATTCTGAATCAGAGATTGTAGTAAGTTACCAAACAAGATTCTAAAGAAATAATGATAATCTTGCTTTCTTTTTCCCTAATAACTTGTGTTCATCTAATACTGGGTATAGCTTTGTTAAAAAAATATCCTACTAATGATAGCCATCTTAATAGTTTTTCTGTCATAGTAGTATCTCATAATGAGGAAATAATGATCATTCCCCTCATTGAAAGTCTTTTAAAGCTAGATTACCCTCAAGATAAGATAGAGATTATTCTAGTAGATGATAATTCAACTGATAAAACTTGGGATATTATTCATAAGTATTCTCAAGAATTCTCATTTATCAAAGCTATTAAGACAAGAAAAGAATTTTCTGCTTTTCGTGGAAAAAAAGCAGGACTTCAATCTGCTTTAGATATCGCTAGAAATGATATCATTGCCTTAACAGATGCTGACGCCTTAGTGCCACCTCACTGGCTAAGAAGTCTTAATAATTACTTCACAGGAGAAACTGGATTAGTAATTGGCTACATAAGAGGTGAAAGGATTAGAGGCATAATTAGATATAAAAGAATCTTTTCGTCTGGCTTATTCGCTAGTTTATGTGCTCTTGGCAAAGCTTTCTCATGTAGTGGTGGTAATCTAGCAATCAGAAAACAAGCACTTACTGATGTTGGTGGTTATACAAGCATTAAAGATTTTCCGTCAGGTGATGACAAGCAAATTTTGAATTTGATAAAAAGAACTGACTATAAGATTGTCTATAACTCTGAAGTTAAAGTTATAGAAAGGCAAAGACAACTAACATCTGAACAACGTTACCAGCAAGCAATCAGGCATTATGGGAAAGTATCAGTTTCTAGTAAGCTTTACCAGATTGGCTTCTTGTTGACTGCTATCTTCTATCTTTCTTTACCTCTTATAGCCTTTTTTCAACCTCTTATCATACTATTCTTTTGGCTTGGGAACATATCTTTTTATACATTTAGTGCCTTTCTTCATAAAGAAAGAATTTATTTTATAGATTTCCTTCTTACAATCTTCTACCCTTATTACATGCTATATTTTTCCTTGATAGGAACTTTTAAAGAGGCAAAATGGAAAAAGTAAAAAAACGGATTAGCTTTTCTTTGAAAATAATTATCTCACTAGTGATCTTAGTTTTCATCTACTCAAAGATAGATGTGAGTATGTTCATGACTAATATCAGACAACTTTCATTTATGACTATCGTATTGCTGGTTATAACAGCAATATTAAAACATATTACTCAGGGTCTAAACTGGTACTATGCTCTATCTATCAATACTAAGTATAAACCAACAACCCATGAAATTATAAAAAGCTATTTGATTGGACTCTCCTTAGGCTTCGTTTTGCCAGGTGGTCATGCTACTTATGGAAAAATGTACTTTATTGAAAACTCTAAAAAAGCTACTTTTGCATCTGTCTTAATTGAAAAGTTTTTTCAAACCTGGGGAAACCTCTTCTACGCATCATTTGCAGTTATTTACTTCTTTAAAAGCTTGGATTTGTGGATTAGGTTACTTATACCTATTACTATTACCCTATCCCCACTTGTCTTGCTTGCTATCATTTATTTTATTCCTAGATTTAGACAATACCTGCCAGTCCTTAAAAAGATTTTTCCCAAAATTATACTCTCTCAAATGATCTATATTCCTTTAACAGTAATTCAGTATTGGCTTATTCTGATTTCTTTTACAGATATAACTTTCTTCCAAACTTGTATTTCAACCACTCTTATCTTATCTTCAAATGTCATTCCAATAACATTTTCAGGTCTAGGACTAAGAGAATATTTTGCTATTAAAGTTCTTTCACAATATGGAATAACTAATACTGCAGCTGTTACAGTAGCTTTATTAATTTTCTTTATCAATATGCTCTTACCTGCATTAATTGGGGTTATCTATATCGTTAATCATAAAAGGGTTAGAAAGATTTCTTAAACTATTAGTTTCACTTTTCCTACACTACTTAAAAACTAGTTTAGATATTTCAAAGAACTTATTAAGCTATCCATCTTATCTGATTTAGAGAAAAAATTACAAATAAGGTCTCTACATTTTGCCATTTTAACTTGACAGATTAATACCTCTAAATTAATTAAATTACTTATGATATTTAAGTAAATTGGAGATATAATGTATAACACTATTCAAGGTGAACTTATAGTTCAAGAAACCGCATTCTGTATAGTTGTTAGTAGGTTTAACGAATTTATTAGCAATAAATTACTTTCAGGTGCAATAGACTGTTTATTACGACATGGTGCTAGTGAAAAAGACATAACTGTTGTTTGGGTACCTGGTGCATTTGAGATTCCTGTAACAGCCAAGAAACTAGCAAAAGCTAATACCTATCAAGCAATAATCTGTCTTGGGGCTGTCATTCGAGGTGCTACACCTCATTTTGATTATGTAAGTAATGAAGTAGCAAAAGGAATTGGAGCAGTTGGATTAGAGTTCGAGACTCCTGTTATCTTTGGTATATTAACCACTGACTCAATTGAACAAGCAATCGAAAGAGCTGGAACAAAAGCTGGTAATAAAGGCTGGGACAGTGCACTAACGGCTATTGAAATGACAAATTTATTCCAAAGGATATAGTGTAAATAATGGGTATGCGGAGAAAAGGTAGAGAACTCACTTTACAAGTATTATATGCATTGGACTTTCCAGATAAAACTGAAAGAATTGATTCATACACAGCTTTAAATAATTATGTTGAGCAATTAGATGGATTATGTTTAGAAGCTGACATAAAAACAACTTCTTCAGTCTATGAATTTGCTCTAGATTTAACAAAGAATACACTTCTGAACTTAGATGAAATAGATCTTCTCATTCAAGGACAATCAGAGAACTGGGAGTTTAGTAGATTAGCTCTGGTAGATAAGAATATACTCAGAATGGCAACCTATGAAATTGTATTCAAAAGAGTGCACCCTGCAATAATAATTAATGAAGCAATTGAAATATCAAAAAAATATAGTACTGAGAATTCGGGAAGATTTATTAATGGTATCCTAGATTCAATTTATAAAAAGGTGAAAGATAGTTTCAATGAGTAAACTTTGTTGCAGTGTCGGAATAATAGTTTATAATGAAGCTCAGAACATTGGTAATCTTCTTGAGCGAGTTACCTCAGAAGTATATACAGATGTGCTTATTGATGAGATTATTGTAGTATCAAGTGGCTCAACTGATGGAACAGATGAACTTGTTGATTATTATGTTAAACATGATTCTAGAGTTAAGTTATTCACAGAAGCTCAGCGAAGTGGTAAATCAACAGCTATAAATATCTTTATCAAGAACGCTAAGAATGAACTCTTAATAATAGAAAGTGGAGACACTATCCCGGCAAAAGGAACAATTAGAAAGCTAATTATACCTTTTAGTGACCCTAAAGTAGGCATGACAGGTGGACGTCCTGTTCCTATCAATACAAGCCTAGTATTCTCTGGTTATGCTGTGAATCTATTGTGGAAACTTCATCATAAAATGGCTTTGAAGTCTCCTAAACTTGGAGAAATGATAGCTTTCAGAAAAGTTTTTTCTGCAATACCTCCTGAGAGTGCTGTTGATGAAGCAAGCATTGAAGCACTAATTAATGACAATAATCTATTAAAACTATATATTCCTGACGCCATAATCCATAACAAAGGTCCTGAAGATATTAAAGGTTTCATTAAACAAAGAAAGAGGATTGAAACTGGTCATCTGTGGTTAGGTAAAAAACATAAGTACCAAGTTGTTTCTCAAAAAAAATCAATTTTAATAGAACTAATGGTAAGTGAAATTATTGAAAACCCACAAGATGTCTTTAAAATTTTAGCAGTGATGATAGTCGAAAGTTATGCCAGAATTCTTGGTAGAATCGATTACTATATTAAAGGGAAAAACCCTACTACTTGGGAAATTATTTCTTCAACAAAAAATCTTAAGAAAGGTTAAGTAATGTTATCACTTCTTCCAAAAATTATTGGGTATAAAATGTTTAAATCAATAGGTATTCCCCATATGATGCCTATGAACTATACTGTAAGCTTACTTTATGAATGTAATTCACGCTGTTCAACTTGTAATATCTGGAAAAAAAGAAGTAAAAGACTTACTGCCCAAGAATACAAAAAAATATTCAAGAAAATAGGACATTCACCTTATTGGATTACCTTTAGTGGCGGTGAACCCTTTTTAAGAGATGATATTTCTGAAATAGTAACTAACATTTATGATGTTTCTAAACCGAAAATTATCAACATACCCACAAATGGTATTCTAACTAAGAAAATTATCGATAACGTTAAGATAATCGCAAACCACTGTAAGAAAAGCCAGCTTGTAATAAATCTTTCAATAGATGGCATTGGCAAGGAACATGATGATATTAGAAAAGTTCCAGGTAATTATGATAAAGTTATAAGAACTTATAAAACCCTTAAAAAGCTCCATTTAAAAAATCTATCAGTGGGTATTCATACAGTCATTTCTAATTTTAATGTAGGGAACTTTAGTAATATTGCAAGAAGTCTTATGGATTTGAACCCAGACTCCTATATAACTGAAATTGCTGAAGAAAGAAATGAGCTTGATACTATTAACACCAACATTACTCCAAATATGATTAAATATCGTTCAGCTATTGATTATTTGATTCATAAGATTAAGAATAGTAGATTCTCAGGTTTTCAGAAAATTACTATGGCTTTCAGAATTGAATATTATGATTTAGTTAAAAAGATTCTCAGAGATCAAACACAAGTAATACCTTGCTATTCAGGGATTGCATCCTGCCAAATTTCTCCTAATGGTGATGTTTGGTCATGTTGCATCAAAGCCAAATCAATGGGCAATTTAGTTGAAAATGATTATAACTTTAAGAAAATCTGGAATTCTCCTGAAATGGCACTTGAGAGAGTATCTATTCATAAAAAAGAATGTCATTGTCCGCTTGCCAACGCTTCTTATACAAATATGTTAATGGATATTCCAACTCTTAAACGAGTTTTCTATAGATCTTTCATAAAATGGTGGAGATAGCTTGTGATTAAACAAGTAGCCATATCAGAATCATTTAATAATAAAATAGCCTTTACTGATTACTATCCCAATAGATCAGACTTCTTTTCACTCTTTATACATTATTTCGAAGATACACCTATAGTATATGAGACTTTAGGTGAAATAATGGAGCTAATTCTTAACTTTATGAATGAATATAAAGAGACAAGCAAAGATAAATTATTGAATTTTATGAATGATCTTAACTGGATTTCTGCTGGTAAACTTAGAAATCTCCCACTAAATAATCAAGGAATATCTTTGGGTCTTGTCATTATCAATGATAATAAAGTAACTTCCCTCCGTTACGGTAGAATGTTAATGGCTAAAATATACGATTCGAAGATAGAATCAATTGGACCAGAATGGGATAATTTTAGTGTTAAATCTCTAGATAGTCTATCCCTCCTGGGGCTCTTATCAGAAGACAAGTATCCTGAATTATTTGAGTTTGAACTGAAAAATAACGAAAAGTTTATCATTCTTGAAAGTGATTCTGTTGAACAATATCAAGATAGCTTAGTATCTTTATCTGATTTTAAACCAAAAAATTATGTTTATCAAATTCTAGAATGTCATAAAAAAGAGGATAAAAAAAAATTGCTTAGACTACTATAGCATAAGCAATTTCTTTATAACTTTCTAAAGCTTAAATCCCTTTATAAACTAACTTCTCTTCCCAAGGCTTATTAAGAAAATATTTTAAAATTACTCTATTCTTGCCAGCTATTTTGTCTGGTATTATATCTGAAAACTTGTCTAGTACAAGATATTTCTTAAAAGGGAGTTTCAAATCTTCAGCAACCTCATTTACTATAGCTATCCCATCACTAACTACACTTTGATCTGTGAACTCCATAAGATTTGAATTACATATTAGTTCTGTTACTTTAAGAGTTGATAAAGACTCAATCATTTCCATCATCTGTTTAATCTCAGCAATATTACTTGTAAATGGACGATTAGTATTGACCACGAAATGAAGCTCATAACCTCGTTTCTTAATTTCAGGAACAAATCTACCTAAAGTTCTTGCCCCAGCAGGATCTCCCCCAACATCAAGAACCACTGTTCTATTAGTTTTCATAATCATTCCCCTAATTCGAGGAGAAATCATTGGTAAATCAGCATGTTTAAACTCACCTTCTGGAGCAACAACTTGAATACCAATATCTTCAAACTGTTCTCTTACATCTCTACTTCTGAAATATGGATTAACTACATCCATATCGCATAAAACAACATCATGATCTTTATCATTAAAATCTTTTGCTAAATTAATTGCGTATTCACTTTTACCTGAGCCATAAGCCCCGATAACTATTATCAATTTATGTTCAGTCATACAAAACTCCCTATTTATGTTTTATAAAGAATATAATATTTAATCCTTAAAAAGCAAAATATCTAGCTCAGAATAGTCCCTGACATAGTAATGAGCTTCATTTATAAGTATCTTTTCATCTTTTTTTGAGTAATCATTATAAATTGCAATTACTTTCATTCCAGCCCTTTTAGCAGCTACTACACCATGTACCGTGTCTTCAATAACTAGACACTCCTCAGGCTTTACCTCTAGCTCTTTTGCCACCTGTAAATAGATATCTGGATATGGTTTTCCTCTATCAATCTTACATCCAGTTACTAGACTTTTAAACTTTTCAATAATATTATTGTATTTTAGAACTGCCTCTGCTAGTACTGCTGAATTACTTGTACCAATAGCTAGTTTTATTCCATTATCTTCAAGCTTATCTAATAAAGGTCTTGCACCAGGTAATAAATCAAGATTCGAATAAAAATCCAAAACCATTGAATTCCACTCAGCAATAATATCATCAACATCATCTTCAAGCTCAAATTTTCTTTTGAAGTAAATTGCCATAGGAAGTAGTCCATCACCTGAAGGCAAATCAGCAAATAAATCTGGAGGAACGACCTTTCCTCTCTTCTTTAGGAAGTCAATATCTACTTGATCCCAAACATGCATAGAGTCAATCAAAGTGCCATCTAAATCAAATATTACTGTCTTAATATTGTCTAGCATGATTATAGAATACTTTGATTAAAGAACTTTTTTACCATCTCTGCACTTTGGTATTTTCCAAAAAGTGCCATTAACTTTATTCTAGCTTTTGGTCCTTGCAAATCTCCACCTAATATACAACCCAATTCTTGCAGACTTTTACCTCCACCTTCGTAACCATATTCAGCTAATACTCTGCCAGTTATAGTTCTAGAAACAATAATAATAAGGACACCTGCCTCAATTGCCGATCCAATTGCTTCTAACATACTAGAAGGAAGATTCCCTCGACCAAAAGCTTCAATAACTATTGCTTTTGAACCATTTGCTACTGAAGCATTAATATATGTTTCATCCATACCAGCGACTGCTTTGATTAAGTCAACTTTGGGCTCAATTATATTGGTCCAAACCGATTCTCTAAGGTAATTATTTCTGTGATAAATTACCATATCAGGATCAATAGTTCCTATTGGTCCATATTTAGGAGATCTAAAAGCATCAACCGTTCCAGAATCGAATTTTAAAACATCACGGGCAGTATGAATATCATCATTCATAACAACCAAAACACCCTTGTCTACAGTTTCAGGATGGCTTGCAACACGTACTGCATCAATAATATTACGAGGTCCATCCAAACCTAGTTCTGAGCCAGATCTCATAGCTGCTGTCAAAACAATAGGTTTTCTACTTGTTGTAACCAGATCTAAAAAATATGCTGTTTCTTCAAGTGTATCTGTGCCATGAGTAATCACTATACCATCGTAATCAAGCAAATAGCTATCAACTTTCTGAGATAGATCAAGCATCCTCTCTGGAGTCATATAAGGGCTAGGAATATTTGAATACTCTATCACTTCAATATTCGAAATATCTGTAAGCTGTGGGAAAGAGTTAAGAAATTCAATAAATTCAGAAGTAGGAACAACTCCTAAATTTTGAGTTCTTTTCATCCCAATAGTTCCCCCAGTTGTTAATATTAATATATCTTTCTTCATTAATTATTTCCTTTATATAAATCTCTCATATTGAACCATTTCTTAACTTTAGCCTTATCTAACTCTTGAGATAACCATGTTGAATAATAATTATTTAAAGCATCTTGACGATATTCACCTTGAATAATGTAATAATTCTTTTTAAAGAAATCTTTATCAGCTTGATTGTGATCAAGTAAAACTGCTATATAAGCTAAATGATTATCATGAAATGTTCTAGTATAATCACCTTTTGTAGATAATGAGAAGATATCAGTAATTAATTCAGTGTTATTTTCTGCCATTAGCTGACTATCTTTATTAATTTTGTCAATTGTTTCATAAACAACATCTGTTAGATTCTCTAAATCTATGTTTTCATAATCATCTGCCAAAGTTCTTAAACGATTTGAAGCTAGGTTAAACTGCTTTTCGGTAAGTATTTCATTATGAATCTGAGCAAATACTTCATCAAGTTCTTTCTTCTTATTAAGTCTATTCTGCTCAATCTGAACCATAACTAAAAAACGCTCACTTTTATTATAAATCGGAGGATAGATATAATCATCAGGTTTATTATGAGCATCTTTGATTAAATCAGACAAATCTCCTAAGTTATCAACAAATGTGTTATTGAGATTTAACCCTTCAGCACTATAAACTTGCCAGTTGAATTCATAAGCTGTATCTTCAATGCCAATCTGATTTATCATTTCCTCAACTTGCATGAACTCTGAACGTCTGTTCATAATAGTATTTTGACTAATTTGAACTGGATGTTTTAACTCTTGTAATTTGACCATACTCTTTGTTCTTTCTAAAACCTTATATATATACCATACATTTTTTTTGTTAACTGGAGATATTACATCTCCGACCTTTGCTGAATAGACATAAGATTTTATAACTTCTGGAACATTTTCTAACTTAATGAAAGGCATTTTTCCCATTGGATATAAACCTAAGTTTGAGGAAAATTCCAAAACTGCACTATCAAAATCACCACCTTGTGACAATTTGAAGTATAGAGAATCAATAGTGTTTCTTGTTTTTTCAATTTCTTGTTGAGTAGGTTCAATCGTTTGAATCAAATACTTAATGTTTAATGAAGGCTTGTAGTAATACTTACTTTTATCACTTTCCCATCTTAGCTCAACTTCAGTGTTTGTGACAGTTGGTTTAAAACTATCAAGATTCATTTTCATAAGAATAATATCTGAAGTTGAATAATTCCTTTCATAATATCTTTCGACATCTGACTTAGAAATATCTGCGTTTTTCATCAGTTCTTTTTGAATCCTACGAAAAGTCATTAATTGATTATAATTATACTTAATATATTCAGTGTTTACAGGATCATTATTAATAATTGAACTCTGGTATTTTTCTTTATCAAATACTCCTTTGTTTTTAAAATAGCTTGAGTTAATTAAACTCTCTGGAGGGTTATTCAATAATGAGTCAATAACTTCACCTTGAGTTACCTCAATCTTGTGTTTCTCTACGAACTGGCTAATTATAACACTTTTTGTGATTTCATCCCAAGTCTGATCTTCTATTCGCTTGATTTCTTTAGAAGTAGGCTTATAGTTTTTATTCCCTTTAATTAAATCATTATAATTATAAAGAAAACTTGTCGTAAACACTGTCCTTTCAATCAATTGCCCATTAATCTCTCCAGCATATTGTTCTTCTTGCTCGCTATTTATCGAACAAGATATAAAAAAAATACTAAACAAAAACAATAACACTGCCGTGTTGAGAAGTCTTTTCATTTGAACCCCTAATTTATCTTTAATCTTTATTATCAATTTTATCTTGAATATCTTTAAGCATTTGCCAAGCTTGTAATGGAGAAAGTTCATTTAAATCAATCTCACTGATTTCCTGTAGTAGATGGTCATTTACCTTACTCTTTTCATCAAGGAAATCAAAAATAGTTATCTGATCATCCATAGTAGATAACTGTTTCTTTATTTTACCTACCAATCCCTGAGGAGATAGTTCATGCTCTTCTAAGTTCTTTAGAATCTGTTTTGCCCTTTTAAGAACAGACTTTGGCATACCAGCCAAGTGTGCAACCTGAATGCCATAACTCTGATCAGCACCGCCTCTTTCAATTTTTCTTAGAAAAATTAGGTCTTGCTTCCATGTTTTAACAACAATGTTGTAATTTTTCACAGATTCTAGAACATTCTCTAACTCTGTTAACTCATGATAGTGAGTAGCAAAAAGTGTCTTTGCACCCTTGTGATTATGTATATACTCAACTATAGACCAGGCCAAGCTTAAACCATCAAATGTTGATGTTCCTCTTCCTATTTCATCTAATAATATAAGAGAGTTTGAAGTTGCAGAGTTCAAGATATTAGCTGTTTCGATCATTTCCACTAGAAATGTTGATTGACCTTGAGCCAAATTATCTGAAGCCCCTACTCTCGTAAAAACTTTATCAAATATTGGTAAAGTAGCCTTTTTAGCAGGTATAAAAGAACCTATCTGAGCCATAATAGCAATAAGTCCAATCTGCCTTAAATAAGTTGATTTACCAGCCATGTTTGGACCAGTAATTATTGCAATCTTATTAGCTTCATTATCAAGAGTGACATCATTAGGAATATATTGCTCATCAATCAGAAGCTGTTCTATAACAGGATGACGACAGTCAATAATCTCCATTTGACCGTCGTTGGAGAAACTGGGTCTTATGTATCGATTCTTATGAGCAGTATAAGCAAATGAGCATAAGACATCTAGGACAGACACAAGATCAACGAATTTTTGTATGGATTCAATATATTCTTGTATCTTCTTTCTTATCTCACTATAAAGTTCATATTCAAGTGATTTTATCCTTTCTTCAGCTCCCAGAACTTTAGCTTCATACTCTTTTAGTTGAGGAGAAATATATCTCTCACTGTTAACTAAAGTCTGTTTTCTAATATAATGTTCAGGGATTTTATCCTTATGTGTTTTAGTCACTTCAAGATAATAGCCAAAAACTCTATTGTATCCTATTTTGAGTGAGTTAATACCAGTTTGTTCTCTCTCCGAATCTTCAAGTTTAGCAATCCATGCCTTTCCATCTCTACTCAAATCACGTAAATCATCTAATTCATCATTAAAGTCCTCATTTATAATGTTTCCATCTTTTATATTTATCGGAGGATTATCTTTAATAGATGCATCAATAAAATTTATTAAATCTGAATAATCAGCTATATTATCAATAATATTTGTAAGTAGTTGAGAATCAAACTGTTTTAGGTAGTTTATGAGCTTAGGAGAATAGTTTAAATAATTTCTTAAAGCAATCAATTCTCTTGGATTTACTTTTAATGTACCCACTTTAGAGATAATTCTACTTATATCTCCAATGTCATTGAGTATATCTCTTATGGCGTTATTATCCTCAATTTTATCTTTGAGTTGTTGAACCGATTTTTGCCTTTGACATATTTGTTCCTCGTCTAATAATGGGTGAGTTAACCAATTGTTTAACAGTCTAGTACCCATTGGAGTTAAAGTATTATCTAATATAGATATTAATGAACCATGTTTGTTACCATAGCGAATAGATTTAGTTAGTTCTAAGTTTCTTCTGCTTATATCATCCAATAACATATAGCTTTCAATTGAATAAAATACTAGTTGATTAATATGAATTAAATCATCATTTTTTAATTCTTTTAGGTAAGCTAAAGTTATTCCTGCAGCAGTAGCTCCTATTTTCTTTCTATTTGCACCTAGACTTTCTAATGATTTGGTATGGAAGTGTTCTTTAAGAATGTTCAGGACTTCAGAAGATTCATTATGCCAAGAATCATATATTGTTATTACAGGTGAATAATCTGGTAAAAGCTCCATTACTTGAAATTTTGTTTTTTCATCCTTAACGATTATTTCAGCTGGAAGAAGTCGTAACACTTCACCTTTGAGATTATTTTTTTTTAGTTCTGTGAAGATGAAATCCCCTGTAGAAATATCTATCGAAGCTAGACCAATAATGTCTTTCTTACCAATATGAATAGTGGAAAGGAAATTATTTTCAGGTTTACTAATTAAATTACTATCCAAGAGAGAACCTGGTGTGATAATATCAACAATGTCTCTTTTAACAATCCCTTTAGCCTCTTTTGGGTCTTCAACTTGCTCACAAATAGCAACCTTTTCACCAGCAGAAACTAACTTATTTAAATAGTTATCTAGGGCGTGATAAGGAAAGCCAGCTAAAGGAACTGGATCATCATCACTTTTATTTCTTGCTGTAAGCGTTATTCCTAGTATCTTCGAAGTAGTTTTAGCATCATCAAAGAAAGTCTCATAGAAATCTCCCATCCTAAATAAGAGAATCTTATCTGGATGAAGATCCTTAAACTTCCAATATTGCTCCAACATAGGAGTTGTTTTTTTGTTTTTACTCATTGATTATTAAAAAACAGTCTACTTGTTTAGATTTAAAATAAGCAATATCTCTTTTTGCTTGGCTAGCAGTATCATATGGTTGACTCCATATAATGTAGGTAACATCATTACCTCTAACATCACGAATTATATTCCAAGTCTTTTGTAAATGGAAAATTTCTTTAACTCTATTTATAGCAAATTCTTTTTTAGTAAATCTACCAATTTGAACAAAGTATTTACCTACAGGCTTATTCATTAAGTAAATATAATCTTCTGTCTGGATATTGTTAGGTCTATCCAGAAGCCCCCTATTAACATCTGCTTCTATTTGCTCCACATCTTCTCTGCCTCTATTATTTTGACTAAAAGGATTATCCCTTAAAGTGTGACTGGTAAGATTGTTAGAATCGTTAGTTATATTTTCAGAAAACTGAATGTTATCATCTGATATATTTTGTGAAACTACTATTTTTGCAGGTTGATTATCTTCAATGATATTAACCTGATCAGAGTCATCTTTATAATCTCCAGCAAAATATTTACTTAAGACCGAACTAGTATCTGTTCGCACAAGTTCAACTACACTAAATGATTTTGGATTAGTTTCGTGCCCTTCAAGCTGTTCTATATTATCTGTATCATAGTTCTTTGTGTATAAAAAGGCTATATCTATGTTTCCATTCGCACTTTTCTTCAACTCATACAATCTTTCTTCAATTATGGAAGCATACTGACCATATGGATCTTGAACAAAAGATATTCTATAATTATCAACAGCTAAAGTTAAATTATCTATCTTTTCATAACTATAACCAATTCTATAATGCAAATAAGCTTTATTTATACCATTAGTTTTGCTTCTAAGCAATTCTTCGGCGAGAACAATACTCTTTTGATAGTTTCCTTCACTTATACTATTTTCAATTAGCATATAATAGCTCAATTCGTATTTATGATCAGCTTTATCACAATTTTCAATAAACATAGTTGCGTATCTTGAACTCTGTTTATGTTCCTGCTTCATGAAATAAAGTCGAGATAACCAGTAGTTATATTCAGGAATTAAACCTGAATCTTCAATTTTACTAAAATAGAATTCTGCTTGAGAATATTTCCTTTTAAAGAAGTTAATTACTCCCAACTTAAAGTTTACTTTGTCTTTATATTCCATTTTAGGAAAACCTTCTATCAGTTCTTGTAAGGTTTGATCAAAATTCTTGCTTGTAACAAGAGATTCATAATAAGCAGCCCTAGGTAATTCTGATTCTTCAAAGTAAGGTTTGGAATATATTTCATTCCTTAGTTGAGCAATCTTTCCATTACTATACAAATCTTCATACTGATCTGCTAAAATCAGAGAAAAATGAATAATCAACACAAATAATATTAGTCTTCTTTTCATTCTTTTTTCCTTACTAATCCATGTTCTGGTAATTTTCCATCATATTCTATATAAGCATTAGTGTTAGGTTTAGTGAAGTCAATTTTTTGTTTGTCTTCACTATAGATATTTTCAATTTTGATAACTAGATCATCTTGAATATCAGGGAAGATAATCTCTATCTCATCATTAACTTCAAATTTGTTTAAGATTTGAATTTTAACAAGGTTTTCTTCTTGACCGATAACTTTTCCTATAAATTTATAATCTCTAATATATGCTGAAGACTTATAAAACTGACTTTCAGAATCGTTGAAACCAGAAAAGAATGCTTCAGTATATACTCTGTGAGAAATGTTATCTAGTTCTTGATAATATTTTTCAGGTATCTCTTGTCCATTTTTTATTTTATTTAACACATTCCGATAAACTCTAGTTACATTACTAACATAATGCAGACTTTTCATACGGCCTTCAATCTTAATACTAGCAATCCCAACTTCATATATCTGTTTAAGTCGATGTATCAAGTTTAAGTCTTTAGAGTTCATTATATATGTTCCAAACTCATCTTCTGTTACAGGGAAATATTCATTTGGTCTTGTCTCTTCTACTAAAGAATACTTCCATCTGCAAGGTTGAGTACATTCACCTAGATTTGCACTTCTATTGTTAAAGAAAGCAGACAATAAACAACGTCCAGAGTAAGCAATACACATTGCTCCGTGTACAAACATTTCAAGTTCAAGATTAGCTACTAAGGCTCTTATTTCAATTATTTCATTGAATGTTAGTTCTCTTGCAAGTATTACTCTCTCAGCTCCTAGTTTTTGCCAGAATTCAGCTGATTTCCATGAAACTACATTAGCTTGAGTACTTATATGAATAGCTAGCTTGGTATTGTCTTTAACAACCTGAAAAACTCCTGGATCTGAGACAATTAATGCATCTACCCCAATTTCTTCAAGTGTATTAACATATTCTGGTAAATCTGTTAAATGCCTATTATGAGCAAAAATATTGACTGTTACATATATCTTTTTGTTGAAGGAGTGACAGAAAGCTGTTGCTTCTCTCAAATCTTCTAAGGATAGATTCCCTGCTTTTGCTCTTAAACCATATCGATTAGTTGCTGTATAAACAGCGTCTGCACCATAGTAAATTGCATATTTAAGCTTTTCTAAATTTCCAGCAGGAGCTAATATTTCCATTTAATTACTCATTGATTTTAAGAAATCTTGATTATTTTTGGTTGTTAACATTCTCTTTCTTAAAGTTTCTATTCCTTGAGCTGGACTCATGGTCTTAAGGAAATTTCTTAAGATATACATACGATTTCTTTCTATTTCAGTTAATAACAGCTCTTCTCTTCTTGTTCCTGATTTTACAAGATCAATAGCAGGATACAATCTCATATCACTTATTGATCTATCCAAAACTAGTTCCATATTTCCAGTTCCTTTAAACTCTTCAAAGATAACTTGATCCATACGTGAGCCAGTATCTACTAAAGCGGTAGAAATAATAGTTAAGCTACCAGATTCTATTGTATCACGAGCAGCACCAAAGAATTTTTTTGGTTTGGTTAATCCATTAGCATCTATACCACCACTCAAAACTTTCCCTGAAGATGGTTGTACATTGTTGTAGGCACGTGCTAACCTTGTAATAGAATCGAGAACTATAATAACATCTCTTCCCAACTCACATAACCTTTTAGCTTTGTTTAATACCATTTCTGCTACAGCGATATGATTTCTAGGTGACTCATCAAAAGTAGAACTTACAACTTCTTGATTTCCTTCCTTTAAAATCTTCTTCATGTCAGTAACTTCTTCAGGACGTTCGTCTATGAGAAGAACTAAGAGATAGGCATCAGGATGGTTTGTAAGAATTGCATTAGCTATATTTTGTAACAAAACTGTTTTACCTGTTCTAGGAGAAGCCACAATCAATCCCCTCTGACCCATTCCAATTGGAGTAAATAAGTCAATAATTCTTGTTGAAATAATGTCTTTTTCTGTTTCAAGATTGATTTTCTTGGTAGGATAATAAGGTGTTAAATTATCAAAGTGCTTTGATTCAAAAGCTTTTTGAGGAGATTCATCATTAACAGCATCAACCCTTAATAATGCATAATACTTTTCTCCCTCTTTAGGAGACCTAACAGGACCAGAAATCATATGTCCGTGTTTTAGATTAAATCTTTTGATTTGAGTAAGGGAGACATAGACATCATCTCTACCAGGTAAATAGTTGTTGTGTTGAAAACGTAAGAAACCATAGCCATCAGGCATTAGTTCCAAACATCCAGTTATAAAAGCTAAACCTTCTTGGGAAGCATTAAACTCCAATATAGTGTATATTAGCTCTAATTTTTTCATTGTGCTATAGCCGGTTAAACCTAAATCTTTAGCAATTTGATTAAGCTCTGGAACTGTTAGTTCAAAGATGTTGTCATAAGTATTCATTGAAACTCCTAAGTGGAAAATTTGGTTGTTAGTTTTGATAGATTTTAAAAAAATGGTACACCCGTAGGGATTCGAACCCTAGACCCGCTGATTAAGAGTCAGCTGCTCTGCCAACTGAGCTACGGATGCACAACTATGTTCTTAAAAAAATTAACCCTTCAATTGTGTCAACCATTTTCCCTATAATATTAAATTTTTTTATGATTATTGTTACTTTTGCCGACTATTTTGATTAAATAATCGTGATTTATATTTCCGATAATAACATATTTTTCAGTATCTTATATTGAAAGTTCAATATCTAATTCTATTATTGTTCGTGAATATATTTTGTCAATTATCTTTTCTTATCTTTTCAAGTAAATCTTTATAAATTTGATAATCTTCTTGAGAAAAACAAGAGAAAAAAACTTTTTTTGGAAACTCGTTAATAAGCAAAAAGTCGAATACAGTTTTTATTGCAATTCTAGTAGCTTCGATTATGGGGTATTTATAGACTCCAGTTGAAATCGCTGGAAAAGCAATAGATTCAATATTATATTCTTTTGCCAATTTTAGAGAATTCAAATAGCATTTTGCTAAGTAGTCTTTTTGCTTAGCATTTCCCTTTTCATAGATTGGACCGACAGTATGGATGACATATTTTGCTGGAAGATGATATCCTTTAGTGAGTTTTGCTTGCCCTACTTCACAACCATTTAATAACTTACATTCTGCCAATAACTCTTTACCAGCAGCTTGATGAATTGCTCCATCTACTCCTCCCCCACCCAATAGACTGCTATTAGCAGCATTTACTATAGCATCAACTTCTAAAATTGTAATATCTGCAAATATAACTTGAATTCTATCATGCATAATCATAGCTCCTTCCAGGAATTAGCTATTTCCTGTCCCCTTTTTTCTTTTACTCTTTGAAGGAAAATTAAACCAAGCAAGAAAAAAGGAATTACAGTCAGAATTGAATACTTGATGTTACCTGTCCACTTACTTACTAAACCAAATAAAATTGGACCAATTACCGCTGACATACGACCAGTAACTGTATAGAATCCAAAGAACTCTGCATTTTTACTTTGTGGAGTTAGGGAAGCAATCATTGCCCTACTATTAGCTTGAGTAGAACCAATTGCAAAGCCTGCTAACAATATTACAAAATAATAATCTTTTTTTGCTGGTGATAAAAAAGCCCAGATTATAACTGATAACCAGATAATTAAACAGATAGTTAATGTTTTTTTGTGACCAATTTTATCGGCAATAAAACCAAAAACAAAAGCACCCAAAATTGAAGTTAACTGGGCTAGTATGAATATTTTAATAGATTCTTCTGAAGTCATACCATATCGTTCATGCCCATAAATCATAGTAAAACCGATTGCTGTAGAGATAGCATCATTATAAAAAAAGAAACTAAGCAAAAAGTTTCCTAAATCTTTGAAAGACTTAATCGATTTAAATGAAGTTTTGATTCTAGTGTAAGCTATCCGAAAATAATTAGATCTTTTCGATGATCTTTTAAACTCTTTTAACATTACAAATGTTACAATTGCAAATAAACCATAGAAAAGACCTACCATAGGAAAAACCCATGTAGTTCTATTTATATTAACTAACCATAAGGCTAAAACGAGTGAAAGTAAGCCACCAGCATATCCGAAAGACCATCCAAAACCCGAGACTCTTCCTAATTGTTTTTTTGTTGCTATTTCAGATAAGAAAGAATCGTAAAAAACAATAGCTGAATGAAAGCCAAAATTAGCTATTATAAAAAATAACATTCCATTAAAAATTGATCCTGGTCCCACAAATCCTAGTAATATAGTAAAAATAACTGATAGATAGGTATTGTAGAAAAGAAACTTCTTTTTTGCCCTTGAGTAATCAGCTACTGCTCCAAAGATGGGCGCTGTAAAAGCAACAAGAAACATTGAAATAGCTAGCGCTAGCCCCCAAAGAAAACTCCCATCAGCTCTATCTCCAACTACTACATTCTTGAAATAAACACTATAAACCACAGTTACGATAATTGTAGTAAATGCTGAATTAGCAAAATCATAAGCCATCCAACCAAAAATACTCTTATTTATCTTCATCAAACAACCTTTCTTTTAACTCTATTACAGGGAATTTAAAACCATGGTAATTATCAATATTTGGTGAAGCTATCAATATTTGATGTTCGTCAGTTAACAGGTTAAGTATCTTTTCAACCCTGTTCTTATCAAGTTCTGATAAAGCATCATCAAAAATAATTATAGGTGAAGTATTGAGACTATCTTTTATCATTTGAATTTGAGCAAATCTCAAAGCAATAACTAATGATCTTCTCTGACCCTGGGAGGAATATCTTTTTACTGAATAACCATTTATATTCAAATTATATTCATCTAAATGAGGACCAATCAAACTTCGCCTGTTCTCAAATTCGCTTTCTTCAATCTTCTCGAGATAATTTTTTAACCAATCAAAATCATATTTAATATGATTAGTAGCTTCATAATCGATTTGCAATGCTTCAAAAGAATCTGTTATATCATTCAAAATAGATTCAGCATATACAACAAACTTATCTAAATACTTCTTTCTGTATTCTACAACTTCAATTGCTTTTTTTATAAATTGTTCGTTCCATTGTTTGAGTTGAGAATGATATTTTACTTCTTTTAAAATAGAATTTCTTTGTTCTAAAATTCTGTAAAACTCGCGCAAGATATCACTATATAGAACTGAAGATTGTGTTATTGCCTGATCAAAAAAGTTTCTTCGCTTTTGTCTATTCCCATTGACTAACCAAATGTCATCTGCAGAAAAATATACAATCTTTAAGTAGTTATATAATTCACTAATCCTTGTTATTGGACTATTGTTTAATTTAATAACTTTCTTATTTCTGGAAAAATTAACTATAAATTTGTAAGTCTTTTTGTCATCTTGATAATCACATTTGATTGAAAACTCAGAAGCTTCAAAATTTACTAAATCTCCGTCTGCATATTGTCTTATTGATTTACCGAAAGCTGGATAACAAATAGCTTCAAGCAAGTTAGTCTTACCAACACCATTTTTACCAGTGATAAGACTACCTTGCTTTTCAAAAGAAAATTTTTGTTTAGGATAATTTCTAAAATTATGCAGAGAAATATCTTTAATATACACTTATTATCTTGCAACTCTCAATGGCATTAATAAGTATCTTAATAAGGTTCCTTCAGGGTCCTTTTCATTATAAAATAATGCTGGATTTTTAGCTTCTCCCATACATATTTTAACATTATCGGTATCAATACTATCTAAAATAGTAGTTAAAAATTTGTAATTAAAGGCAATATTGATATCTTCACCATTATAATTAATATCATTAATAAATTCCTTAGCTCCACCTTTCTCATCATTACTAGTTGCTAACTCTAATTGACTACCTTTGATATTAAACATAATTTTAAAACTATCTTCTGGAGCTACTAGAGAGATTCTTTTAACCGCTGACTTCAATTGTTGCTTATCAAGTAAAAGTTCTTTTGGTAATGATTCTGGGAAAACCTTATTGTAGTCAGGGAACTTTGTAGTCATTAAATGAGAAAATACTATAAAGTTTCTATACTTGAAAACTACTTTATTCTTACTAATTTCAGCCTCTAATATATCAGATTCATCAGAAATAATCTTTTGTAAGAAAGATATTCCCCCAGTTGGAAGAACAATTTTCATGATTTCTTCACCTTCATCAACTGTGTTAACAAAATCATTAGTTTCAGAATCTATTGCGATATGAGCAATTTTCTTGCTATCAGTAGCTACCATAGCTTGTTTTGAAGCAGATATTTCCCAGAGAATACCAGAAAAAATTGAATTATGCTGGTCTTTTTGAACTGCTATTATTGTTTTGTTTATCATTTTATCGAATTCAGAAGCTTTAAACTTAATTGAATTCTCGAATTGAGCTTCAGGAATTAATGGGAAATTTGAATAATCTGAAAGATTAAGATTAAAATCGATATTTTCGCAATGTATCTTTAAAAGTTCATCAGCTTTAGTGAAGGTGATTTGTGAATCAGGTAAAGCAGAAATGATTTCATTAAAATCTCTAGCAGTAACCGCTATTGTACCAGATTCCATGACTGTAGCGTTAAAAGTAACAATTACTGTAATCTTTAAATCAGTTGTTGTTATTTTAATTAAGTTATCTATTTCAATCGCTTCAATCAAATAGTTTGTTAATATTGGCATAGTGTTTTTGCTTGGTACAACGTGTGAAAGATGTTGAATATTGTGTAACAAATCTCCCTTATCTATAAAAAATTTCATTTTATCCCCTTATTTAAAAATTATCATTTTGAATATATTTTAAACTCAATTTGTTCTACTTACTTCATTCGTCAAGAAAAATATCTATTAACTTTCTATTTGTTTTTTTTGTTGGTTTTTGACTTCTTGTTGATAATCATAACAGTAGCAAATTCTGATAGTTATTAAAACTTATGCATTATTACATATTCAATAATGTTGAAGAGTAAACTTGCTAAATCATCTTTAATCAAATTTTAAATGTTTGCTTGATTGTTACTGTCCCCTTTTTTCATCAGAGTTTTATATGGATTGTAACAATGAAGAAGATACATTCAAAAAACATTTTGATAAAATTCATTGTTAGTTTTAAGTATTTATTAAGTTCTAAATTTTAAGAAGTCCAGCACTTTGTGCTGTACACGGGCAAGGATGCCTGTATTCCCAGTTATTTTCTAAGAAAAAGATAAAGCTTAAACAAGGAAATTTTCCAAATTTCCTTGATGTATTTTGGCTTTTAGAAAAGCCAAATGCGGATGTGGTCATCCGCACTCCCAGCTAAAAAAAGCAGGGGTCAAAGATGGCCAGCAGAAGTAGTTCCATCTTTTCTCCCTGTTGAAAATACAACAGGGGTCAAAGATGGCGGCTATCTACTTTCCCACACCGTTGCCAGTGCAGTATCATCGACGTGAGTGAGCTTAACTTCTGTGTTCGGAATGGGAACAGGTGTAGCCTCACTGCTATTACCACCATCTTTGACCCCTGTCAAAAATGTTTATTTTACTTAGTTTGTCGTGCATGAAGTCTTAATAATTTTTCACTTTTAATTATTAATTTTTCATTTCTCTTACTGGTGTAAAACAGTAAGAGATTATAGAGTGTATATAAAAAATATTAAGTAAGACGATCGAGTTATTAGTATCACTCGGCTGAACATGTTGCCATGCGTACACCTGTGACCTATATACATTGTAGTCTCCAATGACTCTAAGGGGAGATCTAATCTTGAGGTTGGCTTCCCGCTTAGATGCTTTCAGCGGTTATCCATTCCGAACTTAGCTACTCGGCAATGCAGCTGGCGCCACAACCGATACACCAGAGGTTCGTCCACACCGGTCCTCTCGTACTAAATGAAGATCCTCTCAAATCTCCTGCGCCCACGAAGGATAGGGACCGAACTGTCTCACGACGTTCTGAACCCAGCTCGCGTAACTCTTTAATCGGCGAACAGCCGAACCCTTGGGACCTTCTTCAGCCCCAGGATGAGTTGAGCCGACATCGAGGTGCCAAACACCGCCGTCGATATGAACTCTTGGGCGGTATCAGCCTGTTATCCCCGGAGTACCTTTTATCCTTTGAGCAACGGCCCTTCCATTCAGAACCGCCGGATCACTAAGACCTAGTTTCCTACCTGCTCGACCCGTCAGTCTCGCAGTCAAGCTCCCTTATACCTTTATGCTCTGCAGATGATTACCAACCATCTTGAGGGAACCTTGGTAAGCCTCCGTTACTTTTTCGGAGGCGACCGCCCCAGTCAAACTGCCCACCTGGCAATGTCCAATATGTTTTCATATCGTTAGTAAATCAATTTAATAAGGGTGGTATTTCAACAACGGCTCCACACAATCTAGCGACCATGTCTCAAAGCCTCCCACCTATCCTACACATACTAAACCAAGTTACAATGCCAAGATACAGTAAAGGTTCACGGGGTCTTTCCGTCCTTTCGCGGGTAAGCGGTATCTTCACCGCTATTACAATTTCACCGAGTTCCTGGTTGAGACAGTGCCCAAATCGTTACACCATTCGTGCAGGTCGGAACTTACCCGACAAGGAATTTCGCTACCTTAGGACCGTTATAGTTACGGCCGCCGTTTACTGGGGCTTCATTTCAAAGCTTCGCTCGAAAGCTAACCTCTCCATTTAACCTTCCAGCACCGGGCAGGTGTCAGTCTGTATACTTCGAATTACTTCTTCGCACAGACCTGTGTTTTTGATAAACAGTCGTTTGGGCCTCTTCACTGCGGCTACTTCATGCTCTGCATTGCACATGCTCACACTAATGTAGCACCCCTTCTCCCGAAGTTACGGGGTCATTTTGCCTAGTTCCTTAACCAGAATTCTCTCGAACGCCTGAGGATACTCTCCTCGTCCACCTGTGTCGGTTTGCAGTACGGTCTGATATACTTCATCGCTTAGAAGCTATTTCTTGGCAAGCTTATAAACACACTTTATCAGCTAAGCTGTCGTCCTGTACCTCGGATTGAAAATACGGATTTGCCTGTATCCTCTCCTACATACATTCAACTACTATTCCAACAGTAGTCTGTGTTGCATACTTGCGTCACTCCATCACTCTGTATCTCAGGCCCAGGATTATTAACCTGGTTCCCATCAGCTGCGCCATTCGGCATCGCCTTAGGGGCCGGCTTACCCTCAGCAGATTATCTTTACTGAGGAAACTTCGGACTTGCGGCGTGTGAGTTTCTCACTCACATTATCGTTACTCATGCCAACATCGTCTCTTCTAAACGCTCCAGCATGACTCACATCACACCTTCGTCGCTGTTTAGAATGCTCTTCTACCACGGTCTTACGACCGTCCACGGCTTCGGTTCTATGCTTTAGTCCCGATCATCTTCGGTGCATTACCACTCGACCAGTGAGCTATTACGCACTCTTTAAATGGTGGCTGCTTCTAAGCCAACATCCTGGCTGTCTATGCAATTAAACATCCTTAATCACTTAGCATAAAATTGGGGACCTTAGCCGGTGGTCTGGGTTCTTTCCCTCTCGTCCGTGAAGCTTATCCCTCACGGGCTGTCTCCTAGACATCATTTATAGGCATTCGGAGTTTGGTTGGGTTCAGTAAACTGGTGAGTCCCCTAGCCCATTCAGTGCTCTACCTCCTATAAATTAATCTAAGGCCATACCTAAATATGTTTCGAAGAGAACCAGCTATCTCCGGGTTTGTTTGGCCTTTCACCCCTACCCACATCTCATCCACTGATTTTTTAACATCAGTTGGTTCGGTCCTTCAGTAAGTGTTACCTCACCTTCAACCTGGACATGGGTAGATCACCCGGTTTCGGGTCTAATCCAATCAACTTATCGCACTATTAATACTCGCTTTCGCTTCGGCTCCGTATCTGTAATACTTAACCTCGCTGATTAGATTAACTCGTTGGCTCATTATGCAAAAGGCACGCCATCGCTAGTAAGCTCTGACTGCTTGTAAACACACGGTTTCAGGTTCTATTTCACTCCCCTTCCGGGGTCCTTTTCACCTTTCCCTCACGGTACTGTTTCACTATCGGTCACCAAACGTATTTAGCCTTACGAGATGGTCCTCGCTGATTCAATCGGAATTTCTCGTGTTCCGACCTACTCGGGATACTACTAAGATTATAAACAATTTTAACTACAGGACTTTCACCTTCTACGGTCCAACTTCCCAGATGGGTTCGTCTATCATTTACTTCTCTACATTGTAGTCCCACTACCCCGATTATTCAACCGGTTTAGGCTCTTCCCCGTTCGCTCGCCGCTACTGAGGAAATCGTTTTTACTTTCTCTTCCTGAGGGTACTAAGATGTTTCAGTTCCCCTCGTTAG
The DNA here is from genome assembly GCA_963678375.2 of Cloacimonadales bacterium (SeqCode). Lineage (GTDB taxonomy): Bacteria > Cloacimonadota > Cloacimonadia > Cloacimonadales > JAFGVF01 > JAEKNW01. The sequence goes on from CAXXQH010000001.1 coordinate 311,831, forward strand.
CCTCCTTTCGGATGACACAACATTACTTGTGCCGGGTTGCCCCATTCGGATACCCCCGGGTCGAAGCTTGCTTACAGCTCTCCGAGGATTTTCGCAGTTAACCACGTCCTTCTTCGCCATTTGGTGCCTAGGCATCCACCATGTGCTCTTTTGCTCTTACAAAAAATTAATTATACACACTCTATTGCACTCTATTTACTGTAAAATTTTATCTATTTGAATTTAGTCTGATGGTTATAAAATAAGATGGTGGAGAATAACGGGCTCGAACCGTTGACCCCCTGCTTGCAAAGCAGGTGCTCTCCCAACTGAGCTAATCCCCCACTATTATATAATATGGTGGGCCTGGGCTGATTTGAACAGCCGACCTCACGCTTATCAGGCGTGCGCTCTAACCAACTGAGCTACAAGCCCCCTTACTTAGAACTAAATCCTTTGTTGCTATAGAATGAAAAAGTAAACTTATCAAGAAACTATTCTCCTTTAAAAGGAGGTGATCCAGCCGCACCTTCCGGTACGGCTACCTTGTTACGACTTAGTCCTCCTCGCTAACCACACCTTCGTAAGCTGCTCCCATTGCTGGTTAGCCCACCTCCTTCGGGTGCAATCAACTCGGCTGACTTGACGGGCGGTGTGTACAAGGTCCGGGAACGTATTCACCGCGTTATGCTGACACGCGATTACTAGCGATTCCAGCTTCATATAGTCGAGTTGCAGACTATAATCCGAACTGTGATCGGCTTTTTGTGATTCGCTTAACCTCGCGGTCTCGCAACACATTGTACCGACCATTGTAGCACGTGTGTAGCCCTGGACATAAGGACCATGATGACTTGACGTCGTCCCCACCTTCCTCCATATTGTTACTATGGCAGTCTCTTTAGAGTGCCCAACTTAATGATGGCAACTAAAAATAAGGGTTGCGCTCGTTGCGGGACTTAACCCAACACCTCACGGCACGAGCTGACGACAGCCATGCAGCACCTGTATCCCGGTTCCCCGAAGGGCAAAGCTCTATCTCTAAAGCCGTCCGAGTATGTCAAGCCCAGGTAAGGTTCTTCGCGTTGCATCGAATTAAACCACATGCTCCACCGCTTGTGCGGACCCCCGTCAATTCCTTTGAGTTTCAACCTTGCGATCGTACTCCCCAGGCGATACACTTATCGCGTTAACTACGACACCGAAGGATATTACCCCCGACATCTAGTGTATATCGTTTACTGTGTGGACTACCAGGGTATCTAATCCTGTTTGATACCCACACCTTCGCAGTTTAGCGTCAGTCATGGCCCAGTAGATTGCCTTCGCCTTTGGTGTTCTTCCTAATCTCTGCGCATTCCACCGCTACACTAGGAATTCCATCTACCTCTACCTGACTCTAGATATCCAGTTTCAAATGCCGTACACCAGTTGAGCTGATGCCTTTAACACCTGACTTGAATATCCGCCTACCTGCCCTTTACGCCTAGTAATTCCGGACAACGCTTGCCACCCCCGTATTACCGCGGCTGCTGGCACGGAGTTAGCCGTGGCTTATTCCTGTACTAATATCTCTCTCTATTATATCTTATACAATAAAGCATTGCTCATACAGAAAAGAACTTTACACTCCGAAAAGCTTCTTCGTTCACGCGGCGTCGCACTATCAGGGTTTCCCCCATTGTAGACTATTCTCGACTGCTGCCTCCCGTAGGAGTCTGGGCCGTATCTCAATCCCAGTGTGGGCGACCACTCGTTAAAGCCGCCTACCAATCATCGCCATGGTGAGCCTTTACCTCACCATCTAGCTAATTGGACGCAGACTCATCTCTAAGCGGGAGCCAAAGCCCCCTTTAGCTTTGCAGCCACATTCGGTATTAGCTCAGGTTTCCCTGAGTTGTCCCCAACTTAAAGGTAGATATCTACGCGTTACTCACCCGTCCGCCACTGTACTAATTACCCGAAGGTAACTTTCTCGTCCGACTTGCATGCCTAATCCACGCCGCCAGCGTTCGTCCTGAGCCAGGATCAAACTCTCCATTATTATTATAAATCGTTTTCCTGTCTCTCGCAAGTTTACTTCATTCATTCACTCTATAACTTTTTAAACTTTTAAAATTATTTCAAAGATCATTTCCAACTTTTCCAAGAAAACTTTCGTTCCCTCGCATTGGTTCCGTCAAACTACTGGAGACCCTTTTCTTGTCAATAGCTTTTTTCATCTTTTTTGATTTTTTACTCGATGTACATGGACATTTTGCTTCTTTATCTACCATTATTTGGTAATATATATATCATTAATTTACTCTAATATTTTTTTTCATTTGAATTATATTTTTTAAATAATTTTATTAGAATTTATTATAAATATTTTTTACATAAAAAAAAGAGACTTATAAATAGTATAAGCCTCAGAAAAGAAAATTCAGATTTTAATGTCTAAAATGTCTTGTTGAAGTCATTACCATTGCTATATTATGTTGGTCACATGCTTCAATAACCTCAGAATCTCCTTTTGAGCCTCCAGGCTGTATAACAGCAGTAACGCCGTATTTAACAAGTTGATCAATGGAATCTCTGAATGGGAAAAAACCATCTGATGCACAAATAGATTCCTTGAGAGAAAGATTAAACTTATCTGCCTTACTAATAGCAATCTCGGTTGAATCAATTCTACTTGTCTGGCCTATGCCTAAACCTAAGGTTTGATTACTGTTAGTGAAGGCAACCGCATTAGATTTTAAGGAAGCAACACAATTCCAACCAAACTTAAGTGCTTCCCATTCTAAATGGGTAGGTTGCCTTTTAGTTACAACTTTCCAGTTATCAAAATTATCTTTATCAATATCATTATCTTGGACTAAATAACCATTCATACAAGATAGCACATTGAATCTGTTTTTTAGTTGGTCTAATTTACTTAAATCATAAGATAAAAGCCTTCTATTTTTCTTTTTTTGGAGAAAATCAAGAACACCTTCTTCATAGGCAGGTGCAATTATTATCTCAGTAAAGACCTTATTAATTTCTTTAGCAGTATTCATATCAAGAGCCTTATTTACAACAACAATTCCACCAAAAGGTGAAAGGGTGTCTGTTGCAAATGCCTTTTTATAAGCATTTACTAAGCTAGTAGCAATTGCAATTCCACAAGGGTTAGTATGTTTAAAGATTGCTACGGTTGGTTTTTCCTTGAATTTTATGATTGTTTTTATGGCAGAATCTACATCAAGTAAATTATTATAGGAAAGTTGTTTACCATGGAGAATATTTATTATACTATCTTCTTGATAGAAATGAGCAAATTGGTGAGGATTTTCTCCATAACGCAAGGTACTACTAAGAGACATAGAGAGATTAAGCTGAGAATAATTATTTTCTATCTTCATAAAGTAATTTGCAATTGCAGAATCATAATCTGCTGTATGTATGAAGGCTTTCTGAGCTAAATATTGTCTATAATTGCTACTTTTATCCCCACTTTTAATGATTTCAATGGTTTTATCATAATCTGCAATGTCTGTAACAACATATACAGAATCATAATTCTTTGCAGCTGATCTAATTAAAGTAGGACCACCAATATCAATATTTTCAATAATTTCTTGGTGAGTTGAATTCTTATCTTCAAGAGTCTTTTTAAAAGGATACAGATTAACGCAAACTAGATCTATTAGTTCTATATCTAATTCTTGAGCTTGTTCAAGGTGTTTTGGTACTTTTCGATTAGCAAGGATACCTCCATGAATTATCGGATTTAAAGTCTTTACTCTCCCATCCATAATTTCAGGAAACTTAGTAATATCGGTAACATAAAGGACATCAAGTCCATTATCATTAAGATATTCAGCTGTTCCACCACTTGAGATAATTTCATAACCTAATTCTTTTAAGTTCTTGGCAAAGGGTAAAATATTTCTCTTGTCTGAAAGACTAATCAGAGCTCTCTTCTTCATTACTTTCTCCGTTTTTATCATTATTTATACTTGATTTTATAACATCTAAAATTGAATCAAATTGATTTTCTTTAAGGTTATACTTGAGATTTGAATATTCTTTTGAGTCTAGTAAAACCCTAATATCTAATTGTAATTTATGGAACCTTTGAGCTTGATTTATATCAAAACCTTCACCTGAGGATGACTTCCTAAACATAGATATAATAAGAATACCGAATAAGATAAGCAACCAATTAAGGTATAACCATAAAACTGTTATAGGAATTGTTGCAAGTAGACCAAAATCAGAATTAAAATTAATGGAATTCCTAACATAAATATCAAAGCCGAATTTAGCAATATACCAAGCTAAGGTAGTAATTAATGTACCTTTAATAAGGTCATTTTTACTAATTCTAATACTTGGCATAAATAGGTAAAGAATTGTAAGTAGTGTAAACTGTAGAATAATTGGAATAAAGTAAGACACTATCCTCGCAAAGGTAGATATTACAGGTATTTCTTGGATAACTGAAGCTGAGACAAGAGTAAATATCAGAATCATCAGTAAAAAACCAAAAAATATGGAACCAATAAATTTTGTAAGTTTAGCAAAGATATCTATCTGATGAGTTTGATGAATATCAAGAATTTTATCGAAAGTTTTATTAAGAATATTGAACATTGAGAAGGAACCAAAGCCCACAAAGATAAATGAATAGATATTCAAACTAACTTTTTTATTCAGTGCCAGTTCAATTAATTCTTTGACCTTTGCTGCAGTTTCTGGGATAAAGTTGTCTAAAATTCTCGCAATATAGACACTTTTATCTACATTTAGAATGTTTGGTAATATTAAGAAAGCAAATGATAGCATAGGAATAATTGCTACCATAGATATAAAAGTTAAATTAGCTGCTTCTTTCATCAATCCTAATTCAAAAATCTTTAGCACAAAGATCTTGCTAGTTTTAAAACTTTTTGTAAGTAACTTTTTTAAGGTTATCATTATTCTGTCCTGAGAGCTGTAACTGGATTTAGAGAGCAGGCTTTCCAAGAAGGGATAACTCCAAAAACCAACCCAACACCTGAAGACATCAAGAGAGCAATAATTATTAACTGTGAAGTAACAGCAATACTAACATTTACATAGCCAGCAACAATATCAGCTAAACTTATACCTACAAAGATACCAATGATACCACCTAGAGTAGTGATAATAATAGTCTGAATTAGGAACTGGAGGAAAATATCAAACTTTGAACCTCCAACAGACATTCGAACTCCTATCTCACGTGTTCTCTCCTTGATAGTAGCCAGCATGATATTCATAATCACAATACCGCCAACAAGAAGAGATATTGCAGAAATAAAATAAAATATTATATTAAACTTGGAAGAATTCTCTAAAATCTCCTCTCTTCTCTCTAAGTTAGAGCTTGTTTTATATACAGGTTTATTATTAAACTGAGCATTCAGAGTTTTTTCTACCTTTGCCTGAACAGATTCAGTAAGGGATTCATCTTGTGTAATAATACTGAAGCTTCTTATTGAATTGTATCTAGGATTTAACTTAAAGGAAGTTGTAACAGGAACTAGAATCATGTCATTTTTCCATTCAAGCCAGTTTTGTTGTCCTAAATCTGATTGGCCCATAAACTCTCTATACTCAAGAATACCAATCACTGTTAAGAAGTCTCCCCCTACATTGATTTTCTTTCCAATAGGATCAATACTACCAAACAAATTTTTCCTAGCATTAGTTCCGATGAGGGCTACTTCATTATTAGCTTTATAGTCGAATGGACTGAACATTCTCCCTTCTTGAACATCCCAATCTTCAACTTTAAAGAAGTCAGCATCAACAGCTCTATACCAGGGAGCAACATCATTTTTACCATACTTGATAGAATTATTCCATACAGTTAATTCAAGATCTAGGCTTTCAATACCTTGAACTGGTCTGAGAAGTTCTTTCAACTCTTCATATTCAAAACGTTTACTACGATTGACCTTCTCGTTATATTCCCAATTCACATAGACTTCTATCTTTTTAAAGCCACCAGTTTCTTCAATCCAGCTAGTTGTTTGCTTGATGGAACCTTGGACAATGCTCATAACAATAATAATGGAAGCAGTACCTAGAATGATACCCATAACGGTAACAATGGTCCTTATCTTCTTAGCCCAAAAATCTTGAAGGCTTTGATTAACTACTTCTTTAAATGAGATTGCCATTATGAATTTTCCCATCTACAATAGTTATAACTCTATCAGCCTTTTCAGCTATAGATTTATCGTGAGTAACCACGATCACGGTATTTCCCTGAGAGTGAAGTTGTTTAAAGATAGACATGATATCGGAACCTGAGCTTGTATCCAAATTGCCAGTGGGTTCATCAGCAAGGATAATTGATGGATTGTTAACAATAGCTCTTGCGATTGCTACCCTTTGTCTCTGTCCGCCAGATAATTCTGATGGTTTATGTTTTAATCTATCACCTAAACCTACCGAATTTAGCACTTCGATAGCTTGTTTTTCCCTTTTGGATTTAGAGATTCCCCCGTATAGTAATGGGAGTTCAACATTCTTCTGAATATTTATATGTGGAAGTAAATTAAAGGTTTGAAAAACGAAGCCAATCTTATTATTACGTATTTTTGCTAACTTCCCTTTACTCAGCTTCTCAACATTGATATTATCAAGAATATAAGAACCCTTGGATGGAGAATCTAAGCAACCAAGAATATGCATAAGTGTAGATTTCCCAGAACCTGAAGGACCAATTATTGCAACAAACTCTCCTTTTTTAATACTTATTCCTACACCCTGGAGGGCATTAACTTGAACCTTGCCCATATTATAGGTTTTCACCAAATCTTCTGTTCGAATTATTTCCATATTTGCCTACATTTATTTATTTTGATCTATATTTAATATTTGTCTAACCTTAGCTGCTAAACTACTGTTAGGGTATTGTGTTAAGAAATTACGAGCCATATCTTGGGCTAGTTGAGTTTTATCATCCTCCAATAGTACAAGTTGAACAGCTGCAAAATCTCTAGCAAAATCATCCTCGAATGATCTTGAGAACAGCTCTTGAGCTCTTAAAATATTATTATATTCAATATTCATTAAAGCGTTCTTAATCACAAAGTACTCATTACTAGTTGATTCATATAACTGTTGATATAATGAATCTGCTTCTTCATGTAAGAATAGTTTATCTTTACGATATGCGTCAAGAAAAAGATTCTTTTCTTCACTCTTTAGTGATTTAAGAATATATTTCAAATCAAGCATTTCTATTGTAAAATCAGATTCAGGAGCAAGTATAATTAGTTCTGTAGCAACGGAATCAGCGAAAGTTCCATTCTGAAAAACCTCATACAAATAGTAATTGAAAAAGTAGTTAGAATTTTTCCCATACCCTGCTAACTCTTCTAGATACCTTTCTGCTTGATTGTAGTCTTCTTGTAAAAGTTTAAAATAAGATAACCTAGCTTTCAATTCTATCTTCTGATTATTATTGTAGGCGAATTTTTCAGCATCTTTTAAGAAATCTTCATATTCCTTAGAAGTTGCTTTTTCTCTGAAAGTAATGTCTGCTTTTAAGAGGTAAGCATCAAAAAGAATATTCCTTTTTAAGTTTTGATTAGAATCCTCTATTATAATTATGTTTACTAAAGAATCTGCATGTAAATAAGAAGAGGACTCAAATAGCATTTGAGCATAGTTGAAAGTATATCTATAATAATATCTTAAGTCTTCAACCTTGTCCAAGCAAAGCTGATAAAGAACATCACTAATTTCATATTCTTTTAATCTTTTAAACTGTTCAGCTTTAGTATATATGTCTTTTGCTTGGTATTTATCTAGGATTTCCAAAGCTGTTTCTGTGTATCCTGTTGTTAACAAAGCATGAACATAAACATCAATAGTTGACTTATTATCTTTTGTTACTTCTATCGAGTCACTATCAGTACCAAAATGTTCTATTAAGGCTGTAATTGAATTTGGAGACTGCTTGATGATATTTCTAATTCTTGAGTTTATCAAATTACTTGAACCTACATCATGTTCAAGTGCTTTAAGATAGAACTTTAGAGCATCTGAGTAATTTCTGTCAAAATAGTAAGAATCTGCTATTTCGAATGAAAATTGATGTGGGAAAAGTTCATCACCTGCAAGTAAGATATCTATTGATTGACCATAGGCTCGATATCGTTGAAATAGGTTCCCCATATCTTTATAATCATTTTGTGAAGGATTAACTTGTAGATATTTTTCCGCTATTTGATATGCTAAATCAAAGGTTCTTTCCATTAACATGAAAGTAATTTCATATTTAGCCTTTTCTTGTGTTGCTAATGAATTGGATTTTTCTTTTAATAAAGAAAGTCCTTCTTTTGCTTTATTAGTTCTAACATACAATTCCAAAAAAGCTATTACAACCTCTTTGTCGTCAGGAAATTTAGTCAATGCTTCTTGATAAAGTTCTTCAGCAAGATTATATTTTCTTACCTTTATCATATTAGTAGCGTTCTTAAGCAGTATCTGTTTTTCATCATAATTAGCATATAGAGAAGATGATAAAACAGCAAGTAGGAGGATATATATTAATTTTAATCGCATCTTAATCCCTGTTTATTCTTTTTAGATATTCTAAAATAATTTTTTGGTACTCTTTTGAGTAAGCTTTATATTCTTCTTCTAAAAGAGCATTCTTTTCAAGCTCCTTAAATCTTAGTTCTAGATCTTCAGGAGTATCCCATAATTTATCGTCTGCTTCTTCCCCTTTTCTTTTCTTACTTTGGTCTTTTTTATTAATAGATTTAGTAGCTTCCAGCATACGAGACAAGATGTTTTCTTGTTGCTTTAGTAGCTCTTGATCCATTTTATTAAAACGAAGTTTCTTAGAAACATCTTCAAGTTCCTCAATCAATCTATTTAATCCAGCGGCTTGTTTCTGAGCTTGAGGATTAGTTTGTATCATTCTTTTGAGGTTTTCAGCAATTCTATTTTCATCTGCAGACATTTGACGCATCTGTCCTCTCATCTCATTTGATATTTGAGGATTACCTTGTCCAAGTTGTTGCATCATTTCCTGGGCTAGCATATTCATTGCCATTTGCTGTTGCCCCATTTGTTGCATCTGTTGCATAAAGTCTTGCATCCCACCTGAACCACCTGATTGTTGACTTCCTTCATCAGATAAAAGGGCAAAAATCATGAAATTAAGGCCTGATTGAATATCTTTCATATAGTTTTTTGCAGTGTATACTTTCTTATCACTTACATCGGTAAAAAAAGCATTATAAGCAGTCATTGTGTTCGACAGATCAAACATAAATTTGGGATTTAATGATAGCATAACTTCAGGAATCGAAAAGAATTTTCTCAGTGATTTATCTAACATTTCGTGTTGAATAATCATATCGTCAAAAATTATAAAAGGATCATTATCCATTAAAATACTTAGGTTATTATGTTCATTAGTATAAAATATTAATTCTTTAATTAATTTATCTTTAGCAGTTTCAGCTTCTTTACTTTTAATTGAAGACATCATACTTTGCATACTCATCATAGATTGTGACATTTGCTCCATTTGGGATATCATCTGCTGTTGAGAACCTTTTGTATTACCGGCTTTGTCCTTTTTCATCTGCTCTGAAACACTTTGCATTGTCTCAGACATTTGCTGCATATCAACTTGATTTTCCAGCTTGTTTAGTTCATCTTTTATAGGTTTATCTGAAGGCGATGAAAGCATATCAGATAACTTATCCATTTCTTTTTGCAGTTCATTGAGTTCATCTTGAATTTCTTCTTGTTGCTTAGCTAATTCCTGCCCACCATCATTATTATCACTTTGTTCTAAGAGACTTTCTTGCATTTCTTTCATCTCTTTAGTTAAGCCTATCATTTTCTCTAAACTCTGATTCTTTTTTAGTTCCTCAAGCATTTTTAGAGTCTGTTCTAATTTTTCATTAAAATCTTCCATTGAAAACTTCATTTCTTCTAAGGCTTTCTTAAAATCCTCTGATTTTAACTCAGACATTTTATCTTTCATTTTCTGCATTAACTCTTGCATCTCTGCAGTATTTATCTCTTCCATCAGCTCCTTAATCTTTTCCATTTTTTTGAGTGTTTCTTGAGTTAGAGCTTCATTTTGTGTAGCTTCTTGTATCATCTCTTGCATCTTCTCGATTGATTTTTCAACATTTTGAGAAAGTTGCTCTTGCTGAGTTACCATATTTTTAATTTCTTCTTTATCTTTCCATTCAAGTTCATCTTTTTTTAATAACTCACGTCTCTTTTTTTCAAAATCTTCTTGCAGTTGATCAGATTCTTTTAAGGTTTGGTCCATTAAAGCTTTTTGCTCCTGTTCAGCCTGCTCAATATCTTGAAAAATCTCTTGTAAGCTAGGAATTCTGAGAGTAATTTTCTCACTTTCTACTCTATGTTTTATTCCAAGATTATCTTCAATGGATGCCCAGAAAGTAACATCATCGCCTGGGAACATTTTATATTTTGAAAGATCTAATATCATTGAGTAATTATAAAGCTTATTATTAATAGATGAGAAAAGAAGGCTATCAATTCGAGTTCCATTTGATAGTTCATAAAACAACTTTAAGTTTTGTAGACCATAATCATCACTTAGTTGTATAGTTAGAGGAACAAGTTGGTTCTTTGCCATTTTACCTTTCTGCGGATAGTCAGTTATCTTAATTTCTGGTTTCAAGTCAGGAATCACAGAAATTTTTTTGTTAGGTGATATATATTCGTCATCATATTTGTTAATAAGTTTCAATTGATATTCTGTGTTTTCGTGTAATGACAAATCAAAAAGAGTTACATTGCTTCCTGCTGATTTGCCTCTAACTGCCTGTCCACCACGATAAATCATCCAAGCATCTTTTATCTCACTGTTACTTGTAATAATTACCTTAACTTGACTTCCTTCAATAGCAGAGATATTGCCTAAAAGCAGGGTATCTTGCTCTGACTCAAGTCTAGTATAAGCTGGATAATTGTAGATAACTTTTATCTGATTAACAGAAATCTTTTCATAGACATTGATTCTATATACTTCTGTTTGTGAATATTCATTAGAAATATAATAATCTAAAGAATAATCTAAGTTCTCCAAGATATAGCTATTAGAACTGAAAGGAATATTTCTCCATTTTTCTTCCCTCCTAATAGACAACTGATAATTTAAGTTGTTATCGTAGTTTTGGATAGTTATTGGCACATCATTATTTGTAACTAAAGTCGTATCACCAGGAGATGAATAAATAGTATAATCGATCTCAACTTTAGGCATAGAATTAAGGTAGAAAGTTTTCCAAGTCTGCTTAAAGTTAGAAGCGAAAACAGAAAACAATATTATATGACCTATTGCCAAAAAAAGATAAAATACTATTAATCTTTTAGTTAACAAGGGAGGATATACTAAATTAGTAGCATCCACCCGTAAATTACTTCTTTCAGTTATCTTTTGAATAAAAGGGTCATTGCTATTATAATCTTTAGACTCTACAAGTTCAAGAGTCGATAAAAAAGTATCATCTTTATCATTATTTATCTGATCAATTTTCTTAGCAGAAATAAAATTATTAAGGAATCTAGTTTTCGCTGTAAAAACTATATAAATTAGAAGCAAGGCTCCAGTAACTCTCAAAGTAAGTCCAGTATAGAAAAGTTCCAAAGTGCGACCTTCTACCATATTATAAGCTACATTGAAAATTTGGAAAAGAGTTACTACTAGAAAAATAACTTCTATTGCCAGCCTAGCACTAATAATCAAATTATATCTATTTTTGTAATCTTCAATTACTTTTTTAAATCTTTGCATTACAACCCTTTATTTTTTTTATCAATATCACTCAGAGCTTCATATTTGTCAAGAACATAAGAATATTTCTAAGTTACCCTATATTCATAACTAGAAAAGCTGAGCCCAAAGTAATCAACAATAATGCTCCAATAATACTCATAAATCTAGATATTTTCGCAATATTATCTTGTTTTTTTACAGATAGGGTGGCTAATGATTTAACCAATAAAGTTAAACTATTTAAGGTTATCAATGTTAAGGCCATACCTAAAGCCATAGCTAAAACCATTAAAACACCAGTTGAGTAAACCCCCATTTTCATAGCATAGACTGCTATAATAATTGAGCCAGGACAAGGAACGAAACCAATCATTATTGCTGTTAAAAAGAGATTCTTACCTTCATGTGAATGAGCTTTATGATTTTTGTTAAGAATAGATTTTATCAGGATATAGAATCCTAAGATGATAATGATTCCGAATGAGATATTTTGAGCAATTATGGAAAATCTAGTTGAGTCCCTGAAAAGACTCATGCTTAATAATTTTAAAATAGCTACCAAAGTTAGACCTGACAAAGAGTGAAGAAAAGCAAAAAGAAAAGATGAACCAATAATACTTCTATATTTAACTTTCGAACCAATTACCTGGCTAACAAGAAATACTTTTCCATGGCCTGGTCCTAGTGAGTGAATAATACCATATAAGAAAGCAATTCCAAGTGCTATAAATAAAGCTTTTCCAGATTTGTTAGTTTTATATTCTCTTAATTTTAATGATATATTTCTACGAATTTCTCTTTGCTGATCTGTGTTTCTTTCAAGAAAACTTTTCTTATTCTTAACTTGTTGATTCTCGACTTTTTCTTGTTTAGTACTTTTGGCTGGTCCTCTTAATCGAGACTGTTTAAATTGACCAGGTAAAGTTATTGTTACTAAAACAAATAGTAATATCAGTAAATATCTCAGTTTCATTAATCAACCTTTTTGAGAGTTACTTTCACTTCTAGTGGATTCAACTGACCAAAATAATATGATTTCTCTTCATTCTCATAAACTTCAATACTTTCTTCAATATTATCATCCTTGATCACTTTTAGTCCCGAACTTGCATTAACATAGAACTTTGTATAGAATTCACTATCATATATGTTTAATTTTATCACTTGTTCTTCCTCAGATAGTTTCACTGGCAACCTGATATCGAACTTATAATAAACATAGATATCTTGACTTGCTACTTCAAAGTTTTCAACCTCTTCAACTATTATTTTCTGTTCATTAACAACCAAATCTGTGTAATAATTAACTTCCTTTAAGCCCGGTAAAACAGTCTTTTTTAGGCCAGCTAATTCTTCATCATTAATGATTTCATCTCCATCAGTATCAAAATCTTCTAGAATTATCATACTGGTTAAATCATCAAACATCCACCGTTGAGTTAATACTAAAGTATCACAACATGTAGCATCAATATCTAAGTCAACCCCAGCAAATAGATGAGGATGTGCAAAAGAAATGCTTATAGCCAAGTAAAGTATTGTTATAATTATTGTTTTTCTAACATTTTTCATAGTGACCTCTTTTGGGTAAAATATTTAATAAGGAAATTAGGTCAAGTATTTGTTTTAGAAAAATTTTCTTGGGAATAAATATCTTGATAGGGTCTTGATTGTTGCTATCTCTATAATTTCCCAATCTTTTAAAGGGTAATTGACAATAAAGGAAATAAGTAACTTGTAATCATTGCCTAAAAGCGAACATACTTAGGAACTGATGGCAGGATGCTATCAGAATAATGTGCAAGCAGAAATGCTTATGGACTGAGAGCATCTCTGCTCTCAGATTATTGTGGAAGCATCCTTGCTTCCACTCCATATCATCCCCCTTTGTGAGAGGGAAACAAGGGTTGTTACCCTAACAAAAATTCTTCCATAGCCTCAATAGATCTTTGGGCGTACATTTCCTTTTTCTTTTTCTTATCTCTGATATCAATAGCTGGAAGTAAACCAAAGTTAGCATTCATAGGTTGAAAATTCTTTTGCTCAGTTTGCAAATGATTCCAAAGTTGTCCTGCTATAGTATATTTAGGTAATTCTTGTAGTTGATTATTTATTATCTGAAACACTAGAAGACCAATAAATATAGATTCTACATACCCCTCAACTCCAGCAAGTTGGCCAGCAATAAATACATTAGCTTTCTCTTTGAGAGATAGATTAGAATTTAGGACTTGGGGTGCATTCAGATAAGTATTACGATGAATAGAACCATACCTTAAGAAATTAGCATTTTCAAGACCTGGAATAAGTCTAAATACTTGTTTCTGTTCACCATACTTAAGCATAGTTTGGCATCCCACAAGATTATAAGCATTCTTACCAGAATTCTCTATCCTTAGCTGAAGGGCGGCATAAGGCCGTCTATCAGTTGTAGGGTTTTCAAGTCCAACTGGACGCAAAACCCCAAATCTGAGTGTTTCTTTACCTCGGCGTGCTAACTCTTCTATAGGAGTACAGTTTTCATAGAACTTGAATTTAATATCATTAAAGTACTTATTTTCAAATTCTTTAGCTTGGTGTTTTTCTGCTTGGTTCAGAGCTTCAACAAAAGTATAATATTCTTCTTTTGAGAAAGGACAATTTATATAGTCAGCCTCCCCCTTATCATATCGACTCTTGTAATAAGCTCGATCAAAATTGATAGAATCTTTTTCCACAATCGGAGCAATTGCATCAAAGAAGTAAAGACTTGATTCAGGCAAGAAAGGGGTTAAAGCATCAATTATATTGTCTGATGAGAGGGGTCCTGTTGCAATAATTGTAAGAGAATCATCTATTTGAGAAAATTCTTGATTAATAACTCTTATATTTTGATGATTAGTAATTTTAGAAGTAACTAATTTACTGAAATTATCCCTATCGACAGCTAGAGCATTTCCAGCTGGGACAGCACATTCTTCTGCCATTGGAAGTAACTTGACTCCTAGGAACTTCATTTCCTTCTTTAGTAAGCCTGAACCAGTTGTAGGAAGCTGAGATTTCAAGGAATTACTACATACCAATTCAGCGAAGCTTTCAAGTTTATGGGCTTCTGACAATTTATTAGGCTTCATTTCATACAGACTAACTTGCCAACCTGCATCTGCAAAATTTAGAGCTGCTTCACAACCAGCGAGTCCAGCTCCTACAATATTTATTTTATTCATTTTATTTTACCTTAATCTTTTAATCCAACTTTCGAGAAGTAGCTGAGCAAGGCAAGAGTTTTTTAGATGGAAATTTTGATTGACAGTTTAATCCTCCTATAAGTAAGTAAAGTTTGAGAGGTTTAAATGAAAAATATCACTAAAATTGGATTCGTATTATTTTTATTCTCAATAGTACTTGGATGTTCTCATCAAGTTACTATTCCAAAAGATTTGATCAATTATTCTCAAAATCCCATGGATTATGTTGAAACACTGAAAGCAGACTCATTAATAGTAAGCAAAAGAATTCAAACACAAATAGACTCTCTATCTATGATTCGTTATTATTATTGCTGGAGTGATTCACTTGCTGAAGATACTTTAACAACAAGTAGTCTATTAGATTATTATCGACAAAAAGTTCAATCTCTGAGAGACTATCCAGGTATTGGAGAAAATAAATTATATAGGGATTCAACATTTTATTATTCTATGTTAGCTAAGACCCAATTATCTTTTGGTTTTAACAAATTTAGAAAAGGAATAATGCTAGAAAAAGCTCATATACGCGTTTTACCAACCAATAAACCATACTTCCTTGATTTCTCTAAAGCTGGGGAAGGATATCCCTTTGACTATTGGCAAAACTCAACGATCCCAATGGCGACACCCATATTTATCTATCATGAAATAGATAATTGGGTTCTCATTAGTTGTCATCTCTGTTCTGGCTGGGTGGAAAAAGATAAAATCGCCTACATCAATAAGGATGTAATTTCAGAATTAAAAAAATACAATAGAATTGCTATCATCAAAGATAGAACTCCTATATATTCAAAAACTAATGAATACTTAGGATCTGCTGATATTGGTAGCTTCTTTACCTATCTTTTCTCGGATGATATTAATCATAAAGCTACTTTTGTAAAACGAAATGACTGGGGTTTCGCAGAAAGCATTGTAATTAATATTCCTAAAGACAATGCTAGAAAAATGCCTATTCCTCTTACCCAACGAAATGTCGCTAAAGTAGCTTCCGAAATGATTAACCAAAACTATGGCTGGGGAGGCATGTATTTTAATAGAGATTGTTCACAGATGACCCTTGATATTTTCACTCCTTTTGGTTTAATTTTGCCTAGAAATGGGAACCATCAAGCTAGTAAGGGAGGAATTTTTCTTTCGGTTGATGGTATTAAAGCTCATGAATATAACGACTTTATTATTAATAATGGCAAGCCCTTTGCTAGTCTTATAAGAATCCCAGGACATATAATGTTATACATAGGCAGTAAGGATGGTAAAGCTCTCGTAATGCACAATATATGGGGATTAAGAACTGAAGACTTTTGGGGCAATGAAGGAAGATATGTTATAGGTAAAACCGTAATATCCAGTTTGGAACTTGGTAAAGATATTAAAGGAATTGCTAAGAAAAGAATTATGCTATACAGATTAAAAGGTATTGTGCAAGTCTTTGCAAAATAAAAAAATAAATCTTGATTAGGTTCAAATATTGCTTATTATTACTAATATGAAAAAAATACTTGTATTGCTAATATTTATGCTGTTTAAAATAAATGCTATCTTTCCCTGCACAATCGGGATAGCTTCCAACTCTATAACTACGTCTAATAGACCTATATTATGGAAATCTAGAGATATTAATCCAACAACCATAAATACATTAAGACATGCAGATAACTTGAATTATGAATTTATTGGTGTTACATCTCCTGGAGAAAACAGAATGTGGATGGGAGTAAATGAAGAAGGACTTGCTATAGCTAATTCACTTTCAAACGATTTAACAGTTACTGAAGGAGAATTCAATAATGGTAATCTTATTTATAACTCACTAGGCACCTGTTCTGATTTAGAAGATTTTGAAGATTATCTAGATTTTCTAACAAACAGTAGTATCGATTTAGAATTACGTGGTAACTTTGTTGCTTTTGATGCTAGTGGACAAAGCAAGCTTTATGAAATTAATAATAGTAACTACTGGATATTTGAAGCCTCACCTGAAGCTAGTCCTTACCAAATAAGAACTAATCACTCTGTTAACGGAGGAGGTATGGACGGTATTGAACGATTTTTACGTTCTAATAACATTATTACAGAATTAATTGAAAATAATCAATTAAGTGTTAATAATCTTTTATTTGACCACATTAGAGATGTTTCTGATGCTCAATCACAAGCTTATGAGTTACCAAGCAATTTTGGTGACCCAACTCCTCTCATAGATACTAGCTACAGTATTGATAGGAGAAACACTATTTCTGCTGTTGTTATTGAAGGTGTGGCTCCTGGACAAGACCCTAAACTCACAACTATGTGGCTTATAATGGGAAATCCTTTTGTTAGTTATGCAATCCCTCTTGTCCCATTTCTATCACCAAATTTATCAGTCTTCAATAGTTTATCAGAAAATTCCCCTGAGCTTGTTAATAAACTTTGGTCTAGTGATAACGATTTTTTGCTTGATACCTCAAAGTTTCTGCATCCAAATTTTTCCTTACTAGAAGAATTATACAGCCGTGAATTAACCAGCTACATAGCCTTTGAAGAGTTGAAGGAGGATTGGCAAGAAGATGATATAGATGAGTTAATTATTATTGACTATATTAATGATCAAGCTAATCAAGCATTAGCTTTTTCCGGTGACTTGCTTTACAACTTTACTTCTAATTATAATACCGAACTTGCCAAAGCTTCAAATCTGAAGATCTTCCCTAATCCCTTTGTAGATAAGCTTGCAATAGATTTTAAGAATAGTAAACAAACAGAGGGTAAGCTTAGAATCTATAATATAAGAGGTCAGTTAATCAGAGAATTTTCAACAAACAGTAAGTCTACTTCTTTAGAATGGGATGGAAAAAATAGTGATAATTTAGAATTGCCATCAGGGATTTATTTGATAAGATATGAAAATGGTAATCAAGTAGAAAGCAGGAAAGCTGTCTTGTTAAAATAGACAATTAAGTACTAGATTTTTCTTAAAATTTTATACTTTTATACATAGAATCCATTTCTACCTTGAGAACTTCCTTTATCTTAGCGAAGTCTGCTTTGCTATTAACTGAATAGCTATTCCCATACTTCATTCTAATAGTTGAGAATGGTTTGGGAAAGCGAAATTTATCCCAAGACTTAAACACCCATTCTTTATTAACGTCAATTGCAACTGGCATAATCTCTCTTTTTGATAGATAAGCAGTTGTGAGTAATCCATCTTTAATAGTATAGATTGGACCTCGTGGTCCATCAGGTGTAATAGCAATGCTAGAAGATTTTAAATGATTTATCAAGCCTCTTAAAGCTTGAGTTCCACCTCTAGTAGAAGAACCACGTACTGGAACATAACCTAGTTTTGAAATTGGTCCTGCAATAAGTTGACCATCTTTAGACTGAGATACAAGCACTCCAATGTTTTTATTTTTATTTAGAAGAGTTAGGGGAATCTGATCTCTATGCCATATCATAAAGACAGTAGGTTGGCTAGGATAATTACCAAAGACCTCTTTTTTTATTGTTAAATCAATTACTTTAAGTAGAAGTGAGCCTAGGTATTCCTCACATTTTAGTAAAATTTTATTCATTATTGATTAACTCTCTAATTTTATCTGCACAGTTTTTTGAAGCAGATCTATCACCCAAAATTTCTTTCATTTGCTTCAATATCTTTGAGAATTCTGCTTTACGTTGATCATTAGCCAGTATATTATTAATTTCATTGATTATATTCTCTGCTGTCACATCTTCTTGAATCAACTCTTTAACTATCATATCATTAGCAATAAGATTAGGTAGACCAATATATTTCACTCTTGATATCTTTCTGGCTATTGCGACAGTTAAAGGATTTGCTTTATATACTATAATAAAAGGTGTAGCAAAAAGAGTAGTCTCTAATGTTGTGGTTCCTGATTTTGCAACGACAAAATCACTATGTTTCATTATGTCATAATTAAAATCTTTAATAAAGGTAACATTATTAGTTAAATTCTTTTGATTAATGATTTCTCTAAAAGATTCATCAGCAAGGGATATTATGTATTCTCTTTGGATATCTTTTTTGGCTACTTGTAAGAAGATATCTAGATGTCTATCAACTTCCGATTTTCTGCTTCCTGGGAAAAGACCTACCCATTCTTTTTTGATATTTAAATTATACAGTTCAGCAAAATTTACTTTTGACATCTGAGCTGAAATCTCTTCTGCAACTGGATGCCCTACATATAAGTTAGGAATATTGTATTCATCTAGAAGTTCGGATTCAAATGGATTTATGCAGCAAACAAAATCAGTATATTCTTTAATTTTATAGACTCTTTTATGCTTCCAAGCCCAAAACTGAGGACAAATATAATACAATACTTTTATTCCAAACTCTTTAGCAATCTTAGCTATCCTAAGATTTAAACCAGGATAATCTACTAGCACTACAAGGTCAGGTCTATTAGTTATGAAGATATGGCGAATATCTTTCTCAATTTTTACAAAAAATCTAAGATGCTTAACCACTTCTGCAAACCCCATTACATTGAATCTGCTGAACTCAAATTGTGTGTTTAGCCCTTCTTTTTGCATTAAAGGACCTCCAACGCCATAATGGTAATAACTAGCTGATGAGTTCAAAGATTTTATCACGAAGGAAGCATGTAAATCTCCAGACTTCTCACCAGCTAACCAAAATATCTTTTTCATTCTAATCTAATAAGTTTAAAAAAGGAGGTAACTCTGAATCAATTTCTGATTTATTTTCTGTTTCTTTTTCTTCAGTATCTTCTGTAGAGGCTTCTTCAGGTTTATCTAGCTTATTATGCAGTGAACCAAAACCTGTCATGCCTTTTGATACTCCGTAACCATCTAAATCAACATATTCATTCTTCTTGGCATATTTCTTCATAGCAGGTGTGTTTTCAATAGTTTCATCATCAATTTCTAGACCTGTCGCTAAAACTGTAACTCTTATTTTGCCATCATACTCAGGATCACAAAAAAGACCATTAATACATATTATGTTATTCCCAGTTTGACTAGTAATTGCATTACAAGCGTTTTCCAGTTCATTCATTTTCATATCAGTACCAGCAAAAATATTAATTAATAGGGCTTTACATCCCGAAACTGAAATATCTCCTAATAGAGGATTTGTTATAGCTTCTTGAGCAGCAACGATAGCTCTATCTTCACCTTCTGCCTCTCCAGATCCTATCAAAGCATATCCCATGTTAGTCATAATAGTCTTTATATCAGAAAATTCAACATTTATATAACCAGTTTTTGTAATTATGTCAGAGATTGATTTTACTCCGTTATGGATTATCATATCAGACTTTTTAAATCCTTCAAATACACCGATATCTGGATAATGCTCTAATATCTTATTATTGGGGATTACTAAAAGAGTGTCAACATTCTCTTTGAGATTACGTAAGCCAACTTCAGCATTTTCAATTCTAATTTTACCTTCATATGGGAATGGCCTTGAGACTACAGCCATAGTTAAGATATTCATCTCTTTAGCAGCTCTAGCTACAATAGGGATTGCACCAGTTCCTGTTCCTCCCCCCATACCTGCTACAAGAAAAATCAGGTCTGCTCCAGAAAGAGCCTCTTTAATCTCCTGGTAAGACTCCTCTGCTGCCTTTGCCCCCATTTCGGGAAGAGCACCAGCCCCCCTACCATGTGTAGCCTTTGGACCAATTTGAATTAAATTTGGTGCAAGAGATTTCTTTAAATCTTGGACATCACTATTCATTGCAATGAACTCTACATTTTCTAATTTATTATTTATCATTGTGTTGATGGCATTACCACCAGCACCTCCAATTCCAACTATCTTAATCTGAGTTAAAACAAAATCTGAAGCTTCATTAATTTCAAACATCTATACACCTCTTTATTCAGAAAAGAATTTTTTGATTTCATTAATTATGGTTTTTATATTAAAAGTTTTTATACTCTTCTTGCTGGAAACATCGCAAGTTGTAGCACAATAACGTAACATCCCTAAAGCTGTTGCACCTTCAAGTTTATTAAGAGCATCCATTTTCCCCGTTACTTTATCCATAATTGGATGAGCTATTTTTAGTGGTAAATTAAAGGTTTCTCTCGCAATACCTATATATGACTCTAAGTTACAAGCTCCACCTGTAAGCACCAAACCTGCCGATATCATTTCTGGCTTATAGTTCTTAACTAAGTCCTTGTAACAACTCTCTAATGAGTCTTGTATTCTTCTTTCAATAATTTCTTTAACTACCTGTAACTTAATCTTTTTTGTTATGTTTCGATCAAAAGTCCTGTATTCAATTTCTTTGTTAAAATCTTGTTTAGAATAATCTAACTGAGAAAATCCAATTTTTAAATCATAAGCCGTTTTAGGTAATGTTCGTAGTACTTTATATAAATCTTTTGTAATCTCTTCGCTACCAACTAAAGTAACACTGATACCTCGGATATACTTCCTAGAAAAAATAATAGCATCTGAAATACCTTGGCCTATATCTATCATAATACAACCTAGCTCTCTTTCTTGTTCTGAAAGAACTGCTAAAGCTGAAGCATAACTAGCTAAGACAAATGAATCAACTACATATCCATTGATTTCAAAACACTTGTTAAAATTCTGTAAAACACTCTTTTGAGCTAAAATTGTTGTAATCTCTCCAGATAACTTAGTGCCTGAAAACATTAAGGGAAGTTTGTAATGTTCACTATTATTATCAATCAAGAAATATTTTGGTATTGTATGAATAATTTCATAATCCTCTAGACCAGTTTGCTTTAATACACTATTTTTCGCATCATCAAGAACTTGATCGATATGCTCTTGTTTTATTTCTGTAGATTTGCCCTCTGTCGATAAAGTTACCTTTCCTATTGCATCAAGATATTTTACAAAATCCCCAGAAACGCTAACAAACAGAGTTCTGATATCTGTGTTTGTAGATTCTTTTAGTTTATTAAATGCTTCTTTAATTGCTTCAGATAGGTCTTTGATATCAATTACCTTACCTTTCTGAAGTCCCAATGTTTGAGCCTGACCTACTCCTTTTATATCAATATTATTGTCAGAAAAAACTTCAGCTGTTACAGCTAAAATCTTCGAAGTACCTATATCAACAACAGTTACTATTTTACTTCCCATTTTATCTCCGTTAAAAATCTGCTTTTCGTGTTACTATCTGATCTTTATAACTTAAATCAATATATAATCCAGAAGTGAATGAATTATTATAACTTAAAAAAAGGTCAATCTTTTCACTAATATTATCTTTGCCAAAATATACAATATTTCCTCTTAATATCTCTCTAAAATAAACTTTATTATCGATTATGAAAACATCAGATATTTTCTCCTGGAAATCTTGTCTTACCTGCAATACTTCTAGCAAATAATCATTCATCTTCATAGTTAAACTATCACTTATAACACTGCCAATCTTAAAATCAGATGACTTTAGTTTTGTCGTTATTATTGGTAAAGATCTTTTCAAGTAGCCATAGTTAACACGTTCTAATATTTTAAGTTCTTTTGTAGTATAATAATTTTTCCCATCTGTAAAATTTACTATTGCAAATGGCTTTTCCATTAAATACTTAACTTTTAAGCTGCTTAATATTCTTCTTTTTATATCAATTTCTGATATTATTGGATATCTTGTCATAAGACTATCAGATATCAATTCTAAGTCTAATCTATAAAGATTGATTCCGAAATAAGCTGATAAATCTTGTTCAAGATGATAACTCAACCTTTCAGATTCTCCATCAATACTAATTTTTTCAAGTTTTAAAAGGTCAGTTCTTTTAATTATTTCAAAAGAAGCTGACACTGTTAGTACAATCAATACTATAGAGAGAAAGAAATAGATAAAGTATCTTCTAGTACCTCTTACAAAAGTACTTCTTGAAGTTTTACTCATTAAGACTATTCCTCATTCAGTCTGGATATTATCCTTTCTCCAAATTCATAAATTCTTCCAGCACCCATAGTAATAAATATATCATCTTCTTCTAGAGTATCAAGCACTTTATTAATAATTTCTTCTTCATTTTCTATATAAGTAACATTTTTATGGCCTGAATGCCTTGCTTCATCAGCGATTAATTCACCAGTAACACCTTCAATAGGCAGTTCTCTCGCAGGATAAATTGGTGCAATAAGTAACTTATCACAAGAAAAAAAAGCTCGTCCAAATTCTTCAGCAAAATCTCTTGTTCGAGAATAAAGATGTGGTTGAAAGAGAACGACAATTCTTCTATTAGTAGAATCTCTAAAGCCATCAAGTGTAGCCATTATCTCAGTTGGATGATGAGCATAATCATCAAAAAATGATATTCCCTTATAGGTCCCTTTGTTTTCAAATCTTCTATATACCCCTTTATATTCGTACAATCCTTCTTGAATCATATTAAAAGGAATATCTAATTCTAAACCAACTGAACATGCCATAAGAGAGTTTAAAATATTATGTTTTCCTGTAACTTGAAGTTTAATTCTTCCCATCTTATAACTCTTATAGATCAAATCATAAGAACTTGTGAAGTTAATCATTTCAATATTTTCTGCTCTAACATCAGCTTGTTTAGAAAATCCATAAGTAATCACATTCTTGGATATTTCAGGAAGGACAGACTGAACCCCTTTATCATCTAAACATGCGATAACTGAACCAAAAAAAGGAACTTTATCAACATAAGTCATAAAAGCAGACTTGATATCATCCAAATTCCTGTAGCAATCTAGATGATCAGCATCGATATTAGTAATTCCAGCTATAATTGGAGATAAGGTAAGAAATGAATGGTCGTATTCATCAGCTTCAACGACTATGTATTTACCAGACCCCATAAGATTATTAGAACCAAAATTCTTTACTTTCCCTCCAACAATAATGGTTGGTTCAAGTTTAGCTTTTTCTAGCATAATACCTACCATGGAAGTAGTAGTTGTTTTACCATGAGTACCAGCTATACCAATACTAAAACTCATTCTAGTAATCTCAGCTAACATTTCAGCTCTTCTTATTACAGGAATTCTTAGCTTTTTAGCAGTTATAACTTCTAGATTATCATCTTTAACAGCAGATGACCTTACCACAACATCAACTTCACCAATGTTTTCTGGAGCATGGCCTTCTACAATACTAATACCAATATCTTCTAAATGTTGGGTTATCTCACTCTTCTTCATATCTGAGCCAGAGATAGTTAATCCTTGATTATGAAGGAGTTCAGCAATACTACTCATGCCAATTCCTCCTATTCCTACAAAATGTATTTTCTTTGTTCTTCCAAGCATTAGTGTTCCTTATTCATAGTTTCAATTATTGTATTAACAATTGTATCTACAGCTTTTATGTGGACACAGTCATTAAATCTTGATTTATAGTCATTATAGTTATCACTCAGCTTATCTATTTCTGTGATTAGAGTTTTAAAGTCAAGATTATTTTGTTCTAAAGTTATAGCTATTTTTTTTGCTGTTTGCTCCATAGCATTTTTGTACTGGTGATTCTCTGCTGCTGTAGGCAATGGAATTAAGATTGCAGGAATCTTTTTGGCCTCTAATTCTGCTATAGTAATGGCTCCAGAACGACAAATAGCTATATGGGATATATTATAAAGTGCATCAATATCGTAAGAAAATCCAAACATTAAAAGGCCTTTTTTATCTTTATGGACTTCATTAAATTTATCTAGGTTATTAACACCTAGCTGCCAAATTATATTATATTTTTCTAGTAAATCATCAAGAAGAATACTGATTAGTTGATTCAAAAATTGAGAACCTTGACTCCCCCCAATCACAAAAATTGTTTTTTTTGAATCATCAAAAGATTTATCACGCATATCAGCTAGTCTTTGCGAATCCACTAATTTTTTATTTATTGGGTTTCCACTATATATAATATTTGTATTCTTTAAATACTTTTTTGCATCTTTCTGACCTACAAAAACAGTCTTTGCTTCTTTTTCTAATGCTCTGGTTGTTAGTCCTGGATAGCTATTTTGTTCTTGTAAGAAATAAGGTATTCTTTGTCCTCTAGCTACAAATCCAGAAGGACCACTTACGAAACCACCACAACCAATATAAGCATCAGGTTTGAACTGCTTAAAAATTCGCTTAACTTTATAAATACTTATGAAAAGTTTGAAAGGGAATAATAAGTGTTTGAAAGTGAAACTACGATAAAGCTTTTGCACATTGATAGCTTTAAAATCAATTCCTTTATTACTTACAATTTTCTCCTCCATACTACTACTGTTTCCAATAAATAGCACTGTATGGCCTTTTGCTATTAACTCTTCAGATATACTAATAGCAGGCATGATATGTCCGCCTGTTCCTCCAGCTGATATTATAAATTTCATTTTACTATTCCTTCTCTTGCTAAAATATTTAATATTATTGCTAGACTAAAAGTATCCATCAAGAAGGCAGAACCACCATAGCTAATAAATGGTAGCGAAACACCTGTAGAGGGAAGTGTAGAGATAGCAACACCTATATTTACGATAACTGTTAGAATAAAATTTAAACTTAAGCCTAGAGCAAAGAATCTCTTATAAGGGTCATGGACTTTACTAGACAATATAAAAAGCCGAAAAAAGAGAGCAAAGAAAATGGCAACAATTATTGAAGATATAATAAATCCATATTCTTCTCCAATGAAAGAAAAGATGTAATCAGTATCAGCTTCAGGAACAAAATTACGTGCAGCTGAACCGAAATCTGACTTTGTCCCCCATAATCCTCCTGCAGAAAGAGCCCCTAAACTCTCGACAATCTGTCTTTCTTTGTCTGCAGTCACTTCAACTTCATTACGTTGAGGATTTAATAACAGGTATTTAGAATATACTTTTAGCCTCTCAAATCTATAACTTTGACCAAATGTAAAAATACCTATAACTAGTGTTAATCCAATTAGCAAAGTTGATAAGACTATTTTGAGTTTTAATTCAGCTAGAAAAAGCATAACGAATAGAGCTGAAACTGTTATTAAAATTATACTCAAATGAGGTTCTTTTAATATTAGATACATTGAGATTAAGAAGAATATGATGAATTTTAATGACTTGATCGCAAATTGTTTAAGCTCATTTTTAGCAATAAGTTCCTGATATTTAGCTATATAAATCGAAAGAGAACTAATAATAATGATTCTAGTGTAATAACTTGGTTGAAAGGTAAAGAAAATTAGATTTAAGCTTCTCTTAGCACCCAGAATTTCCTTACCAAAAACTAAAACTGCAACCAGTAAGGCTGAAGAAATAATATAATGGATATTCTCATATTTTCTAAAAATCTCAACATTACCTCTTCTAACAAAAGCAAATAAAACCATCCATGATAATGGAGCAAAGACAAATCCTTGTTTCTTTAATGAGCTTAAACTATTAGCCTTGGAATAATACATCAAAGTAATTAGACCTATGAATGTTAAAATAACATAAAGTAGTCCAGCATATTTATCTATCTTTCTAAATCTATAGTTATCTTTCATTTATACCAAACTCTTGACAATAGATTTAAATGTTTCACCACGATGTTCATAGTTTTTAAAAGCATCATAACTAGCACAAGCTGGAGATAGCAGGACTATATCACCTTTTTGAGAATCTTGATAAGCTTTTTTTACTGCATCTTCAAGATCTTGGCAAGCGACAAGTGGGGAAAAGCTCTTAAATTGTTCTAACATTTTATTTTTTGTTTCACCAATAAGATATATTTTTTTAGCATAAATATCTAGGTGCTCAAGTAAAATAGAGAAATCTTCACCCTTATCAGAACCTCCCATTATTATTCTAATCCTTTGTTTAAAAGCACTTAGAGCATACTTAACTGAATCAGTATTAGTAGCCTTTGAATCATTCACGAAGGTAACGCCATTAATATCTGCAACATGCTCTAGCCTATGAGATAAACCTTTAAATCTTGTAAAAGCTCTTTGTATTTCATCATTATCTAGACTAATTGAAAGACTTTCTAAAACAAGCATAGTAGCCATAATGTTGAGAATATTATGCTCACCTCTAAGAGAAGTTTTGGTCATATCAATCTTTAATCTTGAAGATTTTAGAATATTATTAT
The DNA here is from genome assembly GCA_963678375.2 of Cloacimonadales bacterium (SeqCode). Classification (GTDB taxonomy): domain Bacteria; phylum Cloacimonadota; class Cloacimonadia; order Cloacimonadales; family JAFGVF01; genus JAEKNW01. The sequence goes on from CAXXQH010000001.1 coordinate 338,898, forward strand.
TAATTCTAATTTCACTATCTTCTTTTAAACTAAATCTTCTAATTCTTGAAGGGATAAGATTTATAAAATTATTAATTTTATGATCTGTATCGAAAATTATAGCTATATCATCCTCGGATTGTTGCTTGAAAATATTGAATTTAGCCAGGGCATAAGCATCGAAGGATTCATACCTATTCAAGTGATCAGGAGTAATATTGAGTAGAACTGCTATTTCTGGCTTAAAAGTACTCACTAGGTCAAGTTGGAAACTGCTCAACTCAAGAATTACATAATCAAAAGCATATTTTTCAATGGGTAAACTTGTGAAAGCAATACCGATGTTTCCACCTAAAGCAACCTTGATATTTAACTCGTTCAAAATATGAAAGATAAGTGAAACAGTAGTACTTTTGCCATTAGAGCCTGTTACTGCTATAATTTTAGTTGAAGGATGTTTTATTCTAAAACCAAACTCAATCTCACTCATCAACTCATTTCCATTTTTTCTTAATTTTTCTATAATTGGGACATTAAGTGGTATCCCAGGAGAAACAATAACTTGAGGGTATTCAAGTATTCTATCACTGTGGCCACCAAACTCATAATCCATGCCAGAAAGGTCTGAAGGGTCTATTTCACAAGCTTCCATACTTTTATACTCAGAGATAAAAACTTGGAATCCCATTTTTTTAGCCTTTAAGGCAGCAGATAAACCACTGCGAGCGATTCCTAAAACTCCAATTTTTTTCATATCATAACCTACCTAAGTTTTATTGTACTCAAACCAATCACTAGTAGTAAGATAGTAATAATCCAAAATCGAACAACTATCTTTGATTCAGCAAATCCTTGCATTTCATAGTGATGGTGAAGTGGAGCCATTTTGAATATTCTTCGTCCAACTCCGAACTTGTTTTTTGTGTATTTAAAATATCTTACTTGAATAATAACAGACATAGCTTCAGCTATAAATACAAATCCTACAATTGCTAAAAAAATCTGTTCTCTAAGAAGAATAGATAACATAGCTAGAATACCTCCCAGAGGTAAAGAGCCTGTGTCTCCCATAAATATCTCTGCAGGTCGGCAATTATACCACAAGAACCCTATAAGAGTTCCTACTAAAGCAGCGATAAAAACTGTTAATTCGCCAGCTTTAGGTATAAAACCTAGATTTAAGTAATCTGCATAGTTTATATTACCTTTTAAATAGGACATAATTCCTAAACCAAAGGCAACTATTGCAGATATCCCTTCAGCTAGACCATCCAATCCATTGGTTAAGTTTACTGCATTGGAAGTTCCTACTACAATAAATATCACTACTGGAATAAAAGCAATACCAAGATATATAGCAGTATGTTTTAAGAAAGGTAAATCGATATAAGCTAAGTAATCTATGTCATTACTAAAGTATAAAAACATGGCTATCATTAAAGAAACACTCACTTGTCCCATAAGTTTATACTTTGGTATCAATCCTTTTTTTGATTTGGCAAAATTTTTTAGATAATCATCTACAAAACCAAAAATACCTAGCCAGAAGGTAGTTAAATACATCATCCAGATATAAGAATTATCCCACCTACTCCATAAAAGAGATGAGCCAAGTAGACCTGTTAGAATTATCAATCCACCCATTGTAGGAGTACCTTGTTTTGCATGATGTCTATCAGGCATATCCTCATCAATGGTTTCTACTGCAAGGTGGTTTTTCAAGATTCTAATGATTGCTGGTCCAAATAAATAGCTGAATATTAAGGCAGTTATAAAAGCACCAGCTGACCTAAATGTGACATAGGTAAAAACCCTTAATGGGTTAAAATTTTCGATATACTGACTAAGTAGATGATATAACACTATACATTCTCCAATATTTTTTCTAAGTGAATCCCGTGAGAACCTTTAATTAGAACCACTCCATCAGGTAGTTCCTTAAAAATTCTTGATTTTAAAAAGTCGTTTATATTTTCAAAATGGGCATTCCCATCATACAACTTTGATAATTTACCAACAGTATATATTTTAATATTTGTCAATTTTTTCAATATCTTTTTTATTTCATTGTGTAAGTAATCCTCTTGTTTACCAAGTTCTAACATATCACCCAGTATAGCAATATGTTCTTTCTCAGGTAGATAATTAATCCAAAATTCTATAGCTGCTTTTGTGGACTTAGGATTAGCATTATAACAATCAGCAATAATTATCTGTTTATCATTTTTAATGATAGACATTCTATTCGAAGTATTCAGTGTTTTCTGTAATCCATAAATTATATCATTTATACTAATCTCCAATAATTTAGCCAAGGAAATTGCATAAGCAAAGTTAAGTCCAAAATAGGGAACTATATTGTTTACTTGATATTGAGAATTATTGATTTTCAATATCATTTGATTAGAATCTATTTTGATTATGTTATAAACAAAGCTGTTATCCTTCTTTATTCCAACTGAGTAACCAATATTTCTAAATTCCTGATTCTTATATTCTGCAAACATAGGATTATCTCCTGGAAAAAGAAATCCTTTTAATTTCCTCTTGAAAAGAGCAGTCTTTTCTTTATAAACTCCTTCCAAAGAGCCGAGTTTTTCTAGATGTGCAGAATCTACTGAAGTAATAAGGGCATAATCTGGTTCGATAATATCACTCAGATAACCTATTTCTCCAAAATTATTAGTTCCAATTTCAAAAACAGCATATTCATTATCTGTTTTAATTCTAAATATTGTTCTAGGTAATCCAATATAATTATTCTCATTCCCATGAGTTTTTAACACAGAGTTATTTTCTTCTAAGATATTGGTAATTATTTCTTTTGTTGTTGTTTTACCTGTTGATCCTGTCAAAGCTATCTTATTAACATTGAATAGCTTCAGATATCTTTTAGCCATAAAACCATAGAAATGAAGAGCATTCTTTACTTTAATATGAAAGTGTGAGGGATAATCAATTTCGCCAACAGTAAAAGTTGTCTGTGATGACGATAATACTTGATCGATAAAATCATTACCATCAAAAATATCCCCTCTAATAGCAACAAATAATGAATTGCTTTTTATAGTTCTTGAATCTGTTGATATGTTATTAATTATCATATCAGGGAAAGTAGTATATTGTAATATATCAGTATTATCTTCAAATTTAAATTTTAGATCAAGTAAATTTATTGGATCATAAGGTATGGCTAAATCAGCTTTAGGAATATTGTCACTATAGTTTTTAACAACTTCAGCATCTGAAAAGTGTAACTTCTCTCCTCTAATCTCTTGATAATTTTCATGTCCTTTACCCAATATAACAACTATATCATCCTCTTTTGATAATCTGAGAGCACATTCAATAGCCATTTTTCTATCTCTTATTACAAAATAATTATCAGCTTCTAAATCTGTAATCATATCAGCAATAATTAAGTTATTGTTCTCCCAGCGGGGATTGTCATCAGTAAAAATAGAGATTTCAGAAAGTTGTGATGCCAACTTAGACATAACTCTTCTTTTCGCCTTATCTCTGTCACCTCCACATCCTAAAACAGATATTATTCTTTTATGTTCAGTTTTTCTTAAAGTTGATAGAACTTGCTTTATCGCATCTGGAGTATGTGCATAGTCAACAAAAACCTTACCTTTAGCATTTGACTCAACAGGTTCTAATCTACCACTTGTTCTTTTTAAATTTTTTAGTACTTCGTTATTAAACTCAATCTCTGGAAAAAGTTCTCTACAAAGTGTTAAAGCTAGCATTAGATTATAGATGTTGAAGTCACCAACATAATTGGTTTCAATAGTTTCTTTTTTATTACCATAGTTAAGGGTAAAGTTTGTTGAATCGGGCTTATTATTAATATCAGATGCAAAAATATCTAGTTGAGGATTCAAACCGTATGATAATTTCCTTTTACTAAAACTTTCATAGTATCTTCGACCATACTCATCATCAGTGTTAACAACAGCAAATGCACCTGTAGCTTCAGCTGTATCAAACAATATTTTCTTTGCCAAAAAATAGTTTTCGAATGTTGAATGAAAATCTAGATGATCTTGAGTTAAATTAGTAAATCCTATTGCATCAAACTTTTGTCCATATACTCTATCTAAAACTAATGAGTGAGAAGAGACTTCCATAACAACTACCTGACACTTGTTTTCAACCATCTGGGCAAGAATTTGATTTAAGTCTGAAATATCAGGAGTTGTTCTAGCCAGTGGAATCAGTTCATCACCAAAAGAGTAACCTAATGTACCTATTATTCCACATTTAATACCCATTTTATTAAGAAAATCAAAGATTATAGTTGAAGTTGTTGTTTTGCCATTTGTTCCAGTCAAACCAATTAGTTTAATCTTTGATGATGGATTTCCATAGATTTCAGAAGCAATTAGAGCACCAGCTTTTCGAGAATTCTCTACTAGGATATTATTACTATTTTTTGTGACTTCTTTACTTTGGATAATTAAGCTTGCACCTGCTTCTATTGCTTGTTTAATGTATCTATGCCCATCCTGTTCAAAGCCTTCTATTGCTATAAACACATCTTTAGCAGTAACATCACGAGAATCAATTGTGATATTATTTATTTCTATATCTTCACCATCAATGTTAGCTGATATGAAGAGTTCACTCTCTTTAAGAATTTTAATAATTTTACTTACTTTTACTTTCATTCTCTCTCCTAACGACACTTAATTAACAGTTTCATATCTTCAGTTATCTTAGAGCCAGGAGCAATACTTTGATGATAGATTATCCCTTTTCCTTTAGTATCCACCTTGATATTTTTACGAATACAAAATTCAAGAGCTTTTCTTAAAGTAGTATTTCTGAAATCAGGCAGAACATCACTATCAACATTTGTAGCAATTGTACTGTAGAAGAGAACCTTATTTCCTTCTTTTCTAAACATAACACCTGGTGCTGGATATTGCTGATTTACAACTGCAGTCATATTATTTTTGTTAGTGATATATTCAACATCCATTTCTATAATCATCTTTTCTGCTTCTTCAATAGTTAAACCTTGAAGATCAGGCATAACTAACATATCACTGTTTTTTACTGCATAATCAAAATTTAGTATATTTTCTTCTGATGCAATCAATTTCTCATAAACTTTTTCAAAAGTCGGAAGTGCTGAAGTTGCAGCGAATCTATACTTTCTTGCAGGTTTATCAAAAGTAACTACAATAACGTATTTTGGATTATCTTTAGGGAGATAACCTACAAAAGTTGAAGTATATTCCCACTTGTTTGTACCGCGAGTTTTAGCTGATTTTACCTCAGCTGTACCAGTTTTACCTGCTAAACCAAGGATATCATTATTGTAAAACTTTCCAGTTCCATACTCAAAAACCTTTCCTAAATAGTTTTTAACTTTTTCAACTGAACTTCTTTTAGCAATTCTTCTTAAGACTTCCTTTTCTGAGACCTGAACTATATTTCCCTTACTGTCTGTTATTTTTTTGATTACTCTGGGAGTCAATAAGTCTCCCCCATTTGCAATAGCACAATAAGCATTAGCGAGTTGCAGCTGAGTAACACCTATCTCTTGACCAAACGCTATCGAGTGTAAAGAGAATTGGGTCCATTGATAGATTGGGCTAATCTGTCCTTTCATTAGACCATATAACCTTGTTGGAACTGTCTGACCAAAGCCAGTTCTTCTTAGTAGCTGATAGAAATTTTCTTCACCCAACATTTCGGCTATCTTAGCGCTACCAACATTAGATGAATAAGCAATTATTTCTTCACCTGACAAAGGGTGATCAAGTGGATGATCATCAACTATTTTACGCTCTTTATTCTTCTTCTGCCCTGTATAATCGGGGTAGTAAGTAGAGCAATCTATTTTACTATCTGGATCATAAACATCAATATCTATAGCTCCCAACATAGTGAATGGCTTAAAAGTAGAACCCGGCTCAAATTGATAACTAACAGGAAAGTTACTTGAGCTTCTTAGTAAGGCTGGATCTTTTCCGATATCGTCTTTTTCAAAACCTGCCATTACAATTATTTCTCCTGTCATCGGGTCCATTACCGTACACATTCCAACATCAGCTTCATATTCAACAATCTTCTCTCTTAATATGTTCTCTACTTCGAATTGCATTTCACTATCTATTGTTAAGTAAAGATTATATCCATCTACAACTTCCTTGCTTTGAAGTCCTAATGCTGGGATATTATTGCCATGTGCATCTCGAATTACTTCTTTCCAGCCAAACTTACCACTAAGTTCTTCATTAAATGAAGCCTCTATTCCTGTATCGCCTTCGATTGAATACTTGGATTTATTTATTCTGGTATTAGATATTGTTTCGCGACTTTCCCTTATATGCCCTATTAGTCGTGATGCAACATATTCTGACATATATTTTCTTTTATAGCCAATAAACTCTGTAATATAACCTGGGATTTTGTTACGGTTAAAAGATTCTATTAAATCATCAAGCAACATTTCATTCAAGTTATAGAAAAGTATGGGACTTTTAGAGTTTAATCTTCGGATTAAAACACTATATTTTTCTCCAGTAATATTAGAACTAAGTCTGGCTATTTTTTCCTTCACATCAGCTATACTTCTGCTATCATCATTTCTTTTAAGATATTTTTCAATAGATTTCAAATCTATATCTACTTGATAATATTTTTCTGTTGTTACTAATAGTTCATCTTTTCTGTCGTATATACTACCTCTAATTGGGTTGATAAATTCTTTGACAGGACTATTACGTCTTAAACGAAGATGTTTGAGTTTATAAACATCCTTAACCTGAATTAAAAATAGCTGTACTATCCAAAGTACAGCTACTAGTAACAACAGAATTAATAAGGAATAATATCTTTTACCATTCATTATGGGATATTAATATGAATAAATTGGTTTTAGTTCATCTGCACTCAATGATGTAGAAAATAGATCTAAGATAACTGTAAATGTAACATTTTTTTCATTAGTAATAACTTTGCTATATGTCACTAGTGATGAATCATCATTTGGTTCAATTAAGCCAAATTTATCGGCAGCTATTCTTTTTATGTATAAACCAGATTTATAATATGATAAATCTGACTTTTTGCTTGTATAAGTAGTCACTTTTTTGTTGTAAAGTCTCTCATACTTAAGTGCTTCTTTACCATATTTTACACTATAATGATTCAATATTCCAGTTACTAGGACATATAGTGAAAAAATAACAGATAAAGTGATAATAATTTTTATAATATTTTTCATCCCAACTCCTTAAGATGTTTTATAGTTTTTTTGCGATTCTTAACTTAGCGCTACGTGCACGGCTATTAGAGCTAACTTCTTCTTTTTCAGCGACTTTTGGTTTTTTAGTAATAATCTTAACTGTTGATTTTTTTCCACAAATACAGATTGGGAAATGTGGAGGACAAGTACATTCTAAAGACTCATATTTTAGAAAGTCTTTTACAATCTTATCTTCTAAACTATGATATGATTCTACTACTAACCTACCACCTGGATTTAGTAGATTTAATGCATCCTTGAGTACTGAAGTGAGGACTTCCATTTCTCCGTTGACCTCTATTCTTAAAGCCTGATAAACTCTTGAAAGAATCTTAGTGAGAAATTTTGGATTAATTTGAAAGTTTGATTCTATTAGTTTGTTTAGATCTGTTGAAGTTTTAAATCGGTTTTTACTTCTCTCTTCAACTATTAATTTTGCTATTTTTCTGGCTGATTTCTCTTCACCAAAATCTCTAATTATTGTAGTTAAAGCATCTAAATCATAATCATTTAATATAATTTCTGCAGTAAGATTACGACTCTTATCCATTCGCATATCTAGTGGTGATTCTTTTGAAAAAGTAAAACCTCTCTCTGCTTCATCAATTTGATATGAACTAACACCTAAATCAAAAAGTATACCATCGACTCTATTAACTTCTTCGAAAGCTAACCTAGTTCTCATATTAACAAAGTTATCTTGAATAATTGTTACTCTATCACTGAATGGTGCGAGTCTTTTTGTTGCAAATGCTATTGCATCTGGATCTTGATCAAAAGCATAAAGTTTGATTGTTTTATTGCTCTCTAAGATAGCTTCAGAATGACCTCCACCGCCCATTGTAGCGTCTACCATTATAGCGTTATCATGAATATTCAGGGCGTCTATGCACTCTTGTAGCATAACTGGTTTGTGATACATCATATTCTAACCACCGGTCTTTCTTTACTGGATCTAATTTTGTCCATAAGTTCTCTTTGATGAGCTTCGAAGTTCTCTAATGACCATAAAGCAACATAATTACCTCTACCTACGAATTTAATTTTGTCGCTTATTTTTGCATGTTCCATTAACTCTTGAGATATCCTGAATCTACCTGCAGATCCTTCTAAAGATTGAACACCCATTGAGTTATCTTCTAGTAAACTTAAATTCCAGTCATTTATATCGTCAGCTTGTTTCCTATACATGTCGCAAACACTTTCAAATTCAACTTTTGGGAATAATACTAAGCAATCAAAATTAGGGCTCACAGAAACAACAATCTTATCAGATTGATAAGAGTTCAAAATATCTTTGAACTGCTTTGGCAACACTACTCTATTTTGAGTTATGCTACTAATGTGTGTTCCATTGAACTTTCCTGTTATTGCCATTCCTTATTTCTCCCATTTTTGACTTAAAATGAATTTATTTACCTTACAATGACAGATTATGACTTTACTTAATCTATGTCAAATATTTTTTTACTTTTTTTGATTTTATATATCAAAAAGGCTTAAATAACTGATTAATAGTGACTTGTTAGATAAGTTTAATTAAAATATAGATTTGTCATTGGTAGCTTTTTTTTAATTTTGCATATCTTTTATTGCCGAAAAATGCCTTTTCATTTTTTGTCATAAAATAGCAAAATTTACAAATTTAGAATAAAAATCATATATCCTATTGCCCTTTTTCTTAGGATAATATTATCTTGATTGTTAGTTACCCTATTACTCATTGGGTTTATATTGTGAGAGTAGCAATAAAGGAAGAGGCATTATTTAGGTTAAACTAAGTTCTATAGAAAATAATAAAGCCTCGCACGGGGCGAGGCTATTTTATTGATTATTATATAATCCCTCTCAATTTATGAGGGCAATTATCTCTTTATTTCATAAGGATCATTTTTTGAGTTTTACTTAAGGATACAGAAGTCATTTTAGCGAAATAAACTCCTGAAGCAACCCTACGATTATTTTGATCTGTACCATTCCAGATATACTTATGATTACCGGCTTGCAAGTTATCATTACATAAAGTTTTAACTTTCTGTCCTTTGATATTATATATTTCAAGTTTCACTTTTTGATTTTTATTCAAATCAAAAGAGATAGTAGTTTCTGGATTAAATGGGTTTGGATAGTTCTTATTTAATCTAGTAATCATCGGAACAACATCAGAGTCGTTAGATACTATGCCATTAGTTATTTCAAAAGTAATCTCATCACTAAATGCAGAGCCTGTATAAGAATTATCGATTGTTTGAACAGATACATAATAAGTTCCATTTTGAAGATTATTAATAGAACAAGCTAGGCTATTTAGCATATTACCCCTATGTGGTCTGAGTAAGAAACCATCATCAGTAGCCATAGAAGAGAAAATTTCATTACCACCAGAAGATGTTCCTACTTTGATATTATAGGTAAGTCCTAATTGAGGAGTTTCAGCATCAGAACCCATACCCCATTCTAAAGATACAACATCATCTTCTACTTGAGCTGATAGCATACTAGGAGCTTGTGGAGCAGTATTAGTTAACTCAGTTTGATTTTCATATAAGTTACAGTAATAATCTAGATAGTCATATCTTCCTGTTAATAAAACATCAGAATTGCTATCACCATTATAATCAATCATGGTGAGTTCTCCATATTTAAGAGCATCTAGACTATCGGCATAGACAAAAGTATCATTCCCTTGGTAGAAATGAATTTGGCCAGTCCACCATTCTTGGTTCTGTACTCCATTCACAATAACATCAAGAAGACCATCAGAGTTTAAGTCATGAATCTTCATATCACCTTGTCTGATTCCCGCAATATAAGTATCATTTTCTGGTAAATTAATGTTAGTGAAAGTATCATCACCATTGTTACGAAGAATATACAAGACTGATGGGATTTCAAGTTGAATTGAGCCAGTAACAAATAAGTCCATAAAACCATCATTATTATAATCTCCCCATTCTACAACAGTATAACGTACACCTTCAATACCTAAATCGATTTCTGTAAATTCATTATCACCTTCATTTTTCCAAACAGAAACTCTCCAATCCCAGGAATCTACTCTACCAGCAGTTGCTATATCCAGCAGACCATCGTTATTGTAGTCAGCAAATTTAGCATCACCAGCCGAAATTTGATGAACTTCAGGTGCAAACATTTCAAATTGATAATTACCTTGATTAAGATATATTCTAGTATAATCAACATCACCAATTTCTAAATCTAATACACCAGTATAAAGAACATCAAGGAGTCCATCTCCATTATAGTCTTTCCAATCTGTATTAGACCCCTTAAGAGGAGGTAAGTTAGTTTCAACTTGTGTATAAGAACCATTTTCATTAACATATACTCTAGAAATATAGTTGTTTTGTTGATATTGACCTGAGGTGTAAATATCTAAATCATTATCATTATCCAGATCAATCCAATCTACACAACCAAAGCCAGTTCCATCTAGACCTAATTCAACTCTCTCAAATTGACCTTCACCATTATTTTTATAAATAGTAATAGCAGATGTAGCAGAATCTAAAACATAACCTGTAGCTAAAATATCATAATCACCATCGTTATCATAATCACCAGCTTCAGTTTCACTCTGCCAGAATCCTTCCATTCCTGCTTCAATATCTTGGAAGCCAAATGAATATGTTTCACCTAGTAATTGAATTATTTGACCAGTATCATCATCGTGTAAGAGTTGACTGTGTATTTCTAATTGACCAGTGTGATTACCACTTTCAGGGAAGTTCATAGCTAGGGTGATAGTTAAAGTATCTTCTAAAACAAGGTTGTTTAGAGTTTGACCTGTAACTTGACCATCAAGTCCTATCAAGAAATTATCTGAAACTGTAACAATTTCAAATGTTATAGGCATTTCATTTTGATTAATAATCTGCATTGAAAGGCTAGGAGATTGATTTCCATTGATTGTAGCAGGGAAAGTAATTGAATCAGCACTATATTCAACTTCAGCAGGAATAGAGTTAGCAAGTAAATCAACATATACTAGAGGGTCTGCTATAGAATTAGATGAAATCATAAGGCTGTCATTCACCGTTCCAGCAACATTGTTAGCATATTTAACTTGAAAAACTGCAGTCTCTGCTGGTTGGATAGTAATATCTGTGAGAGTAGATAACCACTGTTCATTATCATATTGAAGATTAAAATATTGAGGAGCTACAATTTCATCAACAAGCAAAGGCATTATACCTGAATTGAGAATATTAAAACTGAGAATACTTTCACCATTTCCATGATACATTGTACCAAAATCTAGTGATAAAGGACTTACTGTAATTGAATATTGATCTTCTGGATTAAGAGGGTTTTCAAGATTTTCATCAGCACCCTTATAAGGATTTACAAGATGTCTCAAATCTCCATCGATATCATATTCAACACCGTCAATAGGGTTTCCAGCTAAAGCAAATTCGCCTAAGGATGTTCCTGTAAGGTGTAAGTCATAATTCGAGATAAATTCAGCATTAAATACTGTAGTATTCATGTCCGTTGCTGAAGTAGTTTGCCAAGTCTCTAAATCAGGACAATCAGCATTAATCCATGAACCTATCGAACCATTTTCGCAATAGTAGGCATTATCATCAGAGTTCCAGCTTCCACTACCAAAAGTATAGTTGATAACATAGTGATCATTATCACCAGATCTTTTATTAATAAAAATATTATTCTTTAGATTAATAACTCCATCAGTACCAGTTTTCTGGACACAGAAATCGTCATCAGTACCCTGACCTGCCAAGAGAACAGTGTTATTATATACATTGATAGTCATTGCAGAATTACCAGCATCTAATCTCAATCCATATACCTTGTCATTATTATCTTCTGTTACAGAAATAAAGTTATTAATTATATCTGTTGATACTTTCTGAACTCTAATTGCATAAACATTAGCAGAAGCTTCTTTTAATCCATAAATATGATTATTTGATATTATTGCATTTTCTGCCTCAGAGTTATATTGAATATAAATACCATAGACTGAAGCTTCAGGTGTATAATATTCAGTTGTGTAAAAAATATCATTATTATGAATAGTATTATCTTGAGATGCATCTCTAACATGAATACCATAATTACCAAAGTTTGATATGTTACAGTTTTTTACAGTTATATTGTTGGAAGCATATATATAATATGCTCTATCATACTTGATTTCATCATCATTAGTGTCAGTAATATCGATACCATCAAAAGTAATATAAGCTGCATTACTAAATTCTACTACATTTCCTTCAAGATAGTTGTAATCAATTAGGGGATTATTACCTTCCCCAAATTTTTGGAAAGATATTGGATTTTCTGGACTTCCAAGTGCTGTAATTGCTGTTAAAGAATCTGTAAAAATCTGACCAGCTTGTATATTATAGATAATTCCACCTTCTGGGATAATACCATTATTTAAAGCTAAAATCGCATCTTGGATTGTTGTATAATCACCATTCCCTGTGTTATCAATTACATATTCTGATTCAAGTAAACTAACAAGTGGGTTTTCGATATTTTCGTCAGCCCCGATATAAGGATAACTTGCGTGTCTCATCTCACTATCAAAATCATCAACAACATTTTCCAAAGGTGAAGCTGTGAAGATTTGATTTGCTAAGGAAGTCCCAGTAAGGTGAAGATCCCCCTCCATTTCAGATACAAATTCTGGTAAAATTACCTGTGAAAGATTATCCATTCCAATTTCTGTCTGCCATAAAGATAAATCTGTATATTCAACTGTCTGAAGTCTTCCAAAGAAACCCTCTTGACTAGCTGCATAATATATATTATTATCTAATTGTACTTGTGGTTGCTGAAAACTATACCAAAGAGCGTATTGTTCTTCGCCTGATCTATTATTAACAAAGATATTATTTTTAACAATAACATCACCTGCCCCACCAGAAATATTTATACCATAACCAGAATCACTAGAGTTTCCAGCTAAGTAGATACTGTTATAATAACATTCTATGCTTCTATCAGCACGCCCAACTACTCTGATACCGTAAACTTTATCATTATTATCATAAGGTAAAGAAATCATATTATTTGCACATATACCTGTAACTTGGTTGAAATCAATACCATAGATCGTAGAAGTTGACTCTTTAATACCATAGATTTTATTTTTGAGAACTTCAGCATTGACTGCACCTGAGTTATAGGCAATTTGAATGCCGTAAACAGTAGATTCAGAGGTATAGAAGTCTTCACTATAAAAGAGTTCATTATTAGTTATACTTGTGTTAGTAGTTGCACTTGATGTTTTTACCCCATACTTATTAAAGTCCTGAATGATACAGTTCTTAATAGTAATATGGTCACTTGAATCAAGATAGAATCCACTTAAATACTTATCATCATTCTCTAGGTTTGGATCCTTGATATGGATACCATCTACTGTAATATAAGCAGCTTGAGAAAAGTTAAAAACATGATTATCAATTGTTTCATTATAAATTATTGGTCTATCACCTTCACCACTCTTTTGAATAACAATTGATGCATCTTGAGTTGCAACAACAGTTATTGCGGGAAGTGTTTCAGCAAATGTTTGTCCTGCAGTTACATTAATTACCAGTCCGTTAGTTGGTAGTTCTGTCAAACCGTTAGCATAGTTGATAGCTTCTGTTATGGTTAAATAGTCGCCATTGCCACTGCTATCAACAGTTTTTACTTCTTGACCAAAAGCCAGTGTGAGTAAAGACAAGATAAATAATAAAATAGTCACTCTTTTCATTTTATTCTCCTTTAATTGATTTCAAATAAACTTGAAGAGGAATCCCCTCATCAAAATAACTGTGAAATGTTTTTACATACATTTTTGCTAATTGTGGATTATCAACAAACATTGATGTATGAGTCGTTAAAATAGCATCCTTGTTTGTTATACTTAAAATAACTTTTTTCCTATCAAGAACAACCAACTTAGTATGAACCTCGTCTACAACTCTTACCTCAGCCCCATTCTCTTCCCATAATTCAAGAAAATGAACAAATTCTGGATTCTCAATATCAGCTTTTTCTGTAACAAACTTATACTTTAATCCTGGAAAATATTCAACCTTTCCCCGCTTTTGAACAGCAGAGAAATCAATAACGTATGGTGCTTTGTTCATAGTAAGTATTTCATCTTTAACATCCTTGCCATATTCATTGATTTTTTCTAAAATTTCGTTATTCCCAACAATTACTTCAATGTTTTTACTAGGATCTTCGACTTGTTCTTGTGATAGTTCATAAATAGGTTCTAGTTCTTCTGATAAAAGATTGATATGCCTTACTCTTTTTTCATAATCCAGCTTGTTCTTTTCTAATAATTTGTGAAAAGCGAAACGAGGATTAATTGCGTTGAATCTTTTGATTTTATCGTCATCAGATTTCTTACAAAATCCTTTATCATGCAATAAATTGATAACTTCATAAACTCTTGTTCGAGGAACATTAGCTAGATTAGCTAATTCAGTAGCGGATAAATCTGGTTTTTGAAGTAAAACATTATATACATTTGCTTCGTATTTAGTTAATCCAATATTGATTAATCTTTCAATGATATCAGGCATTTTTACTCCCTTTTTTTATCTTCTGGACATATAATAAAAAGAGAAAATATTTAGTCAATATATTTTTGTAACTTTCTAGTTACAACTCTAAGGAAGGCCGATTTGAAGCTACTTTATATTAGTATTTTCTTTTAATGCTATCTTTATAAAGGAATGAAAATGTTTAAACAGTACAAAAATGAAATGGAAAAACATAAAATTAATAATTAAATTATTAGACAAGAAAAGCCTCACAAGACTGCGAGGCTTTTTCTAATTAAGTTTTATTTTTTTTATTTCATTAAGATCATTTTCTTGGTTGAGCTAAATTTGCCATTTCTCATTTTGTAGAAATAAAGGCCAGAAGCTACAGCTTTATTATTATCATCTCTACCATTCCAAACAACACTATGGTTACCAGCTGTTCTATAATCATTTAGGATTGTTTTTACTTTCTGTCCTCTTATATTATAGATCTCAATTGATACATTTCCAGCTTCTTTAGTTGAGAAAGCAATTGATGTTTCTGGATTAAATGGATTTGGATAGTTTTGACTTAATGAATTAACTTGTGGAATAGTTTCAACATTTTCATTATCAACACCATCATCAGTTGAGTCAATTCTAAAGTTATCAACCATAAAGATAAAGGCATCACTACTAACACATTGAATAGCAAATCTTACTGTTGTTCCTGTTAATTCACTTACATTGAAGTTATAGAGAGTCCATTCAGTTGGAGCTTCAAGATAATCTACTCCTTGATGAAGTGAGTATTGGAAGTTTGAAGTTTCAGAACCACCAAGTGACATCTTAACTCTAAATTTCTCTAAACCATATTCATCAGTATAGGACTTAGCATAGAAAGAAACAACTGAAGTAGTTCCTACTGTGAATCTTGGAGAAATCAACCAGTCATCATTTTCACCTTCTGTAGAAGCAAAGGAAGTAATGAATTTCTCACCACTTTGTGGAATCATATCTTCGATAGGTGGAGTGGTTGCTGATGGGTTAAATACCATGTAAGACATAGCTTCACCAGCATTTGCATAGTCAACATTACTAATAGTATAAGTATTTCCACCATCTATATCATATTGAATCCAACCAGGTAAAGTTAGAGCAAAGTCATCATGAGCTTCAAAATCATCACCCCACATCGGTTCACCAATGTTGTAGTAGATGATAGTTGCAGTATTTGAAGGAAGTGAATATCCTTCTGGATCTGAATACATACCAACAACATGATAATGATATTCTGTGCCTACAACTACATTAGCATCATGATATAGATTAGTACCAATAGGTATCATCTCTTCTGTAATGGCTTCACCTCCACGATATACATGATAACCGATAAGGTATCTTTCATAAGGAGGTTCAACCCAGGTTAAGGCAACATAACCTGATTGGTTAGATGCTTCTAAGTTTAGAGGTGAATTAAAGTCATAATTATAGTTAGCATCAACATAAAGATTATACAAGCCAGTATCCTCTCTAGTTAATCTTTCAGATTCTCCATCTTCACTCTTTCTTGTATGTGGAGGAGTTACACCTTCAGGATAGACATTTGATTTAGCAACTCTAAGATAATAATCACCACTTTGAGGTAATACGAATTCAATATTTGAACCATTATCAAGATAGACAGCTGGATCAATTTCACTAGCATCACTTGCAGGACCGTATAACCACATTGAAGGATTAACATCTGAGCCACCAGCATCTTCTACTGAACAAAGTAGAGTATCATTAATTCCCATAGCAGGAATCTTATACCAATCAATATCGCCAATAGGCATAATTGCATAAGTATCTCCATCTACAGGGAGAGTTAATGTAGCAGCATCTTCTGGAACATCATTATTATCATCAGCATAAGCATATCCTGAGATAACAACTTCATGTGTAACTCTGCCTGCATCATCAACAATCTGGATAGTAGCAGATTTACTTCCTTCACTATTAGGAGTGAAAGATACACCAATAGTAGCTATTTCATTGAAAGGTAATACTAAAGGATAAGTATTATCATCTGTAGTTATAGTAAACTGATCTGCATCATCCCCACCCAAAGTAGGAGGATTTGCAATAGTAACATCTTGCAGACCAATAGATCTCATAGTAATATTTTTTTCTATTGAAGACCCATCAACTGGAGTCATTTCGAACAAGCTATTAGTAGGATAAACTGTTAAGTCTGGAGCATCAGGAATTTCACCAAACTCTAGTTTAATATTTGCATAAGCATCTCTTAAATAGTTAGCTGTAGGTGGTGCGGTAGGGTCAGGATTAGTTCCATCACTATAATATACAATTCCTCTGGTAGAGTTAGAAAGCGTACAATAGAAATCATTATCACTTGAATGATAACCAGGTGTATCTTCTTCTACTGCTACAACAAGATTTTGAGTATTGTCATAAACAAAAGGAATATCTAATTCAAACTCAACCCAGCCATCTTCAGCAGGAGCATTTATAGTTCCTGTATAAACTTCCATAAATTCACTAATATCTATCCAATCATCTCCATTAGCAAACTCTGTCATATCTGTATGTGCCATATATATTTTAAAATCATCTGGCCCAAAAGCACTTGACCCATTATAATGCCAGCTAATCTTTTCAATACGTTGATCTTCAATACCAATTTCTCCGGCATAATAAATAACTTGAGAATAAGTAAATCCATAATAAGGTTCAATCGGCATGCTTAGGTTTGTTTCAGTTCCTGTGCCGATAACAGAAATATTATCTGGTAAAGGAGGTAGTATAAAACCATCGGTATATATTGTTACAGATTCATTATTTGTATCATTTGAAGTAACAGTAAATGAACCAGAATAATCACCTTCAGCAACTGGGTCTAAACTAACAGTTATGACTCCACTAGTTTCAGGTTCAATAGTGAGAGTAGTTGGATTGAAAGTCAGTTCTGTACCTGTTGAAGAAAGTTGAATTTCTAAATCACTTACACCCCAGTTTTCTACAGTGAGGTGACCTACACCAGTTCTGTTTAAATAAACATCTCCAAAATGGAGTGAATCCTGTGTAACAACCATGGCAGGACCAGTAGGAATATACTCAATAAAGAAATTATCAATGTATTGGGTTACATAATTTTCACCTGTTCCAAGATATTTTATTGCTATGAAGTCTGCATTTTCATCAGCAGTAGCAAAATTTTCAACATACTGTTGCCAGTCTGTAGTAAAAGTTATAGTATCAATTGCAGTGAAATTTATCTCACCATTATTATTTTCTGCTGTGCCAACAACAATCTGACCACCATCAGTAGAAGCCTTGCCCATAAAGCGAATTCTCTTAGTTTGCAAGTCATCAATAGGTGGAGTAATAGCATATAGATCTGGTGTAGCTGCATCAGCATTATAAAGTCTAAGTGTACTAGTACTTTCATATCCTCCATAGGTATTAACACCTACTGCTGAATAAGTTGCAGCATTCTCAATTACAGCAGACCAATCTTGAGGAAGTTGACCAACTTCTACATCTTCAAAACCTTCGAAATGAGGGAAATCATAAATCATTGCATCATAACCTGAACCTGTGAGAGGTATAATAGTATCACCAGTTTCTGAATCATTAACAGTGATATTAGCTGTAAAATCTCCTACACTTTGTGGATTAAAAGCAACAGTAAACTGTTCTACATTATCAGAAATCTCTAGAGGATAAGTGTTTTCATCAGTAAAAATGAAGTCTGTTGCTTGGTCGATAGAAACACTATTAATAGTCAAAGTACCTAAACCAGTATTTCTCATAGAGAATGTTACTGTATTGGCAATAGTATTTATTATTGTATCATCCCAGTTATACTCATCAGGGGTAACCATTAATTGTGGAGTTGTTGGTATATCACCCATAGTAAAGAGAACGTTAGCAATATAAGCTTGGACAGTTCCAGTTGGAGGCGTTACAAAATCATAATTTGTACCATCATTGTAGTGATAAATACTCTTATTACCATTTGTTCCTGTTCCTAAAAATTCATCATTAGAGGAAGTATACCCTACAGTATTAGCTTCAAATGCTATTACTAAATTTTCTTCGTTATTATAATTAAAAGGAACTGAAAGAGGTATTGACACCCAACCTTCTTCAGTAGTTACAGTTAAAGGACCATCATAACAAAGAACAAAGTCATTGATATCCAACCAAGAATCACCGTCAGCAAAGGCATCTAAAGTGGTATGACCTAGGTATAATTGGACATTATCTTCAGTCCAATCACTATTTCCATTATAGTAAAAAGCTACTTGTTCGATTCTTTGATCATCGACATTTATCCATTCTTGATCATATATCATTTGTGTAAGAGAGTAGCCATAGAAGGGTTCCATAGGAAGATGAGTGTTTACTTCTGTTCCATTACCAATAACTATTGAACCTTCATCAGCACTGGTAGTAAATGACCAAATTGGTGATGGAGATGTGTATTCGCTTAAGTTGTTACCAGCTTCAATTCTCCAATAATATGTTGTTAAAGAGCTTAAATCATCAACTGTTATTGATTGTTGCACATACTCTTCAGAAATTAAAGCTGCTTCTGTCATACCATTTACATCAGTCATAACATCACTAAAATAAACATTTACCCAATCAGTATCTTGTCCATTAGTCCAAGTTAAATCAATAGGATATGTTTGATTGAATGAACCGTTAGCTGGACTAGCTAAAGTAGGTATTCCAGGCTCATTTTCTGTAGCAAAGTGGAATCTAGTATTTGGGAAGACAGCAGATAATTGACCGTCTGCAGCAGGGAACGTACCATCAGAAAAATTATAGCATGCCATTTCTGGTGTTGCAGAAGTAGCAGTAAAAATTGGTTGGGCAGACACATAAGAACCATCATTGTTTAATACTAGTACTTCCAAATTATCATTTCCATTATAAGAAAAGGTCTGATCAAGTATAATATCAAACCAACCCATCCCATTATAAGTTAAAGATCCATTGAAAACTTGTTCATAAGTTTCATCAGTTGTTGGGTCAATATAAGTTGGATTTGAAAAGCTTTCTTCACTGGTATGTTTAAAATAGAAAGTTTGATTAAGCATTTCATAGTTGCTAGGTGTGTTATTCACATGATATGAAATTTTATTAATTTCCATTTCGTTTTCTAAATCTGCAGCTGGATAAATAGTACGTGACCAACCATAATCATACCAGCCATAAGCTGGGATATAGTTAGTAGTTTCTACACCATCTCCGATTTCGACAAAGACAGCATTTAAGGACATTATTAAGGTTAATAATGTTAAAACAATAATCATTTTCTTCAGCATAGTCACTCCTTAATCTTGTTTAATAAATTCCTTAATTTTGGATTGTGCTCAATGTACTTGACTTATCAAGTAACTTATTGCTATGGTGGTAGCAAGTTCCTTTATTACAAACCTACTAAAGCAAATTATTTACTTCTTGGCAAGAAAAATTTTCATTTTTACTAAAATACTAATAAATCTAAAAAAATTGTGTTCTTTTCAGAAGATTATACGGATTTCATATTGTTAATTAAAGTATATCTAAAGTAATAAATTATAAATTTATTAAAAAAAGATATGTTTGTTTGTGCTAAAGTGTAGTTTTTTTTCTACATATTGAAATATTTTTTTTATTTAACTCAAAATGTTGTTCTACTAAAGATAGCCTAGCCTCCTTACTAATTCTATCATTTCTGATATGATAATATAAGCCACTATCATAAATGCTTTTAAGAGTCTTTTCTGTAGTATATTTTAGCATCTTATTAACATTTTCTAAAGCTTTTTTTGGATTATCCAACCTCATTATACAATCGTAGATTTCTCGATGTCCATCCCTATCATAATAATCTCTTAAAACTTTATCTGGTGGAGCAACTAAAAACACTACCCGTTTGTAATCAGTGACCAATTTAGCTAGTCCAGGATCCAAATGAATATCAACAATAACTTGTTGATTTTGAGATAACTTGATTAAATCTATAATTATCATCTCCAGCTCTTCTTCTGCTAAATCCCTTAGCCAATTAGAATATTCCCTATAATCTCTATTGAAGTATTGCTCCCAGCTTGAAAACTTTTCTGTCATAGCAGTTTGATATGACTTATGGGCAATATGCCTATGTTCATCGTAAAACCTGTTCTCATCATAAAGATAAAAGCCATATTTTTCTGCTAATAATTTTGAAATTGTTGTTTTGCCACCGCAAGCTGTTCCAGATATAAAATAAACATTTTTCAAGTGATATTTTAAAATGTTGTTAGAAATTTTCATATTATTACCTCACAGGTTTATTCATGATAACGATATTCTCATGTCAAGAATGATTTTTTTGAGTTCTGTTAAATATTGTGGAAAATATTCATTTATCGAGGCATACTTCATAATAGTTAACTAAAAAAGAATTAATAATTTTGTACAACTTGAGATTTTCCAGAAAATTTAATTCTTTATGATAAAAAAAATTTCTGCTAGAAGTATACTAATATCACAAGAGAACAGAGTAGAGCAAAATAAAATAGTTAAAACTCTTGGAGTTGCTTGAACTATAATAAAGTTTTTATTTTTTGTAATTTTATTAATAGTAAGACAAAATTTATAGAGATTATAGAAACTACAGTGTTGATTGAATAATGTAATGGAATATTTTGTAGAAGTAATTTTGGTAGCGAGAGGAGGATTTGAACCTCCGACCTTCGGGTTATGAGCCCGACGAGCTACCAAACTGCTCCATCTCGCGACAATTTTGAGAATTAAAAAATGGGGTGGCTGATGGGGCTCGAACCCACGACGCCAGGAACCACAATCCTGTGCTCTACCAACTGAACTACAGCCACCATATCATAATTATCATAGTGTGTGTTTTATAATTTAAAAAAGAATGGCACGCCGCAAGGGATTCGAACCCCTGACCCACGCCTTAGAAGGGCGTTGCTCTATCCAGCTGAGCTAGCGGCGCACAATAAATGGTAGCGGCACAGGGACTCGAACCCCGGACACCTGGATTATGATTCCAGTGCTCTAACCAACTGAGCTATGCCGCCATCTTTATGGTAGCGAGAGGAGGATTTGAACCTCCGGCCTTCGGGTTATGAGCCCGACGAGCTACCAAACTGCTCCATCTCGCGTCAATGTTTTATCAATTTATAAAACAGTGTTTTTTTGTCAAGTAAATTTTATATTTATTTGAAGTCACCTGCTAATCTAAAGGGATTAGCTAACACTTACACTCTATTAAAATGGCACGCCCAAGAGGAGTCGAACCCCTAACCTTCTGATCCGTAGTCAGACACTCTATCCAATTGAGCTATGGGCGCACATCGTTTTTGCATAAAAAAACTAGGGGCTTTTATGTCAAGCATATTTTTTAACTTTTTTTTAGTCTAGTTTGCTATCATGTTGATTAATTTATGGTTAATATGTCTTTTTTATTTCTCATTTCTCCTTTTTCTTCATTCACTACCTTTCCTTTATTGTTAGTTACTCTTAAAAAATCCAATGATAAATAGAGTAAGTGACAAGAAAGAAGGGGTTATGGTATGGCATATCTGATGAAATCAGTATATCCTTGTTCTTTTTATATCTTGTTAAATGAGCTTTATACGCTTTTATTTGGTTAGGTTAATCTCCAAAATAGTGTTTTTTGAAGCATGTGCAGATTGTAAAAAAATACGCACCCTCTGAAGAATAATTATATCCTGCCAACCTGGCAGAAGGAATTCGATATTTGTTCTTAAATAGCAAATTATTTTCCAAAAACATCCTCCTTAATTATATAAATCGTATTTTGGATATATAAATAATTATTTGATCATAATCATTAATCCAATCAAAAGAGTATAAACCATAATTTTATTACTCTTAATTGTGGTCACAAGCTATCTCCATTTTGTTTAATGATTTGGATTAGCTTACGTTTATCCTCTTAGAGTTTACATTCTGTGTGAATATGATGCTTAATGATTTTATTGCAAGCTTTTTTTAATTATATTAACAAAACTATTCATATGAGTAGTTTTTTAATCTTAAATAAATATTAAATCAAAATCTATAAAGAAGTAATTCCAAAATCAGTATTAAATATATTTGCCTAATCCAATTTTATAATTAATATAAAAGTATTATGAATATTGGATAGGAGAAACAAAATGAAAACAATAGTAGTAGGAATCAATCACGCAGGAACATCAGCGATAAGAACTCTTATGGCTCAAAATAAAGATATGGAAATAGTTGCTTATGATAGAAATGATAACATTTCATTTTTAGGTTGTGGAATTGCCTTAACAGTAAGTGGAGTTGTTAAAGACCCAAATTCTTTATTTTACTGCAACCCTGAAAAGCTAATGGATAAGGGTGCTTCTATTAATATGAATCATGAGGTCATTGCAATAGATCCTCAAGCTAAGAAAATTCAAGTAAAGAATTTAGCGACTGGGCAAGTCTTTGAAGAAACTTATGATAATTTAATCTATGCCGCTGGTTCTTGGCCAATAGACATTCCTGGCATACCAGAAGAAAACGCCAATTTAGAGAATATTGAAGTATGCAAATTATTCCAACATGCTCAAGAATTAATTAGAAAAGCAGATGATCCAGATATTAAAAGAGTAACAATTGTTGGTTCTGGCTATATAGGTGTTGAATTAGCTGAAGCCTATCATATCAAAGGAAAACAAGTTACTTTGATAGATTTTGAAGATAGGATTTTACCTAGTTATTTTGATGAAGAGTTTACTAGTCAAGTAGAAGCAGACCTAAGAAAAGATGGTTTAACTTTGGCTTTAGGGGAAAAAGTTGTTGATTTTGTTGGCAAAAATGGAAAAGTGAGAAAAGTAATAACTAACAAAGGGGAATATGAAGCAGATTTAGTAATTAAATGTATAGGTTTTAAACCTAACACTGAGCTTCTTCCAAGCGCTGAAAAGACTTCTGGGGGAGCTTTGATAGTTGATAAGCACATGCGAACTTCACTAGCTAACATTTGGGCAATTGGTGATTCTGTAGCAATGTATCATGCAGCTTATGAACGCAATATGCAAGTAGCCCTTGCAACAAATGCTGTTAAATCAGGTATAGTTGCAGCATCAAACATTAATGGTAATGAAGCGGTGAAAGTAGATTCCATTGTTGGAACCAATGCTATTCATGTGTTTGGTCACAAAATGGCTTCAACAGGGATAAGCGAAGAAGCTGCTAAAAGACAGGGAATTCCTGTTGCAGTAAATTATGTAGAAGAGAATGATAGACCTGAGTGGATGGAAGAATACACTACTACAAAGTTCAAAATTGTTTATGAAAAAGATACCCTAAGACTTTTAGGTGCACAAGTAGCTTCTTCTCAAGGTCAAAGTCATACTGAAACTATTTACTATTTAGCATTAGCTATTCAAAGAAATTTAACTTTACTTGATCTTGCTTTTACTGATGTCTATTTCTTACCACACTTTAACAAACCCTTTAACTTTGTCCTTGCAGCAGTTATGGAAGCTTTAGGTTTGGACTACTATAAAGAATAAATAATTAGTGAGGCGGAAGTAACATCCGCCTCTAAATTTTGTTCGCCTCAACTTAATATCTGAGTAACCATCAGCTGTAATCATGCGACCTAAAACAGATAACTTAGATTATTAACACTAACTAGTGCAATTACTTCAACTTCTCAGTTAAGGCAATCCTGTTTCCTTCAGAATCCTCAAACTCTGCTACAAAACCATATTGACCAACAGAAGTTTTGGGATAAAGTTCTTTCCCGCCATTACTAATTACTTTCTTCATTAGAGAATCTATGTCAGCTGTATTAAAATAGATAAAAATACCTGAAAGGCTAGGTTTATATACCTGACCCTTAACCAAAGCTCCAGTAATACCCTCTTTATTTTCATCAAAAGGGAAAAAAGCCATATCAAGTCCATCTACTTTGTCTCGGAAAAACTCATAATCAAAAACAATATTATAGAAAGAAATTGCTCTTTCTAAGTCTATAACAGGTATTTCAAAATATCCAACTGGGTTCATATCAGACTCCTTTAGTAATTTATTATATAATGTAACAAGATATTAAAGTGTAAAGTTATTTTTGAAATATATTTATTATGTGAAGAAAGGATTGTTTAACATCAATAACATTAGTTAAGGTTAACCTAATATCACCCTTGCAGGGATCAGTTTATCAAATTGTATCTTATACAAGGGATTTAACCCATTGCTCACTAATACCATCCCTTTGGGATTCATAGCAGTTAACTTTCAACTATCAATTATTTAATTAAATTTTCCTTGCCAAATATTCGTGATAATTTTATCTAAACACAAATTAATATTTGGAGAAATAAATGATAGCCTTAGGTGTTAATATTGATCATATTGCTACAATTCGACAAGCTAGAAAAGGTATTGAACCTGATCCTGTTTATGGAGCTTACATAGCTGAGATAAATGGAGCTGACCAGATTACTGTCCATCTTAGAGAAGATAGACGTCATATCCAATTCAGAGATGTTCAGATATTAAAAGAAACTGTTCAAAGCAAGTTAAACTTAGAAATGGCTGCTATCCCTGAAATGGTAACAATTGCTAAACAAATCAAACCTGATACAGTAACTTTAGTTCCCGAAAAAAGAGAAGAGGTTACTACTGAAGGTGGTTTACTGATAACTAATGAAGTTAAAGAAGTGGTTGCTCAGTTAAAAGAGGCTAATATTGAAGTTAGTCTGTTTATTGAAGCAGATCTTGATATGATAAAGTTAGCAGGAAAATGTGGAGCTGATGCTATCGAATTACATACAGGTAAATATGCTGAAAAATATCAAGAAGATAATTATGAAGAAGAGCTTAAAAGACTTCTCAAAGGTGCTAAAGCTATAAAATCTGCTGGAATGAGAGTGGTAGCCGGTCATGGTCTAAACTATAAAAATATCTTTCCTCTCTTAGAGTTAGACATCTTTACAGAATATAACATTGGACATTCTATCATTTCTAGAGCAGTCTTTACAGGTCTAGCTGAAGCAGTTTCTCAAATGAAAAATATAATTAACAAAAAATAATCAGAATGGAGGAAGTAAAAATGTTCAAACAGATGAAAACAGATTTACAGAATTTGTTTGTTGAGTTAAAGGAACAAGGTTTATATAAAGAAGAGAGAATAATTGCATCTCCTCAAGGTGGAAGTATTAAACTTGAAGATGGTCAAGAAGTTTTAAATTTCTGTGCCAATAACTATCTAGGTTTAGCAAATCATCCTGAAGTTGTAAAGGCTTCACAAGAGATTATGGCTCAACGTGGTTATGGTTTATCTTCAGTTAGATTCATTTGTGGTACACAAGATATCCATAAACAACTTGAAGCTAAAGTATCTGAGTTTTTAGGAACAGAAGACACTATTCTATATGTTGCAGCATTTGATGCTAATGGTGGTATTTTTGAACCTCTCCTAGATGATTCTTGTGCTATTATTTCTGATGAATTGAATCATGCATCGATTATTGATGGTGTAAGACTTTGTAAAGCCAAAAGATATAGATACAAACGCTCTAACATGGAAGAACTTGAAGCAAGATTAATTGAAGCTAAAGATGCTAAATATAGATTAATCTGTACTGATGGTGTTTTCTCTATGGATGGAGACATTGCTAAACTCAAAGAAATTTGTGATTTGGCTGACAAATATGATTCATTAGTGATGGTTGATGATTCTCACGCTACTGGCTACATTGGCAAAGGTGGTAGAGGAACACATTATGCTTGTGGTGTTGAAGGAAGAGTTGATATCATAACCACAACCTTTGGTAAAGCTTTAGGTGGTGCTAATGGTGGTTGTACTTCTGGAAGAAAAGAAATCATTGACTTGTTAAGACAAAGATCACGTCCTTATCTCTTCTCTAACACAGTAAGTCCTTCAGTTGTCGGTGGAACTCTAAAAGTTATTGAGTTACTTGAAAATGATCCTTCTATCATTCAGAAAACATGGGATAATGCAAATTATTTCAGAAACAAAATGATTGAAGCTGGATTTGATATTGTTAAAGGTGATACTGCTATCGTGCCTGTTATGTTATATGATGCACCTAAAGCTGTTGAAATGGCAAATAGACTCTTAGCAAAAGGTATTTATGTAATCGGATTCGTTTATCCTGTAGTACCTAAAGGAAAAGCAAGAATTAGAGTTCAGTTATCAGCTGCACACTCACAAGAAATGCTTGACAAAGCTATCAATGCCTTTATTGAAATTGGCAAAGAAATGGAAATTATTTAAAACAAATATAAATCTTAGCTGAGGTATATACCTCAGCTATTTTTTTAGGAAATTCATGTTATATATTGTACCCACTCCTATAGGAAATTTAGACGACATTACTCTGAGAGCATTAAAAATATTAAAAGCAGCTGATCTGATAGCTTGTGAAGATACTAGAACTTCTAAGAAGTTACTGCAACATTTTGAGATAAGTACACCTAGTATCTCTTATCATAAATTTAATGAGAAACAAAGATCTCAAGAGCTAATCATGAAACTAAAAGAAGGTAAAGATATTGCAGTTATCTCAGATGCGGGAACTCCTGGAATCTCTGACCCAAGTTCTTATATCATAAAGCAAGCCATAGATGAGAATATAGAAATTGATGTACTTCCAGGAGCAACTGCAACTATCCCAGCCTTAGTAATTTCAGGTATTGATACTACTAGATTTACTTTTTTAGGATTTCTGCCTGATAAGAAAAAAGATAAAGACCTCTTATTTTCTGAAGTTGTAAATTACTCATCTACTTTAGTATTTTATGTCTCACCTCATAGTTTGGAAAAAACTCTTAAAGAATTTAAAGACAATCTCGGAGATAGGAACTTAGCTATTGTTAGAGAAATAAGTAAGTTATACCAAACTGTATATCGTGGTAAAATTTCTTATTATATAGATAACTTTCAAGATATTACTTTAAAAGGTGAATTCGTTGTAGTTATTGAAGGTTATTCCAGAGAAGGCTTAAGTGAGGATGAGATTCTTAAGAAAGCTAGAGCTCTATACTCACAAGGAAACTCAGTAAGTAAAATTGCTAAGGAGATGAGTAAAAAATATGATTTAAAGAAAAACCAGATTTATCAATTCTTGTTAGATAATAACCTAGAATAACAAAACTGGTTTGAATTTATAATATTTATTACTAATTAGTATTTTTATAACTAATTCAACTTCTTTATTTCTCCAGCTTTCTTTAACCCATATTTAGCTGATGCAGGTCCTGCTAACATTATTATGAAAGTAGTTCCAACCATAATACTAACTAATTGTCCTGCCTCACTTGCATAACCAGCATTAATCAAATAATGAGCAGTAGCCAAGGTAAGACCAATAGCTACTCCAGCTTGAGATAAAAGAGTAAATCCTAAATACTTAGTTGTCAGTTTAGGTGCTTTAGAAATTCTACAACCTAAGAAAGCTCCACTCCACTTACCAATTGTTCTAGTAAGAATATAAATAACTATCATAACCCAGTTTGCATAAATCATATGAAAATCAAGTTTAGTGCCGATTAAGACAAAAAATATAACATAAATAGGTGGAGACCAAATACTTAAACTAGTGTTAAGTTTCCTTGACAACAAAGAACTTCTATTTACTAAGACAATACCAACACACATATTCAATAAAATTGGTGAGATTTCAAGTCCAATTGCTATTGAACAGTTTAAAAATAACATACCTAGAGCAAATAGAAGCATTATGATATTATCATGAATCTTCTTTACAATCCAAACAATGAAGAAACCGGAAGCTACACCAATTGTTACAGCCAAGAAAAGTTCAATCACAGCTTTTAATAATGCTTGTGGGACAGTAATCTCATGCGAACCAAGTAATATGATAGCAATAGGAATTGCAACAGAATAGATTAATAAAGCATATATATCATCCAAACCCATTACAGCATACAAAGTTTTTGTTAAGTTTCCTGAAGCTTTATATTGTTTAATTACATCGGTTGTACCTGCTGGTGCTGTAGCACTAGCAAGAGCTCCATATATGATTCCCAGTGAGATGTTTTGTGTTACTAGATAAACTATTGAGCCTACAACTAAAAAGGTCATAGTTGCTTCAAAAATTACTATGATAATTATGCCTGAACCTAATTTTTTTAAATCTTTAAGCTTTAGCTCTGTTCCTATACCTAGTCCCAACAAAGATAATGTTATTGAATTAATTAAATCAAAAGTATCATAATCGACATTTAGTCCAAATAAATAGATTGATTGACCTATGACTGCTCCAGCAAGAATATAACCTAACACCATTGGAGCATGGAATAGAGAGACACCTTTTGCCATAAGTATAGAAATTAATATTGATACACCTAAAAACCCTAAAAATATATACTGTTCCATTATTCTACCCGTAAATCTTATGTGAGTTGATCAAGATCACCTTACCTAACTCTTCTCCAATTATATCAATACCAGCATGTTTTAACTCTTCAATAATGAACTCTACTTGTTCTTCATCTGCAAAACCCATAATGACCTTTCCGTAATCACGTTGTGTTCCATAAGTATCTCTAAAGGATGCAAAAAGGGGATTATCAAAAATTAATTTATGACCTGTAGCTTCACCAGAAAGTACTATTGTATCTTCTACTCCGGCTTCTGCAATAGCCATCAAAACATCAGATATATACTTTTCATAGAAAAGTTGAAATATCATGTACATATCTACTCCTTTATAATCTTTTTTTTATTTTAACGTTGTTTGGCTTCACCAGATTTAATAAGTCCATACTTTACAAAGTTAGGAGCTATCAGCATTATTAGGAAAGTTGTGATTGTCATAACTGAAGTAATTAATTTAGCTTCTTGTTCATAGCCAGCAGACATCAAATACTTGCTGGCAGCTATTGATAAACCTATAGCTACACCGGCTTGAGAAAGCAAAGTAAAACCAAGATATTTTCTAATTTTAGGTGGAGCTTTTGCTACAACTGCACCTAGGTAAGAACCATTATATTTTCCAAACATGGTAGAAACAATATATACTACAATCAATAACCAGAACTTTTGAATGAGCATAATATCTAATCTAGTACCGATCAAAACAAAGAACCAGACATAGATGGGAGGTGACCATTCAGTTAATGCCATATTAAGTTTTCTTGCTATTAATTTGCTTCTGTTCACTACTATGATGCCTGCGAACATATTTATCAAAATTGGTGATAAGTTGAGCTGTTCTGCCAAAGCACACATTAACAAAATACTACCTAAAGCTAAATAAGTTAACATAAACTTTTCATGTACTTTCTTACCAAAGTAGGCAAGTCCGTAACCAATTGCTGAACCAATACCAATGGATAAAAGAACTTCAATAAATGAATGAATCAGTGCTTGACCAATACTAAGTTCATTAGAACCTAACAGCATTATAGCAATTGGTAAAGTAATTGTAAAAATCAATAAAGCAAAAATATCATCTAAACCTAAAACTGCATAAAGTGTAGTTACAAGATTTCCAGATGCTCTATATTGCTTGATAACATCAACTGTACCCGCAGGAGCTGTAGCTGAAGCAAAAGAACCAAATAAAAGCCCTAAAGGTATTGAGATCTTCCACCCCATTGAAAAATGAAGTAAAAAAGATATTACTAGACTTACAACAAAGAAGGTAAGAGTAGCTTCAAAAATTGTTATCCAAAAAACGGTCTTCCCTACTTTCTTAAGCTCTTTGTATTCTAACTCTGTTCCTATACCAAAACCAATTAATGATAATGTAATAATATTAATTATTTCATAATCATCAACTCTAAATTGCCAAGGATTGCTAACTGGAATTGATAAATCTAAAATAATACCTACAATAGCGCCAGTTATGATATAGCCTAATAATAAAGGTGCTTTAAGTAGGGATACTCCCCTACTAGTGAGTATCGAAAGAAGTAAAGATACAGCTAAAAAGAAAAAAATTAATGCAATTTCAGACATGATTATTTCTATTTAGTCGAAGTGATAATTGAATAAATTTCTTGTTTATCCTTGGCTTGTAAGAGTTCCTTAAGTATGTGATTATCTTTTAATCTGAGTACTAATCTTGATAAAAGTCTAATGTATTCTTTATCTTGTTTATCAGATGCACCGATCATAAAAATAAGTCTTACTGGTTTATCATCTAATGACTCATATTCGATACCATTTTTTAATCGGCCAATAGCTATAACAAAGTCATCACATTCTGGTATTTTTGCGTGAGGAATAGCTATACCGAGACCGATACCTGTACTCATTAATGATTCTCTTTTGAAAATTGCTTTCTTAAATGCAGTAATATTTGTTATGTTCTGAGAGCTTGAAATCAAATCTAACATTTCATCTAAAGCATCTTTTTTATTGTCAGCTTCTAAGTCTTTAATTCTTGTTTCATCAATAAAATCACTTATTTGTAGTATTCTCATATCAACCACCTTTTAAAAAACTTGAGGCTATATAATTATTCTTTTATATTTTGTCAATAGTTAAGATTATTTTAATACTTATTGACTAGAATTAATCGAGTTTATCTGTGATATCAACAATTATACATAGTCATAGAATAAGCTTTTGATGGCTCTGTACATCTTATTAATATCAAAATCATACATCATTAAGAGAATAGTAAAAATAACTAAACCTACAAATAAAATAACCCATAAGAAGTTAGCATACAGCATATGGATACTTGCCCAGAAATGTACTTTTGGTACACTAATAGAATTCCCATTGCTTTTATCAATTTTATCATAAATCACTTGAGATTCTGTCCCCCACATAATCTCATTTTCTGGGTCTTCATCATCAACATAGGGTATAAATCCCATTTTGTCATACCTTTCCAGCAAATTTTGTGGAATTCTCTTAATTTCGGAATCAGTTAGCATTCTTTTAGCCATTTAAGCTCCTTCTATTCAAACTTTCTATAGAGAAAAGTCATTACACCAATTAGGACACAATCAGCGTGATCTTCTGGTTCAATAACTATTGTATCAAATCCTTCGTTTAATGGTATTAATAATAGCTGATGTGTATTTTTGTCAAGTTTCATTTTTTTCAGCGTTACTTCTCCATCTAACCTAACTGCACAAATCTTGCCATTACTTCTTTCCCAGTCATTTGATTTTTCTATTAAAATCACATCACCATTCTTAATAACAGGTTCCATAGATGAACCATTTACTTTTAGGCAAAGATAATTTTCTGCTTTCCCATGAATTTGATCTCTACTAAATTTAACATCCCCAAAGTCCTCATGTTTACTTTCAAGAGGCATACCTGCAGATATTTCGCCTGAAATAGGGATAGTTATCATTGAATCATCGAAGAACTTCATTTTTGCTTCTATCACCTTGTGGATATGATTATCTAGTACTTGTTCTAATTGGTCAATCTCTTTAACTTTTGACCCTTCAATAATCATATTACCTTTGCCAGTTATCAACCAATGAAGATTTATCCCATAAAGATTGCAGAGCTTGTTCATAGTATCGATTGAAGGTTTTATCTTACCAGACTCCATTTGTGAGAGAGCGGAGGCCTTGAGACTTAGTCTCTCAGCAAGCTCAATTTGTTTGATATTTCGAGTTTTACGAATTTCTTTAATTCTTGAACCTATCATTTGATATACTCCTAATTTTTTAAGACTAAATTAAGTATCGATTAATATTATGTCAAGGTTTAATTTTTACTTATTAGAAAATACTTTATAATTTACTCCTCTTTATCAAATATTTCAGCAAGTTATCTTCAAGTGGAGTCTGAGTAGTAAAGCTTACATATTCAATTTTAGAATGCAAGCATTGTTCTTTAATATAATTGAAAAAATCGGAATATGCGTTTCTATAGTTATCTCGAATCTGCCAAGGATACACTCTCACTTCACCACTAGTTTCAGCATCCACAAAAACAGTTTCTTTCTTGTAATTAAAGTCACTCTCTTGCTTATCAACTATATGAAAGACAATAACATCGTGTTTGAGGTATCTAAAGTGTTTAAAACCTTTAACAAGTTCATCAGCAGTATCTAATAGGTCAGAAATAATAATTATCAGAGATCTCTGTTTTATCTTTTCGGCTATTTGATGTAAGATTTTTATGCTATTAGTTTTTCTGTCAGCATCTAAATCGAAGAGTTTCTTATATATCCCTGCTATAAATGCTTGATTAGTCTTGGGAGGTTGCCAGTAAGAAATATCTTCATTATAAGTAACTAAACCAACTGCATCATTTTGCTTATTAATGAGATATGTTAAAGATGCAGCCAGGGTTTTTGCATAATCCAATTTACGTAGGTCATGAGATGTGAAACTCATTGATTTACTATGATCTACTAAGATATAAGCGTTAACATTGGTCTCATCTTCAAATCTACGAACATAATATCTGTCAGTTTTAGCATACTGTTTCCAGTCAATATCTTTAATTTGGTCTCCAGGAATATACTGTCTATAATCTGCAAACTCAACACTATATCCATGATAGGGTGATTTATGTAGTCCAACCATAAATCCTTCAACGATTTCCTGGACATTTAGGTGAAAAGCATTAAGAGTATTTACAACTTTTTCAGTTATTAAACTATTCATCTAATCCTTTTTCTTATAGAATAGGGCTAGTGGAACTAGAACTAAATAACCAATAGATAGAATAATAGGTGAAATAGTTTTATCACCTAAATCATCACCTGCATATTTCATAATGATATAGCCGATGATTATTACTATTACAGCAATTGTCAGCAAGACATAATTAGTTTTAGTTAGATTTAATTTATTAATATTCTTTTTTTTCATATTACCTCTTAGAATTTTGTAGTATAAATAATTTGGAAAGACCTATCTAAGGTAATCTTTTCTTCTTGGTCGAAATTAGGTGCATTTTTTAATAGATCATAAACAGTAAACTTGAACTGTAGATCAGGAATAATGAACCAACCAACAGAAAGATTAAGATAACCTTTTCCATCTCCATAGTGATCAAAATCATTAGTTGAATTATAATTATCATTAAAGGCAAAATTATATTCTAGTAAAAAATTTAAGTCATCCCCGATACTTTGTCCCAAGGTAATAAAACTGTTTATATCCTTATCTCCATCATCATTTTCTGTTGATTTATTAGCACCTATAATTATTTTAGATCCTCTAAGTAAAAGATCATTTTTTCCAATTGCAGCAAAGAATCCTGGAGATTTAATTTGGTATCTGTTTTGTCCCTCAATCCATTTGCCATGCCCTTCAGAGTCAAATCCAACACTTAGAGCTGGGATATTAACTGTTTCTTTTAAAAGCTGAAATTTAGCTTTGAAGTCAATATGCTCATACCAATCAACTTCATTATTTCCGACAAAGTTTTCAGCTCCATAAGAAAAGCCTATTGAAAGTCTGTCAAAAAGACCAATATTTGATCCTAATCTCATACTAGAATCGCCATAGAATTTTGTACCAAAACTGTAATCCCCTCTATTTAAGACATTGGGTGTAGGTGTAGTAATTGATCGAAACTCATTAACGCCCATAACCACTGTTGCAATAGAGATTAATAAAATTGTAATGCTTAATTTTTTCATTTCTTCTCCTTTATATTAAATGATTTAATTATTCCTTCTAATTCTGTAATATACGGAACTTTAGTTCCTGCAGGGTAGTAAACAGCAGTATCAATGAAATAAGCTGTAGCCGACATTTCATCATATATTGCATAGCTCTTGAAAGTTCCACCCATCTTGGTTTGGTCATTTTCCCAAGCGCCTTCCAATATATAACCATCATAACTATGTTCATCCCAAGTTGAGATTGTTTTTGGAAAAACTCTTGTACGCAACCAATCAACTTTATCACCATCCAGTATTTCCTTTCCAACTTTTCTACGACTAGCTTTGACCCAATTTTCAGTGAATTGTGTATAGTCCATTTTTTCAGTATAGATGGTTATAAATTTATCTGGTAAAACAGTTTGTTTCTTTTTATATCTATAAATATAACTAATCAAGTTTTGATCTTTGTCTTCTTTATAGAGCTGGAAAGTTGAGGGTATTTCTAGCTTATAATCATATCCTTTGAAAAGATTACTGAGAGTACCTCGATAATAAACTCGTCTAGTCATTCGTTTCAGAAACCTTTTTTCATAATCCAAATATAAATTAGCAATTCTTGAGATAATAATACTTTCGAGTCCTTCATCATCAGTAGCCAGGATGAATGTCACAAGCTGGTCATCAGACCATTCATTTTGGTAAGTAAGAATCGCAGGGGAGCCAGCAATAATTTGATTTAGTTTTGCTTGTGGAATTTTATTTCTTATAAAAGCAGTGAAATTACTAGGAATATCCAGATTACAAATAAACATGATATTTTTTGCTTTTTTATATTCTTCGAAATCGTCAAAATTCTTCCACTGGAGTTCAAAGATTCTTTCTTCTTGAGCTCCAGATAAAGGATAACCAAATTGTTGTTTCATGATTTCATTTGTCTTTGGGTCGAGAACTTGATTTGAGAAAAGGTAAACATCCTGATGATTACCATAAGATACAGGCTTACTGTTATCTGTGAAGTTTCCAACAGGCATATATGTATCATCTGACTTATTACAGGCTAATAGAATGAGTGAGATTAAAATTAATAGTAATAAATGCTTCACTTAAAAAAGCTCCTTAATGTTCTTAAAATAGGAAGCTCCAGAGAGAAGAGTAATAATTGCTACTCCCCAGAAATAAATATTGAGGTAGAGTGAATACTCAACTAAGTTAACATTTAAGCCTAAGAGTAAGAGAGATAAAGTCAAGCCCACCATCTGGGTTACAGTCTTTATCTTTCCCCAGTTATTTGCAGCTAAGTAAATCTTTTTTTTCTTATAAACATCTCTTAAAACAGTAATCAACAATTCTCTGAAAGTTATAATTATAAATATCCATACTGATAGATACCCATGTTTCCCAAAACTTAATAAAGCAAGAGCAGATAATACTAGTAATTTATCAGCCAAAGGGTCCATTATCTTACCAAAATTAGAAATGACCTGATATTTTCTCGCAAGATAGCCATCAAAGTAATCAGTTATTGATGCTACGATAAATAGAACAAAGGCAAACATTAACTGATTCTGAGTAAAATAGTAGATAAAGAAGGGAATGATTATAACCCTCAGCATAGTAAGAATATTTGGAATATGTTTCATTTTATATTATTATCCTTTCTTTTTTTGAAATAAAAATAACTAAATTAATAGCTATGAGTAAAATATTAAACACAAGGGGTCTGGTGTCAATATTTATATTGAATAACCCATTGAAATCAATTATCAAAGAAGCGATTAGACCAATCAAAATGATAATCATGCTTAGAGATTTCTTAAACCAAAGTCCTTTATAGTATTTTCTTGGATGAATATGGCCTTTTAACAGAAACTTGATTTTTTCTTGATTATGGAGTCTTAAATAGTAGTCAATTAGTTGAATTAATACAGGAACAAATAATAATAAAAAAGCTACTAAAAAGCCTTCAAAATAGTATTGGCGATGTAGTTGTTTCTGAAGTGTTGCTCTTTGAGAAACAATGAGTGAAAACTGATCCATTATTTCTTTAAACTTGCTTTTGTCAAAATAGTAGTGTTTGATATTTGATTTCACCGAAGGTATTTCATTACTATTTAGAAAAATATAACTATTTTCCTGTAAATATTCTTCAATAGCAATAATCTGTTCTATAGCTCCAATATCTGGTAAAAGGGATACTAATAATTCATTTGGTAGATAAAGTTTCATCTTTTTCAATAAAGATTTATTAGATTTGTTAAGATTAGAATTGTCCATAAACTCTTTAAGTTTACTATCAAATAAGAGAGTATCAATAAAGGAAGCTTGAGGTTGAATAGTAATACTTTGAAAGTCTTCTTCTGAAAACTGTCCCATAATATCGTTACGAACTTGATTTAGCTCTGAGTTATTAGTAGAATAAATTGACAAGCTCAAGGAAGCTAAGTCGTTAATAAGAGCTTCTTCTTCATTAGAAAGCTGAAGTTGAGCTTCCTCTCCCATGGATCTACTTACTAGCTTTAGATAATTTTGATAAGCTAGAGAAATAGAAATTAGAATGACAACTACAAGCAAGTTTAGAATAATGAATCTTTTCTTCATTAGCTTACCACTCCATCTTCATTAATAGTAAAAGTATTATCCATTTCAGGTACCTTGAGACTAGAGGTTAGCAAGACACTTCCTCCTTCAGATTTATATTTAGACAAGAGCTTTCCAACAATGGCTAAATTCTCATGAGAATAACATTTATCAAAATCATCTATAATTAGAAGACTGGGGTTAAAACCGCAAGCTATAGCTAATTCAACTAATCTTTGTTTTGTAGTTGACAAGTCTTGAACTGTAATCTGTAGTTCGTTTTCTAGATCAGCCATAAAGGCATAATCATAGATAGTATCAAGTTGTTTTTTACTTCCATAAGAAAGATTGAAACTAACACTTTTATCTCTTAATAAGATAATTTCTTTTGTAAGTAAATATGAATCACTTTTTAATTTATCTAAGTTCTGAAAGTCTATCATTCCTTTGTAATCTCTATAAATACCGTGTATTGTTCTTGTTAACAGGGACTTACCTTTTCTTTGACCACCTACTATAGCATTTATAGAAGCTTCTGGTAATATCA
The DNA here is from genome assembly GCA_963678375.2 of Cloacimonadales bacterium (SeqCode). Classification (GTDB taxonomy): domain Bacteria; phylum Cloacimonadota; class Cloacimonadia; order Cloacimonadales; family JAFGVF01; genus JAEKNW01. Next base: position 376,374 of record CAXXQH010000001.1, read on the forward strand.
TCTCTGGAACTCTAACCACTACTCTCTTATTCCTTATTACTTCTAAATCATTAATCTGTAACATATTTTAATCCACTAATTATTATTTTATTTGTTTCAATCTGTTCAAGTAAGTCAAATCTTTCATCAGTAAAATAAAATGATAAATCATCTTTCCTGTTAGCTGAGTAGAGCAAGTAAGCTAGTCCATTAACTTTTAAGTTTTTCACAAGAGCTTCTAATATATCCTGCATTTTACATGAAATCTCAAATTTAGCTATATTTCGTCTTTTTGATGGACTTAATCTTCCCTTCCCTACTTCGATATATGGTGGGTTAGCAATGATAATATCAAAGCTATTATCAAATTTAAAGTCTCTTAAATCACCATTAATAATTTTAACATCTAAGTTTTGAATCTTACAGTTATATTGAGCTAGCAAAGCCTGTTCAGAATCTATTTCAATACCAGTGATTTCCCAGTGTGGAAATATTTTCTTCAACATTATGGCATTTATACCATTTCCAAGACCAAGCTCAAGAACCTTAAGTTTCTGATCTTTTAAACTCTTGAACCTTTTAATCAAGAGTTTATTGAATATCTCATTATCACTGGAGACTTTTTGTCCTTCCTTATGCTGATAAATCTCAGATCCATCAGGTAGGCGGACTAAGCTAGAATTAGCTTTCAACCAAATACTATCAAGCATGATTTAAGATAATTTTAAGATAGTTTTAACATTGCATCAATACTCTTCTTGGCTTGCAAACGAAGTTCTTTTGGCAAAGTTATCTCAAACTGTTCTTTTTGAAGACTAATTAAAACATCTTCGATATGAATCTTTTTCATATTTACGCATACAGCTTTATTTGCTAAAGGAATAATACTCTTTCCTGGGTTATCGCGTTTTATTTGCTCATATAGTCCAACTTCTGTCCCAATTATCAGGTTATCATGTTCTTTAGCATAGTCTGCCATACCTTTGGTAGAAGCCACAAGATCAGCATATTTAAGAATCTCAGTTGGACATTCTGGGTGGACTAAAAGTTTGTGCTTAGGATATTCCTTCTTTGCATCAAGCACATCCTGCTTTGACATCTTAATATGATGAACAGGACAGTAACCATCCCAGACAATTATATGTCTATTAGTTTGATGAGCAGCGTATGTCCCTAAATTTTGATCAGGAACAAAGAGAATTTTTTGATCTCTTGGGAAAGTTTCTATGATTTTAACTGCATTTGAAGAAGTACAGCAGATATCACTTTCGGCCTTAACTTCAGCAGTTGAATTAACATAGCACATAACTATTGCATTAGGATGATTGCTTTTAAACTGAATCAACTGGTCTCTAGTAATCATTTCAGCCATAGGGCAACCAGCATCTTCTACTGGAAGAAGTACTTTAGTCTTAGGTGAGAGAATCTTTGCAGTCTCTGCCATAAACTTCACACCACAGAATAGTATTATGTCTGCTTTAACCTTACTTGCTTCGATAGATAACTGGAGAGAATCCCCAACAAAATCTGCAATATCTTGAACATCTAAAGTTACATAGTTGTGAGCCAATATAACAGCTCTCTTTTCTTTTTTTAATCTATTTATTTCATTTATTAACTCTTGCTTTTCCATCTTTTCCTCTATTATTATTACATTTTATTTTTTCTTTAAGAGACTGCTCCTGTGTCCCCTCATTTAGGAGATATCGCTAGTAGCTTATGTCTCAATATCTATATTCTTCAAACTTTAATCACTTCTCTGAACTCGTAAGTCGTCCCAATTTTTCTTTACAAGTTAGTATGTCCAAATCCACCTTGCCCTCTAAGAGTTTCGGATAACTCATCTACTATATCCCAAACAGGTTCTTCGTACTTACTGATAACCATTTGGGCTATCCTCATGCCATTAGTTACAGTAAAGTGTTCATTACTAAAATTATATAGTATCACCTTGACTTCACCTCTATAATCAGGATCAATTGTACCTGGTGAGTTCAATACCCCAATTTGATGTTTGAGAGCTAATCCACTCCGGGGTCTCACTTGTACTTCGTAGCCTGGTTCAATAGCAATAGCTAAACCTGTTGGAACAAGTACAAGACTTTTAGGTTCAATTATAATATTCTTATCAAGACAAGCACAGATATCATAACCTGCAGCATGCTCTGAGTATCTCTGAGGTAGGCTAGCATTCTTGTGAATTCTCTTTACTTCAATTTTCATTAGAATTTTCTTGTAAGAATGAAATCAGTTAGAAGGTTTAATTTTTCAGCTTTATCTCCATAATGCGAGAGAATCTTCTTAGCACTATTGATGAGTTTTTCAGCCATTTCATGTGATTTATCAAGACCATATACAGCTGGGAAAGTTGCTTTTTGTACTTCAGCATCCTTACCAATGGTTTTCCCTAAAACAGCTGTGGATCCTTCAATATCTAAAATATCATCTACTACTTGAAAGGCAAGTCCTATCTTCGAAGCATATTTATCGAGTCTTTCAATATCTTCTTGAGGTGCATTAGCAGCTAAGCAACCAAATCTAACTGCTAAATTTAGTAGTTTAGCTGTTTTATTTTCATGGATATATTCAAGTGTTTTCTTAGTCACTTTCTTATTCTCATAGGCAATATCATTCATCTGACCTGATATAATACCGTCAGCACCAGCAGTAGTCGCCAGTTCTTTAATATACATTAATTTCTCTTCATCTGAAAATGGAGAATTAGCTAGTAAATCGAAAGCAGATACTAAAAGAGCATCTCCTGCTAAAAGAGCAATATCAGACCCATACAAGACATGACAACTTTTTTTCCCTCTTCGCATATCATCGTTATCAATTTCAGGGAGATCATCATGAATGAGAGTATAGGTATGTAATAATTCAATAGCACCAGCTAGGTATTTTACTTTTGAAAAATCACTATCAAAAAGAGAGTATATCGAAAGGGTTAGATAAGGTCTAATTCTCTTTCCACCAGCAAACAAGGTATGTCTTATTGCTTTATGTATTTGCTTTGGATATTCATCTTTTCTAGGTAGAAACCTATCTAAAACAATATTTACTATTTCTCTTTTTTCTCTAATATCTCTTTTAATCATCATTGATTTTTGATTAGACATTTATTACTTCTCCTGATTCTTTCGGTTAATAACTTCAATTTTTTCTTCAAATTTATTTAATTGCTTCTCACAAAAATCTAGCAAGTACTTTCCTCTTTCATAGAGTTCCATCATCTTTTCTAGAGAGATTTCAGCATCTTCTAGTTTTTCAACAACTTCATTAAGTTCTTTAACAGCTGTTTCATATTTTAAAGCTTCCGTTTTCTTTGATTCCATTTTTCTTCCTTAAGTAAACATAGCGTCGACAAAATCTTTGGCATCGAAATCTTGCAAATCTTCTATTCCCTCACCAACACCAATTAGTTTAACTGGAATATTTAAAACTTTTTTAATATTTAAAATTATTCCACCCTTAGCAGTACCGTCTAATTTAGTTAATACTAATCCTGTAAGTGGAACTATACCATTGAAGGTTTTAGCTTGATTTACTGCATTTTGACCAGTTGTAGAATCAAGAACTAAGAAAACTTCATGAGGTCCTTCTGGTGCAACTTTCTTAATTGTTCTGTAAATCTTTTCTAGTTCTTTCATTAAGTTTGCTCGATTATGTTGTCTTCCAGCAGTATCAATCATAACAACATCTTTACCCTTAGCAATAGCAGATCTTATGCCATCAAAAACCACTGCTGAAGGATCTGCCCCTTGAGCTTGCTTGACAATATCAACATTCGCTCTATCTGACCAAATAGTTAACTGCTCAACAGCTGCAGCTCTGAAAGTATCACCTGCTATCATTAAAACAGACTTTCCCTCATCATTAAATCTTTTAGCTAATTTCCCGATTGTAGTAGTTTTACCAACTCCATTAACTCCGATAAATAAGATAATATATGGCTTTGTATCACCCATCACAAATACTTCTTCTCTTTCTTCATAACCGGACATTAATTCTTCAGTCATTATGTTCTTTATTATTTCCTGAACAACTTCAGTTTCTTTAACTTTATTTATTCTAATTTCATCACGGAGTTTATCAATAATTTTTGTGGTCATCTCAATCCCAGTGTCTCCCTGGAGTAAGATTTCTTCTAACTGTTCTAAAAGTTCTTCATCAACCACACCTCTAAGCTTTACTGCTTCGGCAATTTTACCTATGAAATTATTTTTAGTAGTAGCTAATTTATCTTTTAGCTTCTTCACAAATTTAAACATTACTCTGCTCCTCAAGTAAATAACTATTATTTTATGTCATTATAAGTGAAGTATTATAAAAGTCAATAGAAAATATTTTTTTATTTTCTCTCGGTAAAGTACGATTGATCTACCACCACATTACTTTCCCATTACTTACCTGTTTAAAGCTCAGTTCATAATAGGAGTATCCCTACACAATCCCCTTTGTGAGAGTGACACAGGGGGTGTTCCCGCTATTACTTCAAAGAATCCCTAAACATCCCCCTCTGCGAGGGGGACACAGGGGGTATTCCCACTATTACTTCATTAAGATTATCTTCTGAGTAACAGACTTGTTCTGTCCAGCAGATATTTTATAAAAATAAACACCACTTGCTACTTGCTGATTATTGCTGTCTTTTCCTTTCCAGATAACCTTATGAAGGCCTTGGTTCAAATTTTCTTGTAATAAAGATTTAACCAGCTGTCCTTTTAAGTTGTAGATGCTAATATTAACCAGACCCTGAAAAGGGTTATTAAATTCTATAGTTGTTTCAGGGTTAAAGGGGTTGGGATAACTATTAGTAGCAAGATTTAGATCTAGAATGATGTCAGGATGATTATTATCTGTAGGGAATTGATGTTCAAAGACACCCAAGTCAAGGCATTCACCAGATATCCTGCTATTTCCATATAAATCATATTGGCTTAAATCATACCAATCTGGGAGTAAATCTAATGTAACTGTTCCAGCATCAACAGCTGGAGAATATCCATCTTCCTTGTTATAGCTTAATTGATAGTAAGCAGCATCAGTTGGATCTCCAGAGATAAAAAGAGGGTCACTACTAAAGAGGTTATTATCACCAATAGCTACAGAACTATTTATACCATTATGAATGTATCCAACTTGATTACTAAAAAGACAATAGTCAAGCAAGAGTCTGCTATTAGTGTATATAGCATATAGTTCATCATTATTTGCAATTATTGAGTTGCTGATTCTTACCCCTTCAGAAGCTCCCACTGTAAGAGTATAATCAGAATAAACAGAAGCATTTTTTGCTATTGTAGAATTATTGATAAAGACATTGTCGCTTAAAACAACTAAGTTTGAAGCGTATTGTCCTCTCATATAATTGTTAGCAAACAGCATATTATCAATAACTACATCAGTCACAGGATTATCTGAAATATCCATTATTCGCATTTCATGATCACAATAAAGAGATTGACATCTGTTATTGATAAACTTAAAATTATTAATCACAAGCCTCTCAATCGGGCTTATCTCTAGAATACCATAGCTATCATAATAATCAAAATCATTCCGGTTATTAGCGATTGTGATGTTTTCCATAGTAATATTACTAGCAAGAATATCTCCAACAGTAGGAGTCTGGCCATTTGTTGAATTATTCTTGATTGTAATATTGTTCATTACAATACTTGTATTATCACCCCAGTTTTTTAAATACAATACAGGGTCACTAACTCCATAAGAGTTTTCTATGACTAAATTTTCTAAGACAACCCTAGAAGTTCTAAAAGAAGAAACTACTGAACCATGAGTATTCGTTAAAGTGAGATTTCTTATTGCAATATCTTCTGTATTTCTACTTGCACTATTGAAAATTCCGATTCTACCATAATCCATTTTTCCCTCAAAGATTATACTGGTTTCACTAGTTGAAACTCCTTCAACAGAAGTGTAGCTTTTTAGAGGTATTGGAACATTTTCTACACCATGAGCAATGCTCTGATATTCTCCTGAGGCTAGATATACAGTTCTCGGTATATCTGGATTACTAGTAATTAGTTGAAAAGCTTTGTTCATGGATCTTAAGGGTTCATCTGCATTTAATCCACTATTAGAATCACTTCCTTGGTTAGAGACATAAAGGTCAGCATCGATTAGTTCATGAAGACCTTCTTGAATATCTATTAAAAAGTATGGTGATTGTATTCCATCCATGGGGTTATCACCTTGTCCAGGAAAGGAATAATCAATGTAGTATCTAGTGGGATTCAAGACAGTAAATATATCAAGATACAATTCACAGTTCCGTTCTTCATTATTAGAGTAATAAATATCTGTACCAATGGTGGAAAAGTTATCATAAATTGAACAGCGGTTTTGGGAATCAAAGATAATTGAGGGCCCTTCATATTCAGCAGAAATACTTTGAATCATGATTCCACCACCTCGTGAAAAAGCAACATTATTCCTTATTATTACACCTGATAGTGATAAAGATCCCTCAACTAATACGGCTATACCTCCACCGTTATGAGCATGATTATATTCTATAACAGAGTTAATTAAGGAGACATGACCCTTGTCAACAAGTAAGCCTCCTCCACAAGAAACTTCAATATCGGGATTGTTATTATAAGAACCTCCGGTAATCGTGAAACCTTGAATATGACATTGAGCTTGATTATGAGTAGATTGAATTACTGAACCTATTTCTCGTGAGCCATTTATTATAGTCTGTGAAATATATGTTGAATCATTTTCTATAGCTTCCAATGAAATTATATGTAAATTCCTAGCATCACTTATATCTAAATTTCCATAATAAGTACCAGGATACACTAAGATTGTGTCATTAACACAAGCATCATCAATTGCATCTTGGATGTACATATAGGGTGTAAATCCACCAAATTCACTTACGGTTAATAAACTGTAAAGGTTTAAACTCATAAAGAAAAAAGCACAAAAAACAAACTTTCTCATAAACTCCTCCATTAGAAAATTATAGTTTCACAATAAATACATAATCTTATACAAAAAATACCTGCAAAAGTTTACTTGTCAAGTGATTTATATTTTTTTTCATATCTTTGTTTACTAGTGAAATTAATCTGAGACTATAATTTACTATACTACTCCCCTTGTAATCCATATTTTTCTTAATTCTTTCAAGGGAAAAGATGTTTTTAACAATCCTAAACTATCTCCTTCATTGTTACTCTCCTTTAAAACTAGTAAAAATTTATGAGGATAGTAACAATCATGTAGAACTTACAGTTTAATCCATAAAATATTGCATAGCCAGCTTAGTGAAAATTCCTTCTAGCTACAATGATTGAATTAGCGAAATTAATCTCGATTATCTTATGTGACCCAAAAACAAGATTTTCATTGACTGATTACCCTTAAAGCATTTAATTTGCAAAAAACATAAATAATAGGAGTCAAGATGGCACAAGTTATTACTTCTAAACAAGCTGCTGAGATGATAAAACCCAATGATAGACTAATGATTGGGGGATTTCTAGCAGTAGGAGCCCCAGAATCAATTATTGATGAAATAGTTAAAACTAATGTTAAGGATTTACATGTAATTGTTATTGCTTCGGACTATGAAGATAGAGGAATTGGTAAATTAGTTGCTAACAAACAATTAAAATCAGCTCAAGTATCTCACTTAGGTACCAATAGAGAAATACAAGCACAAATGAACTCAGGAGCAATCCAAATTGAATTAGTTCCTCAGGGAACTCTAATGGAGAGAGTAAGAGCAGCTGGAGCTGGCTTAGGTGGTATTCTCACTCAAACAGGCCTAGGTACTTTAGCACAAGAAGGAAAACCTGTTATTGAATCTGATGATAAACTGTATATTCTAGAGAAACCTATCCAGGCTGATTATGCCCTTATTAGAGCTCATAAAGCTGATAGATTAGGTAATCTTATCTATAATAAAACAGCTAGAAACAGCAATCCTAACATGGCTATGGCTGGTAAAATCACAATTGCAGAAGTTGATGAGATAGTTGAAGCTGGTCAATTAGATCCTGAATCTGTTGTTACTCCAGGAGTATTTGTTGATTACTTAGTAAAAAGGGAGGCATAATGGATAGAAATGATAAAAAATATAAAAGAGCTCTTATTGCAAAGAGAATTGCTCAGGAGCTTCATGATGGAGATTTTGTTAATCTAGGTATAGGACTTCCTACTTTAGTAGCCAACTATATTCCTGAAGGTATTACTGTTCATTTTCAAAGTGAGAATGGTATAATGGGAGTTGGACCTGCCCCAGCACCAGAAAGTCAAGATGAAGACCTTATAAATGCTGGTGGTGGACATATAACTGCTAAAGCAGGTGCTTGTTACTTTGATTCAGCTACTTCTTTTGCTATTATCAGAGGCGGACATCTGAACATGACTGTTCTTGGTGCCTTGCAAGTGGATGGTAATGGTAACCTAGCTAACTGGATGATACCAGGTAAAATGGTTCCTGGTATGGGAGGTGCTATGGATTTAGTTACTGGTGCCAAAAATGTGGTTGTTGCCATGGAACATTGTGATAAACATGGTAATTCTAAGATACTTAAAGAATGTACTTTACCTCTTACAGCTAAAGGAAAAGTTACTCTTATTGTTACTGATATGGCTTTGATAAGAATCACTGATAAAGGAGCTGTTCTTGAAGAAATTGCAGCTGGATTAACTGTTGAAGAAGTTCTTAACCATACCGAGGCAGAACTAATTGTAGCTGATAATATTAAAGAATTTGATGTGTAGAGATTAATTTTCAATCAATAAATGAGAAAAAGGCTGACCATTTTCAGCCTTTTTCATTTTCCTTTTTATTTTTCAATTGACTTGAATTTAGTCTAAATTAAATTTGTAAAAAAATATTTAAGGAGTCGCTTATGTTCCCAGGTGGAAATATGAAACAGCTTATGAAAAAAGCTCAAAAGATGCAAAAAGATCTCTTAAAAGCACAAGAAGAGATGGAAAATAAAATATTCTCAGCCTCTTCAGGTGGTGGAATGGTAAAAATCGATATGAATGGTAAATTTGAAGTAAAATCTATCAAAATTGACCCAGAAGTTATTGATCCAGACGATGTAGAAATGTTAGAAGATTTAATCTTAGCAGCTCTCAAAGATGGTTTCGAACAAGTTAGCAAAAATAATGAAAACTCTATGTCTGATGTAACAGGTGGAATGAAAATACCTGGTTTATTCTAAGTACAGATAATGATAAAAGCTATTGAAGACCTTAAAGATTCGTTGAAGACTTTGCCGGGCATTGGAGAGAAGACTGCTCAGCGCCTGGCTCTTCATATTTTATCGCAGGATAAGATATATTCGGAACAATTAGGAAATTCTATCTTAGAAGCAGTTGATAAAATAGCTAACTGTAAAATCTGCAATATGCTCACCGATGACAATCCTTGTAGATTCTGTACTGATATCAATCGGGGTGAAAAGCAGTTATGTATTGTTGAACATACTGCAGATGTTTTTATGTTAGAATCTACTGGAGAATTCTATGGTAAATATTTTGTTCTCAGCAATTTACTATCTCCTATTGATGGAATAGGTCCTGAAGATATACATATTGAAGAGTTACTAGCTCGAATCTATGATTATGATGTAGAAGAAGTAATCATAGCCTTAAGTCCATCTGTTGAAGGTGAAACGACTATTTCTTATATAGCTGATAGACTCAAAGATTGGCAGGGTAATATTTCACGTTTATCTACTGGAATTCCTTTTGGTGGTGATTTAGAATATTCTAATAAAATAACAATAGCTAATGCTTTAAAGCATAGATTCAACATGAAATAGCAGTGATTATGTTTACAGGAATAATTGAAGAGATCGGCACTATTTCCAGTATAGAAAGTCAGGGAGGAAAGCAACATTTCACTATCAAATGTAGCAAAATAAACGATGATTTGAAACTTGGAGACTCGGTGGCTTGCAATGGTATTTGTTTAACTCTGATTGATTTCACTGATAAGTCCATAACTATCGAAGCAATTAATGAAACTTTGAAAAAAACTACAGCAAAAACTTGGACTATCGGATCATCAATAAATCTGGAGAGAGCTTTAAAATTCAACAGTAGGCTAGACGGTCATATTGTTCAAGGGCATGTAGATATTATATCGAATGTGACAGCGATTAAAGAGGTAAACAAAACAAGATATATTGAAGTTTCTCTAGATAATAATTATGCAGAACTTGTTGTCTCACAAGGATCAATTGCGATTAATGGTGTTAGCTTAACAGTTGCCAAATTAGACACTAATAACTTTCAGGTAGCCTTAATTTCCTTAACAGAAAATCTAACAAACTTATCCCTACTAAAAGTAGGAGATTTTGTTAATTTAGAGTTTGATGTCATTGGAAAGTATATTCTTAGAAACAAGGAAGTAAAAAGTAATCAATCAAAGTCAAAAATAACTAAATCGTGGCTATATGAACAAGGTTTTTAAGCTCTCAATTATTATTTTTCTGCTTTTAACTGCTTGCGGTAAAGCTAAGAGTCCCACAGGTGGACCTCAGGATAAAGAACCTTTAAAGATAATCTCAATTTTCCCAGACCATTATGCTTCAATAAGCGATAAAAAGATAGAAATAACCTTTAACAAGGAGGTCGATAAACGTTCTGCAACTAATGCATTTAGATTCTACCCTCCTCTTGAATCACTTGAAATTGTTAGCGATGATAATGAAGTTACCCTAGTGATTGATGAAGATTTAACCCCCAATCGAAACTACTATTTGACTATTTCAAATGTATTAAAAGATACTCGTAATAATCTATTGGAAAATAATATTACTTATACTTTCTCTAATGGAAAATTACAAGATTCAAGGCTATTTGGAGATATTATTTATCAAGAGGAGCAGGATAATACTTTAGAAAAGAGACTTATTTTGTTAGACCAAGATTCTGTAACAGTTTTCATAAAGAACTTTTCTAGTAACTCATATGACATTGATGGTTTAGAACATAGACCTTATATCATAAGATCATTCATTGATAAAAATTATAATGGAAGATATGATATTGAAAAAGAACCCTATTTTGAAAAACATATTGATTCCTTAAAAACCCAAAAGTTAGATATTGTATTAGCTTATATAGATACTTCTCGTGTACTAGCCCAAAGAGCATCATCCCTTAATAACAGACTTGTTGAAATCACTATGTCAGAAGAACCAGTAAATTTTGACTCTTTGTCTATCATAAATGAAGCTGATTCTTCAGCTTTTATATATTCACACACAGTTTTAGAGAAAGATAAACTCTTTATAGTTACTAGTTCTCAAGATACTTTAGATTATCGTTTATCAATATACAATCTTCAAGATAAAAACTCAAATCAAACACCTGTTTCGAGGATTACCTTTAAAGGTACAACTAAAATTGATAGTCTAAATCTTAACATATTAGAATCATATCCTAACAACGGGGCTACAGTTATCGAAAACATTCCAGAGATTAACATCACATTCGATAAAATAGTTTTGAAAGATGGTATTATAGCAAGCCTAAAAGAAAATGAAACAAATCAGTTTGTTGATCTTGAAGTACTTAATAGCAACTCTTTTCATGCTACTTTCAGACCTAAAAAAAGACTAAAAAGTTTTAATAGTTATACTTTTACTATTAGTAGCCAAAGCAAAGACTTTCTAGGTAATAGTCTAGATCAAGCTCTAGAAATTAATTTCATGGTAACTGGAGATAGCCAGTAATCTACTTTAGATTGATATTATTACTTCTCTTTGTCTAGGCCCGTCAAACTCACATAAATAGATTCCTTGCCAGGTTCCAAGTAGTAGTTCATTAGCTTCATAAGGGACACTAATGGAACAGCCAACCAAGCTGGATAGGAAATGAGCATCAGAATTACCTTCTTGATGCAAATATTCGCGGAGTTTGGGAGAGATTCTCTTGAAAGCAACTTTAAGGTCATAAACTACATCTGGATCAGCAGCTTCATTAATAGTAATACCAGCAGTTGTATGAGGTACAAATATATTCACTAGGCCATCGTGATTAGAAGCATCATCTACCAAGCTTTGGATAATTTTAGTAATTTCTATCATATCAAACTTAGAACTAGTATTAACCTTTATTCTCTTAATCATCTTACAATCCTCCACCCTTTTTTTAATAAATTAACTAGATATATTATCTTTCACAATTATATTTGAGCTTTCTCTTTTTTTTATTTTCATTTCATACCAATATAATAACCTTGGGATTGAATATTATTAGTTTTATTTTTCCTTAGCAATACCTTTGGATATTCATTAATAAAATCACTAATATCTAGCTGAGTATCATTTCTATTGATAATGACAATAAGCTCACTTTCATTTTTAATACTCCACCGTTTATAAATTAGCAATTCTTCATGTTCAATAAATTGAATATATCCTTCAGATAGTAAATTGTGATCTTTCCTTAGTTTAATTAACGACTTATAAAAATCAAATAATTCTATTCTTGTCTTATCTTGAGCATAATCCCAAGGAAAAGGTCTTCTGTTATCTGGGTCCTTATTACCATCAAGAAAAACCTCATCACCATAATATATATGTGGAATACCTATATAAGTGAACTGAAAAATTAAAGCTACTTTTAGTTTATCAAGATTATCTTTTGCTAATCTTCTTAACCTTATTGTATCATGACTTGCCAAGAGATTCATTTGATTCTTCAATACTTGCCAAGGTAATTCCATTAAACCAGATGAAATTTCATTAATAAAAGTAGTCAAAGACATTGTTGCTTTAAAAAAATATTCTACTACTGGGTCTTTAAAAAAGTGATAGTTCATAATCCCATCAAAATAATTACCTTGAAGCCAAACTTTTGGATTATTCCAGATTTCCCCCACAAGGTATATATCTGATTTTATTCCCTTTAATATATCTCTAAATGTCTTCCAAAACCAGAATGGAACTTCTTCAGGGACATCTAATCTAAAACCATCGATATCATAGTCCACAACCCACGTTCTCATAGCTTCTAGAAGATAATTTACTAATTTAACATTTACCTGAGCCTGCCTTATATCAGTTATCTTATTTTCTTCTTTAGGGCTCCTAGCTAAATCATAGTTGAATTCAGGTAAGTCCTTTATTCCCCACCAGCACTGATAATAATCTTCAGCATTAAATTTCTCATCAATTTTTTGTGGTAGAGGCCATTGGTACCAATCAAACCATGACCAATATTTAGATTTTTTCCCATTATCAATACAATCTTTAAAAGCAAAGAAATCAATCCCACAATGATTGAGTGCTATGTCAATAATGACTTTTATACCATTTTTGTGAAGTTCAAATACTAGGTCACCAAATACTTGATTTGTGCCTAAATGTGGATCTACTTGCCTAAAATCAATTGTGTCATACCTATGAGGTGATTTTGCTGTAAAAATTGGATTTAAATATATTAGAGTTATACCAAGCTCTTTTAGGTAGGGAATCTTTGCCTTAACTCCTAGTAAATCACCACCATAGAAGGCAAACCAGTCAGGTTCCTTATCATTAGAATAAGGATTTCTGGTTAGTATGTCTATGTTCTGCCATTCTAATAAGTGATAATACTCTTGGTTCTTCTTGAGACTTCCTAGACTAGGTTCTTGCTTAGTTCCTTGATAATAATCTTCTTGGAAGTCTGGATTTATGCTAGGATCACCATTAGCGAAACGGTCTGGCATTATTTGGTAGATAATTCTGTTGTTTAATGAAGTGTCAATACTAAAGATTTTTAAGGTATTAGGACTAAAAACAGACTGAATATGTTTGTTATTTGAGATATTTCTAATATTAGCATAAAGTATTGTATCATCAGTCTTTATTGTTAAAGAAAGAGAGTATATCATGTTAATATCTATTATATTTATCAGTTGATTATAAGTAGTCAAGTACTTGTTACTAGCTATAAAATTCATATCATATGATTTCTCGTTTAACTGTAAAGTCAGAGCAAGATTATTCCACTTAGGTAATACTACTTTAAACTCAAATTGTTCTTGAGAATACCTGTAAATTCTTATAATTTCATCTTTAAAAACAACATTATTAGTGTCGTATGATTTAATCAAAGCTAGGTTAATCACCTGATAGTCCTCAAGATTTGTTACAATCAATGAGTTTGGAGACTTATTATCATGAGACTTTTTAACTTTAGAAGATTGAATTTCCTCTTGATTATACCATTTATCATCTTTCGCTAAGTACTTATATTGGTACTGTCCTTTAGATAAAAACAGACATGTTCTAAGATTATTATCAGTCTGGTAAAATCTATTTGAATTTGGTTTCCATTCATTAAAATCACCAACTATGGAAATCTCCTCAAATCTAGTATTGTCTTCTATTTTAATAGGTACAAGATAAAGGTATTCTGTTTCTGACTCAACTTCTATGATTGATACCTTACCTTTACCTGTATATATTGTATCAGAAGCTGGATCTAGAACTTTCTTATCATTCATTAGGAAGTAATATTTGTACTTTCCAGGGTTAAGCTCAATTGTTGTTTTATATATACCAGAATCTTCTATTAGCACATGAGATCTTCCATTCCAATCATTGAAATCTCCAACTAAATAGATATTAAAGTCACCTGTAATAGGTGGTTGATAAGAGAATGTTACTTTTTTCATAGGATTTAAAAGTTTATGCTGTGGAATAACATGATTTCATGGGAACTATCTCCACTTGGTCTATACTTGTAAGTATAGGACATTTTTGTTTGGAAGTTGATATTAGTTCTAATTTGGAAATCTTGGTCATAAATAATCTTACTTCTTCTATTTAAGTCAGTAATCTCCTGGAAAAAGCCCTCATAGTCGAAGTATAGTCTTTTATAAATAGGACGACCAAAACTTATTGTAAGATTATTTAATAGTATTGAACTTGAGAATTGAGCAAGTTCAGAGTCTGACAACTCACGTGATTGATCTTGATTAATATCATTGGTTGGTTCATTTATAACATAATTATTTACCATATTTTTTACAAAACCAGGTCTGATGTAGAAGTAATCTAGCATTAACCTTCTTCTAAAAAAGGTCTCTACTGGTCTTAAGAAACTATTAACAAAAGTATTATCTACATTTGATCCCAGCATTAATATTGTTTCATTTTGCAGTGCATTTTGATCTTCTTGCTCAACATCATAAGAATTATCTGATATCCTGAGTCTATTAATTGCTTGAGCTTGTGTTTTATCATCAGGGTTATCACTAGCAAGAGTCAAGACTAAATCATCAATACCCAGTTGATTACTTTGTCCATTAGATACTTTTAAAGTTACAGTAGAGCCATCTTGTACTCTCTTAACAAATGTACCATTGATTGAGAAATCTATTTCATTTATTAAGACTTCTACTAAATCGACTTCAAAATCTGTATCTAAGAAAGTTACTGTTCCTTCCTCAGCTACAAATCTTGCACTTGGAACTGACCATTCATTATTTTTATAAGATAGATTTAAAAAGCTACTTGGAGTCACTGATATATCAGTAGGGTAAGTCACATACTTTGTATTCTCCCCTACTACTAGTCTCGCATCAAGAATAAATGGAAGAGGATTAGAAGCAGTCTCCTCTTTTTCTGGAAATTTATCTTTTCTGCCAAAGGTATTTTGAGAAGCAGAAGTAATAATTGATAATAAGTTTTCAGTGTTAGGTGGATAGATTATTGAAGCATTTGAGACATTTACTTCTAAATCAATCTTCATATCATCAAAAGGGCCTTTTATTGTTGCAAAGTCATTTGATAAACCAGAAATTCTAATTAGAGCAGATTCGTTTTTGGGCATATATTGTGGGATATGTGCTAGGATACCTTGCTGTGATGTATACAATCTGAACTGTCCTAAGATTAGGTTTCCTATGAAAAAGTTATCATTATCCTCAGAAATCTTATTTGCAATAGTAAGAAAGCCATCTCCAAGCTTAAGATTGAATCTATCAAGTTCTAGTTTATTATCTCTAACTTCAGCTGTAATATCAATATTTTCAATAGTTTCTGGCTGACCAAGCAACTGTAAATTACTATCTTCAGTTTTTATATATCCTTCATAAACTTGAAAACCTTCTTCATCAACCCCCACAATTAGTTCACTTGTTAAGTTAAATTTACCAGAGTCTAATAAGTCAGGAGCAATTTTCTGCAAAATATTATAAACATCAGCATCAGCTTTGACAAATAATCTCTCTTCTGAAGGGATAAATTCATTTCTGAAAAGGTCATAAGAGAAATCTCCAATAACATTAACATCAGCGTAATTATGTGAGTTTAAATAAAGATTATCAACATGAATTCTTTGAGGAAGGTAAAGCATATTAAAATAAACATCATTTATGACAAAATCATCAATTAGGAAATCTGAGCCAACACCTTTTAACCTAAATCGATATTTATCTTCTTCTTTAGAGTCATACCTAAAAGTTAAATCACCGCTAACAAATCCTTCCAAGGGTATAATATGCTGATAATCCTTAAAGTCTATTTCGTTAATCAGAGCATCAATATTTGCTTGAAATCCATCTTCAGCCTCAATAGCACCAGTGGCTGAAACTAATATTTGCCTTTCATTATACACTAATAGTTGCTTTATAGAGATTTTTTCTGGGATACCTTCTAAACTTGCTTTTAAGCCATAACCTGAGAAACCAGCTACATCAATACCAGTCATGTTAACATCAAGCTTGATAAGTTCACTAAACCAGAAATAGTCTAATTTTAATGTAACAAATCCATTAGGGTAATCTTCTACTAACTCACTAGGGAAGAATTTCTTTAATTCTCTCAAAGATAATTGATTAAGCTCTAATCTTAATCCTCGCTTATCATTAAGCAGATCTCTAGCTTTAAGAATTATGTTTTGATTAATTATGATATCAGCATTGAGTTCGTCAAAGTTATTGAAAGCTATATTGGAAGTGATGTTTGATTCCTGGTTATAGACTTTACCTTGAATAGTATTATTGCTAATAGCTAGCTGATTAGTATCAATATCCCATTGGACATTAGTATGTAGGGGTAGATATATATTGTCATTTGCAGCCGTAATATCTAGATTCAGATTTGCTTCTATCTTTTGATTATTCTTGTTTACTATTATATTACCATTAACAAGAGGATTGAGCCAAGAGAAGTCTTTTTCTTTTAGAGTAGTATAAGCCTTATTTGCTTGGAAATCAATAAATTTAAATTCTGCTCTGGAACTAGTGAAGGCTAAGTTTGTGTCAATGTTCATAGTTAAGTTCTGATTTCTTAACTCTCCAGATAGAATATCCTTATCTAAACTTACCAAACCAGAAATCGGTGGTAACAATAAGTCCCCATAACCTAAAGTAAAGTCGCTAACTAGTAATCTAAAATGTGAGTTACCGTCTATAATAATGCCTTTTGTTAGCAGGTTACCTTGGAGGGTAATATTACTTTCTTCTTTATTCTTTATTAGCAAATCAGCTGTTATAAAGTTTTTATGAAGAAAGCCATGACCAGATATAAGATTTTGATCAAGTTCTGTATGAAGAAGTTGTAATTCTAACTGATCTTGATATAATAGACTTGCATCAATATTGGTTAAGACCAGTGAATTGAAATCTAATGAATCAGAGTTCACCTTGCCTTTGATAGCTAGATTGCTTGCATAACCACTAACATCTACATCAGCGTTAACTATACCCTCCATAAAGGTGTAAGTATTTCCTATCTGGTAATCACTAACCTCTGCTTGAGCCTCAATCTCAAGATTTTTAAAAAGACTTATCAGATTTCCATGAAGACTAATAGGAATATTCATAAAAGTAGTCTTTGCTGGTTTAACATACAAGTTGTTACTATCACCTTTAATAACAAGATTTTCAACAGCTAATTTTAAATCAAATAGATTAGCTTGAGCTCTGTCACTTTCTAAGTCTAAAGCTAAATATAAACCTTGTGGACTTGCAAAATCAAGTTTAGCTTTACCTACTAGATTGAGTTTTATATCTTCAGCAACTGGAACAAACAAAGAATCAGGATTATATCCACCAGTATCTAGTGAAATTGACTTTAGTCCTATCTCAGAAAATGCTAGTTCAACATTGAATTTATTCTGTCTATTATCTAGCATTATAGCTTGAAAAGTAGCCTGTCGTTTATTATCAAAAGTAATATTAGCATGAGAAAAATTATCTCTAATTCCAAAATATTCCTTATAGACAACTTCTGCTCTTAAACTTGCATTAGTAATATTAACTTTACGAACATAGTCTCTTACATCAAAGCTACTATCATCCTTTGAGTCTTTTTTAACTTCAGGCTTGGTTCTCTTAGGACTTTCTTCATCCTTAAACTTCTGAATATACTCAATAGTTGGAGAATCTATATAAAGAGAATCAACAATTTCGGACATCCATTTTGACCTTGAAAAAATTGATGAATAATTAAGATTTAGGTCAAGTTTTGTAGTATTTAAGTAATAATATAAATCAGTTTGTGATTCAACCTTTAGGTCTTCAAAAAAAATACCCTTTTTGTTGATATCTATCTTTGACATTGAGATCTCAGCTTTAGCTAAATTAGATATTGTGTTTTCTAGTAAATATTTAGCAATATTATTCCTCTTCCATAACAAAGAGAGTATTGATGAGATAATAATCAATAATACAATAATAATTACTGATCTTTTCTTCCACCTTTTTCTAGTTTTTTTTATCTTCTTTAGCTTACCAACACTTTTCTTCATAGTTGAGTTAGTTTACCCTCTCTAATAGTGTAATGAGTATCGCTAACAGCAACCAAACTTAAATCATGAGTAACAAAAATCACTGTTAATCCTTGCTTATTTAACTCTCTTAGAATTTTCATAACACTTTTTGTAGTTTCATCATCCAGGTTACCAGAAGGTTCATCTGCTAAAATAATCATTGGTTTTGTAACTATAGCCCTTGCGATAGCAATTCTCTGTTCTTCTCCCCCACTCAATTGATTAGGGAAGTGATGAAGTCTTTCTCTAAGTCCCAACTTCTCGATATAATTTTGGGCTAGTTCATAAGCTTCTTTCTTTTTCAAACCTTGGACTAAGAGGGGTATAGCAACATTTTCTAGGGCAGTAAAATCTTCTAAGAGATAGTGAAATTGAAAGATAAAACCAATATTCTTATTTCTAAAAATTTCCATATTAGATATATTATCCCGTTTGCTTCCAGCTAAAACAATCTCACCTGAATCTGGAGAATCTAGTAAACCTATCAGATGTAATAGTGTACTTTTACCACAACCTGAAGCCCCTGTAATTGCTACAAACTCTCCTTTATTTACAGAGAGATCAATTTCTTTTAATACACTTAACTTTTGATTAGCATCATGATAGCTTTTACTTACTTTATTTAATTTTATAATTTCCATATTATCGTCTCAATATTTTTATTGTTTGAAGTTTATTAATAGATCTAAGAGAAAAGATGATAGTTAAAGATATAATCAAAACTGTAGTGCCATATATCAAGAAAAGGGTAGAATAAGAAGGATTAATCATAATTTTATCGATGAAATAAATATCAGCTTTAAGGGTAAAGAAATCTTGATGAGTCAAAAGATAAGCCAAACCATAACCTAAAAGCAAGCCAATAATTATTCCGATATGTGTTAAAATTAAAGAGAATATATAGTAAAGCATTTTAATCTGTCTTCTTTTCAGTCCTAAAGTCATTAAAATACCAATTTCCTCTATCTTTTCATTTATAATAGTAGAAATTGTACTGATAACATTAAAACCAGCCACTATAACAATTATACAAAGAATCAAGAATATCATTATCTTCTGTAAGCCAAGAGCTGCAAAGATAGCTGATTCATGAGAAATCACATCTCTAGCGTAAAGACTGGGAAGTTGAGACATGAATCTCTTGTTAAGTTGATTAGTAAGCTCAGAACTCACTTGATTATCTCTATTTTTTAAAATAAGTGAATAGCTATTATTACTCTCAGTATTCCCACTCAACTTTCTTATGTTGTTAGAACTAACAATTGCTCGGGTTACATCTATATCATAAAGACCAGTTTTATATATATCTTTAACAATAAGTTTATCACTTTTTTTGACTAATCCGAAAATTGAATAGCGAATAGAACTTGGTAGAACAACTTCAATATAATCACCAATTTCAGCATTCAAGTCTTTGGCTAAATACTTGCCTAGAATTACTTCATTATCTTCAAGCTGAAAGTTATCTTCATTAGAAAAGGGATAAATCAAGTTATTATAGTCTTTATCCTCAGTAAAATAGGCTTGTAAGTAAGCAGGTTTATTCTTCCCCTTATTAGCCATAATTACAGATAATTGAAGTTGGGGTGAAAATGCTTGTATCTTTTGAGAATATTCAGCTAAAATTGACATTAAACTCTCTTCCTGGGATCCATCTAATTGATTGCTATTATTTATGATACTAATATCAGGCTGAGAAGCTTTGTAAGCTTGACTGAGTGTTTGCTCATAACTCTCAAACAAGATCATAGACAAAGTTAATGCTGCCACAGCAATGACTATGCCCAGTATCATAAATACCGAGTTTTTCCCCCAAGAGGATTTTTTTAGTCTTCTTAGACTTGTCCAATATAAAGGAATTAATCTCTTCACTAATTATCTCTTTCAGCAGGTGGTGGTAACTCAATAATTATTTTTTCAGGTTCAGCTTCTTGAGCTTCAGCTTCTTGAATTTCACTATGAGCTTTGAAGATAGAAAATTCATTATTTTTGAACATATCCACTACATATATTATTAAGAAGATAGTTACACTTATAATAACTAAAGCATAAATTAAGTTGTAAGAAATCAGAAACTTACGTTCCGGTTTATACTCTAGTGTTTTAAAATTATTAACCTTGTACTTAGGATATTTATTCTCTATAATAGCAATAATTTTGCTTTGATTTATGTTTAATTTACGCACAATAGAATAAGCATAACTCTTGACTACTCCAAAGCCACCTAGAGCTTCTATTTGGTCATCTTCTAATAGTTCTAGATGCTCTTTTTTAATTAAAGTAATACTAGCTAACTCTTCTAAAGAAAGATTCTTATCTTCTCTTATACTTTTTATATATTGCCCTATACTATCCATCATAAACTCCATTTAAAGGTACCATGGCAAACTTCTCTAACCTGACCTTCTAAATTTATATTATTGTTTTTATATGAGATTCTTACATCTCCACCATCTAACTCTATGGTTACTGTTGATTCCACTAGCCTTTGTTTATAACAATCCCAAAAAATAGCACTAGCTCCACTCCCACAAGCATAAGTAAGACCGCTACCCCGCTCATATACTATTGCTTTTATTCTTTCTGGACTTATTATTTCTATCAGTTCAACATTTATTCCATCGGGAAAATCATTGCTGCATTGGATATCTTCAGCTAAGTGCAGAAAATCTTCACGTTTCATCTTGGCTTTATCATTATTAATAATAAGATGTTGATTCCCAATATCAATAACATTCCCTTTTAGTCTATCAGAAGAGTAGCTTGTAATAACTTTTGCGAGTCCCATCTCTACTATGACAGTAGACTCACCTAAATCTACTTTAGCTTTTTTTGTTCCACTCAAAGTGCCTATAGTAAAATTAGTTTTCTTTGATTCTTCAGCTAGTAAATAAGCTACAGATCTAAGAGCATTACCACACATCTTAGCTTCCGAACCATCGCTATTAAAGATTCTCATGAAGCAATCTGTTTCTTTATCTGCATCTTCATTCATTACGACCAACCCATCGGAACCTATACCAAATCTGATATCACTGACTGCTTTACTGAGATTATTAAAATCAATATTTTGATAAGTCTCTTTCCTGTTATCAATATAGATATAATTATTCCCTTGGGCAGTTACTTTTATAAAATCAATGTCTCTAGTCATCTAAACCAAATATCTCTTTAAAATAATCACTAAAATTATAAAAACCACTTCTATTAGCTATCCAATTTATTGATTTTACTGCTCCTGATACAAAGGCAGAACGTTCTCTTGCAAGATGTTTGAATTCAATAAAATCATAGTCACCATCAAAACCTATCAAATGAGTACCTGGTTTCCGTCCTGCTCTAATAGATTCAAACTCAAATCCTGGTCTCATTGCAGAATAATTATGCTTAATAAGTGATGTTATATACTTAGCAGTTCCTGAAGGTCTATCTTTCTTTTCATTGTGATGCTCTTCATAAGCATATATATCATAATCAGGAATTTTATCCATCATCTTAGCAAGATAGCTAATTGTCTGGAAATATATATTCATACCAACAGAGAAGTTAGCTCCGTAAATTATTCCGACCCTATATTTCTTAGCCATATCTTTAACTAAGTCTATTTGATCGTACCAACCTGATGTCCCAAGAACAATATTAACACCGCTTTTAGCTAAAACATCTATTCTATCAACAACACCTTTAGGTTGAGTAAATTCTAAAGCTACCTCAGCACCATTAAGGTTATCTCTACTTATCTTTTTGTTATATTTAGGATTACTAGTGTCAAAGATACTAACAATCTCATGTCCATTCTTTTCACATAAAGAGTGGAGCATCTGCCCCATTTTTCCGTAGCCAATCAAAGCAATTTTCATATTTATACCTCTTTTATTCATAATAAAATAGTATAATTATTTTGTCAATATGATATTTGAACTTAGAATAAAGATAATTCTTATGATTCAAGACTCTTCAACTCAATTATCACATTGCCATTTATAGATACTCTTATACTCGCTCAAAACTTCATGATTAAAAAAGTTTAATATGTAAATGTCCGTCACTATTTCATCATTGTTACTCTCCACATAATCTACTAGAAATCCTTGCAGATAGTAACAATCAAGATAATAGTATTTTGTAAGCTTATAGAAAAATGAGAAACTTGCAGCAATGAAAATACCAATTACAGTGGAGCATTCTAATGAGTGGAGTGTTTTTTGAGAAGTCTCGTTGATATAGGTAAACAAACTATGATAACAAAATAATTGACATATTTAGGAATTGTTTTTTAATTGTTACAAATACTAAAAATTATAATTTAAGGAGTAATAATGCCTATATTCAGACCTTTTAAGGCAGTTAGACCTGTTCCTGCTAAAGCTAAAGATATTGCATCTTTACCATACGATGTTATGGACTCTGATGAAGCTCGTTTAGAAGTAAAAAAGAATCCTCTTTCTTTCATTCATGTTGAAAAAGCAGAAGTTGATCTTCCACAAGGTACAAACTTATACAGTGATGAAGTTTATAACAAAGCTAAAGAGAATCTTTATAATTATATCAAAAATGGGCATATGATACAAGATGAAAAACCAGCTTTTTATGTTTATCGTCAAATCATGAATGGTAGAGCTCAAACTGGTTTGGTTGGTTGTGCTGCTACTGAAGATTACATGAATAATATTATTAAGAAACACGAACTCACTCGTGCTGCTAAAGAAGCTGACAGAATCAAGCATGTTGATATTTGCGATGCTCACTCTTCTCCTGTTTTCTTTACTTATAGACACAGAGATGATATTAATGCTGTAGTTAGCAAAACTGTTGCTACTAAACCTGAATATGACTTTGTTGCTGATGATGGTATTGCTCATGCCCTATGGGTTATTTCAAATGATAAAGATATCGCTACTATCAGTCAAGCTTTTGCTGATATGGATTACCTTTATGTTGCTGACGGCCATCACAGAACCGCTTCTGCTGCCAAAGTTGGTTTACTAAGAAAAGAAGCTAATCCAAATCATACTGGCCAAGAAGAATACAACTTCTTTATGACCGTTATCTTCCCAGATAATGATCTTTATATTATGGATTATAATCGTGTTGTTAAAGACTTAAACGGTCATACTAAAGAAGACTTTTTCTTTAATATTGAAGAAAAGTTTGACATTGAATTATTCGAAGGTAAAGGTCCTTACCATCCTGAAGCAAGACATAACTTTGGTATGTATATTGAAGGTAAATGGTATAAACTAACTGCTAAAGAAGGAACATTCGATGAAAATAGTCCAACGAAATCTCTTGATGTTTCTATTCTTCAAGAAAATTTACTTCATCCTATACTTAACATTGGTGACCCACGAACTGATGAGAGAATCGACTTCATCGGTGGCATTAGAGGTTTAGGTGAATTAGAAAAGAGAGTTGACTCAGGAAGAGAAGTAGTTGCATTTGCCATGTATCCAACTTCAATCGAAGAGTTGATGAATATAGCTGATGCTGGAGAAATTATGCCTCCTAAATCAACTTGGTTTGAACCAAAACTCAGATCAGGTTTATTCATCCATCCATTAAAATAGACTTTTTTTAAGCTATAATAAAGTAAGAGTGTTAGATTCCCTAACACTCTTTTTTTTTTACTTTTATGAACTAATGTCTACTTTAACCTTGATGTTGCAGTAGAGCTTTAGTGAAGAGTGGAGATTATTCTAGCAAAAACCCTTCTATGAGGAGGATGCGGGGGTGTTTCAATCTAGACGCATATAATATATATTTATGAAAATTATGTAAGTTACTTTTGCAGAAAAATATAGTACTATACACAAAGATCTACTACATTATTTAGGTTTAAACTATTTCCATTCAAAATTTAGTAAATATTCCTAGTTGACACTTTTTACTAATCTAACAGGCTTGTTATCTTAGATAAGAACTAAATGGGCAATAAAGTTGACCCCCCCTATAAGGCTAATTCCAAAGGATTATTATAAAATGGAAAATATAAATCAAACTGTGATAAGTAGAACAAAAAAAGAAATTGAATTAATAAAACTTTCTACAATAGGAAATTTTTGTTTTGGGTTAATAGGGATTATTTTTGCTATTCTTACAAATTCTAGATCAATCCTCTTTGATGGACTATACTCTTTTGTTTTAAGCTTATTTACTTTGCTATCAGCACGTGTTGTAAGACTTATCACAAAAGGACAAACAGTTAACTATCAGTTTGGTTATGGTGCTTTTGAACCTCTCTTGATAATAATAAAATCAATATTCTTATTTGGTATGTATCTTGTTTTAGGTTACGAAGCAATTACCTCGTTATTTAAGGGTGGTTATCCTATTAGTGCATCTTTCGCTTTAGTCTATTCAGTTATTAGTACCGGTGCTTGCTTTATAATCTGGCTAATTTTACGAAAGTCTGCCCGTAGAAATACTTCACCAGTTCTAAAAGCAGAAGCTTATGGTTGGTTCTTAGATACTATTCTAAGTGGAGCTGTCTTTTTAGCTTTTATTATTATTTTTCTTTTGAAATATTTAGGAGCAGAATCTGTAACAGATTATATAGATCCTTTAATTACATTAAGTTTAGTTCTTTTTATGCTACCTGCTCTTTATAGTATGTTCTTAACGAATTTCCGAGATATGGTATCAGCTGCACCTTCTATAGAAATTCAAAATCAACTAAGAGATATTATGAATCGTTTTCAAGAAAAATACCACTTCTCTAACATTGAGAATTTTTCTGAAAAGAGAGGAAGAAGTCTTTACTTGATCTCCCATGTCTACCTAGATCATGACATTCCTATGAAGACTTTAGATAAAATTAGAAAAGAAATGGTTAAAGAAATTAAGCGATGGTGGTTTTATTCTGATATAGATATTTTGTTTACTCTTAACCCAGCTTGGATAAAGATGTCTAATATAAATTCTCCTATTGAATCTAAAGATAAATAGTTAAACTCAAATAATCCCCGATAGTGTATTAGAACTTTTCTGAAGAGTGCAGATTATTCTTGCAAAATCTCCTTCTATGAGGGGGATACAGGGGGTGTTTCAATTTAGACACATAATATATATATATATATTCGGAGAAAATATGGATCTTACTTTTGCGAAATAATATAGTGCTAATCACAAAGGTCTACTGCATTTTCTGTGTTAAAAAAAAGGTTGCCTATAAGTCTTTAGATGAATCATTGAAACTCCATCAAAAACTTATAAACAACCATGAAATACTTGTAAAAGAGAAGATCTCTTGAAATCCCCTTTACTAAATTCAAAATTATTTAATTAAACCATCTCTTCTGAGCATTGCATCTGGATCTGGTTTTCTACCTCTAAACTTAATAAATAAGTCCATTGGATGTTCAGAGTTACCTTTTGCTAAGATATTTTCTCTAAATGATTTAGCTGTTTCTTTATTGAATATTCCATCTTCTTTAAATTTTGAGAAGGCATCAGCATCAAGAACTTCTGCCCATTTGTATGAGTAGTAGCCTGATGAGTAACCACCGTGGAAAATGTGTGAGAAAGAACATGATGTATTAACACAATCAACCTTAGGGTATAGTCTAGTCCTTTCTGTAACTTCTTCTTCAAACTTAGCTACATCTTCAACATCTGATGGATCTGAAGAATGCCAAGCCATATCAATAAGACCCAATGAAACTTGTCTTACATTGAATATACCCTTGTTAAAAGTTTCTGCTTTTTTAACTTTATTAACAAGCTCTTCAGGGATAAGCTCTCCATTTTCATAATGATGGGCAAACAATTTTAAAGTATCCATTTCAAGAACCCAATTTTCCATAACTTGTGATGGAAGTTCTACGAAATCCCAATATACGTTTGGACTTGCTAAAGATTTGTAGTGAACATCTGACAGCAAACCGTGTAAAGCATGACCAAACTCATGGAAGATAGTTGTAACTTCGCTTAAAGATAATAATGATGGTTTGTCTTCTGAAGGTGGTGTTAATGAACCAACGATTGAGATGAAAGGTCTTTTGACCTCTCCTTGTTGGAAGCCTTGGGAACGGTAACCAGTCATCCAAGCACCAGCTCTTTTTGTGTCACGAGGGTAGAGGTCAACATAGAAAAGTCCCATGTATCTACCATCTTCCTCTTGGATAACTTCGAAGACTCTAACGTCTTCATGATATTTTGGCAAATCATTATGCTCAATGAACTTGAGTCCATATAATTTATTTGCTACTGTAAAGATACCATTAATAACATTTTCTGCCTTGAAGTAAGGTCTTAACTCTTCTGAATCAAAGTTAAACTTTTTCTTTTTAAGAATTTCTGAATAGTATGATACATCCCAAGGCATAAGTTGGTCAATGCCATCTTCTTTAGCAATAGCTTCAATCTCCTTAACTTCCTCTTTAGCAACTGGAAGAGCAACATCAAGTATCTTTTCTAAGAATTCGTGAACAGTCTTAGGATTTTCAGCCATTCTTTCAGCTAGAGTGAAATCTGCATGAGTATCAAAACCAAGTAATTGAGCTCTTTTATGTCTAAGTTTTGCTAATTGCTTTACGATTTCTTGATTATCATGATCATCACGGAATGCTCTTGAACCCCAAGCTTTACTGAATTTTTCTCTCAATTCTCTGTTCTTTGCATACTGTAAAATTGGCATAAACATTGATGGTTGTAATAAGAATAACCATTTGCCAGCATGACCTTTCTTTTTAGCCATAAAAGCTGCTTGAGCTTTTGCATTTTCAGGAAGACCATCTAATTCGGCTTCATCTTCAATTATATATTCAAATTTATTAGTAGAATTTAAAACATTTTGAGAGAATTTAGGACCTAACTGAGACATCTCCATATTGATTTGCATCAATTCTTTTTTCTTATCTTCTGGTAAAAGAGCACCATTACGGATGAATGATTTATATACTTTTTCTAAAAGACGCGTTTGTTCTGCATTTAGATTCTCTTCTTCTTTATGATCATAGACATATTTTAATTTTTCAAACATCTTTGGATTCATCATAGTTTCATTACCAAATTCAGCTAATTTCTGAGATATTTCTCCAGCTAAAGCAGAAAACTCTTGGTCAGCATTACTGCTTAACAGATTAAAATAAATTGAAGTAATATAATCTAGTTCCACACCTGTTTCTTCTTCAATAGTATTAGCAAAATTTGGAGTTTCAGGACTAGCAATGTAGTCGTTAAATTCCTTTCTTGCTATTTCGAGAGCCCAGTCAATTGCCGGCATGAAGTGTTCGGTTTTAAATTTATCAAAAGGAATTGCTTCGAATTTGGAGTATCTTTCCCCTGTCATTAAAGGATTGTTTTTTTGTTCAGACATATTTATCTCCTCTATTAATATTTATTTTA
The DNA here is from genome assembly GCA_963678375.2 of Cloacimonadales bacterium (SeqCode). GTDB lineage: Bacteria > Cloacimonadota > Cloacimonadia > Cloacimonadales > JAFGVF01 > JAEKNW01. The sequence goes on from CAXXQH010000001.1 coordinate 404,472, forward strand.
AACCAATATAATCAGTTTGGCTAAATTGTCAATAATAATTTTTCTACCCTGGGTTTAATACTATTTATCACTGTTAATTCAGCTATTAAGTAATAAAAATAACTAATTTCTTTTGACAGAAACTATAGCTTTAAGTTTTTGTCATAACTCATAAATAAATTTTTGGGAGACACTTTGGAAAAAACTATTAAAGCAAATCCGGCACCAATAGGTTTAATTGGTTTCGGTATGACTACTATTTTGTTAAACATTCATAACGCTGGATTTTTTCCCTTGGATGTTGTAATTATGGCAATGGGAATTACCATTGGTGGACTTGCTCAGATCATTGCAGGTATTTTGGAGTATAATAATAATAAGACCTTCGGAACCGTAGCCTTTGTAGCATATGGTTTCTTTTGGTTATCACTAGTTTTAATTTGGACCTTGCCTAAAATGGGAATTGGCCAAGCAGCCTCTCCCCTTTCACTGGGTTTGTATTTATTCCTTTGGGGGCTTTTTACACTGGGTATGTTTATTGGTACTTTCAAATCTGTGCTTGTATCCAAAATGGTGTTTGGAACCCTTTTTCTACTCTTTATGCTTTTAGCTATTGCCAATTTTACTGGAAGTCACTTAGTTCATACAATAGCTGGTTATGAAGGTATAGTCTGTGGAGCATTAGCAATGTACGAAGCTTTAGCTCAGGTTGTTAATGAAGCTCATGGAAAAAAACTTTTACCTCTATAATGTTATTCATGATGATAGAATCCCCCAACCTGGGGGATTTTTTTAATCTTAGATTTTTATTGCCTTAAATTGTTCTTTTTAATAGTTGGCATTAGAGGGAAAAATTATGAAAAGAAAAAGTGTATATCAAAGTACTGTGTCCTTGTTATTAATATCTGCTCTTTTTAATGGAGTATTTAACGGATTCACTGGAATTCAAGATATTATTGCTAGAAAAGCATTTAACGCTCTTGATTGGCAGTTAATGATTCTAACAATGATTTGGCCAGTTACAAACTTCTTGTCAATATGGTGGGGTAAAATACTTGAGCAAAGCTCAAATAAAGCTAAGTTTTTCTGGGCAGTAGCTGTCTTAGGACGTCTTTCACTATTACTAGCTTATTTTACCACTTCAATGAATATATATTTGCTTATTTTCGGTTTAGTTTCTTTCTTTAATGGAATACTTTCTCCAGCTTCTAATTCTATTTATCAAAGTAATCTCCCTCAAAATAGATCAAAGGTTTTTGGTTATACCATGAGTCTTGCATCAGCTATAAGTATGATTTTTGCTTTCATCTCTGGTCGTTTTTTAGATTCTTCTGAAACAAACCTAAAACTAATATTTATTATTGTATCCTTAGCTGGTTTTACTTCTGCATCAATCTTGTCTTTCATTCGAATTGAAGATAATAAGGTTAAGTATCAAAAGAAAATGTTAAGAAAGGATTTTTTCTTATCTCCTCTCAAAAGAGCTTTTGGGTTATTGAAAAACAACAAGCCTTATGCTCATTTTCAACGCGATTTTACCCTGTATGGTTTTGGTTTTCTTTCTCTAGCTCCTGTAATCCCTATCTTTATGGTAGATAATCTAAATCTAAATTATACTCACTCTTTTATCTCTAAAGGTATTTTAGCACAAATAGGATTTCTCATCTTATCGCCTATTTTCGGTAGACTTCACGACAACTTCCACCCATTTAAGTTTGCTAGTTATTCCTTTGGTGCTATTGCTATTTTCCCTCTTCTCTTGATAATTACTGGGCAATTCACAAATATTACTTTTAGTCTAATTGCAATTTATTTTTCCTTCTTAATATATGGTTTTGCTATGTCAGGAGTTAATATGGCTTGGAATATGTCCTCTATCCATTTTGCAGGAGATGAAGACGCCTCAATGTATCAAAGCTTACACATAACAATAACAGGAATTAGAGGCCTTTTTGCCCCTGTATTAGGTATCTTAGCAAAGAATTATCTAGGTATTTATGGTGCTTTTCTTATGTCTTTTAGCTTCTTTGCTTTAGCATCAATATTTTCTTATAAAGATTACCGAGCTTATTCTTCTGGAAGACTCAAATAGGAAACCATCCTAATAGACATAAAATATTTCAAGTTTTTGGAACAATAAATGTATATAATATCTTAAAACATTATTTTTGAGGTACCATGAAATTAAAACTATTAATTTTTATACTTTTTCTTGCTACTCTTGCTAACTGTTTTGCAGGAGAAGCACTAACTCAACGCATCAATCGTTATGCTGGTAAAAATGCTAATGAACTTTCTACTTACATCGACAGCTTGTCTGGTTTAAAAGCTTATTATACAAACTATCTATTCGATCATATGAGTGATAATGATCTAGCTGTTGTTACCCCAGACTATATTGATGAACACATTACCTATGCTCTAAAAACTCTAGATCTTCCCTACACTTCTAATATTCCAGAAGATTATTTTCTTCATTATATACTCCCGCTAAGAATATCTCAAGAACCATTCGAGAATTGGAGAAAAGACTTTTATGATGACCTTTATCCCCAAATATCACTAGTCAAATCAATCAACGAAGCTATTCTTATAGCTGACCTCTACTATCAAGAAGGAATCTATTTTAAGCAAACTTCTGGACGTGACCAGGGTCCTATAACTTCCATTAAACGAGGCTATGGTCGTTGTGAAGAAATGATGATCCTACAAATGGCAGTCTTAAGATCTGCTGGGATACCCTGCCGACCTGCTTCTGCTCCTTACTGGTCCTTCACTGATAGTAATCATGTTTGGACTGAAGTTTGGACTCCTGAAGGATGGAGAATTGTTCCAGAAGCCTACCCGCTCAAATATAGAAAATCTTCTTGGGAAGTTGATAGAGCTATGAAAGCTCCTTTAATCACAAGCCAAACTTTTGGTTCTTATCAAGCTACTAATACGCTCAAGACAACAAATTTTGATACAAAAGTAAATATCACTGATGTTTATGGCCCAATAGAATCAACAAGTGTAAAAGTAGTTAATGAAGATAATAAAGCAGTTGCAAATGCAGATGTAGTATATTACGCAAGCTCTTTTGGAGGCTTGTTTGCTATGCTAGAAATGCAAAGTGATGAAAATGGACAAGTCCTTGTTGACTTTAGACCTACTTCTCTCTTTGTAACAGCTGGTAAGGATGGTAAAACTGGTTATGGAGTGATTAACTCCTTCACAGGAAACAATAATCTTGTGATTACCTTATCAGATAATTCTCTTGTTGACGAAAATATCGTTCTCAATTTTCCTCTGGACTCTTCTTCCAATAGGGATTTTGCTCTAACACCAGACAATAAAAATTACTTAGATAAAATTACTGACTTAGCTAATAAGAAGAGAGATAACAGACTTCTTAATAATAAAAAAGGGCTTAGTTTCTTAACTAATTACCCCCTACCAGAAAGAAGTGAGACCGAAGAAACTTATATTGAGAAAAGAACAGAATATTTAGATAAATGCCAAGAGTTAGCTGGTAATGCTGATAATTGGCTTTATATAGACAAATGGATTGAACAGTCTGATAATCCTGATTTAATGAGAAAAATTATGATTGATCTGGTCATTGCATGGAATATCAAAGACTTGATAGAATTACCTGATACTACTGCCATAAAGAACTTATTGACTACACATACCCGAAACAGAATATTTTATCAAGATACTTATGACTATGACTTGTTTAAATCAAATGTTCTTAATCTTCCTTGGGGTTCAAACCCATTCCCACAAACTGGTTGGCAAACTGATTTAGCTGTAATTACCAAGAAATTACAAGAAAAGAGTATTGACCATACTGTCAAAAACATCTATGCATGGCTTAAAGAAAATACCATCGTTGATCAACATGCTAATTGGAGCTATTTTGGTGGTAGTTTAACTCCCCTGCAATATGTTAATAAGAAATATCTCTCTGAAAACCAACAATTCTACTTGTTCTCTGCTCTACTCCAAAACACTGGTATTCCCCTAAGATGGAAAGGCTTTTTAGAATATTTTAACGGTGATTCATGGCAAGAAATAGTTTGGAAAGATAGTAATGAAGACAATGATTATCCACCTACTGACAGACAACTAGTTGAATTTAAACTGACTCTTACAAGTGATGGGAAGACCTTAGATACTGAACCATTTAGTAACTTCTTAATAGCAAGTATGACTGATAATGGAAAACTTACGAATACTTGGTTTGATCTTGAAACAAATGATGATGATGAGGCTTTAGTTAAATTTTATCAAGAAGCTGATCAACAAAATTATATTCAAGGCTATGTAAGAAATAAAAATGGTGATGCAAATCTTATTATTAAAGCAATTGATGTAAATACTAAAGAAGTAACTTTAAATTTCGTAACTCCTAAAACTACTAATGAAAACAAGATAGACTGGTCTGATGATACTATTGAGGCAATAGAAAATTTAATAACCCAAAATAACTTTATAGAAAATAAAGTCCTTGTATTCCTTCTTAACAAAAACGGCAATGAACCACAAGAAAGAATGTTAGAGCAAGTAGTAAACAAACTTGATGATTTTGCTAATAAAGATGTTCATGTCATAGTTTATTCAGAAAGCAGAGACATTCCTCAGCTAGTATCCACAAACCAAGCCAACCTTACCTATATAAAAGGAGAAAAGCTAATCTATGAAAATATTAACTTAGATAATTATCCTCTTATATTTCTCTATGATGCAGGTGATCTTGTTACTTCCGCAAATGGTTTTGATTTAGGTATGATAAACTATTTGCTCCGATTAGTTGATTAATATTTAAGCTATTACAGGCTTAAGCAAATTGACCTTAGCCTTTTTTATTGACATGAATATAAGGATATATAATTTGTCAATACGTGCTGGAGATGTGTCCGAGTGGTTGAAGGAGCACGGTTGGAAACCGTGTATAGGTGCAAGCTTATCTAGAGTTCGAATCTCTACATCTCCGCCATTGTTTTTTTATTAATAACCCCAGCCAATTACAGCGAGAAATCTCGCCAAACTACCCCAAAAGTGTCCACCTTACGTAAAAAACAATAAAAATCTCGCCAAACTTTAACAGTTACAGAAAAATCTCGCCAAGTTTTGCAACTTTCAACCTTTTAAAATAATTTTCCAAAAAAAATCTCGCCAAACTATTAAGCATAACAAAAGCCACATACACGCATAAGGTATGTGGCTAATAATAAGACAAAGATCTACAAGGGGGGCATATACCTATAGGGTCCACTTTTCTCGTTTTGGTACATTTTAGGAAAAATAGATTAACTAATAGTATATTTCAGGCTCTCTCCCAATACTTTTACCAGCCTATTCTTCCGCATAAATTTGATTATAAATATGATCAAGGGATATTTTATTCTCAGATATTGAAAGAATATGATTATTTTCTAGTTCCTTTAATTTATTATAAAGCTCTTTTTCATCTTTAACGACCAGCAATTTCTCATGAGAATCATCTAAATAGGAAATATTAAAAGTCTTATCAATTTTATATTTATCAACTAAGTTCTTTAAGGAATCAGAGACTATCAACTTCCCGTCCTTCATAATAGTAATCTTTTCTGAGACTGCTTCTATCTCACTAAGGTTGTGGGAAGATAGAATAATTGTTTTATCACCACTTTTGATATAGTTTTTCAATATTGAAGATATTTCCTTAACAATTACAGGATCCAAGCCTGCAAATGGTTCATCTAAGAAAAGAATATCAGGCTTGTTAAGAAAAGTAGTGCATATAACAGTCTTTTTATACATACCAGTTGAGAGCTTAGATATTTTCTTCTTGAGGAAATCACCTAAATCAAAAGTATCTATAAGTTTGCTTATACTTTGTCTCTTATTCTGAATACCATATATATCTGCAAAGAAGGATAAGGTTTCTTTAACGTTTAATTCATCATAAAGTTTTAGTTTTTCAGTCATAAAACCACTTCTTTGAATCTGCTTTTTAGACATCTTCTTAATATCTTTATCTTTAAAAAGTACCTTACCACTATTGAAAGGAATAATCCTATTTGCGATCATAAAAGCTGTAGTCTTACCTGCTCCATTATGTCCTAAAAGAGCTTGTATTTTTCCCTCTTCTATTTCCCAAGTGAAGTTATCAAGTGCCTTCTGTTTCTTATATAATTTACTTACATTTTCAAATCTGTATAAAGACATAGTCCCTCCTTACATTGACCTAATTATTGTTCTCTTCATAAAGAAAATACTCAAGAAGAAAAAGGCTATGGTGATAGCGGATATTGTGCTTAACAAAGTAAATGAAACATCATTTCTAATAATCTGTTCAATAAGTTCAGATACTAAGATAAGAGGGTTAATTTTGAGAATTGTTTCTGTGATTGGAGATATTGTGTCTTTTAAAACTCCATAGAAGATTGAAGGGAACCAGAAGAGCATTGGTAAAATCCCTTTAATATTATCATTAGCAGTCATTGAAGCAATAAATATCCCTAACATAGCTGTCGGGAAAATGATAAATGGCAAATACCATATCATAGTTAAGTTTAGAGTTAGCTGCTTTGTTAAGATAGCAACACTATAAAAGACTGCAAAGGTTAAAATTTGCATGATAAATACACCTATGAGCTTACTAATAATCAGTTCAGCTTTGGTTATCCCAGATTTTAGCAGTATCAAAATATTATGTTTTTTTATCTCCAAGCTCAGCAAAGCTGTACCATAATTTAAGGATGAGAAAACTAAGAGAAAGTTAAAGACCATAGACAATAGAGCATAGTTCATAGAAAATTTCTTCTTAAGATTAAAATGCTTAGTTGTCATGGGATTAAATTTACTTCTAATTAAATGATATCCGAAAGTTGCTTTATTCTTGTTCATATTTAAATAGAGAGTCCGCTCTCCATTTTCTAAATAATAGATTACTGGTAACTTACCTTTTTCAAAGTCTTCCAGCATACTTACCTTATCCATATATTCTATTTTAACAGGTAACTTTTCTTCCAAATACTCAAAATAATCTTCATCCTTATTATCAAATTCGTAAGCCAAATTCTTATCCACCCATACTCTTAGATTATCCGAAGAGGACTTCTCCATATATCCGAATAAAAATAAATAGAGTAAAGGTAAGCCTAAAGAAAATATCAGCATAAAAGGGCTTTTATATTGAATCTTAAAATCTTTCACTACCAACGCTATAAACTTTTTCATTTTACCTCACTTTTTCGAGAATATTTTTTAATAATTAAATCCAGATAGTGTAGTAGAACTTTATTGAAGAGTGCAGATTATTCTAGCAAAATAGCTTACAGAATTTAGAAGCATATAATATATATATTCTGAGAAATTATGGAAGTTACTTTTACAGAATAATATAGTGCTAATCACAAAGGGCTACTGCACTGTCTGGGTTTAACAAGGATGTTATTTTATTCTGCTTTAATAATAAATTCCTGACCATTAATATCCCAACCATAATTCCCGTCAAATTTAATTCTTATTTGAGAAGAATCAAAGTTGTAACTAATAGTAGCTGGAAAAGCTGATAATTGGAAAGTATTATTTTCTAGCGGGATTAGAAGAATCTTGTTAAACCAAGAGAAATGTAGAAAAAGCCGATTATGTTCACTAGTAATAGTAACAGATGTCTTGTCCCCTTCTCTAGTATACATGGTCCCGCAATATTTTTCTGCTTGAACAACAAGACTATCGTTTTCTCCCATATATGAAAGGCCAAAATGCTCAGCTATTTTCTTATGATGAGCTTCCCATTGGTTTTTTTCTGGATCTATCTTTAACATTATTTTGTCAATTGTAAGACTATCAAAAATAGCTTTGGATAAATCACGGCAATCCGTCCACATAGCATAAATACTTTCATCTCCCTTGTAGCCATTTACTTTGTAATAAAGCTCATCTCCAGGATCTAATATTATTTTCTTCCAGCTTTCTCCTCTAGTTATAAAAGCATTTTCCAGTGTTCTTTGAGGATTAGTTGAATAGAGAAATACAAAAGTACTATCAACTTGACTAATTATTTCGAATAGCTTATGATAAAAATTCTTAATCAGTTCATGTTTATAAGCAGCTGGGAAAAAATAACGTACTATGTTCTGGAAAATACAGCCTTCCATAACATGTACTTTATCAGATGATTTAATGGACTCTATGAAGACTCTCCATCTACTTAAAAGATCTTCGATGTTTTGATTCATTCCTTGCTCAGTTCTATAATCAGCTACTTTGAACTCTCCACCATCCTTCCATCTGATTGGGTGCTTATCCATTTCTTCATGATACCAAATGTTATCGATCCCATTATCTTTATATAGTTTAGATATGTATTGGGAAGTCGTAGATTTCCCAGCACCACTCATACCACTTACTATGATTAGTTTTGTTTTCATCTAAACATCTCCTTTATTATACTTTGATTATAATATCAATTATGTAAGTATATTTTTTTTAATATATTCAAAATATAATTTGACATCATAAAAGTCAATATTTTTATAGAATATAAAGAAATTTTAAAGGATAGATTATGAAAGACTACAAGAAATATACTGAATCTAATCGACAAGCCTGGAATGAAGCTACCCCATATCATAAAGAAGCAATGGATGATAAGTGGGATAAAATGTTTTCTGATCCAAGTTTTATCTTTCAAAAAGATCCAGAACTAGCACAACTAGAAAAGATTGGAATAAAAAACAAAGACATTGCTCATCTATCTTGTAACAATGGAGTTGAACTAATGTCCTTAAAGAGATTAGGAGCAGGTTATTGTCTAGGTTTTGATATTAGTGATTTAGCAATTGAAGAAGCTCAAAAGCGAGCAGATAAATACTCAATTGATTGTCATTTTGTTAGAAGTGATGTCTTAGAAATTACTGCTGAACACTTTGGTAAGTTTGATTTGGTATATATCACTGTTGGAGCTTTGGCATGGATTCCAGATAAAAGAAAGTACTTTGAGACTGCTTATAAGCTTCTGAGACCTCAAGGCAAAATTTTTATCTATGAACACCACCCCTTTGGAGATGTCTTCCCTTATGATGATGAATATAAAGGAGTCTTAGAAGCTAAATATAAGTACTTCAATAAGGAGATTTATTCTGATAATCAAGGAATTGATTATTATGGTGGCAAAACTTATGAATCTACTAGATGCTATGAATTCACTTACACCATATCTGACTTAATCAATATATTAGCTGACCTAGGTTTTACAATAAAGAGATTCAATGAATATACCCATGATATTTCTTTATGTAGAACTTACTTGAATCACCAAGAAGAGAAGTTACCCTTGAGTTATATTATGATTGCTGATAAATAACTAGTAAGAAAAAGCAAACAACCTACTTTCTTAACTTGTTAAGTATTTTTCAAAAAAGAGAGAAGTACCTATTAGATGCTTCTCTCTTAATTAATTATTAATAAATTATCTTATTCAATGATTGATTTGATTAGATTATTTGTCTTGAGAATTTTATCTGCTGAATCTTTCTCATCAAATCCAAATCCTTCAATATAGTTATCTGAAGATAAGACAATAATAGTCTTACTAAAACTCTTATAATTGATAGTTTCAACACCATATTGGTACCAGCTTAAACCAGGTAATACATACTGTGAGTAATTACTTTTTGCGAAAGTATGACTTCTTGAGTCTCCATCAACTTGGGTATAAACATCAAAACCTTCATCTTCATCATCCCAGAAATAGCTTTCACCCTCAAAATTAACAACTTGCACATCAGGATCTTCAGATAATGACCAAGTGACTGTGAAATCTTTTTCTAAGTCTAAATCTTGTGTCTGTACGTTGGGAACTTGAGGAACAGTCATTTCTTGATTATAAGTAGTTCCATTAAGCTTAAATGTTATGTCTAGTTCAGCACCTGGTTGGATAATTAATGTTTCAGGTAACATAGAATCATCGATAAAAACACCATAGGTAAAATCTTCATTAAAAAGAGAAATATCTGTCCAGTTGCTATTGATATTTATACCATTACCATTAATAGTTAACTCACTTGATGTGACATTGTTCTTAGAAGCAATCATAATTCTAAAGTCTGAATCTGTTCCAAGGATTGCAAGATAAGAATCTAAGTTTACTAAAGCATCATCAGAACTAAAATCAATACCAGTTGGAGATGAATTTCCTCCATCACCATCATCACTACATCCAATTAAACTAACTAAAACAAACACCATACTTAACAAAAAAATAACTTTCTTCATTTTACACCTTCTTTCTTTTTTTTTTAGAAATGCCAAATAATAGCTGTATAATCGTATAGTCAAGAAAATTATTTTATCTGTGTTAACTTTTTTTCCTTAACTAGTAGTTTTTTTTGGGGTTTAGAATAAACTCATCTCTATCTTATGATTGAATAACTAAAATTTTTGTTTAACCAATATCAGCCTATCTACTTTCATAATTTGCCAAATAGCTTTTTTAGATTATTATCTGTTATTATATTAAATAAAGGAGATTGATAATGGAAAAGAGACTTTCAGTAATAGTATTCACTACCCCAACTTGTTCCTGGTGTAAGAAAGTAAAGACTTATTTAAAGGAAAAGCAAATCAGATATAAAGAAGTTGATGTTTCAAGAGATCAAAGAGCAATGAAAGATATGGTCAGAAAATCTGGACAAATGGGCGTCCCTCAATTATGGATAAACAATAGGCCTGTAGTTGGTTTTGATAAAGCTAAGATTGATAGGTTAATAAATAATTAGAGGTGTATGATTAAATTAAACATTAGAAAGACTATAAGGGAAATAGTTCAGGAAATAGTCCCTGACAACAAACTTTTAGCCATAGGATTAACTGGTAGTTATGCTAATAATTCTTATGATGAAACAAGTGATATTGACATCCTTTGTATTACATGTAATATTGCTTCATCGGGCCATATCATAATCCGAGATAAGTATTATGTGATTAATATTGTTGACGAAAACTATATTAATGAGCTTTTCAGACATTCTAATCTTCATATTTCTGAAATTCATGGTTATTCTTATATGAAAATAATTTATGAAAGAGAAAGAGGCTTCTTAGATAATATAATTACTCATGCTAGAGATAAAATTGGAAGCCTGCAATATGAAACTACTAAAGCAAAAGAAGAGTTTATTGCTTGGCTTGAAGAGGTACAAAAAGCAATCTCAGGATACAAGTCAAATGACCATAACAAAATGCTTCAAGGTATTCATGGCTTATCGTTTGGAATGTTTAACACCCTCAAATACTATTATAACATAATCCCAATAACAGATAATGAGTTTTTTGATAAAATTGTTTCTTTCAATGATTTTACTCGAGCCTTAAAGAAAGCTTCTTTGCTTGCTTTTGGTCTGGTAGAAGTATCTGGGATTAAAGAACGAATAGAGAATGGCTTTCAAGTCTTTAAAGCTGTTTCTTCAAAAATCTATCCAAGTCTATCAAAGAGAGAAAAGGAATATCTTGATTTGCTAGCAAATAAAATTGATAATCTCTTCTAAATGGTTTATTTTAACAGTAGCATTTTACTTCTTGCTAGTTCACTCTGTTTACTCTTCAAAACACAAAGATAAAGTCCAGAAGCTACTTCTACTCCTCTTTTATCTCTTCCGTCCCAGTGAACTTTATAATTATCAGATGTTGAAGAATCTAGCTTATAGCTTTTTACTAACTGACCTTTAAGGTTAAATATTTGAACATTCAAGTCTTTATAGTTTGCATGTAACTTAAAGCTTATGCTTGTATTAGGATTAAAAGGATTAGGATAATTACTAATTTTGATATTGCTAGGACTTGAATCAGCTTGATTATTACTAGTTACATTGTTAGTTAGGAAATAATCGATTTGTTCATTATTTTGATAACTTGCTAATAGATTTTCAAATTCTATGCGAAAGCTATCATCTCCAGTAAGATGAAATTTCATAAAAGGTACTGCTAAAGAATAAGTTATATCATTAGTTGTAATTCCTAAATGATCTTCACCAATTAAAGTAGCAATACATTTATAATCCGAAGCTAAGTTTTCATACATTGGTATTTGATTACTTGCAGGGGGAGTAATATTGTCACTAGAACCTGACAATAGTAAAGCTGGTATATTGATTTCATTAGCATTATTAATAGCAGAAGGAGAAGTCTCAGCTGCTGCAAAATTAACTAAAGCTGAGAAGATATTAGACTGAGAGGCAGCTAATACTGAAGCACCACCACCCATTGAATGTCCAGATACAATAGATTGATCAGCTACTGCTTGATAAAGGGGTGAGTTTTCATTTCCTCCCTCTCCATCTAGAGCTGAGTCAAGAAATATCAAATCCAGAGCAAAATCGCTATGGCTAGGGAAAAAACCACCTTCAGTATATGGCAAAGCAACAATAAAGCCCTGACTAGTATAGAATTGTGCTAATTGAGAATAGCTGGCAGGCGAAGTAAGCCAACCATGGGCAAAGATTAGTTTAGGAAAGGTATCATCTCTACCACTTGCTTTGTTTTCACTAATTGGGTAGTATATTTTTGTATTTATCTCTCTGTTATTACGCCAACTATCAATAAATACTTTTTCGTAACTATCTACCTCAAAAGCAGATATTCCTATTGCTTGCATTAAAATTGCTATTAGTAAAATATATTTCATATTTACCTCATCTATATTAGATTAATAAGATTATACTCGTAGAACTAGAAAAGACAAGTTAAATCTTTTTTTTGGTTCTAGCTTTTTCTCTCTAAATCATCTATATTTTTAAAGGTTTGTTCAAACATAAATTCTCCTATTGTGCAAGAAAGTATTTGCCTTAGACAATACATTAAAATAATTATCTTAAGGATGTAATTAAAGTAAAGAAGATTTATCCCTGATTGTCTAAAAAGAAAGAAACTATCCACTAATTTATCTAATTTCACTAAGGTGTGAATTAAAATTAGCAGAAATCCCATAAAATCCCTGACAGGGATATTCAAAGACTGTTCAAATTAACTAATTGATTTTCAATATTTTATTTTTTTTTAATAGCTTAACTAGTGCACTCTTTTTATTAATTACTCTATACTTTTGGAATTGAATTATTGCTTGCATTGAAGTTAGATCTATAAACTTGAGATAAATCTTCTTAAATCCTGAAAGGATGCAGATATAATAGGCAGGGTTCGCAAAACCCTGTGTAATAATCCCCCACATACCTGAGCCCCGGAGGGGCGATAATATACTAGCTAAAAAAATGATATTGTCGCCCCTCTAGGGCTCACTTCTGCTCGTAATATATGGAGTGTCTTGCGAGCACTCCCTATTATATGTCATCCCTTCGGGATATAAGAGGACTTGTTTCTTACTAGTGTGTTTTTTTTGTCTAAAAGAGGATTTCCACTTCAACAATATCAATAATAATGTCACACCTCCACAATCAAACAAGCAAACATATAGCATTTTTTAATTAACTATCAGACGTCCATTATTTATTAGTCTAATGGAAGTCTAATAAAGACCTAGTAGATACACAATAGAGACCCAATAAACAAGGAAATTAGAAGAGACAAAACAATAAATTTCAACTTTTTGTGAGAATGTGGAGCAAAAGTAAAAAAATGGACCCTATTAATATATGAAAGAGAAAAATATTAACTACAAAGGAGGAAAAAATGAAAGTAAAGTACAGATTAGGAGTTAAGAGTTATTCAGGTAAAGCAGATGGCTTAATTTATGCTAATTTTGCAAGTAGAAATGTTGTTATTGGCAAGATGCCATCAGTTAAAAGACAAGCTACTGAGCAAAATATTCTCATAGGAAACAGATCGCGGATGATTGCTCAAATTTATGAAAAGGTCTCATCAGCTTATAAACAGGATTTAGAGCTATATACCTATAAACTCTATAGTCTTGAAGACTATCAAGAAAGAATTGCTGGAAATAAGTATTCCACTTTCTGTAAGCTAATTTGGGCAGCCTTGGAGGATAAGGAGAATCCTCTTGATATTGATGATTTGATTATTAACGGTTTATCCTCAGAAAACTGTAGTAAAATCAAATCTCTACAAACAGCAATTATTAATGAGTACTTGCCAGAGGTTCCTGGTTATGAAGAACTTACTGCTGATATTATGAGCTAGAGAAAAGCCCTGACTGAGCAGGGCTTTCATAATTTATTGATTAGTTAACTGATACTACTTCATCAAAATCATTTTATGACTTTCTCTTTTACTATCTGTAACAATCTTAGTAAAATATATTCCTGAAACTACTTTTTTATTATTATCATCTTTACCATTCCAGCTAAAGCTATGCTGACCTAAAGGTAATTTTCCTTGATGAAGAGTTCTAACCTTCTGGCCTTTAAGATTATAGATGTTTAAAGATACATTTTCATCAGCCATTAAAGTGAAGGAAATCCTTGTCTGAGGATTAAATGGATTAGGATAGTTTTCAAGTTTGAGTGAAAGATCAATTACTTCATTAGATTCATTTGCTACTGGACTAGTTGATTGTAGATATGGGTAGCCTTCATTAAGCATCTGAGAGTCCTCAAACCAATCTGTCTGAAAATCCCATCCTACATAAGTATTATCACTATATGGGAATGTCATGTCATCACTGCTTCTTCCCTGGCCACCATCACTAGTAGCATATTCAGAAGCATCAATATCCCAATAGCTATTTATGATTTGAGCATTTACATGATTTTCACCGGCAAATCCACCTACTAAATAATTATTTTCTACAAGGACTTTTCCAATAGAATAGCAGTTTTGAATAATAGCATCATTCATTTCAGCGACAATTTTAGCATTATAACCAATAAAACCACCGACTAAACCATCAATCTCAGATGTCACATCACCTAATGAATAGCAATTTATGATAGCAGAATCTCTGTTCACACCAACAAAGCCACCAGCCCTTACATATGAACCATATTCACCGCTAGCGTTAACATCAACATTGGTAAAGCATGACTCTACATGACTGTTACCAACATTACCACCTATTAGACCACCTACCCAATATTCCGCATTAATAGAACCTATTGCAAAACAGTTTGTTATGCTACAGCCAGTAGAATATCCAGCCAAAGAACCTGCATAACCTTGAGCTGTAATATCAAGATTGATTAATCCTAAATCGCTGACACTTGCAGAGTTTAATTCTCCGAAGAAGCCAACATTTTCTGTGTTTGGTCTATTAATGTAAATACCTGAGATAACATGATTATTTCCGTTATAGCTACCTGTGAATCTTTCAAAATCAACTTCTGAATGCCAATAACCTAATGGAGACCAACCTTGACCATTATTTATATTCTGACTCTGGGAAGCATCAATATCTGCTGTTTGAATAAAATTACTTGTCCAAGAATCTGTATTTTCACTTACCCATAACAAATTTTCAAAAGAAGCTATCTGGTATGGATCACTAGCAGAGCCAGATCCCTGGGGCATTAATGCCTGAGCAAAAAGTGATAAAACTACAACATTAAATAAAATAATAATCCCTACAATTTTAATCTTCATCTTTTCTCCTAAGTCTTATTTCATTAACACTGTTAATAAATGCAAATTTCCTTAGTAACTTAAAAGTGTCAAGAATGAATCAAAGTCTTATAAAAAAAAGCTCTCTCTCAAGCAGACCGGTCTTCCTCAACCGCAGGTAAGGGACTTCGGGCTGAGAACAACAATCCCCTTTCAGCTCGTAAGAGCGGTATGAGAGGGGTGCCGTAAGGCGGGGAGAGTAACATTCCCCTTTCTTAACAAGCCATAATCTTGTTTTTCAATCTTTCTTACTTTCATATAATTTCCCCCATTTTATAATTTCTTCAGGTAATTTAGGCAACCCCTCCGCTCTTTCAGAAAGCTGGTGATATACTTCAATGAAAGAGGAGAAACCATTTTCTAAGCAAAGCTCAATTCCCTCTCTACCCTGATATTTTTCAATGTGATAGGCCATGAATAAAGCAGGTATACAAAGATATTTATCCCAAAATTGACCATAGGTCCCTTGGAGAGCAAGCTCTCTTTTCTTAGTAATATCTTCATCATCTGAGAAAATAACTTTCGCCTTATCTCTAAGTGTTTCAAAGGCCTTTTTTTCCTTATCTTTAATATTCTGGCTTTGGTCATAAATTTCAGCTATTTCTTTCCCATTGGCAATATAATGGGCCAAGCCTTCATTAAACATTAGAGTAATAACATCATCAGCAAAGCTTTTATTACCATCACCTTTCCATTTTTCCTTATTAAAATCAGCAAAAAGTGCATGAAATACTTCATGAGACATAACATTTTGTAGAGTCTTAATCTTTTGATCTATACTTTGCCCATAAGTAGTGTTAACAAGAGTAAGATTAAAGATTATTGCAGATTTTCCACTTTGTGAAAGCTGATATTTGTTATTCTTGCATTCATATTTGAAAGTCATAGCATCCCCCCATTTCCACCCTGTCACAGAAAAAAATACTTCATAGGTTGAATTAGGTTGCCATGTGTTGGGAAAATAGTAACCTGCTCTTTCATATACTTGGTCTAAGAAGTCATTTTTGGAAATGTGTTGTATTAATTCAGTGATTTCTTCCTTCTGAGAACAAGCATCTTTTATCAGATAATCAATCTCTGGCAAAGAATCACCTTGCAAAAACTTACTTAAGATAGTTTCAAAAGTCTCTGCATGCTCTTCATTTTGTAATAATAATTGCTCCATCAGCTGATTAGCTGGTAGCATTGCAATTCTTGATATAGATTGAGACTTATTTTCTTGATTAAGCCATTTAAGAGTTTGCTGGGCATCTTTAATCTTGATATCCAATCTTTTAGTTGCTGTAAGACTGGTTACCATACAAGAAGACATAATAAGTATAATTATTACTAGCATAAGTTAATCAATGAATTATTATGTAGTTTTTTGAATTTCTTCTATCAAGTGTCAGAGTCATATATTTTAAAATATCACTGCCAATATAAATGCCTAATGGATATTCTGAAACTATGTCTCTTTGCATATGTTTAACTCTGGGATATTCAATAGAAAAATTCTTATTTCCTAGCTGAATATCAATAAGTCCTGGATAAAATCTACCACTTTTATCCTCAACAAGTTCATCCTTATCAAGTAAAGCAGAATTAATTTCAGAATGACTCTTCCCTGTATCAAGATAAATTATTGCATCCTTCCCATTAACTTTACCAATAAAATGAATACCATAAGGATGATAAGGTAAATCTAATAGGTGGATTTTTTCACCTTCTAAGTTAATATCTTCCTGACTAAGAGCTAGTATTCTTGCTTCATAATCAAGGGTAAAGATGCAATTCTGCAAATACTTTAAACCTATCAAACCATTCATAGGGCTTGTTGAAAAGATTGACCAATCAACAAGGGTTGACTTCTCTTTCTCATAAGTCTTGTTCAAGAATTTAAAAGTCGGAAGTTCTATTTCTACAGCTTCACCTCTAATTTCGCCATTAGGTGTATAAGTATAAGACTTTTTAATCTCTTTATAATCTATCTTATCAGAAATAGCATTTGAAATAATAATGTTACCATTGTTTCCAAAATCAAGAATCAGAGGATAAGAACTTTCTCCAAAAACAAGATCAAGATGTGGCATACCAAAGTCTTTATCTAAGCTAATCTTATAAGTATCTGCTTCTTGATAATGCTTAAAAATTTCTTCTTTATAAAGACATTTCAGTCTTTCAAAATCAACTAATCTAGTTCTATCTCTAAAATATTGTGTTAAGGCTTGGGCCTCTACAAATGATACTAAAGATAATATTCCTAAGAATGGTAGTAATCTTAGCATTAAGCCTCCTTATTCTTGATTTCTCTTAGCATCAACCAAGAAAATATAATTGAAATTAAATTTATGCTAGGAATAATAAATATCACAGGTATAACATTATATCCTTGCACTTTCATACCGATTATTTTAGCAGATAGAGCAGTCATCAAAATAGATAAAAAGATTAGGTAGATAGTCCCAAATACATAAGCAAAATGATGTTTTCTAATCATAAGAAAACCACACACAAGAGCCATAGGCAAGAGTAGAGCTAAATCAAAACCTTGCACAATCATTGTTGTGTAATGGTCAATACCTTTAGGATAAATTTGCCCTGAAATAAGCGGAGGAAGAATAATGCTTAGCCATAGTAATGCTATTAATAAAGCATTAATGATTAAGAATATTCCAGATGATTTAAGAGGAGTATTGTCTGTAAAACCTTTATTTACTTCTGCATAATCAATAGACATCAGATGGAGGATAAGAGCAAAGAAAGAAGCTCCTAAAAGGATAACATAGACTAAAAACATCTTATTGTACATACCCATTGCTAAATAAAAGAGATATGTTACAAAGAAGTAGAAAAGACTACCACCTAAGATGACTGAAGACTTAGGTGATTTCCTGATATACATAATCAAAGAAAAAATGACTAGTGGAATCGCAACAAACAGAGTTACATAGTCTTGAGCTATCCCTTGAATTGCTACTTCTGCAGACATGTCTTTGTAAAGACCAAGGCCATGAATCTCAATTTCTTGGCCTCTTATTGACTGATATGTAAATCTACCTGGTCCTGATTTATCCAAAATTCCTAAAAGCGAAGCAAGTAGTGAAAATATTATTATTATGATAGATAAACTTATGATTTGCTTTTTCATTGCCTTTTCTCCTCTCTTTTTATGTAATAATCAATAATTCCCATTGCTGTTCTTATAACTCTCTGCTTTAGTTCCATTAAATCAGGGAAGAAAGACCTTCCTGTCACATACTTAGCCATTTGCCCATGTATATAAGAATGAATGGTATCGGTAATTTCCTCACCTATTCCAGTAAGTTTATAATTAGGATAACATTCACTTAAAAAGAGACAAAACTTCTGCCTAGGCATAACTATCACTTCTTTAATTTTATCGGGTATTGGGCCTCCAATATTATCAAACCAAATTAAACTATACCACCCCTTATTAGCTAGATAGAAATCAAGTAGATGTTCAAAGAAATACTCCATCTTATTATCGTCATTTTTTACCTGAGATACCTGTTCCATTACCCTATTGACCATCCTAATCATTACTGCTTCTAGACAATCCCACCTTAACATATCCAAGCTCTGATAATAATTATAAATGTTAGGGTGTGAACACCCCATTCTAGTCGCAATATCTCTAATTGTAACAGAATTACTAGAGCCTCTCTCATTTATTATAGTTAGAGTTTCTTCAATAATATTATCTTTACTTATCTTCTTTCTCGTTTGCCTCATATTAGGACCTTTTATTTTATTACCTTTGGTAATTTTTTCTGTATAAGATATTATGTCAAGATTTTTTATAAAATAAATTCTCTTTCCAGAAAACTATATTCTACCCTCTTTCATTTAAGCTAGTCTAGTAGAGTCTAACAATTAATTTGACACAAGATTGATCTTAAATAGTCTGGTCCAAAAGGGTAAGGAGTCAATATGCAAGAAACTATAAAATTATTTGAAGAGTTAATCGAAGAAAAGAAATGGATTACGATTAGACATCTGATTGACGATATGAATTTTGTTGACCTTGCTGAGATTATTGATGAGTTTTCTGAGCCTGAAGATATAATCCTATTTAGATTATTACCCCGTGAATTAGCCAAAGATACTTTCCAAGAACTCCCCCTTTATAAACAAGAGCTAATTATTGAAAGACTGGCATCTAATGTTAATAAACTCTCTAATTTACTCAATGACTTAGATCCTGACGATAGAACTGCTATTCTAGAAGAGTTACCTGGTATGGTAGCTCAGAGACTCATCCAACTTCTTGCTCCTGA
This sequence comes from Cloacimonadales bacterium (SeqCode), assembly GCA_963678375.2. GTDB lineage: Bacteria > Cloacimonadota > Cloacimonadia > Cloacimonadales > JAFGVF01 > JAEKNW01. Next base: position 424,274 of record CAXXQH010000001.1, read on the forward strand.
TGAAAGAAAAATTGCAACTACCCTCTTAGGCTACCCTGAAGATTCTATCGGACGTCTCATGACTCCTGAATTCATTGCCATTAAATCACATATGACTGTTTCCCAAGCTCTAGATCACATTAGAAAATATGGTCAAGATTCAGAGACACTTAATGTTATCTATGTCGTTGATAATCAATGGAAATTACTAGACGATATTAGAATCAGAGAATTAATTCTTGCTTCTCCAGAAGAAAAAGTTGAAGACCTTATGGATGGCAAATTTGTTACTTTATCAGCTTTCGATGATGAAGAAGAAGCTATCCGTGTTTTTCAAGACCATGATAAAGTAGCTCTTCCTGTTGTAGATAAAGAGGGCACTCTTATTGGTATTGTTACTTTTGATGATATTATGGACTTGGTTGAAGAAGAAACAACTGAAGATTTCCATCGTTTTGGTGCTATGCAAGATGCAGTTGAAGACCCTCTTAATGCCACTATAGGATTTCTCTACAAAAGAAGAATTATGTGGCTGTTTGCCTTAGTTTTTATGAATGTATTTTCTGGAGCAGCTATTGCCCAATTTGATAATATAATTCAAAAAGTTGTTTCCTTAATCTTCTTTCTACCCCTTTTAATAGGCAGTGGAGGTAATGCCGGAGCTCAATCTGCTACCCTAATGATTCGTTCCTTGGCTACTGGTGATGTGGAAATGAAAGACTGGTTTTATCTTATAGGAAAAGAGTTCTTAGTCTCATTATTACTAGGCTTAACAATGGCAGTAGGGGTAGGATTGATAGCCTCTTACAGGGCACCTCAAATTATTTTGGTAGTAACTTCCACCATGGTCTTAACTGTAATGACAGGTAGCCTTATCGGCTTATCTCTTCCCTTTGTCTTTACTAAGTTTAAACTAGACCCTGCAACTGCTTCTGCCCCACTAATTACTTCTATTTCTGACATTTTAGGTGTTGTAATTTACTTCTCAATCGCTACTTGGGTATTTGGGTTTTAGTTTAAACCCAAATGTTTACTCTCCCCGCCTTAAGACACCCCTCTCATACCACTCTGATGAGCTGAAAGGGGATTGTTTCCTCAGTCCGAAGTCTCTTACCTACGGTTGAGGAAGACCGGTCTGCTTGAGAGAGAACAAAAAATGCACTTCTTTGGCTCAACTATCCAAACCTGGAATTGTAATTTGGCTACAAGGGGCATAAGACAATCTGTGATGTTTGCATACACCATGCCTATTTATCGCTTGAACATGCTCCTTAGTAGGATAACCTTTATTTCTTAACCAATTATAGTGAGGGAAATCATTATGTAGTTTTTGCATAATCCTGTCTCTAGTAACCTTGGCTAAAACAGAAGCACCGGCAATAGAAAAGTAGTTAGAATCGCCCTTTATAACAAACCTAGCTTTCTCCTGATTACGAGGTGGAAGTTTATTTCCATCAATGAGAGCAATCTCCCACTTCTTAGTGAGTGATTCAAGAGCTCTGTCCATTCCTTCCAGTGTAGCATTGAGGATATTGAGTTTATCAATCTCCACAGGCTCAATTTGGACTATTGAATAAGCTTTTGCATATTTTATGATATACGGGTAAAGTTTGTCTCTTTTCTTCTCAGAAATAGCTTTTGAGTCATTCAAACTTGATAGGAGGTAATCAACTTCTTGATTTGCTATCTTGGTAAGCTCTTCAAGGTCGAAGATTACTGCAGAGCAGACTACTGGACCAGCCAATGGGCCACGTCCAGCTTCATCTACTCCGCAAATACTTTTATTTTCTTGATACAGTTCAAGTTCATTGCTTATCAGTTTATTCATTTTTGCACTATAAAATAGATACGAGCAAATCTCTCATCTAAGTCTTCTGGATAGTAATTTAGTAAGTTCAAATTATCTGTTCCATTATAGATAGCTAATATTTCTAAACCAGATTCTTCTATTAGTGCTCTTATCTTCCTAACAGGATAGATTTTCTGATAATGTGTCTCTGAGAAATTTTGATAAAAACTTTTATTCTTCTTAAAAATATCTAAGTAAGATTTCTGAGTTTCATTATCTGGATCCCAGTCACTTGTATGTAAGACTTTATACTTATCATACTCTTCATAATTAATAAAACCATCAAGATTTTCTTCACTATTGAAGATTGTAGAAATATCAAAGATGAAGAGTCCTTTAGGATTTAAAGCAGAATAGACATTTTGCAAGAGATTTAGAAGAAATTTATCTTCTAAAAGATAGTTTATACTATCAAACACACAGACAGCTAAATCCAGCTTATCAACAGGAAGAGGGTCTAGCATATTATGTCTAAAGAACTTAATATCTCGAGATTTCTTTTCAGCTATATGCAGCATTATCTCAGAAATATCTCCTCCCATTACTTGTCTTTGGTCACGAACTAATCTTCGACATATCTCTCCAGTTCCACAAGCAATCTCAAAGATTCTTTTAGTTTTTATCTTAGCAAATTGATCTATCCAGACATTTATCTTAGCAGCCCATTGATCATAATTAACATGTGCCATATAATGGTCATAAAAATTACTAAATTCACCATATTCTTTGCTTAATTTATGATGCTGTGATAGTTTCTCTTCCACCCAATAAAGAGCTGACTGCATTGAAGAGAAGTCTGCACAATCTTGGTCAGCAATATCAAAAGCAGTCCCATGTTCAACAGACGCCCTATAAACAGGGAGTCCTAAGGTTACATTAACTCCTTTTCCCCCTGCCAACATTTTAAATGGGATTAAGCCTTGATCGTGATAAGCTGAAATTATGAAATCGTAGTCCTGTCTATTATAAGAGAAGAAAGTGTCAGCAGGAAAGGGACCATCTATTTTAATATTCTCTTGACCAAGCTGATCTAAAATTTCTTTAAACATAAGATCAGTATTACCAAATGCTCCATTCTCACCCGCATGCGGATTTTTAGCTAACAAAGCTATTTTAGGACTATCTAGCAAATGATTAACTTCTCGGTAAATGAGCTTGAGTTTATCCAAGCAATATTGAGAAGTAAGGACTTTTTCTAGTTGATGAAGTGGAAGATGAGTTGTCAGAAGGCCTAGCTTGATATCATCAGACCAGAAAGTCATGGCTACATTCTCTGCATTTAATTTACTCTGTAGAAACTCAGTATGACCAATAAAATCATAGCCAGCATCTCTAATATGTTTTTTAGACACAGGTCCAGTAACAATGCCATGAAGACTCTTATTATTAACATCTTCAGCAAGTCTTTCCAAGATTTCTATAGCCAGCCTACCACTTTCTGCACATGGCTTTCCTAGACTTAACTCAGGATTATCAATCTCAATATGATATATTTTCCCACCTTCTTTTATTTGTGAGACATGACTTATCTTGGTAACTTGATGACCGTTCGGACAAGCTAATAATTTACCATAAACAAGCAAGGCTGTATCAGCAAGAAGATTATGATAACGCAGTGATTTGCTAGTAACTTCAGGTCCAATCCCTGTCGGATCACCTGTAGAGATACCAATAATTTTCACTATTTATCGCTCCTACCAGGTTTAGTTAAAGGGATAGCTTGCTTACAAAGAGGACATTCTTCAGGCTCCCAGCTCTTAGCATCAAAAGTCAGCATAGCTTCCACTGGAACACCAAAATCAATACTACCATTAGATCTATCCACAAGCAAACCAACACCTACACACTTCATACTTTTTTCTTGTAAAAGCTCCATAACTTCAAAGATTGAACCACCAGTAGTAGTAACATCTTCTATAATAAGAGCCTTCATTCCTGCTTTTAAGTCAAATCCTGAGCGGAATGACATTTTACCATCATTACGTTGAGAGAAGGCGAAAGGTTTCTTGAGATATTTCGCAACTTCAAAACCTAAGACAATAGCACCATAAGCTGGTCCTATAACTACGTCAATATCTTCGTCTGCAAATCTTTCTGCTAAGGCTTTACAGATAACTGAACATTTTTCAGGGTCTTGGATTATTTTAATCTTTTCAAAGTACTGGTCACTGTGTTTGCCTGAAGTTAGAAGAAAGTGCCCTTCAAGTTTTGCTCCAGTTTCGGTGAGCATTCTATCCGTAATATAGGCATCGCTAATATCTTCAATAAATTCTTCTGCTCCTTCATATTCTTCTTCTGGAACTTGTAGTTCAATCATCATATAGTCATTACCAGCAATACCTGGTAAATTTGAAGCTGTGTATTCATTAAGTAGATTAACAGTAAAATCATTCTCTTCTAATAATTCTTTAACTAACTCTGCTTCGAACAGGTTTGAAAAGTTCTTTAAGGTCTTGAAATTGTTACTCATTTTTCCTCCTAAAATCTCTTATTGTTTCTTATTTATCTTAAAAATATGGGGACTAATCAAAGTCCCCACTCTCTACATATATTATATACATTAATTATTATTTTGCAAGTTTCTTATATTCAGCAAGTCCGCTTTTAAAAATAGCCATAGCTTTTCTGAGATCAGCTTCATTCAAGATATAAGCAAATCTTACTTCATTTAGTCCCATATTTGGAGTTGCATAAAAGCCTGTAGCTGGAGCGAACATAACAGTTTCATTATTAACACTGTATTCCTCAAGCATCCATTGGGTGAAGTCTTCAGCATTTTCAATAGGAAGCTTGGCTACAATATAGAAAGCTCCTTCTGGTTTAATACAAACCACACCATCAATAGTTTGGAGTTCATTAAAGACTATATCTCTTCGCTTGCAATATTCATCTTTTATGTCATTGATATATTTTTCATCAAGATAAACACATGCTTCTCCAGCTTTTTGATCAATAGTTGGAGGGCATAATCTAGCTTGAGCAAGCTTCAAGACAGCAGTCATTAGTTCTTTATTCTTAGAAACGATACAACCAATTCTAGCTCCACAAGCACTATACCTCTTAGAAATAGAATCTACTATAATTGCATGTTCTTCGATTCCTTCTACTTCCATGATACTAGTTGATTTTAATCCATCATAAACAAATTCACGGTAAACTTCATCTGAAATAACAAATAAATTATGTTTCTTAGCTATATCTGCAACCATCTCTATAGTTTCACGCGAATAAACTTTCCCAGTAGGATTACCAGGATTACATATCATAAAGGCCTTTGTCTTAGCAGTGATTAACTTTTCAATTTCCTCTCTACTTGGTAGAGCAAAACCAGTTTCTGCATAGGTTGTGATAGGATTAAGTTTAACTCCTGCTATTGAAGCAAAACCATTATAGTTAGTATAAAATGGCTCTGGAACTAAGATTTCATCTCCAGGATTACAGGTAGCTAGCATAGCAAATATAATTGCTTCTGAACCAGCAGTTGTAACTATTACATCATCAACAGTAATATCAATATTATTCTTACCATAGTAACTTACTAGAGCCTTGCGGTAAGATGCTAAACCTTGAGAAGGTCCATAACTTAAAATCTTATCACTGAAATTGTGAAAAACATCCATCATCTCTTTAGGAGTCTCAATATCAGGTTGTCCGATATTTAAATGATAAATCTTGATTCCTCTGGCTTTTGCAGCTTCGGAATAAGGCAAGAATTTCCTAATAGGAGAAGCTTGCATAGAATCAACACGATGTGAAATATTCATCATTCACCTCTATAATATTATTTTAAGGTCATGAAAATTATCTCGATAAATATGGCAAGGAAAATCGCAAGTGTTAATTGGATATTTTTAATCTTAGTTAATGTGAGGGTTTATGATTCTATCTTATTAATAATTTCAGATTAAAACTGGGAAAGCGGATGACCACATCCGCATATAACTGGGAAAGCGGATGACCACATCCGCATATAACTGGGAAAGCGGATGACCACATCCGCATATAACTGGGAAAGCGGATGACCACATCCGCATATAACTGGGAAAGCGGATGACCACATCCGCATTTGGCTTTTCTTAAAGCCAAAATATAGCAAGGTAATTTTTCCAAATTACCTTGCTAATGCTTCCTCTTTTTCTTGAGAAAAAGATGCGGATGTGGTCATCCGCGTTCCCAGTTAAGTTAAAGTTTCAGTTTTCCACAAGTTACTTGTTTTTATTTTCCTCTTCAAGCTTTAGTTTCTTCCTTCTAGCCTCTTTCCAGTCAACTGCTTTTGAAAGTGCTATCGCTAGCTCTCTTCTCTCTTCAGGTGTAATAGCTCTTGGTTTGTGACTAAGAGTTTCGACCATCCTGTTTGAAATATTATCCCAGCCCTCTTGAGTCATTGGATTAGTCCTGAATAATTCTCCGTCGGGAGTATAAGACCTTACCATACCTTCTTTTGCGTTGAATACTAGTTTTGCATTTCCTGTTTCAATAGTGTTCTCATTCGTTCTTTTCATCTTACCTCCTGTTATCTTCTAGTTTTTCAATGTGTTAATTACAAGCAAGTTTACCTTGTAAATCCCTGCAAACTTGTGGAGTGGATGCATCTTTGCATCCTCCAGGTTCTGAGAGCAGAGATGCTCTCAGTCCATAAAGGAAATATGCGGATGTGGTCATCCGCACTCCTAGTTAAGCAGAAGTTCTCCCAGTTAATTACTTCTTCACAAATGCCTTTTCGTACATTTCTATAAATTCAAAGACGCTAATCTTCCTACAAAGCTGACCTATTAGATTATAAGGAATATCATTCATCCTTTTTAGATTAACGCAAGCTTTCCCCATACTCAGCTTATACTTAGCTTGTTTTGCATATTCATCTTTAAACCATTCTAATAGTTCTTTATTAATATAGATTCCCCAGTGACTAAAGGAAATATGATTTTTCCAATTGGAAAGTCCAATAAAGGGCAAAGGGGTATTTGTTTCGACATGGTAGCCTTGTGGATATATCTCTAAGGGAACAACATAGCCTATAGAACCATAAGATATACTTTCCTCAAAACCTGCTGGAAGATTTTCTTTAATCACTTTTCTTAACTTTTCTATAATTTCTTTTCTTTCTTCTGGTAAAGTTTCTATATATTCTGCTACTGAATTTATTTTATTAGTCATAATCACCTCTTATGAATTTTAGATATAATAAATTTTTCTTGACCAAAGACAATAATTTTATGAAGTTTGCATTTATAAAATTTTTTACTAAAAAAACATTTGGAGAAAAAGAATGAAAAAGATTTCAGTAGTCATAGTATTAGTTGTCAGTATGTTTAGCTTGTTTGCACAGGGTTTTAGCTTTTCAGCTAATGAAGAAGGCTTTTCCATGTCCCTAACTGGAGAAGAAGGCTCAACAAGTGAAAGCAAAGTAACAGTTAATGATTCTGGACAAGTGATTGATCAAATAGTAATTAAACTAGAAGAATTACAAGCTAAATACAATGCTAAACTTAACAAGTTAGATGGAAAGAGAGTAAACAATATAATTGATGATATTTACACTTTGCTCTCACTTTTACCAGAAAATTCTGAGCTAGTTAAGCCTGAAACAAATACTTCCAATCAATCCACACAAGCTGCTGGTGGAACTGTAAATATTAATATTAATACTAATGAAAATCAGACTACTCAAACAATTGCTGAAACTACACCTGTTTCTAACAAGAACCCTATGTCTGCTAGTGATTTTTCTAATTTGATTAATAGAATCAATGGAGAATCTTTCGGTGATGATCAAATGAGAGTTTTGAGAACTGCAGCAAAAAATCATGATTTTTCTGTAAGTCAAATCGTTAGGATTATTGATTGCTTTGATTTTAGCGAAGAGAAGCTATCAGCACTTTCAATTTCTTATCCTGGCTGTGTTGATCCAGAAAATAATTATGAAATCCTTGATGCCTTTACTTTTTCAGGTGATAAATCTGAAGCTGAAAGAATTATAAATGCTGATTGATTTTTAGATTAATTTTTAACCCAAATGGTGCAATTGAGCTTTAGAGAAGAGTGCTTCGACTTAAGATTTACTGGATTATTTGGGTTTTTTTGCTTAGAAAACAGTATAAGGCTGGGTGAGCAAGTCGCCTTTATGCTAAAAGATGGGGAGAGTAAACACTCCCCTTTCAGCTCGTAAGAGCGGTATGAGAGGGGTGCCGTAAGGCGGGGAGAGTCTTAAATTGGCCTCTTGTCTTTGCATTCATGATTTCCCATTAAGAAACCTTCAATGTATTCAATACAAGCATCCAATTGTTTATAAATTTGATAATTTGAAAATCTAATAATTTTCATTCCTAAACTTTCTAAATATCTTTCTCGTTTTTTATCATATTCTTCTTTATAATCATGGTCTCTACCATCTAATTCAATTATTAATTTAAATTTAGCACAGTAAAAATCAACAATGTAATTTCCTATTGGTTTTTGCCGATAAAACCTAAAACCAAGTTGCTTATTTTTTACTCTACTCCAGAATAAAACCTCTGGAAGTGTGAGATTTTTCTTTAAATCTTTTGCATATTTTGTTAGTTTTTTGCTGTATTTTATTGTCATGTTTACTCTCCCCGCCTTACGGCACCCCTCTCATACCGCTCTTACGAGCTGAAAGGGGATTGTTTACTCTAACCGCCATCTCTCAATCTCTCCGTTTTCTATTTATTCCATTTATCTTCATATGCCTTAATAGCAAACTTGCGTTTTAATCCTTGATAGTTCATATACCTGACTTTCCCAAAGATGTCTCTTTCTTTCCATGCAGTATCGTGATTCCCAAAGCACCAGGCAACACCAGTAAAAGCATTAGCATCTCTACCATCAAGCTCATATTTATTATTGAGGTATAGCATGTGGTAGAAGGCTTGCCGAGGAGAAATTGACCATTCAATGATTTTCTTTCCCCAGTACATTCGCATATAATTGTGCATATAACCAGTTTTTACCATCTGCAGTTGAGCCGCATTCCAAGCAGGATCGTGAGTTTTTGCTTCTTCTAATAGATCTAAGTCATAGATTCTTTCACGTTTATCCATACTATGAAAATCTAAAGAATCTGCTGCCCAGTCAGGATTAATATGATCATAATTATCATAATTTTGGTTATAATAGCAATAATTAATAGCTAGTTCACGTCTAATGATTAGCTGCTCCAAGAAAGCTGTTTGAGCTTCCAGAATAGCCCCAGCTTCTTTTATCTTTTCAATTATTTCTAAGACAGAGATTTGCCCAAAGTGAAGGTAAGGACTTAGTTGAGAATAATTTGAATTAACTAAGTCTTTATTATGAAGATGATAATTATTGAGTTTATTTTGAACAAAATCTTCTAATTTGCTGATAGCTTGTGAATATCCTCCAGTAATTTTTGAAACAGGCTTTACACTATCATCAAGTAATGATAGAAGATCATCAGGATTAAAAGAATCAAGTTCATTTAAACTAGACCCAAGATATTCATTGCTGTAAAAAGGGATTAAATATTCATCTAACTGCTTCTCGATTTTAGGTCTGATAGTTCTAGCCATATATTCTTGTTTATTTGAAGCCTTTTCTACAGGAACAATGATATCGCTCTCTAAGCAGATAAAAGGAATCTTTAAGTCATCAGCTAACTTCTGACGCCATTGTCTTTGAATTCTTAAATACCCATAATCACTTATTAGGCAGGAGGCAGCTTGAGCAACTTTCATTATTTCTGATACCATATAACCTTGTCTGAAAATCATGGTGATTCCTCTATCAGATAAGTCTTTTTGGACTTCTTTAAGTCCTTGTATCATAAAAGAAAAGTGTCTTTTATTGGCTTCGGGAAAATTTATATCAAAAACAAAAAGGACAAGTAGGGGTAGCTTTAACTTATTGGCTGTCTCAATAGCATACTCAAGAGCATGATTATAGAAAACTCTCTGACTTTGTTGCATCCAATAGAGGACATATTCACCTGTACTTGGATTTCCTGCTTTGTAAATCTTGATTCTGTTATGAAACATTTACTCTCCCTGGTCTTTCGACCATCTATTTCAAAGGCTATGACGAGTTTGTTGATACTTTCTCTTTTTCTAATGAAAAAGATGCGGATGTGGTCATCCGCTTTCCCAGTTATATTGAACTTTTACGGGTAAGAGTACCCGTACTCTCAGTAATCAAGAAGTGTTTTATCAATCAAAAATAGCTCTGTAAAGCATTTCTGGTTCAATTCTGAATCTTGACCCCTTTCCTTCAAAAAAGCCATAATCACGAATAAAATGAACGTGTAGAGGAGTCCAAACAACAGACATATTATTTTTCAAATTAGTAACTTTAATTGTAGCTTTACCGAATCTTCCAGCTCTAGGAAAAGGACTTAGCAAGACTCCACGATAAGATTTATATTCTACTTCGTAGTCTTTATCTACTAAAATTGAACCATCATAAGAAAGGAAAGATTTTTCCATAAGATACTGCATCCTATCAGCAATATCATCTAAAGATTTATCAAATGAATTAACTTTTTTCATATCTTCAGCAATAATATCTCTAAAATTCCTTTTATCTGTACCGAGGAAACCTTCAGCGGTTAGAACACCTGCTTTCATTTTATCTTGTATAATTTTATCAGTTGGACTTAATTTCATTTTCTTCTCCTATGCAAAAGAGTCATAATATATTTTTTCTTCTGGAATGCCTAGCTCTATCAAACTTTTTGTAACAGCAGCAATCATACCAGGAGAGCCACATAAGTAGGCTTCAGTATTTTTAGGATCCCTAATAGCTTCAGGGAAATATGGCATAACATAACCTGTTTTACCTTGCCATTTCTCACTTTCTTCAGCGTGAGATAGAATGGGGTAATATTTGAAATCTGGGAATTTATCTTCAAATGAGTTCATATAATCTGTGAGATAGAGATCTTTAGTAGTTCTTGCCCCAAAGAAATAAGACATTTTCCTTTGGCAACCCTTTTCAGCTAGATCTTCCAGCATTGATTTAATGGGAGCTTTACCTGAACCACCTGCTACAAAAATAATGTCTGCTTGAGTATCTCGGATATAGAAATCCCCGTAAGGACCAGTCAACTCTACTTCTTGTCCATCTTGTAAATATTCATGGACCCAAGTAGTACAAATTCCATCAGGAACTTTTCTAATAATAAGCTGTACTTGGTTATTAAGGCTAGGTTTAGAAGAGATTGAGTAAGCTCTTGTCACAGATTCTCTTACTTTAGCATATTTTGGTGAGCGTAATTGCATATACTGGCCTGCTTGAAAGTCGATTTCATTAGGTGAAATTAATTCAAAAGTTATTCCTTTGATGTCATAAGTAAAATCTTCAATCTGAGCTACTTTGGCTTTGAATTTTCGAATATTGAATATTTCATCTGGTATTTCAATTCTGATATCATTCTTCACTTTAACTTGGCAAGCTAATCTGTTATTTTCGGCAAGTTCTTTGGCTGTAAAATATGGTTTTTCAGTAGGTAAAACTGGTCCCCCACCCTCAACAACAACACATTTACAAGCTCCACAAGAACCTCTTCCCCCACAGGCTGAAGGTACAAAAATATTTTCTTCAGCTAAGGAGGTAAGTAGTGAAGATCCACCTTTAACAGTTACTTTTCTTTTACCATTAATATCAATTTCACAGTCTCCATAGTTCTGTAAAATAGCCTTAGCTACGACAATTAAGGTTGCTAAAATACCAGAAATACCAGCTAAAATTAAAATTTCATATATTATTTTTTGATAGTTCATACTACTCCCTACTGAACATTAACAATACCAGAGAATCCCATGAAGGCTAATGCCATGATTCCGGTAATTAACAAACTCATTCCTGCTCCTTGTAAGCCAGCAGGAATAAACTTCTCTTTCAAACGAGTTCTGATACCTGCTAACAACATAATCGCTAGTAGCCAACCAATACCAGATCCTGCACCAAAACCTACAGTTTGGATAAAAGAATAATCTCTAATAATCATAAACAGACTTACACCAAGAATTGCACAGTTTACTGTAATTAATGGCAAGAAAATACCTAATGAATAATAAAGAACAGGAGAGAATCGCTCTACTATGATTTCTGTTAGTTGAACAAATGCTGCTATCACAATTATGAAAATGATATATTGTAGATAGATTATATCTGCTGGCACAATGATAAAATGGTACACAGCCCAGTTTATAGCAGTTGTAGCTGTAGTTACAAAGAAAACTGCTGTGCCAAGTCCGAAAGAGGACTCTACTTCTCTGGAAACAGAGAGATATGAACACATACCTAAAAAATTAGTTAGCAATATATTACTGGTAAATATCGAAGCCCAAAAAAGAACCCAAGGACTAATTTCCATTATTTACTCCTTATTGTTTATTTTGATAAAATTTAGTGTTAATAATCCAGATCAACATAGCCAGTAGGAAGAAAGCAGATGGAGCCATAACCATAATTGACCAGTTTACCCACCAATCTCCTAACACCCTTATTCCAAAGAGGGTTCCTTGCCCCATTAACTCACGAACAAAAGCTATTATTAACAATACTAGTGTATAACCAACTCCTGCTCCTAAACCATCGATTAAGGAGTCAATTGGAGGATTCTTTGAAGCAAAAGCTTCTGCCCTACCCATTAAAATACAATTGGTAATTATCAAACCCACGTAAGGACCAAGACTCTTACTCACTACCGGGTAATATGCTTTAAGAAAGATATCAACAATGATAACATAGGCAGCAATAATTAAGACCTGAACCATCATTCTAACTGAACGAGGAGTATAATCCCTAATTAAAGAAATAGAAAAACTGGCTAAACCAATAGCAAAAATTACTCCTAGTCCCATAACTAAACTATTTATAAGCAGGTTAGTAACAGCCAATGATGAACATATTCCTAGTACCTGTTTCCAGATTGAGTTTTCAGTAAAAGCAGAATTCATAAAAATCTGTTTCTTTGTCATTTCTACTCTCCTTTTGCCATTTCTTCTTTAAAAAGAGGAATTATCATTTCCATCTCTTGATCCAACATTTTTAAGAAACTTGAACTTGTGATAGTTGCCCCAGTAATCTGTCTTATTTCGTTTTCTTTTTCTGGACTTGAACCTTCAGAGATAAGTTTATAGTCTGTAATCTCTCCATCTTGCAAGAAGGTTGTGCCCTTCATATCAGCCCTGAGGTTAAGTTTGTCAGCAGGTTCAGCAATACGTCCTCCAAGTCCAGGAGTCTCAACTTGTTCATAAACATTAAAATCTATTAGAGTTTGAAGGTTAGGCTCAAAGCCTACAACAGCTTTCATTGTTCCCCAAAGACCAGCTCCTACAATATCAAAGCAATAGCCAACAACACTACCATTATTTACCACTTTAAAGAAGTCTCTTTGCCCTTTTGGTCCTTCAACTTGATAGGCTATAAGAAAGTCTTCTTTATATTTCAAAACTTCATTATCTTCAAGCTGATAAAAATCTACTTGGCTAATTTTATCATTAAATATTTCCAGGATTTGACGATAATACAATATCTCGCGATTATCATCTATTCTACCCTTTTGTGCATTATAAAAGAGAGACAATATTCCAACAAATACTATGGTTACTACAATCATAAAAAACACTTGATATACTTGAGTTTCTCTGAATAATTTCTTTTCTTTTTCCATCTATTTAACCCCCTTCTTCTTAGGTTTTAAATAGAATTCTATGATTGGCATAAAGGTATTAGCTAGAAGAATAGCGAACATAAATCCTTCACTAAAAAGTGAGTATTTTCGAATAAATACAGTCAAAAAACCTATCATTATTCCATAAATCCAAAGTCCATTTTTAGTTTTAGCTTGAGAAACAGGATCTGTTACCATATAAGCAATACCAAAAAGAGCACCACCAGAAACAAGATAATAGAGGGCATCTGAGAAACCGTAGAAAACAATGTTAAAGACATAAAGTGAAAGTAAAGTAGCTAGCATTGGTTGCCACTTAGCTGTTTTTGTCATGATAAGATAAATTGCACCAATTAGGATTAGAAGGGCTGAGGTTTCACCAATTGAACCAGGAATAATGCCAAAAAGAGCATCTAAGAAAGAATAATCTGTTGTTTCTCCTAGTTTAGAGGATGATAAGATTGTAGCAGATGTTCTCATATCTATACTATTCATGTATCTAGTGAAGCCACCGGGTAAAGAAGTAAAAGGTTTCACCCAATCAATTGTCATCTGCTGAGGAAATGAAACATATATGAATGTTCTTCCTACAATAGCAGGATTGAAAATGTTCATACCAAAACCACCAAAAACCATTTTGCCAAATGCTACTGCTATAACAGCACCAACTCCAGCAATCCATAATGGAATCGTGGGAGGAAGAGTCATTGCTAGAAGTGTTCCAGTAACAAAAACAGCCATTGAGACTTTTCCATTAGCTTTCTTACGAACAAATAAATACTCAGTTAAAAATGCTATGGCGTTGGTAAATAGTATCACAACTAGAGATCGCCAGCCAAAGATAAAGATTGATAGTATGATGGATGGTATTAGAGCATACAATACCTTGTTCATCATAGCTTGCTTTAATATGATGTTCTTCATAAGCCCCTTTCTTCTTTATTTAATATTAATTATAATTTTATAATAAGCGTTTTTATTCATATCACAAGATAAAATGTCAAAATGATGAGATTTAGTCAATCTTTATTTTATTTTTAAACTAATTATAGGATTGTTTATTCATTCATTAACTGGTACTTGATATATACTTTTCCACCTTGAGATATTAAAAAATAAAAGGAGACTGAGCTATGTTGAGTTTTAAGAAAAGGAAAGAACTTAGTCATTGATCTGAATAAGTTCTTTCCATAAGATTTATCACTTTTTTATCATTTTATCACGATATGTCTGAATATTTGAAACCTTACTGACTTTCATTTTATCTAATGCTTGATCATCAAGTTCAATAGATTGTAGAAAATCATCAGCTCGATTCTTCCAATTTGATAATTCTGCCATTGAAATTGGAATCAAATCTGACTCAGCTAATGTGTTGATCAAAAGATCTTGTAAAACACTAGATTTAGCATTGTTAAAGACCTTTACCCGCATATCATCAGCTAGGGCAAGCCCCTCTATTTCTAAGTAGGATGCTTTGGGGATATAAAGATCAACATCCATAGACTTGTCGTAACAATCACTTATCAAGATGGTATATTTTTCCTTTTGGAAATCTAGAGGTAAATCACCATAGTAGATATCTGAAGAATGAGAACTATCCTCTGTATTAGTCTTCATGAAAGCCAGTGTTCTTAAGTTATTCCATTTTGAAGTAGGATAAATAAGAGAATTTTCAGAAAAGTCTGATAGCTTTGAGGCAAGTTTATAAATACTTTGGGCTTCATTAATATCTAGATTATTAATATCATAGATGAATATAGTTTTTTCTTTAATTTTTCCTTCTAATTCACTGATATTATGATAATTATTGTCTGCTAATTTAACAAAATCTACTTGCGGATAAGCTACTAATGTAAGTGTTTTCCCTTTTCTTTGCTCTAGTCTTAGTAAAGTCCTGAGAGTTTGAGAAATTTCACCAATAACAATATAGTTTTCTGCCCTTTCAAGTTTTTCTTTACTAACTAGTGTGTAAGATTTTCTTAAGAGATCAATATGGAAGTCATCAAGATTTTGAAGCCATTCCCAAGTTTGCTTATTATGACTAGCTATCTCTTGACCAAGTAACATTTCTTCAATTGTTAAATTAGGAGATATGATCGTATTAAATCCAGATTTTGATTTAGCTTTTAAGAGCTTTTGGACTTCTTGATAAGTAATTTCTTTCCATTGTCCATCAAGCTTCTGCATTGCTTGCTTAGGTTTACTTTCGATTTTTTGCCAGCCAAACCGTCCTTTATAACAAAGATTTCTTCCATTGAAGGACCTTTCTAAGTCATATTGCATTGGTAATAACTCTTTAGGAGTTTCTGCAGGAGTTGAGATATTAGTTACCCTATCAGTATGGACATCAACAAGAATATCACAACCAGTTCCACACATTCCACAGGATTGAATACTTTTATTATTCTCAAGAGGATTTTGCTTGTAGTTAAAGTTCTTAGCTAATAAGGCTCCTGTTGGACAGACAGCTATACACTTACCACATGACTCACAAGTAGTATTATTCAAACTTTCACCAAATTCTGGAGCAACTAAGGTCTTGAATCCACGATAGATATAGCCAAGAACTCCTGCACCTTGAACCTCTGCACATGTTCTAACACAACGTCCGCAATTAACACATTTATTAGCATCACGAAGTATGAACTCATGAGAATCATCAATTGGATGTTCATTCTTACTTCCTAGGAAGATGTCTTGACTTACATCATATTCAGTAGCATATTTACGAAGAGCACAGGTTACATTAACATGACAACCACATTCTAGACATCGTTTTGCTTCTTCAATTGCTTCTTCTTCACAGAAACCGCATTCAACTTCTTTAAAGCTAGTTTTAGCTTCTTCAAGTTCAATCTCAGGCATTATTGCTCTGGCTTTTTCTTCCACATCAGCATATAATTCTTTTTTAATATCTTCAATCTTATCAGCTTTAACAGAATTGAATACATATTTTCTTGATTCTATATTTTCACCACGTAAAAATCTATCAATAGTTTCGCTAGCAATCTTACCGTCTGCTATTGCCTCAACAGCAGTTGCAGGACCACGCCTTACATCACCGCCAGCAAACACATTACCTAAACCAGTGTACATAGTTCTTTCAGCAGAATCTAATGTATTCCATCTTGTAAAAGGTAATTCCTTACCATCAATGAAATTATCTTGACCTAGCATAAAATCTATCTTTGGTTTTTGCGAAATAGCAGCAATAACAGAGTCAAATTGAACAGTTTCGAATTGACCAGTAGGCTGAGGTGATCTTCTTCCAGAAGCATCAGCTGGTCCCAGTACCATCTTTTCTAACTTAATCTCTTTTAGTTGTCCGTACTTACCAAAATACTCAACTGGATTAGTAAGTAGTTTGAATTCGACACCCTCTCTTTCTGCAGCTTCTATTTCAAAGGCTTCAGCAGGCATCTGCTCTTTTGCTCTACGATAGATTATTGTTGCCTTTGCCCCCATTCTACTTGCAGTACGAACACAGTCGATAGCAGTATTACCACCACCTATAACTGCAACACTTTTACCAAGCTGGGGAGCTTGATCTAAAGCACATTCTTTTAAGAAATCTACACCTAAATAGCAACCCTTTAAATTTGAACCTGGAACAGGCATGGCAACTGCTTCTGAAGCACCAATAGCAACATAGACAGCATCATAATCTTCTCTGATTTTCTTAAAAGTAATATCTTTACCTACTTGAACATTACATTCAATTTCCATACCATTAGAACACATAATCTCAATTTCAGTATCTAAAATCTCTTTAGGAAGTCTATATTCTGGTATTCCATATCTTAGCCAACCTCCAGCTTGAGGCATTGATTCGAATACTTTTACTTGATAGCCTTTACTTGTTAAGTAGTAGCCACAAGAAAGTCCTGAAGGTCCTCCACCAATTATGGCTATTCTCTTATCTTTGTTCTCTTCCCTTTCAGGAACATAATTCCAATAATCTTGAGAATCATAATCAGCTGCAAATCTCTTCAATTGCCTAATTGCTATCGATTCATCTATAACCTGTCTGCGACATTCTTCTTCACAAAAAGCTGGACAAACTCTTCCAATAGATAAAGGCATTGGGAGTTGCTCTTTGATAATCTTGACTGCTTCGTGGTATTGCTTGTTTGCGATGAGTGACACATAGGATTGAACATCTATTTTAGCTGGACAAGCCGTTTTACAAGGTGCCTCACAGTCTGCATAGTGATCTGAAACTAGTAATTCTAAAGCCATCTTACGGGCTTTCTTTACTTCTTGACTTTCAGTATCTATCACCATTCCTTCAATTATAGTAGTTCCACAAGAAGTAACGAAACCTTTCCGGCCTTGTACCTTTACAGCACATACCCAACATGAACCATAAGGTTTTAACTCTTCATCATGACATAGTGTTGGTATTTCAAATCCTTCTTTTCTAGCAACATCTAATATTGTTGAGCCTTCTTGAGCTAATATTTCTTTATTGTTTAATATAATTTTAATCATAAATCCTCCTATCTAATCTCTATAGCAGAAAACTTGCACGCTTTATAGCATGAACCACACTTAATACAGCTTGCTTGATCAATTAGATGAGGCTTTTTAACCTCTCCACTTATGCAGTTGACTGGACATACTCGGGCACAAGCAGTACATCCAATACACTTATCTTCAATAATGTGATAGATTAAGAGATCTGTACAGACATGAGCAGGACATGTTTTATCAATAATATGAGCTTCATATTCTTCTTTGAAGTATCTCAAAGTAGTTAAAACTGGATTTGGAGCAGTTTGACCAAGTCCACACAAGGAAGTTGTAATAATCTTTTCTGAAAGAATCTCTAATGTTTCAATATCTTTTACTTCTCCTGCTCCAGAAGTTATTTTCTCTAAGATTTCAAGCATCCTCTTGGTACCAATACGGCAGAAAGTACACTTTCCACAAGATTCATTTTGAGTGAAATTCAAGAAAAACTTTGCTACATCAACCATACAAGTTTCATAGTCCATTACGACCATTCCCCCAGAACCCATTATTGCTCCAGTTTGGCTTATTGAATCATAATCTACTATAGTATCAAGAAGTGAGTCAGGAACACAACCACCAGAAGGTCCACCTAGTTGTACAGCCTTAAAAGGAGATTGAGTTTTCATTCCACCACCAACTTTATAGATGACATCATGCAGTGTAATCCCCATAGGAACTTCTATTAAGCCAGAATTTCTGATTTTACCAGCTAAGGCAAAAACTTTTGTTCCTTTTGATTTCTCAGTTCCTAATTTGGCAAATTCCTCTGCACCATTAAGAATAATCCAAGTAATATTTGCCCAAGTCTCAACATTGTTAATGTTAGTAGGGTATTGCCAAAGACCAGATTCAGCTGGGAAGGGAGGACGTAAATTTGGCATTCCCCGTTTCCCTTCTACTGAAGCCATAAGAGCTGTTTCTTCCCCACAAACAAAAGCTCCAGCCCCCTCTTTGATATGAAGATTAAAAGAAAAGTCACTATCTAAAATATTTTGGCCTAAAAAACCTTTTTCCAGAGCTTGCTTGATAGCAATATTAAGATGTTTAATAGCTAGGGGGTATTCAGCTCTAACATAAAAATATCCCTCATCAGCACCAATGGCATAAGCACCAATAATCATACCTTCAATTATGGCATGAGGGTCACCTTCAAGGATTGATCTATCCATAAAAGCGCCAGGGTCTCCTTCATCAGCATTACAGATTACATATTTTTTGTCGCTTTTATTATCATAAGCAAATTTCCATTTGAGTCCAGTTGGGAAACCAGCTCCTCCACGCCCCCTAAGACCAGATTTACTTATCTCATCAATAATATCTTTACCTGTCATAGACATAGCTTTTTTAAGAGCAGTATAGCCATCTCTATTAATATATTCTTGGATATTTACAGGATCAATAACACCACAATTGCGCAGAACAATACGGGTTTGGGATTCTAATAAATAATTTTCTTCTGCTTCAATCCTATTTGAATAAACAAGCTTGTCGTGACTTATCTCATTATCCTTTAGGGTATCAAAAATTGATATCAAATCTTCATTGACTAAGTTGCCATATACCGCATCGCCTCCATCATCAGTGATAACTTCTATAAGTGGTTCTGCATGACACATACCATTACAAGCTGTGTGTTTTAATTCAAAGTTATAATCATTAGCCTCGATTAGCTTTTTTGCTTGGTCATAAATACCTTGAGCACCTGCAGCCAAACCACAGGAGGCCATTCCAACTTTTATTTGAATCTTAGCCATTATTCACCTCTTTTTTAAAAGCTGCTATTATTTCAGGAATCTTAGCTGAAGTTAACTTTCCGTAAGTTTTATCTTCAATCATGATAACAGGAGCTAAAGAACAACAACCTAAGCAGGCAACCTCAAGAATAGTAAACATGTTATCTTCGGTCGTATCTTCTTCAGGAGATAAACCGAGAGTTTCTCTAAGAGTTTCAAGTATAGTCTTAGCACCTGAAACATGACAGGCTGTACCCTTACAGATTCGTATAGTATATTTCCCTTGAGCCTTTAAGCGAAACATGGAATAAAAAGTAGCAACACCATAAATCTCTGCAACAGTGATGTTTGTTTGCTTAGAGACTTCTTTTATAGTTTCTCGTGAAAGATACCCTTCTGCTCTTTGAATTTCTTGCAGAATAGGAATTAATGAACCTTTCTTATTCTTATATTTAGTGATTATTTCTTTAATAACAGCAGACATTTCTAGCTCCATCTATAATTTCTTTTTAAATTTTTCTACTAAGTCTCTGGCTTCTGGAGTTCTTTCAATAAACTCAACGAAAGCAAACATTCGATTAAAGGTTTCTATGCTAATATCATGTTCAACTAAACAAGCATCTGCGTCAGCTTGTGCATGTTCAATACCTAGGATTTCATTGAAGAAACGGGTTAGGGTTAAGTGTCTTCTATAAATCTTACCAGCTAATTCTCGACCTTTATCTGTGAGTATTATATCTTTATATTTTTCATAGATTATTAAATCTTCTTCAGCTAGTTTTCGTAAAGCTGATACTACTGAAGGTTTTTTTACCCCTAGCTTTAAAGCTAAATCAGTTACTCTAATTTTCTCATTAGAAAGTCCTAGCAGTAGAATTCTCTCTAAATAATCTTCCAAACTTTTACCAAGGCTTAACAATTCACTACTCATTATTCATCCTTTGTGATTTATTAACTCTTCGTTGAACCCATTATATTAACTATTTTGGGCTAAATAAAATATGACAGAATATTTGCTACTCTGTCATATTTTACTAATCATTATTAAAAATTTCCCTACTTAATCTTAAGAATTTGGGCAAGTTTCCCACCCATAACTGATACATTTTGATTTGAATCTTTCTTCCATTCTTTGACTGTTCTAGTTGTTACTTTAACAAATTCTGCTGATTTGTCTCTATTACTTTGTTGAGTAATAATATTAGCTAGCTTTTTCATACTTACCCAAATTGTCTTGATTCTTTTATCATCAGCATCATGTAGCCATTCTTTAACTACGGGATAACACTTGTTGGGCTTTGAACGTCCCACTTGGGTAAGAATATGGGTAATTTTTTTCTGAACCTCTAATGATTCATCATCAATCATGTTACCTATAAAGGACATAATGAACTTTGGATCGCTTGAAGCAATGTTTTCCATACCATGAAGTGATAATGATCTTTTTACTTCATCTTGGTCTTTTTGCCATTGTGGCATATACTTCTTCATAGTCTTCGGATGTTTTTTCCACATATTTAAAGCGATTGTTTCTGCTTCCCAAGGAACTTTATTATAGTACTTATCAAGGACTAAAATAACATCTTCAGCATTAGCTGTATCTTTATAATAAAAATAGAATAGAGCAGTGGCTCTTATTCCATATATCTTGTGTTTCAACATTTTGTGACAGATTTCATCCATAAAGTCTGTATCTTCGCAATCAGCTAGTAGTTTTCCAAGCTCTTCTCTAACAAAGTAATTTGCTGTATTTGCAATAAGATTAATTCTCCTTGTTACAGATGTTGCTTTCTTTAATTTGACCTGTTCAAAGATTTCCTCTACTTTTAGTCGTAATTCCTTCATATCTTCTGGTGTTAAACGACCAACTTGTCTAAACATATATTTTCTCCTGTAGAAATTTACATCAATTATAAGATTCGATACAAATTATTGTTATTTCTTTATTGGTATATTGAATTAGTTAGTATTTTTACCAAAATAAGTTAAAGAACAAACCTTGCATATTTAGTTAAATACTTAACTTAACCGACTATTTATAGTGAATAATTTTATGTCAAGTCTTTTTATTAGGGATCTTTAGATTTTTATATCATTAATTTTTCCATAGGAATCAACAAAAGCCAATTATTACTATTCTAAATTCAACTTATAGTATGCCTTAGCTCTAATATTCCTTAATGCTGCCTTATCAATCACCTCATCGTAGTATCTATCCGAAACCCTTATTACTTCTTCATATTTTCCTAAATTGTAGAGAGTTTCTGCGTAAGGTAAAGCAAATAGGCTTGGTGAATGACCTTCACTTTCCATCTGTTTATAGCACTCAAAGGCCTTATTATATTGCTTAATAATTCTATAGGAATGAGCTAGTTTCCTTAAATAAAGGTCAGGATCTAAAGCAGTATGAGGTATCTTAGATAAATGATAGGCACTTTCTATATACTTACCTTTTGCATAACTTTGATTACCAACAATATAATGATAATAGACATCTTCTCCGAACCTTTTTTTATATTCAGAAAGCTCAGGTGAATTATCTTGTAATTTGTCCGTAAACAATAATATATCAATTATAAGTTTAATTGCAGATTGACCTAACTTGTCATGGTCCTTTAACTGCATTACTTCTGTGATGGCTTTATCAGCTTGACCAATATTAAGATAGCATATTGCAGAATTGTAGATAGCTTCAGGATATATTTCACCTACTTCTTTAAAGTTCCTTATTGCTAAAGTATAGTCCTTTTTCCGCATATATGAAAGAGCTAATACAAAAATATGATTATAATCTAACTTACCAATCTTCTTAGCTCTTTCAAAGTATTTAATAGCATCAGAATCTTTTTCTTCTTTTGCTAAATAAGCTCCCAAGACAACTAGATATTCAAAGTTTGTTGGTTGCTCTGCTAGAGCCTTTTTTATTAAATGAATAGCTTTGAGAGGATTTTTATTTATTAAATACTCAAATCTCAGTAATATTTCATCCATACTAATAAATGAAGTTGTTGATGAAATTCCAATACATACTAAATATTTTATATCCCCACAAGATGTATATCCATGAGGATACAACTAAGAAAGGACCAAAAGGAAATAGTTTATCTTTACTGTATTTCATAAAGATTGACATTATTATCAGACCTAACAAGCTAGCTAGAGCAACAATCATAACTAGGTTTAAACCACCAACAAAAAAACCAATAGCAGATATTAATAAAACATCTCCAAAGCCTAAGCCTTCCTTGCCTCTAATGTAATAATAGGCCATCATTATTGCTACAAAGAAGATAAAAGAACCAACCCCTCCAGCTAATCCACTGATTAATCCAACCTCATTGCCAGGAATAAATAGTGATATTATTCCTAAAATATTAAGAGGGATTGACAACTTAAAAGGGATTCTCATGTGATATAAATCTATAAATATTATTATTATTCCATAGGAGAAGAAAATCAAATATTTGAATAAAAGAAGAGGATTACTCGATCCAAATCTCCAATAAACAAGCATATAGATTACTGGTGTCAAAAATTCCACAATAACATAATGCCAGCTAATTTTTGCTCCACAGTTTCGGCATTTCCCTCTTAAAAATAGCCAGCTAAAGATGGGAACATTCAACCAAAAGGGTATTGAATAATCGCATTTTGGACATTTAGATGCTGGTATAAGTGATTTGTTTATCGGTAAACGGTAAATAACTACATTGAAAAAACTACCAAATGCCATTCCTAACATTATGAGGAAGGCTATGATTAACGGTTCAAGCCCCAATTAATCCCTCCAAAAATTATTTCTTCTAAAATATGGGTTATCAGATCCTCCACGGAATACAAAATGAATTGAAGTATTTTCTGTTGGTCGATAATTAACAGAGAAATCTGGGACTATATCAGTTGAATTATCGTCATTTGCTTCAATATTAAATCCTTTACTCACATTTGCTGACCCAAAGTTGGTTAAGTGAAGATCTACATTAACATCTAATTTATCATTGACTCGATAAGAGATATGGTTTGTATAGCGTGATTGATAGAGAGAAAGACCTGAGGAGTAGGCTGTCGAAAAAGACATACTGTGACTCATGGTATAATTGTTAGGATTTAACAAAGAATAGTTGTTTGGATTCCATTGCCAAGAACCTGGATTCCAGTTATTTGCCATAAAATTTGTACCATTAGCTCCAAATTTCAATTGAGCATTAGCAAATGTTAGTATAAAAACTAACATAGCGATTAATAAAATTCTTTTCATTTTTAATCTCCTTAAAGATTTGTTCAGTAATGTTTCTCACTCTCTTAAGACAAATTTAATCAGATTTAATTTTATGTCAAATTTTATTCTACCAACCTGCTTTAGATACTTTCCAATTTCCTTTCAAATATAAGAAAAATGCAATCATTACTCCTGCACTATTACTTACTACCATAGCCCACCAAAGTGCTTCATACTGATAAGGAGCAAGTATGTTCCCCAGATAATTTAGTTCTTTTTCTAAGAATGAAAACCATCCTAAATCACTGCCTATAAAATATCCTGCAAAGATATAGGCTAAAGGTATTCTGAATAACCAGAGACGACTGACGTTAAAAGCCATAGTAGATTTAGAATGCCCTGCTCCATTAAAAACACCCATAAAAACCATTAAAATACCAAAAACCCAGGTAGCGTATGCTGAGATTTAAACATTCGCTGACCAACTTGGATTACATTCTGTTCATTGACAAAAAACTTTACTAAATCACTACCATAATTGTAAACGAACACACTCCCAAGGGTCATTATAGTCATCACTAATAACATAGCGTAATGAACACTCTTAACAGCTCTTTCTTCCTCTTTCGCTCCTAAATTCTGTCCCACAAAAGAGGATAAGGCATTAGAAATTCCCATGGCTGGTAGCATAAAAATCCCTATCATTCTATTCCCTATTGAATTAGCTGAAATAACTGTTGTTCCAAATGAGTTAACAAGACCTTGAACCAGTAAGAAACCTAGTGAAGTTGTAGATTGACCTATTGAAGCAGGCAATCCTATTTGGAAAATATTTGCTAAAACACTTTTCTTGGGAATCATATCTGATAGACTAGGTATTAAATCATGGTATTTATTCATGAAAATAATTAAGGCAATTATCGAAGCAAGTACTCTGCTAATCACTGTTGCGATAGCTGCACCTTTCACCCCCATTTCTGGGAAAATCCAAAGACCAAAGATTAACAATGGGTCCAATATTAGATTTAAGACCACAGTAATAACCTGTACTATCATCGGGGTTACACTATCCCCAAAGGCAGTAGTAATACTTTGATAAATCATAAAAAACATCATTGCAATCATCCCATATAATATATAGGTAATATAGGTATGTGCATCACCGAATATCTCAGGTGGAGTTTGTAATAATCTTAAAAATGTGGGTATCATTGTCTCTGTTATTATTATAAGAACAACAGCAAAGACTAAGAGTATAGGAACGAATTGTCCAATAGCTATCTTGATCTTTCCAATATCATTCATTCCTTTAAACTTAGAAACAATAGCAGTTCCGGCAACAGTAAAACCAGCTGCAAAGGACATAATAAAGAAAGTCAAGGGGAAGGTCATACCTGTTACAGCTACAGCCTCTTTAGCACCTGAAGCAATCTTACCCAGCCAATATGTATCAACTAAATTATAGAGGGTTCCCATAAAATTTGACAACATAATAGGTAGTGATAAGAGAATTAAGCTTTTTAGAATATTACCCTGAACTAAATTTATATTTTTTTTCATTATTTTTCCTTACTTCCATTTTTTTAAACCGCCGTTATAGTGTCAATAAAATTATTGACATCTTTTTAATTAGAATTGGAATGGAATCATTATAATAAAAGGATTTATTGTTATGAGTATAAAAAAGATTCTCTTGGTTATTGGTTTAACCATCCTATTTTCATCTTTATCAGCTTTGGAAATTGGTAAAGATATTACCCTTTATCTACAAGATCAAGGTATCCCAAGACCTTTAATTATCATTCTGATTTCAATGTTACCAATTGTGGAACTCAGAGGAGCTATACCAGTGGCTATTGGTCTTCTAGGAATGTCATGGTGGGAATCAATCTTCTTTGCTATCTTAGGTAATATGATACCAATACCTTTTGTTTTGCTTTTTATGGAAAAGATAACTATTCTGCTCAATAAATGGTCCTTTACAAGAAAACTTTTAGCTAAAATTTTTGCCAGAACTCGCAGCAAGAGTAAAGTCATTGAAAAATATGAAGAAATAGGCTTAACTCTTTTTGTAGCAATACCTTTACCTGTTACTGGTGCTTGGACTGGTTCTTTAGCTGCCTATCTCTTAGGACTGAAGTTTTGGAAATCAATTCTTTGTGCCTTAGCTGGAGTAACAATTGCAGGGATTGTAATGACCCTCTTGTCCTTGGGTATTTTTTCGATATTTTAAGTTAATAAGTAAACTTGATTGTTACTCTCTCAACAAACCATTGGAATCTTATGAAGACAGTAACAATCAAGTTTAAATCTAAGAGGATTATTTTTAGATAATATCGTATTTTTTTAAACTGGAATATAATTCTTTTGATATTTCAGAGACTATATAAACAATGGGAACAGAGAGAATCATACCAAGTACACCAAACAAATATCCACCAGCTACTACAGTTAAGAAAACATAAAGAGGATGAATATTTGTACTTTTACCAATTACAATAGGATAAACTATATTATTATCTAAGACTTGTACTCCCCACATACCGAAAATGACATACAGGCCCATAGACAAGTCTTGCCCCGTAAGTACGATCGAGCTTAAAGCAAAGACAACACCGAAGAAAGGTCCGAAATATGGTACCATATTAGCAAAACCTGCTAAAAGTCCAATTAAAATTGCATAATTAACACCAATAATTGAAAGAACTAGGGCAGTAAGGACTCCCACGATAATAATTTCAATAACCAGAGCTCTAAGGAATGAAGAGACTAACTCGCTAATTTTATGTGTTATAGTTATATATAGCTCAAAAAACTTATTTGGTATAAAGGAGTTAAACATTTTTGAGAAAAGGTTTTTATCTTTAAGGATAAAGAAAGATATAAAAGGTATCATAAAAACAAAAGCAAAAGTAGAGACTATCTTATTAACATTAGAAATTATTATACCAGGGACTTCAATGATTTGATCTTTCAAGCCTTGGGTCATTTTTTTGAATTCATCTGTTATATCTATAAAGGTTATTTTATCATCAATGTAGTTTATATATTCAGTTATTTGTGCTAAAATAGGGATTTCCATAAACTTCTTCAAAGATTCTTGAGATAAAGAATCTACTAGAGTATAGGATTGTAGATCCTTTTCTGAAGGATTATCTTTTGCTTTAGTTATTAGAGAATCACCTAGAAGCTTTCCTTGTTCATCAATTACAAATTTATCTGAATTTCTATCATAATTCAAATGAATATGAATTTCTTTGTTAGTTTGAGTTTTTTGAATTCCTTTTTCTTCTTGTTTTCCCATTGCTTTTTGCACCATTTCCGATTTATTCAAATAGGAGAAAATGCTTTCCCCTTGGGAAATAACCTTAGGCACAACAAAAATCATAGTAACCACTAGACTTAAGCCAATCAGTAAGTAAATTGCGATTATTGCTAAAGTTCTACTAACCCCATAACTTTGAATGTAACTTACAGCTGGATTTAAGATAAAAGCAAAAATAATTCCGGCAATAACACTTGAGAGAATATTCCAGTAAAAAACAGCTGCTACACCTAAGAGAAGAAGAAGGAAAATATTAAAAACAAGTCTATTACTTCTCTTCTGCATGCTCTTTATCCTCAATTATTTTTGAATAGAGTGAGTTAGCATATCTTTCACTAAAAGCATAGAGTATCTTTGAGCCTACTCTAGGATTATTCTTTATCATGTTCCGAAAGTCATACTTTGACATTGCTAGCATCTTACATTTATTCTTAGCAACAGCAGTAGAAACCCTTGTGGAACCTGTAAAAATTTCGATTGATCCTACCAAACCACCCTTACTAATAGTCATATCAGGTTTATCAGCATCATCTGAATCATAGAGATCAACTTCTCCCTCTAAAATGAAATACATAACTATGTTAGGATGTCCAATTTGGTAAATAATTTCTCCAGGTTTAAAAGTTCTTTCATAAATAATGTTGTTTATTGTCTTAATTTGAGACTTACCTAATGATTCAAAAACACTGAAGTATTGTAGCTGTTTCTCACTTTCTGTAAGATTTATCAACGCATCACGCTTCTTTTTAAACCATTTCCAACACATCACAAAAAATTCAACAACAATGTCTATTTTTCTTCCCATCCTGATTCTCCCACTAATGGAACAAAACTACAGGCCACACTATATTTCTCTTGGAAGCCATCTTCAGTTTTGCTAATTGTTAATAGTCTTTGTTGGTCTAAATCACCAACAGGAATTACAAGCTTACCACCAAATTTTAGCTGATTTAGGAGTGCTTGAGATACTTTCGGAGCTCCAGCACAGACAATAATTTTATCAAATTCTTTGTGGGGTGGATAGCTATTTATCCAGCCTTTTGTACCATCACCTACTTTATAAAATATATTCTTAAAATCGTATGGTTCCAAGACTTTCTTAGCTTTTTGAGATAAATTTTTATACCTTTCAATAGTACATACTGTTGCAACCAAACTTGCTAAAAGAGCAGTTTGATAACCTGAACCTGTACCTATTTCTAAAACAATATCATCTGGAGACAAGACTAACTCTTGCATCATGTAAGCAATAATATATGGTTGGGAAATAGTTTGCTCATCCTCGATGGGCAATGCTTGATTACGGTAAGCAAACTCACGGAAATGTTCTAGAACAAAATCTTCTCGTTTAATAGTTCTGAAAGCAGAGATGACCAAATCATCTACTATGCCCATCTTCATGAGCTCACTTATTAATGATTCTCTTTGGTCTTCAAATCTCATAGTTATTGACTTTATCTAACTTCTCAAGATTAAAATGAGAATCAGATTTCCTAAGCAGATGAGTTATTGATACATAGTTATGTGAGATTGCGTAATAATCACTTTGTTCATCTTGCACATATTCAGGAATATCTCCACCCACACGATAGACTGATTTTTCTTTGTTTTTCTCAATGTAATGAATAAAGTTTTTATATCTTCTTTCGCCAATTTTGGTTATTTTGAATCCTTGAATATCGTCAATTTTAACATTGGGAATATTTATATTTAGTAGTTCATTTTTAGTTAAATGTTCATGAAGTTTCATAGAAATAACCTTAACAACTATCTCAACTCCAGTTTCATAAATCTGGTCTTGGTAAGCACACATTGAAAAAGCTAAGGCAGGATAACCTAAAAAGCATGCTTCAGTAGCAGCAGCAACAGTACCTGAATAAAAGATATCTTCACCCATATTTTGTCCTGCATTAATACCTGAAACAACTAAATCAAAATCATCAGCAATCTCATGTATAGCATAAATAACACAGTCTGCTGGGGTTCCACTTACACAATATACTTTATCATCTATTTTTTTTGCAACTAAATCTTTATGTAGGGTAATTGAATGAGATGCACCACTTTTCTCAGTTTCAGGTGCAACTAAATGTGTATCGAATCCAAGTTCAGTTAATGTTTTGAACAATAGGGTTATCCCTCTTGCAGAATAACCATCATCGTTAGTTAATAGAATTTTCAAAATAGCTCTCCTAATTCATTTTGTATAATTATTTTGACTTGACATTCTGTTGTCAAGAAAAATAACATTATTTTATCTTATAAGTAATAATTGTAATTAATCTCTATTTAATTCAAAAATTGCTTGCCCAATAGTCACAAATAGATATTTTATCCCTAGAAGAACCTTAGGAGATAATATGAAATTTAAGCTTATTTATTTAATTATGCTTTTTACCTTATACCTTCACAGCTATGAGTGGATTAATCTGATGAATGAGACAAGCAATACCAATCATGTGTTTAACTCACTTAATAACGGAAACATCTATTATTCAACCACTGAAGGAGTAAGAGTATTCTCTGAGAGTGGCTCAATTCTTTATACTAATGGTGGTTTAGAAGCAATAGGAATAGCTGAAAACTGGAATGATAGGTTTCTTGCTCTTGGTTCAGGGTCTTGGAGTGATGGACTTTATACTATCGATAATTTAGGAAATATTGACATTGTTGATTGGTACTATCAACCAAAATTCTTAACAACTGGTTCTCATTCACAGGATATTTATTTTAGTAGTGAATATAAATTCCTGATTAACCAGAATACTGATTGGACAATACCAGCGGAGTTCTACAGCAAAGAAGTTTATGATGTTACAGAATCATCCTCTTATCGCTTTGCAGCAACAAGCGATGGTTTTTATCATAAATTAGCTAGTCAAACAGGATTATTTGCCAACAGACAAAATTTCGGAACTGTTCAATCAAATGAAATTAATGAAGCTTCGGGCTTAGTTGCTAGCAGAAGTAATCCAGGTGTATTGTGGACTCATAATGATTCTGGAGGAGGGAACTTCATTTTCGCTATGAATGAGTTGGGACAACACTTAGGAATTTACACCTTAAACGGTGCTATAAATAGAGACTGGGAAGATATAGCTATAGGTATCAACCCAGAAAGTCATGAGGCTGAATTATATCTTGCTGATATTGGTGATAATCAACTTACTAATGAGGTTAAACACATTTATATTGTTGAAGAACCTCAAGTATCTCCTAATCAAAACCCTCAAGCTGAGACCTTAAATTCTCTTAACACCTTATCTTTTGTTTATCCTAATCAAGAAAATTATGATGCCGAAACCTTATTATATGATCAAAGAAGTCAAACCTTCTATGTTATAACTAAGAGACATCCTAACAATAGAGAACCCTATGATAAAATCTTTTCAATAAACTATGATATTTCTAATTCTCCTCAAGTAGCAACTTATGTAGGAGAACTAAATATTCCTGTAGATGAACTAGTTTATCAGGGTGCTACTGGTGGCGATATTTCTCCAGATGGTAACTTCCTTCTAATAAAAAATTACCAAAATATATACATGTGGGAAAGAAGAGATATGTCTATTGGTCAAGCCTTGAGTCAAGCTTATACTGAAGTTCCCTACATCATGGAACCCCAAGGTGAAGCAATAGCCTGGCGCTATGATAATAATGGCTACTTTACAGTTAGTGAAGAATATGGAAATATGCCTGCTATTCTTTATTTTTACTCCAAACTAGGCTGGAGAAAAGCTTCCCCCCTACCTTTCAAGAAAAGTGAATTTAATCAAAATGATGGCTATCTTTATGGAATAATAAACGAAGCTGGGGAATATAATGGATTTTGGAAAAGCTCTGATTTTGGGATTAACTGGCAACAAATAAATAATTATCCCAACTACAATGATATAGCTGTAGATGCTTTAGGGGTAATATTTCTATCTCATATTCCTACTGTGATACCTGAAGATTGGGAAAGAATAACTGGTTATTATGAGGGTACTTTCTACGATTTTACAAGTGGTTTAGAAGGTGTTTATATCAACAAACTTGTTAATAACACTTTTATGGATATGTCAACTGTCTTTGCCTGTACTAATGCTGGAGTTTTTTACTTGCAAAATTACCAATCAGTATCTAATCAAGATAATAATGTTGCCCTTGTACCACAAATGTTATCTTATCCAAACCCATTTAATAAGCAAGTCACAATTTCTCTATCTAAGGAGAAGATTATTTCAGGGAAAATTTATAACTTAAAAGGTCAGCTTATAGCTGATTTAAGCAATCAAATAAAAAAAGGGAGTGAACAATTGATTTGGCAACCTCATCATTCAATCCCTAATGGCATTTATATTATTAAACTTACTAGTCAAAAAGCTGATTTCACTTCAAAACTAGTTAAGTTAAACTAGCTTATTTAGCTATTTCAATACGAACATTACTCCTACCATACTTTACACCCTTTTTGAATTTCTTCAAAAGGTCACTTTCATAAACACTTTCTACTTCAAAAAATGAGAAACCATCTTTGATATCTATTTTACCTATGTTTAATCTCGGAGCAACCTTTAGGTCATTTAAGATACCAATCAGTTTAGGCGGTGTAAGATCTTGACTTCTACCAATATTCATAAAGAATCTTGTGAAGCCTGCTTCAGCTCTTCTTGATCTACCCTTTCCTCCACGTTCTCTAGATCTTGAACCTCTGCTAGCTCTACTATCACCAAGATGAGCATCAAAATCATTATGATCTCTATGATAGTTTATATCACCAGCATCTTTATAATAGTCTAAGAATTTATTGAACTCAACTGCCACAAAGTGTTTAATCAAATCTTCTCTATCCAACCAAGCAAGTTTCTTAAAGATAACATCCATAAATGGATCTATTTCTTCATCATTTACTTCTACTTTTTCAACCACATCAATTAAATTAAATAACTGTCTTTGGCATATTTCTCTACCTGAAGGTAATTCTTTATATTCTAAAGCTTTGCCTAATCTACGTTCGATGAACTTGAGTCTTCTTCCATCTTTACTGTGGGCAATAGTAATACAGATACCAGTTTTACCTGCTCTACCAGTTCTACCAGATCTATGAATATAAACATCTTCATCATCAGGTAAACCAAAGTTTATTACATGAGTTAAATCATCTATATCAATTCCACGAGCAGCAACATCTGTAGCTACAAGCATTTGAATATGCTTGTTCCTAAATTTACCCATAACACTCTCACGCACTGCTTGAGATAAATCTCCGTGTAGGGAATCTGCATTATAACCATCAAACTGTAGTTTTTCAGCTATTTCTTGCGTTTCCCTCTTGGTCCTGCAGAAAACAATTCCATAAATATTAGGGTTCATATCAGCTACACGTTTTAAAGCTAAATATTTATCTCTAGCTCTTACTGTATAGACATGATGAGATACTGTTTCTGCACCGCTATTCTTAGAACCAACTGCAATCTCATGAGGATCATGCATATAGTTCTTCGATATTTGCTGAATTTCTCTAGGCATAGTTGCAGAAAAAAGAAGTGTCTGTTTATTGTTTGGTGTATTTGCTAAAATGGCATCTAGTTCTTCTTTGAAACCCATGTTCAACATTTCATCAGCTTCATCTAAAACTAACCATTTCACATTAGAAACATCTAAGTTTCCTCGCTTAACAAAATCGTTCACACGACCAGGTGTTCCCACCACTATGTTTGCCCCTCTTCTCAAATCTCTTAATTGATTCGAGATAGACGCTCCTCCATATACAGCTACTATATTCACTCCACGCATTTGAGAAGCAAAAGACATTAAGTCTCTAGTAATCTGTAAACAAAGCTCTCTTGTAGGACATAAAATAAAAGCTTGAACTGCCTTTGAACTTGTGTCTAACATATTTAACAAAGGTAGCCCGAAAGCAGCTGTTTTTCCTGTTCCTGTCTGAGCTAACGCAATTAAATCCTGTTTATTCTCTAATATATAGGGAATAGTTTTCTCCTGAATTGGAGTAGGATTGACAAAACTAATTGTCTCCAAGGCTGACTGAAGCTCTTTGTTCAGTGCCATTTCTTTAAAGTAGATCATAGTCTCCCTTTAATTTGTTTGAATTTTTGTACTCGGCTATAATAATCACATACGTAATTGTATTTTTTTACTCAATTGTACAAATCAATTCCAAAATTCTCAAGTAGTTAAGCTTGTCAAGAAGCATTAATTATTTTTTTCTGTTTTGGGTCGTGGGATTCTAGCCCTAGGGTTAGGATGTTGTCAAAAGTATCTATGGACTGACAGCATCACTGCTGTCAGATTTTTGTGGAAGTAGGGATACTTCCACTCCATACTTTTTGCTGGTCCGGCTAGGGATACCCGCATTCCCAATTAGGGTCATTGGACATTAAAAAAAATATTCCTTGTCAGATTTATAGCTTTTAAAAATAAAAGACTAATCAAGTAATGTAAGAGGAATAAGTGAATAAAGAACATAAATTATCAGATACAAACATACCAAGGCTCCTATTAAAATTAACTATTCCAGCAACCATTGGAATGCTGGTCATGGCTTTTTATAACATCATAGATACAATGTTTATTGGGCATGGTGTAGGACCAAATGGGATTGCAGGATTGGCAATTGTATTCCCAATCCAGCTCATAGTCATGGGCTTTGGTCAAATGTTTGGTATGGGTGGAGCTTCCATAATATCTAGAGCTTTAGGAGCTAAGGATTATAAGAAAGCTAACTTAACTTTTGGTAATCAAATATTCTCTGTTATTCTCTTTACTTGTTTAGTAATGCTTCCCGGACTATTGATTCCTAGACAAATTCTAATCCTTTTTGGTGCTACAGAATCTATTCTTCCTTATGCACTTGAATATTACAAAATCATTGTGTTTGGTTCAGGTCTATTTATGTTTGCTATGATGAGTAACAATGTATTAAGAGCTGAAGGGCATGCTAAAATAGCTATGTCTAATATGTTGATATCGGCAGGATTAAACATAATACTTGATCCAATCTTCATCTTTGGATTCGACATGGGAATTAGAGGAGCTGCCCTAGCAACGGTTATTTCTCAAGGTCTTGTTGTCTTTTATCTAATCTACCACTTTACTAAAGGTAAGAGTTACTTTAAAATTCAGCTAAAATCGATTAGCTTTAATCTCCAAATTCAGAAGGAGATGTTTGCTATTGGTTTATCTGCTTTTTCTAGACAAGTAGCTGGCTCTTTTATAGTGATTATTATTAACAATAAACTCGGTTCTTTCAATCTTGGTGATATATATATTGCAGTTTATGGGATTATTAACAGACTTTTCTCTCTCTTCTTCATGCCAATGTTTGGAATAGGTCAAGGCTTACAACCAGTTTTAGGCTACAATTGGGGAGCTAAAAGAATCGATTTAGCTAAAAAAGCAATCAAGTTAGCATTTACTTGGGCAACTATAATCTCTACATCTGCCTTTATCATAATTCAAGTTTTTCCAACATTTTTAATGAGCTGGTTTACTACAGATGAACAAGTTATTAGAGAGGGTTCCTATGCTATCAGAAGAATGACCTTACTCTTCCCTATTTTAGGTTTCCAAATCATCGGAACTATTATTTTTCAAGCATTAGGGCATGCAAGAGAATCTTTAATATTATCACTGGCAAGACAGATCCTCTTCTTTATTCCAATATTCTATATAATGAGTCATTTTTACGGATTCTTTGGTGTATTAATCACATTTCCTTTAGCAGATATCCTTGCTTTCTCAGTGACAACTTTTCTGTTAGTCAGAGAACTGAAAAAATGGAAATATCTTCCTGATAGAGGTTAGTTATTTGCTAAATATGGTTTTAGATACTTTCCTGTATATGATTCCGGGACCTCAGCTACTTCTTCTGGGCTTCCTTTAGCGATTATAGTACCCCCATTTTCTCCACCTTCAGGTCCTACATCAATAATATAATCAGCAGTCTTAATAACATCCATATTGTGTTCAATAATAACCACTGAATTACCCATTGCAACCAGTTTTTTAATAACTTTCAAGAGTTTTTGAACATCATCAAAGTGTAAACCTGTAGTAGGTTCATCAAGCAGATATAAAGTTTTACCAGTTGATCTTTTACTTAACTCTTTAGCAAGTTTAATCCTTTGGGCTTCACCTCCTGATAAAGTTGTTGATGGTTGTCCAAGTTTTACATACTCCATACCAACATCAACAAGTGTTTTTAATTTATTTGCTATTGATGGAACTTTTTCAAAGAAATCATAAGCTTCCTGAACATCCATATCAAGAACTTCAGAAATATTCTTACCTTTATATTTTATTTGTAAGGTTTCGCTATTAAATCTTTTCCCTTTGCAGACTTCACAAGTAACATAAATGTCTGCCATGAAGTGCATTTCAATTAGATTTACACCTGCCCCACCGCAATTCTCACATCTACCACCCTTTACATTAAAAGAGAAACGTCCTTGTTTATAACCCCTAAGTTTGGAAGCTGGTAATTCCGAAAAGAGCTTTCTGATAGCATCAAAGGCTTTAATATAGGTTATTGGATTAGACCTAGGAGTTCTTCCTATTGGTTGTTGATCTATAGTTATAATCTTATCAATATTATCAAGACCTGTGATAGAATCAACTTTACCCCAAGCAGATTTTGCTTTGAAGAAATGATTGTGTAAATAAGGTGAAAGGGTTTGATTTATTAAAGAAGATTTACCAGACCCAGAAACGCCTGTTACGCAGACTAGCATACCTAAAGGAATATCAACATCAATATCTTTTAAATTATTATGCTTAGCTCCTTTTATTTTTATCACATTATCATCAACTTTCAACCTTTTCTTAGGAATTTCAATTTTTAGTTCTCCTGTAAGATATTTAGCAGTTAAGGATGATTTGGATTTGAGAACTTGCTTTAGGTTACCTTGAGCAACGACTTGACCTCCATATACACCAGCCTTAGGACCAAAATCTATGATCTCATCGGCATTCCTAATAGTATCTTCATCATGTTCAACTACTATTACAGTATTACCTAAATCTCTAAGATGTTTTAGCATCTCGATTAATCTATCATTATCCCTTTGATGAAGCCCAATACTAGGCTCATCAAGAATATACATAACACCAACAAGCTGGGAACCAATCTGACTAGCCAATCTGATTCTCTGTGATTCTCCACCTGAAAGAGTAGGAGCACGCCTATCAAGGGTTAAATAATGTAATCCTACACTCATTAAAAAACTGAGTCTATTAATAATTTCTTTAAGAACTTCTTCAGCAATAATCTTATCATTACCACTTAATTCCATCTCAGAGAAAAACTTGTAAGCATCTTCTACACTCATACTGGTAATTTGAACAATGTTCATATCTTTGACTAAAACAGCTAAACTGGCTGGTTTTAATTTATATCCATTGCAAGTTGGACAAGGTTTATTTGATATATATTGAGAATAGTATCTTTTAGCTGCCTCAGAAGTTGTCTCTCTCATCCTTCTATCAAGAACTTTAAGAACACCCTCAAAAGAAGTCTCATACTCTCCAGTGGAAGATTTAGTTTTCCATTGCACCTTAAACTTCTTTCCTTTAGAGCCATTAAGTACTAAATCTTGTATTTTTTTAGGTAAATCTTTCCAAGGAGTTTTAAGATCAAATTCAAAAGCTTTTGCTAATTGCACAATAGTATTTTTGGTATGTGATTTACTTTTTGAAAGATCACCATAAGGAACAATAGCTCCACGATAGATTGATAAACTCGGATCAGGAACTATTAAATCAGGATCCATTTCTAATGTATATCCTAAGCCTTTACAAGTTGGGCAGGCTCCAATAGGACTATTAAAGGAAAAGCTCTGAGGTGAAAGCTCTTCAAAACCTATACCACATCGTGCACAAGCATTAGATTCTGAAAGTATCTCTTCGCGGCCTTCACTTATATAATCAATCTTTACTTTCCCTTCTGATAGCTTTAAAGCAGTCTCCACTGAGTCTGTTATTCTGCTTATTGCTTCACCTTTAATAACTATTCTATCAACTACTACATCTATAGTATGTTTGCTCTTTTTATCTAATTGAATATCTTCTTCTAACTCTCTTACTTGGCCATTAATCTTAACACGTGTAAAACCTTCTGATTTTATCATTTCAAGCTCTGAAGCGTGAGTACCCTTTCTATTGTGGACTAAAGGTGCCAAAATCTGGATTTTAGTTTTTTCTGGGTTATTCATTATATGACCAACTATCTGATCAATAGTCAATGAAGTTACTAAATCACCACATTGATGGCAGTGCTGTTTACCTATTCTAGCATATAGAACTCTTAAATAATCATAAATTTCTGTAACTGTTCCAACAGTTGAACGAGGGTTCTTACTTGCTGATTTTTGTTCGATTGATATAGCTGGACTTAACCCTTCTATATAATCTAGTTTTGGTTTCTCCATCTGACCAAGAAATTGACGAGCATAAGATGAAAGTGATTCTACATAGCGACGTTGTCCTTCTGCATATAAAGTATCAAATGCTAAAGATGACTTACCCGACCCAGATACACCAGTGACAACAACTAGTTGGTTTCTTTTAAACTCTAAATCTATACATTTTAAATTGTGCTCACATGCACCTTTGATTATTATTTTATCTTTCATATTTACCTCAATTTGGTCAATCTTGTAGACAGTTTAAATTAAGTCAAGCTTATTTTTTATATTTATTAATAAATATTAATTAACTATTACTTAACTCTGAGTATTACTAAAATCTTATAGCAACAATTGTATTTACTGTATATACAAACTCTTCATTATCTACTTCATATCTTGGTTTAAAGCTAATACTGAGGTTTGTATCCTCAGATTGATAGTAAGAAAAAACTGATTCAACTTCATAAATCTGAGTATTACCCCAACTTGCTTTAGGTTTTACTGAAAAAGAAAGAGGACCATAGGACTTTGTTGCCTTAACATAGGCATCGTGTTTTTGGCTTTCACCAGTAGTTTCGTAGATTTTGCTCTTTCTATCACCTGTTTCATTTGCAAAGTACTTATAGCTGAAAACTAAATTTATGTTATCTCTTAGCAATAGTAGATTCTTGGGCTTTTTCCAAATTGAACGATTCAATCTTCTTCTTACAGGTGAGTTATCATATCTAATTTTAAATTCAGCAGATACTTGTCGATAAAACCTGTCATATAAAGTTAGAGTAGCATCGCTATTGGAAATACTATCATATATGTAATCATCATAATTAATTCTTAAGGAATAAAGCTGAGATATTAAAAGATTATCTCCTAGCAGAATATCAATATCTGGTTGATATGAATAACTTGTTTTGATATTATTACTAGCTGAGAAACTACTATTAATGTAAACATCTTGAGTTTTACTATATGAAAATTGATTGTTAAAGTTAACTGTTTCAGCAAATAGTTTTCTAGCATTTAACCAAGTGATTTCAGAGACATAGTCGTTATCAAAACCATTTTCAGCATTTGGGAAATTGGTGCTTGTTTTTTCCATAGATTGGGTCACTGAAAGGGAATCAAAAAATACATTATCAATAATAATCCCAAGTTTTATCTTCTTTGTGTCGCTCTCTCTGTTGTTAGATTTTTGTGATAAGTACTTTCTCGATTCATTATAATGATTTTCCATTA
Organism: Cloacimonadales bacterium (SeqCode); assembly: GCA_963678375.2. Taxonomy (GTDB): domain Bacteria; phylum Cloacimonadota; class Cloacimonadia; order Cloacimonadales; family JAFGVF01; genus JAEKNW01. The sequence continues at coordinate 463,189 of CAXXQH010000001.1, forward strand.
TCAGACTCATCTTATCTAACACTTGATATGTTAGATTTAGATTCAAATCATAACTATCATCTTTACTTGTTCGGTTGTTTGACTCGTCTAATCTATTATTGTTCTTGGTGAAGATATTCTCAAATAAACCACTTAATCTATCACCATAATTGTTACTAATTTGATTTACTATTCTAAAATTATCTCTCTTCTGGGTACTTTCTTGTTTATAACTATTATTCTTTAAGGTAAAAATATCATCTTGAGAGGCTTGATAATAAACTTGATTATACATATATATAAATTCATTATCTAAGTTATGAGTCATAACCATATTGAATTGATTATTATAGTTTCTAGTCCTGTTATCGTGATTATAAGTTAAGTCTAAATGAAAGTTATTCTGCCAAACTTTGAAGCCATAATTACTTGTAACATTTGCTAGATAACCTCTATTGGTTAAATTGTTATTAACTAAATTAGGATTATCTTCCTTACTCAATGCAAAGCGAATTTTGGCAGAAGTCGTTAAGCTATCTGTAACAGGAAGATCTAAATAGTAACCAGTTAGGTATTGATCCTCACTCACATCTCCAGCGACTTGATATTGGGGATAATGGTCAAATTTTCTTTTGTAAGTCATTAGTAAACCATGGTTAATCTTTCCATAACTGCTAGAAATTGTAGTATTAAACTGATTTATAGAATTAATCTGATCAAAAATCTTATTATTAGACTTTTGCAAACTATTCTCAAACTGAATATTAAAGTTAGATAGGTTTTTAATATACTTAAACTGATAGTTCAACTGGTGATTATCATTATACTCTTGATAATCAGAAGTTAGGTTAACTTCAGACTTTAAATTTAAGAATATCATTAAGGTAAGAATAGAGATTAAGATACTCTTCTTCACTTAAAGTTTCTCCTCTGCGAGATAAATCAATTATATTTTCATTTTCTAATACCTTCAAATTTTCACTACCAATAAATGATTTTAAATTATTTCTAAGGGTCTTACGTCGCATAGCAAATGCAGCATCAACCAGTTTGTTAAACAATGCTAAATTTTCAATATTGGGTATATCCTCTCTTAAATTCAACTGAATAACTGTTGAATCAACCCTTGGAGCGGGATAAAAAAGATGTGCTGGGACTTTAAAAAGTTGCTTAACATTATAAAAGAATTGGGTTTTTAAGGTCAAGGCTGCATACTCTTTAGTATTGGGTTTAGCTTTCAATCTATCAGCAAATTCTTTCTGTACCATCAAAGTTACAGAAGTAATTTTGCTTGAGTTTCTACAAATTTTATAGAGTAAAGGGGAAGTAATCTGATAAGGTATGTTAGCTACAATCTTTATTGGCTCAGTCAAGAGAGGTTGCCAGTCAATTTTTATTACATCACCTTGGTGAATCACTATATTATCAAACTTCTTCTCAATAATCTCAACTACTTCAGGGTCTATTTCAAAGACTTCTAAGTTTGGACTAATGGCTAGAATCTCTTGGGTTAATATTCCTTTTCCAGGACCTATCTCCCAAACCTTATCTTGACTGGTAATTCCTGATTCTGAAACTATTTTTCTAACTATATTTGGATCTTTTAGAAAGTTCTGTCCCCATTTCTTTTTGTGCCGAAAGTTATCCTTCATTTATTGATTTCTCACTTATTTAAACTAAAATTTTTACTTTTTTTAAAGTTTAAAAAGTCTTTGTTTCATGTCAATTGATATTTATCTTTTTCCAAATTAGCATTACTTTTAATATCTTATATTATAGATAAATAATCTCATAAACCTTTATTAGTCATATGCTATGCTAGTCCAAAGAACCTTAATTGTTATTTACTCAATGATACATCGAAGTATATTTGAGAAAATAACAATCAAGGAAAAGTAAAAATCACACCGCTTGTCTAATAATATATGAAAATTGCTATTTTTAATTGCGGCTAAGGGGGGTAAGAATAAGTGAGAAATAATAAAAGTTGGGTTGTGTGTGTTATAAGTGGGCTTGCTGGGATTATTGGTATTTTTAATAAATGAGAAAAAAGTTGAATTTCTTATAAATTCGTAGAAATAAATGAGAAAAATAAAAAAGGCCTATCTTAGTTGAAAGTCTGCAAAAATAAATGAGAAAAAACTAATATTGACCTTTAATAGTCTGCAAGATTAAATGAGAAAATTATCTATAGTTATCAATTGTTGAAACACAAACTTCAACATCTGTAAATCCTTGGGATTCTAAAAAATGCTTAATTTGTTTTAGGTTCGTTTCTCTTTCAATAGCTTTAGGTCCAATATAAATTTTAGTAAGTTTTAAAGGAAGTCCTTCATAATCAAATGGAATTAATATACTTGGAACAATAATATTATTAATTACTCTCCAATTCATTTCTATAGTATTTTGAGTTTCTTTGATAATATCTTTTTCAAACCTATATAGTAGTCTAACTTCATTCTCATCAATATACTCTTTTGCTTTAAAAAAATGTTTCCATACATATGATTTATTAAACTTAAAAGTAGAAGTATCTCTAACATCACAAAACCTTGAGTTCTTAATAGCATATACGAAAGAATGCAATAAGCCAAGCACAAGATGTGATCCATATTCTGTACAATAATTTATTTCACGAAGTTTAAAACTATTTTTTTCTTGTAATGTTTTAAACACCATACAAATGCCACGTCCATTATCCCCATACATTCTCCATAGAGTAAGGTTATCGATTTTATCACTTTTTACATATGAAGTTATAAAACTCTCATTTACATTTTTTATTTCTAAATCATGATACTTTTCTAGATAAGCTGTATCATAATATACTTTGCTAGCATAATACTTGGTCTCGCTTTTATCATTCATTCCAATTACACTGCCAAAGTAAATTTTTCTATCTCTTATCGTTCTATAAAATGAATCAAGGGACATGTATCTACCAACTTCTTCGTCTATATTTGGCTTCTTTAGCATTAGTTCATGGAGTTTATTTTCAAACCCATCATCTGAATCATCTGCAAATTCAAAATCTAATGAATCGTTTACTGTAATGGCTTCTTTGTTCAAATTATTTTGAATGAAGCTCTGAATGTCTAAGTTAATTTGATTTATATTAGACATTTCTTTGACATGAGCTATTATCTCACTGATAATTCCACTACTTAAATATTTTTCTTTGATCTCTTGTAATTTGTTTATGATTAAATTTATTACCTTTTCAAGTGTAAGTTTCTCATTCAAGTTATTACTTAACTTTTTAAAAAAATCTTTGTCCTTAAAAAAGAAAATCAAGGGTTCTATAGAACTATCTAAAAGGGGATTACTTAATTCTGGTAATTCAAAAGTATCATTAACATCAATAACTTTAAACAAAGCAATTAGATAGCTATTTTTTTTTATTACTAGCTCGTAATTATCTCCATTGATGTTTTTGCAAAATATGATTTCAACATTATATTTACTTAGCTTTTCTTTTAGTATGGGCTCAAAATCACTAGTTAAATTTTTTAGCATTGAGTTGAAATAATTACTTTGGATATCAGTACATGTGTATTTTTTTTCTAACATAGATAAACCTATCCTTAATTGATTTGATGTGTAATCCTCTATTATGTTGTCCTTTCTCATTTCTTCCCTTTATTTATATTCTATATATTGACATAAGGTTATTTATAACTCCTAATAAGAAATTCTAGGACTCCCAACATAACGATTGAGGAGTACTGATTTATAAGAATAGGTTTGTAGTCATCATTGATGGGCATTAACCAGGAGCATTCATTTTCGTGGTCCAGCTTAAGTAGTTTAAGAGTAATACCATCATCTAATCTGACTGCTACAATTCTGTTATCCATATCATCATAGTCATATATCTTATTAACTATAACGACATCGTTATGCTGTATCTCTGGACTCATGCTCCATCCATTTACCCTGAAGCAAAAAAAGTCTTCAGGATCACTGATCAGTTCTGAGGAAACAAGTATTTTACCTAATAGATCAACTTCTCTAACTTCTAAAGGATTACCTGCTGCAATTTCTCCTACAATTGGAAGCGAAACAACAGAAGAAGGATTATTAATGCTCTTAGCTTGTTCATCCTCAAGTTTTGATTTACCTAGGTCGATGTATTGTTTGAGTTTGTCGGCATTGAGTTCTGTTTTGTGTTTAGGAGGATGGTCCTGGTCTTTGGAGAGGAACATCTCCCCTGTCCCATTAGATAACCAATTCAAATTAACATTATACTTATTTGATATATTATTTAGAACTGAATAGGCTGGTTCAACCTTACCTTTCTCATACCTGTTATAATTACCTTGAGTTAAACCTAAAGTTTCTGCAAAACTTTTCTGAGTTAAATCAAAATATTTTCTAAGTTCTAAAAGCCTATCTTTTAACAAGTTATAACACCTCACCAATTTGAATTATATCTGATATGATATTTTTATATTGACAGAACTCATATATGATATATTTATTGTCCTATCTATGGACAGACTAAAAAAGATATTTAGATAAGTCAAGAAAAATAATTAAAGGAGATAAAAATGAAGTATGAAGCAAGAGAAATAAGAGCTGCTATGACTGCGAATTCTTTATCTAATGATTTATTAACAGATTATATAAATCAGGAGATTGGAAAGGACCTGAAACCTGATAGTATTAGGAGAATAATCATGGGAGTTCGTAATAATGCAGAAGTTGAGAAAGTGATAGAAGATTTGCTAGGTCCTTGGATAGAGGGACAAAGAGAAGTTATTGAGAGGTTCGGTGGTAGTATGATACCAGAACATGTTGTTAATGAAAGAATAAGCAGAGGAGAGTGAGATGGCTAAAGAACGAAGACCTATTTCAGACAAAGAATATGATGAATATTATGACGACTCTGTAGGCTTTCATTTATGGGTATTGCACCAAAACACATCAAGTATAACTAGTGATCGTTACCCAATTAGTAAAGCTGCAATGATATTAGGTAAATTAAATGATAATAAGAAAGAAGCAATCAAGCTTTTCTGTGAAGATTATGGGATTGAATTTAAAGAAGAACAACTATTTTAGACAAAGGAGAATGAGATGTTAGACTATGATAAAGCCAATTATAATCACGGTGAAAAAATGATCATTAGTGATGATGAGATGACTGTGTATCAGCACCAGAGAGGTAGTATTGATATATTAGTAGTGAGGTATGTAATTCTTGATAGAGGAAAACTTCAAATAGTTAAGGCATATACCTTATGCTGTAGTGATGAAAAAGATGCTTATAATGAATTTTGTAAGATCAGAATCAGCAATGTTGGATATACAAAAAACTATCACCTGTGGAGACTCTATACAAAAGAAAAGGAAATTGTTACTTCTGATAATCCAACTAAATTAGCAGGATTGTTCCTTATAGGTAAGATGGATTATCCTAAAAAACTGGCAATCACAGAGTTCATGGAGGACCACAATCTTGAAATAAACCCAGATGAGTTAATGTGGGAGGCTAGTTATGTATAAAAAAGAATGGATATTATCAGACGGTAAGTCCCATATAGCAATAGGTAGAAAAAAAGGTGCAGTCAAGAGAGCAAATATAGCAATCATAATGGATAGAGCGAGCAAAGAACTGTTACATTTAGAAACCTTCAAAAAGATAATTCCAGTAAAGAAATCACTCAGTTTTGCATTAAGTTATTATCCTAAACCAGAAAGAATTCTAATAGATTGTGATTATTATCTAAAAGAGCTTGAAGGTGTTAAGATAGAAACACTACCTGAGGGAGTTGCAATTGCACATCCCGAGGAGTCATTCTGGGGCTTCTTAATGGAGCAGGAAACATTAATGTTTGGTAGTAAGGAAAGAGTTAAAACAAGCGATTATGAGAGACTACTATCAGAAGCTTTTGAGATGTGGAATAATACCTTAGCAGAAGCTGTTAAAGAGCATGGTGTAAGTAAATCAGTAACAATCAATAACAAAAACCAATTTAACAATTTGAAGAAATGTAAGGAGCAATCATGATAACCACCATAGTAATATTATCAGTAATAGTAGTTTTGTTAGTGATGCATGACATATCAGGGATAGGTAAAGAAACGGATTTAGAGAAGAAGAATTTCGCTTTAAAAGCTAGTAATTACAGGTTAAATCAAGAGAACACCAAGCTAAAAGCAAGCAATGAAAAAATGAAATTAGCTTGGTGTAACATGAAAAGTGTATTGCCATTAGATTTAGAGCAGAAAATAAGTCAAGAAAAATCGGGAGAAACCTCCTCCTAGTTACCATAAAGAACCCGCATCAGTGTGGTGCGGGATATTATGGTAATTAGAAAAGGAGATGCTTATGTGGTTAACATATAAAGAACTTATAGCATTTTATGGCTTTAGCAAAAGAACTGCTGTTAATAAAAGAAACAAAGGTGAATGGCCTGTTGCTGAGGTTAAGAACCCCAGAGGTGGAAGACCTGTTGTTTTTATGTTTGTAGAAGAAGCAGACCAAAGTGCAATTTTTGAAGATAATGGTGTAGATCGTTCTCAAATCCAAAGTGCAACTTTTGATGCTGAAGCAGATGAAAAGCAAAAAATTTTTAACCTCAAGAGCAAAAAAAATGAAAAAATGACACAGCCGGGTGTGTCAAAAAGTGAAAATCAAAGTGCAATAATAGATAAAGCATTGATAGATAATAAGATTAACAAAGTGCAATCAAAGTGCAAAGTGCAAAGCAAAGTGCAAAATGAAAATCAAAGTGCAATTTTAAAAGCAAAGTGCAAAGTGCAAAGCAAAGTGCAAAATGAAAATCAAAGTGCAAGTGGTTTTGGTGAAGAGAAGAATGGCGGAGAAAATCTCCACCGTCCCACAGAAGAGAAGAACCACCCCGACTTGGAAATACCAAGCCACCCCTCCTCAAGAGGGGAATTAATGCCGACAGGGATGTCGGCGCTCCCAGTAGATCCATTAAGATGGATACCCTTAGATAGAGCTAGTGCTTTGTCTGGAATGAGTCGGAAGACATTATATAGAAGAATTGAGAGTGGAGAGCTTTATTCTATCACTGTGCCTGATAAATTGAGTAAACAGAGGGCATTAATAGAGGTTTCAGGGTTTTCAAATGAGGTTGTGGCTCGGTGGAGAGCAGAGGTTTTAGCAAATAATAATGATTTATCGGTAATGCTTCATCAGGAGAAGAAGGAGTTTGAGCTTCATTGCAAGGATGATAAGGATGTAGCCTGGGCTCGCAAGAGTATAATTGAAGAATATTATAATTACAGGAAGTTAGCTAAGGCAAGTGGTACTTCTTTGACTAAGGCTTGTAAGCAATTTGAAATAAAGCTAAATAATAACGAATTATTACCAGGTATATTAAAGAGGTTAGGTGCTGTTTCTGTGAGTATAAAGACTATTAAGAAATGGGAGAAAACTTGGAGAGACAGCGGAAATAATACTTACCCAGTTAGTTTATTGGATAATAAGAAGGGTAAGGTAGGGAGAAAGAGTCTTGTAAGTAGCAAATTAGAGAAAGAAATAGAGTATTATGCAACATCTTATAAAGATTTTCCTGCAAGTGAGATATACAGGGTTTTAAGTGAAAGTGCTGCTTTGATGGGAGAAGAGCTTCCAATAAGTGTAAGGACTTTGACTAATTTAGTAAATAAAATCAGGTCTGATAAAGCTAAGTTAGCTTTGATGAAAGGTAAGAAATGGGAAAAGGATAATTTAAGACCTCATGTAAAGAGAATCAATAATGCTTTACCTGGTGAGATAGTAGAGAGTGACGGGCATAAGCTGAATAATGTCGTCTATTCCCCATTTTATGCTCATAAATCAGAGTTTAGGTATTTAGTAAGACCTCAACTGATGGTTTGGTATGATGTAGGAACAGGTTTCATATTAGATGGTACTTTGACATTATCAGAGAACAGAAATGTGGTCAGGACTTCTTTAAGATATGCAATTCTAAAAGGTGGATTACCTGATGAGATTAGATTAGATAACGGCCCTGCTTATAAGAATGCTGATTTTGTACCTTTAGCTTATGCAGGTAAGAAAAGACTAACTCCTGCTGTAAAAAGAGCTAAAGAGATGTTAAGCAAGGGAGATAAGGGATTATATGCTAATTTGGGCATTTCCTGTAGATTTACGATACCTGGTAATCCTGAATCAAAGAGTATTGAACCATTTTGGGGTTTCTGTCTATCAATGTTTGAGAAGATATTCCCTGTTTGGATTGGTAATAATATTCAAAACAGACCTGATGTTTATAAGCTAACCAATTCTGTATTAATGAAACGATACGGCAAGTATATACCAACTTGGGAACAATATGATGAACTGCTTCAGAGGTTTATTCAGGTATGGAATAACAGGAAAAGAGGATGCTTAGTTAATGGCAGAGGTGAGACACTTTCTCCACAAGAAGCTTATTCTCAGGTAGAACACAAGACTCTTCCTTTAGAGGAGTTAGAGAGAATAACAAAATTTGCTTATCCTAACCCATATATGGTCAGTAGAGGGCGAATAAATGTTAATGGCATATTATATTGGCATCCAAGTTTTAGAGCCTTAGAGGGCAAGAATGTTAACGCTTACTATGATGAGAAGAATATAAAGGAAGTTACTATTGGTACTGAATATGGAGAGATTTTTCAACAAGCAGCAATGATAGTTTATCCAGGTCTTCAAGTAGGTGATGACATGGGAGCTTATATTGAAGCACGCCACCAAGAGAAAGTAATGATGTCTGTTTATGCTGCGATTAATGAAGCAGGTGGAAATGTAGCTCGTAATAGGATAATGCTTGAAGCTACTTCAGATACAGTATTTATCCAAGAGCGAAGACAAGATAAGATTAAGCAGGGTGATAAGATGCTTTTACCTTCAGCTAATAACAATTCTCAACATGCTATTAAGCTAATTCCTGAAGATGAAATCACAATTACTGAAGATGATATAGCTAAATCTAAGCAGGCCAGTGAAGAGGCTGAGATTGAGAGTGAAGAAGTTGAGAATGAGAAGATTAAGAGTATTATGCAGAAGATAAGAGAGAATCAAGAAGAAGAAATTGAAGAAGATGATGAGATAGAAAGTATTTTAAGAGAGATGGGAGTGAGTTGAGAATGGAGAATGGAGAATGGAGAGTTGTCGGAAGTCGCTACTTCGTGAGCAACTCCCGTCATGTCGGCGCTCCCAGTGGTGTTCTCAGTAAATTAAGATAAAGGAGTAAAAATGAAAAGTGTATTGTATTCAACACAAAATGTAAAGAAGGCACAGAATGTATTAAAGGATGTGTGCAGAACAAAATCAGGTGATTTAGTGGTATTATACGGCTATACTGGGACAGGTAAAAGTCAGTATGCTAAAAAGAATTTCGCCCAGAAAGACTGGGGATATTACAGGATTCAGAGTGTAGAAAGCGGTAGATCCTTTGCAATGGAAATATATCAGAGACTTCATTACCTGTACACTGGTTCTCATATTCATGCAAGCGGTCATGCTTCTACACTGGTAAAAAAGAGTATCGACTTATGGCAAGAGATTAACTATATCAGGTCTAATCAAGGTCAACTTCCTTTAGTATTCTTTGTTGATGAGGTTAATAATGCCATAAAACGAAGAGCCTGGGATATTTTGGAAATCATGAGAGACTTTAGAGATACTGCTGAAGCAAAGATTGTTCTGATTGGAGAAGAAAATACCAGGGCTAAGATAGAGAAATATGACTCCCATTACTCAGGAAGAGTAACGAATTGGTGCAACTTTGAGATACCTTCACAAGAAGATATAGTAGGTGTGATTACCTCCAGTATGGAAGTAGAAGCTACTCCTGGTGTCTATAAAATGATGATAGCTAAGATGGGTGGAAGTTTACACGCATTAGAGAGATACATAAAACTTTGTGAGAGTGTTGCTAATCAGTATAATTTAGCACTAATGGATATTGAATCAATTAAGAAATACAAGATTGAGTTTAGGTAGGATAAATGTCAATAGCACAAGAGAGAACAATAAGAAACTATATTTATCAGATGAGAACAGCATTTTCACTTCAGGAAGTTCATGAAAATACAGATGTTCCTAAGACTTCAGCATTTCGGATAATCCATAAGTTATTAGAAAATGGAGAGATTGAAAAGACAGGTGCTTCTATAAGTCCACAGAGGTATAAGGCTGTGATTAAGGTGGTTAAACCTCCTCGTAAAGAGAGAGAACATGCCAGAAAAGACGAAGTAGAAGCTAAGGCCCAAAAACTAGGTGTATCAACAAAAACTGTATATCTAATAGAAAAGAGGGTAGCAGAGGGAAAAATAGAAGATCCCTTTATTGATAAAGAGCCAAACCAAATATACCCATATATGGAGTCAATTATTTCTGAAACTGATGCACGAGGTAAGATAACATTAAAGGAAGTTGCTCGTCTGCTTAATTGCGATGCATATAAAGCTTATGTAGTATTAGACCACATGGAAGCACAAAAAATATTAAAATCAGCTGATGGCTTTTTTATTTTAAATAGGAGGATATCGTGATGAGAAATGAAGAGACCACCCCGTCAGTGAAATACACTGCTACCCCTCCTCAGAGGGGAATTAAGGAAACACCCCCTGTGTCCCCCTCACGGAGGGGGATTAATACGGGTATGAGTGCTAAACAAGAAGCTTATGCTAAGAGCTTGAGACAGCATATAATGATAAGCAGTAAGAAGCAACACAATTGGAGCAATGAGGAATTTCATGAGATGTTGAAGTCCTGGGGATTCGGTAATTCTCTTAGAAAGCTGAGTATTCAGCAACTTCAGACTGTGCTAGGGATTGTTAAGGGAGACGAAAATCCTAAGCAGAAAGAAGTTTCTCCAAGAGAAAAATACGGAATTGGTAGGTTCGATAAACAAGGTGATTATGTATGGAGTTTAATCCAACAGGTTGGTTGGACTAATGATAAATTTAGGAAGTTTATTGGAAAGCATTATCAGACTGTACACTGGAATGCTTTAGAACCTAAAGAAAGGAGTGGTTGTATTGCTATGCTTAAGAATTATCTGAAGAAAGTGGAAGAAGAGAGATGAAGACTTTCTCACGAAGACATGGAGAAGATAAGACCAATTGTCGGAAGTCGCTACTCCGTGAGCAACTCCCGTCATTAACGAATTATAACATATAACACAAATTAAGAAGGAGAAAAAAGATGAATAGAGATTTATTTGGAAGAAGCAAAATTAATGGCGGAGATGAAAGGAAGATGCCGACAGGGATGTCGGCGCTCCCAGTGGAGATGACACCTGAAGAGAGATTTAAGGCTGTTGAAGTAATGAAAGGCAGGTTAGAAGAAGACTTTATTAGCCTAGGAGAGATACTTTCTGAGATAAAGAGTAAACGCATATTCAAGATTAAAGGTTATAAGAACTTTAGAGATTTTGTTGAAATCGAGCATAATTTACCTGCAAGCGTTGCTAATAAGTTAGTTAAGATTTATGACTTCTATATTAAAGATATGAACATTGATTCTGCTACAGTTCAGGAGATTGGTTTAGATAGATTAAATACGATTCATCCACTAATTAAAGATGCTGATTATGTGGTCCAGGAGGAGTGGCTAAAAGAAGCTGAAGAACTATCTCAACAAGAGCTTAGTGAGAAGGTAAAAGAGATAAGAGTTAAGGAAAAAGAGAATTCTAAGACCTTAAAAGATGTCTTTGTAGAGCAGTTTATGGATAACATGAAAGGTTACTTTAATTGTTCTGGGAAAGAACTTAACTATAAATTAGCACTCTACTTCCAGGATATGGATTTAGACAAAATTAATGAGGTTATAAGAGAGAAACAGAGAAGATTTGAAGAGCAAATTGAGGAGGGTAAATAGATGGCAGAAGTAAGAGTTGATGGAAGAACTAAATTATGGATAAATCCTGATGGCTATGAAGTACCAATCAGGTATATAGATAAAGATGATCAGAATAGAGACAAACTGGTAACTGAAGTCTTTAGTGATGTTGATAAGCTGGTAAGTGATTTAACTTCATTCAAAAGCAAACTAGCAAAAATGGTGGATGATTACTTAGATTCCTTAGCTCATAAACATAATGAGAAGTGGAAAGGTAATGCTGTTATAATGGACTTTGCTGAGAAACATAGAATTGATGTTAGTATTAGTGATAAAATCAGCTTTGATAATAAACTGCAAATTGCTAAAGCTAAGATTGATAGTTATCTTAAAGGCTTAGTTAAAAAGTCAGGTAAAGAGATTGGTGTCTTAGTAATTAAGGCTTTCAGGGTTGATAAAAAAGGCAATGTTGATGTTAAGCAAATTCTATCACTTAGAACATATGGGATTGAACATCCTGAATGGCAAGAAGCAATGGATCTAATCTCTGAAGCTATCAGAATTGATTCTACTAAGAGATATTTTAACTTCAAAGAAAAGCAAGAAGATGGGAGCTGGAAATCAATTACTTTGAATTTTTCAGCACTGTAATGCGGGCAGGGATGCCCGCGTTCCCAGTTAATTGGAGGGCAAATGAATCCAGATAAAAAGCGTGTGGGGTGCTTGGTGCCACTTTGTCAGGAGAGTTGGTGCAGTTCTAAGAGAAAGAGGTTCTGTGCCCTCAGACGCTGTTTTTTGGAGCATCAAAAGCAGGTACGTAAAGCTGTGGCAGGCAATGTAGAACTTTATCACTATGTGTACTACTGGAGAAAAAAGAGTGAATAAGAAGTATAAGAAAATAAGAGTTAGGATTAAAGAACTTAAAGGCAGTGGGTTTCGGTTAAAAGACTGCTTTAAAATTGTAGCAGGAGAATTCTTTTTATCTGAAGCAAGAGTGGCTGATATTTGGAGATTTAAGAAGAGTTGAAGGTTAAAGAGCTTTTACACTAATTAGCACGAATTTTAACGAATTAACACGAATAGGAGAAAAGAATGAATGAAAATAAAAAGCAATGTGTACACAAGTGGGTATTCATGGAGTCAAACAAGTTTTCTGAGTATAGAGGTAATCGAAATTATAATTACACTAAAATAGATAGATTCTACTGTGAGAAATGTTTAAAAACTAAAGAAGTTAAACACGAAGAAACAAGTTATGAAAGACCAGACTGGTACTAATAGGAGAAGAGTGAGGAAACATCAAATGTGTAATTGCATAAAAGAACATTGCCGTGAGATGCGAAAGATACGAAAGGCTCCTAATGAAAGGGTGGGTTATAAGTATCAGATACCAGGTAAGAACAAGTATTTTTTACCTTTTAATGTAAGTAATGATAAACATGATACTATTGAAACAATAATCGTCCCAATGGTATTTTGTCCATTTTGTGGAGATAGGATAATTAGTAGAGATGATGAATAAGGATTAACTACTATGACCACAAAAGAAAAGATTAATCAGATATATAAGGAATTGATAGAGATTGTAGGGCTTGAAATCCTGGAAGTCAAGACCCTGCAATTTCTGCAAAGGTTGAAGAAGAAACACGAGGAAGCACCCCCAGTGTCCCCCTCGCAAAGGGGGATTAGTGTAGATATTTATCAACAGATAGTAGAAGAACTTAATCAAAAGGCAGGGAAACAATATCGCTGGAATACTACCGAAACAAAAGCCTTAATCAGAGCTAGATTAAATGATGGCTTTAGTCCTGAAGACTTTAAAAAGGTGATATTTATTAAGTCAAAACAATGGTTAGGAGATGAGAAATTTACTCCATACTTGCGACCTAAGACTTTGTTTAGTAGTAAGTTTGAGGGATATTTGCAAGAATGGTATTCTTATCAGAAGAAACTTGATCAACAGAAAGCAGAGTTTGAGAGAGCTAAGAGGATTGAGAGAGGAGAAGCTGATCCTGAATTAAGCCCAGAAGAAAGAAAGGCACAACTTGCTTGGGAGAAAAAGAAAAAAAGGCTAATAGCTGAAGCTAGTGCTGAAGATTGGCAAGATTATTATCACAAGGAAAAACTTTTTAAAAAGAAGGCTTATACTCATGGGCTAAAGGATCCTTTTATTAGAAATCTGTTTGCTTATTATTTAGATAAGAAGGAAAAAGAGAATCTATCCACGAAATGCACTAATAACACGAATTAAGAGGAGAAATAATATGACAGAAGAAAAAAGAAAAGAAAAGAATGGCGGAGAGAATCTCCACCGTCCGACAGAAGAGAAGATTAAGAAAGTTGAAAATATGACTATGGATGAACTAAAAGAGATGTTATCTGGGATAGATAAAGACCTGAAGTATGTACGAAATCTAAGTGTGGAGTTGAACAAACAGAGAGATAACTTACACAGATATATTAAGATAAGGAGGAGGAAGAGATGAAAAGAGAGAAAATAGCAGAAGAGAAACTTATGAATACTATAACCAAAATAAATAGAGTAATATTGGCAGGAAAGGAATATAAAACTGAAGGATATAGCTTTTCAACTAAACATAATGAAATAACAACATTTAAAGACCCTGGAGCAGAAGGGAATATAGTTATTTTTATGAAAAATCTAAAAAATGGAAATGAATTTGTTCATCACACTTTTATCAGAGAAGATGCTTTAAGGATTTTGCTTGTTTTGTCTCTGGCTATGGAGGACTCGCTTGATACAATGATAAGCAATCATAAGAGTAAAACTGGGGGGAGTGTGTGCCACTGGGTAAGAGATAAAGAACAAAATGAAGATTATCCTTGGCTAACTTGGTGCGGAGAAAGGGTTAGCGAATCATCAGACCTTGACTATACTTATTGCCCTTATTGTGGAGGGAGATTAATTGTTGAAGATCATGAGGAGGAATAATGAAATTAAGTGACATTAGAGAAAGAGTTGTTTATGGAGTGAAGCTAAAAGAGAGGACAGATAAGAAGTTAGAGGAGTTATTATTAGAAATTCAGTTAGACATAGAAGACGCAAAAACAAAGCTAAAACACAAGAAAAAAATAGACAAAGAAATAAAGAGACTTCTCAAGCTTAGGAAAAGGGGATTAGACCCTGGACCAAGGCCTAAGATAATACCACCTCCAAAACCACAAACACCAAGCGTTCATGAATGTGAATGGATATTTAAAGAAAGTAAGAAAGATATGAAATATTTAGATGATGATAAGGCTCCTAATAAATTTGTGGCCGAGTATACCAAGACAAGCATGTATTACTGTAATAAGTGTTTGAGGGAGTCAAGAGTAACCAGACAATTAATAGTGCCAGTTGGCGAGGATATGAAAGCTGTAGAACCTGAGTGGTATTAAGAGGAAACAGAGATTAATCATCATGATAGGGGCATGGATGTCCTTATCATAATGATTAATAGCTTAAATATTTGAAAAGTGAAAGTCAGCAAAAATAAATGAGAAAAAAGATTGACTTTTAAACATCCGATACTTATTTTGATAATAAATAAAAAATCAATGGAGGAATAACATGTCTAATAAATCTAAACTTTTAAAACTAAGAGCTTTTAATATTGAAAATAATGAAATAACAAAGGCAAGTAGTGATTTATTCGATAACTTGAAAAAGAAACTTTCTGGAAGCAAGGCTGAAGAAAGAAGAATGTTATTGAATGAAGAAGATGTTAAGAAAGAAGAAGATTTAATCTCTGACTACGAGATGA
This sequence comes from Cloacimonadales bacterium (SeqCode), assembly GCA_963678375.2. Taxonomy (GTDB): domain Bacteria; phylum Cloacimonadota; class Cloacimonadia; order Cloacimonadales; family JAFGVF01; genus JAEKNW01. Next base: position 478,741 of record CAXXQH010000001.1, read on the forward strand.
AAAAGGATTATGTTTTTGGGGTAGTTTTAAGAATAACTCATTCTGAAGATGTCCCTAATATACCAGAAACATTATTACAGAAGGAGACATTTTCTATATTCGATCTAGGAAAAATTGATGCTACTTCCTCCATTATTTATAGAAATCATTATTATTTTTTAATTAGTAAAGATTATGTTATTACAAATCTTCAAGGAAACATCCCTATAAAGAGATTACAGGTTTATTTAAATTGGTATTTGGATGAAGAAAGAGGTGCAAAATATTATGAAATTACTCCTAAAATCGTATGTAATGTGGAGACGAAATTAGCAGACATAAAGAAGATAACAGTAAAAGACAATTCAGTTCTTTTCAACGCTCCAAAAGATACTCATGAACGAAAAATAACCAATATAAAAAGAGAGGTGTTATCAAGTTTAATAGATGATACAGGTTCTTTAGATGATATTCTAGAACAAGATATCATCTCTGCTGAACTATCTATTAAATTTAAGAAACCGACGAAAATGTCAGTCGAAGATTATCAAAAAATGATGGGTGCTTATATGAAACCAATCAGTGAGACTGATGATGTTTCATTTATTACCAAAAAAGGTGGAAGAATCAAAGGAAGTGAAATTCTCAGGGTTAAATCTGTTGAGATAGAACTAACTGAAACTAATAAAATTAATGAGCCTGAACTTTATCAAGAAATGGAAAAGTTTTTGTTGGAGTTGTTGAATGAAAACAATATTTAGATTTTTATTTATAATATTTTTATTCTTAATAATCTCGAATTTATTTCCTGTTAAAATTGATGATTTTTTTATTAATACCATATTCACAGTTGCTGGAATTATGTTTTCAGTTGGACTTGGTTTAATAGTAACTTTTAGTTTTGCTGAAATAAAAAATAAAAAATATTTACACAAGATTAGAGATAATCTAAACGCTGTAAGAGACTCATTCCTGCAATATTTCACTATTGTTACCTTTTGCTATGTAATTGATTATTATTTACGTAAGAGTGAGTTATACTTAACTACTCTACATATTTCAAAATACGAGTTTAATTTTAATTGGTCAGTTTTTCTTTGCTTGTTAATAATCTATTCAATTATATATTTCATCATAAATTTTATTAAAATTCAGAAATTAAATAACGATATAGTTGATAAGGTAATCAATGAGGATAAAGGGAAAGTATAAGGTGTCGCCTGGGATTTAGAGTTTCCCAGTGAACTAATCTTGCTAAAGTTAAGAAATTGATTAAGATATAAAATATAAGTACCGAGAGAGCTTAATCCTCGTTTGATTTGGAAAACCTAGGTAGAGATATTTCTGATGAATCTATCTGAATGGAAAATGATATGACAGATTATAGTTTTAAAATAAATATATAAAATAAAAAGATATTTCGTACAAGAAAAAAAATAACTTGACACCATTAATCTAAGACTAAGAATTGACATGAATTAGGATATGTTGGTATAATTTTTAGAAGTAATTATTTTATAAGTAGAGGTAATATGTCAGATGCTATAACGGAATTATCTTGTGCGATAATAACATTGAAAGATGCCCCTAATAGCTGGGGTATTGTGGTTGGTCTTTTTATCGCTTGCATTGGATTAATAATAGCCTTTATTATGGTATTCTTTGCCAACCTAGGAGCAATATCGAGTTATAAAAGGCATTTAAAAGATGCAAAGAAACAACGAGATAAGTTTCAGGACATTGTTTTAGATCGTGAGAAAAAGAAAAAAAAGTAAGTTAAGGTAATGAGTAAGGAGTTAAATAATGTTAGAGATTTTAGGACTTTTGACAATTGCTATTTCTTTAGTTCTAATTATAGGAATATATATATATTACAGGCGAATTAGAGAATCTCTTGATATGGAGATTTTTGATAATATTCGTAGTAGAATAATATATAGTATTGCTACTGAGAAGGAAAATGATGTTTTATTTGAATCTCTTGATATGGTTGACTTTGTAATACAGAATAAACCCTATTTTGATATAGTTAAACTAAATAGGTACATGAACAGCCTTATTAAAGATATTGTTAAAGAAGAATGTGAAGTTACGAAACATCATATAAAAAAAGATGAAGAGTATATGCATGAAATAGCTACAACATTATTTGCTATTAGCAAAAAGAGGAGTCTACTATTAAGAATTGCGATGACAAAAACTGGTAGAACTATAATGTTGTTTAGCAAGACTCCATACATATATAAACTAGTATCTGAAAAACGTAGAGAACGGAATAATGCAGCATTACAGTTAGGTGAGATACATGAGAAATTTGGTAATGATGCAGTTTTAGCTTGCTAAAATAGTAGAATATAAATAGAAACACAGAAAGAGCTTAATCCTCGTTTGATTGGTGTGGACGGTTTCCAAGTGATTAAGGCTTGGCTTAGCCCCAAAAGTTAAAGAGGTACTAAATTATAGCACCTCTTTTTTTTATATGTTTATTTTATTAAGAAGCCTTTTCTAAGTCTATCCATTTCTTTATCTTTACCGATAACAACAATGTTAAAATACTCGTATTCTCCATTGTTTATATCAACAACAAGAACAATATTTTTTGAGTATTTCTTATAATATCTAACGCGACTTTTATCCTTATCAAGCCAGACTTCATCAGGTTTAACAAGGACTTCATCAATAGCATTTATATATTTCATTCTTCCTCGGATATCTTTGGCAGTGTAGGTCTCTTTTAAGAACTTATCCGCTTTGCCTTTATCAAGGAATATTGGTGTATCATTATAACCAGCAACAGTTCTATTGCCAAGATATTCAGAGTATTCTTTTAGTAGTTCCTCTTTTGATTTTCCATCAGTGTTATGAAGTTTTGGTAGTTTATTTTCAGGCATCTCTTTCCAATCCCGTAGATCTAAGTCTTTGTAGGATTTAGTATAGAGGTCTGGACAGTGCTTTTTAGCAGAGTTGTAGATGTGCAAACGCTTGCTTCTGATAGACATTTCCGGATATAAAATAGAGATGTTTTTAGCATCTTCACAGCCTAACCAGTCTCCAAAGAGAGAGTTGTCTTTGCCTACATTACGTTTAAATTCTTCTTTAACATTTGAATCAGGAGGAACATCTCTCTTGAGTCCAGGGTCTCCGTTTGCTTCTTCTTCAGTTAGTTGTTCTTTACCACAACGACAACCCCAGCCATTAGGAGGATAGTATTCATCCCAGAAAGCATCATCTACATGTCTGACTATACCATCCAAGGGTTTATGTTCATCCCTGACAGCGTCATCTTGCATGGTAACATAACGGAGATAAGGGAAGATTTCCTTGAGGTCTTGGATGTTTTTCCAGTCTGCAGCTGCTCGAGCTGATTTAATGGCCTGGTTAAAATTAGTCTTCAGGTAATGAGGATTTTCAGGTTCGAAACCTTTTAGCTTGAGGTTTTCCTTAAATTCTTGAAAGGTAGTACCTTCAGTAAAGGCTTTTTCAGCTTCAGACTTAATCATATCAAGCATTGTTTCGGAAGTTACTCCTGCTACGATAAAGGTTTCTGCCCGGAAAGCATTTAAAGCTTGGGTGTCTTTTAGGGTCCAGTCTATTTCGAAGTTGTAGTCAGCCCCTAAATCCCCTGAAGGGGACTTTGAAGAGACCTCACACGAAGGCACGAAGGCATCATACTTCGCTGAAGCTTCGTAGGATGTACCCCTCCGTTGAGGGGAATTAACCACCCCGTCCGGAGTACCGTCCACCCCTCCGTAGAGGGGAATTGACGAGGAAGCTTTCTTCTTTAGAGAAGCTTTTCTTAGCTTATAGTATTCTTTAAGAAGTGTTTGATACATCTCATTAGCATAGGTTAAATAGAGGTCTTTAGGATAAGACATATTTTCTATATCTTTGAATGACTTGGCTTCTTTGATTTGAGATTTGATTTTTATTAGCTGTTTGAGGGAAGCCCCTAAATCCCCTGAAGGGGACTTTGAAGAGACCACCGTGGCTTCTTCGAAGGCATCATACTTCGCTGAAGCTTCGTAGGATGTACCCCTCCTTTGAGGGGAATTAACCACTACCCTATTCTGAAAAGGGAAGAGCTGAGATGCAACCTCCTTTAGTTTTGCACCAGACTTTGGTACAGGGATGCCATAAGTGGTGTACCAATAATCAGGTTCTATTTCGATGATATTGTTTAGTTGAGTATCTATGTTTATCTTAGTGTTTAAATCAACATGTTCAGGGATAGTAAGAGTTACTTTAATATCTTGGTCAGCGAAGTTTAATCTGTTTAACCTAGAGCAGATATAAGAGATATACTTAGAGCAGTCTCTGATATCAGCCTGGAGGATATCCTGTCTGACCATGTTATGAACCTTAGCTTGAGCATAGGATCCTGTCTTTTCAGTATTAGTTGTGAGAGTTTGGCCAAGTATTCTTTTAGAGATTGATTTTTTACAAAAGTCTAAAAGAACTGCATAGAGATTAGCATTAGCTGAAGCATTTTTAAAGTCTGCGAACTCAATTAGAGTATTTTCAGAGATAACAGCACCTAAGTCTGTACCCAGGTTCTTTACCATAGACTTGAGTAGGTTCTTTTCTTCCTGTGTTGAACCTGGTTTATACTTTCCAATTCTGATAGGTTTTCCATAAGTTTCAACAAAGGATGCCCAATTGTTGAGAGCAAAGGAAAAGAAAGTATAATATTTAATAATAGACTCATAGACTGAATAATTTTGATATAGACGCACAAATTTATCATCAGAGAGGCTTTTCTTCTCATCTTCGACATACAAGACCAATTCAGATTTTTCAGCCCTCAAATCGAGGTTTTTATATTCTATGAACTTGTCTATAGTATAAAGATTGTTTTCCAGCTTAAAGGCAATCTGACGAAATAGAGAACCTGTTAACTTTAAATCAAGAGCCTGGTCAATCAGAAGAGGGAAAAAGCTATCCAAGAAAGAAGTGAAGAAGTCTTTTTGTTGTTGAGAGATATCTTCAGGGAGAGTGAAAGAAGCTGATTTAAGAGCTTCTACTCTGACATCAGTATCTCCAGCAAGGTTATCATCTAGCTTATAAAGTCTGTCATATAAGCTATTAAGGTGTTTCAATCTTCCATTATGGGCATTATGTAGAGCTAAAGCCATTTCTGAAGGTGTGATTTTAGCTGACCAAAGAGGTTTTTCTTCCTCAATTTTAGTTTGGGTTAAGATGGTTGTTGATGTTTTTTTAAATAAATCAAGTATATTCATTTTTTTCTCCTTTAATATTTTAAGAGCTTTTACACGAATTAACGCGAATTTAAGCGAATTAACACGAATTAATACGGGCAAGATGCCCACGTTCCCAGTTAATTAAGATGCCGACAGGGATGTTGGCGCTCCCAGTAGTGTTACCAGACATCAGAAAATTGAGTGGCCAGACTTGTTTCAACTGTTTCATAGCTTTCTTCTTGAGAGTTAATTCTAAGGCAATTTACTCCTCCTGCTAAGGCATCAGGACCGTCATCGTTAGGATAATCAGGGAAGCCGAGTAATTGGTCTTCCAGTAGTTGTGTTTCTGCTGTTTTTTTGTTTAGGAAAGAGAAGCCAACCCCATTCGAAGTAAGGTTCAAGTCTTTCTATACGAAGTTCTTTCTTTTCTTTGTTTTCAACTCCTGAAGAGGTAGCATATAACCCATAACAAGAGCAATATCAGGGATGTAGTCCCAGATAACCTTTTGCCAGAAGTTAGACTCCATATAAAGACGGGCATTATATCTACTATGAACCGAATAGAGATATTTAAGCATCTCGATAATAGAAGCTTTTCGCAAGTAACAATCTAACAGGTAATACTTCTTTTTGTAGAAGCCAATAGTCATGGAGGCTTTATAGTCTGAGGTAGATTTTTCACCTAAAGAAGGGTCAGTGTAGTTAACTATTTTCTCAAAAGTGATGTTTTCGATATCTTCAGGTGAGTTATATCTAAACCAGGCTTCTTTGAACTTAAGTCCTTCGACTACTGGATTCATGCGAAAGTGTCTTTCAAAGCCAAATCTGCCGATAGCTTGTCTGATTTTGATAAGTTTTTCTTTAGTGTGTTTTTCTTGCCATGTTGGATTGAAGTGTCCATCATCAACT